>JACKMB010000002.1 GCA_024235615.1 Thauera sp. | reverse complement strand
ATGCCCTCGCCGCGGCGGCACGCTACCGGCAGGTCGTTCGCACGCAACGCTACGAGTTCGGCAAGGACGTGTTCGCAGAGACCCCGTTCACCCTGCGCTATTTCCGCACCGCCGAGACCGCGTACCCGCACCAGGACGGCCGGCCCTATGCGCTCGGCGAGCTGATCACCGATCGTCCGATCAACGAGAACGTGGCCGACTTCACCTTCGGCATCGGCATCACCCCGACGCTGATCGACGAGGAGCGCAGCTTCGGGGCCGGCGGCAGCTTCCTCGCCGACTACGTTCCCCTTTTGCGTCCCTGAGACGGCCACGCAGCCCTGCCCGATCGTCACCGCGTTCCCGAGCGGGAATGCGGCGACAATCGAGCCGCTGGCATATACTTGCCGCCCGTCCTCCCGGGCTTAGAGAGCGCCCCGACGCCCCAGGTCGCCGATCATCCCGATGTCCAGCCCCTTTCTGCCGTCCCCGATTCCGCTGGTTTCTTCCTTGCGCGCGCTGGCCTTGCCCGCCTGGCTGCTGGCACTGGCCTTCTGCGCCTGGGTGGCAGCGGACCTTTTCTGGCAGTTCGCCGCGCCCACGGCGGTCGCTGCAGCGGCACGGCACGAGCCCGACGCGCGCAAGGTAGCCGCGCGCATCGGGCTGCACGTCGGTCGCACTGCAGCGGTCCCCGACAAGGTCCCTGCGCGCGTCGCAACCCCGGATGCGCTCTACACGGTCACCGGCATTGCCACCGGCTTCGGCGCCCTGCCCGGCTTCGTGATCCTGCAGGCCGACGACGGCTCCACCTTCAGCCTGAGCCCCGGCCAGGTCCTGCCCGACGGGCGCAGGCTGGTCCGTCTGCTGCCCGAGGCCGCCGAATTCGAGCTCGATGGCCGCCACAGCATGCTCGCCCTGCCCGCCCGCGGCGGCGCGTCGAGCGAGCCTTTCCGCCCACCCACGCCCGTCGCCGACGGCGGGCCCAGACGCGATCACTGATGGCCCGCCCCCTCCCCCTCGCCCTCCCAAGTCAGCCACGCTCCCCCACCTCGCCTCGCAAGGGCGCCCTCGCGCATGCGCTGTGCGCGGCTGCGCTCGCCTTCGCTGCGCTCTGGCCCGCCGCCAACCCGGCGCACGCCGCTGGCGAGCCGGTGGCGCTGAACTTCCAGAACGCCGAGATCGACTCGGTGATCCAGGCGATCGGGCGCATCTCGGGGCGCAACTTCCTCATCGATCCGCGCGTCAAGGGCAAGATCAACCTCATCACCAACACCCCGGTAGCGCCCGAGCTGACCTACCAGATCCTGCTCTCGGCGCTGCGCCTGCAGGGTTACGCGGCGATCGAGGAGTCGGGCGTGACCAAGCTCGTGCCCGAGGCCGACGCCAAGCTGCACGGCGTTCCGGTGGTGAGCGGCCGCCAGGGCGCAGGGGGCGCACGTGGCGACCGCCTGGTGACCCAGGTCTTCGCGCTGCGCCACGAGTCGGCGGCGCACATGGTCAACGTGGTGCGCCCGCTGGTCTCGGCCAACAACGCCGTCACCGCCTTCCCGGGCAACAACACCCTGGTGGTCACCGACTACGCCGAGAACCTGCGCCGGCTGGCGACGGTGATCGACTCGATCGACACCCCGCAGGGCGACGTCGCCGTGCTGCACCTGCAGCACGCGATGGCCAACGACCTCGCCCCGGTGCTCGTCCGCCTGCTCGCCGAACAGCAAGCCGGCGGCCAGAACGCCGGCGGACTCGCGCCGCCGCAGATCGTCGCCGAACCCAACAGCAACAGCCTGCTGGTGCGCGCCGACACGCCCAGCCGCCTGGCGGCCCTGCGCCAGCTCGTCATCGCGCTCGACCGTCCCGGCGCGGGCGGCGACATCCGCGTGGTCTACCTGCGCAACGCCGACGCCACCCAGGTGGCCGCCACGCTCAACGCCGCGCTCGCCGGCGAGGGCGGCACGAGCGAGGCCGCCACCACCCAGCCGCTGTCGCGCAACGGCGGCGGTGGGTTCGGCACGGGCAGTTCGGCCGCGTCCGGGATGGGCGTCGCCAGCGCGCCCCTGCGCGGCACGGGCGCCGCGACCAGCACCACGGCAGGCGGACTTTCTTCCGCCACGCGCGGCGGCATGGTGCAGCCGGACGCGGTCAACAATGCGCTGATCATCACCGCGCCCGACGCGGTCTATCGCAACCTGCGCACGGTCATCGACCAGCTCGACCGCCGCCGCGCGCAGGTCTACATCGAGGCGCTGATCGCCGAAATCTCCACCGAGCGCGCCGCCGAGTTCGGTTTCCAGTGGGTGGGCGGCGGCGCCTCGGGCAAGGTCGGCATCCTGGGTGGGCAGATCTTCAACAGCGGCGGCAGCAACCTCGGCCAGCTCATCGCCGGCACCTCCGGCAACGGCACACCGACCCTGCCCAACAACGGCCTCAACCTCGTCGTCGGCGGCGGCAAGGTCAACGTCCCCGGCCTTGGCGAAGTCCTGAGCCTGGGCGTGCTGGCGCGCTTCCTCGAGAACGAGGTCAGCGCCAACATCCTGTCCACGCCCAACCTGATCACCCTCGACAACGAGGAGGCGCGCATCGTCGTCGGCCGCAACCTGCCCTTCGTGACCGGCCAGTACGCCAACACCGGCGGCGGCACCACGCCCGCCAACCCCTTCCAGACCATCGAGCGCCGCGACGTCGGCCTCACCCTGCATGTCAAGCCGCAGATCTCCGAGGGCGGCACCATTCGCCTGCAGATCTACCAGGAGGCCTCGGCGGTGGTGGGCAGCGCGGAGAGCGCGGCCGCCGGCAACTCGGTCACCACCAAGCGCTCGATCGAGTCCATGGTGCTGGTCGACGACGGCGCCATCCTCGCCCTCGGCGGCCTGGTCGAGGACAGCTACAGCGGCGGCGAGGAGAAGGTGCCGGTGCTGGGCGACCTGCCGATCGCCGGCAGCCTGTTCCGCTACGACACGCGCAAGCGCTCCAAGACCAACCTGGTGGTGTTCCTGCGTCCGGTGATCCTGCGCGACCGCGACAGCTACGCCGCGCTCACCGACAGTCGCTACGACTACGTGATCGGTCGCCGCGACGAGCTGCCCTCCGGGTCGAACCTGCTGCGCGACCCGCCGCCGGGCGAGCCGGCGCCGGTGGTCGACCTCGCCTTCCGGCCGCTGCAGCGTGCCGCCTCGCCAGTGGCCCCGCGCTGATGGGTTTCGAGCTGCCCTACGGCTTCGCCCGCGACCACGGCGTACTGGTTGCCGCGCTCGGCGCCGAGCACGCCGAGGTGCTGGTGCGCGAGGACGCCCGCCCGCAGGCGCTCGCCGAGGTGCGCCGCAGCGTCGGCCTGCCGCTGCGCCTGCAGCGCGTGCCGCGCGCAGAGTTCGACGCCCGCCTCGCCGAGGCCTACGGTGGCGCCGGCGGCAGCGCCGCGGAGGTGGTCGCCGACGTCGGCCAGGAGGTCGACCTCGACCGCCTGATGACCGAGCTGCCCGCGGTCGAGGACCTCCTCGACACCCAGGACGACGCGCCGATCATCCGCCTGATCAACGCCCTCCTGACCCAGGCCGTGCGCGACGGCGCCTCGGACGTGCACATCGAGCCCTACGAGCGCGAGTCGGTGGTGCGCCTGCGCCGCGACGGCGTGCTGCGCGACATCGCCCGCCCGCGCCGCGGCCTGCACGCGGCGATGGCCTCGCGCATCAAGATCATGGCGCAGCTCGACATCGCCGAGAAACGCCTCCCGCAGGACGGCCGCATCACCCTGCGCCTGGCCGGGCGCGCGGTGGACGTGCGCGTGTCCACCGTGCCCACCACCCACGGCGAGCGCCTGGTGCTGCGCCTGCTCGACAAGCAGGCCGGGCGGATCGGGCTCGACGGCCTCGGCATGGCGCCCACGACCGGCGCCGCCTTCACCGAACTGCTCGGCCAGCCGCACGGCATCCTGCTCGTCACCGGTCCCACCGGCTCGGGCAAGACGACCACGCTGTACGCCGCGCTGCAGAGCCTGGACGCCGCCCGGCTCAACATCGTCACCGTCGAGGATCCGGTGGAGTTCGACCTGCCCGGCGTCGGCCAGATCGCGGTCAATCCGCGCATCGAGCTCGACTTCGCGCGCGCGCTGCGGGCGATCCTGCGCCAGGACCCGGACGTGATCATGATCGGCGAGATCCGCGACCTCGAGACCGCGCAGATCGCCATCCAGGCCAGCCTCACCGGCCACCTCGTGCTCGCCACCCTGCACACCAACGACAGCGCCGCCGCGCTTACCCGCCTGGTGGACATGGGCATCGAGCCCTTCCTGCTCGCCTCCACCCTGCGCGGCGTGCTCGCCCAGCGCCTGGTGCGCAAGCTCTGCCCCGACTGCCGCCAACCCGCCACAACGATGCAGGGCTGGGAAGCCGGCCAGTGCGGGCACTGCGGCCACAGCGGCTACCGCGGGCGCGCCGGCATCTACGAGCTGCTGGTGGTCGACGAGGCCCTGCGCCGGCTGATCCACGACGGCGCCGACGAAGACCGCCTGCGCACCCACGCGCGCGCCGCCGGCATGCGCAGCCTGCACGAGGACGGCCTGCGCCACGTCGCCAGCGGGCTGACCAGCGCCGCCGAGCTGCAGCGCGTGATCCGCGCCTGAGCCCGCTGCGATGAGCGCCTTCCGCTACCGCGCCTTCGACCTCCAGGGCACACCGAGCACCGGCGTGATCGAGGCCGACTCCGGTCGTGCCGCCCGCAGCGCGCTGCGCGAGCGCGGCCTGCATCCGGTCGAGGTCATCGATCTCGGCCAGCAGGCGCGCGCCGCCGCCGGGCGCCCGGGCTGGCTCGCCCGTGTGCAGGCGCGCCGCCGCCTGCCGGTGAACGAGCTCGCGCTGCTGTCGCGGCAGTGGGCGACCCTGCTCGCCGCCGGGCTCACCGTCGAGCACTCGCTGTCGGCGCTGATCGAGCAGGCCGAGAGCGAGCGCGTGCACGACACCTTGGCGGCGATCCGCTCCGACGTCGTCTCCGGCCATAGCCTGCGCATCGCGCTCGACCGCCACAGCGGCGCCTTCCCGCCGATCTACCGCGCGGCGATCGCCGCCGGCGAGCAGTCCGGCGAGCTCGCCGCGGTGATGAACCAGCTCGCCGACCACCTCGAGCGCGGCGCCGACCTGCAGCGCAAGACGATGCAGGCGCTGATCTATCCCGCCCTGGTGGCGGTGGTGGCGCTGCTGGTGGTGACCGGGCTGATGGTCTTCGTGGTGCCGCAGGTGGTGGGCGTGTTCGCGCAGAGCAAGCAGGCGCTGCCGCTGCTGACCCGCATCATGATCGGGACGTCGAACTTCATCCGCGACTGGGGCTGGCTCGCGCTCGCCGCGGGCCCCGCGGCGCTCCTCGGCGCGCTCGCGCTGCTGCGCGACGAGCGCATCCGCCACGCCTTCGATCGCCGCCTGCTCGCGCTGCCGGTGCTCGGCCGCCACCTGCGCAGCCTGGACGCCACCCGCTTCGCAAGCACCCTCGCCATCCTGGTAGGCAGCGGCGTGCCGCTGCTCGCCGCACTCGACGCCGCCGGCCGCGTGGTGCAGCGCCTGCCGATCCGCGCCGCGGTACGCGAGGCCGCGGAGCAGGTACGCGAGGGCCGCCCGCTCGCGCGCGCACTCGCCGCCGGGCGCGCCTTCCCGCCGATGCTGATCCACATGGTGGCCAACGGCGAGGCCACCGGCCGCATCGACCAGCTCCTCGACCGCGCTGCGCGCCTGCAGCAGCAGGAGCTCGAGACCCGCACCGCCACCCTCACCAGCCTGCTCGAGCCGCTGCTCTTGCTGGTGATGGGCGCGGTGGTGCTGCTGATCGTGCTCGCGGTCATGCAGCCGATCATCGAAATCAACACCCTGATGAGGTAAGCCCATGCAGCAACGCTTCGCCCGCCCTGCCCGCGTCGACCGCCCCGCCCACCGTTCCCGCGGCTTCACGCTCATCGAGGTCATGGTCGTGATCGTCATCCTCGGCGTGCTCGCCGCCCTGGTCGTGCCGCGCATCATGAGCCGGCCCGACGAGGCGCGCGTGGTCGCGGCACGTCAGGACATCGCCTCGCTGATGCAGGCGCTCAAGCTCTACAAGCTCGACAACCGGCGCTATCCGAGCACCGAGCAGGGCCTCGGCGCGCTCGTCGTGCGCCCGAGCGCCGCACCGGCGCCGGAGAACTGGAAGGCCTACGTCGAGCGCCTGCCCGCGGACCCCTGGGGCCAGCCCTACCAGTACCTGGCGCCGGGGGTCCATGGCGAGGTCGATGTGTTCAGCTACGGCGCCGACGGCCGCCCGGGCGGCGAAGGCTTCGACGCCGACATCGGCTCCTGGCAGCCCTGAGCACGGCGCCCGCCTCCCCCCGGATCGCGAGCCCATGCAGCGCGGCTTCACCCTCGTCGAACTGCTGGTCGTGCTGGTGATCGTCGGCATCGCCGGCGGCGGCATCGCGCTCGCGCTCGACCGCGCCCAGGCCGACGACAGCGAGCGCGAGGTCGAGCGCCTGCGGCGCGCGCTCGAGGGCGCCGCCTATCGTGCGGAGCTGCGCGGCCGCGCGCTGGCGGTGGAGTTGCTGCCGGACGGCTACCGCTTCAGCGAACGCCAGACCGACGGCGGCTGGAAGCGGCTGGAGACGCCGCCCGAGCTCGCCCCGCGCGCCTTCGCGGGCGGCCTGCGCGTGGCCGCGCTGCGCGTGGGCGAACGAGGCGGCCGGCAGGCGTTGCGCGCGGGGTCGGAAGATGCGTACTCTGCGGGCGCCCTGGCGGGAGAGTCCCCCGCAACCCCGCTGGACGGCGGCGGCCGGCGGATCGTCTTCGGCTCGCGCGCACCGGCCTTCGAGCTCGATCTGGCCGAAGACGGCAAGCGCTACCGCATCGCCGGCCGCATCGACGGCCGGATGGAGCGACTTGCCGGCGCGGAGCCGGCACGATGAATCCGGCGACCCACCCGGCGAGATGCGGGATTCGGGCCCGCCCTCGCGACGCCGGGCGCGCGCGCGGCTTCACCCTGCTCGAGAGCCTGGTCGCGCTCGCAATCGTCGCCATCGCGCTGGTGTCGGCGCTGCGCGCGATGGGCGCCACCGCCCAGTCCACCGCCGCCCTGCGCGAGCACACGCTGGCCAGCTGGGTCGCGCAGAACCGCCTGGCCATGCACCGCGCCACCGCGGCCTGGCCAGCGATCGGCGAGTACCGCGGCGAGGCCGAGCAGGCGCGCGTGAAGATGCGCTGGGAGGAGAAGGTGAGCGGCACGCCCAACGCGCTCTTCCGCCGCATCGACGTGCGCGTGCTCGACGCCCGCGGCGAACGCACCCTCGCCACCCTGAGCGGCTTCGCCGTGCGGCCACTGCGTTGAGCGAGGCGATGCCGCGAGGCCACCTTCCCGTCTCCCCGCGCGCAGTGCCGCGCCGCGCCGCGCGCCGCCGCAGCGTGGGCCTGACCCTGATCGAGCTGATGGTGGCGATGGCGCTGCTCGGCGTGGTCGGCGTGCTGACCTGGCGCGCCACCAGCCAGCTCGTCGATGCGCGCGAGCGCATCGGCACCGAGCTGTCGCGCTGGCAGGCGGTGGTGCACGCGAGCGCGCTGATCGAACGCGAGCTGATGCAGATCGCCCCGCCGCAGCTCGCCGAGGGCACCGGCCCGAGCGCGGCCACTGCGGGCGCCACGCTCCCCGCGCTCGAACTCGAGGGCGACCCCGACGGCCGCCGCAGCCGGCTGGCATGGACCGTGATCGGTGGCGAACAGGGCTTTGGCCGCGTCGAGCTGCGCCACCAGGACCAGCGCCTCGAGGCCCTCGTGTGGCCCGACCGCGAGGCCCGCGGCGAGGTGGTGCGCCTGCCCCTGCTCGATGGCGTCGACACCCTGCGCTGGCGCCTGCTCGCAGCCGGCCAGGCGCACACGCAGTGGCCGGCCGCCGAAAACCGCAGCCGCGGGCGTGGCCGTGCAGCGATCGTCACCCCGCTGCCCGAAGCGGTGGAATTCACCCTGGAGCTCGCCGATGTCGGCACCGTCGTCCGCGTTCTCGCGCTGCGCTAGGCGGACCACGCAGCGCGGCGCCGCGGTGGTGCTCGCGCTGCTGACGGTCAGCTTCGCCGCCATGCTCGCCGCGGCGGCGCTGGCCGACTTCGGTCACGGCCTGGACATGCTCGGCGGCCGCCACGACCAGGCCCAGGCCTGGCAGCTCGGGCGCGCGGCAGTGGACTGGTCGCGCAACATCCTCGCCGACGACGCGCGCCGCACCCCGACCGACCACCTCGGGGAGATCTGGACCACCGAGATCCCGGTCACCGCCATCGGCAGCGACGTCACCGACGGCAGCGTGGGCGGAGCGATCCGGGATCTCTCGGGACGCTTCAACCTGAACGAACTCGCGCCGCGCGGCCGTGTGGACACCCAGTCCGTCACGCGCTTCGCCCGCCTGCTCGGCCTCGTCGGCATGAGCGGCGCGAGCGCGAACGCGGCAGCGCAGGCGCTCGCTGCCCACCTGCAGGGCGGGGCCGCCGACGCCGGGGCCGGCCGTGATGCGCGCACCGCAACGGCCTCCGAGGCACCTGGCGGCGCCGAGACAAACGCGGGCGGCGGACGCGCGCTGGTCGAGACACGCGAGCTCGTCCTGCTCGGGCTGGTGCCGGCGGCCACCTTCAACACGCTCGAGCCCCACGTCGTCGCTGCACCCGCTGGCGCTGCGATCAACATCAACACCGCGAGCGCGGAAGTGCTCGCCGCGGTACTCGATGGCCTGAGCCTGGACGCCGCGCGCAACCTGGTCGCGGCACGCGAGCGCGCCTGGTTCCGCAACCTCGGCGACCTCCAGGGCCGCCTGCCCGAGGGCGCCGGCCTGCCCGCCGGCCGCGTGCTCGACGTGCGCAGCCGCTACTTTCTCGTCACCGTCACCGCCGCCTACGGCGACGCGGTGCTGAACCTGCAGGCCATGCTCGACCGCGAGTCGAACTGGCCGAGCATCCTCTGGTATCACACGCCATGACCACCACCCTCATGCTGCTCGCCGGCGAGCGCTGGCCACAGGAGCCGACCGCCGACTGGGTGCTGCTCGACGCCGCGCGCCGGCCGCTCGACCGCGGGCGCAGCGATCCGCGCCACTGGCCCGCAGCCGACCGCCACGAGCTCATGCTCGCCGGCAGCCGCGTGCTCTGGCTCGAGCTCGAGCTTCCGCCCGCACCGAAGCGCGAACAGCCGCAACTGATCCGCTACGCGCTCGAGAGCCACCTCGCGCGCGACCCCGACCAGCAGCATCTCACCGTCAGCGGCCGCGACCCGGCGAGCGCGCGTGTCGGCGTGCTCGTCGTCGCGCGCAGCGAGCTCGCCACCCTGGTCGCCGCCTGCAAGGCGCTCGGCCGGCCGCTCGACGCGTTGCGCAGCGCGCTGCAGCTCGCCCCGCCGGCGCCCGGACAGTGGACCCTGGCCGTCCTGCCCGGCGCCACCGCGGTGCTGCGCACCGGCCCGCGCACCGGCATGGCGCTCGACGCCGACAGCGCTGACACGCTGGTTGAATGGTTGACGCTGCAGCTCGACGCGACGCCGGCGGAGGCGCGCCCCATACGCCTGGAGCTGCGCGCCGCGGCCGGCGCGTCGCCTGCCGAAGCTGCAGCGCTCGCCGTACGGAGCGGGCTCGAGGTCGAAGAAGGTCCGGCGCTCGACTGGTGGCAGCCCGCACGTGACGCAGTCAACCTGCTGCATGGGGAGTTCGCGCCGGCGCACGGCGGCGACGGATGGTGGCCGCGCCTGCGCAAGCCGGCGATCCTCGCCGCGAGTGCCGCGGGGGTGTGGCTGCTGGCGCAGGCGGCGCTGGTCTGGTCCGACGGGCGCGAGGAGCGTGCGTTGCGCGAACGCGGCGAGCAGCTGGCCGCCGAGGCACTGCCCGGCCAGCCCCTTCTCGAGCCGCGCATGCAGCTGCGCCGCGCGCATGAGCGCGCGCTGCAGGCCCATGGGCAGCTCGCCGCCGGCGACCTCCTGAGCCTGCTCGACGCCGCGCTCGAGGCCGGCGCGCCGCAGCCGCAGGCCCTACGCTACGAGGAGGGCCGACTCACCCTGGAGCTGGCTGGCCCACCGCCCGCCGAGCTGCTCGTCCGCCTCGACGCCCGCGGGCTGGCCGCGCGTGCCGAAGGCAGTCGGCTGATCCTCGCCGCCCGTCCCTGAACGTCCATGGCCCGCAGCCCCATCCCTCCCAGCCCTCGCACCACGAGCCCGGCGATCCCGGCCGACCTCGGCAATCGGTGCCGCCCCAGCCCAAGTCGATGAACGCACCCTCTTCCTCCCCCACCGCATCCGGCCGATCGCCGGCCCCCTCGGCCGCCCATTCGCCCACCCGTCCGGACACCACCTCGCCGACCGCCCGGTTGCGCGCCTGGTACGCCGCGCGCGCCACGCGCGAGCGCCGCCTGCTGGCGCTCGCCGCCGCGGTCGTGCTCGGCGGCGGCCTGATCGCGCTGGCCGAGCACCTCGTCGCCGAGCGCGAACGGCTCGCGCGCAGCCTTCCCGCCGCCCGCCTCGCCTACCTCGGCATGGAGCAGGACAGCCTGGGCCTGGCCGCGCTGCGCGAGCATCCGGCGCCTGCAGCCAACCCGCCCGCCGCCGTGCCCGACTCGATCCGCGCCGCTGCAAGCGCGCGCGCGATCGAGGTCGAGGCGCGGTTGGTGGGCGAAAGGGTGGAAGTCGACGGCCGCAGCACCCTGCCGGCCCTGATCGACTGGCTCGCCGCCCTGCACGCCGAGCAGCGCCTGCGTCCGAGCCGGCTGGAGTTGCAGCCCGTCGGCAGCGACGGCCGGGCGCGCTTCGACGCGGAGTTCGAGGCGGGCGGAAGGTGAAGTTCGCGACCGGTGCGGCCATCTTCTGCACAGGGCTGGGGGTGCTGCTCGTCGCGAGCGCGCCCGCGGTGCTGCTCGACGCGGGCCTCGACCGTGCCAGCGCGGGCCGCTTCCGGCTCGCGCTGACCGCGGGCACGCTGTGGAACGGCCAGGGGCGTCTCGCAAGCGCAGACAGCAGCGCTTCGCTGAGCCCGATCACCCGCCTGCGCTGGGAATTCGAGCCCTCCGCGCTGGCAAGTGTCCGGCTGCGCTGGCGTCTGGCGATCGACGGCGGCACGCCCGGCATCCTGGAGATCGGCCCCGGCGGCGTCGCCCTGCAGCGCCTCGCCTTGCAGCTGCCACCCGCCGTCGCGCTCGCCGCCGTTCCCCATGCGATCGCACGCGCCGGCTGGCGTGGCGTGCTCGACGTGAACGTCCCCGCGCTCGCCTGCACCTGGAGCGGACGCTGCGAGGGCGGCTTGCAGGCGGAGTGGAGCGCCGCCGGCGTGGATATCCTGCCCGGGCAGGCGCTCGGTGATCATCGCATGGTCGCCACCATCACCGCACCGGCGACGACGCTGGAGATCACCGCGCTGCGCGGGCTTGCACTGGCCGTGAATGGGAAGGTCGAGCTTGCGCGCGGGCGGCGCCCGCGCGTCGAGCTCGAGATCGGCGGCAATGCGCCCTTGCTAGGCCGCCTGGAGGGGATGCTCGCCGAGCTGCGCCCGACGCGCGACGGCGAGCGCATCCAGATCCGTTTCTGAATCCCCCTCCGGCACGCCACAGTCGGCGCCTGCGTGCGCTCGTCGAACCGTAAAAAACCCTTCATGCCCGCGTAACCCGGCACGGGAACACTCAAGGCTTTCCCGACCCTGCATCCGGAGTGGTGAAGCAATGAAGAAGCCCGATACGCTCGACGACTTTCCGACCAACCTCTCGGCCAACGAGCACTTTCAGTCCGTCGTGGCACGCGCGGTCAGTCGCCGCGGATTTCTGAAGAGCGGGCTCGGCCTGTCGGCCGCCGCCTTCCTGTCGGGATCGCTGGCCGCCTGTACGTCGGATGACGACGCGTCCGTCGCCCCCTCGCCTTCCAGCCCCCCCGCCGTCGCCACCCCGCTCCTGAGCTTCGAGGGCATCCCGACCTCCACCGCCGACGACATCGTGGTTGCCGCCGGCTATACCGCCACCGTGTTCGCGCCCTGGGGCACGCCGCTGTTCTCGTCCGGTCCCGGCTCGAGCTGGGCGGGCGACGCGAGCGAGGGCGCCGCGGAGCAGGCACGCCAGGTCGGCGACAACCACGACGGCCTGCACTTCTTCCCGCTCACCGAAGGGAACAACGACGAAGGCCTGCTCGTGATGAACCACGAGTACACGAACGTGCGCTGGCTGTTCGCAAACGGACAGGTCGACAGCCTGGACGACGCCAACAAGGATCTCAACGCGCACGGGGTCTCGGTGATCCACATCCGGCGCACCGCCGGGCGTTGGGAGATCGTCACCGACTCGGCCTACAACCGCCGCATCACCGGCAACACACCGATGCTGCTGACCGGCCCCGCCGCGGGCGACACGCTGCTGCAGACCAACGCCGACCCGACCGGCACGCTCGTCTTCGGCACGCTGAACAACTGCGGCAACGGCTACACCCCGTGGGGCACCTACCTGACCTGCGAGGAGAACTTCAATCAGTACTTCGGCACGCTGAACACCCTCGGCACCGCCCGCAACGCGGCCCAGGTCCGCTACGGCCTCGACTCGAACGGCACAGAGCGCAAGTACGAGCAGTACGTCCCGCGCTTCGACTGGCAGCTCGAACCGAACGAGTCGAACCGCTTCGGCTGGATCGTCGAGATCGACCCCTTCGACCCGCGCTCGACGCCCAAGAAGCGCACCGCGCTCGGACGTATCAAGCACGAGAACGCAGCCTATCGCATCGGCGCCGACGGCACGGTGGTGGTGTACATGGGCGACGACCAGGCCAATGACTACGTCTACAAGTTCGTTGCGGACGGGAAATACGTCGCCGGAGACATCCGCAACAACGCCAACCTGCTCGACTCGGGCAAGCTCTACGTCGCCAAGTTCAACGACGGCGCGGCCACCGGCGACTTCATGGGCACCGGCGAGTGGATCCTGCTCGACAAGGCGGCAAACACCGCCCTCGCCGGCTTCGCCAACCAGGCCGAGGTGCTGGTCAACACCCGCCTGGCAGCCGACGCGGTGGGCGCCACCAAGATGGACCGCCCCGAATGGGTTGCGGTCCATCCGAAGACCGGTGAGGTCTATGTCACGATGACCAACAACTCCGGTCGAAGCGTGACCGACGATGCGAATCCGCGCGCGAACAACCGCTTCGGCCAGATCGTGCGCTGGCGCGAGGCTGCGGACGATCCGGCGGCGACCTCCTTCGAGTGGGACCTCTTCGTCCTCGCCGGCAACCCGACCGTGCACAGCGACCTGCGTGCCGGTTCGAGCAACGTCACCGCCCAAAACATGTTCAACAGCCCCGACGGCCTCGGCTTCGACAAGGACGGCCGACTGTGGATCCAGACCGACGGCAATTACAGCAACAGTGGCGACTTCGCAGGCCAGGGCAACAACCAGATGCTGTGTGCCGATCCGGAGAGCAAGGAGATCCGGCGCTTCTTCGTCGGCCCGAAGGAATGCGAGGTGACCGGCCTCACCTTCACCCCGGACAGCAAGACCCTGTTCATCAACATCCAGCACCCGGGTGAGGGTGGCAACAGCAACTGGCCCGACGGCGGCAGCGCCCGCCCGCGTTCGGCGACCGTGATCATCACGAAGAACGACGGCGGTGTGATCGGCTCCTGACAAAGGCGCCACAGCTCGTTGCGGCTCCCGAAAAAAGGCCCGCCCCAGCGCTGCAGCTTGCCGGGGCGGGCCGTTTTACGTGGACGCGGGCGGAGTCAACGCCCCGGAGCGAGCAGCGGTACGGGCTCCCCCTCGATGCAGACCCTCGCCGGCGGCGCCTTGCCCTGCTTGTCCTCGCCAAAGTGGAGCGTCATCTGCGGGTACGGGATCTCGATGCCTGCGGCGTCGAAGTGGCGCTTGACCAAGCGGTTGTAGGCGCGTCCGACGCCGAACTGCCCACCCGGCAGGGTCTTGATGCGGACGCGGATATTTACCGAGTTGTCGGCCAGCGCGGTGACGCCGTGGACCTCCAGCACCGGGTCGAGGATCTGCGCGCGCTGGGCCTCGTCCGCGAGCAACTCGTCGAAGGCCGCACGCAGGTGGACGATGGCCTCGTCGGAATCCTCGCGATAGCCGATGCCGTATTCGCCGACGTGGAAGGCGAAGTCGCGGTTGTAGTTCGACACCGTGTCGACCGAGGAGAACGGCAGCAGATGGTAGGTGCCGTGCATGTCGCGCATGCCGAGCGAACGGATCGTCATGCGTTCGACGGTGCCGGTGATGCCGCCGGCGGTGACGAGGTCGCCGACGTCGATCGCGCGCTCGAGCTGGATGAAGACGCCGGTGATGACGTCCTGCACCAGCTTCTGCGCGCCGAAGCCGATCGCCAGGCCGAGTACGCCGGCACCCGCCAGTAGCGGCGCGATGTTGATGCCGATCTCGGCCAGCACCACCATGGTCGTGACCACCACCAGCGCGATCGCGATGGCGTTGCGGAAGATGGTCAGCAGGGTGCGCGCGCGCGGGTTGGGCGCCATGCCCGCCTGCGGGTTGAGGCGGAACTCGATCCAGCTCGCCACCACCAGCCAGGCCAGCAGCGCGAGGGTGACGATGACGGCGACCGACAGCGCGCGGCCAAGCACACGTGCTCCCGCCTCCGAGGCGATCCAGGCGCCGAGATCGAATGGCGTCCACGCGTCCACGATGAAGGCCACGACCACCGCGAGGATGACGAAGCGCGCGATCTTGAGCGCACTGGGCACGTAGGCGTTGAGGCGCGCCTCGAGGAGCGGAAACTTCAGGCGCAACTCGTCGCCGAGCTCGATGCGGCGCAGGATCACCTGCGTGAGCAGCGCCGCGAGCGCGATGCCGAGCCCGACCGCGAGCAAGGTCTGTCCGGTGGCGGCGATCATGAAGGGCAGCGCCTGTTCGGGATAAAGCAGGGAGGTGACCAGGATCGCCATCAGGTAGACCAGCGCCACCACGTGCCAGATCCGTGCCCCGATGGTGAGCGCGATACGCCCGAAAGGCGTCTGCATGCGGTCGGCCAGCCCCTCGAGCGCCTGGCTCGCACGCTGGCGGTTCTGCATCACCACCACCGCGGCGCGCAGCACCGCGCCGAGCAGGATCGCGATGAAGACCGCGCGGCCGAGCGCCGGCGTGAGGTAGTGGTCGATGACCGGCACGACCAGCATGAGACCGTAGGCGACGAAGAAGACCATGCGCGAAGCCCAGGCCGACCAATAGGCCTTGTCCTCGGCGGCGATCGGCAGGATGCCGAGGTTCTCGCCGCGGCCGGAGAGCAGCACTCGCAGCGCGACGCGGATCAGCTCCACCAGCAGGAAGGCGTTGAGGTAGAGCGACTCCTGGATGCGCATGCTGCCCGTGTCGCCGATGACGAAGAGCGCCACGCCATAGCCGGCGAGCCAGGACAGGCCGATGATCAGCAGGTCGAGCACGGCAGCGCCAAGAAGCGCCAGGCTGCGCCGCACCCAACCGAGCGCACGCGGGCCATCGCGGGCGCCGGCATAGCGGTCGAGGGCGCGGAAGATCCCGCCGACCGCCGCGCTCAGCAGCCGGAAGACGATCCAGGTGACCGCCACCAGCAGCACGAACTCGGCCGCGGCCCAGGCCAGGGGCTGCGGATCGGCTGCGGCGAGTTGCTTCCAGGCCACGCCGAGGGCGTCGACGGCGGCGGCGCTCTCGCTCACCACGCCCTGCGCGACGGTCTGGGTGAGGCCGGCGACCTGGCCGGCGAGGGTCTGGGTCGGCGCACCGGACTCGACCGCGCGCGCGGCCTCCTCCTCGCCGAGCTTGCGCAGCTGCTCGACGAGCGCCGTGCGCGCGGCCTCGTCCTCGAGGAGATCGGCGAGGCGCTGGTGGCCGGCCTGTTCAGAGGTGGACCCGCTCGCCGGCTCGGCGGCGTGGCCCGGTGCGGGGGTGAGGCCCAGCATCGCGATCACGAAGACGAACGCGAGGAAGGCCGTGAGCTTGTGCGTCACAGCGTGGCTCCTGTGGTCGGGAATTGTCGGTCGCGGCAGCCGAAGAGGGTGCCGGGGCGCCAAGGCATCACCGTCGGCCGGGACGCCTTTGCAGCCTTCCGTCCGGCGGGATGCGGGGCGCGGACGGTGAGCCGCCACAAGCCGCGGCGGTCATTTACATTTGAACAATTATATCACGACATGCCAGGAGCCTGGACTGTGCGCCACAGGCCGGCTACTCGGTGCGATGCGGCTCGGCGAGGTAGTCGCGCGTGCGCATCTCGATCAGGCGGCTCACCGTGCGCACGAACTCGTGGGCGTTATGGCCCTCGGTGTAGAGGTCATGGGCCTCCACCGCCGCGCTCATGATGAGCTTGACGCGGTGGTCGTAGAGCACGTCGATCAGCCAGGTGAAGCGGCGCGCCTCGGAAGCGTTGCCGACGAGCATCTTGGGCACGTTCGACAGGATCACCGTGTGGTGCTCGCGCGCGATCTCGAGGTAGTCGTTCTGCGAGCGCGGACCGCCGCACAGGCTGGCGAAGTCGAACCAGATCACCCCGGGCGCCTGGCGCACCACGTCGATGTTGCGCCCGAGGATCTCGACGCTGCCGCCGCGCCCCTCGCTCGCGGCGAGGCGGCGGAAGTCCTCGGCCATCTTGCGCTCGGCCGCGTCGTCGTGCGGCACGAGGTAGATCTCCATCTTCTCGAGTGTGCGCAGGCGGTAGTCGGTGCCGTGGTCGACCTCGATGACGTCGAAGCGCTGCTTGATCTTCTCGATCGTGGGCAGGAAGTTGATGCGCATCAGGCCGTTGGGATAGAGCCCGTCCGGCGGGTAGTTCGAGGTCATCACGAAGATCACGCCGCGGTCGAAGAGCGCGTCGAGCAGGCGCCCGAGGATCATCGCGTCGGCGATGTCGGAGACGTGAAACTCGTCGAAGCACAGCAGCCGGGTGTGCTCGGAGATGCGGTCGGCGACCTTCTGCAGCGGATCGGGCGCGTTGTTGAACTTGCGCAGGTCGTTCTGCACCTCCTGCATGAAGGCGTGGAAGTGCACCCGGCGCTTGCGGCGATACGGCACCGAGTCGTAGAAGCAGTCCATCAGGAAGCTCTTGCCGCGCCCCACCCCGCCCCAGAAATACACACTGCGCGGCATCTTGGGCTTGTTGAGGAACTGCTTGATCCGACTGCCCTGGCGTGCAGCCTTGAAGCCGACGAGCTCGGTATAGAGGCCCTGCAGGCGCTGCGCCGCGGCGCGCTGGGCGGGATCGGACTGGTAGCCGCGCGTCTTCAGCAGGGCTTCGTAGGCGTCGATCATCCCGTGCTGGGGAACGTTCAGGATGCGATGGGGCATGGAGAATCGGTCAGGAGCGTTGATCGGAGAGCTGCAGGTTGACGCGAAAAGGGGTGGGCGCAGGGAAGCCCCCGCACCTCACCCCTCACATCTCACGCCTCGCTCAGAAGTGCAGCGGACGCTTGTCGCAGGCGAGCGCGGCCTCGTGCACCACCTCCGACAGGGTCGGGTGGGCGTGGCAGATGCGCGCCAGGTCTTCCGAGCAGCCGGCGAACTCCATCGCCACCACGGCCTCGGAGATCAGCTCCGACGCGTTGGCGCCGATGATGTGCACGCCGAGGATGCGGTCGGTGGCGGCGTCGGCGAGCATCTTGACGAAGCCGGTCGAGTCGCCCATGCCGAGCGCGCGGCCATTGGCCAGGAACGGGATCTTGCCGACCTTGTAGGCCACCCCGGCGGCCTTGAGCTGCTGCTCGGTCTTGCCGACCCAGGCAATCTCGGGGCTGGTGTACAGCACCCAGGGCACGGTGTCGAAGTTGCAGTGCCCGGCCTGGCCCGCCATCAGCTCGGCGACCATGACCGCCTCTTCCATCGCCTTGTGCGCAAGCATCGGGCCGCGCACCACGTCGCCCACCGCCCACACGCCAGGGAGGTTGGTCTTGCAGTGGTCGTCGACCTCGATCTGGCCGCGCTCGTTGAGCTTGAGGCCGACGGCCTCGGCGTTGAGGCCCTGGGTGTTGGGCACGCGCCCGACGGACACGATCAGGCGGTCGGCCTCGAGCTTCTGGTCGGCGCCGTCCTTGTCCTTGTAGGCGATGCTGACGCCCTTCTTGCCCACCTTGACCTCGCCGATGGTGACGCCGAGGTTGAACTTGAGGCCCTGCTTGGTGAAGACCTTGAGCGCTTCCTTGGCCACGTCCTGGTCGGCGAGCGACAGAAACTCGGGCATGGCCTCGAGCACGGTCACCTCGGCACCGAGGCGGCGCCACACCGAGCCCATCTCGAGGCCGATGACGCCGGCGCCGATGACGGCGAGCTTCTTCGGCACCGCGTCGAGGTCGAGCGCGCCGACGTTGTCGCAGACGATCTTGTTGTCGACCGGTACGCCCGGCAGGTGGCGCGGGGCCGAGCCGGTGGCGACGATGACCTGCTTGGCGACGACGAGCTCTTCACCGACCTGGACCTGCCAGCCGGCCTCGGCCTTGCCCACGAAGGCACCGTGGCCATTGAGCAGGGTGACCTTGTTCTTCTTGAACAGGCCCTTGATGCCGCCGGTGAGCTGGTCGACGATGCCCGACTTGCGGGCGATCATCTTGGGCACGTCGATCTTGGGCGTGCCGACGCTGATGCCCTGACCTTCGAAGGCGTGGCCGGCTTCCTCGAACAGGTGCGAGGTGTGCAGCAGCGCCTTGGAGGGGATGCAGCCGACGTTCAGGCAGGTGCCGCCGAGACGCGGCTCGCCCTTGGGATCGGCATAGGGATTCGATTCGCAGCACGCGGTCTTGAAGCCGAGCTGCGCGGCGCGGATCGCGGCGACATAGCCGCCGGGGCCGCCGCCGATGACGAGGACGTCGAATTCTTTGGACATGGGGTTACCTGTGAGGAGTTAGGAGTCAGGAGTCAGGTGCGAACAGGCGCCCTGCGGCGCCCAGGCAAGGCGAACCGCGAGGCATGGAGCGGCCACCGCTCCTTACGCCTCGCGCCTCGCCCCTTACGTCCGCTCACACATCCAGGATCAGGCGGGCCGGATCCTCCAGCGCTTCCTTCATCGTCACCAGGCCGAGCACCGCCTCGCGACCGTCGATGATGCGGTGGTCGTAGGACATGGCCAGGTAGTTGATCGGACGGATCACGATCTGGCCGTTCTCGACCACCGGGCGGTCCTTGGTGGCGTGGATGCCGAGGATGGCCGACTGCGGCGGGTTGATGATCGGGGTCGACATCATCGAGCCGAACACACCACCGTTGGAGATCGAGAAGGTGCCGCCCGACAGGTCGTCGAGCGAGAGCTTGCCATCCTTGGCCTTCTGGCCGAACTCGGCGATCTTGAGTTCGATCTCGGCGATCGACATGGCCTCGGCGTTGCGCAGGATCGGCACCACCAGGCCGCGCGGCGAACCGACCGCGATGCCGATGTCGATGTAGCCGTGGTAGACGATGTCGTTGCCATCGACCGAGGCGTTCAGGATCGGGAACTTCTTCAGCGCGGCCACGGCGGCCTTGACGAAGAAGCCCATGAAGCCGAGGCGTACGCCATGCGCCTTCTCGAACTTGTCACCGTACTGCTTGCGCAGGGCCATGACCGGCGCCATGTTGACCTCGTTGAACGTGGTCAGGATGGCGTTCTCGTTCTTCGACTGGATCAGGCGCTCGGCGATGCGGGCGCGCAGGCGGGTCATCGGCACGCGCTCTTCCGGACGGTCGCCGGTCAGTTGCACCGCGGCCGGCGCCGCAGCGGCGGCAGCCTTGGGCTGGGCGGCGACGGCATCTTCCTTGGTCACGCGACCGCCACGGCCGGAGCCTGCGACGTCGCCGGCGGCGATGCCCTTCTCGTCGAGGATCTTGCGCGCGGCCGGGCTGGCGGCGCCGGCGGCACCGGACGCAGCCGGAGCTGCGGCGGGCGCGGCGGCCGGGGCGGCAGCCGGAGCCGCCGCTGCCGCACCGGCGGCGGCCTTGGCTTCGGTGTCGATCTGGGCGATCAGCTCACCCGAGGTTACGGTGTCGCCGCCCTGCTTGATGATCTTGACCAGCACGCCGTCGGCCGGGGCCGGGGTTTCGAGCACGACCTTGTCGGTCTCGATGTCGATCAGGTTCTCGTCGCGCGCGACGGCATCGCCTTCCTTCTTGTGCCAGGTGACCAGCGTGGCTTCGGAAACCGACTCGGACAGCTGCGGAACTTTGACTTCGATCAGCATGAATTTCTCTCCCTAGATGTTTTTCAGTGCGGGAACTGCGGCGTGGTGTCCTGGATCGGACCGAAGGCGTTTTCGAGGACCGCCTTTTGTTGGGCGTTGTGCTTGGCGTAGTAGCCGACCGCGGGCGAAGCGGCGGCCGGGCGGCTCACCAGCAGCAGGCGGCGCTTGGTGCCGAGCACGTTGACCAGGTGCTGGCGCGAGGCGAGCCAGTACCAGGCACCCTGGTTGCGCGGCTCTTCCTGCGCCCAGACGATCTCCTTGGCGTTCGGGAACTGCTCGATCGCCTTGGCGAAGGCCTCGGTCGGGAAGGGATAGAGCTGCTCGATGCGGACCAGCGCGGTATCGGTGATCTTGTTCTCGCGACGATGCGCGAGGAGCTCGTAGTAGATCTTGCCCTGGCACAGCACCACGCGCTTGACCTTCTTGGCGTCGAGCTTCTCGACCTCGGGGATGACGGTCTGGAAGCTGCCGTTGGCCAGCTCCTCGATCGAGGAGATCGCCTCCTTGTGACGCAGCAGCGACTTCGGCGTGATGATGATCAGCGGCTTGCGCACCTTGCGGATCGCCTGACGGCGCAGCAGGTGGAACACCTGCGCCGGCGTGGTCGGCACGCAGATCTGCCAGTTCTGCTCGGCGGCGTTGTTCATGTAGCGCTCGAGACGGGCAGACGAGTGCTCGGGGCCCTGGCCCTCGTAGCCGTGCGGCAGCATCAGCGTGAGCCCGCACAGACGGCCCCACTTGGCCTCGCCCGAGCTGATGAACTGGTCGAGCACCACCTGGGCACCGTTCACGAAGTCGCCGAACTGGGCTTCCCAGATCACCAGCTCGTTGGGTTCGGTGGTCGCGTAGCCGTATTCGAAGGCGAGCACGCCCTCCTCCGACAGCACCGAGTCGTAGCTCTGGAAGCGTGCCTGGCCGTCCTGGATGTGGTCGAGCGGCTTGTAGATGCCCTCGTCCCAGCGCTCGCGCTTCTGGTCGTGCAGCACGGCGTGGCGGTGGAAGAAGGTGCCGCGGCCGACGTCTTCGCCGGAGAGGCGCACGCCGTAGCCCTGCGCGAGCAGGCTGGCGTAGGCGAGGTTCTCGCCCATGCCCCAGTCGAAGGGCACTTCGCCCCGGCCCATGGCCGCGCGGTCGTCGATGATCTTCTTGACGCGCGAGTGCAGCGTGAAGTTCGCCGGGATCGTGCTCAGGCGCTCGGACAGGCGCTTGATCTCCTGCACCGGCACGGTGGTGTCGCACTCGTCGGTGTAGGGTTGCTTGATGTACGGCGTCCAGTCGGCGGCGAACTGGCGGTTGTGGCCCGAGAGCACCGGGTTGTACAGCAGCTGGCCCTTGTCGAGGTGCTCGCGGTACTCGGCGATCATCTGGTCGGGCTCGTCGGACTTCAGCGTGCCCTCGGCGACCAGGCGGTCGGCGTAGAGCTTGCGGGTGCCGGGGTGCTTCTGGATGGTGCGGTACATCAGCGGCTGGGTCACCATCGGCTCGTCCTGCTCGTTGTGGCCGAGCTTGCGGAAGCAGATGATGTCGACCACCACGTCCTTCTTGAACTCCTGGCGGAACTCGACCGCCAGCGCGGTGACCAGGGCCACGGCCTCGGGGTCGTCGCCATTGACGTGGAAGATCGGCGCCTCGACCATCTTGAAGATGTCGGTGCAGTACAGCGACGAGCGGTAGTCGCGCGGGTCGGAGGTGGTGAAGCCGATCTGGTTGTTGACGACCAGGTGCACCGTGCCGCCCGTGCCGTAGCCGCGGGTCTGCGAGAAGTTGAGCATTTCCTGGTTGACGCCCTGGCCGGCCACGGCGGCGTCGCCGTGGATCAGCACCGGCAGCACCTGGTTCTTGTCGGCGTCGCCGCGACGGACCTGGCGGGCATACACCGAACCCTCGACCACCGGGTTGATGATCTCGAGGTGCGAGGGGTTGAACGCGAGCGTCAGGTGCATCGGGCCGCCCGGGGTCATCACGTCGCTCGAGAAGCCCATGTGGTACTTCACGTCGCCGGCGGTGAGGTCGGCGGCGGCCTTGCCCTCGAACTCCGAGAACAGCATCGAGGGCGACTTGCCCAGGGTGTTGACGAGCACGTTGAGACGGCCGCGGTGGGCCATGCCGATCACGCTTTCCTGCACGCCCAGACTGCCGGCGACGCGGATCAGCTCGTCCATCGCGACGATGGCCGACTCGCCGCCTTCGAGCGAGAAGCGCTTCTGGCCGACGTAGCGGGTATGCAGGTAGCGCTCGAGGGTCTCGGCGGCGGTGGTGCGCTCGAGGATGCGCTTCTTCATCTCGGCCGAGAACTTCGGCGTGCCGCGCAGGCTCTCGAGGCGGCTCTGGATCCAGCGCTTCTGACCGATGTCGGTCATGTACATGTACTCGGCGCCGATCGGGCCGCAGTAGGTCTGGCGCAGCGCCTCGAGGATCTCGCGCAGGGTGGCGCGCTCGGTGCTGAAGCCGTGGAAGGAGCCGACGTTGAAGCTCTTGGAGAGATCGGCCTCGGTGAAGCCGTAGTAGGACGGCTCGAGTTCGGCGATCTGCGGGCGCTCGGTGCGCTTGAGCGGGTCGAGGTTGGCCCAGCGGTTGCCGAGGAAGCGATAGGCGTTGATCAGCTGCAGCACGGAGACCTGCTGCTTGTCCTCGCCAGCGGTGACGACGGTGCGCACCGGGCCGCGCTTGGCCATCTGCTCGAAGGCGGCGATGACCGGGCCGTGCGGCACGTCGCGCGCGGCGGCGCCGACCTGCGCCTGCAGCTTGTCGAAATAGTCGCGCCACTCGGCGGAGACCGAGGTCGGGTCGGCGAGGTAGTTTTCGTACTGTTCTTCGATGAACGGCGCGTTCGAGCCGAACAAGTGCGAAGTCTGTTCGAGTTGCTTCATCATGGGATAAGCACCTGTGGTGTTCTGTTGCCCTGTTTTCGGGTGCGGGAGTGCGGCCGACGCATGGGTTCCGATGGAAAAACGGGATGGCCGCGCACGCGCAACCACCCCGTCACCGTCAGTCGCGGCGGATCCTGCAGCCCCTCTTCATCGTCTCTTACGGACGCTGCGCGAGCGCCGGCACATCGCGGCGCGCGGTACCGACGTAGAGCTGACGCGGACGGCCGATCTTGTACTCGGGATCGGTGATCATCTCTTCCCACTGCGTGATCCAGCCCACCGTACGGGCGAGCGCGAAGATGCAGGTGAACATCGAGGTCGGAATGCCGAGCGCCTTCTGCACGATGCCCGAGTAGAAGTCGACGTTCGGGTAGAGCTTCTTCTCGACGAAGTACGGGTCTTCCAGCGCGATCTTCTCGAGCTCCATCGCCAGCTTGAAGAGGCGGTCGTTCTCCAGGCCGAGTTCGGTCAGCACTTCGTTGCAGACCTTCTGCATCAGCTTGGCACGCGGATCGAAGTTCTTGTAGACGCGATGACCGAAGCCCATCAGCTTGAAGCTGTCGTTCTTGTCCTTGGCGCGCGCGATGTATTCGCTCACGCGGGACACGTCACCGATTTCCTCGAGCATGTTCAGGCAGGCTTCGTTCGCGCCACCGTGCGCCGGGCCCCACAGGCAGGCGATGCCGGCCGAGATGCAGGCGAAGGGGTTCGCGCCCGAGGAGCCGGCCAGGCGGACGGTCGAGGTCGAGGCGTTCTGCTCGTGATCGGCGTGCAGCGTGAAGATGACGTCGAGCGCGCGCACCAGAACGGGATTCGGCTCGTACTTCTCGCACGGGGTGCCGAACATCATGTGCATGAAGTTCGCGGTGTAGTCGAGGTCGTTGCGCGGGTACATGAAGGGCTCGCCCTTGTTGTACTTGTACGCCATCGCAACGATGGTCGGCAGCTTGGCGATCAGGCGGTTGATCGACACGCTGCGGTGCTGCGCGTCGGAGAAGTCCATCGCCTCGTGGTAGAAGGCCGAAAGCGCGCCGACCACACCGACCATGACCGCCATCGGGTGCGCATCGCGACGGAAGCCCGAATAGAACTTCGTCATCTGGTCGTGCAGCATCGTGTGGTTCTTGATCGTGCTCTCGAACGCGGTCTTCTGCTCCGCGTTGGGAAGCTCGCCGTTCTTGAGCAGATACGCGACCTCGAGGAAGTTGCATTGCTCGGCGAGTTGCTCGATCGGATAGCCACGGTACAGCAGCTCGCCCTTGTCACCGTCGATGAAGGTGATCTTCGACTTGCAGCTGGCGGTCGACAGGAAGCCGGAGTCGTAGGTGAAGAGGCCGGTCTTGCCGCCCAGGGTGCGGATGTCGATGACGTCCTGGCCGTGGGTGCCGGTCATGACCGGGAATTCGACGGTCTTGCCATCGACGGTAAGCGTTGCAGTGCGTTCAGTGCTCATAGATCGTCCCTTCTACTTGCCGGTTTAACTGCCTTTGGTCTTTTATCGGACCGGTACTGCCGCGTCACCCCTGACGCAGCAGTCCGATCATCTCCTTCCAGCGGTCGTTCTCACATGCCTTGCTGCCGTTGACCCACGCCCAGATGTCGTAGTCGTCGCAGCGCAGCAAGTCGTCCAGATCCGCCAGCTGATCGTCGGTGAGACGATCGAAATGCCGCTCTAGAAAGCGCGTGAACACCAGGTCGAGCTCGAGCAGAGCCCGACGACACTGCCAGCGCACGCGCCCCCTGTTGATCGTCATCGACTGTGCCCGCCCTTAGATCGCGCGGCGGACCATCATGTCCTTGATCTTGCCGATCGCGCGGGTCGGGTTCAGACCCTTCGGACAGACATCGACGCAGTTCATGATGGTGTGGCAACGGAACAGGCGATACGGGTCCTCGAGGTTGTCGAGGCGCGCACCGGTGTCCTGGTCGCGGGTGTCGGCGAGGAAACGGTAGGCCGCGAGCAGGCCGGCAGGCCCGACGAACTTGTCGGGGTTCCACCAGAACGACGGGCAGGACGTCGAGCAGCACGCGCACAGGATGCACTCGTAGAGGCCGTTGAGCTCCTCGCGATCCTCCGGCGACTGCAGACGCTCGCGCTCGGGGGGCGGGTCGTTGTTCACCAGGTAGGGCTTGATCGAGTGGTACTGCTTGAAGAACTGCGTCATGTCCACGATCAGGTCGCGGATCACCGGCAGGCCGGGCAGCGGGCGCAGCGTGATCGGCTGCTGCAGGCTGTCGACGTCGGTCAGGCAGGCCAGGCCGTTCTTGCCGTTGATGTTCATCGCATCCGACCCGCACACGCCTTCGCGGCAGGAGCGGCGGAAGGACATCGAGTCGTCCTTGGCACGCAGGCGGACGAGCGCATCGAGCAGCTTCTTGTCGGAGGGCTCGAGCTCGACCGAGATGTCCTGCATGTAGGGCTTCTCGTCCTTGTCCGGATCGTAGCGGTAGATCTTGAATTGAACGGTACGCTTGGTCATGAATGTTTCTCCCGGGCGCTCAATAGGTGCGCTTGGCGAGCGCGATCGGCTCGACGTCGTCGGACAGCGGCTTCAGGTTCACCGGCTTGTAATCGAGGCGGTCGCCTTCGGAGTACCAGAGGGTGTGCTTGAGCCAGTTGGCATCGTCGCGGCCGTTGGGGTTCTCGGCGGTATCCGGCGCGTCGTCGCGGACGTGGGCGCCACGCGACTCCTTGCGGGCCTCGGCCGAGACCATGGTGGCGCGCGCGACCTCGATCAGGTTGTCGAGCTCGAGGGCTTCCATGCGGGCGACGTTCCAGACCTTGGACTTGTCCTTGATCTCGGTGCGCTTGGCACGCTCGGCGACCTCGCCGATCTTCTGCACGCCTTCCTTGAGCAGGTTGTCGAAGCGGAACACGCCGGCGTGCTTCTGCATCGTGCGGCGCATCTCCAGGCCGACGTCGAACACGCTCTCGCCGTTGGTCTGGCCGTCGAGACGGGCCAGGCGGGCCAGCGAGACGTCGGCGGCATCGGCGGGCAGCGGCTTCAGCTTGAGCTGGCCGGACTGGAAGTCCTCGACCACGGTCTCGCCCGCCGACTTGCCGAACACCAGCAGGTCGAGCAGCGAGTTGGTGCCGAGGCGGTTGGCGCCGTGGACCGAGGCGCAGGCGCACTCGCCCGCAGCGTAGAAGCCTGCGACCGGGCTGTTCGGGTTGCCGTCCTTGGGAACGACGACCTGGCCCTTGTAGTTGGTCGGGATGCCGCCCATCTGGTAGTGGCAGGTCGGCACGACCGGGATCGGCGCCTTGATCGGATCGACGCCGGCGAACTGGATCGCGATCTCGCGGATGCCAGGCAGGCGCTTCATGATGGTGTCGGGCGCAAGGTGCGTGATGTCGAGCAGCACGTGATCCTTGTCCGGACCGCAACCACGGCCTTCGTTGATCTCGGTGGTCATCGCGCGCGAGACCACGTCGCGCGAGGCGAGGTCCTTGAGGTTGGGCGCGTAGCGCTCCATGAAGCGCTCACCCTGGGCGTTGCGCAGGATGCCGCCTTCGCCGCGCACGCCTTCGGTAATCAGCACGCCCGCGCCGGCCACGCCGGTGGGGTGGAACTGCCAGAACTCCATGTCTTCGAGCGGGATGCCGGCGCGCGCCGCCATGCCCACGCCGTCACCGGTGTTGATGAAGGCGTTGGTCGAGGAATAGTAGATGCGACCGGCACCGCCGGTGGCGAAGATGGTGGCCTTGGCATGGAAGATCGAGACCTCACCGGTCTCCATTTCCATCGCGGTCACGCCGAGCACATCGCCGTCAGCGTCGCGGATCAGATCGAGCGCCATCCACTCGACGAAGAACTGGGTGTTCGCACGCACGTTGCGCTGGTAGAGCGCGTGCAGCATGGCGTGACCGGTACGGTCGGCCGCGGCACAGGAGCGCATCACCGGCGCCTGCCCGTAGTTCATCGAGTGGCCGCCGAACGGGCGCTGGTAGATCTTGCCGTTGTCGGTGCGATCGAAGGGCATGCCGTAGTGCTCGAGCTCGATGACGACCTCGTTGGCCTTCTTGCACATGAACTCGATGGCATCCTGGTCGCCCAGCCAGTCCGACCCCTTCACGGTGTCGTACATGTGCCAGTGCCAGTTGTCCTCGGTCGAGTTGCCGAGCGAGGCGGCGACACCGCCCTGCGCCGCCACGGTGTGCGAACGGGTCGGGAACACCTTGGTCAGCACGGCGGTCTTGAGGCCGGCTTCGGAGAGTTGCAGGGCCGCACGCAGGCCGGCACCGCCGGCGCCCACGATGACCGCATCAAAGGTACGCTTCGCGACGTTCACGCTTAAAGCCTCCACAGGATCTGGGCTGCCCAGCCGGCGTAGCCGACGAGCACGAAAATGGTGACCAGGTGCAGCGCGAGGCGCACACCGTTGGGCTTGATGTAGTCCATCCAGAGGTCGCGGATGCCGATCCAGGCGTGATAGAAGACCGACAGGAAGAACAGGAAGCTCAGGAACTTGAACAGGCCGTGCGAGAACAGGCCGGACCACTCCTGGTAGTTCAGCTCGCGCAGGCTGAACGCCGACAGCGCGAAGATGATGGTATAGGCCGCCATGTAGACGGCGGTGGCACGCTGCGCGATCCAGTCTTTCAGACCGTAGTGCGCGCCGACGACGATACGCTGTTTCACCATAGGACCACCCCGATGATCACGGTGAGCGTGAGGCTCACGACCAGAACGATTTTGGAGGACTTGCGCGCTTCCTCGAGCTCCAGACCCTTGTGCAGGTCGAGCAGCAGGAAGCGGATGCCGGCACAGAAGTGGTGCAGGTAGGCCCACAGCAGGCCGAACAGGATCAGCTTGATGAACCAGTTGTCGACCACCGCGGCGAAGGTCTCGAAGGTCTCCGGCGAGCCGAGGCTGCGATCGAGCAGGTACAACAGGAACGGCAACATCAGGAACAAGCCCACGCCGCTGACGCGGTGAAGGATCGAGACGATCCCCGGCAAAGGCAGCCGGATCTCGTTCAGGGCCAGGTACTTCGGCCTTGGTTTGCGCGCTGTTACTTCTGACATGAAGACTCCCCTCTGCATGTGCGACGACCCCCGTCGCGGACTCCGAAAAACGACAAAAAATTATAGCGCCGGTCCTGCCCTGCAGCCCATGCGCGACAGATCAATTCAGCTCGTTCAGATAAAAATGCTCCGCGGTCGAATACAGGCCACGACGCCACTCCACCGGCTTGTCGCCATAGGTGTAGGTGACACGCTCGACCGACAGGAGCGGCGTCCCTTCCTGGACATTGAGCGCCTCGGCGGCGCCACGATCGGCGGCGACCGCGCGGATGCGCTCCTGCGCGCGGATCATGCGAACGCCGAAGCGGGTTTCGAAGAGGCTGTAGAGCGACCCGTTCCAGCCCTGCAGGGTCTCGGCGCTGAGACCCTGAAAGACCTCGCCGGGCAGGTAGATCTCGTCGATGACGACGGGCCGGGCGGCGAACTTCAGCAGACGACGGACGATGATGATCGGCGCACCGGGCTCGATCGCGAGCATGCGCGACGCCTCCTGACCGGCTTTCGCACGCCAGCAATCCAGCGGTATGCTTTGTGGAGGAGAAAGATCGCCGTCGACCGGCACGAGGCGGAGAAAGCGGAAGAGCGCGCGCGGGTCGTTGTGCGAGGCAACGAAAGTGCCCTTGCCCTGCTTGCGCACCAGCAGGTTGTCGGCCGCCATTTCGTCGATGGCCTTGCGCACGGTGCCCTGCGAAACGCTGAAGCGCGCGGCGAGTTCCTGCTCGCTCGGAATGGCCTGGCCGGGACGCCATTCCCCAGCCTCAAGCGCCTGAAGGATCAAGGCCTTGATCTGACGGTAGAGCGGGCTGAAGGTAGGCGACTCCTGCGACATGCGCGCATTTGAGCATAAATTTTCATAAACGTCTATCTTTAGTCTTGTATCTTATATAAGACATAAGATGGCATTTGACAGGCTATCTGCATGGGGCTAGTATGCCGGCGCCCAGAAAGGGTACCCGCGCACGCGTGGCCGTGCCGCGCAGGCCCGACCGGAAGACGCCGCCATGCGGCGGCGCACGGTACGTCGCGACGAACCCGGGCAGGTTTCCAGCACCTTCATACGACCGTCTCACTCGAGGGAGTAATCACATGAGCAAAGCCCCCATGCGCGTCGCTGTCACCGGCGCCGCCGGCCAGATCGGCTACAGCCTGCTGTTCCGCATCGCCAGTGGCGAAATGCTGGGCAAGGACCAGCCCGTCATCCTGCAGCTGCTCGACCTGCCCCAGGCCCAGAAGGCCGTCAAGGGCGTGATGATGGAGCTGGAAGACTGCGCCTTCCCGCTGCTCGCCGGCATGATCGCCACCGACGACCCCAACGTCGCGTTCAAGGACGCCGACGTGTGCCTGCTGGTCGGCGCCCGTCCGCGCGGCCCCGGCATGGAGCGTGCCGACCTGCTGACCGCCAACGGCGCCATCTTCACCGTTCAGGGCAAGGCCATCGCCGAGAACGCCAAGGAAGACGTCCGCGTGCTGGTCGTGGGCAACCCCTGCAACACCAACGCCTACATCGCCCGCGCCGCCGCCATCAAGGTCGGCCGCACCAACCCGAACAACTACCACGGCATGCTGCGCCTGGACCACAACCGCGCGCTGTCGCAGCTCGCCGCCAAGTCCGGCCGTGAAGTGTCGTCGCTGAAGAAGATGGTCGTGTGGGGCAACCACTCGCCCTCGATGTACGCCGACTACCGCTTCTGCGAGTCGAACGGCGACAGCGTCAAGGCGCTGATCAACGACCACGCCTGGAACAACGACGTCTTCCTGCCCACCGTCGGCAAGCGCGGCGCCGCCATCATCGAGGCCCGCGGCCTGTCGTCGGCCGCCTCGGCCGCCAACGCCGCCATCGACCATGTGCACGACTGGGTGCTCGGCTCGAGCGACTGGGTCACCATGGGCGTTCCGTCCGACGGCTCCTACGGCATCCCCGAGGGCGTGGTGTTCGGCTTCCCCTGCGAGTGCAAGGACGGCCAGTTCAAGATCATCCAGGGCCTGGAGATCGACGAGTACTCGAAGGGCAAGATCGCCATCACCCTCAAGGAACTCGAGGACGAGCGCGCGGCCGTGGCCGACATGCTCAAGTAAGTCGCGATCCGGGGCGGCCACGTGCCGCCCTCGCGAAAGGCCACGGGGTAGAATCCGTGGCCTTTTTTCATTTCCGCGGCGCCCGCCGCACCGCCTCGCCGCGGCCCGCATGCCAGCCGCAGCCCATCCGAGGAGACCGCCATGTCGCTTCACCCCGCTCAGGTCCTGTTCGCCGGCGAAAAGCCCTTCCCCTCCCTGCCCGCCGTGGACCACTACGCCGGCGCCGAGAAGCTCATGATGAAGGCGCTCAAGCTGCAGCAGGAGCTCGGCCCGGTGTTCGACCTCACCTGCGACTGCGAGGACGGCGCCCAGGCCGGCGCCGAAGCCGAGCACGCGCGCATGGTGGTCGAGGTGGTCAATGGCGCGGAGAACCACTTCGGACGCGTCGGCGCCCGCATCCACGACATCACCCACCCGCACTGGCAGCGCGACCTCGAGATCCTGGTCGGTGGTGCCGGCCGGCGGCTCGCCTTCGTGACCATTCCCAAGGTGCGTTCCGCGGCGGATGCCGCCGAGCAGATCCGCGAACTGCGCCGCGTCGAGGCCGCCTGCGGCCTCGAGCGCGCGCTGCCCATCCATGTGCTGGTCGAGACCCACGGCGCCCTGCGCGAGGCCTGGGAGATCGCCGCGCTCGACGGCGTCGAGTCGATCGACTTCGGCCTCATGGACTTCGTGTCCGGCCACCACGGCGCCATCCCCGGCAGCGCCATGAAGAGCCCCGGCCAGTTCGAGCACCCGCTGGTGGTCCGCGCCAAGGCCGACATCGCCGCCGCCGCGCTCGCCAACGGCGTCATCCCCTCGCACAACGTCACCACCGAGCTGCAGGACGTCGCGGTGATCCGCCACGATGCCGAGCGTGCCCGGCGCGAGTTCGGCTACCTGCGCATGTGGAGCATCCACCCCAACCAGATCCTGCCGATCATCGCCGCGATGCAGCCCGACTTCTCCGAGGTCGAGGAGGCCGCGGCGATCCTGTGCGCAGCGCAGGACAACGCCTGGGGCCCGATCCGTCACCAGGGACGTCTGCACGATCGCGCCTCCTACCGCTACTACTGGGAGCTGCTGCAGCGCGCCCGCAACACGGGCATGGAGCTGCCGGGAGAGACGCGGCAGCGCTTCTTCGCCGGCGCGGGCCACTGATGCGCGAGCACAGACGCTGCCCCCCGGGCACGCTCAGGTGACGCTGGCCTGCCCCGCACGCAGGCGCTCCAGCACCTCCAGGAAGCCGGCGAGCAGCGGCGACGGCTCGCCCTCGCGGACGGCCAGCGCGAGGCGGAACTGCGCCTCCGGCTCGGCCAGCGCCAGGTAGCGCACGCGCGCGATCCGCACCGACTCGAGCGGCGCCGGCAGCAGCGCCACGCCGAGGCCGGCGGCGACCAGGCCGATCTGCGTGGTGGCCTCGCGCGCGGTCTGCACGACGCGCGGCTCGAAGCCCGCCTGCCTGCAAAGGTTGCGCAACACACCCGGCAGATCGGTGCCGACATCGGCCGGAAAGCCGACGAAATCCTCCCCGGCCAGTTCGGCGATGCTCACCCGCTCCGCGTCCGCCAGCCGGTGCGCGGCATTCACGACCAGGCGCAGCGGGTTGCGCGCCACCTCGCGCAGCACGATGCCCGCGGGCGGTGCGCCTGCCTGCAGGCGCACGAAGCCGACATCGAGTTCGCCGCGCGCGAGCGCCGCGAACTGCTCCGGGGTGAACAGCTCGCGCAACTGCAGCCGCACCGCCGGAAAGCGCCGCCGATAGGCATTGAGCGCGTCGGGCAGCAGATCGGTGAAGGGCAGCGAGGAGGTGAAGCCGACGCGCAGCTCGCCCAGCTCGCCGCGCGCGGCGCGCCGGGCCTCGGCAACGGCCTCCTCCACCCCATCGAGGATGCGGCGCGCGTGCGGCAGGAAGCGCTCCCCCGCGGCGCTCAGCGCCACCCGGCGCGGACCGCGCTCGAACAGGCGCGCGCCGACCTCCTCCTCCAGATCGCGGATCTGCATGGACAGGGGCGGCTGGCCGATGCGCAGTCGCGCCGCGGCGCGGGTGAAGTTGAGCTCCTCGGCGACGGCGACGAAATAGCGCAGGTGACGCAGCTCCATCATTCGCTTCCATATATGGATGAAGCGCTCAGAATATATTGGACGATAGATCTGATGCCATCCTAAGATCGCTCCCGATTCGCCCCCTCGCTCACCGTCATCACCTCATGCCCGCCCTTCCCGCCGAAAGACCCCCGCCAGTGCCGACCCAGCTCGAGGCCGGCACGCCCGGCTACCGGCGCGCCAACCTGGCGATGTTCGTCGGCGGCTTCGCGACCTTCGCGATGGTCTACAGCACCCAGCCCCTGCTGCCGCTGCTCGCCGCCGAGTTCGACGTCGGCGCGGCGAGCGCCAGCCTGACGGTGTCCGCCACCACCGCGGGGCTCGCGCTGATGCTGATCCCGGGCAGCGTGCTTGCCGACCGCCTCGGCCGCCAGCAGGTCATGAAGGCGGCGCTCGCGATCGCCGCCCTGCTCGCGCTCGCCACCGCCTTCGCGCCCGACTTCGGCGCGCTGCTGGTCTTGCGTGCGCTCCTCGGCGGGGTGATCGCCGGGCTCCCCGCCGCCGCGATGGCCTACATCGGCGAGGAGATCGCCCCGGGCGCGCAGGCGCGCGCGATGGGGCTGTACATCGCCGGCAACGCGCTCGGCGGCATGAGCGGGCGCTTCGTCGCCGCGCTGCTCACGGACTGGAGCTCGTGGCGGGTCGCGCTCGGGGTGATCGGCGTGCTCGGCGTGATCTCGGCGCTGGTGTTCTGGCAACGCCTTCCGGCCTCGCGCAACTTTCGCGCGCGCGCCGCCACACCGGCGCGCATCTTCGCCGACACCCTGGCGATCTACCGCGACCCCGGCCTGCCGGCACTGTTCCTGGTCGCCTTCCTCGCCATGGGCGGCTTCGTCGGCCTGTACAACTTCCTCGGCTTCCGCCTGCTCGAAGCGCCCTACGGGCTGGGCCAGAGCGCGATCGGGGCGATCTTCCTGCTCTACCTCGTCGGCACCTGGGCCTCCGCGGCGAGCGGCCGCCTCGCCGAGCGCCGCGGCCGGCGCAAGGTACTGTGGCCGATGGTCGCGGTCATGGGCGCCGGGCTCCTGCTCACGCTGGCGCAGCCGCTGTGGCTGGTGATCGCCGGGGTCGGCGTGTTCACCTTCGGTTTCTTCGCCGCACACGCGCTCGCCAGCGGCTGGGTGGGACGGCGCGCCGGCGAACGCCGCGCGCTCGCCTCGGCACTCTACCTGTCGAGCTACTACCTGGGCGCCAGCGTGCTCGGCAGCCTCGCCGGCACCGCCTGGACCGACTGGCGATGGGAGGGCGTGGCCGCGCTGGTGGGGCTGTGCGTGCTACTCACCGGCGCATGCGCGCTGTGGCTGCGTCGACTGCCGGCGCCGGCCGGCGGTGCGGCGGACTGAGAGACCCGCCTCAGCCGGCCTCCACCGCCACCGCGCGCCGCGCCCGCCACAAGGGCAGGATCTGCACCGCCAGCACGCAGGCGAAGATCAGCAGGCCGCCGGACATCTGCGCGACGGTGAGCGTCTCGCCCAGCACCAGGCGCCCGGCGAGGGCGGCGAACAAGGTCTCGCAGCTCAGCAGGATGGCAGCGTCGGCCGCAGGGGTGTGACGCTGCGCCACCACCTGCAGCGTGAAGCCCACGCCCACCGACAGGATGCCGGCGTAGGCGATCGACGGCAGCGCACGCTCGAGCGCCACCGTCGACACCTCCTCCGTGCCGAGGCCGACCGCCATGCCGAGCACGCCGACCACGAGGAACTGCAGCATCGCCACCGTCACCGAGGCGCCCTTGCGCGCGGCCACGCGCCCGACCAGCATGACGTGGGCGGCCCAGAACAGTGCGCTCGCGATCACCCACAGGTCGCCCACCGTGAGCGCCGACAGGCTGCCGCCGCCGAGGAGGTAAGTGCCGCCCAGGCAGCCCAGGCTCGCAGGCCACACCGACCAGTGCGAGCGCTCGCGCAGCAGCAGCGCCCCCGCGATCGGCACAAGCGGGACGTAGAGCGCGGTGAGGAAGCCGGCATTGCTCACGGTGGTGCTCATGATGCCGATCTGCTGCAGCGCGGCACCGAGGAACAGCACCGCGCCGAGCAACGCGCATGCGAGCAGGTCGCGCACGTCCAGGAATGTGCCGCGGCGGCCGAGCCGGCGCAGCTCCATGAAGGCGAGCGGCGCGATCATCACGGCGCCGAAGAGGAAGCGCGAGCCGGTGAAGGTGAAGGGGCCGACGTCGCGCATGCCGGTCTGCTGGGCCACGAAGGCGGTGCCCCAGATCAGCGCCGCGACGAGCAGCAGGCCGTTCGCCTGCGCGCGCCTCATCGCGCCCCCCGGGCTGCCGCCGGCTTGAAAAAGGAGAAGGGGGAAAAAGCAAGTGAAACCGAAGACACGAATACTCCAGGGGGCCGGCGCTGCCCGCTCTCGCGCCGGGATCCCGGCGCCCCGGCGCACGCGGGCGATGATCCCCGCCGCCAAAAAAGGCGCAATGAATACACGCTCCGGGGCCACCCCGTCAATCCCGACCACATCGCAAGGCCACCCCTGCCATCACGGCGGGACCTGAGGTAAATTCGCCGCCATGGAAAATCTCAAAGTCAGTCTGATCGGGGTGCCCACCGACGTGGGTGCAGGCGTGCGTGGAGCGAGCATGGGGCCCGAGGCCTTGCGGGTCGCCGGACTGGGGCGAGCGATCGCCGCCTTCGGCGCCGAAGTGCGCGATTGCGGCAACCTCGCCGGCCCGTCGAACCCGGAACTGCCGGCGGTGGATGGCTTCCGCCATCTCGACGAGGTCGCGGCATGGAACGGCGCGGTGCATGAGGCGGTATACGCCGAACTGGCCGAGGGTCGCGTGCCGATCATGCTTGGCGGCGATCACTGCCTCGCCATCGGCTCGATCAGCGCGGTGGCACGGCGCTGCCGCGAGACCGGTCGCAAGCTGCGCGTGCTGTGGTTCGACGCCCACGCCGACCTCAATACGGCCACGATGACGCCCTCGGGCAACATCCACGGCATGCCCATGGCTTGCCTGTGCGGCCACGGCCCCGAGCTGCTCACCGGCATCGGCGGCCACATCCCGGCGGTGGCGCCTGCGCAGATCCGCCAGATCGGCATTCGCAGCGTGGATGAGGGCGAGAAGCGCTTCCTGCACGAGCTGCGCGTCGAGGTCTTCGACATGCGCTACATCGACGAGATCGGCATGCGCGCGACCATGGAGCAGGCGCTCGCCGGCGTGGACGCGAACACCCACCTGCACGTCAGCCTGGACGTGGACTTCCTCGACCCGACGATCGCGCCCGGCGTCGGCACCACCGTGCGCGGCGGGCCGACCTACCGCGAGGCCGAGCTGTGCATGGAGATGATCGCCGACACTGGCCAGCTCGCCTCGCTCGACATCGTCGAGCTCAACCCGGCGCTCGACCACTGCAACATGACCGCCGAGCTCGCGGTCGACCTGGTGGAGAGCCTGTTCGGCAAGAGCACGCTGATGCGCATGCACCGCAACTACCGCTGAACACAGCCGGGCGTCCCGGCGCCGGTCACTTCAGGTTGCCGGACAGGAACTGCTGCAGGCGTTCGCTGCGCGGACGCACCAGCACGACCTTCGGGTCGCCCTCCTCCTCGACGCGCCCCTGGTGCACGAAGATCACGTGGTTCGACACCTCGCGCGCGAAGCCCATCTCGTGCGTCACCACCATCATCGTGCGCCCCTCCTCGGCGAGCGAGCGCATCACCTTCAACACCTCGCCGACCAACTCCGGATCGAGCGCCGAGGTCGGCTCGTCGAACAGCAGCACCGCCGGCTCCATCGCCAGCGCGCGCGCGATCGCGACGCGCTGTTGCTGTCCGCCCGACATGTGGGCCGGGTAGGCGTCACGCAACTTCCACACCCCCACGCGTTCGAGGTAGCGCTCCGCACGCTCGCGCGCCTCTGCCTTCGACAGCCCGAGCACATGCACCGGCGCCTCGACGACGTTCTCGAGCACGGTCATGTGGCTCCACAGGTTGAAGTGCTGGAACACCATCGACAGCCGCGTGCGGATCTGCTGCAGCTGGCGCGCGTCCTTTACCGTGAGCTCGCCCTTGCGGTTGCGCACCAGCTCGACCTCCTTGCCCGCCACCAGGATGCGGCCGGCGGTCGGGCATTCGAGGAAGTTGATGCAGCGCAGCCAGGTGCTCTTGCCCGAGCCGGACGAGCCGATGATGCTGATCACGTCGCCCGAGTTCGCGGTGAGCGAGACCCCCTTGAGCACCTCATGGTCGCCGTAGGATTTGTGCAGGTCTTCGACGCGGACCTGTTCGACGCTGGCCTTGTGGTTCATGTTGTTCTCTTGCTTGGGGGCCTGCGAGGCGCCCGGCGTGTCGCCGCGGGTTAGCGCTCGGCATCGCCGCGGATCGGCGACGGTGGGGGCGCAGCACTCGCGGCGGGGTTGATCAGGACTGCCTTCCCGCCTCCGCCTTGCGAGGCGCCAGGTGGGCGAGCCAGCGGTGCTCGGCGAGCTTGAACAGGCCCACCAGCACGAAGGTGAGCGCGAGGTAGATCAGGCCGACGAAGACGAAGGCCTCGAAGGGCGCGAAGTGGCGGGAATACACATCGCGCGCCGCGCCGGTGAGGTCGACCAGGGTCACCGCGCTGGCGATCGCCGAACCCTGCAGCATCAGGATCACTTCGTTGCTGTAGGCGGGGATCATGCGCCGCAGCGCCGACGGGATCACGATGCGCTGCAGCGCCTTCAACCGCGTCATGCCCATCGCCTTGGCCGCCTCGAGCTCACCGTGCGGGGTGTTGCGCATGCTGCCGGCGAGGATCTCTACGGTGTAGGCGCAGGTGTTGAGGCCGAAGGCGAACAAGGCGCAGAAGTAGGGCTCGCGGAACAGCGTCCACACCGGATGCCCGGCCTCCCAGGCTGCGCGCATCCATTCCCACTGCGAGGCGCCGTAATACACCAGCAGCAACTGCACCAGCATCGGCGTGCCGCGGAAGAAGTAGGTGTAGGCGGCGACCGGGGCCGCCACGAGGCGATTGGGGGACAGGCGCAGAACCGCAAGCGGGATCGCCGCGAAGAAGCCGAACAGCAGCGCGAAGCCGGTGAGCTGGAGGGTCATCCACAGGCCGCGCCAGAACTGGGGCAGGCTGCCGGTGATGACGCTGAGGTCGAAGAGTTCCATGGGCGCCCCCCTCAGACCTGGGTCTCGCGCACACCGGCGCTGTAGCGCCGCATGAGCACGCCGAGGCCGTAGCTCGACAGCGCGGTCATCGCCAGGTAGAGCACGCAGACCGCGAGATAGAAGGTGAAGGGCTGGTGCGTCGAGCGCCCGGCCTGGTCGGCGATCCGCGTCATGTCGGAGAGGCCGATCATGGACACGATCGCGGTGCTCTTGAGCAGCACCAGCCAGTTGTTGCCGATGCCCGGCAGGGCGAAGCGCAGCATCTGCGGGAACAGGATGCGGCGAAAGACCTGCCAGGTGCTCATGCCGTAGGCGCGCCCGGCCTCGAGCTGGCCCGCAGACACGGCGAGGAAGGCGCCGCGGAAGGTCTCGGTGAAATAGGCGCCGAAGATCAGCCCGATCGTCAGCACGCCGGCCACGAAGGGGTCGATCTCGATGAAGTCCCAGCCGAAGTGGTCGATGACGAGGTTGAGCAGCACCTGCCCGCCATAAAACACCAGCAGCATCATCACCAGATCGGGCACGCCGCGCATCACCGTGGTGTAGAGCATGGTCCACAAACGCAGCGGCAGGAAACCCGACAGCTTGCAGGCGGCCCCGATCAGGCCGGTCACCAGCGCGAGCAGCACCGACACCAGCGCCACCTTGAGCGTGACCCAGGCGCCGGCGAGCAGGCTGGGGGAGTATTCGATCAGGGCATCCATGGCGCACCGATTCGGAGTGAAAGACGCGCACGCCCCCGCTCAGGCGAGCGCGCGGCAGGGAAAGGCCGCGGCCCGCACGAACGCGGCCGCGGTCGATCAGGGCGATCAGTTGCCGTAGATGTCCATCGGGAAGTACTTCTTCTGGATCGCGTCGTACTTGCCGTTGGCACGAATCGCCGCGAGGGCCTGGTTGAGCTTCTCGGTGAGTTCCTTGTCGCGCTTGCGCACCGCGATGCCGATGCCCTCGCCGATCACCGCCTTCTCCTCGGCATTGCGACCGAACAGGCGATCGCCCGCCACGTCGTAGCCCTCGCCCTCGGGCTTGGTCAGGAAACCGCCGTAGGCCTCGAGATAGTCGACGAAGGCTGCATCCAGGCGCCCGGCACGCAGGTCGAGGTAGGCCTCGTCCTGCTTGGCGTAACGCACGATCTGCAGACCCTTGCCGTCCCAGTACTTGGTGGCGAAGTTGTCCGACACCGTACCGCGCTGCACGCCGACCTTCTTGCCCTTGAGCAGCTCGAGGTCGGGACGCAGCTCGGAGCCCTTCTTCGCGATCAGGGCGAGCGGCGAGGCATAGTATTTGTCGGTGAAGTCGACCTTGGCCTTGCGTTCCTCGGTGATCGACATCGAGGCGATGATGGCGTCGAACTTGCGCGAGACCAGCGCCGGGATCATGCCGTCCCATTCCTGCTTCACCCAGGTGCACTTCGCCTTCATCTCTTCGCACAGGGCGTTGCCGATGTCGATGTCGAAGCCCGCCATGCTGCCGTCGGCCGTGGTGGTGTTGAACGGGGGATAAGCGCCTTCGGACGCCATGCGGATCTCGTTCCAGTCCTTGGCGAAACTGGCACCGGCGTGAAGGGCAAGCACTGCGCACAGAAGGGCGTATTTTTTCATCCAGAACTCCTCGATTGGTTTGTTGTTGGCTTCTTCGCGCCCTTGCCGCATGGGTCTCGGGCAAAGCAGCGGATCGACCGGCAATTCCGCAGGGGCCGAATGGTGTCAAAAAAAACCCTTCGCCTCAATTACCGTATTCCGCGATGTGCGCCCGTTACGGGTAGCTCGCGCGCCGCAACAGACACCTGCAACCCGACCCGGTCAAGCGTATCACGCCGTGCAAGCCTGCTGGCGCGCGCTCCATGCTGGCACGCACCGCAGCTCTGTGGCGTAATGAAAGGCCCGGCTCCAAGTGATACTTCCATGCCCTCCTCCGTCCCGCTCTCGGTGCTCGATCTCGCACCGATCACCGCCGGCAGCACGCCGGCAGATGCGCTGCGCAACACGCGCGAACTCGCCCAGCTCGCCGATCGCTGCGGCTATACCCGCTACTGGCTCGCCGAACACCACAACATGACCGGCATCGCCAGCGCCGCAACCGCGGTGGTGATCGGACACATCGCCGGCGCGACCCGCCGCATCCGCGTCGGCGCCGGCGGCATCATGCTGCCCAACCATGCACCGCTGGTCATTGCCGAACAGTTCGGCACCCTGGAGTCGCTCTTTCCTGGCCGGATCGACCTCGGCCTCGGACGTGCTCCGGGCACCGACCAGACCACCGCGCGCGCGCTGCGGCGCAATCTGGTCGGCAGCGACGACCACTTCCCGCAGGACGTGCTCGAACTGCAGTCCTACTTCCAGCCGGCCGGGCCCGGGCAGGCCGTACGCGCGGTGCCCGGCGAAGGGCTGCAGGTGCCGCTGTGGCTGCTCGGCTCGAGCTTCTACGGTGCCGAACTCGCCGCCCGGCTCGGCCTGCCCTTCGCCTTCGCCTCGCACTTCGCACCGCGCTTCCTGTTCGAGGCGGTCGACCTCTACCGCAGCAACTTCCGTCCCTCCGCCCAGCTCGACAAGCCCTGGTTCGCGGTTGCCGCCAACGCGATCGCCGCCGACACCGACGCCGAGGCGGAGTACCTGCTGCGCTCCCTGCAGCTGCGCTTCGCCGCGATGGCACGCGGGGTGCGCGGGCAGCTGCAGCCTCCGGAGGCCTTCGTCGACACCGATTGGTCTACCTCCGAGCTCGCCTTCGCCGAGCAGTCGCTCGCCTGCTCGGCAGTGGGCGCCCCCGACACCGTTCGCCAGCAGCTGGAGACCCTGATCGAGCGTACCGGAGCGAACGAGCTGATCCTCACCGCGCAGATCTTCGACCACGGCGCCCGCCTGCGCTCGTTGGAGCTCGTCGCGCGCGCATGGGGACTGCCGGTGGAGGACACCGTGGCAGGCGCCTGAGCGCACACCCGAGCAAAACGGAAAAGCCGTGCTGCACCCTGGGGGCAGCACGGCTTTTACTGGATGCAACACCGGCCCGGAGGCCGGGACAAATCAATGCGGGCGCAGGTTCGCCTTGTCGCCTTCCGCACCTTCGGCCGCCGGTGTGGCCGGCGCCGCCGGAGCGGGCTCCTCGGGCAGAGGCTCGGGCTTGCGTTCGAGGGCGAGCTCGAGCACGCGGTCGATCCACTTCACCGGCACGATCTCGATGGCGTTCTTGATGTTGTCGGGGATCTCGGCGAGATCCTTGACGTTCTCCTCGGGGATCAGCGCGGTGCGGATGCCGCCGCGCACCGCAGCCAGCAGCTTCTCCTTGAGACCGCCGATCGCCAGCACCTCGCCGCGCAGGGTGATCTCGCCGGTCATCGCCACGTCGCAACGCACCGGAATGCCGGTGAGCACCGACACCAGCGCGGTCGAGATCGCGATGCCCGCCGACGGTCCGTCCTTGGGGATCGCGCCTTCCGGCAGGTGGATGTGCAGGTCGCTCTTCTGATAGAAGTCCGGGTCGATGCCGAGCGAGCGCGCGCGCCGGCGCACCACCGAGAGCGCGGCCTGGATGGACTCCTGCATCACCTCGCCGAGCTTGCCCGTGGTGACCACCTTGCCCTTGCCGGGCAGCTGCACCGCCTCGATGGTCAGCAGCTCGCCGCCGACCTCGGTCCACGCGAGACCGGTGACCTGGCCGACCTGGTTCTCCTTCTCGGCCATGCCGAAGCTGTACTTGCGCACGCCGAGGAACTTGTCGAGGTTCTTCGCGTTGACGACCACCTTGCTCGTGCGGCTCTTGAGCACGAGCTGCTTGACCACCTTGCGGCAGACCTTGGAGATCTCGCGCTCGAGGCTGCGCACGCCGGCCTCGCGCGTGTAGTAGCGCACGACGTCACGCACCGCTTCCTCGGTGACCGACAGCTCCTCGCGCTTGAGCCCGTTGTTCTTCATCTGCTTGGGCAGCAGGTAGCGCTGGGCGATGTTGATCTTCTCGTCCTCGGTGTAACCCGACAGGCGGATCACCTCCATGCGGTCGAGCAGCGCCGGCGGAATGTTGAGCGTGTTGGCGGTGGCGACGAACATCACGTCGGAGAGATCGAAATCGACCTCGACGTAGTGGTCCTGGAAGGTGTGGTTCTGCTCCGGGTCGAGCACCTCGAGGAGCGCCGACGAAGGATCGCCACGGAAGTCCATGCCGAGCTTGTCCACCTCGTCGAGCAGGAAGAGCGGGTTCTTGACCCCGACCTTGCTCATGTTCTGCAGGATCTTCCCGGGCATCGAACCGATGTAGGTGCGGCGGTGGCCGCGGATCTCGGCCTCGTCGCGCACGCCGCCGAGCGCCATGCGGATGAACTTGCGGTTGGTGGCCTTGGCGATCGACTGGCCGAGCGAGGTCTTGCCCACGCCCGGGGGGCCGACCAGGCACAGGATCGGCGCCTTGACCTTGTCCACGCGCTGCTGCACGGCGAGATACTCGAGGATGCGTTCCTTGACGCGCTCGAGGCCGTAGTGGTCCTTGTCGAGGACCTTCTCGGCTTCGCCAAGATCCTTGCTGACGCGCGACTTCTTCTTCCACGGCAGGCCGATCAGGGTGTCGATGTAGTTGCGCACCACGGTCGCTTCCGCCGACATCGGCGACATCAGGCGCAGCTTCTTGAACTCGGCCTCGGCCTTCGCCAGCGCTTCCTTGGGCATGCCGGCGGACTTGATCTTCTTGTCCATCTCCTCGAGATCGGCACCCTCCTCGCCCTCGCCGAGCTCCTTCTGGATGGCCTTGACCTGCTCGTTGAGGTAGTACTCGCGCTGGCTCTTCTCCATCTGGCGCTTGACGCGGCCGCGGATGCGCTTCTCGACCTGGAGGATGTCGAGCTCGCCCTCGAGCTGGCCGAGCAGCTTGTCGAGGCGCGCGCCGGTGTCGAACATCTCGAGCACTTCCTGCTTTTGCTCGAGCTTGAGCGGCAGGTGGGCGGCGATGGTGTCGGCCAGGCGCCCGGCCTCCTCGATGCCCGCGAGCGAGCCGAGGATCTCGGGCGGGATCTTCTTGTTCAGCTTAACGTACTGGTCGAACTGGGCGATGATCGCCCGCCGCATGGCCTCCAGCTCATGGCTGGGCGCCTCGGCGACCGGCACCGGGCGCACGCTGGCGACGAACAGGCTGCGCATGTCCTCGACGCGCTCGATGCGCGCGCGCTGCACACCCTCGACCAGCACCTTGATGGTGCCGTCGGGCAGCTTGAGCATCTGCAGGATGTTGGCGATGCAGCCGATGTCGTAGAGATCCTCGACCGCGGGTTCGTCCTTCGCGGCGGACTTCTGCGCCACGAGGAGGATGCTCTTGCCGTCTTCCATCGCGCTCTCGAGCGCCTTGATGCTCTTCGGGCGGCCGACGAAGAGGGGGATCACCATGTGCGGGAAGACCACCACGTCGCGCAAGGGCAACAGCGGCAGTTCCATCGCTTCGTTGGGGAGGGCAGCGTGACCCGACATTTTCTAGGTTTCCTCAAGCAAAAGGTCACACCCATGTGAGGGCGTGACCCGGAAATTCAAGCGGCCGGCCGGACGGAGCCGGCGTCGCCGGATCGGGCGGTGGTGGTACGCCGCGCTCAGTTGGCGCCCGACACCTTCTGTTGCTCGGCATAGATCAGCAGCGGCTTGCCGCCGTCCTCGATGGTGGACTCGTCCACCACCACCTTGGCGACGTCGTCGAGCGTCGGCAGGTCGTACATGATGTCGAGCAGCGCCACCTCGAGGATGGAGCGCAGCCCGCGCGCACCGGTCTTGCGCTTGATCGCCTTGCGCGCCACGGCGTGCAGCGCGTTGGGACGGATCTCGAGCTCGACGCCCTCCATCGAGAACAGCTTCTGGTACTGCTTGACCAGCGCGTTCTTGGGCTCGATGAGGATCTGGATCAGCGCCGCCTCGTCGAGTTCCTGCAGGGTTGCGACCACCGGCAGGCGGCCGATCAGCTCGGGGATGAGGCCGAACTTGATCAGATCTTCCGGCTCGACCTGGCGGAAGGTATCGGTGAGGTTCTTGCCTTCCTTGCTCTTGACCTCGGCGCCGAAGCCGATGCCGACCTTCTCGGTACGGTTGCGGATGACCTTCTCGAGGCCGTCGAAGGCGCCACCGCAGATGAACAGCACGTTGGTGGTGTCAACCTGGATGAAGTCCTGGTTCGGGTGCTTGCGCCCGCCCTGCGGCGGAATCGACGCGACCGTGCCCTCGACCAGCTTGAGCAGCGCCTGCTGCACGCCCTCGCCCGACACGTCGCGGGTGATCGAGGGGTTGTCGGCCTTGCGCGAGATCTTGTCGATCTCGTCGATGTAGATGATGCCCTGCTGCGCCTTGTCGACATCGTAGTCGCACTTCTGCAGCAGCTTCTGGACGATGTTCTCGACGTCCTCGCCGACGTAGCCGGCCTCGGTCAGCGTGGTCGCGTCGGCCATCACGAAGGGGACGTCGAGCAGGCGCGCGAGCGTCTGCGCGAGCAGGGTCTTGCCCGAACCAGTAGGGCCGATCAGCAGGATGTTGCTCTTGGCAAGCTCGACGTCGTCCTGGCGCGCATCGATGTGGCGCAGGCGCTTGTAGTGGTTGTACACCGCGACGGCGAGACTACGCTTCGCCAGCGACTGACCGATCACGTACTGGTCGAGGATCGAGCAGATCTCGTGCGGGGTGGGCAGCGTGCCCTTGATCCCCTCGCCACCCTCCGCACCGACGACCTCGTCGCGGATGATGTCGTTGCACAGCTCGATGCACTCGTCGCAGATGAAGACCGAAGGGCCGGCGATCAGCTTGCGCACCTCGTGCTGGCTCTTGCCGCAGAAGGAGCAGTACAGCAGCTTCTCGCCGCCAGCCTTCTTGTCCGTCATGTGGGGGTTCTCCAGAAATCAGGTGTCGTCGCGGCTGGTCAGCACCTTGTCGACCAGGCCGTACTCGACGGCCGCCGTCGCCGACATGAAGTTGTCGCGATCGGTGTCCTTCTCGATGCGCTCGAGCGGCTGCCCGGTGTGCTTGGACAGCATGTCGTTGAGGCGCGAGCGCAGGTAGAGGATCTCGCGAGCGTGGATCTCGATGTCCGAGGCCTGCCCCTGGAAGCCGCCGAGCGGCTGGTGGATCATCACGCGCGAATTGGGCAGGATGAAGCGCTTGCCCTTCTCGCCCGCCGCCAGCAGGAAGGCGCCCATGCTCGCCGCCTGGCCGATGCACAGCGTGCTGACGTTCGGCTTGATGAACTGCATGGTGTCGTAGATCGCCATGCCGGCGGTCACCGAGCCGCCGGGCGAGTTGATGTAGAAGTAGATGTCCTTGTCCGGATTCTCGGACTCGAGGAAGAGCAGCTGGGCGACGATCAGGTTGGCGGTGACGTCGTTGACCGGGCCGACGAGGAACACCACCCGCTCCTTCAGAAGGCGCGAATAGATGTCGTAGGCGCGCTCGCCGCGACCGCTCTGTTCGACCACCATCGGGACCAGGCCGAGACCGACCGGGTTCCAGTCGCTGCTGTGCTGGGGTGTTCCTTGCATCATTCGTCAGACCCTCTGCGACCTCAGGCCGCGTTGCCCATCAGTTCGTCGAACGCCACTTCCTTGTCGGAAGTGTCGGCCTTGGCGCAGACCCACTCGACGACGTTGTCTTCGATGACCACCGCCTCGGCCTGCGCCAGACGTTCCGGTTGAGCGTAATACCAGCGCACGAGTTCCGAAGGATCCTCGTAACTTTGCGCCATCTCCTCGACCAGGGCGCGGATCTGCTCGGGCTTGGCGTGCAGCTCGCTGGCCTTGACCAGCTCGGCCATGATCAGGCCCAGCTTGACGCGGCGCTCGGCCTGGTCCTTGAACCACGACGGATCGACCGGGATGTCCTTGGTCTTGAGGCCGCGCATCTCGAGGTCGCGGCGGGCGTTGTCGGCGAGCTGGTTGGACTCGGCCTGCACCAGCGCCTTGGGCACGTCGATCGGGGCGACCTCGATCAGCGCGTCCATGACCTGCTCCTTGAGGCGGGACTGGATGCGACGCTTGACCTCGCGCTCCAGGTTGCCCTTGACCTCCTCGCGCAGCTTGGCGACGTCGCCGTCGGCCACGCCCAGCGAGCGCGCGAAGTCGGCGTCGACCTCGGGCAGCACCGGCTCCTCGACCGCCTTGACGGTGATCTCGAACTGGACCTGCTTGCCGGCCAGATTGGCGGCATGGTAGTCCTCGGGGAAGGTCATGTCGAAGGTCTTGCCCTCGCCGGCTGCGAGACCGACCACGGCATCCTCGAAGTCCTTGAGCATGGAGCCCGCGCCGACCACGAAGGGGAAGTCCTGGGCCTGGCCGCCGTCGAACACCTCGCCGTCCATGCGACCGGTGAAATCGATCACGACGCGGTCGCCCGCGGCGGCGGCGCGCTCGACCGCCTTGAAGCCGGTGCGCTGCTTGCGCAGGACCTCGATGGTCTTGTCGACCTCAGCGTCACCCACGTTCAGCACCGGGCGCTCGATCTTGCGACCGGCGAACTCGCCCACCACCACGTCGGGGTACACCTCGAACACGGCGGTGAATTCCAGCGTACCCTCGGCGGCGCCATCCTTCGGCTCGATGCTCGGATAGCCGGCGACACGCAGGTTGTCGGCGCGCACCTTCTCGCCGAAGGCCTTCTCGACCGCCGCACCGACGGCCTCGCCGCGGGCCTGGCCGCCATGGGTCTGGGCGACGATCTTCATCGGCACCTTGCCCGGGCGGAACCCCGGCATCTTCACCGTGCGCGCCATGCGCTTGAGGCGGGCATCCACCTCTTTCTCGATGTCCGCGAGCGAAACGGAGATGTCGATACGGCGCTCGAGCGCGCTCGGGGTTACCTGGTTCTGCTCCATTGAGTCGATCCTGAGAAGTCTGAAAAACGCTCCCGCCGGGCGCTTGCGGCACACTCGCGGGGACCGGAGGCGCACCTAGCCAGCGTGAGCACAATGAACTGAGTCGGGCATTCTAGCACAGGCACTGCGCTTGTCCCGTCCCCCGAGAACAGCCCCGGAGAGCGCCCCGACGCGGGACGTGACGGAGTCCACGTCCGCTCACGAAAAAGCGCCGCGAGGGGTGGAACTCCCACCCATCATGGGGTTCTCATGTACAGACCCGGCACCCCGTGAAGGCGAGCCGGGCACCGCCGAGCAGGCGGAAGACGCGATCCTGCTTCACCTTGCGGCAGCCCCTTTCGCGCCGCATTGCGCCCGACGAGGAGACGACCATGTCCATCTTCAACGCCTATCAGGCACGCTTCGAAGCGGCCCGCGAGGAAGAGATGTCCCTGCAGGACTACCTCGAACTCTGCCGCACCGACCGCATGGCCTACGCCACCGCCGCCGAGCGCATGCTCGCGGCGATCGGCGAACCGGAACTGGTCGACACCCGGCTCGACCCGCGCCTGTCGCGGATCTTCTCCAACAAGATCCTCAAGCTCTACCCGGCCTTCCGCGATTTCTACGGCATGGAAGAGGTCATCGAGAACATCGTGTCCTACTTCCGCCACGCGGCGCAGGGCCTGGAGGAGAAGAAGCAGATCCTCTACCTGCTCGGCCCGGTGGGCGGGGGCAAGTCCTCGCTCGCCGAGAAGCTCAAGAGCCTGATCGAGCGCGTGCCCTTCTACGCGATCAAGGGATCGCCGGTGAACGAGTCCCCGCTCGGCCTCTTCAACGCCGCCGAGGACGCGCACATCCTCGAGGGCGACTTCGGCATCCCGCGCCGCTACCTCGGCGGCATCATGAGCCCGTGGGCGGTCAAGCGCCTGCACGAGTACGGCGGCGACATCACCCGCTTCCGCGTGGTCAAGCTCAGCCCCTCGGTGCTGCGCCAGACCGCGGTCGCGAAGACCGAGCCGGGCGACGAGAACAACCAGGACATCTCCTCGCTGGTTGGCAAGATCGACATCCGCAAGCTCGAGCAGTACTCGCAGGACGACCCCGACGCCTACAGCTACTCGGGCGGCCTGTGCCTTGCCAACCGCGGCCTGCTCGAGTTCGTCGAGATGTTCAAGGCGCCGATCAAGGTGCTCCACCCGCTGCTCACCGCCACCCAGGAGGGTAACTACAAGGGCACCGAGGGCTTCGGCGCCATCCCCTTCGACGGCATCGTGATGGCGCATTCCAACGAATCCGAGTGGGTCGCCTTCAAGAACAACCGCAACAACGAGGCCTTCCTCGACCGCATCTACACGGTCAAGGTGCCCTATTGCCTGCGCGTCTCCGACGAGGTGCGGATCTACGAGAAGCTGCTCGCCCACAGCTCGCTGTCCGAGGCGCCGTGCGCGCCCGACACGCTCAAGATGATGGCCCAGTTCGCGGTGCTGTCGCGGCTCAAGGAGCCCGAGAACTCCAGCATCTTCTCCAAGATGCGGGTGTATGACGGCGAGAACCTCAAGGACACCGACCCCAAGGCCAAGAGCTACCAGGAGTACCGCGACTACGCCGGGGTGGACGAAGGCATGACCGGCCTGTCGACCCGCTTCGCCTTCAAGGCCTTGTCGAAGATCTTCAACTTCGACCACCGCGAGGTCGCCGCCAACCCGGTGCACCTGATGTACGTGCTCGAGCAGCAGATCGAGGCCGAACAGTTCCCGGCCGAGACCGAGGCGCGCTACCTCGGCTACATCAAGGAATACCTCGCGCCGCGCTACGCCGAGTTCATCGGCAAGGAGATCCAGACCGCCTACCTCGAGAGCTACTCCGAGTACGGGCAGAACATCTTCGACCGCTACGTGATCTACGCCGACTTCTGGATCCAGGACCAGGAGTTCCGCGACCCCAACACCGGCGAGATCCTCGACCGCGCCGCGCTCAACGAGGAGCTGGAGAAGATCGAGAAGCCGGCCGGCATCAGCAACCCGAAGGACTTCCGCAACGAGGTGGTCAACTTCGTGCTGCGCGCGCGTGCCAAGCACGAGGGCCGCAACCCGAGCTGGACCTCGTACGAGAAGCTGCGCGCGGTGATCGAGAAGAAGATGTTCTCCAACACCGAGGACCTGCTGCCGGTGATCAGCTTCAACGCCAAGGCCAGCGCCGACGAGCAGAAGAAGCACCAGGACTTCGTCGACCGCATGATCGACAAGGGCTACACCGAGAAGCAGGTGCGCCTGCTGTGCGAGTGGTACCTGCGCGTACGCAAGGCGTCCTGATTCATGAGCCACGGTCCGGCCCGGCCCGCGCCCTCGTGGCGCGGGCCCGGGCCGGGCGCGGACACCGGGAGGAGACATGGTCCGCATCATCGATCGGCGCTTCGACAGCAAGAACAAGAGCGCGGTCAACCGCCAGCGCTTCATGCGCCGCTTCAAGCAGCAGATCCGCAAGGCGGTGTCCGAGGCCATCCATGGCCGCTCCATCCGCGACCTGGAGAACGGCGAGCAGATCTCCATCCCCGCGCGCGACCTCTCCGAGCCCTCGCTGCACCACGGCAAGGGCGGCGTGTGGGAGCAGGTCTTCCCGGGCAACGACCAGTTCAGCACCGGAGACCGCATCAAGCGTCCGCTCGGCGGCGGTGGCGACGGCGCCGGCAAGGGCAAGGCGAGCCAGGACGGCGAGCACGAGGACGACTTCGTCTTCCAGCTCTCGCGCGAGGAGTTCCTCGACCTCTTCTTCGAGGACCTCGAGCTCCCCCGCCTGATCCGCACCCAGCTCGCCAAGGTCACCGACTACAAGACCCGGCGCGCCGGCTTCACCTCGGACGGCGTGCCCGCCAACATCAACATCGTGCGCTCGATGCGCGGCGCGCTCGGGCGCAGACTGGCGCTCGGCTCGCCCTGGGCCGCGCGCATCCGCGAGCTGCAGCAGGAACTCGACGAGGCGCTCGCACGCGGCGGCGAGGACAGCGAGGAGGTGCGCGGCCTGCGCGAGGAACTCGCCGCGCTGCGCGCGCGCATCGACCGCATCCCCTTCATCGACCGCTTCGACCTGCGCTACAACAACCGCATCAAGGAGCCCCGCCCCACCACGCAGGCGGTGATGTTCTGCGTGATGGACGTCTCCGGCTCGATGGACGAGGAGCGCAAGTCCATGGCCAAGCGCTTCTTCATGCTGCTCTACCTCTTCCTCACGCGCAGCTACGAGCACATCGAGGTCGTCTTCATCCGCCACCACACCGTGGCCAAGGAGGTCGACGAGGACGAGTTCTTCCACTCGCGCGAGTCCGGCGGCACCGTGGTCTCCAGCGCGCTCGAGCTCATGCGCGGCATCCTGCGCGAGCGCTACGCCAACGGGCAGTGGAACGTCTACGGCGCCCAGGCCTCCGACGGCGACAACTGGGACAACGACTCGCCGGTGTGCGGGCGCCTGCTCGGCAAGGAGATCCTGCCGTGGTGCCAGTACTTCGCCTACGTCGAGATCACCGCCGGCGAGCCGCAGAATCTGTGGCGCGAGTACGCCAAGCTCGAGGCCGCGTACGACAACTTCGCGATGCAGCGCATCGAGTCGCCGGCCGACATCTACCCGGTGTTCCGCGAACTGTTCAAGAAGACCCTCGCATGAAGACCACCCGCCCCCGCACGCGCGGCCGCGCCGCCAAGTCGCCGCTCCCCTCCGGCTCGGAATGGACCGTCGAGGCCATCGACCGCTACAACGACGAGATCGCCCGCGTCGCCGCGCACTACAAGCTCGACATCTACCCGGTGCAGGTCGAGATCATCACCGCCGAGCAGATGATGGACGCCTACGCCTCGGTGGGCATGCCGGTCAATTACCACCACTGGTCCTTCGGCAAGCACTTCCTCGCCACCGAGAAGGGCTACCGGCGCGGCCAGATGGGGCTGGCCTACGAGATCGTGATCAACTCCAACCCCTGCATCGCCTACCTGATGGAGGAGAACACGCTCACCATGCAGGGCCTGGTGATCGCCCACGCCGCCTACGGCCACAACAGCTTCTTCAAGGGCAACTACCTGTTCCGCACCTGGACCAACGCCGACGCCATCATCGACTACCTGCTGTTCGCGCGGAACTACATCACCCAGTGCGAGGAGCGTCACGGCGAGGAGGCCGTCGAGCTGCTGCTCGATTCCTGCCACGCCCTGATGAACCTCGGCGTCGACCGCTACAAGCGCCCGCCCAGGCTCTCGCTCGCCAAGGAGAAGCTGCGCCAGCAGGAGCGCGAGGAATACCTGCAGAGCCAGGTGAACGACCTCTGGCGCACCCTGCCCGCACACGACGTGCGCGCCGACGCCCGCGCCGAGGCGCGCTTCCCGCCCGAGCCCGAGGAGAACCTGCTCTACTTCGTCGAGAAGAACGCCCCCCTGCTCGAGCCCTGGCAGCGCGAGGTGGTGCGCATCGTGCGCAAGATCGCGCAGTACTTCTTCCCGCAGCGCCAGACCCAGGTCATGAACGAGGGCTGGGCGACCTTCTGGCACTACACCCTGCTCAATCACCTCTACGACGAGGGCCTGCTCGCCGACAGCTTCATGCTCGAGTTCCTGCAGTCGCACACCAACGTCGTCGCCCAGCCACCCTACAACAGCCGCTGGTTTAGTGGCATCAACCCCTACGCGCTCGGCTTCGCGATGTGGCGCGACCTGCGCCGCATCTGCGAGGACCCGGACGAGGAAGACCGGCGCTGGTTCCCCGAGATTGCCGGCAGCGACTGGCTGGAGACCTTCGACTTCGCGATGCGCAACTTCAAGGACGAGAGCTTCATCGCGCAGTACCTGTCGCCGAAGGTCATGCGCGACTTCCGCCTGTTCGCCGTGCTCGACGACGACCACGAGGACAAGCTGCAGGTCTCCGCGATCCACGACGACGCGGGCTTCCGCAAGCTGCGCGAGATCCTCTCCGACCAGTACAACCTGGGCGCACGCGAGCCCAACGTGCAGGTCTGGAACGTCGACCTGCGCGGCGACCGCTCGCTCACCCTGCGCCACACCGCCTTCCGCCGCCGCCCGCTCGGCGACGGCACCGACGAGGTCATGCGCCACCTCGCCCGCCTGTGGGGCTTCACCGTACGCCTGGAGCGCGCAGGCGATGACGGCAAGATCGAGCTCCTTCACGAGATCCGCGCCGAAACCACCCGCCCCCGCGCCCCCGCCTGAACGCCCGCGGCCTCGTCACTCCCTGCACCGCCCCATTCGCGGCTGCCGCCGCTCCTACAGGGGCTGCGGGCGCGTGGCGGTTTACGTAGGAGCGCCGGCAGGCGGCGAAGGCGGCGTCGATCACCCGCGGCCACGTCACCCCCTGCACCGCCGCATTCGCGGCTGCCGCCGCTCCTACAGGGGCTGCGGGCGCGTGGCGGTTCATGTAGGAGCGCCGGCAGGCGCGAAGGCGGCGTCGATCACCCGCGGCCTCGTCACCCCCTGCACCGCCCCATTCGCGGCTGCCGCCGCTCCTACAAGGGCTGCGGGCGCGTGGCGGTTCATGTAGGAGCGCCGGCAGGCGCGAAGGCGGCGGCGCCGGACCCGGCGCGCCAGCACCTTCCCCCGCCCCCCACATTCGCCCCTTCCGACGCTCCTGCAGAACCACCACGGCCCCGAGGACGTAGAATCGCGACTCCCCCACCGGAGTCCATCATGTTCAGCTCCCTGCGCCCGATCTACCCCGTCGCCGGCATCCGCGAGATCGAGGACAAGCTCATCCCGAACGCCCGCCCGCCGTTGATGGAGCGCGCTGGCCGCGCCGCCGCGCAGGACGCGGTGCGGCTGATCATGGACCGCCCCGGACCGATCCTGGTCGCCTGCGGTCCCGGCAACAACGGCGGCGACGGCTTCGTGATGGCACGCCAGCTCGCCCAGGCCGGACGCGAGGTGGTGGTCGCGTTCTGCAGCGCGGCCGGGCGTCTCCCGGCCGAGGCCGCGAAGGCGCATGCCGACTACCTCGCCGTCGGCGGCAGCATCGTCTCCGACATGCCCGCCGCACCGACCAACGGCTGGGCACTGGTGGTCGACGCGCTCTTCGGCATCGGCCTCGGCCGCCCGATCGAGGGCCGCTACGCGAGCTGGATCCACACCCTCAACGCCCAGCCCTGCCCGCGCATGGCGCTCGACGTCCCGAGCGGACTCGACGCCGACACCGGCAGCCCGCTCGGCGCCACCTTCCGCGCCACCCACACCACCACCTTCATCGCCCTCAAGCCCGGCCTGCTCACCAACGATGGTCCGGACCACTGCGGCGAGATCAGCGTGCAGCGCATCGAGATCGACGCTCCGGCCTGGCTACCGGCGCGCGGCCATGCGATCGCCCCCTCGCTGTTCCGCCACCTGCTGCAGCCACGCCCGCGCAACACGCACAAGGGCCTCTACGGCGACGCCGCCATCCTCGGCGGAAATGCCGGCATGGTCGGCGCCGCGCTGCTCGCAGGGCGGGCCGCGCTGTGGCTCGGCACCGGACGGGTGTATGTCGGCCTGCTCGACCCCGCCGGCCCTGCGGTCGATTTCGCCCACCCGGAGTTGATGCTGCGTCGCGCCGAGACCCTGCCGGAGCGGGTCAGCGCGCTCGCCATCGGCCCCGGCCTCGGCACCGACGAAGGCGCAGCGCGTCTGCTCGCCGATACGCTCGTGCGCCCGATCCCGCTGCTGCTCGACGCCGACGCGCTCAACCTCGTCGCCGGCGACGCCGCACTCCGTCAGATGCTGTGCGCGCGCGTCACCGCCAGCGTGCTCACCCCCCATCCCGCCGAGGCGGCCCGCCTGCTCGGGACAGACACCGCAAGCGTGCAGGCCGATCGCCTGCGTGCCGCACTCGAGCTCGCCCGCCGCTACCGCGCCCTGGTCGTGCTCAAGGGCTGCGGCAGCATCGTCGCCACGCCCGACGAGCGCTGGTTCATCAACGGCACCGGCCACTCGGGGATGGCGAGCGCAGGCATGGGCGACGTGCTGAGCGGCCTCGTCATCGGCCTGCTCGCCCAAGGCTGGCCTCCAGAGTCGGCGCTGATCGCAGGTGTACACCTGCACGGCGCCGCGGCCAGCCGGCTCGCCCGCGAAGGCATCGGCCCCGTGGGACTGACGGCGAGCGAGACGATCGACGCTGCCCGCGGCGTCTTCAACGGCTGGCTGATCGAAGCGCACAACGCCGCGCTGGGGGCCGCCACGCCGGCCCGCCCGGGGGCGATCCGCTGAGGCGGGCGATCACTGGACATCCTCCACGCACACGCCCTCCTCCTCCACCAGGCATTCCGGCAAGACCGCCGCGCCGCGCGTGCGCACCACCCGGTCGCGCGCGGCCACCGGCATCCCGCGCGGCAGCAGCAGCCAAAGGCGGCCGCGCTCCTTCATGCGCGCGGCCTGAGCGAAGGCGCGGCTGCCGAGGCCCCAGAAATAATCCGCCCGAACCGCACCGCGAATCGCTCCGCCAGTGTCCTGCGCGAGCACCAGGCGGTTGAGCGGCGCGTCCCCGCGCGGCAACGTGGTGGCGATGAAGACCGGGAAACCCAGCGGCATGGTCCGGGGATCGACCGCCACCGAACGGCCGGCGGTGAGCGGCACCCCCAAGGCGCCGACCGGCCCCTCGGGCCCATCGGCGAGCGCGCGGAAGAAGACGTAGCTCGGATCGCCCTCGATGGCCGCCACCGTCGCCGCGCTGGGCTGCGGGAACCGCATCACCTCCTCGACCGCCAGCGCTTCCGGCTCGACCGCCACGACGGGCGCCGACACCCGTCCGGCCGCCCCCGCCGCGGGCGCATCGACGCCAGGCGCCGGGGCCGTTGCGGGGCGCTTTGCGGGGCGCGCGCCGGGGCTCGCCGCCACCGGCGCCGAAACCCTGGGTGGAGCCGGCTCGCGTGATGCTGGCGCCACTTCCGGCTGCGGCCGCGCCTGGCTGGGCCGGACAGTGGATCCGGACTTGAGCGGGGCCTGCGCCGCGCCGACGGATCCGGTGCGCGCAGCCTCACCCAACGTGGCGCCCGCGGCGAGCGCCTCGACCAAGCGCTCCACGTCGCGGTCGAGCGCGCGCTCCGAGGGCAGCCCGGGCCGCGCGGCGCCGCGTGTGAGCGGCCGCTCGGCGAGCGCGCCCTGCGATTCGGCGACCGCCTCGAACTCGATGTCGAGCCCGCGCGCAAACAACGACGGCCCTTCCGTCATGCCGCGCGTACGCGTCCGCTGCGGCGGCCGGAAGGGATGGCCATTCTGTTCCGCGAACGCCAGCCGCAGCACCTTGCCGTCCTCGAGGCGCACGCGCCCCGAGCCCTGGATGTGCATGGAATACAGGGCCGCGACGTTATCCACCCAGGCCAGCACCGGCGCCTGGCGCAGTCCCCCACGGACGATCTCGGCACGAGTCGGATAGGCCACCAGGCGCTCCCCCTCGAGGCGCAGCCGAACGCGGCGGTCGAGCACGCCTGCCGGCACCGCGGACAGGTCGAGCCGATAGGCCCCCTTCTCCTCCGCAGCCGGCACCACCTTGCGGCCGACGATGCGCACGGGCACCGGCGCAGCACGCATGGCCTTCGGAATCTGGCGTAGATCCAGCGTCAGCAGATCGGCCGGCAAGCCATGCACCGGATGGACAAAGGCGCCCTGCCGACTGCGCCGCCCCTCGATGAAAGGCTCGTAGTAGCCCGTGATGAGCCCGTCGCGGGAGCGATCGGGGTTGCCTACCTCGTAGGGCTCGAACTCGCGCTCGATGAACGCGCGCAGCGCATCGGCCCCATCCACCACGCCGAGCCGGGCGCACAGCCCGCTCCACGCATCGCCGCGCCCGAGCGCCGTGCAACTGCGCGCGAGCGCCTCGCCGACACCGGCAAGCGCGTCCTGCCGCCATCCCGGAACCTCGTCCCAATCGACTGGCGCGAAGTGCGCATGACGGGTCGAGAACCCGCTGCGCACGGTGCCCGCGGACTTGCCCGCATCCGTCCCGGGGTCGCCCGACACCGCTCCGGCCTGGCGCTCGAGCGGAAGCTGTGCCGGCGTCGCCACCACGCTCGGGGCTGCCGAGCCATCCGTCCCGCTTGGCGCGCCAAGGGGAGCGGAGCCGTCCGACAGCATGCTCCCGGCACTGCAGCCCGCGAGCAGGATGACCAGCGCGCCCGCAAGCGCAGACCGTCCGATGCAATGCGGTTCCATGCTCAACCTCCTTCGACCGCGTTGGCGCACGACCGCCGACGCCGGCACGCGACGACCATTCAATCCAAACATAGTCCGCCGGCGCCACCCTCGCCACGCCGAAGCACGGCTTCATCGACGCGCAGCGCATATCGCGAGGTAGACGGCGCCGGGGATAGCGGCCATATTGAATTCATATGGAACCACCAAGGAGAGAACCGTGCCCCTGTCCGCGCTCTGGCAGAGGTGGCGCACGCGTCTGCCGATCCTCGTCCTTGTGCCGGCGCTGCTGGCCGGCTGCGCCGCCCCGCCGCCCAAGCCCACCGTGGTGCAGGCCAGCGTGCAGGCAGCGAGCGGGCTCAATCCGGACCGTCGCGAGCGCGCCTCGCCGATCACCCTGCGGATCTACGAGCTCAAGACCGACGCCGCTTTCGGACGTGCCGACTTCTTCTCGTTATGGGACGGCGAGAGCGCGACGCTCGGCGCCGATCTGGTCGCGCGCGACGAACTCCAGCTGCGCCCGGGCGAAACCCGCACCCTGCAGCGCACGCTGCAGCCCGACACCCGCGAAATCGGCGTGGTTGCGGCCTTCCGCGACCTCGAGCGTGCGCAGTGGCGTGCCACCCATGTCGTCGTGCCCAACCAGACTCAGGCGGTGACGATCCAGCTCGAGGCAAGAGCGGTCCGTATCCTGCCTGCGGCGACGAGGTGACAACGGGCGCGACCCACGCATGGCCAAGCAGCGAGGACGCTAATGACGATGCACAGCAAGGTGATCTGGTCCGAGGGCATGTTCCTGCAGCCGCAGCACCTGCAGCAGCACGACCGCTATGTCGAGTCGCTGGTCGAGCGCCGCGCGGGCGCGCTGCGTGATCACGCCTGGGGCTGGATCGAGTTGGTGCTGGACGAGCCCTCGCTGCGCATGGGGCGGATCGCGCTCGCGCGCGCGCGCGGCCTGTTGCCCGACGGCACGCCCTTCGACTTCCCGGCGCAGGAGGAGGCACCGGGCGCGCTCGAGATCCCGGCTGACGCGCGCAACGAACGCGTGGTCCTCGCGCTGCCGCTGCGCCGCCCCGCGGCCTGCGAGACCGACCTCTTCGGCGAAGATCCGCAGGGCGCCATCCGCTACCGGCCCGCAGAACGCGAACTCCCGGACAACACCCTCGCCGCCGGCCCGAGCGCGTTGGTCCAGCTCGGCATGCCGTGCTTCCGCCTGATGCTCGCGCGCGACGCCACCGATGCCTATGCCTGCCTCGGCGTCGCACGCGTCGTCGAGCGCCGGGCCGACGACCAGCTCGTGCTCGACCGCGACTACATCCCCCCCATGCTCGCGTGCGCCGGCAGCCCGGTGCTCGCTGCGCAGATCGGCGAGATCCACGGCCTCCTCCACCAGCGTGCGAAAGCCCTGGCGGCGCGCGTGGCCCAGCCCGGGCGCGGCGGCGTGGCCGAGATCGCCGACTTCCTCCTGCTGCAGACGGTGAACCGGCACGAGCCGGTCTTCCGCCATTATGGCCTGCGCCCCCTGCTGCATCCCGAGGGCCTGTATGCGCATTGCCTGGCGCTCGCCGGCGAACTCTCCACCTTCTCGCGCGACGAACGGCGTCCGCCCGAATACCCTCCGTATCGTCACGACGATCTCCAGTCCTGCTTCCTGCCGCTGGTAGCCGACGTGCGGCGCTCGCTGTCGATGGTGCTCGAGCAGACCGCCGTGCCCATCGAGCTGCAGGATCGCAAGTACGGCGTGCGGGTCGCGGTGGTGCCCGACCTCGAGCTGCTGCGCAGCGCCGTCTTCGTGCTTGCGGTCAACGCCCAGATGCCCGGCGAGGCCCTGCGCCTGCGTTTTCCCGGGCAGGTCAAGATCGGCCCCGTCGAGCGCATCCGCGATCTGGTCAACCTCGCCCTGCCCGGCATTGCCCTGCGCGCCTTGCCGGTGGCACCGCGGCAGATCCCCTTCCACGCCGGGTTCAACTATTTCGAGCTCGAGCGTGGCGGCGAGCTGTGGAAGCAGCTGCAGCAGTCCGGCGGCCTGGCGCTGCACATCGCAGGCGATTTTCCCGGGCTGGAGATCGAATGCTGGGCGATCCGTGACTGAGAGAGGCCGTCATGAGCAACGATGACCCCTTTGCGGCCTTCGAACCCGACCACACCTTCGTCATGCCCTCACCCGGCCAGCGTCCCCCCCAGGCGCAGGGCCCGGGCCGCGGCACGGAAGCGGCGGGCGCTCCGGCGCCGGCGGTGGACAGCCTGATTCCCGCGCACGGGATCAACCCGATCGTCGCCGCAGCCAGCCCTCTGCTCAACACCGTCGCGCAGATCCGCGCCACGCTCGAGAACCCCGACACCGAAGCCTTGCGTGCACGCCTCGTCGAGGCCGTCCGCGCCTTCGAGCGCAAGGCTGCACAGGCGGGGGTCGAGCCGCGCAAGCTGGTGGCCGCGCGCTACGTGCTGTGCACCTTCCTCGACGAGGCGGCGACCAGCACGCCCTGGGGCGGCTCGGGGGCGTGGGCGCGGCAAAGCCTGCTGGTCAGCTTTCACAACGAGACCTGGGGCGGCGAAAAAGTCTTCCAGTTGCTGGCACGCCTGGCCGAGGACCCTGCGGGCAATCGCGACCTGCTCGAGTTGATGCACGTGGTGCTCGCGCTCGGCTTCGAGGGGCGCTTCCGGGTGCAGGCAGATGGTCCGGGGCAGCTGGCACGCCTGCGCGAACGCCTGCACACCCTGCTGCGCGAGCAGCGCGGCGACTTCGAGCGCGACCTCTCGCCGCACTGGGTCGGGCGGCCCGCGCAGCGCCAGCCCCTGTCCCAGCTGCCGGTGTGGATCGCCTTCGCGCTCGTGGGCGTGCTCGCCGCGGGGCTCTTCCTGTTCCTGTCCGAGCGGCTCAACGCGCGCTCCGACCCGCTCTTCTCAGGCATCCTCGCCTTGCGCGCGGCCGCCCCGACGCCGCCGCCCACGGTGCTCGCACCGCCGCCCGCCACGGTGCCGCGGCTCGCGAGCTTCCTCGAGCCGGAGATCCGTGCCGGGTTGGTGGCGGTGCGCGACCTGGAGGACCGCAGCGTGGTGACCATCCGCGGCGACGGCACCTTCCGCCCGGGCAGCGCGACGCTCGAGGAGTCCGTCCTCCCGCTCCTGCGCCGCATCGGCGAGGCGCTCCGCGAGGTGCCCGGTCCGGTCCTGATCACCGGGCACACCGACAACGTGCCGATCCGCTCCGCCCGCTTCCCCTCGAACTGGCACCTTTCGGTCGAACGCGCCGAGTCGGTGCGTACCCTGCTCGCCGGGCTGGTCGCGGCAGACCGGCTCGCTGCGGAGGGGCGTGCCGACGCCGAACCCGTGGCGGGCAACGCCACCCCGGCCGAACGCGCGCGCAACCGCCGGGTCGAGATCACCCTCTACCGCGGCAAGCCTTGATCTGCCGAGAGTCCGAACCATGAAGAAACTACTCGGCCTGCTGACCCACCCGCTGCTGCTCGCGCTGATCGGGCTGGGTGCGGCTGCGGCGACCATCTGGCACTTCGGGCCGCTGCTGGCCTTCGCCGAGGTCAGACCGCTCGAAACCGAACGTGCGCGCTGGATCTGCATCGGCGTGCTGGTCGCGCTGTGGCTGCTGCGCCAGCTGTGGAAGGTGTTCAAGGCCGGACGCCTGAACGCGCGCCTGGTTGACGGCCTGCTCGCCGCCAGGCCGGCGACGCCCGCCGCCGCGCCCGCCCCCTCGGCCTCGGAACAGGAGGTCGCCGCGCTCGACCGCCGCTTCGAGGAGGCGATCGGCATCCTGCGCGGCGTGCGCCTGTCTGCCGCCGGCCGCCGCCCCGGCCTGCGCGATCTGCTCGCGCTCTCCGGGCGCCAGTATCTCTATCAGCTGCCGTGGTATGTCTTCATCGGCGCCCCCGGCTCGGGAAAGACCACCGCGCTGATCCATTCCGGGCTCCAGTTTCCGCTCGCCGAGAAGTTCGGCACCGCCTCGCTCAAGGGGGTGGGAGGCACGCGCAATTGCGACTGGTGGTTCACCGACGAGGCGGTGCTGCTCGACACCGCCGGGCGCTACACCACGCAGGAATCCGACCGCGAGGTCGACAGCGCCGCCTGGCAGGGTTTCCTGCGACTGCTCGCCCAGGCGCGGCCACGCCGGCCGATCAACGGCGTCTTGCTCACGCTCAGTGTCGCCGACCTGCTGCAGCAGGACGAGGGCGCGCGCGAGGCCCATGCCGCCGCGATCCGGGCTCGCCTGCAGGAACTGCACGACAGCTTCCAGATCCGCCTGCCGATCTATGTGCTGGTGACCAAGGCCGACCTGCTCGCCGGCTTCACCGAGTTCTTCGACGATCTGGGCAAGGACGAGCGCACCCAGGTCTGGGGGGTGAGCCTGCCGCTTGCCGACGACCCGAAGATCGGCACCCTGGACGGCCTCGGTAGCGAACTCGACCTGCTCGAGGAGCGCCTGCTCGCCCGGGTGCCCGAGCGCATGCACGCGGCCGGGGACCCCGCGCGTGCTGCGCGCGTGTTCGCCTTCCCGCAGCAGTTCGCGGTGTTGCGCGCCCCGCTGGTGGATCTGCTCGAACGCGTCTTCAAGTCCTCGCGCTACGACGAGGCCCCGCTGGTGCGCGGCGTCTACTTCACCAGCGGCACCCAGGAGGGCAGCCCGATCGACCGCGTGCTCGGCACCCTCGCGCGCGCGATCGGGCTCGAACGCAAGCTCCTGCCGCCGCAGGCGGCGAGCGGACGCAGCTACTTCATCAACCGCCTGCTGCGCGAGGTCGTCTTCCCCGAGCAGGGCCTGGCCGGTCGCAACCAGCGCCTCGAGCGCCGCCTCAACCTGCTGCGCTGGTCCGCCCAGGGCGCAGCGGTCCTGCTCCTGATCGTCGCCGGCGTCGCCTGGATCGGCAGCTACCAGCGCAACGACGCGTACCTGGGCGAGGTCGCCGCCCGCATCCCCGAAGTGCGCGAGCGCCTCGCGGCGCTGCCGCCGCCGGGCAGCACCACCGACCTGCTCGACCTGCTGCCCGTGCTCGATGCGGTGCGCGGAATCTCGGGCGGTGCGCAGGCCGGTGCCCCGACCGCAGGCGGCTACGGCATGCAGCAGGACGGCAAGCTCGGCGCGGCTGCCGACCAGGCCTACCGCAAGCTGCTCGAAGACGCCCTGCTGCCGCGGCTCGGCCTGCGCGTCGAGCAGCAGCTGCGCGGCGCCGGCGCGAACAACCTCGAGTTCGCCTACGAGGCCCTCAAGGCCTACCTGATGCTGAACGACGCGAGCCACTTCGACGCCGACGCGCTGAAGTCCTGGATCCGCTTCGACTGGGAACGCAGCCTGCCGCGCGCGGCGACGCAGGAACAGCGCGCCGAACTCGCCGCCCACCTCGACCGCCTCTTCGAGCGCGGACGAGTGCTCAACCCGCTGCCGCATGACGAGAACCTGGTCGCCTCGGTGCGCAACCTGCTCGCGCGCTATCCGCTCGCAAACCGCGTCTACAGCCGGCTACGGCGCGAAGGCGTGGGCGAGGACTTTCCCGAGTTCACCGTGCTGCGCGCCGCGGGGCCGTCGGCGGCGCTGGTCTTCACCCGCGTCTCGGGCCAGCCGCTCACCGCCGGCGTGCCCGGGCTGTTCAGCCATGCGGGCTACCACCAGGCGTTCAAGCGCGAATCCGAGCGGGTGGCCAACCAGCTCGCCGACGAGGAGGTCTGGGTGCTCGGCCATCGCGACGAGGGTGCGATCGCACGCCTGCGCGACACGGGCGAACGCAGCCGCCTGATCGAGGACGTGCGGCGGCTCTACCTCAACGACTACGCGCGGAGCTGGGAGGAATTCCTCGCCGACGTCAAGCTCGTACGCCCCGGCAACCTCTCGCAGACGGTCGACATCGCCCGCCTGCTCTCGGCGGTGGACAGCCCGCTGCCGCCCTTCCTGCGTGCTGCGGCGCGCGAGACCACGCTGGTTCCGGGCGAGGCCGACAAGAGCATCGCCGACCGCGCCGCCGACCGTCTCGCCCAGGAGACCCGGCGACTGAGCAACCTGCTCGGCGGCGAGCCCAGCGGCCGACCGGCGCAGCCCGCAGGCGACGCGATCGAGAACCTCGTCGACCGCCGCTTCGAGAGCCTGCGCCGCTTCGTGACCCCGCCCGCTCCCGGCCAGCCGGCGCCGATCGACGGCACGCTCGCCCTGCTCGGCGAGCTGCACGTGTTGCTCACCGCCACCGACACCGCGCTGCGCGCCAAGACCGCGCTGCCGCCATCGGATGTGCCGCTGCGGGTGAAGGCGCAGTCGCCGGGCATGCCCGAGCCGCTGCGCTCGATCGTGCAGAACCTGGCCGAGCTCAGCGCCCAGCTGGCCGGCGGCGCCATCGTCGCCAACCTCGAGGAGGCCATCGAAGCCGAGATCGGTGCGTTCTGCCGCCGTGCGATCGCCGGACGCTATCCCTTCGTCCGCAGCTCGGCGCGTGACGTGACCCAGGACGACTTCGCCACCCTGTTCGCTCCTGGCGGCAAGATGGACCAGTTCTTCCAGACCCATCTCGCCAGTCTGGTCGACACGTCGACCAACCCTTGGAGCTTCCGCCGCCTCAGCGACGTGAACGTCGGCGGACCGGGTTCGCTGGTGCAGTTCCAGCGCGCGCAACGGATCCGCGAGGTCTTCTTCGCCGCGGGCGGGCGCACGCCGGGCCTCAAGCTCGAGTTCAAGCCGCTGGAGATGGATGCATCGATCACCCAGTTCATCCTCGACGTGGACGGGCAACTGGTGCGGTACGGCCATGGACCGCAGGTGCCGCAACCGGTCATATGGCCCGGCCCGCGCGGCAGCACCCAGGTGCGTGTACAGGTGCAGCCTCCGGGCCCCACCGGCCTCTCGGGCATCACCACCGAGGGTCCGTGGGCGCTGTTCCGCCTCTTCGACCGCGTGCGCATGGCGCCCACGCAGCAGGCCGAACGTTTCCTCGTCGACTTCGTGATCGACGACCGCCGCGCCCAGTTCGAGGTCACCGCCAGCAGCGTCCAGAACCCCTTCCGCCTGCGGGAAATCGAGCAGTTCCAGTGCCCATGAGCGACGACGACCTCCCCGGCTGGTACGGCAAGATCGCGAGCCTCGGCGACTTCGCCTCGCGCCGCCTGCCTGCCGAGTTCATCTCGAACTGGGACGCCTGGCTGCAGCGCATGTTGCCCGATTCGCGCGCGCGTCTGGGCGATCGCTGGCTGGAGACTTACCTCGGCAGCCCGATCTGGCGCTTCCTGCTCTTCCCTGGTATCTGCGGTGACGGCCTGTGGGCGGGGCTGATGATGCCCAGCGTCGACCGCGTAGGGCGCTATTTCCCGCTCACCATCGCATCCCGCATGCCGGCGCTCGCATCGACCGAACGCGAATTCGACGCCCTCGCCGACTGGCTCGACCGCCTGTCCACCGCCGCACTGGCCACGCTCGACTTGCGGCGCGGCGTGCAGCAGTTCGACGCCACGCTGACGACGCTGCGCGCGCCCCTCCCCGCCCCGCCACGAGTGGTGCTGGCCGGGCGGATCGCGGCGCTGCTGCACGACCTTTCGCCGGGGCGGTTCGCGCTGCCCTCCGACGACGAACTCGGCCAGACGCTGATGGGCGTCGGGGCGGGCCTGCTGACCCAACATGCACGCGGCGGCTCGCTGTGGTGGACCCCGTGCGCCACGGGGGCGAGCGCGCCCCTCCTGCTGGCCCGCGGGCTTCCGGACGGCGCACAGTTCGCCGCCATGCTGAACGCGGGCAGTACCCACCACGCCTGACGCCGACCCCACCCGGAGCCCGCCATGGCCGACCATAACGACGACAAGACCGTGATCGCCGACAAGACGGTGATCGTCGACATCCCGGCGAGTCCCTCCAAACCCGCGCAGGGCGCTGCCGGCCAATCCGCGAACATGCTGCCGGTCGGCACCCGCCTGGGCGAATTCGAGCTCATCGGCCTGGTCGGTGCCGGCGGGTTCGGCATCGTCTATCTGGCCGAGGACCATTCCCTCGGCCGCCGCGTCGCCCTCAAGGAATACATGCCGGCCGCCCTCGCGCAGCGCGGCGAGGGCCTGCGCGTCACCCTGCGCTCGGAGCGCAACGCCGAGACCTTCGAGGCCGGCAGGCGCAGCTTCGTAAACGAGGCCCGGCTGCTCGCCCAGTTCGATCATCCCGCCCTGGTGAAGGTCTATCGCTTCTGGGAGGACAACGGCACCGCCTACATGGTGATGCCCTACTACGAAGGCGTCACGCTCAAGCGAGCCCTGCTCGAGCGCAGCGCTCCGCCCGACGAGGCGTGGCTGAAGCGACTGCTCGCCCCGCTGCTGGACGCGCTGGAGGTGATGCATGCGGCGCAGGTCTTCCACCGCGACATCGCACCCGACAACATCCTGCTGCTCGCCGGAGAACGTCCCTTGCTGCTCGACTTCGGCGCAGCACGGCACGTGATCTCGGACATGACGCAGGCGCTCACGGTGATCCTCAAGCCCGGCTACGCCCCGGTCGAGCAGTACGCCGAGATGCCCGAACTCAAGCAAGGGGCGTGGACCGACCTCTACGCGCTCGGCGCCGTCGTACACCTGGCCATCACGGGTCGTGTCCCGCCGCCGGCCGTCGGCCGCCTGGTGAATGACTCCCTCGTCCCGCTCGCGCGGCAGGCCGCGGGGCGTTACACCACAGACTTCCTGAAGGCGATCGACCGCACGCTCGCGGTGCGCCCCGAACAGCGCCCCCAGAGCGTGGCCGAGCTCCGCGCCCTGCTGCACATCGCGGAGGAAGGCGCCACGGTGCCGGTGTCCACAGCGCACAGGGCACCCGCCGTCTCGGCGCCGGCAGGCGCTGCGAGCGCGGCGCAGCCATCGAATTCCGCCGTGCATGCCGCACCGCACCGCCGCACCGCGACATGGGGCGTCGCCGCCGCAGGTGCGGTGGCAGCGCTGGCGGCGCTCGCCTACCTGTTGCGCGACGAGCCCACCCCATCCGTGACGCCGGAGATGGGCGCCCGGACTGCACCTGCGGTGTCGGAGCGCGCACCGAGCCCCCCCACGCCTGCCGCCGACATCACGCCCCCCGCCCTGCCAACGCCTGCCCCGACGCCCGCGGCGGCGCCGGCGCCGCCACCCGTCGCCTTCCCCGCCGCCCCCGAACCCACCGTACGCGAAGCACCCGCGCCCGTTGCCGCCGATCGTGCGACTCCTGCGCCGCCCGCCCTCCCCGAGCCGCCCTCACCCGCTGCCTTCCCGCCGGCCGTGGCGCCCTATTCGCCGCTCGCCGAGATCGAGCGGATCCACCGCGAGCGCGACCCGCTGCGCAGCGTCGGCATCGGCCTCGCCAATCCGCAGGTCCGCATCGGCATCGACCGCCTGAGCTTTCGCGTGCGCTCCAGCGCGGCGGGCTACCTGTACGTGTTGATGCTCGGCACCGACGGCCACTTCTACAAGCTCTTCCCGAACGCGATCGACCGCGACAACCGCGTGCGCGCGGGCGCCTCGATCGAACTGCCACGCAGCGGCTGGCGCATGACGGCCGGCGGTCCGCCGGGCACCAACCACCTGATCGCGGTGGTCAGCGAGCGGCCGCGCGACTTCACTGCGAGCGGCCTGGTCGAGGTCGATCCCTTCGCCGAGTTTCCGCCCGAGCGCGCAGCAGAGGTGGCGGCGGGCCATCGCGGGAGCCAGTCTCCCTTCATCGGCACGCCCTCCTGTCCCGATGCCGGCCAGCCCTGCTCCGACGCCTACGGCGCGGCCAGCTTCACGATCGTCGAGGTTGCCCCCGACCGTCGCTGAGTGCGCACCCGCCTCCCGGCCGGGGATCGACTCCCCGGCCACCGACCGTCCCAGCCCCTTTCGAGCGCCGCATCACTGCAGCGTCTTGATGGTCACCCGACGGTTCTCGGGCGCGGTGGGGCGACCGGGGTTGGCGAGCTCGGTCTGGCCCTTGCCGATCGGGCGCAGGCGGTCGCGCGGGATGCCGTGGCGCCCGGCGAGGTAATCGACCACGCTCTCGGCGCGGGCCTGCGACAGGCGCAGGTTGTAATCAGCGCCGCCGCGCGGATCGGCGTGCCCCTCGACCGAGAAGTTGAAGGCGGCGAGGCGGTCGGCCTGGAGCGCGCGCGCCACGACATCGAGCGAGCGCTCGGCCGCCGAGCTCAAACGCGCCGAGTTGGTCTCGAAGGTGATCAGCAACGAGGCCGCCCCCTTCTTCGCGGTCGGCGCCTCGCGCTCTACACGGATGCTGCGCGTACGCACCTCGTCGGGTCCGGGCGTCAAGGCATCGATCAGGCGGTCTTCGGTGATCTCGCTGCCGCGCAGCACCGGCTGCGCGAGGGCCACGGGTGCGAGCATCGCCGCAATCGTGAGGACGACGCCCGAGCGGGTGGGGAAACGCATCTTCATGATCTCTCTCCTGTGTTGTTGTCGGTTCAGCTTCGTGCCGCGAAGCGGGTCACCTCGGCAGGATCTCCGATCCAGACCGCGATCGCGCTGTAGTTGTCGTGGCCGTGGCGCGCGCGGCTCAGCACCCCGCGCTCGAGCGCATCGAGCCAGCCCTGCGCCGATTCGCTGCGCCGCAGGCTGTCTTCCATCTCGGCCTCCTCGACGTATTCCCACAAGCCGTCGCTGCACAGCATATAGACGTCGCCGTCGACCACGCGCTCGGGCTGCGCGGACAACTCCGGGCGCGGCGCTTCGGCGCTGCCCAGCGCGGCCAGCAGCACGCTGCGCTGCGGATGCTTGCGCAGCATCGAGGGGTCGCCGAGCCCCGCGTCGATCAGATCCTGCACCACGCTATGGTCGCGCGACTGCAGGCGCAGGCGCCCGCCGCGAAACGCATACACGCGCGAATCCCCGACGTGCGCCCAACTCGCCCGCCAGCCGCTGCGATCCACCGCGAGCACGGTCACGGTCGATCGCATGTCGCGCTGGCCCCTGGCCTCGTGCTGGGCGCCGAGCAGGTCGGCGTTGGCCTGCGCGATGAGCTGCGACAGCGCCGCCGGCGTGCTGTCGGGCGCCGAGGCGAAGCCGCGCAGCACCGAGGCGACCACGCAGCGCGCGGCCACATCGCCCGCGCCGTGTCCGCCCGCCCCGTCGGCCAGCACCCAGCAGGCCGCCGCATCCGAGGTCCAGTAGCCGCAGGCATCCTCGTTGGTCGGGCGCCCCCCGGTGCGCGACAACACCGCGATATCGAGCTTCATGATCCGGCCGTCTCCCCGTCCTCATCCTTCTCGCCGGCCTCCATGCGTCGCACCTGCTCCTCGTAGGCGTGCAGGAAGGCCTTTCCGAAGAGATCCTGGAAGTCGTCCTCCGCCTCGCGCGCGATCTCGCGATAGAGCTCGGTGTACAGGCCCCACAGGCGCGCACGGCGATTGATCGGAACCAGGTTGTCGAGCATGGAAGGCTCGCTCAGCCGGGCCTCGAGCGCCTGCGGATCGAAGCGCGCCAGCACCCCCGCGAGCGCCGCCCGCATCCCGGCCATGAAGCCGAACTCGTGCGCGCGCAGATCCCCGTAGGCGTCGCGCATCGCCTCGACCGGAGACAGGAAGCCCTGCCCGCGCGGCGCGAGCAGGTGAGACAGCGCAACCTCGACGTTGGGCGAGAACTTGAGCGGATTGTTGCCGCGACTGACGATCATGGTCACCTCGGCGCGCACCTCGCGCTTGACCACCGCGCGCGCCAGCAGCAGGTCCAGGGTGCCCTGCGTAGCCTCGCGCAGCAGGCGGCCGATGGCCTGCATCCACTCCGGGCTGGGCTGCGCCGGCAGCCCCGGGTCGGAGATGTCCAGACCGGAAAGGAAGGCTCGCATCAACGCGGCGGACTCGTCGCTGCGGGGCGCGCTGGCCGTGGACGGCGTGGAGGGCACGATCCCCGCCCGTGCGGGGGCTGCCACGACCGCGGGCGCGCCACTCAAGTCCTGCGCATCCGGCACCGACGGCCCCATCCCGCCCAATGCTTCGAGGTGCACGCCAGCCGGCGGGGGCGGCGCACCCTGCGGCGGTTGCGGCGCACCCGCACCTGTGCCCGAAGTCGCTGCCGGCTCGCCCACCGGCGCCATCGCCGCATCGGCGTCGCGAAACTGCGCTTCGCCCTGCTGCCGCGCTGCCGGTGCGCCGGATGAAACAGCCGGAGATCGTTCGGCATCCCAGGAAAGGAAGGCGTCCTGCGGGGCATTCGGAGCCGCGGCCGGCGGCCGGAAACTGCCGTCGAGTTCGGGCACATGGTCCGGCAGAGGCGCGGCCGGTGCTGGCTTCGCCGGTGCGTCGAACATCGCGTCGAGCGGATCGAGCGGCACCGCGGGCGCACCCTCTGCCCCGGCGGACGGTGCGGCCGCGGGTTCGGCGAGCGGAGTCCCCGCAAAAGGATCGAGCGCCGCGTCGCGCTCCGTCGGCCCGAGCCCGAACATCGTGCTGATGCCCGCCTCCCCGGTCTCCGGGCCGCGCGCGCCGAAACCGAGCTCGTCCAGCGCGGGCGGCGGGCTCGGACGCGCTGCGGGCGGCGGCTCCATCGGCTCGGCGAAGGGATCGAAGTCGTCGGGGATCAGCGGGCGAGCGCCCGTCGCGCGGCCCCGCGAGGCATCGACAGCCCCGACAGCGGCGTTCGTCACCCCGCCGGGTGGAGCCGGGGAGTTCCCCGCTGCGCTCGGCGGCACAGTCGGCGCACTCGGTGAAGGCGAGAGGAATTCGGCGAACGGGTCGTCCGCCCGAGCTTGGCCGATCCCCGCACCGAACAGGCCGAGCGGATCCCCGGCCACGCCGATCGCCTCGCCGCATGGCGCGGGGGCTGCCATGGCCGGACCCGGGGAAGAGGACGCCGCCTCGCGCAGGTCGAGCGCTTCGAGCACATAGCGGCCGATCACGATGCGCACCCCGGCTCGCAGCGCAGCCGCCTCCCCAGTACTCAGGCCGCGCCCGTCGACATCGACCGGATTGGTGCCGAGGTTGGTGAGCCGGCAACCCGCCGTACCGCACTCCACCCGAGCCTGCACGCGCGAGACGTGACGATCGGGATCGTCCAGCACGAGGTCATTGCTCTCGGCCCTCCCGATGGTGCCTCCGGCCTCGGCGAATTCGGCCTGCGAAGGCTGGGCCGGCGCCGAGCCATCGATGGAAAGTACGCGGATCCGGATCATCTGCACGAGCCCTCCCCCATGCCCGAAAAAAGCCGCCGTGCCCCAGCACGCGAGCCGGGGCAGCCACGATTTCATCATAGACAGCAGGAAGGGCTCCTTCCATGAAACCGAAGTGATGAAGGCGAAGTGCCCGGCGCGGGACTGCGGATGGAGTTCGGGCGTCATGCAGTGCTGCCGACCTCGCGGAAGACGCGGCGCGGTGCTATGAAGAAACTGTCCGCGATATGCAGCGCCGCGCTTGCATCGCCGGCCTTGGCGGCGCCCAGCAGCACTTGCCGTTTTCCAGGGAGGAACGGGAGATGTATTACAAGAACATGGGTGCCGATCTCGGCTTCAATATCCTCGAGCAGACGCTCACCGGCGAAATCGACGGTGTTTCGATCAGCGCACACGCGGTTTCCGGCGGACGCGCCGGCAGCAAGACCCCGGGCGCAGAGAATCCGATTCTCGCCAACAATCCCTATCTCACCTCGGTGAAGAAGCAGGGCAAGCGTGCCGGCGGGCCGCTGATCATGGGTCTGTACACCCTGCGCACCCATGAGAAACGGGCGAACTGGATCCGCCTGATCCCCTATGCAGACAACCGGATGCGCGACCGCGCGGGATTTGCGATCCACGGTCGCGGAGCGCGCGGGAGCGACGGTTGCATCGTACCCACCGACTTCAACGTGGTGAAACTGCTCCACTCCCTCGTCGCCAGCCGTGAGGCGTCCGGGGCGGCAGCGCCAATCCTCGCGGTGTACGCCGTTGGGGATTTCGATGTCCTCGATCGACGCCTTGCAGAATGGTCGTCGACGGCCTGAGGCGGGATGCGTATTCGATACAGGGCGAATTCCCGAGGCAGGAGCCACGGCCACGAGGGATTCCCTCGGCCGACCGGTCGTGAGTCAGGCCTGGACCCGAAGCAGCGGGTCCTGCTTGGCAAGCGACCCGGCAGGATCCTCGCCTCCGCTCTCCTTCACATTTCTCGTCGAGCAAAAAATGAGCAATCAGCCAAGCCGCGCCATCGTGGTCGCCGAGGCCCTGTCCATCGGCAGGAAGGACTACAAGAAGACCCTGCACGCCTTGCAGATCGAGCTGGTGAAGCTGCAGCGCCATTTCATCCAGTGCAACGACCGCATCCTCGTCATCCTCGAAGGTCGCGACGGCGCCGGCAAGGATGGCACGATCAAGTGCATCATCGAGCACCTGAGCCCACGCGAAACCCGCGTGGTTGCGCTCGGCCGGCCATCCGACCGCGACCGCGGCACCTGGTATTTCCAGCGCTACGTACCCCACCTGCCCGCGTGCCAGGAATTCGTGCTCTTCAACCGCAGCTGGTACAACCGCGCCGGGGTCGAGCGCGTCATGGGCTTCTGCAGCGAGGCGGAATACGACGAGTTCATGGAAACCGCCCCCGATTTCGAGCACATGCTCGTGCGCTCCGGAATCAAGCTGTTCAAGTACTACCTCGACATCAGCCAGGCGGAGCAGAAAAAGCGCCTGCGCGACCGGCGCAAGGATCCGCTCAAGCAATGGAAGCTGAGCCCGATCGACGCCGAAGCGCTCAAGCACTGGGCCGACTACAGCCAGGCACGCAACGAGATGTTCGCCCGCACGCACACCCTGTCCGCCCCGTGGACCGTGGTGCGCGCCGAGAACAAGCAACTCGCCCGCATCAACCTGATCAAGGACCTGCTGATGCGCCTGCACTACGACGGCAAGGACCGCGACCTGGTGCTGCCGAATCCGGAGATCGTGTTCGCGTACGACGAGGCGCATCTGACGAGCGGGATGCTGGCGAAATGATCGGGCAGGATGTTCGCAGTCCGATCGTCGAGGCATGCAACGCTGCGCCCAGCGACTACGAAAGGCGCAACCACACCGACACGAGCCCGAAGATCAGCGCCATCCAGAGCCAGGTGCGCGCGGCACGGTCCGCCCTTCCCCGCGCCCTCGACCTGCGCGCGACTGCCAACAGCAGAAAGACCAGCGCAATGACGGGGAAGAGGTTTCTCGGCTCGAACATCAGCTCATCCTCTCCAGCAAGCGCTTCTGCCGCCACGCCGGCGCGGCGCAGTTGAACAAGGGCGTGCCCGGCCGCAGCAGGCAGAGGTAGTACGCGGCGGCGACGCGCTGGCGCTGGTAGCCGTCCTTCAACACCTGCAGGCAGTGCTCCCAGGAAGGGGCGGCACCGATGAAATAGCGTATGCCCGGCTGGAAACGCTGCGAGTTCGCCGCCGACCACGCCTGCACCCTTGCCTGATCGGGCCAGGGCAGGCCGTCGTCCTCGTCCATCGACACGTCCTCGTCCTCGGGATGGTCGCTGGGGCCGGGCTCGACGTTTTCGGGCGGCTTGCGCTCGAGGTCGAGCCAGGCGAGATCCGCCCCGGTGATGAAGCTGAAGGCCTCGCCCGCGAGGCGCGCGAGCTCGTCGTCGGACATCAGGCCAACCAGCCACGGGATGCGCGCCGTATCCCCCGCCAGGCCCACGGCGCGGATCAGCAGACGCACGTCTTCGCGCTGGCTGGCCACCTGCTTCAGCAGCTCGTACGCAGACGTGGTCTCCGCCGCAAAAAGCGCAAGCGCAAGTGCCTGCAGGCGGAACGGACCCGGCTGCAGCGCCACATCCCGGAGCGCTGCCAGGGCAGTTCGGCGATCGCCGAGCAGAACGGCCGCCTGTGCCGCGCGAAAGCGGCACTCGGGGTCTTTGTCCTGGAGGGCGGAGACGAGGAGCGGCAGCAGGTCGACTCGCCCCAGCTCGCCGGCACACCGCATTGCGCGGGCGCGCAATGCCGGCTCGGTGGAGGCGACCAAACTCACCAGCGGCGGACCGGGATCCACCCGATGCAGGGCGCAGGCGGCAATCCCGATGCGCTGCCGGAATGGGTCCGAACTGGTCAGCAAGCCGCTCACGATCCCTTTCAGGCCAGGCGCAGAAACCCAACCCAAGGCCGAGACGAGACCTGTAAGCGTCTCGGGCAACGCGGCCGCGATCGCCAGCACCTTGTCGAGACCATCGACCTTGCGCTCGTCGAGGGCGCGAATGGCGGCACAGAACATCTCACCCGTGCCCGGCGACTCGAGCGCCGCATCGCAGAACTGCGAACCGCATTCGCCCGCCACCGCCAAGCCGTCGAGATGAGCGGCAATCCGGTCATCCAGCCGCCGCAAGTGGTGCAGCTTTACATGCGGCGCCGCGACCAGCACGGAGCGTACGTGGCGAAGGTGCGCAGCTTCATCGGCGTGCTGGCGAACGACGGTCAGAATGGGCTGGGGAAGATTGCTCTGCATGGATCGAATTACGACACCCCCGTCCGCTGTTGTTCAGTTGTTGCATGACTGGAATTATTTAATGCCGAATGGTAAAAACGTGGTCTTTCCCCAATCCTCCCTATCACCGTGATTTCATGAGCGAAATCACCCACGTGTGTGCTTCGGGAGTCGTTGCGTGTCCTATGTCGCCTTGCCCCGTATTCGGGGTCGCGGCTCGTTACATGACGCCTTATTAATCCTCGAAGGGTGCGGCGATCAATTCATCCAGAAAAGCCCAAGGATCTTCGACGAGATCCACTTCCTCTTCCTCGGGCCAAACTGCATAGGCTTCTACGGGGTCCTCGGAGATGTCGAAGCCAAACGCATCCGGTCCGTTGATCGCGATTTTGACGAGGCTCTCCTTCTTTGAAACCGGGTCGACGAGAGTTTTCCATTCGGCAATGGGCAACGGACCGCCGTCTTCACTCATGAAATTCACGAGGCCGTCATGCACACGGTAGAACGGAGCTAGGTCGACCGGGAAGCGGCCCGCGACCGCCGGCAGCGCAGGCGGCGGAGCAAAGCCACGTTGCGCGCTTAGATCACCGTCGTCGTTGAACACATAAACTAACGACAAGCCGCGCTCCTGGGTCCCCAACAATGCGAGCCCGTAGAGTTTTTCGGTGAAGACCGCGAGCGTGCGAGGGAGCAGGGGTTTGAGTCCGACCCACAGTGCGGCGACCTTCTCGGAGGCGCTGCTTTCTCCGCTCAGCGCAGGCAGCCAGACTTCCGGAATTCGCCATGTTTCGAGCTCGGCGGCGTCTGCGGGTAAAGGCAGCCAGCGGATTCCCTCTTCCAACTCGATGAAAGGACTCAATTCGTCCTCTAGCAGCTTCGGATCGATAGCGGGTAGATTAGCCACTTAGGCACACTCCTTGGACTTGATCATGTTTTTCAGGTTGACGAGGAGATTGCCGGATACCCTCTTCCCCTTGCCCGCCAGCTCGGGTGACCAAGTCAGCCCCTTTTTCTGATGCCCCTTCCATCGGAACCACATCGTGTCACTCTTGGAAGAGTTGCAGGAACCGCAGATGCCGATGAAGTTGCTCGGATGATTCACGACTTTGCTCTGGTCGACTTTGGAGAGACACGCAAAGCCCGGCATCTGCGCGACGATCGCTACGGGAACGATGTGGTCAGGCGAAACCTTGTTCACTTTTCCACCGCAGGTCGGACAGGTGATCGGTTTCTTTTGGTTGTTGACACGTTTTTTTGCATCTTTGTACTCCTTAGTCCCGCGGAGCTTGCCCTTCGCCTTTTTGTTCTTCTTTAGCGCCTCGGTTTTCTTCTTGCAGGCATCCTCTTTCGCCGGGCAGGGTTTGGTATTCGCGTTCGCCGGAGGCAGCATGCGTTCGACTTGCGGCCAAGGACAACTTTCGTTGCCGATATCGGAAGCATGATTGTGAGTCGTGATGTCGAGATGTCGGACGACGTTCTCACCCTCGATCTTGACGTCCATCGACCACATCTTGAAATAAACCTTGCCGCGGCTCTGGCTATTGATGAGCCCTTTCTTTGGTGCGCAACCCGCCTCATCGCCCATGCTCTTCTTGAAGTAGCTCTTGTTCTTGAGCATCACCTCCTGAGCAGAAACCTTCACCGTGCTCGATCCGTCCGTCGTGTCCGACGACATCCCCGTGTTGGGATAGGGAATCGGAACACCCGGTGGTGTGGCAGGCGTCTGAGGTGGCGTGAAGCAGACATCGGGGAAAGCACAGATGGACTTGCCAGCCGCAGCCTTACAAGAGACCTCCATATTGTTGGCGTACACATGGTTCGCCATCACGTGCCCCTGAAGTTCAACACGGCCGCAGCACGCCGACCCGCATCGTTCGAAAAGTGGGCCAGGATTCCCGTCCCCGGCGCGTAGAACTTGCGTGCCGCGTCTCCCGCAACTGCAAGCGCCGCGACTCCTGCCGTGGCGCCCGTTTCGCCAATCGACTCCGCCGGATGCCAGAGTTCAAATTCCTCCTTGCGCTGGCGGAGCACGCGCGACAAGGCGAGGGCTGCCTCCTTGAAGTAGTACTGCTCACCGGAAATGTCGGTAATTCGGTAATCGAGGTCATGCAGTTCACACCCCGCGTCGGCAAGCGCGCACTTGATCGCCGCGCTCAGCCCGTCCGCGCGCAGCGGCTCATCCGAATCGATCGATGCATTCTCGATCGCAAAGCCAATGCCGTTGCAATGCAGTTCACCATCGCCTGTGGGCTGACCGACGAGCAGCGCACCGGCGCCCTCCCCGGGCATAAACCCATTTGAGTTGCGCGGCGTGAGCAGGCGATCCTCGCGCTCGTAGGCGCTGAGCGTCGGCCAGGCAAGGAGACTGTCGGTGGCAGCGATCAACACCAGTGAATTATTGCCATCGGCGATCAGTTTGCGCGCTAGGGCCAAGGCGATGACGACGCTCACGCGCCCATGCGCAACGATGCAGGATTCGGAAGCGAAGCGGGCCCTGAGTTCATCCTGAATTTCCAGAAACAGCCGATCGTCGAGCCCATCCAATCGCCCGGGCCGTTCCCTTTCGGCCACGGCGAGCAGCAGGGGCACCCTTCCCCATTCCTCGCGCGGGATGTCCCTCAAGCAGTCGGCGATCACCATTGCCGCCATCTTGCATAGCTTGCTGCGGCCGCTCCAAGGCGCCTCTAGCGCCACCTGGTGCGCCATGATCCGTTCGCCGCCGGCATCGATGAAGCGGGTTTCCGTAGGATTGCTGACCTTGGCGCGAATCGCGGCGCAGGCGGCGGGGGTCGACAGGCCAACGCTGGTGACCAAGCCTGTTCGCTTTATCGCGATCGGGGAGGCGGGCATGTCTTCACTTCTCCGCGGGCTCTCGGTCGTCCGACACCACCACGAGCGGGATCGGAGCGGCGACCTCCTCCCGCTTCTGCCACCACTCCTTGCCTTTCTTGCCGACCAGCACCTGCGCGATCTCGAACATGTTCTTCTTGAGCGGACGGGCGACACGCCAAGTCATCGTCAGGCGTTCCTGGTCGGGCTCGAAGACGATGGTGTCGAGCATCGCCTTATAGTCCTCGCGCTCGCCCTTCTTCGGAAACACATGGACCGGGGCTTCGAAGTCCGGAAGTGTGAAGCTGCGCCTGCCGTCGGCGGTGAGATTGATCAGCGTCACCTCCGGCCCGCCGATCGGTATCGCCAATTGCTGGTCCGGCGGGGCGGACAGGTAATAGCGCTCGTCGAAATCCGCCGGCAGGAAGGGGAAGACCTTGTCGAGCCAGTCCTGGTCGTAGGTGCCGGCGTAGCGGTAGCGCGGTTCCCAGTTGCGGCCGATGGGGCCGAAGGCCATCGGTGCGAAGTCGCCGTCGGGCCGGTCGACCGGGCGGTTCAGCTCTTCCGTGTTCGGCAAGGGCTTGCCATCCACCCATTCGCTCTTGAGTTGAAGGCGGTAGCCGCGTCCGACCGGATTGCGCATGCAGGCGCCGTGCTTGGCGAAATCCTCATGTTCGTTGTCGACGCCGCCGAAGGCTACGTCATACGAGATCGGCTTGATGACGAAAGGCTCCGGCGGGCTGGCGCTGATCCGACCCAGGCCGACCTCCCAGTGCCGGTCGCCGACCACCGCGAAGCGCTTGCTCATGTTGCCGATGCGCAGCCCGACGGGGACCCGCGTCAGCGGGCGTCCGTCCGGCGCGTAGGCGCTACCCAGCAGCAGGACGTCGCAGCACGGCTTGCGCGGCGCGAAGTCGGCCTCGTACATCGGCGCGGAAAACCCCGGCTCCCCGGTGAAGGTGTCCGCCATCACCAGAGGCAGCTGTTCCTCGTGCAGTCGGACCTCTTCGCCGTTCCTGGGCAGGTGGAAGGTGCCCTTGATCACCACGACCAGCAGCTCTCTCCCGCTGGGCTCGATGCCCATCGTGTAGCCGGCGAGCATGCGGGTGGCGTTGATGAGTTCCATGGCGCGGATCGCTCGTCGGCACGATTCAGTTGAGCTGGATGCTGCCGCCCTTGACGCGGTTCACACCCGAGGAGCGGCTCGATACATAGGTCCCTTGAATGAGCACCTTGCCGCACTTGGTGAGCGTCACGCTCGCCTTGCCGCAGCGCAGGACGAGTTGCTCCCTGGCGCTGACGGTCATGCGCTCGCCATCGACGTCGAGCTCGACCTGCCCGGGACGCTCCTCCAGAGGCCAGCCTTCGCCCTGGCGAAGCACGCCCATGACGATGGGCCGCAGCGGATCGCCGCCTTCGAACATCAGCACCATGCGCTTGCCGATGTGCGCGCCATGCAGATCGACGGTGCTGCGGGCGCCGATCGCGGCCGTGCCGGGTTGCCCGGGGTAGAGCACGAGGGGCGTGCGGCCTTCGTCGGCAATGGCGACAAGCTCGCCGACCAGGACGCCATCGACCCGCTGTGGCGCGCTGGTGACTGCCGACGCGCCTTCGAGCAGCGGCTGCAACAGTTCGGCGCCATCGCGAAACGTCGCCTTCGGCAAGCTCGAACCCTCGATCGGATCCCTTCCACTCATGGTCTTCTCCATCAGTTCTGCAGGATCTTCGAGCCCTTCATCACCACGTTGGCCCCCGCCTTCACGTTGATCTTTCCGGAGCCCTCGATGGTGATGTCCTTGCCCTTGATCGTGATCGTGCCGTCCTTCTTCATGCTGATGCTGGCGCTGCCGGTCTTGATCGTGACCGAGTCGCCCGCGTCGATGACGAGGTTCTTGCCCACCTTCAGCGAGTCATCCTTGCCGACGTTCGTGCCGCGGCCGCCGCCCACGTCGCGCGATTCGTCGGCACCGACGGAGGTCGACAGGTTCGCCCCCACATTCACCGACTGGAAGGCGCCGATCGCCACTTCCTGCGCCGCACCGATGGCGATGGTCTCGTTCACGCCCACGGTGTGCGTGCGCTGGAGCGCGACGGTCTTGGTCTCGTTGGCCCCCACGGTGACGCTGCGGTCGCTGCCGATCGTGATGCTCTCGTTCACACCCACATCCTCGCTGCGGTTGGCCCCGATCGAGATCTTCTCGTCGATGTCGACCCGCTCGCTGCGGTTCTGGTGGATGGTGATCGTCTCGTCCTTGTCCACCGTCTCGGTGCGCTGGCCGTGGATGGTGATGGTCTCGTTGTTGTCGACCGTCTCGGTGCGGTCGTGCTTGACGTGGGTGGTCTCGTCGTTGTCGATGGTCTTCATGCGGTCGTGCCCGACCCAGTGCGTCTCGTCGTTCTCGACCTCGATGTCCTGGTTCTTCTCGGCGTGGATCCAGAGCTGCTCGCTGCCCTTCTTGTCCTCGAAGCGAATGGCGTTGGCGTTGGCGCCGCTGCCGCCGAGCGAGGAGCGCGTCAGCACGCCGGTCTGGGTCTTGTTGGCGGGCAGTTCCCAGGGCGGCATCTGCTCGGCGTTGTAGACGCGGCCGGTGATGAGCGGTCGGTCGGGGTCGCCCTCCAGGAACTCGACCACCACCTCCTGGCCGATGCGCGGCATCGCCACCATGCCGAAGTTCTTGCCCGCCCACGGATGCGACACGCGGATCCAGCACGAGGCGTTCTCGTCGTCCTTGCCGTGGCGGTCCCAGTGGAAGTGCACCTTCACCCGGCCGTACTCGTCGGTGTAGATCTCGTCGCCGGCGGGGCCGACCACGATCGCCGTCTGCAGGCCTTGCACCAGCGGCTTGCGCGTGGTGCGCTGGGTGCGGAAAGGCAGGTCGCTGGCGATGCAGTCGAAGCTGCTGCGAAAGCTCGCCCCCTCTCCACCACCGGCCTCATGCGCGGCGAGCACGAAATCGAGGCGGCTCGCAGTGATCAAATACTTGCGGTTCTGGTCCTCGCGTGGCTGCTCCTCGAGCTCGAACACGCAGCCCGTCGCGATCCCACGCGCATTGCCGGCCCCTTGCATGATCTGCACCTGCGACTGCAGTTCCTCCAGGCGGATGCGTACGTAGGCCTCGCCCTCGCCCTTGCTGTCGTATTCGCCCGGGTAGTCGTAGATCTCGTGCTCCGCTTCGGCGTAGTCGCGCTTGTGTCGGGTCTGCTGCAGCAGCTCGACGCTCGGCTTCTTGAAGTCGAAGTCGTCGATGGCGTACGCCCCCGGCTGCACCTCCCAGGAAAAGCCCCATTCGGTGATCCGCTCCCGCTCGATGCGCAGCGCGCGCTCGCCGCTGACGAAGGGGAGCTGCGCGTAGCCCGGGTAAGGCTCGTGCGCGCTCGGCGAATCGCACAACACCGCGGTGTGCTTGCCGTCCTTGTGGGTGAAGTAGTAGTAGATCCCCTGCTGCTCCATCAGCCGGCTGACGAAGTTGAAGTCGGTCTCGCGGTACTGCACGCAGTATTCCCACGGCTCGTACGTGCCCGTGAGGCGATCGAGCTCGTAGGCGGCGATCGAGTACTTGCCGAAGATCTCCGCGATGATCTCGGGCACCTTCTGATTCTGGAAGATGCGGCAGTCCGCGCAGCGGGTGAGGAACCACAGCCAGGGCCGCCCCACGATGCGATAGCGCAGGTAGCGCCCAAGCACTCCCACGAGCGAGAAGGCCGTCACGTAGGCATCGAAGTGGCGCTCGCCACCGTCGGGCAGCTCGACCCTGACCGTCACGTTGTGCCCGAGCAGCTTGTTCGGGTCGATGTCGTTTCGCTCGCTCAGCACATCGATCTGGTATTCGAAGAGCCGACCGAGTTCCTCGCGCGTGGAGATCGCGTGAAAGAGCAGCACTCCGTCACCGAGCGGCGTGGTGATCTCCATGACCCGCGGCATACGGTTCCCCTCTGGGCTCTCATGCATTCTTTCTAGGCAATCGCCCGCCAAAACGCCAGCACGCGATTGCCCGCGCGCGGGCCACGCCGGACCGGCGGATCAGGGCTTGCAAGCCCCGACCAGCCAGCCCGCGACTGGCTCCCCGCCCTCCGTGCGCAACACCTGCGCGCTCGGCAAGGCAGCCTCGAAGCCTGCCGCCACGAGCGCCGCGACCACGTGGTTGCGAGTGTGGGCGTAGCGCCCGTTGGGCTGGAGGATGAAGGGCGGCCCGGCGTCCTCGTCGCCAACCGCCTCGACGGTGAAGAAGAGCCGTCCGCCGCGGCGCAGCGCGCCGTGCGCCGCGGCGAGCACCGCACCCAGATCGCCGAAGTAGCACAGCGTGTCGGCCGACAGCACCACGTCCCAGGCTGCCGGCCGGGCGGCGAGGAAGGCGCCGAGTTCGGCCTTGTGGAGCTGGTCGTAGACGCCGCGGCGCTCGGCACGCTGCAGCATCTGCGCCGACAGGTCCACGCCCTCGAGCCGTCGCGCGTGGGCGCGCACGAGCGGACCGCACAGGCCGGTACCGCAGCCCGCATCGAGGACATCGAGCGTCGCCGCCGGCGCCCCGTACGCCTCCTCCAGCGCCTGCGCCACCTGCATCGGCGCACGGTAGTGCAGGCGCTGCAGCTTCTCGTCGAAGCTGGAGGCGAAGGCGTCGAAGGTGCGCTCGACGTAGTCGTCCGCTGCGCGCGCCGGCACGGCCTCGCCGGTGCAGGCGGCGAGGTGATGGCGCGCGATCGGGTTGTCCGGCTCGTCGGCGAGCCAGCTGCGGTACACGTCTGCGGCCTTGTCGAACTCGCCCAGGGTGTAGTACGCCAGCCCGAGCAGCTTGCGCGCCCCGACCTGGCCGGGGGATGCGGTGATCGCCCGGCAGGCGTGGTCGACCGCCGCGCGCAGCCGACCGCGCGCGAGCATCAAGCCGGCGAGGTTGTTGTGCACGTCCGCGAGCAGCTCCGCCGGCTCGCCTGCCTCGACACGCGCTTGCGCGAGCTGCAGCGCGCGCTGGTAAGCCTCCTCGGCGAGGCTCCACTCGCTGCGGCTGCGGTGGATCGTACCGAGGTTGTTGTGCGCCTCGGCAAAGTCGGGCATGAGCTCCAGGCAGCGACGGTAGGCGGCGATCGCGTCGTCGACGCTGCCGGACTCGAGCAGCACGTTACCGAGGTTGTTCCAGGCGCCGGGTGCATCGGGCACCAGCGCGAGCGCGCGCCGGATCAGTGCGCTCGCCTCGGCGCTGTCACCGCGCGCGTGGCGGAGCATGCCGAGCAGGTGCAAGACCTCGGCCTCGTCCGGGCACAGGCCGAGGATCGCGCGATAGATCTTCTCGGCCGGGTCCAGATACCCCGCGCGGTGCAGGCGCAGCGCGTGCCCGAGCGCCTCGTCGACGCTCATCGGCGCCTCGCCCGCCGTCGCGGCGGGCGCGGAAGGTGCGGAGCTCATCCCGCCTCCCCGCCCGCGGGTGCGGCGTCGAAGGACAGGCGGAAGTCACCCTCCGCCACGCCGACCTGTACCCGGTCGACCGCCCTGCCTTCGACCATGCGGGTGAGGAACTCCTGGCTGATGCGCGGCAACAGGGTGTTGGTCAGCAGCGCGTCGATCATGCGCGCGCCGCTCTCGACCTCGGTGCAGCGGCCGATGATCAGCTTCACCACCTCCTCGTCGAAACTGAACTCGATCTTGTGGTTGTCGTGGATGCGGCGGCCGATGCGCTTCAACTGCAGGCGGGCGATCAGGCCGATGATCGCGTCCGTCAGCGGGTAGTACGGGATCACCACCAGCCGGCCGAGCAGCGCGGGCGGGAAGACCTTGAGCAGCGGCTCGCGCAGCGCGCGCGCGATGCCCTCGGGGTCGGGCAGCAGCTCGGGGTCCTTGCACAGGCCCATGATGAGGTCGGTGCCGACGTTGGTGGTGATGAGGATCAGCGTGTTCTTGAAGCTGATCACCCTGCCCTCGCCGTCTTCCATCCAGCCCTTGTCGAAGACCTGGAAGAAGAGCTCGTGCACATCCGGGTGCGCCTTCTCCATCTCGTCGAGCAGCACCACCGAGTAGGGGCGCCGGCGCACCGCCTCGGTCAGCACGCCGCCCTCGCCGTAGCCCACGTAGCCGGGCGGCGCGCCCTTGAGCGTGGAGACCGTGTGCGCCTCCTGGTACTCGCTCATGTTGATGGTGATCACGTTCTGCTCGCCGCCGTAGAGCGCCTCGGCGAGCGCGAGCGCGGTCTCGGTCTTGCCCACGCCCGAGCTGCCGGCGAGCATGAACACGCCGATCGGCTTGTTCGGGTTGTCCAGGCGCGCACGCGAGGTCTGGATGCGGCGGGCGATCATCTCGAGCGCATGACGCTGGCCGATGATGCGCTGCTCCAGGGTGTCGGCCAGGTGCAGCACGGCCTCGATCTCGTTCTTGACCATGCGCCCGACCGGGATGCCGGTCCAGTCGGCCACCACGCTGGCGACCGACTGCTCGTCCACCGTGGGCATGATCAGGGGCGTCTCGCCCTGCAGGCCGCGCAGGTGTTCCTGCAGGGTCTTGAGCTGCTCCAGCAGGGCGGCGCGGTCCTCGGCGGGTGGCTGCACGGCTGCGGCACCGGCCTCGTCTGCCCCGCCGGCTGCCGTCGCAGCAGGGGCCGCGGGCGCCGGCTCCAGCGCTGCCGCGGGGGCGTCCGCGGGCGCCGAAGCGTCGGCGGGCGGGGCCTGCGCCGCCAGTTCGCCGGCGTCGCCCGAAGGCGGCGTGCTCGCAGCGAGCTCCGGTGCAGCCGGCTCGACGTCGGCGGGCGGGTGATCGACGCGCTCGCCCCCGGCCCGCAGCTTGCCGCGCAGCTCGAGGATCTGGTCGACCAGACCCTTCTCCTCCTTCCAGCGCGCCTCGAGCTCGCCAAGGCGGGCGAGCTCCTGCGCCCGGCGCGCCTCGGCATCGCCACGGCGCGTACCGATCTCGATGCCGACCAGCTCCTCGCGCCCGATGATCTCGAGCTCGGTATCGAGCGCCTCGATGCGGCGCCGGCAGTCCTCGACCTCGGCCGGCGTCGCGTGCTGGCTCACCGCCACCCGGGCGCAGGCGGTGTCGAGCAGGCTCACCGCCTTGTCGGGCAGCTGGCGTGCGGGGATGTAGCGGTGCGAGAGCCTCACCGCCGCCTCCATGGCCTCGTCGAGCAGCTGCACGCGGTGGTGCTTCTCCAGCACCGTCGCCACGCCGCGCAGCATCAGGGTGGCCTTGGCCTCGTCGGGCTCCTGCACCTGGATCATCTGGAAGCGCCGCGTCAGCGCCGGGTCCTTCTCGATGTACTTCTTGTACTCCGCCCAGGTGGTGGCGCCGATCGTGCGCAGGTTGCCGCGGGCGAGCGCGGGCTTGAGCAGGTTGGCGGCGTCACCCGTGCCGGCCGTGCCGCCGGCGCCGATCAGGGTGTGGATTTCGTCGATGAAAAGGATGATCGGCTTCGGGCTGGCCTGCACCTCGTCGATGACCTGGCGCAGGCGCTGCTCGAACTCGCCCTTCATGCTCGCCCCGGCCTGCAGCAGGCCGATGTCCAGCGTGAGGAGCTTGACGCCCTGAAGCAGCGGCGGCACGTCGCCCTGCACGATGCGCTGGGCGAAGCCCTCCACCACCGCCGTCTTGCCGACGCCGGCCTCGCCGGTGATGATCGGGTTGTTCTGGCGCCGGCGCATCAGGATGTCGACGATCTGGCGGATCTCCTCGTCGCGGCCGCGCACCGGATCGACCTCGCCCTTGCGCGCCTTCTCGGTGAGGTCGATGGCGAACTTGTGCAGGGCCTCCTGCTTGCCGAGCGCGGCCGGCGCCATCGCGCCGCTGGCCTCGCCGGGCTCGGCGGTGGAGCCGCTCGCTTCGCCGAGGAGGTCCTCGGGCGAACCGCTGACGACCTGCACCAGCGCCTCGGACAGGTCCTCCGCGCGGATGCGCTCGAACTGGCGCGAGATCGCGTACAGCGCGTTGCGCAGGTAGGTCGTCTTGAGCATTCCGAGCAGCAGGTAGCCGGTGCGCACCGCGTTGTCGCCGAACATCAGCGAGCCATAGACCCAGCCGCGCTCGATCGCGTTGGTGATGTTCTCCGACAGGTCGGTGATCGAGGTCGCACCGCGCGGCAGGCGGTCGAGCGCGGTGGTGATGTCGCGCGCGAGCACGGCCATGTCGACCTGGTAGTGCTTGATGATGCGGTGCCAGTCGCTGTCCTGCGCCTGCACGATCTGCATCACCCAGTGCTCGAGCTCGACATAGGGGTTGCCGCGCAGCTTGCAGAACACGGTCGCCCCCTCGATCGCCTTGTAGGCCACCCGGTTCAGCTTTCCGAACAACGCCATCCGGCTGATCTCGCTCATTCCCCTTCTCCTTGCAATGGCCTGCTCAATTCACCTTGCGCGCCCGTCGCGCGAGCGCGTCCTCGGCATGCAGCGCGAGCGGGGCGGGATCGTCCTCGCCGCGCGGCCTGCCGAGCCAGCTCGTCCATCCCAGGCGCTGTCCACCTCCCAGGCGCAGCGCCGGCACCTCCGGGCGGCGCAACACCAGACGCACGTCCCAGTCGAGTTCGAAACACAGGTACTGCCGCACCAGCGCGAGCAGGCGCGGCAAGGACTGGCCTCCCGGCAGGAAGGCCTCGTAGTCCGCGAGCCCCATCGGCCCGAGCCGGATGCGGAACTGGTGCTGCCGATCCCAAACCCTGGCGCCCAGCACCACCCCGAACCCCAGGCGTGCGCCCATGGAGCCGCTGCCCAGTCGCGTACGCTCCGCCTCGGGCAGCCTCATCCAGTGGCCGACGAAGCTTTCCACCCGCGCAGCCACGCCGAAATAGTCCGCCAGGATCGCCTGCAGCCCGTCGCCATTGCGCACCTGGCGGGCGAACAGGCCGGAATGGAAGAGCTTGACCCGATCCCCCGCCGCGTCGCGCCCGCGCAGGCGATCCGGACCGATGCCCAGCAGCGCGCCGACGTACATCGCGAAGCGATCCTGCGCCGGGCGGTCGAGCGACACGTCCGGCTGCGCCTGCGCCCAGCCGCGGTAGAACAGCGCCAGCAGGCGGTGGTGAAAGAGATCGAGGAAGCTCGCGAAGGTCGCGTCGCCGTGATGCAGCTGACGCTCGCGGGCGTAGTCGGTGAGATGCAGCGGCAAGGGCCCGTTGGGGCCGAGCAGGCCGAAGATGCGCTGCACCAGCTCGGGCGGGCGGGCGTCCTCGGCGGGCCGGAAGGCCGCGATCGGCGCGGGCGCGAAGGACATCGACGCCTCCTGCGCCAGGCGCACGGGCTCGTCGGCCGGGCGCAGCGCCTGCCCCAGCCTGGGCTTGTCCGCGAACAGGCATTCGATGCGGCGCAGGGTCTGGTAGAAGTCGTACGCGTACGGCTTCTGCTCGAGCGCGCGCAGGAAGGCTAGACGATCGGCCGATTCCCGCATCGCGGCACCCAACGCATGATCTCGCCGCGGCCACTCGCGCGCAGCACCGTCTCGACGAAGGAGTTGATCGACACGTAGCGTCCGAGAAAACGCTCCATCACCGCGCCGAAGAGGAAGGCGCTCCCGCCCTGGAAGGCCATCTCGTCGATCTCGAGCTCGACCTCCAGCCCACGTCCGAAGCTCACCGGGCCGGGCAGCGGGAAGCGCCGCACCACGGGATTGACCCGCAGCGCGCGCAGGCCTTCGACCTGCCGCACGACCGCGCCGTCTCCCGCGAGCGCGTACAGCTCGAGCATCTCGCGCATGGCTGCGGCCGCATCGCCGGCGTCGCCATGGGAAAGCGACAGGTAGTTCAGCGACAGGTGGCTGATGAACTGCCACGCCACGCTGCCCTCGCGCAGCGCCGAAACCGGCCGCGTCGGGCCCTTGATCACCCGCACCGCGCTCACCGGCGCGGCGGAATCCAGGGTGAAGTCGGTCTTGCCCAGCCCGATCGGCATCTGCAGCGGCAGATCGCGGTTCGTGCACAGCACCCGCACCGAAAGCTGCCGCAGCTCGTCGGAATAGGGAGCCTCCTCGGGGTCGACCAGGGAGATGAACACCTCGCTGCCGACGTAGCTCGTGCGGGTGCCGCGGCGCTTCTGCTCCTCGGTCAGCAGGCGCGGTTCGCGCTGCTGGCAAAAATACGCCGCATGTTGCGCCGACTCATGATGGAAGGCCGCATAGAGCGGAAGGAACTCGCGTTGCGCCTGCACGCCGCCGCTGCCGAAGCCGGTCACCGACTCGATCGCATGGACCTCGAAATCGATCGGGCGGGTGCGATCGACGACGACGTGGTAGTCGTGGCTGCCATCCCCGACGTGGATGCGGTCGGCGTTGCGCTCGAGCAGGTTGATGGCCGGCGCGCAGAACAGCCTGAGGTTGGCGGCATCGACCACGCCCTCGAGCGTGGGGTCGCCGCGCGAGAACAGCAGCACGATCTCCAGCTCGCTGCCACGGCACGCGCGCGCGGGTGCGCCGAGACCGTGCAGGTCGATGAAGCAGAAGCGCTGGGGAAAGGCGGCGTACTCGTGGAACAGCCGATAGCCCTGGAATCCGCGCAGGTTGACCGGCAGCAGGGCCTCGTCATCCTCGAAGCCGAGCGCACGCACCTCGCTCGCGGGCACGAACCGGCTCGACGACGCGCCCTCCCCTACCGGCTGCACGAGCATGCCTACGCAGGCCCCGAGCGCGAGCTCGTAGAGCTTGAAGGCCACCTCGTCGACGCCGCCGAGATGGATCGGCAGGCGGGCGAGCTCGAGATCGGCGATCCCCAGCCCCGCACCGCTGCGCAAGCGGATGCGCAGCCCGCCCTTGACCCGGCGCCCGTCAGGCAGCTGCTGCAGGGGCAGGTCGGGGGCGAAGGAGAAGTAGCTGGCCGCGACCACCTCCAGCGGCAGCAGACACACCTCGTGCGCGGTGCGGAACTCGCACGCGGTCGTCTCACCGCGCGCGACCGTGCCGTGCATCGTGCTGCCGCGCGGGATACGGAAACCGCGCGCCAGGTTGGCATCCTGGATGTCCGGCTGGAACTGCGCGATCACCATCGCCGGCGTGGGCGCCAGGAACTGCGGATAGACGATCTCCAGCATGCGCTGCGTGAAGCGCGGGAACTCGGCATCGAGCTTGAGCTGCACGCGCGCGGCGAGGAAGGCGAAACCCTCGAGCAGACGCTCGACATAGGGATCCGCGACCTCGATGCCGTGCATGCCCAGCCGCGCAGCCACCTTGGGGAACTGCGCCGCGAACTCGGCCCCCATCTCGCGTACATGGCGCAGTTCCTGGTCGTAGTAGCGCAGCAGGCGCGGATCCATGATTCAGCGCCCGAGATCCTGGATCTCGATCTGGCCGGTCTCGAGATCGACGTTGGTGCGCAGCAGCAGCTCGATCGGCGTCGGCTGTGCCCACAGGCTGCCGCGGATCTCCACCTCGATGCGGTTGTGGCGATCGAGCGCGATCTGCTCGGCGAGGGCGCGCAGCTTGAGGCTGCCAGGGTCGATGCGCGGTTCGAACTCGAGGATCGCCTGGCGCATCGCGCGCTCGAGCTGGATCACGTCGAGCGTCGAGGCCGTCTCGCCCGCAAGCGCGGGAAGGCCGAAATTGACCACCGAGCGCAGCGCCAGAGGCGCTCCGGGCCAGTCGTCCGCATCGGCCGCGCGTGTTGCATTGAACAGCCAGCCCAGATCCCGCAGCACGCTCTGGCGCATGTGCTGGCGGGAGATCAGTCGCTCCGCGCGCGGCTCGAGCGCGCGATCCGGCTCTTCGTCGGTCAGGCGGTCGAGCAAGGCTGGCTGCAATCGATCCTTCGGGACGCTGTCAGCCATGGTCTGGCGCAATCTCCGCATCCTCGCCGAGGCGCACCTGCCGGATGTCGAGCAGCGGATACTCACCGACGTCGGTCGCCAGCACGCGCTGTCCGAGGCCGCAGAAAACCCCGCTCCGGCTCTCGCTCCAGACCGACTTGCGCGCGAGCGCGATCAGTCCGTCGTCGACCGACTCCGAACCCGGGTAGCGCACCGGGATCAGCGCGACGGACTCGCCCCCGTTGATGAAGCGAAGATGGGCTGGCAACCAGACGGAGTCGCGCAGATCGGTCGGCTCCTCGAGGTCGATGCGCGCCAGGCGGCAGAACGGAATCCAGTAGTAGCGCCCGTTCACGATGGCCTCGAGCACCGGCCCCAGGCGCATGTCGCAATCGGCGATCCACGCGAAGGCCTTGCCATCGACGCTGCCGCTGGTGGTGGGTGCAAGCTCGAAGGCCTGCTGGCGCAGCCGCTCGCCGGCCTCCTCCTCGCCCCGCCCCGCACGCAGCAGGGATTCGATCAACAGCGCGATCCAGGTCTCGGGCTCGCCGAACAGCATCGGCGAGCGGATCCCGGCGAAGACGTCGGCGCGCACGCGCTCGCAGGCGATCGCGTCGCGGTAGGTCTCGCGCATCGCGATCGCGGCGGCATCCATCTCGGCGCACACCTCGAGCTGGCTCAGCGCCCGCTCCCAGCGCCCGAGCACGCACAGCAACTGGAACAGGAACACGCGCAGGCGCACGTCCTCGGGCTTGGCACGGATGGCGTCCTGGAGCCGATCGAGTGCAAGCGGAAGATCGCCTGCCCGGACCGCATTCTCGGCATCGGTAATCATTCGACCTCCCGGGTTAGGCCCCGTCAGCGTGGATGAAGGCAGGCGCGCTCAGATCGTCTCGGCCTCGAACAACATCGAGCCCATTCCCAGCCCGTCCGGCCCCTGCGGTACATATTCGATACTGATCTTCTGGAACGAGAAGCTGAGCCGTTCGACGAGCTCGGGGTGCTCCTCGCCCACCGATTCCACGTCGAGCGAGGTGATCCGGCCCTGCTCCATCACCACGATGTAGTAATCCAGCGGTGCCTTGCCGGCCTTGCGCACGGTGAGCGTGGCCTTCTTGATCAGGTCGTTGTTGCGCAGCGCCGCCATCAACGGAGTCGACGCGCTGTCCACCCGCTTGCTGATCAGGAACTCGCGCATCGACGCCTTCGCCAGGCTTCCCCCGCCGCCCATCTCGGTCTGGGCGTGCATGCCCCAGGACCACGAGACGACGTCGATCTCGCCCTTGCGCTCCGCATCTTCGGATTCGCCCTTGATCGTTCCCGACCGGGCGCCCTCCACCTTGAGGAACATGTCGCTCTTGGCCATGCTCGGATCCCCGCCCATCGACCACAAGGATAGGAAGCCCGGGGGCCGCTGCAGCGCCCCCGGGCCGCCGGCCGCCGCATCAGGCCGGCTGGTTCTTCGCGATGCTCCAGGCGACTTCCTTGGCCGAGTCGCCGGTGCCATCCTCCTTCTGCGGGGTGTACTCGAGCTTGAACTCGGCGAAGTTGAGCGAGATGCTCTCGGTCAGCCGGTCCTCGCCACCACTCCCGCCGGTCGCCACCGAGGTGACGATCACTTCCTTCATGGTCAGCTTGATGTACTCGAGCGCCTCCTTGCCGGCCTTGCGCACCGTGATCTTCGCCTCCTTGAAGTGACTGCCGTCGCAGCAGGCCTTGATCAGGGCGTGGGTGGACGCGTCGACGTACTTGACGAAGTTGATGTCCTGCACCGAGACCTTCCCCGATCCGCCGCCGCCCCCGGTGTGGGTCGTCCCCGACTGGGACATGCCCCAACTCCAGGACAGGACGTCGATCTCCTTTGCGTGCTTGCCGTCGGCCGACTCGCCTTGGATGTCGCCGATCTTGATGAACATATCTACAGCCATGATGACTCTCCCATATCGAGGGCACACGAGCGAACGAGCGCGGCGGAACCGGGGCCCGCGCCGCGCCCCTGGTCCTTACGCCGCCTTGGCCGATGGCAGCTTGGACACCAACCTGAGCGACACCGTCAGCCCCTCGAGCTGATAGTGCGGCCGCAGGAAGAACTTCGACGTGTAGTAGCCCGGGTTGCCTTCCACCTCCTCGACCACCACCTCTGCCGCCGCCAGCGGCTTACGGGCCTTGGTCTGCTCGGAGGAGTGGGCCGGGTCCCCATCCACGTAATTCATGATCCACTTCTGCAGCCAGCGCTGCATGTCCTCGCGCTCCTTGAACGAACCGACCTTGTCGCGCACGATGCACTTCAGGTAATGCGCGAAGCGGCAGCAGGCGAACAGATACGGCAGGCGCGCGGCCAGGTTGGCGTTCGCGGTGGCGTCGGGATCGTCGTATTCGAAGGGCTTCTGCAGCGACTGCGCGCCGATGAAGGCGGCGAAGTCGGAGTTCTTGCGATGCACGATCGGCATGAAGCCGTTCTTCGCCAGTTCGGCCTCGCGGCGGTCGGAGATCGCGATCTCGGTGGGACACTTCATGTCCACCCCGCCGTCGTCGGTCGGGAAGGTATGCACCGGCAGGCCTTCGACGGCGCCGCCCGATTCGATGCCGCGGATCCGCGAACACCAGCCATAGAGCTTGAACGAGCGGTTGATGTTCACCGCCATCGCATACGCCGCGTTGGCCCAGGTGTAGCGCGAATGATCCGCCGCGCCGGTGTCCTCTTCGAAGTCGAAGGCATCGACCGGACTGGTCTTCGCCCCGTAGGGCAGGCGTGCGAGGAATCGCGGCATCGCCAGGCCGATGTAGCGCGCGTCGTCGGATTCGCGCAGCGAACGCCAGGCAGCGTACTCCGGGGTGAGGAAGATCTTCGTGAGGTCGCGCGGATTGGCGAGCTCCTGCCAGGAATCCATCTGCATCAGGGTCGGGCTCGCCCCCGCGATGAAGGGCGAATGCGCGGCCGCGGAGACCTTTGCGATCTCGCCGAGCAGTTCGACGTCGGGTGGGCTCTGGTCGAAGTAGTAGTCGCCCATCAGGCAGCCGAAAGGCTCGCCGCCGAACTGGCCGTATTCTTCCTCGTAGATCTTCTTGAACACCGGGCTCTGGTCCCATGCGGTGCCCTTGAACTTCTTGAGGGTCTTGCCGAGGTCCGCCTTGGAGATGTTCATGACGCGGATCTTGAGCATCTCGTCGGTCTCGGTGTTGTTCACCAGGTAATGCAGACCGCGCCAAGCGCCCTCGAGCTTCTGGAAATCCGGGTGGTGCAGGATGACGTTCACCTGCTCGGTCAGCTTGCGGTCGAGCTCGGCGATAATCGCCTCGATCGACTTGACCACATCCGGGCTGATCACCGTGGTGTTCGCCAGCGCCTGCTGCGCCAGCGTCAGAACGGCCTGCTCGACCGCGCTGCGGGCCTCGTCGGTCTTGGGCTTGAATTCCTTCTGCAGCAGCGAGGCGAGTTCGTCGCCCTCGAGCGCCACACCAGCGAGTTGGGTGCTTTGTTGTACTTCGGCCATCGCAATTCTCCTCGATCCGTTCTCGTGCGCGTTCAGGCGCCGCCGCCTTCAGCCGGCTTGCCTTCGTCTGCCGGCTTCGGCGCGGCGGCCAGCGACTGCAGCAGGGCCGGGTCCTGGATGACCTTGGCGATCAGCTCCTCGGCGCCACTCTTGCCGTCCATGAAGGTGATCAGGTTGGCGAGCTGCTGCCGGGCCTCGAGCAGCTTGTTGAGGGCATCGACCTTGCCGGCGACCGCGGCGGGCGAAAAGTCGTCCATGCTCTCGAAGGTGATCTCGACATTGAGGTTGCCCTCGCCGGTCAGCGTGTTCGGCACCTGGAAGGCGACCCGCGGCTTCATCGCCTTCATGCGGCTATCGAAGTTGTCGACATCGATCTCGAGGAACTTGCGCTCGTCCACCTTGGGCAGCGGCTCGGCCGGCTTGCCCGAAAGATCGGACAGCACCCCCATCACGAAGGGCAGCTGGATCTTCTTCTCGGCGCCGTAGAGTTCGACGTCGTATTCGATCTGCACCCGCGGGGCGCGGTTGCGCGCGATGAACTTCTGGCTGCTGGTGACCACGTCGGTTCTCCTTGTCGAGCGGATGAAACGGTTTGCTGCGATCGTCGGTGCTCAGTCCTTCTGCTCCGCTCCGGCGATCGACTCGATCTGCTTGAGGCTCTCGGGTGCCATGTCCCGGATGATGTCCACGAAATTCATGCTGACCAGCCTGCGCGCCCGACGGATCAGCAAGGGCGCGGGATTGGTCGGTTCATTGCGCTCGAAATACTCGATGACGGTATCGAGCATCCTCAGCGCGTCGTCCCGGTTGCGAATCTCGCCGCTCATCCCCTCCTCCGTCTGCGGCGCCAACCGATCCGCATCCACACCCCTTTCCGCCCCCCCGGCCCCGGCCTGCGTCGCCTGCGCAGGCGCCGGCGCGACGCGCGCGCACACCTGCTGCACCAGGCCCAGCAAGCCCAGCAAGGGGGCGAAATCGACCGCCCGATCAGCCCCCACCCGCTCGACCAGCGCCGCGGCGAGTGCCCGCGCACTGGCCAGGGTCTTGCCGACGCCGGCGGCGATTCCGGGGTCGTCCAGCACCGCGTCCGCGAACATCCTGTCCACCTGCGCTTGCGAGAACGCCTGCTCGTCGGGACGCGCCGGCATCTTCCCCGCGGCCACCTCGACGTCGCGGACCTTCAAACCGCCACCGAAACGCACCGGCAACACCATCGACGCACGCAGGTCCTTGAGCAAGGCGCCCGCATCCACCAGCGGGGCCAGCGCATTCGATCGAACGATCGGATCGAAGTCGTCATCCGGATCGAGCCGGGGATGAAGCGCATCCCAATAGCGTTCGATCAGTCCCCTGATTATTTCTAGTCCATACTCGAGCGCGGAGAAACCCTCGGTTTTGACCAAGGCACGCGCAAGCAGCACGGCCACGCGCAGATCCTTCGAGCGCAGCAACAAACCCTCCGCGGTGGCGCGCACCTCGGGCCAGCGCGGCTCCTGCGCGGGAATGACGGTATCGCCGTACTGTTGCGCGATGCGCTCCCGTGCCGCCTCTTCCAGCGCCTGGAATGCGGGGTCGTACTCGAGATCGGGACCGCAGGGTGGGAGCTCGGGTGTTTCGGCGAGCAGGGCGTCTGGATCGATCAAGAGGTCCTCCGGAAGAAGGGGCGGCAAGCGCCGCCCGAAGGGTTCAGAAATCGCTGCACGGATTGCGTTCATCCACGCCGATGCAGTTGGAAAGATTGGGCCGCGAGCGCACCCGCGACCACTCCATCGCCAGCAGATCGCCAGCCTGCGCAGCGCCAGCGCCGATCAACGGCCCGCCCGCAAAGCACATCGGCGGCAGGCCGAAGTTGCGCTCATGCACCCGCGAAGACTCGCCGGTCGGGCGCAGCACCGCGCCCTGCTCCGGCCCCGGCGCACGCGCCGTCACGGTCAGCGCAACAAGGTTCTCCAGCGCCTGCTCGAACCGGTAGTTCTGCGCGCTCAGCCCGCTGCCCTCGATCGGATACGCGCCCGGAGGGCTGAACTGTCCCGCCGGGCTCGCGAAGACGAGCACGCCGCTGGTCGCCGTTTCGAGCGTGTCGCCCACGACGAAGCCACTGACCGAACCGCTCAATGGCGGATTCGGAACGCTGTAGGGGCGCGTGGCGGGCGTAGCGACATAGGTCAGGGTCGCGGGGTCGATCGCCAGCGCCTGCGCGTTCGAGCTTGCCGATTCGATCAGGTAGTTGCCCGCGCTCAGCCCGCTCGCCGTCACCGCATACCGCCCCACCGCGCTGCGCTCGGTCGCCTGCGTCGCCAGGGCCAGCGTGCCCGTGGTGGCGTTGGCCAGCGAGTCCTCGAACAGAAAACCACTCACCGTCGCAGAGAACGCCGGGTTGGCCGCGCCGTAGAGACGCGACACGGGATCGACCGTGACCAGCAGTGTCGCCGGGTCGATGGACAGCGCCTGCGCGTTCGAGCTTGCCGATTCGATCAGGTAGTTGCCCGCGCTCAGCCCGCTCGCCGTCACCGCATACCGCCCCACCGCGCTGCGCTCGGTCGCCTGCGTCGCCAGGGCCAGCGTGCCCGTGGTGGCGTTGGCCAGCGAGTCCTCGAACAGAAAACCACTCACCGTCGCAGAGAACGCCGGGTTGGCCGCGCCGTAGAGACGCGACACGGGATCGACCGTGACCAGCAGTGTCGCCGGGTCGATGGACAGCGCCTGCGCGTTCGAGCTTGCCGATTCGATCAGGTAGTTGCCCGCGCTCAGCCCGCTCGCCGTCACCGCATACCGCCCCACCGCGCTGCGCTCGGTCGCCTGCGTCGCCAGGGCCAGCGTGCCCGTGGTGGCGTTGGCCAGCGAGTCCTCGAACAGAAAACCACTCACCGTCGCAGAGAACGCCGGGTTGGCCGCGCCGTAGAGACGCGACACGGGATCGACCGTGACCAGCAGTGTCGCCGGGTCGATGGACAGCGCCTGCGCGTTCGAGCTTGCCGATTCGATCAGGTAGTTGCCCGCGCTCAGCCCGCTCGCCGTCACCGCATACCGCCCCACCGCGCTGCGCTCGGTCGCCGGCGTCGCCAGGGCCAGCGTGCCCGTGGTGGCGTTGGCCAGCGTGTCACCCAGCACGAAGCCGCTCACCGCCGCCGAGAACGCCGGGTTGGCCGCACCATACAGGCGCGACACCGGGTCGACGGTAACCAGCAAACTTGCCGGGTCGATCGTCAAGCTGCCCTCGCTGACATCGAGCAGATACCCTGCCGGTGACACCAGGCCGCCCGACGAGTTGTCGATCGTATAGTCGCCGACCGGCGACCCCTGGACGGCCGTCGTTCCCAGCGCACCGGAGAGCACGTCGGCAGCGAGATCACCATTCACCAGGCCATCGACCGCGGGATCGTATCCCAGCTCCGGAATCGCATCCCCATAGGTCAGGCTTGCATCCCGGGCGAAGATGCTCAGCGTCGGCTGCCCCTCGAAGACCATGAGATTGCCCGTCGCCGGGAGCGTCACGCCAGTCACGCATCCATCGGAAAAACTGCAGCCATAAAATCGGGAAGCGTCATCGGCAAGGTCACCGAGGTCTGCCGCAGTGCCCCAGGTGGACGCCCACACCTGCCAGCGACCACCGGTGCCGGGGGTGAGCTCGGCACCCGGCGCGGCGAAGAACCTGCCGTCGGCCACGAGGGTGATGTTCGAGTTGGCATCGAGCGTGGTGATGCTCTGCCCCAGGGTGAGGCTTCCGTTGATCGTCTGGACGAAAAAGTCTCCGTAGGCAGAGGAGTCGGCGGCAGCAAGGACCTGGACCGTACCACTTGTGGTCGAATACCCAGGGCCCGACAGCGGGCCGATGACCACGGGTCCGTCGTTGACGAAGGCGAACGATGCCGGCGGATCGACGGCCAGGGTGCCGACGCTGTTCGCATACTTCGTCAGATCGATGTTCGCAGCATCCGTCGCGCGCACGAGCAAGGCATCGGCCACGATCGAACCACCCGTCGCCTGGACCAGCGGACCGGTGGACGCCAGGATCAGCGTGTGCCCGGACACCTCCAGGCCGCCGAAATTGATCCCGGAAGATCCATCGCCTTCGTTCTGCAGGGTCAGATCGGCGTTCAGCATGAGGCCGGATGCAGAGGTGCTGATCTGCCCGGTATGGGTGTCGCTTCCGAACACGACCGAAGCGACGTCCTCGATGGCGGCGAGATCGCGCGGCTCGATTTCGAAGCCGTTCCCCGTGCTCGTACCCACGCCGATCGGGACCGCATCCGCGCGCACGGGGTCACCTCCGTTCACCCCCCCGGGAACCAGTACCAACGAACCCGCGGTCAGGATGGATGCCGGCTCGGTGATGCCATCGTCGAAATAATGGAGTTCGATGCTGTCCGTCGCTCCACCATTGCGGGCACGGAGGATGATGTCGCCAAGCTGGGTCTCGTCACCGCCACCCAGCACCACGTTGCCCAGCGCCAGCCCCAGCCCCGAGGTCGCGGTCGTGTCACCCGTGATCTCGAGCCGTCCCGTGCCGGAGCGCACGGACGTCTCCTCCGCGTCAAGCGGACCGTATGAGAGGCGGACGCCGATTTCGCTGCCGCTCGAGCCGGCAATCGTGACATCTCCTCCACCCGATGCGATCGAAGTCCGGTAGAGGTTCACCGCGGCGTCGAAGCTGCTCTCGCCGCGAATTTCGACGCCGCTCGCGCCAAAGATCTCCGAGTTGCCTGCGGGCGACTGCTGCGAACTGGCAGGAACATACACGCCGTAGGCGAGCAAGCTCTTGCCAAAGATGCCGACGCTTCCCGCCTTGGACTCGATCACGCTGCGCTCGAGCTTCACGCCATCATCGTCGTGCGTGTTCTCGCCGCGAAGATCGACACCTGCAAAACCCGAGATCGTCGAGTCGAGCACATTCACGCCATGGGAGACGACCTCGTTCCCTTCGCCCAAGCCGATGATGTTCACGGCGCCTAGCGTCGCCTCGACCCTGCTTTCCGACAGGCGCACCCCGTCGTCCGCGGCGCTCGTTCCGTCGATGAGCACTCCCCGGCCACCGAGGATGCCGGTCCGCGAGGACTGCACCCCGGCACCACCGATCTCTCCGACTCCGTAGATCCTCACAGTGCCGCCCGGCGCTTCGATCGTGTTCGAATACGCGCCGGACTCCTCGATCACGCCCTGCAAGCTCACGCCCTCGCGGCCACCTTCCCCGCTCCCACGAATCGAAATGTCTCCCGCCCCTGTGTCGATCGTCGAATCTTCGATCCGAACACCCGCCAGATCGACTTCATCCTCACGGCCAGAGGCGTAACCATTGTCTGCGTCGCCCTGACCAAAAATGCGCAGTGCGCCGCCATTCGTATCGATGATCGCGCCGAGAATCCGGACTCCCCCCGTTTCCGCAGCTGCGGTGTCGGCGCTAAGGTCCACGTCCAGTGAGCCCGCCCCGACCGCCTCGATGCGGGCGCCGGGCTCGATACGGATGTCTCGATGTGCCTCGAGCGTCAGCGATACACGCCCGCCACCCGTATATAGGATTGCCGGGGGGTCCTGCTCCGTATCCCTCTCCATCGTGATGTCGCCGGCTTCACCTTCGACGTCGGCCGTTCCGGTACGCACCACCACACTGGTTCCCTGGTTGAGCGCGTTGGAGATAACGATGTCACCAATGCTGGCAGGTGAGCCCACCGGAAAGAAGACCGGCCCCGCTTCCTCATCGATGTTGTCATTTGCATCACCGGCGACGATGCGGAGATCGGTGGGATCCAGCAACCACTGACCCGCCTTGCCCGCGGGCGCGGTCGCGCTCACCCGCGCACCGCTCACATCCAGGAAGCCACCCGAGGTCTCGACCACGCCGCCATCGCCGCCCGCCGGACCACCACGCGCGCTGAAGCTGCCATGCGCACGCGTCGCTTCGTCGCTCCATGCCACCACCTTGCCGCCCGTGCCAGCCACCGTCGCATCCGCCTTCACGCTGGCCCTCGGCCCGACATAGGCCGCCTTCGCATTGCGCACCGCCGGGTTGCGCCCCTGGTAGTCGCCACCGACGAGGACTGCTCCCCCGCCCGCGGCGCCGGAGGCATCGAGCGCGGCAGCTCCGCTCACGGCCACGTGGTGGCCCAGCACCTGCACCTCGCCTCCGCGTCCGCCCGCCTGCGGCGCGCTCGCGTCCAGCACACCCGACACCTCGGTGACGCCCGAGTCGCCGCCGTCGAGGACGATGCGTCCACCGCGCTCGCTGAGCCCGCGGGCGCGCACGACGCCGGTCTGGTTGACCACCCGCGAGCTGACCTCGGCGAGGGCGCGCGCGCTGAGCAGCACCTGCCCGCCGTCGGCGATCACGGCACCGCCGTTGGCGACGAGGGCATCGAGCGTGGCTCGCGTGACGGTGAGGCGGGACAGTCCGTCGCCGGCCAGGTCCAGCGTCATCTCCTCGCCCGCAGCCATCGCGACGGTGCCGAGCTGCGCGCGGATCGTGCCGTTGTTGGCCACCCGGCCACCCATCAGCGCCACGGTGCCGCGATCGGCGACGCTGATCGAGCCGGCGTTCTCGACCGCAGCCGGCCCCTCCAGCGCGCGGAAGCGGAGACGGTCGGCGACGAAGTCGTCGTTGTCGATGTCGAGCGTGGAGGCCACCAGCGACCCCACGTTCACCGCGGCCGTCTCGCCGAACACGACGCCGTTGCGATTGATCAGGAAGACCTTGCCATTGGCGTCCAGGCGGCCCTGAATCTCACTGCGCGAAGCGCCCGTCACCCGGTTGAGGATGGCGCTGCCCGCCCCCGGCTGCTCGATCCGCACCTGCTCGCCCGCGCCGATCGAGAAGCCCTGCCAGTTGACGATGGCCTTGTCGCTCGCCTGCCGGATCACCATGCGCGACGCGTCGGGCCGGCCCACCTCGACCACCCCGTGCGCAGTGGTGTTCCCCTCGGGGAGCGCCCACGCCGGCCAGGCCTGGGAGAAGGCGAGCGCAAGCGCCGCCGCAAGAATGCGGGGCGCCGGTGCGCGACGATACGGGCGGATCGTTTTCATGGTGTCCTCCTGCAGCATGTTCGGGCAGTCGCGAGGCTCAGAACGCGTGCGTCAGCTGCACATAAAGACGCGGCACGCGGTCTCGATCGACCTCGCCACGCGCGCTGGTACGCCAGGCCAGGCTGGTGCGCAACACGGTGTCGCCTGCGAGGCTCCAGAAGGCGCCGATGCCCGCGCCCCGCAGCGAGACGCTGTTGTCGGTCCCGCCCGAGGCGTGGCGATCGGTGCGCCCCCAGCCCCAGTCGTGGAATAGCTGCACGGACAGCTCCGGCGTGAGCGCGCGACGAAGCTCGAGGGTCGCGACGTGGCCCACATCGACCGTCGCCTCGGAGGGCGCGTAGGCACGCACCGCACGCGGCCCGCCGAGCGCGACCTTTTCCGCGCTGTCGAGGTTGCGGCTGGCGAACTGCCCGCTGATGGCGAAATAGAGCGAGGTCTTGTCCATCAACGCATTGAGTCGCGACAGCCCGTAGGTCCAGCGGGTGAAGTTCCCGGCACTGCGGCGTCCCGCCTGATCGAGCGCAAGCGCATCGGGATCGAGCCGCAGTCGACCGCGGTAAAGGGTCAGTTCGGCGCTCATGTAACCGCCACCCAGCCAGTCGTCGCGTTGCTCGTAGTTCAAGCCCGCATGGAAACTGCGCAGCTTCTTGTCCTCGCTGAAGCCGACGGCATCCAGGCGATCGTCTAGCCGCTTCTCCTGCCAGCCCAGCCGACCGAACAGGTTGCGCGCGCGCGAGCGCACGAAGGGGTGGGTGAGCCCGACCTCGACCAGATCGGCCTCACCGCTGGCGTCTAGTGCGGCGAAGTCCTGGCCGAGTTCGTACTCCACCCGCGCGACCGACACGCCGAATCGCGTCCCCTGCCCGCCCACCGGCAGCTCGTAGCCGACACGGCCATACGCCAGGCGGCCACCCGTGCCGAACTGCAGGCGCACGTCGAGGTTGTCGCCGAGACGCAGCGGACCGTTGATGCGTCCGAGCAAGCCGGCACGGTACTCGGAAGTGCTGCGCGAGCCATGGTTATCGACATCGACCATCAGGTCCCAGCGCCGGCGTGGCGCGACATCGAGCACCAGATCCACGCTACCCGGTTCCAGGCCCGGCTCGAGCGCGGCCTCCGGCCGCAGGCCCGGCAGGTCCGACAGCAGCAACATCGTGCGCTCGAGGTCGGCGCCGCGCAGCGGCTCCCCACCCGGCAGGCCCGCCGTGATGCCACGGATCACCGCCTCGCGAACCGGCGCCACCGGATCGACCGTGGCTCGTACCGCACCCATCCGCCCTTCGATCACCGAAAGCTCGACCCGCCCATCGTCGATCGCCTGCACCGGGACGATCGCCTCGGCCAGCAGGAATCCCGCGTCGCGATAGCGCGCGCTCACCTGCGCCGCGATCGCCTGCAGGTCGGCGAAAGTCACCTCCTTCCCCAGCCACGGCGCCACCTCGGCCTGCAGCTGCGCATCCGCGAAGGCGGTGTTGCCGGAGAAACGCACCGAGCGCAGCACGAAGGACGGGCCTCCCGCCGCGGCGGGCGCGGGCGCCGCACGCTCGGGCAGCAGCGGTGCCTGTTCGGTTCCCGGCAGGACCCGCTCGGGGGGGCTGGCCTCGCGCAATACATCCCCCGCCCCCGGCGGCATCTGTGCCCCCGAGGGCGGAGTCGCGGCCAGCACGGCCCCCACGACCAGGCAGGCGCGCAGGCCGTACACGTTCGAACCGCTCGATCGGGCTGTTTTCATGATCCGGAACGCTCCATGGAGTGGACGGCGATGCGGGACAGGCTCAGGTGCCGCCACGCAGACGCCAGTCACCGATGAGGTTGAACGGCGCCCAGAAGAACGGGTGCGCAAACCCGGCCTGCCGCAAGGTGGCGACCTGTGCCTCGCGCATCGCCTCCACGGCGGCGGTCCCGCGCACGAAGGCTGCATAGAAACGCGTCATCAGGAACTCGGTGGAATCGTCGGCCACCGGCCACAGCGAGGCGACCAGGCCTCCCGCCCCTGCGGTCAGGAAGGCACGCGTGAAGCCGAGAATCTCGTCGCCGCGGGCGATGCGGCCCAGCCCGCTCTCGCAGGCCGAGAGCGTGACCAGCGACACACCGCCGAGGTCGACCTCGTAGACCTCACGTGCCTCGAGGAAGCCTGGATCGTCGGCTGCGCCGGCGAGCAGGATGCGCGAGTGCAGGGGATCGACCGCATCGACCTCGGCATGCGCTGCCACGTGCAGGATGCGTCCCGCACCAGCGCTCTCGCGGAAGCGCTCCTTGGACGCCTGCTCGCGGAAATACACCCTGCGCTCGGGAAACAGGTCGCTGATCCGCTCGACCTCGCGCTCCGCGCCGGGAAGTCCCTCGCGCGCCTGGTTCGCGGGGTTGCCGAAGGCCACCAGCGCACCGGCTGCGCCCGCACCCCGGCGTGCCAGTTGCAGGGCCACGCTCGCCGACGGAGCGATCACGATGCCGCGCTCCTCGATCAGGTAGCGCCCCTCGGTGCCCACAAGCGCCTGGAAAGGCAGATAGTGCAGCGCACCATGCGGGACCACGACCAGGCGTTCGGATCCGGACGGCAGGCCGAGCGGCTCGACGATGCGGGCATGGAGGGCACGCGCGAGCGTCCGGGTGTCGCCTGCGCGCCTGAAGATCGACCGGCGAAATTCGTCCACGATGGCCTCGAGATCGCGGCGGGCGATCGGCAGCGCCTCCCCCCGCAGCATGCCCGGCGCGACCACCCAGGCGACGAGCCGGTCTTCGAGCGCGTGGTACTGCACCAGCAACTCGCCGGGCAGCAGCGCGGCTTGCAGCTCGGCCAAGCCCACGGCGCCCACCGCTGCATCGATACGACCTCCCCCGTCGACCCGGCCGCGCAGGGTGTCGAGCAGCGCGCGCCCCCGGCTGCGCTCGGAAAGCGCCCAGGCACGTTCGGTCTCGCCGAGCTCCATCGACAGCGCGACCGCGAGCTCGAACACCTGCTGCATGTCGCCGAACAGGCCGGTCTTGAACTCCTCGCTGCGAAAACGCGCACGTACGCCTTCGGCGAGCGTCGCGGCCTCCAGCGCACGCCGCTGTGCTTCGCGGCGGTCGCCGCGTGCGAGCCAGGTGCGCGCCAGGCCATCGAGCGCCCACAGGCGGTTGTAGTCCGCATCCGCACCGGCGGCACCACGGGCGGCCGACTCGAATGCGGCCGCGGCTTCGTCGACACGCCCCTCTGCGAGCAGCAGGCGCCCTTCGATGCGCGCACGCAGCGGGGCCAGCGCTGGCTCTGCAGCTGCCTGCCGCTCGAACACCGCACGCGCCTCGCCGCTGCGACCGGCGCTCAAGTACGCATTGACCAGGGACAGATCGACCAGCGCGCGGAAGCGCTCGCTCGCCACCTCGGCCGCCTTGCCGTACAAGCCGATCGCCTCATCGTGGCGCCCGCGTCGCGTCGCGACATCGCCGAGCGTCTTGTATGCCGGCCCGGCGACGATGGCAGGATTCTTCGCCACATGCTGGAGCGCTTCACGCGCGTGCCGCTCGGCACTGTCCAGGTCGCCCGCGTAGCTGTATGCGATCGCGAAATCGCGTTTGGCGAGCGCAACGAGATCCTCGTTTCCCTCGGCCAGCCCCACATGCAAGGTACGCGCCGCAGAGCGGATGCTTTCGCGCAGTTCGCCACGCTCGGCCTGGCTCACGGCCTGGCTGCAGTAACGATAACCGTCGAGCCGTACACGATCGCGGCGATACAGCAACTGCCCCTCCGCCGTGAGCGCCTTCAAGGTCTCTGCGTCGCGCAGCCGTGCCTGCGCACTGTCGAACACCACCGCCCCGCCGCCCGCGACGGCCTGAGCGAACACCGAAGGCCCCGTTCCCCACACCAGGCACAGGGCCAGGACCGCTGCCGCATGCCGCACTCTCGCCCGCATCGTCGACATGACTACCCCCTTCTCGCCACTGCTGGGAAACCATTCACGGACAGGGGCGCACGCGTGCTGCGCCCGCAGGAAAGCCTTCGCACACCACCCCGCCGGTAACCGTCCGAAAGCGGACGGTTCGATACAGAACTTCCATCCTCGAGCCCGACGAGCGAAGAGTCCGCGCACACGAGCGGGCGCGCTCCCTTGATTTCAATCTAGCCAAACGTGCCGCGCTTGCAAGCCGAATATGCCCTGCGCCAGCGCCCGCGGCACGGCGTCGAGTCGCGCCCGACGCCGAGGATGCGGGTGATAAACTGGGACTTTCCATTCCTTCGCCAGCCTACGTCATGCTCTCCGAACAGCTCCGCGTCGAAATCCAGCGCAACATCGCAGCCTCGCTCGCCGAGGACATCGGCACCGGCGATCTCACCGCCCGCCTGATCGCCCCGGACACCGAAGCGCGCGGCCGGGTCATCACCCGCGAGGACGCGGTCGTCTGCGGCACCGCCTGGTTCGACGCCGCCTTCGCCGCGCTCAGCCCCGCGGCGGTGGTGCACTGGCACGTCAAGGACGGCGACAGCGTGACGGCCGGCCAGACCCTGTGCGAGATCGCCGCGCGCGCGCGCGTGCTGCTCACCGCCGAACGCACCGCGCTCAACTTCCTGCAACTGCTCTCGGGCACCGCCACCGTCACCCGCCGCTTCGTCGATGCGGTGGCCGGCACCCGCGCCAGGATCGTCGACACCCGCAAGACCCTGCCCGGCCTGCGCCTGGCGCAGAAATACGCGGTCGCGATCGGCGGCGGCACCAACCACCGCGTCGGCCTCTACGACGGCATCCTGGTCAAGGAGAACCACATCATCGCGGCCGGCGGCATCCGCGAGGTCGTGGAGCAGGCGCGCACGATCGCGCCCTCCAACGTGTTCATCGAGGTCGAGGTGGAGACGCTCGAGCAGATGCGCGAGGCGCTCGAGGCCGGCGTGAAGATGATCCTGCTCGACAACATGACGCTCGAGCAGATGCGCGAGGCCGTGGCCATCAACGCCGGCCGCGCCGAACTCGAGGCCTCCGGCGGCGTCAACCTCGAGCGCGTGCGCGCGATCGCCGAGACCGGCGTCGACCGCATCTCGATCGGCACCCTCACCAAGGACGTGCGCGCGCTGGACCTGTCGCTGCGCCACGTCGAGCGCTGAGCGCGCGGTCCCGGATGGCTGCCAGCACTTCCCGGCCTGCGGCCGTGCCGCAAGCCCTGCCCGACTGGCCCATGGTGCCGGCCTGCCACGGCTGGCTCGCGCTCGACGCGCGCGGCTGCTGGCGGCTGCGCGGCGAGACCATCACCCACCCCGGCCTGATCGCGTTCCTCGCCGCCCATTACACCGCGGACGCGCGCGGCAACTGGCTGGTGAATAACGGCCCCCAGCGGGTCTATGTCGAGCTCGCCGCGGCGCCGCTGATCCTGCGCCTGCATCCCGGCGGCCGCCTCGTGACCCACAGCGGACGCGAGGCGCGTGCGACCGGCCCGGTGCTGGTCGACGCGGAGGGCTGCGCCTTCCTCGCCACCGACCTGGGCCCCGGGATGATCGACGACCGCGACCTCGCGCTCTTTGCCGCCGAACTGCAGCATGTCGATGGCGCGCCGGCCGGAGACGAGGCCCTGCTCGCACTGATCGACGGACAGCCCGATCCTGAACTGCGTTGGCGCGATCTCGATGTCGTCTCCTGCGCGCGCGCGGAGATCCCCGAACGCCTCGGCTTCCAGCCCCGCCCGCAAGCCCTCGAGCCCTGAACGGCGACGCCAGCGTCCACCATGGCATCAGCACCCGCGCTTGGCGCTCGCATCGGCTGCAGCAGCTGTTGACCCGCGCCGCGCTTCAAGGCTATGATCCGCGCCCTTGCTCGATGCGGACGGCGCCAAGGCACCGCAAACCGCAGCAGCGAAGCCTTGGTGGTGAAATTGGTAGACACGCTATCTTGAGGGGGTAGTGGCGAAAGCCGTGCGAGTTCGAGTCTCGCCCAAGGCACCAGATTCCGGCCCCGCCGACGACTACGGCGCCCGACAAAAAAGCCCGCGATGCGTTCGCGGGCTTTTTTCGTTCACGTCCCGACCTCCCCGCCGGCCGCTCGCCGACGGGGAGGCGACGATCAGGTGCGCGCCGCGATGAAGCGCTTGATCGCGTCCGTGTCGGGCGCCATCACCTCGACGCGCTGCGGCAGCTTCTCGATGCCCTCGAGGTCGGCGGGACGCTCCGGCTCGCGGCCCAGCGCCTCGACGATGGTCTCGGCGAACTTCACCGGCAGCGCGGTCTCCAGCACCAGCACCGGCACGCCCGCGGGTACCGCGGCAGCGTGCGCCCAGGCCACCTTGACGCCGTCGGCGGTGTGGGTGTCGATGATCACGCCGTACTGCTCGTACACCCTGCGGATGGTCGCCAGGCGGTCGGCGTGGCTGCTCGCGCCGGACACGAAGCCGAACGCGCCGATGCGGGCGAATTCGTCCGTGCCCGACAGGTCGAAGGCGCGCCCGGCATCGACCTCGGCCCACAGCGCGGCCACCTTTTTCGGGTCGCGGCCAACCAGGTCGAAGACGAAGCGCTCGAAGTTCGAGGCCTTGGAGATGTCCATCGACGGGCTGGACGTCACGTGCGTCTCGGCGGCCTTGCGCGGGCGATACACGCCGCTGTGGAAGAACTCGTCGAGCACGTCGTTCTCGTTGGTGGCGAGGATCAGCTTCGCCACCGGCAGGCCCATCTGGCGGGCGATGTGGCCGGCGCAGATGTTGCCGAAATTGCCCGAGGGTACGCAGAAGGCGACCTGCTCGTCGTTGCTCTTCGTCGCCGCGAAGTAGCCCTTGAAGTAATAGACGATCTGCGCCGCGACCCGCGCCCAGTTGATCGAATTGACCGCGCCGATCTTGTGCGCGGCCTTGAAGGCGTGGTCGTTGGAGACCGCCTTCACGATGTCCTGGGCGTCGTCGAACATGCCGGTGACGGCGATGTTGAAGATGTTGTCGTCCTGCAGCGAATACATCTGCGCGCGCTGGAAGGCACTCATCTTGCCGTGCGGCGACAGCATGAACACGCGCACCCCGTGCTTGCCGCGCATCGCGTACTCGGCCGCGGAGCCGGTGTCGCCCGAGGTGGCGCCGAGGATGTTGATGGTCTCGCCGCGCTTCGCGAGCACGTACTCGAACAGGTTGCCGAGCAGCTGCATCGCCATGTCCTTGAAGGCGAGCGTGGGCCCGTTGGACAGTTCGAGCAGGCCGAGCCGCCCTTCCTCGAGCCAGTGCACCGGGGTGATGTCGCTCGCCCGGTCGCCTTTGCGCACATGGCGATAGACCTCGGCGGTGTAGGTCTTGTCGCAGATCGCCTTCAGGTCGGCGGCGGGGATGTCGGTGATGAACCTGGACAGGATCGCGAACGCCAGCTCGGCATAGGACAGGCTCCGCCAGGCATCGAGCTCGGCGCGCGTCACCTGCGGGTAGGTCTCGGGCAGGTAGAGGCCGCCGTCGGGGGCGAGGCCGCCGAGCAGGATGTCGCAGAACTCCGGGTTGGCGGGCTGGCCGGCGTGGCCGCGGGTGGAGAGATACTTCACGTGGGCAGTCCTTCAGGGTGACGTGGTCGGCGCGCGCCGTCCGGCGCGAAGCCGGGATTCTAACGAATTCGGCGGACGAATTCGGCGGACGCATGTGCGCCGAACAAGGCCGGAGAGCCCGATGGCGGCGGCCGCGGCGGCCGTGCAAGTCGGACTGCAAGCGCGCACCCGAGATGGGCAAGCCGGCTGAATATGCCGCACGCCCACGCGCCGCACACCGATACAATGGAATTTCCACAACGAACGGGAGTCCGCCATGAACCTCGGAAACATCCTCGGTCAGATCCTTCAGCAAGGCATGGGCCAGCAGGGCCGTTCCCGCCTCGACCACGCCATGGGTCCGGGCGGCATGGCAGACGTGCTCGGCGGCCTCCTCGGCGGCAGCGGTCCGGCGGGTGGCGCGGGTGGCGGCCTCGGAGGCGGGCTCGGCGATCTGCTCGGCGATCTGCTCGGCGGGGTGCTCGGCGGCGGCCGTGGCGGTTCCACAGCGGGCGGCATGGGAGACCTGGGCGAGATCCTCGGCGGCGCGCTCGGTGGCGGCCGCGCCACGAGCGGCGGTGGCGGGCTGGGCGATCTGCTCGGGGGGCTGCTCGGCGGCGGCGCCGCGGGCAGCACGGGTGCACGCAGCGGCGGCAATGCCGGCATGGCCATCCTCGCCACGATCGCGATGGCGGCGCTGAAGAACTGGACCGACAATCGCCGCGCGCAGGCCGCGATGGCGCCCGACACGGCGGGCTTCGCCACACCCGAGCTGGAAGCCATGACCGCCCCCGCCACCGAGGAGCTCGTCGTGCGCGCGATGATCTCGGCGGCCAAGGCCGACGGCGAGGTCGGCGAGGACGAGATCCAGCGCATCGTCGGCCGCGTGGGCGCCGACGGCCTGAGCGAGGAGGAGAAGCAGTTCATGATCGCCGAGCTGCGTCGCCCGCTCGACCTCGCCGCGCTCGTCGCCGAGGTGCCCAACGAGATGGTGGCGGCCGAGGTCTATGCCGCCTCGCTACTCGCGATCCAGCTCGACACCCCGGCCGAGGCCGCCTACCTGCGCCAGCTCGCCCAGGCGCTGCGGCTGGATGGTGCGACGCTGTCCCGCCTGCACGAGATCACCGGGGCAAGCGCGGTCTGAGCAACTCGAACGAACCGCGCCGCCGCAGGGCAAGGCGGCGCGGCGGCGCCCCCCGCTACTCGCTCTCGAGGCGGAAGCCGATCTTCAGGGTGACCTGGAAGTGCGCCACCTTGCCGTCGACCACATGGCCACGCGTCTCCACCACCTCGAACCAGTCGATATGGCGGATCGTGCGGGACGCGGTCTCGATCGCATTGCGGATGGCGGCGTCGGTGCCCTCGTGCGAGGTGCCGACGACTTCGACGAGCTTGTAGACGCGATCGGACATCTTGTTCTCCTTGGTGGTGCCGGCCGGCGCCGGCAGGCTGCTCAGTCTGCGCCCGGTTCCGCGCGCGGGCCATCGCCGCGCAACCTGTTCGCAGCCTCGAAGCGGCGCACGGCCGCCGTGTAGCCACGGACGCCGAGCACGGCGATCGCGATCAGGATGGCGGCGAAGACGATGAGCTTGAAGACCATGCGAAGACTGCCTGCTGGCGAGGGTCGGGATCGCGGCACGCGCGGCGTGCACGCCGCACGTGCTTCAGTCTAGGCGCAAACGCCCGCGCTGTCGCGCGCGCCCGCGGCCTCCCCGCGAGCGCTCTCCTGCGTCATCCTGTTCTCAGCTCGCGTGCGCGCGCAGCCACGCCGCGCGCTCGCGCCAGCGCGTCGCCTTGTCGGCGGCAAGCCCGGGCGCGCCGGCGATGCGATCGAGCAGCACGGCGTCGGGCCGGTGCGCGGTCACCGCGTCCCAGTAGTCGGCGAGCGTGAGCCAGGGGTTGGGGCGCTCGAGCAGCTCGATCGTGTCGCCGGCGGCGATCAGGCCCGGCTCCAGCACCCGGTAGTACCAGCCGGTGATCCCCGCCGCCTCGACGAAGCGCGAGGCGCCGTCGACCTTCAGGCGCAGGTCGATCTTCCAGCACGGCGAGCGCGTCTGGCTCACCTGCACGCGCGCCTCGCCGATGCGCAGCACGTCGCCGATGCACAGCGCGTGCTCGTCCAGCCCGTGCGTGCTGATGTTCTCGCCGAGGAAGCCCGCACCCACCGCGGCCGCACATTGCGGCCACTCGGCGGCGAGCACCGCGTAGTGCTCGACCGGGTAGTGGTGCAGGGCCTTGTCCACCCCGCCGTGGTGGCGCAGGTCGGCCTGCTCGTCGCCCTCCAGCCCGGTCGGCGTCAGCATCACCGGTCCCGCTGCGGGCGACTTGACGATACCGCTGCGCTCGCCTTCGATCGACAGCAGGCGCACCTTGCCGACGAAGACCTCATCCACCTTGTTCTGCATGACCGCAATCCCCCTTGCCACCACCGCGCCCCGGTACGCACCCGCGCTGGGCGTAAACGCACGAGGCCGCACCCGGGGGCGCGGCCTCGCCTTCAATCACGACTCGAGCCCGCGCTCAGAGCGTTTCCATGCGCAGCTTCACCACCTTGCCCTGCACCACCGGCAGCGCCTCGATGCGCGCGATTGCGGCGTTGGCGTTCTTCTCCGCGGTCTGGTGGGTCAGCATGATGATGTCGGTGTGCGCCTCGCCCTCGGCCGCCTCCTTCTGGATCAGCGCCTCGATCGAGATGCTGCTGTCGGCGAGGATGCGGGTGATGTCGGCGAGCACGCCCGGCTTGTCCTCGACGCGCATGCGCAGGTAGTAGGAGGTGACGACCTCCTCGATCGGCAGCACCGGCACGTCGTGCACCTGATCGGGCTGGAAGGCCAGGTGGGGCACGCGGTGCTCGGGATCGGAGGTGTGCAGGCGGGTGACGTCGACCAGATCGGCGATCACCGCCGAGGCGGTGGGTTCGGCGCCCGCGCCCTTGCCGTAGTAAAGCGTCGCGCCGACGGCGTCGCCCTGCACCAGGACGGCGTTCATCGCGCCCTCGACGTTGGCGATGAGGCGCTTCTCCGGGATCAGCGTGGGGTGCACGCGCAGTTCGACGCCATTCTCGCGGCGGCGGGCGATGCCGAGCAGCTTGATGCGGTAGCCGAGCTGTTCGGCATAGCCGATGTCCACCGAGTCGAGCTTGCTGATGCCCTCGATGTAGGCCTTGTCGAACTGCATCGGGATGCCGAAGGCGATCGCGCTCATGATCGTCGCCTTGTGCGCGGCGTCGACACCCTCGACGTCGAAGGTCGGGTCGGCCTCGGCATAGCCGAGCGCCTGCGCTTCCTTCAACACCTCGGCGAAGGGCAGGCCCTTGTCGCGCATCTCGGACAGGATGAAGTTGGTGGTGCCGTTGATGATGCCGGCCAGCCACTCGATGCGGTTGGCGGTGAGGCCCTCGCGCAGCGCCTTGATGATCGGGATGCCGCCGGCCACCGCGGCCTCGAAGGCCACCATCACGCCCTTCTTCTGCGCCGCGGCGAAGATCTCGTTGCCATGCACCGCGAGCAGTGCCTTGTTGGCGGTGACGACGTGCTTGCCGTTCTCGATCGCCTTCAGCACCAGCTCCTTGGCCACGCCATAGCCGCCGATCAGCTCGACGACGATGTCGATACCCGGATCGGTCACCACCGAGAAGGCATCGTCGGTGAGCTTGACCTCGCCACCGGTGACCTGGCGCGCGAGCGCGAGATTCTTATCGGCCACGGTGACGATGCGGATCGGACGGCCCGCGCGCCGGGTGATCTCCTCGGCGTTGCGCTTGAGGACGGTGTAGGTGCCGCCACCGACGGTACCGATGCCAAGGAGGCCAACGTTGATAGGTTTCATTTTGTCCGTGAGGTGTGAGGTGTCAGAGGTGAGGGGCAGGCGGCGCGGCCGCCTTCCGGTGAGGGCTCAGGTGCCGTGGCGCTTGCGGTAGGTTTCGAGGAAGCGCGCGATGCGGCCGATGGCGTCGCGCAGGTCGTCCTCGTGGGGCAGGAAGACCAGGCGGAAGTGGTCGGGATGCGGCCAGTTGAAGCCGGAGCCCTGCACCAGCAGCACGCGCTCCTCCTCGAGCAGTTCGGCGATGAAGGCCTGGTCGTCCTCGATCGGATAGACCTTGGGGTCCAGGCGCGGGAACATGTACAGCGTGGCCTGCGGCTTCACGCAGCTCACGCCCGGGATCTGATTGATGAGCTCCCAGGCGAGGTCGCGCTGGCGGCGCATGCGCCCGCCCTCTGCGACCAGGTCGTCGATGCTCTGGTAGCCGCCGAGCGCGGTCTGGATCGCGTACTGGCCGGGCACGTTGGCGCACAGGCGCATCGAGGCCAGCATGTTCAGCCCCTCGATGTAGTCGTTGGCGCGGCGCTTGTCGCCGCACACCACCATCCAGCCCGCGCGGTAGCCGCAGGAACGGTAGTTCTTCGACAAGCCGTTGAAGATGATCGTGAGCACGTCTTCGGACAGCGCCGCCATCGAGGTGTGCTTGACGCCCTCGTAGAGGACCTTGTCGTAGACCTCGTCGGCGTAGAGGATCAGGTCGTGCTCGCGGGCGAGCGCGATGATCTGCTTCAGCGTCTCGTCCGGATACACCGCGCCCGTCGGGTTGTTCGGGTTGATCACCACGATCGCACGCGTGTTCGCGTTGATCTTCGCGCGCATGTCGTCGATGTCCGGCAGCCAGCCCTTGGACTCGTCGCACAGGTAATGCACCGGCTTGCCGCCCGACAGGCTCACCGCCGCGGTCCACAGCGGGTAGTCGGGCGCCGGCACCAGCACCTCGTCGCCGGCGTCGAGCAGCGCGTTCATTGCCATCACGATCAGCTCGGACACCCCGTTGCCGATGTAGATGTCCTCGATGCCAACGCCCTTGATGCCCTTCTGCTGGGTGTAGTGCATCACCGCCTTGCGCGCGGAGAAGATGCCCTTGGAATCCGAATAGCCCGCCGCGTTGGGCAGGTTGCGGATCATGTCCATCTGGATCTCTTCGGGCGAGTCGAAGCCGAACGCGGCGAGGTTGCCGATGTTGAGCTTGATGATCTTGTGGCCTTCGTCCTCCATCTGCTTGGCGCGCACCAGCACCGGGCCGCGGATGTCGTAGCAGACTTCGGCGAGCTTGGCGGACTTGCGGATCGGGCGCGGCGCCGCGGCTGCGCCCGCCTCGGCCTTGATCACCGGTTCGGGGGATGCCGTCGCGAGCTCGAGGGTCTTCACCGCTTTCATGCCAGTCCTTCCTGAGAGATGGAGAAGCGCCGGGAGTTTTCCCGCACGCCAAAAGGTTGTTATCTTAGCCGCGCTCCCGCACTGCGGCAATTTGCCCGGCCATCGCGGGCAGCCCGCCGGCGTGCGCCGCATGCCGCGACCAGGAACGGATCGGATGAAGCTCTATCAGGACAACCACGCCAACACCAACGTGATCACCGGCTACGGCGACGACCACGTGATGATCAGCAAGACCCGCCACGAGGGCAACGTGCTCGTCAGCGCCAGCCAGGTCGTGGCCGGCTGGGCCCCGCAGGCCGGCGGCGACCTCGCCGGCCTGACGGCGGCGGATCTCGCTCGCGCGGCCGAGCTCGGCGCCGAGATCCTCATCGTCGGCACCGGCCGCCGCCAGCGCTTCCCCCAGCCACCACTGCTGCGCGGGCTGGTGGAGGCGCGCGTCGGCTTCGAGTTCATGGACTTCGCCGCCGCCTGCCGCACCTACAACATCCTCGTGGCCGAAGGCCGCGCGGTCGTGCTCGGGCTGCTGCACGATCGCTGAGCACCGCAACGCGGCGGTAACGCCGCCGCAATACGCTCTTCACCCGGGCCGGCGCTTTCGGCTACCCTGAGGCGCACGACACACGTGCGCCGGTGCGCTCGCCCCGAGCGCGAAGCGCCGCCGCCCCGACGAACAGGAGATTCGATTGAGCGCCCCCCTCGCCCCCGACTTCACCCTGCACGCCACCGGCGGCCAGACCGTCACCCTCTCCGCGCTGCGCGGCCGCAAGCTCGTGATCTACTTCTACCCCAAGGACAACACGCCCGGCTGCACCAACGAGACACGCGACTTCGGCGCGCTGCAAGGCGAGTTCGCCGCCGCCGGCTGCACCATCCTCGGCATCAGCCGCGACAGCCTCAAGAGCCACGAGAACTTCAAAGCCAAGCTCGAGCTGCCCTTCGAGCTCGCCTCCGATCCCGAAGAAACGGCCTGCGAGGCCTTCGGCGTCATGAAGCTGAAGAACATGTACGGCAAGCAGGTGCGCGGCATCGAGCGCAGCACCTTCCTGATCGACGCCGAGGGCACGATCGCGCGCGAATGGCGCGGCGTGAAGGTGCCCGGCCACGCCGAGGAAGTGCTCGCCGCCGCACGCGCGCTCTGACCCCGCCGCCGGGCGGACGCGCGCACGCGGCGCAGTTCGTCCGGCACCCATGGCGCCCGCGGGCGCCGCCTCTTCCCGCGGCCGTCCTGCCGCCCTCCCGGATCCGCACGCCATGCCCGTCACCCGCCAATCCGCCGCCCCCGCGTCCAGCCCCGCGGATGCGGGCGCACCCGCTGCCAGGCGCGTCCGTCGCAGCCGCAAGGCCGCGGCCGCGAGCAAGCTCTTCGTGCTCGACACCAACGTGCTGATGCACGACCCCACCAGCCTGTATCGCTTCGAGGAGCACGACCTCTACGTGCCGATCATGACGCTGGAGGAACTCGACAACAACAAGAAGGGCACCAGCGAGGTGGCGCGCAACGCCCGCCAGGCCAGCCGCATGCTCGACGAGATCGTGTCCGCCTCCGAGAACGGCATCGCCGCAGGCATCGCGCTCGAGAGCCCCTCGCGCGGCCTCGCCACCGGGCGCCTGCACCTGCAGACCGAGGCGATCGACATCCGCCTGCCGCCCGCGCTGCCTACCGCGCGCGGCGACAACCAGATCCTCGCCGTGGTGATGTTCCTGGTGGAGAAGCACCCGGGGCGCGACGTCATCCTGGTGTCGAAAGACATCAACATGCGCATCAAGGCGCGCGCGCTGGGCCTCGCCGCACAGGACTACTTCAACGACAAGGTGCTCGAGGACAGCGACCTGCTGTACACCGGCACCCGCGAGCTGCCCGCCGACTTCTGGGAGACCCACGCCCGCGGCATGCAGTCGTGGAAGGAGGAGGGCCGCAGCTACTACCGCGTCAGCGGTCCGCTCGCCGCCGAGATGCTGGTCAACGAGTTCGTCTATCAGGACGGCGACAGCCCGCTGCAGGCCTGGGTGAAGGAACAGGAAGGCCGTGGCGCCCTCATCGAGACCCTCACCGACTACAGCCACAACAAGAACAACGTCTGGGGCATCACCGCGCGCAACCGCGAGCAGAACTTCGCGCTCAACCTGCTGATGAACCCCGAGATCGACTTCGTCACCCTGCTCGGCCAGGCCGGCACCGGCAAGACCCTGCTGACGCTCGCCGCCGGGCTCACCCAGGTGCTCGAGTCCAAGCGCTACACCGAGATCATCATGACCCGCGTCACCGTGCCGGTGGGCGAGGACATCGGCTTCCTGCCGGGCACCGAGGAAGAGAAGATGGCGCCGTGGATGGGCGCGCTCGAGGACAACCTCGACGTGCTCAACGGCACCGCCGGCGAGGGCGGCGACTGGGGCCGCGCGGCCACCCGCGACCTCATCCGCAGCCGCATCAAGATCAAGAGCCTGAACTTCATGCGCGGGCGCACCTTCCTCAACAAGTTCCTCATCATCGACGAGGCGCAGAACCTCACGCCCAAGCAGATGAAGACCCTGATCACCCGCGCCGGTCCCGGCACCAAGGTGGTGTGCATGGGCAACATCGCGCAGATCGACACGCCCTACCTCACCGAGGGCTCGTCGGGCCTCACCTTCGTGGTCGACCGCTTCAAGGGCTGGCCGCACTCGGGCCACATCACCCTGCAGCGCGGCGAACGCTCCCGCCTCGCCGACCACGCCGCCGAGGTGCTCTGACGCACCCCGCGCAGGAGCGCCGACAGGCGCGAATGCGGCGCGCTCGCCTATAATGTTCAGATCGCTTCGATCACGGTCTGCCCATGAGCAACGACGCCGCCACCCTGCTGGTGGGAGCCAGCACGGACTTCCTGCGCAACTTCTCGCCCTTCAACCGCATGGAGGCCGAGGCGCTCGGCTTTCTCGCCGAGCGCGCGGTGCTCGCCTTCCACGCCCGCGGCAGCGAGATCCTGACGCCCGAGTCGGGTGTGCCGACGCACTTCCACATCGTCCAGCGCGGCAAGATCCAGGCCCGCCAGGCCGGGCAGGCCACCGTCACCGAATACACCAGCCTCACCCTGGGGCCGGGCGAATGCTTCCCGATCGGCGCGATCTCCGCTCGTCGCCCCTCGACCAACGCCTACGTGGCGGTCGAGGACAGCTTCTGCTTCCAGATCAGCGCCGACGACTTCCTGCACCTGATGCAGATCAGCCCGGTGTTCCACCTTTTCTGCACGCAATACATCGCCAGCCTGCTCAGCCAGTCGCGCCAGCAGCTGCAGAGCAGCTTCGCCCAGCGCGCCGCCGAGCAGCAGACGATGACCACGGCGCTCGGCAAGCTGATCAAGCAGGACCCGGTCTTCGTCACCCCCGACACCCCCACCCGCAGCGCGCTCGAGCGCATGTCCGAGCTGCACCTCGGCTGCATGGTGGTGGTCGACGCGGAGCGCCATCCGGTCGGCATCCTGACCCAGAGCGACCTGCTGCCGCGCGTCATCCTCGCCGGCTTCGACCTCGCGCGCCCGATCGGCGAGCTGATGACCGCCAACCCGCACCAGCTGCCGGCGAGCGCCTCGGCCTACGACGCCGTACTCGAGATGGCCACCCACGGCGTGCGCCACCTGCTGGTGGTCGACTCCGAGAGTGTGCTGCTCGGCGTGGTCTCCGAGCGCGACCTCTTCTCGCTGCAGCGCATCAGCCTGCGCCAGATCCGCGCCGGCATCGACAACGCCGCCGACATCGCGGCCCTGCAGCGCGCGAGCAAGGACATCCGCCAACTCGCCCTCAACCTCATCGCCCAGGGCATCGGCGCCGAGCAGCTCACCCAGTTCATCTCGGCGCTCAACGACGCCCTCACCCGCCGCATCATCACGCTGGCGCGCGAGCACCACGATCTGGTGGGCATCGACTTCGCGTGGTTCGCCTTCGGCTCCGAGGGCCGCCACGAGCAGACGCTGTCCACCGACCAGGACAACGGGATCATCTTCCGCTGCGCGGACGCGAAGCAGGTCAAGGAGACGCGCACCCGCCTGGTCGAGTTCGCACGCACGGTCAACGAAGACCTCGCCGCCTGCGGCTTCCCGCTGTGCAAGGGCAACATCATGGCGAGCAACCCCGAGCTCTGCCTGACCCTCGACGAGTGGAAGTCGCGCTTCGGCGACTGGATCCGCGAACCCGACCCGCAGGCCCTGCTCAACGCCTCGATCTTCTTCGATTTCCGCGTGCTCTACGGCAACGAACGCTTCGGCGACCAGCTGCGCAGCGCGCTCAACAAGGGCGCCAAGGGCAACAGCGCCTTCCTGCGCATGATGGCCGCCAACGCGCTCAAGGTCATGCCGCCGCTCGGCCGCATCCGCGACTTCGTGGTCGAGGAAGACGGCACCATCGACCTGAAGAAGTCGGGCGCCCGCCTCTTCGTCGACGTGGCGCGCATCCTGGCGCTGCGCACCGGCGTGGAGTCGAGCAGCACGGTGCAGCGCCTGCGCCAGGGCAGCAACAAGATCGGCATGAGCCCGGAAGAGGTCTCGGCCATCATCGACGGCTTCAACTTCATCCAGCTGCTGCGCCTGCGCTCGCAGCACCTCGAGACCGAGCACGACTCCGCCGACGACAACCGCATCGACCCCGAATCGCTCAACGAACTCGACCGCCGCATCCTCAAGGAAGCATTCCGCCAGGCGCGCAAGCTCCAGCTGCGGCTCAAACTCGACTATCAACTATGAGCTGGCTCTCCCGCCTCAAGATCGCCCGCGGCAACCAGCCGCCGCTGAGCGCCGAAGCCGAGCGTGCGCTCGAGGCCTGGCAAGCGCTCGCCGAAGCCGGGCACGAACAGCCGCATTTCGAGTCGCGCTACATCGTGCTCAACACCGAGGCCACCGGCCTCGACCTCGAGCGCGACCGCCTGCTCGCCGTCGGCGCCATCGCCATCGACGGCGGCCTGCTGCACCCGCGGGACGCCTACCACGCCCAGCTCGAGCCCTCGCCCGGCGATGCGCTCGCCGGCCTGCTCGCCTTCGTCGGCCGCAGTCCGCTGGTGGTCTTCAACGCCACCTTCAACCGCACCATCCTCGAGCGCGCCTTCGCGAGACAGCTCGGCTTCACGCCCGAGTTCCTGTGGATCGACCTCTACTTCCTGCTGCCCTCGCTGTTCCCCGAGCGCCTGGAACGTCCCGGGCGGCTCGCCGACTGGATGGCGGCCTTCGAGATCGAGACCTTCCAGCGCCACCACGCCCTCGGGGACGCCTGGGCGATCGCGCAGCTGTTCCTGGCTGCGCAGTCGCGCGCACTCTCGCTCGCGGTGACCAATCCACGCGCGCTCGCCGAGCACGCCCAGGCCTACCGGCAGAAGCTCAAGGTCTGAAGCGGTATGCCGATAGAAAGCGGAAGGCCTGCGCCCGAGCGGCGCAGATTTCCCTTTACACCGGACGACTCGATGCGTATATTCCCGCGAATGTTTTTCCGGCCATCCCTTCTGATCCTGCTCGCCGCACTCGCGCTCGCCCATCCCGCCCACGCCGCGGAACCGGTCGTCGCGACGGTCGAACACGGCGCCAAGGTGCCGTCCACGTTCGACGAGTACACCACGGCGGCAGAGCAGCTGGTCGATGAGGCGCTGTCCTATCTCGGCATCCGCTATCGCTTCGGCGGGACCTCGCCGGCGACCGGCTTCGACTGCAGCGGGCTGGTGCTCAACGTCTTCCGCAACGCCGTAGGCCTCGACCTGCCCCGCACCGCGAGCGAGATGGCCAGCGTAGGCGACAAGATCGGCAAGAAGGACCTGAAACCGGGCGACCTGGTGTTCTTCAACACGATGCGCCGCACCTTCTCGCACGTGGGGATCTACCTCGGCGACGGCAAGTTCGTGCACGCGCCGTCGAGCGGCGGCAAGGTCCGCGTCGAGAACATCTCCACGGCCTACTGGGCCAAGCGCTTCAACGGCGCGCGCCGACTGCTGGACGAAGAGCCCCTCGGCCTGAGCGCACAGGTGATGGGCGCGCGCTGAAACCCGCCCTACCGACGAAAACGCAGAGGCCCGGCGCGACCGGGCCTCTGTGCTTTCTGCCTTGCGCGTCGCGCTCAGCGGCGCCGGCTGCGCGCCTTCTCACAGCGCTGTGGACAATCCTCGCAGCGCGCCCCCATCTGGCGATCGAGCGCCTGCTGCAGCGCGCAGGTCGAGCGCCGGCAGCACACCACCTGCACGCCCTGCTTGCCCGCGGCCTCGCGAAAGCGCTGCATGACGTTGTGCCCGAGGAAATCGGTGAACAGGATCACCACGCCGATCCCGCTCGGCAAGGGGGCGCTGCGGCGCTGGTGCGTCGTGTCGCGGCCGCTGACATGGGCGGCGATGCGGATGCCGAAGTTGTGCAACACATCCGGGATGTTGCCGAGGCGGTCGGCACCGACGAGCAACGCATTCATGGAAACTCCTTGTTGAGAATTCTTCTCAACCATGATGCAGTGAATGCGAGCTATTTGCAACTGCGAACCTTTATCGTTAGTATCGCTGCACCGCCAACACTCCAGGGTTCGCAAACCATGAGCAAGAAAGTCCTCCTCGCCTCGCTGATCGCCGCCTTCGGCCTCTCCGGCGCCGCTACCGCTGCCGAGCTGAACGTCTACTCCGCCCGCCACTACCAGACGGACGAAGAGCTCTACGGCAACTTCACCAAGCAGACCGGGATCAAGATCAACCGCATCGAGGCGAAGGAAGACGAGCTGCTCGAGCGCATCCGTAACGAAGGTGCCAACAGCCCTGCCGACATCTTCGTGACGGTCGATGCGTCGCGCCTCGCGAAGGCGGACGAGATGGGCATCTTCGAGCCGGTGAAGTCTGCCGAGCTCGAGGCCCGCATCCCTTCCCACCTGCGTGCACCGAACTGGTTCTCGTATTCGACCCGCGCGCGCGTGATCGTCTACAACCCGGACATGGTGAAGGCCGAGCAGGTGCAGACCTACGAGCAACTCGCCGACCCCGCGCTCAAGGGCCAGGTGTGCACCCGCTCGGGCAGCCACCCCTACAACCTCTCGCTCGGCGCCGCGATGATCAAGCACAACGGCACGGAAGCGACCGAGAACTGGGCCAAGGGCATCGTCGCCAACTTCGCGCGCGCCCCCAAGGGCGGCGACACCGACCAGATCCGCGCCGTGGCCGCGGGTGAGTGCGGCGTGGCGATCGCCAACAGCTATTACCTCGCGCGCCTGATGAACTCGGACAAGCGCGAGGATCAGGCCGTGGTCGCGAAGATCAAGGCGGTGTGGCCGAACCAGGCGAGCTGGGGCACCCACATCAACGTGTCGGGCGCCGGCATGCTCAAGCACGCGCCGAACAAGGAGGCCGCGGTCAAGTTCCTCGAGTATCTCGCCTCGGACCAGGCACAGGAATACTTCGCCAATGGCAACAACGAATGGCCGGCGGTGCCGAGCGTGAAGCTGGACAACCCCGCGCTGAAGAAGCTGGGCGAGTTCAAGGCCGACACCCTGCCGATCGGCGAGCTCGCCGACACGGTGGCCGAAGCCCAGCGTATCTTCGACCGCGCCGGCTACCGCTGATCCGTACTCCCCGCGACCGACGCTGCCGCGCCAGCGTCGGTCGCGGCGGCCTGCCTGCCGCCTTACTCAATCCGGGCGTTTCCGCCCGCAACATCCTCGCCAGCTTCTCCAGCAATCACGGGGGCCAGCACGACGCGGTTGCGTCCGGCGTGCTTCGCTGCATAGAGAGCCTCGTCCGCACGGGCATAGGCGCCCTCGTAGCCCTCGTCGCGCGCATCCAGCATGGTCGCGCCGATGCTCACCGAGTAGTGCAGCGGCCCCGACTCGATGCTCGCGGGCGAGTCCGCAACCACCCTGCGCAGCCGGTCCGCCACCCGCACCGCGCCGAGCGCGTCGATGCAGGGCAGCAGGATCGCGAACTCCTCCCCACCCAGACGCGCGAACACGTCGGCCTCACGCAGCTGCGCACTGACGGTTGCGGTGAAGTGGCGCAGCACCTCGTCTCCCGCGGCGTGGCCGTGGGTATCGTTGATGCGCTTGAAGAAGTCGAGATCCATCAGCAATAGCGCCGCCGGCGCCTGGTTGCGGCGCACGCGGCCCAGCTCGCCGCGTACCACCTCCATGAAATGGCGGCGATTCCACAGGCCGGTGAGCGGGTCGCTGGTGGCGAGCTGCAGCAGGCTCTCCTCCATGGCCTTGCGCTGGGAGATGTCCTGGTGAATGCCGACCATGCGCAAGGCCTCGCCGCCCTCGCCGCGATCGAGCACGCGGCCGGCGGCGAGCACCCAGATCCAGTGCCCGCTCTTGTGCTTCAGGCGGTACTCCGCGCGGTAGGCGTCGCGGACCCCGCGCAGGTGCGGCTCGAGCGAGTCGCGGATGTCGTACCAGTCGTCCGGATGCACCAGGGACTCCCAGGTCGACACATTCCCGGCCAGCTCGTCGGGGGTGTAGCCGAGCATCCTGCACCACACCGGGCTGAAGTTCGCGCGCCCGCTCGGTACGTCCCAGTCCCACAGGCCGAGCTCGGCACCTTCGAGGGCGAGCATCAGGCGGCGTTCGCGCTCGGCGATCTGCTCGCGCACCCGGCGCCGCTCGGTGAAGTCGCGGCTCACACGGATCTCGCCGAGCTGCCTGCCGTCGGCATCGAAATACGGTGTGCGCAGCGTGTCGAGCAGGCGCAGCGTCCCGTCGGCCGCCTCCAGCCACTCCTCGTGGTTCTCGGCCCCGCTCACGGCCTCCTGCCCGGCCTCGGCGAGCGGCAGGCGGCCTGCGAACACCTCGCCGTCGCTGCGCCCGATCAGTGCGTCCTCGCGAATGCCGTAGGCCTCGGCGAAGGCCTTGTTGCAGCCCAGGTAACGCCCGTCGCGGTCGCGGAACGCGATCAGGTCTGGGACCGAGTCGATCAGCCCGCGCAGCAGCGCACGCTCGGCCGCGAGCGCGCGCTGCGGCGCGCGCACGCCGGACACGAACACCGCGCGGTAGATCATGGTGAACGCCGCCGCCTTGTAGGCATGCCCGAGCGCGTTGTAGAGGTCGGCGACCGCGGCGTAGCGGGCGAAATGCAACTCCGCCAGCGCCATCGTCACGGCGGCGGCGGCCAGCCAGCCGCCGACGGATTCGCCGTCGGCCAGCGCACGGCGCGCGAGCAGCACGGCAGCGCCGAGGTAGAGCAGCGCGAGCCCGCATTCCAGCGCGCTCTTGAGCGGCGTGACCCCGCGCCCTTCGACGAAGGTCGCGGGGAACACCTGCGGGTGGGCGAGGACGAGCCAGCTCCAGCCCAGCGTGACGACGATCGCGCCGAGCACGGCCCAGGCGGCGGCAGGCCCACCGCCCTCGCGCTCCGGCAGCACCGCGTGGGCCAGCAAGCCGAGCGCTCCGATCAGGCGGGCCATCAACCAGAAACCGATCGCCTTCTCCGCCTGATTGGGCGTGAAGAAGGGCGGCATGCCCGGATACGACATCAGGTGGGCGAAATCGAGCAGGCCGGCGGCAAGACACGCCGCGCCGAGCCAGACCAGCCTGCCACCGCGCGCGCTGCGGCGCAGGTTCCAGCCGAGCGCGAACACCATCCCGGCAACCACGATCGCGAAGATCTCCAGCCCCGCATGCAGCGGCAGATAGTCCAGCGCATCGGCGAATACGTTCACCGGAGGCAGGAATATGCTGAATACGAAGAACACGCCGAGCAGGACCGTGGCCAGCAGCGGGTGACGGAAACGGCGCAGCACCGAGGCCGACACGCTCAGCACGCCTCTCGCCGAGGGACCTCGGCAGGCCTGTGCCCGCCGCCGCAAGGCAGAGCGCGGACCACGCCCAGGCGGGACGGAGTGCGGCATGCGGCGGTGCGGACGGGGAACTCGGACATCACGTAATTATGCATGATCGGCGCCCGGCGACCGCCCCGGCGGCGCACCCCGCGTGCACTAATTCGCGCCCGCAGGCACGCGGATCAGCCCTCACGGCGGCGCACGCGCAGGATCTGGCGGGAAATCCAGAACATCGGCAGCAGGCCCACCGCCACGATGATCAGCGCTGCGGTCGAGGCCTCCGCCAGGCGCTCGTCGGCGGCGAGCGTGTGTGCCTGGGTGGCCAGGGTGTCGAAGTTGAAGGGGCGGATCACCAGCGTTGCCGGCAACTCCTTCATGACGTCGACGAACACCAGCAGGCCAGCGGTGAGCAGACTGCCGCGCAGCATCGGCATGTGCACCCGGCGCAGGGTCGCCCACTTGCCGAAGCCCAGGCTGCGCGAGGCGTCGTCCATGTTCGGGGTGATCTTGCCCAGGCTGGACTCGACGGTCTGCAAGGCCACGGCGAGAAAGCGCGCGAGGTAGGCGTAGACCAGCGCCGCGATGCCGCCGGTGAGCAGCAGGCCCGGGTTGAATCCCCACATCGCCTCCCAGCCCTCGGCCAGCCATCTGTCGAGGCGGGTGAGCGGGATCAGCACGCCCACCGCGATCACCGAGCCGGGCACCGCATAGCCCAGGCCGACGATGCGGTTGAGCGCCTGCGGCAGGCGCGAGCGCGCCAGGCGCGCGGCGTAGGCGAGCAGCACCGCGAGCAGCACCGCGACCACCGCGGTGATCGCGGCGAGCACGAAGCTGTTGTGCGCCAGTTCGACGAAACGCGCGCCGAACTGGGCGTCGCCCTCGAGGAAGGCCATGCGCAGCAGCAGCCCCGCCGGCAGCAGGAAGCCGAGCAGCAGCGGCATGAAGCAGGCGAAGGCGGCGAGCAGGCCGAGCGGCAGCGGCAGGCGCAGCCGCACCGGCATCGCCACCTGGCGCGAGGTGTTGTTGAAGCGCGCGCGTCCGCGCGACATGCGCTCCAGGGTCAAGACCAGGATCACGAAGGCGAGCAGCGCAGCCGACAGCTGCGCCGCGGCGATGCGGTCACCGAGCGAGAACCAGGCGCGATAGATGCCGGTCGTGAAGGTCTGCACGCCAAAATAGGACACCGTGCCGAAGTCGGCCAGCGTCTCCATCAGCGCCAGCGCGGTGCCGGCCACCACCGCCGGGCGCGCCAGCGGCAGCGAGACGCGGAAGAACGAGCCCCACGGCCCCAGCCCGAGCGTGCGCCCGGCCTCGAGCATGCCGCCCGCGCGCTCCAGGAAGGCGGTGCGCGCGATCATGTACACATACGGATAGAGCACGAACATGAACATCGCCACCGCGCCGCCGACCGTGCGCACGTCCGGGAACCAGTAGTCGCCGCGCCGCCACTCGAAGGTCTCGCGCAGCCAGCCCTGCACCGGACCCACGAACTGGAGGAAATCGGTATACACATAGGCCATCACGTAGGCCGGCATCGCCAGCGGCAGCACCAGCGCCCACTCCAGGAAGCGCCGTCCCGGAAAATCCAGCATGGTGGTCAGCCAGGCCGAGGTCACGCCGATCGACGACACCCCGAGACCCACGCCGATGCAAAGCACCACGGTGTTGAACACGAACTCGCCGAGCACCGTGTCGGCCAGGTGCGACCAGGTCGCGCCGGTGTCGCCGGCGAGCACGTTGGAGAACACCGACAACACCGGCGCCGCGATCAGTGCGGCCACGACGACCGCCGCCACCGACAGCGAAGAAAACCGATTGCGCATCGCGCCCTGCCCTGCCTTCGAACCCATGCCGTTCCCATGATTGCGCCCCGGCGCCGGAAATCGGCCCCCACTGACGCAGCGAATTATAATTGATCGCATTTGGAACACCGGGGTGCAATAATTCCCCACGCCCACAGGCCCTCGACGACCGCGATGTCCCACCTCGACCTTTCCCGCATCGACCTCGCCTTCGGCAGCCACCTCGTGGTCCGCCAGCTCTCCCTGCAGCTCGAGAAGGGTCGCATCGGCTGCCTGCTCGGCCCCTCGGGCTGCGGCAAGACCACCGTGCTGCGCTGCATCGCCGGCTTCGAACGCCTGGCGGGAGGCGAGATCCGCCTCGACGGCGAGGTCGTCAGCACGCCGCGCCACATGCTGCCGCCCGAGCGCCGGCGCATCGGCATGGTGTTCCAGGACTATGCGCTCTTCCCGCACCTCTCGGTGGCGGACAACATCGGCTTCGGCCTCCGGCGCGACAGCGCCGCCGTGCGCGCTGCGCGGGTGGACGAGCTGCTCGCGCTGGTCGGCCTCGCGGGCCAGGGCCACAAGTACCCGCACGAGATGTCGGGCGGCCAGCAGCAGCGCGTCGCGCTCGCGCGCGCGCTCGCGCCCAAGCCCAGCCTGCTGCTGCTCGACGAGCCCTTCTCCAACCTCGACGTCGAATTGCGCGAACGCCTGTCGTACGAGGTGCGCGAGATCATCAAGGCCACCGACACCACCGCGATCCTGGTGACCCACGACCAGCACGAGGCCTTCGCGGTCGCCGACGAGATCGGCATCATGCACGAGGGCCGCATCCAGCAGTGGGACACGCCCTACAACCTCTACCACCGCCCGGCCAACCGCTTCGTCGCCGACTTCATCGGCCAGGGCGCCTTCCTGCGCGGCAAGGTGCTCGACGACCACCGCGTGCAGATCGAGCTCGGCGTGCTCGACAGCGCCCAACCGCTCGTGTGCTGTGCCGACTGCGCCGGCTGCGTGCACGGCAGCCCGGTCGATGTGCTGCTGCGCCCCGACGACCTCGTGCATGACGACGCCAGCCCGCTGCGCGCCGAGGTGGTGCACAAGGCCTTCCGCGGTGCCGACATCCTGTACACGTTGCGCCTGGCGGGTGGCGCGCGCGTCCTGTCGCTGGTGCCCAGCCACCATAACCACGCCATCGGCGAGCGCATCGGCATCCGCCTCGATGTCGACCACGTCGTCACCTTCTCCGACGCGGGTGCCGACGAGTGCGCGCCGGCGCACCCGGCAGCGGCTGCAGCATGATCCCCTGGCTGGGCGCGGAGCCGGGCTTTCCGCCCGACGAGCGCGCGCTGCGCGAGCCGAACGGGCTGCTCGCAGCCGGCGGCGCGCTGACCCCGGCCTGGCTGCTCGCCGCGTACCGGCGCGGCATCTTCCCCTGGTTCAGCGAGGGCGAACCCATCCTGTGGTGGACACCCGACCCCCGCCTGGTGCTCGTGCCCGACGAGTTCCACGTCAGCCATTCGCTGCGCAAGACCCTGCGCCGGCGCCGCTTCGAGGTGAAGGCGGACACCGCCTTCGTCGAGGTGCTGCTCGCCTGCGCCGCACCACGCGCGGGCGGGCCGGGCACCTGGATCACCCCGGCGATGCGCGCCGCCTACCTGCACATGCACGAACTGGGCTGGGCGCACAGTGTCGAATGCTGGCGGGACGGGCGGCTGGTCGGCGGGCTCTACGGCATGGCCATCGGTCGCGTCTTCTTCGGCGAGTCGATGTTCGCGCGCGAGACCGACGCGTCCAAGGTGGCGCTCGCCCACCTCGCGCGGCTGCTCGCCGAGCGCGGCTATGGCATGATCGATTGCCAGATGACCACCGCCCACCTGCTCTCGCTCGGCGCGCGCGAGGTACCGCGGGCGCGCTTCGCCGCCGCCTTGCGCCAGTGGGCGCATGACGGGCCTTCGCCGCAGCGCTGGGCGGAAGATGCGATGCGGGATTTCGACTGGGCTTGAAACGGGAAGGCGAGTTGCAGGACGGACGCGATGAAATCGGACTACCCCTACGCCCTCATCCAGTTCTACGCCACGGCGCCCTACGCCTGCTCCTATCTGGCCGGTCGCGGCGCGCGCTCGCAGGTCGCCACCCCCGGCCACCTGATCGATTCACAGGTCTATAGCGAGTTGGTGCGTCGCGGCTTTCGCCGCAGCGGCGTGTTCACCTACCGCCCCTACTGCGACCGCTGCCAGGCCTGCGTGCCGGTGCGCATCCCGGTCGAGCGCTTCGAGCCCGACCGCAGCCAGCGCCGGGCGTGGGCACGGCACGCCGACCTCGTGCCGATCGAACGCCCGCTCGACTTCGTCGAGGAGCACTACCAGCTCTACCAGCGCTATCAGACCGCCCGCCACGCAGGTGGCGGCATGGACCTCGACAACCGCGAACAGTACGCGCACTTCCTGTTGCAGAGTCATGTCGACACGCGCCTGGTGGAGTTCCGCAGCCACGGCAGCCTGCGCATGGTGAGCGTGATCGACCGCCTCACCGACGGGCTGTCGAGCGTCTACACCTTCTACGATCCCGACCAGCCGCGCAGCGCCTTCGGCACCTGGGGCGTGCTCTGGCAGGTCGAGGCCTGCCGGGTGCTCGGGCTGCCTCACGTGTATCTGGGCTACTGGATCGGCGAGAGCCCGAAGATGGCCTACAAGGCGCGCTTCCGCCCGCTCGAGGCGCTGATCGACGGCGACTGGCAGCCCTTTCCGGGCGAATTCGCCTGATCCGGGTGCCCGGCAGCCAAGTCGACTCGCTACAATCGCGCGATGCTCTACGAACTCGCCCGCCCCCTCCTGTTCGCGCTCGACCCCGAGACCGCCCACAACCTGACCCTGCACGGCCTGCACTACGCCGGCAAGCTGCTGCCCGCCGCCGCGCCCGAACCGGCAGGCGCGGTCGAGGTCATGGGCCTGCGCTTTCCCAACCGCATCGGTCTCGCCGCCGGGCTCGACAAGAATGGCGAGGCGATCGACGGCCTCGCCCGCCTCGGCTTCGGCTTCCTCGAGATCGGCACGATCACGCCCCGCCCGCAGCCGGGCAACCCGCGTCCGCGCATGTTCCGCCTGCCCGAGGTGCACGGCATCATCAATCGCATGGGCTTCAACAACCACGGCGTGGAGGTCCTGCTCGCGCACGTGCGCGCGGCGAAATACCGCGGCATCCTCGGCATCAACATCGGCAAGAACTTCGACACCCCGATCGAGCGCGCCGCCGACGACTACCTCGCCTGCCTCGACGCGGTGTATGCGCTGGCGAGCTACGTCACGGTGAACATCTCCTCGCCCAACACCAAGAACCTGCGCCAGCTGCAGGGCGAATCCGAACTCGACGACCTCCTCGGCCGCCTCAAGGCGGCACAGACCCGCCTCGCCGAGCAACATGGGCGCTACGTCCCGCTTACCCTCAAGATCGCCCCCGACCTCGACGACGCACAGGTGAGCAACATCGCCGACGCGCTGCGTCGCCACCGCATCGACGGCGTGATCGCCACCAACACCACGATCGCGCGCGACAAGGTGCAGGGCCTCGCCCATGGCAACGAGCAGGGCGGCCTGTCAGGCGCGCCGGTGTTCGAGGCCTCCACCGCGGTGGTGCGCAAGCTCGCGGCGGCGCTCGCCGGCGAACTGCCGATCATCGCCGCCGGCGGCGTGCTCGAGGGCGCACAGGCGCGCGCCAAGCTCGAGGCCGGCGCTGCGCTGGTGCAGCTCTACAGCGGACTCATCTACCGTGGCCCGGCGCTGGTGCGCGAGTGCGTGCGCGCCACCGCCGGCTGATTTCCTTCCCGACTTCCTTCACGTCCCGCCGCAGCGTGCGCGGGTCCTGGCGAAAACGCCTTCGCCGGCACGCATGCCGACCTACCGCCCCTCCGAGGAGCCCACGATGACGCATCGCCGCAAGTTCATGCTCTCCGCCGCCGCGCTCGCGGTCGCCGCCACCCTGCCCTTCGCCGCGCAGGCCGCCGATGCCGCGAAGATCGGCTTCGTCTATGTCAGCCCGATCGGCGACGCGGGCTGGACCTACCAGCACGAAGAGGGCCGCAAGGAGCTCGAGAAGGCGCTCGGAGGCAGGATCGAGACGCGCTACGTCGAGAACGTCGCCGAAGGCGCCGACGCCGAGCGCGTGATCCGCGAGTTCGCCGCCAGCGGCAGCAGGATCGTGTTCGCCACCAGCTTCGGCTACATGAACTACGTGGAGCGCGTCGCCCGCCAGTTCCCCGACGTCACCTTCCTGCACGCCACCGGCTACAAGTCGGCGAAGAACTTCGCGCCGTACAACGCGCGCTTCTACGAGGGCCGCTACCTCAACGGCGTGATCGCCGGCAAGATGACCAAGTCGAACGTGCTCGGCTACGTCGGCGCCTTCCCGATCCCCGAGGTGCTGCAGGGCATCAACGCGTTCACCCTGGGGGCGCGCAGCGTGAACCCGAACGTCGAGGTGCGGGTGATCTGGGCCAACAGCTGGTACGACCCGGGCAAGGAGCGCGAGGCGGCGATGACCCTGATCTCGCAGGGCGCCGACATGCTCACCCACCACACCGACTCCACCGCCACCGTCCAGGCCGCGGAAGAAAAGGGCGTGTACGCCTTCGGCTACCACTCCGACATGTCGAAGTACGCCCCCAAGTCCCAGCTCACCGCCACCACCCACCACTGGGGCGAGTTCTACCGCCGCACCGTCAACGCGGTGCTCGACGGCACGTGGAAGCCCGAGGGCGTGTGGGGCGGCATGAAGGACGGCATGATCCGCCTCGCGCCGCTCAACCCGGCCATCCCCGCGGACGTGCAGGCCATGGTCAAGGAACTCCAGGGCCGCATCACCGCTGGGAGCTTCCACCCCTTCACCGGGCCGGTGCTCGACCAGGCCGGCAAGGACCGCCTCGCCGCCGGAGCGGTGATGGACGACGCCACCCTGGGCAAGATGGACTACTTCGTGCAGGGCGTGAGCTCGCGCCTGCCCACCGCGAGGTAAGCGGTTTTCCGCTGCCGCGCGGCCCGGCGAGGAGCCCCCTGTGCAGCGGCGCTCGCCGCCGCAGCCCTGCTTCAGGGCCCGGGCGGCTCGGCGCGATCCGGACGGTCCGCCCCCGCCTCGTCGTCCGCCGGCAAGCCGTTGCGCAGGCAGGCCGAGAGGCCGGTGGCGATCGCGTCGGCCATGCGCGCCTGGCGCACGGGATCGCGCAGCAGCAGCTCCTCGTCGCGGTTCTTGAGCACACCGGCCTCGAACAGCACCGCCGGCATGCGCGCGTGGCGCAGCACCGCCAGCCCGTCGTAGTAGTGCACCGCGTGCTCGCGGTCGGCGTAGCTGCGCCGGCGGCCGTTCTTGTGCGTAGGCTCGAAGCCCATGCGCTGCAGGCGGGCGCCGATCGCACGCGCACACAGGATGCTCATCGCGGTGTCCGGGTTGTCGCGCGACACGAAGAGCGAGTGCCCGGCGAATTCATCGTTGTAGTCGCGCGCGCGCCCCTCCCAGGTCCATGGCCGCAGTTCGAAGGCGTTGACCGAGTCGTGGTGCAGCGAGAGCAGGAAGGCCGCTCCGGCCTCGCCGGCGGCCTGCGGCCGCGCGCGCAGGCTCGCGATGCGGCCGTCGGCGTTGAGGATGCTCACCGCCCAGCCGCGCGCGTGCAGTGCATCGACCACATGCACGGAAAGATCGCGGTTGAACTCGAACTCGCTGCGGCCGCGCGCGCTCGTCGCCCCGGGCGCCTGCAGGGTGTGGCCGACGTCGACAGCGATTGGCCCGGACCCCTCGCCGCCAGCCAGCGCCCCCCCCGCGATCGCCGCCAGCACGAGCGCGAGCAGCCCGCGGCGCGGCGCACGCTGCCACGCACCCCTGCTCCGTGCATGCCCCGAGGCCTGCAAAAACCCGCAAAGCGAGCGCCCATGCGGATGGAAAAGTTCCACTCGGGCTACATCTTGATTCAAATCATGGAGAGCGCGGGTGCCCGCCGTGACAATCCGCCCACCATCGGCATTGCCGTGGACAGTTGTACCCCTGACCCACGCGGGCGAACCGAGACCTTCCTGACAAAACGAGACAAGCGATGAGGAGTACTCCATGAGCGGTATTTTCACAAAATCGATGGCGCGGAACATCTTCTACGGGGGGACGACGTTCTTCTTCCTGTTGTTCCTGGCGCTCACCTTCGACACCGAGCGCGAGCTGCCCAACCGGGACAACCGCGCCGCCATCACCCCCGAGGTTGCCGCCGGCAAGCACATCTGGGAAACCCGCAACTGTCTGGGCTGCCACACGCTGCTCGGCGAGGGCGCCTACTTCGCTCCCGAACTCGGCAACGTCTACAAGCGCCGCGGCGGCGACTTCATCAAGGGCTGGATGCAGGCCATGCCCACCGGAGCCCCCGGCCGTCGCCAGATGCCGCAGTTCAACCTCACCGATGAAGAGCTCGACCAGCTGGTGGCCTTCCTGAAGTACACCTCGGAAATCAACACCGCCAACTGGCCGCCCAACATCGAGGGCTGATCGGAACTCTGGAGACCACAAGGGGATATCCATGCAATACAAATCACAAGCGGTCGCCATGCCCTACTTCATCGCGGCGATCGGTCTGTTCGTGGGGCAAATCATCTTCGGCCTGATTCTGGGCCTGCAGTACGTCGTCGGGGACTTCCTGTTCCCGGAGATCCCGTTCAACGTCGCGCGGATGGTGCACACCAACCTGCTGATCGTGTGGCTGCTGTTCGGCTTCATGGGTGCGGCCTACTACCTGATCCCGGAAGAGACCGAGACCGAACTCTTCAGCCCGAAGCTGGCGCTGGCGATGTTCTGGATCTTCCTGGTGGCCGGTGCGCTGACCATCGTGGGCTACCTGCTCGTGCCGTACAGCACGCTGGCGTCCATGACCGGCAACGACATCCTCGCCACCATGGGCCGGGAGTTCCTCGAGCAGCCGCTGTTGACCAAGGTCGGTATCGTGATCGTCGCGCTCGCCTTCCTGTTCAACATCACGATGACCGTGCTCAAGGGCCGCAAGACCGTCATCAGCATCGTGCTGCTGCTCGGCCTGTGGGGTCTGGCCATCTTCTTCCTGTTCTCCTTCTACAACCCGGTCAACCTCGTCCGCGACAAGTTCTACTGGTGGTGGGTGGTTCACCTCTGGGTGGAAGGCGTGTGGGAGCTGATCATGGCCGCGATGCTCGCCTTCGTGCTCATCAAGGTCACCGGCGTCGACCGTGAAGTGATCGAGAAGTGGCTGTACGTCATCATCACCCTGGCGCTCGTGACCGGCATCATCGGTACCGGCCACCACTACTTCTGGATCGGTACGCCGGAATACTGGCAGTGGTGGGGTTCGATCTTCTCCGCGCTGGAGCCGATCCCCTTCTTCGCCATGACCGTCTTCGCGTTCAACATGGTCAACCGTCGTCGCCGCGAGCATCCGAACAAGGCTGCCGTGCTGTGGGCGCTCGGTACCGGCGTGATGGCCTTCCTCGGCGCTGGCGTGTGGGGTTTCCTGCACACCCTGGCTCCGGTGAACTACTTCACCCACGGCTCGCAGATCACCGCCGCACACGGTCACATGGCGTTCTACGGCGCCTACGTGATGGTCGTGATCACCATGATCAGCTATGCCATGCCGATCCTGCGTGGCCGCGCCGCCAACCCGACCAAGGCGCAAGTGCTGGAGATGTGGGCGTTCTGGCTGATGACCATCGCGATGGTCTTCATCACCCTGTTCCTGACCGCCGCCGGCATCCTGCAGGTCTGGCTGCAGCGCGTGTCCGACACCCCGATGTCCTTCATGGCCACCCAGGATCAGCTGATGCTGTTCTACTGGATGCGCGAGTGGGTGGGCGTGATGTTCTTCATCGGCCTGCTGGCCTATCTCGCCAGCTTCTTCGTGAAGGGCGATGCCAAGGGGGTCGTGCACGGCTGAGCCCTGCCGACCGACAAGCGGTAAAAAGCCTGGATCATCCAGGGTAAGGGGTTGGGGCGGCGCGAGCCGCCCCTCTTTTTTTGCGTGCCACGCTCGCAGCATGGAGCGGCCGCTAGAATATCGGGCTTCGTCCGCGCCCGAACGGCACTCCGCCACCACCGGATCCCCCCGGCGCGCGCGTCCCATCGCCTCCGCTCGCTCCCCTCCGCCCGTGCCCAACGCCTCCCTTCCACCCTCCCCGCCGTCCCACGACGCATCTCCCGTCCTGCACACGAGCGGTGCCGAACACCCCTTCCGCATCGCGATCAACGGCTACGGCCGCATCGGTCGTTGCTACCTGCGTGCCCTGCACGAAGCCGGCCTCGCCGGGCGCTACCGCATCGTCGCGATCAACGAGCCTGCGGACCTCGCCAGCATCACCTACCTCACCCGCTTCGACTCCACCCATGGCAGGTTTCCGGGGGTGGTGGACCGCAGCGAGCGCGAGCTGATCGTGGACGGTCATGCAATCCACGTCAGCCACGCGAGCACCCCGGAAGAGGTCGACTGGGCCGCATTGGGGCTCGATCTCGTCGTCGAATGCTCCGGACAGTACGGCGGACGCCGCGACTTGCAGCGCTTCATCGCTGCCGGCTGCCCGCGACTCCTACTGTCGCACCCGGGCAACGGCGCCGAGGATGTGGATGCCACGGTGGTGTTCGGCATCAACGAAGACGCGCTGCGCGGCCCCGAGCGCCTGGTGTCGAACGCGTCGTGCACCACCAACGCGGTGGTCCCGGTGCTCGACTGCCTGCACCGCGAGATCGGCATCGAGCAGGCCCTGCTCACCACGCTGCATTCGGCGATGAACGACCAGCCCCTGATCGACGGCTACCACCACGCCGACCTGCGCCGCACGCGCTCGGCGATGCAGTCGATCATCCCGGTGTCGACCGGCCTGGCGCGCGGCGTCGAACGCCTGCTCCCGGCGCTGGCCGGCCGCGTGCAGGCGAAGGCGATCCGCGTGCCCACCCACAACGTCTCCGCGATCGACATGGTGCTGAGCTTCGGCCGCGAGGTCTCGGCCGAGGCCGTCAACCGCCTGCTGCGCGAGACCGCCGCCGGGCCCCAGCGCGGCCTGCTCGCGTGCTCCGACGAGGCGCACGCCTCGATCGACTTCAACCACGACCCGCACTCGGCGATCATCGATTGCAGCCAGACGCGCGCAGTCGGACCGCGCATGCTCAATCTGGTGGTGTGGTTCGACAACGAGTGGGGCTTCGCCAACCGCATGGTCGACGTCACCTGCCGCTGGCTCGCCGCGACAGGCTGAACACGAACGAATCCCAATTAACCACGATCAAGTTAAAGCCGCGCCCTTCTGCCTAGACTGCGCCGCATGGATACCGTCACCACTCCGCCGAGTTCCATGCCGGCCGGCGGACCGGCACAGACTCACGCACCCCGCCTCGCGGGCGACCTCGCGATCTGGTTCTTCATCCTCGCCGAGTTGCTCGCCTTCGGGGTCTTCTTCGCCGCCTATGCCTTTGCGCGCGCCAAGAACATCGAGCTCTTCGCTGCCGAGCAGGCCGCGCTCAACCGCAACGCGGGCGCGCTCAACACCGTGCTGCTGCTCACCGCGAGCTACTTCGTGGTGCGTGCCGTGCAGGCCGCCGAGGCCCAGGCCTCGCGCCAGTGCGCCAACTGGCTGGGCGGGGCGATCCTCACCGGTTTCGGCTTCATCGTCGTCAAGCTGAGCGAATACGCCGCCGCCTTCGAGCACAACATCAGCCTGTCGAGCAGCACCTTCCACATGTTCTACCTGTCGCTGACCTTCTTCCACTTCATGCACGTGATCCTGGGCCTGGTGATCCTGATCGCGATGTGGAACGGCGCGCGCCAGGGCCGCTACCGCCCGGGCGAGATGAACGGACTGGAGACCGGCGCCGCCTACTGGCACATGGTCGACCTGGTCTGGCTGATCCTCTTCCCGCTCGTCTACGTCATCCACTGAGGAGCCCGCCATGAGCGCACGCATGCACGGAACGCCCAGGGGCTCCACGATCCTGTTCGCCACCCTGATCCTCGCCACCTTCGCCACCTGGGGCATGGGCTCGCTCGGCGTGACCGGAACCTGGGGCGTCGCCATCCTCGCCGCGATCTCGTTCTGGAAGGGCGCGGTGGTCATCCTCGACTTCATGGCGCTGCGCCATGCACCGCTGCTCTGGCGCGCGATCACGATGGGCTGGATCATCGTCGTCTGGGCCCTCATCGCCATCGCCTACATCAAGGGACTCGCTCAATGAAGCCCGATACGCCCAACCTCGACATTCCCTTCTACCAGCCCGCCGGCGACGAGGTGGACATCTTCCAGCACGCCTGGAAGAACCGCCTGCCCCTGCTGATCAAGGGCCCCACCGGCTGCGGCAAGACGCGCTTCGTCTCGCACATGGCCGCCCGCCTCGGCCTGCCGCTGTACACCGTGGCCTGCCACGACGACCTCACCGCCTCCGACCTCGTCGGTCGCCACCTGATCGGCGACGGCAAGACCATGTGGTGCGACGGACCGCTCACGCGCGCCGTACGCGAGGGCGGCATCTGCTATCTGGACGAGGTGGTGGAGGCGCGCAAGGACACCACCGTGGTGCTGCACCCGCTCGCCGACGACCGTCGCGTGCTGCCGATCGACCGTACCGGCGAGCTCCTCGAGGCGCCACCCTCCTTCATGCTGGTGGTGTCCTACAACCCCGGCTACCAGAACCTGCTCAAGGGCATGAAGCCCTCGACCCGCCAGCGCTTCGTCAGCCTGCGCTTCGACTTCCCGCGCCCCGAGCAGGAAGAGGCGGTGCTGATCGGCGAGACCGCGTGCGCGCCCGACCTCGCCAGGCGCCTGGTCGCCATCGCCAACGCGCTGCGCGCGCTCAAGGACCGCGACCTCGAAGAGGCGGCGAGCACCCGCCTGCTCGTGTACACTGCGCTCCTCGTCAAGGACGGCATGGACCCGGTGGCCGCCAGCCGGGTCGGCATCGTCGAGAGCCTCACCGACGACGCCGACGTCGCCGAGGGCCTGATGGAGGTGGTCGCCGCCACCTTCGGGCGCTGAGCCCCGGGACACCGCGATGGAAATCAAGCGCGCCGATCCGCTCCGCCACGTCATGCCCGGCCCGCGCCTGGCGGTCGTCGCCGAGGCGCTGTTCCTGATCAACCTGATGCTGCTGCCCGGCCTCGCCTTCGCCGCATTGATGGTGCTGTGGTACCTGCATCGCGGCCATCCCGACCCGCTGGTGCGCAACCACCTGCGCCAGACCGGGTGGACCTGCATCTGGGGCGGGCTTCTGCTGGTCGTGATCAGCGTCGCGATCTTCCTGCTCGGCGGCTTCGACAATCCGTGGACCTGGGTGATCGGCGTGCTCTACTTCACCTTCGTCCATTCCACCCTGATCCTGCTCGGCGTGATGGGCCTGTCGCGCGCGATCAACGGGCGCAGCTGGCGCTTCCCGGTGTTCGGGCCGCGCGAGTCCTCCTGAGCCGGCCGGTGCCCACGATGAACACCGAAGCCCCTGCGCGCAAACCGCAGCGCGTCATCCCGATCGCCACCGCCCCTGCGGGCGATGCGGCCGCCGCCGCGGCGATGCAGCGCCGACGGCGTGCCTTCCAGGCCGGCTTCTTCGCGCTCTTCGTGCTCGCACCGGTGTTCGACCTCTTCCGCTACGACCTCGACGCCGACCACGCCTGGCTGCTCGGAATGGAATGGCGGCTCGGCCTCGACCCCTTCCTCGCCGGCCAGGCGAGCGCACTCGAGGCGGCCGGGAGCATCATCCTGAATCTCTTCGTGCCCCTGCTCGCGCTCGCCGCGCTGGTGATCGGCGCGGCGTGGAAGTGGGGACGGCTGTACTGCGGCTGGCTGTGCCCGCACTTCTCGGTGGTGGAGTCGATCAACCGGCTGATGGCGCGCGCTTCGGGCAAGGCCTCGGTATGGGACCGCCACCTGCTGCCGGCGTGGAAGCCCGACGGCCGCCCCACGCGGGTGGACGCGCGCTGGTGGGGCATCGTCGTGCCGGCGGCGATCGCCTTCGCCTTCCTGTGGGCGGTGGTGCTGCTCACCTACCTGCTGCCGCCCGCGCAGGTGTACGGAAACCTCTTCGCCGGCGAGCTCACGCGCAACCAGACGATCTTCCTCACCGCGGCCACCGTGGTCCTGAGCCTCGAGTTCCTCTTTGCCCGCCACCTCTTCTGCCGCTTCGTGTGCGCGGTCGGCCTGTTCCAGAGCCTGGCCTGGATGGGCAACCGCGACGCGCTGGTGGTCGGTTTCGAGCGCGAGCGCGCGAGCGATTGCTCGAGCTGCCTGCCCGACCGCCAGTCCGCCTGCGACGCCGCCTGCCCGATGCGGCTGCGCCCGCGCAACATCAAGCGCCACATGTTCACCTGCACCCAGTGCCGCCAGTGCATCGACGCCTGCGCCACCACCCAGCACGGCAACCCCCAGGGGCCGCTGCTGTCCTGGGTGGCCGGCGAGGCGGCGCGCCAGAACGAAGCCGGGTTCCGCGCACTCAAGGATCGCTGACGCCATGGAAGAAACCGTAGGCCTGCTCTGGCACCGCCTCATCACCCGCGCTGCCGGCGGCCACTTTCCCAAGGCGGCGGTCCGCCTGCGTGACATCGAGAAGACCGCCGGCGTGTTCTTCCGCGCCCTCGGCGGCGACCCCGGCCTGCGCCTGGCGGCTGCCACCACCGACGAGCATGGCGCGCGGCGCAGCCTGCTGCAGCGCATCGCCGGCGCCGACGAACGCGTCGCGCGCGCGCGCATGGACGTGTCCACGCTGCGCCTGCCGCCCGAGCTCGACGTGCTGCCCGAGCGCGGCCTCAACCGCGACCTCTACCTCTGGCTCGCCGCCGTGGCCGCCGCGCCCCCCGCGGAGGATGGCGACGGCCACCCCGCGCTCGGTCCCGTGCCCGACGAGGCCATCGACGAGGCCGCCACCCGCGAGCTGCGCGAGAACCAGACCGCCACCCTGCGCGCCCTCGCGCGCTGGCCCGGCATCGAGGCGCGCTATCGCCGCCTGGTCGACGCGGTGATCGCCCAGCGCCCCAGGCTCGAGAAGCTGCCGCCCGCCGAGGCCGAGCGCGAGAAGCTCATCCGCCTCGCCCTGCACGCCCCCGGCAGCGTCGCCGCCCTGCCCCGCCTGCCCGCCAAGGCGCGCGCCACCCAGCCCGTGCTGCTGTGGCTGAGCGACTTCCGCGCCAGCGCCACGGGCGGAAGTACCGGCCAGGGCAGCGGCGAGGTCGGCGAGGCCGGCGGAAGCCGTCCGGGCAAGGACAGCAGCCGCCAGGCCCACCGCGTCGAGCGCCAGGAGAAGATGCCCGAGAAGCACGGCATGATCATCCCCTTCCGCGCCGAGAGCCTGCTGTCGGTGGCGGAGTTCATCAAGGTCCAGCGCAGCACCGACGACGAGCCCGACGACAACGCCGCCGACGCCGCCGCCAACCTCGACCACCTGTCGATCACCCGCGACGGCGAGCGTGTCGCCTCCAAGGTACGTTTCGACCTCGACCTGCCCTCGGCCGCCGAGGACGACGTCGTGCTCGGCGACGGCATCCCGCTGCCCGAGTGGGACTACCGCAAGAACCTGCTTCTCGAGGACCACGTCCGCCTCGCCGAGTTCACGCCCTCGCTCCACGACCCGCGCGCCGCGCCCTGCGCCCTGCCCGAGCACCTGCGCCGCACCGCGCGCCGGCTGCACCGCCAGTTCGCCGCGCTCACCCCCGGGCGGCGCTGGCTCAAGGCCCAGGTCGACGGCACCGAGCTCGACCTCGACGCGGTGGTGCGCGCCGCCACCGATCGCGCGACCGGCCATCACCCCTCCGACCAGCTCTACCTCTCGCTCGAGAAGCGCGAGCGCGACCTCGCCTGCCTGGCGCTGGCCGACCTGTCGCTGTCGACCGACTCCTGGGTCTCGTCCGAGGCGCGCGTGATCGACGTCATCCGCGACTCGCTGCTGCTCTTCGGCGAGGCCCTGCTCGCCACCGGCGACAGCTTCGCGCTGTGCGGCTTCTCCTCGGTCAAGCGCAGCAACGTGCGCTTCCACCGCCTCAAGGACTTCGACCAGCGCTTCGACGACCGCGCGCGCGGCCGCATCATGGCGATCAAGCCGGGCTACTACACCCGCCTGGGCGCGGCGATCCGCCACGCCACCACGATCCTCGACCGCCAGCGCGCCGCGCGCCGAATCCTGCTGATCCTGTCCGACGGCAAGCCCAACGATCTCGACCTCTACGACGGCCGCTACGGCATCGAGGACACCCGCGTCGCCGTGGTCGAGGCGCGCAACCGCGGCGTGGTTCCGTTCTGCGTTACCATCGACCGCGAGGGCGCGAGCTACCTGCCGCATCTCTTCGGTCCGGCCGGCTACGCGGTGATCCGCCAGCCCGACGAGCTGCCCGCCCGGCTGCCCATGTTCTACGCCCAGCTCACCCGCTGAAGCCATGCCCCGTAGCGCCACCCCGGTCGGCGAACGACCCTTCCACATCGATCCCTCCACGGGCAGCCCGGTCACCGAGCTCGAGCGGCTGTGCCGTCTGCTCGCGCGCGCCTCGCTGTTCAACGGGCTCGCCTGCGAGGACATCGTCCGCTTCGCGCGCGGCGTGCGCGAGGTCCGCGTCGCGCGCGGCGAGATCCTCTTCCACCGTGGCGACCCCTGCCACGGCTTCCACCTCATCCTCGACGGCCAGATCAAGCTCGCCTTCACCTCGGCCGAGGGCAACGAGAAGGTGGTGGACATCCTCTACGCCGGGCGCAGCTTCGGCGAGGCGGTGATGTTCATGGACAAGCCCTACGTCGTGATGGCGCAGGCGCTCACCGACGCCACCCTGCTGCACATCGGCAAGCAGGTCTTCTTCGAGGAGATGTCGGGCGATCCGGTGTTCTGCCGCAAGATCATCGCCGGCCTCGCCCAGCGCCTGCACCTGCTGATGGCCGACGTCGAGAGCTACTCGCTGCGCTCGGGCCGCGACCGCGTGGTCGGCTACCTGCTGCGCGAGGAGGAGCGCGAAGGCGACGGCGTCTCCGAAGGCGCGGTGTCGCTGCGCCTGCCCACCAGCAAGGGCACCATCGCCTCGCGCCTGAACCTCACCCAGGAACACTTCTCGCGCATCCTGAACGAGCTCACCGGCGCCGGACTCATCCACGTCGAGGGCCGCACCATCCACATCCCCGACATCGGCCGGCTGCGCAGAAGCCTGGGCTGAAGGCGTCGGCGCATGGCTGCATTCGCGCCCTGCCGCGCTCGTGCATCAACCGTCGCGGCCGAGCCGTGTGGAGGACGGGGCTGCGCCCGGCCGCTTCGATCCGAGCCACTCAGGTATCGATCGCCACTGGGCTGCGCCCCCTTTTCCAGTTCGCTCTACGCGGGCAAAAGCAAGCCTTCAGGCTCGACTGCTGGCATCCGCCCCCACGGGCCCGCCCAACACGCGCTCCACCGTTTCCCGTATCGCCCCCCGCATCCAGCGCTTCTCCTCCCGGCCTGCCTCGCGCTGCCCGCCGATCTCGACACGCTGGTGAGCGAGCCGGTGGCCGACTGCCGTATGCCCGAGCGGGTCCTCACCGACCTGTGCCCTGCCCAGTATGCGGAGTGCGCCCCGGACCTGCCGCGCATCGTGGTCTGGCTCGCGCGTCACGGCAACGACATCCCCGGCGTGGGCTAGGGCGCCTGTGGAAGGCTCGAATTGCGCAACGAGCGCGCCTGAACCACCCCGATCCAAACCCATTTGTTGCGAAAAGAGCAACGAACCTTTGCCCATCCTTGGCTGTTTAAGCCGTCTGAATGCGTCTAGAGTGCAATCAACACGAACACGAGGCCGGCGCTCGCGATCGAAGGCCGAAGGACGAACCGCGATGGACACTCACTACACCGCCACCGCCAAGCTGCTGCACTGGCTCATCGCGCTGATGATCTTCGGCATGCTCGGCTTCGGCTTCTACATGACCGGGCTGGACCTGTCGCCCACCAAGCTGGAGCTTTACTCCTGGCACAAGTGGGCGGGCGTGACGGTGTTCGTGCTCGTACTGGTGCGCCTGGCCTGGCGGATCGGCCACAAGCCCCCGGCACTGCCCGCGCACATGCCGGCCATCGAGCGCCTGGCCGCGCACGCGGGCCATCACCTGCTCTACGTGCTGATGCTCGCGATTCCGCTCAGCGGCTGGCTGATGAGCTCGGCGAAGGGCTTCCAGACGGTGTGGTTCGGCGTGCTGCCGCTGCCCGACCTGCTCGCCAAGGACAAGGCGCTCGGCAACCTGCTCGAGACGGTGCATTTCGTTCTGAACTACACGCTGATCGCCGTGCTGCTCGGCCACGTCGGCGCCGCGCTCAAGCATCACTTCATCGACCGCGACGACGTGCTGATCCGCATGCTGCCGCGCCGCAAAGGCTGAACCGGCCGCCGTCACCCATCGCATACAGGATTTCTCGCCATGAAACGCATCGCCCTCGCCCTCCTCGCCTCCTTCGCCTTCGCCGCCACCGCTGCTCACGCGGTGGAGTACGGCAAGGTCCAGCCCGACAAGAGCCGCATCGCCTTCGACTACCAGCAGATGGGCGTGGCGATGCAGGGCACGTTCGGCAAGTTCGTCAGCGAGTTGCGCTTCGACCCCGCCGCACCGCAGTCTGCCTCGGCTCGCATCGAAGTCGATCTCGCCAGCGTCGACACCGGCAGCGAGGAAGGCGACGAGGAGGTCGCCCGCAAGACCTGGTTCGACACCAAGGGCTTCCCGGTCGCGCGCTTCGAGTCGAGCGCGGTGAAGCCGCTCGGCGGCGACAAGTACGAGGTCGCCGGCAAGCTCACCATCAAGGGCACGACCCGGGACGTCGTGGTCCCCGCCACCTTCACCGTGCAGGGCGGCAGCGGCGTCTTCGAGGGCGCGCTGACCATCCGGCGCGGCGACTTCTCGATCGGCGAAGGCGCCTGGAAGGCCTTCGACGTGGTCGCCAACGACGTCGTGATCCGCTTCCGCATCACCGCCGCGGCGCGCTGAACCGGGGCAGCCGCTCGAGCCGGGCGGCAAGCCTGCGCAGGCGATTGCCTCGACCACCGTCTTCCCACCCTTGATCTACCGCACCCTGCCCTTCATCCCCCCAACGTCACAGAGGACTCCACATGAACCGTATCACCCGCCTGACCGCCGCCCTCCTGGTCTCCGCCGCTGCCGCCTCGCCCGCGCTGGCTGCGCCCCAGACCTACGTGGTCGACAGCACCCACACCTTCCCGAGCTTCTCCTACAGCCACTTCGGCATGTCGATCCAGATGTCGAAGTTCGACAAGACCACCGGCACCGTCACGCTCGACAAGGAAGCGAAGACCGGCGCGGTGGAGGTCACCATCGACATGAAGTCGGTGAGCACCGGCTACGCCGCCTTCGACGAGCACATCCAGGGCGAGGACTTCCTCGACACCGCCAAGTACCCCACCGCCACCTTCAAGTCGACCAAGGTGAGCTTCGACGGTGACAAGCCCGCGACCATCGACGGCGAGCTGACCATCAAGGGCGTGACCAAGCCGGTGACGCTGAAGGTGAACCACTTCGCCACCATGCCGCACCCGATGCTCAAGAAGGACGCCATCGGCGCCAACGCCAGCACCGTGATCAAGCGCAGCGAGTTCAACGCCGGCAAATACGCCCCCAACGTCGGCGACGAGGTGACCATCACCGTGTCGCTCGAAGCCGTCCAGAACTGATCCGCAGGCGCGGCGGCAGGCGCGAATCCTGCGGTCGGGAACCGAAGCGCGTTCCCTCCCGACCGCCGCCTTCGCGCCTGCCGGCGCTCCTACCTGAACCGGCGCGCACCCGGGGGCTTCCTGCCCCTCGACGCCCCACACGAACCACCACGCCCCGGCCCTCCCCTCCGACGCCCGACTCGAACCGACACGCCCCTGTAGGAGCGGCGGCAGCCGCGAATCCGGCGATCCGGCGACCGATGCGCTCCGCAATCTCCACCCCTTTCGCGCCTGCCGGCGCTCCTACATGAACCAACGCGCGCCCGACGCGTTTCCCACCACCGACGCCCGAGACGAACCTCCACGCCCCGGCCTTCCCGCCCATCGACACCCGACACGAACCACGGCCCCTGTAGGAGCGGCGGCAGCCGCGAATCCGGCGATCCGCCGACCGACGCGCTCCGCAATCTCCACCCCTTTCGCGCCTGCCGGCGCTCCTACATGAACCAACGCGCGCCCGACGCGTTTCCCACCACCGACGCCCGAGACGAACCTCCACGCCACGGCCTTCCCGCCCCTCCACCCGACACGAACCACGGCCCCTGGAGCGCGGCGGCAGGCGGACGGCGATCCGCCGACCGACCTCCGCGCCTGCCGGCGCTCCTACATGAACCGCCCCGTTTCGACGCCCGCTCTCGCCCCAGCCTTCCCGCCCATCGACACCGCGAACCACGGCCCCTGTAGGAGCGGCGGCAGCCGCGAATCCGGCGGCGCCGACACGCTCCGCAATCTCCACCGCCGGCGCTCTACATGAACCAACGCGCGCCCGACGCGTTTCCCACCACCGACGCCCGAGACGAACCTCCACGCCCCGGCCTTCCCGCCCATCGACACCCGACACGAACCACGGCCCCTGTAGGAGCGGCGGCAGCCGCGAATCCGGCGATCCGGCGACCGACGCGCTCCGCAATCTCCACCCCTTTCGCGCCTGCCGGCGCTCCTACATGAACCAACGCGCGCCCGACGCGTTTCCCACCACCGACGCCCGAGACGAACCTCCACGCCCCGGCCTTCCCGCCCATCGACACCCGACACGAACCACGGCCCCTGTAGGAGCGGCGGCAGCCGCGAATCCGGCGATCCGGCGACCGACACGCTCCGCAATCTCCACCCCTTTCGCGCCTGCCGGCGCTCCTACATGAACCAACGCGCGCCCGACGCGTTTCCCACCACCGACGCCCGAGACGAACCTCCACGCCCCGGCCTTCCCGCCCATCGACACCCGACACGAACCACGGCCCCTGTAGGAGCGGCGGCAGCCGCGAATCCGGCGATCCGGCGACCGACGCGCTCCGCAATCTCCACCGCCGCCTTCGCGCCTGGCGGCGCTCCTACATGAGCCGGAGCACTTCGCAACCTTCCCTTCACGCAAGCTTCACGACCGCTTCACCCGGACTCCCTAGCGTCTGGCGCATTCGCGCACACAGGGGTTCACCTCATGAAGCTCAGCATTTTCGGTACCGGCTACGTCGGCCTGGTCAGCGGCGCCTGCCTGGCCGAGGTCGGCCACGACGTGCTGTGCATGGACGTCGACCAGGCCAAGATCGACCGGCTCCGCGCCGGCACCATCCCCATCTGGGAGCCCGGCCTGCAGCCGATCGTCGAGCGCAACCTCGCCGAAGGTCGGCTGCGCTTCACCACCGACACGGCCGAGGCGGTGCAGCACGCGGAGGTGCAGTTCATCGCCGTCGGCACCCCGCCCGACGAGGACGGCTCGGCCGACCTGCAGTACGTGCTCGCGGTCGCCGAGGAGATCGCCCGCCACATGCCGGCCTACCGGGTCATCGTGAACAAATCCACCGTGCCGGTCGGCACCGCTGAAAAGGTGGCCGAACGCATCGCGCAGATCCTCGCCGCGCGCGGCGAGACGATCGCCTTCGACGTCGTCTCCAACCCCGAATTCCTCAAGGAAGGCGCGGCGGTCGCCGACTTCCTGAAGCCCGACCGCATCCTCGTCGGCACGCGCTCGGCGCGCGCCCAGGAGCGTATGCGCGAGATCTACGAGCCCTTCAACCGCAATCACGAGCGCACGCTGTTCACCGACGTGCGCAGCGCCGAGCTCACCAAGTACGCCGCCAACGCCATGCTCGCCACCCGCATCAGCCTCATGAACGAGCTCGCCAACCTCGCCGAGCGCCTCGACGCCGACATCGAGGAGGTGCGCAAGGGCATCGGCGCGGACCCGCGCATCGGCTATCACTTCATCTACCCCGGTTGCGGCTACGGCGGCTCATGCTTCCCGAAGGACGTCCAGGCGCTCGGCCGCATCGCCGACCAGGTGGGCTACGACGCGCCGCTGCTACGGGCGGTGGAGACGGTGAACCAGCGCCAGAAGAACACCTTGTTTGCCAAGCTCGCCCACCACTTCGGTGGCCCCGACGGGCTCGCCGGACGCACGGTCGCGGTGTGGGGCCTCGCCTTCAAGCCCAACACCGACGACCTGCGCGAGGCCCCCAGCCGCAGCCTGATCGAGGCACTGTGGCAGCACGGCGCCCGCGTACAGGCCTACGACCCGGTGGCGATGGACGAGACACGGCGGATCTACGGCCCGCGCGCCGACCTGGCGCTGGCGAGCCACAAGTACAGCGTGCTCGAGGGCGCGGACGCGCTGGCGATTTGCACCGAGTGGCAGCAGTTCCGCGCGCCGGATTTCGACGAGATGGCGACGCTGCTCCAGACCAAGGTGATCGCCGATGGGCGCAACCTCTACAACCCCGAGCGCCTGCGCGCGGCCGGCTGGCACTACTACAGCGTCGGCCGGCCTGCGGCGACGTAGCCGAGACACCCCGCTCGCGCCTGCCGGCGCTCCTACATGAACCGGCGCGCACCCCGCGCGTTTCCCGCACCTCGACGCCCGACACGAACCGCCACTGTAGGAGCGGCGGCAGCCGCGAATCCGGTGATCGGGAACGCCACGGGGCTCGTCTGCCTCAGAATGAGGCAGGTACCCAGAACCCTTGCTTCCTGCGGCCTGCGCGCGATTTTCCACAGGCTCGCCCACATGCCTTTCCCCACCGGCTGGGGACAAACGCGCGGGCCGGGACGGCTTCTCTGGTTATCATCCCTCCATCCAACCCGAGAAACGCCCGATGACCGTCAAAGCCTACGGCGCCCGTGCCGGCGACCTGCCCCTCGAAGCCATGGAGATCACCCGGCGCGCGCTGGGGCCGCACGACGTGCAGATCGAGATCGCCTTCTGCGGCGTTTGCCACTCCGACCTCCACCAGGTGCGCTCGGAGTGGCCGGGCACGCTCTACCCCTGCGTGCCCGGCCACGAGATCGTCGGCCGCGTGTCGGCGGTGGGCGCGCACGTGAAGGGCTTCACGGCCGGCGACCTCGTCGGCGTCGGCTGCATCGTCGACAGCTGCCAGCACTGCGAGGACTGCGACGCCGGCCTGGAGAACTACTGCGACGACATGGTCGGCACCTACAACAGCCCGATCGCCGACGCCCCCGGCCACACCCTGGGCGGCTACTCGCAGCGCATCGTGGTGCACGAGCGCTACGTGCTGCGCATCCGCCACCCCGAGGACCAGCTCGCCGCGGTGGCGCCGCTGCTGTGCGCGGGCATCACCACCTGGTCGCCGCTGCGCCACTGGAAGGTCGGCCCGGGCCACAAGGTGGGCATCCTGGGGATCGGCGGGCTGGGCCACATGGGTGTCAAGCTCGCGCACGCGCTGGGCGCGCACGTGGTCGCCTTCACCACCTCGGAGTCCAAGCGTGCGGCCGCGCTCGCCCTCGGCGCCGACGAAGTCGTGGTGTCGCGCGACGAGGACGCGATGAAGGCGCAGCGCAAGTCGCTGGACTTCATCCTCGACACCGTCGCCGCCCCGCACGACCTCGACGCCTTCCTTGCGCTGCTCAAGCGCGACGGCACGATGAGCCTGGTCGGCGCCCCGGCCTCGCCCCACCCCGCGCCGCAGGTCTTCCACCTCATCATGAAGCGGCGCAAGCTCGCCGGCTCGATGATCGGCGGCATCCCCGAGACCCAGGAGATGCTCGACTTCTGCGCCGAGCACGGCATCGTCGCCGACATCGAGATGATCCGCGCCGAACAGATCGACAAGGCCTATGAACGCATGCTGAAGGGCGACGTGAAGTACCGCTTCGTGATCGACAGCGCGAGCCTGGCCGAGACCACTCCCGCCTGACGAAGCGGCTGCCGTGCAGGCAGGGAGGGAGAATCGCCCCGCTACAGGGGGCTGATCGAAGGACGTGCGCACCGCTGGGCCCGCCTGAGCCCCGCGCGAAGCCCGATCGTAGGTCACGGTCCCGCAGGGCCGGACCTCAAGCCGCCCGAATCCACTCCGCGATCGTCGCCGCGGTGGGAATCCTTCCCGACGAGACCAGCTTCTCGTTGATCACCAGGCCGGGCGTCTTCAACACGTCGTAGGCGACGATCTCGCCCATGTCGGTGACCTTGACCACTTCGGCCTGCACGCCGGTGGCGGCGACCGCCTCGTGCACGATCTCTTCGAGCTTGCGGCAGTTGGCGCAGCCGGGGCCGAGGACCTTGATGCTGAGCATGATCAGACTCCCTTGAGTGAGGACGCGGCGCTGCGCCGGCTGGCGATCGACAGCAGCACGACCAGCGCGGCGATGAAGCCCGCGAGGTAGAGCGCGAGCGAGAACAAGGCGGCGCCGTCGATCCAGGCACCGTAGATGAGGCCGGCGGCGGCGCTGAAGAGCGCCACCAGGCCGACGTAGGTGAAGGTCTTCCTGCGGCCGATGATCGCCGAGATGATCAGGATGCTCTGCAGCGACAGCTCGGGGTCGGACATCAGGTAGGCGAGCAGCGGGCCGCGGTGCATGCCGAGCTCGAGGAACATCTTCGCGATCGGCACCTCGACCAGGGTCGGGAAGTACATGAACACGCCGAACACCACGCCCGCCAGGTTGCCGGCGAGCGAGTTGGTGCCGGCCAGCAGCTCGATCCACTCCGGGCGGATCAGCACGCGGATCATGCCGACCACGAACACGCCCACGACAAGCAGCGGGAAGATCTGCTTCACGAAGCGCCACGACTCCCACAGCCAGTCGCGCAGCTCGTCCTCGCTCAGGCGGTGGCGCACGATGTGGCCCAGCACCGCCAACGCGGCGGCAACGCCGAAGAACTTGCCGGTGAGGCCGATCCGCAGCCCGCCCGCCACGGGCTGCACCGCGAGCGCCGCGACCAGCAGGGTCGCCGCGATCAGCGCCAGGCTGATCCAGGTCCACGCGTTGGCGCCTTCGCTGATGTTCTCGAAGCCGCGCCAGGCGGCATAGCCGATCGAGGTCAGCAGCGCGATCAACACCACGCCCTGCACAGACACGCCCTCCTCGCCCTTGGCGGCGTCGTAGGGCACCAGGCGGTCGAGCGCGGCCTGCCAGCCCTGCGCATCGCCAACGGCCAGGTCGAAATTCAGATAGGTCCCGGTCAGCACGTCCAGCTTCAGCGTGCCGGCGAGCAGCAGCGCCACCCACACGAACAGGAACACCAGCGCCATCCGCCCCATGCCCGCGCCCTGCGCGCCGAAGGCGCTGTCGGTGGCGAGGTCGTGCGCGGCGTCGTCGGCGCGGAACAGCAGCGCCATGATCAGGCCGATGCCGATGCCGAAGGTGAGCGACAGCACGAAGCGCGCAATCGCCAGATCCGGCCCGATGATGCCGCCGGTGTAGACCAGCGCCAGGATGTTGGCCGCCGGGGCGAAGAACAGGAAGGTGATCGCCGGACCGAGACCCGCGCCCTTCTTGTAGATGCCGGCGAAAAGCGGAACGATGGTGCACGAGCACACCGCCAGCAGCGAACCCGCGGCGGCCGCGGCGGGGTAGGACACCGTCTTGCTGGAGTTGCGGCCGAGGAAGCGGGTGATGGTTTCCTTGGGGATCAGCGCCGACATGGCGCCGGCGATGAAGAAGGCCGGCAGCAGGCACAGCAGCACGTGGGCGGCGAGATAGGCGGCGAGGTTACCCAGCCCGCCATACAGCAGGGCCATCGTCCAACTCAGCAGCGTCGCATCCATGATTCCTCCGGATTCCCCCGCGGTCGCAGCCCGCCGAGCCGCATGCCGGCCCTCCCAACCCCCTACACGTCCCCGAGCCGCGACGGTTTCATGTACGAGCGCCGGCAGGCGCGAAAGCGGCGGTCGAACAATCGCCCGACATGCCCGGCTTCGCTCCCGCATTCACGGCCGCATTCGCGCCTGCCGGCGCTCCTACAACCCCCCGAACCGCGTACCGGCCTCCACGCACGCAACCCGCCGAACCGCGCGCGGCCCCTCCCAACCCCTACACGCCCCCCGTGCCACGACGGTTTCATGTAGGAGCGCCGGCAGGCGCGAAAAGCGGCGGTCGAACAATCGCCCGACGTGCCCGGCTTCGCTCCCGCATTTGCTCCCGCATTCCCGCCGCTATTCACGCCCGCATTCGCGCCTGCCGGCGCTCCTACAACCCGCCAAACCGCGTACCGACCTCCACGCACGCAACCCACCGAACCGCGAGTGGCCCCTCCCAATCCCTACACACCCCCAAGCCGCGACGGTTTCATGTAGGAGCGCCGGCAGGCGCGAACCAGTGCCGCGTGCGGTTGACGATCGCCACCAGCGAAAGCATCACCGGCACCTCCACCAGCACGCCGACCACGGTCGCCAGCGCCGCGCCGGAGTTCAGCCCGAACAGCGAGATCGCCACCGCGACCGCAAGCTCGAAGAAGTTCGAGGTGCCGATCAGGCAGGCCGGGCCGGCGACGTCGTGCGGCAGCTTCATCGCCTTCGCGGCCAGGTAGGCGATCAGGAAGATGCCGTAGGTCTGCACCAGCAGCGGCACCGCGATCAGGCCGATCACCAGCGGTTTTTCCACGATGGTACGCGCCTGAAAGCCGAACAGCAGCACCACGGTGGCGATCAGGCCGACGATGGACCAGGGCTTGAGGCGACCGACGAACTCGCCCACTGCCTGCTTCGAGCGCCGCTCCAGCACATGCCGCGTCGCCATCCCGGCCAGCAAGGGTAGCACCACGTAGAGCACCGTCGACAGCAGCAAGGTCTCCCACGGCACGGTGAGGTCGGTGACGCCCAGCAGGAAGGCCGCGATCGGCGCGAACGCGAACACCATGATCAGGTCATTCACCGACACCTGCACCAGGGTGTAGTTGGGATCGCCCTTCACCAGCTGGCTCCACACGAAGACCATCGCGGTGCACGGCGCCACGCCGAGCAGGATCATGCCGGCGATGTACTCGCTGGCCGAAGCCGGATCCACCCATGGCGCGAAGAGATGCTGGAAGAACAGCACCCCGAGCGCCGCCATCGTGAACGGCTTGATGAGCCAGTTGACCACCAGGGTCAGGATCAACCCCTGCGGTTTGCGCCCGACATCCTTCACCGCGTGCCAGTCGATCTGGATCATCATCGGGTAGATCATCACCCAGATGAACACGGCCACCACCAGGTTCACCTGCGCGAACTCGAGCCCGGCGATGGCCTGGAAGGCCCCGGGCGCGAACAGCCCGAGGCCGACCCCGGCGAGGATGCCCAGCCCCACCCAGACGCTGAGGTAGCGCTCGAAGAGCCCCATGTCAGCCCTCCGCGGCGGCCGGCGTCTGCCCGATGCGGTCGATCTCGTGCTGGATCGCGAGGCGGTCGAGCTTGGCCAGGGGCAGGCTGGTGAAGAGGCGCAGGCGGTTGAGGAGCTGGTTCTGCGTCCGGCTGAAGGCGTCGAGCCGGCGCGGCTCGCTGCCCTCGACCTTGACCGGGTCGGCCACGCCCCAGTGCGCGGTGAGCGGCTGGCCGGGCCACACCGGGCAGGTCTCGCCGGCGATCGTGTCGCACACGGTGAACACGAAGTCGAGCTGCGGCGCGTCAGGGCCGGCGAACTCCTCCCAGCTCTTGCTGCGCAGCGCGCCGGTGTCGTAGCCCTGGGCCCGCAGCACCTGCAGCGTCATCGGGTGCACCTCACCGCGCGGCGCGCTGCCGGCGCTGAAGGCCTTGAAGCGGCCCTGGCCGATCTGGTTGAGGATGACCTCGGCGATGATGCTGCGCGCCGAGTTGGCCGCGCACAGGAAGAGCACGTTGTAGCACTTGTCGGACATGGAAGACTCCGTTTGTCGTTTTATGCCCGGTTCGGGCGGGGAAAATCCGTTCGTGGCCGCGCCGCCATCGACGCCGCACAGCGCAGGCACGCCGCTGCAGCACTCGTCGGTGAGGTAGGCGATCAGGCCGCGCATCCGCGCCATGTCGGCGCGGTAGCGCTGGAAGCGGCCCTCCTGCTCGGCCGCCACCAGCCCGGCCTGCGCCAGCGCCTTGAGGTGGAAGGACATGTTGGTCGGCGGCAGGTCGAGCGCGCTGGCGAGCTCGCCCGCCACCATGCCCTGCGGTCCCGCGCGCACGAGCAGGCGGAAGACGTCGAGGCGGATGCCCGAGGACAGTGCCTCGAAGGCGGAAACGGCGGCTTTCTTGTCCATCGATGTTTCTCCAGCAAGCCCTCAGGGGGCGGCCTGGGCGGATTCGTGGCGCACGAGCGGCAGCGCCAGCGTCGCCAGCCAGCAGACCAGCAGCATCACGGCTGAACCGATCAGCGCATACAAGAGCCCGCCCCACTGGTACAGCAGGCCCGACAGCAGCGTGCCGATGAAGCGGCCGAGCGCGTTGGCGGCGTAGTAGAAGCCGACGTCCTCGGCCGCCTTCTCCGAGCCCGCGTAAGCCAGCACCAGGTAGGAATGCACCGAGGAGTTGACCGCGAAGGCGAAGCCGAACAGCCCGAGGCCGCCGACCACCACCCACTCCAGGCTCGGCACCCGCAGCCACACCGCTACCGCCAGCGCCACGGGGATCAGCGCCAGCAGCGCCGACCACAGGCGCGCGGCCGGCACCTCGTGGCTCAGCCCATCGGCGCTGCGCCTCACGATCTGCGGCGCCAGCGCCTGCACCAGCCCGTAGCCGATCGTCCACACAGCCAGGAAAGTGCCGACCATGGTGAAGGTCCACCCCGCCGAATACAGGAACACCGGAACGCCGACCACGAACCAAACGTCGCGCGCGCCGAACAGCACCACGCGCGCGGCGGCCAGCACGTTGATGCCCGGGCTCTTGGCGAACAGCTCGCGCACCGAGCGCGAAGCCTTCTTCCTGCCCATCATCGGCGGCAGCGACAGCAGCACGCCCGCCAGCACCAGCGCAAGCAGGCCCGCCATGGTCCACAGCGCGCCGCGAAAACCCAGCGTCTCCAGCAGTACGCCGCCGAGAAAAAAGCCGATGCCCTTCATCGCGTTCTTGCTGCCGGTGAACCACGCCACCCACTTGAAGAGCTGGCCCTGACTTCCACCCTGGGCCTCGGCCTGGGTGATCTTGATCGCCGACTTGCTCGCGGTCTTGGTCAGGTCCTTGGCCACGCCGCACACGCCCTGCGCCACCACCACCCAGGCCACCGCCATCGCCGCGGTCCAACCGGGGTCGAGCGCCGACAGAAGCGCGAAGCCGACGATCTGCGTGACCAGCCCGACCGCCAGCATGCGCGCGATGCCAAAATGCGTCGCCAGCCAGCCGCCCACGAGATTCGCCAGCACGCCCGCCGCCTCGTAGAGCAGAAACAGGAAGGCGAGCGTGAACGGCGAGTAGCCCAGGCGGTAGAAGTGCAGCAGCACCAGCATGCGCAGCGCGCCGTCGGTGAGCGTGAAGCCCCAGTAGGCGGCGGTGACGATGGCGTAGTTGCGCGCGGCGTGCTGCGCGCCGCCGCCCGCGGGCGACGCGGGCGGCGTCGGGGAAGAGTCTGGCGCTTCGTTCATCTTCAGAGGCCGACACTTTCCATGTGGCAAGCCAGGTCCACCATGCGGCAGGCGTAGCCCATCTCGTTGTCGTACCAGGCGTACACCTTCAGCAGCGTGCCGTCGGTGACCATGGTGGACAGCGCATCGACGATGGAACTGCGCGTATCGCGGGCGTAATCGACGCTGACCAGCGGGCGCTCCTCGTAGCCGAGGATGCCGGCGAGCGGGCCCTCGGCCGCGGCCTTGAACAGTGCATTGACCTCCTCCACCGTGGTTGCGCGCTGCAGCTCGAACACGCAGTCGGTGAGCGAGGCGTTCAACACCGGCGCGCGCACCGCGTGGCCGTTGAGCTTGCCCTTCAGCTCCGGGTAGATCAGCGCGATCGCGGTGGCGCTGCCGGTGGTGGTGGGCGCCAGGCTCAGCAGCGAGCTGCGCGCACGGCGCAGGTCCTTGTGCGGGGCGTCGACCACCAGGTTGGTGTTGGTGGGGTCGTGGATGGTGGTGATCTGGCCGTGGCGGATGCCGAGGTTCTCGTGCACCACCTTGACCACCGGCGCGAGGCAGTTGGTGGTGCACGAAGCCGCGGTGACGATGCGGTCGCGCGCGGGATCGTAGGCCTCGTGGTTGATGCCGACCACGATGTTGAGCACGCCGCCGGTCTTCACCGGGGCGGCGACGATCACGCGCTTCGCGCCGCGGTCGAGGTGGCCCTGCAGCGCCTCGGGAGTCAGGATCTTGCCGGTGCATTCGAGCACCACATCGACACCCAGCTCGCCCCAGGGGATGTCGGCCGCGCTGGAATGGGCCGAGAAGGACAGCCTGCGACCGTCGATGCGGATCGCGTCCTCGCCCTCGGCGCGGATGTCGGCCCGCCAGCGCCCCTGCACGCTGTCGAAGGCGAGCAGGTGCGCGGTCGCCGCCGCGCCACCCTTGATCTCGTTGAGGTGGACCACCTCGAGGCGGTTGTCCGCGCGCGGGTCGTCCGCCCCACGCTCCGCCGCGCCCATCGCCGCGCGCAGCGCCAGGCGACCGATCCGCCCCATGCCATTGATCCCGACTCTCATCTTGCGCTCCTACTCATCAACATTTTTAGAATCGTTGAAGTGTAGATGAGGTGACGTTACGGCGATGTGAAGATTTGGAGACGGCGATGCGAAGATTCGGAGACGATCGGTAGCGGAAAGCCCCGTTCGCGCCTGCCGGCGCTCCTACACGAACCACCGCGCCTGCGAAGCATCTCCGCCCCGCCACGCCCCCACGACCCGCTACACCGCCGGCGCGCGCCCGCCCCACGGCGCCCATGCACGAATGACACTCCGACGCCTACCTGTCCGCGGCGCCCATGCACGAATGACACCCCGAAGCCTATCCGTCCGCAACGCCCATGCACGAACCACCACGCCCCTGTAGGAGCGGCGGCAGCCGCGAATGGGCGGTGCAGGATGCGAAGAACTTCCGCCCGCGCGGGATGCCGTCGGGCTAGTCGCCGCTCACCGTCTCCACCCGGTTGCGGCCTGCGCTCTTGGCGCGGTAGAGCGCCACGTCGGCGCGCTTGACGAGGGCGTCGAAGCCCTCGCCCCGCTCCAGCACGACCACGCCGAAGCTGGCGGTGACGCGCTCGACCGGCTCGAAGTGCCGCGCCTCGATGCTGGCACGCAGGCGCTCGGCGACGGCGAGCGTGATCGCCAGATCGGACTTGGGCAGCAGGAGCATGAACTCCTCGCCGCCCCAGCGGCCGATCACGTCACCGAGGCGGACGTTCTCGCGCACGACACCCGTCACCCCGCGCAGCACCGTATCGCCGACGTCATGGCCGTAACCGTCGTTGATGCGCTTGAAGTGGTCGAGGTCGAACATCACCAGCCCGAGCGGCGTGCCGTGCTGGTGGGCGCGGGCGATCTCCTCGGCGAGCCGGCGCGAGAACTCGCCGCGGTTGCTGGCTCCGGTCAGGGTGTCGGTGGTGGCGAGATAGCGGATGCGACGCTCGGCCGCCTTGCGTGCGGTGATGTCGCGGCAGATGCAGAAGATGAGCTTTTGTCCGCGGAAGAAGGTGCAGCTGTTGCTGAGCTCGATGTCGACCAGGCTGCCGTCCTTGCGCATCTGCTGGGTCTCGAAGTGATGACCGTCGCCGTCGATGTCACGGATCATGCCGCGCAGATCTTCGGGGCTGAGGCCATGCGCCCAGTCCCACACGTGGAGCTGATACATCTCGTCCATCGTGTAGCCGAGGAGGTCGGCGAAGCGCTGGTTGGTCTCATAGACCTTGCCGGCCTCGTCGAGCACCACGACACCGTCGCGCGACTGCGCGAACAAGGCGTGCCAGAGCGATTCGCGATCCCGCAGCAGGCCTTCGACGTAGGCACGCTCGAACACCGCGTCGTCCGCCTCGGCCCGCCGGGCCTGTGCCGGCAGAGGATCGCAGGTGCTGTTCATGTGGACTCGGGTCCGAAGCGTGGCTGCACGCAGGCCGCCGGATGCGGCCTGCCAGGGTGGGCAAAGTATCCCCCTGCGCGCCCGGTTCGTCGGTTACCTATTTCACACTGCAAGGCTTTTTTGCTGTTTTTGTGCTTTAACATTTTTTTGATGTTTGCTCCCGCGGCGCAGCCCCTCGCGGCGCTCCGCCGCGCCCCGACTCCAGCGCAACGCGGTGGAGCGAAAGCCGATCCTGCAGGACAATCCTGGGCTCGCTCCCTCCCGCCAGCCCTCCCCGCCCTCGCCGATGCCCGACCACACGCCCTCTCCCGTCTCCCGCGCCCTCGACGCCGCGCGCCGCAAGCTGCTCGAGACCGGCACGCGCAACCGGCTGATCCACGTCAACCGCGCCAACGCACGCGCCAACTGCCTCAACGTGATCAACGAACGCGCCGACGAGGTGTTCTCGATCCTGCGCCTGCAGGGGCGCCGGATGCGCTTCCGCGCGCTCGGCAAGGACAAGGCCGACGCAGCCGGCGAGGTGCCGCTGGCCCTGGCGGAGGCGGCGCCCGACGAGGACTCGGGCCGGCTGACCGACCACTTCCTGGAGACGCCGCTCGGCCCCGATGCGCTCGCGCGCCGGCTGCTGCGCCTGGCCGGCGACGCGCGCACGGCCGAGGAGGAACAGGGCGTGAACCTGCTCTACCTCGCGCTCGGCTTCCTGCGCTGGAAGGAGGCGCCCTCCTCCGACGTGGTGCGCGAGGCGCCGCTGGTGCTGCTGCCGGTGCAGCTCGTGCGCAACGAGCGCAGCTCGACCTTCGACCTCGTGTGTCGCGAGGACGACCTCAGCACCAACCTGCCGCTGCAGGAGCGCCTGCGCCAGGACTTCGCGATCGGCCTGCCCGAGGTGGACGAGGCCGAGGGCTGGACGCCGGCGCAGTATTTCGCCCTGGTGCGCGAGGCGACCGCAGGCCAGCGCGGCTGGTCGGTGGACGCCGACGGCATGCAGCTCGGCTTCTTCTCCTTCGCCAAGCTGCTGATGCACCGCGACCTCGACCCGGCGAACTGGCCCGAGGATGCGTTCGCCGCCAACCCCCTGCTGCAGGGCCTGCTCGCCGACGGCTTCGAGGCCGACGCGCCGCTCTTCGGCCCGCATGACCGCCTCGACGCGCTGCTCGACCCCGCCCGCATCATCCAGGTGGTCGACGCCGACGCCTCGCAGACCAAGGTCATCGAGGAGGTCCGCCACGGCGCCAGCCTGGTGGTGCAGGGCCCGCCCGGCACGGGCAAGTCGCAGACCATCACCAACCTGATCGCCGCCGCCGCGCACGACGGCAAGTCGGTGCTGTTCGTCGCCGAGAAGATGGCCGCGCTCTCGGTGGTGCACGACCGCCTGGTGAAGGCCGGGCTGCGCGACGTCTGCCTGGAGCTGCACTCGCGCACCGCCAACAAGAAGGCGCTCGCGCTCGAGCTCGGCCGCACGCTGTCGGCGAGCGCGCAGGCCTTGCCCGAGGTGGGCGACCCGGCGCGGCTGCGCCGCACGCGCGACGAGCTCAACCGCATCGCCGAGCTGCTGCATGCGGCGCTGCCGCCCTCGGGACAGACGCCCTTCCGCGCGCTCGCCGAGATCGTCGGCTTCATCGGCAAGGGCGCGCCGCCACCGGCGATCGCGCTCGACGGGCTGGAGACGCTCGATGGCGACGCCCAGGCCGCCGCGCTGGCCGCGATCGCGGCCCACGTCGGCGCGCGAGCGCGCACCGGCCCACCCGAGCAGCATCCCTTCCGCGGCACGCAGGCGATCGACCTGCAGCCCCCCGAGCGCTCGCGCCTGCAGGTCGAGCTCGACGCCGCCGTGTCCGAGCTCGACGCGCTGACGGCCGAGGCGGCGGCGGTCGCGCAGGCCCTGCAGCAGCCGGCGCCGGAGAGCCTCGCCGAGGTCGGCGCGCTGTGCGCCGGGCTCGCGTGCCTTGCCAACCCGCCCACCGAGTCGCCCGCGGACGCCGCCACGACCGTGCCGCTGCTCTTCGCCCACGCCGCGCAGCCCCGCCTGCTCGAGGGCCTGCAGGCCGGCGCCGACTGGGCCGCGGCGCAGCAGGCCGCCGCCGCAGACTTCGCCACCGCGGCATGGACCGCCGACGTGGCCGCGCTGCGCCCGGCGCTGGCCAAGGGGCAGGCCTCCTTCCTGTACCGCATCTTCGGCGGCTATCGGCGCGCCTCGGCCGAGCTCGCCACCCTGCTGGCGGCGCCGCTGCCCGGCGCGGCGGCCGAGCGCCTCGCCCTGGCGGACCGCCTGCTCGAGGTCCAGGCGAGGCGGCGCCGCCTCGCCGAGGAAGAGCCCGCGCTGCAGGCCGTCCTCGGCCCGGAATGGCGCGGCGAGCGCACGCCCTTCGCCGCGCTGCTGCACGCCGCGCGCTGGCTGGCCACGGTGCGCCAGGCCACCGGATTCACCCGCCCCGCCCAGTTGCTCGGCGCGCTCGCGGCCCTGCCCGACCAGCGGGCACCGCCGCCGCCCTGCTGCGCCAGCGCGCCGCGGGCTGCCGCGAACGCGTGCACGCCCCACTCGCGCGCCTGCACCTGGACCTCGCCGCGGCCGGCATCGGCGAGGGCGGCGGTGCAGGTGGCGCTGCGGGCGGCCCCGACGCGGGCGGCGGCGCGGCGCTCGAGCGCGCCGCGCTCGCCGAGCTGCGCGCCGCCTGCGCGCAGATGGCCGCGGCGCCGGCCGCCTACGCGGACTGGGCCGACCTCGTGCGCAGCATCGCCGCAGCCGACCAAGCCGGCGCGGGCGCGATCGTGCGCGCCCTGCGCGAGGGCTGCCTCGAGGCCGCGCGCGCGACCGAGGAGTTCCGCTACGCCTGCGCCGAGGCGCGCTGGAACGCCGCCCGCCGTGCCAGCCCCGAGCTCGACGCCCTGCCCGCGCTCGACCGCCACGCGCTCGTGGGGCTCTTCCGCACGCTTGAGCAGGAGCGCCTCGAGGCCACGCGCAAGCTCGTCCTGTCGCGCCACTTCGAGCAGATGCCGCGCGGCACCGTGGGCGAGATGGGCGTGATCCGCGGCGAGATCGGGCGCAAGCGCGGCCACAAGCCGGTGCGCTGGGTGATGAAGAACGCCGGCGCCATGGTGCAGCGCATCAAGCCGGTCATGCTGATGAGCCCGATCTCGGTCGCGCAGTTCCTACCCCCCGGCAGCGTGAGCTTCGACCTGCTGGTGATCGACGAGGCCTCGCAGATCCGCCCCGAGGACGCGCTCGGGGTGATCGCGCGCGCGCACCAGATCGTCGTCGTGGGCGACCAGAAGCAGCTCCCGCCGACCTCCTTCTTCGACCGCCTCGCCGACGACGACGCCGACAACGACTTCGACGAGGACGACACCCTGCCGGCCGGTGCCACCGCGGCCGACATGGAGAGCATCCTGTCGCTGTGCGAGGCGCGCGGCCTGCGCCAGCGCATGCTCGAATGGCACTACCGCTCGCGCGCGCCCTCGCTGATCCGGGTGTCGAACGCCGAGTTCTACGGCGACCGCCTGGTGCTGCCGCCCTCGCCGCTGCAGCTCGATCCCGACTACGGGCTCAAGTTCCGCCGCGTCCCCGGGCTGTATGCGCGCGGCGGCAGCGGGCTCGGCCGCCAGGGCACCAACCGCATCGAGGCCGAGGCGGTGGTGCGGGCGATGGCCGAGCACGCGCGCGCCTGGCCCGAGCTCTCGCTCGGCGTGGTCGCTTTCTCCAAGGCGCAGGCCGACATGCTCACCGAGGTGCTCGAGCTCGAACGCCGCCGCGACCCGGTGCTCGACGCCCTGCTGCGCGAGGGCCGCGCCGAGGACGTCTTCGTCAAGAACATCGAGAACGTGCAGGGCGACGAGCGCGACGTGATCCTGATCTCGGTCGGCTACGGCCCGCAACAGGCGGGTGGCCGCCTCGAGGCGATGACCTTCGGACCGATCAACGGCGAAGGCGGCGAGCGCCGGCTGAACGTGCTGTTCTCGCGCGCGCGGGTGCGCTGCGAGGTGTTTGCGTCCTTCGACCCGGGCGACATCGATCCCGGCCGCGTCAGCCGCGAGGGGCCGCGGGTGCTCAAGCGCTTCCTCGAGTTCGCGCAGAGCGGCATCCTGGACGAGCGCGCTCCCACCGGCCTGGGCGCCGACAGCCCCTTCGAGGAGGACGTCGCCGCGGCGATCCGCGCGCTCGGCTACCTCGCCGATCCGCAGGTCGGCACGGCGGGCTTTCGCATCGACGTCGGCGTGCGCCACCCCGAGCGCCCCGGGCAATACCTGGTGGCGGTCGAGTGCGACGGCGCCGCCTACCACCGCGCGATCTGGGCGCGCGAGCGCGACCGCCTGCGCCAGGACATCCTGGAGAACCTCGGCTGGCGCTTCCACCGCATCTGGAGCACCGACTGGTTCCACCACCGCGCGCGCGAGATCGAGCGCCTGCGCAGCGCGCTGGAGGCTGCGCGCGCCGCCACCGCGAACGGCATCCGCGTGCGCGGCGCGAACCATGGCGCGGACCGGGGCCAGCCTCACGGCGAAGCACGGGTCGCGGCCCGCGGCGAGGCGCGCGAAGGACCGCTGGACGGCAGCCGGGACCACTCCCTCGCCGGGACACAGGCCCTGACGCGTGACGCCGCCACGGCCGATGCCGCGGACGGACACCAGAACCTCCCGCCATCCGTGTCGCCCGACGGCGGTGCGTCCTTCGCGCTCGACCACCTCGCACTCGTCGCCCCGGCTTATGTGCGCGCGGCGCCGGCGGTGCGCTCCAGCCTGGAGCCGCACGAGGCGCCCGCCTCGCAGCTCGCCGGGCTGGTCGCCGAGATCGTCGCCGTCGAAGGCCCGATCCACATAGACGAGCTCGCCCGCCGCATCGCCACCGCCTTCGGCCGCGCGCGCGTGGGCAAGCGCATCGCCGCCGCGGTCGAGCACGCCGTCGGCCTCGCCCTGCGGCAAGGCGCCGCGCTGGTGCGCGCCGGCGACTTCGTGATGACCCCCGCCCAGGCCGAATCCCCGCCCGTGCGCGACCGCAGCGCCGAGACCGGCAGCCTGCTCAAGGCTGCCAGCCTGCCGCCCATCGAGATCACCGCGGCAGCCGCGCTCATCCGCGCCGAGAGCGGGGCGATCGCCCGTGAGGAGCTCGCCCGCGCCACCGCCCGCCTGCTCGGCTTCCAGCGCCTCGGCCCGGAACTCGCGGAGGCCATCCGGCAAGCGCTGGAATAGGGGGCATCGCAGCCGCCAATATGCCCGCGGTCGATCGACCGCCCAATTCGCGGCTGCCGCCGCTCCTACAAGGGCGCGGCGGGCCGTGCAGCCGCGTCGGGCACGGAAACGCCCCGCACGCGCGACGGTTCATGTAGGAGCGCCGGCAGGCGCGAATGCGGCGGCCGAGAGCGCGACGCCCATCGCCTCCCCGACCGCCCAATTCGCGGCTGCCGCCGCTCCTACAAGGGCGCGGCGGGCCGTGCAGCCGCGTCGGGCGAGGAAACACCCCGGACGCGTGACGGTTCGTGTAGGAGCGCCGGCAGGCGCGAATGCGGCGCCCGAGAGCGCGACGCCCATCGCCTCCCCGACCGCCCAATTCGCGGCTGCCGCCGCTCCTACAAGGGCGCGGCGGGCCGTGCAGCCGCGTCGGGCGCGGAAACACCCCGGACGCGCGACGGTTCATGTAGGAGCGCCGGCAGGCGCGAACGCGGCGCCCGAGAGCGCGACGCCCATCGCATCCCCGACCGCCCAATTCGCGGCTGCCGCCGCTCCTACAAGGGCGGGGCGGATCGTGCAGCCGCGTCGGGCGCGGAAACACCCCGGACGCGTGACGGTTCATGTAGGAGCGCCGGCAGGCGCGAAGGCGGCGCGCCGAGAGCGCGACGCCCATCGCCTCCCCGACCGCCCAATTCGCGGCTGCCGCCGCTCCTACAAGGGCGCGGCGGATCGTACAGCCGCGTCGGGCGCGGAAACGCCCCGGACGCGCGACGGTTCATGTAGAGCGCCGGCAGCGCGAATGCGCGCGCTGAGAGCGCGACGCCCATCGCCTCCCCGACCGCCCAATTCGCGGCTGCCGCCGCTCCTACAAGGGCGCGGCGGATCGTGCAGCCGCGTCGGGCGCGGAAACACCCCGGACGCGTGACGGTTCATGTAGGAGCGCCGGCAGGCGCGAATGCGGCGGCCGAGAGCGCGACGCCCATCGCCTCCCCGACCGCCCAATTCGCGGCTGCCGCCGCTCCTACAAGGGCGCGGCGGGCCGTGCAGCCGCGTCGGGCGAGGAAACACCCCGGACGCGCGACGGTTCATGTAGGAGCGCCGGCAGGCGCGAATGCGGCGCCCGAGAGCACGTCGCCAGCCTGCTGCGCTGGCTGCTCGGCTGCGGGGGGGCGGACGGTTGAATGTGGGCGCCGCTTTTTCCCCAGCGGCTTTCCTTGAAGAACCGCGAGCTCATCAATATTGCGCTGCCAGGCTCGGTCGCCCCGGACTCCGGTCGAGCCCTCGGCCGCCACGACGCCACCCGCCGACTCCCGCACGGGAGATCGATGCTGAAAAACGCCAGCGGCCCCCCGAGGGGCGCCGCTGGCGTGTTCAGGACGCAGCGGCTAGGCAGCCGCTGCAAGGACGTCCGTCACTTCTCCTGGATGCGTCCGATGTAGTCGATCAGCGCCATGATGCGGCCGCGGACAAAGACCTCCGGGTTGAAGGACACGCCCATGTAGGCGGGCCAGTCTGCTCCGGCCTCGGCGCGGAGTTCGTGACCCCACACCGGCATCTCGCGCGTTCCGTGGAAGAAGGCCTCTTCCCGACCATCGATCAGCGCCTCGAGCGCCATCACCGGCACAACGCCCTTGTTGTTCTTCGCGATCGTCGTCAGGTCGGACGGCTTCTTGACCAGATTGGCAGCGAAGGGGCCGTTGCCCTTGCCGTCGACACCATGACAGGCGGCACACTTCGAGTCGCAGATGTGTTTTCCATAATCCTGCTGCTGCCCCGCATCGGCGGCCTGGGAAACGTGCGCACCCAAGGACATCGCCAGCGTCAGCGCAATCATCCCAGATCGTCTCATGACAAACTCCTTTCGAAGCGGGCGCAGAATGCACCCTGGGTTGAGGAAAACATTTCTTAAAAACGTATTTTCAGCTATTAATCCGGCGTTATTGCTTCGAAATGCATTGAATTCGTACTCAGCCAGGAGCTGGAGCGCTTATCCATCAAAGATGACTTTTCTGTTACTACTTGTCTTGAAACTAATCCTTGTACAAGGTTTTTCCTGGGCTTTTTAACCCTTTTCGCATGCCCTAACTGCATATCTATGGCGCAATAAAAGCCCGCTATTCATCCCCTGATCGGCGATGCCCGTGCGCGCTCCAGCCGAGGCAAGCGACAATGCGACGCCGCGCGTCGCAAAACGCCGGAACATGTCGGCAATGCCCCACGCCCCCGCAACGAACACCCCAGCCATGACCACCGACCGCTCCGCCCCGCCCCTCCCCCCCGGCTTCATCGCCCTGCACGGCAACCGCATCGAGACCCTGCGCGACACCGTCGCCGGCTGGCTGGCGCAGCATCCGCTCGCGCCGCTCGAGTCCGAGGTGATCCTGGTGCAGAGCAACGGCATGGCCGAGTGGGTGAAGATGGCGATCGCCCGCCGGGCTGGGGTGTGCGCGGCGGCGGCGGTGCAGCTGCCGGCGCGCTTCCAGTGGCAGACCTACCGCCAGGTGCTCGGGCGCGCGCAGGTGCCGGCGCGCTCGCCGCTGGACAAGACCGCGCTCGCCTGGCGCCTGATGCGGCTGCTGCCCGAGGTGCTCGCCGAGCCGGGCTTCGCGCCGGTGGCGGGCTACCTCGCGGAGGACGACCCCGGCCGCCGCTTCCAGCTCGCGCTGCGCATCGCCGACCTCTACGACCAGTACCAGGTGCACCGGCCCGACTGGCTCGACACCTGGGGCGACGGGCGCGAATTCCTGCTCGACGCCGGCCGCGTCGCTACGCCGCTGCCCGAGGACCAGCGCTGGCAGGCGCGACTGTGGCAGCGCGTGCTCGACGAGCTCGAGCCGCAGCAGCGCGCACTCACCCGGCCGCAGCTGCACGACCGCGTGCTCGCCGCGCTGGCGGCGATGGCCGAGGACACCGCCCTGCGTCCGGCCGCCGCCCTGCCGCGCCGCGTCGTGCTCTTCGGCATGACCCACGTGCCGCTGCCCACGCTGCAGCTGCTCGCCGCGCTGTCGCGCCACGCGCAGGTGCTGCTCGCCATCCCCAACCCCTGCCGCTTCCACTGGGCCGACATCCTGGACGGGCGCGAGTGGCTGCGCATCGCGCGCCGCCGCCATCCGCTGCGCGAGGGGCGCGAGCTGCAGGACGTCGGGCTGGACGCGATGCACCTCCACGCCCACCCGCTGCTCGCCGCCTGGGGCCGCCAGGCGCGCGACTTCGTGCGCCAGCTCGACGCCTTCGACGACACCGAGCAGACGCGCGCGCGCTTTCCGCTCGCCCGCATCGACCTCTTCGACGACGAAGACGACGCGCACGACGGCGCCGCGCCCGCGCTGCTCGTCCAGGTCCAGCGCCACATCCGCGACCTCACCCCGCTCGCCGAGCATCCGCGCCCGCCCGTGCCGGCCGAGGACCGCTCGATCGTCTTCCACCTCGCCCACAGCCCGGTGCGCGAACTCGAGATCCTCCACGACCAGCTCCTCGCCCTGCTCGCCCGCGAGGACGCAGGCAAACCCCTGCGCCCGCGCGACATCGTGGTGATGGTGCCCTCGATCGACGACTTCGCGCCGGCGATCCGCGCGGTCTTCGGCCAGTACGGCCGCCACGACGCGCGCCACATCCCCTTCGACATCGCCGACCTGTCGGCGCGCGCGAGCAGCCCGCTGATGAGCGCGGTGGAGTGGCTGCTGCGCATCCGGCACGACCGCTGCCGGCTGTCCGACCTCGGCGCGCTGCTCGACGTGCCCGCCATCGCCGCCCGCTTCGGCCTCGCCGAAGACGGCCTGCCGCGGCTCACCCGGTGGATGAGCGGCGCCGGCATCCGCTGGGGGCTGGACGCCGCGCATCGCGCCGGGCTGGGGCTGGACGCCTGCGGCGAGCAGAACAGCGCGCTCTTCGGCCTGCGCCGCATGTTGATGGGTTACGCCGCCGGGCGATCGGAGGCCGACGTCGAGGCGCCCTTCGCCGGCATCGAGCCCTACGACGAGGTCGGCGGCCTCGACGCCGAGCTCGCCGGCGCCCTCGCCCGCCTGGTCGAGCGCCTGATCCGCTGGCAGGCCGACAGCCGGCGGCCCGCCACCCCCGCGGCCTGGGCCGGGCGCCTGCGCGCCCTGCTCGCCGACCTGGTGCGCGCGGTGGACGACGCCGACCGCCAGACCCTGGCCGCGCTCGACGACGCCCTCGAGCGCTGGATCGAGGCCTGCGACGAGGCCCGCTTCGAGGCCGAGCTGCCGCTCGACGTCGCCGCCGAGGCCTGGCTGAGCGCGCTCGAGACGCCCGCGCTCGACAAGCGCTTCCGCGCCGGCGGGGTCACCTTCTGCACGCTCATGCCGATGCGCGCGATCCCCTTCGAGGTGGTCTGCCTGCTCGGCATGAACGACGGCGACTATCCGCGCCGCAGCCCGCGCAGCGACTTCGACCTCATGGCCCTGCCCGGGCAGCAGCGCCCCGGCGACCGCGCCCGCCGCGACGACGACCGCCAGCTCATGCTCGAGGCCCTGCTCTCGGCGCGCCGCGTGCTCTACCTGAGCTGGTGCGGCTTCAACGTGCGCGACAACAGCGCGCAGCCGCCCTCGGTGCTGGTCGCCCAGCTGCGCGACTACCTCGCCGCCGGCTGGTCGCCGGAGGTGGTGGCCGAACGCACCCGCGCGCACCCGCTGCAACCCTTCAGCCGGCGCTACTTCGAGCCGGGCACGCCGCTGTTCACCTACGCGCGCGAATGGCGCGCCGCGCACGTCGACACCACGTACGTCGACACTGCAGCGGGCGCGGCGCAGGGCGAGCAGGCGGCCGCAGAAGCCGCGGGCGGCGCAGTCCGTCCCGCCCGCGGCGAGCCTGCCGCTCCGGCGCTGCCGCCCTTCCTCCCCGATCCCGCGGTGCCGCTCACCATCAGCGCGCTCGCGGCCTTCCTGCGCAACCCGGTCAAGGTCTTCTTCCGCGAGCGCCTCGGCGTGGTGTACGAGGACGCCGACGAGGCCCTGCCCGACGAGGAGGCCTTCGGCTTCGACGGCCTCGAGGAGCACGGCCTGGTCGACGAGCTCGCCGGCGCGGTGCTCGCCGAGCTCGCCAGCCTGAAGCCAGGCGAGCTGCCCGCCTTCGCGCTCGAAACCGCGGTCGAGGCACACTTGCTGCGCATCCAGCGCGCCGGCCGGCTGCCGATCGGCGGCCTCGGCCTGCGCGCCCGCGCCGCGCTCGGCGAGGCCGTGCTGCCGCTGCTGCGCGCGTGGCGGCTGGCACGCGCAAGCCATCCGCTCGACGCCGAGCGCCGCAGCCTGCGCTTCGAGCACGCCGGGGCGCTCATGGAAGACTGGCTCGACCACCGCGTGCGCGCCGACGCGCACGAGCTGCCCTTGTGGCTCGCCCACGACCCCGGCCGCCTGCTCGAGGACGCCGACAAGGGCACGCTGCGCCCCTGGCGCCTGCTGCAGCCCTGGGTGCGCAGCCTGCTCGCCGCCGCCGCCGACTGCCCGAGCGGCGGCCTGCTGGTCGGCCGCGACGCCAGCGTCCACATCGTCCCCACCGACCCCGCCGTCGCGCGCGCCCTGCTCGCCCGCCTGATCGAGGCCTGGATCGCCGGCCTCGGCGAGCCGCTGCCGGTGGCGGCGCGCAGCGCGCTCGCGCTGGTCGGCGGCGGCAAGCCGGCCGAGGCCTACGAGGGCAGCGAACACCGCCGCGGCGAGGTCGAGGAAGCCAGCCTCGCGCGCTGCTACCCCGACTATGCCACCCTCACCGAGGACGGCCGCTTCGGGCACCTCGCGCGCGAACTCTACGCCCCGCTGCTCGACTGGATCGAGAGCCACGCCGAGGCCATCCCCCACCCCGCATCCGCGCCCCTGGAGCCCGCCCGATGAGCCACCGACTCGACCCCGTACGCTTCCCGCTGCGCGGCAGCCGCCTCATCGAGGCCAGCGCCGGCACGGGCAAGACGTGGACCATCGCCGCGCTCTACCTGCGCCTGGTGCTCGGCCACGGCGACGCCGACACCGCCTTCGTGCGCCCGCTGCTGCCCGCCGAGATCCTGGTGATGACCTTCACCCGCGCCGCCACGCGCGAGCTCTCCGAGCGCATCCGCGAACGCCTGCGCGAGGCCGCGGCCTGGTTCCGCGACGAGGAGTCAGGGCGTGAACCCGACCCCCTGCTCGACGCGCTGCTCGCCGCCTACCCCGACCCGGCCGCGCGCCGCAACGCCGCCTGGCGCCTGGCGATGGCGGCCGAGGCCATGGACGACGCGGCGGTGTTCACCATCGACGCATGGTGCCAGCGCATGCTGCGCGAGCACGCCTTCGACAGCGGCACCCCCTTCGACGAGGAACTCGCCGCCGACGAGAGCGTGCTGCTGACCGAAGCCGCGCAGGACTACTGGCGCCAGCACTGCTACCCGCTCGCCGGCGAGGCGCTGGAGCTCGCGCTCTCGCAATGGGCCGACGTGCATGCCCTGGTCGCGGACGTGCGCGAGCTGGTCGGCCAGCCGCTGCAGGGCGCGCAGCGGGACGACGGCGCGGGGCAGGCGGGCGAGGAGGATCCGGTCGGGCGGCCCGAAGCGCGGCGCGATCCGGCCGGTGGCGAATCGCTGGCCACGCTGATCGAGCGCGTCGGCAGCGCCCACCGCCGTGCGCTGATCGCGCTCGCGCAAGGCTGGGCCGAGCGCGCGCGCGCGATGAAGGACTGGCTCGACGAGGAGCTCGCCGCCAACGCCAGACAGTGGAATCGCACCCGGCTGCACGAGCGCTACTACACGCCCTGGCTGGAGACGCTCGAGCAGTGGGCGCGCAACCCGCTCGAGCGCAAGCTCGAGCTCAGCGACAGCGCCCGCCACCGCCTCACCCCCGACGGCCTGCGCGAAGCGCGCAAGGCCGACGCCCCGGCGCCCGCGCTGCCCGAGCACTTCGCCGCCTTCGCCCGCCTGATCCAGGCCCTCGGAGCCCTGCGCGACCCGCGCAGCGCGCTGCGGGTGCACGCCGCCACCCGGGTCGGCGAGCGCCTCGCCGCGCTCAAGCACCAGGCGCGCAGCTTCGGCTTCGCCGACCTGCTCGAGCGCCTCGACCGCGCCCTCGCCGGCCCGCAGGGCGCGCGCCTGCGCGAGCGCATCCTCGCCCAGTACCCGGTGGCGCTGATCGACGAGTTCCAGGACACCTCGCCGCTGCAGTACCGCCTGTTCGACGCGCTCTACCGCGCCGCGGACGACGACCCGCGCAGCGCGCTGCTGCTGATCGGCGACCCCAAGCAGTCGATCTACGGCTTTCGCGGCGCGGACATCTACAGCTACCTGCAGGCCCGCCGCGCCACCGCCGGCCGGCACTACATGCTGGGCACCAACTTCCGCTCGGCGAAGGCGCTGGTAAGCGCGGTCAACACCTGGTTCGCGCAGGCCGAGCAGCGCCCCGGTGCGGGCGCCTTCGGCTTTCGCGACGCGGCGGACAACGCCCTGCCCTTCGAGCCGGTGGCGGCGAAGGGGCGCGACGAGGTCTTCCGGGCCGACGGCGGCGTGGCGCCGGCGCTGCTCATCCACCACGACCTGGCGCTGCGCGGCACGGGCGAGGTCCGCCGCCTGTTCGCCGCGCGCTGCGCCGAGCGCATCGTCGCCTGGCTCAACGACGAGCACGCCGGCTTCCAGGCGCCCGGCAAGGACTTCCAGCGCCTGCGCCCGGCCGACATCGCCGTGCTGGTGCGCAGCGGGCGCGAGGCCGCCGAGGTGCGGCGCGCGCTGCGCCGGCGCGGCGTGGCCTCGGTGTATCTGTCGGACAAGGACTCGGTCTTCGCCAGCGACGAGGCGCGCGACCTGCTGCACTGGCTGCGCGCGGCGGCCTCGCCGCTCGACGCCCGCCTGGTGCGCGCCGCGCTCGCCACCCGCACGGTGGGGCTGTCGATCGCCGAGCTGGCCTGGCTGGCGAGCTCGGACGCGGCCTTCGACGCGCGCAGCGAACAGTTCCGCGCGCTGCACGCCGCGTGGCGCGAGCTCGGCGTGCTCACCATGCTGCGCCGCAGCCTGCACCTGCTCGAGCTGCCCGCGCGCTGGCTGGCCGAGCCCGAGGGCGAGCGCCGGCTCACCAACTTCCTGCACCTGGCCGAGCTGCTGCAGCAGGCCAGCGCCACGCTCGAGGGCGAGGCCGCGCTGGTGCGCTGGCTGGCGATGGCGATCGAGGCCGGCGGCAGCGGCGGCGGCGAGGAGCAGGTGGTGCGCCTGGAGAGCGACGCCGACCTCGTCAAGGTGGTCACGGTGCACAAGAGCAAGGGACTGGAATACCCGCTGGTCTGCCTGCCGTTCGCCACCAGCTTCCGCGCGGTGGAGCGCCGGACCGCGCGCTACCTCAAGCTCGCCGACGCCGACGGCCGGCGCCAGCTCAAGCTCGACTACGGCGACGCCGACCTTGAACGCGCCGAGGCCGAGCGCCTGCGCGAGGACCTGCGCCTGTTCTACGTCGCGCTCACGCGCGCCCGCCACGCGCTGTGGATGGGCTTCGCCGCGGTAAAGATCGGCAACGGCAAGGCCTGCCAGACCCATCGCAGCGCGCCGGGTCAGCTACTCTCCGGCGGCGCCGCGCTCGACGAGGCGGCCTGGCTCGCGCCGCTACAGGCGCTGGCCGCGGCCGCCGCCGAGGAGACGGACACTGCCGGGGACGCGGACAGCGACGGCCGCACGCGCATCGCCCTCGAAGCCGCAGCGCCGGAGGAAGCGCACACCCTGCTGTGCCGGCGCGAGGCCCTGCCACCGCTGCAGGACAGTCCGCCCTACCGCGCCGACTTCGAGCGCCGCTGGTCGCTCGGCAGCTTCTCCGCACTGGTGCGCGACCTTGACCCCACGCCGATCCTCGTGCCGCCGGGCGGCGTCAACGAGGACGGCCCCGAAGCGCTCGAGGCCGATCCCATCCGGCCCGCCCACGTCCGCCGCCCGGCCGCCGACGAGGCGCTCGCCGGACCTGCCGATGCGGACGCCGCAGCAGCCCCCGCAGGCACGCTGGCGATGTCCGGCGCCATGCTCGCCCGCCGCGACGGCGCCCCGCCGCCCTGGCACCGCTTCCCGCGCGGCGCCTTCGCCGGCGACTTCCTCCACGACCTGCTCGAGTGGCTGGCGGCGGAGGGCTTCGCGCTCGCCGACAACCCGGGCCTGGAAGCCGCGCTGCGCCGGCGCTGCGAGCGTGCCGGCCATGGCGAGCGCGCCCACGAGCTGGTGGAGTGGATGCGCGCCCTGCTCGCCGCCCGCCTGCCCAGCCTGGGCGCGGCGCTGCAGGACCTGCGCGTGCTGATCACCGAGATGGAGTTCTGGCTGCCGTCCGCGCACCTGCAGGCGCAGGCGGTGGACGCGCTGTGCCAGCGCGGGCTGCTGCACGGCCAGCCCCGCCCCGCGCTGCCGCAGCGCGAGCTGCACGGCATGCTGATGGGCTTCGCCGACCTGGTCTTCGAGCACGAGGGGCGCTACTGGGTGCTGGACTACAAGTCGAACAGCCTGGGCGAGGACGGTGCCGCCTACGACCATGCCGCGCTCGAGGCGGCGATGGCGCATCACCGCTACGACGTGCAGGCGGCGATCTACCTGCTCGCGCTGCATCGCCTGCTGCGCGCACGCCTGGGCGGGGCCTACGAGCCCGCGCGCCAGCTCGGCGGCGCGCTGTATTTCTTCCTGCGCGGCATCGACGGGCCGGCGCGCGGCGAGTACGCCATCCCCGCAACGCCGGCGCTGCTCGCGCTGCTCGACACCCTGGACCACCTGCTCGCCGACGAGGCCTCCCTGGCATGAGCCCCATCCACGCCTCCCCCGCGACTGCCGGCGCATCCCCGCTCGCGTCGTCCACCACCGCACCGTCGCATGCGTCGATGGCACCCGGCATGGGGCTGACCAGCAGCCGTGCCGGGCAATCGCCCCGGACGCCGACCGCTGCAGCGACCGCAACCCTGCTCGCCACCCTCGACGCGTGGACCGACGCCGGCCTGCTGCGCCAGCTCGACAGCGCCTTCGCCCGCTTCGTCGCCAGCCTCGACCCGGACGCGCCGCCGGCGCTGCTGGTGGCCGCCGCCGTGCTCGCGCGCATGGAGGGCCGCGGCCACAGCTGCCTGCCGCTCGCCCCGCTCGCCACGGCCGAACAGGACCTGCTGGCCTGGCCGGTGGAGGCCCAGCCGGCGATCGCCGCACTATGGGCCAGCCTTCCCGCCAATCCTGCAGCCTGGCTCGCCGTGCTGCAGCAGAGCCCGGTGGTGCGCCGCGTCGGCCGCGACCCCGAGCTCGGCCAGCCGCTGCTGATCGACGGGCCCGACGACGCGCCCCGGCTCTATCTGCGCCGCTACTGGCAATACGAGCGCAGCGTCGCCGCCGCGGTAGTTGAGCGTTGCGCGCGCCCCGAGGCGGTCGACGAGACGCGCGCGCGCACCTGGCTGGACCGCCTCTTTCCGACCCCAGCCGATGCTGCGGCGCGTAAGGACGCCATCGACTGGCAGAAGCTCGCCTGCGCGATCGCGCTGCGCGGGCGGCTGAGCATCCTCACCGGCGGCCCCGGCACCGGCAAGACCTACACCGCCGCGCGCCTGCTCGCCCTGCTGCTCGCCACCCACCCGGCGCCCGAGCGCCTGCGCATCGCGCTCGCCGCGCCCACCGGCAAGGCCGCCGCGCGCCTGCGCCAGGCCATCGACGGCTCGCTGCAGGCCCTGCAGCACAGCCTGGGCGCACACCTCGACCTCGCCGCGCTGACCCGCCGCATCGGCGCGGCGCGCACCCTGCATGCGCTGCTCGGCGCCCGCCCCGACACCCGGCGCTTCCGCCACCACGCCGGCAACCCGCTCGATGTCGACGTGGTGATCGTCGACGAGGCCTCGATGGTGCACCTGGAGATGATGGCCGCGCTGCTCGAAGCGTTGCCGCCCGGCGCGCGCCTGGTGCTGCTCGGCGACAAGGACCAGCTCGCCTCGGTCGAGGCCGGCGCGGTGCTCGGCGACCTCTGCCGCGACGCCGAGGCGGGACGCTACGACGCCGAGACCGCGCGCTACCTGCTCGCCACCACCGGCGAGGCCCTGCCCGCGCGCTACCTGGCGGCTGCAGGCACGGCGCCCGCGCTCGCCCAGCACACCGTTATGCTGCGCGTAAGCCGGCGCTTCGAGGGCCCGATCGGCGCGCTCGCGCTCGCGGTGAACGCGGCGCGCGACCCGGCCCTGCCCGCGCGCCTGCTGCGCGAGGACGCCAGCGGTGCGCTGCACGGAGTCGAGGGCGGGCCGGTGGCGGCGGTGATCGCGCTCGCGCTCGACGGCCGCGAGGGCGCGTCCGCCTGTTACCGCGACTATCTGGAGCGGCTCGCGCGCGGTCCCGCGGGCAAGGACGGCGCGGCGCACGCGGCGTGGGCGGCGGACATCCTGAAGGCCTTCGACCGCTTCCGCGTGCTGTGCGCGGTGCGCGAGGGCGACTGGGGCGTGGCCGGGCTCAACCGCGCGATCGAGCACGCGCTCGCACGCGCGCGCCTGCTGTCGCCGCGCGGCAGCTGGTATCCGGGGCGCCCGGTCATGGTCACCCGCAACGACCCCGCGCTCGGCGTCTTCAACGGCGACATCGGCATCACCCTGCCGGCGGCCGAGGGTGGCGGCCTGCGCGTGCATTTCCTCGACGGCGAGGCCTTGCGCTCGGTCGCGGTGAGCCGCCTCGCCCACGTCGAGACGGCGTTCGCGATGACGGTGCACAAGAGCCAGGGCTCGGAGTTCGAGCACACGGCGCTGGTGCTGGCCGCGCAGAGTGGCAACGTGCTCACGCGCGAGCTGATCTACACCGCGATCACGCGCGCACGCAAGGCCTTCAGCCTGGTGGCCGAACGCGAGGGCTTGCTGGAGAATGGCGTGTTGCAGGCGACCCGGCGCGAGAGCGGGTTGCTGGGCTTCCAAGGAACGACGGGATGAAGAAGACGGGATCCGCGGCGCGCTCGCTGGCACTCTGCCTGCTTGCGGCCTTGTGCCTCGGCGGCTGCGCCGTCACCGCCGTGGCCGGCGCCGTGGTCACGGTCGCCGCCACCGCCGTCAGCGTCACCGCGACCGTGGTCGAGACCACGGTGGATGTCGCCGCCGCGGGTGTGGAAGCGGTGGTGGGGGAAGACGAGGAGGAGCAAGCGGAAGAATGAGCGGCGACGTCGTGCACGCAGGTCGCATCCCGAACCGTTTCATTCGCGCCTGCCGGCGCTCCTACATGAAACCCACCACGGCCACACGCACGCCACCGCAACCCGGCTCGATGCAGGCGCGAGGACGGCGGTGGAGTGCTGTGCGCGCCATTTGCCGGACCGCCGGGTGCGCAGCTGCCGCAGTTCCTACAGGCGGGCCGGGACGCGCGGCGGTTCATGTAGGAGCGCCGGCAGGCGCGAAGGCGGCGATGGAGTGCCGCTTGCGCGTCATTTGCCGGACCGCCAGGTGCGCAGCTGCCGCAGCTCCTACAGGCGGGCCGGGACGCGCGGCGGTTCATGTAGGAGCGCCGGCAGGCGCGAAGGCGGCGGTGGAGTGCCGCTTGCGCGTCATTTTCCGGACCGCCAGGTTCGCAGCTGCCGCAGCTCCTACAGGGGGCCGGGACGCGTGGCGGTTCATGTAGGAGCGCCGGCAGGCGCGAAGGCGGCGGTCAGGCGAGCGCACGCCTCTACGCCACCGCGCCGCCGAACACCGGCAGGTGCGCGAAGCCTGTCTGCATCAGCCGGAACAGCGCATCTTCCTTCAGGGGCGGGGCGAACATGAAGCCCTGGACGAGGTCGCAGCCCATGTCCATGAGGCGTTCGAGCTGGGCCTCCTGCTCCACGCCCTCGGCCACCGTGATGAACTCGAAATGACGCGCCATGTCGATGACGGTGCCGGTGAGGCGCTGGTCGGCGGGGCTGGCGTGGAGTTCGCGGATGAAGGCGCGGTCGATCTTCAGCACCGACACCGGCAAGGCCTTGAGGTAGGCGAGCGAGGAATGCCCGGTGCCGAAGTCGTCGATCGCGATGCGGAAACCCGCGCCCGCGAGGCGATCGAGGTGGCGGGCGGCGAGCGCCATGTCCTGCATCAGGCCGGACTCGGTGACCTCGAGCTCGAGCACTGCGGGCGGGACGCCGCTGGCCTCGACTTCGGCGACGAGACGCTCGGCGAAGTCGGGCTGCATGAGCTGTTGGGTGGATACGTTGATCGCCACGCTGAAGACGTCGGCGACGCGCCCCTCCGCCCGCCAGCGCCGCAGCGCGGCGAGCGCAGCGCGCACGACCCAGCCGCCGATCGCGAGGATCTCGCCGCTGGCCTCGGCGATGGGGACGAACTCGGCGGGCGACACACGGCCGTAGGTGCTGCCGTCCCAGCGCAGCAAGGCCTCGACGCCAACGATGTCGCCGCTGCACAGCGCCACCTTGGGCTGATACACCAGCGCGAACTCGTCACGCTCGACCGCGCCGCGCAAGGCCTCGCGGATGCCGGTGTGGCGCTGCAGGCGCGTCTCGAGCTCGGCCTCGTAGTACTGCCACTGCCCTTCGCCAGCAGGCAGCGCGAGCGAAGCCATGCGCACGAGCTGCTCCGGGCTGCGCTCGTGCGCATCCGCGGCGATGCCGATGCGCAGGCCGAGGTGGAGCTGCATGTGCTCGACCTCGACGGGCTGGCGGAAGCCGCCGAGCAGGCGCTCGGCGAGCCGGCCCGCCGCGGCCTCGGCCGGCGCGCAGTCGCACAGCAGGATCGCCTGCGCGCTGTTCCACACCGCGAGGAAGCCCTCCGGGACGCACTCGCGCAGCCGCCGCGCCGCCGCGCGCGCGAGCTGGTCGGCGACGCCGAAGCCGTGCAGGCGCGCGATCTCGTCCATGCCCTCGATCGCCAGGAAGAGCACCGCGGTGTCGCGCCGCGCCGCCACGCGCGCCGCCAGCTCGTCGAGCAGGGCCACCCGGTTGGGCAGGCCGGTGAGCGGATCGCTGCGGGCACGTTCGACGAGCTCCCGGGTGCGCTCGGCGACCAGCACCTCGAGCAGGTCCGCGCGCTCGGCACGCTCCTTCATCAGCCGCTGCATGTGCAGGGTGTTGCGGATGCGCTGCAGCACCTCGACCTGGTCGAAGGGCTTGGTGAGGAAATCTCGTGCGCCGAGCTCGAGCGCGCGGTAGCGGGTGGCGTCGTCGATCTGCGCGGTGAGGATGATGACGGCCGGCGCCTCCACGGCCCCCGCCGACAGCTGCTCCATGAGATCGAAGCCGCTCAGGTGCGGCATGCGCACGTCGAGCAGGATGAGGTCGGGCGCGCGTTCCGCCACGCGCGCGGCCACCTTGCGCGGGTCGGTGATGCCGTCGAGGCGAAGGTAGCCTTCGTCCTCGAGCAGGGCGAGCAGCAGCTCGACGTTGGCCGCGTTGTCGTCGACGATCAGGATGTCGGCGTCGGCATGCATGGGGACGCGATCAGTCATCGCTGCTCCTGTGTTCGAGGATCTGCCCGACACGGGCGACGAAGCTCGGGATGTCGAAGGGTTTGGTCACGTAGTCGATGAAGCCCGCCGCGCGCGCCTTGCGCACGAGCTGCGGCGAGGCTGCGGCGGAGATCGCCAGCACCGGGACGTGCGCGGTCAGCGGGTTGCGCGCCAGCAGGGCCTGCGCCTCGAGCCCGTTCATGCCGGGCAGGTCGATGTCCATCAGGATGAGGTCGGGCGGGTCGGAGCAGGCTGCCTCGATGCCGGCCGCGGCCGAATCGACGCTGTACAGCTCGGCCTGGCCGAGGTCCTCGAAGACGTCCTGCATGAGCTGGCGGTTGGCCGGGTTGTCCTCGACGTGGAGCACCCGGTAGCGCCGGCTCAGGGCTTGCGGCACGACCGCCGCACGCGCCTCGCCACGCTGCGCGGGCGCGTGCTCGCACAAGGGCAGCTCGAACCAGAACTCGCTGCCCTCCCCCTCGCGGCTGCGCACGCCGAGCTCGCCGTGCATCAGGTCCACCAGCTTGCGCGTGAGCGCGAGCCCGACGCCGGTGCCCTCGACGCTGCCCGCCTCGGCACCGAGGCGGTTGAAGGGCTGGAAGAGCTCGCCCAGCCGGCTCGCCGGGATGCCGATGCCGGTATCGGCGACCGTGATCCTGCAGCGCCCGCCGGCCGCCTCGCAGCGCACCTCGACCGATCCGCCGGGGCGGTTGTACTTCACGGCGTTGCCGAGCAGGTTGATCAGGATCTGCTTGACCCGGGTGTAGTCGCCCTCGAAGCGCAGCGCGCAGGCCTGCGCCGGCGGCAGCGCCAGCGCGATGCCCTGGTGCTCGGCAAGCGGCAGCACGATCTGGGTGGCGTCGTGGATCACGTCGTGCGCGCACACGGGCTCGAGCGAGACCTGCAGGTTGCCCGACTCGATGCGGGCGAGATCGAGCACCTCGTTGATCAGCTGCAGCAGGTGGCGGCCGCTGCGCGCGATCTGCTCGACCTGGCGGAGCTGGCGCTCGGGCAGCGGCTGGCGTCCGTTCTGCAGCAGCTGGGCGAAGCCGAGGATGGCGTTGAGCGGCGTACGCAGCTCATGGCTCATCGACGACAGGAACTCGGTCTTGGCCTGGCTGGCCTTCTCCGCCTGGTCACGCGCCTGCTGCAACTGCTCGGTGAAGCGTTGCTGCTCCTTGAACAGGCGGTAGAGGTTGATCAGCAGCGCACAGGTCGAGGTGAAGGGCTTGAGCCAGTCGACCAGCTCGGGCGGATAGTCCTGCGGCGCGTTGGCGATCGCGAACATGCCGATGACCTCGCCGCGGTGCGTGATCGGCACGCCGAGATAGCGCCACAGCGGCGGGTGGCCGGGCGGCATCGCGCCGCCGCGCGGGTCGGACTGCATGGTGTTGGAGCGCACCACCTCGCCACCGGCGAAGACGCGCCCGAGCATGCTGGCCGGGTTGCTCAGGCGCATGTCGCCGCTGACCAGCTTGCGCATCAGCCCACGGGTCTCGTCGTTCCACGACAGGTCGGTGATGGCGTGGATCTTGAGCGCGGGGCCGCCTTCGGCGTGCTCCACCTCGCCGATCAGCCCGTAGGCGCTGCCGGTGAGCGCGCACAGCGCGTCCTTGAGAAAGGCCCACAGGGTGTTGCCCGAGATCAAGGCGTGGTAGTCGGTGAGGCCGCGGTGCAGCACCTCGAGCAGCGCACGCTCCTGGCGTTCGCGCTCGCGCACCTGATGCACGTCGCGCAGGTCGGACATCATGCCGATGAAGTGGCGGCCGTCGAAGTCGTCGGCTTGCGCGCCCTGGCCCACCTCGCTGACGGTGAGCTGCACCGGGATGCGGCTGCCGTCGCGGTGCAGCGCATCGACCTCGGTGCCCTTGCCGATCACCCGCGCCAGCCCGGTGCGCTGATAGGCCTCCAGGTAGCCGTCGTGCGCCGAACGGAACGGCTCGGGCATCAGCACGCGCACGTTCTGCCCGCGCAGTTCACCCTCGTCGTAGCCGAGCAGTGCGCAGGCGAAGCGGTTCACCTCGATGATGCGTCCGCGCCCGTCGATGCGCAGGATGCCCGCGGCCGCGCCCTCGGTGATGGCCTGGTAGCGTGCCGCGATGCGCGCGCTGCGGCGCGCCTCGTCGGCCAGGCGCTGGCGCTTGCGGTGCAGGCGGATGAGCTGCTCGGCCTGACGCGCGAGCAGCCGCAGGCGTGCGAGCTCGGCGTCCTCGAAGCGGCGCGGCGCGGTGTCGATGAGGCACAGGGTGCCGAGCACGAAGCCCTGGTCGGAGCGCAGCGGCTCGCCGGCGTAGAAGCGCACGTGCGGCGCGCCGGTGACGAGCGGGTTGTCGGCGAAGCGCGGGTCGCACGCGGCGTCCTCCACCACCAGGGCCTCGCCGGAGAACACCACATGGGTGCAGAAGGAGATGTCGCGCGGGGTTTGCGAAACGCACAGCCCGTGCGCCGATTTGAACCACTGGCGCGCCTCGTCCACGAGCGAGACGAGCGCGATCGGCACGCCGAAGATCGACGCGGCCAGTTGCATCAGGTTGTCGAAGGCGTCCTCGCGGGGCGTGTCGAGTATCGCCAGCGCACGCAGTTCGGCGAGGCGCTCGGGCTCGTCGGCCGGCAGTCCTGGGTCGATCATCGCGGGATCCATGCACGCAGGGTATGCGTAAAGGCATCAGGGTAGCCGCTCTCGCCGATCTGCGCCGTGAGCCAGCGCACGCCCCGGCGCATGCGGCGCGAGACGCCGCCGCCCGGCGCAGCCGCGCAACCGCGTTCGTCGCGGCATGGACGGGGGGGACGAATTGCGCGAGACTGCGCGGTCCCCGGGGGACGGCCTCGGCCGCCGCCGGGTTTCTTCCCTGGCCGCACGGAGATCCTGCCGGCAATGCGTTCGGACGAGCTCGACTTCCACGCGCTGATCGACTTCATGCCCGACAGCGGCGCGATCCGCTTTTGCGGGCGGCGGGCGATCCTCGTCCATGCCGACTCGATGGGCGCGCTGCGCAAGGAGCTGGTCGAGACCCTGGGCAGCGAGATCGCCAAGGTGGTGCTCACGCGCTACGGCTTCAGCTGCGGCTACGAGGATGCCGAGCTGCTTGCCGCGTACATGCATCCGGACAGCCTGGAGGAGTTCATCCTCGGCGGACCGCGCACCCACATGTTCTCGGGCATCGCCGAGGTCGCGCCCGATGCGCTCGAGCTCGACCATGCCAGCGGGCGCTACCGCATGAGCGGGCGCTGGCGGCACTCCTACGAGGCCGAGCAGCACCTGCGCCTGTTCGGTCGCGCCGACGAGCCGGTGTGCTGGACGCTGACCGGCTACGCCTCGGGCTTCGCCTCGCGGGTGCTGCAGGCCGACATGATCTGCGTGGAGACGGCCTGCGAGGGGCGCGGCGATCCCCACTGCGCGTGGACGCTGATGAACGCCAGCGACTGCGCGCCCGAGCTCGCGGGCCTGCGCGAATACTTCAAGCCGCTCAACCTGCGCGACCGCCTCAACCTGCTCGAGAGCCGGGTGCATGAGCGCACCCGCGAGCTCGAGGCCTCCGAGCAACGCTACCGCAACCTCATCGAGGACCTCCCCGAGATGGCGTTCGCGCTGCACGCCTCGGGGCGCCTGCTGCACCTGAACAGGGCGGCGCGCCTGCGCCTCGGGGTGAGCGAGACGCAGCTCCCCGCGCTGCGCCTGAAGGACCTCGTGCTGCCCGACTACACCGCGCGCGCCACCGCCTTCCTCAAGGAGATCGCCGCGCGCCGCAGCACCACCACGCTCGACCTGGTGATGCGCGACGCCGCCGGCCTGCCCTTCCCGGTGCGGCTGCAGGTCGAGCCGGTGCTCAAGGACGATCGCATCGTGGGCTACAGCGGGCTGGCGCTCGACATCAGCGCCCAGCTCGAGCGCGAGCGCGAGCTCACCGAGTACGCGCGCCGCATCGAGTCGCGCGAGCAGCAGGTCCAGGACGTGATCAACGAGGCGGTCTACATCCTCGACGGCCAGGGCCGGCTGAGCTTCGTCAACACGCGCATGGCCGAGCTCCTCGGCGCCACGCCCGAGGCGGCGATCGGCCGCGCGGTGGGCGACTTCATGCCGCCCGCGTCGGCCGCGCGCATCGAGCGCGACTTCGCCCGCCGCATCGCCGGCGAGGCCGGGCGCCCCTTCGAGATCGCGCTCGCCGGACGCGACGGCGGCAGCGTGGTGCTGGAGGTCAACTCCACCCTCTTCGTCGGCCGCGACGTCGCCGAGGGCGTGATCGGCGTGGCGCGCGACATCACCGCACGCCGGCGGATGGAGCGCGAGCTCGCACAGGCCAACCGGCTGAGCGCGCTCGGCCAGTTCGCCTCGGGCGTGGCGCACGAGATCAACAACCCGCTCGGCCTGGTGTCGGGCTACGCCGAGGAACTCCAGGCCCTGCTCGACGAGTGCGCGCCGCACGGCGACGACCCACGCTTCGCGCGGCTGCGCCGCGGGCTCGCCACCATCCAGCAGCAGGCGCACCGCTGCAAGGCGATCACCGCCAACCTGCTCGCCTTCTCGCGCCGCCAGAGCGCCAGCCTGGAGACGGTGGACGTGGGCCTCTTCGTCGCCGAGCGCCTGGCCTTCTTCAACGACGCCGGCCTCACCCGCGGCGTCGAGCTCGCGGTCGACATCGCCCCCGGCCTGCCGCAGGCCGGCACTAGCCCGGCCCTGCTCGAGCAGGTGCTGCAGAACCTGGTCAAGAACGCCTGCGACGCGATGAACGGCAGCGGGCGCATCGACATCGCCGCGCGCGCCGGCAGCGAGGGCATCGTGATCGAGATCGGCGACAGCGGGCCGGGCTTCGCGCCCGGGGTCGCCGAGCACGTCTTCGACCCCTTCTTCACCACCAAGCCGCCGGGCAAGGGCACCGGGCTGGGCCTGTCGATCTGCTACGCGATCATGAACGAGCTGGGCGGCCGCATCGCCTGTGGCAACCGGCCGCAGGGCGGCGCGTGGTTCCGCATGGTGCTGCCGCTGGCGGAGGATGGAGCGGGAGCGGCGAGGGATGAGTGATCCACCCATGAACGAACGCCACATCCTGATCGTCGACGACGAGGAGCTCTACCGCGAGCTGCTCGGCGGCCGCCTCGGCCGCCAGGGCTACCGGATCAGCGAGGCCGGCGACGGCGAAGGCGCACTGCGCTGCATCGAGGCCGGCGGCGTGGAGCTCGCCCTCATCGACATCAAGATGCCGGGCATGGACGGCATCGAGCTGCTCGAGCGCATCAAGCAGCTCGCGCCGCGCACCGAGGTCGTGGTGCTGACCGGCCACGGCAGCATCGACAGCGCGATCGCGGCGATGAAGCTGGGCGCCTTCGACTACCTCACCAAGCCCTACCAGCTCACCGAGCTCGACCTCGTGGTCGCGCGCGCGCTCGAACGCAGCGCACTCGCACGCCGCTGCGACGCGCTCGCGGTCGAGGTTCAGCGCCGGCGCAGCCGCGACGACGACGGCATGGTCGGCGACAGCCCGGCGTGGCTGCAGATGCTCGAGCAGGTGCGGCGCGCGGCGGTGCTCGACGTGCCGGTGCTGCTCACCGGCGAGAGCGGCGCCGGCAAGGAGGTGGTGGCCGCGGCGCTGCACCGCTGGAGCCGGCGCGCGGGCGAGGCCTATGTGCCGGTCAACTGCGGCCTGCTCGAGGGCGAGCTGGTCGAGAGCGAGCTCTTCGGCCACAAGCGCGGCGCCTTCACCGGCGCGAGCGCGGACCGCGAGGGCCTGTTCGAGCTCGCGAGCGCGGGCAGCCTCTTCCTCGACGAGATCGGCGAGCTGCCGCTGGCCTGCCAGGCCAAGCTGCTGCGCGTGCTCGACAGCGGCGAGTTCCGCCCGCTCGGCGCCAGCGCCGTGCGCCGCACCGGCGCGCGCGTGATCGCCGCCACCCACCGCGACCTCGAGGCGCTCGTCGGCGAAGGCCGCTTCCGCCACGACCTGCTGTACCGGCTCGACGTCGTCCATATCGTCGTGCCGCCGCTGCGCGAGCGCCGCGAGGACATCCCGCTGCTGGTCGAGCACCTGCTGCGCCAGGCGGTGCGGCGCCATCCCGGCACGCCCGCCCCGCGCGTCGAGCCCCAGGCCCTGCAGCGCCTGATCGACCATGCCTGGCCGGGCAACGTGCGCGAGCTGCGCAACGTGATCGAGCGCCTGCTGGTCTTCGCCGACGGCGACCGTATCGACGCGGCCCGCATCGATGCCTTGCTGCACCCGGGCGCCACGACGGCCGCGAGCGCCGGCCGCGGCGGCTTCGAGCGCATCGTCCCGCTCGCCGAGATGGAGCAGGCCTACCTGCGCTGGGTGGTCGACAAGCTCGACGGCAACGTCAGCGCCGCGGCCGCCCGGCTCGGCATCGCGCGCTCGACCATCTACCGCCTGCTGCGCGCGCAGGCGGAAGAGGCCGCGCGACCGTAGCGGCACGCGGGGCGCGTCGCAGCGCGTCCCCGTCGCGTCCTGCAACACTGTCGCAGGATGCGACGCGAGGTCCGCAACCCTTGGCCGGCGCGGGCCTCGCCCTCTCCCTGGCCCTCCCCACGGGCTGCGCTGTCGCAAACCGCAACACCCTTCCCGCAGCTCGACAGCCCGGCGACACACGCACGATCCGCGCAATTGTTTGATCTTCAACAATCCGGCACACCCTGGCCCGCCCCTTGCTTTGTACTCCTCCAACGGGGAATCCATACCCCAGCCAAGGAGGAGAACCATGCAGCCGAACAAGACCCGAATCCTCGTCGCCAGCCTCGTGCTGGGCTGTGCCCAGCTCGCCCTCGCGGCCGATCCTCCCGCGCAGGAGCGCGACCGCACCTACGCCAAGGTGTGCGGCTTCTGCCACGACAAGGGCGTCGGCCCGGCGATCCTCGGCCGCGAGTTGCCGGTGGCCTACATCGAGAACGTGGTGCGCCACGGCTTCCGCGCGATGCCGAGCTTCCGCAGCACCGAGATCGACAACGCCGCCCTCGCCAGCGTCGCGCGCTGGGTGTCCCAATCGCCCGCCACGTCCGCCGCGTCGGCCAGCGCCACCGCGCCGGCCTCGCCCGCAGCACCCGCCACGAAAGCGCAGTAGGAGCCGACCATGGACCGACGTGAATTCTTCCGCCGCACGGGCGGCGGCCTGCTGCTCGGCGCCCCGCTCGCCGGCCTGCCTGCGACCGCGGCGGCGCTGGCCTCGCCCGACGGCGCGACGACGCCCGTGGTGGTGGTCGGCCAGGCCGACCGCAACGGCGCGCTCAGCCTCGCGCACCGCCTCGCCGCCGCGCTCGGCAACGGCGGCCGGCCGCTGCCGGTCCAGGCCCGCGACGCCGCCGCCCTGCGCCGCCCCGACCAGGTCGACGCGCTGCTCTCGCTGCCGCGCGGCACCCGCGTGCTCGGCGTGATGGACGACGCCTCGGCGGTCGTCTTCCTGGCGATGGCGGCGAGCCGTGGCGCGCACCTGCTCGCCCACGGCCACCATCGCCTCGCCACGCAGGGCGCCACCCGCCACGCCTGCAGCGCCACCGCCTGCGGCGAGGCGCTCGCCTGGCACGAACCGGCGCTGCGCCCGACCGCCCACGTCGAGCACTTCTACCGCGCCACCCTGGGCGAAGCGGCCCTGGGCGCACGCGCGCCGCTGCCGGCAGCCGCCGGCACGGACGAAGCGCTCGCCTCCTTCCTGATCCGGCTGTGAACCGCCGGACCGCCACCCAAACGCCATCCCCCCGCCTTCCGCACCCGGAGACGACATGACCACCACCCCGCGCAACGTGCTGCCCAAGGGCGTCAGTGCGAGCGATTTCGAACAGGCCCTCACCCAGATCCGCGCGATCGTCGGCGCCGAATACGTCGTGGCCGAGGACACCGCCCTCGCCCCCTACAACAAGATCATGATGGCCGTGCCCGACGAGCAGCACGCCCCGTCCGCCGCGGTGATGCCCGACAGCGTCGAGCAGATCCAGGCCATCATGAAGGTGCTCAACCAGCACCGCATCCCGGTCTATCCGATCTCGACCGGCAAGAACCTGGGCTACGGCTCGGCCGCCCCGGTCGAGCGCGGCCAGCTGGTCATGGACCTGCGCCGCATGAACCGCATCCTCGACGTCGATGCCGAGCTGTGCACCGCGCTCGTCGAGCCCGGCGTCACCTACCAGCAGCTCTACGACTACCTGCAGGAGAAGAAGCTGCCGCTGTGGTTCTCCTGCCCCGCCCCCTCGGTGATCGCCGGCCCGCTCGGCAACATGGTCGACCGCGGCGTGGGCTACACGCCCTACGGCGAGCACTTCCTGTTCTCGTCGGGCATGGAGGTGGTGCTCGCCGACGGCGAGGTGCTGCGCACCGGCATGGGCTCGATGCCCGGCTCGAACACCTGGCAGGTCTTCAAGTGGGGCTACGGCCCGACGCTGGACGGCATCTTCACCCAGTCGAACTACGGCATCGTCACCAAGATGGGCATGTGGCTGATGCCGGCGCCGCCCGACTACCGCCCCTTCCTGATCCAGTACCCGGAAGACACCGACATCACCAAGATCGTCGACGCGCTGCGCCCGCTGCGCATCGCGATGGTGATCCCCAACGCGGTGGTGATCGCCCACACGCTGTGGGAGGCGCCCTGCACCAAGGTGAATCGCGCCGACTACCATCCGGGCCCGGGCGCGATCAGCGACGAGGCGGTGCAAAAGATCCGCAAGGACCACAACCTCGGCGCCTGGAACGTGTATGCGGCGCTCTACGGCACGCCGGAGACCAACGCGGCGAACTGGAAGATCATCGAGCAGGTGGCCGCGGCCACCGGCGGCACCCTGATCACCGACTCCACCGAGCAGGGCGGGCGCGCCACCCAGTACCGCTTCGACCTCATGAAGGGCAAGCCCAACCTGGGCGAGTTCGACCTCTACAACTGGCGCGGGGGCGGCGGCTCGATGTGGTTCGCGCCGGTTTCGCAGGCCAAGGGCAGCGAGACGCTCAAGCAGATGCGCATGGCCAAGGACATCCTCGCCAAGTACGGCTTCGACTACGTCGGTGAGTTCATCGTCGGCTGGCGCGACATGCACCACGTCATCGACCTGCTCTACGATCGCAGCGATGCCGAGCAGATGAAGAAGGCGCACGCCTGCTTCGACGAGCTGCTGCAGAGCTTCGCGCGCGAGGGCTACGGCGTGTATCGCGCCAACACCGCCTTCGCCGAGAAGGTCGCGGCGACCTACGGACCGGTCAAGCGCGACGTCGAGCGGCGCCTCAAGCGCGCCCTCGACCCCAACAACATCATCGCCCCCGGACGCTGCGGCATCAGCATCTGATCCCCCCACGGGCGGCCGCGCACGCGCGTCAGGCGTGCGCGGCCGCCCTCGCGCAGAGGAAACCAACGATGAACGAGATCCACCTGCTGATCGGCGGCGAGCGCCGCAGCGCCACCGGCGGCGCCCGCTTCGAACGCCGCAACCCGCTCGACCACGGCGTCGCCACGCGCGCCCCGGCCGCCACCCCCGCGGACGCGGTGGCTGCGGTCGAGGCCGCCGCCGCGGCCTTCCCCGCCTGGGCCGCCACCGGCCCGGGCGAGCGCCGCGCGCTGCTGATGAAGGCCGCGCACGCGCTCGAGGCGCGCGCCGAGGCCTTCACCGCGGCGATGGCCGCGGAGACCGGCGCCTCGGCGATCTGGGCCGGCTTCAACGTGCACCTGGCGGCCGGCATGCTGCTTCGAGGCGGCGGCGCTGACCACCCGCATCGAGGGCAGCATCCTGCCCTCGGACGTGCCCGGCTCGGTGGCGATGGCGGTGCGCCAGCCCGCCGGCGTGGTGCTCGGCATCGCGCCCTGGAACGCCCCGGTGATCCTGGGCGTGCGTGCGCTCGCCACCCCGCTCGCCTGCGGCAACACCGTGGTGCTCAAGGGCTCGGAGCTGTGCCCGGCCACCCACGGCCTGATCATCGAGGCGCTGCAGGACGCCGGGCTGCCGGCGGGCGTGGTGAACTTCGTCACCAACGCCCCGGCCGACGCCGGCGCGGTGGTCGAGGCCATGGTCGCGCACCCGGCGCTGCGCCGGGTGAACTTCACCGGCTCGACCCACGTCGGCCGCCTGATCGCGCAGACCTGCGCGAAGTACCTCAAGCCGGCGGTGCTCGAGCTCGGCGGCAAGGCGCCCTTCGTGGTGCTCGACGACGCCGACCTCGACGCCGCGGTGGCGGCGGCCACCTTCGGCGCCTTCGCCAACTCGGGGCAGATCTGCATGTCGACCGAGCGCATCATCGTCGACGCGGCGGTGGCCGACGACTTCGTCGCCCGCCTGGCGGCGCGCGCGCAGGGCCTGCCCCTGGGCGACCCGCGCAAGGGGCCGGTGGTGCTCGGCTCGGTGGTCGACCAGCGCACGGTCGAGCGCTGCAACGCGCTCATCGACGACGCCCTCGCCAAGGGCGCGAAGCTCGTCTGCGGCGGCAAGGCCGACAGCACGCTGATGCCCGCCACGCTGCTCGACAACGTCAGCGCGCAGATGCGCATCTACCACGAGGAGACCTTCGCCCCGGTGAAGGCGATCGTGCGCGTGCGCGGCACCGAGGCCGCCATCGCCTGCGCCAACGACAACCCCTTCGGCCTCGCCGCCGCGGTGTTCGGCCGCGACCTGGCGCGCGCCTGGCAGGTGGCCGGACGCATCCAGTCGGGCATCTGCCACATCAACGGGCCGACGGTGCACGACGAGGCGCAGATGCCCTTCGGCGGCGTCAAGGACTCGGGCTGGGGACGCTTCGGCGGCCAGGCCGGCATCGAGGCCTTCACCGAGCTGCGCTGGATCACGATGCAGACGAGCCCGCGCCACTATCCGTTCTGAGACGCCCGCGGCCCAGGGGGCTGCGGCCCGCATCGCACATACCGAAAAGAACAGGGAGGAGACCTCATGAACAAGCAGCTTCGCAACGCAATCCTCGTCGCGCTCGGCGCGCTCACCGCGGGCACGGCGAGCGCCAAGGAGGGCGGAGACCAGTACCCGAACGGGATCGAGACCTGGTTCGCCGGCGCGGTGCCGCCGCCGGGCAACTACTTCATCAACTACCTCGGCCATTACGGCGGCGACCTCTACAACGGCGAGGGCAAGCGCGTCGCCGGCACCTCGGCGAGCGCCTGGTTCAACGCCTTCCGCTTCGTCAAGGTGAGCGGCATCAAGGTGCTGGGCGGGGACTGGGCGGGTCACGTGATCCTGCCGGTGGTGCACCAGCGCCTGAACCTCGGCGGCGGCAGCGCCTCGGCGAGCGGGCTGGGCGACCTCACCATCGACCCCTTCATCGTCGCCTGGCACAAGGGCGACTGGCACTGGACCGTGGGACTGGACATCAACCTGCCGACCGGGCGCTACAAGTCGGGCGATCCGCGCAAGAGCATCGGCGCCAACTACTGGAGCATCGAACCGATCTTCGCCTTTACCTGGCTGTCGCAGGGCGGCTGGGAGGTCTCGGCCAAGCTGATGTACAACATCAAGGGCGGCAACGACGACTACCGCGCGACCCCGGCGCGGCGCGGCAGAAATACGACTCCGGCGACGACTTCCACATGGACTACCTCGTCGGGCGCCGCTTCGGCCCCTGGGGCGTGGGCCTGTCGGGCTATTACCTCAAGCAGACCAGCGACGACAAGGTCGACGGCGAGGTCATCGACGCGCTCCCGGGCGTGTGGTCGCGCGGGCGCCGCGGCGAGGTGCTCGCGGCCGGTCCCAGCCTGACCTACTCGACCAAAGGCGGTACGATGCTGATCGCGCAGTGGCAACACGAGTTCGAGCGCGAGAACCGCTTCGGCGGCGACAAGGCCTTGTTCAAGCTGGTGATGCCGTTCTAGTGTGGCCGGGGGCGGCGGATTGGCCCGAAGCTTGGCGGTTCGCGCCTTCCGGCGCTCCTACAAGGGCCCGTCGCGGGCTGGACGCGCTGTAGGAGCGCCGGAAGGCGCGAACCGTCGCCCCCACACGCCGGGCGACGCGATTCGCCCACCGACACGAGCGACACGAGCGCGAGCGCCCCCACACACCCGGCGACGCGATGGGTCGCACGCCCGCCGGCGCCCCCTACCCCCTCTGCCCGCCGGAGCGCGCAGCCCGTGCGCCCTCCCCCAAACATGAACCACCGCGACCGCTTCCTCGAACTGCAGGCCCTGCTCGCCAGCCACGACACCCTGTGGCGCCCGCCCGCCTTCCAGGCCGGCCTGCCGCCCTGGTGCGCCGAGCGGCCGGCGCTCACGGCCGAGCTGCGCGCGCTCGACGAGGCCACGCTCGAGCATCTGGTGCAGGATCCGGACGACGCCCTGCGCTGGCTCGCCCCCCACCTGCCCGCGCTGGTGCGCGGCGCCGAGCTGTGCGCGCTGCCGCCCCTGCCGGCGCGCGCGCTGCCCGAGCCCGACCGCCGCCTCGACGCCGGCGTGCCCGGTCGCAAGCGGGCGCAGATCGAGGCCTTCGCCGCGCATCTGCCCGCCGTCGGCCTGCCGCTGCTGGAGTGGTGCGCGGGCAAGGGCCACCTCGGCCGCCGCCTGGCGCTCGCCGACGACGTGCCGGTGCGTTCGCTGGAGATCGACCCGGCCCTGTGCGCGGCGGCGGAGCGGCTCGCCGGGCGCAGCCGCGCACGACAGCAGGTGGTGTGCGCCGACGCGCTCGACCCCGCCTCGCGCCCCCACCTGCAAGGCCACGCGGTGCTCGCGCTGCACGCCTGCGGCGAGTTGCACCGCAGCCTGGTGCGCGCCGCCGACCGCGACGGCGCGCCCGCCTACGCCATCGCGCCGTGCTGCTACCACCGCGGCGCAGACGGCGGCTATCGCCCGCTCGGACCCGAGTCCCGCCTCGCGCTCGACGCCGCGACCCTGCGCCTGGCGGTGACCGAGACCGTGACCGCGCCGCGCCACGACCGCCGCCGGCTCGTCCGCGACCAGGCCTGGAAGCTCGGCTTCATCGCCCTGCGCCAGGCCATCGAGGGCGGCCCCGTGCCCAGCTTCCGCCCGGTGCCGCCCGCCTGGCTGAACGGCCGCTTCGAGGACTTCTGCCGCCACCTCGCCGAGCGCGAGGGCGTGTGCCTGCCCGCGGCGCTGGATTGGGCGCAGTGGGAGGCCGTCGGCGAGCGCCGACGCGACGAGGTGCGCCGCCTGGAGCTGGTGCGCCACGCCTTCCGGCGCGCGCTCGAGGTGTGGCTCGCGCTCGACCTCGTGCTCGGCTTCGAGGCGCGCGGCTTCACGACACGCATCGGCACCTTCTGCGAGCGCACGCTGACGCCGCGCAACCTGCTGGTCCTCGCCCGCCGGCGCGGCGCGGGGACGCTTCAGCCGTAGCGCCGCGCCGCCTCGACCGCGAGGCCGGCGCCGATGCTGCCGTACAGGTCGCCCTCGACGCTGCGCGCCCGCGGCAGCTCGGCCGCGATGCGCGCGCGCAGTTGCGGTACGCCGCTCGCCCCGCCGGTGAAATAGACGGTGTCGATGCGTTCCCGCTCCACGCCCGAGGCGGCGAGCAGCTCGGCCACGCAGCCGCCGACGCGATCGACCAGGCCCTGCGTCGCCGCGGTGAAGGCCGCGCGCGAAAGATCGAGCGCCAGCCCGGGCTCGATGCGCGCGAGCGCCACCTGCGTGCGCTCCGCCGCGGACAGCGCGATCTTGGCCTCCTCCACCTGCATCGCCAGCCAGTGCCCCTCGCGCAGGTTGATGAGCCGGCACAGGCGGTCGAGCTCGGTGCGCGCGAGCGCGTCGCGGTAGACCTGCTGCAGGTCGGCCCAGGCCTGGCGGGTGTAGGCGAAGTTGATCGTGTGCCAGGCAGCGAGCTGGAAATACACGCTCGCCGGCATCGTGGCCCCGTTGCGCAGCCGGCTGCGGTAGCCGAGCACCGGCATCACGCAGTCCAGGCTGAGGACGCGGTCGAAGTCGGTGCCGCCGATGTGGATGCCCGCGTTGCCGAGGAGGTCCTCGCGGCGCTCGACGGCACGGGCGCGCTGCGGCGACAGGCGCACGATGGAGAAGTCGGCCGTGCCGCCGCCGATGTCGGCGATCAGCACCAGCTCCTCGCGGCTGAGGGTGCGCTCGTAGTGCAGCGCGGCGCCGATCGGCTCGAACTGGAAGCCGACCTCGCGAAAGCCCACCTGGCGCGCGATGGCCTCGAGCGTGTCCTGGGCCTTGCGGTCGGCGGCCTCGTCCTCATCGACGAAGTGCACCGGGCGGCCGAACACCGCGTGGTCGAAGGCGCGCCCGGTCGCGCGCTCGGCACGCGCCTTGAGCTCGCCGATGAAGCTCGCGAGCAGCTCGCGGAAGCCGAGCGCGCGCCCATTCACGTCGGTCTGTCCGTCGATCAGGCTGGTGCCGAGCAGGCTCTTGAGCGCGCGCATCAGGCGGCCTTCGTAGCCCTCGAGGTATTCGGCGAGCGCCGCGCGCCCGTAGTGGATCGAGTCCTCGTCGGCGTTGAAGAACACCGCCGAGGGCAGCGTCGCCCGCCCGTCCTCGAGCGGGACGAGGACGGGCGCGTCGGGGCGCAGCCAGCCGACGGTGGAGTTGGAGGTGCCGAAGTCGATGCCGCAGGCGCGGGGAGGCTGGGTCATGGGGTCGCTCGCGGGACGGGACGCGCTCGGTGCGCACAAACGGGGAGGCGGCGATTATGCGTCCCGACGGGCTCGCGCGCGACTGTTGGAGCGGACCAGGCCGCTCCCACGGTCGCGCACGTCACGCCTGCCGTTCGCGCGCAGGCGCGGTTCCCCGGGGCCGGCGCCGATCAGCGCTCCCCGAGGAAACTCTCGGGCGCCGGGAGCGGCGTGGCGGGCACCGCCATGTCGCCCGGGCAGAGCTGCTCGGTGAAACCTTCGATCGAGCCCATCGAGCGGCAGTCGCGACGCGCCACCGGCTCGCTGGTCAGGTAGGCGATGACGAGCTGGGTGAGCGCCTCGAGCGCGTCGCGGTGGGTGCGCTCCTGGGCGTGCGAGGCGTCGGCACCGAAGCCGATCAGCGCGGTGCGGATGTCGTTGCCCGCCTCCACCGCGGCGGCCGAGTCCGAGCGGTAATAGCGGAAGATGTCGCGGCGGTGGGCGATGCCGTGCTCCTTGGCGAGCGCGATCAGCTTGTGGGTGAGGTGGTAGTCGAAGGGGCCCGACATGTCCTGCATGCAGATCGTCGCCGCATGCTCCGAGGTGTTCTGCCCGGGCGCGGCGATGGAGATGTCCAGGCTCACCATCTCGGCGATCTCGCCGTGCAGCGCGGCCGAGGCGCCCGAGCCGATCTCCTCGGTGATGGTGAGCAGCGGATGCACGTCCACCGGCAGCGGCAGGCCGTGGTCACGGATCGCCTTGCAGGCGGTGAGCAGCGCCGCCACCGCAGCCTTGTCGTCGAGGTAGCGCGAGTTGATGTAGCCCCCGGGCTGGATCTCGGGCTGGGGGTCGAAGGCGATCCAGTCACCCACCTCGATCCCCGCCGCCTCCAGCCCGGCGCGGTCCTCGGTGGGCAGGTCCACCCGCACCTCGACGTGCTCCCAGCCCACCGGCTGGGTGTCGATCTCGCCGCCGAAGGCGTGGCCCGAGGTCTTGAGCGGCAGGCAGGTGCCGCGCGCCTGGCCATGGTCGGTGAAGATGGTGAGCCGCCCTCCCTCGGCGAAGCGCGCCGACCAGTGGCCGATGGGTACGATCTCGAGCCGGCCGTTGGGCTTCAGCGCCTTCACCATCGCCCCCAGCGTGTCGAGGTGGGCCACCACCGCGCGCGCCGGCTGCGCGGCCTGGCCCTTGAGCGTGGCGCGGATGGCACCGCGACGGGTGATCTCATAGGGGATGCCGAGCGCCTCGAAGCGCCCCGCGGTGTAGCGCACCGCGGCGTCGGTCAGGCCGACCGGGCTGGGGATGGCGAGCAGCTGCAGCATCGTCTCCTCCAGGTAGGCGTAGTCGATCGCGGGCAGGTGCCTGCCTCGGGCCAGGTCGTTCATGGGGTCGTCTCCTCTCTTGTCGGTGGATTGGGCGCGCCACGGGGGTGGCGCGCGCGGAGGGTGTCAGCCGCAGGCTGCTCGTGGGCTTGCCCGCGAGGGCGGCGACATCGGCGCGATCAGGCCGTCGCCGCGCGCGAGCGCGGAAACAGCAGGTCGATGAAGCGCTCTGCCGTGGGCTGGGGTTCGTGGTTGGCCAGGCCCGGGCGCTCGTTGGCCTCGATGATCACGTAGTCCGGGCCATCGACCGCGGGCACGAGGAAGTCCAGCCCGGTCACCGGGATGTCGAGCGCACGCGCGGCCTTTTCGGCGGCCTCGCGCAGCGCCGGATGCAGTTCGGCGGTGACGTCGTGGATGGTGCCGCCGGTGTGCAGGTTGGCGGTGTTGCGCACCTGCAGGCGGCAATCGGGCAACAGCACGGAATCAAGATCGTGCCCTTGCGCCGCAATGCAGCGGGCTGCCTCGGCATCCAGCGGGATGCGCGACTCGCCGCCGGTGGCTGCCGCGCGCCGCCGGCTCTGGCGCTCGATCAGCTCGCGCACGGTGCTGCGCCCGTCCCCCACCACCTCCGGTGGCCGCCGCACTGCCGCAGCCACGACCTGATGATCGATGACGACGATGCGCAGGTCCTCGCCCTTGCAGAACTGCTCGACGAGCACGCGATCGCAGAACTGACGCGCGCGCTCGATCGCGGCGCGCACGTCCTCCACGCTGCGCAGATCGACACTGATGCCCTTGCCCTGCTCGCCCTCGACCGGCTTGACCACCACCGTGCCGACCTCGGCGAGCAGCGCGTGCCAGCCGGCCTCGTCGTCGGCATCGGCCTGGCGCGGCACCGCGAGCCCCTCGCCGGCGAGCAGCTTCAGCGTCACGCGCTTGTCCTGGCAGCGGCTCATCGCCACCGCGCTGGTGAGCTCGGACAGGGACTCGCGGCAGACGATGCTGCGCCCGCCCAGGGTGAGACGGAAGTAGCCGTTGTCGGCATCGATGACCTCGGCGTGGATGCCGCGTCGGATCGCCTCGTCCACCAGCAGGCGGGCGTAGGGGTTGAGATCCTGCAGTGCCTCGCCACCGCCGATGAACAGCGGCTCGTTGATCGCGTTGCGGCGCTTGACCGCGAACGCGGGGATGCGCTGGAAGCCGAGCTTGTCGTAGAGCGCGATCGCCTGCTCGTTGTCGTGCAGCACCGACACGTCCATCCACTCGCGCCCGCGCGCCTGGTAGTGCTCGGCGAGATAGCGCACCAACGCCTCGCCCACGCCCGGGTGCGCCGCCTGCGGCGCCACCGCGAGCGCCCACAGGCTGGCGCCGTGCTGCGGGTCGGCGAAGGCCTCGACGTGGTCGAGGCCCATCGCCACGCCGATCACCTCGCCGCTGGCGCGGTCCTCGGCGAGCGCGTAGCTGATCGCCCGGCTGGCGCGCGCCTTCCACACCGCCTGCGCATCCACCGGCACCATGCGGCGCGCGCGGTAGAGCACGTTGATCGCCGCCACGTCGGCGCGCGTGCGCAGCCGCCGCAGCGTGAAGCCGCTGCGCCCGGCGCGCTGCGGGGCGCCGCGGTAGGTGGCGAGGTTGAGGCGGAAGGCCTCGGACGGATCGAGGAAGAGCTGCTGCGGCGCATGCGCCACGACCACGTGCGGCTTCTCGACGTAGAAGGCGATGTCGCGCTGGCCGGGGCGCTCGGTGAGCAGCGCCTCGGCCAGGCTCGCGGCGTCGCGCCAGGTCTGCGCCGGCAGCAGCCGCCCCCAGCCGCATTCGACGACGACGTCGGTGGGCGCGCCCGCCGGCTCGGGCTGGCCGGCGGGGCGATGCACGGCCAGCTGCGCGCTGCGCTGCTCGGCACGCAGCGCGCGGGCGATGTGCTTGCGGATCATCGTGCCTTGTCCTCAGCCCACGTGGGTCTGCAGCCACCACTCCAGCAGCCCCAGCTGCCAGAGCTTGGAGCCGCGCAGCGGCGTGATGTGGGCGGACGGGTCGGCGAGCAGCGTGTCGACGTAGTCCTTGCGGAACAGCCCGCGCTCGCGCGCCGACTGGCTGGACAGCGCGTCGCGCACGCGCTCGAGCACCGGCCCCTGCAGGTACTTGAGCGCCGGCACCGGGAAGTAGCCCTTGGGGCGGTCGATCACCGCGTCGGGGATCAGCTTGCGCGCCGCCTCCTTCAGCACGCCCTTGCCGCCGTGCGCGAGCTTGTGGCGCGCCGGGATGCGCGCGGCGAGCTCGACCAGCGCGTGGTCGAGGAAGGGCACGCGCGCCTCCAGGCCGAAGGCCATGGTCATGTTGTCCACGCGCTTGACCGGGTCGTCGACCAGCATCACCGTGGTGTCCAGGCGCAGCGCCTTCTCCACCGGGTCGTCCGCGCCGGGGGCGTTGAAGCTCGCCGCGACGAAGGCCGCGCTCGCATCGACGCCGTGCCACTGCGGGTTCACCGTGGCGAGGTATTCGTCGTAGTCGCGGTCGCGGAAGGCGGCGAGGTAGTCCGCCACCGGGTCGGCGCTGCCGGCGAGCTTCGGGTACCAGTGGTAGCCGCCGAAGACCTCGTCCGCGCCCTGCCCGCTCTGCACCACCTTGCTGTGGCGCGACACGGCCTCGGAGAGCAGGTAGAAGCCGATGCAGTCGTGGCTCACCATGGGCTCGTTCATCGCCGCCACCGCCTCGGGCAGGCGGGTGAGCAGTTCCTGCTCGGGCACGAAGATGCGCTCGTGCACCGTGCCGAACTCGCGCGCGACGATGTCGGCGTATTCGAACTCGTTGCCCTTCTCGCCGCCCACATCGGCGAAGCCGACGTTGTAGGTGCGCAGCTCCTTCACCCCCGCCTCGGCCATCAGGCCGACGATGAGGCTGGAATCGACGCCGCCCGAGAGCAGCGCGCCCACCGGCACGTCCGCCACCAGGCGACGCCTGACCGCGGCGCGCAGGCCGTCGAGCAGGATCTCGGTCCAGTCCTCGAAGCTGCGTGACTCGTCGGCAGCGTCGCGGGCATAGTCCAGCGCCCAGAAGCTGCGCTCGCTGCGTCGGCCGTCAGGCTCGATGCGCATCAGCGTGCCCGGGGCGAGCTTGCGCACGCCGGCCAGCAGCGTATGCGGCGCCGGCACCACGGCGTGGAAGGAGAGGTAATGGTTGAGCGCCGCCGGGTCGATCGAGGTGTCCACCCCGCCCGCCGCGAGCAGCGCCGGCAGCGCCGAGGCGAAGCGCAGCCCGCCCGCGATCGGCGCGTAATACAGCGGCTTGATGCCCAGGCGGTCGCGGCCGAGCAGCACGCGCCCGCTGTCGCGCTCCCAGATCGCGAACGCGAACATGCCGTTGAGGCGGCTGACGAAGTCCTCGCCCCAGGCGTGATAGGCCTTGAGCAGCACCTCGGTGTCGCCGTGGGAGTAGAAGCGGTAGCCCTTGGCCTCGAGCTCGCGGCGCAGCTCGGGGTGGTTGTAGATCGCGCCGTTGAAAACGATGCCCAACCCCAACGCCGGATCGAACATCGGCTGCTGGGCGGACTCGGACAGATCCATGATCTTCAGCCGGCGATGGCCCCAGGCCTGCGCGCCCTGCGCAAATATGCCGCCACTGTCCGGGCCGCGCGCCTGCTGCTGCGCGTTCATGCGCGCCAAAGCCGCAAGGTCCGGGGGGGTGTCATCGAATCTCAGCTCACCTGCAATTCCACACATTGAATTTCCTGGTCCGGTTTCAATGCCTCCTATTCTATCAAATTTGTTTTGTACAAATATTCCAACGTCTGATGCCCCGCCCCGGACCGGCTTCGGGCTACCATCGATCCGAGCCACCACACGAACAGGACACCATGAACCCGACCGACACCGCGCCCCTCACGAGCAGGTTTCCCACCCCGATCGACGACCGCTACTTCGAGGACTACGTTCCCGGCGCCGTGCATCGCTTCGGCGAGATGCGCGTCACCGAGCAGGAGATCGTCGATTTCGCACGCCGCTATGACCCGCAGGATTTCCACACCGACCCCGCAAAGGCCGCGGGCACCATCTTCGGCGGCCTGATCGCCAGCGGCTGGATGACCTGCGGGATGATGATGCGGATGTACTCGGAGCATTACCTCACCCACAACGCCAGCCTCGCCTCGCCCGGCATCGACGAGCTGCGCTGGCTCAAGCCGGTGCGTCCGGACGACGTGCTGAGCACGCGGGTCACCATCGTCGAGGCACGACGTTCGGTCTCCAAGCCCGACCGCGGCCTGGTGCGGTCGAGGATCGAGGTGCTCAACCAGCGCGACGAGGTAGTCCTGAGCATGCTCGCGATGAACCTGATCGGCTGCCGTAACCCCAGCGCGAACTGACCGAGGCTCTGCGGCGCGCCGCTCAGTCGTTCACCCGGCCGCGCGCGGCCTTCACCGACGCCCGCCGCGCCTTGCCCTCGAGCCGGCGGGTGACGGAGGCGCGCGTCGGCCGCGTCGGGCGGCGGTCCTTGGGCGGCGCCGCGACGCGCTCGATCAGCTCCTCCAGCCGGCGCAGCGCCTCGGCGCGGTTCTTCTCCAGGCTGCGGAACTTCTGCGCCTTGATGATCACGACGCCGTCCTTGCTGATGCGCTGGTCGCGCAGCTGCAGCAGTCTCGCCCGGATCTCCTCGGGCAGGCTGGAGGCGGCGATGTCGAAGCGCAGATGCACCGCGTTCGACACCTTGTTGACGTTCTGGCCCCCGGCGCCCTGGGCGCGGATCGCGGTGATCTCGACCTCATCGGGGGAGAGTGTCCAGCTCGGCGTCATCGCTCCATCCCTCCCGGTCGGCCTTCAGACACCGCGCGCCGCCGCCAGGCACCTCGGCAGCTGCGCCTTGGACGCGCGCTGGATGCGACACAGCAGCTCAACCGAGACCTGCACCACCTGGTGACGCTGGCGCAGCTCGTCTTCGAGCCGCAGCAGCAGGCTGGCCGCCATCTCGGCGTCGGCGAGCGCGCGGTGGAAGCGGCCGGCAACCGGCAGCCGGGCGTACTCGACCAGCGCGCCGAGCCGGTGGCTGGGCGCGAGCGGCAACAGGCGGCGCGACAACAGCAGCGAGCATACGAATTCCTGTGCGCGCGTGCGCTCGATGCGGGCGAGCTCCGCATCCCAGAACTTCGAATCGAACGCGGCGTTGTGGGCGACCATGGGGATGCCGCCGACGAAGTCCGCAACCTCGCGCATCACCTGCGCGGCAGGCGGCGCGCTGCGGATCATCGCGTTGGAGATCCCGGTCAGCGATTCGATGTAGGCGGGGATGCGCACGCCCGCGTTCATCAGGCTCTGGTAGCGATCCACCACCCGCCCGTCTCGCACGATGACCGCGGCGATCTCGGTCGCCCGATCGCCCTGCGCGGGCGACAGCCCCGTGGTCTCGAAGTCGATCACCGCCACCGCTTCCATGCTCGCGCCCTCCCCGTCTATTTCGGCCAGGCCTGCAGGCGGCAGGCGTCGCAATCCTCCCAGGGCAGGCAGTCGCACACCCGCGGCAGCTCCACGAATCGGCTGCCGACCTGCACCTTGGCCTCGACGCTTGCCGACACGGCTCGCCGGGACGCCGGGGCCGGGGCCGGCGCTGCCGGAGTAGACGCGTCGTGCGGCGCCGGCTGCCAGCGGGCGAACACCGCCGGATCGAGGCCGCCATCGATGTACCAGCGCTTGCGCGCGGCATCCCAGCGCGCGCCGAGCTTCTTGGCCTGGTCCTTTTCGGCGAAGGGCACCTTGAGGTCGTGTCGCATGGGGTCACCGGGTGAGGGCTTGGGGGTCGACAGGGTCGGCTCCGGCAGCGAGGATGGGAAGGGGAGCGGGCGCCCTCCCGCGCATACGGCCGACGCGGCGTGGACGCAAAAAAGCCCCTTTGTACATCAGGGGCTTCAGTGCCTTGGCGGAGACGGAGGGATTCGAACCCTCGATGCGAGTTTTAGCCCGCATGCTCCCTTAGCAGGGGAGTGCCTTCGACCTCTCGGCCACGTCTCCATCAGGAAGGCGCGATCATAGCGAGTTCGTGACTGCCGGTCAAACGTTGATCGAACGCACCTATGCGGCGGCGCACCACCTCGCCGGCGGGCGCCGACAGGCCCCCGCGCTCACCGCCGATCACCGCTGCAAGGACGGCCACGCGAACCTCCTGTGCACGGGAGCACGCAATCCATCGCGCGGCTTCGCGACGGATGCATTCGGGGTTTCGCACCGAGGCAAGGCCCACCTTCCGAACTATCCGTGCCATCGTCCTATCCAACACCCCAAGTGAATAAGGTTCACGATGCTGGTCAGGGCGTGAAGTTTTGCTCGCCGGATCGAAACAAAATCTCCAAGACGTGAATTTACTGCTAAATTCGCCAAAATAGCTACAATCTATTTTGTATGTAGCCCGGATACTAACCTATACTGCATGCGTTCTATGACCAAGGTCATAGGCAGGATCCTGTCCGCATCGAATCCGGGATGGCCCGGAGCCATGCAAACTCGAGGAAATCTCCATGAAAGCAAACGAAAAGCTGGATGTACGTGAAATTCGTCGCAAGCTCGGCCTGAACCAGTCGCAGTTCTGGTCCAAGATTGGCGTGACCCAGAGCGGCGGCTCCCGCTACGAGAGCGGCCGCAACATCCCCCGCCCGGTGCAGGCCTTGCTGCGCCTGGTCCACGTCGAGCAGATCGACATCAACAAGGTCAAGCGTGACGACGTCGAGGTCGCAGAGTACCTCAAGACGACCAACCCCGAGCTCTACAAGACCCTCAAGAAGGAAGCACGCGCCAAGCGCAAGGAGCGCTGAGCGCATGCCGCGCACGATCAAGGGCTGACGCGTACCGTCAGCCCTTTTTTTCGGGCGCGCTCGGCGATCGCCTCGAGCTCGTCCACCGTCAGCGTCGAGATCCGCGGCGCCTCCGCCTGCATCGACGGCCGCGCCACGCCATAGAGCAGCACACCGCGCAGGCGCTCGGTGCCGGCGGCCTCCAGCACAGCCAGCCAGGCGTCGATGTCCGTGTCCGTCGGCAGCGCTCCATCCCAGCGGAACATGCAGGTCTGCACCCAGGTCGGACACAGCTCCGCACAGCGCGCGAGATTGCGCGCCACCGCCGCAGGTTCGAGCCGAACGCCGTTGATGCGCTCGATCGCCTCGACGCTGCCGCCATCCACCTTGAACCACACCTCGCCGCCCGCCTCGCCCAGCCGGCGCACGCCTTCCTGCACGTGGCCCTGCGCGAGCAGGCTGCCGTTGGTGATCAGGCGCACGGGCACGGCCTGCGACGACAGGCCGAACTCGTCGCGCAGCCGCAGCACGAGCGCGACCGCTTCAGGGAAGACCTCGGCGCTGGTCGCCTCGCCATTGCCCGAGAAGGCAATGTCGCGAATCACGCGCGCGCCTTCGGGCACGTGGCGCGTCATCCAGTCGCCGTGGATCAGGTCGGCGAGGAAGCCACGCAGTTCGGCCTCGAGTCGTGCGAGGTCGATCGCCGGTGCCTTGCCACGCACCAGGCCAGGCACCTGGCAGTAGGCGCAATGCCAGTTGCAGGCGTTGTTCGGGTTCAGGTTGATGCCGATCGACACCCCACCGGCACGACGCGACAGCACCGGATAGACGTAGGTCAGCCCGGCGAGGTCGCGATCGTGGTTGCTCACCTTCAGCGTCGCGACCGTGCCGGGCGGCATTTCGTGGGAAGAATTCATCGTTCGTTCAGATACTTGCGGAAAATACGCGGGATCGGCGCGGACTCCCCGGTGCTATACTCCGGGGCCGTTCCAGAGAGACTCGCCATGCGCATCACCCGCCGCCTCGAATTCGACGCCGGACACCGGATTCCGGACCACGCCAGCCAGTGCCGGCATCTGCACGGCCACCGCTACGCGCTGGAGGTGACGCTGTCGGGCGACATCATCAAGGCCGACGGTGTGCCGGTCAACGGCATGGTGATGGACTTCGCCGACGTCAAGCGCATCGCCAACGAATACGTCGTGGGTCCCTGGGACCACGCCTTCCTCGCGTACCGGGGCGACAATCTGGTGCTCGACATGCTGGCCGCGATCCCCGGCCACAAGACCGTGGTGCTCGACGTCGTGCCCACCGCCGAGAACCTCGCCGCCGAGGCCTTTCGCATTCTCGATCCGGCCTATCGCGACACCTACGGCAACCACCTCAGGCTCGAGCGCGTGCGCCTCTACGAGACCCCCAACTGCTGGGCCGACGCCCTGCGCGATTGAGCCGCGCCTGACGCCCGACGCCTGACGCCTCAACAAGCGTAGCTGCGCAGCCGCAGCGAGAACTCCTCCAGCTGGCGGATGCCGCTGCGCTCGGCGCGCGCCACCCAGTCCTGCAACTGCGCGAGCAGCTGCTCGCGGCTCGCGTTCGAACGCGACCACAGCGCGGCGAGCTCGTCACGCATCGCCGCCACCGTACGCAGCGCCGGGCTGGCCTCGACCGCCTGTTCCAGCTGCCTGCGCTGCACCTCGTCCAGCCCACGCAGCTCGCCTCCCAGCACCCAGCGCCGCAAGCGGCGCGCGCTCAACGCCAGCCCGTGCGCCTCGCGCAGCCGCCGTGCCTCGTCGGCGAAGACGGCGCGCAACGATCGCACGTAGCGCGTCATCACGTCGTAGCGGTGGGTCACGATCGCCTGCAAGGTATCGAGGTCGGGTACCGGCTTGGCCTCGCCGAATCGGGGCCGCGGGATCGTCTTCTTCACCTTGGCCAAGCCGAGCAGCTCGAGCATGCGGATGTACATCCAGCCGACGTCGAACTCGTACCACTTTGCCGACAGCTTGGCCGAGGTGGCGAAGCTGTGGTGGTTGTTGTGCAGCTCCTCGCCGCCGATCAGGAGGCCCCAGGGCAGCAGGTTGCGCGAGGCGTCGTCGCAGTCGTAGTTGCGGTAGCCCCAGAAGTGCCCCACGCCATTGACCACCCCCGCCGCCCAGAACGGAATCCAGGCCATCTGCACCGCCCAGATCGTGAGGCCGAGCGGACCGAAGGCGACGAGGTCGATCACCAGCATGATGGCGACGCCGACGACGGAGTGGCGATACACATTGCGCTCGAGCCAGTCGTCGGGCGTACCGTGACCGAAGCGCTGCAGGGTCTCGGCGTTCTTCGCCTCGGCGCGGTAGAGTTCCGCCCCCTCCCACAACACCTTGCGCAGGCCGCGCGTCTGCGGGCTGTGCGGATCCTCCGCGGTCTCGCATTTGGCGTGGTGCTTGCGGTGGATCGCCGCCCACTCCTTCGTCACCATGCCGGTGGTCAGCCACAGCCAGAAGCGGAAGAAATGGCTCGGCAGCGCATGCAGCTCGAGCGCGCGGTGCGCTTGGTGGCGATGCAGGAAGACGGTGACGGAGACGATGGTGACGTGGGTGAGCGCGAGCGCCACCAGCACGTAGCCCCACCACGGGAGATCGAACAAACCGTTGTACATGCGCGGAAACGTCCGGAAGAAGTGAACAGCGACACGATTCTACGCAGGCCCGACAAGAATTGGATCAAGTCCGGAAACTGTTACCACACCCCATCACGGCAAGGGTCATTCAGGCACCGCTTTCACGCCTGCCGGCGCTCCTACATGCAGCATCGCGACGCCCGCGCCTTGTGTAGGAGCGGCGGCAGCCGCGAACGGGGCCTGCGCAAGGGCGACGTGGCCGCATGCCGCTCCGCCGCTTTCGCGCCTGCCGGCGCTCCTACATGAACCGTCGCGACGCGCCCGCGCCTCGTGTAGGAGCGGCGGCAGCCGCGAACGGGGCCTGCGGGATGGCGACGTGGCCGCTTGCCGCGCCGCCGCTTTCGCGCCTGCCGGCCCTCCTACATGAAGCATCGCGACGCCCGCGCCTTGTGTAGGAGCGGCAGGCAGCCGCGAACGGGGCCTGCGCAAGGGCGACGTGGCCGCATGCCGCTCCGCCGCCTTCGCGCCTGCCGGCGCTCCTACATGAACCGTCGCGACGCCCGCGCCTCGTGTAGGAGCGGCGGCAGCCGCGAACGGGGCCTGCGGAATGGCGACGTGGCCACTTGCCGCTCCGCCGCTTTCGCGCCTGCCGGCGCTCCTACATGAACCGTCGCGACGCCCGCGCCTTGTGTAGGAGCGCCGGCAGCCGCGAACGGGGCCTGCGGGATGGCGACGTGGCCGCTTGCCGCGCCGCCGCCTTCGCGCCTGCCGGCGCTCCTACATGAACCGTCGCGACGCGCCCGCGCCTCGTGTAGGAGCGGCGGCAGCCGCGAACGGGGCCTGCGCAAGGGCGACGTGGCCACTTGCCGCTCCGCCGCCTTCGCGCCTGCAGGGTCATCTCTCGCGCCATGGCAGGGACGTGATCCGGGTCGCCTCCTTGCGGTGGCGCAGCCAGTTGGAGCGGTAGGCACGCGCGAGCTCGCAGTGGTCGCGCACGATGAGGATGTTCTCGGCGTTGCGGTTGTCCGCCGACCAGGTGAAGTTGTACGAGCCGGTGAGCACCGCGCAGCGCGGGCCTTCGGCGTCTACGATCAGCACCTTGTTGTGCGCCGCGTTGTAGCGCGTCTCGAAGGCTACCGGCACGCCGGCTGCGAGCAGGCGCGGGATGGCGTTGCCCTTCTCGCGGCGGTTCATCTGCGCGTCGGCGAGCACCTCGACGCGCACCCCGCGCCGCTGCGCCGCGACCATCGCGTCGGCGATGTTGCGGCTGGTGAAGGCGTAGGCGTGCACCTCCAGGGTCTTGCGCGCACTGCGTATGAGGCTGATCACCACCTTCTCGGTGTCGTCCCGCGGCGAAAAGGCGAGCTCGATCTCTCCCTTGCCCGCGAAGCGCTCGCTCGCCTGCACGCCCGGGAGCGCCGGCGCCGCCACGAGGGCGAGCGCCGCCATCCAGCCGAGCATCGACGCGCAGCGCCTGCGAGTCCGCTCACGCTCCCGCTGCTCGACCGGCTCGCCGATTTGCTCGTCGACCCGCTTGTCCATGCGCAAGGGCCATCCGCTCCTCGACCCGCTTGCCCAGCCGCTCACGCACCCTTGGCGCGCTCCATCACCGCGGCGAAGAAGCCATCGGTGTCGTGCTCATGCGGCAGCAGGCGCAAACGCTCGCCGGTCTCCAGCGTCACGCCCTGGGCTGCCAGCACCTCCTGCGCCGACTGCGTGCGGAACTCGGGGTGCGCGGCGAGGAAGGCGTCGACGATGCCGTCGTTCTCCTCGGCGAGCAGGCTGCAGGTGGCATACACCAGGCGTCCGCCCGGACGCACCAGGCGCGCCGCTGCGGCGAGGATCGCACCCTGCTTGGCGACCATCTCCTCGACCGCTGCCGGCGACTGGCGCCACTTGAGGTCGGGGTTGCGGCGCAAGGTGCCCAGCCCGGTGCAGGGCGCATCGACCAGCACGCGGTCGGCCTTGCCCGCCAGGCGCTTGACCTTGGCATCGGCCTCGTGCGCGATCAGCACCGGATGCACGTTCGACAGGCCGGCGCGCGCCATGCGCGGCTTGAGCTTGGCGAGGCGCTTCTCGGAGACGTCGAAGGCGTACAGGCGCCCGGTCGAGCGCATCATCGCGCCCAGCTGCAGGGTCTTGCCGCCGGCGCCGGCGCAGAAGTCCACCACCAGCTCGCCGCGGCGCGGCTGCACCAGCAGGCCGAGCAGCTGGCTGCCCTCGTCCTGCACCTCGAAGCTGCCGTCGAGGAACAGCGGATGCTTCTGCAGCGCCGGCTTGCCCGCGAGCCGGATCGATTGCGGCGACAGCCGGCCGGGCTCGGCGCGCACGCCGTCGGCCTGCAGGCGCTCGAGCAGCGCGTCGCGGTCGGTCTTGACCAGGTTCGCCCGCAGATCGAGCGGCGCCGGACGGTTGAGCCCGTGCGCGAGCGCGATCAGCTCGTCCTCGCTCATCTGCGCCAGCAGGCGCTCGGCCAGCCAGTCGGGCAGGTCGGCACGCTCGGCCAGGCTGGGCTCGCCCGCCTCGGCGGCCTTGATCGAAGTGATCCAGTCGCGCTCGGTGGCGCTCGCCAGTCCCTCGAAGTTACGCATCGGCCAGCCCTCGCCGCGCGCGAACCAGGCCAGCAACAGCATGCGCGGGGTGGCCTCGGCGCCGGCGATGCGGCGCAGCCAGCGCAGCCGGCGCAGCACGCCATACACCGCCTCGGCGATGAAGCCGCGGTCGCGGTGGCCAAGCTCGCGGTTGTCACGGAAGTGGCGCGACAGCACGGCGTCGGCCGGATGGTCGAAGGCGAGCACGGCGCCGAGCGCCTGCGTAGCCTGGATGAAGAGCGTGCGCGACACCGCGCCCTCCGCGGGGCGCTCGGCCGGGCTCGGCTCCTGCGGCTTGCGCACGCGGTTCTTTTCGGTCTTGGGTTTCATTTCAGTTCGGGTTCCTGGCGGCGGTGGCGGCTGCGCCCGCCTCGATGCGCGAGGCGCGCTGGTCGAGCACGCCGCCCTTGTCGTCGGTGATGCGGATACGGACCGGCAGCAGGCCGTGGCGCCTGGACAGCCAGATGTCGATGTCGAGGTCGTCCTTCTCGGCGAAGGCGTGCAGGCGCACGGTGTCGAGTTGCTCGCCGGCGAGCTCGAGGCGCTCCTCGCCGCGCGGCTCCACCACCGCCTGCTTGATGCTCTTGTTGGTGACCACGGCGAAGCGCGCCGGCTTGCCGGACTCGGCCACCTTGCGCGCCTGGTGCCACAGGCTCAGCAGGTCCTGGTCGCCGGCGCGGATCTCTCCGCTGCGCCGCTCCTCGCCGCCGCGGCGGATGCTGACCCGGCCCTTTGCCCAGTCGAACTCGGCGCGCTCGGGCTTGCGCCCGCGCTGGTCGACCTCGAACAGCACCGGACGCAAGCCCTTGGCGTCCACCGTGCCGCTGCTGCGCTGCTCGTACTCCAGGCCGAACAGCCCGGCGAGCCCCTTGGCCTGAAGCGCCAGCGTGAGTGCGTAGCGGCCTTCTTCCAGCTTCCAGTCGTGGCGCGCCTCGCCCACCTTGAAGCCGGACGAGCCGTAGTGCACGTCGTAGAGGATGTGTCCTTGCGCGGCCGGCTCGGCAGCCGCGCCGGCGGGCAGCGCCGCCAGGCTCGCGCAGGCGGTGAGCGCGAGGCGCGCGAGCAGCGCGCGCATCAGACCCGCCCCGCGGTCTCGGGCGCCGGCACCAGCAGCGCCTCACCGGCCTGCGCCGGCGCGTCGCGCAGGCTCACCCGGCCGCCGCCGAGCTCGAGCCGGTCCTCGACGAACCAGCGCACCGCCTGGGGGTAGATGCGGTGCTCCTGCGCGAGCACGCGTGCAGCCAGTGCGTCCTCGTCGTCGCCAGCCAGCACCGGAACCGCGGCCTGGATCACGATCGGGCCGTCATCGAGCTCGGCGGTGACGAAATGCACGCTCGCGCCATGCACCTTCACCCCGGTCTCGAGCGCGCGGCGGTGGGTGTGCAGCCCGGGGAAGGACGGCAGCAGCGAGGGATGGATGTTGAGCAGGCGGCCTTCGTAGCGGCGCACGAAGGCGTCGGTGAGCACGCGCATGAAGCCGGCGAGCACGACCAGATCGGGCGCATGGGCGTCGATGCACACGGCGAGCGCCTCGTCGAAGCTGGCGCGGTCGGGGTGGGACTTGTGGTCGACCACCGCGGTGGCGATGCCGTGCGTGCGCGCGAACTCGAGTCCGCCCGCGCCCGGCCGGTTGCTGATCACCGCGGCGATGCGCGCGCCGGGGATGCCGGCGCGCACGATGGCTTCCATGTTGCTGCCGCGGCCGGAGATGAGGATGACGATGGACTTCATGGGATGCTGGGACGATGAAAGATCTTGGCGGAGGACCGGGCGTCGGCGTGTGGACCGCCGGGCGCCCACCCCGGAACATGGCCGCGATGATACCCGACCCGCGCCAGGCTCCCGGCGCGGATCGGGAAAATCAGCGGTTTTTGCAGCCGCGAAGCTGGCCTGCTTCGTCGCCCGAGCCGGGATCTGCGGCGCTGCATTCGCGCCTGCCGGCGCTCCTACATGAACCGGCACGCTTGCGTCCGAGGTGGCGCTGCATTCGCGCCTGGCGGCGCTCCACACATGAAACCGGCGCAGGTTCGGTCCGGAAACGGGCGATCGGCCATCGGCGCGCGTTGATTCGGGCCCCGGCGCCTCCGCACGCACCTGTAGGAGCGCCGGCAGGCGCGAATCGGGCGGTCGGGCGATCGACGTGCGTCGAAATCTCCAACGCCGCATCGGCCATCGGCACGCTTGCGTCCGAGGTGGCGCTGCATTCGTGCCTGGCGGCGCTCCACACATGAAACCGGCGCAGGTTCGGTCCGGAAACGGGCGATCGGCCATCGGCGCGCGTTGATTCCGGCCCCGGCGCCGTCCAACGCCGCATTCGCGCCTGCCGGCGCTCCTACATGGCCCCTCACGCTTGCGTCCGGGGTGGCGCTGCATTCGCGCCTGGCGGCGCCCCACGCATGAAACCGGCGCAGGTTCGGTCCGGAAACGGGCGATCGGCCATCGGCGCGCGTCGATTCCGGCCCCGGCGCCTCCGCAAGCACCTGTAGGAGCGCCGGCAGGCGCGAATGGGCGGTGACGGAGCGATGAGCGTAGGTAGGGATTGTGCCGCCTTGTTCGCGCCTGCCGGCGCTCCTACATGAACCGACGCGTTTCCGGAGCCTTGTGGGCGCTCCTAAGTGAACGTCATGGTTGCGTCCGAGGCAGGAGAGGTTGCGGGCGCGCAGCCCGGCGTGCCGCCTCCCCTGCCCCGTATAATCCTGCTTTTGCCTGACGGCCGCCGCCCCATGCCCCACATCCACCGCCTCTCCGACCTGCTGGTCAACCAGATCGCCGCCGGCGAGGTGGTCGAGCGCCCGGCCTCGGTGCTCAAGGAGGTGCTCGAGAACGCGGTCGATGCGGGCGCGCGCGCGATCGAGGTGCAGCTCGAGCAGGGCGGCGTGCGCCGCATCCGCGTCGCCGACGACGGCTGCGGCATCGCGCGCGACGAGCTCGCGCTCGCGCTCGAGCGCCACGCCACCAGCAAGATCGCCACCCTCGACGATCTCGAGCACGTGGGCACGATGGGCTTTCGTGGCGAGGCGCTGGCCGCGATCGCCGCGGTGGCACGCACCAGCATCACCAGCCGCGCCGACGGTGCGAGCCACGCCTGGCGCATCGAGGCAGGGCGTCAGCCCGAGCCGGCGGCGCTCGACCAGGGCAGCGTGGTCGACGTCGCCGACCTCTACTACAACACCCCCGCGCGGCGGAAGTTTCTCAAGACCGAGGCCACCGAGTTCGCCCACTGCGACGACATGTTCCGCCGCGTCGCGCTCGCGCGCCCGGACATCGGCCTGCAGCTCGCCCACAACGGCCGCGTGATCCACCGCCTGCCGCCCTCGCCGCCGGCGGCGCGCGTCGCCGCGCTGATGGGCGACGACTTCCTGCAGCACGCCCGCGAGGTCCAGGCCGACGCCGGCGTGCTGCGCCTGGCCGGCTTCGCTTCCCTGCCCGCTTACTCGCGCGCCAGCCGCGACGCGCAGTATTTCTTCGTCAATGGCCGCTTCGTGCGCGACAAGCTGCTCGCCCACGCGGTGCGCGAGGCCTACGCCGACATCCTGCACGGCGCGCGCCACCCTGCCTACGTGCTCTTCCTCGAGCTCGACCCCGCCGGGGTGGATGTGAACGTGCATCCGGCCAAGATCGAGGTGCGCTTCCGCGAGTCGCGCGCGGTGCATCAGTTCGTCTTCCACGCCGTGCGCCGCACGCTGGCCGAGAGCGGGGCGGGACGCGCGGCGGAGGGGGCCGCGCCCGCGGCCATGGGAGCAGCTGCGGATGCCGGCCCAGGTTCAGGAGCCGGCGCGCTGCAGGCCTCGCCGGCATCGAGCGCGGTCCCGCAAGCGGGCTTCGGGGGCGTCGCCCCCCCGCTCGCCATGACGGCCGGCGCCCAACCGGCCTCGCGGTCCTGGCCGCCCGCCCACGCCCAGCAGGGACGCCTGGCGATGGAGTCGGCGAGCCGCGCCTACTTCGATTTCGCCGCGGGCGCGCGCGAAGCGGGCGCCCGCCCTGCCCGGCCGATCCGCCGAACGCCCCGCGGGCACCCACCCTGCGTTCGCGGAAACGCCCGCGGGCGAGGCGCCGCCGCTCGGCTACGCGCTCGGCCAGTTGCACGGCATCTACATCCTCGCCCAGAACGCCGCCGGCCTCGTGCTGGTGGACATGCACGCCGCCCACGAGCGCATCCTCTACGAGAAGCTCAAGACCGTGATCGACGGCCGCCCGGCGGTGCAGCGCCTGCTGATCCCGGCGGTGTTCTCGGTGGGGGCGAAGGACATGGCGGCGGCCGAGGAGTGCACCGAGGTGCTCGCCGGCATGGGCTTCGAGATCGCCGCGGCCGGGCCCCAGGAGCTCGTCGTGCGCAGCGTACCGGCGCTGCTGGCGAGCGCACCGGTGGCCGAGCTGGTGCGAGAGCTGCTGCAGGAGCTGCGCGAATTCCCCGCCACCGAGGTCGTTACCGCGCGCCGCAACGAGCTGCTCGCCACCATGGCCTGCCACGGCGCGGTGCGCGCCAACCGCCAGCTCACCCTGCCCGAGATGAACGCCCTGCTGCGCGACATGGAGGCCACCGAGCGCGCCGACCAGTGCAACCACGGCCGCCCCACCTGGACGCAGCTCAGCCTGGCCGAGCTCGACCGCTTCTTCATGCGCGGCCAATAACGCACACCCGGCGCCGATTTCGCGTTTTCCGGCGCGCCTCAATCATCCCGCCCGATACACCAGCACCCCGACCACCACCGCTGCCACCGTGGCCCAGCCGATGCGGTCGACGTACTTGCGCAGCGCGCCCTCCATGCGCTCGCCGCCCCAGGCCATCAGCCCCGCGACCAGGAAGAAGCGCGCACCACGACCGACCAGCGAGGCCAGCGTGAACGGCAGCAACGCCATCGACGCCACGCCGGCTGCGATCGTGAACACCTTGTAGGGGATCGGCGAGAAGCCGGCGATGAAGATCGCCCAGAAGCCCCAGGCGTCGAACCACGCTACCGCTTGCTCGTAGGCGCTCCAGTAATGACTCCCGCGCAGCCAGGGCTCGATGAGGTCGAAGGCGTAGTAGCCGATCAGGTAGCCGAAGAGGCCCCCGGCGACGGAGGTCAGCGTGGTCAGGAGCGCGAACCACCACGCGCGATGCGGATTCGCCAGGCACATCGGCGCGAGCATGACGTCCGGCGGGATCGGGAAGAAGGACGACTCGGCAAAGCTCAGCCCACCCAGGAACCAGGGCGCGCGCCGATGCCGCGACCACACCATCGCCCGCTCGTACAGCGGCGAAAAGATCTTCACAGACACACCTCGACAGGAATGCACGGACCGCCCGTGCGCAGCGGGCGCCATGATACCCGCAGCGCACGGGCGTTTTGAGAGCATCACCGCGGCAGGTTACATCCCACCGCGGACGAGACCGGGGCGTCCAGCGCCCACGGTCCGAGCCGGAAGACACGGACGATGTTTTCCCCAGCGGGCGTGAGCAGCTTCCGGGACAAGCTGTGGATAAGTCGTGCAAGGCGCTGGCGAGCAAGGGGATTCCCCCGCTGCCCGTTTTTTGTGCAGCAAAGCGACGCGGTACTATGTCTCACCCGCCGACGCGGCGGAATTGAGTCAGAGCGGGGCTTCTGCTAGCTTTCGGCATAGCTGCGACATACGCCGTTTCACTTGCCCGGTACCATTCTCGCCCTCTGCGGCCAATGTGGTGCCTCGTCCCGGAGAATGCGCTCCATGAAGAAGACCCTCGCCGCGGCCTGCATCGCGGCCCTGCTGGCAGGCGGCTGCGCCCTGCCCGTCCATCAAGACTCCGCGGCCGGCATCCCCGCCGCTGCCTCGCAGCGCGCGCTGCACTCCGCCGCACACTGGAACGGCCTCGCCCGCGACGTCGCGCAGCGCCTGTCCGCCCGCCTGGCCCCGCAGACGGCGCTGTTCGTCAATCAGCACGGCGACGCGTCGGCCTTCGACCGCGCCTTCACCACCCAGCTGATCACCGCCCTGCTCGAGGTCGGCCATCCGGTGCTGCGCACCCCGGCCGGTGCCCTGCGCGTCGGCGTCGATACCCAGGTCAAGCCCGGCATCGACGCCACGGGTGCGCTCGAAGTTATCGTCAGCACCAGCGTGACCGACAGCAGCCAGTTCATCGCGCGCGAGACCGGGGTGTTCCGCGCCGATGCGGCCGACGAGGCGCTCTACCTCGCCGCCCCGCAGACGCGCTCCAAGGCCTTCCAGGTCGTCGGAGGCGAATGATGCGCACGCCCGCAATCCTCGCCGCAGCCCTCTCTGCCACCGTGCTGGTCACCACCGGCTGCGCCACCGAGCCGGTCGCGCAGCGTAAGGAAGTCAGCTTCGACGCTGCTGCGGCCAACCCGCTGATCCCCTCCAACTACGCCGCTGCCGACAGCCTGCTCGCGCAGCTGCGCGGCCAGCTCGCGCCGGCGCAGGCGCTGATTGCCGCCACCGTGGTGAACATCGACGCGCTCGAGCAGTCCTCCACCCTCGGCCGCCTCATCTCCGAACAGGTGTCGGCGCGCTTCACGCTCGCCGGCTACCGCATGGTCGAGATGAAGTTCCGCAACAACGTCTACATGGCGCGCGACCAGGGGGAGCTCATGCTCACCCGCGAGATCCGCGACCTCGCCAGCTCGCACGACGCCCAGGCGGTGGTGGTGGGCACCTACGCGCAGAGCAGCGAGCTGGTGTTCGTGAACCTCAAGGTCATCCAGCCCGAGACCAACGTGGTGCTGGCGGTACACGACTACGCCCTGCCGCTCGACTCGATGACGCGCTCGATGCTGCGCGGCAGCCGCTGATCACCTGAGCCCCGGGCGAGCGAACGCTCTGCCCGGGCTCCCGGCTCGATCGCCTCCCGGGCTGCGGGGGGCGCAAAGTCCGACGGCGCCATCGAAAGTGTCGGCATTTTTTTAACCGCATCGGAAATTGCGCCTTCCTGGGCCAGAAAAGCTCGTTCAATCAAAGGCCTGGACCTCAGGCATAGCGCTTGCTCAAGTTCATGTGCACACAAGAACGCTCACACCGTTCGAGATGTGGCCACCATCTGAAAACATGAACAGGAGAGAGCCATGAAAATCCGCAAGCAGTTCATCGCCGCTGCGCTCCTCGCGGCCGGCCTTGGAGCCGGCCTCGCCCACGCAACGCCGATCTCGCTGACCAAGCTCGGCGGCACCACCGGCGGAACGATCGCCGCGACTGCGGTCTTCCGTGCCGATCTGTCGACCGCAGCGATCGGTACGCTGCAGTCGATAACGATCCGGGACAACAGCGCCGGCCTCGGTGGTTCGCCCGGCCGGTTCAGTGGTTTCGACCTCGACGCGATCATCCTGTCGTCCGACTCGTGCGACACGGCCAACTGTGTGGCAGGGCTCTCTCCGCTGAGCGCGTTCAACTACTCGAGCGGTGTGATCTTCACGCCGGGAGTACAGCGCGATCCGGCCGATCCGAAGCTCTTCGGCACCGGCCCCACCGGCAGCACGGTCGACAATGCCGTCGCCACCCTCGGACTGTTCGACGGCGAATCCACCGCGGGCTCGGGCGCGGATGGTTTCCTCAGCCTCGGCGACGGCGGCAGGATCAGCTTCAACCTGAGCTCGGCACTGTCGACATCGGGCCTCTATCTCTATCTCGGCGAGGTGGGCGACAACGGAGAGGCGCTGGCCGGCGAGATCACCATCTCGCAGAATCCGGTCCCCGAGCCCGTATCCCTCTCCTTGCTGGCCATCGGTCTCGCAGGGCTGGGAATTGGCCGCCGCGCGCGGCGAGCCTGAAACGCTGGCGGCTTAGCGCTGGCGGATCGCGACGTCGCGGGGGATAATCCACGCCCCTGCGCCGTCGCGACCCCCTACTCTCTTGCCGACAGAAGCACCTCCCGCCCTGACGCCCTCCCCAGCCCTCACTCTTCCGCCCGCCCTGCTGCTGCTCGGCCCCACTGCGAGCGGCAAGACTGCGAGCGCGCTGGCGCTCGCGCAGGCGCTGCCGGTGGAGGTGATCAGCGTGGATTCGGCGCTGGTGTACCGCGACATGGACATCGGCACCGCCAAGCCGAGCGCGGAAGAGCGCGCGGTGTGCCCGCACCACCTGATCGACGTGGTCAGCCCCGAGGAGAACTACTCCGCCGCGCGCTTCCGCGCCGACGCGATCCGCCTGATGGGCGAGATCGTCGCGCGCGGCAATCTTCCGCTGCTGGCCGGCGGCACCATGCTGTATTTCAAGGCGCTGCGCGACGGGCTCTCCGACCTGCCCGCGGCCGATCCGGAACTTCGCCGCGCGCTCGACGACGAGGCCGCCGAGCGCGGCTGGCCGGCGCTGCACGCCGAGCTCGCCCGCCTCGACCCCGAGGCCGCCGCCCGCCTCGAGCCGGGCGACGCCCAGCGCATCCAGCGCGCGCTCGAGATCGTGCGCCTCACCGGGCGTCCGCTCGCCGACAGCTACGCGAAGAAGGAAGACGAGCCCCTGCCCTGCCGCCTGCTGCCGATCGCGCTCGCGCCTTCGGACCGCGGCGTACTGCACAAGCGCATCGAGGAACGCTTCGACGCCATGCTGCACGCCGGCCTGGTCGACGAGGTCCGCCAGCTGCGCGCGCGCTACCGGCTCGACCCGTCCATGCCCTCGATGCGCTGCGTCGGCTACCGCCAGGTGTGGGAATACCTCGACGGCGGCACCGGCTACGACGAGCTGCGCTTCAAGGGCATCGCCGCCACCCGCCAGCTCGCCAAGCGTCAGCTCACCTGGCAGCGCCAGTTCCGCGAGACCTGGCCCGGCTTCGTCGAGCTCGACTGCCTGCGCCCCGACCTCCCCGAGGCCGTGCTGCACACCGCGCTGCGGCTGCTGCACGACCTCCCCCTGCACACCGCCTGAACGGAACCCCACTCCATGGATGAACAGATCATCGCCGACGTCGAGCAGTGGCTCGACGAGGTCGTCATCGGCCTCGACCTCTGCCCCTTCGCGGCCCGCCCCCGGCGCGAGAAGCGCGTGCGCATCGCGGTCAGCCACGCCACCACCGCCGAGGCCCTGCTCGACGACCTCCAGGCCGAGCTCGAGCGCCTGTCCGACACACCCGTGGCGGAGCTCGAGACCACCCTGCTGGCAATCCCCGACATGCTCGAGGACTTCGCCGACTACAACGACTTCCTCGACGCGGTGGACCTGTGGGTCGAGCAGTTCGGCTGGGAAGGCGAGTTGCAGGTGGCGAGCTTCCACCCGCACTACCAGTTCGCCGACACCGAGGCCGACGACCCGGGCAACCTCACCAATCGCTCGCCATGGCCGCTGCTGCACATCATCCGCGAGGAGAGCCTGGAGAAGGCGATCGAGCATTACCCCGACGTCGACCGCATCCCCGAGCGCAACATCGCGCGCATGCAGGCGCTCACCGCCGAGGAGCGCGCGAAGCTCTTCCCTCACCTGTTCGGTTGAGGCACGCAGGCACTTTCGATCAGTTTTACTGCTTGCCCAAGAAGCGCCGACAATGACGAACGCAAGTTCCTCGGAACGGGTTGCAAACCGGCCGCGAGTCGCCGCCGCCACGCTGGCCGCACACCAAAAGCGGGAGTAGACTGGCGACAAACGTGATTTTCTTCCTTTATCCCAGTTCGTAGCCCTTGCAACCCAGAACGCAGGAGTTTTTCCCATGTTCCCCGAATATCGCGACCTGATCACCCGTCTCAAGCACAACGATCGCCACTTCACCCAGCTCTTCGAGAAGCACAACGAGCTCGACGAGAAGGTGCACAACATCGAGACCCATATCGTGCCCGCCAGTGACCACGAGCTTGAAGTGATGAAGAAGGAAAAACTGCTGATCAAGGACCAGATCTACGCGTACCTGAAGAAGGTCGCCGCCGAAAGCTGATCGGCGCGCCGGCGCGATCATCGACCCCGCCCGCGCGACTCGCGCGGCGGGGTCGTTCTATTTCAGGCGGCGGAGCCTTGTACGATCCCGGCCTGCGCCGCGCGCTCGCGACGTGCCAGCAGGGTGTAGACGGTAGGCACCACGAAGAGCGTGAAGAAGGTACCGATGGTCAGGCCGCCCACGATCACCCAGCCGATCTGCTGGCGGCTCTCCGCGCCGGCCCCGGTCGCCAGCGCGAGCGGCACGGACCCGAGCACCATCGCCCCGGTGGTCATCAGGATCGGACGCAGGCGCAGTACCGCTGCCTCCGTCACCGCCTCGCGCAGCGCCCGACCCTGCTCACGCAGCTGGTTGGCAAACTCCACGATCAGGATGCCGTGCTTGGTGATCAGCCCCACCAGCGTCACCAGGCCGATCTGGCTATACACGTTGAGCGTACCGCCGGTCAGCCACAGCGCACCGAGCGCGCCGGTCATCGACAGCGGTACCGTCAGCATGATGATGAAGGGGTCGCGGAAGCTCTCGAACTGCGCCGCCAGCACAAGATAGATGAAGGCGAGCGCGAGCAGGAAGACGAGCGCGAGGCTCTCCGAGCTGGTCTTGAACTCGCGCGACTGGCCGTCGTAGTCGGTGCCGTAGCCCGGCGGCAGGATGCGGGCGGCAGTGTCTTCCATCCAGCCCAGCGCCTCGCCGAGCGCGTAGCCCGGCGCCAGGTTCGCGGTGATCGTCACCGAGCGGCGCTGGCCGAAGTGGTTGAGCTCGCGCGGCGCCACGCGCTCGTCCACCTGCACGACGCTGGTCAGCGGCACCATGCGGCCGTCGCGCGCGCGCACGTAGATGTCGCGGATGTCGCGCGGGTCGCGGCGCTCGTCGGCGGCGACCTGCACGATCACGTCGTACTGCTCGGCGTCCTGCTTGTAGCGCGTGACCTGGCGGCCGCCGAGCATGCTCTCCAGCGTACGCCCGATCACGTCCACCGCCACGCCGAGGTCCGCCGCGCGATCGCGATCCACCTGCACCGCGAGCTCGGGCATGGTCAGCTTGAGGTCCGTGTCGGGCGACACCAGGCCGGGGTTCCGGCGCATTTCGTCGAGGAAGGCCTCGGCCACGCGGGCGAGCTCGTCGTAGCTCTCTGAGGTCGACACCACGAAGCTCACCGGCCGTGAGCGCACGCTCTGGCCGAGCGAAGCAGGCAGGATGGGGAAGGCGTTGACGCCGGGCACCGCGCGCAGCTTCGGCTGCAGCTCGGCGGAGATCGCGCCTGCCTTGCGGCTGCGTTCGGCCCAGTCGGTGAAGCCGACGAAGGAGATGCCCTGCGACACGGTCGGATTGCCGGCGATCACCATGTAGCGGTCGACCTCGGGCAGGCCGGCGTAGATGCGCTCGATCTCCTCGGCATAGCGCGCCATGTAGTCGAGCGTGGCGCCCTCGGGACCGGAGAACATGCCGATCACGCGGCCACGGTCCTCCAGGGGCGCGAGCTCGGTCTTCAGCTGCCCCATCAGCCACACCGAGCTCCCCGCCACCGCGGCGAACACCAGCATCACCAGCCAGCGCACATGCAGCGCCGCACCCAGCACGCCGCGGTAGCCGCGGGTGAGCCAGCCCAGGAAGCGCTCGATGCCGTTGTAGATCGGACCGTGCCGGGGCTCGTGGCGCAGCAGCTTCGAGCACATCATCGGCGACAGCGTCAGCGCCACGAAGCCGGACACGATCACCGCGCCGGCGAGCGTGAGCGCGAACTCGGTGAACAGCTTGCCGGTGCGCCCGCTCATGAAGGCCACCGGCGCATACACCGCGGCGAGCGTGATCGTCATCGCCACCACCGCAAAGCCGATCTCCTTCGCGCCCCTGAAGGCCGCGGCCAGCGGCTCCATGCCCTCCTCGATGTGGCGGTAGATGTTCTCCAGCACCACGATCGCATCGTCCACCACCAGGCCGATCGCCAGCACCAGCGCGAGCAGCGTGAGCGTGTTGATCGAGAAGCCGAACACCAGCATCAGCGTGAACGCGCCCACCAGCGAGACCGGGATGGTCACCAGCGGCACCAGCATCGCCCGCCAGTTGCGCAGGAAGAACAGGCACACCGCGGCCACCAGCAGCACCGCCTCCCAGATCGTGCTGAACACCGCCTCGATGGAGCGCTCGATGAACACCGTGGTGTCGTTGGCGATCTTCATCGACATGCCTTCGGGCAGTTCGGCCTGCAGGCGCGGCAGCATCTCGTCGAGCCCGCGCTTGAGGTCGAGCGGGTTCGCCACCGACTGCTTGATGAGGCCGATCGAGATCGCCGGCCGGCCCATGAAGCGCACCGCGGTGCGCTCGCTCTCGGGCGCCACCTCGACACGGCCGACATCGCGGATACGCACCGGGTAGGCGTCGGCGGTGTCGCCCTGGCGCAGCACGATGGCCTCGAATTGCGCCGGCTCGACGAGATCGGTCTGCGCCACCACGGCGAACTCGCGCTCGCGGCTCTCGATGCGGCCGGCGGGCAGCTCCACGTTCTGGCGCCGGATGGCGTCCTCCACGTCCTGCACGGTCAGCCCGAAGGCGGCGAGGCGGTCGCGGTCCAGCCACACCCGCATGGCCTGGCGGCGCTCGCCGTAGAGGCGCGCATCGGCCGCCCCGGGCAGGGTCTGCATGCGCGGCTTGATGATCCGATTGGCGAAGTCGCTGATCTCCATCGGCGAATGCCGGTCGGACGAGAACGCCACCCAGATGATCGGGCTGGCGTCGGCCTCGACCTTGGCGATCACCGGCTCGTCGATGTCGTCGGGCAGGCGCTGGCGCACACGCGAGACGCGGTCGCGCACGTCGGCCGCGGCCGAGTCGGCGTCGCGCTCGACACGGAAGCGCACGGTGATCTGGCTGCGCTCCTGGCGGCTGATCGAGGACAGCACGTCCACACCCTCGATGCCGGCGAGCGAATCCTCCAGCGGCTTGGTGACCTGCGACTCGACGATCTCGGCGCTGGCGCCGCGGTAGGTCGTGTCCACCGTCACCACCGGCTCGTCGATGTTGGGATACTCGCGCACGGTGAGCCGCGAGTAAGACATCAGGCCCACCAGCAGCACGAGCAGCGACAGCACGGTGGCGAACACCGGGCGGCGGATGCAGAGCTCGGAGAGGACCATCGCTCAGTCCGCCCGCGCCACGCCGGCGGGCGCGCCCGCCACCTTCACCGCCGCGCCGTCGCGCAGCTTGAGCTGGCCGGCGGTGACCACCACCTCGCCCGCCTGCACGCCCTCGACCACCTCGACCATCGCGTCGCGCCGCACGCCGGTCCGCACCTCCACCCGCTGCGCCTTGCCGTCGGCGACCCGATAAACGAACTGGATGTTGCCCGGCGCCGGCACCAGCGCGGCCTCGGGCACCACCACCACGTCGGCACGTTCGGCGAGGATCAGGCGCACGCGCACGAACACGCCCGGGCGCAGGCGCAGCTCGGGGTTGGGCAGGCTCGCGCGCAGCCTCAGCGCGCGGCCCTGCGCATCGACCAGCGGATCGATCGCCTCGACCGTGGCCGCGAAGCGCTCGCCCGCGAGCACGTCGCTCGCGATCTCCACGGCCTGCCCGGGGCGCACACGGTCCAGGTAGAGCTCGGGGAGGCGGAAGTCCACCTTCAGCGTGGCGATGTCCTCGAGGTTGATCATGGCCTCGCCATCCTTGACGAAGTCGCCCGGGCTCACGCTGCGGATGCCCACCACGCCGGCAAAGGGCGCGCGGATCTGCATGCGCGCGAGCTTCGCCTGCGCGAGCGCCACCCCGGCGCGCGCCACCTCGAGCTGCGAGCGCGCGTTGTCGAGGCTGCTGCGGCTCACGAAGCTGCGCGAGAACAGGTCCTGGCTGCGGCGGAAGTTCGACTCGGCCAGCGTGAGGCTGGCGCGCGCCTGCTGCAGCTCGGCCCGTTGCACCGCGGCGTCGAACTCGATCAGCACCTCGCCGCGCCGCACCGACTCGCCATCGCGGAAGCGGATCGCCTCGATCCGCCCCGACACCTCGGGGCGCAGCACCACCGACTCGTTCGACACCAGCGAGCCCACCGCGCCGATATCGTCGGCGAGCGCGCGCACGCCCACGGTGTGCGTCTCCACCACCACCGGACCCGGCTGCGCCCCGCCCGCTCCGCCCGCGGGCGCCTTCGCTCCCGGCGTCCCTGCCGCCGACGGGCCGGCTTGCGTGCCTGCCGGCTGCGCCCCGCCCGGCAGCGCGGCCGGCGGACGGTTGGCATACCAGGCATAGGCACCCAGCGCGGCGAGGCCGACGAGGCTGAGCGAGAGGACGAGGCGGCGGCTGGAGGGCATTGGGGCGTAAGGCGTTAGGGGTGAGGCGTCAGGAGCGGGGGCGCGCGGCGGTGCGAGCCGCCAGTTTAGGGACAAAGGCGCGTGCTGTCCGGTTCCGCGCTTCACGGAGATCGCCGCCCGGGGCGCTGCGCGCGCTCACGCGGGGCTCAGCCAGGCTCAATCGTCCTCCACCGGCCATTTCGGATTCCACGCCACCTCCCACGGATGGCCCTCCGGATCCTGGAAGTAGCCCGCGTACCCGCCCCAGGCGGTGTCGTGCGGCGCACGCAGGATGCGCGCGCCCGCCGCCTCCGCCTGCGCCATCACCGCGGCCACCTGTTCGCGCCGCGCGACGTTGTGGCTCAACAGGCAAGCGCTCGTGCCCGCGCGCGGCCGGGCCACACCGACCTCGACCGCGAGGCTCGCACGCGGAAAGAGCGCCAGCTGGATCCCTGGCTGCAGCGCGAAGAAGGCGACCGCCGAATGCTGCTCCGCGCTGCCCACGATGCCGCGGGTCGGCCAGCCCAGGCCGTCGCGGTAGAAGGCGACGGCGCGCTCCAGATCGTCCACGCCGAGGGTGATCACGCTGATGCGCGGCGTCATTCCCGCTCCTCGCGGCCATGCCCGCTCCCGGCAGGCAAGCCGGGGATGCGCATGCGCCCGGCCCCCTGCCCAAGCAGGTGCAGGGTGCGCTCGTCCGCCTGCCCACCGTAGTAGCGCGCCAGAACCTCGCCGAACACCGGATCCGCACCCGGCACCGCGGCGAAGAGCGTCATCGAGGAGCGCAACTTGAGCACATCCGGGTAGCCGAAGACCTGCTCGGCCGAGCGCCCGCGCAGCGCGAGCAGGGCCTGCGCGCATTCACGCAGGCGCGCACCCAGCAGCGGATGCGCGAGGTAGGCGCTCGCCTCGTCCAGGCTGCGGACGCCGTAGCGCTGCGCGGTCGGGCTCGTGCCGAGCCCGGCCAACTGCGGAAAGACGAACCACATCCAGTGGCTGCGCTTGCGCCCGGCGCGCAGCTCGGCCAGCGCGTCCGCATGGACGCCGCGCTGCGCCTCGACGAAGCGTGCCAGGTCATGGGGATCACCCGCCGTCAGCGGCATTGCAGCTGCCCGGACTGCGCATGCACCACGCACTGCAGCGGCCCGCACTGGCAGTTGTGCAGCACCGAGGGCGGCGCTTCGGCGAGGCGCAACCCGCGCGAGCAGACGCACTCCTCCGGCAGCGCCGGGGCGGCCGGCTGGGCGATCGCCCCGGCCGGTGCCGGGATCGCAGCGAGGACGAGCACGGCCAGCGCGGTGGCGGAGAGCCCAGATAGCGTGACGAACAGGGCGGGAGTCTTCATCTTCGTTCTCCTCGGACGAGCCAGCGCACAGCGTAGCAGCAAGCGCACGCGGCGCGGGACGCGCTATGCTGCATCCGTGATGGATCGGGGGAATGCCTTGCCCATGTCCGACGCCACGCCCGCGCCCCTCTCCCCTGCCTGCCTCGTCTACTTCCGCTTCCATGGCGAGCTTGCGACCTTCATCGCCCCCGCGCGGCGTGGCCGCGTCTTCGAGGTGCGCTGCGCAACGGACGCCAGCATCAAGCATGTGATCGAAGCGCTCGGGGTGCCGCATACCGAGGTGGGAACGCTGCAGGTCGACGGCCGCCCGGCGCGGCTGGACGGTCGGCTGCGCCCGGGCGAGCGCGTGGAGGTCCATCCGCATTCCGCCCTTCGCCAAGCGCCCTGCCCCTCAACGCCCGCGCGTTTCATCGCCGACGCCCATCTCGGCGGCCTCGCGCGCCTGCTGCGCCTGGCCGGCTTCGACACCCTCTACGACAACCACATCGAGGACGCCGCGCTCGTCGCCACGGCCGTGCGCGAGCAGCGCGTCGTGCTCACCCGGGACCGCGAGCTGCTCAAGCGCCGGGACGTCGCCGAGGGCTGCTTCGTGCATGCGCTCGCGCCCGAGCAGCAGGCGGTCGAGATCATCCGGCGCCTCGGACTCGCCCCGCACGCCCGTCCGTTCTCGCGCTGCCTCGAATGCAATGCGGCCCTGCAGGAAGTCGTCTCGCCCGCTGCCGCGGAGCAGCGCGTTCCCCCCGCGGTTCGCGCGCGGCACACGCGCTTTTCCGCCTGCCCCGGCTGCGGCCGGGTCTATTGGGAAGGCTCGCACTGGGCGCGCATGCGCGCGCGCATCGACGCGTTGCTCGCGCATGCGCACGCCGCCCCAGGAGACGAAGCCGCGGACTGAGCGTCTCAGTCAGCCTCGCGCGCGAGCGCCCACAGCACCAGCGCGCCGAAGCCGAACAGCAGCGCCCACTTGAGCGCCGAGCAGGAGGTCGATAGCAGATACAGGCTGTGCAGACCGAAGCGCGGCATCTCGGTCAGCCAGGCGTGCAGCGCGTTCTCCACCGCGTCGAAGGCCGCCGCGAGCGGCAGGACGAAGGGCGCTGCAGCGCACGCAAGCCGAGGCAGGGACGCGAACAGCGCCGTGCGCGTCGCCAGCAACCAGCCGAAGCTGCCGTAGGCCAGCAGCAGCAGGCTGTCGAGCGGCAGGTGAAGGCGGTAGCGCTCGAGATCCTCGGGCGGCCAGACATGGACGATCTCGCCGAAGCCGCGCGGCGTCCACGCGAACTGCAGCACGATCACGCCCGGCTGCAAGTCCGAGACCATCCAGAAGGTGATGGCGGCGAGTACGACCACCAGCAGGCCCGACAGATACACGGCGCGCATGCGCGAACCTCCGCGGCAAGAAAGCAGAGCTGCAACAAGGCAGCGACAGTACGACCCGCAAAGCCGCTCACGGCGGCGCTGGCGGAGCGAGCGGATTCTACGCCGGGCCGGATAAAGGACGTTCGCCGAAAGGGAGAGACGCCGCCTTCGCGCCTGCCGCCCCTAAAGCGTGGCGGTTTCCTGTAGGAGCGCCGGCAGCCGCGAACACTGCGCTCCGGCATGCGACGCGCGCCCCGCGCTGCACCGCCGCTTTCGCGCCTGCCGGCGCTCCTACAGGAATCACCGCGCGTCCCGGGCCGGCTGTAGGCGCTGCGGCAGCTGCGAACACGGCGCTTCGGCATGCGACGCGCGTCCCGCGCTGCACCGCCGCTTTCGCGCCTGCCGGCGCTCCTACAGGAACCACCGCGCGTCCCGGGCCGGCTGTAGGCGCTGCGGCAGCTGCGAACGTGGCGATCCGGCATGCGACGTGCGTCCCGCGCTCCACCGCCGCCTTCGCGCCTGCCGGCGCTCCTACAGGAACCACCATGCGCCCGGCCCGCCTGTAGGAGCTGCGGCAGCTGCGAACACTGCGCTCCGGCAATCGAGGCGCTACTGCGCGAGACAGCGCGATTCCGGCCGCCGGGCGCGAGGACAGGCGGGGCTTGATCGGCAACAGATGCGGGCGGCGGCGGTCGAAGTATCATTCCGCGCACCCGACCACCCCCAAGACCGCGCAGGCCGCCCCCCGCGCCGACACCATGACCGGACCCCACCTCCTGCCGCTGCTGCTGCTCTACGCCCTCATGCTGCCGGTCACCGGCATGGTGCCCGTCCTGCCCGACTTCACCGCCCAACGCTTCCCCGGCCTCGGCCAGTTCGCCAGCCACTTCTTCATGTCGATCAACATGATCGGCGCGCTGCTCGGCGCCCCGATCGCCGGCCTGCTCTCCGACCGCCTCGGCAAGCGCCGCCTGCTCGCGGTGGGCGCGCTCGCGGCGAACGGCGTCGCGCTGCTCGGCATCGCCTGGGCCTGGCACGCTGCGGAGAGCTACGCGCTGCTGCTCGCGCTGCGCTTCGTCGAGGGCTTCGCCCACATGTCGGCGCTGTCCTTGCTGATGGCACTCGCCGCCGACCACGCCGGCCGCGCCGGGCTGGGCGCGCGCATGGGCGCGGTGGGCGCCTCGATCAGCCTGGGCGTGGCCACGGGCGCCCCCCTGGGCGGCGTCATCGGCGGCATCGATCCGTTCTGGGTGCCCTTCGGCGGCGGCCTGCTCTCGCTCGCCATGGCCGCGCTCGGCTTCGTCCGCCTGGCCGAGGGTGGTGGCACGCGCCCACGCATGGCCGCGGCCGCGATCGTCGGCACCCTGCGCAGCCGGCGCCAGCTGCTGATCCCGCTCGCCTTCTCCTTCGCCGACCGCCTCACCGTGGGCTTCATCGTATCGACGCTGTCGCTCTACCTGGGCCTGGTGATCGGTTTCGACGCGCGCCAGATCGGCATCGCGATGGCGGCCTTCCTGATCCCCTTCTCGGTGCTCACCTGGCCGGCCGGCCACCTGTCGCGACACTGGGATCCACTGTGGATGATGGTGATCGGCAGCGTGCTCTATGGCGTCTTCCTGGCCGTGCTGGGCTTCGTGCCGGGCGATCGGGTGGTGGCGACGATGGCTGCGGGCGGGGTGATCGCGGCGCTGATGTACGCGCCCTCGCTGGTGCTGGCCGCACAGTACGGCGGCAGCGACTGCCGCGCGAGCGCGCTCGCCGCCTTCAACATGGCCGGCTCGCTCGGCTTCGCTACCGGCCCCCTGCTCAGCAGCGCGCTCCTCGCCGTCTTCGGCCTGCTGCTCGATCGCCCCTATCCTCCGGTCTTCGTGGCGATCGGACTGATCGAGGTCGTGCTAGCGCTCGCGGTCCTCGTCATGGCGCGCCGCGGCCGCCTGCAGGCCGGCGCCGCGTCGGCCTGAGGCGCGACTCGATCCGGGCTCGCCCGGCGCAGCCCTCAGACCACGTCGATGTCGATCGCCCTGGAGGCCGGAGCGGGATCGACCCCACCCTCGACGTAGGCCGAGAACTTCATGTCCTCGCCGACGATATGATCGACCAGCCAGCCGCGCAGGAAATCGACCGCATCGCGGTCGATGCGGATACGCCCGTCCTCGAAGTGGCCCTGCAGCACGAAGATCTGCTCGAACAGCGCCTCGCGGATCGCGTGATGGCGCGCCAGTCCCGGGTAGCCGCTGGCGCGCATGATCTCCTCCTCGCGCGCGAAGTGCTCTTCCGCATACTCGACCAGCCGGTTGAGCACGCGGGCGATGTCCTTGCGGTCGCGGCTGCTCTGCCAGGCGAAGTGGAAATCGTTGATACGCTCGAATAAATTGCGGTGATCGTCGTCGATCTTCGCGTTACCAGTGCAATAGTCGGCTTTCCAGTTGAGCAGCGCCATCGTCGGTTCTCCGGGATCGGACGGCCTCCTCGCCGGAACCGTCCATGGCCCTCAGCTTAACGCGTTCCACACCCGCGCCGCCACGAACCCGCTCACGCCAGCCTGCGCGGACCCGGCGCGGGCCCGGCGCAATCACGCCGGGCCTCGATCGAGATCAAGTCGGGGCGCGCTGCGGCGCGCCAGGCTCGTGATACTCGTCGCACCCGGTTCCGCCATCCACCCGCGCGGCCACGAACAACACGCCCAGCCGCCACGCTGCGAGCGTGAAGGCCACGACCCAGGCGAGCGCGGCGAGCAGTTGCAGCGCGAAGGCGGGCATGTCCGGCAGGCCGGAGGCTGCGCGCAGCACCGCCGCGAGCGCGATCGACACCGCCGCCACGACCACCCACGGGCGCTCGTCGAGCGGATGGCCTGCGTGCGTCCGCCCGGCGATGCACAGCACCGCCAGGATGGACAGGCCCATCGCGCCGATCGCGAGCAGGTGGGTCCCGGCGCTCGGCGCCAGCGGCGCGCCGAGATGGGCGAGACCGAGCAGCAGGTAGCCGAGCGCGAGCAGCCAATACACCGCATAGAGGAAGAAGGCCCAGCGCGTAAACAGCGCGCGTCCGACGTGCCAGTCGTTGAGCAGGTTGAACACCGCCGCAGCCGCGCCCAGCCCCAGCCAGCCGGTGATCGGCGAGCCCGGCAGGAGGAACTCGGCCACCGTGTAGGTCGCGATCGCCACGATCGCCAGGTTGCGCCGCGGTGGCCGCGCACGGTACGAGGGCAGCTCGAGCTCGGCCTCCTCGTCGTGGCGCAGGGTGTGCGCGGGCAGGCGGCGGGCACGCTCGGCGTCGAGCGCGTCGTTCATGATGCGCATCGAGATCCGGCTCATCGCCACCACCACCAGCGTCATCATCACGCCCAACCCCGCCAGCACCCAGCGCATCGGGTACCCGCCGCGCAGCACGTCGAGGTGGAAGCCCGCCACTGCGACGGCCATCGCCGCCAGGCCCCACAGGAATCCGAGCTGGCGCCGCTCGGGATCGCGCCATAGCCGCGGCGCCACCGCAGCCAGCAGCGCGCAGGCGAAGCCGATGTTGAGCAGCGCTGCGGGCGCATGCCCGATCCAGTGCGCAGCGGCGTGGCCGTCGGCCCCACCGAGCCAGCCGCCGGCGACGACTGCGAGCCCGCCCGACAGCCAGAACGCCGCGCGCGCCGCCAGCCAGAGCAGCACGAAGCGCACCACCACCCGTGGCGCGAAGGCCGGCGTGGCGGTGAACTCGGGCACCGCGGTGAGTACGAAACCGGCCACGGCCGCGAGCCCGAAGCCGAACATCAGCTCGTGAGCGTGCCACACGAAGGGTCCGCCCGCGACCGCCGGGACCGCCAGGCCGAAGCCGAGGAAGCCGCCCCACAGGAGCAACGCCAGCACCGCGTAGAACGCGGTAAGCACGAAGAATGGCCGGAAGCCGCACATGAACAGCGGCCGCGCCGCCACGCGTGCGCTCCAGCACCGCTGCGCGCTTTCCGCCCCGCTCCCCGTCGCAAGCCTGCCTTCTGCGTTCATCGTCGTGTCACCCATGCTCATGCCCCGCAGCGCTTGCCGCCCTGCACCGCGACCAGCCCGGAAGCGGGGCTCACCAGGCGCAGACCGGACAGCGGCTCCACGCGTCCGCCACCCTGCGACCCGCCTGGTCGCAAGACCCCATCGCGCTGCGCAGGGCCTGTTCCCTCCGCTTCCACCGCCGCCGGCAGGCCGAAGCTCGCACGCACCTCCGGCGTCTGCAGGAGTTCGGCGGTGTGCCGATACACCCAGGCGTCACCGCGCCGGGCCGGCGGATGGTCGAGCTCGAAGCGGCACACGATGCGCCCCGGCTCGGGCGCCATCACCAGGATCGCGTCCGACAGGCGCACCGCCTCCATGAGGTCGTGGGTGATCATCAGCACGCCCATGCCGCGCTCGGCCTGGTGGTCGAGCAGCAGGCGGTAGAGCTCTTCCTTGAGGCCGACGTCGAGCGCCGAGAACGGCTCGTCGAGCAGCAGCAGCTCGGGCGCGAGCACCAGCGCGCGCGCCAGCGCCACCCGGCTCTGCATGCCGCCCGAGAGCTGGTGGGGAAACTTGTCGAGGTCGCGATGGGCGAGCCCGAGGCGCAGCGCCAGCTCCCGCGCGCGAAAGTGGCGCTCGGCGCGCTTCATCCCGCCCGCCTTGAGCCCGAGCGCGACGTTGTCGAGCGCCGTCTTCCACGGCAGCAGGCGCGGCTGCTGGAACATGAAGGCGGTGGAGGCGAAGCCGTTGTCAACGCGCCCCTCCTGCACCGTCAGCAGGCCCGCAGCGAGGTGCAGCAGCGTGGTCTTACCGCAACCCGAGGGGCCGACCAGGGCCACGACCTCGCCCGCGCGCACGCGGAAGTGGATGCCGGAGAGCACCTCGTCGCGGGCGAACGCGTGGGAAAGACCATGGACGCGCAGTTCCGCGCGGGACACCGGATTCATGCGCCCTGCTCCCGCCAGCGCTCGACCTCGCGCTTGATCGGTTCCAGCACCAGGTACTCCACCGCCAGCAGCAGGCCGACCACCGCGGCGATCCAGGCCATGGTGGCGGCCGTGTCGAGGTGCGAGCGCGACACCGCGAGCGCCGCGCCCACGCCGTCCTGGGTGGCGAGCAGCTCGGCCATCACCACCACCTTCCACGCCGTGCCGAGCGCGGCGATCCAGGCCGGGAACAGGTAGGACACCACGTGCGGCAGATAGACGTCGGTGATCATCATGCGCCGCGGCAGGCGGAAGGCCTCGGCCATGCCGTGGAGCTGGTTGTCGAGCGTGCGCGTGCCCTGCAGCGCGCCGATGAAGATCACCGGGAAGGACGCCACGAACACCGTGAACACCGGCGTGCCGTCGCTCGCGCCGAACCACAGCATCGCCAGCACCAGCCAGGCGATCGGTGGCGTGCCCATGAGCACGGTGACGAGCGGGCGCGACATCATCGAGGCGGTCATCGACAGCCCGGCGACGAGGCCGAGCAAGCTGCCGGCGACCACCGACAGCGCATAGCCGGTGAGCGCGCGGCGCGCGGTGGCGGCCAGCTCCGGCCAGGCCGCGCCGCTGTCGATCAGGCCCCACAGTGTGGCGAAGGCCGAGCGCGGGTCGGGCATCACCAGCGCGCCGTAAACGAGGCTCACCGCCTCCCAGGCGGCGAGCAGCAGGAAGAGGCTGGCGATCGCGCCCCAGCCGCTCCACAGGTAAGCCGGCAAGCCGGCCAGCCAGGCGCGCAGCAGGCTCATCGCTTCGTCGCTCCGGCGTAGAAGCCCTCGTCCGGCAGCTTGCCGCCGACCAGGGCCGGGTTCTTCGCCACCAGTTTGCCGAACATGAACTCGAGCTCGGCGCGCGCATCCGCAACGGACACCGCCTCGAGCTGGCTCACCGCGATCGAATCCTTCACCGCCTCGGGGCTCAGCAGGTCGATGCGCGCCGCCACCGCCTTGCCGCAGGCCTCGGCGTTGTCCTTGCACCACTTCAGCGCGCGCGCGTACTCGGTCTCGATGCGCGCCACCAGCTCGGGGCGCTCGCGCAGCGCCCCCATGACCGCGATGCCGGCCTGCGGGATGCGCGCAGTGCGCGCGAACACCCGCCCCCACTCCTGCTGCAGGTCCACGCTGCGATGCAGCTCGGGGCGACCAGGCTGAGCGGGAAGGACCCGGTCTTGCGCAGCGCCATCGAGGCCGCCGGCTCGGCGAGCAACGCGTGGTCGACGCGGCGCATCACCAGCAGCTGCATCGCATCCACCGGGCTGGCGACGTAGCGCAGCTGCAGGTCCTTCCTCACGTCCATGCCCTGCTGCTCGGCCAGCAGCTGCAGCACGATGTCGGGCATGTCGCCGCGGAAAGGCATCGCCAGCTCCTTGCCGCGCAGGTCGGCGAGCGACTTCAGCGCCGGGTCGCGCGACACCAGCCACAGCACGCCCCAGGTCGATACGTTGATCAGCTGCAGCTTGGCGCCGCGGTTGTACAGGTTGGCGGCGACGTTGGTGGGCATCGCCAGCACGTCGGCGCGCCGTCGAGCGCCATCACGCGCAGCTGGTCGGGGTCGCGCCAGGGCACGAACTCGACCACCTCGGCGATGTCCGCGAGCGCGCCCGAATCGACCATGTGGATGAGCGCGTTCGACACCGCGGCCGAGGGACCGGCGAGGGTGAGCTTGGGAAGCTTCTGCGCCTGCGCGTGCACGATGCCGGTCACGAGCAGGAAGGCGCACACCACGCAGACGTGCATGACCGCGCGCGTCCATGCCGGCAGGGCGAAGCCGCGGCGCGGCCGGATCGCAGCCCCCGCCCCCACGTCGGGACGGCCCTCGCATGCGAGGCGGCGGGCCGAGCGATCGACGAACACGACGCCGCGTGGCGGGTTCGCATGATGGTCCGCGGGCGCGTGGCTGGGGCGGCGGTCGTGCATGTCAGAAGCTCCCGTTCAGGCTCAGTGCGATGCCGCGGCCGGGCGCGGCGAGCTCGTTGCCCGAGACGCCCTCGGTCTGGTGCTCGTGGTAGCGCTTGTCGGCCAGGTTGCTGAGCTGCACGGCAAGGCCGGCGGACTCGAAGGCACCGACCTTGCCAAAGCGCCAGCCGAACTCGGCGTCGGCGGTGACGAAGCCGGCGGTGGCGTTTTCCGTACCGTTGGTGAAGCGGGTGGCGATGCGGTCCTGCTCGGCCACCGCACGCAACTGCGCCCGCCACCAGAAGCCGCGCTCGGCGGGCTGGCCGATTCCGAGGGTCAGCTCGGGCGCCGGCATCTGGAACAGCGGCTCGTCGTCCTGGTGGTTCTTGCCGCGCAGCCAGGTGAAGCCGGCGTCGGCGACGAAGGCGCCAACCGGCAGGCTGGCGCTGCCCTCCAGGCCGTAGATCGTGACCTTGTCGAGATTCTCAGTGAGCTTGAAGGGCAGTCCGTTCTGCGGATGGTTCGCCCCGGTGACCCGTCCGGCGATGTAGTCGTCGATGCGCGTGTAGAAGGCGGCAAGCTGGTACTGCAAGCCTGCGCCAGCCTGCCTCAGGCCCAGTTCGAAGCTGGTCGACACCTCCGGATCGAGCTGCGGATTGCCGACGTGGTAGTAGCCATCGCCACGCGCCGAATCCTCGAAGCGCTCGCGCATGTCCGGCGCGCGATAGGCGCGACCGAGGTTGGCGTAGGCGCTCAGGTTCTCGTTCAGCGGCTGGATCGCGCCGAGCGACCAGGACAGGTTGTTATCGGACTTCTCGAGGCCGGTGGTCTGCGTCATGCCCTTGCGCGCGGCGTCTCCCGTCACGCGGTCGAAGCGTGCGCCCGCGATGAAGCGGGTCTGGCCGACCGAGAATTCGTCCTGCAGGAACACGCCCGCAGATTCGATCACGCCCTTGTTGAAGGGATCGTTGCGCATGTTGTTGTCGAAGGCCGGGGGATTGTTGTCGATGTAGCGCTCGGGGTCCCCACGCATGCGCCACAGGTCGGCACCCACCGTCAGCAGGTGGTCGTCTCCGACCGGAAACAGATACTTCGCCTTCGCGCCATCGGTGACGAAGCTGACGTCGTTGCGCACGTAGTCGCGTTGCTTGGCCGAAGAGAAGGCGCGAATCTGGCGGAAGACCTCCTGACGATAGACCTCGGCCGCCAGCGTTCCTTCACCCAGCCTCGCATCCACGCCCAGTTCATACAGCTCTCGGCGCTGCTCGGGCGAGTGGATCGTGGCGGTGCCGAGCGGCGCAGGAATTCCCGCACCGCGGCGCGCCGACCCCGGATACCACACATCCTCGTCCTCATGCCGCTGCAGGTTCACCCGCAGCGTCAGATCCTCGGTCACCTTGTGCTTGTACTTCGCCAGCAGCGTGTCGGACCGGTAGCCGGTATGGTCCTCGCGGCCGTCCGGGCTGCGGTAGTCGTCGACGTCGCGCCCGGCCACCCCCAGCACCAGCGCGCTGTTCGCGCTCGAGCGCGTCAGCAGCGCAGCGCCGGCGACGCCCTTGTCCACGCTCGAGAAGCGCGCGCCGATGCGGCCACCGAGCTTCTCCTCGGCCGAGAAACCTGACGTCCGGCGTGATCAGGTTGACCACCCCGCCCATCGCGCCGCTGCCGTACAGCACCGAGCCCGGGCCCTTGACCACCTCGGCGCGCTCGAGCAGGCCGAGGTCGAGGAAGGAGGCGATCGCGCCCTGCGGCTGGGCGGAGTTCATGCGCACGCCGTCGACCATCACCACCACGCTCTCCTTCTTGAGCCCGCGCAGCACCGGGTTCTGCCCCCAGGCGCCGTCGGACTGCGCCGCGAGGCCGGGCTTGCCGCGCAGCAGCTCGCCCGCGACCGTGCCGCCGGCCGCCGGCGCCTGCAGGATCTCGACCGCCTGGGGCGTCTCCAGGGTGTCGGCGGCGTAGCCCTTGGCGGTGACGGTCTGGGCGCCGAGCATGGTCTCGGCGAGGACGAGGCTGGAAACGGGGAGGGCGGACAGGCCGAGGACGGCCACCGCGAGCGGGCGCAGACGAAGCACGATGGAAAGCTCCAGGAAGTCGGGTTCCCGGGCTGGCTGGCGACGGCTGGCTTGCCCGAACAGGAAGATCAGGAAGCAATGATACAACAATGCGAATCGTTCGCATTTGCTTTTTATCAAATTCCCCGCAGACACCCCGGCTTGCAGTCCGTCCCCGCTATCATGCGTTTCCAGCCCGTCTTCCCGACCTCCCCGCCTCAAGCCGATGAAGCTCTCCCGCCTCTACCGCCCACAGGATCGCCGCTTCTGGCTGATGATCGTGCTCAACCTGCTCTCCGCCGTGCTCGCCTGGTTCCTGCGCAGCTGGCCGCTCGTGCCGCTGGCGACGGTGGTGGTGGCGCTGTTCGCGCTGGGGAACGCCGCGCTGGGCATGTTCATCGCCTGGGACCTGCTGCGCGACGAGCGCGAGGATTGAGTCGCCTGGCCGCTGGCCCTACCCCGCGGGAAGCGGTACATCTCGGCGGCCATGTTCGCGCCTTGAGGCGCTCCTGCATCGGCACGAAGCGCGGCGACTTTCTGTAGGAGCGCCGCAAGGCGCGAATGCGACGGCCGAGAGGCGTGACGGGCTCAGATGTCCGGCATCAGGTAGATGCGCTCGGCGCCCGCCGGCAGCGGCGCGGCGCGCGGGGGAAGAGGCGGACGTGCAGGCGCGGGCGGCGCCGGCAGCGCCGCGAGCGCGTGCGCGCCCTGCACGCCCCACTGCAGCACCTCGATGCGGCCGTCGTGGTGTTCGACCACGGCGCTGCAGCTATCCACCCAGTCGCCGCAGTTGAGGTAGCGGATGTCGCCGATGCGGCGGTCCGAGGCCCAGTGGATGTGGCCGCAGATCACCCCGTCCACCCCGCGCTGCTGCGCGGCATGGGCAACCGCGTCCTCGAAGTCGAAGATGAAGCTCACCGCCTTCTTGACCTTCTGCTTGGCATAGCCGGCAAGCGACCAGTAGCCGGACACGCCGAGCAGGCGGCGCGCGCGCGACAGCAGCAGGTTGAGCCGCACCAGCGCGTTGTAGGCGACGTCGCCCAGCAGCGCCACCCAGCGATGATGGCGGGTGACCTGGTCGTACTCGTCCCCATGCACCAGCCAGTAGCGCCGGCCGTCGGCGGTCTGGTGGATCCATTCCGACTCGACGCGGATGTCGCCGAAGGCGATGCCGGCATGCTCGCGCAAGGCCTCGTCGTGGTTGCCGGGAATGAAGATCACCTGGCAGCCGTGACGGGCGCGGCGCAGCACCTTCTGCACCACCGTGTTGTGGCTGGGCGCCCACTGCACGCTGCGCTTCATCGCCCAGAAGTCGACGATGTCGCCGAGCAGGTAGAGATAGTCCGACTCGTGCTCGCGCAGGAAGTCGAGCAGGCGCTCGGCCTGGCAGGCGCGGGTGCCGAGATGGACGTCGGAGAGGAAGATCGCGCGCACGCTGCTCATGGTTCAGGCCTCCTCCGGGCGGGGTTCGGACAGCTCGACGGGCAGGCCGCTGCCGACCCGCCATACGCGCAGCAGGGCCGCGGCGAAGTGGTCGTTCACCCGCTCCCAGTCGATCGCCTCGGCGCTGTGGCGCGCGGCGCGCGCGAGCTCGGCGCGCAGCGCATCGGCCCCGGCCATCTGCACGGCGCGCGCGATGAAGCCCTCCTCGTCGCCGCAGGCCACGCTGGCGCCGTTGCCGAGGTCGCGGATCACCTCGGCCGCGGCGGCGTAGTCGTAGGCCACCGGGCACACCCCACTCGCCATCGCCTCGAGGGTGACGTTGCCGAAGGTCTCGGTGAGGCTGGGAAACAGGAACAGGTCTGCCGACGCGTAATGCGCGGCGAGGTCCTCGCCGTGACGCATGCCGACGAAGACGGCGTCGGGGTGGGCGCGCGCCAGCGCCGCGCGCTGCGGGCCGTCGCCGACGAGGATCATGCGCGCGTCCGGGCGCAGGCGACGGATCGCGGCGAAGGCGCGCAGCGCGAGGGCGAGGTTCTTCTCCGGCGCCAGGCGACCGACACTGATCACCGCCAGTCCGCCCGCAGGCACGCCCCAGGCGTGCCGCAAGGCCTCGTCGCGGCGCGCCGGCGAATACAGCGCGGTGTCCACCCCGCGCGAGATCACCTCCACGCTGCGGTAGCCCTGCGCGGAGAGCTGCGCCGCCAGCGCCGCGGTGGGTACGAAGGTGACGGCGCTGCGGTTGTGGAAACGGCGCAGGTAGGCGGCCACCGGCTGGCGCAGCCAGCCCATGCCGTAGTGGCCGCTGTAGTGGTCGAAGTTGGTGTGGAAGTCGGAGCTGACCGGGATGCGCAGCTTGTTGGCTGCGGTGACCGCGGTCCACCCGAGCGGCCCCTCGGTCGCCACATGGACCAGGTCCGGGCGCTGGCGCGACCACTCGCGCAGCAAGCGCACGCGCGCAGGCAGGCCGAGCTTGAGGCCGTCGTAGCGCGGCAGGCGCAGGCCGCGGGCGAGCACCTCCTCCAGCCCTCCTCCGTGCAACGCGGTCTCGCCGGGCTGCTGGCGCGGACGGATGAGCTGCACGCCATGGCCGCGGCGGATGAGGCCGTCGACCATGCGCCCCAGGGTCATGGCCACGCCATTGACCTCGGGCGCCCAGGTCTCGGTCACCAGGGCGATGCGCAGACGCGGCGCGCGGCAGAGGTCTTCGGTGGTGTAGTCGAGCGTTCTCATGGCCCCGCAGACTAGGGGGGCCGTGAGACAGCGGTGTTACGCCGGCATTGCCGCGAGCTTACCGAGGCTCGTGCCGGCGGGATGGGGCTTCAGCGCACAGGCGCATCGAGGGCGGCGACGATGGCCGCGTCGTAGCCGTAGATGTCGTTGCGCAGCAAGACCTTGCCCGCATCGTCGAGCGCCGCCGTGGCGTAGTGCAGCAGCACCTTGACGTCGCGCCCCACGTCCAGGGTGCGGGTGCGCCCGCTGTCGAGCGCCGCCTGCAGCGCCTGCGCGCTCCAGCGCTCGGCGTCGGCGAGCAGCACCACCGCCAGTTCCTCGGGCTTCTCCACGCGCACGCAGCCCGAGCTGAGCGCGCGCTCGGCGCGCTTGAAACAACGAGCGCGTGTTGGTGTCGTGCAGGTAGATCACGTAGGGATTGGAGAGCGAGAACTTGATCCGCCCGAGCGAGCCGCTGGCGCCCGACTGCTGCTCGATGCGGTAGGGGAAGCCGCTCTGGCGCGCTCCGCTCCAGTCGATGGTGGACGGGTCGACGGTCTGCCCGCTGCGATCGACCACGCGCATGCGACGGTTGGCGAGATAGGACGGATTGCGCGCCGCCCCGGGGATCACGTCCTCGCGCAGGATGGTGGGCGGCACCACCCACTTGGGGTTGAGCACCAGGTGGGTGACGCTGTCGAGCAACGAGGGCGTGCGCCGCCTCGGCTTGCCGACGATCACCCGCGAGGCCCACACCGGCTGGCCGTCGAGCACCAGGTCGGCGTGATAGCCGACGATGTCGACCAGCAGGCGGTCGCCCTGGAGGTCACCCGCCACCCAGCGCAGGCGCTCGAGGTTGGCGCGGATCTGCGCGACACGCTGCGCCGGGCTGGCGTTGAGCGCCTCGAGAGTCTGCGCCCCCAGCACGCCGTCGGCCTGCAGGCCGTGCGCGGCCTGGAAGCGCTCGACCGCCTCGACCAGGGCCTCGTCGTAGTGCGACTTGTCGCGCGCATCGAGGACGCTCTCGCCCGCGGCGGCCAGGCGGGCGCGCAGCGAGGGCACGCGCGCGCTGCGCGCTCCGGGCTTGAGCGTCGGCCCGGCGGCGACCCTTGGCCAGTCGCCGCCGGCGAGCAGTCCTTGCTGAGCGAGCAGCTCGGCGCGCAGCGCGCGGTAGAGCGGCAGATCGGGCGCCTGCGCCTCCACCGCCGCGGCGAGGTCGGGCGCCTGCAGCACGCGCGCGAGTTCGCCCGCACGCTCGTAGGGGTTGGGCGGCGGAGTGAAGTTCCACTCGCGGTAGAGCGCGTGCGGATCGACCTTGCCGTAACGGAGCTGGAAGAGCAGCGCGGCCAGGGTGTCGGTGAATAGCAGCTCACGCTCGGCCGCGCGGTCGGGGTCGGCTTCGGCGGGCAGTGCCGCACGCAGGCGCAGCGGCGCGAAATCGGCCGGATCCAGGCCATGTCCACGCAAGGCGTCGACCGCGGCAAGCAGCGCCTCGGCGCGTGCGGGCTCGGTCCACACCGGACGATATGCGCGCGCGAGATAGAACAATGCGGTGGTCTCGTCGGCCATCGCGGCACGCTCGCGCAGGCGCTGCTCGATACGCAGCGCGAGCGCGGAATCACCCGTGGCCGGCTCGATCGCCACGGGCGCGGCCTCCCCGGCCGCCATCGCGTGCACGCCGGGTGCAAGCAGGGCAAGCGCAGCCAGGGTCGCGAAAGTTACAAAACTTTTACCCAGCCCGGGCTTGCTTTGGATTAGGATCCGATCCTCAAGTGCTTGTTCGGATTGCTTATTATTCATGTCCAAGATCATCCCGAATCAGGTCGTACCGCATCGCCGCCTGTTGCTGAAGGGTCTCGCCACCCTGCCGATGGGCCTCTCGGCCGCTGCAGCCCAGGCCGCCCGCGACCCGCATCTCGCCTTCCGCCACACCCACACCGAAGAACGCCTGCGCGTCGCGTTCCGCAACCGCCAGGGATACATCCAGCCTGCCCTGCAACGCATGGACTGGCTCCTGCGCGACTTCCGGACTGGAGAGTCTACACGCATGGATCCCAGGCTCTATGACATGCTTCACGCATTGAGCCTCGCTTGCGGCGGCGACACCTTCGAGATCATCTCCGGTTACCGCTCGCCCACCACCAACACCATGCTGCGCAAGACGCGCGGCGGCGGCGTGGCCAAGCGCAGCCTGCACATGGACGGCAAGGCGATCGACATCCGCCTGGTGGGCGTCGACACCGCCCGCCTGCGCGACGCCGCGCTCGCGCTCGGAGCCGGGGGGGTGGGCTACTATCCCGACTCCGACTTCGTCCACATCGACACCGGCCCGGTGCGCAGCTGGGGTCCGAAGTCGGCCTGACCCCGCGCCGCCCCAGCGCGGGGCGGTCGTTTCATCGCAGCAGCAAGCCCCACACCACGGCAGCGTTGAGCAGTGCGACCAGCACCGCCGCGCTGCCGACGTCCTTTGCGCGCTTGGCCAGCTCGTGACGCTCAAGCGACACCCGGTCGACCGTCGCCTCCACCGCCGAGTTCAGCAGCTCCACCACCAGCACCAGCAGCACGCTGCCGATCATCAGCGCGCGCTCGATCGCCTCCCTCGCCCAGCCACAGCGCGAGCGGAACCGCGACCAGGGTGAGCCATATTTCCTGGCGAAAGGCATCCTCGTGCCGGTAGGCTGCGCGCAGTCCGTCCATCGAATAGCGGGCCGCGTTGAGGATCCGGCGCAGACCGGTCTTGCCCTTGAAAGGACTCTCCATCCTGGCTCACCCATCCATGCTCGAAAGGTCCGCGATCATGCCACGAATCCGCGGCATGGCCCGCGCCGTGGCGCCGTTCCCACATTCCCCCTCCGCGACCGCGGCGGGAGGCGTGCGATGACGCGCACGATCGGCCGCTTCGAGATCCGCCGCGAGCTTGGCCGCGGCGCGCAAAGCGTCGTGCACCTCGCCTGGGATCCGCAGCTCGAACGCGAGGTGGCGCTCAAGGCGCTCCACCTCGGCCCCCGCCCCGGTCACGACAACGCCTCGCTGCTCGCCGAGGCGCGCGCGGTGAGCCGGTTGCGCCACCCCGGCATCGTGCCGGTGTTCGAGGCCGGCGAGGACGGCGGCGATCCCTATCTGGTGTTCGAGTACGTGCCCGGCGAGAGCCTCGCCGCCCTGCTCGACCGGCGCGGGGCCCTGCCCGCCGGCGAGGCGGTCGAGCGCATGCTGGAGGTGCTCGCCGCGCTCGCCGAGGCGCACGCCCAGGGCGTGATCCATCGTGACCTCAAGCCGAGCAACGTACTGCTCGACGCCGCCGGACACGCGCGCGTGATGGACTTCGGCATCGCCCGCCGCGTCGAGGCCGCGGGCGCCAGCGAGGGCCTCTCCGGCACCCCGGGCTACATGGCGCCCGAGTACATCGAGCGCCGCGAGATCGGCCCGCGCAACGACGTCTTCGCCGCCGGCGTGCTGCTCGTCGAACTGCTCGCCGGCCGCCCGCTCGGGCGCGAGGGCGGCGTGAAGAAGATCCTCGAGCGCACCTGCAGCACGCCGGTGGCCCTGCCCGCGGGCTGCCCGCCGGTCGACGAGGCCCTCGCCGCGATCGCGCTGCGCGCCGCCGCGCTCGACCCGCTCGCGCGCTTCGCCGACGCCGCCGAGTTCCGTGCCGCGCTCGAGACCTGGCTGCGGCCAGCCGATGAGGATGCCGGCGCCGGGGCCGAAGCCAAGCCCGGCGCGGTGGATTTCCTCATGCGCCGCATGAAGCACCGCGGCGACTTTCCCGCGCTGTCCGAATCGGTGGTGGCGATCAACCGCATCGCGGCGAGCGAATCCGAGAGCGTGGGCACGCTGTCGGCGCTGATCCTGCGCGACTTTGGCCTCACCAACAAGCTGCTGCGGGTGGTGAACTCGGCGCATTTCCGCCCGGCAGGCGGCGGGCGCATCAGCACCATCTCGCGCGCGGTCGTGGTGCTCGGCTTCGACGCGGTGCGCAACATCGCGATCACCGTGCTGCTCTTCGAGCACCTGCAGAACAAGACCAACGCCAGCCAGCTGCAGGAGGAGTTCCTGCGCGCCTGCCTGGCGGGCCTGTTCGCGCGCGAGCTCGCCCAGCGCCTGCGCCTGCGCGACAGCGAGCAGAGCTACATCTGCGCGGTGTTCCACAACCTCGGGCGGCTGCTGTGCCAGTTCTACTTTCCGGAGGAAAGCGAGGACATCCGCCGCGTCGTGCAGCAGCACGGCTGCAGCGAGGAGATCGCGGCGCAGCGCGTGCTCGGCGCCGGCCTGGAGGAGCTCGGCATCGCGCTCGCCCGCGCCTGGGGCTTTCCCGAGCTCATCCAGAACAGCATGCGCGCCCTGCCCGAGGGCGCGGTGCATCCGCCGCGCACCGCCGACGAGCGCCTGCAGGCCCTCGCCGCGTGCGCCAACGCCTGCTGCGACGCGGTGTCGCGCCTCGCCCCGGCCGAGCGCGAGCGCGCGCTGGCCGACATCGCCGCACGCTTCGACGAGGCCGTGCCGGTGCCGGCGCGGGAAATGCGCGAACGCCTGCTCACCGCGGTCGACGAACTCGGCGAGTTCGCCCGCGTGGTCAAGGTGAGCCTCGCGCAGACGCGCTTCGGGCGCAACCTGCGCCACTTCATCGACGGCAGCGCGCCGGCGGAGAATGCCCGTGCGGACGCCACCCTGATGCCCGCCTCCGCCCTGCTCGAGCAGTCGCTGCCTGCCGAGGGCGGCGCGGAAGGACAGCGCGCCGCCGATCCGCAGGCGGTGCTGAGCGCCGGTATCCAGGACATCAGCAACACCCTGGTCGAGGACTTCCGCCTCAACGACGTGCTGCGCATCATCCTCGAGACCATGTACCGCGCGATGGGCTTCAAGCGCGTGCTGCTGTGCGTGCGCGACGCGCGCACAAACACCATGTGCGGGCGCTTTGGCTTCGGCCCCGAGGTGGGCGAGCTCGCCAGGCAGTTGCGCTTCAGCCTCGCCGCCCAGCCCGACAACGTCTTCAACGTGGCCACCGCGCGCGGCGTGGACGTGCTGATCAGCGACGTGGACGACCCGAAGATCGCCGCCCGCGTGCCGGCGTGGTACCGCAAGTCGGTGGCGGCGCGCACCTTCGTGCTGTTCCCGCTGACGATCAAGGCTCGCCCGGTGGCGATGATCTACGCCGACAAGGACCGCCCCGGCGAGCTGCGCATCAGCGAGCAGGAGCTCGCCATGCTGCGCACCCTGCGCAACCAGGCGGTGCTCGCGATCAAGCAGGCGGGCTGAGGCCGGCCATGGCCCGCAGACCGCCGGCTTCGGTGCGGCGCCGGCTCACTGCGGATCGATCCGCAGCACCCGCCCCGCGCTCTCGTCGAGCAGCCACAGGCGGCCGTCCGGCCCCTGGCGCACGTCGCGGATCCGGCCCAGGCCTTCGAGCAGGCGCTCCTCGTGCACCACGCGCTCGCCATCGAGCACCAGGCGGGCGAGCAACTGGAACTTGAGCGCGCCGACGAAGAGGTTGCCCTGCCACTGCGGGAAGGCGTCGCCGGTGTAGAAGGCCATGCCCGAGGGCGCGATCGAGGGCGTCCACTGCAGCACCGGCGCCGCCACGTCCGCGCGCTCGCTGCCGGCGCCGATCTTGCGGCCGGTGACGTATTCGCGGCCGTAGGTGATCTCCGGCCAGCCGTAGTTGCGCCCGGCGAGCGTGCGGTTCACCTCGTCGCCGCCCTGCGGGCCGTGCTCGTGGGTCCACAGCTCGCCGGTGAGCGGATGCAGGGCCGCGCCCTGCACGTTGCGGTGGCCCCAGGACCAGATCTCGGCGCGCGCGTCGGCGCGCCCGGCGAGCGGGTTGTCGGCGGGCACGCCGCCGTCGGGCTCGATGCGCACCACCTTGCCGAGATGGCTGTCGAGCGCCTGGGCGCGCTCGCGATGGTGGAAGCGGTCGCCCAGGGTCACGAACAGGCGTCCGTCGCGCGCGAACACCAGGCGCGAGCCCCAGTGGTGGTTGCCCGAGGGGTCCTCGTCCTGCGCGAAGATGCGCTGCACGCCCTCCAGGCGCAGGCCGTCGACGTCGAGCCGCGCGCGCGCCACCGCGGTACGCGCGCCGCGCGCGGTCGGCTCGGCGTAGGAGAACACGACCACGCGGTCGCGGGCGAAGTCGGGCCCGAGCACGACGTCGAGCAGGCCGCCCTGCCCGCGCGCATGGACCTCGGGGACGCCGGCGACGGGCTCCGAGACGCGCCCGTCCGTATCGATGATGCGCATGCGCCCGGGGCGCTCGGTCACCAGGAGGCGACCGTCGGGCAGGAAGGCGAGCGCCCAGGGGCTCTCCAGGCCGCGCGCGACCTCAGTGACGCGCAGCGGGCCCGCCTCGCTCGGGTACAGCATGCCGTTGGCGGCAGCGCGCGGGGCGAGCGTGCTGCCGGCGGCGAGCGCGCCGACCACCAGCGCGACACGCAGCAGACCGCGCGCACGCTTGCGCACGCCAGGAAGTTCGCGAACCTTGCCATCCTGCATCGGGTCATCTCCCCAGGTTCTGCCGCAGCGCACCACGCGCCGCGGCTTTGCCGCTAAGCTGCTCCGGTCCTGCGCGCCGCACCGCACGCCACGCAGTCTCACGCGCACCACGACCGTTCATCGACTTTTCTGGGACCACCGATGCCCGCATCCGTTCGCACGCTGCTGCGCGTGCTCTTCATCGCCGCCCTCGGCGGCGCCTTCTGGCTCGCGCTGATGCCGATCGAGCCGGTGATCAAGCTGTTCTCCTGGCAGGACAAGGTCGAGCACGCCCTCCTCTTCGCGGGCCTCGCGATCCTCGGCATCGCCGCCTGGCCGCGACGCGCCGGCGTGCTCGCGGCCGGGCTGCTCGCCTATGGCGCGGCGATGGAGGTGGCGCAGTCGACCACCGCCTACCGCGTCGGCGACCCGCTCGACTGGCTGGCCGACGCGGTCGGGCTGCTGGTCCTGCTGCCCTTCGTGCTGCGCCGGAAGACGGGCGCGGGCTAGCACCCTTATCGCTCCACGCCTCGCTCCGATAGACTCGGTACCCACATGCGGGCCCCTGTGCGCGCTCGCCACCTCCCGAACCGCCCAGCCCCCCGACAGCCCAGCCCCCTTATGCCAAACCTTCCCCGCATGGCCCTCATCACCGGCGCCGTGATGGCCAAGCCGGACCCCGAAACTCACTTGCTCGTGGCAGCCCTCGCGCGGCGCGGCATCGTGGCCGACGTACTGCCCTGGAGCAGCGAGCAGGACTGGGCCGCCTACCCCTTGGTGGTGGTGCGCACGCCCTGGGACTACTTCCGCCACCTCGATGCTTTCCTGGCCTGGGCCGAGCGCACCAGCGCGCTCACCCAGCTCGTCAACCCGGTGACGGTGATCGCCTGGAACAGCCACAAGGGTTACCTGCGCGAACTCGCGGCCGACGGCGTCGCGACCGTGCCCACGCTGTGGATCGAACGCGCCGCCGCCGCCCCAGGTGCGCGACTGGCCGCGCCGGGCTGGGACGAGGTGGTGGTCAAGCCCGCGGTGTCGATCGGTGCCATCGGCGCCCTGCGCGCCCGAGCCGACGACCCTGCCTGCCTGGCACATCTGGAGAGCCTGGTCGCCGAGGGCGACGTCATGGTCCAGCCCTTCGTGCGCAGCATCGCAGAGGCGGGAGAGATGTCGCTGATCTACTTCGGCGGGGTCTTTTCGCATGCCATCTGCAAGCGCCCTGCAGCGGGGGACTACCGTGTGCAGGACATGTATGGCGGTACGGTGCATGCGCACACGCCGACCATGGCCGAACGCACGCTGGCCGAGGCCGTGCTCCAGCATGCGCCCGCGGCGACAAGCTATGCCCGGGTCGACCTTGTGAGCCATGAGGGCCGGCCCGTGCTGATGGAGCTGGAGGCGATCGAGCCCGAACTCTTCCTCGGCGCCACGCCGGACGCAGCGGCGAACTTCGCGGCCGAGCTGGCACGCCAACTCGAGGTGGCGCAGGCGCGAGGATAGGCTGCCGGGGCGCCGAGCAACGGATCGAGCCTTCGCACGCTCCGGCGGCGCGCGCTTTTTTCCCACAGGCACACCTGCCGGGGCGCGGCTTGCTATCATCGCGCCCTTACCAATCAAACGCTTGCGCACTCCATACGCCGATGAGCACCGACCGCCACACCCTCGAACTCCTCGCCCCGGCCAAGACCGCCGACTTCGGCATCGAAGCCATCAACCACGGCGCGGACGCGGTCTACATCGGCGGCCCGGCCTTCGGCGCACGCTCGTCAGCGGACAACTCGGTCGAGGACATCGCCCGCCTGGTGCAGCACGCCCACCGTTACCACGCGCAGATCTTCGTCGCCACCAACACCATCCTGTTCGATGACGAGCTCGAGCCGGCGCGCAAGCTGATCTGGCAACTCTTTGACGCCGGCGTCGACGCCCTGATCGTGCAGGACATGGGCCTGCTCGAGCTCGACCTGCCGCCGATCCAGCTCCACGCCAGCACCCAGACCGACATCCGCGACGCCAGCAAGGCGCGCTTCCTGCAGGACGTGGGCTTCTCGCAGATCGTGCTCGCGCGCGAGCTGTCGCTCGCCGAGGTGAGGAAGATCGCCGCGGCGACCACCTGCCAGCTCGAATACTTCGTGCACGGCGCGCTGTGCGTGGCCTTCTCCGGCCAGTGCTACATCAGCCACGCCCACACCGGGCGCAGCGCCAACCGCGGCGAATGCTCGCAGGCCTGCCGCCTGCCCTACGACCTCAAGGACAAGGACGGCAACACCGTCGCCAGCAACCAGCACATGCTGTCGATGAAGGACAACAACCAGAGCGCCAACCTGCGCGCACTGGCCGCCGCGGGCGTGAGCTCGTTCAAGATCGAGGGTCGCTACAAGGACCTCTCCTACGTCAAGAACATCACTGCCCACTACCGCAGCCTGCTCGACGACATCCTCGCGCACCCGGACGCCGACGGCCCCGCCTGGCGCCGCGCCTCCAGCGGGCGCACCACCTTCTTCTTCACCCCGCAGGCCGACAAGACCTTCAACCGCGGCTACACCGACTACTTCACCAACGACCGCCGCCACGGCATCGAGGCCTTCGAGTCGCCCAAGTTCGTCGGCGAGCCGATCGGCCGGGTAAAGAAGATCGACACCAAGGGGCGCAAGTTCTTCGACGTCGAGCGCGTGGCGCCGATCCACAACGCCGACGGCTTGAGCTGGTACGACCCCAAGGGCGAGCTCACCGGCCTGCGGGTGAACCGCTCCGAGCCGAACGGCGGCGGCGAAGGCATCGACCGCATCTTCCCGTCCGAGCCGCTGCCGCCCGACCTCGTGCCGGGCACCTCGCTGTTCCGCAACCACGACCACGAGTTCGAGCGCGCGCTGGAGAAGAAATCCGCCGAGCGCCGCATCCGCGTCGATGCACGCTTCGCCACCACGACCGACGGCTTCGCGCTGACGCTGACCGACGAGGACGGCGTCGCCGCCACCGCCACCCTCGCCGCCGCCTTCGAGCCGGCGCAGAACGCCGAGCGCGCGCTCGCCACCCTGCGCGAGCACCTCGGCAAGTTCGGCAACACGATCTTCACCACGGGCGAGATCGAGCTCGACCTGCCCGCCGCGCCCTTCCTGCCCGCGAGCCAGCTCAACGCCCTGCGCCGCGAGGCGGTGGAGCAACTGGAGGCCGCACGGCTGAAGGCCCACGCCCGTCCGCCGCGCGCGGCAGCCGTCGAGCCGCCGGTGCCCTACCCGCAGGACGCGCTGAGCTACCTCGCCAACGTCTCGAACGACCAGGCGCGCGCCTTCTACGCCAGGCATGGCGTCAAGCTCATCGACGCCGCCTACGAGGCAAACGAGGAGCGCGACGACGTCTCGCTGATGATCACCAAGCACTGCCTGCGCTACAGCTTCAACCTGTGCCCGAAGGAAGTGAAAGGCATCCGCCCCGACCCGATGCAGCTGGTCAATGGCGACGAGACGCTGACGCTGAAGTTCGACTGCAAGCGCTGCGAGATGCACGTGATCGGCGCGCTGCGTCCGCATGTCGCCAGGATGCGCGACACGGTGGTGGCGCACAAGGTGAGCTTCGTGCCGCGCAGTGTGTCGCGAAACTGACCTGCACGCCGGCATGCGCGCGTGACCCTGGTCACGGGGTGCGCACTTTCCTGCAGGCAGCGGCTGTGGAAAGCCCTAGGCTGACCGTGAAGAGGGATAGGACTATCGTTTCCGCTCCCCAGCACAGAGGTCGCCATGAACACCCGCTCGCTCGTCGTCGTCGAAGGAACGTGCCCCGAGTCGCGCGCCCGCCAACGCCGCGATCCGGTCGGAGGGTCGATCCATCGCGCGATCGACGCCGGATTCCGCATCGGCCGCCGCGTCCGCATCGGTCGCGTGTGCGGCAGCGTGATCGGCTATAACATCGCCAGCTCCGGCCGCTTCGGCGGCGCCTCTTACCCGCTGCTGGTCGAGACCGAGTTCGGCATCGCCAAGTGCAGCATGACGGAAGTCTGCCCGGCCTGAGCCCCTTGCCCGGACGGGCGTCCAACCCGAGCCATGAACCCCACGCCCGTCCCCTCCGCACCCGCAGCATCCACGCCCCCCGCCTCCCCGGCCACCGCATCCGGGCGCGCCTCGTCCGCACCCTCCGGGCCCACGCCCTGCGGCGCCATGCCCGCTCCTCCCGCGCCTGCGCAGCCGGCCGTGTCCGCGGCAACCACCCGGGTCGTGCCGGTAAGCCAGCTCGCCGCCCAGCCTGCCGGCGGCGCTCCCCTCGTGGTGCTCGCGCTGTGTGCGCAGTGGTGCGGCACCTGCCGCGAATTCCACTCCACGCTCGAGCGCCTCGCCGAGGCACGGCGCGACATCGTCTTCGCCTGGGCGGACGTGGAGGACGATGCCGAGCTCGTCGGCGACCTCGACGTGGAGAACTTCCCCACCCTGGCGCTGTTCCGCGCCGGCTTGGCCCTGCACTACGGCGTCAGCCTGCCGCACGAGACCGTGGTGGCGCGCCTGGTCGAGACGCTCGCCGCGGCAGCGCCCCGCGCCGCTGCGGGCCTGCCGGCGGAGATCGAGGAGCTCGCGCGCCGGCTGTCGCAGCCGGACGGCGGCTGAGGACGGGGCAGCCCGGTCCGCGCCGCCGCTGCACGCGCAGCGCCGTGCCTGCGAGCCGCGTTCAGGGCTCGCGCGTGAGGCGCTCGTAGAGCTTCACCACGGTATCGACGCAGCGCAACAGGCGCTTGCCCTCGGCCGTCACCAGGCGTGCCTGCTGGCTGCGGCGTGGCCGGTCCACGCTCGGCGCCAGCGCGCCGAGCAGGCGCCGCCACTGCTTCGCCACCTCGTCGAGCTGGGCGACGACCTCGGGTAGCGCTCGACCGTCGCGCAGGAGCTCGGCGAGGTTGGCCTCGAACTCCGCAGCCGAGCGCTCGATCAGCGCGGCGATGTCGCAGCCGGTGGCGAGATCCGCGAAGAGGAAGAGCTTGACGATGCGCTGCGACAGCATGCGGTTGCGGCCGGCGACATTGACGTGGTGCGCCGACTGCAGCCCGCCCATGCGCTCGGCGTAGGCGGTGAGCGCATCCGCGGCGGCGAGGAAGTCCTCGCTCGTCTCCAGCGTCCGCGCCGCCTCGGACTCCTCGGCGGACAGCGCCGCGCGATATGGCACCCAGGCACGGCCGACCGCCGCGAGCAGGGCGGCAGGCTCGGCGCCCATGCGGATGGCCTGCAGGCGCGCGAGCGCGCGCTCGAACTCGGCGCTGAGCTGGCGCAGCTGTGCGCGCGCATCCGTGGCGCCGATGCCGTGCGCAGCCAGCGCCCACGCGATCGCCAGGCGCTGGCTCAGCACCCGCAGGCGGCCGGCCAGATTGATGCGCTCGCCCGGCGACAGCTCGCCGTCCTCGCGCCCGCGCAGCTTGCGCGCGAAGCTCAGCCGGCGCGGCTCGCTTGCCGCCCCGGCGTTGGTGTCGAGCAAGGCCGCGTTCTGGATGTGGATGCGGTTGCGCTCGACGACGATCAGCCCCTTGTCGGCGAGCTCGCGCAGGCTGCGCGAGAACGCCTCCGGGGTCATGCCGGTGCGCTCGGCGACGATCTTCTTCTTGGCGCCGAGTTCGACCGTGGTCTCGCCGGCCAGCGGCAGCTCGCCCCCGGCGAGCTCGACGAGGTAGTCGAGGATGCGCTGCGCGCCGGTGAGCCCGGCGTGATGGCCGGCGACGTCGAACTCGACCGCATGCAGGCTGTGCGCGAGCGCCTCGACGACGCGGCCGCTGAAGCCGAGGTCCTCGCGCACCATGCGGCGCAGCACTCGAACATCGAGCACGGTGACGATCGCCGGTGCGACGACCTCACACACCGACTCGTGCTCCCGCGCGCCGAACACCTCGCCCGGCGCCAGCAGCTGCGGCCGGTGCACCAGCTCGATCACCTTGCGCACCTCGCCGGCAAGCAGGCGGTAGCGCAGCACGCTGCCGCTGCACAGCACGAAGGCCTGGCGCAGCGGCTCGCCCGGACGATGCAGCACCGCATGCGCCGGGAGCTCGAGAATGCGCCCGCTCGCGGCGAGCTCGTCGAGCTGCTCCGCGCGCAGGCTGGAAAAAAGCGCGCAGCGCGACAGGAAGTCGCGCTGCGCCGAGCGGCGTCTGCCGTGTGGCTCCGTCAATCGATTCGACCTCGCGCCCACCGCCACCGGCCGTGCTCGAGGCGGCAAGAGGCCGCCCGAGCACGGGTCGCGTCAGTAGACGTCGTGTTGCGTGTTGTAGACGTTGAACTTGCCGGTCGGCGTGATCAGCTTGGGATCGCGGATAACCGCCTTGAGCTTGCGGGTCTTGTCGTCGACCACCACGATCGCCGACTCCTGGTCCGCACCGTTCCAGACCGAGAACCAGACCTCGTCGCCGGCCTTGTTGTACTCCGGCTGCACGACGCGCTTGGGCCCTTCCTTGATGCCCGACCACTCGCCGATCGGGATCAGCTCGTAGCCCTTGTCGATGTTGTCGATGTCCCACACCGCCACCGACTGGGAGACATTCTCCTCCGGATTGAGGGTGGTATCGACCCACAGGTTCTTCGACTTCGGATGGGTCTTGAGGAACAGCGAGCCGCCGCCCAGGCCCTTGAGCGTGCGCACCACCTTCCAGGCGTTGTCCGGATGCTTCTCGGGGTCGGTGCCGATCAGCGAGATGGTCTCGTCGCCGAGGTGGCCGGTGGCCCACACCGGGCCGAACTGCGGATCGACGAAGTTGGCGCCACGGCCCGGGTGCGGGACCTTGCCCACGCTGACCAGCTTCTCGAGCTTGCCTTCCTTGGTGTCGATGACCGCGATCTTGTCCGAGGCGTTGGCCGCGTCCATGAAGTAGCGGTGCTTCGACTCGAAGCCGCCGTCGTGCAGGAAGGGCGCCGCCTCGATCATCTTCAGCCTGAGGTTCTCGAGATCGCGGTAATCCACCGAATACACCATCCCGGTCTCCTTCACGTTCACGAAGAACTCCGGGTTGAAGTGCGAGGACACGATCGCGGCCACGCGCGGCTCGGGGTGATAGTCCTGGGTGCCGGTGACCATGCCGCGGGTCGACACGATCTTGCGCGGCTTGAGCGTGTCGCCGTCCATGATCACGAACTGCGGCGGCCAGTAGGTGCCGGCGATGGCGTACTTGTCCTCCCAGCCTTCGGCCTTGGAGCTCTCGACCGAGCGCGCCTCGAGGCCGACCTTGATCTCGGCGACGGTGTCGGGCTTCTCCATCCACAGGTCGATCAGGTTGATCTTGGCGTCGCGGCCGATCACGAACAGGTAGCGCCCGGAGGCCGACATGCGCGAGATGTGCACCGCGTAGCCGGTCTCGAGGATGCTGACGATCTTCTTGCTGGCGCCGTCGATGAGCGCGATCTTGCCGTCGTCGCGCAGGGTGACCGAGAACAGGTTCTCGAGGTCGAGGTCGTTCATCTTCTTCTTCGGCCGCTGCTCGACCGGGACGACGACCTTCCACGAGGCTTCCATCTCCTTGAGGCCGTACTCGGGCGGCGCCGGCGGGGTCTGCTGGATGTAGCGCGCCATCAGGTCGACCTCTTCGTCGTTGAGCACGCCCGAAGTGCCCCAGTTGGGCATGCCGCCGGGGGAGCCGAACTTGATGAAGACCTTGAGGTATTCCAGGCCCTTCTCCAGGGTGAGGTCGGGGGTCAGCGCCTTGCCGGTGGCGCCCTTGCGCAGCACGCCGTGGCAGCCCGCGCAGCGCTCGAAGAAGATGCGCTTGGCCTTCTCGAACTCGGGTTCGGACATGCGCGGCGCCAGCGGGTTGATGTCGTGGTGCATGGGCACGTCGGCCATCGGCGAACCGCCGGCCTGGTATTCCTTGAGCGCTGCATCGCCGTGGCCGGCGGGCGCTTCGGCAAATGCGCCCTGCATCGCGAGCGCGAGGACGGGAACGGCGGCCCACTTGAAAAGCATCGCTGGAATCATGTTGTTGTCACCCTCGTGATTGGAAAAGGTGACGCACTCTGGCAGGTCGCCAGGGGCCGACTTTGACCGCCGTCAACCTGATGCCATGTGCCTGTTTTTGAATGCAATTCGCACAGCGGATGCTTGATTGCAATCAAGCATCCGCCGACACCGGGCGACTCGAGGCTCCGGATCAGGCCGCGGACGGGGCCACGGCCTGGCAGGCCGCGGCGGTGAACAGCACGTCGGTCGAGGAGTTGAGCGCGGTCTCCACCGAGTCCTGCACGACGCCGATGATGAAGCCGATCGCCACCACCTGCATGGCGACGTCGGTGGGGATGCCGAACAGGTTGCAGGCCATCGGGATCAGCAGCAGCGAGCCGCCCGCGACACCGGACGCGCCGCAGGCGCCGAGCGCCGACACCACGGACAGCAGCAGCGCGGTGGGCAGGTCCACCGCGATCCCCACCGTGTGCGCGGCGGCGAGGCTCATCACCGCGATCGTGATCGCCGCGCCGGCCATGTTGATCGTGGCGCCGAGCGGGATCGAGATCGAGTAGGTGTCCTCGTGCAGTTCGAGGCGGCGGCAGAGCTCGAGGTTGACCGGGATGTTGGCCGCCGAGCTGCGCGTGAAGAAGGCGGTCACGGCGCTCTCGCGCAGGCAGGTGAACACCAGCGGGAACGGATTGCGGCGAATCTTCCAGAACACCAGCAGCGGGTTCATGACGAAGGCGACGAAGAGCATGCTGCCCACGATCACCAGCAGCAGTCGGCCGTAGCCGAGCAGCGCGCCCAGGCCGGACTCGGTGAGCGTGGCGCCGACGAGCCCGAAGATGCCGAAGGGGGCGAAGCGGATGACCACGCGCACGATCTTCGACACCGCCTCGGCGAGGTCGGCCACCGCCGCCCGCGTGCCGGCGCCGGCGTGACGCAGCGCGGCGCCAAGCGCGATCGCCCACGCCAGGATGCCGATGAAGTTGGCCTCCATGAGCGCGCGCACCGGATTCGAGACCGCGTTCAGCAGCAGGTTCTTCAGCACCCCGACGATGCCGCCCGGCGGCGTGCCCGCGACCTGGGGCGCGTCCAGCACCAGCGTGGTGGGAAAGGCGAAGCTGGCGAGCACGCCGACCAGGGCCGCGCCGAAGGTGCCGATCAGGTACAGCAGCAGGATCGGGCGCACGTGGGTCTCGCTGCCCTGGCGGTGGCTGGCAACCGCGGAGGCGACGAGGACGAAGACCAGCACCGGCGCCACCGCCTTGAGCGCGGAGATGAACACGTCACCGAGCAGGCCGGCGGCGCGCGCGAGTTCGGGTGCGACGAGGGCGAGCGCGATGCCGCAACCGAGGCCGATGGCGATCTGCAGCACGAGGCTGGTCCGGAAGAAGAAGCGGGAAACGGGACTGGCGATGGACTGGTTCATGATGGGAGAAAAGAAAAAACGCGCCCGCTCCCGCCGAGGGGCGGAAGGAGGCGCTACGGAGAATGCAGCGGATCAGCGCAGCGGGATGGGGAGCGAGGCCGGGACCGGCACCGCGGTGACGCTATTCTGCGGGCTGCCCTCGATGAGCTTGTCGCTGTAGACGAGATAGACCAGCGTGTTGCGCCTGGGGTCGACCATGCGCACGATGCGCACCTTCTTGAACAGGATCGAGGCACTCTGCGAGAACACCTCCTCCTGCTCGCGCAGCGGGCCGGAGAAGGAGATGTCGCCGACCTGGCGACAGGCAACCGACGCGTCGGCGGTGTCCTCGGCGAGGCCGAAGGTGCCCTTGAGGCCGCCGGTGCGCGCACGCGAGACGTAGCAGGACACGCCCTTCACCGAGGGGTCGTCGAAGGCCTCGACCACCACCTGGTGGTTGCGGCCGATGAGCTTGAAGGCGGTGTCGACGTGGCCCACGGTCTCGGCCGCGGCCGCGCCGGGCAAGGCGAGGCCGAGCGCGAGCAGCGTGGCGGCAAGCGCGCCGCGGGTCGGCTGGGATGCCGTAAGGGACTTCATCACGAAGGACTCCAGGATGCTGTGAAGCGACCATTATCGCACCGCAGCACGGCGCCGGGAGGCCCGCTCGGGCGCATTCCGCGCGCATGCGGGCGCGGAGCGCTGCCGGCCGGCAGGTGCGACCCGCCCACCGGCAGCGCAGCCGGCCTCAGAGGCTGTCGCCGAAGTCCTTGCGGAACTGCGCGACGAGCTCGTTCTGCCAATCGGACACCGGCGCCAGGCGACCGTAGAAGAAGCGCAGGATCTCCGGCTCCTCGGTGAACACCAGGCCACCGATCAGGCGGCGGTTGGCGTACAGCCACTCCAGGCGATCCACCGCGTACTTGACCTGCGACAGCGTGAACACCCGCCGCGGCATCGCCAGGCGCACCAGCTCCATGTTGGCGAAGAGCTCGCTGCCGTCGGGCTCGCGCTGCTCGGAGAGCGTGCCGCGCTCCATGCCGCGGATGCCGCCGGCGATGTATAGCGCCGAGGCGAGCGCCCCCGCCGGATACTGCGCCTGCGGGATGTGGTCGACGAACTGCATCGCGTTGATGTGGCAGCCCAGGCCGCCGGCCGGGGTGATCACCGGGATGCCGCGCTTGACGAGCTCGTCCACCATGAAGCCGATGAACTGCGGGCCCTGGTTGATGACCTCCTCGTCCATGGTCTCCTCGAGGCCCACGGTGAGCGCCTCCATCTCGCGCACCGACATGCCGCCATAGGTCAGGAAGCCCTCGTAGAGCGGCACCAGGCCACGCATGCGGCGGTACAGCTCCTCGCTGCGGATGCACATGCCGCCGCCGCGCGCGCAGCCGAGCTTGCGCGCGGAGAAGTAGATGACGTCGCAGAGGTCGGCCATGCGGCGGGTGATCTCGCGGATGCTCAGGTCCTTGCAGGCCTCCTCGCGCTCCTTGATGAAGTGCAGGTTGTCGGCGAGCAGGCTGGCGTCCATCACCAGCATCAGCCCGAACTCGTCGCACACCCTGCGGATGTCGGCGAGGTTCTGCACCGAGAAGGGCTGGCCGCCGATCAGGTTGGTGCCGGCCTCCATGCGCACGAAGGCGATCTTGTCGGCGCCGTGGATGCCGATCACGTCGCGCAGCTTGGCGACGTCCATGTTGCCCTTGAAGGGATGTACGCTGACCACCTCGAGGCCGACGTCGGCGACCAGTTCCTCGACCTTGCCGCCGTTGAGCGTGATGTGCGCCTTGGTGGTGGTGAAGTGGTAGTTCATCGGCACCACCGAGCCCGGCGACACCAGCACCTGGGCGAGGATGTTCTCGCACGCGCGGCCCTGGTGGGCGGGCAGGAAGAAGGGCATGCCGAAGATCTCCTTCAGCTTATCCTCCAGCCGGGTGTAGGTGGCGCTGCCCGCGTAGCTGTCGTCGGCGATCATCATCGCCGCCAGCTGCTGGTCGCTCATCGCGTTGACGCCGCTGTCGGTGAGCATGTCCATGAACACGTCGGCGTTGCGCAGCAGGAAGGTGTTGTTGCCCGCCTCGGTGATCGCCTCGAGCCGGCGCTCGACCGGGGGCAGGTTCAGCTTCTGGACGATGCGGACCTTGTGCATCTCGAGCGGGATCGACTCTTCTCCGAAGAACTTCACTTTCGCCATGGCGGACGGCCTCCTCGTGCGACTTGGGTGGATGAAAGGCGCAATCGAACCACGATGGGAATAAGCGAATGTTGATACAGCGCAAGAGTCGTTGACGTCCGCGGAAACATGACCCCGCGATTGCAGGCACTTCCTGAGCGGAATCAAGGGAAAAAACAGGCCGGGCAGGCAGACTCCCCACCCGTGCTCCATCAACGCCGCCTCGTGCTGCCTGCCCTGCCGTGACCCTTGCCGTGCCCCTCCCGTCGACCGTCCCAGCCTCTGATCCGGCCCCGCTTCGCGCGCAGCAGGGCGCCGGGCGCATCCCCGGCAGCAAGGCGATGTGGGTGGGCATCTTCTGCGAGATCACCGAGTTCGCCCTGCTCTTCGCGGTCTTCTTCGTCGCGCGCGCCCATCACCCGGAAGCCTTCCAGGCGGGCCCCGAGCGGCTCTCGCTGCTGGCCGGCACCGGCTACACCCTGATGCTGCTCACCAGCGGCTGGTGCGTGGCGCGCGCGCTGCACGCGATGCGGCGCGGCGACAGGCGCGCGACCGTGCGCTGGATGCTCGCCGGCTTCGTGTTCGGACTAGGCTACCCGACGATCAAGGTCTTCGAGCTGCAGCGCAACTTCGCGCTCGGGCTCGACGGCAGCGCCGGGGTGTTCATCGTCAGCTACTACTACCTGACCTTCACCCACCTGGTGCACGTGTTCTGGGGCCTGCTCGGCATGATGTGGGTGATCGTGCGCACCGGCCTGGGGGCCTACACCACCGAGGAGCACAGCGGGCTGGAGGCCTTCGCCTGCTACTGGCACGTCACCGACATGATCTGGCTGATGATCTTCCCGCTCTTCTACCTGCTCGGATGAGGAAACCCGCATGAGCCCAGAACGCAAGATCGGCGACCGCAGGATCGACCTCGCCTGGCTGATGCTGGTGCTGCTCAGCGTGGGCGGCGCCGGCATCGGCAGCTCGGACGCGAACGCCGTGCTCGTCGCGGTGGGGGTGTCGCTGGTGATGGCGATCAAGCTGCGCCTGGTGTGCACCTACTTCCTCGAGCTCCACGAGGCCCATCCGCGCATCCGCCGCGCCGTGCTCGCCTTCTGCCACGGCATGCCGATCCTGGTGATCCTCACCACCGCCTTCGGCGACACCCTCTCGCGCCTCACCGGCGCGCTGGTCGGCTAGGCCAGCCGACGCCGCCGCGGGCTGCCGCCTCGCGCAGGCACGCCGGCAGGCGCGCGCGCGAAGACGCGTCCCTCGATCGCCGCAGCGACTGCCCGGCCGCTTTCCGCATCGCCGTGCGCCGCATTCGCCTGCCGGCGCTCCTACATGAAACATCGCGGTCCGGGCGGCCGGGGCAGGCTTGGGTGCTTGCGACGGCCTCGCCCCTCAACTCACCGCCCGGTGCAGCGAAAGCAGCCGCAGGGATGGCGCCACGGCCCGGCGGGTTGTAGGAGCGCCGGCAGGCGCGAATCCAGCCGTGGGCGTACCCGCCGGCGTCTATTTCTCACGCGCCGCTTTCGCGCCTGCCGGCGCTCCTACATGAACCAGACCGCGGCTCCGACGGGCGCGGCGCACGTTCCACCGCCGCATTCGCGCCTGCAGGCGCTCCTGCATGGGCGTGGTTCGTTTGTGCCGGCTGCGCTCACCAGTGCGGCGGGATCTCGTCTTCCGGGCGCAGCGGGTCGCCAGGCTGCAGGGTCTTGACCTGCTGGGCGAGCTGATGGAGGTGCTGGCGCAGCAGGTCGAGCTCCTGCTGCTGGCGCCAGACCGTGCGGTTGAGTTCGTCGAGGAGGTCCTCGGCAGCCATCAGCTTGGTCTCCAGCACGACGATGCGCTCTTCCATGGCGGGGGGTCCTGATTCTCGTTGCGGGCGCGCATTCTAGCCGGCGGCGGCGTCAAGGCGGGCGAGCGCCCAGGCGACGTGCTCGCGCACCATCGCATCCTCGTCGTCGGCGCGCGCATGCAAGGCCGCGCGCGCCGCCGGCGTGGCCGGGCCGTTGCCGAGCGCGACCGCGATGTTGCGCAGCCAGCGCGCGTGGCCGATGCGGTGGATCGGGCTGCCGGCGGTGCGCTCTGCGAACTCGGCCGCCGTCCACGCGAACAGCTCGGCCAGCCTGGCGTCGTCCAGCCCCTGGCGGGGGGCGAAATCGGGCTCGCGACCGAGCTGGGCGAAGCGGTTCCACGGGCACACGAGCTGGCAGTCGTCGCAGCCGTAGATGCGGTTGCCGAGCAGCGGGCGCAGCTCCTCGGGGATCGCGCCGTGCAACTCGATGGTGAGGTAGGAGATGCAGCGCCGTGCGTCGACCTGGTAGGGCGCGACGATGGCGCCGGTGGGGCAGGCGTCGATGCAGGCCGTGCAGCGCCCGCAGTGCGACTCCACCGGCGCGTCCACCGGCAGCGGCAGGTCGGTGAGGATCTCGCCGAGGAAGAACCACGAGCCCGCGGCGCGATCGAGCAGCAGGGTGTGCTTGCCGCGCCAGCCCAGGCCCTTGCGGCTGGCATGCTCGACCTCGAGGATGGGCGCCGAGTCTGTGAACACGCGGTACTGGTGCGCGACCTCGGCGCTGATGCGGTCGGCCAGCTTCTGCAGGCGGTTGCGCACCAGCTTGTGGTAGTCCCGGCCGAGCGCGTAGCGCGACACGTAGGCGCGCTCGCCATCGGCGAGCACCTGCAGCGCCGGCGCGGCATCGGGCCAGTACCCGATGCGTACGCTGATCACGCGGATGCTGCCGGGCAGCAGTTCGGCGGCGCGCGCGCGTTTCATGCCGTGGCGCGCCATATAATCCATGTCCCCGTGAAACCCGGCTTCCAGCCAGGCGGCCAGGCCAGGCTCGGCATCGGTGAGATCGACCCCGCCGACGCCGACCGCGTCGAAGCCGAGTTCGCGCCCCCACTGTCTGATCCGCGCAACAAGCGCCGCGCCGTCGAGGATGGTCCCGTCGGCCGCCGCCCCGTCCGGCGCCGGCAATTTTGTTTCCATTTGTCAGAGGTCCCGATGATCGAGTCGATCCAGACTGCCGATGATAACGGCGCACGCCTGCAGGCGCATTTGCCCGACGAGGCCGCCACCGTGGCGCTTGGCGCCGCGTTCGCCCGCGTTCTCGCCCCCGGGCTGCAGATCTGGCTGCAGGGCAACCTCGGCACCGGCAAGACCACCCTCACCCGCGGCCTGCTGCGCGGGCTCGGCCACGAGGGCAAGGTGAAGAGCCCGACCTACACCTTGATTGAACCTTACGTCGTTTCTAGCTTAAACTTATATCACTTTGATTTTTATCGCTTCACCTCGCCAGACGAATATCTCGACGCGGGGCTGGACGAATACTTCGCCGGTGAGGGCGTCTGCATCGTGGAATGGCCGGACAAGGCCTCGCCCCATCTGCCCTCTCCCGACGTCGAAATCGTCCTGCAGGCCGGCGGATCCGGGCGGGATGTGGCGATCAGCGCAAACACGGAAGCGGGGCGAACATGCGTGATCGGACTGGTGAAAGCTTTACGGGGCGCGGACCCGGCGCCCGGGACGACCTGAGCCTCTCCCAGGCCTCGGGGCTCGCCAGCGCTGCCGAGGCCTTCGCCGCGGGGCGTATCGATCGCCGCCGGCTGCTCAAGCTGGCCGGCGCGTCACTGGCCATGCTGGTGAGCCCGGTCGGGCTGGCAAGTTCGGCGAGCCTGCTCGCGGTGCGCGTGTGGCCGTCGGCGGAATACACCCGCATCACCCTCGAGGGTTCATCCCGCCTGCGCCACAGCCACATGCTGGTCGAGGATCCGCAGCGCCTGGTGGTCGACCTCGAGGGCGTGCAGCTCGACAGCGTGCTGCAGTCCCTGCCCTCCAAGGTGCTCGACTCCGACCCCTACATCCGCCTGATCCGCGCCGGGCAGAACCGGCCGGGCGTGGTGCGCGTGGTGATCGAGCTCAAGGCCGCGATCAACCCGCAGGTGTTCACCCTGGACCCGGTGGGCAGCTACGGCCACCGCCTGGTGCTCGACCTGCACCCGACCGAGGCCCACGATCCGCTGATGGCGCTGATCATGAAGGATTCGCCGATGGATGCGGCCATGGGCGACGCTGGCGGCAACACCGCCGCGGTGGCGCGCGAGGAGCCGCGCGAACCGGTCCGGCGTGGCAAGCGCAACGAACCGGCGGTCGATCGCCTGTACACCGTGGTGCTCGACGCCGGCCATGGCGGCGAGGACCCGGGCGCGATCGGACGCGGCGGTAGCTACGAGAAGGACGTCACCCTGTCGATCGCGCACCGCCTCAAGCGCAAGATCGACGCCATGCCGGGCATGCGCGCGGTGCTGACGCGGGACGGCGACTATTTCGTGCCCCTGCACCAGCGCGTGGCCCGCGCCCGCCGGGTCCGTGCCGACCTCTTCGTGTCCATCCACGCCGACGCCTTCGTGCGCCCCGAGGCCAACGGCAGCTCGGTGTACGTGCTCTCCGAGCGCGGCGCCTCGAGTTCGGCCGCGCGCTGGCTGGCGCAGAAGGAGAACGATGCCGACCTCGTGGGCGGCGTCAACCTCGCCCGCCAGGACGGCCACATCGCCCGCACCCTGCTCGACCTGTCGCAGACCGCGACGATCAACGACAGCTTCAAGCTCGGGCGCGCCATGCTCGGCGAGCTCGGCAACATCAACCGGCTGCACAAGCCCGAGGTCGAACAGGCCGGCTTCGCCGTGCTGCGCGCACCCGACATTCCCTCGGTGCTGGTCGAGACGGCCTTCATCAGCAATCCGCAGGAAGAGCGCCGGCTCAACGACGAGGCCTACCAGGACAAGATGGCTACGGCGCTGATGCGCGGCGTCAAGCGCTACTTCGAGGAGCACGCCCCGAGCGCCCCGACCAGGGTGGCGCGGCTCGACTGAGCGGCGTATCGCCTTCGCGTCCGGCAGGCTTGCCGAGACTCGTGCCGGAGCGGTGGCGTGATCGGTTGGCGGAGCGCCGCTTTCGCGCCTGCCGGCGCTCCTACATGCCCCCCGGGCTTCGATGGCCGTGCAGCGGCGAACGGGGCGGTCCGGCACTCGGCGAGCGGCTGCTCGCAACCCTCGTCCGCGTGTGCGGCTCTGCCCCCGAGGCCCGCAGCACTGGCCTTTGCCGCTATAATCGCGGCTTTTTCAGGCGCTTATGCAGGTTCACCGCGGGATTCCCGAGCACGCCGACACGGCTGCGGTGCTCACCATCGGCAACTTCGATGGCGTGCATCTCGGCCACCAGGCGCTGCTCTCGCTGCTCACCGGAAAGGCCCGTGCGCTCGGCCTGCCGGCGGTGGTGCTCACCTTCGAGCCGCACCCGCGCGAATACTTCAGTCCCGCCGACGCTCCCGCCCGCCTCGCCTCGCTGCGCGAGAAGCTGCTGCTGCTGTCTGCCGCGGGCGTCGACCGCTGCCACGTCTGCCGCTTCGATGCGCGCTTCGCTGCACAACCCGCGCAGTCTTTCATCGACGACATCCTGGTGCGCGGCCTCGGCGTGCGTCACCTCTTCATCGGTGACGACTTCCGTTTCGGCGCCCGCCGCCAGGGCAACTTCGCAATGTTGCAGGAAGCCGGCGCACGGCTGGGCTTCGGGGTGGAGTCCATGCCCACGCTCACGGTCGCCGGCGAGCGCGTGTCGAGTTCGGCGGTGCGCGCCGCGCTCGCCGCAGGCGATCTCGCCCACGCTGCGCACCTGCTCGGCCGCCCCTACAGCATCGCTGGCCGGGTCAGCCATGGAGACAAGCTCGGCCGCCAGCTCGGCTTCCCGACCGCGAACATCCAGATGAAGCACCGCCGCCCGGCGCTGGGCGGTGTGTACGTGGTGAGCGTCGAGGGCCTCGCGGCCGGCCCGGTGGCCGGCGTCGCCAACATCGGGCTGCGCCCGACCGCGACCGCGAACGGCCGCGCCCGCCTCGAGGTCCACCTCTTCGACTGGGCGCAGGACTGCTACGGCGCCCACATCCGCGTACATTTCCTGCACCGCCTGCGCGCAGAGCAGAAATTCTCCTCGCTCGACGCGCTGCGTGCGCAGATCGCGCTCGACAGCCTGGCCGCCCGCGACTGGCTGGCCGCGAACCCTCTGCCCGCCTGAAGGCCCGACGAACCCCGACGATCCCACCGACTTCCGACTCCGCCATGGCCGACTACCGCAAGACGCTCAACCTGCCCGACACCCCCTTCCCGATGCGCGGCGACCTGCCCAAGCGCGAGCCGGGCTGGATCGCCGACTGGCAGCAACGCAAGCTCTACCAGCGCATCCGGAAGGCCAGCGCCGGCCGGCCCAAGTTCGTGCTCCACGACGGCCCGCCCTACGCCAACGGCAGCCTGCACATCGGCCACGCGCTCAACAAGATCCTCAAGGACATCATCGTGCGCTCGAAGACGCTCGCCGGCTTCGACGCGCCCTACGTGCCGGGCTGGGACTGCCACGGCCTGCCGATCGAGCACAAGGTCGAGGTCACCCACGGCAAGAACCTGCCCGCGGACAAGGTGCGCGAGCTCTGCCGCGCCTACGCCGCCGAACAGATCGAGATCCAGAAGGCCGACTTCATCCGCCTCGGCGTGCTCGGTGACTGGGACAACCCCTACCGCACGATGGACTTCGCCAACGAGGCCAACGAGATCCGCGCGCTCGCCGAGATGACGAAGAACGGCTACGTGTTCAAGGGCCTGAAGCCGGTGAACTGGTGCTTCGACTGTGGCTCGGCGCTCGCCGAGGCCGAGGTGGAGTACGCCGACAAGCCCTCGCCGACCATCGACGTCGCGTTTCCGGTTTCCGCGGCACACGCCGACAAGCTCGCCGCCGCATTCGGCCTGGCGAAGCTCGACAAGCCCGCCGCCGCGGTGATCTGGACCACCACCCCGTGGACCATCCCCGCCAACCAGGCACTCAACGCCCACCCCGAGTTCGACTACGCGCTCGTGGACGTCGGCGATCGCCTGCTGGTGCTCGCGAAAGAGCTCGTCGAATCCGCCCTGCAGCGCTACCAGCGCGAGGGCACGATCGTCGCCACCGCCAAGGGCGCAGCGCTCGACCGCATCGAGTTCCGTCACCCCTTCTTCGACCGCGTCTCGCCGGTGTATCTGGCCGACTACGTCGGCATCGACGCCGGCACCGGCATCGTGCACTCGGCGCCGGCGCACGGCGTGGACGACTTCAACTCGTGGCGCGCCTACGGCCGCAGCAACGAGGAGATCCTGTCGCTGGTGATGGGCGGCGGCGAGTACGTGCCCGACCTGCCCTTCTTCGGCGGCATGAACATCTGGAAGGCCAACCCGGTCATCGTCGACAAGCTCGCCGAAGTCGGCGCGTTGCTGTCGCACGGCAAGATCACCCACAGCTACATGCACTGCTGGCGCCACAAGACGCCGCTGGTCTATCGCGCCACCGCGCAGTGGTTCGTCGGCATGGACCGCGACGCCGCCGACGGCTCGACGCTGCGCGAGCGCGCGCTGCGCGCGGTCGAGGCGACCAAGTTCTACCCGGGTTGGGGCCAGGCGCGCCTGCACGCGATGATCGCCAACCGCCCCGACTGGTGCATCTCGCGCCAGCGCAACTGGGGCGTGCCGATCCCCTTCTTCCTGCACAAGGAGACCGGCGAGCTGCATCCGCGCACGGTCGAGCTGATGGAAGCGGTCGCACTGCGCGTGGAGCAGGAAGGCATCGAGGCCTGGTTCAAGCTCGATGCTGCCGAGCTGCTCGGCGCCGAGGCTGCGCAGTTCGAGAAGATCAGCGACACCCTCGACGTCTGGTTCGACTCCGGCACCACGCACAAGCACGTGCTGCGCGGCTCGCACAACGACGGGCACCCGGAAGGCCCGCGCGCCGACATGTACCTGGAAGGCTCGGACCAGCACCGCGGCTGGTTCCACTCCTCGCTGCTCACCGGCTGCGCGATCGACGGGCACGCGCCCTACCGCAGCCTGCTCACCCACGGCTTCGCGGTGGACGGCCAGGGCCGCAAGATGAGCAAGTCGCTCGGCAACGTGGTCGTGCCGCAGGAAGTCACCGGCAAGCTCGGCGCCGAGATCCTGCGCCTGTGGGTGGCGTCCACCGATTACTCGGGCGAACTGTCGATCTCCAAGGAGATCCTCGACCGCGTGGTCGAGGTCTATCGCCGCGTGCGCAACACCCTGCGCTTCCTGCTCGCCAACACCGCCGACTTCGACATCGCCAGGGACGCCGTGCCGCTCGAGCAGTGGATGGACCTCGACCGCTACGCGCTCGCCTTCACCCGCCAGATGGCGCAGCAGGCCGAGGCCGACTACGCCAGGATGGAGTTCCACCGCATCGTGCAGGCGCTGCAGGTGTTCTGTGCCGAAGACCTCGGCGCCTTCTATCTCGACATCCTCAAGGACCGCCTGTACACCACCGCCGCCGGCAGCCTGCCGCGCCGCGCCGCGCAGACCGCGCTGTGGCACATCACGCAGACCCTGTTGAAGCTGATGGCGCCGATCCTGTCCTTCACCGCCGAGGAGGCCTGGGCCATCCTCAACCCGGCCAAGGCCGGCGAGGAAGCCGACAGCGTGATGCTGCACACCTTCCACGCCCTGCCCGCTCAGGAGGGCGAGGCCGGCCTGATCGCGCGCTGGGAGACCATCCGCGCGGTGCGCGCCGAGGGCCTCAAGGTCATCGAGGCGCTGCGCACCGAAGGCAAGGTCGGCGCCTCGCTGCAGGCCGAACTCGAGCTCGCGCTCACCACCGACAAGTTCGCCGCCATGGTCAGCCTGGGCGAGGACCTGCGCTTCGTCACCATGACCTCGGTGGCCATCCTGTCCGAAGTGGCCGGCGCGGAGCACGAGCGTATCGTCGCCACCCCGAGCGCGGCGCAGAAGTGCGAGCGCTGCTGGCATTACGTGGATTCGGTCGGCAGCGATGCCGAGCATCCGACGCTGTGCGGACGTTGCGCGAGCAACCTGTTCGGCGCAGGCGAAACCCGCACCCATGCCTGAGGCAGCCGCGACGATGAGCTCTCCTGCGCCGCGCAATGCGCTCGCGCTGATGCTGCCGTGGCTGGTGCTCGCCGTGCTGGTCGGCGTGCTCGACCAGGTCACCAAGCAGCTCGTGCTGGCGAACCTGCACCGCGGCGAGATGATCCCGGTGACGGGTTTCTTCGACCTGGTGCTGGTGTACAACACCGGCGCGGCGTTCAGCTTCCTCGCCGAGCACAGCGGCTGGCAACGCTGGTTCTTCACCGTGCTGGCGCTCGCCATCAGCGCCTGGCTGCTCGCGCTGATGCACCACCACCGCCATGAGAAGCTGCTGCCGGCGGCCTTCGCGCTGATCATCGGCGGCGCGCTCGGCAACGTCTACGACCGCATCGTGCACGGCGCGGTCGTGGACTTCCTGCACTTCCACTACGCCGGCTGGAGCTGGCCGGCGTTCAACCTGGCCGACTCGGCCATCACCGTGGGCGTCGTGATGATGCTGTGGGGCCAGCTTTTCGGCCCCTCCACAGGCGACCAGCCCCGACCCGGAGCACCATCTTGAGCGAAGCGATCCAGGCCAACAGCCTCGTCACCCTGCACTACCGCATCTCGCTGCCGAGCGGACAGCCGCTGATCAGCACCTTCAACGCCACTCCGGCCACGCTGCAGCTCGGCGCGGGCGAAATGCTGCCCGCCATGGAGCGCCTGCTGATCGGCCTCATGCCCGGCACCCACCATGTCTTCGAGCTCGCCGCCGACGAAGCCTTCGGCCCCTATCGCGACGAACTCGTCGAGCGCGTGAAGCGCGAACACATGCCCGAAGAAGAGATCGAAGCCATGAGCATCATGGAGTTCACCGCCCCCGACGGCTCGCGCTACTCCGGCCTGGTGCGCGAGATCGACGCCGAGTCGGCGCTGATCGACTTCAACCACCCGCTGGCGGGCAAGGCGATCCGCTTCGAGGTGCAGGTGATCGGGATCTCCTGAACGCCACCCGCGACACCCCACAGAGAAAAAAGATGAACGACAAGGAAATCCTGCTCGCCAATCCGCGCGGCTTCTGCGCCGGCGTCGAGCGTGCGATCGAAATCGTGGAGCGCGCACTCAAGCGCTACGGCGCGCCGATCTACGTGCGCCACGAGGTCGTGCACAACAAGTTCGTCGTCGACGACCTGCGCGCCAAGGGCGCGATCTTCGTCGACGAGCTCGACGAGGTGCCCGCCGGCAACACGGTGATCTTTTCCGCCCACGGCGTCTCGCTGGCGGTGCGCGAGGAAGCCGAGCGCCGCGGCCTGCGCGTGTTCGATGCCACCTGCCCACTGGTCACCAAGGTCCATGTCGAGGTGGCGCGGATGCGCGACCAGGGCAAGGAGATCGTCATGATCGGCCACAAGGGCCACCCCGAGGTCGAGGGCACCATGGGCCAGGTCGATGGCGGCATCCATCTGGTCGAGACCCCGGCCGACGTCGCCGCACTGCAGGTTTCCGACCCCGATCAGCTCGCCTACGTGACCCAGACCACGCTGTCGGTGGATGACGCGGCGGCGATCGTGGACGCGCTGCGTGCCCGCTTCCCCCGCATCGTCGGGCCGAAGAAGGACGACATCTGCTACGCCACGCAGAACCGCCAGGACGCGGTGAAGTTCATGACCCCGCACGCCGACGTGGTGTTCGTGGTCGGCTCCAAGAACAGCTCCAACTCCAACCGCCTGCGCGAGGTCGCCGAACTGCGCGGCGTGCCCGCCTACCTGATCGACAACGCCGACGGCATCGACCCCGCCTGGATCGAGGGCAAGCGCCGCGTCGGCGTCACCGCGGGCGCGTCGGCGCCGGAGGTGCTGGTTGCAGAGGTGATCGCCCGCCTGGAAGAGTTGAGCGGCGGCAAGGTGCGCAACCTCGACGGCGTGCCCGAGCGCGTGACCTTCGCGCTGCCGAAGGAACTGCAGGACGCGCGCTGAGGCGTGCGCCCACCTCGCGACGACCGGATTCGCGACTTCCGCCGCTCCTACATCCCACCCCAAACGCAAGCGGTTCTGTAGGAGGGCAGGAAGGCGCGAACGCAGCCGCTTCGCCTCACCCGCCGATGTGAGGCTCCATGATGCGGCGGTAGAACTCGTGGAAGTGCTGCATGCCGTCCTCGAAGGGCGACTGGTAGGGGCCGACCTCGTTGCGCCCTTCCTTCATCAGCGCCCTGCGCCCGCGGTCCATGCGCTCGCCGATCTCGTCATCCTCGATCGCCGTCTCCATGTAGGCGGCCTGCTCGGCGTCGACGAACTCGCGCTCGAACTCGGCGATGTCCTCGGGGTAGTAGAACTCGACCACGTTGGTCGTCCTGTCGATATCGGTCGGGATCAGCGTGCTCACCACCAGCACGTGCGGGTACCACTCGACCATGATGTTGGGGTAGTAGGTCAGCCAGATCGCACCGTGCGTGGGCCTCTTCTCGCCGTAGTAGTCGAGCACGGCCTTGTGCCACTTGGCGTAGGTCGCCGAGCCCGGCTTGGCGAGCGAGGTGATACCCACCTTCTGCACCGAATACCAGTCGCCGAATTGCCAGGTCAGGTCCTTGCAGGTCACGAAGTTGCCCAATCCGGGGTGGAAGGGAACGACGTGATAGTCCTCCAGATAGACCTCGATGAAGGTCTTCCAGTTGTAGTTGCAGTGGTGGATCTCGACCTTGTCGAGCTTGTAGCCCGAGAAGTCGAGCTCGCCCGCCACCTGCATGCCGGCGAGGTCGGCGCCGGCCGAGCGCGGCCCCTTGAAGAGCAGGCCGTTCCAGCGCTCGAGCTCGTCGCGCCTGAGGCCCAGGCAGGGCTTCTCGGGAAAGTGCGGCGCACCGAGCAGATTGCCCTGGCGGTCGTAGGTCCACCGGTGCACCGGGCACACCACGTGCTTGGTGGTGCCGCTGCCCTGCAGCATGATGGCCTGGCGATGGCGGCAGACGTTGGACATCTGATGGACGCCCGCCTCGGTGCGGAACAGCAGCTTGGAATGGTCCAGCCACTCGAGCGAACGGTAGTTGCCGACCTCGGGAACCATCAGCTCATGGCCGACGTACCCCGGCCCGGCATCGAAGAGGAGCTTTTTCTCCAGTTCGAAAACCTTCTGGTCGAAGTACCACGAGACAGGCAGCTGGGAGGCAGCCTGGGCCAGTTGAGCCTTGGAAGCGATGTCGGACATCCCCGAACCTCCTCTTGCGGACAAGAAATCCGGAAAAATAAAGGGTTTAGTGTAAGGCAGCCCCTGTTTGACCGCCATACCCGCCTTCGGTTATTTTCCCGCTTTTGCCGCGCCAGATATTGATCCATGCCAAAGTCGGCATCCTCCCCCAAGTCGTTCGAAGCGGCGGTCTCCGAGCTCGAGGCCATCGTCCAGGAAATGGAATCCGGCAATCTACCGCTCGAGGATGCCCTCGCGCGCTACCAGCGCGGCGTCGGCCTGCTGCGCCACTGCCAGGCCACGCTCGGCGACGCCGAGCAGCGCGTGCGCATGCTCGAAGGCGACGGCCTCACCGATTTCCCGACCGATTCGAGCCGTGACGGCGACCAGGCAGGCGCATGAACGCAGACAGCAAGCTCCCCTCCTTCTCCGAATGGACGGCTCAGATCCAGCAGCGCACCGAGGTCGCGCTCGCCGGCGTGCTGCCCGACCCCGCGGTGGCTCCGCAGCGCCTGCACGAGGCGATGCGCTATGCGGTGCTCGGTGGCGGCAAGCGCGTGCGCCCGCTGCTCGCGCATGCGGCCGGCGCACTCGCCGGTGCCGCGGCCGAGGACCTCGACCGCATCGCCTGCGCGGTCGAGCTGATCCACGCCTATTCGCTGGTGCACGACGACCTTCCGTGCATGGACGATGACGTGCTGCGCCGCGGTAAACCCACCGTGCATGTCGAGTTCGACGAGGCCACCGCCCTGCTCGCGGGCGACGCGCTGCAGACGCTGGCCTTCCAGGTTCTCGCCGAGCGTCCGCTCGGCACCGAGCCGGCGAACCAGCTCGCGATGCTGAACCAGCTCGCCGTCGCCTCCGGCTCGCGCGGCATGGCCGGCGGCCAGGCGATCGACCTCGCTGCGGTGGGCAAGCGGCTGGGGCGCGAAGAGCTGGAGTTCATGCACATCCACAAGACCGGCGCGCTGATCCGCGCGGCGGTGCTGCTCGGCGCACGCGCCGGCGCGGCGCTGGATGCCGGCGAGCTCGAGCGCCTGGACCACTACGCCAAGGTCGTCGGCCTGCTCTTCCAGGTGGTCGACGACCTCCTCGACGCCGAGGCAGACACCGCGACGCTGGGCAAGACCGCCGGCAAGGACGCCGACAACGACAAGCCGACCTATGTGAGCCTGCTCGGCCTCGTCGACGCGCGCCGGCTCGCCGAGGAGATGCTCGATGACGCCCGCGCCAGCCTGCGCCCCTTCGGCGCGCGCGCGCTGCGCCTGGAGCAGCTGGCGGACTACATCGTGCACCGCGCCTTCTGATCACGCCCGACGACGGCCCCCAAGAACAACCCGAAAGCCGGATCCCCCCATGGCCCCCTACCCGAACCTGGAACGCATCGGCTGCCCCGCCGATGTGCGTGCACTCGATCGCCGCGAACTCGGCGCCCTCGCCACGGAATTGCGCGCCTTCCTGATCGAGTCGGTATCGAAGACCGGCGGCCACCTGTCCTCCAACCTCGGCACGGTAGAGCTGACGATCGCGCTGCACCACGTCTTCAACACCCCGTACGACCGCATCGTGTGGGACGTCGGCCACCAGACCTACGGCCACAAGGTGCTCACCGGCCGCCGCGAGGCGATGAGCGGACTGCGCCACTTCGGCGGCATCTCCGGTTTTCCGCGCCGCAGCGAGAGCGAGTACGACACCTTCGGCACCGCGCACTCCTCCACCTCGATCTCAGCGGCGCTCGGCATGGCGGTCGCGGCGCGCGCGCGTGCCGAGGACCGCCACGCGATCGCGGTGATCGGTGACGGCGCGATGTCCGCCGGCATGGCCTTCGAGGCTCTCAACAACGCCGGCGACATGGAGAACCTCAACCTGCTGGTGATCCTCAACGACAACGAGATGTCGATCTCGCCACCGGTCGGGGCGCTCACCAAGATCCTCGCCCGCATGATGTCGGGCTCGACCTACAACACCGCGCGCCGTGTCGGCGAGAAGGTGCTGGGCGTGGCGCCGCCAGTGGCCGAACTCGCGCGCAAGGTCGAGGAGTACGCCAAGGGCATGATCGGGCCAGGCACGCTGTTCGAGGAGTTCGGCTTTCATTACTACGGCCCGATCGACGGCCACGACCTCGACGCGCTCATCCCCACGCTGCAGAACCTCCGCAAGCTCAAGGGGCCGCAGTTCCTCCACGTGATCACCCGCAAGGGCCAGGGCTACAAGCTCGCCGAGGCCGACCCGGTGCTCTACCACGGCGTCTCCAAGTTCGATCACACCGCCGGCATCCAGGCCGGCAAGAGCGGTGGCAAGCTCACCTACACCCAGGTGTTCGGCGACTGGCTGTGCGACATGGCCAAGGCCGACCCACGCATCGTCGGCATCACCCCGGCAATGCGCGAGGGCTCCGGCCTGGTGCGCTTCGCGCAGGAGTTCCCCGAGCGTTACTTCGACGTCGGCATCGCCGAGCAGCACGCGGTGACCTTCGCCGCAGGCCTGGCCTGCGAAGGCTTCGTGCCGGTGGTGGCGATCTACTCGACCTTCCTGCAGCGCGCCTACGACCAGCTCATCCACGACGTCGCGCTGCAGAACCTTCCGGTCGTGTTCGCGATCGACCGCGGCGGCCTGGTGGGCGCCGACGGCGCGACCCACCACGGCGCCTTCGACCTCTCCTTCCTGGCCTGTGTCCCCAACCTGGTGGTGATGGCGCCCACCGACGAGGACGAGTGCCGCCAGATGCTCTACACCGCGGTGCAGCACCCCGGCCCGAGCGCGGTGCGCTACCCGCGCGGTGGTGGCAACGGTACCGTGCCGCAGGCGCAGATGCGCGCCCTGCCGATCGGCAAGGGGGAGGTCGTGCGCCACGGCCGCGGCATCGCCCTGCTCGCCTTCGGCAGCCTGCTTGGGGTGGCGCGCGAAGTCGCCGAGACGCTCGATGCCACCGTGGCCAACATGCGCTTCGTCAAGCCGCTCGACGCCGAGCTGGTCGCCGAGCTCGCCGCCAGCCACGAGCTCATCGTGACCCTGGAGGAAAGCGCGGTGATCGGCGGCGCCGGAGCCGAGGTCGCGCGCGTCCTCGACAGCCTCGCCGCGCGCCCGCGCGTGCTGCGCCTCGGCCTCCCCGACCACTTCATCGACCACGGCGACCAGGGGCAGCTGCTCGCCTCGGTCGGACTGGACCGGGCCGGCATCCTCGCCAGCATCGAGCGCGCAACCGGGGCTGCGCCTAAAGCTTGAGCATTTTTGTCGGGAAAGTTAAGATCGGCAGCGAAGTGCAACACAATTGCACTTCGCTGCCGGTTCCGGCGCGCCCATCCCCCGACCATCTGCAGGGAACCTGCCCATGAACGCCCCCACCGCAATCGCCATCCCCGACGTGCAGAGCAGCGCCGACAGCCGCCGGATCGCGATCGACAAGGTCGGCATCAAGTCGATCCGCCACCCGATCAAGGTCGCCGACAAGCGCGGCGGCGTGCAGCACACGGTGGCCAGCTTCAACATGTACGTCGGCCTGCCCCACAACTTCAAGGGCACCCACATGTCGCGCTTCATCGAGATCCTCAACGGTCGCGAGCGCGAGATCTCGGTGGAGAACTTCGAGCCCATGCTGCGCACCATGGTCGAACGCCTGGAGGCCGAGACCGGCCACGTCGAGATGAGCTTCCCCTATTTCATCAACAAGACCGCCCCGGTATCCGGCGTGCAGAGCCTGATGGACTACGAGGTCTGCTTCATCGGCAGCATCCGCGAGGGCGGCGTGTACAGATTCACCATGAAGGTGGTCGTTCCGGTGACCAGCCTGTGCCCATGCTCGAAGAAGATCTCGGCCTATGGCGCGCACAACCAGCGCTCGCACGTCACCGTCACCGCGGTGCTCAACGACCACCTGTGGATCGAGGAGATGGTGCAGATGGTCGAGGGGCAGGCTTCGTGCGAGGTCTTCGGCCTGCTCAAGCGCCCCGACGAGAAGTGGGTGACCGAGCGTGCCTACGACAACCCCAAGTTCGTCGAGGACATGGTACGCGACGTCGCCGGGGAGCTGAACCGCGAGCCGCGCATCGACGCCTACGTGGTCGAATCCGAGAACTTCGAGTCCATCCATAACCACTCCGCCTACGCGCTGATCGAGCGCGACAAGCGCCGCGACGCCTGAGCGGCTCACCGCACAGCCCGCGCTCGAGCGCCGGCGCGGGATGGATCGGGCGCGCGATGCTGCAATGCAATAGCCGCGAGCGCAGCGGCGGAGTAAGATAAGCGTTTTCTGAAATAGGAGAACGCATCATGTCCAAGTCCCACGTCCAGCTCATCGGCGACGTCTCCAAGGCCCTCGCCACCTTGCGCAAGGAAATCCCCGAGACCATGCACGGCTTCGGCGCGATGGCCAAGAGCTCGCTGCAGGACGGTGCGCTGAGCGAGCTGCAGAAGGAGCTCATCGCGCTCGCGATCGCAGTATCGCAACGCTGCGACGCCTGCATCGGCTTCCACATCAAGGCGCTGATCCGCCTCGGCGCCACTCGCGAGCAGATCATGGAGACCCTGGGCGTGTGCACCTACATGGGCGGCGGCCCGGCCCTGATGTACGCGGCGGAAGCGGTGCGCGCCTACGAGGAAATGCTGCCGCAGGCCAAGTGAACGGGCGCATCGCTGCCGCGCCTGCGGCCATGCCCGCGCGCGTGCCCGGCGCCACCGCCGAGGACGCGGCGTCGCGTTTCGACCGGCAGCAAAAAACAGTTCACTTCCAAAAAAAAAACACTATAATGCCGACCTTCGAGCGGAGAGGTGGCAGAGTGGTCGAATGTACCTGACTCGAAATCAGGCGTAGGTGCAAGCCTACCGTGGGTTCGAATCCCACCCTCTCCGCCAAATAAAACTTGAAGTTGTGGGAACAGTCGTTATAATCCCGCTCCTTCGCAGTGCAGCAAAAAGCGCCCGTAGCTCATCTGGATAGAGTACCTGGCTACGAACCAGGGGGTAGGAGGTTCGAATCCTTCCGGGCGCGCCAAACACAGCCTTCCGATGTCGGGCTCTAAACGATTTCGGCAACGCGCCCGTAGCTCATCTGGATAGAGTACCTGGCTACGAACCAGGGGGTAGGAGGTTCGAATCCTTCCGGGCGCGCCAGATTCAGGAAACGCCGACTCCTCACCGGGTCGGCGTTTTTTCGTTCGCGGAGCCTCTTTCCGCTCCTCCACCGCCCCTGCCGCCGCATCCGGTCACGACGCACACGCCGCCTTGCCCCGCCGCACCGGCTCGAGGAAAGCGCAGACGAGCTCGATGACCGCCTCGGGGCGCTCGCGATGCGGCACGTGGAAGGTGTCCGGCAGGATGGCGACCTGCGCCGGGCCGGCCGAGAGCTCGCCGATCGTCTCGGGATGCACGCTGGTGCCGTACTCGTCGTGCATGCCGTGGATGGCCAGCACCGGGCAACGCACCTGTGGCAGCACCGACTTCAGCGACCAGGCGGCGAAGCCGGGATGCAGCCAGCTCTCCGTCCAGGCATCCAGCACCCAGCGCGCCTTGTCGCCGTGATAGCGGGCGAGGCGCTGCAGCTGCGATTCGTCTACGAACTGCCCCTTGGCCGCGGCGATGCTGCTCAGGGTCAGGTCCTCGGGAAACACCTGCGCCGACTCGGTGATCAAGGCATCGCAAGCGCCGGCAAACGCCGCCGCGCAATTCACCGCCATGCCGCCGCCCACGCTGTGGCCGAACACCACGAAGCGCTCCAGGCCGAGCTGCTCCCGTACCGCGGGGAAATAAACCCGTGCCTCCTCGGCGATGAAGTCGAGCTCGGGAAGCGCCTCGCGCGCATCCGAGCGGCCGAAACCGAGGCGGTCGTACGCGATCACCCGCCGCCCGCTCGCCACGCTCAGCGCCGCAGGAAAGTCGCGCCACAGCTCGACGCAACCGAGCGAGTCGTGGAACAGCACGATCGGACTCGCTGCGCCCACCGCGTCGCCCCCGGGCGGATTCCACTCCCTGGCGAAGATGCGGCCCTGCGGATGATCCACCCACAAGTCGCGGGGCGGGATGTCGGAAGCTCGGGGTCGGCTCATCGGCACTTCGTCTCCATGTCTTTTCTCTCATGCCCGTTCGCGTCCCGGCGAGTTCCGCCGGCATCGCGCACCATACGATTCCGTATTGAGTACGGCATGACATTCTTGCAGCCTTAACGGATTGGTCAAGCCCGTGCGCCACATCCGCCGGCAAGCTCGGTTAAGCTGTTGCCCTCGCAGTCCACAGCCTTCCGTCCATGTCCGACCCCCATGCCCTGCTCGGCCTGCCAGCCGGCGCGAGCGCGCAGCAGATCAAGCGCGCCTTCCGCAAGCTCGCCATGCAATGGCATCCCGACCGCAACCCCGACCCTGCCGCCGCCGAGCAGTTCAGGCGGCTGCGCGATGCGCACGACCGCCTGCTCTCCACCCTGCTCGGCGACGAGGGGCAGGCCCCGCACGAGGACGAGGCCGCCGCCGAAGCTGCGCCGCAACGAGGCGCCGACCGCTGGCAGACGCTGGAGATCAGCATCGAGGACAGTTTTGCCGGCGCGCTGCACGCGGTCGAGGTCGAGCGCCGCAGCCCCTGTACGCAGTGCGGCGGGAGCGGCATCGAGCGGCTCAGCGTGAGCCGGCTGTGCACGCCCTGCCGCGGCTCGGGCCGAGTGCGCGGTCCCGCCGGTCTGGAGCGCTGTCCTGACTGCGAGGGGCGCGGCTATCGCAACACCGGCCTCTGTGGCGGCTGTGGCGGCAGCGGCGAGCAACTGCAGACCCGGCGCCTCGAGGTGCGCGTCCCGCCCGGAGTGGTGGATGACGACGAGCTGCGCCTCGCCGGCGAGGGTGAGCCGCATTCCGACCCGCTTCATCGTGCCGGAGACCTGCGCCTGCGCATCCGCCTCGCCAGCCATCCGCTGTTTCGCCGCGAGGGCCGCGACCTCGTGTTGCGCCGCCCGGTCAGCGCGCTACGTCTGTTGATCGGCGGTACCCTGCGCGTGCCCCACCCGGAGGGTGTGCGCAACATCGAGCTCGAACCCGGCCTTGCCCATCCGCGCAGCCTGCGCGTGCCCGGCGCGGGCTTCCCGGCGCATGGCCGACGCGCCTGCGGCGACCTCGTCGTCGAGTTCGAGCCCGAGCTCCCCCACACGCCCGAGCCATCACTGCACGGCCTCATCGACGAACTCGACCGCGCGCTCGCCGCACGCGCCGAACACCACTTCCCCGAGCTCGCGCGCTGGGAGTCGGTGTGGCTGGACGAGCGCTGACGCGGCTCCCGCAATACAATAAGCGTTTCCTGATAAACCCGCCCCGCCCGGGCACCCGAGGCACTGCCCCATGCGTCGTCTGCTTCCCGTCCTCATCCTCGTGCTGGCCGCGACCGGATTCCTCGCCCTGCGCGCCACCCGTCCCGCCCCGCCGGCAGTGGAAGCGCGCGAGCGGGTATGGCGGATCGAGGCCGAGCCGCTCGCCGCGATCGCGGTGCACCCGACCCTGGTGCTCTACGGCCGCATCGAGGCGCCGGACCGCGTGCGCGCCGCGGCACCGGTCGGCGGTCGCGTGCTCGAAGTGACGGTGCGCGACGGCGACCGTGTCGCCGCCGGCGCGGTACTCGCACGCATGGATCCACGCGACCTGAAGCCGCGCGTCGACCAGGCCGCGGCCGAGCTCGAGCGCGAGCGCATCCGCCACCGCCACGACCAGGAGGCGATCGCGCAGGAGCGCACCCTGCTCGAGCTTGCCGAGGCCAAGCTTGCCCGCTTCGAGCGCCTCAAGAACGCCCGCCTCGGCGCCGAGAGCGCCTTCGACCAGGCGCGTGAGGAGGTTGCGCGCGTGCGTCTTTCGCTCACCCAGCGCCGCCAGGCGATCGCCGAGCACCCCGCCCGCCTCGCCCAGCTCCAGGTGCGCCTGGCGGAGGCCCGCCGTGACGCGGAGCGCGGCGAGGTCGTCGCGCCCTTCGCAGCCCGCATCGGCAAGGTCGAAGTCGCCGCAGGCGACCACGTCCAGCCCGGGCAGGCGCTGCTGAACCTCTACCCTTCGGACGCGCTCTTCCTGCGCGCGCGCGTGCCGGCGATCTATGCGGAGGAGCTGCGCTCCGCCTTGAGCCGTGGCGAGGCGTTGCGCGCGCACGCCGAGTTTGGCACCAGCCGGCTCGGCGCGCGCCTCGAGCGCATCGGCGGCGAGGCCGACGCGCGCGGCGTGGACGTGCTGCTGCGCATGGACGACGCCGCCAGGCTGCCGGTGGGCGCCTTCCTCAATGCGGTGCTGGAGCGACCGCGGCTCGAGGCCGTGTTCCCCGTACCGCCCTCGGCGCTGCACGGCGGCGACCGCATCTACCGCGTCGAGGACGGCCGTCTGAGGGCAGTGCCGGTGGTACGTGCCGGCGAGCGCCGCGACGGCGAGCGCCTCGTGATGCTGGTTCGTGCCCGTGACGAGGCCGCGCCGCTGCGCGAGGGCATGCTGGTCTCGCGCACCCACCTGCCGCACGCGATCGACGGCCTCGCGGTCGAGGTGGTGGGTGACACGGTGGTCGGCGCCCAGGGGTCCGGAGGCGAAGCCGCCGGAGCGGCGCGATGAGGCACGTCAGCCTGCTGGAGCGCCTGGCCGGGCACAAGGTCGCCGCCAACGTGCTGATGCTGCTCGCCTTCGTGCTCGGCACGATCGGCATCACGCGCATGAACGTGCAGTTCTTCCCCACCTTCGAGCTCGACGTGATCTCGGTGCGGGTGGTGTGGACCGGCGCCTCGGCCGAGGACGTGGAGATCGGCATCACCGCACCGCTCGAGGAGCGCTTGAAGACGGTGGACGGGCTCAAGAAGATGAGCTCCACCTCGGCGCAGGGGGTCGCCAGCATCACCCTCGAGCTGCATGAGGACACCGACGCCCTGCTCGCGCTCGACCAGGTACGCCAGCGCGTCGATGAGTTCCGCAACCTGCCGCGCGATGCCGAGACTCCGGAGGTCAGTCGGGTGTCGCGCTACGAGCCCATCGCGCGCCTGCTCGTGCGCGGCGGCAGCATCGAGGAGCTGCGCCCCTGGGTGCGCCGCTTCGAGAGCGAGCTGCTCGCCGCCGGCATCGACCGCATCACCCTCACCGGCCTGCCCGAGGAGCGCATCGCGATCGAGATCCCCGCGGCGGCGCTGGAGACGCTCGGGCTGTCGCTGGTTCAGGTGGGCGACCGCGTCGGCCAGCTCGCACGCGACTTTCCCGCCGGCATCGCCGGCGAGGCCGACGGCGCGCGCGAGATCCGCGGCCTCGAGCAACGCCGCAGCGCAGACGCCTTCGCGCCGCTGCCGGTGGTGAGCGACACGCTCGGGGTGGTCCGCCTCGGCGAGATCGCGCGCCTCACCCGCGAGCCGCGCAACAACGAGCTGGCGCTGTTCGAGCGCGGCGACGCGGTCGTCGAGATGCAGTTGCAGCGCAGCGAGAGCGGCCACTCGCTGAAGGCCGCACGCGTGCTCGAGGGCTGGCTGGAGAAGACCCGCCCGACGCTGCCGCCGAGCATCCATCTGGAGGTCTTCGACGAGCAGTGGCAGCTCATCAGCGAGCGTATCGAGCTGCTGGTGAACAACGGCCTCTCCGGCCTGGTGCTGGTAGTCGCGGTGCTGTACTTCTTCCTGCCGGGGCGGGTGGCGTTCTGGGTCATGGTCGGCGTGCCCACCGCCTTCCTCGCCACCCTGGCGCTGATGTACGTCCTCGGCGGCACGCTCAACATGATGAGCCTGTTCGCGCTGATCATGGCGCTGGGCATCATCGTCGACGACGCCATCGTGGTCAGCGAGGACGCCGACACCCACCGCCACATGGGTGAAGGCGCAGCCCAGGCCGCGCTCGGCGGCGCGCGCCGCATGCTGTGGCCGGTGATCGCGTCCTCGCTCACCACGGTGGCGGCCTTCCTGCCGCTGATGATGGTGGGCGGCATCATCGGCAACATCCTCGGCGACATCCCCTTCGTGATGGTGGCGGTGATCACCGCCTCGCTGATCGAGTGCTTCCTGATCCTGCCCGCCCATCTGCGCGGCGCGCTCGCCGGCGCCGCGGCGCTCGAGCACTCGGCACTGCGCGCGCGCATCGACGGGGGCTTCGCGCGCTTTCGCGACGGCCCCTTCCGCCGCCTGGTGGAGCGCGCGCTCGCCTGGCGCGGCGCCACGGTGGCCTTCACCTTCGGCCTAATGGTGCTCGCGGTCGGGCTGATCGCGGGCGGGCGCATCGGCTTCGTGTTCTTCCCCACCCCCGAGGGGCAGGTGATCTACGCCAACGCCACCTTCGTCGCCGGTACGCCACGCGCGCACACCGAGGCCTTCCTCGGCGAGCTCGAGCGTGCGCTGTTCGCCGCGGAGGCGGAACTCGGCGGCGACCTGGTGCAGACGGCGGTGGCGCGCCTTGGCGGCACCATCAGCAGCGGCAGCGGCAGCAGCGCGCGCGGCGACCAGCTCGCCGGCATCATGGTCGAGCTCGTCCCGCCCGACACCCGCGAGGTGCGCAACGAGCGCTTCCTGGCGGTTTGGCGCGAGAAGCTGCCGACGGTGGCGGGCCTGGAGCTGCTCACCTTTACTGCACGCCAGTCGGGACCACCGGGGCGCGACATCAACATCCGCCTCACCGGCGACGACGCCGACGCGCTCAAGACCGCCGCCCTCGAGCTTGCCGAGACCCTCAAGAGCATCCCCGGCGTCAGCGAGCCCGAGGACGACATGCCCTACGGCCGCGAGCAGCTCGTCTATCGCCTGACCCCGGCCGGCGAGGCGCTCGGGCTCACCACCGAGAGCCTGGGCCGCCAGCTGCGCGCCGCCTTCGACGGCGCGCTCGCCCAGCTCGTGCAGGTCGGCCGCGACGAGCTCGAGGTGAGGGTGATGCTGCCGCGCGAGGAGCGCAGCCGGCTCGACGTCTTCGAGCGCATCAACGTGAGCCTGCCGGACGGCCGCTTCGTGCCGCTCGCAACGGTCGCAAGCTGGGAGTCGCGACGCGGCTTCGAGGCCCTGCGCCACGCCCAGGGCCGGCTCGCGGTGGAGGTCTCGGCAGCGGTGGACTCTCACGTCAGCAACGCCAATGTGGTTCAGGCCGAGCTCGAGCGCGACACCCTGCCGCAACTTGCGCACAAATACGGCTTCGAGTTCAGCTTCGAGGGGCGCTCGGCCGACCAGCGCGAGACCATGGCGGACATGAAGGCCGGCCTCGTGCTCGGCCTGGGCCTGATCTACCTCGTGCTGGTGTGGTCGTTCTCGTCGTGGAGCTGGCCGCTGGTGGTGATGTCGGCGATCCCGCTCGGGCTGGCGGGCGCGATCTTCGGCCACTGGCTGCTCGGCATCGACCTCACCATCCTGTCGATGTTCGGCCTCTTCGGCCTCGCCGGAATCGTGGTGAACAACTCGATCATCCTGGTGAGCCTGTTCAAGGAGCTGCAGCACAAGGGGGCAGCCTTGCAGGAGGCCCTGGTCGGCGCCTCCTGCGGCCGCCTGCGCGCAGTGCTGCTGACCTCGCTGACCACGGTCGGCGGTCTCACGCCGCTGCTGTTCGAGCGCTCGCTGCAGGCCCAGTTCCTGATCCCGATGGCGGCGTCGATCGCCTTCGGCCTGGGCTTCTCGGTGGTGCTGGTGCTGTTCTTCGTGCCCGCCCTGCTGTCGATGCTGGAGAGCCTGCGCGCGTGGATGGCGGGCGCGCCGCGGGAGGCCGCGGCGGGCTGAGGCGTGGCGCGGGCCGCGCGAAGGGCCCGCGCCTGCGCACGAACGCGCCGCTCAGAGGGGCGCTTCGATGCGCTCGACGCCACCCATGTAGGGCACCAGGGCCTTGGGGATCACGATCGAGCCGTCGGCCTGCTGGTGGTTCTCCAGCACCGCGACCAGCGTGCGCCCGACGGCGAGACCCGAGCCGTTGAGCGTGTGCACCAGCTCGTTCTTGCCTTGCGCGTTCTTGAAGCGGGCCTGCATGCGGCGCGCCTGGAAGGACTCGCAGTTCGAGCAGCTGGAGATCTCGCGGTAGGTGTTCTGCGCCGGCAGCCAGACCTCGAGGTCGTAGGTCTTCGCGGCACCGAAGCCCATGTCCCCGGTGCATAGGGTGATCACCCGGTAGGGCAGCTCCAGCTTCTGCAGGATGGCCTCGGCGTGGCCTACCATCTGCTCCAGCGCCTCGTTGCTCTTCGCCGGCTCGACGATCTGCACCATCTCGACCTTGTCGAACTGGTGCTGGCGGATCATGCCGCGCACGTCGCGACCACCGCTGCCAGCCTCGGAGCGGAAGCAGGGGCTGTGCGCGGTGAGGCGGATCGGCAGGGCCTCGAGCGCGAGCACCTCCTCGCGCACGCTGTTGGTGAGCGTGATCTCCGCGGTCGGGATCAGGTATTGCTCCAGCCCCTCCTCGTCGCCGCCGCGCAGCACCCAGAACAGGTCCTCCTTGAACTTGGGCAGCTGGCCGGTGCCGTAGAGCGCCGAGCCGTTGACGATGTAGGGCGTGTAGCACTCGGTGTAACCGTGCTCGCGGGTGTGGGTGTCGAGCATGAACTGCGCCAGCGCACGATGCAGGCGCGCCACCGGGCCGCGCAGGAAGGCGAAGCGTGAGCCCGAGAGCCTGGCGCCGGTCTCGAAGTCGAGGCCGAGCGGCGCGCCCAGGTCCACGTGATCGCGCACCTCGAAGTCGTAGGTGCCCGGCGTGCCCCAGCGCCGCACCTCGACGTTGCCGCTCTCGTCCGCGCCCACGGGGACGTCTTCCTGGGGCAGGTTGGGGAGCGTGGCGAGGAAGGCGTTCATGCGCTCGAGCAAGGTCGGCAGGGCCTGCTCGCAGGCCTTGAGCTCGTCGCCGAGCTGGGCGACCTCGGCCATCACGCCAGAGGCGTCCTCGCCCTTGCCCTTGAGCATGCCGATCTGCTTGGAGAGCGCGTTGCGGCGGGCCTGCAGCTCCTGGGTGCGGGTCTGCAACTGCTTGCGCTCGTCCTCCAGGGCCTGGAAGGCGGCGGTGTCGAGCTGCAGCCCGCGCGTGGCGAGGCGAGCGGCGACGTGGTCGAGCTGGGTGCGGAGAAGCTGGATATCGAGCATCGGAAACGTTCCTGAAAAACCATCGGCAAAAGTTGATGCGGATTCTCGGAAAACCTTCGCAGGCGACTGATTACATGGCGCTGGTGCGCCGCACGAGCACGCACATCGCAAAATCGGCTTTCTTAATCAACGACTTGTTCTTTGTTTTGAATTTCTATCGAACTTGTAAAACCGGACTGGTCCACTATCCTTGAATTGAAGACAAAGCCGCATCAGACGGCCCGGACCTGGAGGAAACGGCATGCTATCCATTCGCGACTGCCTGGACTACTGCGATCTCACCGAGGAGGAGGTGTTGTTGATTGCCGAGCATGAGGACATCCCGGACGCCGCAGCCGCGCAGCTGTGCTGCGGGCTCGTACAGACGCCGGAGGGTGTGCTGGCGCTCACTCATTACATGCTTGAGCTCATCGAGCGTGCGAACGCATGCGGCGACGCGCGCAAGGCGAAGCTGGCGGCTTCGGTCTGCGAGCGCTTCATGAAGGATCATCCCCTCCCGCATTGATTCTCTCCTCGCCCGGCGTACCTTTGCTCGCCGGGACTTCACGCGAGGCCTCGCCCCCAGGGGGCGTTCGCCTCGCGTCTTGTTTTCCGCCTTCCCTCGCATGGCGGTCGAGTTCGCGCAGCCAGGCGAGCTTCTGGCCGATCTTGCCCTCGAGTCCGCGTGGCGTGGGCTGGTACCAGCCGGGCGGCTGCATGCCCTCGGGAAGATAGTTCTCGCCCGCGGCATAGGCCTCGGGCTCGTCGTGCGCGTAGCGGTAGGCCTTGCCGTAGTCGAGCGCCTTCATCAGCTTGGTGGGCGCGTTGCGCAGGTGCAGCGGCACCGGCCGCGAGCCGTCGCGGGCGACGAAGGCGCGCGCGGCGTTGTAGGCCTTGTACGCGGCGTTGGACTTGGCCGCGCAGGCCATGAAGATCGTCGCTTGGGCGAGCGCCAGCTCGCCCTCGGGCGAGCCGAGGCGCTCGTAGGTGTGGCAGGCGTTGAGCGCGATCTCGAGCGCGCGCGGATCGGCCAGGCCGATGTCCTCCACCGCCATGCGGATCAGCCGCCGGCCGAGGTAGAGCGGATCGGCGCCACCGTCCAGCATGCGGCACAGCCAGTACAGCGAGGCGTCGGGGTCCGAGCCGCGCACCGACTTGTGCAGCGCGGAGATCTGGTCGTAGAAGGCCTCGCCGCCCTTGTCGAAGCGGCGCAGGTTGCGCGACAGCGCCTGGTCGACGAAGGCGGCGCTCACCGGATCGACCTCGGCGGTCTCGGCCGCCACCTGGACCTGCTCGATCAGGTTCATGAGCCGGCGCGCGTCGCCGTCCGCGAAGCCGATCAGCCGTTCGCGCGCGTCCTCGTCGAAACCGAGCCTCGGGCAGGCGATCGCATGCGCGCGCTCGAACAGGCGCGCCATGGCGTCGTGGTCGAGCGACTCCAGCACATAGACCGCAGCACGCGACAGCAGCGCCGAGTTGACCTCGAACGAGGGGTTCTCGGTGGTGGCGCCGATGAAGGTGACCAGCCCCTGCTCGACGTAGGGCAGGAAGGCATCCTGCTGCGCCTTGTTGAAGCGGTGCACCTCGTCGACGAAGAGGATGGTGTGACGACCGCGCGCCTTGGCGGCCTGCGCCTGCTGGATCGCCTCGCGGATCTCCTTGACCCCGGAGAACACCGCGGACAGCGCGACGAACTCGGCATCGAAACCGCGCGCCATCAGCCGTGCGAGTGTGGTCTTGCCGACGCCGGGCGGTCCCCACAGGATCATCGAGTGCGGCCGGCGCGACTCGAAGGCGAGGCGCAACGGCTTGCCCGGCCCGAGCAGGTGGGCCTGGCCGGCGACCTCGTCGAGGGTCTGCGGCCGCATGCGCTCGGCGAGCGGGACCTGCGGCGGCTCGAGGGCGTCGAACAGGTCGGTCATGCGAAGCGCTCTTGCAGACGGCTCATGGACATGATGCGATGGCAGGCAGGCTGCGTGCGCGCTCAGCGCGCGCCGGGCAGCTCGCCGATGACGTCGGCGCCGGCGGGCGGCTCGAAGCGGAAGCGGTCCTCGGCGAGCGCGGGGTTGGCGCGCAGGCGGGTGAAGCGGATCACCGTGGTCTGGCCGAAGTGGTCGCGCATCTCCATGCGCCGCAGCTGGCCGTCGGCGAGGCCGATGCGCAGCGACTCGAAGCCGCTCTCGGTCTGCCTGGGGCGCGCCTCGGCCCAGGCCAGGCCGTCCTGCTCGCCGGCGTCGGCGAGCTCGAAGCTGTCGTCGAGCGCGCCGCTGCCGAACAGGATCGCCGCCGGCGTGGCGCCGAGCGCCTCGCCGATCGCACGCACGGTCACCTGGTTGAGGTCTGGATCCCAGGACCACAGGGTCTTGCCGTCACCCACCAGCACCTGGCGATAGGGGCGGTCGTACTCCCAGTGGAAACGTCCCGGGCGGGCATAGGCGAAGCTGCCCGAGGCCTCCTGCGGCCGGCGCCCCGACTGCGCGGTGACGACCTGCTCGAACTCGCCCTCGGCACTGCGCGCGCCGGCGACGAAGTCGCGCAGCTGCTGCACACCGCCCGCTGCCGCGGCACCGAGCGCCGCCAGCGCCAGCGCGACGCCCGCCGCGCCGCGCAGCAACGCGGCTGGTCGTGTTCGGAACTGCATCATTCGCTCTCCTTGGCCGGCACGATCACTTCACGGTTGCCGTTGCTGCCCATCGGCGACACCAGACCGGCGCGCTCCATCTGCTCGATCAGGCGCGCGGCGCGGTTGTAGCCGATGCGCAGGTGGCGCTGCACCAGCGAGATGGACGGTCGGCGCGTCTTGACCACGATCTCCACGGCCTGGTCGTAGAGCGCGTCGGCCTCCCCGTCGTCGCCCTCCCCGCCGCCGAGCGCGGCATCGACGTCATCCTCGGCCGCGGACAGGATGCCCTCGACGTAGTCGGGCGGGCCGATCTTCTTGAGGTGGTCGACCACCTTGTGCACCTCGTCGTCGGCGACGAAGGCGCCGTGCACCCGCACCGGCAGCCCGGTACCGGGGGCGAGGTAGAGCATGTCGCCCATGCCGAGCAGGGTCTCGGCGCCCATCTGGTCGAGGATGGTGCGCGAGTCGATCTTGCTCGACACCTGGAAGGCGATGCGCGTGGGCACGTTGGCCTTGATCAGGCCGGTGATCACGTCCACCGAGGGGCGCTGGGTGGCGAGGATGAGGTGGATGCCGGCGGCGCGCGCCTTCTGCGCGAGGCGGGCGATCAATTCTTCGACCTTCTTGCCCACCACCATCATCATGTCGGCGAGCTCGTCGACCACCACCACGATGTAGGGCAAGGGCTCGAGCGGCTCCGGGTTCTCCGGGCTGATCGAGAACGGGTTGGTGAGCGGGGCCTCGGCCTTGCGCGCCTCCTGTACGGCCTTGTTGAAGCCGGCGAGGTTGCGCACGCCCACCGCCGCCATCAGCTTGTAGCGCTTGTCCATCTCGGCCACGCACCAGTTGAGCGCGTTGCCCGCGTGCTTCATGTCGGTAACGACGGGTGCGAGCAGGTGCGGGATGCCCTCGTAGATCGACAGCTCGAGCATCTTCGGGTCGACCATGATCAGTCGTACGCGGTCGGGCTCGCTCTTGTAGAGCAGCGACAGGATCATGGCGTTGATGCCGACCGACTTGCCCGAGCCGGTCGTACCTGCCACCAGCAGGTGCGGCATCTTGGCGAGGTCGGCCACCACCGGCTGGCCGCCGATGTCCTTGCCGAGCACCACGGTGAGCGGCGAGTGCGCATCCTGGTACACCTTGGAGCCGATGATCTCGGACAGGCGCACCATCTGCCGCTTCGGGTTGGGCAGCTCGAGCGCCATGCAGGACTTGCCGGGCACGGTCTCGACCACCCGGATCGACACCAGCGACAGCGCGCGCGCGAGATCCTTGGCGAGGTTCACCACCTGGCTGCCCTTGACGCCCGTGGCGGGCTCGATCTCGTAGCGCGTGATCACCGGGCCGGGGTAGGCAGCGAGCACCTTGACCTCGACGCCGAAGTCGGCGAGCTTGGTCTCGATCAGGCGCGAGGTGAATTCGAGCGCCTCCGGCGAGGGCGGCTCCACGCCGCCGCTGGCCGGATCGAGCAGCGCCACCGGCGGGATCACGCCCTCCGCCGCGTCCTGGAACAGGGTCTGCTGGCGCTCCTTCTCCACCCGCTCGGACTTGGGCACGACGACTACCGCAGGTTCGATCCGCAGGGGCGCAGGCTCGGCCTTCTCGACCTTCTTGCGCCGGGTCTGCACCACCTCCTCGCGCTTGTGCGCCACCTCGCGGCCGACGCGGCGGTCCTGCCAGCGCAGCCAGGCCTGCTGCACGCCGAGCACCGACTGCTCGATGGCGAGGCCGACGCGCTCCATCAGCGCCAGCCAGGACACCCCGGTGAACAGCGACAGGCCCGTAGCCATCAGCGCGAGCAGGAGCAGCGTGCCGCCGGTGAAGCCGAAGCTGCGCCGCACGAACTGGGCGAGTTCCATGCCGATCAGCCCGCCGGGCTCGAGCGGCACCGGTGCGCCATGGGAGTGAAAGCGCAGGAATTCGAGCGCGCTGCTGGTGATGAGCACGACGAAGAAGCCGATCATCACGAAGATGAAGGAGCGGTGATCGAGCTCGAGCCGGTTCTTGAGGCGGCGGAAGCCCCACAGCAGGCTGTAGCCGAGGAAGACCACCCACCACCAAGAGGAGATGCCGAAGAGGTAGAGCAGGAGGTCGGCCAGCCAGGCACCGAAGCGCCCGCCCGGGTTGGCCACGCGGGCGACGTCGGAGGCGTGCGACCAGCCGGGATCGGCCTCGTTGTAGCCGACGAGGATCATGCCGACGTAGAGCGAGACCACGCCGAGGATCAGCCAGCGGGCTTCCTGCAGCAGCAGCGAGATCTTTTCGGGCAGCGGCTGGGAACGGGAGGACGAACGGGACAGCATTGCGTTGCGGCCGCGGGGAGAGTGGAACGACCCCGGATTATACGGGATCGATCCCCGCCCCGCCGCCGCGCTTGCGGATGCTCACAAACGCGACGCAGGCGAGCGCGGATTCACACGTCGTTGAGGCGCTCGCGCAACAGGATTCCGTCGGGGCCTTCCTCGATCAGGCCCTGCTGGCCGAGGTCCTTCATGACCCGGCTCACCATCTCGCGCGAGGCGCCGATCATCTTGGCGATATCCTGCTTGGAGATGCGCCGGACCACGACCGACTGGCCGCCGACGTCCTCCGCCATCTCGATCAGCAGGCGCGCGACCCGGCCGTAGACGTCCATCAGGGCGAGGCTCTCGATCTTGCGGTCGGCATTGCGCAGGCGCTCGGCGAGGTTGCACATGATGCGCCAGGACACGTCGAAGCTGTCCTGCATGATGCGGCGGAAGTCCTGCTTGGAGATCAGCACCAGGTCGGCCGGCACCACGGCGATCACCGAGGCCGAGCGCGGACGCTCGTCGAACATGCCCATCTCGCCGAAAAGCTCGCCTTGGCCGAGGATCGACAGGATCACCTCTCGGCCGTCCTCGTCGCTCACCACCACCTTGAGACTGCCGGTGAGCACGAGATAGACGTAATCGGGACGGTCGCCCGCGCACACCACCGACTGCCCGCGCGGGAAGCGACGCATCATCGACACGCGCGCGATGCTGGCCAGCGAATCGTCGGACAGGCCGTGGAACAGCGGGAAGGTCTTCAGGGCGACGACGGAAACGGCGGTGGCTTGGGTCATGCTCGCTCCAGGCACGAGGAGTGGAACAGTGGAAACATGTACTTTCAAGTTTATACGATCACCCGCCATTCATTCTCGATTTCGTGACGGAATTCACGGATTCGACATCCCGCGACGATCAGACACGAGGCCCTGCAGGCACGCCGCCCGCCCGGCCCCGGAGCGCACGGCGCCAACCGCGGCCGCCCCCTCCGCTATAATCGCGGCCTCGCAATCCACCCGCAGGAACCGCACTCCATGACGACCAAACACGCCCGCCTGCTGATCCTCGGCTCCGGCCCCGCCGGCTACACCGCCGCCGTGTATGCCGCGCGCGCCAACCTGAACCCGGTGCTGATCACCGGCCTCGCCCAGGGCGGCCAGCTCATGACCACCACCGAGGTGGACAACTGGCCGGCCGACGCCGACGGCGTGATGGGCCCCGACCTGATGGCACGCTTCCAGAAGCACGCCGAGCGCTTCAACACCGAGATGATCTTCGACCACATCCACACGGTGAAGCTTGGCGAGAAGCCCTTCCGCCTGGTCGGCGACAGCGGCGAATACACCTGCGACGCGCTGATCATCTCCACCGGCGCCACCGCCAAGTACCTCGGCCTGCCCTCCGAGGAGAAGTTCGCCGGGCGCGGCGTCTCGGCCTGCGCGACCTGCGACGGCTTCTTCTACCGCAACCAGGAGGTCGCGGTGATCGGCGGCGGCAACACCGCGGTCGAGGAGGCGCTCTACCTCGCCAACATCGCGAAGAAGGTCACGCTGGTCCATCGCCGCGAGAAGTTCCGCGCCGAGAAGATCATGATCGACAAGCTGATGGAGAAGGTCGCCGCCGGCAAGATCGAGCTCGCGCTCAACGCCACCCTGGACGAAGTCCTCGGCGACAACACCGGCGTCACCGGGATGCGCATCAAGGATGTGAACAACGGCGCCACCCGCGACGTCGCGCTGCAGGGCGTGTTCATCGCCATCGGCCACAAACCCAACACGGAGATCTTCGAGGGCCAGCTCGAGATGGAAGGCGGCTACATCGTCACCCAGGGCGGCCGCAACGGCAACGCCACGCAGACCACCATCCCGGGCGTGTTCGCCGCCGGCGACGTGCAGGACCACATCTACCGCCAGGCCGTGACCTCGGCCGGCACCGGCTGCATGGCCGCGCTCGACGCCGAGCGCTACCTCGACGCCCTCGGCGCCTGAGCAGACCGATGAGCCGCCGCGCCGCCGCATCGCGCCCGTCCGGCAGCCCGCAGGGACGCGACGCGCAAGGCCCGGCTGCGAAGCCTGCATCACCCTTCGCAGCCCTGCGCAAGCAGCTGCAGCGCGCACAGCCGGCCCCCTCCCCGGCCCCCTCCCCGGCGAAGCGGATCCGTCATCCGCTCGAGGAAGACACCGCCGGCGCACGGGCCGATCGCGCGCAGGAGCCCGACGCGGAGGAGCTCGAGCTCTTCCGGCGCAGCGTCGGCGCTGTACGACCGGTGCGCGGCACGGACCGCGTCGAGATCGACCGCCCCCGCCCTGCCCCGCTGCCGCGCACACAAGCCGTGGAGGACGAGGAATCCGAGGAACCCGCCCGCGCGCGCCCCGAGACCGACCCGCTACGCGCCGCCTACGAGGGTGTGGTGCCGCTGAAGGAGACTGGCCGGGTGGCGCTCGACACGCCGCTGCGCCACCATGCCCGCGGAACGCATCCCGCGCCAGCGCTGCGACCGGACGCCATCGTGCTGCCAGCGGACGCCGACGTCAGCGATCCGGCAGCGCTCTTCCGTGCGGTGGTGGGCAATGCACGCCCGGTCGCCGACCGCAACCGGGTGGAACTGGAGCGTCCGCAGCCAGCGCCGGCGCCGCTCAAGCGCGAGGAGGACGAACGCGCGGCGCTCGACGAATCGCTCGCCGCACCGCTCACCTTCGAGGACCGCCTCGACATGGGCGACGAGGCGGCCTTCCTGCGCAACGGGCTGCCGCGCCGGGTGCTCACCGACCTGCGCCGCGGGCGCTGGGTGCTGCAGGGCCAGATCGACCTGCACGGCCTCACCCGCGACGAGGCGCGCGCCGCGCTGGCGGCCTTCCTGCACGACGCGCTCGCCCAGGGCAAGCGCTGCATCCGGGTGATCCACGGCAAGGGCCACGGCTCGCCGGGCAAGGTGTCGATCCTGAAACAGCTTTCGCGCGGCTGGCTGGCCCAGCGCGAGGAGATCCTCGCCTTCTGCCAGGCCGGCCCGCACGATGGCGGTGGCGGCGCGCTGCTGGTGCTGCTGCGCGCGCAGAACGCGGTAACGCGCGCCTGAACGCTTCCAGGCGCGGACGTCGCCGCGCGGCGATCAGATCGCCGCTTCGTTGGTCTCGCCGGTGCGGATGCGGATGACCTGCTCCACCGGCGTGATGAAGATCTTGCCGTCGCCGATCTTGCCCGTGTGCGCGGCCTTGACGATCGCCTCGACCGCCTGATCCACGATGTCGTCGGCGAGCACGACCTCGACCTTGATCTTGGGCAGGAAGTCGACCACGTACTCGGCCCCACGATAGAGCTCGGTGTGGCCTTTCTGGCGGCCGAAGCCCTTGACCTCGGTCACCGTCAGGCCGGTGATGCCCACCTCCGACAGACCCTCGCGCACCTCGTCCAGCTTGAACGGCTTGATGATCGCCTCGATCTTCTTCATCCGGCTTGCTCCTCTTTCAGAATTCGTCCTGGTAGCGCGATGTTATCGGATAACGCCAATCCCTGCCGAAGCCGCGCTGGGTCACGCGGATGCCCACCGGTGCCTGGCGACGCTTGTACTCGTTGCGCTTGAGCATGCCCACCACGCGCCTCACCTCGCCCTCCGGGAAGCCCGCGGCGACGATGTCGCGCGGCGACTCGTCGCGCTCCATGTAGGCCTGGATGATGGCGTCGAGCATGTCGTAGGGCGGCAGGCTGTCCTGGTCCTTCTGGTCGGGCTTGAGCTCGGCCGATGGCGGCCGGTCGATGATGTTCTGCGGAATCACCGGACTCACCGTGTTGCGCCAGTTCGACAGGCGGAAGACGAAGGTCTTGTAGAGGTCCTTGAGCACCGCGAAGCCGCCGGCCATGTCGCCGTAGAGCGTCGCGTAGCCGGTGGCCATCTCGCTCTTGTTGCCGGTGGTGAGCACGATCGCGCCGGTCTTGTTGGACAGCGCCATCAGCAGCATGCCGCGGATGCGCGCCTGCAGGTTTTCCTCGGTGGTGTCGGCCGGCAGGCCGGCGAACTGCGCCGCGAGCAGTTCGGCAAACACATCCATCGCCGGCTCGATCGCGATCTCGTCGTAGCGCACGCCCAGCCGCGCCACCATGTCGCGCGAGTCGTCCAGGCTCATCTGCGCGGTGTAGGGCGAGGGCATCATCACCGCACGCACCTTGTCGGCGCCGAGCGCATCGACCGCGATCGCGAGGGTCAGCGCCGAGTCGATCCCGCCCGACAGGCCGATGATCGCGCCCGGGAAGCGGTTCTTGGCCAGATAGTCGCGCACCCCGATGCGCAGCGCCTCATACACCTCGGCCTCCAGCGTCCGTGCGGGAACCTGCTCGCCCCCCGACCAGCCCCCGGCGGCGTAGGTGACGACCGCCACGCGCTCGACGAAGCTGCCGAGCTGCAGCCCGAGACCACCCCGGGCGTCGAGCGCGAAGGAGGCGCCATCGAAGACGAGCTCGTCCTGGCCGCCCACCATGTTGCAGTACAAGACCGGCAGGCCGGTCTCGGCCACGCGCGCGCGCAGCACCTCGAGACGCTGGACCTGCTTGTTCATGTGGTAGGGCGAGGCATTGAGCGCCAGCAGCACCTGCGCCCCCGCCGCGCGCGCGGCCTCGGCGGGGCCACGCTCCCAGACGTCGGCGCAGATGTTGAGCCCGAAGCGCACGCCCCCACACTCGAACACGCAGGCCGTGCCGCCGGCCTCGAAGTAACGCTCCTCGTCGAAGACCTCGTAGTTGGGCAGCAGGCTCTTGTGGTAGCGCGCCAGCACGACGCCATCACGCAGGACCGAGGCGGCGTTGTAGCGCTCGCTACCGTCTTCCACCGGGTGGCCGAGCACCACCGTGACGCCTTGCGCCGCCGCGGCGATGCGCTCGACCTCGCGCGCGCAGGCGCGGTAGAAATCCGGCCTCAGCAGCAGATCCTCGGGCGGATAGCCGGAGAGCGCGAGTTCGGGCGTGAGCATCAGCTGCGCACCGGCCGCGCGCGCTTCGTCGAGCGCGGCGATGATGCGGTCGGCGTTGCCGACGAGATCGCCCACGGTCAGGTTGAGCTGGGCGACGGCGATGGAGACGGGGGCATGTGCATGTGCGTTCATGGGGCGGAACTATACCGCTTCGGCGAAGCTCCACGACAGGCCCCGCGTGCGCCCGATCGCATGCGTGCACGCACCTTCATGCCCGGGCGCCGTCCCGCACCCGGCCGCCGCCACGCTCGCGGCGAGACCGTGGATTACGATGCAGGAACCCACAGCCGAGGTGCGCAAGCCTGTGGACAAGGCGTGGACAGCACTTGCAAGTGCCTGTCGCGGCGACGTATCGTCGCACTGCACAAAAAACGGGCAGCCGTGTGCGCTGTCCCCGCCCCAGCCTCCATGAGCCAGCCCGACGGATTCCACCTCTTCCCCCGCATCGCCCGCATCGACGCAAGCCAGTGGGATGCCCTGGTCGACGCGAGCTGCGCAAGCCCAGCACCGTGCATCCGCCACGCCTTCCTGCATGCCCTCGAAGAGAGCGGTTGCGTGGGGGGCCGAAGCGGCTGGACGCCCGCGCACGCCACCCTTTGGCAGGACGGCGCTTTGCGCGCAGCCATGCCGCTCTATCTCAAGGCGCACTCCTGGGGCGAGTACGTCTTCGACTGGGCCTGGGCGGAAGCCTACCAGCGCCACGGCCTGGACTACTATCCCAAGTGGCTCGGGGCCGTGCCCTTCACCCCCATTCCCGGGCCGCGCCTGCTCGGCGGCGGAGACGATGCGCGCCGGGAGCTGCTCGCAGCGCTGCTCTCGAACGCGCGGGAAAGCGGCCTGTCGTCGCTGCACCTGCTCTTCCCGCTCGACAGCGAGCGGGGGCTCCTGGAGGCGGCCGGGCTGATGATCCGCGAGGGCGTGCAGTTCCATTGGGAGAATCCGCCCGCCGTGGGGGACCCTGTTTCCCCTGGGACGGGTGCGGCGTTCTCCGCGCCGCGACGACGCTGGACGGACTTCGAGGATTTCCTCGCCAGCCTGTCCGGCGCCAAGCGCAGGAAGATCCGCCAGGAACGCCGCCGTGCGGCCGCGCATGCCCTGCACCTGCAGTGGCTGGACGGCCATGAAGCGCGGGACGAGGACTGGGCGTTCTTCGCCCATTGCTACGCGACCACCTACGCGCTGCACCGCTCCACGCCCTATCTCAGCGCGGAATTCTTCGTGCGGTTCGCGCGCAGCATGCCCGGGGCCGTGCGCCTGCTGGTCGCGCGCCGCGACGGCCACCCGGTCGCCGCGGCCTTCTTCCTGTGCGATCGCGAGGCGCTGTACGGGCGTTACTGGGGCTGCGTCGAGGACCTGCCCTTCCTGCACTTCGAGCTCTGCTACTACCAGGCCATCGAGTATTGCCTCCGGCACGGCCTCGCCCGCTTCGAGGGCGGCGCACAGGGGGAGCACAAGCTCGCCCGCGGCCTGCTGCCGGTGCGTACCTTCTCGGCGCACTGGCTCGCGGATGCGCGCTTTCGCGGCGCGGTGGACGAATGGCTGGTGAGGGAGCGCGCGGGCGTGGGGCACTACCTGGACGAGCTGGAAGGACACAGCCCGTTTCGGCGCGATACGGATGGGGCTGGCGGCGCAGGAACGGCGGAGGCCACGGACGCCGAGCGCGGACAATGTCCACCGCGCTGACCGCTTCGCCCCTCAACCAGCCCAGTCAGCGTCCCTGCAAGCACTCCTGGATGCGCGGCAAGGACAGGTAATACGCGGTGATGGTCTTGGCGTCGGTGATGCGCCCGGTACGGATCGCCTGCTCCACCTCATCCGTGCGCAGGCTCAGCACCTCGAGGAACTCGCCGTCGTCGAGTGCACGCTCCGTCTGCGAAAGCCCATGTGCGAAGAAGACCTCGATGCGCTCGTCCGAATAGCCGATGCAGGGATGCATCACCCCGACGTATTCCCAATGCACCGCGGCGAAGCCGGTCTCCTCGCGCAACTCGCGCCGCGCGCAGGCCAGGATGTCCTCGCCGGCGTCGATCTTGCCGGCGGGAAGCTCGAGGAAGGCACGCTGCAGCGGATAGCGGAACTGGCGCTCGAACACCAGCGCCCCGCTCTCGTCCAACGCCACCACCACCACCGCGCCGGGATGGCGGATGTACTCGCGCACGCTGTGGCTGCCGTCCGGCAATTCGACGCGATCGCGCCACACCTTGAGGAGCGCACCCTGGTAGACGGGCTCGCTCTCGAGCGTGTGTTCGTGCAGCGCGTCCCCCCCGACCCCGCTCATGCGCCCACCTCGGGCGGCCTGCGCCCCGCGTGCCACAGGTAGGTCCAGGTGAACCCGGGAAACGCGAACACGACGAACAGGCAGAAGGTCGTGGCATAGAACGCCCAGCCCTGCTCATACACCCGGCCGTGGGATTGCGCCTCGATCAGGGCGGCAAGCCCGCCCACGATGAAATAAAGCAGCACCAGCTCGGCAAAACACCAGCCGAGCCCCTTGCGGGCACCGGCTGGCGGCTTGCGGACGAAGAGGATGCGGTCGAAGACGAAAGGCAGGTTGGCCATCGTGATGGCGATGGCCAACAGCAGGAAGACGCCGGCCTCTGCACCCACCGCCGGATCAGAGCGAGCGCAGCAGCGCGAACGCGCACAAGGACATCAGCGCCTGCGGAGCGAGGCCGAGGGCCGCGATCGCGAGGCCGTTGGCCGAGAGCATCACGCGCACTTCGGGCGCGGCATGGATCGGCGAGGCATCGATCGGATCGTCGAAGTACATCACCTTGACCACGCGCAGGTAGTAGAACGCCCCGATCACCGACATCACCACCGCAAGCACCGCAAGCCAGAAATAGCCCGCGGCGACCACCGCCTGCAGCACCGACAGCTTGGCGAAGAAGCCGATGAAGAAGGGCACGCCCGCCATCGAGAACATCACGAAGAGCATCATCAGCGCATACCACGAGCTGCGCTTGTTGAGCCCCTTGAAGTCGTCGATGTTCTCGGCCTCGAAGCCGGCGCGCGACAGCAGGATCAGCATGCCGAACGAGGCCAGGCTCATGATCACGTAGGAGATCGCATAGAACATCGCCGAGCTGTAGGCGTTGAGCGCGAAGTGGCGGTCGCCCTCGACCACGCCGGCGAGCAGGCCGAGGAGCATGAAACCCATGTGCGAGATGCCCGAGTAGGCCAACATGCGCTTGATGTTCTGCTGCGCGATCGCGGCCAGGTTGCCGAGCACGATCGAGGCGGCTGCCACCAGGATCAGCATCATCTGCCACTCTTCGGCGATGTCGAAAAGCGCCCAGATCAGCAGGCGCACTGCCATCGCGAACGCGGCGAGCTTGGGCGCGGTGGCGATCACCAGCGTCACCGCGGTGGGCGCGCCCTGATAGACGTCGGGCACCCACATGTGGAACGGGACGACGCCGAGCTTGAAGCAGATGCCGGCAACCAGGAAGACGAGGCCGAACATCAGCACGGTCTGGTTCGCGGTCTGGTTGTAGAGCGCCTGAGCCACGCCCGAGAACTCGAGCGTGCCGGTCGCGCCATACACCATGGACATGCCGTACAGCAGCAGGCCCGAGGCCAGCGCGCCCAGCACGAAGTACTTCATCGCCGCCTCGGTCGAGCGCGCCGAGTCGCGATCGAAGGCGACCATCGTGTACAGCGCGAGCGACATCATCTCGAGGCCGATGTACATCGGCAGCATGTGGTTGGCCGTGACCATCACCATCATGCCGAGCGTCATCAGCAGCGCGAGCAGGTAGTACTCGGGCTTGTCGATCTTGCGGTCGGCAAGGTAGCCACGCCCGTACAGCAGCGCGATCGCGGTGGAGAAGTAGATCATCAGCTTCAGCACGTCACCCAGCAGATCGCTGATGAACAGGTTGCTGAAGGTGTGCACCACCTCCCCTTCCATCGTGAAGATCGTGATGAAGGCCGCGACGATCAGCGTCGCCTGGGTGAGCAGATAGGCCAGGTTGCGGGCGACGCTGCGCGCGAACGTACTCGCCAGCATGATCACCAAGGCCATCACGGCAACGAAGATCTCGGCCGCTGCGGGGTAGAAGTCGGGGACGACGAAATTCATCTTCTGACCAGTCCGTAAAGTGTCTCGTGCGCTCGCGCCGGGCAGCGCTCAGAGCTTGCTCACGGCAACATGCCGCAGGAGTTCATTGACCGAGGCGTGCATCACTTCGGTGAAGGGGAAGGGATACAGGCCCATCGCCAGCACGCACACCGCCAGCACCGCGAGGAAGGCGAACTCGCGGCCGTTGATGTCCTCGAGTTCGGCGACATGAGGGTTGGCCACCTTGCCGAACACCACCCGCTTGTACATCCAAAGCGAATACGCCGCGCCGAGGATCAGCGTGGTGGCGGCGACGAAGCCGATCCAGAAGTTGTATTGCACCGCGCCGAGCACCACCATGAACTCGCCGACGAAGCCGGAGGTGGCCGGCAGCCCGGAGTTGGCCATGGTGAAGAGCATGAAGAAGGCGGCGAACTTGGGCATGGTGTGCACCACGCCGCCGTAGTCGGCGATCTGGCGCGAATGCAGGCGATCGTAGAGCACGCCGATGCAGAGGAACATCGCGCCCGACACGAAGCCGTGGGAGATCATCTGCACCAGGGCGCCCTCGACCCCGAGCTTGTTGAACATGAAGAAGCCCAGCGTCACGAAGCCCATGTGCGAGATCGATGAATACGCCACCAGCTTCTTCATGTCCGCCTGGACCAGCGCAACGAAACCGATATACACCACCGCGATCAGCGACAGCGTGATCACCAGCGGCGCGAGCTCGTTCGCGGCGTCGGGCACGATCGGCAGCGAGAAACGCAGGAAGCCATATGCGCCGAGCTTCAGGGCGATCGCGGCCAGCACCACGGAGCCGCCGGTGGGCGCCTCTACGTGGGCATCGGGCAGCCAGGTGTGCACCGGCCACATCGGCACCTTCACGCCGAAGGCGACCAGGAAGGCGAGGAAGATCAGGATCTGCGGCTCGATCGGCAGCGGCAGCTGGTGCCAGTCGAGGATGCTGAAGCTGCCACCGGACTGCATGAACAGGTAGAGCAGCGCGATCAGCATCAGCAGGGAGCCGAACAGCGTATAGAGGAAGAACTTGATCGCGGCATACACCCGGTTGGCGCCGCCCCAGATGCCGATGATCAGGTAGAGCGGGATCAACGAGGCCTCGAAGAACACGTAGAACAGCACCGCGTCGAGCGCCGAGAAGATGCCGTTCATCAGGCCCGACATGATCAGGAACGCGGCCATGTACTGCGCGACCTTGTTCTGAATCACCTGCCAGCCTGCCGCCACCACGATGATGGTGATGAAGGCATTGAGCAGCACGAACAGCACCGAGATGCCGTCGACCCCGAGGTGATAGTTGATGTTGAAACGCGGCACCCAGGACTGCAGCTCGACGAACTGCATCGCGCTGGTCCCGACGTCGAAGCCCGTGTAGAGCGGAATCGTCACGACGAAGCCAGCCACGGCGACCGCCAAGGCGAGCATGCGCGCCAGCGGAGCGTTGCGATCCGAGCCGGTCGCGAGCACCAGCAGGCCACCGATTATCGGTACCCAGATCGCCAGACTGAGGAGAGGAATGTCCGTCATCGTTGCTTTCCGTTCAGTGCGCCGCGAACGGCGCGTTCGATCTTGTTATGTGTTTCCGTCCCTGCGTGCCCGTCTCAGCCCCGGTTGAACCAGTAGGTGAGCAGCACGAACACGCCGATGATCATCATGAAGGCGTACTGGTACAGGTGGCCCGTCTGGAACAGGCGCGACATCTGCGCCACCCAGCCCACCAGACGCGCAGAGCCATTCACCGCCACGCCGTCGATCAGGGCCTGATCGCCCGCCTTCCACAGGCCGCGTCCGAGCAGGCGCGCCCCGGCGGCGAAGAAGATCTCGTTGAAGCGGTCGAAGTAGTACTTGTTCTCGAGCAGCGTGTGGATCGGCTTGAAGGTGCGCTGGATCGCAGCCGGGATGTCCGGACGCTTCATGTAGAAGAACCATGCGAGCGCGACGCCACCCATCGCCAGCCAGAAGGGCGCCGTCTGCAGGCCGTGCAGGGCCATGCCGAACGGGCCATGGTAGTTCGCCGCCATTTCCTTCAGACCGACGTGGTTGTCACCGACGAAGATCACCCCCTTGAACCACTCGCCGAACAGCATCGGATCGATGGTGAAGAAGCCGATCAGCACCGAGGGCACCGCCAGCAGAACCAGCGGCAAGGTCACCACCCAGGGCGACTCGTGCGGCTTCTGACCCGGCGCCAGGCCGTGGTGGTGGTCCGCCGAGGGCTCCTCGTCGTCGTGGTCGCCGTGGTGATCGTGATGGGCGTGGTCATGCGCCTTGCCGAAGCGCTCCTCGCCGTGGAAGACGAGGAAGTACATGCGGAAGGAGTAGAACGCGGTGATGAACACGCCGAGCAGCACGCAGAACAGCGCGTAGCCGGAACCGCCGATCGTCGAGGCATGCACCGCCTCGATGATCGAGTCCTTCGAGTAGAAGCCGGAGAACAGCGGGAAGCCGATCAGCGCGAGCGAACCGAGCAGCGAGGTGATCCAGGTGATCGGCATGTACTTGCGCAGGCCGCCCATGTTGCGCATGTCCTGATCGTGGTGCATGCCGATGATCACCGAGCCGGCGCCGAGGAACAGCAGGGCCTTGAAGAAGGCGTGCGTCATCAGGTGGAACACCGCGGCCGAATAGGCCGAGACGCCGAGCGCGACCGTCATGTAGCCGAGCTGCGACAGCGTCGAGTAGGCCACGACGCGCTTGACGTCGTTCTGGACGATGCCGAGGAAGCCCATGAACAGCGCGGTCGTCGCGCCGATCACCAGGACGAAGGAGAGCGCGGTGTCGGACAGCTCGAACAGCGGCGACATGCGCGCCACCATGAAGATGCCCGCGGTCACCATGGTCGCCGCGTGAATCAGCGCCGAGATCGGGGTCGGGCCTTCCATCGAGTCGGGCAGCCACACGTGCAGCGGCACCTGGGCGGACTTGCCCATCGCGCCGATGAAGAGGCAGATGCAGATCGCGGTCAGCAGCGGCCATCCGGTCACCGCCATCTCGGTCACGGACAGCTCCTTGGCCTTGGCGAACACCTCGGCGTAGTCGAGGCTGCCGGCGTAGGAGGCCACGAGGCCAATCCCGAGCAGGAACCCGAAGTCGCCCACGCGGTTGACCAGGAAGGCCTTCATGTTGGCGTAGATCGCGGTCGGGCGCTCGTACCAGAAGCCGATCAGCAGGTAGGACACCAGGCCAACCGCCTCCCAGCCGAAGAAGAGCTGGAGGAAGTTGTTGGACATCACCAGCATCAGCATCGAGAAGGTGAACAGCGAGATGTAGCTGAAGAAGCGCTGGTAGCCGGGATCTTCCGACATGTAGCCGATCGTGTAGATGTGCACCATCAGCGACACGAAGGTGACCACCAGCATCATCATCACCGTCAGCGAGTCGATCAGGAAGCCGACCTCGAAGTCGATGCCGCCCGCCTGCATCCAGGTATACACGGTGCCGTTGAAGGTGTTTCCGGCCGCCACGTCCTGGTAGATGAAGAGCGACGCCACGAAGGCGATCGCCACACCGAGGATGGTGACCACATGCGCCCCGGCACGCCCGATCTGCTTTCCGAACAGGCCTGCGAGGATCGCTCCCGCCAGCGGCGCCAGCGGCACGAGGAGATAGATTGCTTTCATGTCCGACATCGTGACGCTTCCTTAACCCTTGAGGCTGTCCAGATCATCCACGTGGATCGTGCGCATGTTGCGGAACATCACGATCAGGATCGCGAGGCCGATCGCCGATTCGGCCGCCGCCACGGTGAGGATGAAGAAAACGAAGACCTGGCCGGCAATGTCGCCGAGGTAATGCGAGAACGCGACGAAATTCATGTTGACCGAGAGCAGCATCAGCTCGATGGCCATCAGCAGCACGATCAGATTCTTCCGGTTGAGGAAGATCCCGACCACGCTGATCGCGAACAGGATCGCGCCCAGGATGAGGAAATGGGAAAGCGAAAGCATCAGTGACCCCCTGATCGCACCGGCTGCCTGCCGGTGCGGTTCTTGTTTTGTTCGCGTGCGTTGTCAGTCGTCTTTCTCGGCCTGCATCTTCACCAGCTCGACCCGGCCCTCGCGCCTCACGGCAACCTGCTCGGACGGCGGGATCGACTTCAGCCCCTTGCGCTTGCGCAGCGTCAGCGAGACCGCGGCGACCATCGCCACCAGCAGCACCAGCGAGGCAAGCTCGAAGGCATAGACGTAGTCGGTGTAGAGCACACGGCCGAGTTCGCGGGTGTTGCTGTAATCCGCGGCGACCGGGGCCGGCGCGGGCATCGCCTCGAGACCGAAGTAGCTGCCGCCGAGCACCATGACCATCTCGACCAGCATCAGGATGCCCACCAGCGCCCCCACCGGCAGGTAGCTCCAGAAGCCTTCGCGCAGGCGGTCGAGGTTGATGTCCAGCATCATGACCACGAAGAGGAAGAGCACCATCACCGCGCCGACGTAAACCATCACCAGCGTGACCGCGAGGAACTCGGCATTCAGCAGGAGCCAGAGGCCGCCGGCGTTGAAGAAGGTCAGTACCAGGAAGAGCGCGGCATGTACCGGGTTCCGGGCGGTGATCACCCTCAGCGCCGCGAGCACCATGATCACGGCGAGAAAGTAGAAGACGAAGGTCTTGAATTCCATGTTCTTGACTCGTGGCGCCGAAGCGCCCTCCCCTTAGCGGTACTTGGCGTCCTGTTGGCGGTCTGCCGCGATCTGCGACTCGTGGCGATCCCCCACCGCGAGCAGCATCTGCTTCGTGTAGTACAGATCGCCGCGCTGCTCCCCGTGGTACTCCAGCACGCGCGTCTCGACGATCGCGTCCACCGGACAGGCTTCCTCGCAGAAGCCGCAGAAGATGCACTTGGTCAGGTCGATGTCGTAGCGCGTGGTGCGGCGCGAGCCGTCGTCACGCTGGTCCGACTCGATGGTGATCGCCATTGCAGGACAGATCGCCTCGCACAGCTTGCAGGCGATGCAGCGCTCCTCGCCGTTGGGATAGCGACGCAGGGCGTGCAGGCCGCGGAAGCGGTTGCTCTGCGGCGTCTTCTCTTCCGGGAAGAGGATGGTGATCTTGCGCTGAAAGAAATGCCGTCCGGTCAGGGCCATGCCCTTGACGAGTTCCTTCAGGAACAGACTGCCGATGTAATCCTTGGCACCCATGGTCTTCTCAACTCCAGATCGACAGCGGCGACATCATCCACACGGTCACCACGAACAGCCACACGAGGGTGACCGGGATGAACACCTTCCAGCCCAGACGCATGATGTGGTCGTAGCGGAAGCGCGGGAAGGTGGCTCGCGCCCACAGGAACAGCAGCAGGATGAACGCGGTCTTGACCGCCAGCCAGTGGAAACCGTCGGGCAGGAAGCCCACGGGCGACAGCCAGCCACCGAGGAACAGGATCGAGGTCAGGATCGACACCAGGATCATGTTCGCGTATTCGGCGAGGAAGAAGAGCGCGAAGGTCATGCCCGAGTATTCGACCATGTGACCCGCGACCACCTCGGCCTCGCCTTCCACCACGTCGAACGGCGCGCGGTTGGTCTCGGCGATGCCCGAGATCACATACACCACGAACATCGGGAAGAGCGGGATCCAGTTCCACGACAGCACGCCCAGGCCCATGTCGGCGAAGCGGCCCTCGTTCTGCGACATCACGATGTCGGTCAGGTTGAGGCTGGAGGAGATCAGCAGCACGCAGATCAGCGCGAAGCCCATCGACACCTCGTAGGACACCATCTGCGCGGCGGCGCGCATCGAACCGAGGAAGGGTATTTCGAGTTCGACGCCCAGCCGGCGACGATCACGCCGTACCACCTCCATCGAGGTGATCGCGAGCAGGAAGAGCAGGCCAGCGTTGACATCCGGCAAGCACCAGACCGTCGCCGAAGGGCACGACCGCCCACGCTGCGAGCGAGGGCGCGATCGCCAGGATCGGGCCGAGGATGAAGAGGCCCTTGTTGGCGCCACTCGGGACGATGATCTCCTTGAACAGAAGCTTCATGCCGTCGGCGATGGGCTGCAGCAGGCCCTTCGGGCCGACCCGGTTAGGGCCGATGCGGACCTGCATGTAGCCGATGACCTTGCGCTCGGCGAGCGTCAGGTAGGCGACGCAAATCATCAGCGGCGCGATGATCGCGACGATCTTGAGCAGCGTCCAGATGGCCGTCCAGGAGGGGCCGAAGAAATCCGCCACGGGTTGCAGCATCGCTTCCATCACGCACGCTCCACGCTGAGATCACCGCTCATCGCGCCGAGCGCCGCGGTCGAGGGATGCGCGGCGGCGACGCGCACGCACCCTGCAGCCAATCCTTCATCCGCCTGCGCGACGAGTTCCACGCTCGCCGCACCCTGTGCAACGCGCACACGGTCGCCGGCCGCGAGGCCGAGCGCCGCGAGTGTCGCCGGCGCGATGCGCGCCGTAGGGGCCGCAGCGTCGCGCGTCTTCTGCAGCGACGGGGCACGGCGCGCGATCGGATCGGCGAAGTGGATCGGCACGTCGGCGACGCGCTCGAGCGCCCCGGCGGCGCCGGTGGCCGAGGAGACCACGATGCCTTCGACGCCATTGTCCAGCCTGCCGGCGAAATCGCCCGCCAGCGCCTCGGCGCGCACGGCCTCGGAGTCGGTTTGGGCGAAGCCTTCGAGCGCGAGCAGGTTGCCGAGCACACGCAGCACCTTCCAGCCTGGACGGACGTCGCCGAGAGGCTTCGCCACCGCGGTGAAGCTCTGCGCACGGCCCTCGCAGTTGACGAAGGTGCCGGATGTCTCCGTGAAGGGGGCGATCGGCAGCATCACGTCCGCCGCCTGACGCAGCGAAGGCGAGTCGAAGCTCGTGAGCGCCACGACCAGTTGCGCACCGTCGAGCGCCGCCATTGCCGCCGCCGGATTCGCGAGGTCGAGTTCGGGCTCGAGGTTAAGGGTCACGTAGGCCTTGCGCGGCTGCTCGATCATCGCCGCGGCGTTCAGACCGCCCTCGCCCGGAACCGCGCCGGCAAGGTAGCCGCCCACGCTGTTGGCGGCCTCACCGATGAAGCCGAAGCTGCCGCCGGTGAGGCGGGCGATCTCCTGCGCCAGCATCTGCAGCTCGGAGGCGCGGGCGTGCTGGACGGCGAGATTGCCGAGCCACACCGCAACCTTGCGGCCGCTGGCGAGACTCTGCGCGATGGCGAGCGCTTCATCGCTCACTGTCTCGGGCAGTTTGCCGAGCAGCGCGACGCTGACCTCGGCGCCCTTCTCCTTCGCCAGCGCGACCACGACCTGGCCGAGCGTGGCGACCATCGCCGAAGGCGCGACCAGCGCGCGGTTGCGCACTGGGAGCAACCACTCTTCGGCATTCGGGCCGATGGCGCTGACGTGCAGGCCTTTCTTTGCGGCCTGGCGCACGCGCTGCGCCAGCAGCGGCGCATCCTTGCGCAGGAAGCTGCCGACCACGAGCAGGCGCGTCAGATCCTTGACGCCGGCGATCGGCATCCCCAGCCACGGAGCGCCGGCGCGCTTGCCGTCGGCACGGAAGTCGACCTGGCGCAGGCGGAAATCGATGTTCTCGCTACCGAGCCCGCGCATCAGTTTCTGCAGCAGGTGGAGCTCTTCGACCGTGGCATGCGGCGAGGCCAGCGCGCCGATCGAGGCGGCACCATGATCGCGCTCGACGCCGCGCAGGCCGGTGGCGACGAACTCTAGGGCGGCCTGCCACTCGACCTGCTTCCACTGCCCGCCTTGGCGGATCATCGGCGCACCGAGGCGCTGCTCGCTGGACAGGGCCTCGTAGGAGAAGCGGTCCTTGTCGGACAGCCAGCACTCGTTGACGTCTTCGTTCTCGAACGGCAGCACGCGCTTCACCACGTCGTGCTTGGTCTGGACGATCAGGTTGGCGCCGAGGGAGTCGTGCGGGCTCACCGACTTGCGGCGCGAGAGCTCCCAGGTACGAGCGGCGAAGCGGAAAGGCTTCGAGGTCAGCGCACCGACCGGGCAGAGGTCGATGATGTTGCCGGAGAGCTCGGAATCGACCGTCTTCTCGATGAAGGGCATGATCTCCGCATGCTCGCCGCGGAAGGCCTGGCCGAGCTCCATCTCGCCGGCGATCTCGGTGGTGAAGCGAACACAGCGCGTGCAGTTGATGCAGCGCGTCATGTCGGTCGACACCAGCGCGCCAAGGTTCTTGTTGAACACCACGCGCTTCTCTTCCTGGTAGCGCGAGGCGGTCGAACCGTAGCCCACGGCGAGATCCTGCAGCTGGCACTCGCCCCCCTGGTCGCAGATCGGACAGTCGAGCGGGTGGTTGATCAGCAGGAACTCCATCACCCCCTTCTGCGCCTTCACGGCGAGCTCGGAGTGCGTCCATACCTTCATGCCATTGGTAACGGGCGTCGCGCAGGCGGGCAGCGGCTTGGGCGCCTTCTCGACCTGCACCAAGCACATCCGACAGCTAGCCGCGATGGACAGCTTCTTGTGGTAACAGAAGTGCGGAATGTAGGACCCGGCAACCGCTGCAGCCTCGATCACCGTGCTGCCGTCGTTGACCTGGACCTGCTTGCCGTCGATTTCGATCTCTAGCATGACGGGCTCACGTAGATTTGACTGCCAGCGCGCTGCACTTCGGGCGGCACGAGGCACTTCTTGTTTTCGATGTGGTATTCGAACTCGCTGCCGAAGTGCTTGACGAAGCTCTGCACCGGCATCGAGGCGGCGTCACCGAGCGCGCAGATCGTGCGGCCCATGATGTTGGTCGTCACCGAGTTCAGCAGGTCGAGGTCGTCCGGGCGGCCAAGACCGTGCTCGATCCGATGCACCACACGGTACAGCCAGCCGGTGCCCTCGCGGCAGGGCGTGCACTGGCCGCAGGACTCCTCGAAGTAGAAGTAGGACAGTCGCTCGAGGGCCTTGACCATGCAGGTGGTCTCGTCCATCACGATAACCGCGCCGGAACCGAGCATCGATCCCGCCTTGGAGATCGAGTCGTAGTCCATCGTGCAGTCCATCATCACGCCGCCGGGAACGACCGGAGCGGACGAACCACCAGGGATCACCGCCTTGATCTTGCGCCCGCCGCGCATGCCGCCAGCCATCTCGAGCAGCTCGGCGAAGGGCGTGCCGAGCGGGATCTCGTAGTTTCCCGGGCGATTGACGTGGCCCGAGACCGAGAAGAGCTTCATGCCGCCGTTGTTGGGCTTGCCGAGGTTCAGGAAGGCCTCGCCGCCCATGTTCATGATGAACGGGACGGACGCGAAGGTCTCGGTGTTGTTGATCGTGGTCGGCTTGCCATAGAGGCCGTAGCTCGCCGGGAAAGGCGGCTTGAAGCGCGGCTGGCCTTTCTTGCCCTCGATCGACTCGAGCAGCGCGGTCTCCTCGCCACAGATGTAGGCGCCGTAGCCGTGATGCGCGAAGAGCTCGAAGGAGAAGTCGCTGCCGAGGATGTTGCGGCCGATGAAACCGGCCTCGCGGGCCTCCGCAAGCGCCTCCTCGAAGCGCGAGTAGGTCTCGAAGATCTCGCCGTGGATGTAGTTGTAACCCCGCGCAGCACCCATCGCGTAGGCGGCGATCGCCATGCCCTCGATGACGCTGTGCGGGTTGTAGCGCAGGATGTCGCGGTCCTTGAAGGTCCCCGGCTCGCCCTCGTCGGAGTTGCACGCGAGGTACTTGTCGCCCGGGAAGGAGCGCGGCATGAAACTCCACTTCAGTCCGGTCGGGAAGCCCGCTCCGCCACGACCGCGCAGCACAGAGGTCTTGAGCTCGGCGATGATCGCGTCCTGCGGTATCTTCTCCGCGAGGATCTTGCGGAGCGCCGAATAACCGCCGCGGGCGACGTAGTCCTGGAGCCGCCAGGTGCGGTCGCCGTCGCAGCCGGCGAGGATCATTCCTTGCGTGCTCATTTCTTGTCCAGCTCGGCCAGCATCTGGTCGATCTTCTCGGTGGTCATCCAGCTGCACATGTGATGGTTATTCACCAGCAGCACCGGGGCGTCGCCGCAGGCGCCCATGCACTCGCCTTCCTTCAGCGTGAACTTGCCGTCGGGCGTGGTCTCGTTGAAGTCGATGCCGAGCTTTTCCTTGATGTAGTCCGCCGCATGGACGCCGCCGGACAGCGCGCACGGCAGGTTCGTGCACACGGTGATCTTGTGCCGTCCGACCGGCGCGAGGTCGTACATGTTGTAGAAGCTCGCGACCTCGAAGGCGGCGATCGGCGGCATGCCGAGGTACCTGGCCACGAACTCGATGAGTTCCTTGGGCAGCCAGCCCTTCTCGACCTGCGCGATCCGCAGCGCGGCCATGACCGCAGACTGCGTCTGATCGGGCGGATACTTGGCGATCTCTCGATCGATCTGTTGCAGCGATTCCTGGCTCAGCATGTCGTCTTGATCTTCCGGATAGCCTGCCGATTCTTGTTTGATACCGCGGCGCCCGCAGGCGCCCATCCGCTGTTGCGCGCGGGCGCGCTCAGCGGTCGATCTCGCCGAACACCACGTCCATCGTGCCGATGATCGCGACCACGTCGGCAATCATGTGGCCACGGGCGATGTCGTCCATGGCCGCGAGGTGCGCGAAGCCCGGCGCGCGCAGCTTGAGCCGGTAGGGCTTGTTCGCCCCGTCCGACACCGCATACACGCCGAACTCGCCCTTCGGATGCTCGACCGCCGCGTACACCTCGCCCTTTGGCACGTGCATGCCTTCGGTAAAGAGCTTGAAGTGGTGGATCAGCTCTTCCATGTTGGTCTTCATCGCCTCGCGAGAAGGCGGCGCGACCTTGTGGTTGTCGGTGATGACCGGACCGGGGTTCTTGCGCAGCCAGTCGATGCACTGCTTGATGATGCGGTTCGACTGGCGCATCTCTTCCATGCGGCACAGGTAACGGTCGTAGCAGTCGCCGTTCTTGCCGATCGGCACATCGAAATCGACGCGATCATAGACCTCGTAGGGCTGCTTCTTGCGCAGATCCCAGGCGATGCCCGAGCCGCGCAGCATCGGACCGGTGAAACCCCAGGCCAGCGCCTGCTCAGGCGATACCACGCCGATGCCGACGGTGCGCTGCTTCCAGATGCGGTTGTCGGTCAGCAGTGTCTCGTATTCGTCGCAGTAGGTCGGGAAGCGGTTGGTGAAGTCCTCGAGGAAGTCGAGCATCGAGCCTTCGCGGTTGGCGTTGAGCTCGCGAACCGTCTTCTCGTTCTTGAACTTGTTGACCTCGTATTTGGGCATGCGGTCCGGCAGATCGCGATAGACGCCGCCCGGACGGTAGTACGCCGCATGCATGCGCGCACCCGAGACTGCCTCATAGACGTCCATCAGGTCTTCGCGCTCGCGGAACGTATACAGCACCATGGTCATCGCGCCGATGTCGAGGGCATGGGTACCGATGTTGAGCAGGTGGTTCAGGACGCGGGTAATCTCGTCGAACATCACCCGAATGTACTGGGCCCGCAGCGGAACCTCGACCCCGAGCAGCTTCTCGATCGCCATGCAGTAGGCGTGCTCGTTGCACATCATGGACACGTAGTCGAGACGGTCCATGTACGGCACGGACTGCACCCAGGTGCGCGTCTCGGCGAGCTTCTCGGTGCCGCGGTGCAGGAGGCCGATGTGCGGGTCGGCGCGCTCGACGACTTCGCCGTCGAGTTCGAGCACGAGGCGGAGCACGCCGTGCGCCGAGGGGTGCTGCGGACCGAAGTTGATCGTGTAGTTGCGGATCTCAGCCATGGCCGACGTCCCCGTATTTCTCTTCGCGCACGATGCGCGGCGTGTTCTCGCGCGGCTCGATGCTCACCGGCTGATAGACGACCCTGCCCTGCTCCGGGTCGTAGCGCATTTCGACGTACCCCGAAACCGGGAAGTCCTTGCGGAACGGATGACCGACGAAACCGTAGTCGGTCAGGATGCGGCGCAGATCCGGGTGGCCCGAATACAGGATCCCGTACAGATCGAAGGACTCGCGCTCGTACCAGTTGGCGCTCGGCCACACATCGACCACCGAATCGATCACCGGGAAGGCGTCGTCGTCGGCGAACACGCGAACACGCAGGCGCCAGTTGTGCTTGACCGAGGTCAGGTGGGCGACGGAAGCGAAGCGCTTGTCCTCCCAGATCGCGTTACCGTAGGCGGAATAGTCGAGACCCGAGAGGTCAATCAACTGCTCGAAGCGCAAATCGGCATGGTCGCGAAGCTGGCGTGCGACGCGGGGATATTCGGCAGCGGAGACCTCGATCGTCACTTCACCGCGATCGAGCACGAGCGACTGGATCCGGTTACCGAAAACGTCGCGCAAGGTCTGGCTGAGGCGTTCTAGCTTGGCACTCATGTCTGGGACACCCGTCAGCGCGCAATCGTGTTCGTGCGCTTGATCTTGTTCTGGAGCTGGAGAATGCCGTAGATCAACGCCTCGGCGGTGGGCGGACAGCCCGGCACATAGACGTCGACCGGCACGATGCGGTCACAACCGCGCACGACCGAGTACGAATAGTGGTAGTAGCCACCGCCGTTGGCACAAGAGCCCATGGAGATGACCCAGCGCGGCTCCGACATCTGGTCATAGACCTTGCGCAGTGCCGGCGCCATCTTGTTGCACAAGGTTCCGGCGACGATCATCAGGTCGGACTGGCGCGGACTCGGCCGGAACACAACACCGAAGCGATCCAAGTCGTAGCGGGAACAGCCCGCGTGGATCATCTCGACCGCGCAACAGGCCAGACCGAAGGTCATCGGCCACAACGAGCCGGTGCGCGTCCAGTTGATGACCGCATCGAGCGAGGTGGTGACGAACCCCTCGCGGAAGACGCCCTCAATGCTCATGCATTACTCCCAGTCGAGTGCGCCGTTTTTCCACTCGACGATATAGCCAATGACCAGAATCGCCAGAAAAACCATCACTGAGCCGAATACGAACCAAGCGATTTCGCCGGCGGCGATGAACTCCTGGAAGACCGTCGCCCACGGGAAGAGGAAGGCGATTTCGAGGTCAAACAGGATGAAGAGAATGGCGATCAGGTAGTAGCGGACATCGAACTTCATGCGGGCGTCTTCAAACGCCTCGAAGCCGCACTCGTAGGGAGAATTCTTTTCGGAATCAGGCCGATAGGGGGCGATGAGCCGCCCGAGGATGACGGGCGCAAGGCCGAAGCCGAGGCCGACGAGCATGAACATCAGGACGGGAAAATAATTTTCCAGCATGTCCGGAAACCCCCATTTGAAGTCCGCGGCGTCATTTGCGCGCCGCAATTATTGTTATTGCTCAGCCCTGCGTGGAAACGCCCGCTTCTGCGGGCGTTCCCGGAATGTGGTGCCGACGATGAGACTCGAACTCATACGGCTTTCGCCACTACCCCCTCAAGATAGCGTGTCTACCAATTTCACCACGTCGGCGCTTCGTTCTGACAGCGCGATAATTATAAGTGTTTTCCCGCACTGCGCAAAGGGCTCGCAACCAATTATTTCGGGATGGACTGCGCCGGCGAGGACTCGACCGGCGCAGCCGGCGCGGGGGTCGTCGCGGGGGCGGTCTGAGCCCCTTCCATGACGCTACCCGGGGCCGCCGGCTTGTTGCTGGCGAGGAAGCTCAGACCCAGGCTGGTCAGGAAGAACACCGTGGCCAGCACCGCCGTGGTACGGCTGAGGAAGTTCGCCGAACCCGATGCGCCGAAGAGGCTGCCCGAGGCTCCGCTGCCGAAGGCCGCCCCCATGTCGGCGCCCTTGCCGTGCTGCACGAGCACGAGCCCGATCACGCCGAGACCCACCAGCACATGCACGGTGAGCACGAGAGAGAAGAGATAGTCACCCATCTTGAATCCTGAAAGATAGAACAGTTGAAACTCAGACCCCACCAGCCGCGGCGCGGCAGATGGCCATGAAATCCGCCGCGGCGAGCGAGGCGCCACCAATCAGCCCACCGTCGACATCCGCAACGGCGAAGATCGCCGCGGCATTGTCCGGCTTGACGCTGCCGCCGTAGAGGATGCGCACCCCTCCGGCCGCGCCGTGGACATTCAGCCAGGCGCGAATCCCGGCATGCACCTCGGCCACCTGCGCCACGCTCGCGGAGCGCCCGGTACCGATCGCCCACACCGGCTCGTAGGCGAGCACGATCCGGCCGATCGCCACGGGGCCGAGGACCTCGCGTACGGCGTCGAGCTGCCGCCCGATGACCTCCATGACACGCCCCTCGTCGCGCTCGGCGAGCGTTTCACCCACGCACACGATCGGCACCAGCCCCGCCTGCATGGCAGCCCGCGCCTTCCGCCCCACCGTGGCGTCGTCCTCACCGAAGAGCGCACGACGCTCGGAGTGCCCGACGATGGCGTAGCGGCAACCGAACTCCACGAGCATGGCCGCGCTCACCTCGCCCGTGTAGGCACCGACCGCGTACTCCGACACGTCCTGCGCGCCGAGCACCACGCCGGCGGGCCGCTCCTGCGCCTGGGCAAGATAGGGATAGGGCACGCAGACCGCCATTTCCATCCCCGGGATCGACACGAGGCCGTCGAGCAGGTCGCGATTGGCCGCGAGGCTGCCGTTCATCTTCCAGTTACCGGCAACGAGTCTGGTCATGGGGCGGGGAATGTCCGTGGAGATAAACCGCAGGATTATAAGGCTTGCGGCCGATCAGCCGCAACGCGACCCACGTCGGCAAGGCGCATTCGGATCCCGCCTCGCCCCCGACGCACGCGCCCCAGCCGCCCCACCATGGCGTCGATCCCGCCTGGATGGATCGAGCAAGAGCCTGCCGAGTCATTCCAAGAATTCTTGGAACGTTGGTGAAAAGAAAGGCGGAAGCGGCGTACGAGGCCCGCTTCCGCCCGCTCGTGCTGTCGATCGTTCAGCCGAAGCGACCGGTGATGTAGTCCTCGGTCTCCTTCTTCTTCGGCTTCACGAAGAGCTCGTCGGTGACGCCGAACTCCACCATCTCGCCGAGGTACATGTAGGCGGTGTAGTCGGAAATCCGCGCCGCCTGCTGCATGTTGTGGGTGACGATGACGATGGTGAACTCTTCCTTCAGCTCGTCGATCAGTTCCTCGATGCGCGCCGTCGAGATCGGATCGAGCGCCGAGGTCGGCTCGTCGAGCAGGATCACCTCGGGCTTGACCGCGATCCCGCGCGCGATGCACAGGCGCTGCTGCTGGCCGCCGGAGAGGCTCATGCCGCTCTGCTTGAGCTTGTCCTTGACCTCGTCCCACAGCGCGGCCTTGCGCAGCGCCCACTCGACGCGGTTGTCCATCTCGCTGCTCGAAAGCTTCTCGTGCAGCTTCACGCCGAAGGCGATGTTGTCGTAGATCGACATCGGGAAGGGCGTCGGCTTCTGGAAGACCATGCCGATGCGCGCGCGCAGCACGCTGACGTCGATGTCGGAGCCGAGCAGGTTGCGGCCGTCGAAGAGGAGCTGTCCGTCGGCGCGCTGCTCGGGATAGAGGTCGTACATGCGGTTGATCGTACGCAGCAGCGTCGACTTGCCGCAGCCCGAGGGGCCGATGAAGGCGGTGCACTTGTGGCGCGCCATCTTGAAGTTGATGTTCTTGAGCGCGTGGAACTTCCCGTAATAGAAGTTGAAGTCCTTGAACTCGATCTGCGCGTCGGTGATTTCCATTCTTTTCTCCAATCCCGGCCCGCACGGCGGCGGGCACGGATTGCGTGCGGCGGATAGCCGGATTGATCCTTGGTTGAGCCTTAGTTGATCTTCTCGGCGCGCAGGAAGACGCGCGCGATGATGTTGAGCGCGAGCACCCCCATCGTGATCAGGAACACACCTGCCCAGGCCAATTCCTGCCAGTTGGTGAAGGGGCTCATGGCGAACTTGAAGATCGTGACCGGCAGGTTGGCCATCGGCTCGTTCAGGTTCAGCGTCCAGAACTGGTTGGAGAGCGCGGTGAAGAGCAGCGGCGCGGTCTCGCCGGCGATACGCGCCACGGCCAGCAGCACCCCGGTGAGCACGCCCGCACGCGCCGCACGCAGGGTGACCTTGGAAATCACCACGCTCTTGGGCGCACCGAGGGCGAAGGCCGCCTCGCGCAGCGTGTTCGGGATCAGCTGCAGCATGTTCTCGGTGGTGCGCACAACCACCGGAAGCACGATCAGCGCGAGCGCGATCACCCCCGACCAGGCGGAGAACTTGCCGGTCTGCGCAACGACCACCGCATACACGAAGAGACCGATCACGATGGACGGCGCCGACAGCAGCAGGTCGTTGATGAAGCGCGTGGTCGAGCCCAGCCAGTGATTGCGGCCGTACTCGGCGAGATACACCCCGGCGAGGATGCCGATCGGGGTGCCGAGCAGGGTTGCCAGCACGACCATGATCAGGCTGCCGGCGATCGCGTTGAGCAGGCCCCCGGTCTCGGCGCCGGGCGGCGGCGTCATCTCGGTGAAGAGCGTCAGCGAGAGCCCGGAGAGACCGAGCTCGAGCACGGTCCACAGGATCCAGGCGAGCCAGAACAGGCCGAAGGCCATGGCCGACAGCGACAGGGTCAGCGCCACCCGGTTGGTGAGTTTGCGTCTAGCGAGAAGGTTCATGTCGTTCCCCGGTCAGCTCTTCGTACCCTCGCCCTTGGCGAGACGCAGCAGCAACAGCTTCGACACCACCAGCACGATCAGCGTGATCACGAACAGGATCAGGCCCAGTTCCATCAATGCCGAGGTATGCAGGCCCGGATCCGCTTCCGCGAACTCGTTGGCCAGCGCCGAGGTGATGCTGTTGCCCGGCGCGAACAGCGATGCCGAGTCGAGGAAGTTGGTGTTGCCGATCACGAAGGTGACCGCCATGGTCTCACCGAGCGCACGACCGAGGCCGAGCATGACGCCTCCGATCACGCCGGTCTTGGTGTAGGGCAGCACCACGCCCCACATCACCTCCCAGGTGGTGCAGCCCACGCCGTAGGCGGACTCCTTGAGCATCGGCGGCGTGACCTCGAATACGTCGCGCATCACCGAGGCGATGTAGGGGATGATCATGATCGCCAGGATGATGCCCGCGGACAGCAGGCCGATGCCGAGCGGCGCGCCGGCGAAGAGCTTGCCGATCACCGGCACCTGGCCGAGCGAGGACTGCAGGCCGGGCTGGATGTACTTGGCGAAGATGGGCGCGAACACCAGCAGCCCCCACATGCCGTACACGATCGAGGGAATCGCCGCGAGCAGCTCGATCGCGGTGCCGAGCGGGCGTCGCAGCCAGGCCGGCGCCATCTCGGTGAGGAAGAGCGCGATGCCGAAGCTCACCGGCACGGCGATCAGCAGCGCGATCACCGAGGTAACGATGGTGCCGTAGATCGGGATCAGCGCGCCGAACTCGTCCATCGGCGGATTCCAGGCATCGGAGAACAGGAAGCCGATGCCGAAGGCCTGGATACTGGGCCAGGAGGCGTAGATCAGGGCGAGGATGATCCCGGCGAGCAGGATCAGGGTCAACCAGGCGAAGGATTTCGCCAGGGTACCGAACAGTCTGTCGCCGAACTTCATCGACGCCGACGACTTGAATCCGGTCGTTTGCATGGGGACACCAGAAAGGGCGGCCGCATCTGCGCCGCCCCCCGCGGAAAGTTTGTGGCCAAGGGCCCCGGGGGCCCCTGGCTGGACGCTGGATCGAGCCACGGGGCCGACTCCGGCTTACTTGGCCGAGAAGACCGGGTTGCCGGCGCTGTCCTTCATCTCGCCCCAGGAGGCGCGGATGAGCTCGACCGTGGCCTTGGGCATCGGGATGTACTCGAGCTCGAGCGCCATGTCGGCGCCATTCACGTAGGCCCAGTCGAAGAACTTCAGCACCTCGGCGCCCTGCGCCGGCTTGTCCTGCACCTTGTGCATGAGGATGAAGGTGGCGCTCGTGATCGGCCACGACTTCGCGCCCGGCTGGTTGGTCAGGATCTCGTAGAACGCGGACTTCGACCAGTCGGCGCCTTCGGCGGCAGCGGCGAAGCTCTCGTTGTTCGGCTCGACGAACTGGCCTTCCTTGTTCTGCATGATCGCGTGGGAGAGCTTGTTCTGCTTGGCGTAGGCGTACTCGACGTAGCCGATCGAGCCCGGCAGACGCTGCACGAAGGCCGACACGCCCTCGTTGCCCTTGCCGCCGAGGCCCACCGGCCACTGCACCGCGGTGCCTTCACCGATCTTCTCCTTCCACTCGGTCGAGACCTTGGAGAGGTAGTTGGTGAACACGAAGGTGGTGCCCGAACCGTCCGCGCGACGCACGACGCCGATGTCCTGGTCGGTGAGCTTGAGGCTGGGGTTCAGCGCGGCGATCGCCGGATCGTTCCACTTGGTGATCTTGCCCTGGTAGATCTGGGCCAGCACTTCACCGGTGAGCTTCATGTCGCCCGGCTTGACACCCTCGATGTTCACCACCGGCACGACCGCGCCGATCGCGGTGGGGAACTGCTGCAGGCCGCCCTCGGCGAGCTTCTCGGGGGTCAGCGGCATGTCGGACGCGCCGAAGTCGACGGTCTTGGCACCGATCTGGCGGATGCCGCCACCCGAGCCGATCGACTGGTAATTCACGCGGTTGCCCGAAGCCTTCTGGTAGGCATCGGCCCACTTCGCGTACAGCGGCGCCGGGAAGGAAGCGCCCGCGCCCGTGATGTCGAGCGCATGGGCGCTGGCGGCGAACAGCACGGACGAACATGCGGCGGCGGCAAACTTCGTGGAGAAACGCATGGTGACTACCTCGGGGTTGGAAGACTGAGCCCGTAAGGTAGCAAGCGATTGTTACAGCCACGTTGCGTGTCATCGAACGGGAAGATTTGCCCCCCTTCCCGCGCGCGGACGGCGCGTTGCGCACCGTCCGCCCACTTCATGCCCGCCGAGTCAGGCGATCGCTTCCTCGACCACGCCGGCGATCTCGCGTGCGAGACGCTCGACGAGGTCGCCGTCGCGGCCTTCGACCATCACGCGCAACAGGGGCTCGGTGCCCGAGGGGCGCAGCAGCACGCGTCCGCTGTCGCCGAGCGTCTGCTCCGCCTTCGCCTGTGCGCTCGCGATCGAACCGTCCGCGCGCCAGTCGAAGCCAGCGGGCATGCGCACGTTGATCAGGCGCTGCGGGTAGAACACCAGGTCGGCGCAGGCGTCGGCCAGCGAAAGCCCGCGCTGCTTCAGCGCGGCCAGCACCTGCAGCGCCGAGACGATGCCATCGCCGGTGGTGTGGCGATCGAGGCAGATGATGTGTCCGGAGTTCTCGCCACCGATCTTCCAGCCGCGTTCCTGCAGCAGCTCGAGCACGTAGCGGTCACCCACCTTCGCGCGCGCGAAGGGCGCGCCAAGACGCTCGATGGCGTGCTCGAAGCCGAGGTTGCTCATCAGCGTGCCGACCACGCCCTCGAGGCGACCTTCCGCGTGGCGCGCGCACGCCACCACGTAGAGCAGCTTGTCGCCGTCGTAGATCTCGCCACGGTGGTCCGCCATGATCAGGCGGTCGGCGTCGCCGTCGAGCGCGATGCCGAGGTCGGCGCCGTGCTTGAGCACCGCCTGGCGCAGGTTCTCCGGCCGCGTCGCGCCGACGCCGTCGTTGATGTTGAGGCCGTTGGGCTCGACGCCCACCGGGATGATCTCGGCGCCAAGCTCGTGGAACACCTTGGGCGCGATCTGGTAGGCCGCGCCGTGGGCGCAGTCCACCGCGATGCGCATGCCGCGCAGATCGAGCTCGTTGGGGAAGGTGCTCTTGCAGAACTCGATGTAGCGTCCGGCCGCATCGTCGATGCGGCGCGCCTTGCCGAGACGGGCGGAGTCCACGCAACCCATCGGCTCGTCGAGGTGGGCCTCGATCTCGGCCTCGACCGCATCGGGCAGTTTGCTGCCGTCGGCCGAGAAGAACTTGATCCCGTTGTCGTAGAAGGGGTTGTGCGAGGCCGAGATCACCACGCCGGCCTGCAGGCGCAGCGCGCGCGTGAGATAGGCCACGGCCGGGGTCGGGATCGGCCCGGCCAGCATCACATCCACGCCGGCCGCGGCGAAGCCGGCCTCCAGCGCCGCCTCGAGCAGGTAGCCGGAGATCCGCGTGTCCTTGCCGATCAGCACCGCCGGGTGCTCGCCTGCGGGCAGCTTCTCGCGCGCGACCAGGGTCACGCCGGCCGCATAGCCCAGCCTCATCACGAACTCCGGCGTGATCGGCGCGTCGCCAACCTTGCCGCGCACACCATCGGTGCCGAAATACTTGCGCGCCATCTTCGCTCCAGCAACTTTCGAAAGCGCAGATTATGACACCGCAGGCAGCGCCTTGCTCAGCAACCCGTCACGGTCGCCCTCCAGACCGCGAGCACGTCGCGGGTGGCGGCGACGTCGTGCACCCGCACGATGCGCGCGCCGTTCTGCACCGCGATCAACGCACCGGCAACGCTGGCGGCGAGCCGCTCGCCGACCGCGCGACCGGTCACCGCACCGAGCATGGACTTGCGCGACAGCCCGGCCAGCACCGGCAGCCCGCCCGCACCGAAGCGCGCGAGTTCGCGGAGCAGCGCGTAGTTGTGCTCGACGCGCTTGCCGAAGCCGAAGCCAGGATCGAGCACGATGCGCTCGCGTGCCACGCCCGCTGCCTCGAGGGCGGCCACGCGCTCGGCGAGGAAACCGATCACCTCGCCGACCACGTCGGTGTAGCGCGGGTCCTCCTGCATCGTGCGCGGCTGGCCGAGCATGTGCATCACGCACAGCCCGGACTCGCCCGCGACGACCGCCTCGAGCGCGCCCGGCGCGCGAAACGCGTTGATGTCGTTGATCATGTCCGCCCCCGCCGCGAGCGCCGCGCGCATCACCGCAGGCTTCAGGGTGTCGATGGAAAGCGGCACCCCCCAGTCGCGCGCGGCCTCGACGAAGCGCACCACGCGCTCGAGTTCCTGGGCCTCCGGCACCGGGTCGGAGCCCGGTCGGGTGGACTCGGCGCCGATGTCGAGCATCTCCGCGCCCTCCTCCAGCGCACGCTCGGCACGCGCCAGCGCACGGGCGAGATCGCCGCGCAGGCCGTCGCCGGAGAAGGAGTCGTCGGTGAGGTTGATGATCGCCATCACCCTGGGCTGGGACAGATCGAGCCGGAAGCGGCCGCATTGGAGGACGGACATCGAACCCTCGTGATGATCGATGCGCCCGCACGGCAGCATGCGGGCGCCGGAATGGAAAGGGGCCGGTCTGGCCGGCCCCGTGAAGCGGATGTGTCGAACTCAGGCTGCGGGTGCAGGCGCCGTGGGCGCCGCACCCGGCGCATCGTCCTTCGGCCGGCTGGGCGGCGCCGAGGCCGGCTTGGGCGGACGCGGCGGGCGGCCGGCCATGATGTCGTTCACCTGCTCGGCATCGATGGTCTCCCACTCCAGCAGCGCGGCCGTCATCGCCTCGACCTTGTCACTGTTCTCCTCGAGCAGGCGACGTGCCAGCGAATACTGCTGGTCGATGATGCGGCGGATCTCCGCATCGACCTTCTGCATCGTCGCCTCGGACACGTTGCGGTGCGTGGTGACCTGGCGGCCGAGGAAGATCTCGCCCTCCTCCTCGCCATACACCATCGGCCCGAGCGTGTCGGACATGCCCCACTGCGTCACCATGCGGCGCGCGAGGTCGGTGGCGCGGGCGAAGTCGTTCGACGCGCCGGTGGTCATCTGCTTCATGAAGATCTCTTCGGCGATGCGGCCGCCGAACAGCACCGCGATGGTCTGCAGCAGGCGGTCACGATCCTGGCTGTAGCGATCCTCGGTAGGCAGTTGCATCGTCACGCCGAGCGCACGGCCACGCGGGATGATGGTGACCTTGTGCACCGGATCGGTCTTGTCGAGCAGGCGGGCGACCACCGCGTGGCCGGACTCGTGGTAGGCGGTGTTGCGGCGCTCCTCCTCGGGCATGACCACCGAGCGGCGCTCGGCCCCCATCATGATCTTGTCCTTGGCGCGCTCGAAGTCTTCCATGTCGACCAGGCGCTTGTTGGCGCGCGCGGCAAACAGGGCGGCCTCATTCACCAGGTTGGCAAGGTCGGCACCGGCGAAGCCGGGCGTGCCGCGCGCCAGCACCTGCGGATCGACGTCGGGTGCGATCGGCACCTTGCGCATGTGCACCTTGAGGATCTGCTCGCGGCCGCGGATGTCGGGAAGCGCCACCACCACCTGGCGGTCGAAGCGGCCCGGGCGCAGCAGGGCCGGGTCGAGGACATCGGGGCGGTTGGTCGCCGCGATCACGATCACGCCGGTCTGGCCCTCGAAGCCGTCCATCTCGACCAGCAGCTGGTTGAGCGTCTGCTCGCGCTCGTCGTTGCCGCCACCGAGGCCGGCGCCACGCTGGCGGCCGACCGCGTCGATCTCGTCGATGAAGATGATGCACGGCGCCTGCTTCTTGGCCTGCTCGAACATGTCGCGCACGCGCGCCGCACCCACGCCGACGAACATCTCGACGAAGTCGGAACCGGAGATGGAGAAGAAGGGAACCTTGGCCTCGCCAGCGATCGCCTTGGCGAGCAGGGTCTTGCCGGTGCCCGGAGAGCCGACCATCAACACGCCCTTCGGGATGCGACCGCCGAGCTTCTGGAACTTCGATGGGTCACGCAGGAACTCCACCAGTTCGGCGACTTCTTCCTTCGCCTCGTCGCAACCAGCGACGTCGGCGAAGGTCACCGAGTTGGCCGACTCGTCGAGCATGCGCGCCTTGCTCTTGCCGAACGAGAACGCCCCGCCCTTGCCGCCTCCCTGCATCTGGCGCATGAAGAAGATCCACACGCCGATCAGCAGCAGCATCGGGAACCAGGACACGAACACGCTGGCCAGGAAGGATTGCTCCTCCTCGGGCTTGCTGGCGTTGATCTGCACGCCGTAGCGCATCAGGTCGGAGACCATCCAGATGTCCTGCACGCCAGGCGTATAGACCGTGATCGTGCGCCCTTCCTGCGTCGTCGCCTTGAGCACGCGCCCATCGATGGTCGCACGCGAGATCCGTCCGGCCTTGGCCTCCTCCAGGAACTGGGAGTACTCCATCGTGCTGGTCGGCGTCTGGCGCGTGTTGAACTGGTTGAATACGGTCATCAGCACTACGCCGATGACCATCCAGATCGCGAGATTCTTGAAGAGATTGTTCAACTTTCTGTTCCCCGAAAGCCATTGCGGCCTGTACGCGACTGACCGATTCTAGTGGCGATTGTTCCCACGGGCAAACCAATGGGACCCATAGCGCAACCCGATCGCCATCCCAGCACGCCGACTCAGGGACGGCGCGGCCCCTTGCCGAGCAGATAGACCTCGGCGCTGCGGTCGCGCGAGGCCTTGGGCTTGCGCACCTGCACCGACGCGAACGCCGCCTCCATCTGCTTCCGATACTCCATGAAGCCCTCGCCCTGGAACACCTTGACCACGAACTGCCCGCCCGGCTTCAGATGCCGCACCGCGAAGTCGAGCGCGAGTTCGCACAGATGGACCGAACGTGCCTGGTCGACCGTCGCGACCCCGGAAAGGTTCGGCGCCATGTCCGAGAGCACCACGTCGACGCTCGCGCCGCCGAGGCGCGACTCGAGCTCCTCGAGCACGGCGTCCTCGGTGAAGTCGCCGAGCAGGAAATCCACCCCCGCCACCGCCTCCATCGGCAGCAGGTCGAGGGCGAAGATGCGCGCCTTCGGGCCGCAGCGCCGGACCGCGACCTGGCACCAGGAGCCGGGCGCCGCGCCCAGATCCACCACCACCGCGCCGGGCCGCAGCAGGTGGTCGCGCTCGTCGATCTCGAGCAGCTTGAAGGCGGCGCGCGCGCGATAGCCCTCGGCCTGGGCGCGCTGCACCCAGGGATCGTTCACATGATCGTGCACCCAGGCACGGCTGGTCTTGTTCTTCTTCATCCCTTGCTCCATCCGCGACGGCCATGCATGGCACGCACGGGGTAGAATCCGCGTCCCGGGCTTCACCCATCCAGAGATTTGCAATGACCGAGCTTACCCCGGCCGAGCGCAGCGACCTTCGCGCCCGCGCCCACCACCTGAACCCCGTCGTGACCGTCGCCGGCAACGGCCTCACGCCAGCCGTCCTCGCCGAGATCGAGCGCGCCCTGCAGGCGCACGAGCTCATCAAGGTCAAGGTCCAGGGCGCCGAACGCGAGCAGCGCGAGGCCCTGATGCAAGAGCTGTGCACCGCGGTGGACGCCGCCCCGGTGCAGCACATCGGCAGCATCCTCGTCGTGTGGCGCGCACGCCGCGAGGACGAGAAGACCGCCGCGCCCGCCGAGAAGAAGCCGGCGCGCGCCTCCACCGCCAAGTCGGCCGCGGCCTTCGCCGCCGCCGCGCGTCGCGCCGCGCTCGCCAAGGCGAGCGCCGAGTCGCGCCGCTCGCCCGCTCGCGCGCCCGCCCCGCGCGGACGCGGCGCCGCACGCGGGCGCTGAGCACCCCCCGCCCGGCGCGCCCCGCGCCGCGGCTGCAAACGAAGAGGCGGTGCATCGCACCGCCCTCTTCAGCTCCACGCCACCCCGCACCCCTCAGACGTAGCGCACGTCCAGGATCTCGTATTCGCGCACGCCACCGGGCGCCTGCACCTCGGCGATATCCCCGGCGTACTTGCCGATCAGCGCACGCGCGATCGGCGAGCTGATCGAGATCTTGTTTTCCTTGATGTCGGCCTCGTCGTCGCCGACGATCTGGTAAGTCACCACCTGGCCCGACTCGAGGTCCTCGAGCTCGACCGTGGCGCCGAACACGCAGCGACCGTCCGCATCGAGCAGCGTCGGATCGATGATCTGCGCGTTGGCGAGCTTGGACTCGACCTCCATGATGCGCCCCTCGATGAAGCCCTGGCGATCCTTGGCGGCCTCGTACTCGGCGTTCTCGGAGAGGTCGCCGTGCGAGCGCGCCTCGGCGATCGCGGCGATCACGTTGGGACGCTCGACGGTCTTCAGCCGATGCAGTTCTGCGCGCAGCTTCTCGGCGCCGGCGACGGTAAGCGGGGTCTTGTTCATGCTTGCTGCTTCAGTTCGGCGTGCAGGCCCTGCACGGAATACACCTCGAGACCGCTCGAGAGGTGGCGCATGCCCATGCAGGCGGCGCGCGCACCCTCGATGGTGGTGAAGATCGACACCTTGGCGGCGAGCGCGCTGGTGCGGATCGAGCGCGAGTCGGCGATCGCCTGGCGCTTCTCGTCGACGGTGTTGATCACCAGCACGATCTCCTCGTTCTTGATGATGTCGACGATGTGCGGACGCCCCTCGTTGACCTTGTTGACCACGCCCACGGGAATCCCGGCGGCCTCGATCGCCGCCGCGGTGCCGCGCGTGGCGACGAGCGCGAAGCCCATCTCGTGCAGCTCGCGTGCGACCTCGATCGCGACCGGCTTATCGGTCGGGCGCACGCTGATGAACACCGTGCCCGAGGTCGGCAGGCGCACGCCCGCGCCCATCTGGCTCTTGACGAAGGCCTCGCCGAAGCTGCGGCCCACGCCCATGACCTCGCCGGTGGACTTCATCTCGGGCCCGAGGATGGTATCCACGCCCGGGAACTTCACGAACGGGAACACCGCCTCCTTGACCGAGTAGTACGGCGGCACGATCTCGCCGCCGACGCCCTGCTCTGCCAGCGTCTGGCCGGCCATGCAGCGCGCGGCGATCTTCGCCAGCGGCAGCGAGCAGGCCTTGGACACGAAGGGGACGGTACGCGAGGCGCGCGGGTTCACTTCCAGCACATAGACCACCGCGTTGTCGCCCTCGCCCTGGATGGCGAACTGGACGTTCATCAGGCCGACGACCTTCAGCGCACGCGCCATGGCCTCGGTCTGGCGGCGCAGCTCGTCCTGCAGCTTCGCCGACAGCGTGTAGGGCGGCAGCGAGCACGCCGAGTCGCCCGAGTGCACGCCGGCCTGCTCGATGTGCTCCATGATGCCGCCGATCATCACCTGCTTGCCGTCGGACAGCGCATCGACGTCCACCTCGGTGGCGTCGTTGAGGAAGCGGTCGAGCAGCACCGGCGACTCGTTCGAGACCTTGACCGCCTCGCGCATGTAGCGCTCGAGGTCCTTCTGCTCGTGCACGATCTCCATCGCGCGGCCACCGAGCACGTAGGACGGCCGCACCACCAGCGGGTAGCCGATCTCGGCCGCAAGGCGCACGGCCTGTTCGGGCGTGCGCGCGGTGCGGTTGGGCGGCTGCTTGAGACCCAGGTCGTTGAGCAGCTTCTGGAAGCGCTCGCGGTCCTCGGCGGCGTCGATCATGTCCGGGCTGGTGCCGATGATCGGCACGCCGTTCTCTTCGAGCGCCTGCGCGCGCTTGAGCGGGGTCTGGCCGCCGAACTGGACGATCACGCCCACCGGCTTCTCGATGTGCACGATCTCGAGCAGGTCCTCGAGCGTGATCGGCTCGAAGTACAGGCGGTCCGAGGTGTCGTAGTCGGTGGACACGGTCTCCGGGTTGCAGTTGACCATGATGGTCTCGTACCCGTCCTCGCGCAGCGCCAGCGCCGCATGCACGCAGCAGTAGTCGAACTCGATGCCCTGGCCGATGCGGTTGGGGCCGCCGCCGAGCACCATGATCTTCTTGCGCTCGGTCGGCATCGCCTCGCACTCGTCCTCGTAGGACGAATACAGGTAGGCGGTGGAGGTGGCGAACTCGGCCGCGCAGGTGTCGACGCGCTTGAACACCGGGCGCACACCCACGGTGTGGCGGTGCAGGCGCACCGCGGTCTCGTCGGTGTTGAGCAGCTTGGCCAGGCGGCGGTCGGAGAAGCCCTTCTTCTTGAGCTCGCGCAGCTCGGCGGCCTGCAGCGCCTTCAGCGAACGCCCGGCGAGCGCCTTCTCGGAGAGCACGATGTCCTCGATCTGGGCGAGGAACCAGGGGTCGATCTTCGACAGGTTGAACACCTGCTCCAGGCTCATGCCCTCGCGGAAGGCCTGGCCGACGTACCAGATGCGCTGCGCGCCCGGGCTGGCGAGCTCGTGCTCGAGGTCCTCGCGGTCGGCCTCGACCTCATCCAGACCATACACGCCCACCTCCAGCCCGCGCAGGGCCTTCTGGAAGGACTCCTGGAAGCTGCGGCCCATCGCCATGACCTCGCCCACCGACTTCATCTGGGTGGTCAGGCGGTCGTTGGCCTGCGGGAACTTCTCGAACGCGAAGCGCGGGATCTTGGTGACGACGTAGTCGATCGAGGGCTCGAAGGAGGCCGGCGTGGCACCGCCGGTGATGTCGTTGCGCAGCTCGTCGAGGGTGTAGCCCACCGCCAGCTTGGCGGCGACCTTGGCGATCGGGAAGCCGGTGGCCTTGGAGGCCAGCGCCGAGGAGCGCGACACGCGCGGGTTCATCTCGATGACGATCATGCGACCGTCCTTCGGGTTGATGGCGAACTGGACGTTCGAGCCACCGGTATCCACCCCGATCTCGCGCAGCACCGCGATCGAGGCGTTGCGCATGATCTGGTATTCCTTGTCGGTGAGCGTCTGCGCCGGCGCGACGGTGATCGAGTCGCCGGTGTGCACGCCCATCGGGTCGAGGTTCTCGATCGAGCATACGATGATGCAGTTGTCGGCGCGGTCGCGCACGACCTCCATCTCGTATTCCTTCCAGCCCAGCAGCGACTCCTCGATCAGGAGCTCGTTGGTCGGGCTGGCCTCGAGACCGCGCTTGCAGATCTCCTGGAACTCTTCCATGTTGTAGGCGATGCCGCCGCCGGTGCCGCCGAGCGTGAAGCTCGGGCGGATGATCACCGGGAAGCCGATGCCGCCCTGGACCTGCAGCGCCTCTTCCATGCTGTGGGCGATGCCCGAGCGCGCCGAGCCGAGACCGATCCTGGTCATCGCGTCCTTGAACTTGAGGCGGTCCTCGGCCTTGTCGATCGCCTCTTCCGAAGCGCCGATGAGCTCGACGCCGTACTTGGCGAGCACGCCGTGGCGGCCGAGGTCGAGCGCGCAGTTGAGCGCGGTCTGGCCGCCCATGGTCGGCAGGATCGCGTCGGGGCGCTCCTTGTCGATGATGCGCTCGACCACCTGCCAGGTGATCGGCTCGATGTAGGTGACGTCGGCCGTCTCCGGGTCGGTCATGATGGTCGCCGGGTTCGAGTTGACCAGGATGACCTTGTAGCCTTCCTCGCGCAGCGCCTTGCAGGCCTGTGCGCCGGAATAGTCGAACTCGCAGGCCTGGCCGATGATGATCGGGCCGGCGCCGATGATCAGGATGCTCTTGATGTCTGTACGCTTGGGCATTGTCTTGCCTCGGTGATTCCTCGACGCCGCGCCGATCGCGCGCATCGGAATGAACTGGGGCGGCGGGCCCTCGCCCGCCGTGGAAGGTCTTACTTGCCTGCTTCCATCAGGCCGATGAAGCGGTCGAACAGGTAGGCGACGTCGTGCGGGCCGGGGCTCGCCTCGGGGTGGCCCTGGAAGGAGAAGGCCGGCACGTCGGTGCGCGCGATGCCCTGGTTGGAGCCATCGAAGAGCGACTGGTGGGTCACGCGCAGGCTCGCCGGCATGGTCGACGGATCGACTGCGAAGCCGTGGTTCTGGCTGGTGATCAGCACCTGGCCGCTGTCGAGGTCCTTGACCGGGTGGTTCGCGCCATGGTGGCCGAACTTCATCTTCATGGTCTTCGCGCCGGAGGCGAGCGCCAGCAGCTGGTGGCCGAGGCAGATGCCGAAGGTCGGCACGCGCGCGGAGAGGATCTCGCGGATTGCCGCGATCGCGTAGTCGCAGGGCTCGGGGTCGCCCGGCCCGTTGGACAGGAACACACCGTCCGGACTCAGCGCCAGCACCTCGGCGGCGGGCGTCTGCGCCGGCACCACGGTGAGGCGGCAGCCGCGCTCGACCAGCATGCGCAGGATGTTGTACTTGACGCCGAAGTCGTAGGCGACGACGTGGAAGCGCCCGTCGGCGCGGTCGCTGTAGCCGCCCTCGAGCGCCCACTCGGCCTGCTTCCACTCGTAGCGCGCGCTGGCGCTGACGACCTTGGCGAGGTCCATGCCCGCGAGGCCGGGGAAGGCGCGCGCCTGGGCCACGGCAGCCTCGGCGTCGAGCGCCTGGCCCACGGTAGCGGTGACGATGCAGCCCGCCTGCGCGCCCTTCTCGCGCAGCACGCGGGTGAGCTTGCGGGTGTCGAGCCCGGCGATCGCGACCACGTTCTCGGCGCGCAGGTAGTCGTCCAGGCGCTGGGTCATGCGGAAGTTGGACGGCAGGATGGGCAGGTCGCGGATGACCAGGCCGGCCGCCTGCACGCGGGTGGACTCGACGTCCTCGGGGTTGATGCCGGTGTTGCCGATGTGCGGATAGGTCAGGGTGACGATCTGGCGGCAATAGCTCGGGTCGGTCAGGATTTCCTGATACCCCGACATCGAGGTGTTGAACACCACCTCGCCGACCGTGCTGCCAACCGCGCCGATACCCTTGCCGTGGAAGACGGTTCCGTCGGCGAGCGCAAGAATGGCGGGCGGGAATGCACTCACGAGAAGCTCCTGGAATCTGCTGGAAGTCTTGCAGGCGCGCGAACGGCGCGCCCGATATGTACAAAAAGCGGGACGGGCCTCCGGGCCGATCCCGCTTCGAAAACCTTGTAATTGTACATTTTCGGCGGATTCAAGGCAAACCGCCCGCTCAACTGCCGCCAGCCGCCTCTTCCCGCAGCACCTCGCCGAGCAGCTCGATCTCGCGTGCCGCGAGGCCCGCCTGGCTGGTCAGCGCACGCGGGTCGCCGGCCGCAGCGAGGTCCTCGAGCCGGCGCGCGGCGTCGACCGCACGCTGCGCCGAGAACACCCCCACCGAGCCCTTGATCATGTGACCGAGCGCGCGCAGGCGTTCGAAATCCATGTCGGCCGCGCCCTTGTGCAGGTCCGCGACCGTGCGTGGCAGATCGCGCAGGAACACCTCGACGAGTTGCTCGACGACCCCTTCGTCGCCTTCGAACATCGCACGCGCCTCGTCCAGACAGGCGATGCGGCGACGGTCGGCCGCGTCCAGCTCGAGCAGGGTGATGTCGCTGCCCACCTCCTCCCCGCCCGCCGGGCCGAGCGCGCGCTCGATCGCGGCGAACAGCGCCTCGGGGTGGACCGGCTTGGAGACGTAGTCGTCCATGCCGGCCTCGAGGCAGCGCTCGCGATCCCCCTCCATCGCATGCGCGGTCATCGCGATGATCGGCACCGGCCTCCAGTCGCCCTCGAGCACCCAGCTGCGCCTCGCCTCGCGCGCGCGGATCGCCTGCGTGGCCTCGATGCCGCCCATCACGGGCATCTGCACGTCCATCAGCACCACGTCGAAGTGACGAGCCTCGATCGCCTCAAGGGCCTCCTCGCCGTTGTTCGCCACGGCCACGCTGTGGCCTGCGTGCTCGAGCATGCGTCGGGCCACGGTCTGGTTCACAGGGTTGTCCTCGACCACCAGCACTTCGAGCACCCGCGCGGGCCGCTCGACCCCGACACTCGAGCGCAACTCGACCGGCGCGAGCTCGAAGGGCGGCGGCTCGGTAGCCTCGCGCTCGCCGCCCTGCGCCATGCGCAGCACGGCCAGCAGGTCTTCGGCGGAGAAGGGCTTGGCGAGACGAAAACCGAGCCCGAGCTCTTCACAACGCAGGGCATCGTTGCGCTGCGAGTGGCTCGCCATCATCGGGATGATGCGGTCCGGTCGCGGCCACGCGGCGGCGAAGCGCTGCGCCAACGCGAAGCCGCCCGGTTCCGGCAGGTCCGCATCCATCAGCAGGAAGGCGAAAGGGTCGCTGCCGTCGGCGGCGCGCGCCAGCGCCTGGACCGCGATCTCACCGCCACAGGCCGCCTCCGCACGCAGCCCGGCCGCCTGCAGGGTCGCGCACAGGAAGTCGCCGAAGGCCGCGCTCGCGCTCGCCACCAGCACCCGCGCCCCGGCGAGCACGCCGGCACGCAGGGGCGCCGGATCGGCGACCAGGCGCAGCGGCAGCACCACCTCGAAGCGGCTGCCCGCGTCCGGCACGCTGTCGACGCCGATCCGCCCGCCCATGAGCTCGCTGAGCTGGCGGCAGATCGCCAGCCCGAGGCCGGTACCGCCGTACTTGCGCGTGGTCGAGTTGTCCGCCTGCGAAAAGGCGCCGAAGATCGCCTCGAGCTTGTCCGGCGCGATGCCGCAGCCGGTGTCGCGCACCAGGAACTCGAGGCTGGCCATGCTGCCGTTGCGCTCGATACAGCGCACGCGCACCTCGACCTCGCCGCGGTCGGTGAACTTGATCGCGTTGCCGATGAGGTTCACCAGGATCTGGCGCAGGCGCGTAGGGTCGCCGCGCAGCACCGAGGGCACGTCGGCACCGATGTCGTAGTAGAGCTCCAGCCCCTTCTGCGCCGCACGCAGCGCGAGCGCACGACAGGTCTCGGAGACGACCGACTGCAGGGAGAAGTCGATCTGCTCGACGCTCAGGCGGCCGGCCTCGATGCGCGAGAAGTCGAGGATGTCGTTGATGATGGTCAGCAGCGCCTCGGCCGAGGACTTCACCGTCTGCAGGTATTCGCGCTGCTCGCCCGCGATCGGGGAGTCGAGCAGCAGATCGGTCATGCCGATGATGCCGTTCATCGGCGTGCGGATCTCGTGGCTCATGTTGGCGAGGAAGTCGCCCTTGGCCCGGCTCGCCGCCTCGGCCGCTTCCTTGGCCTCGAGGAGCTCGATCTCGCGCAGCTTGCGCTCGGTCACGTCACGATAGGTGCCCTCGACCCGCGACCACCGCCCATCCTCGCCGCGTCCGCCGGCGTTGCCGCACACCTCGATCCAGTGCCAGCTGCCGTCCTGCGCGCGGATGCGGATCTCGGCACGCAATTCGTCCGCGTCGCCGCCCAGGTGGGCACGCAGGGCTTGCTGCAGCGCGGACCTGCCCTCCTCGTCCACGAGCGCCATCCAGTCGGTGGCCTCGGTGCCTTCGTAGCCGAGCAGCCTGCGCCAACGCTCGTCGAGGCGGATCGCGCCGCTCGCGAGGTCCTTGTGCCACACACCGGCACCGGCGTTCGCCGAGACCAGGTCGAGGTGTCGACGCGCGCTCGACAAGGCGCGCAGCGCGGCATCGCGCTCCCCCCGCAGGCGGGCGAGCTCCGCTTCGACGGAAGCAGGTCCAGAAGGATTCCCGCGCGTGTCGGGCGCGCCGCTCATGGCGTGACTCAGCGCAGGCCGAGCACGTCCTGCATGTCGTAGAGGCCCTGCGCACGACCGGCGAGGAAGCGCGCCGCCCGCATCGAACCGAGCGCGTAGGGCATGCGGCTGCCCGACTTGTGGGTGATCTCGATGCGCTCGCCGATGCCGGCGAAGAGCACGGTGTGGTCGCCGACGACGTCGCCGCCACGGATGGTCGAGAAGCCGATGGTCTCGGCGCTGCGCTCGCCGGTGTGACCCTCGCGACCGTAGATCGCGCAGGTCTCGAGGTCGCGGCCGAGCTCGCGGGCGACGACCTCGCCCATGCGCAGCGCGGTGCCCGAGGGCGCATCGACCTTGAAGCGATGGTGCGCCTCGATGACCTCGACGTCGTAGCCCTCCGCGAGGATGCGCGCGGCGACCTCGAGCAGACGGAACACCGCGTTCACGCCCACCGCCATGTTGGGCGCGAACACCACCGGGACGTGCTCGGCGGCGGCGGCGATCGCGGCCTTGCCGGTGGCGTCGAAGCCGGTGGTGCCGATCACCATCGCCTTGCCGGCGGCGCGCGCGAGCGCGAGGTGCGCGAGCGTGCCCTCGGGGCGGGTGAAGTCGATCACGCAATCGGCCGCGGCGATCGCCGCGGCGGCATCGTCGGTGATGAGCACGCCGGTTGCCACCCCGGCCATCTCACCGGCATCGCGGCCGATGAAGGGAGTGTCGCTGCGGTCGAAGGCGGCGGCGAGCACGACGCCCTCCTCCTTCAGCGCGGCCTCGATCAGCATTCTGCCCATGCGCCCGGACGCACCGGCGATCGCGACTCGAATCTGGGACATCGGATTGGTTTCCTGCATCAATGGGCCCGCGCAGACGGCCGGCCCGGAATGGGTCTGAGCGCCGCCTCAGCGGCCCGCAGCGGGCGGGATCTCGACCACGCGCGAGCGCTGCTGCGGCACCGCTTCGGGCGCGGCGGAAGCCGCTGCGACGTCACCCTCGATGCGGTCGAGCACGTCGCCCGCGAAGAAGAGCGAGATCACGCGCTGCTGTGCTTCACCGCTGCCCGGACGGAAGCGATAGACATAGTCCCAGCGATCCGAGCGGAACATGTCGACCACCAGCGGCGAACCCAGCACATAGCGCACCTGTTCGCGGGTCATGCCGCGGCGCAACTGCGCGACCATCTCCTGATCGACGTAGTTGCCCTGGCGGACGTCGATCCGGTAGGGGTCGACGAGGCCGACCACGGAGTCGAAGGAGCAGCCCGAGATCAGGCCGGAGGAGACGACGAGCGCAGCGAGGAAGGAACGCATGGGAGAGGGGGCGCCGGGATGCGACCGGGGTCGCAGTTCTCAGTTAGGGGCAAAAAATATAACATAGCCGCGATCGACGGCGCTCGAACGCCATTGCCGCCCGGATGCCGAAGATCCTCCTGCCGACCGCGAACCATGCCGTTTCGCCGCGGTCTGGTTCTCCGGAGACCGCGCGGCCACCCGCCGGACACGCAGCCTTCGCGTGCTCCCGCAACCCGATCTTCCGCAAGCCAACTTCACCCAGAGCCCATGTCCGACAACTCCAGGAACCTGAAAAGCATCGGCCTGAAGGCGACCTATCCCCGCCTAAAGATCCTCGACCTCTTCCAGAGCTCGGAGCAGCGCCACCTGACCGCGGAAGACGTGTACCGCACGTTGATGAACGAAGGCATGGACATCGGCCTGGCGACGGTCTACCGCGTGCTCACGCAGTTCGAACAGGCCGGTTTGCTCGAGCGCCATTACTTCGAGTCGGGCAAGGCGGTCTTCGAACTCAACGAGGGCGGCCATCACGACCACCTCGTGTGCATGCAGTGCGGCAAGGTGGAAGAGTTCTTCGACGCCGAGATCGAGCGCCGCCAGAACCAGATCGCCACCGAGCGCGGCTTCGCGATCCGCGAGCACGCGCTCTACATCTACGCCGACTGCCAGCGCGAGAACTGCCCGAACCTGGAGCGGGAGAAGGACTGAATCAGCGCCGGCCGAGCATCTCGGCTGCATGCTCGCGCGTGGTCGCGGTGATATTCACGCCGCCGAGCATGCGCGCGATCTCCTCCACCCGCGTCGCATCGTCGAGCGGCGTGACCTCGCTCAGCGTCTCTCCACCCTGGTCGCGCTTGGCGATGCGCCACTGCCAGTCGGCGCAGGCCGCCACCTGGGGGAGGTGGGTGACGCACAGCACCTGGCGATCCCGCCCGAGACGGGCGAGCAGCTTGCCGACGATCTCGGCCACGCGGCCGCCGATCCCCACGTCGACCTCGTCGAAGATCAGCGTCGGCACCGCGCTGTCGCGGCTGGTGATGACCTGGATCGCCAGCCCGATGCGCGACAGCTCGCCGCCCGAGGCCACCTTGGCGAGGCTGCGCAGCGGCTGGCCCGCGTTCGCGGCGACGCGAAACTCCACCGCCTCCACGCCTGACGCGGAGGGGCTGCAAGGCTCGAGCGCGACCTCGAAGCGTCCGCCTGCCATCGCCAGGTCCTGCATCGCGGCGGCAATCTCCTCCGAGAGCCGGCGCGCCGCGGGGATGCGCGCCGCGGTCAGCTTCGCCGCCGCGGCGTCGTAGGCCGCCTGCGCCGCCTGCGCCGCCGCGGCCAGGCGCGCCGGGTCGGCGGTCGCCTCGAGGGTGTCGAGCCGCTCGCGCCACTGCTGCCCGAGCGCGGGCAGCTCCTCGGGCTGTACGCGGTACTTGCGCGCCGCCTCCATCACCGCGGCGATGCGGCGCTCGAGCTCGGCAAGACGTCCGGGATCGAGGTCGAGCCGGTCGCGATAGCGGCGCAGCGCATGCAGGGCCTCGTCGGCCTGGATCGCGGCCGCAGAGATGAGCTCGCGCACGTCCGCCAGCCCGGCGTCGAAGTCGGCCAGCGCGGCGACGCGGCCGTCGAGCCGGCCGAGCACCGAGCACACCGAGAGCTCGCCCTCGCCGAGCGCGACCACCGCCTCCTCCGCCCCCTCGATCAGGCTCGCGGCGTGCGCCAGGCGTCCATGCTCGGCGTTGAGCTCCGCCCATTCGTCGCTGTCGAAGCCGACCTGCTCGAGCTCGCGCAGCTGCCACGCCAGCAGCTCGCGCTCACGCGCCGAGCTCGCCGAATCGGCCTCGGCCTCGCGTTGCAGGCGCAGCAGGCGCTGCCACTCGCGGTGGCGCGCGGCCACCTCGGCGACCAGCGCGCCCGCGCCCGCCTGGGCGTCGAGCAGGTCGCGCTGCGCGTCGGCGCGCAGCAGCGCGTGGTGGGCGTGCTGGCCGTGGATGTCGGCGAGCCACTCGCCCGCGGCGCGCAGCTGCGCAAGCGTGGCCGCCACGCCGTTGATCCACGCCCGGCTGCGCCCGCCGGCATCGATCGTGCGGCGCAGGATCAGCACGCCCTCGTCGGCGGGCAGCGCCTGCTCGGCGAGCCACGCGACCAGCCCCTCGGCCGCAGGCAGGTCGAACTCTGCGGCGACGTCGGCACGGTCGCGGCCGCTGCGCACCATCGCCGCCTCGCCGCGCCCGCCGAGGGCGAGCCCGAGCGCGTCGAGCAGGATGGACTTGCCGGCGCCGGTCTCCCCGGTCAGCGCACCGAAGCCGGTGGCGAACTCGAGGTCGAGGCGATCGACGATGACGAAGTCACGGATGGTGAGGCAGCGGAGCATGGCAGCGGCGGTCGCGGATCGGGACGGCGGACGGTTCGGGGGTGGAGGTCAGGCGGCGGGCGCTCACACCCTCGGCGCCGCGCTCCAGTGCAGCTTCTGGCGCAGCATCGCGAAGTAGGAGTAGCCCTTGGGATGCAGCAGGCGCAGGCTGCGGCTCGAGCGCGTCAGCCGCACGCAGTCGCCTGCGCGCAGGTCGAAGCGGGTCTGGCCGTCGAAGTGCACCCGGGCGTCGTGCGGCGGCAGCAGCGCGATATCGATGCGGCAGGAGTCGGGCAGCGTGATCGGGCGCGCGGTGAGCGCGTGCGGGCACAGCGGCACGAGCGCGATCCCGCCCACGCTCGGGTGCAGGATCGGACCGTTGGCCGAGAGCGCGTAGGCGGTGGAGCCGGTGGGGGTGGAAACGATCATGCCGTCCGAGCGCTGCGTGTAGACGAACTCCTCGTCGATCGACAGCTCGAACTCGATCATGCGCCCGAGCTCGCCCTTGTTCACCACCACGTCGTTGAGCGCCAGCGTGTGGAACACGCGCGCGCCGCCACGCAGCACCTCCACGTCCAGCATGAAGCGGTCCTCGGCGGTGAAGGCGCCGTCGAGGATCTCGGCGAGGCGCTCGGTGGCCGAGCTGCGCGCGATGTCGGTAAGGAAGCCGAGGCGACCGAGATTCACGCCGACCAGCGGCACGCCATGCTCGATCAGGCGGCGCGCGGTATGCAGCATGGTACCGTCGCCACCGATCACCACCGCGAGGTCCGCGCTGGCACCGATATGCTCGTAGCTTGCGACCGGGAAGTCGTGGGCGCCGCCGATGGAACTCGCCGTGCCCTGCTCGATCAACACCGCAAGGCCGCGATCGCGCAGGAAGCGGGCGATCGACAGCACCGACTCGGCCACGTCGGGGCTCTGGTATTTGCCGATGAGGGCAAGCGTGCGAAATGGCGTGCTCATGGGCATCGATTAAACCACAATCGCCCGCGCGCGCGGCAGCACCGGAGCCCGGCGCGGCGCCACCCAGTGGCCAGTACGTGCGCGCTTCAATAGAATCGGCCTCTCGACCCCAGGCAGCCATGAATCCGCTCGACGCCCGCTCCCAGATCCTCCTCAAGACCCTGATCGAACGCCACATCGCGGACGGCCAGCCGGTCGGCTCGCGCGCACTGTCGCGCTACTCCGGCCTCGAGCTGTCGCCCGCCACGGTGCGCAACGTGATGAGCGACCTCGAGGAGATGGGCTTCATCGCCAGCCCGCACACCTCGGCGGGGCGCATTCCCACCGCGCTCGGCTATCGCTTCTTCGTCGACTCGCTGCTCACCGTGCAGCCGCTCGAGAACGCCCGCGTGCGCGCCCTCGAGGGCCAGCTGCTGCCCGACCAGCCACAGCGCCTGATCAGCTCGGCCTCGCACCTGCTCTCCGAGCTCACCCAGTTCGCCGGCGTGGTGGTCGCGCCGCGCAAGGACGCGGTACGCATCCGCCAGTTCGAGTTCATCAGCCTGGCCGAGAACCGCATCCTGCTGATCATCGTCACCACCGGCGGCGACGTGCAGAACCGCCTGCTGCTTACCCGGCGCGCCTACACCTCGGCCGAGCTCCACGGCGCCGCCACCTATCTCAACGAACACTTCGCCGGCCTGTCCTTCGAGGAGATCCGCCGCCGCGTCGGCGACGAGCTTCGCCAGCTGCGCAGCGACATGAGCGAGCTGATGGCCGCCACCGTCGACGCCGGCTCGGACGCCGCCGAGGACAGCGCCACGAGCTACGTGCTGTCCGGCGAAACCAAGCTGCTCGACATCGAGGACCTGTCGAGCAACATGTCGCGCCTGCGCGAGCTCTTCAAGCTCTTCGAGCAGCGCACCGGCCTGCTCCAGCTGCTCGACCTGTCCAACCGCGCCGAGGGCGTGCAGATCTTCATCGGCGGCGAGTCCGGGCTCGCTCCGCTCGACGGCTGCTCGGTCATCACCGCACCGTACGAGGTCGACGGTCAGGTGGTGGGCTCGCTCGGCGTCATCGGCCCCACCCGCATGGCCTACGACCGCGTGATCCCGATCGTCGACATCACCGCCCGGCTGCTCTCCAACGCCCTGTCTTCCAGGCACTGACTCCGACGCCCGCGCCTCACTGCGCGTACGAACCCCACCCAAGGACCACGATGCCCCGCTCCCGGCCCGAACCGATCTACCGCCACGACAGCACCCCGCGCACCGGCGTGCTGCTGGTCAACCTCGGCACCCCCGCCGCCCCCACCGCTGCCGCGCTGCGCCCCTACCTCAAGCAGTTCCTCTCCGACCCGCGCGTGGTCGAGATCCCGCGCCTGGTATGGTGGCCGATCCTCAACGGCATCATCCTCAACACCCGGCCCAAGGCCTCGGCGCAGAAATACGCCAGCATCTGGACCGACGAGGGCTCGCCGCTGCTGGTGCACACGGTACGCCAGACCAAGCTGCTCGCCGGCTACCTCGCCAAGGACGGCCACGACGGGCTCGACGTCGACTACGCGATGCGCTACGGCTCGCCCTCGATCGGCGATACCCTGGACGCGATGCGCGCGCGCGGCTGCACCCGCATCCTGGTGGTGCCGATGTACCCGCAGTATTCCGCGAGCACCACCGCCACCGTGGTCGACGAAGTCGGCCGCAGCCTGGCGCAGTGGCGCAACCAGCCCGAGATGCGCTTCGTGCGCAACTTCCACGACGACCCCGGCTACATCGACGCCCTGGTGAAGAGCGTGCGCGAGCACTGGGCGGCCAATGGCGAGCCCGAGCGCCTGCTGCTGAGCTTTCACGGCGTGCCGCGGCGCTCGCTCGATCTCGGCGATCCCTATCACTGCGAGTGCCACAAGACCGGCCGTCTGGTGGCCGAAGGCCTCGGCGTGGCGCGCGAGCGCGTGCTCGTCACCTTCCAGTCGCGCTTCGGCAAGGCGGAGTGGCTCAAGCCCTACACCCAGCCCACCCTGGAGCAGCTCGCCGCCCAGGGCGTGCGGCGGGTGGACGTGATGTGCCCGGGCTTCGTCGCCGACTGTCTGGAGACGCTGGAAGAGATCGCGCTCGAGTGCAAGGAGGCTTTCGTGGAAAAGGGCGGCCAGACCTTCCACTACATCCCCTGCCTGAACGAGCGCGACGCCTGGATCAGGGCGCTGGCGGCGCTGGTGCGCAGCCACCTGGGCAACTGGCTCGAGATCGCGCCGCCCGACGAAGCCGCGCGCAAGGCCGCGCTGGAACGCGCGCGCACACTCGGCGCCGCGCAATAGGGGCGGCACCCGCCGGCGGTCGGCCCGGTCCGCGACCGGGCGGACCGCCGTTTCAGTAATCGACGATCTGCAGGTCGTGCACGACCGGCGCCGCACGGACCGCACGCACCGCCGCGGGGGCATGCGCCGCCATCTGGCGCGACACCGCCGCGAGCCTGCGCGCGGCGACGGTGCCGAGCTGGCGCCGGAAGCGCTCCAGCACTTCCTCGCTGGCGAGCGCGAGCGCGGCCGGGTTGACCTCGAGATAGCTCAGCTCGTCGAGCGACACCGCGCTCAGCAGCTGCCTGTGCTCGAGCTGGTCGAGCCAGGCCTGCTCGCCGAAGACCTCGCCCGGCCCCACCTCCAGCACCCGGCGGCCCTCGATCGAAAGCTCCACCTTGCCCTCGAGCACGATGCCGAAGCGCTGGTCGATGTCGCCCTCGCGCATCAACCCGAGATCGCTGCCGACCTTGCGCCAGGCGCAGATCCGCATCACCTCCCACAGGTCGACGTCCTCGAACTCGGTGAAGAAAGCGAGCTTGCGCAGGCGCGCGAAGCGCTCGGCGTCATGGTGCACGTGGCCTTCGTCGAGGATCTGGTAGCGCACCGCGGCGAGGTCCTTGGCGAACTCGGCGCCATTGCGGTAGCGCGAGTACAGATCCTTCTCGAGCGCCTTGCGGATTACCGCGTCCATCTGCTCGGGCACGTCCGGGTTGAGCTGCGAGACCGAGGGCGGATCGGCATTGATGATCTTGTAGACGAGCTGGGCCGGATTGTTCGCGCGGAAAGGCAGCCGACCGGTCAACATGTGGAAGAGCAGCACGCCGAGCGAATACAGGTCGGTCTTCTGGTTGAGCGGATAGCCCTTGATCTGCTCCGGGCTCATGTAGGCCGGCGAGCCCACGCCCATGATGAAGGTCGAGTCGGTGTCGAGCTTCTTGTTGATGTTGAGCGCGAGGCCGAAGTCGGTGATCTTCACGTTGTCCTGCTCGTCGACCAGGATGTTCGCCGGCTTGATGTCGCGGTGCACGATGCCCTGGCGGTAGGCGTGGTCGAGCGCCATGCAGCACTTGAAAATGATCCCGATCGTGCGGTGGATCGGCAGCAGGTTCTGGAAGCTGCAGTAGCGCTCGAGCGAGCCGCCGGGGAAGTACTCCATCACCACATAGGCCTGGTCGGGCTCGATCGAGGCGTCGTGGATACGGATGATGTTGGGGTGGTCGAGGCGGCCGGACACCACGCGCTCGGCCTTCAGCAGCTTGATCAGGCGGCGGTTCCACTTCGCCTCGTCGCGCGCCTTGTCGTCGAAGCGCACGTGCTTGAGCGCCACCGGCTCGGGGTAGTCCGGGGACTCGGCGAGATAGACCACCGCGGTCGCGCCGCGACCGATCTCCTTGATGATCCTGTACTTGCCGATGCGTTCGGGAATCCGGTTCATGCTGTCTTGCGAGGCTCGGGCGCCCGCGCGGGCGGCAGGCATCGGCGCGATTGTTGCACGATCCGGCGCCGGCGTGCGCTCCCCGGCCCCCGGCCACGCGGGATTGTCCGCCGCGGCCCGTGCATGCTTGAATGAGGCCCGTCCCGCAACCGCCCCCCGAGGAGCCCGCCTTGAGCGAAGCCGTCGACCTGCTGATCAACGCCCGCTGGATCGTCCCCGTCGATCCGCACGACTCCGTGCTCGCCGACCACGCGGTCGCGGTCCGCGGCGGACGCATCGTCGACCTGCTCGGCCAGGACGCGGCGCGCACGCGCTACGCCGCGGACAAGGTGGTCGAGCTGCCCCAGCACGTGCTGATCCCGGGCCTGGTCAACCTCCACACCCATGCCGCGATGAGCCTGCTGCGCGGCATCGCCGACGACCTGCCGCTGATGCGCTGGCTGCAGGAGGCGATCTGGCCGGCGGAGAGCCGCCACGTCAGCGCGGCTTTCGTGCGCGACGGCACCCTGCTCGCAGCGGCCGAGATGATCCGGGGTGGCATCACCACCTGCAGCGACATGTACTTCCATCCCGAGGCCGCGGCGGAAGCCTTCGCCGCGGCGGGCATGCGCGCGGTCGTGGGCGCGGTCGCGCTGGAGTTCCCCACCTCGTACGCGAGCGACCCCGATGACTACCTGCGCAAGGGACTGGCCGCACGCGACCGCTGGCAGGGCCACCCGCTGCTCGGCTTCTCGATCGCCCCGCACGCCCCCTACACCGTCTCGGACGAGAGCTTCCGCCACGTGCAGACGCTCGCCGACGAGCTCGAGCTGCCGATCCATGTGCACATCCACGAGACCGCGCAGGAGATCGCCGACTCGCTCGCCGCCCACGGCTGCCGGCCTCTCGCGCGCCTCGCCCGCCTCGGCGTGCTCGGCAGCAACCTCATCGGCGTCCATGCGGTGCACGTCGACGAACCCGACATCGAGCTCCTCGCCCGCCACGGCTGCAGCGTCGCCCACTGCCCCACCTCGAACATGAAGCTCGCCAGTGGCATCGCGCCGGTGCCGCGCCTGCTCGCCGCCGGCATCCCGGTCGGCCTCGGCACGGACGGCGCGGCGAGCAACAATCGCCTCGACCTGCTCCAGGAGATGCGCCACGCCGCGCTGCTCGCCAAGGTAGGCAGCCTCGACGCCACCGCCGTGCCGGCACACGCGGCCCTGCGCATGGCCACGCTCGACGGTGCACGCGCATTGGGCATGGACGATCGCATCGGCTCGATCGAAATAGGCAAATGCGCCGATCTTTGCGCCCTCGAGCTTTCCGCACCGCAATGCCGACCCTGTTTCGATCCGGTGTCGCATCTGGTCTACGTCTGCGGTCGCGAAAATGTCTCTCATGTCTGGATCGGGGGTGAAACCCGCGTGGACAAAGGCATCTCGCTGTTGCATATTAACGACACCGAATTGCTCCGGCTCGTGTCGATGTGGCAAACTAGGCTCGGTAATTGAACTGGATATACTGGTACAAACCGACACGAAGACGGCAGATTCGCCAGTCTTCATTTCGTTCAGTGGCAATTCCGGCGACTCGCCCTTCAAAGAGGAAACCATGATCAAACAATCCAAGAAGCAGATGCTCATGCTGGCCGCCATCGCCTCGATCGGCCTGTCCGCCCCGAGCGCTTTCGCTCAGGTCAACGACGTCGTCGTCGCCGGCAAGGGTGAAATCCCCTACGTGATCGACGCGCGCAACGTCGTCGCTCGCAGCGGTACCGGCCTGTGCTGGCGCACCGGCTACTGGAGCCCCGCCGCTGCCTCGACCGCGATGGCCGGCGAGTTCCCGGTCGGCTGCGCTTGCGACAAGGACATCGTCCCCGCCGACAAGTGCACCGTGAAGGCTGCCGCTGCCGTGCCCGCGCCGAAGCCCACCGCCGACAAGGTCAAGCTGTCGGCCGACGCCCTGTTCGACTTCGACAAGGCCGTCCTCAAGGCTGAAGGCAAGGCCAAGCTCGACCAGCTCGCCGCCCAGGCCAAGTCGCTCAAGCTGGAAGTGATCCTCGCCGTCGGCCACACCGACCGCCTGGGTTCGAACGCCTACAACCAGCGCCTGTCCGAGCGTCGCGCCGCCGCCGTCAAGACCTACCTGGTCTCGAAGGGCGTCGATGCCAACCGCGTCTACACCGAAGGCAAGGGCGAAACCCAGCCCGTGACCGGCAACAAGTGCGACAAGGTCGGTGGTCGCGCCGCGCAGATCTCCTGCCTGCAGCCGGATCGTCGCGTCGAAGTGGAAGTCATCGGCTCCAAGTAATCCTCGAGCCGGTAACCCGAAAGCCCTGCCTCGGCGGGGCTTTTTCGTTTGTGCCGGGTGCGCGTGCACCCGGCGCGCGCTAGCAAGGACTTTCGAAGCCATGAACACCGTCAACGCCGACCCCGCCGAACTGCAGAAATTCAGCGACCTCGCCCACCGCTGGTGGGACCCCGCCTCCGAGTTCCGCCCGCTGCACGAGATCAACCCGCTGCGCCTGGGCTGGATCGACGGCAAGGCCGCGCTCGCCGGCAAGAAGGTGCTCGACATCGGCTGCGGCGGCGGCATCCTCGCCGAAGGCATGGCCTCGCTCGGCGCCGAGGTCACCGGCATCGACCTGTCCGAGAAGGCGCTCAGCGTCGCCCGCCTGCATCTGTTCGAGAGCGGCCACAAGGTCGACTACCGCCACATGAGCGCCGAGGCGCTCGCCGACGAACTGCCCGGGCACTTCGACGTCGTCACCTGCATGGAGATGCTCGAGCACGTCCCCGACCCGGCCAGCATCGTCGCCGCCTGCGCGCGGCTGGTGAAACCCGGCGGCCACGTCTTCCTGTCCACACTCAACCGCAACCCGAAGTCCTACCTGTTCGCGATCATCGGCGCGGAGTACCTGCTCAAGCTCCTCCCCGCCGGCACGCACGAATACGCGCGCTTCATCAAGCCCTCCGAGCTCAGCCGTCACTGCCGCAATGCGCGCCTGGACGTGCAGGAGATCATCGGCCTGTCCTACAACCCGCTCACCAAGACCTACTCGCTCGGCCGCGACACCGACGTGAACTACCTCATCCATACCGTCGCCGCGGGCTGAACCGCGCACGCACCGGCATCGACGCCGAATGCCGCGCCGGGGCGTGCTCACCGAAGAGGCCGCAATTCAGTTCATGCATGCAGCTTGAGCGTGCATTAAACTGCAGGCGAGCGATTCCTCCACGGGGAGCAAGGCGATGAGCTTCCGCCACCTGAAAAGCCTGTTCAATCCGCGCTCGATCGCCGTGATCGGCGCGAGCGCGCGCGAGCGTCGCATGGGCAACGTCCTCATGCGCAACCTGCTGTCGGGCCAGTTCGCCGGGCCGATCATGCCGGTCAATCCTCGGCGCCCCTCGGTCGCCGGCGTACTCACCTATCCGAGCGTCGCCGCCCTGCCGCAGACGCCCGACCTGGCAATCGTCTGTACCCCTGCCCCGCTCGTACCGCGCATCGTCGAGGAACTCGGCGAACGCGGCACGCGCGCGGTGATGGTGATGGCCAACCAGCTCGACACCACACTCGGCGCCGACGGCCGCCCGCTCGAGCGCAGCATCCTCGAGATCACCCGCCGCCACGAGATGCGCCTGCTCGGCGGCAGCACGCTCGGCATCCTGGTCCCCGGGCTCGGCCTCAACGCCACCTTCTCGCAGATCGCCGCGCGCCCGGGCAAGCTCGGCTTCGTCTCCCAGCGCGACACGGTCGGCACCATGGTGCTCGACTGGGCGCTGCGCAAGAAGGTCGGCTTCTCGCACTTCGTCTCGCTCGGCGACAGCCTGGACATCGGCTTCGGCGAGGTACTCGACTTCCTCGCCGCGGACTCGGGCACACGCGCGATCCTGCTCTACATCGAGTCCATCCAGGACCGCCGCGCCTTCATGTCGGCCGCGCGCGCCGCCGCGCGCAACAAGCCGGTGATCGCGATCAAGGCCGGGCGCTCGCCCAACAACCCGCTGATGGGCGTCTCCGACCCGCTCTTCCTCGAGATGCCCAACCTGGTCAGCCACGACGACGTGCACGACGCCGCGCTGCGCCGCGCCGGCATCCTGCGGGTGGACCAGCTCGAGGAGATGTTCGGCGCCGCCGAGACCGTGCTGCGCGCCCGCCCGCTGCGCGGCAACCGCCTCGTCGTGCTGAGCAACGGCGGCGGTGCCGGCCTGATGGTGGAGGACAGCCTCTACCTCGCCGGCTACAGCCTGCCGTCGCTCAAGGAGCAGACCATCGAGCGCCTGCGCCGCTTCATGTCGCCGGGCTGGAACGGGCGCAATCCGCTCGAGATCCGCGTCGACTCCGAGCCGGCCTGCTACGAGCGCCTGCTCAAGATCCTGCAGGAAGAGCGCGACGGCGACGCCGTGCTGCTCATCCACACTCCAAACGCGCTCTCGAGCAGCATGGACACCGCGCAGCAGGTGATCGCCACCGCGCGCGAGACCGGCATCAACCTGATGACCTGCTGGGTCGGCGACGAGAGCGTGGAGAAGGAGCGCAACCTCTTCATCAACGCAGGCATCGCCACCTTCGACTCACCCGAGCATGCGGCCAGCGCCTTCCTGCACATGCACCGCCACCGCATCGCCTCCGAGGTGCTTATGGAGGTCCCGACCTCCGAACCCGAGGCGTTCAAGCCCGACGTCGCGCGCGCCCGCGCGGTGATCCAGGGCGCGCTCGCCGAATCGCGCGCCAGCCTGACCGAATCCGAATCCAAGGACGTGCTCGCGGCCTACGGCGTGCCGGTCATCCAGACCCACCTCGCCGCCAGCCCGGAAGAGGCCGCGCAGATCGCCGGCCGCATCGGCCTGCCGGTAGCGCTGACCCTGATGTCGCGCGACATCCGCCGCAAGTGGGACGTCGGCGGCGTCGCGCTCAACCTCGAGAGCACCGAGGCGGTCGAGGTCGCCGCGCGCGGCATGATCGAGCGCGCCGGGCGCGCCGAGCCGCCGGTGTCGGTGAGCGGCTTCACCGTGCAGCGCATGGTGATGCGCGGCCATGCGCGCCAGCTGCTGATCGGCGTCAGCACCGACCGCCTGTTCGGACCGGTGATCGTGTTCGGCGAGGGCGGCCGCGCGCTGGAGATCTTCCGCGGCCTCGCAGTCGGCCTGCCGCCGCTCAACAAGCCGCTCGCCGACGATCTCATCGCCCGCAGCAAGGCGGCGGCGCTGCTCGAGGCGCGCGGCCACCTGCCCGCGGCCGACCGCGACGCGCTCGCGCTCACCCTCACCAAGGTCTCGCAGATCGTCGTCGACCATCCCGAGATCCACGAGATGGACATCAACCCGGTGTTTGTCGACGAGCACGGCGTGCAGGCCCTCGACGCCCACATGCGCCTGCGCCCGGCCACCGCCCACGAGCACCGGCTGGCCATCCAGCCCTATCCGAAGGCGCTCGAGGAGCCCTCGCAGCTGCGCGACGGCCGCCCGATCCTGCTGCGCCCGATCCGCCCCGAGGACGAGCCGGCGCACTACGCCTTCCTTTCGCGCCTCACCCGCGAGGACTTCATCTACCGCTTCTTCAACTACATCCCCGAGTTTCCGCGCCGCGAGATGGCGCGCCTGACGCAGATCGACTACGACCGCGAGATGGCCTTCATCGCCACCGCCACCGGCCCCGACGGCAAGCCCGAGACCCTGGGCGTGTCGCGCGCGGTGGCCGACCCGGACAACCACACCGCCGAGTTCGCCCTCGTCATCCGCTCCGACCTCAAGCGCCAGCGCCTGGGCTCGATCCTGATGGACAAGCTGGTGCGCTACGCGCGCGAGATCGGCATCCAGCGCCTCGTCGGCGAGGTGATGGGCGAAAACGAGCCGATGCTCGGGCTATTGAAGCACCTCGGCTTCAAGCTCAAGGCCTCGGAGGAGCCTGGGGTGGTGCGGGCGATCTTCGAGCTGCGCCCGCCGTCGGAGGCGTGAGGGGCGGACACCGGGGCTGCGCGCCAAAGATCTACGCCCAGGGTGGATCAAGCCGCCGCATTCGCGCCTGCCGGCGCTCCTACAGAAACCACCGCGCGTCCCCGCGCTCCCACACCCCCCACCGCGCGTCCCCGCGCTTCCGCATGAACCGCCGCGCGTCCGGGCCGCGCCCGTAGGAGCTGCGGCAGCTGCGAACCCGACGGTCCGGCGATGGACGCGCGTGCAGGGCTTCACCGCCGCATTCGCGCCTGCCGGCGCTCCTACAGAAACCACCGCGCGTCCCGGCGCTCCCACACACACCACCGCGCGTCCCCGCCGCCGCGCGTCCCGGCCCCGCCTGTAGGAGCTGCGGCAGCTGCGAAATCGGCGCTCGAGCAAGCGCGGTGGCGCCTCGAAAGCGCGGCGGCACGCGACGCTCAGGCGTCCTCGATCACCAGCACCAGCAGCTCTTTCGGCCCATGCGCGCCATACGCGAGCGTCTGCTGGATGTCGGCGGTCTTCGACGGCCCCGACACCAGCAAGGCGTTGGTCGGCAGGCCGTCCGTCCAACGCTGCGCATGCATGAGCTCGAAGAGGTTGTCGCGCACCTCGCTCGCGTTCAGCAGCGCGATGTGCAGCGGCGGCACCAGGCTCATCAGGCGCGGCTCCTGCGGGCTCGGCCACAGCACCAGGCTGCCGGTGGCGGCGATGCCGCCGAGCGTGCCGGTGAGGCTGGCGGGCGTGTGGAAGAAGAGCTCGTCCTTCCACGCCTCCACCGCGCGCTCGTAGCCCTTCAGCCGCAGCGCGGCCCCCTGTTCGCGCACGTGCTCGGCCAGGCGGCGGCCGTGGGCGGTGGCGGGCGACACCAGCAGCTCGTCGATGCCGCGCGCGGCGAGCGCCTCCAGCACGCGCTGCGGCCACTCCGCCGCGGTGGTCAGCAAGGTCTCGCCATGCACCGCCTCGAGCATGCGGCGCAGGCGCGCGATGCGCTCGTCCGCCGCATAGCGCCAGGGATCGGTGACCAGGCCGATGTCGTAGTCGTCGGCGACCGCGGTCGTGCCCGCGAGGCTGGCGCGCAGCTTGCCGAGGATCCGTTCTTTCGCATTCATTCGGGTTTCGCTCCTGGCGTCGTTCATTGCGCGCCCAGATGCTCGCGGGCGAGCTCGTGCAGGCTGCGGGCGGCCGGCTTCGGTGCGCTGCGGTAGCGCGTCCACGGCCCGATGTCGGCCGGCATCAGCCCGCGCAGGCGGGTGCCGGCGTACATCGCCACGCGGTACAGGCCCGGCGAGGTGTTGAGCGTGCGCCACGCCTTCCACACCAGGGTCTCCTTCTTCGAGTGCTTGGCGCCCTGCCCTCGCATGTGCTGCGGCTCGGCGGCAGGCGCGCGCACCGCCTCCTCGCGCAGGCGGCGCAGCAGCGAGGGGATGGGGATCTTCACCGGGCACACCTCGCCGCAGGCGCCGCACATCGACGAGGCCGTGGGCAGGTCGCGGGTGGTCTCCAGGCCGAGCATGTGCGGGGTGACGATCTTGCCGATCGGCCCCGGATACACCGTGCCGTAGGCGTGGCCGCCGATCCGCGTATACACCGGGCAGTGGTTCATGCACGCGCCGCAGCGGATGCAGTTGAGCGTCTGGCGCAGCTCCCCGTCGGCGAAGGCCTGGCTGCGGCCGTTGTCGAGCAGCACCAGGTGGACCTCCTGCGGGCCGTCGAGCTCGTCGGCCTTGCGCGGGCCGGAGATCATGTTGACGTAGGTGGTGATCGGCTGGCCGGTGGCCGAGCGCGTCAGCAGCGACAGCAGCGGGATCACGTCGCGCAGGTTCTCGACCACCTTCTCGATGCCGGTGACGGCAATGTGCACCGGCGGCACCGTGGTCGACATGCGGCCGTTGCCCTCGTTTTCCACCAGCAGCAGCGTGCCGGTCTCGGCGATCGCGAAGTTCACCCCCGAGACGCCGATGTCGGCCTCGAAGAAGTTGCGCCGCAGCGTCTCGCGCCCGATCTGGATCAGGCGGTCGACGTCCTCGGTGTAGTCGACGTCGAGCTTGTCGTGGAACAGCCTGGCGACCTGGCCGGCGTTGAGGTGGATCGCCGGCATGATGATGTGCGAGGGCTTCTCCTCGCGCAGCTGCACGATGAACTCGCCCATGTCCGACTCGAGGCAGTCGACGCCGCGCGCGCCGAGGTAATGGTTCATCTCCATCTCCTCGGACACCATGGACTTGCCCTTGATCACCTTCTTCGCCGCATGGCGTTCGGCGATGCCGTGCACGATGGCGTTGGCCTCCTCCACCGTCTCCGCCCAGTGCACCTGCACGCCATTGCGGGCGAGATTGGCCTCGAGGCGCTCGAGCAGGTCGGGCAGCTTCGACAGCGCGCGTGCGCGCACGCGGTTGCCGAAGGCGCGCAGGCGCTCGAGCTCGTCGCCGTCGGGAAACTGGTTGCGGCGCTTGTCCATCAGCGAATCCATCGCGCCGCGGAAGTTGCGCCGCAGCTGCGCATCGGCGAGCGCCTCGCGCGCGTTGCGGGTGAAGGCGATCGGCTGCGCGGGGGTGTCGGCGAGCGTGCTCATCGTGCACCTCCCGTGCCCGCCGAGGCCGTGCGGCGCAGCAGGAAGCTCGCCAGGTGCTCGCCGCGCAGGGCGTCGCCCTGCTTCTCGAAGCAGCCGTTGATGTTGAGCAGGCAGCCACAGTCGGCACTCACCACCTCGGCCGCGCCCGAGCCCTTCAGCGCCGCGGTCTTGTCCTGCACCATCGCGCCCGAGATGTCGGGCATGCGCACGCTGAAGCTGCCGCCGAAGCCGCAGCACTCGCTCTCGTGGTCGTGCTCCACGCGCTCGACCCCCGCCAGCTGCGCGAGCAGCGCACGCCCATGCAGGTGGGTGTTCATCTCGCGCCGCGCCGAACAGGAGGTGTGCAGCGCGAGCTTGACCGGCGCGCCGGTGTGCTCGAAGCGCACCTTGCACACCTCGAGCAGGAACTCGGCGAGCTCGAAGGTGCGCGCGGACAGCGACTCGACCTGCTTCAGCGTCTGCGGCTCGTCCTTGAACAGCTCGAAGTAGTGATGACGGAACATGCCCGCGCACGAGCCCGACGGGATCACCACCGGCCAGTCGCCGGCGAAGAGCGCGAGCTGCGCGCGCGCCACCTCGCGCGCCTCGTCGGTGTAGCCCGAGGTATAGGCCGGCTGGCCGCAACAGCTCTGCGCCTGCGGGAAATGCACCCGGATGCCCTCGCGCTCGAGGAGGTGGATCGCGTCCATCCCCGCACCGGGAAAGAACACGTCGATCACGCAGGTGCCGAACAGGTAGACATCGGCCGGCTTGGGCGGGTAGCGGCGCGCGGCCTCGAGCGGCGGCGCAACGCGCGTGGCATTGGCGGGTGCAGGGGACAGGGGGCTCATGTGCCTGGGCTCCGGGGTTGCTGGGTTCTGGATTGCAGGGATCTGGAATGCACTGCAGCCGCGGCCAGGCCTCGACTGCAGGAGGGACGGCCGCGCGGGGGATGCCGGAGCCCCCCCCCGCTGCGGCGCTCAGCCGGCGAGCAGCGGGTCGGACACGCCGAGGACGTAGATCGCGACCATCGCCACCGCGCCGGTCATCAGCACGTAATAGACCGTCGGCCAGAAGGTCTTGCGCAGGATCGCGCCCTCGCGGCCGAGCAGGCCCACGGTCGCCGAGGCCGCCACCACGTTGTGGATCGCCACCATGTTGCCGGCGGCCGCGCCGATCGCCTGCACCGCCACGATCATCGCCGTGGACACCCCGAGCGAGGTCGCCACGCCGAACTGGAACTGACTCAGCATCATGTTGCTGACCGTGTTCGAGCCCGCGATGAAGGCTCCGAGCGCGCCCACCGAGGGCGCCAGCAGCGGATACACGTTGCCCACGCTGTCGGCCACCCAGCGCGCCATCGCGATCGGCATGCTCGGCAGGTCGGCGGCGTTCACCCCCGAGTTGATCAGGATGCGCACCATCGGCACGGTGAACAGCAGCACGAAGCCGGCGCCGAGCAGCACGCGCGAGGACTCGCCCACCGCCTTCACCAGCGAGCGCGCGTGCATGCCGTGCAGGAACACGGTGATCAGCACCACCGCCACCAGGATGCCGCCGGGCAGGTAGAGCGGCTGGAAGTCGGCCTTGATGCCCTTCTCGCCCAGGATGTCGGCGAACACGATCACCACCGACTTCATCGCCCCGCCGATCTCGGGGAAGACCCGGCTCAGCACCAGCAGCGCCCCCACCAGCACGTAGGGCAGCCAGGCGCGGAAGATGCTGATCGGCTGGTGATGCGGCAGCTGGTCGAGCTTCATCTCGATGCTGCCCATCCACTCGCTCGGCCACTCCTTCGGGTCGGCGAAGTCCCAGGTCTTCTTCGGCACCAGGAAGCCGAAGCGCGCCGCGCTGGTGACGATGGCCAGGCCCACCAGGCCGCCCAGCAGCGAGGGGAACTCCGGCCCCAGGAAGACGCCGGTGAAGGCGTACGGCACGGTGAAGGCGACCCCCGCGAAGAGCGCGAAGGGCAGCACCTCGAGGCCGGCCTTCCAGCTCTTCTCGCGGCCGAAGAAGCGGGTGAGCATGATCACCATGATCAGCGGGATCACCGTGCCGACCATGGCATGGATGATCGCCACGTTGCCGGTGATCACCTGCAGGAAGACGTCCCAGCTCGAGCCCTTGGCGGCGAGCTGCGCCCCGATCGTCGCGCTGTCGAGGCCGCTATTGACGCCGATGATGATCGGCGTACCCACCGCACCGAAGGACACCGGCGTGCTCTGCACCAGCATGCCGAGCAGCACCGCCGCCAGCGCCGGGAAGCCGATCGCCACCAGCAGCGGCGCGGCGATCGCCGCCGGCGTGCCGAAGCCCGACGCGCCCTCGATGAAGCAGCCGAACAGCCACGCGATGATGATCGCCTGGATGCGGCGGTCGGGGCTGATCGTTGCGAAGCCCGCGCGGATCGCGGTGATGCCGCCCGAGTACTTCAGCGTGTTGAGCAGCAGGATGGCGCCGAAGATGATCCACAGCACCCCGACCGTGATCACCAGCCCCTGCAGGGTCGAGGCGAGCACGCGGTTGAGGCTCATCTCCCACACGTACAGGCCGATGCCCGCGGTGAGGAAATAGACGACCGGCATCGCGCGCTTGGCGGGCCAGCGCAGGCCCACCAGCAACACCGCGGCGAGCAGGATCGGAGAAAAGGCGAGGAATGCGAGCGTACCCGGCTGCATGGGAGCCCCCGCCTCAGACCGGCGCGCGCATCGTGCGCGCCGCCATGAACATCGATCGAACCATCATTGCCCCTTCCCCCTTCGGATGGATTTCATGAAATCTGGATGAGTGTGCCTTCGTCTTTCCGGTAAATTGGTAATACCACTTTACCGGAAGTTGCACCAGCCTAAGGGAGCCCGCGAGGCATGTCAATGCAAATCATCAGATTTATCGATGGGAACATGAGGGGCGGGTTCGGCGGGCGCCGGGAGGGGGGCGGGCGGTGGTTCTGTTCCACACAGTCGCTGCTCCGATGATGCGCCGCATCGCGCGCGGGGAACTGCCGGACTCGGTGCCGCCCACCGGCCAGCTCGCGCGAGTCGGAGGCAGGTCGGCAGCGCCATGCATCTATACTTGTCCGGCAATGCCAGTTGCTTCACCTGGAGACCGATCTGCGATGCACGAAATCTCGCCATCCGACCTCAAGACCATCCTCCACTCCAAGCGCGCCAACCTGTACTACCTGGAGCATTGCCGCGTGCTGGTGAATGGCGGCCGGGTGGAATACGTCACCGACGAGGGCAGCCGGTCGGCGTACTGGAACATCCCGATTGCCAACACCACGACCCTTCTGCTCGGAACGGGAACCTCCATCACCCAGGCCGCCATGAGGGAACTCGCCAAGGCAGGCGTTATGGTGGGTTTCTGCGGTGGCGGCGGTACGCCACTCTTCAGCGCCAACGAAGTCGACTTCGACGTCGCTTGGTTCTCGCCGCAAAGCGAGTACCGACCAACCGAGTACCTGCAGCCGTGGGTACGCTTCTGGTTCGACGACGCATTGCGACTCCGCGCGGCCAAAGCCCTCCAGCAGGCGCGGCTGACACGCATCACCGGACACTGGATCGACAATCGCGCGCTTTCGGAAGCAGGCTTCGACGTTCCCCGCGAGCGACTCGAAACCGCCCTGGCGGCCTCCCGGCGCACCATGCTCGCTGCACCGGACAACACGGCTCTCCTCACCGAGGAAGCCCGTCTTACCAAGACGCTGTTCCGGCTTGCATGCGATGCCACCGGTTACGGGGACTTCACGCGCGCCAAGGGTGGCAGCGGTGGAGATCCGGCGAACCGCTTCCTGGACCACGGCAACTATCTCGCCTATGGGCTGGGCGCCACTGCCACCTGGGTGCTCGGCCTCCCGCACGGTCTCGCCGTGCTGCACGGCAAGACGCGCCGCGGCGGCCTGGTATTCGACGTTGCCGACCTGATCAAGGATGCGCTCATCCTCCCGCAGGCTTTCGTTTCCGCTATGCGCGGCGATAGCGAGCAGGAGTTCCGCGAACGCTGTGTCGAGACCTTGGTGCAGGCGGAAGCCCTGGACTACATGATCGACACGTTGAAGGCCATCGCCACCGAAACCGGAAAGCACGCCGCATGAACGTGCTCCTCATCTCTCAATGCACGAAGAACGCGCTCACCGAGACGCGGCGTATCCTCGACCAATTCGCCGAGCGCCGGGGGGATCGCACCTGGCAGACGCCCATCACTCGGGCCGGACTGGAAACGCTGCACCGCCTGCTGCGCAAGACCGCCCGCAAGAACACCGCAGTGGCCTGCCACTGGATTCGCAGCAAGGACCATAGCGAGTTGCTGTGGATCGTCGGCGATGCGCGGCAGTTCAGCGACCGGGGCGCGACGCCGACCAACACGACGCGACGCAACGTACTGCGGACGGAATCCGAGAACGACTGGCACAGCCTCGCATTGATCCACCTGCTGGCCTCGCTTGCGGCACTGCTGCACGACCTGGGCAAGGCCTGCCTCGCCTTTCAGCAAAGGCTGCAGGCAAAGGGACCCATCGAGCGCAACCTATATCGTCACGAGTGGGTATCGCTACGCCTGTTCCAGGCCTTCGTCGGCGACAGCGGCGACGCCGAATGGCTCGAGCGGCTCATCAACCCGTCGGGGGACGACGACGAGAGTTGGACCGTGGGCCTGGGCGAGCACGGGCTGTGTGACGGACTCGACCCCGCTGCGCAAGACAACAAGCCGTTTGGCACGCTTCCGCCGCTGGCACGGGTCATTGCCTGGCTCGTGCTGACCCATCACCGTCTGCCTGTCATGCCGACCAAGGACGATGCCGGACGTTGGCAGTGGCTCGGAGCGCGTGTGCGGAACCTGCACGCCGCACAACTGGACCGGCTGCTGGAGCAGGTGGACGCAAACTGGAACGAACTTGCGGACAGCAAGGACCGCGCAGTGATTGAGCCCTATTGGAAATTTCCGCAAGGGCTACCGATCACGACCGCCGCATGGAAAAAGCGCGCCGCGCGCGTGGCACGCCGCATGTTGACGATCGTGCAGGGTGCCGACTCTCGAGACTGGCTGCAAGACCCGCACGTCATGCATCTCGGCCGCCTCGCCCTGATGCTGGCCGATCACCACTACTCCAGCCTCACCGATCCAGCGGCGCGCTCCGACCTCAACCCGGCCTATCCGCTGTTCGCCAATACCGACCGCAAGACCGGCAAGTTCAATCAGACCCTCGACGAACATTTGCTCGGCGTCGCCCGGCACGCCGGCATGGTCGCCCATGCCCTACCCGGTTTCGAACATCACCTGCCACGACTGGTCCGCCACAAGGGCCTGCGCAAACGCAGTGCCGATCCCCGCTTCCGCTGGCAGGACCGCGCGGCGGACCTCGCCGAGGCGATGCGCGAAGCCGCATCCCGGCAGGGCGCATTCATCGTCAATATGGCCTCCACCGGCTGCGGCAAGACCCTCGCCAACGCCCGCATCATGAACGCGCTCGCCGACCCGTCGCGCGGGCTGCGCTGCGCCTTCGCCCTCGGCCTGCGCACCCTCACGCTGCAGACCGGCCGCGCGTTCCGCGATGAACTCCAGCTCTCCGATGATGCACTTGCGATACGCGTGGGCGGCGCAGCAAACCGGGAGCTCTTCGAGCACTACGAGCAACTCGCCGAGCAAAGCGGATCGGCCTCGACCCAGGCATTGCTGCCAAAAGACGCCGGCGTGATCTACGAGGGCAACATCGCCCATCCGCTGCTGCAGCGCCTGTCACACGATCCAAGGATCCACAAGCTGCTCGCCGCACCGCTGCTCGTCTGCACCATCGATCACCTGATCCCGGCCACCGAGAGCCAGCGCGGTGGCGGGCAGATCGCACCCATGCTGCGCCTGATGAGCGGCGACCTGGTGCTCGACGAACCCGACGACTTCGACATCGACGATCTCCCTGCCCTCGCCCGCCTCGTTCACTGGGCCGGCCTGCTTGGAAGTCGCGTGCTCTTGTCCTCCGCCACGCTACCGCCCGCGCTGGTGCAAGGCCTGTTCGAGGCCTATCTCGACGGACGGCGCTGGTTCCAGCGCAATCGTGGCGAGCGTCCAGGCGCTGCGCCAGAGGTGTGCTGCATGTGGGTGGACGAGTTCGACCAGATGCGACACGACTGCGCCGATGGCGATGCATTCGCCGAACGCCAGCTCGATTTCGCCCGACGCCGTCATGCGCATCTCGCCAAGGAGGCCGTGCGGCGGCGAGCCGAGCTCATCGCACTCCCGCTCGCCGGCAAGCCACGCGACACGCTGCGCTCCACGATGGCAACGATCCTGCGCGAGGCCGCGCTAGTCCTGCACTCCGCTCACTATTCCGTCGACCCGGTGTCAGGCAAACGCGTCAGCTTCGGCTTGATCCGCATGGCGAACATCGCCCCACTGGTCGACGTCGCACTGGCCCTCTACGCGCTCGGCGCGCCCGAAAACACGCAGATTCACCTCTGCACCTACCACTCGCAGTATCCGCTGCTGATCCGCTCGGCCATCGAGCACCAGTTGGACGCCACACTCGACCGCCGCTCGCCCGACGCGGTCTTTGCTCGACCCGAGATCCGCAGCCGCCTCGACGCCAACCCCGAGTCCGACCACCTCTTCATCGTGCTCGGCAGTCCGGTCACCGAGGTCGGGCGCGACCACGATTACGACTGGGCCGTGGTCGAACCCTCCTCGATGCGCTCACTGATCCAGCTCGCCGGCCGGGTGCGCCGTCACCGCCCCGGCGCAGTCGACACGCCCAACATCCGCGTACTGGACTGCAACCTTCGTCACTTCGAGCGTCCCGGCAAAGCCGCCTATTGCACCCCGGGCTTCGAGACCGAAGAGCCGCGTTTCAAGCTGCGGTCCCATTCTCTTGCTGACCTGCTCGAGGCCGGGCAACGCGACGTCATCGACGCCCGCCCGCGCATCCTGCCGAAACCAGACGAGGCGCTACAGCCTACGGCACGGCTGGTCGACCTTGAGCACGCGCGCATCCAGAACCAGATGCGCCCGCAATCAAACAACGAAGTGATCAGTGCCCACAAACTCAAGAAGGGCGTGCGACCAAAGGCGTACATCAACGCCACCACCCACTGGCTGAAGCGCGGCGTCTCGCTGACCGCGGTGCTGCCGCAGCAGCAACCGTTCCGCCATGATCCCGAACCGAAAGTGGACCTTGTCCTGCTACCGGATGAAGAGGCCGAGGATTACGCGCTCTACCGCGTCGAGCCGGGCCCGGCTCGCTATCGCAACCTGTACGTGAAGATAGACGACAGCCTCAACCATCGCATCCCGGATGAACAACTCGCCGGCGCACGCATGGCGCCGTGGGGTGTCACCGACTACATGGCGGCATTGACCGAGCTCGCCCAGGAACGCGGCATGACATTGGAGGCGTGCGCTGAACGCTACGGCACCGTGACGCTACCCGAGAGCATGCAGGGCTGGCGTTTTCATCCTGCGCTGGGTTTCACGAGGAGCCGGTGATGAATGCATCGCCACCTAAAGCGCGTTCATTCGGCGCCAAATTCAACGGCTGCGCGCAAGAGTCCCGGCAACTGTCGGGAGAGTGCAGGCAAAGCGCTGCCGACCGTATCCCATACGACCTTGATATCCAGCTCGAAGTAACCGTGGGCGATCCGGTTGCGCATGCCCCGCATCGGTGCCCAGGGAATCTCTGGGTGCGCAGCGACGAATCCGGGCGCGCCTTCAACGATCCGCGCTGCCGCCTCCCCGATCAACAGCAGATTCAGGACGACAGCCTGCTGGGTGCGCTTGTCACGTTCGAAGGCGGCAAAATCCACCCCTTCGACATAGCTGCAGGCGCTCCCGGTCGCCTCGGCCATCTGCTCAATCCAAAGCATCAGCCGATCGGCACCGCTCATAGCGGACGGGCCTCGGCAATAACTTGCGCTCGAATTCGAGCCGGCAAGTCACCCGGCGTCACCACGTCAACCCGCACGCCCAACATATCTTCCAGCTCAACCTGCAGCCCGCCAAGATCGAACAAGGTTGTTCCAGGTTGTGGATCGACAAGCAGATCGAGGTCGCTGCCATCCTTGTCGGTCCCATGCAGGACCGAGCCGAACACCCGAGGATTGCGTACATGGAATCGCGCCGCGGCTTCACGGATCGTGTCAACACGGCGCCGCAGTACATCCGATGGCTTCATAGATCACCTCAAATTGAACCAGCGTCACCATTTGACCAAGGGGAGAAGCGCAATGCAATCGAGTTCAGATGTCCGTCATCGTGCCTCGGGAGCCGCACCATGACTACTCGCACCGAACGCCAGGCGGCTTTCCGCACCACGATCGAGCGCTTCCTCAAGGAGCGCCTCGATGCCAAGCTCGACAAGCTGCCAGCCGACGACCCGAAACGTCCCGAGCTGATCGCCCAGCATGCACGCGAAACCTGGCTTGCAGACGCCGCCCGGCGCGTCGCGCAGATCCAGATCGTCACCCATACCCTCAAGCCAATCCACCCCGACGCCCGCGGCACGAACCTGTTTCGCACACCGCACGACTTGCCGCCCCACTCGGAAGTCGGCAGTCACGTCCTCGGTTCAGACTTCAGCAGCGACGTCGTCGGCAATGCAGCCGCGCTCGACGTCTTCAAGCTGCTCAAGCTGCAAGTTGATGAACGCCCCCTGCTCGCCTGGATGCAGGAATGCGACCCTGACTTGCTCGCCGCGATGAGCGACCACGCCGACCAAGCGAGCGAATGGCTGGACGCCTTCATCGCCATCACGGCCCCGCGCAGCGCGATAGCAAGCTCGCACACCTTGGCCAAGCAGCTCTACTGGCTGGCGGGCGAAGACCCCGCAGACGACAGCCAGTACCACCTCCTCGCGCCGCTGTATTCGAGCGCACTCGCCCATGCCGTCTTCCAGACGATCAACGAAGACCGCTTCGGCGAGGCGGGGAAGCTCGCCCGCCAGGCAAGGCGCGAGCAGCGCGACCACGACACCGGCTACCGCGAATACCCCGATCTCGCCGTGCAGAAGTTCGGCGGCACCAAACCGCAGAACATCAGCCAGTTGAACAGCGAGCGCGGGGGTAACAACTACCTGCTCTCCTCCCGCCCGCCCAAGTGGAAGACCCTCGCAATCAAGACGCCGCTGCACACCGACTCCGTGTTGCCGCGCTTCGGCCGGGTTCCGGAGGTGCGACAGGCCGTACGGACCCTGCGCGATTTTCTCGAGAGCGAGCCGCCTCCTAACAAGGAAACCCGCAACCACCGCGACGCGCTGTTGGATCGGCTGATCGACGAGTTGATCGACTTCGCAAACCCGCTGCAGGCCACCCTGCCCGTCGGCTGGAGCCGCGACGCCGAATGCAGCCTGGCCGAAGCCGAACGGCTCTGGCTGGACCCCAGGCGTGCAGAGACAGGCGACGCAACCGACACCGATTTCCGGGCAGCCTGGCAGCACATGGACTGGCCCGCCGAGATCGGCCACCGCTTCGCGAATTGGCTGAACCACGAACTCGGGCAGACCTTGCCGCTCGGCGACATCGAAGCTCGCGAATGGCGCGACGAACTGCTGCTCCACTCCACATGGGGGGGCACGCTGCACCGGCTGCGCGCTCAGGGCGATGCGCCCACCTACGTTCCGACCAGGGAGTCCGCGCAATGAGCGCCCTACCCTCCAGCGACGGCCTGCTGATCCTGCCGCGGCTGCGCGTGCAAAACGCCAACGCCATCTCCAGCCCCCTGACTCACGGCTTCCCGTCGATGACCGCATTCCTCGGCCTGATGTGGGCACTCGCCCGCAAGCTGGAAGCACACGATCTGCCCCTCGCTTTCGACAGCGTCGGCGTGATCTGCCACGACTTCGACGAGCAAGTCACCGAGGGCGGTTACGTGAAAGCCTTCCGCCTCACCCGCAACCCGGTCGACAAGGACGGCGGCAGTGCAGCCATCGTCGAGGAAGGGCGCATGCACATGGAGATCACGCTGATCTTCGGCGTCAGCGGCGGCTTCGTCGAGCTCGACGAAGCCGCACATGGCGAGATCGCCAAAACCGTTGCGCACGAGCTGGCCGGCATGCGCATCGCCGGTGGAAGCGTGCTACCCGGCGGCGATTGGCGCAGCCGCCCGGCGCTCGTACGGCTCGGTGACGATCACGAGGACGTCCGCCGCCGCTTCCGGCATCTGCGTCGTCGCTGGCTGCCGGGTTTTGCTCTGGTCTGTCGCGACGATCTATTGCAAGCGCGCGTCGAACAACTGCGCGAAACCGCGCCGGATGCGTCGGCCCTGGATGCCCTGCTCGGTCTTTCGCGCTTCAACTGGCGACCGGTCCGGCACGATCCCGCAAAGGCCGCCACGCCCAGCGCCCCGGAAAAACTCGAATGGGCGCCCGAACCACGCCCGGGCTGGATCGTTCCGATCCCGGTCGGCTTCGGCGCGCTTTCCGAGTTGCTACCCGCGGGAGAAGTGCAAAACGCCCGCGACCACGACACCGCCTTCCGTTTTGTCGAAAGCCTCTACTCCATCGGCCAGTGGATCAGCCCGCATCGGCTGGAGAACGTCGGCCAACTCCTCTGGTACGCCAGCACCGACCCGGTCGCGGGCCTGTACCGCTGCCGCAACGACTTCGCATCCCTGCAATCTGCCTGATCCCCCCACGACAAGGAATTCAGATCATGACGCTCAAGACCGCCTCCGTACTCGCCTTCGAACGCAAACTCGACCCTTCCGACGCCCTTTTCCACGCGGGTAACTGGGATCAACGGGACACCACCGACGGCTGGCGAGCGGTTGCCATCAGCGAGAAGTCTGTGCGCGGCACCATATCCAACCGCCTGAAAGCCAAGGATCAAGACCCCGCCAAGCTCGACGCTGCGATCGAGAACCCTAACCTGCAGAAAGTCGACGTCGCCGCTTTGCCCAGCACCACCGACACCTTGAAGGTCGTGTTCACGCTGCGTGTGCTGGGCGGCACCGGCAAACCGTCCGCCTGCAACGACGCCGACTACCTGAACAAGCTGCTGGAGACCGTCCGGGGCTACGCAAACGCCCAAGGCTTTGGCGAACTTGCCCGCCGCTACGCTTTCAACCTCGCCAACGGTCGCTTCCTGTGGCGCAACCGCATCGGTTCCGAGCAGGTGGAGGTCCGCGTCGCGCATCTGGTGGGGGGCATGCCGCAGCAGACCTGGACCTTCGACGCGCTGGCACTGCCGCTACGCAGCTTCGATGCGCCTGCCGAGTTCGCTCCCGCACTCGACGGCCTCGCCCACCTGATCGCCAACGGGCTCGCCGGACAGCAGCATGTTCTGCTGCAAGTCACTGCCTTCGTCCGCATCGGCTCGGGTCAGGAGGTATTCCCATCGCAGGAACTCATCCTAGACCGCGGTCGCGGCGAGAAGAGCAAGACGCTTTACCAGGTCGCGGGCATCGCCGGCATCCACTCGCAAAAAATCGGCAATGCCCTGCGCACAATCGACACCTGGTACGAAGGCGCCGACGACATGGGGCCGATCGCAGTGGAGCCGTATGGCTCGGTCACCACCCAAGGAAAAGCATACCGCCAGCCCAAGCAAAAGCTCGACTTCTACAGCCTGCTCGACAACTGGATCATCAAGGACCAGACGCCGCCAGCCGAGCAGCAACACTTCGTGATCGCCACGCTCGTCCGTGGTGGCGTCTTTGGCGAGGCAGGCTGAACATGGACCACTACATCGACATCACCCTGCGACCAGATCCCGAATTTCCACCGGCCATCCTGATGAATGCCTTGTTCTCGAAGCTGCACCGTGGCCTGGTCGACTGGGGCGGGCGCGACATCGGAGTCAGCTTTCCCGATGTTGCGCCAGGCAAGCGCACGCTGGGCGCGCGGCTGCGACTGCACGGAAGCAAGGCTTCGCTCGAGCAGCTGATGAGCAACGGGTGGACGCATGGCATGCGCGATCACACCGAGATCGGCGCCACAACCGCGGTCCCGGTCGAGACTTCATACCGCATTGTCCGTCGCGTTCAAGCCAAGAGCAGTCCCGAGCGCCTGCGTCGCCGCCTGATGGCGCGCAAGGCCATCGAAGCGGAAGAGGCGCGCACCGCGATCCCCGACAGCGCTGCGGAGATGCTGCCCCTCCCCTACGTCGAGATCCGGAGCCGCACGACCGGACAGCAGTTCAAACTGTTCGTCGAGCACCTTCCCCTCCAGGCCAGCCCGACCTCCGGCGAGTTCGGGTCATACGGCCTGAGCCAGAGCGCGTCCGTGCCTTGGTTCTGAACCCTTTTTTGCGAGGCGCTTCTAGCAGCAATGAAATCAAGGTGTTACGGATGCTCTACAACGAAGGGAGCTTTCGGCACACCTTGATCTTTTTCTTTAACAATCAATAACATCCGAGCTTTCTCCTCTAATTCACTGCCGGATAGGCAGCTCAGAAAGCGGCCGTGCCACGGGCGCAAGCCCGCGGTCATTCACTGCCGGATAGGCAGCTCAGAAACATGGTCATGCCTCCATAATCTCGATCGCGCATTCACTGCCGGATAGGCAGCTCAGAAAGGCGCGGTCCGAGGCTGATTTGCGATAGCAGCTCGAAATGGGCGGCGCGAGCGCATTGATTCACTGCCGGATAGGCAGCTCAGAAATGGACGACGCGGGAGTCGTCCTTCTCGCGCAGATTCACTGCCGGATAGGCAGCTCAGAAATGCAAATAGCCGAGGATTGGCAAGGGATTCACTGCCGGATAGGCAGCTCAGAAATCCACGCCCCGGATGCAGCTTCGGCCAGGGCCTCGGAATTCACTGCCGGATAGGCAGCCAGAAATTGCGCGGCGGAGAGGCGCGTGCATTCACCGCCGGATAGGCAGCTCAGAAATGCTCCGCGAGATGGCCGCTTGTCTTCACCGACGATTCCGCATGGGGTCGATGCATTCACCGCCGGATAGGCAGCTCAGAAAGTCGACTCGTCAGCGGCACTGAGTCATTCACTGCCGATAGGCAGCTCAGAAAGCATCCACGTCTTCCACTGCTTCGCATTCACTGCCGGATAGGCAGCTCAGAAAGAGGACGGTGGATCGGCATCTCGACATTCACCGCCGGATAGGCAGCTCAGAAATCGGCCGCGCTCGCCAGCGGATTGCTCAGAAACGCCGGATCGGGGAGCCGATCCTGCTGGATAGCAGCTCAGAAAAGGCTCGATCTGAAGCCGGCGATCTTCACCGCCGGATGGCGCTCAGAGCAGCGCGCCGCGCGTTCGCGTCGGCTCGACACTGCCGATGCAGTCGACCGGTGCCGTCGATTTTCTTGCAACGCCGATGGCGTTCAGAAATAAGGGCTTCGGCGGTTTGCCGTGGCAGCCCAGCGAGCGGTGGCCGTCCGATCGTGACTTCACTGCCGGAGGCGCTCGGCGCAGCGAATCGAGGCCCGCCGGAGGCAGCTCGAGCTACGGATCACAGCCCGGCGTGACTACATTCACGCCGGATAGGCAGCTCACCAGTCCCAGCTCGGTGGCAGAACTGGGCAGCTCCAGGCGCCGAGTCTCCGCCGGATAGCAGCCGAGGCCAGCGCATGGATGCTGCTATTCACCGCCGGAAGGCAGCTCGAAATCCGAGGCCTGCTCGCCGGCAAGGCGATTTGCCGGATGCAGCCGAATGCCGGCGGTGCGTGCTGCCAGATCACGCCGATAGCAGCTCAGAAGCGCGTTCGGAGCACGCTGCGAGCATTCACTGCCGGTGGGCTCGAATGAGCCTCGCTGCAGCCCGGCGTGCGCGAACCGCCGGATGGCGCTCAGAGTCGAGCCCCGAACTGCTGACGGGATCACCGCTGGCAGTCGAAATGGCCCGGCCGGTGAAGGGCTCTCGGATTCACTGCCGGATGGCAGCTCAGAAAGTCGGCGAAGACCGCTGCGGGTCGCCGCATTCACTGCCGGATAGGCGCTCAGAAAAGCGCTCTACTGCGCTGATCCCCTGCCGGATAGGCAGCCAGAATTCTCGACGCCGATCTCGGCATCGACATTCACCGCCGGATAGGCGCCAGTCGCGTCGCAGCCCGCGCGGCCGGATCACTCGCCGAAGGCAGCTCAGAAAACGCTCCACGTCGGCAAACGTTGTCATTCACCGCCGGATAGGCAGCTCAGAAATGCAGGGTGGCAGAGCGACGCCGTTGTTCGCATTCACTGCCGGATGGCAGCTAAGAACAAACTAGCGGCGTTTTCATGCGGCTGCCTGATGGGGTTGATCTGGAACCCGCGCGGTCTCGGCGTTGAGTGCAGCGATGCTGCGCTGCGTTGCAGTTCCGATCGCTGCTGCCCCTGGCGATAGGCTCGCCGCGGGTGAGCTGATAACAGCGCGCGAGCTATGCGCTGGTGTTCGCTTGGTTTGTCATCCGGCGCAAGGCGCTGATAGAACGCCCAGGGCGAGCAGCGAGCGTCATCGCGGCTCAGCCTGGCGACGCGGTTGAACGCTTGGTATCTGCCGAGCACTTGACCGCTGACCTGGTCCAGCAGCCACACGAGCAGAAGTGCTTCCGCTGGCAAGCGGAGTCGCCGATCTCGTCAGGATCTTCAGTTCACAGCCGTGCGCGCAATCACCCCGCCCAATGCGCATCCGAATCGAAGGCGCGCGCCGCCGGCGAGGCACGCGCCAACGTTGATCGCGCACTGCGCCGCTGCCCGAGCAGCACCTGCATCGGGCGCGCATCGCGCGTGACGGGCGACGTCCGTACATGACGCCTGACCCAGCACGAACAGATGCTCCTGGCGCCAGTTCCCGCAGCGCACGGGCGGCGACCCGCCGGACTACGCCAGCGGGCCCGGCCGATGCGTATCGCCGACGCTCATCACGTCGGTGACACCTGAGTGGCGCAGTTTGATGTCACGCCGCGGCCGGAGCGAGACTCCAGAGCGCCAGCTGCCGAGCGCCGTAGCTCAAAACGCTCAGCACTGCAATCCTGCACATCATGCGGGCACGTACTTCATCTGTCGAGCGCATACCAGCCAGCCTGCAGATCACGAGCTGCTCCAGGATCTCGAATGCAGCGATCCAGTAACGCCGGACCAAGGCGAGATTCCACCGCCGCATCAGTCGCCGGCGCGCAGATCGCCGCGGTGGCGCCAACTTCGCCACTGCCTCGCTGCCGGGCGACCGCCACCCAGTGGCTCGAAGCCCACGATCTGCCGCGTTCGAACGTGTGCTGCGTCGCATCTGCGCATCTCGCCGAAGGCAGCGCTGAAGGTGATTTGCTGATTTCAACGGGATGCAGCTTCACCACTTCGCCGACGATCCGCCATGCTCATCGCCTGCCCAAGCGTCCTTACGCCGCGAGCTCGCACCAATGACGTGCCGGTCACGCGGCGTGCGCTTGTATATCGTTCTCGAACGCCGGGCTCGGGACGCGGGATGGATGCTCGAAATTGTTCAGCAGACGACGTTCGACCAATTCACTGCCGGATAGGCAGCTCAGAAATGCGCCGAGCAGCCCAGCATGTCTCCATTCACTGCCGGATAGGCAGCCAGAAAAAATGGATCCGCGCGCAGAATGACCATGACATTCACTGCCGGATAGGCAGCTCAGAAAGCAGCGCCGATAGAGCACCGGCACATTCACCGCCGGATAGGCAGCTCAGAAAATCCTACGAGCGACGCGCATTCCGGTCGATTCACCGCCGGATAGGCAGCTCAGAAAGAATCTGCGCAAGGTCGGGGATTCACCGCCGGACAGGCGCCCAGAAATTCGGTCGCGGATCGCAGCTCGTCGATTCACTGCCGGATAGGCAGCTCAGAAAGCACGGTCCATCGCGGCGCACGCCATTCACCGCCGGATAGCAGCTCCAGAAAGTCGAGCCAGCGGAACCACCAGTCTCATATTCACTGCCGGATGCGCCAGAAATGCGTTCACGCCGTCGCATACATTCACCGCCGGATAGGCGTCAGAAAGCGTCCCCTGCACGTGCTCTGGGATACCGTATTCACCGCCGGATAGGCAGCTCAGAAATGGACCAGCAGCGCGAGGCGTTCTACATTCACTGCCGGATAGGCAGCTCAGAAAAGCCTCGGCGGTGCTGTCGGCACGAAGATTCACTGCCGGATAGGCAGCCCAGAAAACCTGTCGACCCGCATGATCCCAATTCACTGCCGGATAGGCAGCTCAGAAATCGGTACGGGAGCACGGCGATCGCTTATTCACTGCCGGATAGGCAGCTCAGAAAACGCGCTTATAGCAGGATTCACCATTCACGCCGGATAGGCAGCTCAGAAAGACGCAACGCGTGCGTGAATGTTACTCGGCAATTCACCGCCGGATAGGCAGCTCAGAAACTGAGACCGCGACCTCGGTGACGCGCACATAATTCACTGCCGGATAGGCAGCTCAGAAAGTCCGGGCGAAATTCCGCGAAGGACAAGATTTCACTGCCGGATAGGCAGCCAGAAACAGCACCGTGTTGAGCCTGCGGACGATTCACTGCCGGATAGGCAGCTCAAGAAACAAAACTAGCCGGGGCGGTTTTCATGCGGCTGCCCCGATGGGGTTGATCTGGAACCCGAGCGCGGTGGCTCGGCGTTTGAGTGCAGCGATGCTGCGCTCGCGTTGCAGTTCTTCGTATCGCTGCTGCCCCTGGTCGACGAAGGCCTCGCCGCGGGTGAGCATGAAATACACCATGCGCGCGAGCTTATGCGCCGTTGCGGTGTTCGCCTTGGGTTTGTCCATCCGGCTGCAAAGGCGCCGATAGAACGCTCCGAGGGCGGAGTTGCTGTGCGATAGCGTCATCGCGGCCATCTTCAGGGCCTGGCGCACGCGGTTGGCCGAACGCTTGGTACCGGCCGAGAGCACCTTGCCACCGCTGACCTTGGTCCCTGGGCACAGCCCCAGCCACGAGCAGAAGTGCTTCACGTTGGCAAAGCGGGAGAGGTCGGGTCCGATCTCGGTCAGGATCTTCATCACCGAGCTCACCTCGAGCCCGTTGATCCGCGTCAGATCGACCCCTGCCCAATTGGCGAGCATCTGCCGGACATCGAAGGCAGCGCGCGCCTTGCTGCCGGCTCGAGGCACCGCGCCAACGTTGATCGCGCACTGCGCCCGCTGCCCGAGCAGCACCTGCATCTGGGCGTCGCATTCGCGCAGGTGACGGGCGATGTCGTCGTACATCGACAGTGCCTGACCCAGCACGAACAGATGCTCCTGGCGCCAGTTCCCGGTCAGCGCACGGATGACCTCCTCGGTGCTGGCCTTGACCCGCCGGTGACGGTGACGCGCCAGCACTTCAGGGTTGCGCTCGCCGGCGACGATGTCACGGATGATCGCCTGACCGCTCATCCCCATCACGTCGGTGAGCACCTCGGTGAGTTGAATGTTCATCTGCACCAAGGCTTTTTGCATGCGCTGCACCCAACTGGCCTGCTCGGCGAGCAAGGTCTCGCGCAGCCGGGCAATCGCCCGTAGCTCACAGACCTCTCCGGCAGGTCGCCATGCTGCGCGCAGCAGCCCGTAGCTCATCAAACGCTGCAGCCACTGACAATCCTGCACATCACTCTTGCGGCCGGGCACGTACTTCATCTGTCGCGCATCGACCAGCCAGACCTGCAGTCCGCGCTGCTCCAGGATCTCGAACAGCGGGATCCAGTACACGCCGGTCGACTCCAAGGCGACGATCTCCACCTTGCACGCCATCAACCAGTCGGCCAAGGCGCGCAGATCGTCCGTCATGACGCCGAACTCGCGCACCGACTCCTCTGCCGCGTCGGGCGGCACCGCCACCCAGTGGCTCGAAGCACCCACATCGATCCCCGCCGCGTTCGGGAACACCGTGTCTGTCCGCTTGCGCATCGCCATCATCTGCTCCATCCTCGTCCAAGAACGGCAGCGCCAAGGGAAGCGTCGATTTCGACTCGATCTCTCAAACGGGATGCACATCGCTGTGCTCACCACTGTCGCCGACGATTCCCGGACCATGCTCAGAGTCGGGCTCGCTCCACAGCGTCCTCTAACGCCGCGAGCTCGCACCAATGACGTGTCGGTCATCGCGGCGCTGCCGTTCTCCTTGTAAGCCATAGTCGTTTCTTCCGGAACGCCGGGCGTGCGGGACGCGCGGATGGGATGCTCAGAAATTGTTCAGCAGCAACGACCCGTTCGACACCAAATTCACTGCCGGATAGGCAGCTCAGAAAACGCCGGCGCCGAGCACCCGCAGGCATCCGCGCCCAGCGCCACCCATGGGAGCGGGGACCCGCGCATGCTGCACCTCCCCTCGACTCCCCAATGCTAGGAAAGGGCGCCGATCGCTCGGACGGCTCCTCAGTGGCGATCCCGAGGACCTTCAACGATCGACACCAGCCGGGAAGACTCCGACGCGTCGAACCGGACAGCCCGGACAATCCCCTTGCCCCCACGCCCCCGCCGGACTAGATTCACACCCCGCACCACACCACCACCCAGGACGCCCCCTCGATGAAACCTGCCCCGCTCCAGCCCCGCCGCCTGTCGGACAGCATCGTCGAGCGCATCGAGACCCTGGTGCTCGAGGGCAGCCTGCGGCCGGGCGAGCGCCTGCCTGCGGAGCGCGCGCTCGCCGAGGAATTCGGCGTGTCGCGGCCGTCGGTGCGCGAGGCGATCCAGAAGCTGGTGGCGCGCGGGCTGCTGGTGAGCCGCCATGGCGGCGGCACCTTCGTGAACAGCACGCTCGGCGCCTCGTTCCGCGATCCGATGATCGAGCTGCTCGGGCGCAACCCCGAGGCCCAGCGCGACCTCATCGAGTTCCGCCACACCCTGGAGGGGGCCTGCGCCTACTACGCTGCGCAGCGCGCCACCGCCCCCGACCGCGAGCGCCTGAAGGCCGCCTTCGAGCGCGTGCAGGACTGCTACCTGCAGCAGGGGCGCATCAGCCGGGCGGACGAGGGGCGGGCCGACGCCCTCTTCCACCTCGCGATCGCCGAGGCCAGCCACAACGCGGTGCTGCTGCACACCATCCGCAGCCTGTTCGAGCTGCTCGAGCACAACGTGGTGACCAACATCGGCGGCATGCTGCCGCTCGGCAGCGCGGTGCGCGACAAGCTGCTCGCCCAGCACCAGTCCCTGTACGACGCGATCGTCGGTGGCCGGCCCGACGACGCCCGCCGCCTCGCCTCGGAGCACATGGACTACGTGCAGGAAGTGCTCGACGAGACCCACGACGAGGCAAGACGCATCGAGCGCGCGCAGCGCCGCCGCGAGCCGGCCTGAGCGCCGGCGCGGCCGCAGCCGCCCAGCCGCCGAAAGCACGCCAGCCGGACGGCGATCGCGACCGGCGAGCCGGCCCCGTGAGGCTTGCATGAGAACCGGCTTGGGGGCCGCCGGGGCCGTGCCGGCGACGGCCTGACCGTCAAACGACGAGCGCGAAGACGCGCCGCGGACGCACCCGAGCGCCCTCTAAGCGCCCTCTCAGCGCCCTCTCAGCGCCCCGCCGCACGCAGCGCCTGCAGCGCGCGCTGCCCGGCGCGGCCGTCGGCCGGCAGGCCGAGCGCGGCCTGCTCGCGCTGGAGCGCCTCGCGGGTGCGCGCGCCGATCATGCCGTCGGCCTCGCCGATGTCGTGGCCGCGCGCGATCAGCAGCTGCTGCAGCTCGCGGCGCTCGGCGCGCGACAGGCCAGGGTCGTCGGTCGGCCACGCGGCGACGAAGGGCACGCCGCCGCGCAGGCGGTCCGAGAGGTGGGCGATCGCGAGGCCGTAGCTCTCGGCGGCGTTGTAGGAATACAGCGCGTCGAAGTTGCGCGTGACCAGGAAGGCGGGGCCCTCGCGCCCGGCCGGCAGCATCAGCCCGGCCGGCGCACCGCCCGCGGGCAAGGCGCTGCCGTCGGCCCGCCGCACGCCGCGCGCGGCCCACTCGGCCATCGGCTGCTTGTTGCGGCGGCCGGCGTCGGAGGTGTCCATGCCGCGCGGCAGGCGCACCTCGAAGCCCCAGGGCAGGTCGCTGCGCCAGCCGGCGCGCTTGAGGAAGTTGGCGGTCGAGGCGAGCGCGTCGGGCACGCTGTCGATGAGGTCGCGGCGGCCATCGCCGTCGAAGTCCACCGCCAGGCGCATGAAGGTCGAGGGCATGAACTGGGTGTGGCCGAAGGCGCCCGCCCACGAGCCGGTGAGGCGCTCGGGGGCGACGTGGCCCTCCTGCAGGATCTTCAGCGTGGTGAAGAACTCGCCGCGGAAGAAGGCCTGCCGGCGCCCGAAGCAGGACAGTGTGGACAGCGAGGTGAGCAGCGGCCGGCTGCCGAAGTTGCGCCCGTAGTTGCTCTCCACGCCCCACACCGCGACCACCGTCTCGGCCTCGACGCCATAGCGGCGCTCGACCTCGGCGAGCACCTCCTTCCACTGCGCCAGCATCGCGCGCCCGTCGGCGACGCGCTCCTCGTCCACCAGCGCGGCGAGGTAGTCCCAGATCGGGGTGACGAATTCGGGCTGGGCGTCGAGGAACCCGATCACCGCCATGTCGGGGGCAAGCGCAGCCGTGTGGGCGTCGAAGGTGTCGCCGCGCACCCCCTTGGCCGCGGCCTCGCCACGCAGCTTGGCGAGGCAGGAGGCGAACGCGGCCTCGTCGGCGGCGGCGGAGAGGGGCAGCGAGAGTGCCGCAAGCGCGGCCGCGAGCACGAGGGGACGGGAAGACATGGAGACGACCTGTTGTTCGATTGCGGGTGGGCGCGGCAGTCTAGCACCGTGAAGACGGTACCGCGGTTTGGCGACCGGATGGCCGGCACGCCAGGACCAAGGTGCCGGGTGCGCTCAACGCTCCACCGCCACCGACCGCCCGGGCGCCTGCCAAACCCCGCGGGCACTTGCACGCGCGCCATCGAAGACCAGCCAGCTCTGGCTGCCGTAGTGTGGCAGCGGGCGCTGCAGCGCGCGCAGCGCGGCGGGATCGGCGGCGGCGATCACTGCGAGCGCCGGACCGGCCTCGCGCTGCACGGTCCACACCCTGGCCGTGCCACCGGCGGGCATGTCCAGGGGCTGCGCCGGCAGGCCGGCGCGGTCGAGCGCGGTCGCCACTGCAGGCACGCTGCCCACGAGCAGCACGGGCCCACCCTCGGCGGTCAGCGCAGCAAGCCCCTCCTCCGCCGGCGGACGCTCGAACAGTCGCCCGGCCAGCGCCTGCGCTGCCTCGGCGAACTCGCCGCCTCGGCCCGTCCCGGCAGCGTCCGCCTCCTCCAGTGCGTCGGCAACGACCAGCCGCGGTGCTGCGGCGACGATCCACTGGCGGAGGATGGGCGGCAGCTGGGCGGCCTCCGGCAGGCGCCACAGGCGCAGCTCCGGGTCGAGCGCCACGCCCTCGGGCACGAAGCCGGCCGTCAGCTCCACCTCTGCTCGCCCCTCCGCAAACTCGACGATCCGGGTCTCGACACGATCACCCGCCACGAGCCGCAGCGGCAGCCGCAAGGCATGCACCGGCGCCGGCTGCGTCAGGACCACGCGCAGGCGCGCACCCTGCCCGGCCTGCTCGATCAGGCGCGCCCGCTCGATGCGCGGCGCCGGGCCGCCCGGCAGTTCCAGCCACTGCCGGAAGAAGCCCTGCAGCGAGCGCCCCGCTGATTCCTCGAAGGCGGCACGCAGCGCGTCCCAGCCGGCGGTGCGGAAGCGCTCACGCGCCCAGAACAGGCGGATGCCGCGCGCGAAGGCGTCCTCGCCGATCTCGTCCTGCAGCATCACGAACACCATCGCCGCCTTGCCGTAGCCCACCGCAGCCGCGGCGCCGTGGGTGCGCGAGCGGAAATCCGCGAGCGGCGCATGCGCGCCCGCCGGCAGCGCGGCGAAGTCGCGCAGCCAGCCCAGGCGCATCTCGCGCGCCGCGGCGGCCGACTCCTCCGACTTGTAGGCGTAGTCCGCCATGAAGGTGGTCAGACCCTCCGACCAGTTGCCGCGCGCGTAGTCGACCAGCACGCCGTTGCCCCACCAGTTGTGCAGCACCTCGTGGCCGAGCGAGCTCGCGCGGATGAAGGGCAGGCGCAGCACCTGCTCGCCGATGTAGGTCAGCGTGGGCATGCCGAAACCCGTGGGCAGCGGGGCCGCCACCACCGAGAACTCGGTGAAGGGATAGGCGCCGACCTGCCCGGCGTAGCGCTCGATGTAGCGCTGGCTGTCGGCGAGGTAGGCCTCGGCCAGCCCCGCCTCGGCGTCGAGCGCGGCGGGGAAGTAGGTGCGCAGGCGCAACGCCCGGCCGTCGGCCTGGGAGGCGAGGCGTTCGCGCACCACCCAGGGCCCGGCCATCAGGTCGATGCCGTCGGCCGGGTGCTCGAAGACGAAGCGCGCGCGGTAAGGCTCGCCTGCGGCGGCGGGGGGCTGCTCGCGTGCCAGCCGGCCGGCGACCAGCGCCGGCTGGCCGCCGCGAACCACGAGGTCCACCTCGTAGGCGAAGAGTTCGGCCGGACGGGGATACCAGCCGCTGCCACTGGCCAGGAACGTGCCTGCGGGCGAGGCCATGGGCGGCATTGCCTTCAACACCTCGCGATGGTCGCGTGCCTGCTCGAGCGCGGGCAGCTTGCCACCGTAGCGCAGGCGCAACTCGGCGCCGGCCGGCGCCTCCACCCGCCACGCGCGCAGCGAACCGCGGCTGCCCGCCGCACGCAGCGACAGCGCACGCCCGTCGGCGCTCGCCGCCTGCGGCTGCAGCGACTCGTGCAGCACGAAGCCGTAGCCGGCCTCGGGCACACGCAGCACCGCCTCCACCTGCAGCTCGCCACGCGCCGGATCGAGCTCGACCGCAAGATGCAACCTGGCTGGCACCGGCGCGGCCTCGGCGGGCGAAAGACAGGCGAGCCAGCCGGCGAGCAGCACCCCTGCAAGCAGCGCACGCAACATCTCAACGCGCCTCGCGCGGGAAGCGCACCACCACCTCGACCGCCTTGCCCTCGCGCATCACCTGCAGCGGCAGCCACGTGCCCGCCGGCTGGCGGCGGATCAGGCCGATCAGCTGCCCGGAGCGCTTCACCGGCGCGCCCGCCGCCTCGGTGATCAGGTCGCCACGGCGCAGGCCGGTGCGCTCGGCGAGGCTGCCCGCGGTGAGCTCGGCGATGCGGATGCCGCCCTCGGCGTCCTCCAGCCCGACGCCGAGCCGCGGCGGCGGAGGCGGCGGCTGGCGCAGCGCCGGCACCGCGAACACCGCGTCGGCGAGCCCGGCGGGCAGCTCGGCGCAGGGCGTGGCGGCCTCGACCGGCATGAGCTGGCCCACGCTCGGTTCGCCGAGCGCGGCGAGCTGGTGGGCCACGCCATGGCCGTGGCGCACGTGGCCGTTCCCCATGATGCCGACGACGAGCGGCAGGCTGCCGTCCGCCGCCGCGTGGCGCGCGCGGCCGGCGACCATCGCCTCGGCCATCGCGCGGTCCCAGGCGAGCTGGGACTCGACGAAGTTGCGGAAGGCGGCGTCGCCACGCGCCGGCCTGGCCTTGTCCTTGCCGTGCATGCGCATCTGCGCGTGCTGGCTGTGGATCTCGAAGAGGAAGTCCTCGTAGGCCGGCAAGGCCGCGGCCGGGCGGCCCACGCCCTCGCGCTCGCCCTCGGGCACGCCGTCCCAGCCCTTGTCGGCGATCCGCCGGGTGAGTTCGGCGTCGATGTTGAGCGCGAGCATCGGGATGCGGTTCAGGCGCGCGAAGTGGAAGAGCGGCAGGTAGAGCTCCGCCGGCATGCTCCACACCTTGCCCCACTCCGCCTGCTGCAGGAACTCCGCCTCGGTCAGCTCGCCCGCCACCCAGCGGTCGAGCACCGGCTGCACTCGGCGCGGGAACATCTCGAAGCCGATCACCATCGTGGGGCGCAGCGTGTGCAGCGTGGCGAGCGTCTGCAGCTGCCAGCGGTGGTGGTCCATGTCGTCGTGCTGCTCGCCGAGCAGCACGACCGCGCGCTCGGCCATCGCGGCCAGCAGCCCGTCCGCGTCCACCCGCTGCGGCGTCGCCGTGTCGGTGCGCGCCCAGCTCGCGGGGGCGAGGCAGGCGGGCGCGGACGGGCCCTGCACCGGGTTTGCCAGCGCCGGAACGGTGCACAGGACACCACTCGTGAGCGCGAGCGCGCTCAGCCAGGAGGAAGAGGACATGATCGTGGGCTCGGGGAACGTGACAAGCGGTAGAGCCCGCGCGCGCACGCGAGTTCCACGCCCCCTGCCGCGCAGTTCAGGGGACGAAGTGATCGACGCGGTCGGTGATCAGGCTGTCGAGGCCGAGGGCGCGCAGGCGCTCCGCTTCGGCCTCGTCGTTCACCGTGTATGCGAGCCGGCGCAGGCCGGCCGCAGCGGCCTGCGCCGCCGTCGGCGGCGTCCATGCCGCGCATTCCGCGATCACCGCGACACAGCCCAGCGCTCGCGCCTCGTCCAGCCAAGCCGCGCGGAAGGTCTCCAGCAGGAGCCCGCGCGGCAAGGCTGGCGCAACCTCAGCCGCGGCCGCGAGCGCGGCAGAGGCGAAGGAGCTCAGCAGCGGCGACGTGGCGAAGGCCTCTGCGGAGAGGACCTCGGCCACCCGGCGTCCGGTGCGGATCTCGTCACCGGGTGCGGGCTTGATCTCGACGTTCAACATGCAGCCGCGCTCGCGGCAGAAGGCCAGCACCTCGACAAGCCTGGGCAGGCGCTCGCCGGCGTGGCGCGAGCCGTGCCAGGCACCTGCGTCCAGGCGTGCGAGCGCGGCCCAGGGCTGCTCGACCGCCTCGCCACGGCCGTCGGTGGTGCGCTCGAGACGGTCGTCATGGAGCAGGAAGACCTCGCCGTCCGCGCTCAGGCGGGCGTCGCACTCGAACATCCGGTAGCCGTGCGCATGGCCGACCGCAAACGCGGCGAGGGTGTTCTCGGGCGCGAGCCTGCCGGCGCCGCGGTGGGCGATCCAGAACGGATACGGCCAGGGCGCGGCGGCGGGCGCGCTCATTCGGCCGACTCGGCCTTCGGCTTGCGCGCGCGGCGCGGACGCGCGGCCGGCTTGTCCGTATCGGGTGCGCTCGCGGCCGGCGCACGACTGTCAGGAGACGCATCGGAGGTCGCCGCAGGCGCTGCGCTTGCGGAAGCATCCGCCCCTTCCGGCGCAGCCTTGCCACCCGCCCCGCGCCCGCCACGACCTCGCCGCGACGACGACTTGACGGCGTCGGAGGGCTTCTCCTTCTGTTTCGGCTTGTCCTTGCCCTTGCCTTTGCCCTTCGGCTTCTCGTCCTGGGCGGCGTCCATGCCAGCGGCGGGGGCCGCGCTCGCCGCAGCCGGGACCGCAAGGAGGTCCACTGCAGCCGCGGTGGGCGCAGCGATGGGCGCGGCAGCGGCCACGTCGGCAGCCGCAGCGACGGGCGCATCGGCCTTGCCGCCACGCCGCCGGCGCGTCGCGGGAGAACGACGAGCCTCACCAGGCACCGTCTCGGGTTCGGCTGCAGCAGGCTCGACGGGCACCGAGGACGCCACGGGGGACCCGGCGGCCGCCGGCGCCACCGTCTCCGCCAGCACGACAAGCGCTGCCGGCGTGCTTTCCGGGGCGGTCTCCCGAGCCTCCACCGTGGCGGCGCCGTGCGCCTCGGGCGCTGCGGGCTGCGCTCCGGCCTCCTCCACCGCACGCGCGCCACGTCCGCGGCTGCGACCACGGCCGCGCCGCGGCTCGGGCGCGCTCGCAGACGCCTCCGCGCTCGCGCCGGCAGGGGCGGTGACGCGTTCGGCGTCGGCGTCCGCCTCGACGCCCTCCCAGCCCGAGCCCGCACCAGCGGCGGCAGGCTCGGCCACGACGCGCTCCGCCGCCGTCGCGAACTCCTCTCGCGCCGCGGGCGCGGCCAGGCCCGGACCGGGGCGGGTCACGAAGACGCCCGACTTCTCGTCGCGGCCGAGCTCGAGCAGGCCGCGCGCCTGCGCCTCCTCGAGCAGGTTGCCGAAGGCGCGGAAGCCGAAGTAGCTCTCGTTGAAGTCGGGCTTGCGGCGCTTGATCGCCTCCTTGAGCATCGACGACCAGATCTTGCCGCTCTCGCCACGTTCGGCGAGCAGCGCGTCGAAGGTCTCGACGGCGATGTCGATCGCCTTGCTGCGGCGCGACTCGAGCTCCTCGCGGCGGGCCTTGTCCTCCTCGGGCTGCCTGCGGCTGGCGGGCGGGTTGTCGCGGGCCTCGCGCTTGGCGGCGGCGCGCTGGCTGTCGCGCACGAGGTCGTCGTAGAAGATGAACTCGTCGCAGTTGGCGATCAGCAGGTCGGAGGTGGACTGCTTGACGCCGACGCCGATCACCTGCTTGGCGTTCTCCCGCAGCTTGGAGACCAGCGGCGAGAAGTCGGAGTCGCCGCTGATGATCACGAAGGTGTCGACATGCGACTTGGTGTAGCACAGGTCGAGCGCATCGACCACGAGGCGGATGTCGGCCGAGTTCTTGCCGGACTGGCGCACGTGGGGGATCTCGATGAGCTCGAAGTTGGCCTCGTGCATCGCCGCCTTGAAGCTCTTGTAGCGGTCCCAGTCGCAGTAGGCCTTCTTGACCACGATGCTGCCCTTGAGCAGCAGGCGCTCGAGCACCCGCTTGATGTCGAACTTCTCGTACTTCGCGTCCCGCACGCCCAGCGCCACGTTCTCGAAGTCGCAGAACAGCGCCATGCTGATGCTGTCGGGGGAGGAAGCCATGGAAATCTCCGTTTCTGATGAGCCGCCGATGTTAAGCCCTCGCCGCGGCACGTGCCACCCGATGTACCATCGCGGCCTCTCGCTGCCGGGTGCTGCATGCGCGCCGATCTGTCCTATGCTTGAAACTCCGGACTGGATCCAATAGGAGAAGAACCGATGAGCAAGCCCTCCACCACCCTGTTCGCCGCCCTGCTCGCCACCACCCTCGCCCTGCCCGCGTTCGCCGCCGAGCGCGCGAGCGCCCGCATCGTCGATCGCCAGGGCGCCGAGGTCGGCAGTGCGACTCTCGTCGAGGGCCCGCACGGCGTGCTGATCCACGTCGTCGCCAAGGGCCTGCCGCCCGGGCCGAAGGCGATCCACATCCACTCGGTAGGTACCTGCGCGGACGGTGCGCAGGGCTTCGTCGCCTCCAAGGGCCATCTCAATCCGGCCGCGAGGCCGCACGGGCTGATGAACCCGGACGGCCCCGACGCCGGCGACCTGCCCAACCTCTTCGTACATGCCGACGGCAGCGTCGAGGCGGAGTTCTTCACCACCCTTGCCAGCCTCTCGGGTGCGGGCGGGCGCGCCAACATCCTCGACGCCGACGGCGCCGCGCTGGTGATCCACGAGAACCGCGACGACCATTCCAGCCAGCCGATCGGCGGCGCCGGCGGGCGCTTCTTCTGCGGCGTGATCGGAGCGCAGTGAGCACGGCGGACCTCTCAATCCTGGTCGGGGGCCGATCGCAGCAGCGGCCCGCGCTCGCCTGCACGTTCGCCTGTGCGCTCACGCTGGCTCTGGGCGGCGCGGGCTGCATGCAGTCTTCCGGCGAGGCGGCGGTCACGCCGCGCGGCATCGGACCGATGCTGCTCGGCGTTCCGCTCGCCGAAGCCGCGCGCGAAACGCAGCGCTTCGACCCGGCGGCCGGACAGATCGGCCCCGGCTGCGACGAGCGCGACCAGATCAGCGTGGTATTGCGCGCCGCCGGGGAGTCGCTGTCGGTGATGGCGATGGCCGGCGCTGACGCCAACATCGAGGAGATCCTCGCCATCCCCGCGGACGGCGCCGGCGCGGTCACGCTGGCCGATGCGGAGGCCTGCCGCGCCCACGGCGCTGCCTTCGCCGCCCGGCTCGCCCCCCGGCTCGGCGAGGCGCTCGCCTGGTCGGTGCGCGAGCGCCCGGTCTCGCACGAGTTCGTGTTTCCCTTCGCAGGCGACGTACGCGTGGTGTCGCGCTGGTTCGCCGGCGGCAAGAGCTGCGACCTGCTGCTGCAGTTCGGCAGCAAGGCCGGCACGGCGGGCTGATCGCCGCATCTCCCCGCCGACGAGCCCGGAGGCTGGGCACGCGCCGACGATCGGGGCTACGATCGGGGTATGCTTGCTGCACCCGGTTGATTCTGTTATTAAGTCGGACCTCACCAATCAACACCCATCTACGGAAGTCGATCCATGGCTGAAGACACTCTGCACAAGCAATTTCCGCCCTACGTTCCCGCCGCGGGCGAGGAATACATGAGCGAGAAGCAGCTGGCCCACTTCCGCGCCATCCTGGATTCGCTCAAGGGCGAGCTGGTGGATGACATCGAGCGCACGGTGCACACGATGCAGGACGAGGCCACCGTGTTCGCCGACCCCAACGACCGCGCCAGCCAGGAGTCGGACATTGCGCTCGAGCTGCGCAACCGCGACCGCGAGCGCAAGCTGATCAAGAAGATCGACGAGACGATCGCCCGCATCGAGGCCGGCGAGTACGGCTACTGCGACAGCTGCGGCGTCGAGATCGGCCTCAAGCGCCTAGAGGCGCGCCCGACCGCGACCCTGTGCATCGACTGCAAGACGCTGGAAGAGATGCGCGAGCGCCAGGTCGCGAAGTAAGCGCTCCCCCGGCCGCGGCCGGGACGGACAACAAAAAAGGACGCCGGGAGCGTCCTTTTTTGTTGGCTGCGCACCGTGCTGCAATGCGCGGCGGGCCGCAGCCCGCCCCGCCGGCATCAGCCGGCGTTTTCGTTCAGCAGCGCCTTCATGCTCAGGCGGATCTTGCCGCGCTCGTCGGTCTCGAGGACCTTGACGCGCACGACCTGGCCTTCCTTGACGTAGTCCGAGACGTTGTTCACGCGCTCGTTGGCGATCTGCGACACGTGCAGCAGGCCGTCGCGGCCCGGCATGATGTTCACGATGGCGCCGAAGTCGAGCAGGCGCACGACCGGACCTTCGTAGACCTTGCCGACCTCGACCTCGGCGGTGATCGCCTCGATCTTCGCCTTGGCAGCCTGCGCGCCCTCGGCGCTGACCGACGAGATCTTGACCGAACCGTCGTCCTCGATCTCGATCACGGTGCCGGTCTCTTCCTGCAGCGCGCGGATCACCGCTCCGCCCTTGCCGATCACGTCGCGGATCTTCTCCGGGTTGATCTTCATGTTGATCATGCGCGGGGCGTACTCGGAGACCTCGCCACGGCTGGTGCCCAGGGCCTGCTGCATGAGGCCGAGGATGTGCAGGCGGCCTTCCTTGGCCTGCTCGAGCGCGGCGTGCATGATCTCCTTGGTGATGCCCTGGATCTTGATGTCCATCTGCAGGCCGGTGATGCCGTTCTCGGTGCCCGCGACCTTGAAGTCCATGTCGCCGAGGTGGTCCTCGTCACCCAGGATGTCGGTCAGCACGGCGAAGCGGTTGCCGTCCTTGATCAGGCCCATGGCGATACCGGCGACGTGGTTCTTGAGCGGCACGCCGGCGTCCATCATGGCGAGCGAGCCGCCGCACACCGAGGCCATCGACGAGGAGCCGTTGGATTCGGTGATCTCGGAAACCACGCGCACGGTGTAGGAGAACTCTTCCGGCTTCGGCAGCATGGCGACCAGCGAGCGCTTGGCCAGACGGCCATGGCCGACCTCGCGGCGCTTGGTCACGCCGAAACGGCCGGTCTCGCCGGTGCAGAAGGGCGGGAAGTTGTAGTGGAGCAGGAAGCGCTCCTTGTACTCGCCGGCGATGGCGTCGATGATCTGCTCGTCGCGGCCGGTGCCGAGGGTGGCGACCACCAGCGCCTGCGTCTCGCCGCGGGTGAACAGCGCCGAGCCGTGGGTGCGCGGCAGCACGCCGGTACGGATCTCGATCGGGCGCACGGTGCGGGTGTCGCGACCGTCGATGCGCGGCTCGCCGTTGAGGATGCGGCTGCGGACGATACCGGACTCGAGGTTAAAGAAGAGGTCCTTGAGCTCATTGACCGAGGGGGCGTTCTCCACGCCCTCGGTGAGCTGGCCGATCACGCGCTTGCGGATCTCGGACAGGCGTGCCGAGCGCTCCTGCTTGCTGGTGATGCGGAAGGCCTCTTCCATCTCGGCCTTGGCGAGCTCGGCGACCTTGGCGATCAGCGGCTCGTTGGCGGGCGGCGCCTGCCAGTTCCACTCCGGCTTGCCGGCGACCTCGACCAGCTCGTTGATGGCCTTGATCGCGGTCTGCATCTGCTCGTGGCCGAATACCACGGCGCCGAGCATGACGTGCTCGGGCAGCTCCTGGGCTTCGGACTCGACCATCAGCACGGCGGTCTGGGTGCCGGCGACGACCAGGTTCATGCCGCTCGACTGCAGCTCGGTGGCGGTCGGGTTGAGGACGTACTGGCCGTCGAGGTAGCCGACGCGCGCAGCGCCGACCGGGCCGTTGAAGGGCAGGCCGGAGATCGCCAGCGCGGCCGAGGCGCCGATCATCGCCGGGATGTCGGAGTCGATCTCGGGGTTCAGCGACAGCACGGTGACGATGACCTGGACTTCGTTCATGAAGCCATCGGGGAAGAGCGGGCGGATCGGGCGGTCGATCAGGCGCGACGTGAGGATCTCCTTCTCGCTCGGACGGCCTTCGCGCTTGAAGAAGCCGCCGGGGATGCGGCCCGCGGCGTAGAACTTCTCGACGTAGTCGACGGTGAGCGGGAAGAAGTCCTGGCCCGGGCGGGCTTCCTTGGCGCCGACCACGGTGGCCAGCACCACGGTCTCGTCCATGTTCACGATGACGGCGCCGCCGGCCTGGCGGGCGACTTCGCCGGTCTCCAGGGTGACGGTATGGGCGCCGTAGGCGAAGGTTTTCTTGATAGCGGTAGGCAAGTTGGTATTCCTCGTTCTTTCGGTGGATGCAGCAGACGACAACTGCTTGCGGCGGGCCGTCCGAGCGGACGGCCGGTCGCCGCGGAGAGACGGTCGCGACGGCGCACGCGAACGCGGCGGAAGAATGGCAAAAAGCCGGCGCGGCCGCAGGGGCACGCACCGGCTTTGCTGGCTTACTTCGCCCTGATCGGCGCTGTCGGACTCGTCACGGACGGCAATTACTTGCGCAGGCCCAGACGCTCGATCAGATTGCGGTAGCTGTCGGCGTTGCGACCCTTGAGGTAGTCCAGCAGCTTGCGGCGCTGGCTGACCATCTTCAGGAGGCCGCGGCGGGAGTGGTGATCCTTCGCGTGCTCCTTGAAGTGGGGGGCGAGCCCGTTGATGCGGGCGGTCAGGAGCGCGATCTGGACTTCCGGGGAGCCGGTGTCGCCCTGGGCGCGCTGGAAGTCGGAGACGATCTTCGACTTGGATGCGATATCGAGAGCCATGTGTGTCTTTACTCGTGTGTTCTGCCAATCAGAAGCGGCGGATTATACCCAAAGCCGCGCCAGTTACTCAATCAAAATCATGCGGATGCATCGTTGCCCGGGTCGCCGGTGGCGATCAGCCTGCGTGCCGCCAGGCGCCCGTCGTCCTGCCACTGCGCCAGGCCGAGGAAGCCCTCGGGCCCATAGGCGCGGACCTTCGCACCCGGCTGCGCGCCCGCGAGCGCGAGCGTGCGCCCCTGCAGCAGGCCGCGCGCCGCCTCGGCGTCGAGCCGCAGCACCGGGAAGCCCGCCACCAGCGCATCGACCGGCGCGAGCAGCGCATCGCGAGCGCCCTCGCCCGCCGCCTCCAGGGCCTCGAGCGTGACCGCGCCGGACAGGTCGAAGGCGCCGATCGCGGTACGCCGCAGGGCGGCCAGATGCGCACCGCAGCCGAGCGCGGCGCCGATGTCCATCGCCAGGCTGCGGATGTAGGTGCCCTTGCTGCAATGCACGCGGATCGTGAAGCGCTCGCCGGTGAACTCGAGCAGCTCGAGCGCGTGGATCACGACCCTGCGCGCCTCGCGCTCGAGCTCGATGCCCGCGCGCGCGTATTCGTAGAGCGCCTTGCCGTCGCGCTTGAGCGCCGAATACATCGGCGGCACCTGCTCGATCTCGCCGCGGAAGCGCTCGAGCACCGACTCCAGCGCGATGCGATCCACCGCCACCGGATGGGTGGCGACCACCTTGCCCTCGGCGTCGCCGCTGTCGGTGTCCACGCCGAGCTGCACCACCGCCTCGTAGGTCTTGTCGGCGTCGAGCAGCATCTGCGAAAACTTGGTCGCCTCGCCGAAGGTGAGCGGCAGCAGCCCGCTCGCCATCGGATCCAGCGTGCCGGTATGACCGGCCTTGGCGGCATTGAGCAGGCGGCGCGCCGTCTGCAGCGCGCCGTTCGAGCTCACGCCCTGCGGCTTGTCGAGCAGCAGCACGCCGTCGACCGCGCGGCGGATGATCCTGCGTTGCGGCTGGCCCTTGCGCTTCGGACGCGCCGGCGCTGCGGCCTCAGCCGCGGGCGCGAGCGTCATCGTCCTCGTCGGCGCGGCCTTCGCCGGCCTTGTCCTCGCCGCCGGCCTCGTCATGCTGGCGGGCCTCGTCTTCCTTCACCACCTCGTCGATGAGCTGGGACAGGCGCGAGCCCTCCTCCACCGAACGGTCATAGTGGAAGTGCAGCTCGGGGATGGTGTGGATGCGGATGCGGCGGCCGAGCTCGCGGCGCAGGAAGCCGCTCGCGCGGCGCAGGCCCTGCAGGATCTCGGGCACGTCGGCCTCGCCCGTCATGTTGGTGAAGAACACCTTGGCGTGCGCGTAGTCGGGGGTGATCTCGACGTCGGTCAGGGTGATGAAGCCGACACGCGGATCCTTGACCTCGAGCCGGATCAGCTCGGCCAGCTCGCGGCGGATCTGCTCCACCACGCGCTGGCTGCGGGAATACTCCTTGGGCATCGCTTACAGGGTCCTCGCCACTTCCTTGATCTCGAAGACCTCGAGCTGGTCGCCTTCGTGGATGTCGTTGTAGTTGCGAAGCTGCAGGCCGCACTCGTAGCCGAACTTGACTTCCTTGACGTCGTCCTTGAAGCGCTTGAGCGACTCGAGCTCGCCCGTCCACAGCACCGTGTGGTTGCGCAGCAGGCGGACGTGCGAGTTGCGTCGCACCACGCCTTCGAGGACGTAGCAGCCCGCGATCGAGCCGACCTTGGAGATCGTGAACACCTGGCGGATCTCGACCAGGCCGGTGATCTCCTCGCGCTTCTCCGGTGCCAGCATGCCCGACAGCGCCGCCTTCACCTCATCCACTGCGTCGTAGATGATGTTGTAGTAGCGGATGTCGACGCCGAAGGTCTCGGCGAGCTTGCGCGCGCCGGCATCTGCCCGCATGTTGAAGCCGAGGATGACGGCACCGGACGCCTGCGCGAGGTTGACGTCGGACTCGCTGATCGCGCCGACCGCGGCGTGGATGACGTTGACGCGGACCTCGTCGGTGGAGAGCTTCTGCAGCGACTGCACCAGCGCCTCCTGGGAACCTTGCACGTCGGCCTTGATGATCAGCGGCAGGGTCTTGACCTCGCCCTCGGTCATCTGCTCCATGAGGGTCTCGAGCTTGGCGGCCTGTTGCTTGGCGAGCTTGACGTCGCGGAACTTGCCCTGGCGGAAGAGCGCGATCTCGCGCGCCTTCTTCTCGTCGGTGAGCGCGATCGCCTCGTCGCCCGCCGCGGGGACGTCGGACAGGCCCAGCACCTCGACCGGAATGGACGGACCGGCCTCGTCGATCTGCTTGCCGTTCTCGTCCAGCATCGCGCGGATGCGGCCGAAGGTGGCACCGGCGAGCAGCACGTCGCCCTTGCGCAGGGTGCCCGACTGCACCAGCAGCGAGGCCACCGGACCGCGGCCCTTGTCGAGGCGCGCCTCGATGATCAGGCCCTTGGCCGGGGTGTCCTTGGGCGCGGTGAGCTCGAGCACTTCGGCCTGCAGCAGCACGGCCTCGAGCAGCTCGTCGATGCCGGTGCCCTTCTTGGCCGACACCGGCACGAACATCGTGTCGCCGCCGTAGGCCTCGGGGATCACCTCCTCGGCGATCAGTTCCTGGGTCACGCGCTCGGGGTTGGCTTCGGGCTTGTCGATCTTGTTGATCGCCACCACCAGCGGCACGCCGGCCGCCTTGGCGTGGTGGATGGCCTCGCGCGTCTGCGGCATCACGCCGTCGTCGGCCGCGACCACCAGGATGACGATGTCGGTGGCCTTGGCGCCGCGGGCACGCATCGCGGTGAAGGCCTCGTGGCCCGGGGTATCGAGGAAGGTCAGCATGCCACGCGAGGTCTCGACGTGGTACGCACCGATGTGCTGGGTGATGCCGCCGAACTCGCCCGACGCGACCTTGGCGCGGCGGATGTAGTCGAGCAGCGAGGTCTTGCCGTGGTCGACGTGGCCCATGACGGTAACCACCGGGGCGCGCGGCAGGACTTCGGCGTCCTTGTGCGCATCGCTCTCCTCGAGGAAGGCGTCCGGGTCGTCGAGCTTGGCCGCCACCGCAAGGTGGCCCATCTCCTCGACGATGATCATCGCGGTTTCCTGGTCGAGGACCTGGTTGATGGTGACCATCGAGCCCATCTTCATGAGCGCCTTAATGACCTCGGTGGCCTTCACCGCCATCTTGTGGGCGAGATCGGCGACGGTGATCGTCTCGGGCACGTGCACTTCGCGCACGATCGGCTCGGTGGGTGCCTGGAAGGACGAACGGTCGTCCTGCTGATTGCGCCCGTGACGGCCGCCGCCCTTGCCGGCACCACGCCAGTTGCTGCCGGTCGTGGCACCGACCTCGCCGCGCGTCTTCATGCCGCCGCGCCGCTTGTTGGCGCCGTCGGCTTCACGCGCGGGCGCTGCAGGCGCTGCACGCTTGCTGTCGCGTCCGGCGGGCTTGTCCTCGGTCTTGGCGGGGCGATGCAGGGTGCCGGTGGTCGGCTTGGCCGCTGCCTTGGCGGGCTCTTCCTTCTTCTGCTGCTCGGCACGCAGGCGGGCTTCCTCCTCGGCCTTGCGCGCCTCGGCTGCCGCCTTGGCAGCAGCCTCGCGCTCCTGGCGGGCGCGCAGGTCAGCCGCCTGGCGCTCCTTGAGGGCGCGCTGGCGATCCTCGTCGCGCTTGCGCGCAGCGATCTCTTCCTCGCTGAGAATCTCGGAGAGCGGCAGCGGCTTGCTCAGCACGGTGGTGACCTGGGGCTGCGGCGCGGGCTCCTGACGGGACTGGCGCTCGCCACGGCCCTGGCGGCCGCCCTGCTGAGCAGGACGAGCGGCCGTGGATGCGGCCGCGGCGGGTGCGGCTGCAGGGGCCGGGGCAGCGACCGGTGCCGGCGCCTCGACCTCGGCGACCGGCGCGGGGGTCGGCGCTTCGACCTCGGCGACCGACACGACGGCGACCGGCTCGGACGACTCGATCGCCGCCGGCGCCGCAGCCTCGACGGCCGGCGCCACTTCGACGGCGGCGGCTTCGGCGACGGGCGCGACGGCTTCAACCGCCGGCGCGACGGCTTCAACCGCAACCGGCGCTTCCATCACCGCCTCGGCAAGCTCGGCCGGCTCGACCGCCGCGGCCTCGACCCCGGCCTGCTCGGCGAGCTCGTCGCGCTTGACGAAGGTGCGCTTCTTGCGCACCTCGACCTGCACCGTGCGCGCACGCCCGGTGGAGTCGGTGGCGCGGATCTCGGTGGTCTGCTTGCGCGTCAGGGTGATCTTGCCCTTGGGCTGAGTGTCGCCGTGCGAGCGCCGCAGGTATTCCAGCAGCCTCGCCTTGTCCTGTTCGGTGAGCAGGTCGGCCGGGCCGGATTTCTCCACGCCCGCGCGCTTCAACTGCTCGAGCAGCACCGCGGCCGGCATTTTCAGTTCGCCGGCAAACTGGGTCACGCTCATCTGTTCCATTACTGCCCTCCCATCATTCTTCGAACCAATGGGCGCGCGCAACGGAAATCAGCGCCTTGGCTCTTTCTTCGTCGATCCCGGCCATTTCGACCAGCTCGTCGACCGCAAGGTCGGCCAGGTCGTCGCGGGTACGAATGCCCTGCTGGGCCAGTGTGGCGGCCAGCGACTTGTCCATGCCTTCGAGGCCGAGCAAGTCGTCGGAAACCTTCTCGAGCTGCTCCTCGGTGACGATGGCCTCGGTCAGCAGCACATTGCGCGCTCGATTGCGCAGCTCGTTGACCGTGTCCTCGTCGAAGGCCTCGATCTCGAGCATTTCGGAGAGCGGCACGTAGGCCACCTCTTCCAGCGAGGAGAAACCCTCCTCGATCAGGATGTCGGCGACTTCCTCGTCGACGTCCAGCTTTTCCATGAACAGCGCGCGCAGGCCCTGTTGCTCCTGGGCGGTCTTCTCGGCCGACTCCTGCTCGCTCATCAGGTTGATCGTCCACCCGGTGAGCTCGGAGGCGAGCTTGACGTTCTGGCCGCTGCGGCCGATGGCGATCGCGAGGTTGTTCTCGTCGACCACCACGTCCATCGCGTGCGACTCCTCGTCGACGACGATCGAGACGACCTCGGCCGGCTGCAGCGCCGCGACCACGAACTGGGCGGGGTCCGGCGACCACACGATGATGTCGATCTGCTCGCCGCCGATCTCGTTTCGCACCGCGGTGACGCGCGAGCCACGCAGGCCCACGCAGGTACCGATCGGGTCGATGCGCTGATCGTTGGACTTGACCGCGATCTTGGCGCGCAGGCCGGGGTCGCGGGCGCAGGCCTTGAGCTCGAGCAGCCCGTCCTCGATCTCGGGGACCTCGAGCTCGAAGAGCTTCATGAGGAACTCGGGCGCGGTGCGCGACAGCACGAGCTGCGGGCCGCGGGCGCCGCGGTCGATGCGCAGCAGGAAGGCCTTGACGCGGTCGCCCACGCGCAGGTTCTCGCGCGGGATCTGCTGGTCGCGCGGCAGCACGGCCTCCATGCGGCCGACCTCGATGATCGCGTTGCCGCGCTCCATGCGCTTGATCGAGCCGGAGACGAGGAATTCCTTGCGGTCGAGGAAGTCGTTGAGCACCTGCTCGCGCTCGGCGTCGCGGATCCTCTGCAGGATGACCTGCTTGGCGGCCTGGGCGCCGATGCGGCCGAAGTCGATCGGCTCGAGCTCTTCCTCGATGTAGTCGCCGATCTGCACGTCGGCGCGCAGCTCGCGGGCGTCGATGATGCCCATCTCGGCCTCGTCGTTCACGACCTCCTCGTCGAGCATTACCAGCCAGCGGCGCTTCGAGGTGTAATCACCCGAATCGCGATCGATCGACACCACCACGTCGGCATCGTCGTGGATGCGTTTCTTGGTCGCAGAGGCCAAGGCGGTTTCGAGCGCGGAAAAAACGATCTCCTTGGCGACGTTCTTCTCACGCGCCAAGGCATCGACAAGCAGCAGGATCTCGCGGCTCATTTCAGTAAAACCTCCACATCCACAGTCTCAAAATTGGGGCACCAGGCGTGCTTTCTCGATGTCGTCGAAGGGCAGCAGCACTTCGCCCTTCTCGGTGCGCAGCGCCACCGCGCCGTCCTGCACCCGCTCGATCACACCCACGAAATTGCGTTGATTGCCGATCGGCAGCGAAAGGCGGACCTGCGCCTGCTCGCCGGCAAAGCGTTCGAAGTCGGCCAGCTTCTTGAGCGGGCGATCGAGGCCGGGCGAGGACACCTCGAGCCGGTCGTAGTCGACGTTCTCGACCTCGAACACGCGCTGCAGCTGGTTGCTTACGGTGGCGCAATCGTCGACCGTGATGCCGCGCTCGATGTCGAGGAAGACGCGCAGCAAGCGGCCCTTGGGCGAGAACTCGACATCCACGAGTTCGTATCCCAGTCCGGTCACCACCTGCTCGATCAATCCCTCAACGTCCGCTCGCATCTGCCTGCCCCACCGCTCCGGCGCCACATCGGGCACCACAAATAAAAAATGGGCGAAACGCCCATCAAACAATTGTTCCTGCACGAAAACCCGCTGGCCACAACCGCATGACGGAGCGGACGCCTGCCGTGGCTCGTGACCACAAAGGAAATCCATCCATCAAAGCCGAACGAGTATACAGCCAAAACGCGGGGTCGAGCAAACCCACGCGCGCAGATCGCGCGTGGGCGGCTCCCCCGCGAGACACCCCGTCGAGGGCGGGGGCGCTCAGCGCGGCTGGGTACGGTGCAGCTTGACCGGGCGCTTGTCGCGCTGGTCCTGCTGGCGGCTCTGCTGCGGCGGCGGCAGGCCCGCGAGCGCGCAGGCCTCGGCCTCGGGCATCTCCATCCACATGCCGCGCTTGAGCCGGGCAGGCAGCTCGACGCTGCCGTAGCGCACCCGCATCAGCCGGCTCACGGTCAGGCCGACGGCCTCGAACATGCGCCGCACCTCGCGGTTGCGGCCCTCCGAGATGGTCACACGGTACCAGTGGTTGGCGCCTTCGCCACCCTCGTCGCGCAGCAGGTTGAACTTCGCCGGGCCGTCCTCGAGCTGGATGCCTTCGGTGAGCGACTTGACCTGCTCCTCGGTCAGCTCGCCGAGGATGCGCACCGCGTACTCGCGCTCGAGCTCGTAGCGCGGGTGCATCAGCTTGTTGGCGAGGTCGCCGTCGTTGGTAAACAGGAGCAGCCCGGAGGTGTTGAAGTCCAGGCGCCCGACCGCCAGCCAGCGCCCCTTGCGCAGGATGGGCAGGCGCTCGAACACGGTGGGCCGGCCCTCGGGGTCGTCGCGCGAGACGATCTCGCCCTCGGGCTTGTGGTAGATCAGCACGCGCGGCGAGCGCTGGGTGAAGCGCAGCGGGACGAGCTTGCCATTGACCTTGACGCGATCGCCCGGCCCGATCTTCTGCCCGAGCGACGCCGGCAGGCCGTTGACCGAGATGCGCCCGGCCACCACCCACTCCTCGATCTCGCGCCGGGAGGCGACGCCGGCCTGGGCGAGCACCTTCTGCAGGCGCTCGGGCTCGGTGAGCGTGGTGGGGGCGTTACGCCCCCCGCCCTGCCCCCGGCCACGCGCCGGGCGCTCGCCGGCCTCGGGCTGGCCGAGGGCGGAGCGGTGGGCCTCGGGGTGGCGCGCGGGGTCGCCCTCGATGCGCGGGCGGCGCGGCGCCGGCGCGCCGCCCGCTCGCGGCGGACGCGGCGTGCGCGGGCCGCGCGGGTCGACGTTGAGGTGGGCGTCCTTGCGGCTGGGCTGGGCGTCCTCGTCGCGCGGCGCCCCCTCGCCGCGCCTGCCGCCACGGGATTCGCGCGGGTCGCGGTCGAGGATCTCGATCGCGTCAGACTTCTTCTTCAGGGGCGGGCGCAGCGGCCGGTTCGGTTTGCGAGACATCGACTAGATCCATGATTTTTTCGAGTTCGGTGAGCGCAGGCAGCTCGGTCAGGCTGCGCAGCCCCATCTCGTCGAGGAAGCGCCGGGTGGTGGCGAACAGCGCCGGCCGCCCGGGGGTGTCGCGGTGGCCGACGATGTCGACCCAGCCGCGTGATTCGAGGGTTTTCAGGACGTTGGGCGAGACCGCCACGCCGCGGATGTCCTCGATGTCTCCACGCGTGACGGGCTGGCGATAGGCGATGATCGCCAGCGTTTCCATGACCGCGCGCGAGTAGCGCGGCGGCTTTTCTTCCTTCAGGCGGTCGAGGTAGACCTGGTACTCGGGCCGCGTCTGGAAGCGCCAGCCACTCGCCAGCTGCACCAGCTCGACCCCGCGCGCGGCCTCGAACCACTGCGTGCGCAGCTCGTCGAGCAGGCGGCGCACCAGGTCCGGCCCCGGATCCTCGTCGAAGAGCTTGCGCAGCTCCGACACCGGCAGCGGACCCGGCGCGGCGAGCAGCGCCGCCTCGACGATGCGTAGCCAGGTCTCAGGCGTCGTTGCGGGTTGCATCTGCGAGCTTCACGTAGATCGGCGCAAAGGCCTCGTTCTGGGTCACATCGACCAGTCTTTCCTTCACCAGCTCGAGCACGGCGAGAAAGCTCACCACCAGGCCGGGCGGGCCGAGCTCGACGTCGAACAAGGTGTCGAAAACGACGAAGGCGCCTTCGCCGAGCCTGCGCAGGATCGCCGTCATGTGCTCGCGCACCGAAAGCTGCTCGCGGCCGACGCGGTGGCTCTGATTGAGCCGCGCCTTCTTCATGATGCGCAGCCAGGCGAGCTGCAGGTCGTGCAGGCTGACCTCGGGCAGGCGCTCGACCACCTTCTCGGCGACGAAGACGCCCACCCACTCGAAGTCGCGCTCCACCCTCGGCAGAGCCTCGAGCCGCGCCGCGGCGAGCTTCATCTGTTCGTATTCGAGCAGCCGGCGCACCAGCTCGGCGCGCGGGTCCTCTTCTTCCGCGTTCTCGCGCGGCGGCCGCGGCAGCAGCATGCGCGACTTGATTTCGAGCAGCATCGCCGCCATCAGCAGGTATTCGGCGGCGAGCTCGAGGTTGGTCGCCCGCATCGCCTCGACGTACTCGAGGTATTGCGCGGTGAGCGGCGCCATCGGCACGTCGAGGATGTCGAGGTTGGCCTTGCGGATCAGATACAACAACAGATCCAGCGGCCCCTCGAAGGCTTCCAGGAAAACCTGCAGCGCGTCGGGCGGAATATACAGGTCTTTGGGCAGTTCGAGCAGGGGCTCGCCGTAGATGCGCGCGAGCACATCGAGCGGCGCGCCGGTGTCGACCGGCGCCAGGTCCAGCGGCAGGTTCATGGTGCGGCTGCGATCGGTGAGGCGGCGTGCGGGTGGCTCAACCGTAGTCGAGGCCCATCGCCTCGCGCACGTCGCGCATCGTCTCCTGCGCGAGCCGGCGCGCGCGCTCGCAGCCATCGGCGATGATGCTGCGCAGCAGCGAGGGGTCGTCGAGATAGGGCTGGGCGCGCTCGTTCAGCACCTCCTGCTCGCGCAGGATCGCCTCCAGCACCGGCTGCTTGCACTCCAGGCAGCCGATGCCCGCGCTGCGGCAGCCCTGCTGCACCCAGGCAAGGGTCTCCTCGCCCGAGTAGATCGCATGCAGCTGCCACACCGGGCAGCGCTCGGGCTCGCCCGGGTCGGTCCGGCGCATGCGCGCGGGGTCGGTCTGCATGGTGCGCACCTTGCGCGTGACGCTCTCGGCGTCCTCGCGCAGGTTGATGGTGTTGCCGTAGGACTTGGACATCTTCTGTCCGTCCAGGCCGGGCATGCGCGCAGCCGGAGTGAGCAGCGCCTCGGGCTCGACCAGGATCATCTTGCCGCTGCCCTCGAGATAGCCGTACAGGCGCTCGCGATCACCGAGCGAGAGGTTCTGGGTCTCGTCGAGCAGCGCCTTGGCCTGCTCGAGCGCGTCGTCGTCGCCCTCCTGCTGGAAGCGCGTGCGCAGCTCGTGGTACATGCGCGCGCGCTTGGCACCGAGCTTGCGCACCGCATCCTTCGCCTTGTCCTCGAAGCCCGGCTCGCGGCCGTAGAGGTGGTTGAAGCGGCGCGCGATCTCGCGCGTGATCTCGACGTGCGGGACCTGGTCCTCGCCCACCGGCACCTTGTCGGCGCGGTAGATCAGGATGTCGGCCGACTGCAGCAGCGGGTAGCCGAGGAAGCCGTAGGTCGACAGGTCGCGGCCCTCGATCTTCTCCTGCTGCTCCTTCCAGGTCGGTACGCGCTCGAGCCAGCCGAGCGGGGTCATCATCGACAGCAGCAGGTGCAGTTCGGCGTGCTCGGGCACCTGCGACTGGATGAAGAGCGTGGACTGCGCGGGGTCGACCCCGGCGGCGAGCCAGTCGACCAGCATGTCCCAGACGTTGGCCTCGATCACCTCGGGGGTGTCGTAGTGCGTGGTGAGCGCATGCCAGTCGGCGACGAAGAACAGGCAGGGGAACTCCTCCTGCAGCTTCACCCAGTTCTTGAGCACGCCGTGGTAGTGGCCGAGGTGGAGCCGGCCACTGGGGCGCATGCCGGAGAGGACGCGTTCAGCGTACATGGAGGATCAGAATCCGAAGACGAGGGAGAGCAGGTAGCGGAAGCCGGCGATCAGCGGCCACAGCAGGGTGCCGAGCACGCCGGTGAACAGCAGCACGAGCAGGATCGGGAAGCCATAGGGTTCGAGGCGGGCGTACTGCCAGGCGAGCCGGTTGGGCAGCAGGCTCACCGCGATGCGGCCGCCGTCGAGCGGCGGAATCGGCAGCAGGTTGAGCGCCATCAGCACGGCGTTGATCTGGATGCCGGCGTCGGCCATCTTGAGCATGGGCAGCGTGTAGGCGCCCGGCTCGGCGGTGGCGGCGACGCGGAACAGCACCGCCCAGCCGATCGCCATGACGAAGTTGACGAAGGGCCCGGCCGCCGCCACCCACAGCATGTCGGCCTTGGGATTGCGCAGGCGCGAGAAGTTGACCGGCACCGGCTTGGCCCAGCCGAAGAGGATGCCGCCCGCGCCGGCGAGCGAGCTCAGCGCGAGGATGCCGGCCGGCACCAGGATGGTGCCCACCGGGTCGATGTGGCGCAGCGGGTTGAGCGTGATGCGCCCGGCGAGGTGGGCGGTGGGGTCGCCGAAGTGGCGCGCCACGTAGCCGTGCGCGGCCTCGTGCAGCGTGATCGCGAGCACGACCGGGAGGGCCCAGATGGCCAGGGTGGAGATCAGCGAATCCATCGCGGGCTCGGTGGCAAACTCCGCATTCTACAGGCCGAAGGGCTCGAGCGGGCCGCGCCCGGCGCGCACCAGCTCGGGCGCGCCCGAGGTCAGGTCGATCACCGTGGTCGCCTCCGGGCCGCAATAGCCCGCCTCGATGACCAGCTCCACCAGCTTGCCGAGGCGGTCGCGGATCTCCTCGGGGTCGGTGAGCGGGAGCTCATCGCCGGGCAGGATCAGAGTGGAGGTCAGCAGCGGGCCGTCGATCTCGGCGAGCAGGGCCGACACCACCGCGTGCTCGGGCACGCGCAGGCCGATGGTCTTGCGCTTGGGATGGAGCACGCGGCGCGGCAGTTCCTTGGTGCCTTCGAGGATGAACGTGTAGGGGCCGGGGGTGACCGCCTTCAGCAGCCGGTACTGGCTGTTGTCCACCCGCGCATAGGTACCGATCTCGGAGAGGTCGCGGCACATCAGGGTGAAGTGGTGGCGCTCGTCCACCCCGCGGATGCGGCGGATGCGGTCGAGCAGCGCGGCGTCGCCCACCTGGCAGGCGAGCGCGTAGGCGGAGTCGGTGGGCAGCGCGACGAGGCCGCCGCCACGCAGGATCTCGGCGGCCTGGCGGATCAGCCGCGCCTGCGGCTGTTCGGGATGGAGGGAGAAGTACTGGGCCATGATCGGATGCTCGATGGGCCGCGCGCCCTAGCGCACGGAGGATGCAGCCGCCGCGAGCGCCGCGGCGGTGGCCGGCAGGCGGCTCCACACCGGCTCGAGGTCGGCGGGCAGCGGATTGCAGCGGCCGACGTCGACCATGCTCTCCTGCACGCCATGAAAATCGGACGCACGCGAGGCCAGGAGCCCGCGCTGGCGCGCGAGGCTCGCGAAGCGGCGCATGTCGTCCTCGGTATGTGCGCCGGCCACCACCTCGACGGCCTCGCCACCGGCCGCGACGAAGCGGTCGAAGAGCTCGCCCAGGGCGACCGAGGACAGCCGGTAGCGCGCCGGGTGGGCGACCACGGCGATGCCGCCGGCGGCGCGGATCCAGCCCACGGCGTCCTCCAGCGCCGCCCAGCGGTGCTCGACGAAGCCGGGCTTGCCGCGCACGAGATAGTGGTCGAAGACGGTCTTCACGTCGGGCATCACCCCGCTCGCGACCAGATGGCGGGCGAAGTGCGCGCGGCTCACCAGCGCGGGGTTGCGCGCGAAGCGGCAGGCGCCGGCGAAGGCGTCGGGGATGCCGACGCGGGCGAGCTCCTCGCCCATGCGCCGCGCGCGCCCGTCGCGTCCGGCACGCAAAGCGGCGAGGCCCGCACGCAGCGCCGGGCACTCGGGATCGACGCCCAGGCCCACGATGTGGACGGTCTCGCCGGCGAACGACACCGAGATCTCGACGCCGGGGACGAAGGCCAGCCCGTGCGCGCGGGCGACGCCCTGAGCGGCCGCGATGCCGCCGAGTTCGTCGTGATCAGTGAGCGCGAGCAGTTCGACACCGTTGGAGATTGCGCGCAGCACCAGCGCCTCGGGCTCGAGCCAGCCGTCGGAGACGGTGGAGTGGCAGTGCAGGTCGACGTTGAGGGCGTGCAGCCGAGAGGCTGACGGAACGCTCATGGGACTCCGGAGGGGGAACGACAGATTGACAATGATATCAAACGCATCCAGCCTGCGCCGTGCGGCGCGCGGCGGCAATGTGGCGAACGCACGCCTTCCGGGCCATCCGTCGCGATGGTACCGCTCGTGCAGAGGGCGATCGGCGCTGCACCCCTGCACCATGATCGAGAACCGACGCCCGCAAACACGATGACCGCCACGCCCACAACCCCGCCCGTCGCGGAACTGCGCCGCTGCCCCACCTGCAATCGCTGGGGCGGGTGGCGGCGCGTGGGCGCGGACGGCAGCACGGTGGAGCTGGACCCCGCCGCGCCGCGCGGCCCCTGTCGCGAAGGCCCCTGGCACGGCTCGCTGCGCGGGCCGCGCAACGCCTGCGGGCAGTGGTTGCGCTGGATCGAGATCGTGCCGGAGACGGCGGATCAGTCGCCGCCATCTCCGCCCGCGTCGCCCTCCCCCGCCGTATCCGCAGCCGCGTCCTGCCCGGCGGCCTCGCCAGCGCTCACGGCCTGAGCGGCGGCCGCCTGCGCAGCGGCGATCATCGCCGCGCGCGTCTGCGGCGTCTCCAGGCTGATGCGCCCGAGCGCACCGTCGCGATAGTCCTGCAGCAGGATCTGCGCGGCCTTCTCCAGGTCCAGCCCGCCACCTTTCACCAGGCAGCCGCGCCGGCGGCCCACCCCCTCGACCAGCGCCGGGCCGTCCAGCGCCGCCACCGTGGCGGCGTCCAGCCGATAGCGCGCCACCAGGCGGCCGGGGTAGCGTGCGATCAGGATCTCGCCGAGGAAGGCCGCCACCTCCTCGTCGATCACCGCGTTGCGCCCGATCGCATGACTGGCCGCGAGCATGTAGCCGTCGGCGTCGTGGTCGATCTTCGGCCACATCATGCCGGGCGTGTCGGTGAGGGTCATGCCGGGACCGAGGTCGAGCGTCTGCTGGTGCTTGGTCACCGCCGGCTCGTCGCCCACCTTGGCCACCTTGCGCTTGAGCAGCGCGTTCATCAGCGTCGATTTGCCGACGTTGGGGATGCCCATGATCATCATGCGCAGCGGCTTGGTGCCGTCGTCGCGGTGCGGCGCGAGCTGGCGGCACAGCGCCGGCACCCGCGCAACCTCGGCCGGGCTCTTGGCCGAGATCGCCACCGCCTTGACGCCCGGCTGGCGGTTGTAGAAGTCCATCCAGGCCCGCGTGGCCTCGGGGTCGGCAAGGTCGGACTTGTTGAGCAGCTTGAGGCAGGGGCGGTTACGGAAGCGGCGCAGCTCGGCGATCATCGGGTTGCTGCTCGCCTCGGGCAGGCGTGCATCGACGACCTCGATGACCACGTCGGTCATGGCCATCGCCTCGGCCGCCTTCTTGCGCGCCGAGGCCATGTGTCCGGGGAACCACTGGATGGGCATGGAGAGACCTGCGTTGACTGTCGGGGGGCGGATTATCCCACCGCCGGACGCCGGCACGCGTCCCGCGCATGGGCTGCATGCGATCGAACTGAAAAATAAATTCACGCATCCGCGCAAAAGCGTGTATCTTGCGGCTCGCAGTCGATTCAAGCAGTGGTTGTTGGTGTGGTTGCCAGCGTGTTCCAAAAAAACGCGTGTCGGTTTGATGCCTCCCTGATTACGTTTCTTGATCGTTCCTGCACCTCGGGGCGCAAGCCCGCAATTCTCCATATGGAACGCAAAATGAGCACTCAAACCGGTACCGTGAAATGGTTCAACGACGCCAAGGGCTTCGGCTTCATCACCCCTGAAGGCGGCGGCGACGACCTGTTCGCCCACTTCTCGGAGATCCAGAGCAAGGGCTTCAAGAGCCTGGCCGAAAACCAGCGCGTCGAATTCGAAGTCAAGACCGGCCCGAAGGGCCTGCAGGCGGCCAACATCCGCCCGCTGTAATCGATCCGACGTCCTCGACGTCTCTCGATCGACCCGAAACGCGGCCCTGCGCCGCGTTTTTGCATTTGCGGCGGCCTTGGGCCGCCCCTCCGCACCCGCGCAACGCGCCAGGCGCGCAAGTCCGCGGCCACCCGCCGCAACGCCGCGGCCACGAGCCGCCCCATCACCCTCGCCGCGCCGCAATCGCCCGCCTTCGCGATGTTGCAGCGCCGCTGCCCATCGCCGCCCCCGCGGCCACGACGCCATGACCGAAGCCTCCCGCCCCGAATCCGCCCCCGCCGAAGCCGAACTGCGCTTCGCCGACCTCCAGCTCCCCGCAGCCCTGCTCTCCGCGCTTGCCGAAGTGGGCTACGAGACCCCCTCGCCGATCCAGGCCGCGTGCATCCCGCAACTGCTTGCCGGCCACGACATCCTTGGCGAGGCGCAGACCGGCACCGGCAAGACCGCCGCCTTCGCGCTGCCGATGCTGGCCAAGCTCGACCTCGCCGACACCCGCCCGCAGGTGCTGGTGCTCACCCCCACGCGCGAGCTCGCGATCCAGGTCGCCGAGGCCTTCGCCAAGTACGCCCACCACCTGAAGAACTTCCACGTGCTGCCGATCTACGGCGGCCAGAGCATGGTGGTGCAGCTGCGCCAGCTCTCGCGCGGCGCCCAGGTGATCGTCGGCACCCCGGGCCGGGTCATGGACCACCTCGAGCGCGAGAGCCTCAAGCTCGACGCGCTCAAGGCGATCGTGCTCGACGAGGCCGACGAGATGCTGCGCATGGGCTTCATCGACGACGTCGAGTGGATCCTCGAGCACACCCCGGCCGAGCGCCAGACCGCGCTGTTCTCGGCCACCATGCCGAACGTGATCCGCGACGTCGCCCGCCGCCACCTGCGCAACCCGCAGGAAATCAAGATCCGCGCCGCCACCTCGACCGTGGCCAAGATCAGCCAGCGCTACTGGCTGGTGCGCGGGGTGGACAAGCTCGACGCGCTCACCCGCATCCTCGACGCCGAGGAGAGCTTCGACGCCGCGATCGTGTTCGTGCGCACCAAGATCGCCACCGAGGAACTCGCCGACAAGCTCGCCGCGCGCGGCTACGCCGCCGCCGCGCTCAACGGCGACATGAACCAGGGCCTGCGCGAGCGCGTGATCGAGCAGCTCAAGAACGGCGCGCTCGACATCGTGATCGCCACCGACGTGGCCGCGCGCGGCATCGACGTGCCGCGCGTCTCGCACGTGATCAACTACGACATCCCCTACGACACCGAGGCCTATGTGCACCGCATCGGCCGCACCGGCCGCGCCGGGCGCGAGGGGGTGGCGATCCTGTTCGTGGCGCCGCGCGAGACGCGCATGCTCAAGATGATCGAGCGCGCCACCCGCCAGCCGATCACCCCGATCGCGCTGCCGAGCAGCGAGGAGGTCACCAACCTGCGCGTGGCCCAGTTCAAGCGCCAGGTCGCCGAGACCATCGCGGGCGCCGAACTCGGCTTCTTCATGGGCGTGGTCAACGACCTGATCGAGGAGAACGAGCTCGAGATCCACGAAGTCGCCGCTGCGCTGGCGCTGCTCGCCCAGCGCGAGCGCCCGCTGCAGGTCGAGCAGTCCGGCCGCGGCTGGGACATCGCCACCACGACGCCGAGCGAAGGCCGCGCGCCGCGCGCCGAGCACTTCACCACCGGCGCCGCGCGCGAGCGCACGCCGCGCCCCAACCGCGACGAGATCCTCGCCCGCCGGCGCTCCTTCTCCGAAGGCGCGCTGGTGCGCTACCGCATCGAGGTCGGCCGCGCCCACGGCGCCAGCCCCAAGGAGATCGTCGGCGCGATCGCCAACGAGGGCGGCATCGAGGGCAAGTTCATCGGCCAGATCCACCTCTTCGACGAATTCTCCACGGTCGAGCTGCCCGCCAACCTGCCCGAGGACCTCCTCGCCACGCTCAAGCGCACCCGCGTTCGCCAGATGCCCTTGTCGATCCGCGAGCTGAGCGCGGCCGAGGCGGCCTCGGTGCCCGAACGCCGTCGCCCGGCGCGGCCCGAAGGCGGCGACGGCTTCCGGTCGCAGGACGCCGACCGACGCCCGCGTGACTTCGGCGGTCCGCGCCCGGGCCAGCCCGGTGGCGGCTATGGCGGCAAGCCCGGCGGGGGCTTCCGCGGCCACGACGAGCGCCGCCCGCACGACGAGCGCCGCCCGCCGTCGACCGACCGCAAGGCCGGCGGCCACTCCGCACCGGTGAAGCGCCAGGGCGAACGCGGCGGCAAGCCCTTCCGCCGTCGCGAAGACTGAGCGTCGCAGCGCCGGCGCGCGCCCCGAGCTCGGGGCGCGCTGGCCGGCGCGTGCGCGAACTGTGTCACAAGACGACCGAACGGGCTGCCGCAGGGGCTTCGAAAGCCCTAAAATGAGCAGTTGATCTGCCCTACTCCACCCGATGCGCCGTGATGTTTCCCACCCGTCCCAGGATTCGCCCGCGCGCGGCTGCCTTGCTCGCCCGGTGAGCCGGCCGGCGCAGCGCCCGACAACCTCGACGGCCACCCGGCGCTGATGCGACGAATCCTCCGCACCGCCCTCCTGTGCGTTGGTCTGGGCATCGGCAGCCTGGACCTGCAGGCCCAACCCGGACTCGATTTCGGCGTGTATTCGTCCCGCCCCAAGGCGCTGGTCGAGGCCTCGTGGCAACCCTTCGTCGACTACCTGAACACGCGCCTCGACGGCGTCGAGGTGCGCCTGCACGCGCTCGACGATGCCGGACTGCAGCGCGCCCTGGCCGCCGGCGAGCTCGAGCTGCTGCTGACCAACCCGGCGCATTTCATTACGCTGCGCAGCGCCAACCCTCTGTCCGGCGCCATCGCCACGGTGGTCTCCGATGCCGGCGGGCAAGCACTGAACGAGTTCGGCGGCGTGATCCTGGTGCGCAGCGGGGACAAACGCCTGTCCGCGCTCGCCGACCTGCAGGGCAAGCGCGTCGGCACGACCCACGCCAACTTCCTCGCCACCTACCCGGCGCAGGCGTTCGAGATGAAGGCCGCCGGCGCCGACCCGGCCTTGCTGGACATGCTCACGCTGCAGCAGAGCCAGGACAGCGTCGTCGACGCGGTGCTCGACGGCCGGGTCGACGCTGGCTTCGTGCGCACCGGCCTGCTCGAGGCCCTGTCCGCAGAGGGCCGCGACCTCTCCGGCCTGCGCGTGCTGCATCCGCTGCAGCACGCCGGATTCCCGCTGCACAGCTCCACCCGGCTCTATCCCGAGTGGCCGCTCGTTGCCCTGCGCCAGGCCGACCCGGCGCTGATGCGCAAGGTGGCCGCGCTCGCACTCGGCCTCGAGGCCGGCGATCCGGCCGCGCGCGCCGCCCGTATCCACGGCTTCACCATCCCCGCCGACTACGCCCGCGTGGAGGAGATGCTGCGCGAGCTGCGCCTGCCGCCCTTCGACGCGAGTCCGCCCTTCACCTGGAACGACGTGTGGGCGCGCTACCACGAGACGCTCTTCGTGCTCGGCCTCGCGACCCTGGCGATCGTGCTGCTGCTCGCGCGTCTGGCGCAGCGCAACCTGGCGCTGTCGCAGGCCAACGCCGCCGCGCGCCGGCTGGCGGCGGAAGTCGAACTCGATCGCCATCACCTGCGCAACGTGGTCGAGGCCACCCAGGCCGGCAGTTGGGAGTGGAACCTGGAGACCGGGGAATGGAGGGTGGACGCGCGCTGGGCGGCGATGCTGGGGCTCCCGCCCGAGGCCTGCACCGGGCTCGGGCGCGCATCCTGGCGCGAGCGCGTGCACCCCGCCGACCTGGCCGAGGCCGAGCTCGAACTCGAGCGCCACATCCGCGGCGAGACCGCCTTCTACGAGCACGACCTGCGCCTGCGCCACCGCGACGGGAACTGGATCTGGGTTCACGACCGCGCCCTCGCCGTGCGCCGCGACGCCGACGGGCGCGCACTGCTGCTGACCGGCGCACAGGTCGACATCGACCGCCGCAAGGAAAACGAGGAGCGCCTGCGCCTGGCCGCGAGCGTGTTCTCGTCGAGCTACGAGGCCATCCTGATCACCGACGCGGATAACCGCATCGTCGACGTCAACCCCGCCTTCTGCCGCATCACCGGCTACAGCCGCGAGGAGAGCCTCGGCCGCGACCCCGGCATGCTCGCCTCCGGCCGCCAGGGGCGCGAGTTCTACCGCGCGATGTGGCAGGCGCTCGAAGAGCATGACCACTGGCAGGGCGAGCTGTGGAACCGGCGCAAGGATGGCAGCGAGTTCGCCGAGGTGTTGTCGATCAGCCGGGTGCGCGATGCGCGCGGGCGGCTGATCCACCATCTGGCGATGTTCTCCGACATCAGCCGGCTCAAGAAGCACGAGGAAGAGCTCAACCGCATCGCCTACTTCGACCCGCTCACCGGCGCACCCAACCGCCGCCTGCTCGACGACCGCCTGCGCCAGGCGATCGCGCACTCGCGCCGCACCGGGCGGCCGCTCGCGGTCTGCGTGATCGACCTCGACGGCTTCAAGCCGGTGAACGACCAGCTCGGCCACGAGGCCGGCGACCAGGTGCTGGTCGGCATCGTCGACCGGCTCGCCACGATCCTGCGCGCGAGCGACACCGTGGCCCGCGTCGGCGGCGACGAGTTCGTGCTGCTGCTCGAGGACATCGACGGCGAGCGTGTGCTCGAGCGCGTGCTCGACGCCATCCGCATGCCGATCGCGCTCGCCACCCGCCAGGTGTCGGTGTCGGCGAGCATCGGCGTCACCCTCTTCCTCGAGGACGACGCCGACCCCGACACCCTGCTGCGCCACGCCGACCAGGCGATGTACCGCGCCAAGCAGCGCGGGCGCAACTGCATCCAGTTCTTCGACGCCAGCGTCGAGGAGCAGCAGCGCGTGCGCAAGGAACGCCTCGAGCGCCTCGAGCTGGCCTTGCGCCGGCACGAGTTCGTGCTGCACTTCCAGCCCCAGGTCGACATGGCCGACGGCCGCCCGCTCGGCATGGAGGCCCTGCTGCGCTGGCAACATCCCGAACGTGGCCTGCTGCTTCCGGGCGACTTCCTGCCCGATCTCGAGGGCACCGAGCTCGAGACCCGGCTCGGCCAGTGGGTGATCGACCATGCGCTCGGCGCGCTCGAGCGCTGCCGCGCCGCCGGGCTGGACATCGCCGTCAGCGTCAACGTCGGCCCCCGCCCGCTGATGCAGGCGGGTTTCGTGGCCAGCGTGCGCAGCGCCCTGGAGCGCCACCCCGACATCCCACCCGCGCGGATGGAGCTCGAGATCCTCGAATCCACCGCGCTCGACGACATGGTGCTGGCGATGGACGTGCTCAACGCCTGCCACCGCCTCGGCGTACGCATCGCGCTCGACGACTTCGGCACCGGCTACGCCTCGCTGCGTCACTTCCGCCAGCTCCCGTTCGACCGCCTCAAGATCGACCGCAGCTTCGTGCTCGACATGCTGGAGGACGGCGAAGCGCGTGCGATCGTCGGCGCCGTGGTGCAGCTCGCGCGCACCTTCGGTCGCGAGGTGATCGCCGAGGGCGTGGAGACGCCCGCCCACGCCGAGGCCCTGCTCGATCTCGGCTGCAGGCTCGGCCAGGGCTTCGGCATCGCCCGCCCGATGCCGGTCGAGCACATCCCGGGCTGGTTTTCGTGGCAGACTCACGCACCTTTCGCCGACGACGCGGCATGCGCGAGCCCCGGCCGCTGCCCGCCAATCCGATCGGCCCGATAACCCGAAACCCGCCACCGCCACTGCTGCGCGCGTGGTTGATGCCGAATCATGAAGCTGCAAAGCTGGACTCACCACACCACCGCCGGCTTCACGCTGCGCGGCCACCACAGCCCGCCGAGCGGCCGCCCGGTGCTGCATTTCCTGCATGGGAACGGGCTGAGCTCGCTGACCTATGCGCCGATGCTCCGCCACCTGAGCGAGCATTTCGACCTCTTCCTGTCGGACGTGCAAGGCCACGGCGACAGCGACCACGGCAGTCGCTTCCGCGGCTGGAACCATGCCGCCGAGATGGCCGCCGAAGCCTGGCTCGCGCACGCGGCGCGCTTCGGCGCGGTGCCGGTGCATGCCGCAGGCCACAGCTTCGGCAGCGTGCTCACCTGCCTGATGCTGGCGCATCATCCACAGGCCTTCAGCCGTGGCGTGCTGCTCGACCCGGTGCTGTTCACCCCGGCGATGATCGGCATGATGGCACTCTCGGATCTCGTCGGCCTGGCCTCGCGCAACAAGCTCGCCGCCAAGGCGCGCACGCGCCGCCACCACTGGCCGGACCGCGCCACCGCGCACGCGGGCCTGCACGGGCGCGGCGTGTTCCGCGGCTGGAGCGAGGACTCCTTCCAGGCCTACATCGACCATGCGCTGCGCGATGTCCCCGGCGGCGGCGTGGAGCTCAAGTGCCGGCCCACGCGCGAAGCCGAGATCTTCGCCTCCTACCCGCGCCGGCTGTGGTCCTCGCTCGAGCGCATCGAGCACCCGGTGCTCGCGCTGCACGGACGCGACACCTTCGCCTTCGCGCGGCGCTCGGTCACGCGCTGGGCGGCGGGCAAGGCCAACGTGAAATGCGTGCAGGTGGAGGGCGGGCACTGCTTCATGCTGGAGCATCCGCAGGCGACCGCGGAGAGGGTGGCGGCCTTCCTGCTCGACCGCCCGCGCTGACGCGCGCGGGCGCAGCGCGCGGGGCGCGCGGGGCGCGCGCCATGTCCGCCGAGCGCTTCAGCCGGCGAGCTTGCGCGGCTCGAGCGACACGGTGTCGCGGCCGTTGGTCACCAGCACGTGGCCGTCCTGGATGGTGAGCTGCAGGCGCATGGTGCGTTCGGCGAGGCGGCCGAGCTCGGCGCTGGCCTCGCGCTCGAGTTCGAGGACGCGCAGGTTGCCGTGGCGCTCGAGGCGGCCGCGCACCCCGCTCCACCACACCTCGAGCGCCCGCCCGTAGGCCAGCAGCACCACCTCGCGCGCGCGCCCGCAGGCCTTGCGCACCCACTTGTCGTCGGGCTGGCCGACGTCGATCCAGCGCTCGATCGCGCCGGTCAGGTCCCGCTGCCACAGGTCGGGCTCGTCGTCGGCGCACAGGCCCTTGCCGAAGGCGAGCGCCGGATCGGCGAAGAGCGCGAAGGCGAGCAGGCGCACCATCATGCGCTCGTCGGTCTCGGAGGGGTGGCGCGCGAGGGTGAGCGAGTAGTCGGCGTAGTGGTGCCGATCCATGTCGGCGACCTGGATGTCGGCCTTGAAGACCGTGGCCTTGAGCGCCATCAGTGCACCTGCTGCGAGGCGCGGCCGGCCTGCTGCCAAGCCATCACCGCACGCGCGGAGTGCGCCATCACGAGGTCGCGCTGCGGCGCCGGCAGCTCGCGGGCGAGCGCACCGAACAAGGCCTGCGTCGCCTCCTGCGCCACGCCCTCGGCGGCGAGGCCTTCGGCCAGGCAGCGGATCTGGATGAAGGCGAGCGCGTCGGCCACCAGCCGCCAGCCCGCCACCGGCATGCTGCGGGTGAGCGCGAGCAACTGGCTGCCCAGCTCGGCGGCGAGACGCAGGGCCTCGTCACGGTGTCCGGTGGCGATCGAGGCGTGCCACAGCGCCAGGTGCAGGCCGCGGCGCAGCTCGACCTTGAAGTCGATGGCGTTCTCCTCGGCCGCGGCGATGCCCTCGAAGTGGCGCAGGAAGCGCGCCTCGGCGGCCTCGTCGAGGCCGGTGCGCAGCGCACCGATGAGCTCGGTGAGCGCGGGGATCGCCACCAGGCCGAAGGCGCGGCTCCACGCCAGCCCCCACTGGTCCAAGCCGGCGAGGACCAAGGCCAGGCGCAAGGCCTGCGCCTCGGCGTCGGCCGCGGCGGCCACCCAGTCGGCGAGGTCGACGCGCAGCTGCTCCACACCCTTCAGCCGCGCAGCGTCGCCCTCGGCGACGCTGAGCCGGAACAGGCGCGCGAAGCTCTCTTCGGCCAGGCGCGCCGCCTGGCGCTGGGTCGCGAGGTCGACATGGCGCGCGAGCGGGTCGGGCGGCAGGGTCTGCTCGGCCGGATTCATGGTGTCTCCCCGGATCAGGCGCTGTCGCGCGCCCATAGCGAATGCACGACCTGCCCGACCTGGTTGCGCACGCCGTCGCGGAAGCCCTGCAGCATGCGGCGCAGCGCGACCGCATCCTCGGCGGTGAAGCCGCGCTTGAAGTCGGTCAGCACGAGGCGCGAGCGCGACAGCCAGTTGCCCGGCGCATCGTCGATCGCGCACCACGCCGCCTCGGCCGGGTCGGCGCCGTGCTGGCGCAGCCAGGCCATGGCCTCGCGCTCGCGCAGGCCGTGCAGCTCGGCACCGGTCTTGGGCAGCAGGTGCGGCGTGGCGCCGGCGATCTGCGGGCGGATGTCCTCGGAGAAGCGGGCGACCAGCTTGGGCAGCGAGAACAGCATGCGCCAGTCGGAGGCGATCACGATGCGCGCCTCGGGGAACTCCCGCACCACCGCCTCGATATGCGGAAGGCAACGGAAATCCTCGACCTCGCCCCAGGGATGGGTGACGCCGTCGAAGTCCATGAAGATGTATGCGTTTCGTGTCATGTTTCCTGCTCCGGCGAACAAGGCCGCTGCCGGCGGTTTGTGGATGCTGCAATGCGCAATATACTGTACCGGCACCGATACCGCTGCGTATCCGATTTCACGAACCATCACATTTCCGTCGCAAAGCGCGGCTTATGCTTGCCGCTGTTGCGCCGCAACAACATCAACCCGCGAACAGGAATCCGTCATGACCCCCATCATCAACCTCGAGGGCAAGGTCGGCCTCATCACCGGCATCGCCAACGAGAAGTCGATCTCCACCGGCGTCGCCGAGGCCTGCGCCCAGGCCGGCGCGAAGCTGATCATCACCTACCAGAACGAGAAGACGCGCGCCTTCATCGAGCCGGTGATCCACCGCCTCGGCGTGGAGGACGTGTTCCTGCTCGACGTCACCCGCCCCGAGACCATGGACGCCACCTTCGCCGCGATCGAGGCGCGCCACGGCAAGCTCGACTTCGCCATCCACAGCATGGCCTTCGCCAAGCGCGACGACCTGCACGGCCGCGTGGTCGATACCTCGGCCGACGGCTTCGCGCTCGCCATGGACGTGTCCACCCACTCCTTCGTGCGCCTGGCCAAGAAGGCCGAACCCCTGCTCGAGAAGGCCGGTGGCGGCGCCCTGGTGACGATGACCTACCTCGGCTCGGAGAAGGTCATCCCCAACTACGGCGTGATGGGCCTGTGCAAGGCGGCGCTGGAGGCCGCCACGCGCTACATGGCGGCCGAGCTCGGCGCCAAGGGCATCCGCGTCAATGCGGTCTCTCCCGGCCCGCTGATGACGCGCGCCGCATCGGGCATCGCCGGCTTCGACGGCCTCATGGCGGCCGCGGTCGAGCGCTCGCCGATGCACGCCCTGGTCACGCCCGAGGACATCGGCGCGCTGACCGCCTTCCTGGTCTCGGACGCCGGCCGCCTGGTCAGCGGCGGTGTGCATTTCGTGGACGCCGGCTACAACATCATGGCGTAAGGCCCGGGGGCATCATGATCGACATGGACGCGGCACGTGCGATGCTCGGCCGGCAGGCCATCCTGCTGCCCGACCCCGTGCCCTCGCATGCGCTGCTCGACGGCAAGAAGGAGATCGGCCGCGGCGAGTACTCGATCGTGATCGACAAGGGCGACGGGGAGCGGGTCTACAAGGTCGTCAGCTCCCCGGCCGACTATTTCCTCTACACCGCAGAAGACCGCCCGCGCGGGCCGCACTTCCCGATCGTTTACGCGGACCATGGCGTGATCGGCCGCGCGCAGTCGGGCTACCCCTTCCATCTCATCGAGATGGAGCGCCTCTATCCGCTCGTCGAGGGCTCGCCTGCGGCCGAACTCTCCCGCCGCCTGATCGAGTGCTACTGGTCGGCGTGCGCGCAGTGGAGCCGGCTCGGCGCCGACATGGGGCGGATCGCGCTCTATCACCTCACGGTCGACCCGCTCAAGATCGGCGACAGCCTGCAGGAAGCCCTGCGCGCCCTGTCCGACTTCGTCGAGGAATACCAGGTCCTGCCCGACATCCTCAACGCCAACAATCTGATGATGCGCGCCGACGGCACGCTGGTGTTCTCGGACCCGGTGTTCATCGCCTGAGCGGGCTTGCGGGTATCATGCCGGTTCGGGTGCCGCAGCGCACCGCACCGGACGCCGCCATGAGCCCTCCCGCGCACGACCCCTGCGGTCACGACCACCCCCACGCTCCCCGCCCCGACGGCGTCGGCATTCCGCGCCGCGGCGCCTTCGACGCGCCCGCCTTCGAGAAGGCCGTCGGCGACCTGCTGCGTGCCTGCGGCATCGCCAGCGACAACGCCCACACCGGCCGCACCGCGCAGCGCGTGCGCGAGCTCTGGCAGCGCCGGCTGCTCGGCGGCTACGAACTCGACCCCGCCGAGGTGCTCGGCGACGGCTTCGAGGACGCGCGCCGCGACATGGTGGTGATCCGCGGCATCGCGGTGCATGGGGTGTGCCCGCACCACCTCGTGCCCTTCCGCGGAGTCGCCCATGTCGCCTACCTGCCCGGCGGGCGCCTGCACGGCTTCGGGCGCATCGCGCGCCTGGTGGACGTGATCGGCCACCGCTTCACCTACCAGGAATGGATGACGCGCGACATCGCCGACGCGCTGATGCACCACGGCCACGCTGCCGGCGCGGCTTGCGTGATCGAGGCCGAGCAGCTCTGCCTGCTGCTCGGCGAGGACCGCCGCGGCGACGAGCGCGTCATCACGCAGGCCTTCGCTGGCGAGTTCGAACGCTCGGAGCAGGCGCGCAGCGAGTTCCTGCGCGCGATCGAGGAGCGCCGGCGCTAGGCCGACGGATCGCGCGGGTGCAGCTCGATGACCACCGCGCGGCGCGCGAGCCGGTGCGCGGAGACATCCACCAGCACCACCTCGCGGCCTTCCAGCACGACGCTGCCCGCGTTGCGGTCGTCGCCGCCCACCGAGTACTCGAAGGCGTAGCCGCGCCGCAGCACCACGCGGCCGTCGTCGTCGCGCGCCAGGCGCAGCCCCTGCCCCACCACGGTCTCGTCGAGGAACTGCACGCCCTCGCGCGCGCAGGCGCGGCGCGCGGCGTCGACGCCGATCTCGCGCGCCTTGAGGCTGTCGAACCAGTACCACACGATCGCGCCGAGCGCGAGGAAGCCGAGCAGCTCGACGAAGCTCATGCCACGGCCTCCGGGATCGCGCACGCGTCGCTCAGGGCAGCATCATCCCGCGGATCATGAAGAACAGCACCGCGGCCATCAGCGCCGAAGCCGGCACGGTGATGACCCAGGCGGCGGCGATGCGCATCAGCTGCGAGCGCTTGACCAGCTCGCGGCGATAGACCTTCTTGAGGCCCTTGCGCTCGCCCTTGGAGAAGTGCGCCGGGTCGTCCGCGTTCTTCGAGCGCTCCTTGAGGTCGGCGAGCATCTGCCCCTTCTCCTCGATGGAGGCCTTCTCGAAGCGCGCGATGAAGGCCTCGATCGCGGCGAGGTCGCCTTCGGGGTGATGGGCCTTGATCTCGGCCACCATGCGGTCGTAGTTGCTCTTGAGGTACTCGCGCAGGAAGCCCACCCCGAACACCCCGCCCACCGCAATGTGGGTGGAGCTCACCGGCAGGCCGAGCTGGCTGGCGACGATCACGGTCAGGGTCGCGGCCATCGCGATGCAGTAGGCGCGCATCTGGTCGAGCTCGGTGATCTCGGAGCCGACCGTGCGGATCACCTTGGGCCCGAACAGCGCCAGCCCGAGCGAGATGCCGATCGCGCCCACCATCATGACCCAGGTGGGGATGGTCGCGTCCTTGTGCACCACGCCACCGGAGCTGACCACATCGACGATCGCGGCGAGCGGACCGACGGCGTTGGCGACGTCGTTGGAGCCGTGGGCGAAGCTGAGCAGCGCCGCGGCGAAGATCAGCGGAACGGTGAAGAGCCGATTCACGCTCGCCTTGGTGTTGGCGACGATACCGCCGTTGCCGTGCAGGACCTTGCGCACCACGACGAACACCAGCGCGCCGACCACGGCGCCGTACACCATGGCCGACAGGAAATCCACCTTCCAGACACGGTTGAGCCCCTTCAGGATCAGGTAGCTGGCGAAGGTCCACGCCATCAGCCCGACCAGCAGCGGGACGGTGCGGCGTGCGGCCGCGGCCATGTCCACCTGGTAGGTGATGCTGCGCTTGACCAGATACAGGAAGGCGGCGGCGAAGATGCCGCCGAGCACCGGCGAGATCACCCAGCTCGCCGCGATGTTGCCCATGGTGGACCAGTCGACGATGGCCGGGCCGGCGGCAGCCATGCCGGCACCCAGCACCGCGCCGACGATCGAGTGCGTGGTCGACACCGGCGCGCCGACCGCGGTCGCCAGGTTCAGCCACAGCGCGCCGGCGAGCAGCGCCGCCAGCATGATCCACACGAAGGTGTCGGAGTCCTTGATGAGGTCGGGGTCGATGATGCCGCTGCGGATGGTGCCGATGACCTCGCCACCGGCGATGAGCGCGCCGGCAGCCTCGAAGATTGCCGCGATGACGAGCGCACCCGCGAGTGTCAGCGCCTTGGAGCCCACCGCCGGACCCACGTTGTTGGCGACGTCGTTGGCGCCGATGTTCATCGCCATGTAGCCGCCGATCATCGCCGCCATGACCAGGGTCAGGTTGCCCTCCCCGGAGCCGCTGAGCGCCGAGTAGAACATGACCCCGACGATGAAGAGCACGCCCATGCCGAGGCGGAAGACCTCGCCCCGGCCCTGGTGCGCCGCCCTCTCGATGTCGCTGATGTGCTGCAGATCCACGATGAAAGTCCGTGTTACAGGAAAGCCCGTATTGTTTCAGAAATCTTGCCGCGGCCCAACGTGAATGAAGTCCCGAAGAGGCGGCGTGGCACTCGCCTACAGGCGGTCGTGCTTGTCCGCGCGGCCGCGGGCGCGCTCGACCGGATAGCGCTGCGCGTCGAGCACCATCTTGCGCCGCGCCGCATCGGCGAGATCGATCCCGAGCACGTCGCCCAGCCGCACCAGGTAAAGCAGCACGTCGGCGAGCTCGAAGGCGACCTCCTCGCGGCTCGCGGGCGGCAGCGCCATCGACTGCTCGGCGGTGAGCCACTGGAAGTGCTCGATGACCTCGCCCGCCTCCCCGGCGAGCGCCATCGCGAGGTTCTTGGGGGTGTGAAAGGGCTCCCACGCGCGCTCGGCGGCGAACTGCCGCATCGCGTCGCGCAGCTCGTGGAGCGCGTCGGACGGCGCGCCGGTCGCGCCCGGGGCGGCCTCCTGCGCGGCCGCTGCGCCCTCGCCTGCGATGTCGCCGGACGGGTTCATTCGATGTGATGCTCGAGGTCGAAGCCGGCGCCGCCATCGACACCGAGGCGCTCGACCAGCCAGGGCAGCGCCGCCTCGAGGCGCTGTGGCAGCACCCAGGGCGGATTGATCACGTAGAGCCCGCTGCCGAACATGCCGATGCCGTCGCGCGGCGCGTCGCGAACCGCCAGGCGCACGTCCAGCCAGCTCTCGGCGCCGAGCTCGGCGAGGCGCTCGGGAAGCTGGCGCGCCTCCGTGCGGGCAAGCATCGGGTACCACACCACGTAGGTGCCGGTGGGGAAGCGCCGCATCGCGTCGCGCATGGTATCCACCACGCGGCGGTAGTCGTCCTTGACCTCGTAGGGCGGGTCGATCAGCACCACCGCGCGCCGGGAGGGCGGAGGCAGCAGGCTCTTGAGCGCGGCGAAGCCGTCGGCGCGGCGCACCTGCACGCGCTCCTGCTCGCTCGCGAAGGTGCGCTGCAGGGATTCGAAGTCGGCCGGGTGCAGCTCGAACAGGCGCAGGCGGTCCTGGACGCGCGCCCGCGTCATCGCGAGCGCCGGCGAGCCCGGGTAGAACAGCAGCCGACCCTGCGGGTTGAACTGCCTCACCGCCTCGACATAGCTCGCGACCGCCGGCGGCAGGTCCTCGCGCCCCCACAGCCGTCCGATGCCGTCCGCCGCCTCGGCCGTCTTCCCCGCCTGCTCGCTGTCGAGCGCGTAGCAGCCGCCCCCCGCATGGGTGTCGATGTAGTACCACGGCTTGTCCTTGCGGCCGTAGTAGTCGAGCAGTTCGATCAGGACGAGGTGCTTGAGGACGTCGGCGTGGTTGCCGGCGTGAAAGGCGTGACGATAACTGAGCATAGAGGCTTCCTGAGGGGCGGGCGCATCGTATCACTCGCCGGCAGACCGCTCAAAATCGGCAAAAGCGCGCCGGATCGGCGACATTCACGGCACGGGCGCTGTTTGCAGTGCGCGAGGTGCTTGCTATGATGCCTCCCCCCTGGCGCTGCACGGCATCGGCGCGAGACATCGACAGCGAGAACGAAAATGAGCATCTATGCCCTGGGCGACCGTCGGCCGAGCTTCGGCGAAGGTAGCTGGATCGCCCACAACGCAACGGTCATCGGGTCCGTCACTGCGGGCCGCAACGTCAGCATCTGGTACAACGTCGTGGTCCGTGGCGACAACGACCCGATCACGATTGGCGACGACACCAACATCCAGGACGGCTCGGTGCTGCACAACGATGACGGCATCCCGCTGACCATCGGTCGCCACGTCACCGTGGGCCACATGGCGATGTTGCACGGCTGCACGATCGGCGACGGCAGCCTGATCGGCATCAACGCGGTGATCCTCAACAACGCGGTGATCGGCAAGCAGTGCATCATCGGCGCCAACACCCTGATCCCCGAAGGCAAGGTCATCCCCGACCGCGCGCTGGTGGTCGGCTCGCCCGGCCGGGTGATCCGCACCCTGAGCGATACCGAGGTCGAGAACCTGGTGGTCAATGCCCACAACTACGTGGACAACGCCCGCCTCTACGCCGACCGCCTCTGTGCGCTGGAACCGTCCAGCGTGATCGCGCAGCCGGAGCAGTGATGCGCGCCGCGCTCGCCACCCTCGCCACGCTCACGGCGCTGCAGTCGGCCGCGGCCGTTGCCGCCGACACCCCCGCCCCGCCCACCGTGGAACTCTCGGCCGAGGCCGGCGGCGCGGCGGCGAACGACCTCGCGGTCGCGGTGCTCTACGCCGAACGCAGCGGCACCAGCGCGGCTGCGGTGGCACGCGAGGTCAATCGCGACATCGCCGCCGCGCTCGAGCTCGCGCGCGCACAGGGTGCCGTCAAGGTGCAGAGCGGCAACGTCTCCACCTGGCCGGTTTACGGCAAGGATGGCCAGGGCCGCATCACGGCCTGGCGGATGCGCTCCGAGTTGCGCCTCGAGAGCACCGACACGGCGGCGATGTCGGAGCTCGTCGGCAAGCTGCAGCAGAGCCTGGCGCTCGCGCACCTCACCATGGAACCGGCCCCCGAGACGCGCAGGAAGGCGGTGGCCGACGTCACCGTCGACGCGCTGCGCGCGTTCGAGACCCGCGCGCAGCTGATCGCCGACACCCTCGGCCGACGCTACCGCATCGCCCACCTGGCGGTCGGCGACCACGGCCTGCAGCCGCCGCCGATGCCGCGCATGCGCGCCGCGGTGATGGCTGCGGAAGCCGCCCCCGCGCCGCTCGAAGGTGGCGAGAGCCGCGTGTCGGTGCACGTGAGCGGTCGCATCGAGCTGCTCGATTGAAGACGGCGGGTCCGCGAGCGGGCCCGACTTCAGCCGCCTTCGAGAAAACCCCTCCAAGCTCCTGATCCGCAAGCGAACCTTGCCCGTTGCGGCAGCTCCTGACATACTCCGGAGCGAATCCTTTCCGCATCGGATCGCGCCATGAGTCCCGAGTCGCTGCCTCGCGCCTTCCCTTCCTCCGGGCAACATTCGCATCACGGCGCCCGGCGTCGGATGCTGCTGGCCGCCGCTGCAGGGGTGGCCGCGCTGCTGGCAGGCTGCAGCACCACCCCCACACCGGTCGCCAGCCCCGCCCCGCCGCCGCGCACCACCGCACCGAGCGGCCACTACTTCTCGCTCGAGGGCGAGCACCAGACGCAGGAGATGGTGCTGTTCGCGCTCGGCCTGCTCGACACCGGCTACCGCTTCGGCGGGCGCAACCCGGACGCGGGGCTCGATTGCAGCGGCATGGTGGCCTACATCGTGGAGCACATCAGCGGCCGCAGGCTGCCGCACAACGCCGCGCAGATCGCCGAGCGCACCCGCCCGATCGAGGTCGACGAGCTGCGCCCGGGCGACCTGGTGTTCTTCAACACGCTCAAGCGCCGGCATTCGCACATGGGGATCTACATCGGCGACGGCCGCTTCGTGCATGCGCCCAACAGCCGCGGGCGGGTGCGGGTGGAGCGCCTCGCCAACCGCTACTTCGCGCAGCGCATCGACGGCGCGCGCACACTGCTGGCGAGCAACTGAGCGCGCGCCGGGCGGCGCGGACTGCGCCCTCAGCGCTGCGGGATCTGCACGTAGATCTCGCCCGGCCGGGTGAGCCCGAGCTCGAAGCGCGCGCGCTCCTCGATCGCCTCGTTGCCCGACTTGAGATCGTTCACCTCCGCCGCGAGCGCGGCGTTGCGCTGCTCGAGGCGCAGGTTCTCCTCGCGCTGCGCGTGCAGCTGGCGGTCCACCTCCCAGACGCGCAGCCAGCCGCCTTTCCCCAGCCAGAGCGGGTACTGCAGCAGCACGACGAGTGCGATCAGGATCAGGATCGGCCAGCGCATGGAGACGGGTATCGGAGAGGTTCAGGCGCATTCACGACGAAGGCCGGCGGGTCGCCCGCCGGCCTTCCGGAAGCTGCGGATCAGCGCAGCGGGGTGTTCAGCGCAGATTGTAGAACGCGCGCTTGCCCGGATAGTTGGCGGTGTCGCCGAGGTCTTCCTCGATGCGCAGCAGCTGGTTGTACTTCGAGATGCGGTCCGAGCGGCTCAGCGAGCCGGTCTTGATCTGCATCGCGCGCAGGCCCACGGCGATGTCGGCGATGGTCGAGTCGTCGGTCTCGCCCGAGCGGTGCGAGATCACCGCCGTGTAACCGGCGAGCTTGGCCATCTCGACCGCGGCGAAGGTCTCGGTCAGCGTGCCGATCTGGTTGATCTTGATCAGGATCGAGTTGGCCACGCCCTGCTCGATGCCCTGCGCGAGGATGCGGGTGTTGGTGACGAAGAGGTCGTCGCCCACCAGCTGCACGCGCTTGCCCAGACGCTCGGTGAGGATCTTCCAGCCGTCCCAGTCGCCCTCGGCCATGGCGTCCTCGATCGAGACGATCGGGAACTTGTCGCACAGGGTCTCGAGGTAGTCGGTGAAGCCCTCGGCGGTCAGTGACAGGCCCTCGCCCTTGAGCTCGTACTTGCCGTCCTTGTAGAACTCGGAGGCGGCGCAGTCGAGCGCCAGCAGCACGTCCTGGCCGGGCACGTAGCCGGCGGCGACGATGGCTTCCTGGATCAGGTTGAGCGCTTCCTCGGTACCCGAGACGTTGGGGGCAAAGCCGCCCTCGTCGCCGACCGTGGTGGGGTAGCCCTTGGCGTCCACGATCTTCTTGAGGTGGTGGAAGATCTCGGCGCCGCAGCGCAGGGCCTCGCGGAAGCTGGTCATGCTCACCGGCATGATCATGCACTCCTGGATGTCGAGGCTGTTGTTGGCGTGCTCGCCGCCGTTGATGACGTTCATCATCGGCACCGGCATCACCATCGGGCTGGAGCCGCCGAAGTAGCGGTACAGCGGCAGGCCGGCCTCTTCCGCGGCGGCCTTGGCCACGGCCATCGACACCGCCAGCATGGCGTTGGCGCCCAGGCGCGACTTGTTCTCGGTGCCGTCGAGCTCGATCAGGGTACGGTCGATGAAGGCCTGCTCCTCGGCGTCGAGGCCGATGATCGCCTCGGCGATCTCGGTGTTCACGTTCTCGACCGCGCGCAGCACGCCCTTGCCGAGGAAGCGCGACTTGTCGCCATCACGCAGTTCGATCGCCTCGCGCGAGCCGGTGGAGGCGCCCGACGGCACCGCGGCGCGGCCCATCACGCCCGATTCGAGCAGCACGTCGGCTTCGACGGTGGGGTTGCCGCGGGAGTCGAGAATCTCGCGGGCGATCACATCAACGATTGCACTCATGTCCAGTCCTGTAGCAGTTACGGAGTTTCGGATCGATCACGCGGGAACGCGATCCGGCGGGGAGCATGCTCGCACCGGATGACCGCCTCGTGAGCGGCGGCAAGCTGATGGCGCACATCAGCCCGCCGGCAGCCGCGTTCCCGAAAAACGGGTTCTCAGAGCGTGGTCTCGAGGAAGCCCTGGCGTTTGACCAGGCTGTCGATGTCCTTGAGCACGCTCAGCAGCGCCTTCATCTTCGGCAGCGGCCAGGCGTTGGGGCCGTCGGACAGCGCCTTGGCCGGGTCGGGGTGGGTCTCCATGAAGAGGCCCGCCACGCCCACCGCGACCGCGGCACGCGCCAGCACCGGCACGAACTCGCGCTGGCCGCCCGAGGCGGTGCCCTGCCCGCCCGGCAGCTGCACCGAGTGGGTGGCGTCGAACACCACCGGGCAGCCGGTGTCGCGCATGATCGCGAGCGAGCGCATGTCGGAGACGAGGTTGTTGTAGCCGAAGGAGGCGCCGCGCTCGCACACCATGATGGTGTCGGCGCCGCCGTTGGCCTCGCGCGCCTTGTCGGCGACGTTCTTCATGTCGCCGGGGGCGAGGAACTGGCCCTTCTTGATGTTCACCGGCTTGCCGCTGGCCGCCACCGCGTGGATGAAGTCGGTCTGGCGGCACAGGAAGGCCGGGGTCTGCAGCACGTCGACCACCGAGGCCACGAGCGGGATCTCCTCGATCGTGTGCACATCGGTCAGCACCGGCAGGCCGAGCTGCTTCTTGACCGCCTCGAGCATCTTCAGCCCGGCGTCCATGCCGTGGCCGCGGAAGCTCTTGCCCGAGCTGCGGTTGGCCTTGTCGTAGGAGGCCTTGAAGATGTAGGGGATGCCCAGCTCGGCGCAGATTTCCTTCATCTGGCCGGCGATGTCCAGGCACATCTGCTCGGACTCGGCCACGCAGGGGCCGGAGATCAGGAAGATGGGCTTGTCGAGGCCGACTTCGAAACCGCAGAGATTCATGCTTCGCTCCTCGAGGACTCAGCCTGCTTGCGTTCGATCGCCGCCTTCACGTAGGCGGTGAACAGCGGATGACCCTTGCGCGGGTTGGAGGTGAATTCGGGGTGGAACTGGCAGCCGACGAACCACGGGTGCACGTCGGCGGGCAGCTCGACCATCTCGCACAGGTCGGTGACGGGCGCACGGCCCGACACTACCAGGCCCTTGTCCTCGAGCCTGGCAAGCAGCGTGTTGTTCACCTCGTAGCGGTGGCGGTGGCGCTCCATGACCTCGGCCGCGCCGTAGATCGAACGCGCCAGGGTGCCTTCCTTGAGCAGGCAGAGCTGGCCGCCGAGGCGCATGGTGCCGCCGAGGTCGGACTCCTCGGTGCGCTTCTCGATCTTGCCGCTGCGGTCCTTCCACTCGGTGATGAGGCCGATGACGGGGTACTTGGTGTCGCGCTCGAACTCGGTCGAGTGCGCGCCGTCCATGCCGGCGACGTCGCGGGCGAACTCGACCACCGCGAGCTGCATGCCGAGGCAGATGCCCAGGTAGGGCACCTTGTTCTCGCGGGCGTAGCGGATGGCGGCGATCTTGCCCTCGGTGCCGCGCTTGCCGAAGCCGCCCGGCACCAGGATGGCGTCCATCGACGCCAGCACGCCGCAGCCGTCGCGCTCGATGTCCTCGGAGTCGATGTAGTGGATCTTGACCTTCGACTCGGTGTGCATGCCGGCGTGGTTGAGCGACTCGATCAGCGACTTGTACGACTCGGTGAGATCGACGTACTTGCCGACGAAGCCGATGTCCACCGTCTGCCTGGGGTTCTCGAGCGCGTGGATGAGCTTCTCCCACACCGACAGGTCGGCCGCGCGCGCGAGGATGTCGAGCTTGTGGCAGACGATCTGGTCGAGCATCTGGTCGTGCAGCATGCCGGGGATCTTGTAGATCGAGTCCGCGTCCAGGCACTCGATGACGGCCTCGGGCATGACGTTGCAGAACAGGGCGATCTTGCGGCGCTCGTCGGCCGGGATGGAGCGGTCGGCACGGCACAGCAGGATGTCGGGCTGGATGCCGATCTCGCGCAATTCCTTGACCGAGTGCTGGGTCGGCTTGGTCTTGAGCTCGCCGGCGGTAGGGATGTAGGGCAGCAGCGTGAGGTGGATGAAGCAGGTGCCGTGGCGGCCCTCCTCGAAACCCATCTGGCGGATCGCCTCCAGGAAGGGCAGCGACTCGATGTCGCCCACCGTGCCGCCGACCTCGACGATCGCGACGTCGGCGCCTTCCGCGCCGCGCTTGACGTAGGCCTTGATCTCGTCGGTGATGTGCGGGATGACCTGCACGGTCTTGCCGAGGTACTCGCCGCGGCGCTCCTTCTTCAGCACCGACTCGTAGATCTGGCCGGTGGTGAAGTTGTTGCGCTTGCTCATCTTGGCGCTGGTGAAGCGCTCGTAATGGCCGAGGTCGAGGTCGGTCTCGGCGCCGTCTTCGGTGACGAAGACCTCGCCGTGCTGGAACGGGCTCATGGTGCCCGGATCGACGTTGATGTAGGGGTCCAGCTTGAGGTGCGTGACCTTGATGCCGCGGGACTCGAGGATCGCCCCGAGGGACGCTGCGGCGATGCCCTTGCCCAGGGAGGACACGACACCACCGGTGACGAAGACGTATTTGGTCATGGGAGCAGTACTGCGGGAAAGCGCGATGATAACCGAAGCGCCCGAACCGCGTCAGCAGTCCGGGCGCATCGGGGCGTCGCGCGCGCGATCGCTCAGGCCATGCCACGCAGCTCGCGCAGCAGCACCGACAGCATCGCCATGTCGATCGCCGGCGCGCCGCGGATCTCGGCGAGCAGCTGCTGGTAGCGCTCGAGCGGGACCGCGGCGCGTTCCCGTCCTGCACGCAGCACGTCCTGGGTGTCGGCCCCCGCGGGCGCGTTGCGCAGCGCCGCGCTGGTGAGCTCGCGGGCGAGCGAGGACAGGTCGCTGCGCAGCGCGCCGCGCGCCAGGCTCTGCCAGCGCGTGTCCGCCGGCAGGCCGGACACCTGGCCACCCAGCCAGTGCAGGTCGAGCTCGCCGCCGAGGGCGAAATACACCCGCGCCACCGTGGCCTCGTCGCGCCCCTGCTCCACTGCCACCTCGACCAGGTCGAGCGCGGAATACAGCTCCTCGAGCGCCGCCACCCGCTTCGCCAGCGCCTCGGGCACGCCCTGCTCCACCCGGCGCGCCACCGCGGCGTCGAGCTCGGCGCGATAGGCGGGGGCGACGTAGTCGGCGAGGCCCTCGGCCAGGGCCGCCACGCCGGGCGAGAAGTGCGCGATCGTCGCCTGCAGGTCGGCCAGCCAGCGGCGGTGACGCAGGAACCACAAGGTGCCGCGCTGCACCAGGCGACCGGACTCCTGGATCAGCTCGGTCTGCACCGCGTCGGCGATGCGGTTGTCGAGCGCCTCGATCTCGCGCCACAGCGCCACCAGCCCGAAGACCTCGCGGGTCGCCATGTAGGCGCGCACCACGTCGGCCGGCGAGGCGCCGAGCTCGGCCTTGAGCCGGCTGACGAAGGTGGGCCCGACGCGGTTGATCATGCTGTTGACCACGTGCGTCGAGATGATCTCGCGGCGCAGCGGATGGGCCTGGATCTGCGCCGGGAAGCGCTCGCGCAGCGGCGCCGGGAAGTAGCGCTCGAGCGCGGTGCGGATGTAGGGGTCCTCCGGCACGTCGGAGGCGAGCACCTCGTCGTAGAGCTCGATCTTGCTGTAGGCGAGCAGCACCGCGAGCTCGGGGCTGGTGAGCCCGCCCCCCGCCGCCTTGCGCTCGGCGATCTCCTCGTCGTCGGGCAGGTATTCGAGCTTGCGGTTGAGCCGCCCGGCCTGCACCAGGCGGCGGATGAACTCGGCCTGCTCGTCGAGCAGCGCCACGCCGCGCGCCCGGGTGACCGACAGCACCTGGGTCTGGGCGTAGTTGTCGCGCAGCACCAGGATGCCGACCTCGTCGGTCATGTCGGCGAGGAGCTCGTTGCGCTGCTTCAGGGTGAGCTCGCCCTCGGCGATCACGCCGCCGAGCAGGATCTTGATGTTGACCTCGTGGTCGGAGCAGTCCACCCCGCCCGAGTTGTCGATCGCGTCGGTGTTGATGCGCCCGCCCGCGAGCGCGAACTCGATGCGGCCGAGCTGGGTGGCGCCGAGGTTGCCGCCCTCGCCGAAGACCTTGCAGCGCAGCTCGCCGCCGTTGACGCGCACCGCGTCGTTGGCGCGGTCGCCCACCGCGGCGTCCGTCTGGCTGGCGGCCTTGATGTAGGTGCCGATGCCGCCGTTGTAGACCAGCTCGACCGGCGCGGTGAGGATGGCGCGGATGAGCTCGGTCGGGGTCAGGCTCCCGGCCTGGATGTCGAGCGCCGCACGCGCCTCGGGTGACAGCGCGATCGACTTGGCGCTGCGCGGCCACACCCCGCCGCCCTGGGAGATCAGCGTGCGGTCGTAGTCGTCCCAGCTCGAGCGCGGCAGCGCGAACATGCGCGCGCGCTCCTCCCACGAGCGTGCCGGGTCGGGATCGGGGTCGATGAAGATGTGGCGGTGATCGAAGGCCGCCACCAGGCGGATCTGCTTCGACAGCAGCATGCCGTTGCCGAACACGTCGCCCGACATGTCGCCGATGCCGGCGACGCTGAAGGGTTGCTGCTGGATGTCCTTGCCCATCTCGCGGAAGTGGCGCTTGACCGCCTCCCAGGCACCACGCGCGGTGATGCCCATCTTCTTGTGGTCGTAGCCCACCGAGCCGCCCGAGGCGAAGGCGTCGCCCAGCCAGAAGCCGTACTCGGCCGAGACCTGGTTGGCGTAGTCGGAGAAGCTCGCCGTGCCCTTGTCGGCCGCCACCACCAGGTAGGGGTCGTCCTCGTCGTGGCGCACCACGTCCGCAGGCGGCGCCACCGCGCCCTGCACCAGGTTGTCGGTGAGGTCGAGCAGCCCACGCAGGAAGTTGCGGTAGCAGGCCACGCCCTCGGCGAGCAGCGCCTCGCGCCCGCCCTCCGCGGGCGGGCACTTGACCACGAAGCCGCCCTTCGAGCCCACCGGCACGATCACCGCGTTCTTGACGATCTGCGCCTTCACCAGGCCGAGGATCTCGGTGCGGAAGTCCTCCATGCGGTCCGACCAGCGCAGGCCGCCGCGTGCGACCTTGCCGCCGCGCAGGTGCACACCCTCGAAGCGCGGCGAGTACACGAAGATCTCGAACATCGGCAGCGGCTGCGGCAGGTTGGGGATCTTCGCCGGCAGGAACTTGAACGAGAGGTAGGCCTTGGGCGCGCCGTCCGCACCACGCTGGAACCAGTTGGTGCGCAGGGTCGCCTGGATGAGGGCGAGGAACTGGCGCAGGATGCGGTCCTCGTCGAGATTGGCGACCTGGTCGAGCGCGGCCTCGATCGCCGCCACCTGCGCCGCGCACGCGGCCTCGCGATCGCCCGCGAGCGCCGGGTCGAAGCGCGCGCGGAAGAGCTGCAGCAGCGCACGCGCGAGCTGGGGATAGGCCGCCAGCGTCTGCTCCATGTAGGCGAGACTGAAGGTGAACGCCGCCTGGCGCATGTAGCGGGCGTAGGCGCGTAGCACCGCCACCTCGCGCCACGACAGCCCGGCGAGCAGCACCAGGCGGTTGAAGTCGTCGTTCTCGGCGGCACCGCGCCAGGCGGCGAGGAAGGCCTCCTGGAAGAGCGGACGGACCTCGTGGATGTTCAGGTTCTCGGCGCCGGCGAACTGCAGGCCGAAGTCGTGCAGCCACACCGTGCTGCCGTCCTGGCGCTCGATCTCGGAGGGGCGCTCGTCCATCACCTTCACGCCCATCTTCTCGAGCATCGGCAGGCTCTGCGACAGCGGCACCGGGCTGCCCAGATGATAGAGGCGCAGGGCGAGCCGGCCCTCGCGCACCTCGAGCGGCACGTAGAGGTTGAGCCCGAGCGCCGCATCGTCGGCGAGCGCCTCCATCTGCTCGATGTCGAACACCGCCATGCGCGCGGAGTAGTCCTCGCGGTAACCCGCCGGGAAGCCCTCGCCGTAGCGCCGCATCAGCGCGAGGCCACGCTCCTCGCCGCACTGCTCGACGAGCGCCTGCTGCAGCTCGTCCTCCCAGCGCCGCGCCGCGCGGATCAGGCGCTGCTCGATCTCGCGCACGTCGAAGGCCGGGATCCGGCCCTCGGGGGTGCGCACCGTGATCAGGATGCGCGCGAGCGCCGAATCGGAGAACTGCACGTCGAACTCGGCGGCGCTGCCCTTGAAGGCGTCGATCAGCACCGCCTGCATGCGCTCGCGCTGGTCGGTGTTGTAGTGCTCCCGGGGCACGTAGATCAGGCAGGAGACGAAACGCTCGAAGGGATCGACGCGCACGAAGAGGCGCGTGCGCAGGCGCTCGCCGAGGCGCAGGATGCCCATGGCGTGGGCGTGGAGTTCGTCGGTGTCGATCTGGAACAGCTCGTCGCGCGGATAGCGCTCGAGCAGGGTCTGCAGCGCCTTGGCGGCGTGGCCGCCAGGCAGCAGGCCGGCGCGCTCGAAGACCGCCTCGACCTTGCGTCGCAGCAGCGGGATCTGGCGCGGGCTGGAGCTGTAGGCGGTGGACGCGAGCAGGCCGATCACCCTGCGCTCGCCATTCACCCGGCCATCGGCGCCGAAGGTCTTGACGCCGACGAAGTCGAGGTAGCCGGGTCGATGCACCGTCGAGCGCGAATTCGACTTGGTGACCGTGAGCAGGTGCGGCAGGTGGGCCTGCGCGCGCAGCTGCGGCGGCAGCGCGGCGAAGGAGCGCGACTGCCCCTCCTCGCCGTCGCCGCGCAGCAGGCCCAGCCCGGAGCCGGCGACGATGCGCAGCTCGTTGCCCTCGCCGCTCTCGACCAGGGCATAGTCGCGGCAGCCCAGCAGCACGAAGTTGTCGGCGGCAAGCCAGTCGAGGAAGGCGCGCACCTCCTGCGCCTCATCGGCATCGATGCCGCCCGGCAGCTCGTCGAGCCCGGAGGTGATGCCGGCCAGGCGCTCGCGCATCGCATTCCAGTCGCCGACCGCGGCGCGCACGTCGGCGAGCACGCGCTCGATGCCTTGCTGCAATGCAGCGAGGTCGCCGGGGTCGGTGCGGCGGTCGACCTCCAGGTGCATGATCGACTCGAAGCCGATGCCCTCGCCCTGCTCGGCGCGCTCGGCCACGCGCACGAAGCCGCCCTCGGCGTCGCGGGCGACGTTCATCACCGGATGGATGATCAGGTGCAGCGTGAGCCCCTGGCGGGCCACCTCCATGGTGATCGAGTCAACGAGGAAGGGCATGTCCTCCCCGGCGATCTCCACAACGGTGTGCGGACATTCCCAGCCATGCTCGTCGAGCCGCGGGTTGAACGCGCGCACCTTGCTGCCGGCCTTGCGGCGGGCGACGAAATGCCACTGGCTGAGCACGGCGCCGTAGAGATCGGCGACCGGGAGGTCCTCGAGGTCCTCGGGCGCCACCTGGGCGAAGAAGCGGCTCGCGAACGCGCACACCCCTTCGGCCTGCTCCGCGGGCAGCCGGGCGCGGATCTGCTCGATCACCGCGTCGACCTGCGTGGCCAGCCTGCCTGTTTCCCTTGTCTCCATCTCCAACCTCCCGCTTGCGTTTTTGGATACGGCGGGACGGTCTGCAGGCTCGTGAGGACAGCGTCGAGAGAGCCCGGATCGCGTCGCCGTGGAACGAAGCGATCAGGCTAGGACAACGCGTCCGGCATGGCTACGCACGTTTTCCCTAGTGCGGGAGACGCGCTCGCCAGGGGCCGGACGAATCGATGGCAGGGGGCCGGCGAGGCCGGCCGTCCTCAGCGGATGAAGTCGCGATTGACCTCGCGGAAGAGCTCGGTGCCACCGCGCTGCAGCCACTCGAAGGCGACCATCTCGCGCGACACGATCTCGATGCCGTGGCCGCGCATGCGCGCGAAGGCGAGGTCGCGGTTGGCCGGATCGCGCGAGCCCGAGGCCTCGGCGACGATGAAGACCTGCTTGCCGGCACGGCGCAGGTCGAGCGCGGTCTGCTGCACGCAGACGTGGGCCTCGGTGCCGCATACGATCACCTGCTCGCAGCCCGCCACCGCGGTGTGCTCCAGGCAGCCATCGGCCTGGGCGGAGAAATACTGCTTGCCCACGTAGTGCGCGCCGGCGGTCGCCGCGCGCACGGCCTCGACGGTACCGCCGATCTTCTCGGGGAAGTGCTCGGTCACCACCACCGGCACGCCAATGCGATCGGCGACGCGGGCGAGCCACACGCAGGCGTCGACCACGGCGGCGTTGTCGTGGATGAAGGGGGCGAGCTTCGCCTGCACGTCGATCACCAGCAGCACCGACTTCTTCGGGTTCATCAGCATGTCTTCGGTCCTCCTCAGCCCTGCAGCTCGGCACGGTCGCGGAAGTGCGCCAGCGCCTCGGGGTTGGCGAGCGCCTCCTGGTTCTTCACCGCGCGCCCGTGCACCACGTTCCGCACCGCCAGCTCGACGATCTTGCCGCTCTTGGTGCGCGGGATGTCCGCCACCTGCAGCACCTTGGCCGGCACGTGGCGCGGCGTGGTGTTGTCGCGGATGGTCTGGCGGATGCGTTTCGTGAGCTCGTCGTCCAGCGTCACCCCTTCGCGCAGCTTCACGAACAGCACCACGCGCACGTCGTTGGGGTTCTGCGGCGGCCAGTCCTGGCCGATCACCAGCGACTCGACGACCTCGTGCAGCTTCTCGACCTGGCGGTAGATCTCGGCGGTGCCGATGCGCACCCCGCCCGGGTTGAGGGTGGCGTCCGACCTGCCGTAGATGACCAGCCCACCGTGCGCGGTGATCTCGCAGAAGTCGCCGTGGCACCAGACGTTGTCGAAGCGATCGAAGTAGGCGGCGTGGTACTTGCTGCCGTCGGCGTCGTTCCAGAAGCCGATCGGCATCACCGGGAAGGGCTTGCTGCACACCAGCTCGCCCTTCTCGCCGCGCACCGGGCGGCCGTCGTCGTCCCACACGTCCACCGCCATGCCGAGGCCGCGGCACTGGATCTCGCCGCGCCACACCGGCAGCACCGGGGAGCCGAGCACGAAGCAGGAGATGATGTCGGTGCCGCCCGAGATCGAGGACAGCTGCAGGTCGGCCTTGATGTCGCGATAGACGTAGTCGAAGCCCTCGGGCACCAGCGGGCTGCCGGTGCTCATCATGGCGCGCACCGTCTCGAGCCTGTGGGTCTCGCGCGGCTTGAGCCCGAACTTGGCGGCGGCGTCGAGGAACTTGGCCGAGGTGCCGAAGTGCGTCATGTGCTCGGCGTCGGCATAGTCGAACAGGATCTGGTTGTCGCCGGCGAAGGGCGAGCCGTCGTAGAGCAGCAGCGTGGCCTCGGCGGCGAGCGCGGAGACCAGCCAGTTCCACATCATCCAGCCGCAGGTGGTGAAGTAGAACACGCGGTCGCCCGGCTTCACGTCGCCGTGCAGCTTGTGCTCCTTCAGGTGCTGCAGCAGCGCGCCGCCGGCGCAGTGCACGATGCACTTCGGGACGCCGGTGGTGCCCGAGGAGTACATGATGTACAGCGGGTGGTCGAAGGGCAGCTCGGCGAACTCGATGTCGTCGACGAAGTGGAAGGGGGCGATGAAATCCGCGTACATGCGCGCATGCGGCACATGCGAGAGGTCATGCTCGGCATGCACGTAGGGCACGACCACGACGCGCTTGACCGAGGGCAGCTGGGACACGATCTCGCCGAGCTTGCCGAGCACGTCCACCGTCTTGCCGCCGTAGTAGTAGCCGTCGCAGGCCACCAGCACCTTGGGCTCGGTCTGGCCGAAGCGGTCGAGCACGCCCTGCACGCCGAAGTCGGGCGAGGCCGAGGTGAAGATGGCGCCGATGCTCGCCGCGGCGAGCATCGCGATCACGGTCTCGGGCAGGTTGGGCATGTAGGCCGCGACGCGGTCGCCGGCGACCACGCCCTGCTCCTTGAGCGCCGCAGCGAAGTGCGCCACCGCGCGGTAGAGCTCGCCGTGGCTGAGGCGGTTCTTCACCCGCTCCTCGCCCCAGAACACGATCGCGTCGTGCGCGTCGCGCGAGCGCAGCAGGTTCTGCGCGAAGTTCAGGCGGGCGTCGGGGAACCACTTCGCGCCCGGCATCCTGTGGCCATCGACCAGCACGCGCTCGCCGCGCGTGCCGATGACGCCGCCGCCGACGCCGTCGCCTTCCCACACGCTCGTCCAGAACTGCTCGGGCTGCGCCACCGACCAGGCGTGCAGCGCCTCGTAGTCGGGCAGCGCCACGCCCCAGCGCTGCGCGGCCGCGAGCCGGAAGGCGGTCACGCGGGCGGCGGCGATGCGCTCGGGGGACGGGGTCCACAGGGGTTTCTGCTCAGTCGGATACATCGGGTCTCCTCTCCATCCTCTTGTGTCGTTGATCGGGGTGGTCAAGCTCGCTGGCCGGTCGCTCGCCGGCCAGTGCGGGTTCAGGCGGCGGGCGGCGCGAACAGCGCACGCACGACATCGGGAATCGGCGCCGACTTCCCGGTGCCCATGTCCATCCACACCGTCTTGGCCGCGCCTTCGGCGTACACGCGCTCGTCGCCTTCGACGAAGAGCTCGTACCAGGTCATCACGCTGCTGCGCCCCGGCTCGCCGGCATACATCTTGATGACGACCGTCGCAGGATAATTCACCGGCGCGAGGAAGGTGCAGCTGGCATTGATGATCACCGGCCCCACCGGCTCCTCGACGCTCACGCGCGAGCCCATCAGCTCGAGCCACTCGACCCGGGTCTGCTCGAAGTAGCGGAAGTAGACGGTGTTGTTCACATGCCCGTAGGCGTCCATGTCCCCCCAGCGCACCGGCATGCGGGTGGTGTAGATCAGCTTCGCGTTCGGACTCATCCGACGATCTCCTCTTGTATATGGGGCGGGCTAATGTAACATACGCACCCGTATGTTTGTTCGCCCCCGCGGTCGCACGCTGCGCCTGCGCGAGCCCTCCGGCGGCGGCGATCGGCACGAAGGTTTAAACTGCACGCATGCGCGTCTCGCGGCGCGACCCAAGGCAAGAAGATACGAGGAGAACGGTATGGAACGCGAATCGATGGAATTCGACGTGCTGATCGTCGGTGGCGGCCCGGCGGGCCTGGCCGCGGCGATCCGCATGAAGCAGCTCGCCGAGGCGAAGGGCAGCGAACTCTCGGTGTGCCTGATCGAGAAGGGCGCGGAGATCGGCGCCCACATCCTGTCGGGCGCAGTCATCGATCCGCGCTCGCTGAACGAGCTGATCCCCGACTGGAAGGAAAAGGGCGCCCCGCTCACCACCGCGGTCACCGAGGACCAGGTGCTGTTCCTCTCCGAGACCGGCGTGCGCCGCGTCCCGCCCGCGCTGACCCCCGACTGCTTCGAGAACCACGGCAACTACATCGTGCGCCTGGGCAACCTCGTCAAGTGGCTGGGCGAGCAGGCCGAGGCCGCCGGCATCGAGGTCTATCCCGGCTTCGCCGCCGCCGAGATCCTCTACGACGAATCCGGCGCGGTGAAGGGCGTCGCCACCGGCGACATGGGCCTCAACCGCGACGGCACCCCCGGCCCGCACCACCAGCCGGGCATGGAGCTGCACGCCAAGTACACCCTGTTCGCCGAAGGCTGTCGCGGCCACCTCGGCAAGCAGCTCGAGGCCAGGTTCAACCTGCGCGAGGGCGTCGACCCGCAGACCTACGGCATCGGCATCAAGGAGCTGTGGGAGGTCAAGCCCGAGATGCACCGTCCGGGCCTGGTCGTGCACACCGCCGGCTGGCCGATGGACAACCGCACCTACGGCGGCGGCTTCATCTACCACCTCGAGGACAACCTCGTCGCGCTCGGTTTCGTGGTCGGCCTCAACTACGAGAACCCGCACCTGTCGCCCTTCGACGAGATGCAGCGCTGGAAGACCCACGGCGAGGTGCGCAAGCACATCGAGGGCGGCAAGCGCCTGGCCTACGGCGCGCGCGCCATCGCCACCGGCAACCTGCAGAGCCTGCCGCGGCTGATCTTCCCGGGCGGCGGCCTCATCGGCGACGACGCCGGCTTCCTCAACGCCGCACGCATCAAGGGTGTCCACGCCGCGATCAAGTCGGGCATGCTCGCCGCCGAGGCCGCCTTCGACGCGCTCGCCGCCAACCGCCAGCGCGACGCGCTCACCGCCTACCCGGCCGCCTTCCGCGAGTCCTGGCTGTACACCGAGCTGCACAAGTACCGCAACTTCAAGCCACTGATGAAGAAGGGCCTGTGGATGGGCTCCTTCCTGTTCGGCATGGACCAGATGCTGTTCCGCGGCAAGGCGCCGTGGACGCTCCACAACTCGTCCGACCACGACAAGCTCAAGCCGGCCTCCGAGTGCCCGAAGATCGACTACCCGAAGCCCGACGGCGTGCTCACCTTCGACCGCCTGTCCTCGGTCTTCCTGTCGAACACCAACCACGAGGAAGAGCAGCCCTGCCACCTGCAGCTGAAGGACCCGTCGGTGGCGATCTCGGTCAACCTCGCCCGCTACGACGCCCCCGAACAGCGCTACTGCCCGGCCGGCGTGTACGAGATCGTCCACGAAGAGGCCGGCCCGCGCCTGCAGATCAACGCGCAGAACTGCATCCACTGCAAGACCTGCGACATCAAGGACCCGACCCAGAACATCAACTGGGTCGTGCCGCAGGGCGGCGAAGGGCCGATCTACCAGGGCATGTAAGCCGGGCTCGCCCGCAGCCCGGCCCCGGGCTGCGGCGCCCGACTCACGAGCATCGGCATGCATTCCGATCCGGTTCCTGCAGCGCGTCCCGCCCCCGGCATCACGCCGGGCCGGGACGGCGTACTGCGCTGGGTACATGAGATCAGCCTGTGGAAGAACCCGACCGTGCTCATCACCACGGCGAAGGTCCTGCTGCTGGCGGCCTCGGTGCCCGCGCTGCTGGTCGGCGTCCTCGCCCTCGTTGAGGGGGACGGGATCGGCGCCGCCCTCGGCAGCGTCGCGCAGGTGGGCGGCATCGTCGTCGGCATCGTCGCCGTCCTGCTGCTGATCGCCTACCCGCTCACCGCGATCCTGCAGGGCGGACGCTACTGCGTGGTGTTCGAGATGGACGAACGCGGCGTCCGGCACACGCAACTCCGCAAGCAGTTCGAGCGTAACCAGGCCGTCGCCTTCGTCACCGTACTCGCCGGCATCGCCGCCGGCAGCCCGCAGGCCGCGGGAGCGGGCCTGCTCGCCGCCTCGCGCCAGAGTCTCCACACCGCCTTCGCCAAGGTCCGGAAGGTCCGCATCGACGAGCGCCGCGGCGTCATCCACCTCGCCGAAAGGCTCACCCGCAACCAGGTCTACGCCGCGCCGGAGGACTTCGCCTTCGTGCGCGACTTCATCCTGGCGCGCTGCCCGCGGGCGGCGGTGAGCGGACACACCGGAGGCCGCGACACATGAGGCCGCCCCTGCCTGCAGGCGCGCGGCGGCGGGGGCTGATCGCCGCACTGCTCGCGTGCGTGTCGATTGCGTCGGCGACGCAGGCCGCGGACGCGGTCGATCCCGCGCAACTCGCCGAGGCGCGCGCCGCCTATCAGGCCGCCTTCGAGCACTACACCCGCCTCGTCACCACCCCAGGAGCCAAGGGCGACCGGGCGGCTGCGCTCGCCGCCTACCGCGAGGCCTCGACGCGTTATCGCGCCCTCCAGGCCCGCCTCGAGGGCGCGGGCCGGAGCGCCCCGGGAACCCCCGCGCCCGCGGCGCCGACCCCGAGCAGCCGCCCCCCCCTCCGGACCGAAGGCATCGCCGGCATCGTCTCGATCGACACCGATCCGACCGACCCGCGCGCACGCCTCGAGCAGGACGCCTCCGCCGGCGCCCCGCGCGCGCAGGCCCTGCTCGGCCTGCTCGCGCTCCGGGGCCTCGGCGCGCAGGCCGACCCCGAGGCCGGCATCGCCTGGCTGCGGCGCGCCGCAGCGGCGGGCGATGCGGACGCGATGGCGATGCTCGCCGACGAGCTCGACTCCGGCCTGTGGGTGGAGCCCGATCCGGCGCACGCGCGTTCGCTACGCGAGCGGGCCGCGCGCCTGGGTTCGCCGCTGGCCACCTGGGGAAGATGACGCGCATGGCCCACCCAAACCGCCCTGCGCAATCGCGCCGTCCGCGCCTCGCCCTTCCGGCGCGCGGCCTGCGCGCCAGGGCCTGGACGCTCGCGGGCCTCGCCGCCGCCCTCGTGTTCTCGCCCCTCGCTTGCTCCCCCCTCGCCCTCGCCCGCCCCGCGCCCGACGACCTGCAATGGGCCGACGACGCAGCCGGCAACGAGGCGATCAAGAGCTGGCACAACACCGCCGTCGAAGGGATAAACCTCACCCTTCGCCAGTTCAGCGAGGACGAGGCCGTCCGCAAGCTCGTCACCGACGAGCTGCGCGCGGCCGGAGAGGTCCTGCAGCACAACGCCGATGCCGCCCGCCAGTTCTGGGCCGACCTGCGCAGGATCGGAAGCCGCGACGAGCTGCATGCCCTGATCGAACGCAAGGGCCTGCGCGCCCACGCCGCCAACCTGGTGCAGGACTACGCCGACGGGCTCGCCGGCCAGGGCGACGCCGTGCTGCGCCGCATCGTCGCGCACTCCGACGCGGGGGTCGACCTGGCCGGGCGCGAGGCGCTCGACCTGCTGCAGCAAGCCAAGGCCCAGCTCGCGAAGAACGGCAGCCTCTCGAAGGAGTTGAACCGCAAGCTGGCCGATGCGCTCGCCAAGCTGCCCTCCGAGCGCGCGCTCGCCGGCCACCGGCTGCTGCGCAACCAGTTCGCGGTACACGGCGTCAGCGGATTCGACATGTTCACGCGCGGCGGCATGGACACGGCCTTCGCGCTCCTGGACATCAACCGGATCCGCAAGCTCGAGACGGCAGAGGAAAGGGCGGCCGCGGCCAGCGGCACGATCGCGAGCTACGGGCTGGAGACCGCCGCCAACGTGGGCGTGCGCGTGCTCGGCGGCGGGCTCTTCCTGCACGGGCTGGTGGTCAGCCTGTCCGCCGCCGCGGTCGGCGAGATGTTGAACGAGATGATCCTGCTGCACTACGACCTCGAGAACACCGCGCTGGCCGAGCAGCAGGTCGCGATCGCCGCCCGCGCGAACGTGCTGCAGGGCCTGCTGCGCACCGACGAGCTGATCAAGGCCGGCAAGCTCGCCGAGGCGCGCAGCTACCTCACCAAGCTGCGCCATTTCTACCAGAAGCGCGACGAGGCCGACGACCGGATCCTCGCCAGGCTGCTCGAATTCGACCGCCACCTCGACGCCGCGGCCGACCAGCTGCAGGCCAACCGCATCATCGCCGAGGCGCGGGTGCATTACGACGCCGGCTACGGCCTGGCGCGCAAGGGTCGGCAGCTGCGCCAGGCGCGCGAGCACCTGCTCGACGCGAGCAAGATCCTCGAGGACGGCCATGCGGTGTATCCGATCCTGCGCCCCGCCCTCGAACACACCCGGCGCGTGATCGGGCTCGTCGAGCGCCTGCTCGCCGAGGCCCCGCCCCTGCAACGGGTGGTGCTCAGCGGCCCCGAGGCCGCGCGCGCGGGCGACTGGGTGAGCTTCAGCCTGCTGGTCGTCGGCGGCGTGCCCGACTTCACCGTCGTCGGCGCCGACTCGATGCCCGCCCCGGGCGGCGCGATCGCCAACGTCCGCGCACCCGACACCCCCGGCACGCACCCCCTCGCCTTCACCGTGCGCGACCACCTCGGCCGCAGCGTGAGCGCGCACACCACGCTCCGCGTGCTCGCGGCCGCCGATACACCGCCGCCGGCAGCCGATACGTCCTGCGAAGGCACGGTCTTCGACGTCCAGGTCACCCACGCCGACCGCTCCCGCACCCGGTTCGCCTTCCTGCTCATGCCGCGCGACGAGGTCGTGCGGCTCGCCCGGGAGCGCGCCGGTAAGGCACTGCAGGAACACGAGATCGAGCGCGTGCTCACGCAGACCTTCCGCAGCTCGATGCCCGACCACGAATCGCAGGCCGCGATCGCGGCGGCCATGCCCAAGCGCTGCCATGCGCTGCTGAGCAAGCGCCAGCTCTTCATCATGTGGCACGGCACGCGCACCGAGACGAACGCGGCAGGCAGCACGCGCTACCAGGCGGAGTTCCGCAACGGCTATCGCGTGCGCACTTTGGTCGAGCCCACGCCCGAACCCGCAGCGGCAGGGCGGCCGGTGGGTGGCGTGCCGGTGGGGGGTGGCTTCGCGCCGCGCTGAGCCCTGCGCCGTCCGGCGTCAGGCGCGCGGCGCCAGCGCCTGCATCGCCTCGTGCGCGGGCAGTGGTGCGCCGCAGCGCGGGCAGGCGCTCATGGGCTCTGCGAGCTCGACCACGCCACCGCAGGCGATGCACACCCTGCGCCCCTCGTCCGGAGACCACTTCTCCGGCCACTCGAAGCCGTCCAGCTTGAACACCGCGTCACCGGGCGCGAAGTAATCGAACAGGGGCGGCGACACCCGCAGCGTACGGCGCTCGCCGCGCTCGAGTTGCAGCACCAGCGTGCCGCCGGCGCCCCGCTCCGTGCGCTGCTTATCCACGACCACGGCTCGCCAGGCCGCGCTCGTCTGCCGGCGCGAACCCAGGGCGAGCGCGAGGAACACCACGATGAAGAAGGCGACCGAGCCCAGCACCTCCTCGTCGAGCTCGCCGACCTCCAGCCAGATCACCAGCACCACCACCGGGATCACCGCGGCGAAGAACAGCCAGGCGTACAGCCGGCTGTGGCGGCGGTAGCCGAGCAGCCAGCGCCGCGACTGCTCGACCGTCATCGCGGTGGCCGCGCCCGAAGTCGCGCTCGCTCGGCTGCGCCGCCCGCCAGCCGTCCGCTTGCCCGCAGCCGGCACGGCGGCGCCACGTTGCGGTTGTCGTGCACGGGTCAGCCACAGGATCAGCAGCGCGGCGCCCAGCACGGCGACCGTCCCGGCATGGACGCCGGCCTCCTTGCGCAGCACGTTGAGCCACGGCGCCGCCGCCAGGTACAGCACCGGCTCGACCTTCGCGTAGCCGCGCGGGCCGGTGTCGTACGCCAGGGTCCGCGTGTGCCCGCCATGCTGCGTGCCGTCCGCGGCCCTGAACTCGTAGGCCACCACCCACCAGTAGCGGTGGAACCACTGCGGCTCGGCCCCGCCGGTGCGACGGACCTCCGTGATGGTGGCGATGGAGCCACTGCCGGCCACCAGCAGGAGCGGACCCAGCAGGCCGTAGGCGAGCAGCAACAGCACGATCAGCCACACCGCGAACGGGCGGCGACCCTGGATAGGCGCCGTCACCGCAGTCGCCCTCCGCGGCAGGCGCAGCGAGCCCACGCGGGCACGCGCCCGCGCCCGGACTCCCCAGGCTCTGCCATCCGCCCGGGCAGGTCTTCAGCAGGGCGTCCGATGCTCACGGCTGGCGCGGGGACGCTGGCAAGGTCTCGATAGGCTGCATTCATGCGGTGCAATTTCGGCATCGGTATCGGGCAGTTGTACCACCGATCATCAGCCCTGTTGAGAGGGCGATCACCACGGGAGCGGCATGGAGCAGGACATCCCGCCGGGGCCGACGAGATGGCCACGCGGATGGAGGCCGCGATCAAGCCCGGCCCGGGCGGCTGAGATTCACGACATCTATCCTAAATCCCCAATCTGGGTCGCATTACCCGAACGCGAGACTCGATAGCCAATTAATTCACGATCGCAACCAATCCGTGATTGAAGCAGAACCGGCAAAGACTCTAGACTTGAATCGAAGCTCATGAGATGCACCCCGGAATCAGGCAATGCGGCCGCCCTTATCCAGAAAACAATTCATTCGACGTCGTTCCGACGCAAGGAGATGCAAACATGAAAATGAAAGCCGTCACCATCCTCGCAATGGCCCTTGTTTTCGGCACTGGAGCGCTAATGACTCCGACCGACTCCATGGCGCAGTCGAGCGAGCAGCGCTGGGGCTCCGGTCACGGAAATGACCGGAACAAAGCCAGAGAGGCGGGCAAAAAAGCCGCGGAAGCCCGCAAGTCGGGGCAGAACAAATCCGGCAGGATGACCGCAGCCGAAAAAGAAGCCTATCGAGACGCGAAGGACAAAGGGCTCGAAGAGGATTTCAAGCGAGGCTACCGGGACGGACAGTAAGCGATTGATTCAAGAACTCCGCGATATCCTTCGGGTTGAGTAATTTAATTCGCGCACGGACACCTGAGCTTTTCCAGGCCATCTACCGCAGACAATCCAGAACGTACAATGGAGGCTCCCATGAAAAGGAGCCTCTTTTTTATTGCGAACTCGACCGCCCTGTTGCGGCCACGACCTGACGAGTTGGTCGAAATGATCGAAGCGGCGATCAAACCCGACGCGGACCGCCGACCTCCGCGCGCGCAGCCTGCATCGCCGCGCGCACGAAGCGCGTCTTCGCCTTCGCGTAGGCGACGCGGTCGTCGGGATGCTCGGCGGCGATGCGCTGCTTGAGCTCGCCGTAGGCGCGCGCGGCCTCGGGGTGCGCGCGCAGGTAGTCGCGGAACAGCAGGCGCTCCCATTCCGACGAGCCGGTCTCGAGAAAATGGATGTGGTGGGTGCGCCGCCCCGCCGCGTCGCGGCGGATGAACCACGCGTAGTTCATGCCCGGCAGGCCGTGCTCGGGCGCCCGCCAGAAGAACTCGTAGCCCTGCGCCTGCAGCAGCGGCGCGATGCGCTGCGCCACGTCCTCCATCGTGCGCACCTCGACCAGCATGTCGATGATCGGCTTGGCCGCCAGGCCCGGCACCGCGGTGCTGCCGAAGTGCTCGATGCGCCCGATCAGATCCGCCGGCAGGGCCGCGCGCAGCCGCGCCACCTCCTCGGCGAACAGCCCCGGCCAGGCCGGATCGTAGGGCACGATCTCGACCCGCTCGTGGAGCGCACGTTCGACGTGGCGGGGCTTGGCGTTCATGTGCCGGACTATAATCCCTTCGAGATTTCACCGCCCGGACGCGCACATCATGGCCCTGCCCCAGCCCACCGCCCCCTTCACCGCCGAAGACTACCTGCGGTGGGAAGCCGGCCAGCCCGACAAGCACGAGTACTACCACGGCGAGACCTTCGCCATGGGCGGCGCCAGCCGCCGGCACGTGACGATCTCGGGCAACATCTTCAGCGCCCTCGACGAGGCCCTCGAAGGCAGCCCCTGCCGCGCCTACATGGCCGACATGAAGGTCCAGGCCGCTGCGGACGAGGCCTACTTCTACCCCGACGTCCTCGTCACCTGCGACCCCGCCGACCACCGCGCCGACCAGTTCATGCGCGCGCCCACGCTGATCGTCGAGGTGCTCTCGCCCGCCACCGCCGCCTACGACCGCGGCGAAAAGTTCGCCGCCTATCGCCGCATCCCCTCGCTGCGCGACTTCGTCCTCATCGACCCCGACCTGCGCCGCATCGAGCACTACCGCCGCAGCCAGGACGAGCGCTGGGAGCTGCAGGACATCGAGCCCGAGCAGGCCCTGGTGCTGGAGAGCCTCGAGGTCTCGATCCCGTGGCAGAAGGTGTTCCGCAACGCCGATTGAGCCCGAACGCGCGCGACACCGCCACCACACCCCGGATGCCCCCGAGGTCCGCGGACGACGAGGAATCCACCATGCATGTGCAAGCCTACAAGCCCCTCGATGAAGCCGAATACCTCGCGCTCGAGGCGCGCTCGCCGGTCCGCCACGAGTATATCGCCGGCGAAGTCTTCGCGATGACGGGGGCCAGCATCCGCCACAACATCATCGCGCTCAACATCGCAACCGCTCTGCGCACCGACCTGCGCGGCACGCCCTGCCGCGCGCTCATGGAAGGGGTCAAGCTCTACCTGAAGAAGGAGCGCAGCTACTTCTACCCCGACGTGATGGTGACCTGCGAGCCGCGCCTGCTCGAGCTCGACGCGCAGGTGCAGGTCGTCGACAGCCCCGTGCTGATCGTCGAGGTCCTCTCCCCCTCCACCGAAGGCATCGACCGCCGCGAGAAGCTGCGCGCCTACCGCACCCTGCCCGGCCTGAAGGAATACGCCATGGTCAGCCAGGACGAATGCCGCGTCGAACTACACCGCCGCCGCGGCGACATCGGCTGGGACATCATCACCTTCGAGCCCGGTGACACGGTCGAACTGGCCAGCGTGGAGCTGGCGCTGCCGATCGCGGATGTGTACTTCGAATCCGGGGTGGCGTGCTCGGCGTAGCCCAATCACCTGGTCAGTAGCCCTGGAACAGAAAATCCAATGCAGCGGTGATCTGCTCCTGCGCTCGAGCGAGCGAAGTCACGGGCGACCTCAGCACTCGCAGCGGCACAGCACCCATCTTTGGTGTTTCCAGAAGGCAGTCCTTTCCCTCGATGGTCAATACCGGTGTCAGACGGGCAGGCAACCTGACCTTCGGGAAGTGTTCGAGACTGCGCAATGGAATCACCACCCGGCTGTCGAGGCCGTCGAGCAGATCGCTCTGCACATCCAGCAGGTAGGGCGTCGTGTCAGCGTGGCTGCCCGTATTGGCGTAGACGTCGAAACGCGCCATCAGAAACTTCTCCATGCTTCGAGCGGCAAGCCTTCTGCCTCGACGGTCGCATTGTAGGCAGCGATGAACTCGGCATGATCCTCGCGCCACTTGCGCGCCTGCTCGCGACGGACAAGCTCGCGCAGGTAGGTATCGCAGACCTGGGAGATGTTGATGTCGAGTTGCTTGGCCGCATCCAGAACGTCGCTGCTCAGGCTCAGGTTTATGGCGCGCTTGCCGGATGAACCGGTGCGCATGCGTTGGGTGCTTCGTGTGGCTGGCATCGCCATCTCCATGCGCATGTTTGTGTGCGCATAGGTTATGCCCGCATGCCCTCCCGAGTCTATCGCTCTGTCGTGTCGTTTCAGGTAGGCGAAGCCACCAGGGCAAGCGATGAGTAAATGAGAGCCCTGCGCGCCCTGGGGCATGCAAGGGTCGCTCAAGCCCCATCCACGACCCGGCTGCCATCATCGAGGCCCCGAGCGCGTATGCGCGCGCACAATGCCCTCGCCCCCAACTCTTCTGGTCCTTTGACCACAAAACCGCGCCCGCCTACAATTGTAGTCAATCAATTCCAGTGGAGATCGCAATGAGCACCGTATCCGTGCGTATCGATGAGAGCCTGGTCAGCGCCGCACGCGCTGCAGCCAAGGCCGAGTTCCGTACCGTGCAAGGCCAGGTCGAGTTCTGGGCCAAAGTGGGTCGGGCCGCGCTCGACAACCCGGATCTGCCGGCCTCGTTCATTGCCGAAAGCCTCATGAGCATGGCCGAACCGCGTGAGGACAGCACCGTCTTCGTACCGCGCTCGACAGCCAAGGCATGAGCTGGGACGTTCGGCAAACGCGACGCTTTGCTCGTGTCTACAAGAAACTGCACGACAACATGTTGGCCGAGGTGGATGCCGCCGTCGAAGCGGTAGCCTGTAACCCTGACAGCGGCGAAAAGAAGAAAGGCGACCTCGCGGAATTGTGGGTCTACAAGTTCCGCTGCCTCGGCCAGTTGTACCTGCTGGGCTACACCCGCGATGGCGGCGTTCGGTTGGTATATCTGGAGGCCGTCGGTCCCCACGAGAATTTCTACCGCGACTTGAAGCGCTGACCTGGCCTTGGCGACGCCGCCGGGAGATGCTCGCGTCCAGAGCGCAGTCCCAAGCCGTCCTCAGACGGCGAGCAACACAGATCACATCCAAGGCCCTCAGCGCCTCAGAATGGACCGAGACCATCCTCGACGCCACCAAGCTCACCGACACCCTCGGCCCACCGCCGGACTATCACTGCCACCTGTCAGGCACCACCCCACCACGACCGCCGCGCCACACCGCCGGCGGTCGTGGCGTTTCAGGCGAGGAGAACACGTGATCTGTCCCCGATTTTCCCTACGTGCCGCTGTGACATCGACTGCGCGGTCGCCGGGGCGAAGGCCGGCTCTATAATCAGCGGCACAAGGCGTACGAGACGAGGACGGCACGATGCAATCCCAACCCTACCGACTGCTGGACGAATCCGAGTACCTCACCCTGGAGGCCAGCTCGCCCGTTCGCCACGAATATGTCGCCGGCGAAATCTTCGCCATGACCGGGGCGAGCATCCGTCACAACATCATCGCAGGCAACCTCTACACCGCCCTTCGCACCCACCTGCGCGGCACACCCTGCCGCGCCCTCATGGAAGGCGTGAAGCTGTACCTGAAGAAGGAGCGCAGCTATTTCTACCCCGACGTGATGGTCACCTGCGAGTCCCGGCTGCTCGAGCTCGACGCCCAGATGCAAATCGTCGACAGCCCGACCCTGATCATCGAAGTCCTCTCGCCCTCCACCGAAGGCATCGACCGCCGCGAAAAGCTTCGCGCCTACCGCACGCTCCCCAGCCTCAAGGAGTATGCCCTGGTCAGCCAGGACGAATGCAAGCTCGAGCTCTACCGCCGCCGCGGCGACATCGCTTGGGACATCATCACCTTCGAGCCCGGCGACGCGGTCGAATTCGCCAGCGTGGAGCTGCAGATGCCGATCGCCGACGTCTATTTCGAGGCAGGGGTGGCGTGCTCGGGGTAGCGATGGCCGATAAGCCGCCAGCCGCACCCGATACGACCGCCGCGCGACACCGCCGGCGGTCGCGGCGTTTCAGGCGACGAGAAAAAGTGGTCTGTCCCCGATTTCTGGTCTGTCCCCGATTTCCTCGCTCCCTCGAGGTCAGTAGCCCTGGAACAGAAAATCCAATGCAGCGGTGATCTGCTCCTGCGCGTGCGCAAGCGAAGTCACGGGCGACTTCAGCGCTCGCAGCGGTACAGCGCCCATCTTTGGTGTTTCCAGAAGGCAATCCGTGCCCTCAACGGTCAACACCGGCGTCAGACGGGCAGGCAGCCTGATCTTCGGGAAGTGCGCGAGACTGCGCAATGGAATCACCACACGGCTGTCTAATGCGTCGAGCAGATCGCTCTGCACATCCAGCAGGTAGGGCGTTGTGTCGGCGTGGCCTCCCGTATTGGCATAGACGTCGAAACGTGCCATCAAAAATTTCTCCACGCTTCGAGCGGCAAGCCTTCTGCTTCGACGGTCGCATTGTAGGCAGCGATGAAATCGGCATGATCCTCGCGCCACTTGCGCGCCTGCTCGCGGCGCACAAGCTCACGCAAGTAGGCGTCGCAGACCTGAGAAATGTTGATGTCGAGTTGCCTGGCCGCCTCCAGAACATCGCTGCTCAGGCTCAGGTTTGTCGCGCGCTTGCCAGATGAATGGGTGCGCGCGCGTTGGGTACTCCGTGTGGCTGGCATCGATCCCTCCATGCGCATTCGTGTGTGCGCATAGGTTATGCCTGCATGCCCTCGTTCGTCCATAGCGCGATCGTGTCGTTTCAGGTAGGCGAGCAGGCGAAGCCGCCACAGCAAGCGACGAGAGCCGCGCGACACCGCCGGCGGTCGTGGCGTTTCAAGCGACGCCGCAGGGGCAGGCGATGAGCAAATGCAAGACCTGACCCTCGACCCTGAAAGGTCTGCCTCCCGCCCCTCCTCGGCACATCACCGTGGGCGACATCGTCGACATCCAAACCGCCTTGATCCGAAACCGCAAATGACCCATCCTCCCATTCGAGTTGGACGACTTGCAGGAACTAAGCACATGCCACCCACCGCACTCGCACCTGACGACAAAGCCCTCGCAGACTTCTGCCGTGCGCAAGGCATCCGGCAGTTGTCCGTCTTCGGCTCGACAATCAAGGGCACCGCGCGGCCCGACAGCGACTTGGACCTCCTCGTCGAGTTCGAGCCCGACCGCGTTCCCGGACTGCTGGGCATGGCCAAGCTCGAAGAAGAACTTTCGGCGCTCATGGGTGGCAAGACGATCGACCTTCGCACCGCTGGGGACCTCAGCCGGTATTTCCGCGACGACATCATCCGTACCGCTCAGACTCGATATGCTGCCTGATGACCGGATCCGCCTGCAGCACATGCTGGACGCAACGCAGGCCCTCGACGCCGCCAGCCTTACCGGATTCCCCGGCCCGCAGCCGGCAGATCACCGACCCTACCACCCCACGACCGCCGCGCCCCCCTGCCGGCGGTCGTCACGTTTCTGGGGACCGAAAATCGTGGTCTGTCCCCGATTTCCCCAAGCGTGCATGGAACCTTCAGCTTGAGCACCCCACCAAGTAGAATGTAGAAACATACCTACAGATCGGAGCATGCTGTGATGAACACCACTTTGTCGAGTCGCGAATTCAACCACGACGTCGGGCGCGCCAAGAAAGCCGCGCTCGAAGGCCCCGTCTTCATCACCGACCGCGGGCGTCCTTCCCACGTGTTGCTCTCGGTCGAGTCCTACCGCAGCTTGATCGCCAAGCAGCCGAGCATCGTCGATCTGCTCGCCATGCCCGGCCTCGAGGACATCGAGTTCGAGCCCGTGCGTGCGAGCGCGCCGCTCTTTCGCCCGGCAGATCTCTCCTGATGTACCTGCTCGATACCAACGTCGTTTCCGAGCTGCGCAAGGCCAGAACGGGCAAGGCCGACGTGCGGGTCGCCGCCTGGGCTGAGGCAACGTCCGCCAGCGCGATGTTCCTGTCGGCAATTTCCGTGCTGGAGCTCGAACTGGGCATCCTGCTCGTCGAGCGGCGAGATGCCGCGCAAGCCGCCCTCCTGCGCGCATGGCTCGACAAACACGTGCTGCCGGCTTTTGACGGACGAATCCTTCCTGTCGATACCGGAGTCGCACGGTGCTGCGCGAGGCTGCATGTTCCAGACCCACGTGCGGAGCGCGACGCCCTCATCGCGGCCACTGCCCTGGTGCACGGCCTGACGGTGGTTACACGAAACGTCGGTGACTTCGAGGCCACGAACGTAGGCCTGCTGAACCCCTGGACGTAACTGCACACCTGGGCAACTGATGCACTCCCTCACGCACCAGGAGAACAGGATGTCCAAGGACGCCTTCCCGCTGCGAATCCAGGAAAGCGAGCGCGACATCGGCGAAAAGAAGAAGGCCGATCTCTCCGAATTGTGGGTCTACAAGTTTCGCTGCCTCGGCCAGTTGTACCTGCTGGGCTACACCCGCGATGACGGCGTTCGATTGGTCTATCTGGAAGCTGTCGGTCCCCACGAAAACGTCTACCGCGACTTGAAGCGCTGAGCCGGCCATGGTGACGCAGCCGGGAGAGGCGCGCGTCCAAAGCGCAGTCCCGAGCCTTCCTCACGCGATGTCGTGTCACGGCACGCGCGTCTCACCGGTGGGAGCGGGCTCGCCCGCCAAAGCAGCCGCTCTCAAGAACGCAGCGACTCCCAGCACCCCATCCGCCCTCGTGCCCACCCCGACAGCGCCCCCGGCGCCTGCCTCCTTCTTCCCTCAAGTTCCCCCACCCCGCGCCGTAAAAGCCCCCAAGCGCAGGAAACGCGCGCGGCACCGAAAGAAATTCCTAAAGAGTTTTACCCCGGGGTCGTAAAAGCAACCAAGAGCACAAACAAACGCTCCGCACCCGCCAAGGCAAGCGATGCAGATACGGGTGTATGACCAACCTGACCTACCAGGAGAAACATCATGGCCCAGACGATCAACACCAACGTTGCCTCGCTGAATGCGCAGCGTCAACTTAACTCTTCGCAAGGCTCACTCGCGACTTCGCTGCAGCGTCTCTCTTCTGGCCTACGCATCAACAGTGCCAAGGACGACGCAGCAGGCCTCGCGATTTCGCAAAAAATGAACTCCCAGATCCGCTCGATTAACCAAGCAACTCGAAATGCCAACGACGGCATTTCTATGATTCAGACAGCGGAGGGAGCAATCAATTCGACACAAGACATGCTCCTCCGAATGAAGGAACTTGGAACACAAGCCGCAAGCGACACGATTGGAACAAAAGAACGCGAGAATATTTACAAGGAGCTAGACCAGCTTCGCACGGAAATAAATAACCTCGCCGATAAGACCAACTTCAATGGCGTTAAGCTGCTAGATGGAAGCACCGGAACTAGACAAGCGGCTTCCTCTACATTGAAAGAAGGCGCCTACCTGAGTACCGCAAAAGTTGCTATTTCGGACGTTGATGTTAGCAAGGCAAAAGCTGGCGTAACATTCACGATGGAGGATAACTCCACCGATTCCAAACTCAAACTTTCGTGGACTGAGAATGGGCAAGCCGTAAGCGAAGAAATTGCTTATGCTGATCTTGCTGTAAGTGGAAATGGCACCAGTAAGACCATAACGTTCGCAAAGGCAGGTGTTTCGCTGACTCTTACGAATGCTGAAGCGGGCCCCTCCGCTGGCGCCGATACGTCAGCCGACCTCGACACACTCACGGTTGTTACTGAAAGCGCCGGAAATAGCATCAACTTGCATATCGGAGAAGGAACTACAAACTCAAGTCAGATGACTCTTAGTTTCGCTAACGTAAAGCTCTCTACGACTGGGGCCAGCACGGAAATGCAGGCTCTCGACGCCGCGATGACTGCCTTCGGCAGCGCCAAAACTGGTGATAGCGCGAGAGATCTAATGTCCGCGGTCGATGTAGCGATGGATTACCTGAGCGGCAACCGAGCGGAACTCGGCGCGCAGATGAACCGACTCGACTTTACGGTATCGAGCTTGAATACGACTAGCGAAAATCTCTCAGCTTCCCGTGGTCGCATCGTGGATGCTGACTTCGCCACCGAAACCGCGAACCTCACCCGCGCCCAAATCCTCCAGCAGGCTGGCACCGCGATGCTGGCTCAGGCGAACGGTCTGCCGCAGAACGTGCTGTCGCTGCTCCGCGGTTAAACTCGGTTGATGTAACCAGCGTTCGGCGCGGAGCTCCCACGGAGCTTCGCGCCGTTGCCCCATGAAGGAGGCGAATCATGAGCATTCAAGGCATCGCATCGTCCAACGCCGCGATGGACGCGCAACTGGCGCGCGTAGCCAGCCAGCAGTCGGCAGCCAGCAGCCAGCGCAGCAGCGGCAGCAACACCCAGGCGCAGACTGCACGCGTTAACGAACTCGGCGGCACGCAGAACACCACCCGTCCGGAACCGCCCAACAACGAGGCGGGAGTACCCGACCGTGAGACCCTGCTGCAGGCGGTCGACGAAGTGAAAAAGGCCATCGCGCCGGTGGCACAAAACCTGCTTTTCTCCATCGACGACGACACTGGCCGCACCATCGTCAAGATCGTCGACTCGCAGACCGACGAGGTCATCCGCCAGATGCCTTCGGAAGAAGTGCTGGCGATCTCGAAAGCCATCGACAAGCTGCAAGGCCTGCTGATCAAGCAGCAAGCCTGAGCCAACCGGAACAGACACACACGAACAGGAGCAGATCATGGCATTGAGTGCATCGGGACTGGGCTCCGGGCTCGACATCAACAGCCTGGTCTCGCAACTGATGGCGGTCGAGCGCCAGCCGCTGACCGCGATGGCGAGAAAGGAAGCGAGCTTCCAGGCCAAGCTGTCGGCCTTCGGGCAAATCAAGGGCAGCCTGTCGGCGCTGCAGACCGCGGCCAACGCGCTGAACGACGCGGCAAAATTTTCCGCCACCAAGGCCACCGTGGGCAGCGACGCCGGCTTTACAGCCAGCACCGCGAGCGGTGCGGCGGCGGGCAGCTATTCGGTGCAGGTGGAGCAGTTGGCCAAGGTGCAGCGCGTCGCCACCGGCGCCAGCACGAGCTTTACCCCCACGGCCGGCACGGCCGAAGCCCCCACCACCGTCAGCATCACCTTCGGCAAGATGGACGGCGGCAGCTTCGTTCCGGGTGAGGCGGGCGCCAAGTCGATCGACTTCACCGGCAGCACCATCGAGGAACTGCGCGACGCGATCAACAAGGGCGACCTGGGCGTGACCGCCAGCGTCATCGATAACGGCACTGCCAAGCAACTCGTCGTCACCGGCAAGAAGACCGGCGCGGAGCAGGCCTTCCAGATCGGCGGCACCGCGGGGCTGGCCTACGACCCCAGCGTGGCCATCGACCCCGAGAACCCCACCGTGCCCGCCGGCAGCAACACCAGCTACGTGCTGCAGGCCTCGCAGGATGCGCGCATCAACGTAGATGGCATCACCGTCACCCGCGGCAGCAACACCATCAGCGACGTGCTCGAGGGCGTCACACTGACCCTGACCAAGGAAACGACCGCCGCCGCCAGCCTGTCGGTGGCCGAAGACTTCGGCGGTGCGCGCAGCGCGATCGACGCCTTCGTCAAGGCGCACAACGACACCCAGACCACGCTCAAGAACCTCACCAACTACAACGCCGAGACCCGGACCGCTGCAACCCTTACCGGCGACTCGAGCGCGCGCAGCATCCAGAGCCAGGTGCGCAACCTGGTGGGCGGCGCCTTGTCCGGCCTGGGCGACACCACGCGCCTGGCCGACATCGGCATCACCTTCGACAAGGACGGCAAGCTCACGGTGGACAGCAGCAAGCTCGACGCCGCGCTGAAGGACCCGAACCGTGACGTGGCGGCCTTCTTCACCGGCAGCGGTGACACGAAGGGACTGGCGGCGACGGTGTCGGACGGGCTGAAGAACTTCATCGACACGGGCGGTCTACTCGCCGGGCGCACCGAGGGCCTCAACGCCTCGATCAAGATGATCGGCAAGCAGCGCGAGGCTTTCGAAGCCCGGCTGGAAAGCGTGCAGAAGCGCTATCAGGCGCAATTCACCGCGCTCGACTCGACCATCGCCAGCATGACGCAGACCAGCAACTATCTGACCCAGCAGCTCGCCAGCCTGTCGAGCTTCGCCTAACCCACGGAACCCAGACGGAGACCCCCCAAACATGTTCGGTGGATTCCAGCAAAACCGCGCCGCCGCCTACGCCAAGGTAAGCGTCGAAACCGGCGTCAACACCGCCGACCCACACAGGCTGATCCTGATGCTGTTCGACGGTGCCCTGCTGCAGGTGCGCACCGCCGGCATCGCGATGCAGAGCAAGGACATTCCCGGCAAGGGCATGGCCGTGTCCAAGGCGATCGAGATCATCATCAACGGCCTCAAGGTGAGCCTGGACATGAACGCTGGCGGCGAGTTGGCCGAGCGCCTGGCAGCCCTCTACGACTACATGAGCGAGCGCCTGCTCTACGCCAACCTGCATAACAGCCAGCCCGCGCTGGACGAGGTGGCCGGGCTGCTCGCCACCCTGCGCGAAGCCTGGGCCGGCATCGCCGGGCAGGTGAAGACGGCTGCCGCTTGAGCAACTGAGGCCCGCAGCCATGCTCACCCGCCCAACCCTCGACGCCCTGCTCGCCCGCTACGAAGCCATGGCCGAGGCAGCGCGCGCGAACGACTGGGACCGCCTCGCCGCCCTCGAGCGCGAGGCGGCGGCGCTGCGCGACACCGCGCGACTCGGCGCCGATGCAACCGCCGACGCCGCAGCCATGGCGACCCTGCCCGCCGCCGAAGCCGACGCCCTGCGCGTCGGCATCGAGCGCCTGCTGGCGCTGGACGCCGAGATCCGCACCCACACCGACCCTTTCCTCGCCAGCGTGCGCAAGCTGCTCGCCGGCGGCCGCCAGGAACGTGCGGTGCGCAACGCCTACGGCGCGCTCGCGCCCTGACCCGCGCGCGGGCTGATCGAACGCCGGCCACGCAGGAGCCCCCGCGATGATCCCCGCCGACCTCGCTGCCCGCCTGCGCCTGATCAACGAAGCCAGCTTCTTCAACACCGAACCGCCGGTTGCGGGCCTGCAGCGTGCGCGCGAGATCCAGGCCCAACTGCCCGAGCTCGTCCCCGGCCAGCGCTTCTTCGCCACCCTGCAGCGCACCCTGCCCGACGGCACTTTCCGCGCGCTGGTGGCCGGACAGCAGATGACGCTGTCACTCAACAGCGCGGCCAAGTCGGGCGACACGCTCGAGCTGGAGGTCTCGCAAGTCACCCCGCGAGCCGTGTTCGCGCGCATCGTCGGCGGCGAGACGGCTGCGGCCAACACCGCCTCGGCCCAGCCGGCGCTGAGCCAGACCGGGCGCCTGATCAGCTTTCTGCTCACCGGCCAGCCCACGCCGCAGCCGGCCAGCCTCGCCGGCAACGAGCCACTGCTGAACGCGCCGCCCACAAATGGCACGCAGCTCGTGCCGCTGCTGCGCCAGGCGCTCGGGCAGAGCGGGCTGTTCTATGAATCGCACCAGGCGCAGTGGGTGCTCGGCAAGCTCGACACCGCCGCGCTGCTGCGCGAGCCGCAGGGCCAGCAGTCGGCCCCGGGCGTGGGCGCAGGCGCGGGCGCCGGCCAGCCCGGCACGGGCGCTTCGACAAACGCCACCGGGCAGGCGGCGACTGCAACGGCCAACGCCACGCCTTCGACCCCCGCCGCGCCCGCAGCACAATCCGCCGCCACTGCAGCCGCACGTATTGCCGGTGGCACCGACGATACCGCACAGCTCAACGCCACCCGCAGCCCCGCCTCCCTGCGCGCCGGCGTGGAAGAAGCCGCGCCCGTACGCGCGCAGCCCATCCCCGAGCGCCTGATGCCAGTCGTCCACCAGCAACTCGACGCGCTGGCTACCCAGCAATACGTGTGGCAGGGCCAGGCCTGGCCGGGGCAGCCGATCGAATGGGTGATCGAAGACCCGCAAGGCGAAGGCAGCCGCGAGGGCGAGGACGCCGAGCCCACCTGGAACACCACCCTGCGCCTGACCATGCCGCGCCTCGGCGGCGTCGAGGCGCAGTTGCACCTGACCCCCGCCGGCGTCGCGCTGCGCCTGCGCGCCGATGACCCGGCGACGATCCGCGCACTCGACGCCGGCGGCGCCGCGCTGGCCTCGGCGCTGGAAGCGGCCAACCTCAAGCTCACCGGCCTGGTTGTTGAGCCGCGCGCGGCCAACTCCGCCGCCCCATCCTCCGCTGCGCCCCAGACGCCGGGCGCCGCGGGCTAGATGACCACCAGCACCACACGCCAACATGGCTGACCCCCGCCCGCCCCTGCGCAACGAAGCCGTCGCGCTCGCCTACACCGCCGGCGAGGCCGCGCCGCGCGTGGTCGCCAAGGGCAAGGGCGTGGTGGCGCGCGAGATCATCGAGCGCGCAAACGAGGCCGGCGTCTTCGTGCACGAATCGCCCGAGCTGGTGAGCCTGCTGATGCAGGTCGACCTCGACGCCCGCATCCCGCCGCAACTCTACGTCGCGGTGGCCGAACTGCTCGCCTGGCTGTACCGCATCGAACAGGGCGCCGACGCCGGCACGGCGCCCATCGCCCGCGACCTGCCCGAATCCCTGCGCCCGCGCCCCGCGCCCGACGCGCAAGAAGGTGAAACCGCCCCTTGAACGTTGCGGCGAGCACCCGTGCCGCGGGTGGAGCCTGTCGTAAAAGAAGGCCCCTTTGGTGTGGCACAGCGCTGGATCACGGCCGCAAACGATGAAACCTTAACCTACTTGCCAAACCGAGGTTTATTTGAAGCTGACCGTCATCGACGACGTTCTGATCGTTTCGTTCAAGGAGCTGTGACCATGAAATGCCCCTGCTGTGGAGCGGCTGAACTCATCCACGACACCCGCGACCTTCCGTACCTGTACAAAGGCGAAACCACCACGATCCCAGCGGTCACCGGCGACTTCTGCCCGGCTTGCGGCGAAGTGATCCTGAACCGCGAACACGGCGACCGCTACAGCGAGTTGCTGGGGCAGTTCCAGCGCCAGGTGAACGCCGCCTACGTGGACCCCGACTTCATCGCCAGAGTGCGCAAGAAGCTTGACCTGGATCAACGCCAGGCCGCAGAGATCTTCGGTGGAGGCGTCAATGCTTTCTCCCGCTACGAAAATGGCAAGACCAAACCGCCGCTGGCCTTGGTGAAACTACTCAAGGTACTTGAACGCCATCCCGACCTGCTCGACGAGATCAGAGCCGCCTGACCCTGCCTGCCACAACTGGCGCGAGTCGCTACGCCTTTGCCCAACAAGGGGCCCCCTCTGGTGGGGCGCCGTGCCGCATCTCGTGATATAAGCGGGACAACACACGCCGGCACCTCGGGCACGCACGCATGACGATCGACCACGAAGACACCCGCATCGAACTCATCCACGCCGACGACGAGGCGAAGTACGTGCTGCGCGACGCGCGCGAGATCCTCGCCGTCCTGCGCAACCTGGTGGGCGCGCGGGCGCTGGTGAGCGCGCGGCTGGCGCCGGGCAACGAGTCCGTGCTGTCCACCCTGGTCGAAGTCGCCGAGGACGGCAGCAGCCTGCTGCTCGACGGCAGCGCCGACGCCCTGCAGAACCAGCGCATGGAGCACGCCGACGCGCTCGACTGCGTGACCCAGCTCGACAAGGTGCGCATCCAGTTCCTGCTGCGCGGCCAGCGCCTCGTCGAGGACGGCGGCAGCCCGGGATTGCGCGCGCCGCCGCCCGAGGCCCTGCTGCGCCTGCAGCGGCGCGAGTTCTATCGCCTGCAGACGCCGATCTCGGAAGCGGTGAGCTGCACGCTGGCGCTCCCCCGCGTCGACGGCAGCCGGCGCGAGGCCGAGCTGCGCATCCTCGACATCAGCGGCGGCGGCGTGGCGATCGCGGTGCCGCCGGTGGGCGTGCACTTCGAGCCGGGCACGGAGTTCCCCGACAGCCTGCTGCGCCTGCCCGACACCGCGCCGATCCCCGCGCGCCTGGTCGTGCGCAACCTCTTCCGCATCACCCGGCGCGGCGGCGCCGAGGTGCTGCGCGCCGGCTGCGAGTTCGCCGACCTGCCGCGCGGCGCCGAGGATGTGATCCAGCGCTACATCCTGCGCGTCGAGCGCACCCGCAACGCGCGCGAGCGCGGCCGCTTGTGAGCACGCCACACTCCACGCCGCACTCCACCCGCCTTCCGACCCCGCCCAACACACGATCGCCCCGCATGGCCGAACCCAGCACTCCACCTCCCGACGGCAGCCCCGCCAGCCCCGCAGCGCTCGACATCAGCCGCGGCGACGAGCTCGAGAAATACACCCTGCGCGGCGCGCGCCAGATCCTGCAGCTGCTGCAGGATCTCATCACCCACCGCGGCCTGATCACCGCGCACACCGGCGGCGGCCACTCCTTCATGACTGCGGTGCTGAAGGTGGACGAGGAGCGCGCACGCGTGGTGCTCGACCCCAGCCCCGACCCCCAGGCCAACCGCCGCGCGCTCGCCGCACCGCGCCTGACCTGCATCACCCAGCTCGACGGCATCCGCATCCAGTTTCCGCTCGTCGGCCTCAGCGAAGGCCAGGACAAGGGCCGCCCGGCATTCATCGCGCCGCTGCCGACAGAGATGCTGCGCCTGCAGCGCCGCGAGTTCTATCGCCTGCAGGTACCGCTCGCGCACGCGCTGAGCTGCCTGCTGCGGGCGGAGGACCTGGCGCGCAAGCCGGTGGAGGTGAGCGCGCGCGTGATCGACATCGGTGCCGGCGGGGTGGCGGTAATGGTGCCCGCGGGGGCGGCGGAGTTCGTCATCGGCGGCGTACTGCCGGCGTGCCGACTCGCCCTGCCCGATGGCGACCCGATCGAGCTCGACCTCGAGGTGCGCAACCTCAACCGCCAGACGCAGCGCAACGGCACCGAGCAGTTGCGCGTCGGCCTGCGCTTCGCCGCCCTGCCGCGCACGGCCGACACCCGCATCCAGCGCTACATCTTCAAGACCGAGCGCGAGCTCAACGCCAAGGCGCGCGGGGGAATCTAGGCCCGTTCGCGCCTGCCGGCGCTCCTACATGAAACATCGCGCCTCGGCCCCTGTAGGAGCGGCGGCAGCCGCGAACACGGCGCCCGGAATCCGCGCCGGCGCCGCGGCACCGCCGCTTTCGCGCCTGCCGGCGCTCCTACATGAAACACCGCGCCTCGGCCCTTGTAGGAGCGGCGGCAGCCGCGAAGACGGCGCTGGCACGCGATTTGCTCTGCTACACTGACGTCACCGACCACCCTGAAGCCGGGGGATTACGCTATGGACACCCGTGGAATCGACCAGATGCTGAGCGAGCTGCGCTCGGTATCGCAGGCCGCACAGGGCAAGGCTGCGCCCGCCGCCGACGCGCCCGCGGGCGGCGTGAACTTCGCCGACGTGCTCAACACCGCCTTGAAGGACGTCAGCGCCGCCCAGGGCGAGGCGCGCGCGATGGCGCAGAACTTCTCCGCCGGCGACCCCAACGTCAACCTGCAGGACGTGATGGTCAACCTGCAAAAGGCCAGCATGTCCTTCCAGCAGATGGTCCAGGTCCGCAACCGCCTGGTCACCGCGTATCAGGACATCATGAACATGCCGGTATAAGCAGAGCCGCCGAGACACGACGCTCCATGTAGGAGCGCCGGCAGGCGCGAACACAGCCGCTCAGACGTCGTACCCTTCCTCGCGGTATTGCTGGAGCTTGTAGCGCAGCGTGCGCTCCGAGATGCCGAGCTTTTCCACGGTCTTCCTGCGCGAGCCGCCGAACTCGCGCAGCGTGGCGAGGATGTGTTCGCGCTCGAGATCCTTCATGTTGGCCGGGCGCCCGGGAGGCGGAGCAGCTGAGCCCGACCCGACGGGCTGGAACGCAGCGGAAGACGCCTGCACCCCGGCAGACGCCCCCGCGGAGCCGCCGTAGCCCGCCCCTCCAGCCTGCCCGCTGCCCGCCTGCGCGGCCCCGAGATCCCCCGCCTGCCCGGCAAGACCGGCAATCCCTGCCGCTCCGCCGGCAGGATTTGCCGCCTCCGGCCGCCATTGCGGCAGGCACAGGCGGATGGTCTCGGCGGCGACCTCGTCGCCCTGGGTCAGGATCAGCACGCGGTGCATGGTGTTCTCCAGCTCGCGCACGTTGCCTGGCCAGGCGTACTGCGGCAGCAGCGCCTCGGCTGCGGGCGAGAAGCGCACCTGGCGCTGCTGGCGGGCGGCGTGGCGGGCGAGGAAGTGGCGCGCCAGCGGCACGATGTCGCCGGGGCGCTCGCGCAGCGCCGGGATGGCGATCGGGAAGACGTTGAGCCGGTAAAACAGGTCCTCGCGGAAGCGCCCGGCAGCGACCTCTTTCAGCATGTCGCGGTTGCTCGTCGCCAGCACGCGGATGTCCAGCGCCACCGGCTTCTTGCCGCCGACGCGCTCGACCTCGCGCTCCTGCAGCACGCGCAGCAGCTTGGCCTGAAGCCCGAGCGGCATCTCGGAGATCTCGTCGAGCAGGATGGTGCCGCCCTGAGCCTGCTCGAACTTGCCCGGCTGCGCCGCCTGCGCGCCGGTGAAGGCGCCCTTCTCGTAGCCGAACAGCGTGGCCTCGAGCAGGTTTTCGGGGATGGCCGCGCAGTTGATCGCGATGAACGGGCCCCTGGCGCGCGGCGAGTGCTGGTGGAGGTAGCGCGCGAAGACTTCCTTGCCGGTGCCGGACTCGCCCGACAGCATCACCGTGGCGTCGGACTCGGCCACGCGCGCGGCGAGCGCGAGCAGGTTGCGGGTGTGGGGATCCTCGGCGATGGTGTCCTCGCCCGCAGGCTGCACCGCGGCGTAGCGGCGCACGCTCTCGAGCAGCACCTCGGGCTCGAAGGGCTTCATCAGGAAGTCGCAGGCGCCGCCGCGCATCGCCGCCACCGCCTTGTCGACGTCGCCGTAGGCGGTCATCAGCAGCACCGGCGTCTGCGGCCGGCGCGCGCGCACCTCGTGCAGCACCTGCAGGCCGTCCATGGGCTGCATGCGCAGGTCGGTGACGACGAGGTTGAAGTGCTCGCGCTCGATCGCTTCGAGCGCCGCCGGGCCGCCATCGACGCCGGTGACGCGGTGGTGCGCCATCTCCAGCGTGAAGCAGACCGCGTCGCGGAGCGCGGCATCGTCCTCGACGACGAGGATGTTGAGGGTCTCGATCATGGGTTCTCTAGTGCACCGTTGGGCGCCGCCGCCAGCGGCACGACCAGGGTGAATTCCGCGCCCTGCCCGGGCGTGGAGCGCAGGGTGATGTCGCCGCCGTGGGCGCGGGCGACGCCGCGGGCGATGGCCAGGCCCAGCCCGGTGCCTTCGGCGCGGGTGGTGAAGAAGGGTTCGAAGAGGCGTTCCTGCAGCTCGGGGGCGATGCCGCGGCCGCTGTCGCGCACCGTGAAGCGCACCGCGGGTGCGCCGATGCCGGCGTCGGCGGCAGCCATCAGCGCCGCTTCGCAGCGCAGCGTGCCGCCCGCCTCGCAGGCCTGGATGCCGTTCTCGAGCAGGTTGGTGAGCGCGCCGCCGAGCGCCTTGCGGTCGCCGACCAGCTCGGCCTCGCCGCAGCCGCAGTCCGCCGCGAAGGCCACCTGGCGGGCGCGCGCCACCGGCTCGAGCGTGTGCGCGAGCTCGGCGAGCAGCTCGCACACCGCGAAGCGCTGGCGCCCGGCGCTGTCGCCGCGGGCGAACAGCAGCATGTCGCGGATCAGACGCTCGAGATAGCGCAGGCGTTCGAGCGCGCGGTCGGCGACCATGGCGCGCTGCGCCGGGTCGAGCTCGGGCTGGCGCAGGTTGCCGGTGTAGAGCAGCGCGGCGGCGAGCGGCGTGCGCAGCTGGTGGGCGAGCCCGGCGACCATCTCGCCCATGGCCGCGAGGCGCTCGTTGCGCTCGGCGGTGAGGCGCATGCGATGGGTGTCGGTGACGTCGTGCACCAGCAGGATGCGCTCGGCGCCGGAGTCGAGCTCGGACTCGGACAAGGCCAGCCGGCGCGCGTCGCCGTCGACCGTGGCGGGGTCGCGGCGCAGCACGAATTCGCCCGGGGTGCCGCTGTCTTCCAGGCGGGCGGCGAGCGCCGCCCAAGCCATCCCGGCGAGCCCGCCGCCGAAGAGCCCCTCGGCGGCGCGGTTGGCCTGCACCACCGTACCGGCACGATCGACCACCAGCACCCCCGCGGGCAGCGCCCCCATCAGCACCGAAAGGCGCTCGCTGAGCTGGCCGACCTGGGCCTGCAGCGCGGCGTAGGCGGTGGACAGCTCCTCGGAGGCGCGGCTGAAGAGCGCGAAGGCCTCGGCGAGCTGGGCGGCGTCGAGCACCGGCGCCGCAGCGGCGGCATCGACCGCCGAGCCCACGGGCATGCTCCCTGCTTGATCCTGGGCGGCGACTGCGGCCTGCATGGGAAGGTCCGGATCCGTTTTCACGGGATGCACTCTAAATGCACAGGCCGCCATGGTAGCCGGCAAACAGGCGGCAAAAAATGCCGCTTTTCACGCCCTGGCGCTTGCCCGCGCGGACGCACAATGCCGCCATCCGCCAAAGCGTAAGCAACAGGACCGCCATCATGGCCGCAGCAGAAAACACCGCAGACCTGCCTCCGGGCGCCGCCCCCGCCGATGCGCAGGCCGCGACGCGCATGCAGCAGGCGCTGCAGAACCTCGCCGCGCTGAACACCCGGCAGAAGATCGCCGGCGCGGTCGCGGTCGCGCTGGCGATCGCCCTGGTGGCCGGCGCGCTGCTGTGGAACCGCGCGCCGGAGTACGCGGTGCTGTTCTCCAACCTCGACGAGCGCGACGGCGGGCAGATCATCGCCGAGCTGCAGCAGCGCAACATCCCCTACCGCATGTCGCCCACCGGCCACGCCATCCTGGTGCCGCAGGCGCAGGTGCACGAGACCCGGCTGCGCCTGGCGGCCGACGGCCTGCCCAAGGGCAGCCTCGCCGGCTTCGAGCTCATGGACGGGCAGAAGCTGGGCATCTCGCAGTTCAACGAGCAGGTGAACTACCAGCGCGCGCTCGAAGGCGAACTCACCCGCACGGTGCAGGCGATCGACGCGGTCTCCAGCGCCCGGGTGCACCTGGCGATGCCCAAGCAGACCGCCTTCCTGCGCGACGACCAGCGCCCCACCGCGTCGGTGATGGTGAACCTGCGCGGCGGCCGCATCCTGTCGCCCGACCAGGTCGCCGGCATCGTGCACCTGGTGTCGTCGAGCGTGCCGCGCATGCACGCCGAGGGCGTGAAGATCGTCGACCAGAACGGCAAGCTGCTCACCGAGCAGGCCGACCCGCTGCTGCGCGCGGGGCTCAACGCCACCCAGCTCGAATACGTCCGCCTGCTCGAGCAGGGCTTCATCGAGCGCATCGACAAGATCCTCGCGCCCCTGGTGGGCAAGGGCAACTACGGCGCCCAGGTGGCGGCCGATGTGGACTTCAATCAGGTCGAGCAGACCGCCGAGACCTACAAGCCCAACCCCACGCCCGACCAGGCCATCCGCAGCCAGCAGACCACCGAGGCCTTCAACCCGCAGCCGGGCGCGCAGGGCGTGCCGGGCGCGCTCACCAACCAGCCACCGGTGCCGGCCACCGCGCCGATCACCAACCCGCAGGTGGCCGGCGGCGCGGGCGCGCAGGGCCTGGCGAGCGGCAACCGCAGCGCGGTGCTCAACTACGAGCTCGACCGCAACATCCAGCACGTCAAGCAGGCGGTCGGGCAGATCAAGCGCCTGTCGGTCGCGGTGGTGGTGAATAATCGCACCCTCCCGGGTCCCGACGGCACGCCCACCAACGTGCCGCTGCCCGACGAGGAGATCGCCCGCATCACCAACCTGGTGCGCGAGGCGGTGGGCTACAACGCCGACCGCGGCGACACCATCAACGTGGCGAGCGGCGCCTTCGCCGACGACGGCAGCGAGGCTCCGGTGCCGCCGTGGAAGGACCCGGAGATCATCGAGCTCGGCAAGGAAGGCCTGAACTGGCTGCTCGTGCTGGTCGCGATCCTGTTCGCCTACTTCGGCGTGATCCGACCGCTGCTGCGTACGGTGGTGCCGCCCAAGAGCAAGGAAGAGAAGAAGGCCGCCGGCGAGGGTGAGGAAGGCGAAGAGGGCGAGGAAGGCGAGGAAGGCGTGCGCGTCACGCTGTCCGGCGAAGCCGGCGAGGGCGAGGAGACGGAGACCTTCGAACAGCGCCTCGAGCGCGCGCGCACCGCGGCGCGCAACGATCCGAAGATGGTCGCCAACCTGATCAGGGACTGGATGGGCTTGAACGAGGAGGCGCGCAAGTGACGACGCCGGAAGAAGGCCTGGAGAAGGCCGCACTGCTGCTGATGACGCTCGGCCCCGACGCCGCCGCCGGCGTGCTGCGCCAGCTCGGCCCGCGCGAGGTGCAGAAGCTGACCATGAAGATGGCCTCGATGACGCCGCAGTCGCGCGAGACCGTCGAGCCGGTGCTGATCGAGGTGAACGAGCACTTCGGCAAGGGCACGATGATCCAGTCCGACGACGACCAGCTGCGCGAGATGCTCACCAAGGCGCTCGGCGACGACCGTGCCAACCAGCTGCTGTCGCGCATGATGAGCGGCTCGGAGACCGCCGGCATCGAGAGCCTGAAGTGGATGGACGCGGCCACCGCGGCCGACCTCATCAAGGGCGAGCACCCGCAGATCATCGCCACCATCCTGGTGCACCTCGAATACGACCAGGCCGGCGAGATCCTCAAGAACTTCGACGACCGCCTGCGCAACGACGTGGTGCTGCGCATCGCCACGCTCGACGGCGTGCAGCCGACCGCGCTCAAGGAGCTCAACGACGCCCTCACCCGCATGCTCTCGGGCGCCACCACGGTCAAGAAGGCGGCGATGGGCGGGGTGCGCCACGCCGCCGAGATCCTCAACTTCGTCGGCTCGACGGCCGAGACCGCGGTCATCGACAACGTGCGTGAATACGATCCGGAGCTGGCGCAGAAGATCCTCGACGAGATGTTCGTGTTCGAGAACCTGCTCGACGTCGACGACCGCGGCATCCAGGCGATCCTGCGCGAGGTGCAGTCCGACTCGCTGATCATCGCGCTCAAGGGCGCACCGCCCGAGCTGCGCGAGAAGGTCTTCAAGAACATGTCCTCGCGCGCCGCCGAGATGCTGCGCGAGGACCTCGAGGCGCGCGGCCCGGTGCGGCTGTCCGAGGTCGAGGCCGAGCAGAAGGAGATCCTCAAGACGGTGCGCCGCCTGGCCGAGGAAGGCCAGGTCATGCTCGGCGGCAAGGGTGGCGACGATGGCTTCGTGTGATCCCCGCGCCGCCCGCGTGCGCAGGCTCACCAGGATGCGCACGCCCCGTCGCCCGACAGGAACTGCCCGGCGCCGCCCGGCCTGGCGTCCGCGTAGCGACGCGAGGAGCCTGCGGTGAGCATTTCGCGGCACCAGGCGGTCGGCGCCTACCGGCGCTGGGAACCGGAGGACTTCGACGCCCCCGCGGGCGCTGCGGGATCGGCGCCGGCGGCGGACGGCTTCGCATCCACGGACCCCGCAGGCGCGGCGCTGAATGCGCCCTCCCCCGCAGTGCACATGCCGGCCGCGCCGGCGCCCTCGCCCGCACCCCCGCCCGCACGCGACGCCGCCCCGCCGCCGCCCGCCGCGGAGGCCGCCCCCGCGCTGCCGCCCGATTTCCACCTGCCCACCGCGGAGGAGATCGAGCGCATGCACGACGAAATGCGCCGTGCAGGCTTCGAGGAGGGCCGCGCGGCCGGCCACGCCGAGGGGCTGGAGGCCGGGCGTGCGGAAGGCTACGCCGAGGGTCGCGCGCAGGCCGAGGCCGAGGCGGCGCGCCTGGCCGGACTCGCCGACAGCCTCGACGAGGCCTTGCGCGAGCTCGACGGCGAGATCGCCGAGCAGCTCATGGCGCTGGCGATCGAGATGGCGCGGCGGATGGTCAGGCTCACCCTCGCCGAACATCCCGAGGCCATCCTCGAGACCGTGCGCAGCGCGCTCCTCCAGCTGCCCCAGGGCCACGCCCACATCCAGCTCCACCCCGACGATCTCGCCCTGGTGCGCGAGCATCTTGGCGAACAGCTCGCCCATGCCGGCCACCGCCTGCAGGAAGACGCCCGCCTCGAACGCGGCGAATGCCGCATCGACGGCCAGGGCGCGCAGGTGGACGCGACGCTGGAGACGCGCTGGCGGCGGGTGCTCGAATCCATCGGCCACGAGCGCGCGCGCTGGCATGTGACGGACGACGAGGACGCGGCTCCGGCGCCCGACGGCACGCCCTCCGCGGCCGGAATTGCGCCGCCCGCCTCCGCCGCGGAGCCGCCGGCATGAACCGCCACCAGGCGCTGTGGCGCGACTTCCTCGGCGACGGCCGCCGCCTGGTCGAGGGCTGCAACCCGCTCGAGGTTTCCGGGCGCCTCACCCGCATCAACGGCCTGGTCATGGAGGCCGCGGGCATCAAGCTGCCGCTCGGCTCCGGCTGCCGCATCCTGGTGCCCGGCGGCGGCGCGGTCGAGGCCGAGGTGGTCGGCTTCAACGGCGACAAGCTCTACATGATGCCCACCGACGACGTCTTCGGCCTGGCGCCGGGTGCGCGCGTGCTGCCGATGGAGGTGGGCGTGCCACGCCTGGTGCCCGGCAAGCGCATCGGCCCGCGCCGCCGCGCCGCCGACCGCGCCAAGCACCTGCCGGTGGGCGACGCCCTGCTCGGCCGCGTGGTCGATGGCGCGGGCCGCCCGCTCGACGGCCAGGGCCCGCTGCACACCCAGGAGACGCGCTCGCTGCAGGGGCGCGCGATCAACCCGCTCGCACGCGCGCCGATCGCGCAGCCGCTCGACGTCGGCGTGCGCGCGATCAATGCGCTGCTCACCGTCGGCCGCGGCCAGCGCCTCGGCCTCTTCGCCGGCTCGGGCGTGGGCAAGTCGGTGCTCATCGGCATGATGGCGCGCTACACCGAGGCCGAGATCATCGTGGTCGGGCTGATCGGCGAGCGCGGCCGCGAGGTCAAGGAATTCATCGAGCACAGCCTGGGCCCCGAGGGCCTGGCGCGCTCGGTGGTGGTGGCGGCCCCCGCCGACACCAGCCCGCTGATGCGCATGCAGGGCGCCGCCTACGCCACCACGGTGGCCGAGTATTTCCGCGATCAGGGCCGCCAGGTGCTGCTGATCATGGACTCGCTGACGCGCTACGCCATGGCCCAGCGCGAGATCGCGCTCGCGATCGGCGAACCGCCGGTCACCCGCGGCTACCCGCCGAGCGTGTTCGCCCGCCTGCCGGCGCTGGTCGAGCGCGCCGGCAACGGCCCCGAGGGCGGCGGCTCGATCACCGCCTTCTACACCGTCCTCGCCGAGGGCGACGACCAGCAGGACCCGATCGCCGACTCCGCGCGCGCCATTCTCGACGGCCACTTCGTGCTCTCGCGCAACCTCGCCGACCAGGGCCACTACCCGGCGATCGACATCGAGCAGTCGATCTCGCGCGCGATGCACAACCTGGTGGGCGACGACCACTTCAACGTGGTGCGCCAGTTCAAGCAATTCTTCTCGCGCTACCAGCGCTCGCGCGACCTCATCGCGGTCGGCGCCTACCAGCCCGGCGGCGATCCCCTGCTCGACATGGCGGTCAAGCTCTATCCCAGGCTGGAGGCCTTCCTGCAGCAGGGCATCCAGGAGCACGAGACCTACGAGGGCGCCCTGCAGAAGCTCGGGCAGGTGTTCGCGTGAGGCGTTCGCGTGAGGCGTCAGGCGTTAGGCGTTAGGCGTTAGGCGTTAGGCGTTAGGCGCGGGGAGCGTGCGGCATTCGCGACCTGCGCCGCGCCGCCCGCTGCGACATCGACGCGAGCATTTCGTCACGGTCGACGGCCGGCCGGCCGCGATATGCCCACCTCGGGCAGGTCGCGAGCGGCTAGAATGCCGTTTGCAAAAACGCCCCGAAACGACGCCGATGCCTCCCGCCTTCCACCTTCAGCCCCTGCTCGATCTCGCCAGCACCCGCACCGACGAAGCCGCACGCAAGCTCGGCGAGCTGGTCGCAGCCGAGCGCGACGTGGAACAGAAGCTGAAGATGCTCGAGGACTACCGCGCGGAATACCACGAGCGCTTCGTGCAGGCCGCACGCGATGGCCTGAGCCCCGACGCGTGGCGCAACTACAGCGCCTTCATCGCCAAGCTCGACGACGCGATCGCCGCCCAGCGCAAGGTGGTCGAGCAATCCCGCGCGCGCACCGCCGAAGGCCAGCAGGCCTGGCTGGCCCAGCGCACCAAGCTGAAGGCCTTCGACACCCTCGCCCAGCGCCACCAGCAGACCGTCGCGCGCAGCGAGGCGCGCCAGGAGCAGAAGCAGTCGGACGAGCACGCTGCGCGGCGCGGCCGCGAAGACGCCTGACGCGGGCAGCCGCGGCAGGCGCCCGATCCGCTGACGTACCCATGGCATGAGGCTTGCTTTTGATGGACTGTCGGATCGTCCTCGATCCATCGCACCCAGCCCATGAGAGGCCCGCAACCATGTCCTCCCCGTTCTCCACTTCCAGCCTCGGCAACGCCGCGCAGCTTCGCCTCGGCTCCCAGCAGGCACGCATCGGCATCTCCGCCCTGGATGGCCTCGGCGCGCAGTCGGACAGCTTCTCGCGCGCGCTCGAGAACCGCATGAACACGCCGGAGCCGGCGCCGCGCAAGCCCGAATCCGCGCCGCCGGCCCCGCTTCCGCCCGAGCGCACGGCCTCGGCCGAAGCCCCTCGCGAGCCCGAGCGCCCGGCCGGAAGCGGCCCCGCGGATGGCGAATCGGGCGCGGATACCGGCGCCACGAGCGCCGCCCGGACGGACGCCGGAGGAGCCTCGGCTTCCGGATCCTCCTCGTCGCGCGCGGACGGCGCGAACGCCCCCGACAACACACGGGGCGCTGCCGCGCATGAAGACACCACGCAGGCTGGCGCATCCGGCGAGGCCGCCGCTGCCGGCGATGCCGAGGCCGTTGCGGGCCAGACCGGCCACGCCGCGCGTCTCGCTGCGCTGGCTGCGGGCGTCGTCGCCGACACCGACGAAACACCTGCCGAAGCGGCCTCCGCCACGGCAAGCTCGCCCACCGACCCGGCAGCGCTTGCCGGACTGCCGGCAGCGATTGCCGCACTCCTCGCCGGTCGTGCGGAATCTCCTTCCAGCGCGGACGAGGCCGCTGCCGATACCGGCACGCTGCAACTGAGCGCAGACGGCGGACGCAAGTCGCTTCAGAATTCCGCCCTGCTGCCGAAAACCGATCTGACGGCCACGGCCGGCGGCGACGCGGGTATCGATGCCGACGCCACTCCGGCCTTCCTGCTGCAGGGCCGCGAGTTCGCCGCCGCAGCCGCGGCGGCGCGCAGCGCGACCGGAGCCGCCACGGGCGGCATGCAGGCGGACGTGCTCGAGGGGCTGGGCCCGACCGGCACCCAGGCGCACGGGTTGGCGCACACCCAGGGTGCCACGCAGCTGCTGCGCCCGTCCGCTGCCGCGCAGGCCGCGTCGCCGCAACTGCCGGTGGCGACTCCGGCGGGCGAGCCGGGCTGGGCGGAGGACGTCGGCAACCAGGTGCGCTGGATGCTCGGCCGCGCCGAGAGCAAGGCCGAGCTCGTGCTGACGCCGCCGAACATGGGCAAGCTCGAGGTGTCGATCAACCTCTCCGGCGACCAGACGACGGCGCAGTTCATCGCCTCCAGCCAGGCGGCACGCGACGCGCTCGAGCGTGCGCTCCCGCAGCTGCGCGAGGCGCTGCAGCAGGCGGGGATCCTGCTGGGCGACGCCAACGTGAGCACCTCCGGCCAGGGCCGCGAGGGGGATGGACGCGAAGGCGGGGGCAGTCGTGGCGAACGCGGCGAGGCGGGCGCAGGTGGCAACACCGGCGCAGGCAGCGCGAGCGTGTGGCTGAAGCAGCAACAGGGGATGGTCGACACCTTCGCCTGAAGCGCGCGAATTGGGGCGGGCTTGCCCCACTAATCGGCGCTTTGGCGAGTGCGGACCTCCCGGATAATTCAATCCGTACTACAGGAGATTCGCATGGCCAAGGCGCCGGCAAAGACCGAGGAAGGCGACGAGACCCCCAAGAAGAAGGGCAAGCTCGGCCTGATCCTCATCATCGTGCTCGTGGTGATCGTGCTCGTGCTGGGTGCGCTCGTCGCACTGCTGCTGCTCAAGGGCGGCAAGGACAAGGAGCACGAGGAGCCCGCGGCCCACGCCGCACCGGCTGCGCAGCAGCTGCAGACCACCGGCACGGTGGACCTCACCAAGCCGCCTACCTTCATCCCGCTCGAGGCCTTCACGGTCAACCTGCGGCGCGACGAGGGCGACCACTACCTGCAGGTGGTGGCGGTGATGCGCGTGGCCGACGCCACCATGGACGCGACCCTGAAGGCCTTCATGCCGGAGATCCGCCACCGCATCAACCTGCTGCTGTCGAGCAAGCTGCCCTCCGAGGTCGCCACCGTCGAGGGCCGCGAGGCCTTGTCGCTGGCGATCACCGAGAGCATCAACGAGGCGCTCGGATTCAAGCCGGTGCGCGACGCGGCCGGCAAGCCGGTGCCCAACGGCCCGGTGCAGGCCGTGCTGTTCACCTCCTTCATCATCCAGTAAGGGAACGCCGCCATGTCCGCGGACTTTCTCTCCCAGGAAGAGGTCGACGCCCTGCTGCGGGGCGTCACCGGCGAGTCGGACGAGCCGGTCGCGGACGAGGCCGGGGCGGAGGGGGTACGCCCGTACAACCTCGCCACGCAGGAGCGCATCGTGCGCGGGCGCATGCCCACGCTCGAGCTCATCAACGAGCGCTTCGCGCGCTACCTGCGCATCGGCCTGTTCAACTACATGCACCGCAACGCCGAGGTCTCGGCGGGGCCGATCAAGGTGCAGAAGTACGCCGAGTTCGTGCGCAACCTGGTGGTGCCCACCAACCTCAACCTGATCACCGCCAAGCCGCTGCGCGGCACCGGGCTGGTCGTGTTCGACCCAAACCTGGTCTTCCTGGTGGTGGACAACATGTTCGGCGGCGACGGCCGCTTCCACACCCGCGTGGAAGGGCGCGACTTCACCCCGACCGAGCAGCGCATCATCCGCGGCATGCTCGACGTCGTCTTCACCGAATACGTGCGTGCCTGGGCGCCGGTGTTCAAGCTGCAGCCCGAATTCATCCGCTCCGAGATGAACTCGCAGTTCGCCAACATCGCCACCCCCTCCGAGGTGGTCGTGGCGACCAGCTTCTCGGTCGAGTTCGGCGGCTCCCAGGCCGAGATGCACATCTGCTTCCCGTACTCGATGCTGGAGCCCATCCGCGACCTGCTCTACTCCGCCATGCAGAGCGACCACCTGACCTCGGACCGGCGCTGGATCAAGCTGCTGACGCGGCAGCTGCAGACCGCCGAGGTCGAGCTCGCGTGCACCTTCGGCACCGCCAGGGTGAGCCTGCGCGACATCGTCGACATGCGCGTCGGCGACGTGATCCCGCTCGCCGTGCAGCCGCTGCTGCAGGCCGAGGTCGACGGCGTGCCGGTGTTCGAATGCCGCCAGGGCACGCGCAACGGGCGCTACGCGCTGCGCGTGGAGCGCTTCATCACCGCCGAGGAAACCGATTCCCCCACGATTCCGGGAGCCCAGAATGGCTGACGAGAACCTGATTACCGACGACGACTGGGCAGCCGCGATGCAGGAGCAGGCCGCCGTCGAGGAGAGCGGCGACAGCGAGGCCGATCGCGTCGCCGCCGAGCTTGCGGCCGCGGCGATGGGCGACTCGCCCTACCAGGCCCGCCCCGCCAGCCAGCTCTTCGAGGACTTCGGCGCCCCCGCAGCCAAGCCCGGCGCGCTCAACGACTTCGACATGATCCTCGACATCCCGGTGCAGATCACCGTGGAGCTCGGGCGCACCAAGCTGTCGATCCGCAACCTGCTGCAGCTCGCCCACGGCTCGGTGGTCGAGCTTGACGGCCTGGCCGGCGAGCCCATGGATGTGCTGGTCAACGGCACCCTCATCGCCCAGGGCGAGGTCGTGGTGGTGAACGACAAGTTCGGCATCCGCCTCACCGACATCATCACCCCCGCCGAGCGCATGCGGAAGATCCGCAACTGAGCCCCGCGATGCCCGAACTCGGCGCCAGCCTCCTGCAGATGAGCTTCGGCCTGGCGGTGGTCGTCGGCCTGCTGTTCGCCTGCCTGTGGCTGCTCCGCCGCCTGTCCGCGCCGCGCGGCGGCGGCGCGGCGGTCAAGGTGCTCGGCGCGGCCGCGGTCGGTCCGCGCGAGCGCGTGGTGCTGGTCGAGATCGGCGAGGACGTGCTGGTGCTGGGCGTGGCGCCGGGCAGCGTGACCCGCCTGCACGAGATGAAGCGCGCCGAGCTGGCGCTGCCGGCCGACGTGCCGGGCCAGCCCCCGCCCGCCGGCAAGAGCTTCGCCGCCTGGCTGCACCAGGCCGCGGAGCGCAGGGAGCGGCGCGATGAAGCCTGAGCGCCGCGCCCTGATCCACCCCGGGGCCCTGCTGCGCGTCGCGCTCGCCTGCGCGCTCGCCGGCCTGCCCCTGCTGGCGACGGCCCAGGCCCTGCCCGCGCTCACCACCAGCCCGGCGGCCGGCGGCGGCACGACCTACAGCCTCACCATCCAGACGCTGATGCTGATGACGCTCCTGAGCTTCATCCCGGCATTGGTGCTGATGACGACCTGCTTCACCCGCATCGTCATCGTGTTCTCGCTGCTGCGCCAGGCCATGGGCACGCAGACGGCACCGCCCAATCAGGTGCTGCTCGGCCTCGCGCTCTTCCTGACCTTCTTCGTGATGGCCCCGGTCGCCGAGCGCGTCTACACCGAGGCCTACCTGCCGATGTCCGAGGGCCGCATCCAGTTCGACGAGGCGCTCGAGCGCGCCTCGGTGCCGGTCAAGGGCTTCATGCTCGCGCAGGTGCGCGAGCCCGACCTCGCGCTCTTCGCCGGGCTGGCCAAGCTGCCACCGGTGGAGAAGGCCGAGGAACTGCCGATGCGGGTGGTGATCCCCGCCTTCGTGACCTCCGAGCTCAAGACCGCATTCCAGATCGGCTTCATCGTCTTCATCCCCTTCATCATCATCGACATGGTCGTGGCCTCGGTGCTGATGTCCATGGGCATGATGATGATGTCGCCGGTGATCGTGTCGCTGCCCTTCAAGATCATGCTGTTCGTGCTGGTCGACGGCTGGACGCTGCTGATCGGCTCGCTGGTGCAGAGCTTCGCGGTGTGACCGCGCCCGCCCGAGGAGAACGACCATGACCCCCACCGCCGTCATCGAGCTCGGCCGCCAGGCCGTCGAGGTCACCCTGATGGTGTCGGCGCCGCTCTTCCTCGCCGCACTGGTCACCGGCCTGATCATCAGCATCTTCCAGGCCGCCACCCAGATCAACGAGATGACGCTCTCCTTCGTACCCAAGCTGGTGGCGATCTTCGTGACCCTGGTGCTGGCCGGGCCGTGGATGATCACCCTGCTCACCGACTTCATCCGCCGGCTGTTCGAGTCCATCCCGGCGATGATCGGCTGAGTCGCTTCCCCGCCCCTCGCCCGCCGCTGCCCGCATGCTCTCCGTCACCGCCGCCCAGCTCGACGCCTGGCTGGCCGCGCTGATGTTCCCGCTCGGGCGCCTGCTCGGGCTGTTCGCCTCGGCGCCGGTGTTCTCCAACCGCGGCGTGTCGGTGCGTATCCGCCTGGCGATCGGGCTGGGCGTGGCGATGGCGGTGCTGCCGGTGCTGCCGCCGATGCCGCAGGTGCCGCCCGGCGGCGGCCTGGGCCTGGCGATCTTCGCGCAGCAGATCCTGATCGGCATCGCCATCGGCTTCGTCATGCGCATCGTGTTCGCCGCGGTGGACATGGCCGGCGCGCTGATCGGCATGCAGATGGGCCTGTCGTTCGCGATCTTCTTCGACCCCGACGCCGGCGGTCAGACCGCGGTGCTGTCCGACTTCCTCAACCTGCTCGCGACCCTGATCTTCCTCGCCATCGACGGCCACCTGCTGATGATCGACCTGCTGGTGCGCAGCTTCGAGTGGCTGCCGGTGGCGACCGACGCGGTGGACGCCGGTGGCTGGGCCTTCCTTGCGCGCAGCGGCATCACCGTGTTCGCGGCCGGGCTGCTGCTGTCGCTGCCGGTGATCGCGGTGCTGCTCGTGGCCAACATCGCGCTCGGCGTGCTGACACGCGCGGCGCCGCAGCTCAACCTGTTCGCGGTGGGCTTTCCGATCACGCTGACCGCGGGCTTCATCGGCGTGCTGCTGATCATGAGCAACTTCGCGCCGGTGCTGCAGAGCCTGTTCGAGCGCAGCTTCGACACCATCGGCCTGCTGCTCGACGCGCTCGCGCCGCGCCCGGCACCCTGACCGGGGCGCGCTCAGAACTCCGGGAAGGTGCGCGAGCGCACCAGGCGGATCTCGCCGCTGGCGATGCGGCGGGCGAAGGGGCGGGTGGACTCGATGCCCTCCTCCCAGCTCAGCTCGTCGAAGCCGGCGAAGCCGCCCGCCCGCACGAGCTCGTGCGCGTTGCGCAGGAACACCCGGCGCGCCTCGCCGTCGCCGCCGCTGGCGAGCCGCTTCATGTGCAGGTCCATGCGCACGCGGTCCTCGCCGCTGCGGCTGACCTCGATCGACCAGGTGGGCGCGAGCGGGTCGTAGATGCCGTAGGCCACCAACATGCCGGCGAGGTATTCCGGCTCGAGGTAGGACAGCTCGCTCGCCATCCACACCACGCCCGCCACACCGGCGATCGGCCCCGATATCCCGGCGGCGCGATCCAGCGGGCCGGGGCCCTCGCGCTCGCTGGCACAGCCGAGCACGGAACACGTTGCAAGGACGAGAAGCGCGCGGCGCATGGCGGTCAGCTGAGGTAGTTGAACAGCGACAGCCCGGTCGTCTTGAGGAAGGACTGCTGGGCGGCTTCGAGGAAGGTGCGCTGCTGGGTCAGGCGCGAGATCGCCTCGTTGTAGTCGAGGTCCTGCAGGTCGGACAGCGTGGTCTGGTACTGCAGGTCGAGGTCGCTGCCGATGAAGCCGAGCTGCTCGACCTCGACCAGCTGCGAGCCGATCTGGGCGCGCGTGGTGAGCACGCGATCGAGGCTCTCGTCGAGGCCGCCAAGGGCCGTGCTCACGGCACCCGGCACGTCGGTCCCGGTCTCGAGCGCAGTGATGAAATCACCCAGCACCTTGAACACCCCTTCGCCCGCGGTCCCGAACGCCACCTCGCCTCCGAAGCTGACCGGCATGAAGCGCGACGACGAGACCTGCATGGTGCGCGAGCCCTGGTCGCCCTTGTATTCGGTGCCGGGCGTACCGGCGACGTCCGTCTTCTCGAACGGCGGATCGTTGGAACGGTAGCCCGCGAAGAGGTAATCGCCGTTGGCGTCGCGCGTGTTGGCGATCGCCAGCATGGCGTCGAACTGGCTGCGCAGGTCGGTGGCGATGGACTGGCGGTCGGCGGGCGAGAGCGCCGGATTGCCGGCGGCGAGCACCCGGTCGCGCGCGTACTGGATGATCTCGCCGGCGCCGTCGAGCTGGCCTTCGACCAGCTTGAGCGCGTCCTCGGCATAGCCCTGGTTGGTGATGAACTGCTGGTTGACGCTCTTCGACTGGCTGACGTCGAGCGCGCGCGCGGAGCCCACCGGATCGTCCGAGGGGGTGAGGATCTTGCGGCCGGTGGCGATCTGCTGGCCGGTATGCAGCAGCGCGGCGGACTGCTTCTGCAGGGCGATGACGCCCTGGTCGTAGATCATGCTGGTCGATACGCGCATGGTGTGCTCCCTCCTCAGCGGGCGATCGCCAGCATTTCATCGAACAGGCGCTGGGCCACGCCCATCACCTTGGCCGCGGCCTGGTAGCTCTGCTGGAAGCGCACCAGGTTGGCCGCCTCCTCGTCCAGGTTCACCCCCGAGACCGCGTCGCGCGAAGCCTTGGCCTGCTGCAGCAGCGAGGTCTGGGTCCGCTCGCCCGCCTGCACCTCGCGCGTCTTGCTGCCGACCTTGGCGACCAGCTGCGCGTAGGCGTTGTTGAGCGTGGCGGTGGCCTGCCCGCCGCTGCCGAACATCAGCTTGTCGGTCTGCAGAGCACCGAGCAGCGCGGCGTTGCGGTTGTCGGCGACACCGCCCTTGTTGTCGGCGAGCGTGATGACATCGTTAGCGGCAGGAGTTCCGGAAAGCTTGAGCTCGACTTGGAGGCCTCCCGGCCCTTCCAGCGTGAAGGACTTGCCCGCGGCACTGGTCGCCGGATCGTAGTCCAGGCTCGCAGGCCAGCCGGCCACTCCGGGCGCCGTCGTGTCGAGCTCGAAGCGCTTGTCCGCCGCGTCGTAGGTGTAGCGCAGTGCCGGCAGGCCGAGCTCGGTTCCAGACGCAGCACTGCCGCGATCGGCAAGGCCGGATTGCCGGACCTGCAGCGAGCTGCCTTCTCCGGTGGCCAGGCTGGCCAGCACCGGCGCCGCAGCAGCGACCGCACGCGGGTCGCGGATCGCCACCTCGATCGCCCCCGCGGTGTAACGGGTCGGATAGACGAAGGCGGACTCGGTCGGCGCACCCGCCGCAGCGGTGAAGATCAGCCCGTGCGCCTTGATCGTACTCGTGCCCCCCGAGGTCGTGACCTGCATCTGCGCGGCAGGCACCGGGTTCCCGTGGCGATATCGATGAGCTGGTAGGACGTCCGTCAGCGCGGGTAGTGCTGCCGGTGAGCGCCGAGACCTGTGCGGGTCGATCCGCACGCTCACGCCGCTGTCGGGCGGATCGACCCGCACGCCACCGATCTTGAAGAACTCCGCCCAGCCGGCCGTCCAGATCGATGCCGAGCGCGTGCTGGCTGTTGAACTCGGTCGCCAGCGTGGTCGCCAGCAGGCCGAGGCTGCGCTGCGCCGAGGCCGTGCCCTCGCTGCGCGCCGCCAGCAGGCCGCCGAGCGTCCGCCACCGATGAGGCTTTCGGCGAGCGGCTCACCACCCAGTTGCCGCGCACCATGATCATCGAGCGCCCGTTCTCGTCGAGCTGATCGCCCAGCTCGAGCTGCTTGGCACGGTTGCCCAGACCAGGCTCTGCCGGAGCCGATGAAGACCGTCAGCGAACCGTCGCGCTGCGCCACCGTGCTCACCTGACCAGGCGGTTGAGCTCGGCGATCGCCTGGTCGCGCTGGTCGAGCAGGTCGTTGCGAGCCGGCACCGCCGGCACGCGAGTCACGATCCGCTGATTGAGCTCGGCGATCGCCGCAGCCTGGCCGTTGATGCTGACCATGGCGGCGGACATGTCGGTCTGCACGCCGTCGGAGATCTCGGAGATCCGCGTGTCGAGCGTGCGGAAGCGGGCGACCAGGGTTTCGCTGGTGGAAATGAGCGCCTGACGGCCGGCGATGTTGGTCGGGTTCGACGACACGCTCTGCAGGGCACCAAAGAACTCGTTGAGCGCGGGGGTCAGGCCCGTGTCGGCATCGGCCAGGACGTTGTCGACCTGCGAGATGAAGCGGTTGTAGGCCGCGTACTCGGCGCGGCGGTTGTCCGCATTGAGCACCTGCGTCTCGAGCAGCTCGTTGTACGCCCGCCTGACTCCGGTGACCGCCGTGCCGGTGCCGAAGAAGGCGCCGCCGAGGAACTGCGGATCGCGCGTCTCCTGCGTGACGCTCTGGCGATGGAAGCCCGGCGTCGCCGCATTGGCGATGTTGTGGCCGGTGGTGTTGAGATAGGCCTGGGAGGCGTTGAGCCCGGTCAGTCCGATATTGAGCAAGGACGACATGATGTTTCCCTGATGCGCTGGTTCGAGGCTCTAGATGCAAGATCCTTGCCAGCGCTCGAAACGTCGCTCAGCCGGCCATCGCGAGCGCACTGCGCAAAGTGTTGCCACCGATGATGCGGGTGAGCTTGTCGGCGTACATCGGGTCGGTGGCGTAGCCGGCGTCCTGCAGGCCGCGCGCGAAGGCCGCCGCGTCGGTCTGGCCGAGCACGCCGGCGTAGCGCGGGCTGCGCGTCATCAACCGGGCGTAGTCGCGGAAGGATTCGGCGTACGAAGCGTAGGAACGGAAGCGTGCGGACTCGGTGTACGCCTGGCCATCGGCGTACTCGGTGACCTCGCGCGCGACGGTGCGGCCCGACCATGCGCTGCCGGCCTTGATGTTGAAGAGGTTGTGGCTCGGGCTGCCGTCCTCGTGGCGCAGCTGCTTCTGCCCCCAGCCGGTCTCGAGCGCCGCCTGGGCGACCATGAACTCGGCCGGGATGCCGGTGCGGCGGCTGGCTTCCTGCGCGTGCGGCCACACCTCGGTGACGAAGTCCTGCGCGGATTTCGACACCGCGCCGCCAGCGTCACGCGCACTGCGCACCGCGGCATCGAGCCGGGTCTGCAGCGCGGCGCGCTCGTACACCGACAGCGCGGAGAACTCGCCCGCGGTCGCGGCCGCACCCAGCGCCGGCACGCGCGCCTCGGCCGGCAAGGCGGCCTTTGCCGTGGCGGCAACGCTTTCCGCGGCACGTGCGAGGACGGCAGGAATTGCCGGGCGGCGGCGCACGTCGGCAAGGTCGAAGCCGGTCTTGCCGGCCTCGACCGTCGCATCGGGCCGCGCTGCGGCCTTGCCGCCGAGCTGGCGGTAGAGCATCTCGGAAAGCCCCGTGCCGCCCGACTGCGACATCTCGAGCGCCATCTGCTGGTCGAGCATGCCCTGCCAGGAGCGCGTCTGCTCGCTGTCCATCATGCCGTTCTGGCCGGTGGTCGCGCGCATCGACTTCATGACCATCTGCAGGAAGAGACCTTCGAACTGCTTGGCCGCGGCGCGCAGGGCGGCGTCCGAGCCACCCTCGCTGCGCGCCAGGCGCTTGAGGTCGCCGAGCGAATTGGGGTCGAGCGCGTTGAGCTGGAAGCCCTTGTTCATGACCGCCCCCTCAGATGACCTCGAGCTCGGCGCGCAGCGCGCCGGCCGCCTTCATGGCCTGCAGGATGCTGACGAGGTCCATCGGCTTGGCACCCAGGGTGTTGAGCGCCTTGACCACGTCGGCGAGGTTGGCGCCGCCGCGCACGTTGAAGAGCGCGCCGCCCTCCTGGGCGATGTCGACCTGGCCGCGCTGGGTGACCACCGTCTGACCGCCCGAGAGCGGCGGCGGCTGGCTGACCTGGGCCTCGTTGTTGACCGTGACCGTCAGGCTGCCGTGGGCGACGGCGCAGTTCTGCAGCGTCACGCGCTGGTTCATGACCACCGAGCCGGTGCGCGAGTTGACGATGACCTTGGCGGCCTGCTGCACGGGTGTGACCTCGAGGTTCTCGACGTGGCCGAGGAAGGCGACGCGCGCGCTGGAGTCGGTGGGCGCGCGCACCTGGATGCTGCGCCCGTCGAGCGCGCTCGCTGCGCCGGGGTAGACCAGGTTGATGGCGTCGACCACCCGGCGTGCGGTGCCGAAGTCGGCGTCGTTGAGCTCGAACAGCACCGCGTCGCCCTGCCCGAGCGCGGTCGGCACCGCACGCTCGACGGTGGCGCCGCCGGGAATGCGACCGGCCGACAGGTGGTTGATGACCTGCGAGGCGCCGCCGCCCTGCGCGCCCGCGCCGCCCACCACCATGTTGCCCTGGGCGATCGCATAGACCTGGCCGTCGGCGCCCTTGAGCGGCGTCATCACCAGGGTGCCGCCGCGCAGGCTCTTGGCGTTGCCGATCGAGGATACGGTGACGTCGATCGCCTGCCCCGGGCGGGCGAAGGCCGGCAGGTTGGCGGTGACCATCACCGCGGCGACGTTCTTCAACTGCAGGTTGGTGCCGGGCGGCAGGCTCACGCCGAGGTTGCCGAGCATATTGACGATGCTCTGCACGGTGAAGGGCGTCTGCGTGGTCTGGTCGCCCGAGCCGTCCAGGCCCACCACCAGGCCGTAGCCGACGAGCTGGTTGTCGCGCACGCCGCCCACCGAGGCGAGGTCCTTGATGCGCTCGGCGGCGGCGTTGGCCGAGGCCGGGTAGAAGATCAGCACGGCCAGGAAGGCGACCGCGGCACGCAGGAGCAAGGAGGCGAAATAGGACATGACGCGGCCCTCAGAACGGCATGATGGCGACGAAGAAGCGCTGCAGCCAGCCCATGGTGTTGGACTCGTCGATGAAGCCGCTGCCGCGGTACTCGATGCGCGCATCCGCCACCTGGGTCGATTGCACGGTGTTGGCGGTGGTCACGTTGTTCGGATTGATCACGCCCGAGAAGCGGATGAACTCGTTGCCCTGGTTGATCGCCACCATCTTCTCGCCCGAAACCAGCAGGTTGCCGTTCGGGTACACGTCGATCACGGTGACGGTGATCGTGCCGTTGAAGACGTTGTTGGCCGCCGCGGCGCCCTTGCCGTTGAAGTCGGACTCGGACTCGGCCTCGAGCTCGAGGCCGTTCAGCCCGCTCAAGGGCAGGCGGCTGATCGGGCCGATGCCGGCCGTCATGTTGCCGTTGCGGGTGGCGTTGGCGTTGGCGCTCTTCTGCGCGGTGTTGCGCTCGACCAGGTTGATCGTGATCGTGTCGCCGATCCGCCGCGCACGCCGGTCCTCGAACAGGGGACGCGCCTGCACGGTCTGGTAGATCGCGCCATTGGCCGGCAGCGCGGTCGCCATGGCCTCGGGACGCACGCTCATGGGCTGGTGCACCGCGGAGGGCGGCGTGGCCTGGATGGCCGCACAGCCCGAGAGCAAGGCGAATACGGCGGCGGCGAGCGAGGCGATTGCGAGCTTCATCGGGCGCCTCACAGCTGGGTCAGCCGGCCGAGCATCTGGTCGGAGGTCGAGATCGCGCGCGAGTTGAGCTCGTAGGCGCGCTGGGTCACGATCATGCTCACCAGTTCCTCGGCGACGTTGACGTTGGAGACCTCGACATAGCCCTGGTTGAGCACGCCCGAGCCGTTCGTGCCCGGCTGGGTGGGCGTGGCCACGCCGCTCGAGGCGGTCTCGTAGAACAGGTTCTCGCCCGCGGCCTGCAGGCCGCCCGGGTTAACGAAGGTGGCGAGCTGGACGGCGCCGATCTCCACCGGCGCGGCCTGGCCGGCCTGCAGCACGCTCACCGTGCCGTCCTTGCCGATCGTCACGGAAACCGCGTCGGCGGGGATGTTGATGTTGTCGGCGAGCGTGTAGCCGCTGGCGGTGACGACGTTGCCCTGGCTGTCGAGCTGGAAGGCGCCGTCGCGGGTGTAGGCGGTGGTGCCGTCGGGCATCGCGACCTGGAAAAAGCCGTTGCCCTGCACCGCCACGTCGAGCGAGCCGCCGGTCTGCTGCAGCGTGCCCTGGGTGAAGATGCGCTCGGTCGCCACCGGCTTGACGCCGGTGCCGATCTGCAGGCCGCTGGAGATCTGCGTCTGCTGGGTCGACTGCGCGCCGGGCTGGCGGATGGTCTGGTAGAGCAGGTCCTCGAAGATCGCGCGCTGGCGCTTGAAGCCGTTGGTGGAGACGTTGGCCAGGTTGTTGGAGATCACGTCCAGCGAGGTTTGCTGGGCATCCAGCCCGGTACGGGCGGTCCACAGGGAGCGGATCATGATGGGTTCCTTTGCCTTGCGTTGCCGGTGCGGCAGGTTTTGCCGTGCGGGGTCCGGAGATCGACCCGTAATTGCCGCCGCGTTGCCGCTTTTTCGATGGGATCAGTCTAGGCCGGCGTTGTCACCGACCATCCTGCGATAAGCAACGCAAAAACCGTGCTAATCGAGGAGGCCGGACGCGAACAAGAAAAAAGCCGGGCGCTCGATGCGGCCCGGCCTGCTGTGGGGCGCGAGCCCGATCAGCCCTGGCCGCCGAGGACCCGGGCAGCCGCGCGGTCGTTCTGCTCGGCCGTCGACAGCATGCGGGTCTGCATCTCGAACTGGCGGGCGAGCGAGATCATCTGCACCATCTGGTCGACCACGTTGACGTTGCTGCCCTCGAGATAGCCGCCCGCCACGCGCACGTTGGGGTCGGCCGGCGCGGCCGCCCCGCCCTGCAGGCGGAAGAGGCCGTCGTCGCCGCGCACCAGCCCGGCCTCGGGCGGATTCACCAGCTTGAGCTGGGCGACCACGTTGACCACCCCCGGCTGGTCGGGCTGCGAGGCCGACACCGTGCCGTCGGCGCCGATGGTGATCTCGTTGTCGGGTGGAATGCTCACCGGCCCGCCGTCGCCGAGCACCGGCCTGCCATCGCGCGTCTGCAGGATGCCGTTGGCGCTCACCGCGAGGCTGCCGTTGCGGGTATAGGCTTCCGAACCGTCGGGCATCTGCACCGCCAGCCAGCCCTTGCCGGCGAGCGCGACGTCGAAGGGCCGGCCGGTAAACTGCAGCGGCCCCTCGGTAAGGTCGTTGGCGACGCTGGCATCGACGGTGAAGGCTCGGGTGTGCAAGGCCTCGGTCTGCACCTCGACTGCACGCAGCTTGTGCAGCTCGGCGCGGAAGCCCGTGGAATTGACGTTGGCGAGGTTGTGCGCGACCGCCGCCTGCTGGTCCATGGTGCCCTTGGCGCCGGTCATCGCGGTGTAGATCAGGCGGTCCATCGCTGGCCTCTTGGCTTAGTCGGGCTGTGGTTTCAGGATCAGCGCAGGTTCACCAGGGTCTGCAGGACCTGGTCCTGCGCCTTGATGGATTGCGCGTTGGCCTGGTAGTTGCGCTGCTGGACGATCATCTGCACGAGTTCGTTGGTGAGCTCGACGTTGGCGTCCTCGATCATGCCCGCCGAGACGACGCCCGCGACTCCCTCGCCGGCCTTGGACGGCGCGGTCAGGCCGGATTCGGTGGTCGCTTCCCAGAAGTTGTTGCCGATCGACAGCAGCGCGTTGGGGTTGCGGAAGGTCTGCAGCGCGAGTTGGGCAAGCTCGCGCGTCTCGCCGTTGGTGTAGCGGCCGGTGACGACGCCGTCGCGCCCCACGCTGACGCCGGCGAGCTCGCCGCCGGTGTAGCCGTCCTGGGTGAGCTCGGTGATCAGATAGGAACCGCCGATCTGACGCATGTCGGTGAAGTCGACGTGGAAGCGGATCGGGTTCGCGCCAGGAGTGAAATTCGCAGGAATCGTCAGCGGATCGGCCGCTGTCGGCCCGGCGATCGGCGTGTTGACCGTGCCCTTTTCGTTGAAGGTCAGGGTCCACACCATGTTGGGCTGCGCCGGATTGGGACTGCCATCGTTGTTGAGCCCGAGCGGATAGTTCCCATCCACGCTCGTATAGACCTTCCAGGTGTTCTCGTTGAGTTTGACGTTGGAGGGAGGGACCGTATCGGTCGGCGTCACCTTCGCGAAGTAGAAGGTGAGCTCGTGCGATTTCCCCAGGCTGTCGTAGGCCTTGATCGAGGTCGAGTAGTTGTAGGTCCGCGCATCCTGCCAGTTCTCGCCCGAGGGCAAGGGTAAGGTGAAGGTGGAACCGAAGAGTTGCGGGTAGCGCTCCGCCGCGCTCAGGTCGTTCGCATCGAGGTTGCCGCCGATTTCCACCCGGCTGGTCGGCATCGGTTGCGAGCCGACGATCGGGATCTGGATGTCCTTGAGGCCACCGATCGGCGTGGGCAGCGCACCCGGCGTGACCGGGCTCTGGAAGCCCTTGAGCTTTTCGCCGGTGGGCGTGCGGATGAAGCCTTCCTTGTCGAGCTCGAACTGGCCGTTGCGGGTGTACACGTCCGGCCCGTTGTCACGCCCGACCACGAAGAAGCCGTCGCCGTTGATCGCCAGGTCGAGCGGGTTGTTGGTGGTGGTGAGGTTGCCTTGGGTGAAGGTCTGCCGCACCGCACCGAGCGTGGCGCCGACGCCGACCTGCTTGCCCGTGACCGAACCGGTCAGCGAGGCCGCGTAGACGTCGGCGAAGATCGCCGAGCCGGCCTTGAAACCCACCGTGTTGGTGTTGGCGACGTTGTTGGAGATGATGTCCAGGGCCTTGGAGGAAACGTTGAGGCCGCTCAACCCTTGCTGGAAAGACATGATCGGGGCTCCGGATCAGAGAATCTGCTTGATGTCGTCGTACTTGAAGATGCCGAGCGAGCCGACCTGGAAGTCGGTGCCCGCGGCGCCGCGGATCACGCTGGTGACCGGGCCGAACTCGAGCGTGCGGCCGCTGACCTTCTCGCCCTCGGCGAGCGCGGTCAGCTCGACCGTGTAGGCGCCGTCGGCGGCGCGCGTGCCGTCCTTGGCGCTGCCGTCCCAGATGAAGTTCTGGCTGCCCGCCTTGACGTCGGCGAGCTGGATCTGCTTGACCTCGAGGCCGGCGGCGTCCTTGATCGACAGGACCACGCTGTCGGCCGGGGCGTCGAGTTCGAAGCCGCCCACCGCGCCGGACTCGGTGAGGGTCAGCTTCTTCCCTTCCACCAGCACGCCACGCCCGACCAGCGCCGCGGCCTGCATCGAGTCGTAGGCGCTCTGGCCATCGACGAAGCTCTGGAACATCTTGTTGAGGCGCTCGATGCCATCGACCGTGCTCATCTGCGCGAGCTGCGAGGTGACCTCGGCGTTCTCCATCGGGTTGAGCGGGTCCTGGTTCTTCAGCTGGGTGGTGAGCAGGGTGAGGAAGCGCGAGTTCATATCGCCGGAGGCGCTCGCCTCCTTGGCCTCGGTGCGCGTGTTGATCTTGGCGAGCACGCTCGCCGCGATGTCCTGGTTGTTCGTTACGCTGCTCATTCCTCTCTCCTGCTTTCGGCGTTCATTGCTTCACGGCGCCCGCGGGATGCTTACTGGCCGATCTGCAAGGTGCGCTGAAGCAAGGTTCGTGCCGTACTCATCACCTCGGCGTTGTTCTGGTAGGAACGCGAGGCGGAGATCATGTTCACCATCTCCTCGACCACGTTGACGTTGGGCATCTCGACGTAGCCGTCGGGGTTGGCGGCGGGGTTGTTGGGCTCGAACACCAGGCGCAGGGGCGCGGCGCTCTCGACCACCTGGGTCACCTGCACGCCGACCGCCGCCGGGCCGGCGACCGGCCGCGCGGCGAACACCACCTGCTTGGCGCGGTAGGGCTGGCCGTCCTCGGAGGTGACGCTGTCGGCGTTGGCGAGGTTCGATGCGGTGGCATTGAGACGCAGCGACTGCGCGTTGAGCGCCGAGCCGGCGATCTGGAAGACGTTGAGCATGCTCATGGCGGTTCTCCTTACTGACCGGTGATCGCGCTGTTCATCGAGCGCAGCATGCCGTTGATGAAGGTCACGCTGGCCTCGTAGTGCAGCGCGTTCTCGGCGAAGGCGGCGCGCTCGACGTCCATGTTCACGGTGTTGCCATCCACCGCGGACTGCAGTTCGGTGCGGTAGCCGGTGAGGCTGTCGAGCGAGGGCGCGGGTGCGCTCGCGATGTGGCCGGCCTGCGTGGTCGCCATCTGCACGCCCTCGCGCGCGGTGGCGAGCGCACCCTGCAGCGCGGCGCGGAAATCCACGTCGCGCGCCTTGTAGTGCGGCGTGTCGGCGTTGGCGATATTCGAGGCGATCAGCTGCTGGCGATGCGCCTGCAGGTTCAGTGCGGTCTGGTGGAACTGGATCTGCCGGTCGAAAAGGGTCTTCATCGCTGTGCTCCCGGGACGGTGCGCCCGGACGTTCCGGACGCAGTTTCCATGCCAGCGATGGTAGGCGCGGACGGGCAAGACCCTGGCGCCGATAAGGGGGGCAAAGCCCGGCCAATTTCGCCGCCGGCCAGCGGCAAGGATTGCCGGCGGGCGCTGCCGGTTGCCAGGCCTGCGGGGGTCGTGGTGCAATCGGGCCATGACGACTTCCCTCCCCCGCCGCCGGGATACACGTGCTTTGCGCGGCCTGTCCGCGGTGCTGTGCGCGGCCCTCGCGCTGCTCCCCACCCCCGCCAACGCCCAGCAGGGCGAAGGCGCGATCGAGGTGCGCGTGCGCGAGTTCCTGCAACGCGAGGTCGCCGGCCTGCCCGGCGAGGTTTCGATCGAGCTGTCGCCGCTCGACCCCAACAGCCAGCTGCCAGCATGCGCGGCGCTCGAGCCCTTCCTTCCCGCGGGCACGCGCGCCTGGGGGCGGTTCAGCGTGGGCGTGCGTTGCGACTCGCCGGTGACCTGGACCGCCTACCTGCAGGCACGCGTCGCCGTGGTCGCCGACTACCTGGTCGCCGCACGCCCGCTGCGTGCCGGCCAGGTGCTCGGCCCCGCCGACCTCGGCCAGCGCAGGGGCGACCTCACCGCGCTCTCCGACAACGTCCTCACCGACCCCACCCAGGCGACGGGTCACCACACGCGCATCGCGGTCGCCGCCGGCAGCCCGCTGCGCGGCGACATGCTGCGCGTGCCCCACGCCGTGCGCCAGGGCCAGACCGTGAACGTGCTCGGCGTGGGCGCCGGCTTCCGGGTGGCGAGCGAGGGGCGCGCGATGAACAACGCCGCCCCGGGCGAGAAGGTGCGGGTGCGCCTGGCCGACGGCCAGGTCGTCACCGGAACCGCACAGGCGGGCGGCACGGTCGAACTGGCGTTCTGAGACCCGTACGTGACGAAGCGCCGGCCGTGAAAAATTTCATGGTTTAATCGCTCAAGTTCCACGCGACCGTGCCGAAGAGAACGTCAGAGCCACTCTGTTTGGGAACTGCGCCATGAAAATCGAAAGCTCGGGCAAGGCGATTGCCCCCTCCACCGCGGCAGAGGCCCGTCCGCGCAGCCCGGCGAACCCCGGCACCACCGTCTCCGCCGGCACCGAGAAGGTTCAGCTCTCGTCGCTGTCGTCCAGCCTGGCCAAGGCCGAGGCGAGCATCGCCCAGGCTCCGGTCGTCGACACCCAGCGTGTCGAGGAGATCAAGCAGGCGATCGCCAAGGGCGAATTCAAGATCGACGCCGGCCGCATCGCCGACGGCCTGATCGACAGCGTGCGCGAGATGCTCGCCGGCCAGCGCTGACCGCCTAACCGCGCATGAACCGTCCTGCGGTCCCCCCCTCCTCCGCCGACCGCCAGCGCCTTGCGCTGCTGATCGAGGCGGAAGCGATCCAGCTCGGCGAGTTCGTCGAGCTGCTCGCGCGCGAGGAAGCGCTGCTGATCGCCGGCGACGTCGATGCGCTGGTCGCGCTCTGCCAGGACAAGAACGACCGCTACCGCCGCCTGCAGCGGCTCTCCGACGACCGCAGCCTGCTGCTCGGCCGCTTCGGGCAGGCGGTCACCGACGCCGTGATCCGCGACTGGCTCGCCGGTCTGCCGCGCGTGCTGGCGCGCTGGGACGAAGTCATCGGGCTCGCCCGCGCCGCGCGCGAGCGCAACGCCCTCAACGGCAAGCTCATCACCGAGCGCATGGCGCACAACCAGGCCGCGCTCAGCCTGCTGCTCTCGGCCGCCGACCAGCCGCCGCTCTACGATGCCGAGGGCAACACCCGCGCCATCGGCGGCGGACGCATGCTCGGCAGCGCCTGAACATACATACAGCCCTTCGCTCTGCTATCCTTGCGCCCTTCGCAAGTTCGAACGGGCAGGCAGCATGGCCGGCAGGCAAGACACTCCAAAACAGTACGACGAATCCTCCTTCCGCGTCCTGAAAGGGCTGGAGCCGGTGCGCGAGCGCCCGGGCATGTACACCCGCACCGACAGCCCGGCGCACATCATCCAGGAGGTGATCGACAACGCCGCAGACGAGGCGCTCGCGGGCTTTGCGAAGAAGATCCACGTCACCCTCCATCTCGACGGCTCGGTCACCGTGGCCGACGACGGACGCGGCATCCCGGTCGGCCTGCACCCGGAGGAAGGCGTGCCGGTGGTGGTGCTGGCCTACACGCGTCTGCACGCCGGCGGCAAGTTCGACAAGCGCGAGGGCAACTCGGCCTACGCCTTCTCGGGCGGCCTGCACGGCGTCGGCGTGTCGGTGACCAACGCGCTGTCGACCCGCATCGAGGTCGAGGTCAGGCGCGAGGGCAAGATCCACCGCATCGACTTCGCCGACGGCGGCGAGACGATCAGCCCGGTGCGTGTCGAGGGCGACTGCGGCCGCCAGACCGGCACCCGGGTGCGGGTGTGGCCGGACGGCAAGTACTTCGAGTCGCCGCGCGTGCCGATGAACGAGCTCGAGCGCCTGCTGCGCTCGAAGGCGGTGCTGCTGTCGGGGGTCGCGGTGCGGCTCGATATCGAGCAGGCCAACGGCCCGGCGCTGAGCAAGACCTGGTCCTACCCCGAAGGCCTGGCCGGCTACCTGAAGGAGCTCGCCGGCGACGTCGAGCCGGTGGCACCGATCTTCACCGCCGAGAAATACGCTGGCAAGGACGACCCCACCTTCGCCACCGGCGAAGGCGCGGCCTGGGCGCTGGCCTGGTTCGAGTCGGCGGTGCCGAGCGAGTCCTACGTCAACCTGATCCCGACCGTGAATGGCGGCACCCACGAATCCGGCCTGCGCGCCGGCGTGTTCGAGGCGATGAAGTCCTTCATCGACCACCACACCCTGCTGCCGCGCGGCGTCAAGCTGCAGCAGGAGGACGTGTGCGGGCGCATGAGCTTCGTGCTCTCGGCGCGCCTGCTCGACCCGCAGTTCCAGGGCCAGGTGAAGGAGAAGCTCAACTCGCGCGAGGCCGTCAAGCTGGTCTCCAGCCAGCTGCGCGACCCCTTCGAGATCTGGCTCAACAACCACGTCGAGGCCGGCCGCGCCATCGCCGAGCTGTCGATCAAGCAGGCGCTCGCGCGCCAGAAGAGCGCGCAGAAGGTCGAGAAGAAGAAGACCTCGGGCGTCGCCGTGCTGCCGGGCAAGCTGTCGGACTGCGAGTCCGAGGACCTCGCCGACAACGAGCTCTTCCTGGTCGAGGGCGACTCCGCCGGCGGCTCGGCCAAGATGGCGCGCAACAAGGAGACCCAGGCCATCCTGCCCTTGCGCGGCAAGGTTCAGAACGCCTGGGAGATCGACCCCGACCGCCTCTTCGCCAACGCCGAGATCCACGATATCGCGGTGGCGCTCGGCGTCGATGCGCACAAGGCCGACAGCGACGTGGACCTCTCCGGCCTGCGCTACGGCAAGGTCGTCATCATGTCGGACGCCGATGTGGACGGCGCCCACATCCAGACCCTGCTGCTCACACTCTTCTTCCGCCACTTCCCCAAGCTGATCGAGCGTGGCCATGTATACGTGGCGCAACCGCCGCTGTACCGCGTGGACGTGCCCGCGCAGGGCAAGAAGCGCCCGCCTCGCCGCCTCTACGCGCTCGACGAGGGCGAGCTCGCGGCCATCCGCGAGCGCCTGGAAAAGGAAGGCTTCAAGCCCGACGCGATCGAGATCGGCCGCTTCAAGGGCCTGGGCGAGATGAACCCCGACCAGCTGCGCGAGACCACCATGGACCCCGCCACCCGCCGCGTGCTGCCGGTGAAGGTGCGCAGCGGCGCGCTGCAGGACACGCTGAAGATGTTCACCCTGCTGATGGGCAAGGGCGAGGCCTCGGGGCGGCGGGCGTGGATGGAGGAGAAGGGCGACAGCGTCGAGGCGGATGTGTGAGCCCCGGAGGACCCGCAGATGAATACGAACTCCAATAACAAGCTCACGCCGGTCGGCGCGCTCGCCGCCCTGGTGCTGTTCGAACCCGATTTTTCGATCACGCGCGATCAGCCTGCAGAGGCGGAAACGCGCGCACCAATCGACACGGGGTCGAACTTGGAGCGCACGCCGAACGAAGGCGAAGATCACCAAGCATGAGTAACGACACTCCCGACCTGTTCGGCGCCTCTGAAGCGCCTGAGTCTGCCACGCCGCTGACGACCGCGGTCGCATCGGCACTTCCCGCAACAAGCGAAACACCCGCGACCATGATTGGTGGGGACCTGCCGCCCCCCCCTGCCCCGCCCGCCGACCCGGAGCCCGAACCCGAGGACGACGGCACGCTGGCGCTCGACCGCTATGCCGAGCGTGCCTACCTCGCCTACGCCATGAGCGTGGTGAAGTCGCGCGCGCTGCCGCAGGTCGAGGACGGTCTCAAGCCCGTGCAGCGCCGCATCCTGTTCGCGATGAACGAGATGCGGCTGTCGTCCACCTCCAAGCACGTGAAGTCCGCGCGCGTGGTCGGCGACGTGATCGGCAAGTACCACCCGCACGGCGACTCCAGCGTCTATGACGCCATGGTGCGGGTGGCGCAGGACTTCTCGCTGCGTTATCCGCTGGTGGACGGCCAGGGCAACTTCGGCTCGCGCGATGGCGACTCGGCGGCGGCGATGCGCTACACCGAGTGCCGCCTGACCCCGATCGCCGAGCTGCTGCTGTCCGAGATCGACCGCGGCACGGTGGACTTCATCCCCAACTACGACGGCGCCTTCGAGGAGCCGCAGCTGCTGCCCGCGCGCCTGCCCTTCGTGCTGCTGAACGGCGCCTCGGGCATCGCGGTGGGCATGGCGACCGAGATCCCGCCGCACAACCTGCGCGAGGTGGCCGAGGCCACCTGCCACCTGATCCGCCACCCCGAGGCCACGCTCGAGGACGTGCTCGGCATCCTCCCCGGCCCGGACTTCCCCGGCGGCGGCCAGCTCATCTCCACCCCCGAGACCATCCGCGACGCCTACGCCTCGGGCCGCGGTAGCCTGCGCCTGCGCGCGCGCTGGAAGATCGAGGAGCTCGCCCGCGGACAATGGCGCGCGATCGTCGAGGAGCTGCCGCACGGCGTCTCCGCCGCGCAGGTGCTGTCCGAGATCGAGACCTTGACCAACCCACAGCCGCGCGCGGGCAAGAAGGAGGTCTCGCAGGAGCAGAAGAACCTCAAGCAGCTCGTGCTCGGCGTCCTCGACACGGTGCGCGACGAGTCCAGCGACAAGGCGCCCGTGCGCATCGTGCTCGAGCCCAAGTCCAGCCGCCAGAATCGCGACGAGTTCATGGCGGTGCTGCTCGCCCACACCAGCCTGGAGACCTCGGCCTCGGTCAACATGACCATGATCGGGCGCGATGGTCGGCCGCAGCAGAAGAACCTCGTGCAGATCCTGCGCGAGTGGATCGACTTCCGCTACGTCACCGTCGAGCGCCGCACCCGCCATCGCCTGGACGAGGTCGACCGCCGCATCCACATCCTCGAAGGCCGCATGATCGCCTTCCTGCACATCGAGGAAGTGATCCGCGTGATCCGCGAGTCGGACGAGCCCAAGCCGGCGCTGATCGCGGCCTTCGGGCTCTCCGAGATCCAGGCCGAGGACATCCTCGAGATCCGCCTGCGCCAGCTCGCGCGCCTGGAAGGCTTCAAGATCGAGAAGGAGCTCGCTGAGCTGCGCGACGAGCGCGCGGGCCTGCAGCACCTGCTCGACAGCCGCGCGGCGATGACCAAGCTGATCCTCAAGGAGATCCAGGACGACGCGAAGAAGTACGGCGACGATCGCCGCACGCTGGTCGAAGCCGTGGCCGCAGTGGCGCCGGCCGAGATCTCGGTGCCGGATGAGCCGGTCACGGTCATCGTGTCGAAGAACGGCTGGGTGCGTTCGCGCCAGGGCCATGGCATCGACCCCGCCGGCATCACCTACAAGGCCGGTGACTTCGGCTTCGCGGTGATCGAGACGCGCACGACGTGGCCGCTGATCGTCGTCGACAGCAACGGCCGCGCGTACACAGTGAAGGTCTCCGACCTGCCCGGCGGGCGCGGCGACGGCGCGCCGATCACCACCCTGGTCGAGTTCCAGGATGGCGGCAAGCTGGCACAGGTCGTCACCGACACGCCGGATTCGGTGTACTTCTTCGCCAACAGCGGCGGCTACGGCTTCCTGTGCAGCGTCGCGGACGCCACCAGCCGGCAACGCGCCGGCAAGGCCTTCATGAGCCTGGAGAAGGGCGAGAAGGTGCTGGCGCCGGCCAAGGTCTTCGGCGACTGGATCGCGGCGGCCTCCGAAAACGGCCGCATCCTCGTCTTCCCCCGCCCCGAGATGAAGACCCAGAGCGGCGGCCGCGGCGTGATCGTGATGGCGCTGGACGAGGGCGAGGCGCTCGCCGCGGTGGCGGTGCCGGCCGACGACGCGGTGCTCGCCGTGGAAGGCATCGGCCGTGGCGGCAAGGCGGTGACGATCGAGCTCAAGCCTTCGCAGCGCGAACCGCTGCGCCATCGCCGCGCGCGCAAGGGCGTACCGCTGACGCCGAAGGTGAAGCCCGAGCGCATGCGCTGAAGCCTGCACCCATTCGCGGCTGCCGCCGCTCCTACACGGGCCGAAACCGCGACGCTTCATGTAGGAGCGCCGGCAGGCGCGAACACGGCGATGGAAGCCCGCACACGCCTTCTTCGACGCCCGCCCATTCGCGGCTGCCGCCGCTCCTACACGGGCCGAAACCGCGACGCTTCATGTAGGAGCGCCGGCAGGCGCGAACACGGCGATGGAAGCCCGCACGCGCCTTCTTCGACGCGCCCGCCCATTCGCGGCTGCCGCCGCTCCTACACGGGCCGAAACCGCGACGCTTCATGTAGGAGCGCCGGCAGGCGCGAATCCAGCGATGGAAGCGTCGACGCCCGCCCATTCGCGGCTGCCGCCGCTCCTACACGGGCCGAAACCGCGACGCTTCGGCGCGAATCCAGCGACGGAAGCCCGCACACGCCTTCTTCGACCGCCCGCCCATTCGCGGCTGCCGCCGCTCCTACACGGGCCGAAACCGCGACGCTTCATGTAGGAGCGCCGGCAGGCGCGAACACGGCGATGGAAGCCCGCACGCCCTTCCTTCGACCGACCGCCCATTCGCGGCTGCCGCCGCGCCTACGCCAAAAACGGCGCCTTAGCCCTGCGGGTCTTCCGGCAGGATGGAGCGGATGGGGTCGTCGGGCGGGATGCTGGTCGGGCCGGCCGTGCCTTCCGGGTCGGCCATGCGCGACTCGATCAGGATGGTGACGCGGCGGTTGCGCCCGCGCCCCTCCTCGTCCGCATTGTCCGCGACCGGGCGCTGGTCGGCGTAGCCGGCGGCGGTCAGGCGCGGGGGCGCTACGCCGTTGTCGATGAAGAGGCGCGCCACGGTCGAGGCACGCACCGCCGAGAGCTCCCAGTTCGACGGGAAGCGGAAGGTGCTGATCGGCACGTTGTCGGTGTGGCCCTCGACCGTGATCGGAAACTCGGCCGGCGCCAGCACCTGCGCCACCGCCTGCAGCGCCGACACCGCGTTGGTGCCGAGCGCGGCCTCGCCGGGGGCGAAGAGCAGGCTGGCGTTGATCTCGACGCTGACCCCGAAGGCGCCCTCGGTGACATTGACCTGGCCCGAGCCGGTGAGCGGCGAGAGCACGCGGCGGATCTCGTCGGCCATGTTGCGCATGCGCTGCGCGGCCTGCTGGCGGCGCTGCTCCACGGCCGGATCCAGCGCCGGCGGCGCCGGACGGGTGATCGGCTGCGAGGGCGCGATGCTGACCTTGGGCAGCACGATCTGCTCGCCGCTGTCGTTGACATTGACGTTGCGGAAGGCCTGCACCAGCGAGTCGGAGAGCACCCGGTACTTGCCCTCGTTGACCGAAGACAGCGAGTACATCACCACGAAGAAGGCGAACAGCAGCGTGATGAAGTCGGCGTACGAAACCAGCCAGCGTTCGTGGTTGTCGTGTTCCTCGTCGAGCTTGCGCCTACGCCGCATCGTCGGTCTCCGGCGCTCAGGCCACGTAGCCCTGCATGCGGCTGGCGATGATGCGCGGGTTGTCGCCGTTGGCGATCCCCACCAGGCCATCGACGAACATTTCGCGCTGGGTGGTCAGCGTGACGATGTGCGCGCCCAGCTTCTTGGCGATGGGCAGGAACACCAGGTTCGCGAAACCGACCCCGTAGATGGTTGCGACGAACGCGACCGCGATGCCCGCGCCCAGGCGCGAGGGGTCGGAGAGGTTCTCCATCACGTGGATCAGGCCCATCACCGCGCCCAGGATGCCGATCGTCGGCGCATAGCCGCCGGCGGCCTCCCAGATGCGCGCCGACATCTTCATCTGGTTCTCCCACACGCCGATCTCGACCTCGAGCACCTCGCGCAGGCGGTTGGGCTCGATGCCGTCGACCAGCAGCTGCAGGCCCTTGCGCATGAAGGGGTCGGGCAGCGCCTCGATCTGGTTCTCCAGGCTCAGCAAGCCCTCCTTGCGCGCGGTCTGGCCCCAGCTCGCGACCTGCTCGATGAGGGTGTCGAAGGCGGGTGCCGGCGGCACGAAGACCCATCGCGCCATGCGCATGCCCTGCATGAAGATGCGCAGCGGGCTCTGCAGCATGACCGCGCCGAGCGTGCCGCCGATCACGATCATGAAGGCGGTGGGCTGGAAGAGCGAGGACAGATGTCCGCCCTCGAGCACCTGGCCGACGAGGATGGCGGCGATTCCGAGGGTGAGGCCGACGAGGCTGATCTTGTCCATGGCTTCCGGGGGCGGCGCTGGCGGCCCCGATCAGCGGCCTGTGGCCGCGTTCTTGGGTGGGCGCCCGCGTCGGCGCGCCGCGGGCATCGCCGCGCCGCCCTCGAAGACGCCGGCGCGCAGGCGGGCCACCGCCTGGCTGTGCAGCTGGCACACGCGCGACTCGGTGACGCCGAGCACCTCGCCGATCTCGCGCAGGTTGAGCTCCTCGTCGTAATACAGCGCCATCACCAGCTGCTCGCGCTCGGGCAGGTGCTCGATCGCCCCGACCAGGCGTCGACGCAGGTCCGTGTCCTCGAGCAGCGTGAGCGGGTCGTTGCCCTCCTGGGCGAGATGGCGGTCGAGATAGTCGTCGTCTTCCTCGCGGTTGAAGTCCTCGAGATAGACGAGCTGATGGCCGCGCGCGTCCTGCAGCATGCGCTGGTAGTCCTCGAGCGGCAGGTCGAGCGCGGCGGCGAGTTCGGTCTCGGAGGGCGGGCGGCCGTTCCGCTGCTCCAGGCTGTGGATCGCCGCCTCGATGCGGCGCATGTCGCGACGCAGGCTGCGCGGCAGCCAGTCGTTCTCGCGCAGGCCGTCGAGCATGGCACCGCGGATGCGCTGCACCGCATAGGTCTCGAACTGTGCGCCCAGGCCCTGCTCGTAGCGGCCGAGGGCGTCGAGCAGCCCCATCATGCCGTTCTGGATGAGGTCGTCCACATCCACGCTGGCGGGCAGGCGCGACATCAACTGGTAGGCGATGCGCTTGACCAGCGGAGCGTAGTTTTCGACGAGACCACCCTTGTCGAGCTTACCGTGAGCGTCGTACATGCATCGGGCCTGTGGGTTCTGGCAGCGGACGGGGCCGTCGGCTCCCGCCCGCATGGATAGGAATTGCGCATTTTCCCGTAGCATCGCCAGCTTTACCAGCGGGATATGTCACGCCGGCGGCGCATCAGGCGCGCATGACACCAGCACGCGCTGGTGAAGTCACGCGCCGCAGGAAGGCCGCGCCCGCATCGCGCGTCGAGGTCTGCAGCGGTTGCTGCAGGCCACCGGCGATGTCGTCGCGCTCGAGTTCGCCCACCCAGGCGAGCGGAACCCCCACGTGGCGACGTACCAGCGCGTCGAGGCTGTTGAAGAAGGCGGCCGCATCGCTACGTCCGTGCGCGCGGCACACGGCAACGTGCACCGAACCGGCACCGGCGGCGGCCAGGCCCTTGATGGTCTGGTAGGCGTCGGTGGCGCCGCTCGCGCTCGCCTCGGCCACGACCAGGCGGCGCGGCGCGGCGAGCACGAAGGGTGAGGGCTCGGCGGCCTGCTCGCCGCTGGCATGAACCAGCACGAAGCCGGCGTGGCGATGCAGGATGCGCAAGGCCTCGATCAGGCAGGCGCGGCGTGCATCGTCGAGCAGGGGCAGCGCGAGCGCTGCGGCCGCGGCCGGTACGCGGCCGACCAGGCCGGGCACCGGCTGCAGGATGTCGGCGAGCGTGCTGCGGCCGTCGAGCAGCTGCAGCAGGTCCGCACCCTCGCCCACGCCGAGCGCGCCACACAGCGTGGCGTCGCCCTCGGCCTCGTCCAGCACCAGCACGCGCTCGCTGCGCCCCGCGATGCGGTGGGCGGCGAGCGCGGCGTTGTCGGCGGCACGGCGGCCGCCCGCGTACAGCGCCACCACCTGGGGCGGCGCGCGGCGGAACAGCCTGCGCAGGCCCGCCGCCTGGTCCTCGCGTCCGTCGAGCATGCTCAGGCCCCTCCTGCCGCGAGCAGCATGCCGGCCTCGTCGCCCTGCAGGTGCCAGGGCGACGCGCTGCCGTGCTCGCGCAGCGCGCGGTGCAGCAGGTAGGCGCGGTTGGGCAGGTGCAGGTCCTCGGGCACGCGCTGGCCGTTGGTGAGGTAGCGGATGTCGAGCTCGTGGCGCACCGCGACGTCGAGCGCGGGCGCGAGCGAGGCGGCCTCGTCCACCTTCGTGAAGATGCAGCCGGCGAGATCGTCGCCGGCGTAGGCGCGCACCACGTCGTCCAGGGTGTCACCGCGCGCGGTGGCGTTGAGCAGCAGCAGCCTGCGCACGTCGCCGGCACCGGAGAGCATGGCTGCCTGCTCGGCCACCATGCGGTCGCGCTGGCTCATGCCCATGGTGTCGATCAGCACCATATGTTTGTTGCGCAGGCCGGCCAGGGTCTGGCGCAGGTCCGCGGCATCGCGCACCGAGAACACCGGCACGCCGAGGATGCGGCCGTAGATGCGCAGCTGCTCCTGGGCGCCGATGCGGTAGCCGTCGGTGGTGATCAGCGCGAGCCGGCCGGCGCCGTGGCGGACCACGCAGCGTGCGGCGAGCTTGGCGGTAGTGGTGGTCTTGCCGACCCCGGTTGGGCCGACCAGGGCATACACGCCGCCGCGGTCGAGCAGGTCCTCGTCGGACGCGCAGGCCCGCATCAGGCGATCGAGCGCGGCACCCACCGCCTCGCGCGCCTCGATGCGGTCGGCGTCCTCGAGCACGGCCTCGACCAGCTTGCGCGCGATCGCCGCGGAGAAGCCGGCCTCGAGCAGCTCGCCGAGCATGGCCGCGCGCGCCGGCGCCTGGCGGCGCGTCTCGCCCCAGGCGAAGCCGGCGAGCTGGCGCTCGATCATGCCGCGGATGCCGGTGAGCTCGGACATGAGGCGGGCGTTGGTTTCCTGCAGCTCGCGCACGCGCGCGCTGCCGAACTCGTCAGCCTCGGGACGGGCGGCGGCGCGACCCGAGAATACCGCCGGGCCGCTCGCGGGCGGGCGCGGAGCGGAGGCCTGGGCGGCGACCGCTGCGCGCAGCACGCCGTCGCGGTTGCGCAGCGCGTAGTCGGCGGTCTCGATGCGCGGCGGGTTGAAGGCGCGCACCACGGGCGCCGGCTCGGCGACCGGCTGGGGGGCGGAACGGGAGGCGTTGCGCGCCGCGCTGGCCGCCAGCGCCGAGAGGCTCACGCGAAAATCCGCTTCGTCGGCCGTGCGCGTCGCCGCCGCCGGCACCTCGGGCACCGGCGCGGGTGCGGGTCGGGCATCCCCGCCCGTGCGCGCCACCACCGCCGCGCGGTTGGCCGCCTGCAGCGCTCCGACCGCCTCGCCCGGCAGCGCGAGGATCTCCACCCCACCTTCGACGGCGCGGTTGGAGAGCACGATCGCGTCCGGGCCGAGGGCTTCCTTGAGCGCACGGAGCGCCTCGCGGGCGGTGGGGGCAAAGTAGCGTTTGACGTTCATGGCGATTCTCCCGGTGGTCGGCGTCGACCACTGCTTGATGTGGATTATCGCCAGCGGGCGTCAATCGCCAGGGTTCGAATAAAGCGGGTTTCCCGCGCCTATTCGGCCGACGATGCAGCAGGCCGGATCGCGGCGGCGGCTTCGATCGCCCGTTCGCGGCTGCCGCCGCTCCTACATGGGACGGAACCGCGGCGGTTGCTGTCGGAGCGCCGGCAGGCGCGAACGCGCTGGCGGGCTGCGTCGCCCGCGTCGCGGGAGGAAGCGCCGCATTCGCGGCTGCCGCCGCTCCTACATGGGACGGAACCGCGGCGGTTGCTGTAGGCGCGCCGGCAGGCGCGAAGGCGGGCTCGGGCTGGGACGCTCAGGCCTGCGCGCCCACCATCGCGGTGACGCGGATGGTGCGGTTCTCGGGCACCTCGCTGTTGGAGACGACCTTGAGCGAGGGCACGGCGCGGCGCAGGAAGCGCGACAGCAGCAGGCGCAGCTGCGCGGGCACCAGCAGCACCGGCGGCAGGCCGATGTCTTCCTGGCGCTGGGCGATCTGTGCGGTCTGGCGCAGCAGGGTGTCGGCGAGGCCGGGCTCGATCGCCCCACCCTCGCCGCCCGCAGCCATGGCCTGCATGAGGATGCGCTCCAGGCCGGGCTCGAGCGCCATGACCTGGACCTCGGCATTCCCCGGGAACAGCCCCTGCAGGATGGCGCGGCCGAGCGCCTCGCGCACGCGGGTCGTGAGCTGGGCAGGGTCCTGCACGCGTGGCGCGTTCTCGGCGAGCACCTCGATGATGCTGCGCATGTCGCGGATGTTGACGCCCTCCTCGAGCAGGTTCTGCAGCACGCGCTGCACGGTGCCGAGCGGCAGCAGCTTGGGCACGAGGTCCTCGACCAGCTTGGGCGACTCCTTGCCGAGGTGGTCGAGCAGGGCCTGGGTCTCCTGGCGTCCGAGCAGCTCGGCGGCGTGGTTGAGGATGACGTGGTTGAGGTGGGTGGCGACCACCGTGCTCGCGTCCACCACGGTGTAGCCGAGCGCGTGCGCCTGCTCGCGCATGCTGGCGTCGATCCACACCGCGGGCAGGCCGAAGGCGGGGTCGGTGGTCTCGCGCCCGGCGAGCGGGCCGGAGACGCGGCCCGGGTTGATGGCGAGGAACTGGCCGGGATAGGCCTCGCCGCCGCCGACCTCGACGCCCTTGAGCGCGAGGCGGTAGCCGTTGGGCTTGAGCTCGAGGTTGTCGCGGATGTGCACGGGCGCGGACAGGAAGCCGACCTCCTGGGCGAACTTCTTGCGCAGGCCGCGGATACGCTTGAGCAGTTCGCCGTCCTGGCCCTTGTCGACCATCGGGATGAGGCGGTAGCCGACCTCGAGGCCGAGCACATCCACCTGCGAGACGTCGTTCCAGCTCGCCTCCAGGTTGTCGGCGGCAGGCATCGGCACCTGCGCGGCGGCCTCGGGCGCGGCGGCGGCCGCGGCGTCCTCGGCGATGCGCTTGCGCCGCATCCACGCCATGCCGCCGAGCGTGGCGGCGAGCAGCAGGAAGACCAGGTTGGGCATGCCGGGGATCAGGCCGAGCACGCCGATGATCGCCGCGGTCAGCACCATGACCTGCGGATTCGAGAACAGCTGGCCGATCACCAGCCCGCCGACGTCGCCCTCGTCGCCCACCCGCGACACCACCAGACCGGCCGCCACCGAGACGATCAGCGAGGGGATCTGCGCCACCAGGCCGTCGCCGATGGTGAGCAGGGTGTAGGTGTGGGCGGCGTCGCCCACTGCCATGTCGTGCTGCATGACGCCGACGAAAAGCCCGCCGAGGATGTTGATCATCAGGATGATGATGCCGGCGACCGCGTCGCCGCGGACGAACTTCGACGCGCCGTCCATGGCGCCGTAGAAGTCGGACTCCTGCGCGATCTCCTTGCGCCGGCGCTTGGCCTCCTTCTCGTCGACGAGGCCGGCGTTGAGGTCGGCGTCGATCGCCATCTGCTTGCCGGGCATCGCGTCCAGGGTGAAGCGCGCCGACACCTCGGCGATGCGCCCCGCGCCCTTGGTGATCACGACGAAGTTGATCACCGTGAGGATCACGAACACCACCAGGCCGACCGCAGTGTTGCCGCCGACGAGGAAGTGGCCGAAGGCCTCGATCACCTTGCCGGCGGCGTCCGGCCCGGCGTGGCCCTCGAGCAGCACGATGCGGGTGGAGGCGACGTTGAGCGACAGGCGCAGCAGCGTGGTCACCAGCAGAACGGTGGGAAAGACGGAAAAGTCCAGCGGCCGGGTCGAGTACATCGCCACCAGCATCACCATCACCGAGATCGCGATGTTGAAGGTGAAGAAGACGTCGAGCAGGAAGACCGGCAGCGGCAGCACCATCATCGACAGGATGACGATGATCAGCAGCGGCGCGGCGAGCGGGCGCAGGTTGGCCGGCGTGAGCAGCTGGCGCAGCTTGAGGGCGTCGTTCAGGGCCATGGTTCAGGCTTCATTCCTCGGGCACGCCGGGGTCCATCCCGGCGGGCACCGGCAAGGCGGTGGGGGTGGCGGGCGGCAGGCCGCCCTGCTTCATCCAGGCGTCGAGCTGATAGACATAGGCCATCACCTCGGCGACGGCGGTGTACAAGGCGGCGGGGATCGCCTGCTCGAGCTCGCAGTGCCGGTACAGCGCGCGCGCGAGCGGCGGCGCCTCGAGCAGGGGCACCGCGCTCGCCTTCGCCACCTCTCGGATCTTGAGGGCGAGCTCGCCCCGCCCCTTGGCGACCACCACCGGCGCGCCCATCTTCGCGGCGTCGTACTTCAGCGCCACCGAGAAGTGCGTCGGGTTGGTCACCACCACGTCGGCCTTGGGCACCTCGGCCATCATGCGGCGGCGCGCCATCTCGCGCTGCATCGCGCGGATGCGGCCCTTGATCATCGGGTCGCCTTCCTGTTCCTTGCTCTCGCGCTTGACCTCTTCCTTGGTCATGCGCAGCTTCTTGTGGTACTGCCAGAGCTGGAAGGGCACGTCGATCAGGGCGAGCAGGCCCAGGCTGAGCACGATCAGCAAGGTGGCGAAGGCGATCGTGTCGGAAAAATCCGCCATCCCGGTCTCGAGCGGCTCGACCATCAGGCTGAACAGGTGCTCGAACTCGTACCACAGCACCAGCGCGGCCACGCCGCCGACGAGCACCGACTTGAGGATGGCCTTGACCATCTCGGCCAGGCCGTGCAGCGAAAACATCCGGCCCAGCCCCTGCAGCGGGTTGAGGCGATCGAACTTGAGGCCGAGCACCTTGGGCGCGAAGACCAGGCCGCCGAGCACCATCGGCGCGGCCACCGCGGCGACGATCAGGGCGACGAAGAGCGGCATGAGGGTCAGTAGGGCGCCGCCGAGCATGCGCTCGAGCATGTCGAGCATGACGTTCTCGTCGAAGGCGGCGCGGCGGTCGAAGGCGAAGCCGTCGCGGAACAGGCCCGACACCCGTCCCGCCATCCAGCCGCCGAGCAGCAGCAGCGTCGCCGCGCCGGTCATGGTGACGAGGAAGGTAGACAGCTCCCGCGATTGCGGGACCTGGCCTTCCTCGCGCGCCTGTTCCAGCCTTCGTGGCGAGGGGTCTTCTGTCTTCTCGAGGTCGCTGTCTTCGGCCACGGCCGGCTCCGTCCGCCGCCGCGCCGCGCCGCTGGACTGCGGGCGCGCGACGACGTATGCGGATTATGGGCCGGCACCGACAAGGGCCGGACGCGGAGAACGCGCCGTAAAGGGCTGCAATTCTGCGCTTTGCGAGGGCGCCACCGAGGCGCTGCCGACCTACTCCCGGGCGGACGCTCCACCCGCCCGGGCGCCCATCAGCGCGCCGCGGGCAGGCGGTCGATGCCGCGCAGCACTGCGCCCGGAGCGATCCCGCGCTCCTCGAACCAGCCGGCGTTCATCTCGAGCGCGTAGCGCGCCGGCGCCGCCGCGCAGTGGTTGTCCTCGGTGCGCGGCGTCATGCGCTCGATGTTGAGGATCTTCCCGCCGGCGTCGATGAAGGCGACCGACAGCGCCAGGTGGGTGTTGCGCATCCACATGCAGTGCACCGCGTCCTCGGCGAACACGAACACCATGCCGCGCTGCAGCGGCATCGCCACGCGGTGCATCAGCCCGGTCTGGCGCGCCTCGGCGGTGTGGGCCACCTCGGCCTCGATGCGGTACATCCCGGCCCCGAGCTCGGCGACCGGGAGGCGGGCCGTGACACCCTGCGCAGCGGCGGACAAGGCTGCGGTGCAAAGCACGGCGAAAATGGAGGCGCGGAGGAGAGAGGAGCGTTTCTTCATCGCGGAGCAGGCCCGATAAGCGTCGAAGCCGCGAGTTTAGCGTGCGCTGAGGAGGAAGGCGTTAGGCGTGAGGCGCGAAACCAGCGCAGCCGGAAAGGCCACGAGCGCCCCACCCCCACCGCTCCTCACACGTCACGCCTCAATCCTTACGTCGCCAGCATCTCCTGATGCTTGCCGCCCACGCCGAGGTAGGCGTCGATCACGCGGCGGTCGCCGGCGAGCTCGGAGGCGGGGCCCTCCATGGCGACCCCGCCGGTCTCGAGCACGTAGGCATAGTCCGCCACCTGCAGCGCCGCGCGGGCGTTCTGCTCTACGAGCAGGATGGACACCCCGCGGCTGCGCAGCTGGGTGATGATGCGGAAGATCTCGCGCGTGATCAGCGGCGCCAGCCCCAGGCTGGGCTCGTCGAGCATCAGCAGCTTGGGCTTGGCCATCAGCGCACGTCCGACCGCCAGCATCTGGCGTTCGCCGCCCGAGAGGGTGCCCGCCATCTGGGTACGGCGCTCGCGCAGGCGCGGGAAGAGCGTGTAGATCTCTTCCATCGTCTGGGCGTGGTCGCGCAAGCCCATGCGGTAGCGCTGGAAGGCGCCGAGCACGAGGTTGTCCTCGACGCTCATCTCGCCGAACAGCTCGCGCTTCTCCGGGACCAGGTTCATCCCGCTCGCAACCATGGTCTCGACCTCCGGCGCCACCATCGCCACGCTGTCGAACTCGATGCGGCCACGCGAGGGCAGCAGCCCCATGATCGCCGACAGCATGGTGGTCTTGCCGGCGCCGTTGGGGCCGATCACGGTGACGATCTGGCCCTCCCCCACCGTGATGCTGGCGTCGGTGAGCGCCTCGACCTTGCCGTAGGACACGCACAGGCCTTCGACCCGCAATACCGGGCGATCGGTAAGGTTCTTCGTCGCCATCAGTCTTCTCCCCCGAGGTAGGCCGCGAGCACGGCCGGGTCGCGCTGCACGTCCTCCGGCAGGCCCTCGGCGATCTTCTCGCCGAACTCCATCACCACCACGCGATCGACCAGCCCCATCACGAAGTCCATGTCGTGCTCGACCAGCAGCACGCCCATGCCTTCACCGCGCAGCTTGCGCAGCAGGTCGCCGAGCGCCTCCTTCTCCTTATAGCGCAAGCCGGCGGCCGGCTCGTCGAGCAGCAGCAGGCAGGGGTCGGAGGCGAGGGCGCGCGCGATCTCGAGGATGCGCTGCTGACCGAGCGCGAGGCTGCCGGCCTCGTCGAACATGTGCTCGCCCAGGCCGACGCGCTCGATCTGGCGCGCAGCCTCGGCGAGCAGGCGCGCCTCCTCGGCGCGGTCCATCCGCCACGCCGCCGACAGCACGCCGCTCGTGCCCCGCATGTGGGCGCCGATGGCGACGTTCTCGAGCACGCTCATGGTGGGCAGCAGGCGCACGTGCTGGAAGGTGCGGCTCATGCCCATGCGCGCGATGGTGCGCGAGCCCTTGCCGACCACCGACTCGCCGAGGAACAGGACCTCGCCCGAGGTCGGCGTATCCACGCCCGAGACCTGGTTGAACATCGTGCTCTTGCCGGCGCCGTTGGGGCCGATCAGGGCGAGGATCTCGCCGGCGCGCACCTCCAGGCTCATGTTGTTGTTGGCGAGCAGGCCGCCGAAGCGGCGCGTCACCGCCTTGGCCTCGAGCAGCAGGCTGCCGGCGGCCGGCAGCTCGCGCCGCGGCAGCGCCTGCGCATCACGATCGACGACCTGGCGCTGTACCGCGACCGGGACGAAGCGCTTGAAGCCGGACACCACGATCGGCCACAGCCCACCGCGCGCCTTGTGCAGCACCAGCACCATCAGCACCCCGAAGAAGATCACCTCGAAGTTGCCGCTGGTGCCGAAGAGCTGGGGCAGCAGGTCCTGCAGCCACTGCTTGAGCACGGTGATCACGCCCGCGCCGACGAGTGCGCCCCAGACGTGCGCCGCACCGCCGACCACCGCCATGAACAGATACTCGATGCCGATGTGCAGGCCGAACGGCGTCGGGTTCACGAAGCGCTGCATGTGCGCGTACAGCCAGCCCGAGGCACAGGCGAGCAAGGCGGCGAGGATGAAGATCACCATGCGCGAGCGTGCGGTGTCGACGCCCATCGCCTCGGCCATCACCATGCCGCCCTTGAGCGCGCGGATCGCCCTGCCCTCGCGCGAGTCGAGCAGGTTGCTGGTGGTCAGCACGCCGGCGAGCACGAAGAGCCAGATCAGGTAGTACACCTCCTCGCCCTGGCGCAGCTCGTAGCCGAACAGCGAGATCGGCGGGATGCCGGTGAGGCCGGTATGGCCGCCGAGGAAGCCCATGGTGCCGAACAGGAAATACAGGCTCAGGCCCCAGGCGATGGTGGCCAGCGGCAGATAGTGCCCGGACAGGCGCAACGTGAGCTTGCCGATCAGGAAGGCGACCACGACGGTAAACAGCAGGCCGACGACCAGGGCCAGCCAGGGCGAGCCGCCGGCCCAGGACAGCCAGCCAGGCAGCTCCGCGGAGGTGGTCAGCAGCGCCGTGGTGTAGGCCCCCAGGCCGACGAAGGCCGCCTGGCCGAAGCTGGTCAGGCCGCCGACACCGGTCAGCAGGACCAGCCCGAGCGCGACCATCGCGTAGAGGCCGATGTAGTTGAGCAGGGTGACGTAGAAGGCCGGCAGCGCCAGCGGCGCAACGACCAGCAGTGCGGCGAACGCGGCCAGCACCAGGCGCGGGGAGAGCGCGGGCTTCATTCCTCTTCCTCCACGTGGTGGCTGGTCAGGGAGCGCCACACCAGCACCGGGATGATCAGTGTGAACACCAGGACCTCCTTGTAGGCACTGGCCCAGAACGAGCTGAAGGATTCGAGCAGGCCGACCAGCACCGCGCCGAAGGCGGCGAGCGGATAGCTCGCCAGCCCGCCGATGATCGCGGCGACGAAGCCCTTGAGGCCGATCAGGAAGCCGCTGTCGTAGTAGATCGTGGTGATCGGCGAGATCAGCACGCCCGACAGCACGCCGATCAGCGCGGCGAGCAGGAAGGTGAGCTTGCCGGCGAGCGCGGGCGGGATCCCCATCAGGCGGGCGCCGTTGCGGTTGATCGCGGTGGCGCGCAGGGCCTTGCCGTAGATCGTGCGGCCGAAGAACAGCGCGAGCGCGACGATCAGCACGATCGAGGCGGCGACCACCCAGATCGTCTGTCCGCTGATCGACAGCGAACCGAGGTCGAAGCGTGCATCCGAGAGCGGCGGCGTGCGGTATCCCTCCGCGCCGAAGAACAGCAGCCCCAGGCCCACCATGGCGACGTGGGAGGCGACCGAGACGATCAACAGCACCAGCACCGTGGCCTCGGCGATCGGCTGATAGACGATGCGGTACATCATCGGCCCGAGCGGCACCACGATCAGCATGGCGAGCAGGATCTGCACCGCGAGGCCGAGCTCGGCCAGCGGCAACAGGCGCAGCAAGGCGATCACCGCGAGCGGGTAGCCGACATTGACCGCGAGCACGCGAGGCAGCTTGCGCGCCTGCCCGGCCCGCAGCGCCCCGAGCCCATCGAGGGCGGCGACGGCGATGCCGGCGCCGAGCAGCAGCCAGGCCGTGGCGGGGAAGACGTTGTTACCGATCATCGCGAGGGTGAGCGCGCCATAGGCGACGAACTCTCCCTGCGGAATGAAGATCACCCGGGTGACGGCGAACACGAGCACCAGCGCGAGCGCGAGCAGCGCATAGATGGCGCCGTTGGTGATGCCGTCCTGGCCGAGGATCAGTGCAATCTGGAAATCCATGGGCGCGAGCCTCCGCGCGCCCCGGTCATGAACCGAAGCGCGATCGAGTGGACCGACTGATGGGAAAGGCACGGTCGCCGCGCCCGCGGCACGGCGACCGCACGGGAGCGTCGCTTACTGGACGAGCTTCCAGGCGCCCTTCTGGATCTGCACCATCACGCGCGCGCGCTGGTCAAGGCCGAGGTGGTCGTTCGGACCCATCGTGAACACGCCGTGGGCCGCGGGGACCTCCTTCATGTTCTCGAGCGCGTCACGCAGCGCGGCGCGGAACTCGGCAGTGCCGGGCTGGGCCTTCTTGAGCGCCTCGGGAACGGCGGCCTGCAGCATCACGCCCGAATCCCAGGCGTGCGCGCCGAAGGTCGACACGCTGCCCTTGCCGTGCGCCGCCTCGTAGGCCTTGATGTAGGTCATCGCGCTCGCCTTGACCGGGTTGTCGTCGGGCAGCTGCTCGGCGACCAGCACCGGGCCGGCGGGCAGCAGCGTGCCCTCGCAGTCGGCGCCGCAGACGCGCAGGAAGTCGTTGTTCGCGACGCCGTGCGTCTGGTAGACCTTGCCCGACCAGCCGCGCTCCTTGAGCGTCTTCTGCGGCAGCGCCGCCGGCGTGCCCGAGCCCGCGATGAACATGGCGTCCGGCTTGGCCGCCATCATCTTCAGCACCTGGCCGGTGACGGAGGTGTCGGTGCGGGTGAAGCGCTCGTTGGCGACGATCTTGATCCCGCGCGCCTCGGCGACCGACTTGAACTGCTCGTACCAGCCCTCGCCATAGGCGTCGGCGAAGCCGATGAAGGCCACGTTCTTGACGTTGTTGCTCGTCATGTGGGAGACGATCGCGGTCGACATGTGGGAGTCGTTCTGCGGCGTCTTGAACACCCAGCGACGCTTGTCGTCCACCGGCTCGACGATGCGGCTGGAGGCGGCCCAGGCGATCATCGGGGTCTGCGACTCGGCGGCGACGTCGATCATGCCGAGCGAGTTGGGCGAGGTGGTCGAGCCGAGCACGACGTCGACCTTGTCCTCGGAGACCAGCTTGCGGATGTTCTTGACCGCGCTGGTGGTGTCCGAGGCGTCGTCGAGGACGATGTAGGTGACTTTCTGCCCGCCGATCTCCTTGGGCATCAGCTCGACGGTGTTGCGCTCGGGGATGCCGAGCGAGGCGGCCGGGCCGGTGGCCGAGACGGTGATGCCCACCTTGAGCTGGGCATGGGCGGCGCCCGCCGCAAAGGCGAGACCGAGCGCGACGAACAGGGTCTTCTTCAGTTTCATGGTATCTCCTCCGGTCGTTATGGATTAGGCGACCAGCCTGACCATGACGGGCCGCCCTTCTTGCCACCCGATGAAACCCGATACCTGCGGTTCCACGAAAAGCGTCTCAATGGTAGACGATTCCGCGCCCCGCGGGCGTGATGCATGCTACGCGCAAAGCGGCTTCCCAGGCCGCTTTGCGATGCTTCATACGTACTGCCCGGCGTCCACCCGGATCACCTCGCCGGTGATCATGCGCGCCATGTCGGACAGCAGGAACACGACCGCCGCGGCGATGTCTTCAGGGGTGGCGAGCTCGCGCATCACCGACTCCTGCAGCGCGCGCTCGAGCACCTCGGCCGGCAGCGCGCGCGCCATCTCGGTCATGACCATGCCGGGCGCGACCGCGTTGACGGTGATGCCCTTGGGACCGAGTTCGCGCGCGGCGGTCTTGGTGAGGCCGATCATGCCCGCCTTCGCCGCGGTGTAGTTGGCCTGGCCGAACTTGCCGCGCAGCCCGTTGATCGAGGTGATGTTGACGATCCGGCCGCTGCCGGCCGCGATCATGCCCGGCGCACACGCGCGCACCATGTGGAACGCACCGCTCAGGTTGACGTCGAGCACCGAGCGCCATTCGTCGTCGCTCATCTTGAGCAGGCTGCGGTCGCGCGTGATGCCGGCGTTGTTGACCAGCAGCGTCGCCGGCTCGGGCAGCTGCGCCACCGCGTCGGCCACAGACTGCGCGTCGGCCACGTTCACCCGGTGCAGCACGCCCGCCGACTCGTTGCTGTCGGTCATGTCGAAGACATGCACCTGCGCGCCGCGCGCGACCAGCGCGTCGGTGATCGTGCGCCCGATCCCGCGCGCGCCGCCGGTGACGATCGCGACCTTCCCCGCCAGTTGTCCCGTAAAGCCCATGAGCCGCTTCCCCTCTGGATGTGCATGCGCCCGGAGCCCGCTGACGCGGGCCCCGGGCCGGTTCGTCGCAAACGCTCAGACGAGCGGGCGCGACAGCGAGAGCTGTTGGCCGGGACGGAAGCCGCAGCGGTCGAGGAAGCGCAGCAGGTCGAAGCGGTTCCACTCGACCTCGGTGCGCACCGACTCGACGTGCAGCGAGGTCAGGTTGGCGAGCAGCTGCGACACCAGCGCGCGGCCGACGTGCTTGCCGCTGGCCGCCGCGTCGACGCCGATGGTGTCGATCACCGCGGCGGTGGCGGCGCGGCCGAACTCGCCGAAGTCGACCCGCGCCATCAGGAAGCCGGCGACCATGCCGTCCTGCTCGGCGACGACCGAGACGCGGACGCCGGACTCGCCGAGCGCCTCGTCGAACTTGCGCCGGTAGTAGGCGCTGCGGTCATGGCCGGTGCTGCGGCGGTCGATGCGGACGACGGCGTCGAAGTCGGCCGCGGTGAGCGAGCGCACCGGGATGCGGTCGCGCGACAGGGCCTCGGCGTCGTCCTGGCTGGCGTCGCTGTAGTCGGGCTCGGTGTTGAACTGGTCCAGCAGTTGCTTGGTGGTGGGATGCGGACGCGTGGTCATCGCTGATCTCCAGGTTGTCGTTTCCGGACGTGAGCTCAGAAGTTCACGTATTCGGTCGGGCGCTCGAGCACCAGCCGCGGCGACAGGCGGAAGCCGGCCGCGGAGAAGAACTCGACCAGACCGGGACGATCCCACTGCGCCTGGGTGCGCATCTCGCTGGCGCCGCGTTCGCGCGCGTTGCGGTCGAACTCGCCGACCAGCTTGCGGGCGAGGCCCTGGCGCTGGGCGGCGGGGTCGATCGCCACGGCGTCGAGCACCGCGACGCGCTCCAGGCCGCCGAACTCGCCGTCGAGCAGGTGCCCCAGCAGGAAACCGGCGACTTCGCCGCCGCGCTCGGCCACGCAGGAGAAGAAGCCCGCGGGGCTCTGCTGCTCGGCCTGGAGGCGGCGCTCGAAGAAGCCGGCGCGGCTCTCGCCGCCGTTGGTCGCGTCGAGGCGGGTGACCGCCGCCAGGTCGCCTGCGGCCAGCGGCCGCAGCTTGATTTCGGTATTCGCAGTCATTGCGTCTCCCTGAGATGACTGGGGTGGGGACCCGTGCCGGCGTCCCCACCGATGGATCAGTGCAGGCTGTCGTACTTGGCCTGCAGTTCGTCCTGCGATTCACGGTAGTCCGGGTGAGGCTTGATGCAGTCGGCCGGGCAGACGAGCACGCACTGCGGCTCGTCATGGGCGCCCACGCACTCGGAGCACTTGTTCGGATCGATCACGTAAATCGGATTGCCGGCGGTGATCGCCTCGTTCGGGCACTCCTCGACACAGGCATCGCACGCGGTGCAGTCGTCATTGATGAGCAGGGCCATGATGGCTTCCTCCTGTACGCTGGTTTCAGGCCGCGGCGGCGAGCTGCTGCCCGCCCAGGCGCGCGAGTTTCTCGTGGCGGAAGGCGCCCCACAGGGCCGCGCCGATGGCGCCGGCAAACGGCGAGTCGGGGTGGTTGAAGGCCGTCACCGCCATCTTCTGTTCCTTGATCGACTCGTTGAGGGTGTTGAGCAGGCCCTCGTCGAGCGCCAGGCCGCCGGTGCAGAGCACCACGCCCTCACGTGCGCCGATCGACTTCAGCAGCTTGGCCAGGCGGCCGGCCATCGAGATGTGGATGCCCTTCAGGATGTTGGGCGCCGTGATGCCGCGCGACACCATGTTGATGACGTCGGTCTCGGCCAGCACCGCGCAGATGCTCGACACCACCTCGGGGTTGTCGGCCTGGTTCGACAGCGAGCCGATCTCGTCCTGGGCGATGCCGAGGTAGCGCGCGATGTTCTCGAGGAACTGTCCCGAGCCCGAGGCGCACTGGCTGGTCATCTTGTAGGTCTCGACCTTGCCGCGCTCGTCGTTGCGGATCGCCCGCCCGTGCAGCGCGCCGATGTCGAGCACCGCACGCGCCTCGGGGTTGAGGAAGACCGCGCCGCGCGCGTGGGTGGTCATGGAGTAGAAGTGGCCGGTGTGGAAGTGGAGGCTCTCGCCTTCACCGGTAGTGGCGACGTAATCCACGTCGGAGGCCTTCAGGCCCACTTCCTCGAGGAGCGCGTGGTAGGCCTCCTCGGCGAGCTTGAAGGGGTCGCGCTGACGGATGCGGTCGTTGCGCTTGGCCAGCCACTCGGTCTTGTCGCCCTCGACGCGGAAGAGGACGGTCTTGACGGCGCCGGTGCCGATGTCGATGCCTGCGGTGATGGTCATGTTCAAGCCTCCACGACGGCGCGGCGGGCGAATTCGGAAGCCCCAAGCGCACCGGTATAGATCGAATCCGGGTCGATGTTGATCTTCACCTCCCCGTAGTTTTCCTTGACGAGCTGGCGCAACTCCTTGACCGCGGCCTCGTTCTTGGCCACGCCGCCGGTGAAGGTGAACTCGTCGGTGATGCCGCCCGAGCGCGAGATGATCGACATCGCGCGCAGCATGATGGCGCGGTGCAGGCCGGCGAGGATGTCCTCGCGCTTGTCGCCCAGCGCCAGGCGGTCGCGCAGCTCGGCACCGGCGAACACGGTGCAGGTCGAGTTGATGCGGATCGACTTGGTCGCCTTCATCGCGAGCGGGCCGAGCTCATGCAGGCCCATGTTCATCTCGTCGGCGACATAGCCCAGGTAGCGGCCGGTGCCGGCGGCACAGCGGTCGTTCATCTGGAAGTTGACCACGATGCCCTTCTCGTCGATCTGGATGCCCTTGGTGTCCTGGCCGCCGATGTCGAGCACCGTACGCGTCTTCGGATACATCAGGTGGGCGCCCAGGCCGTGGCAGAGGATCTCGGAGCGGATGTGCTCCTTCGGGAAAGGCAGGCGGACGCGGCCGTAGCCGGTGCCCACGACGTAGCGCTCGACCATGTCGACATCGAGCGCGGCGTCGATCGGCGCGCCGAGCGCGGCGGTGTCGAGGTCGGCACCGGAGAGCTCGCCGCGCACCCGCTCCATCGCGGTGCGGAACTTGCGGTTCATGTCGGCCGAGGGCGGACGGTTCTCGACCTCGATGATCGACTTGTCGTACATGTGCAGCAGGTGGTCGAAGGGCACGCCGGCATCACGCGCCACTTCTTCGCCGATCTGCATGAAGCGCGAACCGGCGAGGTCGCGGAAGAAGTCCGACTTGCGCTGCGCGGTGGGCGCGAACAGCTTGTCGGCCTCTTCCTCGCGCAGGCGGCGGAAGACTTCGGTCAGCGCGCCGATGATCGCCTTCTCCTTGCCGGCGAAGCGCGGGCCTTCGACGTTGGCGACGCAGGTCTGCTCGAGGTCGCCGAGCTGCTCGACGAACTGCTCGCGGCGGAAGTTGCGCGTCAGCCCGGACAGGATCTCGTCGACCCTGTCGGCCACGGCCGGCACCTTCTCGAGTTCGCGACGGATCAGGCTCAGGCGTGCATCGATGAAGGCCTCGAGCTTGGAGACGCGTGCGGCGGTATCGTAGTTCGAGCGCGAGTTGGTGATGCCGCGGCCGAGCACCTGCCCCTTGTCGTCCATGACGACCGCCTTGGTCGTGGTGGACCCCAGATCAATTCCGACGAAACATTCCATGGTTCGCTCCTTACGCGGCTGCCAGCGAAGCGCCGCTGCGTTTCTGATCGACCATCTGGAAATAGCTCTCCAGACGGTTCTTGACGTTTGCATGGGAGAAGTAGCGCGGATCGACGAGGTCGGTCTCGATGAACGCCGCCGGCTTGCCGGTCCGCTTCTCGATCTCGCGCATCATCAGCAGCTGACCCGCCGAGAAGCTGTTGCAGCTCTTGATCGAGTTGATCAGCAAGCCGTCCGCCTGGTAGTCGTTCATGTACTTCTCGAGCAGTTCGACGCGCTGCGGCAGGTTGTTGTTGGTGTAGCAACCCAGGCAGTAGTCGGCCAGCGTGCCGAGCGGATCGTTCGGGTCGTGACGGAAGCCCTGGTCGTAGAGGCCGCCCACCTTGGTGTAGGAGCTCGCCACCACCACCGCGCCCTCGTCGTAGAACAGCTTCCAGAACTCGCGGAAGCTGGTCCAGTTCGGCGGACCCTCGACGACCAGGCGGTACTTCTCTTCCTTCATGTCGCCTTCGGGCGTGATCGGGCCCTTGCCCTCGCGGATGCGCTGCTCGATCTCCTTGCGCACCAGGTCGTAGTACTCGACCGCGTCGGCGGTGCCGCGGAAGGCGGTGAACATCGGGCCGATGTAATACACGCCGCCGAAGTAGGCATCGATCGGCGAGGGACGGTTCTTCGCGCTCTCGAGCACCCACACCAGGTTGTCCTCGGCCTTCGCCGAGTTCTTCAGGTATTCGCGCAGGCGGTCGATGTCGAACTTGACGCCCGAGACCTTCTCGAACATCGGGATGACTTCTTCCTTGAGCTGCTTGACGACGAAGTCACGCATGTTCTTGGTGATCTTGCCGTCGCCCTGGTACGGGATCTGCAGCATCACGGTCGGGCACTTGTACTCGTGGCGCAGCAGCTCGAACCACTTCATGAAGGTGAAGCAGCCGGTGTAGGACAGCAGCAGCATGTCCGGGGCGGGCATCGGCTTGCCGTTGGGGGCGATGTTGCCGCGGCCCATCATGCCGATGTCGGCCTTGACGTAGGTGCACACGTCCTCGGAGTGGCCGGCCTTCTCGGCGTCCATGATCATGCCGCCGGAAACCTTGCGCATGCCGTTCTGGATGGCGTTGGTCTCGGGCAGGTTGTTGACCATGTCGAAGCACATGATCAGCTCGTTCAGGTTGCCCGGGACGAAGGTCGACACGACCTTCTCGCCCGACTCCTTGGTGCTGGTGAGACGATCGTAGTTGCCGGCGATCATCTCCTTCTGCTTCACCATCGAGGGTTCTTTGATGACTTCGGGGGAGGTGGCTGCGCTCATGATTAGCTCCAGAGTTTGATGGAGTCGGCGAAGGTGCCGGCCTGTTCGCGGATCGGCTGCATCTGGCCCGAGTTCTCCGCGTACTTGAACGAGATGTAGGGGACGTTGTGCTCCGAGCAGCGGTCGGCCAGCATCGGGCGCTCGAGCAGCGCGGGGTCGCAGAAGCTGGGCGCGGCAAAGATGACGCCTTCGGCGGCGTTGCTGCGCACCTGCTCGAGCAGGTACTTGCCCTTGTCCTCTTCCTTGTCGTCGTACTTGGCTGCGGTGGCGATCGACTCGTGCAGGAAGGCGAGCGACAGGTTCTGCATCGGGTCGCCGCTGGTCGAGACCGGGTTGCGCAGCCAGCGATGCACGATGATGTAATCGTCATCGACGATGTAGCAGCCGGCGAGCTCGATCGACTTGATCAGGTTGAGCGGCGGCTGCTCGCAGAACGAGCCGTTGATGACCACGCGGCAGTTGTCGCGCTTGGAGGCCTGGACCTTCTCGGCCGCGGCCAGGTAGTCGCGCAGGATCTGGTTGTGCTCTTCGACGGGCACCACCAGGCCGGCGCGCATCAGCAGGTAGACCTCGGACGAAGGCACCTTCCAGGGCTCGCGGGAGCGCATGCCATACACGGCCTGCACCAGCTTGCGGTTCTCGTTGTAGACCTCGATCGAGGCGCGCAGCGCGTCGTCGGTGATCTTGCGCCCGGACAGGTGCTCGAGGCCTTCGCGCAGCTCGTTCAGCTCGTTGGTGTAGTAGCTGCCGCCGACGTCGTCCTTGTAGTTCTGCGGCACGTCGAAGTAGCGCACGTACTTGCCCGGGAACAGCAGCTTCCACATGCCGGACAGGTTGCGGATCACGTCGCAGATGCTGGGGAACAGCATGCCGTCCACGAAATCCATGCGCTTGGACAGACCCAGCTCGATGGTCGAGCGTGGGATGCGACAGATGTAGCTCTGGTAGTAGGCGTCGCCGTGGATGACCTCCAGGCCGTCGCCTCCGCCCATGATGCCGAGCGGGAGCATGCCCGCGGCGTGGATGATCTCGCGCGGCACGTACACCGGCATGTAGGCGATTACCTTGCGCGAGGGGTCGGCCTCCTTCCACTTCCTTGCGGCGGTGAAATCGAGGTCTTCGTAGAGCGCTTCACAGCGCGCGATGATGTCTGCCGTACTCATGGTCAACGGTTCTCCCAGTTTGCAGAACGCTTCTCAAGAAAGGCCCGTAGACCTTCCACCGCATCGTGGCTGGCCATCAGCTCCTCGAGATACATGGCCTCCACGGTTTCCAGTTTTTGCTTGATCGCCGGCACGTGGTCGCAGCGCGCGGCACGCACCGCGAAACGCAGCGAGCTGGCGCTCGACGCAGCAAGATGTTCGTCGTACCACTTCAGCGCGGCCGCCTCGGGGTCGTCGGCGAGCACGTCGGCCAGGCCGATGCGGAACGCCTCGGCGCCGTCGATGCTGCGTCCCGAGAACAGCAGCTCCTCGGCACGCGACTGCCCGACGCGCGGCGGCAGCAGGCAGGAGGCCGCGGGGGCGAACACCCCCAGGCGGATCTCCGGCTGGCCGAGGCGGGCATCCGGCGCGACGAAGAGCAGGTTGCCCGCCGCCGCCACCTCCAGGCCGCCGCCGAGGCACTGGCCGCGGATCGCGACCAGGATCGTCACCGGGCTGTCGAGCATCTGCCGCACCAGCGCGTGCAGGGTCTTGAGCATCTGCGCGCACTGCTCGGGCATGTGCTCGTCGACGCTGGCGCCGAAGCTGAAGTGCGGCCCCTCGGCGTCGAGCAGCACCGCGCGCAGCGCCGGCGAACCGAGGTGGGCGCCGAGCGCCTCCTGCAGCGCGCCGATCATCGCGGCATCGACGATGTTCGCCTTGGGCCGCGCGAGGCGCAGGCGGAGCAGGCCGCCGTCGCGCTCGAGCCAGGCCTTGAGCGGGTTGATCGCCTCGCCCATCACTTCGCCCCCGGCATCAGGCTTTCGATCAGCTCGGGCGTCCAGGGCGTGCCGACGGCGAGCGCCTGGCGCAGGTCGGTGAACTCGATCTCGCGGCTGGTGTCCTTGTTGCCCTCGTTGAAGGCACGGAAGCCGGTGCGGGCCTCGTTCATCATGTTGAGCGCGAGCCAGGCGCGGCTGTTTTCCTTGTTGCGGTTCCAGGCGTCGAGCTTGGGCTTGCGCAGTTCCTCGAAGCTCTTGGTCAGGCACTCGGGGAAGGTGGAGATGAGCTTGGCGCACAGCTTCTCGACGGCCTCGTCGAGCAGCGACAGGTCGATCTCGCCGCGCTTGAGCAGCTCCTTGCCGGCGGCCAGCTCGTCGCCGGTCTTGAACTCGCCGTGGATGATGCGACCGAACTCGTCGAGGTAGCGGTCGGTGATCACCAGCGGGTTGGCGACGAACTTGCCGTCGACCTTGAGCGCGGGGACGATCTGCGAGGAGATGCCGAGGCGGTAGGCCTTGTGCGCCGAGAAGGGCTCGCACAGCGTTCCGGAGACCATGGCCTGCTCGCAGCCGATCATCACCGGCAGGAAGTCGGTGGCCCCGCCGATCGCGGCCGAGCCGTGCTTGGGACCGGCCTGGCCGAAGTTGGCGAGGTCCTGAGCGACGGTGAAGTCCGCCGCCATGCCGATCTCCTGGCCGCCGCCGATGCGCATGCCATTGACGCGGCACACCACCGGCTTGTCGCACCCCAGGATCGCCGACACCATGTCGTTGAACAGCCGCATGTACTGGCGGTATTCCTGCGGGTTGCCGGCGTAGTACTCGGCGTACTCCTTGGTGTTGCCGCCGGTGCAGAAGGCCTTGTCGCCGACCGCGGTGAACACGACCGTGGCGACGTCACGGGCGCAGGACGCGGCGCGGAAGGCGAGGATCAGCCCCTTCACCATGTCGGTGGTGTAGGAGTTGTACTGCTTCGGGTTGTCCAGCCAGATCCAGGCGTTGTACAGGCCGGGGACGACCTCGCCCTGCAGGTTGCGCGCCGGGCGCTTCTCGTAGATCACGCCGGGCACCACCGTCTCGGGTACCAGGTTGTGATCGACCAGGTGCTTGGGCGCGGTCTGGTCGATCACGCGTTGCGTCGTCTCTTTCATCTTCTGTGGCTCCTCTGTCTGCTCTCTTGTCGGTATGGAAGGGGGTGCGGGATCAGGGGGTCAGGATCGCGCGGCGGGTCAGCTTGTGGGCATGGGCCGCCTCGAAGACCTCGTTGATCTGCGCCAGCGGGTGACGCTCGACGAAGTTGGCGAGGTTGATGCGGCCGTCGAGCACCAGGTCGAGCGCGGCGGGGTAGTACTCGGGCAGGCAGCCCCAGTTGCCGAGCGCGCGGGCGTGGAAGGCCATCAGGTTGGAGAGGCGGACCTCGACCTTGTCCATCGTGAAACCCACCACCGCGAGCGTGGCGCCGTGGTTGATCAGGCTGTAGGCGTTGGTCTGGCCGGCGCCGCTGCCCGAGCACTCGAAGATCTTCCAGCGCGTGGTGCGCAGGCCGTTGGCCTTGGCGTGGGCCTCGATCGCCTTCTTGAGGTCGCGCCCGGTGACCTCTCGCGCATTGAGCGTCAGCGCCGCGCCGTACTTCGACATGAGCTCCAGCTTGGCCGGATCGACGTCGATCGCCACCACGCTCGCGCCGAAGGCGTTGGCGATCTGCACCGCGTAGCCACCCACGCCGCCGACGCCGATCACGATCGCCACGTCGCCGGGCTCGACGCCGGCCTGCGTCACCGCCTGGTAGGGCGTGGTGACCGCGTCGGCCACCACCGAGACGTCGGCGAGCTGCAGCCCGGCGGCGGCGAGGCGCTGCTCATCGACCGCGCACAGGCCGCGCGCCGGCACCACGATGTGGGAGGCGAAGCCGCCCTGGATGTCGTTGCCCGGCATGACCTGGGCGCGGCAGATCGTGCCGTGTCCCGAGGTGCAGAGCTCGCAGGTGCCGCAGGGCATCACCGCCGGCACGACCACCGCGCGGCCGACCCACTGCCCCGCCGCGCTGCCCGCACCCACCACCCGGCCGCTGATCTCGTGGCCGAGCGCGAGCGGCAACGCCTGGTTGGTGCGCACGCCGTCGTAGTAGTAGCCGAGATCGGTGTGGCAGACGCCACAGCCGGCGACCTCGACCACTACCTGGTCGGCGGCCAGCTCGCCGATCTCGAACTCGGTGCGGACCATCGGCCGCCCCGGCTCCACCATCATCCAGCGATACGGTTTGGTGCTCATCTACCCACTCCTTCCGTTTACGTTCGCGTCAACTTAATCCGGCTCGGTCGGCAACGGGATCCACTGCCTCCCTGTCGCCGCGTTGGATGCAAAGTTAAATCACCCCGGCAGGAGGGCAGTTGACCAAAGTCAACAGATTGACGTTTGCGTCAACGTAAACTTTGTCGCATCGGGGGTGAGCGCCAGGCGATGGCGCAGCGAACCATCCAGCCTCCGGTTGGCGCCGTGCCCGCTTCACCCGAGGGGACGCGCGCAGGGGCCCTGAACAGGACCGCGCCGGCACCCGCCAGCGAAGGTCGAACATTGGAGAACGAGGATGACAGCCCGATCGGTATCGATAACATTCGCCGGCAGCGGCGGCGCGGGGGTGATGACCGCAGGCAACATGCTGCTCGACGCCGCCGGCCGCGCCGGCTGGTATGCCTACATGACCCGCTCGTCGGGCGCACAGATCCGCGGCGGCGAGGCTGCCGCGATGATGCGTCTGTCAACCTCGCCGGTGCAGTCGCACGACGACCACTTCGACGTGCTGGTCGCGATCGACTGGCAGAACGTCGGCCGCTTCTCCGCCGAGATCCCGATGACCTCCGACGGCCTGGTGCTCGGCGACCCCGACGGCGGCGACTTCCCCGAGCAGATCGGCGCCAAGGGCGCGCGCTGCGCCGACATCCCGTTCAAGAAGATGGCCAAGGAGATCGAGGGCGGGCGGCCGAACATGATCGCGCTCGGCGCCGTCGCCGGGCTGGTGGGCCTGCCCGAGGACGCGGTGCTCGGCGTGGTGCGCGACTCGCTCGCCAAGAAGGGAGAGGCCGCGCGCACCGCCAGCGAGGCCTCGGTGCGCGCCGGCATGGCCTTCGCCGCCGGCCTGCCTGCCTGCCCCCGCCTGGCCGCTGCCGAAGGCCAGAGCGAGCGCCTGTGGAGCATCACCGGCAACGAGGCCGCTGGCCTCGGCGCGGTGCGCGGCGGCATCCGCTTCGTCGCCGCCTACCCGATCACCCCGGGCACCGAGGTGCTCGAGTGGCTCGCACCCAACCTCGCCAAGCTCGGCGGCGTGCTGGTGCAGGCCGAGGACGAGCTCGCCTCGATCAACCAGATCATCGGCGCCTCCTATGCCGGCGTGCCCTCGCTGACCGCGACCTCCGGCCCCGGCCTCGCCCTGATGACCGAATCGCTCGGCCTCGCGGTCGCCTCGGAGACCCCGATCACCGTGGTCAACGTGATGCGCGGCGGCCCCTCCACCGGCATCCCGGTCAAGTCCGAGCAGAGCGACCTCAACATCGCGCTCTACGGCCTGCACGGCGACGCTCCCCACCTCGTGGTGGCGCCCAACTCGCTCGCCGACTGCGCCTTCTCCACCCAGTGGGCGGTCCATCTCGCCGACAGCCTGCAGACCGCCGCGATCGTGCTCTCCGACCAGTCCCTGGGGCAGAGCCGGGCGACGATCGCGCCCCCGCTCGACCCGGGCTTTCGCGCGATCCGCCTGATGCCCGAGGGCGAGGCGGCCGAACGCTACCGCCGCTACACCAACACCGCATCGGGCGTCTCGCCGATGGCGGTGCCGGGCATGAAGGGCTACCAGTACACCGCCGACGGCCTCGAGCACAACGAGTACGGCACCCCGTCCAGCGCCGCCGCCGACCACAGCGCACAGCTCGACAAGCGCCTGCGCAAGCTCGCCGTGCATGACTACGGCCAGCACTGGGCGGACATCGAGGGTGACGGCGACATCGCGGTGCTGACCTGGGGCTCCACCACTGGCCCGGTGCGCGAGGCGCTCGAGCGCTTCCGCGCCAGCGGCGGCCGCGCGCGCCTGGTATCGATCCGCCTGATCTCGCCGGTACGTCCCGAGCAGCTCGCCGCCGCGCTCGCGGGCGTGGCGCGCGTGCTCGTCGTCGAACAGAGCCACGGCGCCCAGTTCCACCGCTACCTGCGCGCGCACTACGACCTCCCGGGGAGCGTGCGCGCCTTCCACCGGCCCGGCCCGCTGCCGATCCGTCCGAACGAAATCTTCCGCCAACTGGCCGACTGGAGCTGAACATGGAAGCCACATCCACCTGCCCGAGCTATTCCGCGCGCGACTACAAGTCCGAGGTCAAGCCCGTCTGGTGTCCGGGCTGCGGCGACTACTCGGTGCTGGGCTCGATCACCAAGGCGCTGGCCGAGCTGTCGATCCCGCCCGAGCGCGTCGCCCTTGTCTCCGGCATCGGCTGCTCCTCGCGCCTGCCCGCCTACACCAACGTGTTCGGCTTCCACGGCGTGCATGGCCGCGCCCTGCCGATCGCCACCGGCATCAAGGTGTCGCGCCCCGAGCTCACCGTGATCGCCTCCGGCGGCGACGGCGACGGCTTCTCGATCGGCGGCAACCACTTCATGCATGCCTGCCGACGCAATGTCGACATGACCTACATCGTCATGGACAACGAGGTCTACGGCATGACCAAGGGCCAGGCCTCGCCGACCACTGCGCCCGACTGGGAAAAGAGCAAGCTCACCCCCCAGGGCACCGGCATCAACCCCTTCCACCCGCTGGTGATCGCGCTCGCCGCGGGCGCGAACTTCATCGCCCGCGGCTTCTCAGGCGACCAGAACGGCACCGCGCAGCTCATCACCGAGGCGATCCGCCACCCCGGCTTCTCCTTCGTGCAGCTGCTCAGCCCCTGCGTCACGTTCCGCCCCGAGCAGCGCGACTGGAAGGACATGGTTCACCCCGCCGCGGTCGACCCGACCGACGACCCCGCGCGCGCCGCGCGCCGCCTGATGACCGACGACGGCTTCAACGTCGGCGTGCTCTATCGCGGCAGCCGCAAGCCCTTCCAGCCCGAGCGGCAGGCGAGCGTCGATTCAGTGGCAGATCTCGAGAAGGAGTTCGTGTTATGAGCAAACCCGATCCGCAGGAAACCGGCATCCACTCGGTGGAGCACCTGCTGGCGCACGCGCTGGCGATGGAGGTCGAGGCGGTCGAGCGCTATGAGTCGCTCGCCGACCAGATGGAGACCCACAACAACCGTGAGGTCGCCGCGCTGTTCCGCAAGCTCGCGGAGATCGAGAAGCTGCACGTCGACAACGTGAACGACATCAGCGAGGGGCACACCCTGCCCCACATCGCGCCGTGGGAATACTCCTGGGAAGCCCCCGAGAGCCCGGAGGCGCCCTCGGTCTCGGCCGAAGGCCTGCACTACATGATGCATCCCTACCACGCCATCTCGATGGCGCTCGAGGCCGAGCGCCGCGGGGTCGATTTCTACGACCGCCTGGTCGCCCAGTCCGAGCGCGAGGACATCCGCAAGCTCGCCGCCGAGCTCTGCGAGACCGAGCGCGAGCACGTCACCCTGCTCGAAGCCTGGCTCTCCCGCTTCCAGCCCCCGCCCAAGGGCTGGAACGAGGACCCGGACCCGCCGTTGCTGCAAGGGTGAGGCCCCGGGAGTAAGGCGTCAGGCGCCAGAAACGATGCGCGCGCTGGGAGTCCAGCGCGCGCATCGGCTTTTGGAGGCCAGGTGAAAGGTGCCGACGGAGAAGATGAAGCGAAATCGCGCGCGAAAAGTCTCCCGCTGCGCCCCTCGGCCATCGACCGACGACACCGCAACCGGATGCGACGAGGCGTCAGGTCGAGCGGTTTTCACCCCTCACGCCTGACGCCTCACCCTCACGCCGTCTGATCGACGCTCAGCTCGTAGCCCGCCTCGCGCAGGCCCTGCACCACCGCGCCGGCATCCTTCGCCTCGAAGCGGATGGTCGCCGTGCGCAGGCCCTCGGACTGCGGCGTGCGCGGCGACACCACCGAGACGATGTAGCCGCCCTGCGCATTGACCGAGGCGAGCAGCGCGGCGAGCTGGCCGGCGCGATCCTGCAGCTTCACGGTGATCCGCGTCGCGCCCTCGACCCAGCAGCCCGTGATGTCGAGGAAGAAGTCGAGCAGGTCGACGCTGGTGACGATGCCTACCAGACGGCCGGCGTCGTCCACCACGGTGAGGCAGCCCAGCTTCTTGGGTCGCATCATGCGCGCGGCCTCCTCGATCTGCGTGCGCGGCGAGCAGCTCACCACCGACTTGTGCATGATGTCCGCCGCCGCGATCTTGGACAGCAGGTACTTCACCTCGCCGACGTCGAGCGTCGTGATCATGGACGGCTGGGCACGCTGCACGTCGCGATGCGAGATGATGCCCAGCACCTTGCGATCCTGGTCGATCACCGGCACGTGGCGCACCTTCTTGAGCCGCATGATCTCGGAAACCTGCGAGAACGAGGCCTCCGGACCGACGTGCAACACCTCCCGGGTCATGATGTTTTCGACGAACATGGGTCACTCCAGTTGGAAGAGGAAACAGCGGAAAACAACGGATTCGAGACGACAGCCAAGGGGCAGCGGACAAGTTGCGGCCGTCCTTGCTGCACGCGGAGCGTGCACGAGCGTGCGGGCACCGGGTCGGCGGCTGGACTGCAGTTTATCGGAAAGGCACCGCCCAGGGCAGCAGGCTCTAGTTCACGTACACGTTAACTTTACACACATATTTGCCGTTCACGTCAACGTCATTCTTTGACATTTATCAACCGGTCGGTCAGTCATAAGTTCTAGCATTCCTCCCATAAGCCAAGAAGGGGGAGCGGGCGGCCTCAGCCTCGCCCGCGCACCACCGGAGGAGACACCTGATGACCGTCAGCAGCCCACAGGGCACGACGAAGGTCGCCACCTACTGCTATCAGTGCGTGGCCGGACCGGACCTGCTCAAGGTCAAGGTCGAGGATGGCGTGGCGACCGCCGTCGAGCCGAACTTCGACGCCGAAGACGTGCACCCCGCCGCGGGCCGGGTCTGCGTGAAGGCCTTCGGCCTCGTGCAGAAGACCTACAACCCGAACCGCGTCCTGCAGCCGATGAAGCGCACCAACCCGAAGAAGGGGCGCCACGAGGACCCGCACTTCGTGCCCATCTCCTGGGACGAGGCGCTCGACACCATCGGCGCCAAGCTGCGTGGCATCCGCGAAACCGGCCTGCTCGACGCCTCCGGCTACCCGCGCGTGGCGGCGAGCTTCGGCGGCGGCGGCACGCCCACCGCCTACATGGGTACCTTCCCCGCCCTGCTGGCGGCCTGGGGCCCGGTGGACATGAGCTTCGGCAGCGGCCAGGGCGTCAAGTGCTACCACTCCGAGCACCTCTACGGCGAGCTCTGGCACCGCGCCTTCATCGTCTGTCCCGACACGCCACGCAGCAAGTACATCCTGTCCTTCGGCAGCAACATCGAGGCCTCCGGCGGCGTGTGCGGCATCTGGCGCCACGCCGCCGCGCGCGTCGAGCAGGGCGTCAAGCGCGTGCAGTTCGAGCCGCACCTCTCCGTCACCGGCGGCTGCTCCGCCGAGTGGGTGCCGATCAAGCCCAAGACCGACGCCGCCTGCATGCACGCGCTGATCCACGTGATGCTGTTCGAGAACGCGCGCAGCCGGCTGGACATCGACTTCCTCAAGCACCGCACCGCATCGCCCTACCTGGTGGCGCCGAACGGCTTCTACCTGCGCGACCCCGACACCCGCAAGCCGCTGGTGTGGGACCTGAAGACAGGCAGGGCGGTCGCGTTCGACACGCCGGACATCGACCCCGCGCTCGACGGCGACTTCATCGCCTCCGGCCTGGAGGTCCTGCCCGACGCGGAGCTCGTCACCCACGAGGGCGTCGCGGTGCGCAGCGCCTTCGGCAAGCTGCTCGACCACGAGCGCGGCTTCACACCCGAATGGGCGCAGGGCATCTGCGACGTGCCGGCGGCGACCATCCGCCGCGTCGCCAACGAATACCTCGACCACGCCGAGATCGGCGCCACGATCGAGATCGAGGGCCGCGCCCTGCCCTACCGCCCGGTGGCGGTCACGCTCGGCAAGACGGTGAATAACGGCTGGGGCGGCTACGACTGCTGCTGGGCGCGCACCCTGATGGCCTGCCTGGTCGGCGCGCTCGACGTGCCCGGCGGCACCATCGGCACCGCGGTGCGCCTGAACCGCCCGGCCAACGACCGCCAGAGCAGCGCCAAGCCGGGCGTCGACGGGTTCATGGACTACCCGTTCAACCCGACCGACAAGGAAAACTGGATCTCCCGCCCGCAGATCCGCAACGCCAACCGCACCCTGGTGCCGCTGGTGGCCAACTCGGCCTGGAGCGCCGCGCTCGGCCCCACCCACCTGGCCTGGATGCAGCAGCGCCACGGCTTCGAGAGCTTCCCCGAGCCCACCCAGCCCGACGTCTGGTTCTTCTACCGCACCAATCCGGTGATCTCGTTCTGGGACACGCCGCAGGTGGCCGAGGCAGTGGCGAAGTTCCCCTTCGTGGTCGCCTTCAGCTACACCCGCGACGAGACCAACCACTTCGCCGACATCCTGCTGCCCGACTGCACCGACCTCGAAGGCCTGCAGATGCTGCGCATCGGCGGCACCAAGTACGTCGAGCAGTTCTGGGACCACCAGGGCTTCGCGCTGCGCCAGCCCGCGGTGCCGCCGCAGGGCGACACGCGTGACTTCACCTGGATCAGCACCGAGCTCGCCCGCCGCTCGGGCATCCTCGACATCTACAACAAGGCAATCAACCGCGGCGCCGCGGGCGTGCCGCTGAAGGGGCCGAACTACGACTTCTCGCTGCAGCCCGACCGCGCCTACGGAGTCGAGGAGATCTGGGACGCGAGCTGCCGCGCGGCCAGCGCCGAGCTCACCGAAGGCGCCGAGGATCATGGCCTGGAGTGGTGGAAGGAGCACGGCTTCCGCACCATCGAGTATCCGCGCCTGCAGTGGTATCTCTACCCGCACCTGGTGGACCAGGGCCTGCGCTTCGAGATGCCCTACCAGGAACGCATCTACCGCATCGGCGAGGAGCTCGGCCGCCGCCTGCACGAATCCGGCATCGACTGGTGGGACCGCCAGCTCACCGAGTACCGCCCTCTGCCCGAGTTCCACGACTTCTCCCACCTCATCAAGCATGCGGTGATCTCCAACCTGGGCGGGCGCGACGAGGACTTCCCGTTCTGGCTGCTCACCGCACGCAGCATGCAGTACTCCTGGGGCGGCAACGTCAGCCTGCAGATGGTGCGCGAGGTGGCCGCCAACGTGAAGGGACACCGCGGCGTGATCATGAACCCGACGGCCGCGCGCAAGCTCGGCATCGAGGACGGCGACCTCGTCGAGGTGCGCTCGCCGCTGCGCGAGACGCGCGGCCGCGTCGTGCTGCGCCAGGGCATCCGCCCCGACACCCTGCTCATGGTGGGCCAGTTCGACCATTGGATCACGCCCTACGCGAAGGACTTCGACGTCCCCAGCATGAACGCCCTGGTGCCGATGCTGATGGACCTGACCGACGCCACCGGCTCGGCCGCCGACATCGTGCCGGTGTCGATCAAGCGCATCGGAGGTACCCAATGACCCGCTACGCCATGGTGGTCGACCTGCGCCGCTGCGTCGGCTGCCAGACCTGCACTGCCGCCTGCAAGCACACCAACGCCACCCCCCCGGGGGTGCAATGGCGCTGGGTGCTCGACGTCGAGGCGGGTGAATTCCCCGACGTCACTCGCACCTTCGTCCCGGTCGGCTGCCAGCACTGCGACGAGCCGCCCTGCGAGACGGTGTGCCCCACCACCGCCACCAAGAAGCGCGCCGACGGGCTGGTCACCATCGACTACGACCTCTGCATCGGCTGTGCCTACTGTTCGGTCGCCTGTCCGTACAACGCGCGCTACAAGGTCACCCGTGACACCCCGGCCTATGGCGAGGGCAGGATGCCCAACGAGGTCAAGCGTGCGGACCCGGCGCGCATCGGCGTCGCCACCAAGTGCACCTTCTGCTCCGACCGCATCGACTACGGCCACGCCCACGGCCTCGTGCCCGGCGTCGATCCCGACGCCACCCCGGCCTGTGCCAACGCCTGCATCGCCAGCGCGCTCACCTTCGGCGACATCGAAGACCCCGACAGCAAGGCCTCGCGCCTGCTGCGCGAGAACGAGCATTTCCGCATGCACGAGGAGCTCGGCACCGGCCCCGGCTTCTTCTATCTCTGGGAGAAAAAGCAATGAGAGGCGTGGAACCCGAACTGCAGCCCTTCTGGGACGAGCGTGCCGCGGGCAACTTCATCGGCGGTGGCACCGGCACAGGACTGCTGCTGTGGAGCGCGATCGCGGCCAGCGGCCACGGCACTGCGATCGGCCTGCCGCTCTTCCTCGCGCTCGCCTGTATCGGCGTCGGCCTGTTCTGCGTGTGGATGGAGATCGGCCGCCCGCTGCGCGCGCTCAACGTCTTCTTCCATGCGCGCACTTCGTGGATGACGCGCGAGGCGATCGTCGCCGGCCCGCTCTTCCTGTGCGGCCTCGTCGCGCTGCTCAGCGGCTGGCTGTTCTTCGCCTGGCTGGCGGCGCTGATCGGCCTGATCTTCCTGTACTGCCAGGCGCGCATCCTGCAGGCCGCGCGCGGCATCCCGGCCTGGCGCGAGCCGGCGCTGCTGCCGCTGATCGTCGTCACCGGGCTGGCCGAGGGCGCAGGCATGCTCGCGCTGCTGTCGCCGCTGCTCGCCGGCTCGCCCGGGGCCGAGTTCGCCCTCCCGCTGCTGGTGCTGGTGGTGCTGCGCTTGTGGCTGTCGAGGCGCTACGCCGCCCACCTCGCCCGCCCGAACAACGCACCGTTGAAGACCCTGCGCGCGCTGCGCGAGACCGACCGCCACTTCCTCCTCCTCGGCCACTATCTGCCAGCCACCGTGCTGGTGCTCGCGCTGGTGGCGGGCGGCAGCTTCGGCACCGCGCTGCTCGCGCTCGCGGGCATCGCGGTCGCCGCCAGCGGCTGGCTTTTCAAGCTCGCCCTCATCACCCGCATCGCCTACACCCAGGGCTTCGCGCTGCAGCAGGTGCCGGCGCGCACCCCGGGCTACTCCCACCCCGGCGTCAAGCCGGGCTGGAACTGAACCCCTCCCTCCACCCCGCGGCGGCGGCCCCTGCGGACCGACGCCGACATCAGGAGCAAAGCGCATGTACGAGGTCAGGATTCATGGTCGTGGCGGGCAGGGCGCGGTGCTTGCGGCCCAGCTGCTCGCGACCGCACTCGTGTTCGACGGCAAGTACGCCGTCTCCATCCCCGCCTTCGGCTTCGAGCGTCGCGGCGCGCCGGTGGTGTCCTTCATCCGCGCCAGCGAAACGCCCATCCGCCAGCTTACCAACATCTACGCCCCCGACTGCATCATCTGCGTCGACCCCACCCTCGCACGCACGGTCGACATCTTCGCCGGCCTCAAGCCCGGCGGGGCGATGGTGCAGGCGACCTCGCGGCCGCTCGAGGAGGTCGCGGTCGCCGACACGGTCGGCACGGTCGGCCTGTGCGACGCGGTCCGCATCGCCACCGAGATCTTCGGCCGCCCGATCACCAACACCCTGATGCTCGGCGCCTTCGCCCGCACCACCGGCCAGGTCTCGCTGGCCGCGCTCAAGAAGGTGATCGAGCAATCGGATTTCCGCGACGCCGGCCTCGCGCAGAACCTCACCGCGCTGGAGCGCGGCTACGAGGAGACGACGGTGCACACCCTCGAACGGAGGCTCACAGCATGAGCGAGCGACATACCCGCTATCCCGCCTGGCACCTCAAGCAGCACGGCGTGCCGGAAGACCTCTGTCCGGTCGCCACCGAGCTCACCCCGATGCTGCCCGGCGACTGGCGCAGCTTCCGCCCGGTGGTGGATCGCGACAAATGCGTCAAGTGCGCGGTGTGCTGGCTGTACTGCCCGGTGCAGTGCGTGGAGGAGCACGCCGCGTGGTTCGACTTCAACCTGAAGACCTGCAAGGGCTGCGGCATCTGCGCGCACGAATGCCCGCAGCGGGCGATCATCATGGTCCCGGAGGCGCAATGAACACCACCACGACCGAAGCCGCGGCGCACACCGTCGCGGAACGCGCCCCCCAGCTGATGCTGGTCGAGGGCAACGAGGCCGCCGCGCTCGGCGTCGCGCTCGCCCGCCCCGACATGGTCGCGGTGTATCCGATCACACCGCAGACCTCGCTGGTCGAGAAGCTCGCGAAGCTGATCGCCGACGGCCGCATGGACGCCGACATCGTCGACGCCGAGGGCGAGCACTCGGTGCTCTCGGTGCTGCAGGGCGGCGCGCTCGCCGGCGGACGCACCTACACCGCGACCTGCGGCCCGGGCCTCGCCTTCATGTTCGAGCCCTATTTCCGCACCTCGGGCATGCGCCTGCCGATGGTGATGACCATCGTCACCCGCGACGGCATCACCCCGCAGTCGGTGTGGGGCGGCCACCAGGACGCGATGACGGTGCGCGAGGCGGGCTGGATCCAGCTTTATTGCGAGACGGTGCAGGAGGTGCTCGACACCACGGTGATGGCCTTCCGCCTCGCCGAGCACCACGATGTCATGCTGCCGGTCAACGTCTGCCTCGACGGCAACTACCTGTCCTATGGCGCCGCGCGCGTCGAGATGCCCGACCAGGCCGAGGTGGACGACTTCATGGGGCGCAAGGACGTCAACTGGCACGTCGCCCTCGACCCGCTGCGCCCGATGGCGGTCGATCCGCTCACCGGCGGCTCGGGCGGCACCGGGCCGGAGACCTTCGTGCGCTACCGCCGCGGCCAGTGCGCTGGCATGAAGAACGCGCTGCGCGTGATCACCGAGATGCACGAGGACTGGGCGCGCCGCTTCGGCGACAGCCACCGCTTCGCCCCGCTGGTCGAGGAGTACCGGCTCGATGACGCCGAGTACGCGATCATGACCCTGGGCAGCATGACCGGCGCCGCCAAGGACGCGGTCGACGAGGCGCGCGCCGCCGGCGAGAAGGTCGGGCTCATCAAGATCAAGACCTTCAGCCCCTTCCCGGTCGAGGCGCTCAAGCATGCCCTGCGCGACGTGCGCGCGCTCGGCGTGGTGGACCGCTCGGTCAACTTCCGCTGGAACTGCGGGCCGATGTTCCAGGAGACCCTCGCCGTGCTCTACCGCCTCGGTCGCCAGCTGCCCGCGCAGAGCTTCATCGGCGGCCTCGCCGGCGCCGACCTCACCGTCGCCACCTTCCACCGCGTCATCGCCGAGACGCGCGCCCTGCTCGAGCGGCCGGCCGCCGACGAGCCGGTGTGGCTGAACGCGAAAGACTGAGCGCCAGGGACAGAGGAGACCACCATGCACACCACCGACTACCTGATCGCCGGCAGCAGCCACGCCGCGCTCGAGGCGATCAACGCGATCCGCATGCACGACGGCGAGGGCGCCATCACCGTCGTCACCCGCGACCCGCACCGGCCCTACTCGCCCACCGTGCTGCCCTACGTCGTCTCCGGGCGCTCGACGCCCGAGCGCGTCTACCTGCGCGACGACGACTTCTTCGCACACAACAAGGTCGACTACCGCAGCGGCTGCGCGCTCGCCGGCATCGACCCCGCTGCACACCAGGCGCGCCTTGCCGACGGCAGCACGATCGCCTACCGCAAGCTGCTGCTCGCCACCGGCGCCAGCCCGGTCGTGCCGCCCATCCCCGGCATCGACCGCGTCGACTACCACGTGCTGCGCACGCTCGACGACGCCACCCGGCTACGCGCGGCCATGGCGGGCTCGAAGAACGCGGTCGTGCTCGGCGCCGGCCTGGTCGGCATGCACGCCGCCGAGAACCTGGTCAAGGCCGGGGCCAGCGTCACCATCGTCGAGATGAGCAAGCAGCTCACCTCCGGCTACTTCGACGAGGTCGCCGCCGGCATGATCGAGCAGGCCTTCCTCGGCAACGGCGCGAAGATCCGCACCGGCCACCGCGTGGTCGGCCTCGAGCCCGGGCCGGACGGCGCGACCCTGCAGCTCGACAACGGCGACACCATCCCGGCCGACCTGCTGCTGGTCGCGGTCGGCGTGCGTCCGGAGCTCGGCTACCTCGATGGCAGCGGCATCGCCACCGAGCGCGGCATCCTGGTCGATGACAGCATGCGCACCAGCGTCGACGACGTCTGGGCCGCCGGCGACTGTGCGCAGGCGCGCGGCTTCTTCACCGGCACCCCGGTGATGAACGCCATCCTGCCCGACGCCACCGTGCAGGGCCGCATCGCCGGCATGGCGATGGCGGGCGACCCTGGGCTCAAGCCCTACCCGGGCGGCGTGCCGCTCAACACCTACCACTTCTTCGGCCGCCACGCGATCTCGGTGGGCAGCGCCGCAGTTCCCGAGGGCGGACGCGCGCAGGTGCGCTTCGACGCCGCGAGCGGGCGCTACCTGCGCGCGGTGTTCGACCGCGACGAGCGCCTGACCGGCATCTTCGGGGTGAATGAATTCTTCGATGCCGGCGTGATGGCCCAGCTCATCGTCCGCCGCACCGATCTCGGACCGCTGCGCGAACGCTTCTTCGCGCAGCCGCTCGCCACCGGCCGCGAGCTCATGTCGCAGCTCTGGCGCTAAGGGGAAGACCATGGGACAAGCCTACTCCACCATCGCCTTCGATCCCGCCAAGTGCGACGGCTGCGGCAAATGCATGACGGCGTGCGCGAGCGTCAAGTTCGACTCGACCGACACCACGCGCTCATTGATCCAGATCGTGCGCAGCGGCGGCGCCAGCATCGAGCCGCCGCGTCCGGGCGAGTTCGAGCTCGCGCTCTGCCGCCAGTGCGCCGACCCCAAGTGCGTCACCGTGTGCCCGGCGGGCGCGCTCGGCAAGAACGGCGCCACCGGCGTCATCGACTGGGACGCCTCGAAGTGCGTCGACTGCCTGCTGTGCACCATCGGCTGCAGCTACGCCGGCATCGCGCTCGACGAGCACAGCGGCCGCGTCAGCAAGTGCGACACCTGCGACGGCAAGCCGGCCTGCGTGCCCGCCTGCCCCACCGGGGCGCTGCGCCACATCACCACCGCGCGCATCTACAACGAGGTCGGCAGCTGGGAAGACCTCTTCGCCCCCGGCCTGGCCGGCTGCCAGGGCTGCAACACCGAGCTGCTGATGCGCCACGCGCTGCGCCGCGTCGGCCCCGACACCGTGCTCGCCACCCCGCCGGGTTGCGTGCCGGGCATGGGCTCGGTGGGCTTCAACGGCACCACCGGCACCAAGGTGCCGGTCTTCCACCCGCTGCTCACCAACACCGCGGCGATGCTCGCCGGGGTCAAGCGCCAGTACGAGCGCGTCGGCCGCAAGGTCACCGCGATGGCGATCGCCGGCGACGGCGGCGCCTCGGACGTCGGCTTCCAGTCGCTCTCGGGCGCAGCCGAGCGCGGCGAGCGCATCCTCTTCATGGTGGTCGACAACGAGGGCTACATGAACACCGGCATGCAGCGCTCGAGCTGCACGCCCTACGGCGCATGGACCTCGACCACCCCGGTCGGCGAGCACACCCGCGGCAAGTCGCAGGACGCCAAGAACCTGCCGATGATCATGATCAACCACCGTTGCGAGTACGTCGCCACCGCGTCGACCGCCTACATGGAGGATCTCTACGACAAGCTCGACAAGGCGCTCGCCGCCTCCGAGCGCGGCTTCGCCTACCTGCACGTGTATTCGCCCTGCACCACCGGCTGGCGCTTCCAGAGCGCGCTCAACATCGAGGTCGCGCGCAAGGCGGTGGAGTCGAACTTCGTCACCCTGTGGGAATACACCCCCGAGAGCGGGCTGCACTTCACCCGCCCGGTGAATGATCCGCTGCCGGTGGCCGACTACCTCAAGGCGATGGGGCGCTTCCGCCACCTCAGCCCGGAGCAGGTCGAGCACATCCAGAACAAGGTGGCCGAGAACCTGCGCTTCGTGCGCAAGATCGCGGAGCAGGCCGATGAGCGCTGAGAACGCCCCCCCCGAGCAGATGGGCCGCGCCGAGCTGCAGGCGCTGCAGCTCGAGCGCATGCGCTGGTCGCTGCAGCATGCTTACGACAACGTGCCGCACTACCGCCACGCCTTCGAGGCCGCCGGCGTGCGGCCGTCCGACCTCGAGAGCCTGGCCGACCTGGCGAGGTTCCCCTTCACCGCCAAGCAGGACCTGCGCGACAACTACCCCTACGGCCTCTTCGCCGTGCCGATGTCCAAGGTCGTGCGCGTGCATGCCTCCTCGGGCACCACGGGGCGTCCCACCGTGGTCGGCTACACCAAGGGCGACATCGAGCGCTGGGGCCAGGTCATGGCGCGCTCGCTGCGCGTGGCCGGCGCGAGCTGCGAGGACATCATCCTCAACTCCTACGGCTACGGCCTCTTCACCGGCGGCCTCGGCGCCCACTACGGCGGCGAGGCGCTCGGCGCCACGGTGATCCCGATGGGCGGCGGCAACACCGAGAAGCAGATCCAGCTCATCCAGGAGTTCCGCCCCACGGTGATCATGGCCACGCCGTCCTACATGCTGACGCTGGCCGACACGATGCAGCGCATGGGGCTCGACCCTTCCTCGACCACGCTGCGGCTGGGCATGTTCGGCGCCGAGCCGTGGACCAACCAGATGCGCGCCGAGATCGAGCGCATGCTGGGCATCGACGCGATCGACGTGTATGGCCTGTCCGAGGTCATGGGCCCGGGGGTGGCCTGCGAGTTCGTCGGCCACAAGGACGGCCCGCACATCTGGGAAGACCACTTCTACCCCGAGATCATCGATCCCGTCACCGGCGAGGTGCTGCCCGACGGCGAGCGTGGCGAGCTGGTGTTCACCTCGCTCACCAAGGAGGCGATGCCGGTGATCCGCTACCGCACCCGCGACCTCACCCGCCTGCTGCCCGGCACCGGCTGCGCGATGCGGCGCATCGACAAGATCACCGGGCGCAGCGACGACATGCTGATCATCCGCGGCGTCAACGTCTTCCCCACCCAGATCGAGGAGGTGCTGCTGCGCCACGACAAGCTGTGCGGCCACTACCAGCTCGTGCTCACGCGCGAAGGCCACCTCGACCAGCTCACCGTGCGCGCCGAGCTGCGCCCCGAGCTCGCCGACCGCATCGGCCAGGGCCTGCGCCGGCAGATCGGCGAGGAAGTCCGGCACGCGATCAAGAGCTTCGTCGGCATCAGCGCCGAGATCGAGATCCTCGACCCCGACAGCATCGAGCGCACCCAGGTCGGCAAGGCCAAGCGCGTGATCGACCGCCGCGAGCGCGCCACCAGCGAGGGCTGAGATCGCCCGGTGCCGGGACGGGATCCCGGCACCTCGCCACCCGCCGGGCCTCCCTGGCCCTCATTACAAGAACGCAGACGGAGACACCCGATGACCGAAGTCCGAAGCCACGCCGCCAGCCCTGCGGCCGGCGAAGCCGCGCGGATCTACCACACGGCACGCGAGGCCGGGCGCGCGACGCTCGACGCCGGCGAGCTCGCCCGCCTGCTCGGCGCCGCCAAGCTGCACACCGCCACCGCGCCCGCCGGCGCGATCGAGCTGTCGATCCGCGTCCACGCCACGCGCGAGTTCGGCCTGGTGCTCGGCGCCGGTGTCGGCGGCCTCGACGCCGCGCTCGACCCCGCCAATTTCGCCCGCGACCGCGCGGCGGTGCATGCGGCGGTCGAGCTCACCGACGGCGCGGACTTCCTCGCGCGCTTCCGCCGCACGATCACCTGGCAGCGCATCGCCGCCCTCGCCGCCCGCCGCGGCGTGCAGCCCCCCGAGGCGGCGCTCGCCCGCCTCTTCGAGGCCGCGCTGCAGCTGGCCGCGGGCGGCCTGCCCGACACCCCGGACGCGCAGGTCGCGCTGCACGAGCTCGTGCTCGACTGCGCCTGCGACGGCGAGGCGGTGCAGATCGTCGCCGCGCGCTGCAGCGTCGGCGCCCCCCCGCTGCTGCGCGTGGCGCGCCCGATCCACAAGATCGACCGCCTGCTCCACCCCGAGCGCATCGGCATCGTCGGCGCCTCGGCCAGCGGCATGAACTTCGGCCGCATCATCCTGCGCAACCTGCTCGGCAGCGGCTGCCCACCCGAGCGCCTGTGCGTGATCCGCCCCGGCGGCGGCGAGATCGATGGCGTCGCCTGCATCGAGAACCTCGCCGCGATCGAGGGCAAGCTCGACCTGCTGATCGTGGCGGTCGCCGCCGACGCGGTCTATCCGCTGGTCGACGAGATCATCGCGGCCGCCACCGTCGAGGCCGTCATGCTGATCCCGGGCGGACTCGGCGAGACCGCGAAGAGCCGCGAGCCGGCTGCAGCGCTGGCGGCCCGCATCAACGCCGCACACGCGCGCGGCGATGGCGGGCCGATCTTCCTCGGCGCCAACTGCCTGGGCGTGGTCTCGCACCCGGGCCGCTACGACTCCTGGTTCATCCCGCTCGAGCGCCTGCCCAAGCCGCAGAAGGTGCCCGAGCGCCGCGCGGTCATGCTGAGCCAGAGCGGCGCCTTCATGATCACCCGCCTGTCGCACAACCCCTGGCTCGACCCGCGCTACATGATCGCGATGGGCAACCAGACCGACCTCACCCACGGCGACCTGCTGTCGTGGTTCGCCGCCCGCGAGGACGTCGACAGCATCGGCATCTACGTCGAGGGCTTCCGCGACCTCGACGGCCTGGCCTTCGCGCGCGCAGTGCGGCGCGCGGTGCTCGCCGGCAAGCAGGTCGTGGTGTACAAGTCCGGGCGCAGCGAGGCCGGCCAGGCCGGCGTGATGGGCCACACCGCCTCGATCGCCGGCGACCCGGTGCTGTTCGCCGCGGTGCTCGCCCAGGCCGGCGCCATCGTCACCGACGACGTCGAGGTCTTCGACGACCTCTTCTACATGGCCGGCACCCTGCACGCCAAGCGCATCGGCGGCGACCGCCTCGCCGCGGCCAGCGGCGCCGGCTTCGAGGCGGTCAGCGCCGCGGACGCCAGCGTCGGCGCGACCTTCTCGATGCGCATGGCCACGCTCTCGGCCGACACCTTCGCCCGCATCGAGGCGGTGCTGGCCGAGAAGAAGCTCGCCGCCCTGGTCGAGGTGCGCAACCCGCTCGACATGAACCCGGGCGCGGATGACGACGCCCACGTGCGCATCACCGCGGCGATGGCGGACGACCCCGGGGTCGACGCGGTCGTGGTCGGCCTCGACCCCACCGCGCCCATGGTGCGCGCGCTCGAGCAGAGCAGGCTACGCCCCGGCTACGACCTCTCCGACCCCGAGAGTACGGTGCATACCCTGCCGCCGCTGGTGGCCCGCACCGACAAGCCGATCGTCGCGGTCGTCGACGCCGGCCGCCTCTACGACGCCATGGCCGCCGGCCTGATGGACCGTGGCGTGTGCGTGTTCCGCAACGTCGCGCGCGGCACCCGTGCGCTCGTGCGCTACGTCGAGGCGCGCATGGACGCCGAGCGCATCCGTCGCCACTTCGGCCGATCCTGATTCCCGCATCCATCCACCCCGCAGCACCAACACAAACCCGACCACCCGCAAACGGAGACAGACGATGAGCGAAACCCTTCAAGCCGGCCTCAGCCTCACCCGCAAGTACGACATCGACGCTGCACGCACGATCGCCTTCATGGGCGACGAGTGCCGCGTCTATTCCACCCCGGCGCTGCTCTACGACATCGAGGTGTGCTGCCGCGACCTGCTGCTCGAGCACATCGGCGAAGGCAAGGACTCGGTCGGCACCCGCGTCGAGCTCGACCACGTCGGCGCCACCCTGCTCGGCATGTGGATCGAGATCACCGTCAAGCTGGTCGAGGTCAACGGCCCGGCGGTGGTGTTCGAGTTCAGCGCCCGCGACGCCCTCGAGGAGGTCGCCCGCGGCCGCCACAACCGCTTCGTGGTCGGCGTCGACAAGACCCGCCAGCGCCTGCTCGGCAAGCTCGCCAAGGCACAGGCGGCCTGAGCGAAGCCGCATTCGCGCCTGCCGGCGCTCCTACATGAACCGTCGCGGTTCCGTCCCCTGTAGGAGCGGCGGCAGCCGCGAATGGGCGGTGGGATGGCGACGGGCGATGTCGCGGTTCCACACGCCGCATTCGCGCCTGCCGGCGCTCCTACATGAACCGTCGCGATTCCGTCCCCTGTAGGAGCGGCGGCAGCCGCGAATGGGCGGTGTGGGATGACGACGGGCGATGTCGCGGTTCGACACGCTGCCTTCGCGCCTGCCGGCGCTCCACATGAACCATCGCGATTCCGTCCCCTGTAGGAGCGGCGGCAGCCGCGAATGGGCGGTGTGGGATGGCGACGGACGATCTCGCGGTTCGACACGCCGCATTCGCGCCTGCCGGCGCTCCTACATGCACCGTCGCGGGGTGCGCGGCAGGATCAGTCGCGCACCAGGCCGGCGCGTGAAAAGCGCACCACGCCGCCGTCAGTGGTCGCCACCGCGGCGGTCAGCGACAGGCGATCCGCCCGCCGCGAGAGCTCGAAGCTCGCGCCACCGTCGCGACTGTCCAGGCTGACGCCGTCGAGGCCGACGGCGAACACCCTGCCGTCGAGGGCGACGAAATCCGTCACCGAGCTCTGCGAGCCGGTCTCGACGCGCTGCCAGCTGTCGGCGCCGTCGGTGCTGCGATAGACGCTGCCGCGCAGGCCGCCGACGATCAGCGTGCCGTCGGCGAGCGCCGTGCCGCTCCAGAAGGTCCCGCGATACCCGGTCGGGTGATAGCTCCAGCTCTCCCCCGCGTCGAGCGAACGCAACACCAGGCCGCGCTCGCCGGCGATGAAGAGCCGACCCTGCGCATCGCCGAACACGCTCATCAGGTTGGCGTCGGCGCGGGTTTCGCCCGGGGGTGGCGGCAGCTCCGCCTCTTCCCAGGTCCGGCCGCCGTCGCGCGTGCGCAGCATCAGCGACCACAGCCCGACCGCCACGCCGTTGTGCGCATCGGTGAAGGCCACCGAGAACAGCGGCCGGTCCTCGACCGAGTCGATGCGCTGCACACTCCAGGTCTCGCCACCGTCGGCGCTGTGCAGGATCACCCCGAGATGCCCCACCGCCCAGCCCTGGCGCGCGTCGGCGAAGCTCACCGCGGTCAGGGTCGCGTCGACCGGCACCGTGCCGGCCTGGCGCCAGTGCGCGCCCTCGTCGTCGGAGAGCAGCACCACCCCGCGCTCCCCCACCGCGACCAGGCGGGTGCCCGCGCGGGTCGCGTCGAGGATCATGCTGCGCTCGGCGAAGGGCGAGCGCACCGCGGGCCGCGGCACGAAGGCGGCGGGATCGGTCGCCGCGCCCTGGGCGTGCGCAGCGCCGGCCGCAAGCACGAGGCTCGCGGACACGGTCGCGGAGAGCGTCGAGGAAAGGGAGGGCGAAAAACAGGTCGCGATGCAGGTCGCGGAGAGCAGCGCGCGCAGGTGGCGCAGCGTCGACAAAGGGTTCATTTCCACTCCGCACTCAATGCGCCAGGATGCCCGGCGCGCGTACCGGGCCCTTGCGCGGAAAAAGGCGCTCCATCCACACCGCGAAGGCCGGCAGCGCGGTCATCGCCATCACCATGTTCACCATGAACATGAAGGCGAGCAGCTTGCCCATGTCGGCCTGGAACTTGAGCTCCGAGAACATCCAGGTCGCCACGCCCGCCGCGAGCGTGATCGCGGTGAAGATCGTGGCGGTGCCGACCTCGAGGATGGAGTGCTCGAGCGCCTTGACGATGTTCTCCCCGTTGGCGAGGTGCAGCTGCAGGCGGTTGTAGATGTAGTAGGCATAATCGACGCCGATGCCGACCGCCAGCACCATCACCGGCAGGGTCGCCACGGTGAGGCCGATCTCGAGCTCCTTCATGAACCAGTAGCCGATGAAGGTGCCCACGGTCAGCGGCAGGCAGCACGCGATCACCGCGCGGAAGTCGCGGTACATCATCGCCACCAGCACCATGATCGCCGCGTAGACATACAGCATCATCGGCAGCTCGGACTTGTGCACCTCCTCGTTCACCGCCGCCTGCACGCCGGCGTTGCCCGAGGCCAGCCGGATCGCCAGCCCGGGCTCGCGATCGCGCTCGCGGAAGGCCTTCACCGCATCGATCACGCGGTTGATCGTGGTCGCCTTGTGGTCGGACAGGAACAGGTGCACCGCGGTCATGCTGCAGTCCTTGTTCATGAAGCCGCGCACGCGCCCGATCTCGGTGGCGAGCGCGGCGTAGTTGCCGGGGTCGCCGGGCACCACCGACATCTTCGGGTTGCCCTCGTTGTAGCCCTCGTTGTAGGTGCGCAGCTGGCCGGAGAAGGACAGCGCCGACAGCACGCCCGGCACGTACTGCATCTCGGCGACGAAGCGGTCCTGATAGCGCCCCACCGCGACGTCGTCGCAGGCGTCGGGCGGCGCCTCGAAGATCACCGTGAGCCAGTCGAGGCCGGTGTCGTAGCTGCTGGCGATCGACACTGCGTCGCGGTTGAAGCGCGCCTCCGCACGCAGCTCCGGCGCGCCCGGCTGCACCGTGCCGATGACGCGGTCGTGGCTCTGCCACACCGCCACCGCGAACACCGCCAGCGTCAGCGCGATCACGATCGCCGCGTTGCGCGGCTCGGCCACGCGCGCCAGCGTGCGCAGCCAGGCCGAGCGCTTCTCGCGCTTGAGCACGGCCTTGTCGGCGTATTCCTTGGTGAAGGTGAACAGCGAGGCCGCCAGCGGCAGCATCACCAGGTTGGTGACGATCTTGTAGCCGACGCCGAGCGAGGCGGTGATCGCGAGCTCGCGCACCATCGGGATCGGGATCAGGATCAGCGTGATGAAGGACACGAAGGCGGTGACCAGCGCCAGCGTGCCGGGGATCAGCAGGCCGGTGAAGCTGGCGCGCGCGGCCTCGTCGCTCGACTTGCCGTGCGAGAGCTCGCGCACGATGAAGTTGATCTGCTGCACGCCGTGCGAGACGCCGATCGCGAACACCAGGAAGGGCACCAGCACGGCGAGCGGGTCGAGCCCGTAGCCGAGCAGCTTCAGGGTACCGAACTGCCACACCAGCGAGGTCAGCGAGCACACGATCGGCAGCAGGGTGAAGCGCACCGAGTGGCAGTACCAATACACCGCGAGCGCGGTCAGCAGCAGCGCGATCGCGCAGAACTCGAGCACCGCCGAGGCGCCATCGGCGATGTCGCCGATCTGCTTGGCGAAGCCGATGATCTGCACCTCGAACTGCGCGTCCTCGAACTTCGCGCGCAGCGCCTCGAGGATGCGGTTGTAGGCGACATAGTCGAGCGCCTTGCCCTCGCGGTCGCGCTCGTGCAACTCGGCGACGATCATCGCGCTGGTCTGGTCGCGCGCCACCAGGGTGCCAATGAAGCCGCCCTGGCTGGCCGCGCGCTGGATGCCGGCGATGACCTCGGGCGTGAGGTCGCGCGGCATGATGGTGCCCGAGATCAGCGGATCGGCGCGAAAGCCGTCCTCGGTGATCTCGTTGACGAAGGAGTTGGGCGTCCACAGCGACTGCACGCCGAGGCGGTCGACGTTGGGCAGGAAGCTCACCGCCTGGGTGACCTCGTACAGGCGCTCCAGCCCGGCCTGCGTCCAGATGTCGCCGCTGCGCGCCTTGACCACGATGTTGAGACGGTTGGCGCCGAGGACGTCGTCGCGATACTTGTCGAAGGTCCGGATGTACTCGTGGCCGATCGGCATCTGCTTCTCGAAGCCGGCGTCCATGCGCAGCTGCAGGGCGTAGTAGCCCATCAGCCCGGTAAACAGCATGAGCGCGACCAGGATGCTGCCCCGGAAGCGGAAGCACACCGCCTCGAGCAGGCGCAGGTAGCGGGTCAGGAAGGTGTCGACCTCGCTGACGCTGAAGGGATTGAGCATGGGCGGGCGCTGGCGGTCGGGGTTGGGGAGGCGGCGGGGAGGGCGCGGCGGGCCGGGGGCGGCGGTCGCCGCCCCCGGGGCTGCGCATCAGAAGTTGCGCGAGATGAAGCCGCCGACGAAGTCGCGGTCCTTGTAGGGCGCGCTGAAGCTGTAGTCGCCGCCCCAGAACCGGGTGTAGTTGATGCCGGCCTGCCAGGTCATCGGGTTGCGGTTGAACAGCACGTAGAAGTTGGCCGACTTCGCGCCCTCCATCCAGTTGCCCATGAAGTTGGGCGTGTTGCCCTGGACCGCGTGCGAGAAGAACACGCCCGGGATCACCTGCCAGCCGGGGATCAGCGTGCTGTCGTAGGTCAGGCTGAAGTCGAACATGTAGCCCCAGGACAGCTTGTCGCCGACGCCGGTCGGATGCGTCCACGCGCCTGAGGCGGGGAGCTGCTGGTAGGTCACGCCGTTGCGGGTGCGGGTATAGACCTTGTCCTTGTTCACCCCCGGGTAGGCGATCGCCACCGCCTCGCCGAGGAAGGTGCCCGTCTGCGCGCCCACCAGGTCGAGGAACCAGCCGTGGTCGCCCGGCGTCAGGCTGAGGATGCCGGTGAGGTGGAGCTGGTAACGCTCCTCGTCGATCGAGCCGTCGCACTGGTCGACCGCCGACAGGTTGCCGAGGTTGTCGGTACACACACCGAGCGACACTGCGTCCTCGGGCCGGTACGACAGCTCCGCCCCCACCGCCCAGTTGCCCACCGAGGTGTTGGCGCTGATGCCGTAGAGCTCGCGGTCCTCCTCGAAGTACATCCGCGTGGAGCCCTTCGCGTTCCAGTACTGCACGTTGGGCGTCTTGTCGTGGAAGCGCTGGTAGTAGAGGCCGAGATCGACGTCCCAGCCCTCGGGGCGGTACTTCAGCGAGACGCCGAACTGGCCGGAGTCTCCAGGCTCGTCGTCGGCATCAACCGGGATGGCCTCCCCCGCGTTGAGCATGGCTGTCCGCGCGGCGGCTAGGGTCATGCCGTAGAGCGGATCACCCGGCGTACGGATCCGGCTCGCCGCATCCGGCGTAAAGTACAGCGCGTTGTCCCGCCCCTTGTCGAACGTATCCGCCATCGAGAAGTAGGTCCCCGCCGGCGGGAAGCTGTAGGGCTTCCACTGGAACTGGTAGTAGGCCTCGAGGTTGAGCCCGCTGCCGAGGTTCGCCGCGACCGACAGCGCCGGCGAGGGCAGGAAGGCCTCCTTGAGCTGCACGCCGGGCGAGGACAGGCGCTGCAGGTCCATCGCCACGTTGGAGTTGATGCCGCCGATCATGAACAGGCTCTCGCCCCAGCTCACCACCTGGTTGCCGAAGCGCATGCGGCCGCGGCGCTCGCCGAGGTCGAATTCCTTGCTCACCCACAGGTCGTACAGGCGCACGTACTGGCCGACCGCGCGCTTGGCATCGCCATCGAGCGGCGTGCGTGCGGTATCGTCGGCGACGAAGTCGTACAGCCAGCCCACCCGGCCCATGAACTTCCACTCGTCGGGGAAGCTCAGCAGCAGCTCGTGCGAGCCCTTGAGGTGGGTGGTGAAGAGGTCGCCCTTGTCGTAGTTGAGGTTGCCGTCGTCGCCGTTGGCCCACACCGCGGTGTTGGCATCGCCGCCGCAGGCCGTGGAAACGTCGCCGTGGTGGCTGCACTCGCGGCCCTCCACGCGCTTGCCGAAGCCCGCGGTCAGCGTGGAATCGAGCGAACCGCGCACCGAGCCAGCCTCGAACTGGAAGGCGTGCGCCGCCGGCGCGCACAGGCCGGCCACCGCCAGCCCCAGCACCAGTTTCTTCAGGTGAGTCGTCATGATCGTTCTCCGCAGGACGCCCCGCCCGGGCCGGAGGCCGGCCCGGCGTGCACGCCCGGGTGATGGTCGGGAAGAAAGAGGAAGGAGCGGGCTCAGCGGTCGCTGATCGCGCGCAGGTTGTCCGGGGTGTAGAAGGCGTCCTTGTACTTCGGCTCATCGGCCTCGACCGCCCACACCATGTCCTTGCCGGCGCCCATGCCGGCCTGGTCGAAGAGCACGCGGCCGGAGACGAGGTCGTACTGCACGAAGGCGGGGTTGTCGCAGGCGCCGGTCTCCGCGACCGGGATCAGGAAGCTCTCGCGCACCTTCCACAGCTTGCCCTGGGCGTCGTAGTCCTCGGCGCCCATCAGCGCCCAGGAGTCCTCGTCGAAATAGAAGCGGCGCTTGGGGGCGACGTGGCGCACGCCGTCCTTGGCGGTGGCCTCGACCACCCACACGCGGTGCAGCTCGTAGCGGGTGGACTTGGGATCGACGCCGTCGGGGGTCACCACCTTGCGGCGGTCGGCATTCGGGTCGTACATGCCGAAGCTGCCGTAGCCGATGAACATCTCCTTCTTGCCCACCAGCTTCCAGTCGAAGCGGTCCGGCGTGCCGTTGAACACGCGCGGCTCGTCGAGGGTGTACTGGTTCTCGAAGCCGACCTGCGGGGCGTCGTAGGAGTAGCTCGGCATGCGGCGTACGCGGCGCTGGCCGGGGAAGTAGTAGAAGGTGTCGCTGGTCTTGTTCAGGTAGGAGGTGATCACCAGAGCCTGGCCGGCGAGCGCGGTCGGCGAGGTGTAGTTGAAGTAGGTGTGGTACTCCACCGGCGGCAGCTCGCTCAGCTTGTGCGAGCCCTTCTTGCCCCAGGGGTAGTAGTAGGTCTGCGTGGAGCCGGCCTCGATCCAGTCGCTGCCGCCGCTGCGCGGCGACAGCATCACCCACAGCGCCTTCATGTCGAGCGCGACGCCGGCGTACTTCATCTTGGCGTTCCACAGCACCTCGATCCCGCTCTGCGGCAGCGGGAAGGGAATGCCCGGCACGGTGGCCTCGGCCAGGCTCCAGCCGTCGGCACCGATCTTCGCCATGCCCACATTCGCCTTGGTGTTGGCCTGCACGAAGTCGGGCGCGGAACAGTAGCGGCGGCTCGGGTACACCTCGAGCTTGTAGTTCTTGAACCCCTTGATCACCGCGACCTGTCCCTCGGTGAGCTTGCCCGCGTATTGATCAACGTTGGCGGCGTCGATCGTGAACAGCAGCTTGTCGCCCTTGTGCTTGAAGTAGTCGGCGCGCGGCTTGCCGTAGCTCCAGCCCGGCTCGAGCGCGCCGCCGTCCGTCCAGGCGGGGATGCTGCCGTCGGCGTTGCCCGCGCGTTCGCCACCGAGCGGGGTCAGCGTGGTGCCCAGGCTCGCCGCATCGGCGGCCAGGGCGGCGTGGCTGGCCAGCAGGGCGCAGGCGAGCGCAGTCAGCTTGCAGAACCTCATGAGTGTCTCCTCCACGTTTCTGTTCTTTGTCCGCATCGGCAGGCCGTCCGCGAGGACGGCGCCGCTGCGCAGCGGCCGACCGGGCCCGCCTTCCCGCCAGCCTTGCAGGCCTATGGTGTCTGGAGCATAGCGACGCGGTGTAAACCGCATTTCCGCGAAATGTGCCGATTTGTGCGCAGTTGTAGCGCCCCCTCGGCCCGGCGGGCCGAGGGGCGCCCAAAGCAACTACATCGCGCCCATCACATAGGTCTCGGCGACCACCCGCCAACCCTTCGGGCCCTCCCTCCAGACGAAGAGCGCGCGCACCTGGTAGTCCGACGCCGACGCGTCGACCGGCGAGCACCGATAGGTCACGAACGAATAGGCGAGGCCCTCCGAGCGGTCGCGTGCCGCGTCCGGAACCAGGGTGCAGCTTCGGGTGGTGCGGACGATCTCGTCGATCACCGGCATCAGCGCCTGCCGCCCGCGCACCGTGGCGGGGCTGCCCTCGCCTGCCAGCACGATCGAATCGTCGTACAGGGCCTCGAACCATGCCGCGCCATCTCGTGCCGCGATCGCCGCCTCCACCGCGCGATAGCGCGCCGCGAGCAGGTCGTCGAACGCCTGATCCGGTCCCGCGGCGCCCCCGCTCGCGGAGATCGCGAGCGCCAGTCCGCCGAGTGCCATGCTTGTCCAAGCCTTGATCCCATTCATTCGAATCCTCCCTGGCCCGCGCGGGCCGTTCACGTCCGGAACACTGCCCGCCTTCATCAGCGCAGCGTCTTCAGGTACTCGATCACCGCCCGGCGCCGGGCCGGGTCCTTCATGCCTGCATAGGCCATCTTGGTCCCGGGCGCGTAGGCCTGCGGATCGGCGAGCCAACGGTCCAGCTCCGCCTCCGACCACACCCCCTGAAGCTTCCGAAGTGCGCGGGAAAAAACGAAGCCCGGAGTGCCCGCGATCGGCTGCCCGAAGCGGCCGTGCAGATTGGGGCCCACGCCGTGGGGCTGCCCTGCAGCGGCGGGGTGGCAGGCGGCGCACTGGACGAAGGCGGACTCGCCGCGGTCGGCGGCAAGCGCCGACGGGGAGTGGGCGAGCGCGCTCAGCATCGCGACCACGGCCCGCAGCGGGAAGGCGCTGCTCGTCATGCCGGCCGCCATCACGCCCGCCCCCGCAGCTCGGCCGCCACCGCCTGCCCGACCTGCAGGCCGGACTCGATCGCGCCGTCGATGAAGCCGCGCCAGCCGGTGGCGATGTCCGCCCCGGCGAAGAAGACCCGGCCCTCGCGTGCCCGCAGGTCCTCCAGGTGCTTGCCGAACTGCCCGGGACGCAGCGTGCACCAGGTGCCGCGGGAATACGGATCCAGCCCCCAGTCGTAGCCCAGCACCTGCTCGACCGAGAGGTGGGGCAGGAAGCGGCGCACGAAGGGCTCGACCGCCTTCGGATCGTTGAGATCGACCTTGCCGTCGAGCGGCGGGCCGAAGGCGACCAGCACGCCGCCGTCCTCGCCTGGCTGGTCGGTGAAGACCATCGTGAACAGCTCGGTCTCGGGCGCGAAGAAGATCAGTGTCTCCAGCCGCCCCTTTACCTTCAGGTAGAGCTTGTGCCCCTTGCCCGCATGGTGCTCCTTCGCCATCGCAGTCTTGCCGGGCCGCAGCGGCGGCGAGAACTCGATCTGGCCGGCCGTGTTCACCGGCACCGCAACGACGGCGTAGCGGGCGGAGATGCGCTCGTCCGCTTCGGTCACCAGGCTCACGCCCGCGGCGTCCTGGCTCAGCTCCGCCACCGCGGTCGACAGACGCACGTCGAAGCCGCCGTCCTCGGCCATGCGCTCGATCAGCGCCGCGGTGCCGTCCTTCAGCTTGTAGCGCGCGCAGCTGTAGAGCAGCCGCGCCGCGTCGCCATCGACCAGCGACCACCAGCGCAGCATCTCGGTATAGGCAGCGCTCGCGATCGGCCCGTGGCAGTTGGTGGCCATCATCGCGTTCATCAGGTCGCGCTGCGCCGGACTCATCTCCATTGCCGCCATGCGGTCGGCGATCGACAGATGATCGAGCTTGCGCCCGGCGGCCGACAGGCCCGCCATGAACGGTCGCTCGAAGACCTCGCCCGCCTCCGCATGGAAGCGCTTCAGCGCATCCTCCAGCAGCGCCCAGTTCTCCATCACCGGGATCTCCAGCACCTTGCCCTCCGACATCCACAGCACGCGGTCGGGGTGGGCCACGCCCGGCGTCTCGGCGATCTCCATGCCGTAGCGCATCACCTCGGCCCACACGTGGGGCTGGCTGTAGTGGATCCAGGTGCCGCCCAGTTCCACCTTGCGCTCGCCGAACGGCGCGTGGAAGGTGCGCCCGCCAAGACGATTGCGCGCCTCGAGCAGCAGCACCCGGGCGCCGCGATGGGCGAGTTCGCGCGCGGCGGTGACCCCGGCGAAGCCGCCGCCCACCACCACCACGTCGTAGCCGGGCTTCGCGGGCGCCGCGGCGCCCGCCGGCAACACCGAAGCGGCCGCAGCCGTCGATGCCAGCTTCAGGAAGCGTCGACGTGCACTGCCGTCGGCGCCCGCGGCCGACGCCGCATAGGTCTTGTCTTCCATGGTCTCCGATCTCCTTCGTCGCCGCTGTCCGTACTCGGGAGCGAGGGCCCGCGGCGTATCGCGCTCGCACCACCTGGCCGAGTCGTGATGTGGAGATTAAGAAGACCGATGCACCGGACGGTATCCGCAATCGGCACGGAAACGCCGATGCAGCGCAGCAAACGCTCAGCCGAGGCCGTGCTGCGTGCCCGGGCCTTGGCGCCGACGCGTCTCCGAGGGCAGCTCGCCGAACAGGGCCCGGTAATACCCCGCGAACCGCGGCATGTGCCAGAAGCCCCAACGCGCCGCGATCGCGGCGATGGGTTCCTCGGGGCAGCCGACGGGGATGTGGAGTTCCCGCCGCACCGCGTTCAGACGCACATTGCGCAGGAACTGCACCGCCCCCATCCCGGTGAGGTCCTCGAATGCGTACTGCAGCGAGCGCCGCGACACACCCAGGCTGCGGCAGACGTCGGCGACATGGAACGGATCGCTCGGACTTGCGAGCGCCTGCTCGCGCACCTTGCGCACGATCCAGGCCTTCACGCTCGGACGCAGGTCCGGAGTCGGGCGCCCCGAGGCCGGATTCAGCGTGTCGAGCATCAAGGACAGGACGCAGTCGTGCATCGCCGCCCTGCTCGCCGGGACCTCCAGCAAACCGGGCTGGCCGCGGACCGCGGCGACGATCTCGAGCAGCGCCCGGCGCAGCACCTCGGCTCGCCCCGGCTGCTGCCGGATGAACGGGCGTCGCAACTGCGCCTCCATCGTCCGCTGCGAGTCAGCGTCGGCAAACCCGCACAACAGGGTTTCGGACGCTGTCGCCGAGACGATATCCATGCGCTCACGGGAGAAGATCTCGAAATCCCCGCCACCCGGGAGCCACGATACCGCCCCGCCGTGCAGGGGAACGCCGCAATACATGCCGGATCCGCCGCCCGCAACCGGAATGCCGAGTGACACCATGCCCGCCCGATTGCTGCCTGCGGTCCACACCGAACGATTGCCCGTTTCCCACAGGATCTCTAGGCCGTCGCCGATCCACAACTCCTCCACCCCGCCCTCGAAGCAGCCCGGTGCGAGTTGCTCGTAGATCGCATCCCAAGCAAGCAGCCCCCTGCCGAAATCGGTCACGTCGCCCACCCGGGCAGGCGCAAGCAGGCCTGCGGATACCGCAGCCGCATAAGGTGACGTGGTCGGCAAGGGCGAGGAAACGGGCATGGACATCGGCGTTCAACTCAGGGACGGGCGGACAGGTCGCGGCGCGGCGGGATGATGGGTGCCTGCCCGCAGCGTCCCGGCGCCCGCTCCACGGCGGCAAGCAATCCGTGCGTGCTCGTCTGCGCGCCCGTCGCGAGCTTTGTCCGCGCCTCGCGTTCCGCCTGTTAGAATTTCAGGCTTGTTCAACCCCCAGTCGAGCGACCGATGGGCCGTGGCAACGACGAAACGAGCGTGCAGACCCCGCCGGAGAGCATCACCTTCGGCATGCTCCCCGAGCTGATCGGCTACCGCCTGCGCATCGCGCAGATCGGCATCTTCCGCGACTTCTGCACGAGCGTGGACGAACCCGAGATCACCCCCACGCTGTTCGGTGTGCTGGTACTGATCGACGCCAACCCGGGCATGAAGCAAACCCAGCTTGCCGACGCGATCCAGCTCGACCGCTCGAGCGTGGTATCGGTGCTCGACAAGCTCGAGGCGCGTGGGTTGGTCGAGCGCGTGCGTGCACCGGACAACCGGCGCGCCAATGCGCTGCACCTGACGACCGAGGGTCGTCACATCCTCGACAGCCTGATCCCGCAGGTCCGCGCCCACGAGGAGCGCGTACTAGGAAACCTCGATCCTGCAGAGCGCGCGCAGTTGCAGAAGCTGCTCGGCCGCCTGGTGTTGGCGGCCGGCTAAGACGTACGGCTGGGGAATACGGGCCCACGGCTCAGCGGGTCCAGGGCTCAGCGCGCCTTGCGCACCGACACGGTGTAGTCCCCGACCCCGCTGGCACGGTTCCAGTGCCGCACCTGTACGAAGTAGTCGCCTTCGACCAGATCCGTCGCGATGCGCGCATTGCTGCCCAGGCCGGAATCGTCGTCCTCGGCGATCAGCGCGGTCGGCGAATCAGGGCCGAAGAGCTTCATGTAAACGTCGGTCGGTCCGCGCGTATCGACGATGTAGCGCCCGGGCTGCGTCACCCGGAAGCGGAACACGTCCTCCTCGCCGAACCTGCCGATGCTCGCGGCGGTGCGCCTGCGGGCATTGACCTTGAGTTCGGTGACCTCGCCCGTCACCCCGGGCTTGGCGCGCGGATACATCTTCGCGCCGGCGATGAACTGCTTGTCGAGCTCGGACAGCACCTCGTTGCGCGAGGTCGCCACACCATTGAGGGTCCACTCCGCAGGGAAGAAGTACAGCATCACCGACTTGGGGTCGAAGTCCGTGCCGTTGACCTGGTTGGCGGCGTACTTGCGCAGGATGTTGTGCCGGGTCTGGGTCTCGGTCCAGTAGTTGGGCGGCCCCGCCATGGCGCGAATCACCGCCTGCTCGTTCCACTGGATACCGCCGGCGGGGTTCTGGTGCTCGTGCGCCAGCCCGATCGCATGGCCGAACTCGTGGGCGGCGGTGCCACCATCGAGGAAGCCGAGGTTCATGGTCGGCTCGTTGACCGGGATGCTCTTCGCGTCGGTGCCGATGTAGCTCCACGCCCCGTCGTTGTCGTCGAAGGCGATGCGGATCTCGGCCGCGGGAGCGTCGTCGAACACGAACTGCAGGTTGGCGTGTGCGGTCCACCAGGCGGCCTGCTCCTGCACCTTCTTCTTCTGCTGCGCCGTTCCACCCATGAAGCGCACATGCAGGGTGGAGCCATTGATCCAGGTCTTGCCGATCGGCGATAGTCCGCGCGCCTGGCCCGGCCGGTCGGGCACGGTGGTCTGGAAGCGCATCAGGTCCCGGGGCAGTACGCGGTCGAAGCACACCTTGGGCGTTCGGGTCATGGCGGAGTCCTCCCGGATGTAGCCTCAGCCCGTCACAACGGGCAGCGTTCACGCAATCCGGCCGCCGCAGCGGCCGGCTCCTGCTGAACATATAGTATGGACCTACGCCCGGCGCCAGCCGAACCGGGTGTCGCTAGGGCCGCAGCCAGGCCACGCGCACGTCCGCGGTGGACATGTCGCCGGGGAGCTGGATCGTGCCGATCTTCTCCAGCGTGCCGCTGTCGTGGATGCTGATCGTGCTGCCCGCCCCGCCCACGTAGACGCGCGTGGCGTCGCGCGACAGCTGCAGGCTGTAGTAGGTGTGGTCGAGCTCGACCACCTTCAGCGTCTCGCGCTTCGCGATGTCGTGCTTCGACAGCGTGTTGAAGGCGCCGTACAGGATGTTGCGATCGCGCGGGTCGGCCACCAGCGAGAAGATCACGAACTCGAAGGGGAAGATCTCGCGCGTCTCGGCCTTGCCGGTGGCGAGGTCCACCCGGCTCATGCCCCACCACCACTCGGCGTTCGCCATGTCCTGCTTGTCATCGGCGAACTTCGCGGTCACGTAGGGCATCACGTACTCGTTCAGGTGCTCACCCTGCGAGTGCATCGCGAACGCATCCGGCGTCAGCCAGCCCGGACCGCGGTCCCAGTTCGCCAGCGCCGAGACCGTGCGCACGGCGCCGCTGCGCACGTCGATCGCCTCGACGTCGGCCCCGCCCAGGATGACCTCGCCGCCCGCGGTGGCGGCGATCTTGGTGATGCGGCGCTTGACCGGGAAGCTGCGCACCGGCTTGGCGTCCAAGCCGTCGGCGATGCGATACACCGCGAGACGCGGCGGCTGCACCTCGAAGCGGTCTGCGCCGCGGCGCACCGGATTCTGCACGGTGTAGAGCTCGCTGCCGTCCGCGCTCACCGCGAGCGACTGCACCGTCTTGACGGTGACGTCGCCTTCCGACTGCCGGGCCGAGAACACCAACTTGCAGGTCTCCAGCTCGAAACCGTAGACGTCCTCCCACAGGTTGCCGAGCACGAAGGCGTGGCGACCGTCGGGTGCCGGCACCAGCGCGCCCGAGCCGAACTTGCCGGGGAGCTCGCAGCTGCGCGCGATGCGGTTGGTCTTCATGTCGATGACGTGGAGTAGGCCGGGTCGGGTGACCGTGAGCAGGTACTCCGCGTCGGCCGTCGCGGACTTCTGCGCCGGGGTCGCGCACGCCGTCGCCAGCGCCGCGGCGGCAAGCAGGGCAGCCGCACGCAGGTCGCGCAGTTTGGGGATGAGGCTCATGAGGATCGCTCCCATTCAGATCTTGTCCTCGAAGATGCCGTCCAGCTTGCGCCAGTCCCTGGTCGCATCGGCCTTGCCGTCGCCCCAGTCGGGGTAGTGGCTCATGGTGTCGGGCACCTGCGCCGGCCACCAGCACGAATCGGCGCAGCCGTAGAGGTCGGCCTCCATCGGCTGGCACAGCGAGGTGGCGCCGCCGAAGGCGTCGATCTCCCAGCCCGGGTCGGTGGTCGCGGTGCAGCCGACCACCGTCTGCATGGCGACGACCTCCTCGATCGCCTCGGGCTTGCCCTCCGCGGCGTCCAGGCGCTGCGCCTTCTTGTTGAGCGACTTCAGGTGCTTCATGCGGTCCTCCGCGGGGAAACGTGTGCGGCGAAAAAGCCGGGGTTCTCGGTGACGATGCGCGCGTAGGTCTCGATGCCGAAGTCGATCCAGTCGCGCAGCAGCTCGCAGTAGTGGTAGGAAGGCGCGGCGGCGTCGCCGTACTTCGCATAGCTCTCGTGGTAGCAGCCACCCGAACAGATATTGCGGATGCGGCAGGTCGCGCAGCCGGTGCCGCTGCGCTCCAGCCGGCGCCCGACGAAGGCGCCCAGGCGGGCGCGGTCGATGCCGGCGTCGACGTCGCCGAAGGTGGGCAGCGCGGAGCCGGTGAAACGGTGGCAGAGGTTGAGCCCGCCCTTGCCGTCGACCGCGAGCAGGCCGACCCCGGCGCCGCAGGGCAGGCTCTTCTTGTTGCCCTCGTGCAGGTCGGTCATCAGTTGGTGCAGGTTGCCGAAGCCGAGGCTGCGGTTGCGCAGCGCTGCGTCGAGATAGCGGCGCCCGAGCGCCTTCAGGCCCGCGAAAACCTCAGCGAGTTCGTCGGCGGTGAGGTTGAAGGCCTGGATGTCGCCCGAGGTCACCGGACCGAAGCCCACCTCGGCGAAGCCGACCTCGTGGTGCAGGTGCTCGAAGATCGGCACCACGCCGGTGATGCCGCGGGTGAGGGTGACGCGGCAGCCGACCGGGCGCGCACGATAGCGCGCCAGCAGCAGGTCGACCTTGCGCCGCACCACGTCATAGGTACCGTCGCCGCCGAAGGTGCGCCGGTTGCGGTCATGCACCGCGGGCGGCCCGTCCATCGACACGGTGATGCCGACCCGGTGCGCGTCCAGCCAGTCGATGATCTCGGCGGTGAGCAGGGTGGCGTTGGTGGTGAGGGTGAAATCCACGCGCGCGCCGGCCTCGGCGAAGCGGCGCTCGGCGAAGTCGACCACCGCGCGGATCAGCCCCATGTTCGACAGGGGCTCGCCGCCGAAGAAGACGATGGTGTATATCGGCTTGCCCGGCGACTCGGCGAGCATCATCTCGATCGCCTTGGTCGCGGTCTCCAGGCTCATGCGCAGGCCCTTCGCCGGCGCGCTGAGGTCTTCCTTGTAGCAATAGGTGCAGCTCAGGTTGCAGCCCGTATTGACGTTGAGCACCAGGGTGTCAAGGGGAAAGCGCGTCACCTCGCCCGCAGGCGGGTTGATGCGGCCGTCCTCGCCCTCCACGGCCAGCACCTGGAGCTGGCGCAGCTCATCCACGGTCTCGCGCACGGCGAGCGCGTCGTGGCGACCGCCGAGACGCTCGGCGAGGCTCGCGGCATCGAGCGTGGCGTGCTCGTCGAACAGCGCCAGCACGTCGCGCGCGGCGCCGTCGAGTTCGAACAGGCTGCTGCTCGGCACATGGAACAGCATCTGCCGGCCCGCGCTGTCGACGCGATGCAGGTTGGGCCGGATCAGGGTCAGGGTCGTCATCGGATCTGCCCCGCATTCAGTCGAGCGCACGGTGCACGAAGTCGGGCACGGCGACGTCGAGCTTGCCGCGGCCCTCGACCCGGCCGCCGGCCTGATCCACCACGGCGACCACGTTCACCCGCCCGGTGTTGCCGAGCGACTTCGGCCGCGCCGGATTCGGCCCGGCGTCGCCCGGGACGAACACGCCATCGGCGCCGATGCGGCCGACGAAGTCCTGGTCGCGCGCCTTGTCGGCCTCCTCGTCGGCGGGCTCGATCGACCACTGCGCCCGCAGGTAGCCGAGGCGCAGGTCGTCGGCGGTGCCCGGCTTGCCGTCGCGACCGGCCGCCCAGCCGACGGCGCGGTAGGCGACGCCGACCTTCTCCATCTGCGCGTCGCCCGGCCCGCCCACGCGCGCGATCGCGTTGGCCGGCTCGACCTCGACGCGCGCGACACGATCGTACACCGCGAGCAGGCCCTTGCCGCGCGCCGTGCCGACCACCACGTCCGCGAGGCCGTCGCGACCTTCGGCACGCGCCCGCAGCATCACGCGGTCGGCGCTGCGCGAGACCACCTCGAGCACGCGCACGCCCTTGCCGAGCGACACCGCACCCGACAGGCCACTGCCGACCACGGTGAGTTCGGCGGTCTCGCCGCGGCGCAGCTGCGCGGGCATCACCGCCATCACCATGGGCGCGGCGCCCTCGCGCAGCGCGCTCAGCTCCCCGCCCATGCGGCGCGAGTCGGCGAGGTGCTGGCGCCCCTGCATGCGCTCGCCGCGCGCATCGGCCGCCATCACCTGGCGCAGCGCGATGCCGTCGATGTCGACGCTGCCGCGCCATTCGTAGCCGGTATATACAGTGGCCACGCCACGGCCCGAGAGCGGGGCGCCGTCGGCATAGCGCCCCTCGATCGCGAGCTCGAAGCGATCCACGCCCGCCGCGGTCGCGCGCATGCGTCCTTCGAACGCGCCCTTGCCGGGCAGGTAGCCGGTGATCCGCCAGCTGCCGCCGAGCACGACCCGTGGCGCAGCCTGCCACGTCTTCCAGGCGCGCGCATCGAGCGCGAAGTCGCGCGCCAGCGCGGGAGCGACCTCGTTCACCGCGAGCTGGAACCACTGCCGATCGCGCGCCAGCGAGTGGAACTCGAGCGTCGGGTTGAGGCCGATGTGGGTGTGCATCAGCAGCTTCCACTCGTCCTCGCTGCGGCGCTGGAGCGCGAAGCGGGCACCGGAGTGGCAGCGTGCACACAGGTCGCGGTAACGCTCGTCGATGGCCTCGACGCGGTTGTTGTCGTGTTCGAGCAGGTAGCGCCAGCCCGCGGTCTCGGTCGGCGCCAGCCCGCGCGTGTCAGCCAGGTACTTGATCAGGCGGCGCTTGTCTTCGGGCGAGATCCGGGCGCCGTGCTGCTCCTGCATCCGCGTGATCGTCATCTGCCAGCCTTCGGGGCTCTTGCGCTGGCCCTCGACGCGGGAAATGCCGCTGCCCTGCGCGCTATGGCAGGAAAGACAGTTCGCGGCCAGCAGCGCCGGTCCCTCCGCCGCCCCCGCAGGCGCCGGTGCGCCGAACGCGGCCGCCAGGGCAAGCAACCCCGCCGCGACCTTCGACCCGATGTTCGTTTCGTTTTCCAAGGCCCTCGCTCCTCGCTCCGTTGCGCATGCGGCCCGGCCGGGCGCCGTGGCGCCCCTCCGGACTATCGATGACGGACACGATAAGGCTGCCCGGTAAACGAACTTGGCGCCGGATGTGCCGAGTTGTGCGCGAATGTAAACGCCGTGCAACATCCCACGGACGACCGCTTCCGACGCATTGCCGGTGACGGGGATTCGGGTGATCATCCGCGCACAACAAGCGAACGTTCGACCCCAAACGAAGGAGGATCGATGTCGAAGGAGACACCCGCATTGCCGCACATCATGGTGGTCGAGGACGACCCCGTCTCGCGCGCACTGCTCGTCGGCTATTTCGAGAAGGAGGGCTATCGCGTCTCCGAGAGCGATAACGCCGAAGACCTGCTGCAACGCGTCGAGCAGGAGCGCATCGCGCTCGTCCTGCTCGACATCCGCCTGCCCGGCAAGGACGGACTCACGCTCACCCGCGAACTGCGCGCGGCCTCGCGCGTGGGCATCATCCTGGTGACCGCGCGCGACGACGAGATCGACCGCATCGTCGGGCTCGAGCTCGGCGCCGACGACTACGTCACCAAGCCCTTCAACCCGCGCGAGCTGCTGGTGCGGGCGCGGAACCTGCTATGGCGGGTGGCGCAATGCGCCAGCAGCGAGACGCGCGAGTCCGAGCAGGGCTGCTTCCGCTTTGAAGGCTGGACGCTGAACCCGCACAAGCGCCAGCTGGTCTCCCCGGACGGCCGCCTCGAACGCCTGCCGCAGGGCGAGTTCAAGCTGCTGATGGCCTTGCTGTCCCATGCCGGCCAGGTACTGTCGCGCGACCAGCTGATGGACGCGATCCACGACCGCGAGTGGACGCCCAACGACCGCACGGTCGATGTCCTGGTCGGGCGAGTCCGGCGCAAGCTCGACGACAACCCTGCCGACCCGCGCCTGATCCTGACCGCGCACGGCGCGGGCTATCTCTTCGCCGGCGAGCTTGACTGAATCGGCAGTGGCCATGAACGCGCCCCCGCAGCAATACCGCCTGCTCAAGCGCCTCTACCAGGGCCGCAGCAGCACGGTGAGCCGCGTGCTGCTGCCCGGACGCGACGTACCGGTGATCGTCAAGCAGCTCGACCGCGGACGCTGTGCGCCCGGAGCGCCGTCCCGTCTGCAGCACGAGTTCGAGCTGCTCGCCACGCTGGAGCTGGAAGGCGTTCCGAAGGCGCTCGAACAGCGCGAGTTCGAGCGCGGCCCGGCGCTGGTCTTCGCCGACCGCGAGGCGCACTCGCTGCGCCAGGCGATGCGGCCCGGCAGCCGCGAATGGCACGACTGGCTGGCGCTGATGATCCGGGTGTGCGAATTGCTCGGCCGCCTTCACGAGGCGCGTGTGATCCACAAACAGATCAATCCGGATCACATCCTGGTGAGTTCGGTCGGCGATCCCCTGCTGATCGATTTCGGCATGGCCACGCGTTTCCTGCGCGAGCAGGCGGACTGGAACACGCCGCAACTGGCGGGGCACCGCCTGCCCTACCTCGCACCCGAGCAGAGCGGACGCATCAACCGCGAGATCGACTACCGAACCGACTACTACAGTTTCGGCGCCACCCTCTACGAGCTGCTCACCGGCCAGCCCCCCTTCGCCGGTCGCGAAGGGCTCGAGCTGGTGCATTGCCACATCGCCCACGAGCCGCGCCCGCCGCACCACATCAACCGCCTCCTCCCGGAGGCGGTCTCCGCCGTGGTTCTCAAGCTGCTCGCAAAGGACGCCTCCGAACGCTACCAGTCGGCGCACGGCATCGTGCACGACCTGCGGGAATGCCTGCAGCGACGCGGGAACACGGCGGCCCGCGACTTCGTGCTCGCGAGCCGCGACGTCTCCGCGCGCTTCCAGGTGCCGAAGCGGCTCTACGGTCGCACGGCACCCCTCGCCGAGCTCGAGGGACGGGTCGAGGCGTGCGCCGCTGGCGGCCGCGCGATCGTGCTGATCAGCGGCTATACGGGCGTCGGCAAGTCCAGCCTAGTCCACGAGCTGCGCCGCGCGGTGCTCGAGCGCAACGGCCATTTCGCCAGCGGCAAGTTCGACCAGTACCGCCGCAACCCACCCCATTCCGCGTTGCTGCAGGCGCTGCGCGAGCTCGTGCGCCAGCACCTGACCGAACCGGGCGACCGTCTCGCGCTGCTCGGCGCCCGCCTGCGCGAGCAGCTTGGCGGCTACCTCGGCACCCTGGTGCGCCTGCTGCCCGAGCTCGGCCTCATCGTGCCCGAAAGTGGGAGCCCCCCAGCCAGCCAGCACCGCTTCGACGAGCAAGGCCGCCTGCATCTGTTTTCCCGTCTCATCGACGCGCTGACCGAGCCCGACAAGGCGCTGACCCTCTTCCTCGACGACCTGCAATGGGCGGACCCGGCCTCCCTGGGCCTGCTCGAATCGCTCGCGATCCACGCCGGACTGCCCCGCCTGCTGCTCGTCGGCAGCTACCGACACAACGAGATCGGGCCCGGCCACCCCCTCGCCGGATTCGTCGAGCGCCTGCGCAGGAGCGCTCAGCCCCCGGTCGAGCTACGCCTGCAGCCGCTCGACCTCGCGCAAGTCCGCAAGCTGCTCGCCGACACCCTGCGCTGCAACGAGGTCGAGTGCGCAAGGCTGGCCGAGGCCTGCCACGAGAAGACCCAGGGCAACCCATTTTTCCTCAACCAGCTCCTGAATGCGGTCTACGAGGAGGGCCTGATCCGCTTCCACGGCCAGCGCTGGGAATGGGACGAGGCGGGGATCCGCGGGCGTGCGCTCAGCACCGACGTGGTCGAGCTCATGGTGAACCGCCTGCGCCGCCTGCCCGAGCGCACGCGCGCGGTGCTGCCGCTGGCGGCCTGCATCGGCGGCACCTTCGACCTCAAGACGCTCTCGATCGTCGGAGAAGGGCGCGCGCGCCAGCTCGCGCACGACCTCGTGCCCGCACTCGGCGAGGGCCTGATCGTGCCACTCGACGACGGCGACCGCGCCGAGCGCGACCGCCTCGGTCGTGCGCGCTACCGATTCGCGCATGACCGGGTGCAGCAGGCCGCCTACTCGCTGCTCACCGGCGACGCCCGAGAGCAGCTCCACCTGCGGGTCGGCCGCCTGCTGCGCCAGAACCTCGACACCGGCGCGCTCGACCGCCGCGTGTTCGAGATCGCCAGTCACCTCAACCTCGCGCGCAGCGCCATCGACGACCCCGACGAGCGCATCGCGCTCGCCACCCTGAACCTGTGCGCCGGCTTGCGCGCACGCGAATCCGCCGCCTTCGAGTCGGCCCTCGACTATCTGGAAAGTGGCCTGGACGCGCTGCCGGCGGACGCCTGGCGGACGCAGCACCGGCTGTGCCTCGACCTGCATCTCGCGGCCGCGGATGCGGCCAACAGCCGCGGCGACGGCGAACGCATGCAGGCTCTGCTCGATGCGGCCCAAGAGCACGCACGCGACCCACTCGACCGCGTGCGCTGCGAGCAGATCCGCATCCAGGCCCACGTCGCGCACAACCGCTTCGGCGTCGGTCTCGAGGTCGCGCGCAACACCCTCGCGCGCCTGGGCGTGAATCTTCCCGCAACGCCCGGGCGTCTGCGTATCGCGGCGGAACTGCTTCGCACCCGCCTGCTGATCCGCCGCATCGTCACGGACGAACTGCTGCGCATGCCCGCCGCCACCGAGCCACGAGTGCTCGCCGCGCAGGCGCTGCTCGGCGGCATGTTCGGGATCGTGAAGTTCTCGAGCTCGGCCCTACGTCCGCTGGTGATGGCGCGCCAGGTCGAGCTCGCGCTACGCCACGGCCACACCGACGCCAGCGCACCGGCGCTCGCCGGTTTCGGAGGAGTGCTTTGCGGCGTGCTCGGCGCGATCGACGAGGGCTATCGCGCCGGCACGCTCGCGCTCGCGCTGGAGGCGGCGCGCCCCTCGCGCCTAGGTCGCCAACGTACACTGTCGCTGTTCAACTGCTACGTGCGCCACTATCGCGAACCCCTGCAGCGAGCCCTCGACGGCCTGCACGAAGCGCACGCCGAGGCGCTCGCCTGCGGCGATCTCGAATATGCCGCGTACAGCCTCGCTGCCGCGATCCAGTACGCGGTGCCGCTCGCCGACGACTTCGAGGCGCTCACGCAGCGCATGCGCGCGCAGTTGTTGCAGCTCGAGCAGACCGGGCAGCAGCAGTCCCTGCAGTACAGCTACATGGCGTTGCAGGCGGTGACCCGCCTGTGCGAGCCTTCGTCCGCACCCACCGCGCTGGACGGCGAGCATTACCGCGAGGAGACGATGCTCGAAGCGCATCTGCGCGAGAACCACCTCACCGCGGTGTGCCTGCACCACTTCTACAAGGCCCTGCTCGCACTGGTCCATGCCAACTATCCGGCGGCACTCGCCGAATGCACCCTGGGCGAGCCTCACCTGCCCTATGTCGGGGGCACCTATACCGCAACCTGGTTCCGCAGCCTGCACGCACTCGCCCTTCTGCGCACGCTGCCGCAACCCGGCAAGGCGCGCCGACGGGCCCTCCGGACCCTGCGGCGCATCGTGCGCCATGTCCGCATGCAGGCCTCGCACGCCCCTGCCAACCACGCCCACCGCGTGGTGCTGATCGAGGCCGAATGGCTGCGCGTGCGCGGCAGCCCCGGTGCGGCTGCGACCTACGATCGCGCCATCGCGCTCGCCGAGGAGGGCGCCTTCGGGCTCGACGCCGCGCTCGCCTGCGAATTCGCCGGCCGCTTCCATCTCGACGCGGGCGAACGCGCAATCGCCCGCACCTGCTTCGACGACGCCTGCCGCCGCTACCGGCGCCTCGGCGTCCACTCCCGCGTCGTGCACCTGCAGGAGCAGCTCGAGGAGTACGGGCTGTGGCCGCGTCCGTCGGGTCTCGCCCTCGCTGGCGAGGCGATGACGGGTGGTGACGAAACAAACCAGTCCTTCGACCTCTCCTCCGTTATCGAATCCTCGCAGGCGATCTCGGACGAAATCGTGCTGGAGCGCCTGCTCGAGCGCCTGCTGCAGCTCGCACTGACCAGCGCGGGGGCGCAGCGCGGCGCCCTCGCGTTGAGCCGGGAACGACATCTGCACCTCGAGGCGATCGCCGGGATGGATGAAGAGTCGACGCGGATGTGCAGTCTCGCCCTCGAAGCGGCGACGAACATCGTGCCCGTCAGCGTGCTCAACTACGTCGCCCGTACCGGCGAGGCTCTGGTGCTGGGCGACGCCGCCCAGCAGGAGATGTTCGCGCACGACGCCTACATCCGCGCACGGGCGCCGCGATCGCTGCTGTGCATGCCCATCCTCTACCACGGCGAGCTCACCGCCCTGCTCTACCTGGAGCACCGGCAAGGCCGCGACATCTTCGACCAGCAGCGCCTGAAGACGCTGCGCATCCTCGCCGCGCAGGCAGCGATCTCGATCGAGAACGCCAAGCTGTACCTCGGCCTGCAGCAATCCGAGCAGGCCTACCGCTCGCTGTACGAGAACGCGATCGAGGGCATCTTCCAGGTCGATCCCGAGGGGCGCTTCCTGTCCGCCAACCCTGCCCTCGTCCGCCTCCTCGGCCACGACAGTGCGGCGGACTTCCTCACCGGGATCACCGACGTCAGCACACAATGCTTCGTGCATGCCGAAGACCAGCGCCGCTTTCTCGGCCGCCTCAACATGGAGGAGAAGGTGGTGGGTTTCGAGACGCTCTGGCGTCGACGCGACGGCAGCGAGATCGAGGTCTCCATCTCTGCCCGCCGCGTGCTCGACGATGGGGGGCGGCTGCGCTGCTACGAAGGCTCGCTCACCGACATCGGCGAACGCAAGGCCAAGGAGCGCGCAGAACTTGCACGCGAGCGCGCCGAGGCAGCCAGCCGCGCCAAGAGCGACTTCCTCGCAGCGATGAGCCACGAAATCCGCACCCCGATGAACGGCATCCTGGGGATGGCGCAGCTGCTCGCCCGCTCCCGGCTGGATCCGGGCCAGGCCGAATGGGTGGAGGCGATCCGCACCTCGGGCAGCACGCTGCTCGGGATCCTCGACGACGTGCTCGATTTCAGCAAGATCGAGGCGGGGCAGCTCGCGCTCGAGTCCGCGCCCTTCTCCCCTGCCGAAGCCCTTGCAGCCCTGCGTCCGATGCTGACGACCATGAGCGCGCAGAAGCGGCTCGAGCTGCGCCTAGAGATCGATCCGGCGCTAGCAGAGGTCGTGCTCGGCGACCGCCGCGCGCTGCATCAGGTCGTGCTCAACCTGGCCGGCAACGCGGTGAAGTTCACCGCGCGCGGCTTCGTCGCCGTGCGCGCGCGGGGCTTGGCGAGGAGCATGGGGCGCTGCCGGCTGCGCCTCGAGATCGAGGACAGCGGCATCGGCATCGCCGAGGAGGCGCAGCGCCGCATCTTCGCGGAATTCACCCAGGCCGACGAATCGATCACCCGCCGCTTCGGCGGCACAGGGCTGGGGCTGGCGATCTGTCGCCGCCTGGTCGAGCTGCAGGGCGGCAGCATCGGCGTGCGCAGCCAGCCGGGAGAGGGCAGCACGTTCTGGTGCGAGCTGGAATATGCCGTCTCCACCACGGCGCCACAGGCACTGCCCGGGCCGGCCACCCCGATCCGGCGACGGCGCCTGCGGCTGCTGGTCGTGGAAGACGTGGAGCTGAACCGCTGCATCGCCGGCACGCTGCTCGAGGACGAGGGCCACGAGCTGCGCTTCGCGGTCGACGGCTATGGCGCGCTCGAGCTGCACGAGCGCGAGGATTTCGATGCAGTCCTGCTCGACATCCACCTCCCGGACCTGGACGGCATGGAGGTCGCGCGACGGATCCGTCGTCATCCCGATGCACGCAAGGCGCATGTGCGCATCGTCGCGCTCACCGCCTCGGTCACCACCGACGAGGTGGGACGCTACCGCGAAGCCGGCGTGGATGCGGTCGTCGGCAAGCCCTTCGACTTCGACGAACTCATCCGCAGCCTCGACGAACCACCCGCGCCGAGCCCGGACGCGCGGGCGACCGGCCTACTAGACACGCGGCTGCTCACCACCCATTTCGCCCACCTCGGCGACGACCGCATCCGTCCGATGATGGAGATGCTCGCCCGCCAAGGGCGCGCAGGGTTGGAAGAACTCGCCGCGAGCGCCGACCCCGCTACCCAACGTGAACGCCTGCACCGGCTCGTCGGCATGACGGGGAACCTGGGGCTCGCCGCCTTCTCCGCGCGTTGCCGGGAACTCGAACGCACGCCGCTCCCGGCCGACCTGCGCACGCAGGCCATGCCGCTGCAGGCGCTTTTCGAGGACAGCCTCGCGGCGCTATACCGCTTCACATCGGCGCAGGTGGTGGCAGAACCCGAGTCAGCGCCGCGCTGAAGCCGGCCGCACCCGAGCGCTCCGCGGCGCGCTACAACTGCGCACAATTCCGTACAAATACTCGAAAACTGGTTTACAGCCCGAGGCTAGTCTTGCCACCAACGGAGGCCGGGCCTGCGGCCCGGGCGCAAGGGGCGCCCGCGGCATGGAGCGCTCACCCCACACCACGGGTGGCGCGACTGCCGTCCCGGCCCCGCACTGTATGCGCCCGCTCGGCGTGCGCTGCGGTCCGCTCTTTCCGACGCCGGCCGGCATCCGGTCTCCTCCCTCCCGGGTGCCGGCCGTGACTGCGGCGGCTGTGCCGCCTCCGGTCCGTAACATTACCCGCCAACTCCTGCCAGGATCCGATCCATGAACAAGACGCCCTCCCTCGTCATCGACGGCCGCAAGGTCGCCGGAGACCGCGGCACCCTGCCGGTCATCGACCCCGCGCTCGGCGAGGCCTTCGCCGAGTGCCCGAACGCGTCCCCCGCACAGCTAAACGCGGCGGTGGCAGCAGCCGGGCGGGCATTCGAGCAGTGGCAGCACAGCACGTGCGAGGAACGTCGAGCCCTGCTCGAGGCGATCGCCGCACGCATCGAGCAGAACGCGCCCGAGCTCGCAGAGATCATCGTCCGCGAGCAGGGCAAGCCGCTTGCGCTCGCGCATATGGAGGTCGGCGGCGCGGTCGCGTGGACGCGCGCCACCGCCGCACTCGAGCTGCCGGTCGAGGTGATCGAGGACCGCCCCGGCAAGCGCATCGAGCTGCACCGCCGCCCGCTCGGCGTGGTGGGCTCAATCACGCCGTGGAACTGGCCGCTGATGATCGCGGTATGGCACATCATGCCCGCGCTGCGCGCGGGCAACGCGGTGGTGATCAAGCCCTCCGAGCTGACGCCGCTGAACACCCTGCGCCTGGTCGAACTGATCGACGAGGTGGCGCCACCCGGGCTGGTGAACGCGGTCGCCGGCGGCGGCGCGCTCGGGCGCGAGATCTCCGGCCATCGTGGCATCCAGAAGATCGTGTTCACCGGCTCGACGCGCACCGGCCAGGACATCATGCGCAACGCCGCCGACACGCTGAAGCGCCTCACCCTGGAGCTCGGCGGCAACGACGCCGGGATCGTGCTGCCCGGAACCGACATCGGCGCGATCGCCGAGGGGGTGTTCGGCAGCGCCTTCCTCAACATGGGACAGACCTGCGCCGCGCTCAAGCGCCTCTACGTGCACGAGTCGCAGTACGAGGACATGTGCCGCCATCTGGTGGCCATCGCCGCGCGGCAGAAGGTGGGCAACGGCCTGGACGAGGGCACGAGCTTCGGGCCGATCCAGAACCGCGACCAGTTCGAGCGCGTGTGCGAGCTCGTCGAGGACGCGCGCGCGGCTGGTGCCCGCATCCTGTGCGGCGGCGAGCCGCTGCCCGGCAAGGGCTACTTCTACCCGCCGACCATCGTCGCAGACATCGCCGACGGCACCCGGCTGGTCGACGAGGAGCAGTTCGGCCCGGTGCTACCGGTGATCCGCTACCGCGACGTGGACGAGGCGGTACGGCTCGCCAACGCCAGCACGAACGGCCTCGGCGGCTCGGTGTGGTCGGGCGACCCGGAGGCCGCGCGCGCGGTGGCGAACCGCCTGGAGTGCGGCACGGTGTGGATCAACGGCCACGCCGAGGTCTTGCCGCACTGCCCGTTCGGCGGCTGCAAGATGTCGGGCTTCGGGGTCGAGTTCGGCCTCGAGGGCCTGCTCGAATACACCCGCCCGCAGCTGCTCAACATCAATCTCCCGACCTCCTGAATGTCCGCTCCGCTCACCTTCCTGCGCCGTCCGCCCGCGTCACCGCCCACAGGCGTGAGCGCGGCGTCGCCCACCGCCCTGGCCGCGCTGCCGGCGAGCGGGGTGGCGATCGCGGTGTCGATGGTGCGACCGCGTGCGCTGGATCGGCTGTGCGCCGGTCCTCCGGCGCGCGCGGCGTTCTGGTCCGCCACCCTGCACGACCAGGCACTCGCCGACTGGCTGGCGCCGCTGCGCCCGACGCGGCTGCACGTGGGCAGCGAGTTCTGCGAGCGCCTGCTGCCCGAACCGGAGCAGCTCGAACGCACGCTCGCCGAGGCGTCGGCGGCCGGGCTGGCGGTCTGCCTGCTCACGCCGGTCGCCTCGCCGGAGGTCCTGCGTGCACTCGAACCACTCTTCGCCCTGCTGCCCGCGGGCGCGGAGGTGGTGGTCAACGACTGGGGCGTGGCGCTGCGCCTGCACGAACGCCATCCCCTGCTGCAGGCGGTCGCCGGTCGCATCCTGTGCCGCATGCTCAAGGACCCGCGCCTGGGCAACCCGCAGTACGCCCCGCCCGCCGCCCACGGCTTCGCCTCGCCCTGGCAGCAGCGCCTGTTCGCCCGCATGGGGATCACGCGGGTCGAGATGGACATGCCGCTCTTCGCCGGCGCCGACAGCTTCGCCGGCGTGCCACTGCCGCTCGGCGTGCACCTTCCCTTCGCATTCGTCGCCAAGGGGCGCATGTGCCGCACCGCCGGGCTCGCGCGCCCCGGGCCGGAGCGTTTCGCACCGCGGCCCTTCTGCCATCACGAGTGCCTCGGCCTAGCTGCCCGCACCGAGCGTGCGCGCGAAGGCACGCATGACGCCTGGGAGACCCTGCACGTCGGCAACACGATGTTCTGCCGCCACTCCGCGGCGAGCCTCGCCGTGCTCGCCGCGGCCGTGGCCGCGGGCCGGGTGGCGCGCCTGATCGTGCCCGGCGAGGCCTTGTGAGGAGACCCGCATGAAGATCGTCGCCCCCATCCGGCAACTCGACGAGATCGCCGCGCTGGCGCGTGCCGGCGCGGACGAGCTCTACTGCGGGGTGACGCCGCGCGAGTGGGCCGAGCGCTTCGGCGGCGCCAGCGCCAACCGCCGCCCCGGCGGCAATCTGCCCTCGCTGGCTGTGCTCGCCGAGGCGGTGGAACTCGCCCACCGCCATGGCGTGCAGCTCTCACTGGTGCTCAACGCGCAGCAGTATTCGGTCGAGCAGATCGAGTTCGCGCTCGAGATCGCGTGCGGCTATGCCGACATTGGGGGCGATGCAGTGATCGCGAGCGACCCGGGCCTGATCCTGGCGCTGGCCGAGGCCGTGCCGGGGCTGCGCATCCACGTCAGCTCGGTGGCCACCTGCCGCAACGCCGACGGCGCCCGCCTCTACCAGGAGCTCGGCGCGCGCCGGCTGATCCTGCCGCGCGACATCACGCTCGACGAAGCCGCGGAGATCGCCGCCGCGGTACCCGACCTCGAGATCGAGGCCTTCGTGCTCAACGACGGCTGCGTCTACGAGGAGGGCAGCTGCAACACCCTGCACCTGCCCGGCGCACTCGGCGGCCCGATCTGTCTCGACCGCTACGCCTACGTACACCGCCACCGCGACGGCCGGCCGCTCTCGGCGACACTCGCCGCCCGCCTGCAGGAGAACGACGAGGCCTACCGGCGCTGGCTGTGGTACCGCTTCTCCTGCGGCTTCACCACCACCGCGGAAGGCATGCCCTTCGGCCCCTGCGGCCTGTGCGCGATCCCGGCGCTCGGGCGCGGCGGTGTCCACGCGCTCAAGATCGCCGGGCGCGAGGGTCCGCCCGAGCGCAAGCTCGCCAGCGTGCGCATGGTCAGGCAGATCCTCGACGCCCACGAGCGCGGCGAATCGCCCGCGGCGGTGATGGCGCGCGCGCGCGAGCTGCGGCCTTCGCACGAGCACTGCGCGACCGGCTTCATGTGCTACTACCCCGAGGTCGTGGGCGAGGCCGAGCGAGCGCGGGAGACGGGGCGGCACGCGCCCTCGAGCTCCCCCACCCCCACCTCCGACTGAGACGGCGCCGCGGCCGCGCCTGCGCCGCTCAGCGCGAATCGTCCGTGCGCGCTGCGCGCGCCGCCGCCTCGCGGGCACGGTCCTCCACCCCGTGGAAACGCGCCTGCGCCTGCAGCCAGGCACGCAGGCTGGCCGGACCGCCCCCGGCGGCGAAGTGGCGCGCAGCCAGGCCGCTCACGTGCGCGCAGGCCATGCTCGCGCCCGCCCCGGAAAGCGTGCCGTCGAGCGGGCGTACATGCGCACCGAAGTCGGCATGGGCGGCGCCGAGCGCAGCCACCTCCTCACGTGCGCAGCGCGCATCGCCGGTCACCCGCAACATGTCCGCAAAGGCCGCCGGGAACACCGGCGCCCCTCGCGTGGGCGCCGCCGCGCACAGCAGCACGCCGGCGGCGTGCGCGCGCGCGCAGGCTTCGGCCAGCACCGCGCGGGGTGCGCGCAGACCGAGGCTGAGGTTGAGGATGTGTGCTTCGTTCGCGACCGCCCAGTCAATCGCAGCCGCCACTTGCAGCGCGCTCGTGGTCAGGCGCTCGCCGAACACCTGCGCCACGACCAGCTCGGCCTGCGGTAAGAAGTGCAGCAGCACATCGGCGATCCGGCTGCCGTGCCCGAGCCGGTCGGGCTGCGCGTCGCCGCGGCGGACGACGCCGTCCTGCACCCCGAAGGCCGCCGCCGCGACTACGTTCGACGCGTGCGCGGCGCTGCAGCCGCTGTCGATCAAGCCGAGGCGGACCGCTGCGCCCATTCAGTCCCCCTGCGCGCGCACGACCGGCTCGAGGCGGCCGGCCTCGAGCCGCAGCTCGAGCTCGCACCCCACCCGGGTCGCCGCGCGATGGCTGACGAGGATGCGGGTACGGTCGGCGAAGAGCGCGTCCACCTCGGCGATCACCGCCGCCTCGGTCGCCTCGTCCACCGCCGAGGTCGCCTCGTCGAGCACCAGCACGCAGGGATCCTGCAGCAAGGCGCGGGCGATCGCGATGCGCTGGCGCTGGCCGCCGGAGAGCTGCTGCCCGCGCTCGGCGAGCGGCGTCGCGAGGCCCTGCGGCAGGGCCGCCACGAGCTCGTCCAGGCGCGCCCGGTGCGCCGCCAGCCGCACCGCCTCGTCGTCGGCCGCGGGCATCGCGTAGCGGATGTTGTCGGCGAGCGTCCCGCGGAACAGCACGATGTCCTGGCTCACCACGGCCACGGCGCGGCGCAGCTCTCCCAGCGAGATCGTGCGCAGGTCGACGCCATCCAGGCGCAGCACGCCGGCGGCCGGATCGTAGTGGCGGTGCAGCAGGTCGATCAGCGTGGACTTGCCCACGCCCGAGGCGCCCGTCAGCGCCACCTTGCTGCCCGCCGGGATCACCAGGCTGGCGCCGTCGAGCACGGCCTCCGCGCGCCCGCGATGGCGGAAGACCACGCCGTCGAGCTCGACCCGCCCGCGCCAGGCTGGCGGCACCGCCACCGCAGCGGGCGGGTCCGCCACCTCGGCGGTCGCCTCGCGCAGCTCACCCACCCGCATCAGGCTCACGCTCATGCGCTGGACCGCGACGTAGAGGCCGAGCAGGCTGCCGACCGGCCCGGTCGCCATGCCGAGGTAGGTCGAGAACGCGATCAGCGCGCCGAGCTGCCAGTCGCCCTCGATCACCCACCAGCCGCCGATCAGGAAGGCCCCGGCGCGCGTGAGCGAGGTGAGCGTGGAGGGCAGCGCATGGGTGAGGAACTCGGTGCGCTGCAGGCCGAGCAACTCGTCGAGGTAGCGCGCACCCAGCGCGTCCAGGCGGGCGCGCTCGTCGGCCTCACGCCGCGAGGCCTGGATGAACTTCATCGCCGGCAGGGTCTCGACCAGGAAGCTCGATACGTCGGCGGCGCGCTCGCGCACGGTGCGCGTGCGCGTCTCCAGCCTGCGCCGCATGTGGCGCAGCCACACCACCTCGAGCGGCACCAGCACGAGCACCAGCAGCGACAGCTTCCACGACAGCCCGATCATCATCGCGAGCGCACCGAGGAGGCCGATCACGCTGCTCACCGCCGCAAACAGGCTGTCGACCGCGAAGCGCTGGATCTCGGCGACGTCGCCGTCGATGCGCGACATCAGGTCGCCGAGGCGCTGGCGGCCGTAGAAGCTCGGCGACAGGCCCTGCAGATGGCGGTAGAGGTCGCTGCGCAGGGCGAACAGGATGGTGCCGGAGAGCCGCGTGTGCAGCAGGCGGTTGATGCCGGCGAGCGCCGTCCCCGCCAGGCCCGCGGCGATCATCGCGGCCGCGACCATGACCAGCGTCGGGTAGTCGCGCGCCAGCAGGCCGTCGTCGATCAGCAGCTTGGTCAGCCAGGGCTGCAGCAGGACCAGGGCGGAGGCGAGCAGCGACAGCGCGAGCAGGCGAAGGATGGCGCCGCGCTGCGGGCGCACGAAGGCGTACAGCCAGCCCAGCCCGCGGCGCAAGGCCTCGGGCTGCTCGCTACGGATGAAGCGGCTCGGCATGGACCGCCCTCGGCCGGATGCGGCGAATGGTGGAAGGACGGGAATTGTATCGCCCGCCGTCCCGGCCAGCCGCACTGCGGACGGCGGCCTACGCTCCCGCCCGGCGCCCCGCGACGGATGCGATCAGTAGATCGGCTCGACCAGCAGGCGGTCGTCCACGTAGCTCTGCAAAAGGTTGTTGATCGCGAACAGCGTCCCGGTCGACGACGAAGGGCAGCCGCCGCACGCCCCCTTGTAGCGCACCGTCAGGGTGAATTCCTTCAGCTTCACGACGTCGAGGCCGCCGCCGTCCTGGTCGAGGAAGGGGCGGATGTGCTCGTCGAGGATCTGGTTGATGCGCATCAGCAACTCCGCATCGTCGGCCTCCACCTCCACCGCCTCCTCGCCCGCGGCCTCGTCACCGCCGCTCGCCGTGCCGGGAGCCCCTCCCGGCCCGGCCGGGTTGGCGATGCCGATGACGCGGCGCGCCTTGTGCCCTTCGATCAGCTCGGTGACGGCAGGCTCGATCGCCGACCAGGGCGTGCCCGGGTCGCGGGTGATCGTGATGAAGCCCCCGGTGCAGTAGATGTCGACCACGCCGGGCACCGCCAGCAGGCTCTCGCCGAGGGTGTCGCCGACGACGGGAACACCGACGCGGAAGTGACGCGGCGCACCGGTGTAGAGCGGCGCGTCGAGCATGAACTTGTTCGCCAGGGGGTTGGGCGTGGACATGACGGCGGTGACGTTGGGCATGGCGGGCTCCTGCGGCTCGGGTGGGGCGTTGCTGCGACGTTCGGAAACGTTCCGCGCAGTCCGTGCACGGAGGCATCGGGGTGCTGCGGAGCGCAGATCGGATTGCGACGCTACGAAGCGAATACTACTTGTCGTTAACGTCAACGTCAATTAACATGAACTCGCACGCTCCCCGAACCGATCGCAGGAACCGGAACCCGACATGAAGGAATATCTGCTGCTTTTGCTCGGCACGGCCCTGGTGAACAACGTCATCCTGGTCCGCTTCCTCGGCCTGTGCCCCTTCCTCGGGGTATCGGGCAAGCTCGAGACCGCGCTCGGCATGGGCCTGGCCACGACCTTCGTGCTCACGCTGACCTCGGGCGCGACCTGGGTGGTCGAGCACGCCCTGCTGCAGCCGCTGGACATGATGCACCTGCGCATCCTGACCTACATCCTGGTGATCGCCGCGGTCGTGCAGTTCACCGAGATGGCGATCCAGAAGGCGAGCCCGGTACTGCACCACACCCTGGGCATCTACCTGCCGCTGATCACCACCAACTGCGCGGTGCTCGGCACCGCGCTGCTCAACCTGCAGCAGGACAACAGCCTGATCCAGAGCCTGCTCTACGGCGCCGGCTCGGCGCTCGGCTTCACCCTGGTGATCCTGCTCTTCGCCGGCCTGCGCGAGCGCATCGCGCTCGCCAACGTTCCCGCCGCCTTCGCCGGGACGCCGATCGCGCTGATCACCGCCGGCCTGCTGTCGCTGGCCTTCATGGGCTTCGCCGGCCTGCCGGTGCGCTGAAACCTTCCTCTCCTCCGGACACGCAAGGAGTACGACGATGACGATGATCCTCTCCGTAGCGGTGGTCGCCGCCCTGGGCCTGGGCCTGGGCTGGCTGCTCGGTCTCGCCTCGCAGTGGCTGGGCGCCACCACCGACCCGGTGGTGGAGCGCCTCACCGAGGCCCTCCCCGGCTCGCAGTGTGGCCAGTGCGGCTACCCGGGCTGCGGCCAGGCGGCGATCGCGCTGTCCAAGGGCGAGGCGCCGGTCACCCTGTGCCCGCCAGGCGGCCGCGTCGTCGCAGAGAAGCTCGCCGAGATCCTCGGCACCACCTTCGACCCGGGCAACCTGCCCGACCGCGGCCCACTGCTGGCGCGCGTGCGCACCGACTACTGCATCGGCTGCTCGCGCTGCATCAAGTCCTGCCCGACCGACGCCATCCTGGGCGCGACCAAGCAGCTCCACGTGGTGCTCGAGGAGGCCTGCATCGGCTGCGGCGCCTGCGCCGAGGTCTGCCCCACCGGCGGCATCGACCTCGAGGGCATCCCGGTCACCCTGCGCAACTGGCGCTGGCACAAGCCGGGCGTGGGACACGCCTGAGCGCCCACGCCAAGCACACCGGAACCCCACACGCCATGAAGATCTTCCGCTTCCGCGGCGGCATCCACCCCGAAGGCAACAAGGATCCCACCGCCTGCCACCCGATCGCCCGCCTGCCGCTGCCCAAGCGCCTGTACATCCCGCTGCAGCAGCACATCGGCGAGCCGGCCGCACCCGAGGTCAAGGTCGGCGACCATGTCCTCAAGGGCCAGCGCCTCGCCCGCCACCAGGGCTCGGTGTCGGCGCCGGTGCACGCGCCCACCTCGGGCACGGTGATCGCGATCGGCGACCACATGGCGCCCCACCCTTCCGGCCTGCCGGTGCAGACGATCACGCTCGAGCCCGACGGCGAGGAGCGCTGGGTGGAGACCGAGCCGGCGGTCGATCCCTTCTCGCTCACCCGTGCCGAGGTCGCCGCGCGCGTACGCGACGCCGGCATCGTGGGCCTGGGCGGCGCGGCCTTCCCGGCGGCGGTCAAGCTCGACGCCGGCAACCGCCACCCGATCGACACGCTGATCATCAACGGCGGCGAATGCGAGCCCTACCTGACCTGCGACGACCGCCTGATGCGCGAAGGCGCGGGCTACGTGGTCGAGGGCGTGCGCCTGATCGCCAACGGCCTCGGGGCGAAGCGCACCGTGATCGCGATCGAGGACAACAAGCCCGAGGCGCTCGAGGCGATGCGCGTCGCCGCCGCCGCTCACCCCGGCATCAGCGTGCTGCGCGTGCCTTCGCGCTACCCGATGGGCTCCGAGAAGCAGCTCGTCACCACCGTGACCGGGCGCGAGATCCCCGCCGGCAAGCTGTCGGCCGAGATCGGCGTCAGCGTGCACAACGTCGGCACCGCGCTCGCGGTGTGCCGCGCGGTGCGCTTCGGCAAGCCGCTGGTGTCGCGCGTGGTCACCGTGGGCGGCGGCGCGATCCGCAACCCGCGCAACGTGGTGGTGCCGATCGGCACGCCGGCGGCCGACCTGGTCGAGTTCTGCGGCGGCTTCACCGTGACGCCGACCCGCGTGCTGATGGGCGGGCCGATGATGGGGCAGGTCCTGCCCGGACTGGAGGCGCCGGTGGTCAAGGGCACCAGCGGCATCATCGCGCTCACCGCCGCCGAGGCCCACGCGGCGAGCGAGCGCGCCTGCCTGCACTGCGGGCGCTGCGTCGATGTCTGTCCGGTCGGCCTGGTGCCGCTCGAACTCGCCGCGCGCGTGCGCGCCGGGCGCATCGACGACGCCGCCGAGCTCGGCATGGGCGACTGCCTGTCCTGCGGCTGCTGTGCCTACGTGTGCCCGGCGCACCTGCCGCTGGCCCACCTGTTCAACTACGCCAAGGGCGAGATCGCCGCGCGCCGCGAGGCCCAACGCAAGGCCGAGGAGACGCGCAAGCTGGCCGAGGCGCGCCGGCTGCGGCTGGCCGCGGAAGCCGCGGCCAAGGCTGCGCGCCGCCCCGCCCGCACGACCGAGAAGGCAGAGACCGAATCATGACGACGTGGACCCCGAACCGCTCCCCGGTGGCCGCACCCCACGTGCATGGGCGCGCCAACGTCCCCCAGGTCATGCGCACGGTCCTGCTCGCCCTGCTGCCGGCGACCGCGACCGGCGTCTGGCTGTTCGGCTGGCCGGCGCTCAATACGGTGCTGCTGGCGATCGCCGGCTGCGTGGCCGCCGAGGCCGCCGCGCTGGCGATCGGGCGCAGGCCGGTAGGCCATACGCTCGCCGACGGCTCGGCGGTGGTCACCGGGCTCATCCTCGCGCTCTGCCTGCCGCCGTGGGCGCCGTGGTGGCTGGCGCTGCTCGGCGGTGTCTTTGCGATCGTGGTCGGCAAGCAGGTCTTCGGCGGCCTGGGCCAGAACGTGCTCAACCCGGCGATGCTGGCGCGGGTCGCCCTGCTGGTGTCCTTCCCGCTCGAGATGACCGCCTGGGTGGCGCCGCAGCCGCTGTTCTCGGCCGCTTCCCCTGGCCTCGTGGAAGGCCTCGCGATCACCTTCGGCGGCGGTCCCCTGCCGGACGCGGTGAGCTCGGCGACCGCGCTCGCCCCGCTCAAGCTCGGCGGCGACTTCGCCGCCGGCGAGGCGCTGCTCGCGCTCGCGCTCGGCACGGTGCCGGGCAGCTTGGGCGAGACCTCCGCGCTCGCGCTCCTCGCCGGCGGCGCGCTGCTGGTCGCCCGCCGCATCGTGCCCTGGCAGATCCCCGCCGCCCTGCTCGGCACCCTCGCCGTGCTCGCCGCGCTGTTCAACCAGATCGACCCCGCGCACTACCCGGGGCCGCTGCTCCACCTGCTCGGCGGCAGCGCGATGATGTGCGCCTTCTTCATCGCCACCGACCCGGTGGGCGCACCGGTCACCCCGCTCGGACGCGCGATCTTCGGCGCCGGCATCGGCGCGCTGATCTATGTGATCCGCACCTGGGGCGGCTACCCCGAGGGCGTGGCCTTCGCCGTGCTGCTGATGAACGCGGCGACGCCGCTGATCGATCGCCTCGTGCGTCCGCGCCGTTATGGCCGCCTGCGTACGGGCGCCCCCCTCCCCCTGGCCCCGAAGGAGGACGGCCGATGAGCTCGACCCTTGCCGCCGGCCTGCGCCGGCGCCCCGGGCTGCTGCTGGGAGCCTTCGCCCTCGGCTGCAGCGCGATGCTCGGCGCCGGCGACCTCGCCACCCGCGAGGAGATCCGCCAGCGCCAGGCCGATGACCTGCGCCACGCCCTCGACCAGACCCTCTCCGCCGTGCCCCACGACAACAATCCGGCCGAGGACACGATCGCGGTCGAGGACGCGGGCCGCAGCGTCACGGTGTATCGCGCACGCATGGCGGCCGAGGTCAACGGCGTCGCCTTCAACTGGGTGAGCGAGGCCGGCTACGGCGGGCCGATCACGCTCACCGTCGGCATCGGTCGCGACGGGCGCATCGCCAGCGTGCGCGTGCTCTCGCACAGCGAGACGCCGGGCCTGGGCGACAAGATCGACGTGCGCAAGTCCGACTGGATCCGCGGCTTCGACGGCCGCGGGCTCGACACCGGCACGCGCTGGGGGGTGCGCAAGGACGGCGGCGAGTTCGACCAGTTCGCCGGCGCCACCATCACCCCGCGCGCGGTGGTGGGGGCGGTCCACGCCAGCCTGAAGTTCTTCGCCGCGCACCGCGAGCACCTGCTCGCCGCGCCGGCCGGCGCCGCAGCCGCGGCGGCACAACCGGGGAGCCCGACATGAGCGAGGTGCGCAGGGTCGTCCGCGACGGCCTGTGGGACAACAACGTGGTCTTCGCGCAGATGCTGGGCATGTGCCCGACCCTGGCCACCACCGGCAGCGCGACCAACGGGCTCGGCATGGGCCTGGCCACCACGGTCGTGCTGGTGTGCTCGGGCGTGCTGGTCTCGCTGTTTCGCAACGTGATCGCGCGCGAGGTGCGGATCGCGATCTACGTGCTGCTGATGTCCACCGTGGTGACCCTGGTCGACATGACGATGAACGCCTGGCTGCACGAGCTGCACAAGGTGCTCGGCCTGTTCATCCCGCTGATCGTGGTCAATTGCGCCATCATGGGTCGCGCCGAGTCCTTCGCGTCCAAGCGCGCCCCGGGCATGGCGGCCCTCGACGGCCTGATGATGGGGGTGGGCTTCACCCTCGCCCTGATGGTGCTGGGCGGCGTGCGCGAGGCGATCGGCCAGGGCACGCTGTTCGCCGACGCCTCGATGCTGCTCGGAGAGCACTTCGCCTTCCTCGAGCTGCGGCTCGACGGCTACCGCGGCGTGCTGCTGATGATCCTGCCGCCGGGCGGCTTCCTCGCCCTCGGCTTCCTCGTCGCTGCCCGCCAGCGCATGCTCGCCCGCGCCCGGGCGCGCAGCGAGGGCGCGGGCGCCGCGATGACGGCGGGCACCTGAGCCGGGCGGAATCGCCGAAGCCCATGCATGGACAGCCAGGGAGAGAGGACGAATGAAGATCAGTGTCAGCTACGCGCATCCCGAGAAGCCGGCGTGGGTGCGCCTCGACGTCGAAGAAGGCTGCACGCTGCGCGCGGCGATCGAGCGCTCGGGGATCCTCGGGCGCTACGAGGACATCGACCTGACGCGCAACAAGGTGGGGGTCTTCGGCAAGATCAAGCCGCTCGACACTGTGCTCGCCGAAGGCGACCGGGTGGAGATCTACCAGCCGATCGTGATCGATCCGAAGACCGCGCCGCGCCGCAAGCGCGCCGAAGCGGGGGACGGAGACGGAGCGGAAGAGGGCTGAACTCGGCGCGCCCGCGGCAGAGGGGCTTCCGCCAGGGAGGCCGTCCCTTGCCCCGGCTGCGCCCGCTCAGGCGCTCGGACTCATCGCCGGGATCGGCTCGAGCGTGCGCGCGGCGATCGAGCGCCGCGCCTCCTTCTCGGCCGCGTCGATCTCGTCGAGGATGGCGCGGATGTCTTCCATCTGGCGCTCGAGCATCGCCCTGCGCGCACCCAGCAGTTCCATGAAGTGCGACATCTGTGCCTGCTCGCCCGGTGCGTTGTCATAGAGATCGAAGAGCTCGCGCGTCTCCTGCAGCGAGAAACCCAGCCGCTTGCCGCGCAGGATCAGGCTCAGCCGCACGCGGTCGCGGCGGCTGTAGATGCGCCGGCTGCCGCGACGGGCCGGGCTGATCAGGCCCTGGTCCTCGTAATAGCGGATCGCCCGGGTCGTGATGTCGAATTCCTTGGCGAGATCGGATATCGTATACGTCGTCGCATTCGCCGATTCGCGCATCCGCACTGCCTTTCCGGCGATTTCTTCATCCATTTCATTCTCCGTGTCGCGATGCCTGCTCCTGCATCGCTCTCGCGCCGCTCGCACGACGCGACGTACGCATGCCACGCATGCAATCCATCCCGAGACGACACGGATGATTGCACAGAAGCTCCGCTAACGTAAACGTCAACAAGCGACACGCCGATGCGCGGGCTCGGATACGCGCGCGCCGGGCATCACGAGCGCTCGCACACACCTCGCGGCAGCGCGGCCTCCGATCCTCCCGCCGGTGCCTGCACCGCCTCCGTCGCAAGGCCCGCGATGCCGCGCACGAAGACCCGCGCCACCACTCTTGCCAGGGCCTCGTAGGACAGCGTCCCCTCGGGGCGCAGCCAGGTGAAGGTCCAGTTCATCATCCCGAACAACACCATCGCGACCGCCTTGTCGAGGGCCACGCCGCGCAGGCCGGGCTCGACCGCCTCGATCGTGAGCGCGAAGGCGCGCACCACCCGGCGCTCCTGCTCGTGGATGCGCGCACGCTGCTCGGGACTGAGGAACTTGACGTCCTGGATGAGCACGACGTGCTGCCGTCGCCCGCCCTCGTAGGCCTGCATGAAGCGCAGGATCAGGCGTTCCAGGCGCTCACGCGGCGCCGCCGCCGCGGCCTCGACCTCCGCCACGATCGCAAGCAGTTCCTCGACGTGGCCTGCGGCGATGTCGTAGAGGATGTGTTCCTTGTCGCGGTAGTAGTGGTACAGCAGCGCCTTGGAAACGCCGCATTCGCGCGCGATCTCCGCCATCGACGCGTGGTGGAAGCCCCGCGCCGCGAAAAGCCCTGCGGCAGCATCGAGGATCGTCGCGCGCTGCACCTGGAAGGTCGGGGCCTTGCCTCTGGCCATCGGGTAGTTCGTCCTTTGCTGCGGCCGCTCCGTGGTGCTCGAGCGCACACATGCGGGCCGGTTTTTCCGCTCGATCGCCGGCAGCCGGATTGTGCCCGGCAACAAGTCCGACCGATCAGTCGATCAATAGCGATCTTGCGCCATATCAAGACAAAAGCGATCTTTTTGCAACCCCGCTTGCGTGCCGTGCCCTCCCCGGTCGCCGCATGGCGCAGCCGAGACCTGCCCTCGACCTGCATGCTGCCCGTCGACGCGAACGTCCACGCCCGTCGCGCACGGGCATGATACTGTCCTCGCGGCACGCTTCTCATCCAACCGGAGCCAATCCATGCCCTGCTACGAAATCGACGGCGTCCGCCCGGTCGTCCATCCCACCGCCTATGTCCACCCCGATGCCGTGCTGATCGGCGACGTGTTCGTCGGCGCCGGCTGCTACGTCGCCCCGCTCGCCTCGCTGCGCGGCGACTTCGGCCGCATCGTGCTCGAGGAGGGCAGCAACGTGCAGGACTGCTGCGTGCTGCACAGCTTTCCGGGCATCGATACCGTGGTCGAGGCCAACGGCCACGTCGGCCACGCCGCGGTGCTGCACGCCTGCCGGGTCGGCCGCAACGCGCTCATCGGCATGAATGCGGTGGTGATGGACCACGCGGAGGTGGGCGAAGGCAGCATTGTTGCGGCGGCCGCCTTCGTGAAGGCGGAAATGAAGATCCCACCCGGCGTGCTCGTCGCGGGCGTACCCGCCAAGGTCCTGCGCGAACTCACCGAACAGGAGCGCAAATGGAAGGTGATCGGCACCGAGTGCTACCAGAACCTCGCCCGCCGCAGCCTCGCCACCCTCAAGCCCTGCGACCCGCTGCGCGAAGGCGACCGCGAGCGCCCGCGCTTCGAGGCCCCCGACGTCATGCCGCTGAGCGACGCGCGCCGGCGCACCGACTGAACACTCGCCCGGCCCCGAACCGCCGTCAGAGCCGCCTGCAAACCTTCCCCCTGCTCCCCTGCGCCGCCCTCCCCGGGCAGTTCAGGCGAAGGGATACGGCCACTCGTCCTGCTCCTCCGAGAACAGGCCCGCGACCAGCGTGCGCAGCCAGCGGTTGCGCGGATCGTGGTGGAAGCCCCGGTGCCAGTGCTGGAAGAGCTCGATGCGCGGGATCGCCAGCGGGGGCTCGGCCATGCGCACCCGCTCGCCCACGCGCGTGAAGTACTGGCCGATCGCATGCGGCAGGGTCACCACCAGGTCCGAGCGCCCGATGATGCCGGGCAGGCTCATGAAGTGGGGAGTTCGCAGCACGATGCGGCGCTGGATGCGCAGGCGCTCGAGGTATTTCTCGAAGATCTCCTGGCTGCGCCCCTTGGCGCGCACCGCGGCGTGCTCGAGCGACAGGAAGCACTCGAGGGAGAGCTGGTGATCCTGCACCGGGTGATCGGCGCGCAACAGGCACACGAAGCGATGGCTGAGCAGCTTCTCGCGGTAGAAGCCGGCCGCATCCAGGTCGGGGTGATAGCCGATCGCCAGATCGACCTCGCCATCCTCCATCGCGCGCATCAGCTCCCCCGGCGCGAGCGTCACCGAATCGAGCATCGCCAGCGGCGCGATCCGGCGCACGCTGTCGAGGATGCGCGGCAGGAAGACCATCTCGCCCACGTCGGAGAGCGCGACGGTGAGGTTGCCCTCGTACCTCGCCGGATCGAAGCGGTCGGCGACGAAGAAATCCGCCTCCAGCCGGGCGAGCATCGCCCGCGCGCTGCTCGCCAGCGCATGCGTGCGCGCGGTGGGCGTGACGCCCGACGCGGTCTTGATGAACAGCGGCTCGCCGAGCGCACGACGCAGGCGACCGAGCGCGCTGCTCACCGTCGGCTGGCTCAGTCCAAGGGCCTGCGCCGCGCGGCTCACGCTGCCGGCCTCGTACACCGCGAGCAGGATCCGCAGCAGGTTCAGGTCGAAGTCACGCAGGCTCATGCAGGTCGAGGGTTATTGATAGCGTCGATAAAGGTAATCCGTTCATTTGTATTGTGCAGCATCGCCGCGAGGAATTTAATGAACCCAACAAAACAATAAATTCCGCCCCTTAAGGGGAATCCGGTCGAGGAGACACCACGATGATGTTCGTCATCCCCCTGGCGGGCCGGCAGCCCGCTCCCGCGCCCCGCGCGAACAACTGCGGAGCGGCATCATGAACGCCGCCGAATGGCTGCTCGGCGGCGAGCCCGCGCGGATCGCGCTGATCGAGGGCGATGTCCGCATCGACTACGCCGGCCTGCGTGCCGACGCCATGCGCAGCGCCGCGGCCCTGCTCGACGCCGGCCTGCGCCCGGGCGACGCCTGCGTGCTCGCCCTGCCCGACGGCATCGAATGGGCCACCGCCTTCATCGGCATGCTGTGGGCGGGGGTGCGACCGATCGCGATCAACCCGCGCACGGCATCCGAGCAGATCGCCGACCTGATGCTGGACTCGGGCGCCGCCGCGGCGCTGCTCGAGGACGGGGCCGCGCGTGCATTGGGCGACAAGCGCGCGATCGCTCTCGGCGAGTGGCGCCGCAGGGTGGAGCGTGCGACCGCGACGCCCGCGGCCGCGCCGGCAGCCGACGACGACCCGGCCTTCCTGCTCTACTCGTCCGGAACCACCGGCCGCCCGAAGGGCATCCTGCATGCCCACCGGGCGATCCGCGACGCCCATGTGTTTGCCCGCGACATTCTCGGCGCACGCCCCGAGCACCGCTTCTACTCCAGCTCCAAGCTGTTCTTCGCCTACCCGCTCGCCAACGCCTTCTTCGCCGGACTGCGCCTGGGCGCCACCGTCGTGCTCGACCCCGAATGGCCCGACCCGGCGCGCGTCGCGGCGATGGTCGAGCGCCACCAGCCGCACATCTTCTTCAGCGTGCCCACCCTCTACCGCCGCCTGGTCGACGCCGGCGTGCGTTTCCGCGGCCTGCACGCCGCGGTCTCCGCCGGCGAGGCCTGTCCGCCCGCGCTCGCACGCGAATGGCAGGCGATGACCGGGGTGCCGCTGGTCAATGGCTACGGCACCACCGAGACGCTGTCGCTGGTGCTCTACCGTACGCCGGAGATGGAGTCCGCGCACCCCACGCCGCTCACCACCATCCACCCCGAGCAGCTCACCAGCGGCGAGGTGGAAACCTGGCGGCTGTGGTTCGCTCACCCCGCGGTCGCGCTCGGCTATTCGCGTGTCGTCACCCACGACAGCGCACGCTTTGCCGACGGCCGCTTCGCCCCCGGCGACGTCTTCCGCCGTGCGCCCGACGGCGAAGGCTGGCTGTTCGCCGGCCGCAGCGACCAGCTCGTCAAGGTGTTCGGCCGCTGGGTGGACGTGGTCGCGGTCGAGCAGGCCGTGCAGGAACGCATGCGCGGCAAGGCCGAGGAGGTGTGCGTGATCCCGGCGCAGGGCGAGGACGCGGACATGATCCGCCTGCACCTCTTCGCCATTCCCGGCGACCTGCCGCCACCACAGGTGCTGGCCGCCGCCCAGGCAGCCATCGAGAGCCTGCCGCCTTACCAGCGCCCCGAGAAAATCCACCTCGTGGACCATTTCCCGCGCACCGACACCGGAAAGCTGCGCCGCAACGAACTCGCGCGCCACACCGGCTGACGCGTTGCAGTCCCGAGCGCAGCCCCGGGCCCGTCACGCACCGGGGCCGCTCGCCGCGCTGTCGAGTGCGCGCTCGACGCTGGCGATCTTGTCCGCCATGGTCTGCTCGCGGTCAGTGCGCGTACCCAGCCGCATCGAGCTCGTGATCCGCGGCGCTCCCATCGCATGCACGACCTCGTGGCAGCGCTTGACCGCGGCCATCACCTCGTCCCACTCGCCCTCGATGTTGGTGCCGTAGGCGTGGAGCTGCGACTTCAGGCCGGCCTCGCGGATCACCCGCTCGCAGGCCGCCACGTGGGCTGAAACGGACAGGCCCACGCCGAGCGGGACCACGCACAGATCGACAATGACTTTCACGGACGCCTCCTGCAGCGCTCTTCGGGACGCCCGATTCTAGCGTCGCAGGCGATTTCCGCGTACCGCGGCCGTACCGCCGCCGGCCAGCACCACGCCGACCTCCTCGCGCGCGACCTCGCGCCACTCGCCCACCCCCAGCCCGTCCAGGCACCACGGCCCGATCGCCACCCGCACCAGCCGCAGCGTGGGATGGCCGACCTTCGCCGTCATCCGGCGCACCTGCCGGTTCTTGCCCTCGCGCAGCACGATCTCCACCCAGCTCGTCGGCACCGACTTGCGAAAGCGCACCGGCGGGTCCCGTGGCCACAGCCAGTCGGGCTCCGGAATGCGGCGTGCTGCACATGGCTGCGTACGAAAGTCGCCCAGGTCCAGCCCCGCACGCAGGAGCACGAGCGCAACTTCGTCGATCTCCCCGTCCACCTGCACCAGATAGCGCTTGGCCAGCTTGTGGCGCGGATCGGCGATGCGGTGCTGCAAGGCTCCGTCGCCCGTGAGCAGCACCAACCCCTCGCTATCCGCGTCCAGGCGTCCGGCGGGATAGATGCCAGGCACCGCAACGTAGTCCTTCAAGGTCCTGCGGCCGGCCTCGTCGGTGAACTGGCACAGCACGCCGAAGGGCTTGTTGAGGAGCAGCAGGCGCGTATCCGCCAGCCCTCCAGCCCGGATGTCGGAATTTTTTACACTTGAACCAGACCTGCGGGAGCGTTCGAAAGATGGCAAGCCCATGAAATAACTGTCTTTCCTTGTTTTGGTTGTTTTTCGCGAATGTCGACAAAACTTACATAAGCATGAATTTACATTTCTCCAAATTTAACTTTTCCAGGCAAATCCTGATGCCTGAGAAATGGCACGCTATTTGCAGGCGCAGGACAGCTCCCATCCGGGAGCATCGTACCCATTCCGCAACCCGATCGAGGAGTTCGCCATGCGCACCCTGCTTTCCATCGCCGTGCTCTCTGCCCTTTCTGCACCGGCCTTTGCCTTTCCCAACCCGCAGCCGCTTCCCGAACCCGAGACGCTCGCCCTGATCGCGGTCGGCCTCGTCGGCGTACTCGCCAGCCGCCTGCGCAACAAGAAGTAAGGCCCGAGTACCACACGCAGCGGGGGCCCATATCCCCGTGCAATCCGTCCAGGCCTGCAAGCAAGGGCCCGGACGGCTCAGAATCCCAGGGAGTCCATCATCATGTCCACCTCGCGCATCCTCAGCATCAAGGTCACCTATCCCGACCAGTTCCTCGAACCGAGCACTTTCGACCTCCAGTTCCTCGGAGCATCGGATTTCGGGTCAGGCTATTACGATGCTTGGTGCGCGGATGCCGACATCCCTCTCGATGTGGTCGGCCCCGTCAATGGCGTCTACTCGCTCACACTCAAGGCGGGACTCTATTCCAGCTACGATTACGGCGCGATCCCCGCTGCCTTCCAGTCAATCGAGCTTCCTGGTCACCTCGATGAAGCCAACTGGCTGCTGAACCAGCACTTCACGGTCGGTGCGAGCCCCTACACGACCAACGAAGTACAGGCCGCGCTGTGGACCCTGCTCGGCGACCAGGACCGGGTGGCCACCCTGCTGCCAGGGACCGACGCGACGCGCGTCCAGACGCTGGTGGATCTGGCCCTGCAGAACGACGGCTTCGCGCCGGACATCACCGACGACAACCCGAACAACGACGAGATCGGCCTGCTGCTGGACCTGTGGAAGGACAGCAATAACAACGGCGTGCGCGATGCGAATGAGGTCGTCCAGCAACCGCTCATCGTGATGGTCAAGTCCGCCGCGCTGGGCGACCGCGTGTGGCACGACGTGAACGCCGACGGCATCCAGAACGTGGGAGGCGACGGCGCCTACACCGAGCAGGGCATCGCCGGCGCCGTCGTGCGCCTCGTGCACGATCGCGACGGCGACGGCGCCTTCACCAGCGCGGGCGAGGTCCTCGCCACCACGACCACCGACGCGGACGGCAACTACGTCTTCAAGGGCCTCGCGCCGGGCCTGGACTACCAGGTGCAGTTCTTCACCCCCACCGGCTTCGACGCCGCGAGCCCGCGCCAGCAGGGCGCCAGCAACGCGGCCGACAGCGACGGCGCGCTCTCCGACGTCGTCGTGCTCTCGGCCGGCGAATGGAACAAGACGATCGACGCCGGCTTCTACAAGCCGGTCTCGGTCGGCGACTTCGTCTGGAACGACCAGGACGCCGACGGCATCCAGGACGTCGGTGAGGCCGGGATCGGCGGCGTCCGCCTGACGCTGACCGGCACCACAGGAAGCGGCGAGGTCATCGTCCGCAACACGCTTACCGCGGCCGACGGCAGCTATCTGTTCGACGCCCTGCCCCCGGGCATCTACCAGGTCAGCGTCGATGCCGATAACTTCGATCCCGCCGGCGCGCTCTCCGGCTTCCAGTCCAGCCCGATCGGCCAGGGCACGGACGCCGCGCTGGACAGCAACGCCTCGCCGACCGGCACCGACCCCGTCACGCTCCTGTCAGGCCAGAGCGACACGGATCTGGACTTCGGCTACTTCAAGGCCACGGCCGCGATCGGCGACCGCGTCTGGGAAGACACCAACGCCAACGGCCAGCAGGACGACGGTGAAACCGGCATCGCCGACGCCACCGTGCGCCTCTACACCTGCGTCGACGGCGCCCCCGGCACCCTGGTCGCCACGACCACCACCGACGCCAGCGGCAACTACGCCTTCACCGGCCTCGTCCCCGGCCAGTACATCGTCGCCTTCGAGACTCCGGCGGGCTACCAGCTCAGCACCGCCGACGTCGGCGCCGACGCCAGCGACTCCGACGCCGGCACCGGCGGCCTCACCGGCTGCTACACCCTGGCCTCGGGCGAGACCAACAACACCGTCGACGCCGGCTTCTGGCGTCCGGCTGCCATCGGCGACCGCGTCTGGCTCGACGCCAACGCCAACGGCCAGCAGGACGACGGCGAAGCCGGTGTCGAAGGCGTGGAGGTCGAGCTCTACACCTGCGTGGACGGCGCACCCGGCGTGAAGGTCGGCGCCTCCACCTTCACCGACGCGGCCGGCAACTACGCCTTCACCGGCCTGATGCCCGGCCAGTACGTCGTCAAGTTCCTCACCCCGGACGGCTTCAGCCTCTCGCCGGTCGATGTCGGCGGCGACGGCAGCGACTCCGACGCCGGCATGGGCGGCTTCACCGGCTGCTACACGCTCACCTCCGGCCAGACCAATAACACGGTCGACGCCGGCCTCTACCAGGGCGCCGCGATCGGCGACCGCGTCTGGGAAGACACCAACGCCAACGGCCAGCAGGACGACGGTGAAACCGGCATCGCCGACGCCACCGTGCGCCTCTACACCTGCGTCGACGGCGCCCCCGGCACCCTGGTCGCCACGACCACCACCGACGCCAGCGGCAACTACGCCTTCACCGGCCTCGTCCCCGGCCAGTACATCGTCGCCTTCGAGACTCCGGCGGGCTACCAGCTCAGCACCGCCGACGTCGGCGCCGACGCCAGCGACTCCGACGCCGGCACCGGCGGCCTCACCGGCTGCTACACCCTGGCCTCGGGCGAGACCAACAACACCGTCGACGCCGGCTTCTGGCGTCCGGCTGCCATCGGCGACCGCGTCTGGCTCGACGCCAACGCCAACGGCCAGCAGGACGACGGCGAAGCCGGTGTCGAAGGCGTGGAGGTCGAGCTCTACACCTGCGTGGACGGCGCACCCGGCGTGAAGGTCGGCGCCTCCACCTTCACCGACGCGGCCGGCAACTACGCCTTCACCGGCCTGATGCCCGGCCAGTACGTCGTCAAGTTCCTCACCCCGGACGGCTTCAGCCTCTCGCCGGTCGATGTCGGCGGCGACGGCAGCGACTCCGACGCCGGCATGGGCGGCTTCACCGGCTGCTACACGCTCACCTCCGGCCAGACCAATAACACGGTCGACGCCGGCCTCTACCAGGGCGCCGCGATCGGCGACCGCGTCTGGGAAGACACCAACGCCAACGGCCAGCAGGACGACGGTGAAACCGGCATCGCCGACGCCACCGTGCGCCTCTACACCTGCGTCGACGGCGCCCCCGGCACCCTGGTCGCCACGACCACCACCGACGCCAGCGGCAACTACGCCTTCACCGGCCTCGTCCCCGGCCAGTACATCGTCGCCTTCGAGACTCCGGCGGGCTACCAGCTCAGCACCGCCGACGTCGGCGCCGACGCCAGCGACTCCGACGCCGGCACCGGCGGCCTCACCGGCTGCTACACCCTGGCCTCGGGCGAGACCAACAACACCGTCGACGCCGGCTTCTGGCGTCCGGCTGCCATCGGCGACCGCGTCTGGCTCGACGCCAACGCCAACGGCCAGCAGGACGACGGCGAAGCCGGTGTCGAAGGCGTGGAGGTCGAGCTCTACACCTGCGTGGACGGCGCACCCGGCGTGAAGGTCGGCGCCTCCACCTTCACCGACGCGGCCGGCAACTACGCCTTCACCGGCCTGATGCCCGGCCAGTACGTCGTCAAGTTCCTCACCCCGGACGGCTTCAGCCTCTCGCCGGTCGATGTCGGCGGCGACGGCAGCGACTCCGACGCCGGCATGGGCGGCTTCACCGGCTGCTACACGCTCACCTCCGGCCAGACCAATAACACGGTCGACGCCGGCCTCTACCAGGGCGCCGCGATCGGCGACCGCGTCTGGGAAGACACCAACGCCAACGGCCAGCAGGACGACGGTGAAACCGGCATCGCCGACGCCACCGTGCGCCTCTACACCTGCGTCGACGGCGCCCCCGGCACCCTGGTCGCCACGACCACCACCGACGCCAGCGGCAACTACGCCTTCACCGGCCTCGTCCCCGGCCAGTACATCGTCGCCTTCGAGACTCCGGCGGGCTACCAGCTCAGCACCGCCGACGTCGGCGCCGACGCCAGCGACTCCGACGCCGGCACCGGCGGCCTCACCGGCTGCTACACCCTGGCCTCGGGCGAGACCAACAACACCGTCGACGCCGGCTTCTGGCGTCCGGCTGCCATCGGCGACCGCGTCTGGCTCGACGCCAACGCCAACGGCCAGCAGGACGACGGCGAAGCCGGTGTCGAAGGCGTGGAGGTCGAGCTCTACACCTGCGTGGACGGCGCACCCGGCGTGAAGGTCGGCGCCTCCACCTTCACCGACGCGGCCGGCAACTACGCCTTCACCGGCCTGATGCCCGGCCAGTACGTCGTCAAGTTCCTCACCCCGGACGGCTTCAGCCTCTCGCCGGTCGATGTCGGCGGCGACGGCAGCGACTCCGACGCCGGCATGGGCGGCTTCACCGGCTGCTACACGCTCACCTCCGGCCAGACCAATAACACGGTCGACGCCGGCCTCTACCAGGGCGCCGCGATCGGCGACCGCGTCTGGGAAGACACCAACGCCAACGGCCAGCAGGACGACGGTGAAACCGGCATCGCCGACGCCACCGTGCGCCTCTACACCTGCGTCGACGGCGCCCCCGGCACCCTGGTCGCCACGACCACCACCGACGCCAGCGGCAACTACGCCTTCACCGGCCTCGTCCCCGGCCAGTACATCGTCGCCTTCGAGACTCCGGCGGGCTACCAGCTCAGCACCGCCGACGTCGGCGCCGACGCCAGCGACTCCGACGCCGGCACCGGCGGCCTCACCGGCTGCTACACCCTGGCCTCGGGCGAGACCAACAACACCGTCGACGCCGGCTTCTGGCGTCCGGCTGCCATCGGCGACCGCGTCTGGCTCGACGCCAACGCCAACGGCCAGCAGGACGACGGCGAAGCCGGTGTCGAAGGCGTGGAGGTCGAGCTCTACACCTGCGTGGACGGCGCACCCGGCGTGAAGGTCGGCGCCTCCACCTTCACCGACGCGGCCGGCAACTACGCCTTCACCGGACTCGAGCCGGGCGACTACCTCGTCAAGTTCATCACCCCGACCGGCTTCTTCCTCACCAACCAGAACGTGGGCGCGAACGACACGGCGGACAGCGACGCAGACGCCACCACCGGCTTCACCGGCTGCTACAAGCTCGAAGCGGGTGAGACCGACAGCACTGCCGACGCCGGCATCTTCAAGCCTGGCGAAGGCGGCGTCGTGGCGTCGATCGACCTCGTCAAGCTCACCAACGGAACCGACAACAACGCCCCCACCGGGCCGTATCTCGCGGTCGGCAGCACCGCCACCTTCCAGTACCTGGTGACCAACGACGGCATGGTCGCGCTGTCGGACATCGTCCTCTCCGACGACCATGGCACGCCAGGCGACACGAGCGACGACTTCACGCCCATCTTCCTCGGCGGCGACGCCGACGGCGACGGCCTGCTCGATGTCGGCGAGAGCTGGATCTACGAGGCCTCCACGGTCGTCAGCGCCGGCCAGTACACCAACCTCGGCGCCGTGACCGGGACACCGGTCGACGCCGACGGCAACCTGGTCCCCTCCCTGCCGCAGCCCACCGACACAGACCTCGACAACCACTTCGGCGCGCGGGTGGCGATCGACATCGAGAAGTTCGTCCGCGGCGTCCATCAGGACACCGGCGGCGGTGGCGAAGGCCTCACCCCCGGCTTCTGGAAGACGCACTCCGAATACGGCCCGGCACCGCTGGCTGGCTGGCCGGAGACCGGCTACTCCCCGGATGACGCTTGGGAAGCCGTCTTCGGCATCAACGTACCCGGCGCACCGACCCTGCTCGATGCGCTGAACGCGGCGGGCGGCGGGCTCGACGCGCTGCTGCGCCACTCGAGCGCCGCGCTGCTCAATGCGGCGCAGCCGAACGTGGACTATGCCTACACCTCGAGCCAGGTCATCTCGCTGACCCGCGACGCCATCCTCAGCGGCGACCTGAACCAGATCGAGTCGGTCAAGAACCAGTTCGTGATGCAGAACGAGCTGGGTGCCGACCTCAGCACCCCCGCAAGCGGCGGGGCCACGGTCACCACCCCGTGGTTCGACGCCGACGCCCCCGGCACCGGCCCCTTCATCGCGCTGGGCGGCACGGCCGAGTTCCGGTACGAGGTCCGCAACACCGGCGATGTCGCGCTCGAAGGGGTGTCCGTGAGCGACGACCGCCTCTCCGGGCTGAGCTTCGAGGGCGGCGACACCGACCACGACGGCCTGCTCGACCTCGACGAGGTCTGGGTCTACCGCGGCTCCGAGCTCGCCGACACCGCGGGAGTGGATATCGCCAACGTCGGCACCGCAACCGGTTCGGCGCTGGGCATCATGGCGACCGACGCCGACGCGGCGCGCTACTCGACGGCTGCGTCGACGCAGTCGCTGGGTGACTTCGTCTGGCTCGACGCCAACCGCAACGGCCTGCAGGACGGTGGCGAGGCGGGCATCGGCGGCATGCTGGTGACCCTGACCGGCGGCGGCGCCGACGGCATCATCAACGGCGTGGGCGACACCACGGCCATCACCAGCACCGACGTCGACGGCTACTACCAGTTCGACAACCTGGCGGCCGGCGTGCAGTACCAGGTGACGTTCGGCAAACCTGCGGGCACGGCCTTCACCATGCGGGACGCCGGCGCCGACGACGCCATCGACTCCGACGCCGGCGCCGACGGCAAGAGCCAGATCGTCACCCTCAGTCCGGGCCAGCACAACCCGTCCGTCGACGCGGGTGTATACGTACTCAATCCCGGGATCGACCTCGAGAAGACCACCAGTGGTCCGTCCAACGCCAACCCGACCGCGGCGGATTACGACAACGAGGACACGCCCGATGGCGCGGGCGTGCCGGTGCTGACCGCCGGCTCGGCGGTGACCTGGACCTACAAGCTCACCAACACCGGCAATGTCGACTTTGCCAAGGCCGACCTCGCCCTCGTGGATGACAACGGCACGCCGACCAACGCCGCCGACGACATGTCCATCGCCAACGGCAAGATCGCATACGTGTCGGGCGACGATGGCGACAACGTGCTCGAGGCCGGCGAGTCGTGGCTGTACGAGGCCCACGGCACCGTCCAGTCCCTGGGCGTCCTGGGCGCCGCCACCACGATCGACTTCTCCGGCAACACCGCGGTCGACGGCACCGACGGCAACACCCGCAGCTACAGCGCCGGTGGCGTCACCGTGCAGGCCAACGCCTGGAGCCGCACGAAGGGCAGCGACACCTGGCAGAAGGCCTGGCTGGGCGCTTACGACGCCGGCCTCGGGGTCACCGACAGCAGCGAGAGCGGCAGCGGCTCCACCCACACCGTCGACAACTACGGCCGCGACAACTACATCGTCTTCCAGTTCTCCCAGGACGTGGTGGTCGACAAGGCCTTCCTCGGCTACGTCGTGGGCGACAGCGACATGACCGTGTATGTGGGCTCCTCCACGGCGCCCATCACCGCCATGAACAACGCCGTGCTCGCCGGCATGAGCCTCAAGGAGTTCAACGACACCGGCTCGACCTCCGCCCGCTGGGCCGACTTCAACGCCGGCGACGTCCAGGGCAACGTGCTGATCCTGGCCGCCCGCGACGATGGCCACAGCTCCGACTACTTCAAGGTCGAAAAGCTGGTGTTCGAGGCCGTGCAGTCCGGCGGGGTGTACGCGAACACCGCCACGGTCACCGCACCGGGCGGCCTGAGCGACTCGGACATGAGCCACTACGAGACCGTCCCCGCCACCCCCGGGATCGACCTCGAGAAGACCACCAGTGGTCCGTCCAACGCCAACCCGACCGCGGCGGATTACGACAACGAGGACACGCCCGATGGCGCGGGCGTGCCGGTGCTGACCGCCGGCTCGGCGGTGACCTGGACCTACAAGCTCACCAACACCGGCAATGTCGACTTTGCCAAGGCCGACCTCGCCCTCGTGGATGACAACGGCACGCCGACCAACGCCGCCGACGACATGTCCATCGCCAACGGCAAGATCGCATACGTGTCGGGCGACGATGGCGACAACGTGCTCGAGGCCGGCGAGTCGTGGCTGTACGAGGCCCACGGCACCGTCCAGTCCCTGGGCGTCCTGGGCGCCGCCACCACGATCGACTTCTCCGGCAACACCGCGGTCGACGGCACCGACGGCAACACCCGCAGCTACAGCGCCGGTGGCGTCACCGTGCAGGCCAACGCCTGGAGCCGCACGAAGGGCAGCGACACCTGGCAGAAGGCCTGGCTGGGCGCTTACGACGCCGGCCTCGGGGTCACCGACAGCAGCGAGAGCGGCAGCGGCTCCACCCACACCGTCGACAACTACGGCCGCGACAACTACATCGTCTTCCAGTTCTCCCAGGACGTGGTGGTCGACAAGGCCTTCCTCGGCTACGTCGTGGGCGACAGCGACATGACCGTGTATGTGGGCTCCTCCACGGCGCCCATCACCGCCATGAACAACGCCGTGCTCGCCGGCATGAGCCTCAAGGAGTTCAACGACACCGGCTCGACCTCCGCCCGCTGGGCCGACTTCAACGCCGGCGACGTCCAGGGCAACGTGCTGATCCTGGCCGCCCGCGACGATGGCCACAGCTCCGACTACTTCAAGGTCGAAAAGCTGGTGTTCGAGGCCGTGCAGTCCGGCGGGGTGTACGCGAACACCGCCACGGTCACCGCACCGGGCGGCCTGAGCGACTCGGACATGAGCCACTACGAGACCGTCCCCGCCACCCCCGGGATCGACCTCGAGAAGACCACCAGTGGTCCGTCCAACGCCAACCCGACCGCGGCGGATTACGACAACGAGGACACGCCCGATGGCGCGGGCGTGCCGGTGCTGACCGCCGGCTCGGCGGTGACCTGGACCTACAAGCTCACCAACACCGGCAATGTCGACTTTGCCAAGGCCGACCTCGCCCTCGTGGATGACAACGGCACGCCGACCAACGCCGCCGACGACATGTCCATCGCCAACGGCAAGATCGCATACGTGTCGGGCGACGATGGCGACAACGTGCTCGAGGCCGGCGAGTCGTGGCTGTACGAGGCCCACGGCACCGTCCAGTCCCTGGGCGTCCTGGGCGCCGCCACCACGATCGACTTCTCCGGCAACACCGCGGTCGACGGCACCGACGGCAACACCCGCAGCTACAGCGCCGGTGGCGTCACCGTGCAGGCCAACGCCTGGAGCCGCACGAAGGGCAGCGACACCTGGCAGAAGGCCTGGCTGGGCGCTTACGACGCCGGCCTCGGGGTCACCGACAGCAGCGAGAGCGGCAGCGGCTCCACCCACACCGTCGACAACTACGGCCGCGACAACTACATCGTCTTCCAGTTCTCCCAGGACGTGGTGGTCGACAAGGCCTTCCTCGGCTACGTCGTGGGCGACAGCGACATGACCGTGTATGTGGGCTCCTCCACGGCGCCCATCACCGCCATGAACAACGCCGTGCTCGCCGGCATGAGCCTCAAGGAGTTCAACGACACCGGCTCGACCTCCGCCCGCTGGGCCGACTTCAACGCCGGCGACGTCCAGGGCAACGTGCTGATCCTGGCCGCCCGCGACGATGGCCACAGCTCCGACTACTTCAAGGTCGAAAAGCTGGTGTTCGAGGCCGTGCAGTCCGGCGGGGTGTACGCGAACACCGCCACGGTCACCGCACCGGGCGGCCTGAGCGACTCGGACATGAGCCACTACGAGAGCGCCGCCAAGATCGTTGCCGCCCCGAAGTTCTTCGTCGTCGATCAGGCCAAGGATCTGAGCTACCAGTACGCCGACGGTGGCGACGGCCTGGGCAGCTTCGCGCTGGCAAACACCGATCCGCGCGACATCGCCGCCAACGCGGACGGCAGCCTGCTGTGGGTGCTCGACCGCGACAAGAACGTGGAGGTCTACAAGGGCGACGGCACGCAGCTCGGGCAGTGGAAGGCCTACGGACTGGGCACCGAACCGGAGGGCATCACCCTCGACGGCAAGGATCTCTGGATGGCGGACCGCACCGGCAAGCTCAACTGGTACGACAATGCGGCCACCCGCACATCCGGCACCGACAGCCCGGAATTGAGCTTCACGCTCTCGCTCGACGGGAACCTCAAGGGCATCGTGACCGACGGAACCTACCTGTGGGCCGTCACCGAGGGGACGTGCGACTACGTGTATCGGTTCAAGATCGTGCGCGACTGGTGGGGCAATCCGAGCGGCTTGAGCCAGAGCGGCGGGTGGCAGCTCCCCACCGCGAACACCAAGCCGACCGGCATCACGCTCGACCCCAGCGGCAAGTCGGACAGCCTGTGGATCGTGGATGAGTCGACCGACACGGTGTACGAGTACGGTTACGGCCGCAGCCAGACCTGGGGGGTCGGAACGATCACCGCGAAGTTCAAGCTCTCGGCCGGCAACACCGCACCACAAGGCATCGCCGACCCCCTGCCCGCCGGGGCGGAGGCGTTCGACCTGGCCGAGATCTCCGCTGCCGCGGGGCTGGAGACGACGCAGCCCGATCCGTACGCGGGCGACTTCGTCACCTCGCTCTTCGACGACGCGATCGCCTTCCACGACGCCGGCATCGTCGGGACGAGTGCACAAAGCGAGGCCACCCTGGCACTGCTTCACGCTTGAGCCCGGATCGACTGCGCTAAGATCCGGTTAACGCAAGGCTACGGTCGGGAACCCTTCCCGGCCGTAGCCTTGCGTGCGATTCTTCCACATGCCTGTCGTCCCGGAACGGTGGGCAAGTCCTGGAACCTACCAGCCTTCGCGCACGGGGACGACGAATCCGATGACAAAGCAGACGTTCGGCCAGCCGGCCGGCGGCGAACTGAAGGAGGCCTTGCAGGCCCTGCGGAACGCCTTCACTACGGTGGGCGCCTTCAGCGGCTTCATCAACCTGATGATGCTCGCCCCGGCGCTCTACATGCTGCAGGTGTATGACCGCGTACTCGGCTCGCGCAACGAGACCACGCTGGTGATGCTCACCGTGCTCGTCGTCGGGGCGCTGCTGTTCATGGCCGCGCTCGAGAGCGTGCGCGGCTGGATCCTCGTGCGCGTCGGCGCCCGCCTGGATGCGCAGCTCAATGGTCGCGTGTTCACCGCCGCCTTCGAGCGCAACCTGCAGCAGGCCGGCAGCAACACCGCACAACCGATCCACGACCTCAACGCGGTGCGCCAGACCCTCACCGGGTCGGCCCTGCTCGCGGCCTTCGACGCGCCCTGGCTGCCGATCTACCTCGTGGTGATCTTCATGATGTCGCCACTGCTCGGCTGGTTCGCGCTCGCCGGCGCGATCGTGCTGCTCGTGCTCGCGGTGGCGAACGAGCGCATCTCCAAGCCCCGCCTGGACGAGGCACAGAAATTCTCCATGCAGTCGCACCAGGCACTCGTCAGCCACCTGCGCAACAGCGAGGTGATCGAGGCGATGGGCATGCTGCCCGCCATCCGCCAGCGCTGGCACGCGCTGCACCGCCAGCAGATCCACGCCCAGGCGCTGGCGAGCGACCGCGCCGCGATGCTGAGTGGCGCAACCAAGTTCGTGCGCATCGCCATGCAGTCGCTGATCCTCGGCTTCGGCGCGCTGCTCGTGCTCGAGGACCAGATCACCGCCGGGATGATGATCGCCGCCTCCATCCTGCTCGGCCGCGCCTTCGCACCGATCGAGCTCCTGGTCGGCAACTGGAAGCAGATCGTCTCCGGCCGCCAGGCCTACGCCCGCCTGCAGGAACTCCTGCAGCGCCACCCCGCACGCGGGACCAGCATGAGCCTGCCACGGCCGCAGGGTCGGATCACCGCCGAGGGCGTCTCGGCGATGCCCCCGGGCACGCGCCGCATGGTGCTCAAGAACCTCGGCTTCACCATCGCCCCGGGCGAGGTCGTCGCGGTGGTCGGTCCCAGCGCATCGGGCAAGTCCTCGCTCGCCCGCCTGCTCGTGGGTGTCTGGGCGCCCGCGGCAGGGAGCCTGCGCCTGGACGGCGCCTCGGTCTACGACTGGAACAAGGACGAGCTCGGCCCCGCACTCGGCTACCTCCCGCAGGACATCGAACTCTTCGACGGGACGGTGGCAGAGAACATCGCCCGCTTCGGCGAGGTCGACTCCGAGCGCGTCGTCGACGCCGCCCGCAAGGTCGGCATGCACGAGCACATCCTGCACCTGCCGCAAGGCTACGACACCCCGCTCGGCGCCGAGGGCAGCAACCTGTCGGCCGGCCAGCGCCAGCGCATCGGACTGGCGCGTGCGCTCTACGGCGATCCTGCCCTCATCGTGCTCGACGAGCCCAACTCCAACCTCGACGAGGCGGGCGAGAAGGCGCTGCTCGAAGCCCTGCTCGGCCTCAAGGCGCGCGGCGCCACGGTGGTGATCGTCACCCACCGCATGTCGACCCTGGCCGCCGCCGACAAGGTCATGGTGCTGACGGACGGCACCCTCGCCGCCTTCGGCCCGCGCGACGAGGTCTTCAAGCCGACCCCGGCAACAACGACCGCGCCATCCACACCCAATGCCACGCCCGCCAATCGGCGCGTGGCGAACGTGGTCCCGGGCGCACCGGTCCTCGCACCGGGAGCGGCACCCGGCCGCTGAGTCCCGACCGCTGAGTCCGTCCCGCCACCCAGCCACCGCACCGATACCGGAATCCCCCGATGCCCCCTTCCCCTCCCGATTCCAGCGCGCCGCCCGGCGGCCAGTCCGGCAGCGCAGCTCACACCGAGCTCAGCGACTCCCATGCACGCCGCTGGGGCTGGCTCCTGGTGGTCGCCGGCTTCGGCGGCTTCATGGCCTGGGCGGCACTCGCCCCGCTGGACTCCGGCGTCGCCGCTCCGGGTACCGTGGTGGTCTCCGGCAACCGCAAGGCCGTGCAGCCACTGGTCGGCGGCAAGATCGCCGAGCTCGCGGTACGCGACGGCGACGCGGTGCGTGCCGGCCAGGTACTGGTGCGGCTGGACGACACCCAGGCGCGCTCACAGCTCGACGTCGCACGCGGGCAGTGGTTTACCGCCAGCGCGGTGGAGGCCCGGCTGGTCGCCGAACGCCTCGGCCACCCGCAGATCGAGTTCCCCGCGGCACTGCGCGAGGCCCACGCCGACCCGCGCGCCAGCGCCGCGATGGCGCTGCAGCGCGAGCTGTTCGTCACCCGCCAGCGCGCACTGGCGAGCGAACTCGCCATCCTCGAGGAGAGCATCCGCGGCCTCGAAGCGCAATTGCGCGGGGTGGAGGCGTCGTCGCACGCGCGCCGCACCCAGGTCGGGCTGCTGCGCGACGAGATCGCACGCCAACGCGGCCTCGTCGACGAAGGCTTCTACCCTCGCAACCGCCTCTCCGAACAGGAACGCAGCCTGGCCGCACTCAACGCCGCGATCGCCGAGGACGCCGGCAACGCCGGGCGCATCCGCCAGCAGATCGCCGAGACCCGTTCGCGCATGATCGCGCGCGAGAACCAGCAACGCCAGGAGGTGGAGTCGCAGCTCACCGAGGTCCAGCGCGACGCCGGGGCGCTCCTGAGCCGCATCGAGGCGCTCGAGTTCGACCTGCGCAACACCGAGATCGCCGCCCCGGCCGACGGCCTCGTCGTGGGCCTCGCGGTGCATACCGTGGGCGGCGTGGTCGGCGTCGGCAACCCGCTGATGGAGATCGTGCCCGCCGACGAGCCGCTCAAGATCGACGCGCAGATCCCCCCTCACCTGATCGACCACGTGCGTGCCGGGCTGGAGGTGGACATCCTCTTCCCCGCCTTCAACCGTGCCACCACACCCAACGTCGCCGGGCGCGTGCTGCAGGTCTCGGCCGACGTGCTGGTCGAGCCGCAACAAGGCATCCAGTACTTCAAGGCGGTGATCGAGGTGACCGCCGAGGGCATGCACAAGCTGCGCCAGTACGAGATCCGCCCGGGCATGCCGGCCGAGATCTTCGTGCGCACCGGCGAGCGCACCCTGCTCAACTACCTCGTCAAGCCGCTCACCGACCGGCTCAAGGGCGCCCTGACCGAACCATGATGCGCATCGACTCCCGCCCCCTCGCGCTGGTGCTCGCGCTGGCCTTGACACCAGCGCCCGCGCTCGCCGCCGGCGCATTTGCCACCGCGTTCGACGCCGCACGCGCCAACGACGCCGCCTACCGTGCCGCCCGGCATGAACTGGAGGCCGGCGAGACGCTCGTGCCGATCGCCCGCGCCGGCCTGCTGCCGAGCGTGACGGCGAGCTTCTCGGAGTCGCGCGTACGCGGCGAGCGCGAATACGCCCCCCCACGTCCCAAGGACGATCTCGATTACCGCAACCCTGTCTTTGCGCTGCAGTTGCGCGCGCCCCTGTTCAACCTCGAGGCGTACAGCCGCTACGCCGCGGCGCAGGCGCAGACCGAAGGCGCGCGCGCGCGCTTCGCTGCCGGCGGCCGCGAATTGCTCGACCGCCTCGGCCTCGCCTACGTGCAGCGCCTGTTCGCCGAGGAGACGCTCGCCCTCGCACGCGTGCAGGTCGATGCCCTCGAGACCCAGACGACGATCGCCCGCCGTCGGCTCGGTGCCGGCGAAGGCACGCGAACCGAGCTCGCCGACGCCGAGGCCAGCCTGGCCAGTGCGCGCGCCGAAAGGATCGCCGCCGAGGACCAGCGCGAACTCACCCAACGCGCGCTCGCACGCATCACCGGTAGCGAGGCACTCGCCTTGCGCGCCCTGCCCGCACACGCGGCCCCCCTGCTTCCCGCCACCCGCGCACTGTCCGAATGGATCGCGCTCGCGCGCGAACACAACCCGACACTCGCCACGCGCGAGCGCGAGATCGAGGCGCTGGAGCACGAGATCCGCCGCAATCGGGCCGGTCACTATCCGCGCGTGGATCTCGTCGCCAGCGCGGTGAACGCCGAGAACGAATCGATCAGCACGCTCGACCAGGAGACACGCCAGTACAGCGTCGGGGTCCAGGTGAATATCCCGATCTACGCCGGCGGCGGCGTAGACGCCTCGGTGCGGCGCGCTGCCGCCGAACTCGCACGCGCCCAGGCACGCCTCGACGACGACTTGCAAAGCCTGCAGCTCGATGTCGAACGCCAGTTCCGCACCATCGAGAGCGGTCGGGCAAGACTGGCCGCACTCGACGACGCCGTCGCATCGAGCGAACTCGCCCTGCAAGGCGCCCGCCGCGGCCAGAGCGCCGGCGTGTTCAGCTCGGCGGACGTGCTCGACGCCCTGCGTCGCCACCACAGCGCCCGCCGCGACGCCGCGCAGGCGCGCCACGAACTGCTGATCGCGCGGATCCGCCTGCAGGCGCTCGCGGGAATCGCCGAGGAAGAGATCGTCGCCGACGTGGACCGTCTGCTGACTGCGGAGCTGGTTGCCGATCGGCGTTGAGCGTACGCCGGCATTTCGAGGTGGCCCGTCGAACGGACGTTTTGCGGACGTGCGCCCGGGACGGCGCCGAGGAGGTGGCGGAGGCGGTGAGATTCGAACTCACGAGGGGCGTAAACCCCTGACGGTTTTCAAGACCGTTGCATTCAACCGCTCTGCCACGCCTCCGCAAGGACCCGAAGTATACCACCGCGACGCGCCCGCATCGGAGGGCATCGCCGGTGATCACCCCTGCCCGGCCAGCCCCTCGGACGCGCGCTCGAAGAGGGCGACGGACTCGACGTGCGAGGTCTGCGGGAACATGTTGGCGATCCCCGCCGCGGCGAGCCGGTAGCCTTTCTCGTGCACCAGCACCGCGGCGTCGCGCGCAAGCGTCGCCGGGTTGCACGACACATACACGATGCGGGCGGGGCCGCGTGACGGATCGATGGCCTTCACCACGGCAATCGCGCCCTCGCGCGGCGGATCGATCAACAGCTTGTCGAGCCGGCCGAGCGCGGCCAGGCTGTCCTCGGTGGTCTCGAACAGATTCGCGGCGTGGAATTCACAAAGCGCCGCGAGCCCATTGCGCGCTGCGTTGGCATGGGCGCGCTCGACCAGGGCCTCGCTACCCTCCACGCCCACCACCTCGGCGCCGAGGCGCGCGATCGGCAGGCTGAAGTTGCCCAGCCCGCAGAACAGGTCGGCGATGCGCTCGCCCGGGCGCGGATCGAGCAGCTGCATCGAACGCCGGATCAGCAGTCGATTGATGTCCACGTTCACCTGGGTGAAGTCGGTCGGACGAAAATCCAGCCGCAAGCCGAACTCGGGCAGGGTGTAGAACGGAGATTGCGCGCCTGCCGGGTGCAGCGGCCGCGCCGAATCCGGGCCGGCGGGCTGGATCCAGGCCTGGATGCCTTCGGCGTCGGCGAAGGCGGCGAGCCGCTTCTCGTCGGCGGCTGAGAACGGCAGCAGGTTGCGGAACACGAACACGGTGCTGTCCTCGCCCACGGCGATCTCGACCTGAGGCAGGCGGTCGGCGATCGACAGCCCGGCCAGCATCGTGCGCAGACGCGGCAGCAGGGCCGAGATCGCCAGCGGCAGCACCGGGCAGGTGCGCATGTCGACGATGTAGCTCGAACGGCGCTCATGGAATCCCACGCGCAGCCCGCCCTTGCTCGGCACCATGCGCACGCCGAGGCGCGCACGATAGCGGTAGCCCCACGCGGGGCCGTGGATCGCCGGCAGGATCCGCCCGGGACGCAGCTTGCCGATGTGGCGCAGCGCGTCCTCGAGGATGCGCTGCTTCACCGCGGCCTGCGCATCCGCATCCAGATGTTGCATGGAGCAGCCGCCGCACACGCCGTAATGCGGGCAGCGCGGCGCCACGCGCTGGGCGCTCGGGCGCAGCACCCGCACCGTCTCGCCCTGCTCATAGCTCGGTTTGGCCCGCCGCACCACATATTCGACGCGCTCGCCCGGCAGGGCGCCCTCGACGAACACCGCCTTGCCCTCGACGCGGGTCACGCCGCGGCCTTCGTGGTCCAGGGAATCGATCTTGGCTATTGGCATGGTCATGCTGGAGGTTCCGGGAGCGCGCGATTCTACCGCGCCACGCCCGCGTGGATGTCCGCTTCCGGCAAAGTCTCCTTACCTTTGAGCCGCGCTTGCGCGGCGCCACCGCATCCGGACGACATGAAGCCGCATGCTAGAATCTTTGTGCATTGCGGCAATCGCAACGATCGCCGGACACCCCCAGAGATCACGGGAACGGGCCGCATGCACCCACCCCCAGAATAAGGAAGACAGACCATGAAGCATTCCATCCTCGCCGTCGCCCTCGTCGCCCTCGCCGTCTCCGCCTGCGGCAAGAAGGAAGAGCCGGTCGCAGTCCAGCCGGCCCCCTCGGCACAGGAGCAGATGAAGGAATCTGCCGCGCAGGCGGTGGAAGCGGCCAAGGAAAGTGCAAAAGCCGCTGGTGATGCCGCCGCAGCGGGCGCGCAGGCCGTCAAGCAGGAAGCCGCCGTCGCGGTCGAGGCGACCAAGGAAGCCGCCGCTACTGCGGCCGACAAGGCCGCCGCCGCCGCAGATGCAGCCGCGCAGAAGGCCGACGCCGTCGCCGACGCGGCGGCCCAGAAGGCCGGAGCCGCCGTCGAGGCGGTCAAGGACGCTGCCGCCGAAGCCAAGGCCGACACGGTCGATGCCGCCGCCCAAGCCAAGGCTGCCGCCGAAGCTGCGGTGAGCGCTGCCAAGGAATCGGCTGCGAAGTAACAGTTCGCACCACGCCCCGAATGAAAGAAGCCGGCTTCAAGCCGGCTTTTTTCATGCTGTCGCCGCCACGGGCGATACTGTCCCCGCAGCAGGGTGACGCGGCCTCGTCGAGACCCCGTCCCCGGCACAGCTCAGCGCAATTGCTCCTGCAGTAGGCCGAGCATGCGGCGTGCGGTCTCGGAGTTGTCGAGCCCGCCCTCGCGGGTGAGCACGCTGACCCGCGAAGCGTCGCCCTGGCCCTGCACGCGCAGGCGATACTCGCTACCGCCGGCGGCGGGCTTGTCGTCGCTGCGCCAGAACGCCAGGCGCGAGAGGAGCCCCTTGTCCGGACTGCGGTTGTCCGCGTCGGGGTCGACGTAACGCACGAAGTAAAGCCCCTGCGCACGGTCACGGTCCTCGACGGTGAAGCCGATCCGGTCGAGCGCCAGGCCGACACGACGCCAGGCGCGGTCGAAGGCCTCGTCCATCACCAGCATCACCTGGCCGTCAGATGCGGAGGCGATGCGCGCCCGCTCCGAAGCCTGCTGCGGCGTGGCGATCGCGGCCTCGGCGCGGACCTCCTCGGCCCCCAGGCGGACCATCAGGCGGCGCAGCATCTCGGCCTCGAGCTCGGGGTCGGCCGGACGCGGCTGCCAGATCGTGGAGTCCTTGGCCTCGGTGGGGTAGATCTCCATCATGCCGCGGTGGGAGATGTAGACCTCCACGGTGCCCGCCTCCTTGCCCTGCTCGAGGCGGGTGCGGAACTTGTCGCGCTCGGGGGTCGAGAACAGTCCGTCGAAAACCTTGCCGATGCTGGATCGGATGAAGTCCTGCGGGATCTTGGCGCGATCCTCGGCCCAGTCGGTCTCCATGACGCCGATCTCGGGACTGTCGATGTTGAGGATGAAGCCGAGTTCGAGCCAGAAGTCCTTGATCTGCGGCCACAGCTCCTCCGGCGTGCCGCCCACCACCAGCCAGCGCTGACTGCCCGCCCGCTCGACGCGCATGGTGTCGGACTTGGCGAGCACCTCTGGACCGCTGGAGACCTGCGCAGGCTGGCTGGCGCGGTCTGCCGTGTAGGCGGAGTAGGTGGCGACGCCGCGCGGGGCGACGTCCGGCACGGCGAAGCGGTCGTCGCGCTGCGGCGCAGTGAGGTCGGGCGGGATCTCGAGCGGACGCTCGATCTGTTTCGCGCTCTTGTAGTCGATGCGCTTGGATTCGAGCAACGATCCCGAACAACCGCCGAGCGCGATCGAGAGCGCGAGCAGGGACAGGGAGGTGCGCTTGGAGCGGATCATGGAAGTCCTGGGCAGAAAGGTTCGGATCAGGCCTGGATGCCGGCCTTGCGCATCGCCGCGCGCACGCGCTCGTGATGGGCTGCGGACAGCGGGGTCAGGGGCAGGCGGATGCCATCGCCGACCAGCCCCATGCGCGCCACCGCCCACTTCACCGGGATCGGATTGGCCTCGCAGAAGAGGTCGCGGTGAAGGCCGGTGAGCGCGGCGTTGGTCTCGCGCAGCGTGCGCATGTCGCCCGCGGCGGCGGCCGCGCACAGGGCATGCATCGCGCGCGGCGCCACGTTGGCGGTCACCGAGATGACGCCATGGCCGCCGAGCATCAGGAACGCGGCCGAGGTCATGTCGTCGCCGCTGTACAGCGCGAAGTCCGCCGGCGCACGCTCGATGAGGTCGCAGGCGCGGTCGAGGTTGCCGGTCGCGTCCTTGAGGCCGACGATGTTGGGCACCTCGGCGAGGCGCAGCACGGTGTCGTTGGCCAGGTCGGCAACGGTGCGGCCCGGCACGTTGTAGAGGATCAGCGGCAGCTCGACCGCCTCGGCGATGGTGCGGAAATGCCGGTAGAGGCCTTCCTGGGTGGGCCTGTTGTAGTACGGCACCACCGAGAGATGCGCGTTCGCGCCGGCCTGCGCGGCGAAGCGGGTGAGCTCGACCGCCTCGGCCGTCGAGTTGGCACCGGTCCCGGCGATCACCGGGACGCGGCCTGCGCAGTGCTCGACCGCCACACGGATGAGCTCGCAGTGTTCGCCCACGGTGACCGTGGGCGATTCGCCGGTCGTGCCGACGATCACGATGCCGTCGGTACCTTCGGCGATATGCCAGTCGATGAGGCTGCGCAGGCGGGGGAAGTCCAGGCTGCCGTCGTCGTGCATGGGCGTGACGATGGCGACAAGCGATCCGGTAATCATGGCGTCCGACAGTGAAATAAAGCTGGGATTCTAACCGATCGCCGCGCGCGGTCGAGCCCGCCGCTGTTACAGGACGCGGCCGGCAGGCCCGTTGCGCGGGCGTGCCGGCCGGCGGCAGCGAGGTCACCCCGAAGGGCGCGGATCAAAGATCGGCCAGGGTCTTGATGTGGGCCACCACCGAGCGCGCCAGCGACGACAGCGAGTAACCGCCTTCGAGCACCGAGACGATGCGCTTGTGGCCACAGGCCTCGGCGACGCCCTTGATCTGCTGCGTCGCCCAGATGTAGTCGGCCTCGAGCAACCCGAGCGAGCCCATGTCGTCCTCGTAGTGCGCGTCGAAGCCGGCGGAGATGAAGATCATCTGCGGGCTGTGGCTGCGCAGCGCCGGCACCACGATGTCGCCGAAAACCTGGCGGAAGGCATCGCCCCGCGTACCTGCCGGCAGCGGCACGTTGCACATGTGAGCCGGGGGGTTCTCGGTGCCGCAATACGGGTAGAAGGGATGCTGGAAGATCCCCGCCATCATGACCCGCGGGTCGTTGCGGAAGATGTCCTCGGTACCGTTGCCGTGATGCACGTCGAAGTCGACGACCGCGACGCGCTCCAGCCCGTGCACCTCGAGCGCATGGCGTGCGGCGATGGCGACGTTGTTCATGAAGCAGAACCCCATCGCCTTGGCGCGCTCGGCATGGTGACCGGGAGGGCGCACCGCGCAGAAGGCGTTCTCGATCTCGCCCTTCATCACCAGGTCGGTGGCGTAGACCCCCGCACCGGCAGAGCGCAGCGCCGCCTTCATCGTGCCCGGGCTCATCGCCGTGTCGGGGTCGAGGTGGCGAATGCCGTGCTCCGGCACGCTCTCGAGCAGGTTGTCGAAATACTCGGCCGGATGCACGCGCAGGATGTGCTCGCGCTCGGCCAGCGGCGCATCGAAGAAGGACACGTACATATCGAGCCCCGAGGCGATCAGGCGATCATTGATCGCAGACAACCGGTCGGGGCACTCGGGATGCATCGCGCCCATGTCGTGCAGCCAGCAGTCACGGTGAGTAATGAATGCTGTCGTGGTCATACTCCTCCCTCTCGCCTCGCGGACGACGGAAACGGCGCGACACGCACCCCGTTCCGACTCTGGCGGCCGCCGACCGTGTTGCGTCCGATCGTCGGGCCGCTTGCCTTTGTCGTCTATTATCACCGCTTCCCGGCCAATTTCACAGTGCGCCACGATGCCCCTGCACCATGCGAATCGTCTTCTGGAAGCCGCCTCGCGAATCATCCTCGGCAAGGAGCGCGAACTCCGTCTCGCCCTCGCCTGCCTGATCGCGCGCGGCCACCTGCTCATCGAGGACGTGCCCGGCGTAGGCAAGACCACGCTCGCACACACGCTCGCCCGCCTGATGGGGCTGCAGTTCCAGCGCATCCAGTTCACCAGCGACCTGCTGCCCGCGGACATCCTCGGCGTGTCCGTCTTCGACCGCGACACCGCCGCCTTCCGCTTCCACCCCGGGCCGGTGTTCTCCCAGCTCATCCTCGCCGACGAGATCAACCGCGCCACACCGAAGACCCAGAGCGCGCTGCTGGAAGCCATGGAGGAGCGCCAGGTCACCGCCGACGGCCAGACCTGCGCACTGCCCGAACCCTTCTTCGTGATCGCCACGCAGAACCCGGCCCACCAGGTCGGCACCTTCCCGCTACCCGAGAGCCAGCTCGACCGCTTCCTGCTGCGCATCCGCCTCGGCTACCCCGATCCGCAGGCGGAGCGTGCGCTGCTGATGGGCGAGGACCGGCGCGGGTTGCTCGAGCGCCACCAGGCGGTCATTGGCCCGGCAGAGCTGCTCGAGATGCAGCAGGCCGCACAGGGCCTGCACGTCGCCGAGGCCCTCGTCGCGTATGTCCAGGCGCTGCTCGCGGCGACCCGCAACAGCGCGGAGCTCGCCGGCGGACTGAGCCCGCGCGCCGGGCTCGGGCTGCTCGCCGCGGCCCGCGCCTGGGCCCTGCTCGACGGTCGTGATCACGTGCTGCCGGAGGATGTGCAGGCCCTCTTCCCACACGTCGCCGCGCACCGCGTGCACTTGGCCGGCGATGGCCGCCCAGTGCCGCCGGCGACGCTGCTACGGCTGCTGCAGGCGGTCGCAGTGGGCTGATGGCGCGCCTCATCACCACTGCATTCGTCCAGCGCCTGCGCCATAGCGTCGACCGCTGGCTGTTCCGCGTCGGCGCCGCGGAGCCGGCACCGATCCGCCTCGGCCAGCGCCGGATCTACGTGCTGCCGAGTGCCGCGGGCATCGCCTTCGCCCTCGCTCTGCTGGTGATGCTGCTCGCGGCGATCAACTACAACCTGAGCCTCGGCTACGCGCTCGTGTTCACCCTGGGCGGCAGCGCAGCATCGAGCATGCTGCATGCTTTCCGCAACCTTTACGGCCTATCGATTCGACCGGGACGTTGCCCACCGGTGTTCGCGGGTGACACGGCCGTATTCACCCTCCTCGTCGACAACCCCGCTCCCCGCCGGCGCCCGGCCTTGCGCCTGGGCGCGCAAGGGCAATGCAGCAGCTTCGAGCTCCCCGCCGCGCAGGAGACCGCCATCCCCATCGCATGCCCCGCGCCCCGGCGCGGCCGGCTCGTACTGGGACGCAGCACGCTCGAGACGCGCTGGCCACTCGGGCTCATCCGCGCCTGGAGCGTGTTCGTGCCCGCGGCCGAGTGCCTGGTGCTGCCCACCCCGGAAGCCGATCCGCCGCCGCTGCCCCGCGACGGGGCCGGCGATACTGCGCCCGGCAGCCGGCGTACAGGCGAGGGCGACGACGACTTCGCCGGCCTGCGCGCGCATCGCAGCGCGGACTCGCCACGCCACGTGGCGTGGAAGGTGCTCGCGCGCGGCGGCCCGATGCTGACCAAGGAGTTCGCCGCAGGACAGGGGCGCGAACTCCTGCTCGACTGGGATCACCTGCCGCCCGGGTTCGACGACGAGCGCCGGCTGTCTCGGCTCACCGCCTGGGTGCTCGCCGCCGAGCGCGAAGGCCTGCGCTACGCGCTCGCCCTGCCCGGCGTCCGCATCCCCGCCGCGGCCGGCGGCGCTCATCGCGAACGCTGCCTGCGACAGCTCGCGCTGCATGGGCTTGCGGATGCGACAGCGGGGGAACAGGCATGAGCACTGCCCGCTCGTCACGCCGGCTCGGCCTCTTCCGCCACGGCGGCGCGCTGCCCCGAGAACGCGTCACCCCGCTGGCGCCGACGCTCCGCCGCAACCAGGGCGCGTGGCTGCTCGGCGCCGCAGCAATGGCGATCGCCCCGCATTCGGTCTGGCTTCCCGCATGGATCACGGCGCTCGGCCTCGCCCTGCTGGCGTGGCGCGCACTGCTGCTGTGGCGCGGTAGCCGGCCACCGCCGGGCGTATTGCTGTTCGCGCTCGCGCTTGCCGTCGCGGCGGGGGTACGGCTGGAGTTCGGCCACTTCTTCGGCCGCGAGCCCGGGGTGGCCGTGCTGGTCCTGCTGCTCGGCCTCAAGTTGCTCGAGACGCGCGCGGCACGCGACATCCGCGCGGCGGTGCTGCTCTGCCTGTTCCTGCAGCTGGCGCTCTTCCTCGAGGACCAGTCGCTGCCGGTGGCCGCGCTGGTCCTCGGCGGGACCCTGCTCGCGCTCGGTGCTCTGGTCGCGCTCGCCGACCCTGACGGCAGCCAGCGCGAGCACCTGCGCACCGCGGCCGCCCTGCTCGCCCAGGGCATACCCTTCATGCTCGTGCTGTTCGTGCTCTTCCCGCGCATCCAGGGCCCCCTGTGGGGCCTGCCGGCGGATGCGTTCTCGGCGCGCACCGGGCTGTCCGAGACGATGCGCCCGGGCTCGATCAGCGTACTCGGCCAGTCCGAGGCGATCGCCCTGCGCGCCGCCTTCTCCGGTCCGCCACCGCCTCCGGCGCAGCGCTACTGGCGCGGCCCGGTGCTCAGCCGCTTCGACGGCCGCGAATGGCGTGCCGAAGCGGTCGTCGAGTCCGCCTCGCCCGCCTACCCGCTGCAGGGCGAGCGCATCGACTACCTGCTCACCATCGAGCCGCACCAGCGCCGCTGGCTGCTCGCGCTCGAGCACCCGGGCTCGGCGCAGCCGGCGATCCGCTACACCAGCGACCTGCGTGCGCTCGCCGCCGAACCCTTGCGGGCGCGCGCACGATTCGCGCTCGGAGCCTATCCGCAGACGCAAGCAGGGGTCGAGGAATCACCCGCGGTACTGGCCGCAGCCACCGCCCTGCCGGCCGACAGCAACCCACGCAGCCGCGAACTCGCCGCCGAGCTCGCCACCGGCGCGCGCGACCACGCCGAGATCCTCGAGCGCGTGCTCGCCCGGCTACGCGGCCTGCGCCTCGCCTACACCCTGCGCCCCCCGCTGCTCGGCCGCCATACCGCCGACGAGTTCCTGTTCGACACCCGGCGCGGCTTCTGCGAGCACTTCGCCTCCGCCTTCGCCGTGCTCATGCGCGCCGCAGGCGTACCGACGCGAATCGTCACCGGCTACCAGGGCGGCGAGCTCAATCCGATCGACGGTCACCTCGTGGTACGCCAGTCCGACGCGCACGCCTGGGCCGAAGTCTGGCTGCAGGGGCGCGGCTGGCTGCGGGTGGATCCGACCGCACTCGCCGCCCCCGAGCGCATCGACGGCGGGCTCGCCGCGGCACTCGCCGGCGCGGGCGAGCTCCCTTTCATGCTGCGCACCGACATGGTCTGGCTGCGCGACCTTCGCCACCGCTGGGAAGCCGTCGCCAACCTGTGGAACCAGCAGGTCCTTGGCTACAATCCCGAGCGCCAGCGCGAACTGCTCGCCCGCATCGGCCTCGGCGCGGACAGGCTGGCACGGACCCTCGGCGTACTGGCCGGCGCAGCGGTGCTGCTGCTCGCCGCCCTCTACGGCTGGAGCCTGCGCGGCGCGCGCACGCGCGACGCCCTCGCCCGCGAATGGGAGCGCTTCTGCGCGAGGATGGCCGCGTGCGGCCTGCCGCGCCCACCCTGGCAGGGCCCCCTTGACTATGCCGAGGCGCTCGCCGCGCACTTCCCTGCACACGCCCGGGAACTGCGCGAGATCTGCGTGCTCTACGCGAGCCTGCGCTACGGCCCGCACGCCCCGGAGGAGGATCTCCGGACTCTGGAAAACCGCATCGCCTCATTGCGACTCAAATGAACTCGACCTCGCACCAAACCTCGCGCGCCGCCGCCGCACCGCCAGCCGCGACCCGGATCCGCCCGCTCGGCAAGCTCGTCACCGCCCTCGCGCTCGCAATCGCGCTAGGCACGCCCGCGGCCGCGCACGCATCGTATGCAGGGCGCGAGGACGCTCGCACCTTCGCCGCGGAGATCGCCAGCCGCCATGCGCTCGACGCCACCGAGATCGAACGTGCCCTGGCCGGCGCCCGTCACGATCCCGAGGTGATCCGCCTGATCACTCCACCCACTCGCAAGGGCGTGCGCTCGTGGCACTCCTACCGCGCGCGCTTCCTCGACCGCACCCGCATCGACGGCGGCATGCGCTTCTGGCGCGAGCACGCCGACACCCTCGCTCGCGCCGAGCGCGAGACCGGCGTCCCGGCCGAGGTGATCGTCGCGATCATCGGGGTGGAGACCATCTACGGGCGCAACACCGGCAACTTCGAGACCCTCTCGACGCTCGCCACGCTCGCCTTCGACTACCCGCCGCGCGCCGAGCTCTTCCGTCGCGAGCTCGAAGCCCTGTTCCTGCTCGCACGCGAACAGGGACGCGACCCGGCGAGCTACTACGGCTCCTTCGCCGGCGCGCTCGGCTACCCGCAGTTCCTGCCGAGCAGCATGCGCGCCTACGCGCTCGATTTCGACCATAGCGGCGCCATCGACTTCGAGTCCGATCCGATCGACGCCATCGGCAGCGTCGCCAACTACCTGCGCGCGCACGGCTGGCAGGCGGGCGCACCGGTCGCCGAGCGCGCCCGCCTGTCGCCCGCCACCGATACCGCCAGCCTGGTCGCGGCCGGGATCGAACCGACCCTCGCACCCGCCGTGCTCGCCGACAACGGCGTCACCACCGCCGACGGCCGCACAGCCGCCGCCGTCGCGACCCTGGTCGACCTGGAGACGCCAGGCTCCGGCACCGAGTACTGGCTCGGCTACCGGAACTTCTACGTCATCACGCGCTACAATCGAAGCAGTTTCTACGCCATGTCGGTGTTCGAGCTCGCCGAGGCACTGCGCCTGGGCCGGCTGGTCGAGGAGATCCGCGCCGAACGCCGCTGAAGGATCCGCCCATGCCTGCAAGCGCCCCACCGCCGACCGTCGACCAGACCACCCTGCACCCGGCGCCGCTCGGCCTCGCCGACCTCGGCGGGGCGCTCCGCTTCGGCCTTGCGCAGTTCCGCGCGATTCCAATGCTGAGCATGGCTTTCGCGCTGCTCTTCGTGGCGATCGGCGCGCTAATGTTCGGGCTCCTGGAGTTCGGCGCGATCGCGCCGATGAGCCTGTCGCTCGCCGGGGGTTTCATGCTCGTGGGCCCGATCCTGCTCGCCGGCTTCTTCGGCGTCTCGGACAAGCTGCGCAAGGGCCGCAATCCGAGCTTCGGCGACATCTGGAGCGGCTTCCGCCAGATGCCGCGCGGCGGCTGGGTGGTGTCCTTCGTGTGTGGCTTGCTCTTCCTGATCTGGATCACCGACGCAGGCATCCTCTACGGCTTCATGGTGGGCCGCGAGCCGATCGGCTTCCTGCGCCTGCTGCGAATCGAGCAGGTCGTGCTCGATTACGCCGGCTACAGCGCAATCATGGGCGGCGTGCTCGCGTTCATCCTCTTCGCTGCCTCGGCCTTCTCGATCCCGCTGATCTACGACGGCCGCGCCACCCTGGTCTCGGGCGTGGTGGCGAGCGTGCGCGCGGTCTTCGGTCGCTTCGGCGTGATGATGTGCTGGGCCTTCCTGCTCGCCGCGGTGATCATGGGCAGCATCATGGCGCTTCCCCTGCTGCTCGTGAGTCTGCCGGTGATGGCCTACGCGAGCAGGGAGCTCTACTACCGCGTCTTCCCGCTGGCTTGAGGCGCGCTCTGCGCTCGCCTAGAGCAGCGCGTCACGCGGGATTCCGCGGCGGCGCAGGATGCGGCGCAGTTGCCCGAGCGCTTCGAGCTGGATCTGGCGGACGCGCTCGCGCGTGAGCTCCAGGCGCTCGGCGAGCTCCTCCAGCGTCAACAGCTCGCACTCGTCGATGCCGTAACGGTGGCGGATCACCATGCGCTGCTTGTCGTTGAGCATGGCGAGCCATTCGCGCACGAGCTGCTCGACTTCGGAGCACTGGATCTGCACGTCGGCGCTCGCCTGGTGTTCGTCCGCGAGCGACTCGCCGATCGACAGTGTCGGATCGATGTCGAGCGGCGCGTCCAGCGAAGCCGTATGTTCCCCGAGCGCGAGGATGCTGCGAACCTCTTCGATCGTCTTGCCGAGCCGGTTCGCGATCTGCTCGAGCGAGGACTCGCCGTTGCAGTCGGCCTCGATGTGGCGCTGCGCGCGCAAGACCTGGTTGAGCTCCTTGACCACGTGCACCGGCAGGCGGATCGTGCGCGACTGGTTCATGATCGCGCGCTCGATGTTCTGCCGGATCCACCAGGTCGCGTAGGTCGAGAAACGAAAACCGCGCTCGGGATCGAATTTCTCGAGCGCATGCATCAGCCCGAGGTTGCCCTCCTCGACCAGGTCGAGCAGCGGGATGCCACGGTTGAGGTAGTGCTTGGCGATATTGACGACGAGGCGCAGGTTGCGCTCGATCATCGTCTGGCGCGCATCGAAATCACCCATCCGCACACGGCGAGCGATCACGCCCTCCTCCTCTGCGGTCAGCAGCGGGTTGGCGCCGATCTCGTTGAGGTAGAGCTGGGTGACGTCGCTGAAGAACTCGTTCTCGACGACCGGGGGAGCCTGAAACGAGAACACCTCCACCTCAGGTGGAAGATCCGGTTCCTGCTGCCTCTCCAGCTCATCAAGATTGCCCGGTTCTTCCATCCTCGCCCTCCTCAGCGCGCAGGCAGATATCCGGTCGGGTCGACCGCCTTGCCCTGCTTGCGGATCTCGAAATGAAGCTTGGGCCGGTCGGCTTCCGAACTGCCGAGTTCAGCGATCTTCTGGCCCTGTGTCACCTGGTCGTCTTCCTTGACCAGGAGCTTGTCGTTGTGAGCATACACGGAGTTGTATTCCTGATTATGCTTGATCACGATCAACTTGCCATAGCCCCGCAGGCCACTTCCCGCATAAACAACCTTGCCGGCGGCCGCAGCGTACACCGGCTCGCCGACCGCTCCGCCGATATCCAGGCCCTTGTTGGATGACTCGTTGAAACCGGCGATCACCGTACCGGATGCCGGCCATTTCCACTGCCCCCCCACAGCCGACGGCGGCGTCTCGACCGCGACTGGCGGCGAAGCCTCCACCGGCGCCGGCTCGGCCACCGGCGCCCGCCCTCCGACAGGCTCGCGCACGGTCGGAACCGTGCCGGCGAGCGAGCCGGTCGCGGGGACCGGGGTCACCACGGCCCCACCCGATCCCGCGATGGCTCCCGCCGCCGCCGACGGGGACACGCGCAGGGTCTGGCCGACGTGGATCTGGTCGGGATCCGTGATCCGGTTCCACGACACGAGGTCGGGCAGCGTGACGCCGTATTGGCGTGCGATGCCGAGCAAGGTCTCGCCGGGCCGGACGGTGTGATAACCGGTACTGGGCGAGACCGAAGCCGCCGGCGCCGAGGAGACACCGCTGCCGTCGCGCACTGGCGCGGTCCCCTGCGAGGCGCAGCCCGCAAGCAGCGCTGCAGCGAGGAGGGCGATGAGGGAAGGAATGTTCTTGTGCATCGAAAAATACCGTGTTCAGTCAGTACCCGCGATGAGCGGAACGAAGCGCACCGCCTCGCACCAGGTCTCGCGGAAGGTGTTGCCTTGGCGCTCGATCAGCAGCAGGCGCTGCTCCGCTCCGCCAACCGGGATGATCAGGCGCCCGGCGGGGGCGAGTTGTTCCTTGAGCGCCGGCGGCAGGCCGCTCGCCGCCGCGGCGACGATGATGCTGTCGAACGGCGCAGCCTCGGGAAGACCGAGGCTACCGTCGGCAAGTTTCAACCGTACGTTGGGCAGACGCAAAGGCCGCAGGTTCGCGCGTGCGCGATCGAGCAGGCCGCGGATGCGCTCGACCGCGTAGACCTCGGTGGCGAGCAGCGACAGCACTGCCGCCTGGTAGCCGCAGCCAGCGCCCACCTCGAGCGTGCGTCCGAGCTCGCGGCCGCTGCGCAGCAGTTCGAGCATGCGCGCCACCACGAAGGGTTGCGAGATGGTCTGCTGGAAGCCGATCGGCAGCGGGGTGTCGTCGTAGGCGCTGAAGGCGAGCCCCTCATCCACGAAGGCGTGACGAGGCACCGCCTGCATCGCCGCGAGCACGCGCTCGTCGCGAATGCCCTGGGCGCGCAGCCGCTCGACCATGCGCGCGCGCGCGCGCGAAGCCTGCCCGGGGTCGGACGAACGCATGTTCACCGCTGCAACCAGTCGAAGACCGGCGCGATCAGGCCGGTGTGGGTGAGGTCGATCTGCAGCGGCGTGACCGAAACGAAGCCGTTTGCCACCGCATGGAAGTCGGTGCCCTCGCCCGCGTCGGCGGCACCACCGGCGGCGCCCACCCAGTACACGGTCTCGCCGCGCGGCGTCTCGCTGCGCACCACCGGCTCGGCCTTGTGGCGCTTGCCCAGGCGGGTGACGCGGATGCCCTGCAGGCGCTCGTAAGCCACGTCGGGCACATTGACGTTGAGCAGCACCGGGCGCGGAAAGGGGTTGTGCATGAAGCGCTCGGCGAGATCACGCGCGACGCGGGCGGCGGCGGTGAAGTCGGTGGCCGACTTGCTCACCAGCGAGACCGCGATCGACGGCACGCCGAGCAGGAAGCCCTCGGTGGCGGCCGCGACCGTGCCCGAGTACACCGTGTCGTCCCCCATGTTGGCACCATGATTGACGCCGGAGACGACCATGTCGGGCAGGTGGTCGAGCATCCCGGTGACGGCGAGATGGACGCAGTCGGTCGGGGTGCCATTGACGTGGTAAAAGCCGTTGGAGGTCCGGCGAAGCGAGAGCGGACGATCGAGCGTCAGCGAGTTGCTTGCGCCGCTGCGGTCGCGCTCGGGCGCGACCACGGTGACCTCACCGATCGTGCCGAGCGCCTCGGCAAGGGCTGCGATGCCCGGGGCGAAGTAACCGTCGTCGTTGCTGACCAGGATGCGCATCTTGATTCCGTGCGGGTGGCTGCGAAGAGTTGCGAGGGCCTGAACGGGGCGCCGCGAACCGGCGAGAGCGGGGATATTAGCATGGCGTACCGGGCGGCACGCCGGCGAACGGCGCAAACAAAAAAACCGGCCTGGGCCGGTTGATTTGATTGGTCGGGGCGGCGGGATTCGAACTCGCGACCCCTTGCACCCCATGCAAGTGCGCTACCAGGCTGCGCTACGCCCCGACACAAGCCGCCATTATAGCAGCGGTTTCCAGAAATACCAGTATTTTTGCGAGCGACGACTTGGCGACGAGAGCGCCTGCGGGATCAGGCGCGCAATTCCTGCAGCGTGGCGGTGATCTCGGCGCGCAGCTCGCGCAGCATGGCCTTGCACTGCTCGAGCTCCACGCCGTTCTCCTGCTCCTGGATCGCCGACTCGCCGAGGCGGTTGCGCGCACCGGAGATGGTGAAGCCCTCCTGGTACAGCAACTGACGGATGCGCCGGATCAGCATGACCTCGTGGTGCTGGTAGTAGCGCCGGTTGCCTCCGCGCTTGACCGGCTTCAGCTGGGTGAACTCCTGCTCCCAGTAGCGCAGCACGTGCGGCTTCACGCAGCACAGCTCGCTCACCTCGCCGATCGTGAAATAGCGTTTCGCAGGAATCGGGGGCAGCTGCTCGCCACCGGGTTCAGGGCTGCTTGCTTGCATCGCTGAGTTGCTCCACCGCGGCCTTCAGTTTCTGGCTGGCATGGAAGGTGACCACGCGCCGGGCGGTGATCGGGATTTCCTCGCCGGTCTTGGGGTTTCGACCCGGGCGCTGCGGCTTGTCGCGCAACTGGAAGTTGCCGAAGCCGGAGAGCTTGACGCTGTCGCCGCGCTCCAGCGCCGTCCGGATCTCCTCGAAGAAGCCCTCCACCATGTCCTTGGCTTCACGCTTGTTGAGCCCGACCTGCTCGAACAGCAGGTCGGCGAGCTCGGCCTTGGTGAGGGTCATGTCAGGCTCCCGCGCCTCGCAGGCGTGCACCCAGCACGGTTTCGGCATGCGCCACGAGCAAGGCGATCGCCGCATCGACTTCGGCGTCTTCGAGGGTGCGTCGAGTATCTTGCATCGATACCTTGAAGGCAAGGCTCTTCTTGTCGGGGTCGATGCCCCTGCCCTGGTAGAGGTCGAAGAGCGCGATCTCGCGCACGATCTCCGGCGCGGCCTCGCGCAGCACCTCGAGCACACGCTCGACGGGAAGGTCGTTGCCCACCACCAGCGCGAGGTCGCGCCGCACCGCCTGCATGCGCGAGATCTCGGCATAGGCGGGAAGGCGGGCCGCGAGCGCGGCGTCGAGCGCGACCTCGAACACCACCGGCGCGCTGCCCAGCTCGTAGCGCTGCACCCACACCGGGTGCAGCTCGCCGAGCACGCCGATCATGTGGCCGTCGAGGCGCACGGCAGCCGCGCGCCCCGGATGCAGGGCGGGATGCGAGAGCGGGGTGAACTGCAGCGCGCGCGGCGCGAACAAGGCCTCGAGGTCGCCCTTCACATCGTAGAAGTCGACGTTGCGCGCGCGCTCGCCCCACTGTTCGGGCACCACCTGGCCGGCGGCCAGGGCGGCGATGTTCATCACCTGGTGGAAACCGTGCACGGGCTCGCCGTCGGCCTTGCGCTCGAACACGCGCGCCACCTCGAACACGCGCACGCGGTCGATCTGGCGCTTGCGGTTGGCGGCGAGTGTGCCGACCAGGCCGGGAATCAGGCTGGAGCGCATCACGCTGAGGTGGCTGGCGATCGGGTTGGCGAGGCGGATCGGGTTCTCGTTGGCGCAGAAGTCGCGCTCCCACGCCTCCTCGACGAAGGCGAAGTTGACCACCTCCTGGTAGCCGCGCGCGGCGAGCAGGTGGCGCAGCGCCCACACCGGGCGGCCGTTCTCGGTGCTCGGCAGCATCATCAGGCTGCCCTGCGGGGCGACTGCAGGGATGTTGTCGTAGCCGTGCAGGCGGGCGATCTCCTCGATCAGGTCTTCCTCGATCTCGATGTCGAAGCGCCACGACGGCGGCGTGACCAGGAAGTCGTCGCCACTGCGATCGACCTGCAGATGCACACGGCGCAGCAGGCCGAGCATGTCGTCGTCGTCGAGCACGATGCCGAGCACACGGCGGGCACGCGCCGGACGCAGGCGCACGGGGGCACGCACGGGCAGCGCGTCCGTCGCGACGGCCTCGACCACCGGGCCGGCCTCGCCGCCGCAGAGCTCGAGCACCAGGCGGGTGGCACGCTCGAGCGCACCGCGCGCGAGCTCGGGGTCCACGCCGCGCTCGAAGCGGTGCGAGGCGTCCGAGCCGAAGCCGTAGCCGCGCGCGCGGCCGGCGATCGCGTCGGGGGCGAAGAAGGCGCTCTCGAGGAAGACCTCGGTGGTGTCGAGGGTGATCCCGCTGTCCTCGCCGCCCATGATGCCGGCGAGCGCGAGCGCGCGCGCCTCGTCGGCGATCAGCAGGGTGTCGGCGGCCGGGGTCACGGTCTGTTCGTTGAGCAGCAGCACCTGCTCGCCCGCGCGCGGCAGGCGGACGTGGATGGCGCCCTGCAGCTTCGTGTTGTCGAAGGCGTGCAGCGGCTGGCCGAGCTCGAGCATGACGTAGTTGGTGATGTCGACCAGCGCACTGATCGAGCGGATGCCACTGCGTACCAGACGGCGCGCCATCCAGTCGGGGGTCGCGGCACGAGCGTCCACGCCGCGCAGGATGCGGCCGCAGTAGCGCGGACAGGCCTGCGGCGCATCCAGCACGATGTCGCGGCGTGCATCGATCGAAGGCGAAACGGGTTCGATGGCGAGCGCACGGAACTCGCCGCCGGTGATCGCCGCGACCTCGCGCGCCACACCGGTCAGGCTCAGGCAGTCGGCACGGTTGGGGGTCAGCTTGATCGTGAACAGGGTGTCGTCCAGGCCGAGGTAGGCGCGGATGTCGGTGCCCACCGGCGCATCCTCGGGCAGCGCGTAGAGGCCGGAGTGGTCCTCGGAGAAGCCGAGCTCGCGCGCCGAGCACAGCATGCCGAAGGACTCGACGCCGCGCAGCTTGGCCTTCTTGATCTCGAACTCGCCGGGCAGCACCGCGCCGACCACCGCGCACGGTACCTTCATGCCGGCGGCGGCATTGGGCGCGCCGCAGACGATCTGCAGCAGCTCGCCCGTGCCGGCGTCGACCTTGCAGAGCTTGAGCTTGTCGGCGTTGGGGTGCTTCTCGGCCTCGACGATCCTGGCCACCACGACGCCACGGAAGGCGGGCGCGGCAGGTTCGGCCTCCTCGACCTCGAGGCCGGCCATGGTCAGCAGATGGCCGAGTCCGGCGCTGTCCAGTTGCGGATCGACGAAGGTCCGCAGCCACTGTTCTGAGAATTGCATGATTCGATTACCCGGATTGCGTGGTAGGGCGCAGCTTGTGCGAAGCCGCTCAGCGGAACTGGCCGAGGAAGCGCAGGTCGCCCTCGAAGAACAGGCGCAGGTCGTTCACGCCGTAGCGCAGCATGGTGAGGCGGTCCGGCCCCATGCCGAAGGCGAAGCCGGTGTAGCGCTCGGGGTCGATGCCGCCGAAGCGCAGCACGTTGGGGTGCACCACGCCGCAGCCGGCGATCTCCAGCCAGCGCCCCTCGAGCGCGCCGCTCATGAAGGCGACGTCGATCTCGGCCGAAGGCTCGGTGAAGGGGAAGAAGGACGGGCGGAAGCGCACCTGCAGGTCGTCGGTCTCGAAGAAGCGGCGCAGGAAGTCGGCGATCACGCCCTTGAGGTCGGCGAAGCTCACCGTCTCGCCCACCCACAGGCCCTCGACCTGATGGAACATCGGCGAGTGGGTGGCGTCGGAGTCGACGCGGAAGACCCGCCCCGGCGCGATGATGCGCAGGTCGGGCATGGCGTCGGCGTCGCGGTGGCGCTCGACATGGGCCTGCATGGCGCGGATCTGCACAGGGCTGGTGTGGGTGCGCAGCAGGACGTCGTCGTGGCCTTCGAGGTAGAAGGTGTCGTGCATCGAGCGCGCCGGGTGATTCTCGGGCGTGTTGAGCGCGGTGAAGTTGTGCCAGTCGGTCTCGATCTCGGGGCCGTCGGCGACCACGAAGCCGATCGAGCCGAACAGGCGCTCGACGCGCTCGAGGGTGCGGCTCACCGGGTGCAGGCCGCCCTGCACGCCACCACGCCCGGGCAGGGTGACGTCGAGCGCCTCGGCGGCGAGCTGGGCGAGCAGCGCGGCTTCGCGCAGCGCGTTGCGGCGGCCCTCGAGTGCGGCCTCGATCGCGGTCTTGGCGGCGTTGATCGCGGCACCCGCCTCGCGGCGCGCCTCGGGCTCGAGCTTGCCGAGCGCCTTCAGGCGCTCGGTGAGCGCGCCGGCCTTGCCGAGATAGCGTGCCTTGGCCTGTTCGAGCTGCGCGCCGTCGGCCGCGGCGGCGAATTCGGCGGCGGCCAGTTGTACCAGTTGATCGAGCTGTTCCATGTCCCTGCCCTGGCGGAATGCGGTGTTGCGGGATGAGCGCCGCGGAGCGCGACGCTCATCGGGAATTCGGGGATCCGGACGCGGCGCCCGCCGGGCGCCGGGAATCCAGAAAAAAAAAGGAGGCCAGGCCTCCTTTTTTTTGGCTGCGCGCGATTACGCAGCGAGTTTGGCCCGGGCCTGCTCGGCAATCGCGGCAAACGCCGGCTTGTCGAACACGGCCAGGTCGGCCAGCACCTTGCGGTCGATCTCGATCGCAGCCTTCTTGAGGCCGTTCATGAACACGCTGTAGGTCAGGCCCAGCTCGCGCGCGGCGGCGTTGATACGCGCGATCCACAGGGTGCGGAACTGGCGCTTGCGCTGACGACGGTCGCGATAGGCGTACTGACCCGCCTTCATCACCGCCTGCTTGGCGATGCGATAGACGTTCTTGCGGCGGCCACGGTAACCCTTGGCCTGGGAAAGGACTTTCTTGTGACGGGCGCGGGCGGTTACACCACGTTTGACTCGGGGCATTGCGGTCTCCTATCAGGCGTACGGAAGCATGGCGCGGATCAGCTTTTCATCTGCCGCATGCACTTCGGTCATGCCGCGCAGGTGACGCTTCACCTTCGTCGTCTTCTTGGTCAGGATGTGGCGCTTGAACGCCTGGGACCGCTTGATCCCACCGCTGGAGCGGACCTTGAAGCGCTTCTTCGCTCCGCTCTTGGTCTTCATCTTGGGCATTGCTGAGACTCCATGTTTTTGGATGACACCAGGTAGCGCCGAAAAGCCCGGCGCGTTTTGTTACCCGGCACCACTTGTTTTCCGCCGGAGGGAAGCCCCCTCCCGCGGTCTCGCCCCTCGCGGGGCAATTTCTTCACGAAGAAGCTCAGTGCTTCTTCTTGGGCGCGATGATCATGATCATCTGGCGCCCTTCCATCTTGGGCATCTGCTCGACCTGGCCCAGCTCCTCCAGGTCGGCCTTGACACGCTCGAGCTGGCGCAGGCCGAACTCCTGGTGCGCCATCTCACGGCCACGGAAGCGCAGGGTGACCTTGCACTTGTCGCCCTCTTCCAGGAAGCGCTTGAGGTTGCGCAGCTTGATCTGGTAGTCGTTCTCGTCGGTGCCGGGGCGGAGCTTGACCTCCTTGACCTGCACCTGCTTCTGCTTGAGTCGGGCTTCGTGGGCCTTCTTCTGTTCCTGATACTTGAACTTGCCGAAATCCATCAGCTTGCACACCGGCGGCACAGCCATCGGTGCGATTTCGACCAGATCCAGCCCGGCTTCTTCGGCCATGTTGAGGGCTGCGTTCAGGGACACGATTCCGAGCTGTTCGCCTTCTTCGCCGACCAGCCGGAGCTCGGGCGCGTTGATCTCCCTATTTACGCGCTGCTTCTTATCTTGAGCGATGGTTCAACTCTCCACGAAAACCACAAAATCAGACCGTGCCGGCTTTCGCTTCAACTTCGCGACGCCAGCGTTCGATCAGCGAATCGAGGGACATTTGGCCAAGATCCTGGCCGCCTCGGGCACGCACGGCCACCAGGCCCGCTGCTTTCTCCTTGTCGCCGATGACGATCTGGTAGGGCAGCTTCTGCACGCTATGTTCGCGAATTTTATAGTTAATCTTCTCGTTGCGCAAATCCGCCTCGACGCGGAAGCCCGCCTTCCTGAGCCGTGCAGCGACCTCGGTCGCATAGTCGGCCTGCCCTTCCGAGATGTTCATCACCACCGCGTGCTGCGGCGCGAGCCACATCGGCATCGCCCCCGCGTAGTGCTCGATCAGGATGCCGGTGAAGCGCTCCAGCGAACCGAACAGCGCGCGGTGCAGCATCACCGGACGCCGGCGCGAGTTGTCCTCGGCCACATAATGGATGTCGAAGCGCTCGGGCAGGTTCATGTCCACCTGCAGGGTGCCGCACTGCCAGTCGCGGCCGATGGTGTCGCGCAACACGAACTCCAGCTTGGGGCCGTAGAAGGCGCCCTCGCCCGGGAACAGCTCGTAGGCCATGCCCATGTGCTCGAGCGCCGCAGCAAGCGCGCCCTCGAGCCTGTCCCAGGTCTCGTCGCTGCCGATGCGGTTCTCGGGGCGGGTCGACAGCTTGATGCGCACGTTGTCGAAGCCGAAGTCCTTGTAGATGTCGAGGATCAGCGCGACGACGTCCTTGCACTCCTGCTCCATCTGATCCTCGGTGCAGAAGATGTGCGCGTCGTCCTGGGTGAAGTGGCGCACGCGCAGCAACCCATGCAGCGCACCGGACGGCTCGTAGCGGTGCACCTTGCCGAACTCGGCCATACGCAGTGGCAGATCGCGGTAGCTCTTCAACCCCTGCGCGAACATCGACACCGCACCCGGGCAGTTCATCGGCTTGAGGGCGAAGACGCGCTCGTCCTCGGTGACCGTGGTGAACATGTTCTGGCGGTAGTTCTGCCAGTGACCGGACGTCTCCCACAGCCCGCGATCCATGACGTCGGGCGTATTCACCTCGACGTAGCCGGCCTCTTCCTGACGTTCGCGCATGTAGCCGATCAGGGTATTGAAAAGGCGCCATCCCCGGGGATGCCAGAACACCGCACCAGGAGCCTCGTCCTGGAGATGGAAGAAGTCGAGCTGCGGCCCGAGCTTGCGGTGGTCGCGCTTCTCGGCCTCCTCGATCATGTGCAGGTAGGCGTCGAGCTCGTCCTTCTTCGCCCACGCGGTGCCATAGACACGCTGCAGCATCTCGTTCTTCGAGTCGCCGCGCCAGTAGGCGCCGGCGAGCTTGGTGAGCTTGAAGACCTTGAGCTTGCCGGTCGAGGGCACGTGCGGGCCGCGGCACAGGTCGATGAAATCGCCCTGGCGGTACAGCGAGACGTCCTCGCCCGCCGGGATCGAGGCGATGATCTCGGCCTTGTAGTGCTCGCCGATGCCCTTGAAGAAGTCCACCGCCTTGTCGCGCGGCCACACCTCGCGATGCACGGGAATCTCGCGCTTCGCGATCTCGCCCATGCGCTGCTCGATCGCCTGCAGGTCCTCGGGGGTGAAGGGGCGCTTGTACGAGAAGTCGTAGTAGAAGCCGTTGTCGATCACCGGCCCGATCGTCACCTGGGCGTCGGGAAAGAGCTCCTTCACCGCGTGCGCGAGCAGGTGGGCGGTGGAGTGGCGGATGATTTCGAGGCCTTCGGCATTCTTGTCGGTGACGATGGCGAGATCCGCGTCCGCTTCGAAGCGATGCGAGAGATCGACCAGCTTCCCGTCGGTGCGACCGGCGATCGCCGCCTTGGCGAGACCGGCGCCGATCGAGGCTGCGACCTCGGCAACGGTCACCGCATGATCGAAGCTGCGCACGGAACCATCGGGGAGCGTGATGTTGGGCATGACTTTGGCCTCGGACTGTTGGCGCTCCGCGAAGCGCGGAACGTGCAGAGGAAATCGGGAAAACGTGGACGAAAAAAAAGCGCGGTCTAGGCGCGCTTTTTTCTCTTAGCAGACAAGCGGAGCCGACCTGTTCAGTTTCCGGCCTGAGTGGTAGTTCGGAACATGACTTTTCGACTCCAGAATCCTGGTAGGCGCGATTGGATTCGAACCAACGACCCCCACCATGTCAAGGTGGTGCTCTAACCAACTGAGCTACGCGCCTGCTGAAGTCCCGCATTATAGACACGACAAAGAACTTGTCAAAGTTTTTTTGCGGTTTTTTCCGTGCCGCGGAACGCGATCACTTCTTGAGGCGCGTCACCACGAAGAGGATCACCACGGCACCGACGACCGCGCCGAGGAAACCCGCGCCCTCGTTCGCATGGTAGATGCCCAGCGCCTGGCCGCCGTAGGTGGCGACCAGCGAGCCGGCGATGCCGAGCAGCGAGGTCATGATGATCCCGAGGCCGTCCTTGCCCGGGTGCAGCAGGCGCGCGACGAAGCCGACGATGAGGCCGATGAGGATGGTTCCGATGATGCCCATGTTGCTCTCCTGTAAGGGGATGGGGATGGAGCAGGTGCCGCGCCGTTCAGCCCTGCGGCCAGGCGGCGAGGAACTGCTTCCAGTGCGGCGCGTCGATGCGGCCGAGCGCCTCGCGCACCGTCTCCACCTCCGCCGCCCACGCGGCGGCGTCGAGATGCCCGCGCATGCGCTCGAAGCGCAGGTAGACGAGGTAGGTGTTGACGACGTCGGTCTCGCAGTAGTCGCGGATCTCGGCGATCCGCCCCTCCTGCCAGGCCTGCCAGACCGCCGAACCGTCCATGCCGAGCTTGCCGGGATAGCCCATGAGCTTGGCGAGATCGTCGAGCGGCGCGTTGGCGCGTGGCTGGTACAGCGCCAGCAGGTCCATCAGGTCGAGATGACGGCTATGGTAGCGGCTGATGTAGTTGTTCCACTTGAAGTCGCGCGAGTCGTGGTAGTCGCCCTCGCCCTGGTCCCAGTAGCGCGGCGCCGCCACCCCGTGCAGCATGCCGCGGTAGTGCAGCACCGGCAGGTCGAAGCCACCGCCGTTCCACGACACGATCTGCGGCGTGTAGCGCTCGATGCCGTCGAAAAAGCGCTGGATGATCTCACCCTCGCCGCTCTCGGGCTCGGACAGCGAGAACACGCGGAAATGCTGCGCATCGCGCAGCACGCAGGAGATCGCCACCACACGCTGCAGGTGGTGCGGCAGGAAGTCGTTGCCGTGGCTGGCGCGGCGCTGCTGGAACGCCCACTCCGCAACCTCGAAGTCGGACAGACCCGCGGGCAGGTTCTCGATCGCGCGGATGCCGGCGACGTCGGGAATGGTTTCGATGTCGAAGACGAGGACCGGCATCATTTCCTCGACCACGAAGCGCCCTGCTGCACCCACCAGCCCGGCTGGGCGCGGTCGAGCCAGCGCTGCGCGAAGGTGCGCCGCACCTCGCCCTCCCACTCCGGATGGCCGTTGGCACGCGCGATCTCGCGGTAGAGCGCGGCGCGGTCGGCGTTCTCGGCCGCGACCGCGGCGTTGGCCTGCGCGCGCTGCGCGAGCGGCACCGCCGCGGCGTCGCGCAGGCTCACCGTGCCGTCGGCGGCGATCCCCACCGCGCCCGACGCATACAGCGGCGCGAGCTGCGCATGACGCTGCTGCATCGCCTTGCGCAGCGCGGAGATCGCCGGGGTGTCGATCTCGAGGTTGCCCTGCGCATGCACCGCGAAGGCGAGTGCGAGGCCGATGAACACGGCCGCCACGCGCCCCGTCAGGGAAGCGGACGGCATCGAAGGGGATTTCATTTCGTGCCTCCCGCGGCCGGCGGCGTGACAGGCGCGCTGCCCGCACCCTCGCGCAGCTGCCACACCTCGTCGATGATGCGGTCGGCGGCCTTCTCGGCCGCCGCGGCCGGGAAATAGATGTTGATCGTGACGCAGGCCGCGGTACTCGCAACCAGCGCAGCCGCGAACAGCCAGCGCGCAGCAGGGTTCATGCCGTCCTCGCGGTACATGCAGATTCAATCGATCGTGGGAGAGACGTCCTCGGCCACCACGCGCTGCAGGCGGGCCACCAGTTCGTTCCAATCCACGCGCCGATTGTAGCCGATGACGTCGAGCGCCGGGATGCCGCCGCCGCGCACGATGGTGAAGCCGCCATCGGCGCGCACACCGCCGTCCGGCTCCGCATCCAGGCCGCCCATCTCGCATACCCCATTGGCAAGCCGGCAACGCAGGCCGAGCTCGCGATAACCGAAGGTCTCGAACAGACGCAGCACGCTGCGCTGCACCGCCGCGAGCGCGCCCCCGCCGCCAAGCGCGCTGATGTTCTCCACCGCGCGCTGGCTGATGCGGCGGCGCTCGTCGCCGGCGATGCTGGCAATGCGGGCGTCGAAGGCGGCAGGCCGCCAGTTCGACAGCTCCAGGCCGCGCACGTCGGCATCGATGTGGCCGGTGATGCTGCCGAAGCTGAAGGTCTCGGTGAGCTGGGCGAGGTCGATGTGACGCGCCTCGATCTCGGCCGTCAGGTGCGAGGCGACGCCGAAGGGTTCGCGCACGCGCAGCCCGCTCGCCTGCAGCCAGCCGCCGAACACCGACACCGCGAGCGTACCGTCGAGCACGAGCTCGCCCGGGCCGAACTGCAGACCCGGCAACGCGGCCGACATCACCCCCGCCATGAGCGGCAGGCCGAGCGCCTCGGAGAGCAGCGGCATCGACACCGGCTCGAGCACCACGCCGCCGCTCCCCTCCCAGCCCGCGGCGGACCAGCCGAGGGCGAGATCCTGAAGCACCAGCGTGCCGTCGAGCAGCGGGATGCGCGCACCCGCAAGGCGCAGCCCGGCCGGCTCGAGCGCGGCATCGAGCGCGAAGGCGCCGAGCGCGAGCTTCTCCCAGCGCCCGCCCCCGACCTGCAGGGCGGCCGCACCCGGGCCGCGCGAGGACCAGCGCACGCGCCCATCCACCGGACCGAGGGCGAGCACTTCGACGGGCACCACCTCCTTGCCGTCGTCACCCCTGGCGGATCCCCCACCCAGCGGCGGCGCGAGGCCGAAACCCGCCCCGTGCAGTTCCACGGCGAGCGTCTCCAGGCGGCCCGCACGCAGCTCCACGCGCGCATCCGCCCGCCCCTCGAAGCGCAGCCGCTGCGCACTCGCCGGCGCCAGCAGCGGCGCCAGCCAGCGCGGGCCGATGCGGGCAAGGTCGGCGCCGGCGAGCTCGATCGAGAGGGCATCCGGCGTGCCGGCGGCGGTGTCGATCACGCCGCGCGCGGATGCCGCCGCGAGCCCGTCGAGCGCCAGCTCGGCGCGCTCGAGCTCGATCCGGCGCCCATCGAAGCGCCCGCGCGCGCGCAATCGCGGGCCGGCCTCGACGAGCAGAGGGTGGATGTAGGCTGCGCCGGCATCCCAGTCGAGCTGCGCCGACCAGGACCACACCGCGCCCGTCGAGCGCGCCTCGAGGGTGAAATCCGCGCCCACGCCCTCGGCCGCGAGCAATCCGTCGGCGCGGCCGAAGCCCCCGCCGGCGAGACGGCCGCGCAGGCTCGCCGTCGTGGCGCCCGCGTCGGCAGGCCGGTAGTCGAGCTCGGCGTCGAGCACGCCGGTCGCCTTGAATCCGCGCAGGCCGGCGGCCAGGTCGCCGAGCCAGGGCTCGAGCAGGTCCGCGGCCGCGGCAGGGGTGAGCCGGTGCAGCCGGGCGCGGAGGCGGCCATCCGCCTCGGTGCCAGCCTCGATGCGGCCGCCATCGGGCAGGCGCAGCGCGATCCGCACCGGACCCGCACCGAGCGCCAGGTCGACGTCGGCCTCGAAGGGCAGCCTCCGCCCGCCCTGCTCCATGCGCGCCGCGTTGCAAGCGAGCCCGCCGGCGTCGATCCGCAGCCTTCCGCAGCGCAGCGTGAGCGCGCGCCACTCGCGCGCACCGATGCGCAGGCGGCCGATGTCGACCTCGCCCCCTTGCGCAGGCGCATCCAGGCGCACGCGCAGCTCGTGTACGGCGAAACCGGGGCCGGCGATCTCGCCGACCCGGGCAGCGAGCACGCGGAACACGGCCGCGCCCGCCAGGGGCACGGCCGTCACCAGCATCAGCAGGACGAGCGAGCAGGCCAGCGCGCGGCGACTGCGGCCGCCGCAAGGCAGCTCGAAACCCCCAGCCGAAGTCTCCACGCGGATCGACTCCCGCGTCCCCGGCTGCGCAGCCACCCGGAGAGCCTCAGGCCGGGAACACGCCCGTCGACAGGTAGCGGTCGCCGCGGTCGCAGACGATGGAGACGATCACCGCGTTCTCGACCTGGGCGGCGATGCGCAGCGCGACATGCATCGCGCCGCCGGAGGAGATGCCGGCGAAGATGCCCTCCTCGCGCGCGAGGCGCCGGGTCATCTCCTCGGCGTCGGCCTGGCTGACGCGCTCGAAACGATCGACGCGCGGACGCTCGAAGATCTTCGGCAGGTAGGCCTCGGGCCACTTGCGGATGCCGGGGATGGACGAGCCCTCTTCCGGCTCGCAGCCGACGATGCAGATGTCGGGATTGCGCTCCTTGAGGAAGCGCGAGGTGCCCATGATCGTGCCGGTGGTCCCCATCGAGCTGACGAAGTGGGTGATGCGGCCGTCGGTCTGCTCCCACAGCTCCGGACCCGTGCCCTCGTAGTGCGCCACCGGGTTGTCCGGGTTGGCGAACTGGTCGAGGATGATGCCGCGGCCCTCGTCGCGCATTTTCTCCGCGATGTCGCGCGCCATCTCCATGCCGCCCGAGCTCGGCACCAGCACCAGCTCGGCGCCGAAGGCGCGCATGGTCTGGCGGCGCTCCACGCTCTGGTTCTCCGGCATCACCAGGATCATGCGGTAGCCGCGCATCGCCGCGGCCATCGCGAGCGCGATGCCCGTGTTGCCGCTGGTGGCCTCGATCAGGGTGTCGCCCGGCTTGATCCGGCCACGCGCCTCGGCGCGCATCACCATCGACAGCGCCGGGCGGTCCTTGACCGAGCCGGCCGGGTTGTTGCCCTCGAGCTTGGCGAGGATCACGTTGTTGCGGCCGGCGTTGATGCGCTTGAGGCGCACCAGCGGCGTGCGGCCGACGTAGTCTTCCAGCGTCCTGAATTCCATTGTTGCCCTGTGGGGTGGGGTTCTTCGGGAGGGTTCGCCGGGAGGTGGACTCCCGACCGGCCCGCCGGGTTCGCCGCGCTTCAGGGCGTCAGGTCGAACTCTTCGGTGCGCCGCGGTGGATAGGTCTCCCAGCCGCCGCAGGCCGGGCAGCGCCAGTGGAACTGGCGCGCCTTGAAGCCGCAGGTGTTGCAGCGGTAGCGCGCGACACGCCGGGTATGGCCATGGATGAGCTGCTTGATCAGATCGATGTCTGCGCGCTGCTCTGCCGGCGCGTTCAACGCCGCCGCCTCGAGCAGCTTGTCGAGGCCGAGCAGGGTCGGGTTGCGGCGCAGCTCCTCACGCACCATCTCGTAGGCCGCCTTGGGCCCTTCGCGCTCGAGCTCCCAGTGGAAGAGCTCGTCGAGCAGGTCGAGCGAGGCGTGCGCCGCGAGCCAGGCGCGCAGCAGCTGGTGGCCCTGCGCCACACGCCCGAGACGACCGCATGCGTCCATGACGCGCTCGGCGACGAGGGCGAGATAGTTCGGATCCTGGTTCTCGATGCGCTTCCAGGCCTCCAGCGCCTCCTCGTCGCGCCCCTGGGCCGCGAGCAGATCGCCGAGCAGCAGGCTCGCGCGCACGCACCGCCGATTGACCTCGAATGCACGGTCCAGATGCACCTGCGCGTCGTCGTGGCGCGAGTTCGCCAGCGCCGAGGCGGCGAGCTCGCAGTGGAAGTTGGCGACCTCGGTGTGCCAGATCACGCCTTCATGGCCGGGCAGCGCCTCGGCGACCTCGATCGCCTTCGCCCAGTCCTTCTCCTGCTGGTAGATCTCGAGCAGGTAGCGCAGCGCGACGTCGTTGGCGCGCGTCCCGCGCAGGCGCACGAAGGCGGCCTCGGCACGGTCGAGCAGCCCGGCCTTGAGGAAGTCCTGGCCGAGCTCCCCCAGCGCCTGCAGGCGGTGATCCTCGCTGATGTCCTCGCGGTCGACCAGCAGCTGGTGGATGCGGATCGCGCGATCGGTCTCGCCACGACGGCGGAACAGGCTGCCGAGCGCGAAGTGCAGCTCGACGGTCTGCGGATCGATGCGCACCGCCTCTACGAAGGCGTCGATCGCCTTGTCGGGCTGCTCGTTGAGCAGGAAGTTGAGCCCGCTCAGGTAGGAACGCGGCAGCGCGCGCGACTCCTGCACCACCTGGCGGATGTCGATGCGCGCGGCCAGCCAGCCGAGCGCAAAGAACAGCGGCAGCGCGAGCAGCCACCAGTATTCGATTTCCATCGGGAATCAGGGCATCGGCAGGCGGGACTCGGCGGCGGCGAGCGCGGTCTCGGTCGAGGCCTTCTCGCGCTCGACGAGCTCGAGCTGGCGGCGCAGGCGCGAGATCTCGCGGCGCTGGCGCATCATCGAGGCGAGCGTGGCGGTGACGCCGATCAGGGCACCGGCGGCGAAGGTGACGAGGATCACGAACACCAGCGGAAGTTGCCACTGGATGCCGAAGAAGAAGTTCAGCGTGACCAGATGGTCGTTCTTGATCGCGAAGCCGAACAAGAGGAAGAACAGCAGCAGGCGGATGATCCAGATGATTGCACGCATGACCGGCATGATTCCCGAACGATGAACAAAAAGAAGGCGACCGCAGTCGCCCTCCATTATTGCCTGTAAACCGATCGCCGCGCGGTCAACTTCCGCCGAGATCCACCCTTTCGCGCAATTCCTTGCCCGCCTTGAAATGCGGAACGTATTTTTCCGGCACCAGGACCTTCTCGCCGGATTTGGGATTGCGCCCGGTACGGGGCGGACGGTAGTTCAGCGCAAAGCTGCCGAACCCGCGGATCTCGATGCGATCACCGCGCGCGAGCGCGTCGGTCATCGCATCGAGAATCATCTTGACCGCGTAATCGGCGTCCTTTGCGACCAGCTGGGGAAAACGCTCCGCCAGCTGGGCGATCAGCTCCGATTTGGTCATGATCGGACAGATTACTGCTTCTGCTCGTTCAGCTTGGCCTTGAGCAGGGCACCCAGGTTGGTGGTGCCGGCGGACGCGGAGCTCTCGGAAGCCAGCTTGTTCATGGCTTCGGACTGCTCGGCCTGGTCCTTGGCGCGGATCGACAGGCTGATCGAGCGGGTCTTGCGATCCACGTTGATCACCAGCGCCTCGACCGAGTCACCTTCCTTGAGCATGGTGGTCAGGTCGTCGACACGGTGCGGGGCCGCCTCGGAGGCGCGCAGGTAGCCTTCGACGTCGTCACCCAGCGAGATCACCGCGCCACGCGGCTCGACCGACTTCACGGTGCCGCGCACGAGGCTGTTCTTCTCGTGGGTGGCGATGAAGTTGGTGTAGGGGTCGCCCTCGAGCTGCTTGATGCCGAGCGAGATGCGCTCGCGCTCGACGTCGATCGCCAGCACCACGGCCTCGACCTCGTCGCCCTTCTTGAAGCGGCGCACGGCGTCCTCGCCCGACTCGCTCCACGACAGGTCGGAAAGGTGAACCAGGCCGTCGATGCCGCCTTCCAGGCCGATGAACACGCCGAAGTCGGTGATCGACTTGATCTGGCCACGGACCTTGTCGCCCTTCTTGTGGTTGATGGCGAAATCGTCCCACGGGTTGGACATGCACTGCTTCATGCCCAGCGAGATGCGGCGACGGTCTTCGTCGATCTCGAGGATCATGACCTCGACCTCGTCGCCCAGCTGCACGACCTTGGTCGGGTGGATGTTCTTGTTGGTCCAGTCCATCTCGGACACGTGGACCAGGCCCTCGATGCCCTGCTCGACCTCGACGAAGGCGCCGTAGTCGGTGATGTTGGTGACCTTGCCGAACAGGCGGGTGCCCTGCGGGTAACGACGCGAGATGCCGACCCACGGATCTTCGCCGAGCTGCTTGAGGCCGAGCGAGACGCGGTTCTTTTCCTGGTCGAACTTGAGCACCTTGGCTTCGATCTCGTCACCGACCGACAGCACTTCGGACGGGTGACGGACGCGGCGCCAGGCCAGGTCGGTGATGTGCAGCAGGCCGTCGATGCCGCCGAGGTCCACGAACGCACCGTAGTCGGTGATGTTCTTGACCACGCCCTTGATGACGGTGCCTTCCTTGAGGTTGGCGAGCAGCTTCTCGCGCTCTTCGCCCATCGACTCTTCCAGCACGGCACGGCGCGAAACCACGACGTTGTTGCGCTTGCGGTCGAGCTTGATGACCTTGAACTCGTATTCCTTGCCTTCGTACGGCGTGGTGTCCTTGACCGGACGCATGTCGACCAGCGAGCCCGGCAGGAAGGCGCGGATGCTGTTGGTCATGACGGTCAGGCCACCCTTGACGCGGCCGGTGATGACGCCCTTGACCAGGGTGCCGTCGTTGAGCGCCTTCTCGAGGTCGTTCCAGGCGGCGATGCGCTTGGCCTTGTCACGCGACAGGCGGGTCTCGCCGTAGCCGTCTTCGAGGGCGTCGATGGCAACGTGGACGAAGTCGCCGATGTTGGCCTCGAGTTCGCCGCGGTCGTTGCGGAACTCCTCGATGGGCACGTAGCTTTCGGACTTCAGGCCGGCGTTGACGACGACGAAGTTCTGGTCGATGCGCACGACTTCGGCGGTGATGACTTCACCGGCGCGCATTTCCTGGAGGGCGAGGCTTTCCTCGAAGAGGGCGGCAAAGCTTTCTTCGAAGGCAGGGGTGGCGTTGGACATAAAAGGTGGATTCCGGCACCGCCGTGGGACGGCAAACATGGCTGGTTCAAGAAAAAACGCGCCGGAGCCCACGCTCCCGCGCGATTGCGTTCAACCGGGCGACTTCGCCCCCTGCCCGACGAGATCGAGCACGAAGGCGACAGCCTCGTCGACGTTCCGTTGCGTGGTGTCGAGCAGGGCCGCGTCCGGCAGCTTCACGAGCGGCGCAACAGGCCGGGCGGCATCGCGCGCATCCCGTTCCTGGAGGTCCTTGAGAAGACTTTCCATGTTAGCAGCCAAACCCTTTTCGATCAACTGCTTATAGCGGCGTTCGGCACGCGCCTCGGCCGAGGCGGTGAGGAAGACCTTGAGGCCCGCGTCGGGGAAGATCACCGAGCCCATGTCGCGCCCTTCGGCGACCAGGCCCGGCGCCGCGCGGTAGTCGCGCTGGCGGTCGAGCAGGGCCGCGCGCACCGCCGCCAGCACGGCGACCTTGGAGGCGCCGACCGAGCAGGCCTCGGAGCGGATCTCGTCGGTGACGTCGCAGTCCGCGCCCTCGCCGAGCAGCACCCGCCCGCCCTCGAAGCGCGCCGGCAGGGTCGCGGCGAGCGCGGCCACGCCGGCCTCATCATCGAAGGCGACGCCCGCGCGCATCGCGGCCAGCGCCACCAGGCGGTAGAGCGAGCCGCTGTCGAGGTAGTGCCAGCCCAGCGCCTCGGCGACGCGCGCCGCCACCGTGCCCTTGCCCGAGGCCGAGGGACCGTCGATGGCCAGCACCGGCACCGGCTGCGCCACCCGCGCGAAGGCCTCGAAATAGCCGGGGAAGGTCTTGTTCACGCACTTCGGGTCGTTGATGCGCACGCGGCAGCCGCCCAGGCTCGCCAACGAGAAGCACATCGCCATGCGGTGGTCGTCGTAGGTGTCGATCGCGGCCGGCTGCAGGCGCTGCGGGCGCTGCACCACCAGGTAGTCGGCGCCCTCCTCCACCTCGGCGCCGAGCTTGCGCAGCTCGGTGGCCATGGCGGCGATGCGGTCGGTCTCCTTGACCCGCCAGCTCGCGATGTTGCGCAGCCGGCACGGGCCGTCGGCGAACAGCGCCGCCACCGCGAGCGTCATCGCCGCGTCGGGGATGTGGTTGAGGTCGAGGTCGAAGGCCTTCAGCACGCCGCCGGCGGGAGCTGCGGCCTCGATCCAGTTGTCGCCCAGGGTGATGCGCGCGCCGAGCTGCTCGAGCGCCTCGGCGAAGCGCACATCGCCCTGGATGCTGGACCGGCCCACGCCCTCGACCCGCACCGGCCCGCCGCCGATCGCGCCGGCGGCGAGGAAGTAGGACGCCGACGAGGCATCGCCCTCGACGAACACCGTGCCGGGGCTGCGGTAGCGCGCACCACCCGGGACCACGAAGCGCTCCCAGCCCTGCTGGTTCACCTGCACCCCGAAGCGCGCCATCAGCTCGAGGGTGATGCGGATGTAGGGCTTGGAGATAAGCTCGCCCACCACCTCGATCGTGGTCTCCACGCCGGTGAGCGGCAGCGCCATCAGCAGCGCGGTGAGGAACTGACTGGAGACGTCGCCGCGCACGCGCACCACGCCGCCGGGACGGATGGTCGCCGGCTTGAGATGCAGCGGGGGATAGCCCTCGTTGGCGGTGCAGGCGATGTCGGCGCCGAGCTGGCGAAGCGCATCGACGAGGTCGCCGATCGGGCGCTCGTGCATGCGCGGCACGCCCGACAGGCGGTACTCGCCGCCCGACAGCGCCAGCGCCGCGGTGAGCGGACGGAAGGCGGTGCCGGCGTTGCCGAGGAAGAGCTCGGCGGCCTTCACCGGGAAGGGACCGCCGACGCCGCGCACGCGGTAGTCGAGGCTGTCGCCCTCGCGCCGCCAATCGACACCGAGCGCGCGCAGGGCCTCGAGCATGCGCTCGACGTCGTCCGACAGCAGCAGGTCGCGGATGTCGGTCTCGCCCTCGGCGAGCGCGGCGAGCAGCAGCACGCGGTTGGAGATGCTCTTCGAGCCAGGCAGGCGGACGCTGCCGGCGGCGCCCAGCATCGGGGGCAGATCGAGAAATTCCATCATGACCTCAGAAAACGGGGCCTGCCCCGCGAAACAGGAAAAAGCGCCGGCTCACTCGGCGGTGCGGATCGGCAGACCCTCGGCCCAGGCGTTGCGGGCGCGCCGGGCGCGCTCGAAGACCGCCTCCAGGCCGTCGCCGTCGCCCTCGACCAGCATCATGCGCAGGCGGGCGAGCTCGCCGAGGTAGGCGTCGAGCTCCTCGAGCAGCGCCACCCGGTTGGCCACGCAGATGTCGCGCCACATCTCGGGGTGGCTGCCGGCGATGCGGGTGAAGTCGCGGAAGCCGCTCGCCGCGTGCGAGAACAGCAGCGGCGCGTTGCTGCGCCCGGCAAGGTCATCGACCAGGCCGAAGGCGAGCAGGTGCGGAAGGTGACTCACCGCGGCGAATACGCGGTCGTGCTCCTGCGGCGTCATGCCGACGACGTTGGCGCCGCAGGCCTCCCAGGCGTCGCGCACCTTCTGCACGGCCTCGGGGCGGCTCTCGGGCAGCGGCGTCAGCACCACCTTGCGGCCCATGTAGAGCTCGGCGAAGGCCGCCTCGACCCCGCTCTTCTCGGCGCCGGCGATCGGGTGCGCCGGCACCACGTCGGCGAGCGCAGCGCCGAGGTGGCTGCGCAGCGCGGCGACCACGTCGCGCTTGGTGCTGCCGGCGTCGGTCACCACCGTGCCGGGGCGCAGGTGCGGCGCCATCGCGGCGAGGATCGCGTCCATCTGCCCGACCGGCGCGGCGAGCAGCACCAGGTCGGCGCCGTCGAGCGCATCCGCCCAGCCCTCGGCGATCTCGTCGATGACGCCGAGCGCGCACGCGCGCTCGAGCACCTCGCGCCGCCGGCCGATGCCGACGATGCGCTCGACCGCGCCCGCACGCCGCAGCGCGAGCGCGAAGGAGCCGCCGATCAGGCCGACCCCGCAGACGACCAGCTTGCCGATGTGCGCCATCCTCCGCCCCTCGATCAGGCGAGCGCCTGGCGCAGCGCCTCGATGAAGCGCGCGTTCTCCTCGGGCAGGCCGATCGACACGCGCAGCCAGTGCGGCATGCCATAGGCCGCGATCGGGCGCACGATCACGCCCTGGCGCAGCAGCGCCTGGTTCACCCCGATCGCGTCGCCCACCTTGAAGGTGACGAAGTTGCCGGCCGAGGGGATCCACTCCAGGCCGAGCTCGCGGAAGGCGGCAACGAGCTGGGCCATGCCACGGCGGTTGACCTCGGCGCTGCGGGCGAGGAACTCGTCGTCGTCGAGCGCCGCCTCGGCCGCGGCCAGCGCCACCGAGGACACGTTGAAGGGCTGGCGCACGCGGTTCATCAGGTCGGCCACCTCGGGGTGGGCGATGGCGTAGCCCACGCGCAGGCCGGCCAGGCCGTAGGCCTTGGAGAAGGTGCGCGACACCAGCAGGTTGGGGAAGCGCGCCAGCCAGGCGATCGAGTCGTAGCGCTGCTCGGGGGCGAGGTATTCGGTGTAGGCCTCGTCGAGCACCACCAGCACGTGGCGCGGCACCTCGGCGAGGAAGGCCTCGAGCTCGGCGCCGGGGACGAAGGTGCCGGTGGGGTTGTTCGGGTTGGCGATGAAGACCACGCGGGTCTGCGGCTCGATCGCCGCCGCCATGGCGTCGAGGTCGTGGCCGAAGTTCTTCGCCGCCACCTCGATGCCGCGCGCGCCGCGCGCGTTGGTGGCGAGCGGGTAGACCGCGAAGGCGTGGCGCGAATACACCGCCGACAGCCCGGGCGCGAGGAAGGCCTGCGAGGCGAGCTCGAGGATGTCGTTCGAGCCGTTGCCGATCACGAGCTGCGCGGGTTCCACGCCGAAGCGCGCGCACAAGGCCTTCTTGAGCGCGAACGCGCCGCCGTCGGGATAGCGCGAGATCTCGCCGATCGCGGTGATGGCGGCGTCGCGCGCGCGCACGCTCATGCCGAGCGGGTTCTCGTTGGAGGCGAGCTTGACGATGCTCTCCTCGGCGATGCCCATCTCGCGGGCGAGCTCCGAGATCGGCTTGCCCGGCTGGTAGGCCATGATCGCGCGGATGTAGTCGGGGGCAAGGCTGGCAATGCTCATGGGTCGTCTCCTGCTGCGGCCCACGCTGTGCGCACGGGCCTGTTGTGCAATCGGGGCCGGGCTCAGATCGCCGCGACCGGATAGGAACCGATGATCTTCACGAAGGCGGCGCGCTCGTCGAGTTCGCGCAGCGCGGCGGCGACCTCGGGGTCGTCGCGATGACCGTTGATGTCGGCGTAGAACACGTACTCCCACAGCCCGGAACGCGCCGGGCGCGACTGCAGCTTGGTCATGTCCACGCCATGGCGGGCCATGGGCTCGAGCAGGCTGTGGATGGCCCCCGGCCGGTTGGGCGCGGAGAACACCAGCGAGGTGCGATCCTTGCCCGAAGGCCCGGCGTCGTGGTCGGCGATGACCAGGAAGCGGGTGGTGTTGTTGGGGTCGTCCTCGATGTTGGGCGCGAGGATGTTGAGTCCGTAGAGCTGCGCCGCGGCGTCGCCGGCGATGGCGCAGGACTCCGGGTCCTCGGAGGCCATGCGCGCCGCTTCGGCGTTGCTCGCCACCGGGATGCGCGGCAGGTGCGGCAGGTTGCGGTTGAGCCACTCGTGGCATTGCGCCAGCGACTGCGCGTGCGAGTAGACGCGCTTGGCGGCGCCGATGCCCTCGGCGCGCGACATCAGCTGCTGGTGGATGCGCAGGCGGACCTCGCCGCAGACCTTGAGCGGGTTGGCGAGCAGCAGGTCGAGCGTGCCGCCGACCGCGCCCTCGGTGGAGTTCTCCACCGGCACCACGCCGTAGTCGGCGTTGCCCGCCTCGACCGCGCGGAACACGTCGTCGATCGCCGCCATCGCCATGAAGTTGGGCGCGGAGCCGAAGTGCTTGCGGCTGGCGCTCTCGGAGAAGGTGCCGGCGGGGCCGAGGTAGGCCACGCGCAGCGGCTGCTCCAGCCCGAGGCAGGCCGACATCACCTCGCGGAAGATGGTCTTCACCGCGTCGGACGACAGCGGGCCGGGGTTGAGCTCGGCCAGGCGGCGCAGCACCTGTGCCTCGCGCTCGGGGCGGTAATACATCACCCCGCGCTTGATCTCGCCCACGCGCTGCGCGCAGCGTGCGCGCTCGGCGAGGCGGGCGAGGATTTCCTCGTCGATGCGGTCGATCTCGTTGCGCAGTTTCAGCAGTTCGTCGCTCATGCTCGGCCCGTGGCCCCTCCGGCTTGCGTCCTGATGTTGTCCCGTATTTCCGTGTCGCCTCGCCCTGCCCCGCGCGCCCTCAGCCGCGGCGGGCGGCGAAGTCGCGCAGGAAGTCGACCAGCGCCTGCACGCCTGCGAGCGGCATCGCGTTGTAGATCGACGCGCGCATGCCGCCGACCGACTTGTGGCCCTTCAGCTGCACCAGCCCGGCGGCCTTCGACTCGGCGAGGAAGGCGTCGTTGAGGGCCTCGTCCTTGAGAAAGAAGGGCACGTTCATGCGCGAGCGGCAGGCCGGCTCGATGCGATTCTCGTAGAAATCGCTGGCGTCGAGGAAGTCGTACAGCAGCTTCGCCTTGGCGACGTTCTGCGCCTCGATCGCGGCCACGCCACCCTGGCGCTTGAGCCACTGGAAGACCAGGCCGGCGATGTAGATGCCGTAGGTGGGCGGCGTGTTGTACATCGAGCCGTTGTCGGCGACCGTCCTGAAGTCGAAGGCGGTGGGGCAATGCGGCATCGCGTGGCCGAGCAGGTCCTCGCGCACGATCACGATGGTGAGGCCCGCCGGGCCGATGTTCTTCTGCGCGCCGCCGAAGATGAGGCCGTACTTCGAGACGTCGATCGCGCGCGACAGGATGTGCGAGGACATGTCCGCCACCACCGGCACCTCGGCGCGGCCGATCTGCGCGAGGTCGGGCTCGAAGGGGTACTCGAGGCCGCCGATGGTCTCGTTCGTGCAGGTGAAGACATAGGCCGGGTCGGCGGAAAGCTTCCATTCCGCCATCGCCGGCACGGTCTTGAAGCCGCCCGCCTCCGACGACGCGGCGATGTTCACCTCGGCGTACTTGCGCGCCTCCTTCTGCGACTTCTGCGACCACGAGCCGGTGACCACGTAGTCGGCGACACGCCTGTCGCCCATCAGGTTCATCGGGATGATCGCGTTCTCGGCGATCGCCCCGCCCTGCATGAAGAGGATGCGGTAGTTCGCCGGCACCGCGAGCAGCTCGCGCAGGTCGGCCTCGGCCTGGGCGGCGATCGCGATGAACTCCTTGCCGCGATGGCTCATCTCCATGACACCCATGCCGCTGCCGTGCCAGTCGAGCATCTCGTCGGCGGCCTGGCGCAGCACCTCCTCGGGCAGCGCCGCAGGGCCGGCGCTGAAGTTCCACACGCGACTCATCAGGCTTCTCCCTCTTCGCCGGCTGCCGGGGCCTCGCCCTCGCCTGCCGCAGGCGCCTCGCCCGCGTCGCCGGCGGCTTCCTCGCCACCCGCGGCGCCCTCGCCATTGGCGCGCATGCTCTCGTCCGATTCGGACTCGGCCACCTTCTCGATGCTGGCGAGGAAGGTGCCCTCGTCGAGGTTGATCAGAGTCACGCCCTGGGTCGAGCGCCCCATCTCGCGGATGCTCTCGACGCTGGTGCGGATCAGCACGCCACCGGTGGAGATCAGCATGACCTCGTCGCCGGGCTCGACCAGCACCGCGCCGACCAGCTTGCCGTTGCGGTCGCTGGTCTGGATCGCGATCATGCCCTTGGTGCCGCGGCCATGGCGGGTGTACTCGGCCACCGGGGTGCGCTTGCCGTAGCCGTTCTCGGTCGCGGTCAGCACCGACTGCGACTCGTCCTTGGCCACCAGCATGGCGATCACCGCCTGGCCGTCCTCCAGCGTCATGCCGCGCACGCCGCGCGCGTCGCGGCCCATCGGGCGCACGTCGGTCTCGGCGAAGCGCACCGCCTTGCCGGCATCCGAGAACAGCATCACGTCGCACTGGCCGTCGGTGATCGCCACCCCGATGAGGTGGTCGCCGTCGTCCAGGTTGACCGCGATGATGCCCGCCTTGCGCGGGTTGGAGAACGCGCTGAGCGCGGTCTTCTTGACCGTGCCTTCCGAGGTCGCCATGAACACGAAGTGCTCCTCGTCGAACTCCTTGATCGGCAGCACCGCGGTGATCTTCTCGCCTTCCACCAGCGGGAAGAGGTTCACGATCGGCTTGCCGCGCGAGTTGCGCGTGCCCTCGGGCACCTCGTACACCTTGAGCCAGTAGCAGCGCCCGCGGCTGGAGAAGCACAGCACGGTGTCGTGGGTGTTGGCGACGAAGAGGTGGTCGATGAAGTCCTCGTCCTTCATCGAGGTCGCCTGCTTGCCGCGGCCGCCGCGGCGCTGGGCGCGGTAGTCGGCGAGCGGCTGGCGCTTGAAGTAGCCGGTGTGCGACAGGGTCACGACCATGTCTTCCGGCGTGATCAGGTCCTCGATGTTGATCTCGGCGGTGTTCATCACCAGCTCGGAGCGACGCGGGTCGCCGAACTGGTTGCGGATCGCGCCGAGCTCTTCGACGATGATCGCGGTGATGCGCTCGGGGCGGGCGAGGATGTCGAGCAGGTCGGTGATGAGGTCCATCACCTCGCGGTACTCGCCGACGATCTTGTCCTGCTCGAGGCCGGTCAGGCGCTGCAGGCGCAGCTCGAGGATGGCCTGGGCCTGGGTCTCGGACAGGCGGTAGCCCTGGGCGGACAGGCCATATTGCGCATCCAGCCCTTCCGGCCGGTAGCTGTCCGCCATCGCACGCGACAGCATCTCTTCGACCAGCGCCGAGCGCCACTCGCGCGCCATCAGCTCGCGCTTGGCGTCGGCCGGCGTGGGCGCGGCCTTGATCAGCGCGATGATCTCGTCGACGTTGGACAGCGCCACCGCCAGGCCTTCGAGGACATGGCCGCGGTCGCGTGCCTTCTTCAGCTCGAAGATCGTGCGGCGGGTGACGACCTCGCGGCGGTGCTCGAGGAAGCACACCAGCATCTGCTTGAGGTTGAGCAGGCGCGGCTTGCCATCGACCAGCGCCACCATGTTCATGCCGAAGCTGTCCTGCAACTGGGTGTGCTTGAACAGCTTGTTGAGCACGACCTCGGGCATCTCGCCGCGCTTCAACTCGATGACCAGGCGCATGCCCGACTTGTCGGACTCGTCGCGGATCTCGCTGATGCCCTCGATCTTCTTCTCGTTGACCAGCTCGGCCATGCGCTCCTGCAGGGTGCGCTTGTTGACCTGGTAGGGCAGCTCGTCGACGACGATGGCCTGGCGGTCGGTCTTGCCGATCGGCTCGAAGTGGGTGCGCGCGCGCATGATCACGCGGCCGCGGCCGGTGCGGTAGCCCTCGCGCACGCCGGCGAGGCCGTAGATCAGGCCGGCGGTCGGGAAGTCCGGCGCCTGCACGATGTCGATCAGCGCCTCGATGTCGGTGTCGGGCTCGGCGAGCAGCTTCAGGCAGGCATCGACGATCTCGCCCAGGTTGTGCGGCGGGATGTTGGTCGCCATGCCCACTGCGATGCCGGCCGAGCCGTTGATCAGCAGGTTGGGGATGCGCGCGGGCAGGACCAGCGGCTCCTTCTCCGAGCCGTCGTAGTTCGGCCCGAAGTCCACCGTCTCCTTGTCGATGTCGGCCAGCAGCTCGTGACCGATGCGCGCCATGCGGATCTCGGTGTACCGCATCGCCGCGGCGTTGTCGCCGTCGACCGAGCCGAAGTTGCCCTGGCCATCGACCAGCATGTAGCGCAGCGAGAAGTCCTGCGCCATGCGCACGATGGTGTCGTACACCGCGGTGTCGCCGTGCGGGTGGTATTTACCGATGACGTCTCCGACGATACGCGCGGACTTCTTGTAAGCGCGGTTCCAGTCGTTGGACAGTTCATGCATCGCGAACAGCACGCGCCGATGCACCGGCTTGAGGCCGTCGCGCGCGTCGGGGAGCGCCCGCCCCACGATCACGCTCATCGCGTAATCGAGGTAGGAGTGGCGCATCTCCTCTTCGAGGCTGATCGGCAGGGTTTCCTTGGCGAACTGGGTCATGCTGGGAGCGGACGGGCCGCGTTTACCAAAACGTGCGATGTTAGCACGCGACACCCACTATCAGCCTTGCCACCTCCGCCGGCACGGCCCTTCCCCGCGTCGGCCACCCGCCGGGCGTGGATACCGGAAATGCGCCCGCACTTCGAGCGCTCGATATTTGCTTGCCGGCGCCCATGGGCCTCGGCAATGATTCAAACATCATTCCCAAGCCGACTCGCATCGGGTACGAAACCGGTCCTCCCGCCATGAACCGTGCCGAACGCATCTTCCGCCTCCATCGCTGCCTCAAGTCCCGACAGCCACCCTCGCTCGCCAAGTTGATGGACGAGCTCGAAGCCTCGCGCGCCACGATCAACCGCGACCTCGAGTACATGCGCCTGCACATGGGCGCGCCGATCACCTACGATCGCGACACCAACGGCTACCGCTACGCCGCCGACGCACCCGAGTTCGAGCTGCCCGGTCTGTGGTTCAACCAATCGGAACTCCACGCGTTGCTCGCCTGCGAACAACTGCTGGAAGAGGTGCAGCCCGGCCTGCTCTCGCCCTACATCGGTCCTTTGCGCGCGCGCATCCGCAGACTGCTCGAACAAGGCGGCACCTCCGCCGAAGCCGTCAGCACGCGCGTGCTCCTGCGCAGCGTAGCGCGGCGCGACGTCGATCCCGAGCGCTTCGGTATCGTGGCCGCCGCTGCAATCGGCCAACAAACGCTCCGCATCGACTACGTCGGACGCGCACGCGAGCGCAGCACCACCCGCACGATCCATCCTCAGCGCCTGGTGCGCTACCGCGACAACTGGTACCTGGTCGCCTGGTGTGAGAGCGCCGCCGACTTGCGCATCTTCTCGCTGGACCGCATCACCGCCGCCCGGCCGCTGCAAGTGAAGGCGAAGGATGTTCCCGCTGCAGAGCTGGACCGCCAGCTCGGTGCCAGCTTCGGCATCTTCACCGGCACCGCCCGCGCCTGGGCGGTGCTGCGCTTCACCGCCCATGCCGCGCGCTGGGTCGAGGCCGAAACATGGCACACCGACCAGATCGGCCAGTGGCGAGGCGACGCCTACGAACTGCAGGTGCCGTACTCCGACCCGCGCGAGCTGCTGATGGACATCCTGAAGTACGGCCCGGAAGTGGAAGTCGTCGCCCCGGAAGAGCTGCGCAGCGAAATCGCCCGGCGCCTTCTCGCGGCCGCGGCGCGCTACCGATCGGCGGCAGGCTCACTCCCTGAGTCAGCGGCGGACGAATAATGCGGGGGAGATCTTGCACGGGAGACCGTAATGCCCAACCACAAAACGATGCCTCGCCCAGCGATATCGATTCCATCGCAAGGGCCCATTGCGATCACCGACGAGCGAATCCCACCGCCCATCCGCAAGCACGGGGAACGATTCCGCAAGCCGGCCCGATTCGCCGTCAAGCTGGAAAATGGTGAATACGTCCTTCTTGCCGAGGATGGGGAGTGCCTGGATGTTGTCGGCTTGCCGTGATCGCGAAGTCAACTCGTCCACCGCCCCGAGGCAACTCCGCTGGCAACACGCTACGCCCTCCACTGGAGAGGCATCGACTTCCGATTCAGACGACCAAGAGTTTCCCAAATGAACTTCGCGAGCATGTTCCAGACATTGACCGGCCATGCGCCGATGCGCTGGCAGCAGCGCCTGTATGGCGAGCATTTTGCCAAGGGCGAGTTGCCATCCGCCATCAGCGTCCCGACCGGACTGGGCAAGACGGCGGTCATGGCGATCTGGCTTGTTTCGCTGGCTGAGCAGATGAAGGCCCGTGGCAAACCAGAACTGCCCAGACGCCTGATCTATGTCGTGGACAGGCGTGCCGTAGTGGATCAAGCCACGAAATTCGCTGAAACCCTGCGCAAGAACCTCGGCAAGCCGGAAATCAGGGCCTTTGCCGACGCACTCGGTCTCGAGAACGGGAAGCTACCCATCTCCACCTTGCGCGGGCAGTTCGTCGACAACCGCGAATGGCTGGAAGACCCGAGCAAGCCTGCCATCATCGTCGGCACGGTGGACATGATCGGCTCGCGTCTGCTCTTCGAAGGCTATGGCGTCAGCCGCAAGATGCGGCCTTATCACGCGGGGCTGCTGGGCGCGGATACGCTGGTGGTGCTGGACGAAGCGCATCTGGTCCCGCCCTTCGAGGCCCTGCTGGCGGAGATCGCGGACAACGCAGGGCGGTATGGACCTAGACGTGAGGACTTGGGTGTGATGGTGCCCAGGTTCCGGCTGCTTCCCCTCTCGGCAACGGGACGCAGGCCGACTGCGACGCCGTTTACGCTGGCGGAAAAAGACTTTCGGAATCCCGACGAGCCCATCGCCATCGAACGTCTGTTTGCCAGGAAGCGGCTGGTGTTGAAGGAAATCCGCGACCAGAAGCTGGCAGACGCAATGGCCGATCATGCCTGGGCGCTGGCGCAAGGCGAGAACAATGTGCTGCAGCCGGTACGCATCCTTGTCTATTGCGACTCGCGCGAGGTAGCACAGTCGGTCGGCGATGCGCTGCACAAGAGGGCCAAGGGTACGGTCGCAGCAGATCGCACAGCGCTTTTCGTTGGTGCCCGCAGGGTAAAGGAACGCATCGACGCCGAACGAGGCTTGCAGGCACTGGGCTTTCTCGCAGACAACCACGGACAACGCGACCAACCGTCGTTCCTGGTCGCTACTTCGGCCGGCGAAGTCGGAGTGGATCTCGATGCCGACCACATGGTCTGCGACCTCGTGGCTTGGGAACGCATGGTGCAGCGCTTCGGGCGCGTGAATCGGCGCGGCGGTGAAGATCGACAGGCAGAAGTGGTCGTGCTTGTGGAAACCGCACCGAAGAAAGCGACGGACGAAGCGCTCGAACGCATCCGGGCACAACGCGCACCTTTTGGCGAGGCGCTCCGGGAAGGAGACGATGGCCGTTTCGATGTCAGCCCCGAAGCCCTCCGCCAGCTGAGTGAGCAAGCCCGTATGGACGACCGTCTTCTCAGCCTCATCGCGGATGCAGGCTCCCCGATGCCACTGCGCCCCGCCTTGAACCGTGCGCTCGTGGATGCGTGGTCCATGACCTCGCTGCCCGAACACACCGGGCGGCCCGAAATCGAACCGTGGTTGCGCGGCTGGGTGCAGGATGAGCCGCAAACCATCATCGTGTGGCGCAAGAATCTCCCGGTTCGCGCAACGCCAGCAGTGAGTGGCAGGGACATCGAAGACTATTTCGAGGCTGCGCCGATTCATTCCAGCGAGACGCTGGAGACCGAAACCTTCCGCGTAATGGGTTGGTTGCGAACGCGAGCGGGCAAGCTCCGTGAGGCACTGCAACCCAGCGACGTAACCGGAATTGTGCTGACCGCGGACGGCAGGCACGTCCAAAGCTTCCGGATTGGGGACTTCCTCGAGGACCAGAAGAGCGACAAGAAGCGCCAAGAGGAAGTCGCGAAGACCCTGTCTGGAAGAACGCTGGTCATCGACGCAGGCTTCGGTGGCCTGAAAGACGGCTTGCTTAACGGAGACTTCGCCGACGCACCTATCGTTGCCGACGACAGCTCGAACTGCTGGATCGCCACCGATGACGGGAAGCCCCTCATCCGCTTCCGCATCTGCGAAAGGACCGCACAAGCAGCCCCTGACCCGGACAGCGAGATCGGGAACGTGTGGCGCGAAAACCTGCGCTTCGATCTGGAGCACAGTGCAACTGGCGAAGCCACACGCTGGCTCTCGATCCAGAAGTGGCGCGATACCTCCAACAATGAAAACGACCGCGCCGAAGGGCGGCCGCAATCGCTCGCCGAACACCAGTCCTGGACGGCGGTACGCGCGAACGCGATCGGCGAACGCCTTGCCTTGCCGGCTCAATACATCCGCACCGTGAGCATCGCAGCGCGGCTGCACGACGAAGGCAAGAGAGGGCGTAACTGGAAGCGCGCCTTCCACGTCGAACACTATGCCAACAAGCTTGGGATTCCCGGCCAGCCACTTGCCAAGACACCCCGCTTCAACTGGGCTTTGCTCGACGGCTACCGACACGAGTTCGGCTCGCTGCCTTATGCGAAAGACGACCCAGAGGTCAAAAGCCTCCCAGAGGAACTGCAGGATCTCGCGCTACACCTGATTGCAGCACACCACGGCAACGCACGTCCGTTGATCGCAACCCGCGGTTGCGACGACGCACCTCCTTCCGTACTGGAGGAGCGCGCCCGCGAAGTGGCGCTGCGCTACGCGCGCCTGCAGCAGCGTTGGGGGCCGTGGGGCCTAGCGTGGTGGGAAGCCCTGCTGCGTGCCGCCGACGCACAAGCGTCTCGTGCCAATGATGAAGGGGAGAACGACTGATGGCCGAATCCACAATTCCGGTGGACTTGTTCAACCCCGGGCAGGTGTTCGCCTGTCTGGGATTCATGGAACTGGCAGACGTACTGCTGGGTGAAGCCGCGGCAGGGTTTGAGTGGAGTGATCCGAAAAGAGCTTTCTTTCGATTGACCGCAAGTAGTGATACAGAACCCGTTAAGGCTGTCCTCGAATATCTGGCGCACGCCACTGCAATAAGGTTGACACCGTTCGACTATATCGAACCAGCCACGGGCAACACCGCACCGGACGATCTTTCCGACGCAATCGAAAATGATTCGAGCTCCGAGGCCGAGCCAAATACAGTAGCCCAAAATTCCCCAGCGATGGCCTTGGATACCTTCCCAGCACCAACTGCGGATCCGCTGTCGCTGCCGGTACGGCTGTCGACTCCTGGAAGGACTCCCTTCGATTTGAGCCATTGGGCCGATGGTTCGGGGCGAAACACATTCAAACTCTACTCCGGCAATCGCTCTGCCGAACACATTGCTCGAACTATGCTATCTGGCGTGCGCGACAACGCCAAAAAAGCACAGACCAAATACAGAGGAATCGAACAGCTCTGGAAGGAGCGGCATGATGAGCTCGTCGCAATGCCCTTCGACGTACTGACGCCAATTGGCGGAAGCTTCAATTTCGATCCACGCGGTGCGTGGACGGCGTTGGACGCTGGCTACTCGCCAAACATGCAAAAACATGGTGTTTCAGCCTCGCCCGTTGTCCATCTACTCGCAGCTTGCGGCTTGGAGCATGCCAGACCGGTGGAGATCGGCATTCGGCACGTACGGTACTTCGTTTGGGATGGCATGCTGCCGCCCATGCTAGCCCGTGTGGCGCTGCAGGGTGGCATTACATCCTTGCCCGTCCAAGAGTTTCACTTCGAGCTTGCCCTTTCTGGCAAGAACAAAATAGTCACTTTCGCCCAGCAGGAGAGCGCCTTATGAATACCACCGAAAGCACTGCAAAGTCATTGACAGTCAAACTGCTCGACCAATGGGTCGAAGATCAGAGCGACGTTGTCGCGTTGCATTTGAAACAGAAACTGGTTCCGGTCGAGGGCGAAGGCGGCGTGATCTTTCCGCCCACCTATGCCGACATCGGCTACAACATCGACACCCTGTCGGACGGAACCAAGGTGGCGACGATAGACAGTGTTGGCTCGCAGGCCAATCGCATGGAGCCCCTGTTCAAGCGACCAGAGTACGCCGCACTGGTTCCAAGAATCGAGATCATCTTGAGCGCTGCAAAAAAGAACGGTGTGCAAATTGAAAGGCGACAATCCCTGCTGGATCTGGCACATCGAAGTGCTGATGCCGTTGTGAAAGCGACGCCCGAGCTCGAGAGACTCATAACCCCTGCATTCGAGGAATTGCGCCGCCATGGAAACGCTGGACCGCTGTGTGCCATTGCACCGACATCGCTATTGTTTGGCGTTTGGGATTCGCGCGGTGGTACGGGGGAAAAGCGCCCAAGGCTTATTCGCTCTATCATCCGTGCCTGGGATGTCGAGCCCTTGTACTCGGCTGCGCAGTTCAATTCCATCCGGAAAGTTCTCGAAGAGGATGAGTGGGAAGCACTGGAAAAAGAGGCCAAATCAAATAAGACCAAGTTGTCGGAGAAGGGATTCGATGATGCTCCAGCGGTGTTCAGGAAGGTCAGCCAGAGCGCCGCAAAACACATGACTGAATTCCGCAACGGCGCGCCGAACCCAGAACGTCGCACCTTGGGCGGTGTGATTGCCAGAGGCGCCATAGAGCGCGACGTGACGATCAATCTTGTCGCGTTGCGTTCGATATGCGGAACGTTGGCTGGAGGAAATGGAAAACCGGCAATATCGGCAGAAGAACTGCGCCGCTATCTTCTTTCACTTGCACTGCTTGCAGGCACAAACGACCAAGATTTGTTCTTGCGGGAAGGCTGCCTTCTTCGTTATGCAGACGTAGACACTTGGCATTCAGTTCCGCGCAGAGGAGCGGAGCAAGCCGTTGACCTGGCATCCGAAGATTCCAAGAGGACTCTGTTCGCCTACGCGAGAAAACAGGCCGAACTCATGGGCGCCTCGAAAAACCTCGGCACCTCTGTGATTGGTAAAATTGGATTGTCCTGATTTCGTTCTCTGCCGCCAGCCATGAAGAAACGCACCGCCATCAAGACCGACCTGTTCGCCGACGAGCATCACCGCAAGAAGATCGACACGCTCGGAGATCCACTGGCCGAGATCGAGTCGTACATCGACTTCGGGGCGTTGGCGGCGGAAGTGGATCGGGTGGCGCCGCGTCCGGTGAGTCCGCAAGGCGGTCGTCCGCCGTATCCGACCGAGACGATGGTACGCATTCTGGTGTTGAAGCGGCTGTACAACCTGTCGGACGAACAGATGGAGTACCAGTTGCTTGACCGGATGAGCTACAAGCGCTTCTGCGGGTTGGCCAGCGCGGTCAATATTCCGGATCGAACGACGGTGTGGACGTTCGAGAACCGCATCGGCGAAGCCGGCGCGAAGGTCCTGTTCGACGGAGTCACGACCCAACTGCTCAAGCACGGCTACATCGCTCGGGGCGGTCAGATCATCGATGCGACGCTGGTGCCCGCGCCCAAGCAACGCAACAGCCGTGAGGAGAACAAGCTCGTCAAGGAAGGGGCGATGCCGGCTGACTGGAAGCCGGCCAAGCGGCGCCAGAAAGACACCGATGCCACTTGGACCAAGAAGCACGGCAAGAGTCACTTCGGCTACAAGCTCTCGATCAACGTGGACAAGAAGTACAAGGTCATCCGCAAGATCGAGACAGGCACTGCCAGCACCCACGACAGCCAGCACTTCGAGAACGTGTTCTACACGCTCAACACCAGCCGAGACGTCTTTGCGGACCGGGGCTACACGTCCAAGGGGCGTGAAGACTGGTTGAAGGACAAGGGTTACCGGAACCAGATTCAGAGAAAGGGTACGCGCAACAAGCCGCTGTCTGAGTGTCAGCAAGGGCGTAATCACCGTATCGCCAAGACGCGCGCCCGTGTCGAGCACGTGTTCGCGGCCATCGATCAGATGGGTGGCAAGCTGATCCGCACGATCGGCCAGGCGCGAGCGAACTTTGCGATGACGATGATGGCCGCCTGCTACAACCTGAAGCGGCTGGTGTACTTCCAGAAGGCCGGAATCGAGGCTTTCTGACGCCCGAAATGGGCCGAATCGCCGGTTTTCCGGGCGATTCGAAGAGAAAACGGGGCGACACCGCAGAGAAAAGCGGTGATTTGCCGGAGAAATTGAACCGAGTTCGGTCGCTGTCATTGTTTGGCGGCGGGATTCAACGAGAACCTCGCGTTATTCGAGGTGCCCTCATTTCCCACTATTGGCCTGACAGTGAATCGGAATACAGGTTCGATATCAAGGAGGCGAAAAAGATCATCGCTAAGAGGGACATTAACGAAGAACAGCCTGCCTCATGACCCACTCCCTGTTCCTCTCCGTCCGCTTCCACGACGGTCGCTACCATGGCACAGGCGACTGGCCGCCATCGCCTGCGCGGCTGTTTCAGGCACTGGTGGCGGCCGCGGCCAAGCCTGGTCTCGATGATGCGAGCCGGGATGCCTTGGCATGGCTGGAGCGCCAAGCCCCGCCGACGCTCGCAGCGCCCACTGCGCACTCCGGCCAACACGTCGGCCTGTATGTGCCCAACAACGACCTGGACGCCAAGGGCGGAGACATCCGGCGTGTGGCCGAGATACGCAGTTCGATGAAGCACATCCGCCCCCGCTTGTTCGATGTGGCCTTGCCGCTACTCTACGTCTGGCGGATCGATGACGACGGCAAGGCGGATGCGGCGTGCTTGTGCCGCATTGCCGAAGGTCTCTATCAACTGGGGCGTGGCGTGGACATGGCCTGGGCGATTGGCGAGGTGCTGGATGAAGCCGCCACCGAAAGCCGCCTGGAGGAATATCCGGGCGCGATCTACCGGCCGTCCTCGAGCAGTGTAGGAATGAAGCTCGCCTGCCCGATCGCGGGTTCGCTCCAAAGCCTCGAGGCTCGCTACAAGGCAAGCGCCATGCGTTTCCGCCATATCGTCGATGGCAGGACGGTCAGAACCGAATTTTCCAATGCGCCCCGACCATACTTCCGCTCAGTGGCGTACAACAGCCCTTCGGTTCGCACGCTTTTCGACCTGCGTCGCGCGACCGCATCCAGTTCGCCTTTCGCGTCCTCACCTTTGACGAAGGCGGCCGCACTGGTACAGACGTTGCGAGGCTGCGACGGCGAGGACGGACTTCCTGAGAGCGGTGCGTTCATGCGCCTGGCAAGGCACTTCGATCGCAGGCTGGTCAGCCGCATCCTGATCGGACGCAATGCCGGGGAGGCCGACAAGGCACAGCGGCTGCGCATCATTCCGTTGCCGTCGATCGGCCACGTGCACGTGGATCGCGGCATTCGCCGCGTGCTGATTGAGGTTCCGCCGGACTGCCCGATTTCTGCAAACGACATCACCTGGGCATTCTCCGGATTGGAGGTCGAGGCGCAGGACGTCGATATCGAAACCGGCGAGATCATGGGCTCGCCGGTAGAACTGGTCCCGGCCGATGACGACGCGATGCTGATGCACTATGGCATTGGCGAAGCGGCCACCCCGTCGCGCCTGTGGCGCAGCGTGACGCCGCTGGCCTTGCCGACAGCGGCGCGCCGTCGCATCGATCCGGCCCGACGGCATGAGCAAGGGAAGAGCGGGGCAGAGTACTCTTCGGAGCAGAAGCAGGCATGTCACGAGATCGCCCAGGCGCTGCGTCACGCCGGGCTGCGCGACCGCATCACCCATGTGCATGTGCAGCGCGAACCCTTCGAGGCCAGGGGCGAGCGTGCCGAAGCCTTTGCGGACGGGACGCGCTTCTCCAAACATCAGCTATGGCATGCGCAGATCGAGTTTGCCGAGCCGGTCCATGGCCCCATCGTGCTGGGTAGCGGGCGCTATCTGGGGCTGGGCCTGATGGCGCCGGTGCGCAAGGCGAAAGGCGTATTCGCATTCGCGATCGTGGATGGCATGCCTGCCAGTGCCGAACCGCTTGTACTGGCACGAGCCTTGCGCCGCGCCGTGATGGCTCGGGTACAGGCAGTACTCGGCAACTCGGCTGACCTGGCCTTGTTCTTTACCGGACATGAGCCGGACGGCAAACCGGCACGCAATGGCGGACATGCCCACCTCGCCTTCGTGCCCGACCTGGAACGCGGGCGCCTGCTGATTGTCGCCCCGCACATCATCGAACACCGGGAAGCTTCGAAGGATGAACGCCATCACCTGGAGACACTCGCCCGAGCACTCGCGGGGTTCGACGTGCTGCGCGCCGGCACCAACGGAAAGTTGCGGCTGGTACAGGAAACCGTGGATATGAACACCGACCCGCTCTTTGCCGCAGCGATCGTATGGGTTGCCAGATCGCCTTACGTGGCCACAAGGCACGCCAAGCGCAATGGTGCGGATTCCTTGCAGAGCGACGTGACGACGGAAGTTCGGCGGCGCGGGCTGCCTGCTCCGCTGGTGGTGGAGCGTCGCCCCACTGAGGGTGAAGAGCTGTCGCTACGATTCGCGGTCGCCGTGTCAGGACCTCTTCTGCTTGGCAAGAGCATGCACTACGGTGGCGGTCTGTTTGCTTCAAGACCGCCTCTAGCCGGAACAGACAATCAAGCCGGACCCACGCCGTGACACCGGAAACCCACCTCGTCGAATGGAAGGAATCCTGGCGCGACGACTACCTGCGCTGGCTCTGCGGCTTCGCCAACGCCGATGGCGGTACCTTGATCATTGGCAGGAACGACGAGGGAGTAGCGGTCGGCGCCACCGACGCGGAGCGGCTGCTCGTCGATCTGCCGAACAAGATTCGCGACACCCTTGGGATCATCCCTCCGGTGCGTGCCGTGGACGCGAAAGGCAAGATGCTCGTCGAGATCGAAGTCGAGCCATCTCCCACGCCCATCAGCTACCGGGGCGAATACCACTTCCGCCCGGGCAGCACGAAGCAGCACCTCACGGGCAACGCCCTGTCGGCGTTCCTGTTGCGCAAGCTCGGGCGACATCGGGACAACGCGCCGGTGCCCGGGGTCGGCATTCGGGACTTGAGCCCGATCGCATTCAAGCGCTTCAAGGAGCACGCGAAGGGTGGAGATCGGCTGCCGCCGAGGGCACTTTCGGCAAGCCGCGCCGAGTTGGTGGAGCGACTTCGACTCACCGAAGCTGGAATGCTCAAGCGCGCAGCCCTCCTGCTGTTCCACGAAGACCCCGAACGTTGGTTCACCGGCGCGTATGTGAAGATCGGAATGTTCCGCAGCGAGAGCGATCTCGCCTTTCACGACGAGGTGCATGGCGACCTCTTCACGCAGATGGAGCAGACCGTCGAACTGCTGCGCACCAAGTACATGGTGGCGTGGATCAGCTATCGCGGCCTGCAGCGCCTCGAGGCCTTCCCGATCCCACGCGAGGCCCTGCGCGAGGCCGTTCTGAATGCGCTGATCCACAAGGACTACAGCTCGGGTACGCCCATCCAGATTCGTGTCTATCGCAACAAGCTGCGTATCTGGAACCCCGGCCAGTTGCCACCGACCTGGACTGCGGACAAGTTGCTGCAGCCACACGACTCGAGACCCCCGAACCCGGATGGCGCCAACACGTTCTTTCGTGCGGGGCTCATCGAAGCATGGGGACGCGGCTACGAGAAGATTCGAGACGCGTGCCACGAAGCCGGTGCGCGAGCGCCCGAAGTCGAGTTCGATGGGGGCGTACGCCTCCTATGGCAGTGGCGGATCCCGGACGATACGGTCTCATCGTCGCAGGTAGAGTCGCAGGTAGAGTCGCAGGTAGGGTCGCCGGTAGAGTCACAAGTCCTGGCAGCACTGCTCGCCGGCCCGCTCGGCAAGACCGAGCTTGCACGCGCGCTCGGCCGCAACAGGCCGTCCGGACAACTGCACGAGGTGGTGAGGCGCCTCGTCGAGCGCGGCGCCATCACTCCGACCATCCCGGAAAAGCCCAACAGTCGCCTGCAGAAGTATCGCCTGACGGCGGCAGGCAAGCGATTGCGCCGCACCTGACGATCGGACTCCACGTCGAACAAGCTCTTTGACAATCCGGACTCCATTTCCGCGGCGCCCTTCCCTCCGGCGCCGCGGCCTCATTGCGCGCGAAGCGCTTACCACACCCCCTGCACCGCGCCGGGCGTTCTCCCTGCGGCTGCCTCCTCCCTCTCCGGCCAGTTCGATCGACATCGACTCGCCAAGACCGCCGCAATAGGGCGCCATGACGCGCTGCCAAAGCATGTCAACAGGAGGAACCAAGGAATGGACGCCCCTCAACCGGAACTCCCGCTACCCTTCCCCGCCCTGGCCGGCGACATGCCGCTGCTGCCGGCGCGCATGGTCAACGAATACCAGTACTGCCCGCGCCTGGCTTACCTGGAGTGGGTGCAGGGCGAGTGGTCCGAGTCTTCAGACACCGTGGACGGGCGCTACCGCCATCGGCGCGTGGACCGGCCCGGCGGCAGACTGCCCGATGCGGACGCTGGGGCCGAGGGCGAGCGTTTTCATGCGCGCTCGGTGACCCTGTCGTCGGAACGGCTCGGGCTGATCGCACGTATGGACCTCGTCGAAAGCGACGGCGAGCACGCCACGCCGGTCGACTACAAGCGCGGCAAACGCCCGCATGTGGCGCGGGGCGCCTACGATCCCGAGCGCGTGCAACTTTGCGTGCAGGGCATGATCCTGGAAGAACACGGCTACCGCTGCGACGAAGGCGTGCTCTACTTCGCCGAATCGCGGGAACGCGTTGCCGTGCCCTTCGACGATGATCTGCGCACCCTCGCGCGCGCTGCGGTCGATGGGTTGCGCTTCGTCGCGGCAGGAGGCCAGATGCCGGCCCCGCTGGAGGACAGCCCGAAGTGCCCGCGCTGTTCGCTGGTCGGCATCTGCCTGCCCGACGAGGTCAATTTCATCCGTCACGAGAAGATCGCCCCCCGACCGCTGGCCGTGGCGCGCGACGACGCGCTACCGCTCTACATCCAGGCGCGCGGCGCCAAGCTCGCAAAACGGGGCGAGACACTGGAGGTGAGCGTCGACGACGAGAAGGTGCAGACGGTGAGGCTGATCGATGTCTCGCAGGTCGTCGTCATGGGCAACGTCTACATCACCACGCCCACGCTGCAAGAACTGATGCAGCGCGAGATCCCGGTGAGCTGGCATTCCTACGGCGGCTGGTTCATCGGCCACACGGTCGGCACCGGACACAAGAACGTCGAGGTCCGCACCGCCCAATACCGCGCGAGCTTCGATGAACGTCAGTGCATCCATCTCGCCCGCAACCTGGTCGTCGCCAAGATCCAGAATTGCCGCACCTTGCTGCGTCGCAACTGGAAGGACGAGGAAAAGCCGGAGGATCTGATCGCCGCACTGCATACCGACGCCAGACGCGCCGAGCACGCCGCGAGCCTCCAGGAGTTGCTCGGCGTCGAAGGCTCCGCAGCCGCGCGCTACTTCGGCAGCTTCGGAAAACTGCTCCGCGCCGCGCCCGAGGATGCCCTGCCCGACGCCAGCCTGGGTTTCGACTTCACCACCCGCAACCGCCGCCCGCCGACCGATCCGGTCAATGCGCTGCTCTCCTTCGCCTACAGCTTGCTCGCACGCGCGTGGACCACGACGCTTTCCGCGGTCGGCTTCGACCCCTACCGCGGCTTCTACCACCAGCCGCGCTACGGTCGCCCGGCGCTGGCCCTGGACATGATGGAGCCGTTCCGGCCTCTGATCGCCGACTCCTGCGTGATCCAGGCGATCAACAACGGCGAGGTCAAGCCGGGCGACTTCATCCGTGCGGCCGGCAGCGTGGCGCTGACCGCCGACGGCCGCAAACGCTTCATCGGCACCTTCGATCGCCGCCTCGGCCACGAAATCACTCACCCCTTGTTCGGCTACCGCATCAGCTATCGGCGGCTGCTCGAAGTCCAGGCCCGGCTACTCGCCCGCTTTCTGCTCGGCGAGATCCCGGATTATCCGAACTTCACGACACGGTGAGGCCATGGACGAGCATCTATACATCGTGACCTACGACATCCGCGACCCGAAGCGCTGGCGGCGCATCTTCAGGATCATGAACGGCTATGGAGAATGGCTTCAGCTCTCCGTCTTCCAGTGCCGGATGAACCGGCGACGCCATGCTGAACTGATCGCGCTGCTCGACGGCATGATCCATCATGCCGACGATCACGTCGTCCTCATGGACGTGGGCCCGGCCGACAAGGTCGCACCTCACATCACCAGCCTGGGCCGCAACTTTACGCCGATCGAACGCGCCTCCATCATCGTCTGACGCCTCCGAGACCGCGTTCCTTCCCGCCGAGGACGCGCGAGCGCTCCAGTGCCGCGCTTTGCCTCGGCCAGCGCTCGCGGCGTCATAGGAAACTGAAAACATGGAGCATTTCCCCCAGGTCCCGGGTAGTATTCGGCTTGACTCGGACGCGTTGGGACGTATGCACACACAGCCCTCGCAAAAGGCGTCAGATCGCCAGCGGCAACAGGCGATTTCGCAAGGGCTGTCATCCACGGCGATCAGCCGTGGCCTCATTGAAGCACCGCAAGGGCACTCCGGGCTTCTCGAGCGACGCCGTCATCCACGGCGATCAGCCGTGGCCTCATTGAAGCAGCGCGCGGGTGGTGGCAATCGAGGTGTAGGCCGAGGTCATCCACGGCGATCAGCCGTGGCCTCATTGAAGCGAGGGTCACAACTGCATCCTCGTCATGACGGAAAAGTCATCCACGGCGATCAGCCGTGGCCTCATTGAAGCGTGTTTGCGGAGCTCGCGATTCGACTGCGCTGGCAGTCATCCACGGCGATCAGCCGTGGCCTCATTGAAGCTGTGGCGAGACACCGACCAGCGCAGCCGCCGCAGCGCCGTCATCCACGGCGATCAGCCGTGGCCTCATTGAAGCTTGCTGGACTGGTAGCTGATGATCGTGTTTTTCGTGCCGTCATCCACGGCGATCAGCCGTGGCCTCATTGAAGCGCGCCGACACCATCCAGGCTCCACGCGAACATGATGCGTCATCCACGGCGATCAGCCGTGGCCTCATTGAAGCGACTGCATGCGCGCTTGCGATTAACCCGATTCATTCGTCATCCACGGCGATCAGCCGTGGCCTCATTGAAGCTTGTATAAGGGACAAGCCCCGCGCCGCTTCGCGGCGGTCATCCACGGCGATCAGCCGTGGCCTCATTGAAGCAACGGTTCCCAGTCATACGCCTCGCCTCGCCGCCGGTCATCCACGGCGATCAGCCGTGGCCTCATTGAAGCGTTATAACGCGTGTTACACGCCCTCAGGCGGCCTTAGTCATCCACGGCGATCAGCCGTGGCCTCATTGAAGCTTCGGTCAGGGCATCCCCACGGGCTTGCGCGGCCTGTCATCCACGGCGATCAGCCGTGGCCTCATTGAAGCGCAGTTTGCTATGGAAGACACCGCGAATTTTCGATACGTCATCCACGGCGATCAGCCGTGGCCTCATTGAAGCATCGCGTTACCAAAAGCATCGGCGGTGCCGTCGGTGAGTCATCCACGGCGATCAGCCGTGGCCTCATTGAAGCAAAGGCGATCGCGCCTTCCTTGCTCGACTTCTGCGCCTGTCATCCACGGCGATCAGCCGTGGCCTCATTGAAGCTGCAAAGCTATCGGCTGGCCGATCTGTAAAAGCAGCGTCATCCACGGCGATCAGCCGTGGCCTCATTGAAGCGTCGAGAGACTCGAACGCGAGCGAGCGGGGCTGTTTGCGTCATCCACGGCGATCAGCCGTGGCCTCATTGAAGCTCGACAACAGGAACGGCTGCGGGGCGCTGCCCCGGCAGGTCATCCACGGCGATCAGCCGTGGCCTCATTGAAGCGTGAGGATGGGGTTCTGCTTCAGCCGGATCTCGGCGGGGTCATCCACGGCGATCAGCCGTGGCCTCATTGAAGCGACGATGTCACGCCCATCCTCTACCTGGTGGCGAAGGTCATCCACGGCGATCAGCCGTGGCCTCATTGAAGCCCGCTCGACAACCAGGTGGGCGACTACCTCAACCTCGTCATCCACGGCGATCAGCCGTGGCCTCATTGAAGCCGGCGCTTCGTGACGCCCCGCTGATGCTCGACGAGCGTCGTCATCCACGGCGATCAGCCGTGGCCTCATTGAAGCGCCGCGAAGGCCGGCACGAAGACCTCGAACTGCGGGTCATCCACGGCGATCAGCCGTGGCCTCATTGAAGCCAAACTCGGGAGAGCTACGGTCAAACGGGGCGGGCGGTCATCCACGGCGATCAGCCGTGGCCTCATTGAAGCCGGCGATACCAGCCGTGCGACTTCTCTCCACCGCCAGGTCATCCACGGCGATCAGCCGTGGCCTCATTGAAGCGCAGACAGCGACCGCCCGCGCGAGATCATCGACAAGTCATCCACGGCGATCAGCCGTGGCCTCATTGAAGCTGGCCTAAGCACGTCGCAAACGCCAACGTGATGACAAGTCATCCACGGCGATCAGCCGTGGCCTCATTGAAGCACGCTGCGCCACCCCGACGTGACCAACGTCGTGATGTCATCCACGGCGATCAGCCGTGGCCTCATTGAAGCTGAAAAACGGCGGTCATCGACTTGCCGCCCGAGAAGTCATCCACGGCGATCAGCCGTGGCCTCATTGAAGCCGAGCCCCCCGCGCCGCTGTCGCGCGTCATCTACGACGTCATCCACGGCGATCAGCCGTGGCCTCATTGAAGCACGAGGTGGCACTCATCAATCAACACGCACTTGATGTCATCCACGGCGATCAGCCGTGGCCTCATTGAAGCCGGTAGAGCTTGCGCAGCGTGTCGTGCGCCCATGTGCGTCATCCACGGCGATCAGCCGTGGCCTCATTGAAGCGTCCAGGTGTTGCCGATCACCATTTCCGCGAGCTCGTCATCCACGGCGATCAGCCGTGGCCTCATTGATGCGCCCTCGCGCAGCGGTCATACATCAACGCCATGTCGGCCCCCTATGGCAATCCCCCCTCGCCGCGCCGAAACCCCTCGCCCGCAGAGCCGTCGCGGAGGTTTTTTCACTCAAGCCTCTTGAACTCGCGCCGACCATCCCCAATTACTCGGCTGTTTCGCATTCCAACACGGAGCCAACCGACATGCAGGACCCGAACCAGGCCAGCCAGAACCCTACCGACCAGCCGGCGGAGCAGGCCGCGCAGGGCGGCGCGCAGCAGCCCGCGCAGAACGGCCCGGAGCTCGACCTCCAGGCCGCCGCCGCGGCGGCCGATACCGCGCCGGAGAACGGCATCGACAGCATGCCGAGCCTCGAGGAGGCGCTGCGCCAGGCCGAGCTGAAGGCCGCCGAGCACCACGACGCCTGGCTGCGCGCCAAGGCCGAGACCGAGAACCTGCGCCGGCGCGCGCAGGACGACATCGCCAAGGCGTCGAAATTCGCCGCCGAGAAGTTCGCCACCGCGATGCTGCCGGTGAAGGACAGCCTCGAAGCCGCGCTCGCCACCGAGAACCAGACCGTGGAGAAGATGCGCGAGGGCGTCGAATTGACGCTCAAGCAGCTGATCTCCGCCTTCGAGGGCGCGAAGCTTGCCGAGGAGAACCCGCTCGGGCAGAAGTTCGACCCCAACAAGCACCAGGCAATCAGCATGGTCGAGGCCGACGCCGAGCCCAACACCGTCGTCACCGTGCTGCAGAAGGGCTACCTGCTCAGCGAGCGCGTCATCCGCCCGGCGATGGTGATGGTCTCCAAGGGCAAGGCCCAGTAAGAAGCGCAGGCAAATTCGCGCGGCGCGCTTGAAAGCGTCGCCGCCTGCCCCATATTCGAACCAGAACGGCGCGCCGCAGGCCGCGCCACCCGAATCCAGACGAAAAAGGAACTCTCATGGGCAAGATCATCGGTATCGACCTCGGCACCACCAACAGCTGCGTCTCCGTGATGGAAGGCGGCAAGCCGAAGGTCATCGAAAACTCCGAAGGCGCGCGCACCACCCCGTCGGTGGTCGCCTACGCCGAGGACGGCGAGATCCTGGTCGGCGCGCCGGCCAAGCGTCAGGCCGTCACCAACGCCAAGAACACCCTGTTCGCGATCAAGCGCCTGATCGGCCGTCGCTTCCAGGAGAAGGAAGTGCAGAAGGACATCGACCTGATGCCCTTCACCATCACCAAGGCCGACAACGGCGACGCCTGGGTGGAAGTGCGCGGCAAGAAGATCGCCCCGCCGCAGGTCTCCGCCGAGATCCTGCGCAAGATGAAGAAGACCGCCGAGGACTACCTCGGCGAGGAAGTGACCGAGGCGGTGATCACGGTGCCGGCCTACTTCAACGACAGCCAGCGCCAGGCCACCAAGGACGCCGGCCGCATCGCCGGCCTCGAGGTCAAGCGCATCATCAACGAGCCCACCGCGGCCGCGCTCGCCTTCGGCATGGACAAGAAGCCGGGCGACTCCAAGATCGCCGTGTATGACCTCGGCGGCGGCACCTTCGACATCTCGATCATCGAGATCGCCGACCTCGACGGCGAGCACCAGTTCGAAGTGCTGGCCACCAACGGCGACACCTTCCTGGGCGGCGAGGACTTCGACCAGCGCATCATCGACTACATCGTCACCGAGTTCAAAAAGGAACAGGGCGTCGATCTCAAGAACGACGTGCTCGCGCTGCAGCGCCTGAAGGAAGCCGCCGAGAAGGCCAAGATCGAGCTGTCCTCGGGCCAGCAGACCGAGATCAACCTGCCCTACATCACCGCCGACGCCTCGGGCCCGAAGCACCTGGCGATCAAGATCACCCGCGCCAAGTTCGAGTCGCTGGTCGAGGACCTGATCGAGCGCTCGATCGAGCCCTGCCGCATCGCGCTCAAGGACGCCGGCCTCAAGGTTTCGGACATCGACGACGTGATCCTGGTCGGCGGCCAGACCCGCATGCCCAAGGTCATCGACCGCGTGAAGGAGTTCTTCGCCAAGGAGCCGCGCCGTGACGTGAACCCGGACGAGGCCGTCGCCGTCGGCGCCTCCATCCAGGGCGGCGTGCTGCAGGGCGAGGTCAAGGACGTGCTGCTGCTCGACGTCACCCCGCTGTCGCTCGGCATCGAGACCCTCGGCGGCGTGATGACCAAGCTGATCCAGAAGAACACCACGATCCCGACCAAGGCCTCGCAGGTGTTCTCGACCGCCGACGACAACCAGTCGGCCGTGACCATCCACGTGCTGCAGGGCGAGCGCGAGATGGCCTCGGGCAACAAGAGCCTGGGCCAGTTCAACCTGTCGGACATCCCGCCGGCGCCGCGCGGCATGCCGCAGATCGAGGTCACCTTCGACATCGACGCCAACGGCATCCTGCACGTGTCGGCCAAGGACAAGGCCACCGGCAAGGAGAACAAGATCAAGATCCAGGCCAACTCCGGCCTGTCGGACGACGAGGTCCAGCGCATGGTGCGCGACGCCGAGGCGCACGCCGAGGAAGACAAGAAGGCCCACGAGCTGGTCGACGCGCGCAACCAGTGCGACGCCCTGGTGCACTCGACCCGCAAGGCGCTGACCGAGTACGGCGACAAGCTGTCGGATGAGGAGAAGGCCAAGATCGAGGCCGCGATGAAGGAGGCCGAGGAGGCCATCAAGAGCGGCGACAAGGACACGATCGAAGCCAAGAGCCAGGCGCTGGCGATGGCCGCGCAGAAGCTCGGCGAGCAGATGTACGCCCAGGCCCAGGCCGAAGGCGGCGCCCAGCCGGGTGCCGGCGCGGGCGGCCAGCAGGCCGGCGGCAAGGCCGACGACGCCGACGTGGTGGATGCCGAGTTCACCGAAGTGAAGGACAAGAAGTAATCGTCACTCTGGCGAATCCTTCGCGGCCGAGCCCCGCCGGAGCCCTGCTCCGGTGCCGGCTCGGCCTTTGCTTGAGACCAGACTGAGCGAAGCACCATGTCCAAAAGGGATTACTACGAAGTCCTCGGCGTCAATCGCGACGCGGGCGACGACGAGATCAAGAAGGCCTACCGCAAGCTGGCCATGAAGTACCACCCGGACCGCAATCCGGACAACAAGGAAGCGGAAGAGAAGTTCAAGGAGGCCAAGGAGGCCTACGAGATGCTCTCCGACCCGCAGAAGAAGGCCGCCTACGACCGCTACGGCCACGCCGGCGTCGATCCGTCCATGGGTGCCGGCCCCGGCGCACAGGGTTTCGACGGCTTCGCCGATGCCTTCGGCGACATCTTCGGCGACCTCTTCGGCGGCGGCGGGCGCGGCGGGCGCTCGAACGTCTATCGCGGCGCCGATCTGCGCTACAACCTCGAGATCACCCTGGAAGAGGCCGCGCGCGGCGCCGAGAAGACGATCCGCATCCCCACCGTCGAGGAGTGCGGCACCTGCCACGGCAGCGGCGCCAAGCCCGGCACCCACCCCAAGCCCTGCCCCACCTGCCAGGGCCACGGCCAGGTGCGCGTGCAGCAAGGCTTCTTCTCGATCCAGCAGACCTGCCCGAAGTGCCACGGCAGCGGCAAGATCATCCCCGACCCCTGCCGCGACTGCGGCGGCGCCGGCCGCACCAAGAAGCAGAAGACACTCGAGGTCAAGATCCCCGCCGGCATCGACGACGGCATGCGCCTGCGCCACGCCGGTCACGGCGAGCCCGGCCTCAACGGCGGCCCGCCGGGCGACCTCTACGTCGAGATCCACATCCGCAAGCACGCGGTGTTCGAGCGCGACCACGACGACCTGCACTGCGAGATGCCGATCAGCATCACCACCGCGGCGCTCGGTGGCGAGATCGAGATCCCCACGCTCGAAGGCATGGCGCGGCTCAAGATCCCCGCCGAGACCCAGAGCGGCAAGGTCTTCCGGCTGCGCGGCAAGGGCATCAAGAACGTGCGCAGCCATGTGCACGGCGACCTGATGTGCCACGTGGTGGTCGAGACCCCGGTGAACCTCACCGAGCGTCAGCGCGAGCTGCTGCGCGAGTTCGAGGAGATCTCCAGCGGCAACGCCACTCGCCACAACCCCAAGGCGCAGGGGTGGATGGACAAGGTGCGGGACTTCTTCGGCGGCTGAGACGGGTAGCGCGGCGGCAAGCGTTCGCGGCTGCCGCCGCTCCTACAGAAACCGTCGCCGCCTCCCCTGTAGGAGCGGCGGCAGCCGCGAATCGGGCAATCCGGAAACGACGCGCGCCCCGATCCCGACCGCCGCGTTCGCGCCTTCCGGCGCTCCTACAGAAACCGTCGCGGCGCTCCTTGTAGGAGCGGCGGCAGCCGCGAATGGGGCAATCCGGAGACGACGCGCACCCCGATCCCTCAGGCGAGGCCTTCGGCCTGGTCGGGCAGCCAGACCTGCTCGCCGTTGGGGCGGTAGGCCAGCAGGTGGGCGACGATGCCGCCCTGGATCGACATGATCATGGTCTCGAGCGCCTTCTGCACCGTGTCGTCGTCCGGCTCGCGCCCACCCTGCCCGCTCAGGCAGCCGACGAACATCATGTCCCAGCTCTGCCCGGTGTGGCGCGACTCCTCGACCAGCTCGTCGAAGCTCTGCAGCTCGTCGGGCTTCTTGTCGACGTACATCACCGGCACCAGCGCGCCGCCCTCGCCCTGCTCGAACTTGGCGCGCTGCTCGGCGGTGGCCTTCTCGGGGAGCTCGGCGCGGGTGAAGACGAGCAGCAGGCGCTGCGGTTCGGGCTGCTGGCGAGCGGCGTCGAGCAGGCTCTGGAAGCCGGTGATGATCATGTGCAGGGGTCCTTGTGCGGGTTCGGGTCGGTTGGATTCGTTTCGGCCGGGCAGGGAACCGCGAGGCGCACCGGCAGCGCGGCCGTGATGCGCGATCGCTGCGTTCCGCACGCCGTCGATAGAGCGCTCAGGCGCGGCGCCAGGTGGTGCCGCCGGCGCCGTCCTCCAGGATCACGCCGGCTGCGGTGAGCTCGGCGCGGATGCGGTCGGCCTCGGCGAAGTTCTTCGCCTTCTTGGCGGCGGCGCGTTCGGCGATGCGGGCCTCGATCGCGTCGGCGTCGAGCCCGCCGGCGTCCGGCGCGCCCGCCTGCAGAAAGGCCTGCGGCTCGCGACCGAGCAGGCCGAGCACGCCGCCGAGCGCCTTCAACTGCGCGGCGAGCGCCGGCGCGGCGCTGCGGTTGACCTCGTTGGCGAGCTCGAACAGCACGGCCACGGCCTCGGCGGTGTTGAAGTCGTCGTCCATCGCCGCGCGCAGGCGCTGCGCGAAGGGCTCGCTCCAGTCGACCACCGGTTCGCCGACCACCGGCACGTTCTTCAGCGCGGTGTACAGCCGGGTGAGCGCGTTGCGGGCATCTTCGAGATGCGCGTCGGAGTAGTTGAGCGCGCTGCGGTAGTGCGCGCGCAGGATGAAGAAGCGCACCACCTCGGGGTCGTACTTCTGCAGCACCTCGCGGATGGTGAAGAAGTTGCCCAGCGACTTCGACATCTTCTCGTCGTCGACGCGCACGAAGCCGTTGTGCATCCAGTAATTGACGAAGGCGTGGCCGTGCGCGCCCTCGGACTGGGCGATCTCGTTCTCGTGGTGGGGGAACTGCAGGTCCATGCCGCCGCCGTGGATGTCGAAGTGGTCGCCGAGCAGGTCCGAGCTCATCGCCGAGCACTCGATGTGCCAGCCCGGGCGGCCCTCGCCCCACGGCGACGCCCACTTGACCTCGCCCGGCTCCTCGACCTTGGCGTGCTTCCACAGCACGAAGTCGAGCGGGTCGTTCTTGTCCTGCGCCACGTCGACGCGCTCGCCGGCGCGCAGCTCGTCGAGCGACTTGCCCGAAAGCTTGCCGTAGCCCTCGAACTTGCGCACCGCGTAGCACACGTCGCGGTTGGCGGCGACGTAGGCCAGGCCCTTTTGCTCGAGACGCGAGATCAGCGACTGCATCTGCGCCACGTAGTCGGTGGCGCGCGGCTCGTGGTCGGGGCGCAGCACGCCGAGCGCGTCGGCGTCCTCGTGCATCGCGGCGATGAAGCGGTCGGTGAGCTGGCGGATGCTCTCGCCGTTGTCCTGCGCGCGGCGGATGATCTTGTCGTCGATGTCGGTGATGTTGCGCACGTAGGTCACTTCGAGCCCGCTCGCGCGCAGCCAGCGCGCGACCATGTCGAACACCACCATCACGCGCGCATGGCCGAGGTGGCAGAAGTCGTACACCGTCATGCCGCACACGTACATGCGGACCTTGCCGGGTTCGATGGGCGTGAAGGCTTCCTTGCTGCGCGACAGGGTGTTGTAGATGGAGAGCATCGGGCGGACGGGTCGTGGCTGGAGACCGGCCACCGGCGGGACGCGGGCGGCGGCTCGATTGTGAGGGGGGGGCCTTGTTGCTAGAATCCGGCGCTCGAAAAGAGCTTCGGCTCCAGGGTTCCGGGCAGGCCCACGCAAGCGCGCGAGTATAGCACGCAGCCCCCGGCACCCCCCTCGCCCACGCCCCGACCTCGCGCCCGGCGTGCATCGGAATCGCAGGCGGCGCCCGCATCCGGCATCGCCGCGGCCACCCTCCCGCCCCATCCCAGGAGCCCCCATGAAACGACACCTGCTTGCCTTCGCCACCGCGGCCAGCCTCGCCTTCCCGGCGTTCGCCGCCAACCCGACGGTCGAGCTCAAGACCAGCCAGGGCGACATCGTCGTCGAGGTCTTCGCCGACAAGGCACCCAAGTCCGCCGAGAACTTCGTCCAGTACGTGAAGGACGGCTTCTACGACGGCACCGTGTTCCACCGCGTGATCGACGGCTTCATGGTGCAGGGCGGCGGCTTCGACGCGAACATGAACCAGAAGGCCACCCGCGCCCCGATCGAGAACGAGGCCAGGAACGGCCTCAAGAACGAGCGCGGCACGCTGGCGATGGCGCGCACCTCCGACCCGCACTCGGCGAGCGCGCAGTTCTTCATCAACCTCGTCCCCAACACCTTCCTCGACTACCCCTCGCGCGACGGCTGGGGCTACGCGGTGTTCGGCAAGGTCGTGAAGGGCATGGAGGTGGTCGACAAGATCGCCAAGCTGCCCACCGCCAACCGCGGCTTCCACCAGAACGTGCCGGTCGAGGCCATCGTCGTCGAGAGCGCCCGCGTGGTCGGCACCGCCGCGCCGGCGAAAAAGCCCTCGAAGTAAGCCCGCGAAGCAGGCCCTCGAAGCAAGACCCAACCCCACCGCCCGGCGGCCACCCCGCCGAGCCCACGCCAGATCCATTCCAGGAGAATCCGCATGGCAGTCAAGCTGCACACCAACCACGGCGTCATCACCCTCGAACTCGACGCCGAGAAGGCCCCGGTCACCGTCGCCAACTTCCTCGCCTACGTCGAGGCCGGCCACTACGACAACACCGTCTTCCACCGCGTCATCGACGGCTTCATGATCCAGGGCGGCGGCTTCGAGCCCGGCATGAAGCAGAAGGCCACCGGCGAGCAGATCAAGAACGAAGCCGACAACGGCCTCAAGAACGACCGCGGCACCATCGCCATGGCGCGCACCCAGGCCCCGCACTCGGCCACCGCGCAGTTCTTCATCAACGTCGCCGACAACGCCTTCCTCAACCACACCTCGCCCGACCTGCAGGGCTGGGGCTACTGTGTGTTCGGCAAGGTCACCGAGGGCATGGACGTGGTCGACAGCATCCGCAAGGTCAAGACCGGCTCCAGCGGCTTCCACCAGGACGTGCCCAAGGAAGACGTGATCATCGAGCGCGCCGAAGTCGTCTGATCGTGCCCGCGCGCGACCCTTCGCAAGCGGCTTCCGCCCCGGCCCGGCCGGGCGGGGCCGCCGCCACGATGCCGGAAGCCGCCCGCGCGGCGCTTCCGGCATTGTTCATTTCCGACCTCCACCTGACCGAGGACGAGCCCGCCAACGTCGCCGCCTTCCTGGCCTTCCTGCAAGGCTCGGCGCGCGAGGCGGCCAGCCTCTTCATCCTCGGCGACCTGTTCGAATACTGGGCCGGCGACGACGACCTCGAGACCCCCTTCAATGCCGGCATCGCCGCCGCGATCCGCGCGCTCGCCGACGCCGGCACCGCGGTCTTCTTCATGACCGGCAACCGCGACCTGCTCGCCGGCGCGGACTTCGCCCGCGCCATCGGCGCCACCCTGCTGGAGGACCCGGCGCGCGTGCGCTTCGGCGATCGCGACGACAACGACGGCGCCGACACCCCGATGCTGCTGCTCGCCCACGGCGACGCGCTGTGCACCGACGACCTCGCCTACCAGGCCTTCCGCCGCCAGGTGCGCGACCCCGCCTGGCAGGCCGGCTTCCTCGCCCAGCCGCTGGCCGCGCGCAAGGCCTTCATCGCCGGCCTGCGCCAGAAGAGCGAGGCCGCCAAGGCCGAGAAGGCCATGGAGATCATGGACGTCAACGCCGACGCGGTCGCCGCCCTGCTGCGCGAGCACGGCTACCCCACCCTGGTGCACGGCCACACCCACCGCCCCGCCACCCACCGCCTCACAGTGGACGGCCGCGACTGCGTGCGCCGCGTGCTGCCCGACTGGCGCGGCCACGCCTGCTGGCTGCGCTGGGACGGCCGCGACTTCACGCCCGAATCGGGCGATGCCGTCAGGATTTAACGCACCACGGCAGCGCTGTGGGCTTAAGATCGAATCGTCAGGACCGGCGCCGGGGGTCTCCACGGAGCAACCCCGGCGCCGGGACCGGGCCACTCGTTCAACGCCCACAGGAGGCTGCAGGATGGCGAATTACAAGATCGAAGACATCGAAGGCATCGGCGAAGTCACCGGCAAGAAGTTCCGCGAAGCCGGCGTCAAGGACACCGACACGCTGCTCGCCGCGAGCACCACGCCCTCGGCGCGCGCCAAGCTCGCCGAAGCCACCGGCCTCTCCAGCGCCCAGGTGCTGAAGTTCGCCAACATGGCCGACCTCTACCGCATCCACGGCATCGGCTCCGATTACGCCCAGCTCCTCGAGGCCGCCGGCGTGGACACCGTCCCCGCCCTCGCCCGCCGCGCCCCGGCCAACCTGGCCGCGACGCTGGCCCAGGTCAACGAGGAGAAAAAGCTCACCCGCCGCGTCCCGCCCGAGGCCGACGTCGCCAAGTGGGTCGAGCAGGCGAAGGAGTTGCCGAGGGTGCTGGAGTACTGATCGGAGTTCAAGGGGGCGGCATCGGCGGCGACGGTCCGCCACTGCCCCCTATCCCTCCCCTGCAGCTCCCCTATCCCTGCCCAAGCCCCAACGCCAGTTCCACCGCCGCCCCCGCATGGATCGCCGTGGTGTCGAACAGCGGCACACTCGCGTCCTCCGCCGCCACCAGCAGCGAGATCTCGGTGCAGCCGAGGACGATGCCTTGCGCGCCGCGCTCGACCAGGCGGCGCATCACCTCGCGGTAGGCGGCGCGCGAGGCGTCTTCGACGCGGCCGAGGCAGAGCTCCTGGTAGATCACCCGATGCACGCGTTCGCGGTCGCCCGGCTCGGGGACGAGCACCTCGATACCGTGGCGCTCCACGAGACGGCCGCGGTAGAAGGCCTGCTCCATGGTGAAGCGCGTGCCGAGCAGGCCGACGCGGGACAGGCCGGCGCGGCGGATGGCGGCTGCGGTGGGGTCGGCGATGTGGAGCAGCGGGATGTTCGTCGCGGCCTCGATGGCGGGGGCCACCTTGTGCATGGTGTTGGTGCACAGCACGATGAAGTCGGCTCCGGCGCGCGCGAGCGCCTGCGCGGCCGCGGCGAGCAACACGCCGGCGGCGTCCCAGTCGCCGTCGCGCTGCAGGCGCTCGATCTCGGCGAAGTCGACGCTGTACAGCACGATCCTGGCCGAGTGCAGGCCGCCGAGGCGGGCCTTCACCGCTTCGTTGATCTGGCGGTAGTAAGGCACGGTGGATTCCCAGCTCATGCCGCCGAGGAGGCCGATGGTCTTCATGGGGGGCGGGTCCGGGAGGATGAGGAGTGCACAGGATGCCACGGGGGCGGGCGCGACGCCGCGGGCCTCGAACTGCAACGCTGCTGGGGTGCAGCGTTGAACCCGTCGCCCTCCTCGCCCACAATGGCGGGACATCGACCGGAGCTTCGCAATGGAGCCGGCACAGGAAGCCGCGACGCTGAATCGGCAGGCCTACCTCGACTGGGAGGCCGCGCAGCCGGACAAGAACGAGTATCTGGTCGGCAAGGTGTTCGCGATGGTTGGGGTCAGGCGCGGGCATGCGCTGGCAGCGCTCGCAGTCGCGAGTCGACTTCGCGCGCACCTCAAGGGCTCGCGCTGCGAACCTTCGTTTCCGAGATGAAACTTTTCGTCGCCGATGCGGACGCCTACCTCTACCCGGACGTGATGGTCACCTGCGACGAGCGCGACCGCCGTGCCGAGCTGGCGATCGAGCATCCGCGCCTGGTGGTGGAGGTGCTGTCGGACTCCACCGCCGCCTACGATCGCGGCATCAAGTTCGCCGCTTATCGCAAGCTGGCCGATCTGCGCGAATACCTGCTGGTTGACGTCGATCAGCGCCGCCTGGAGTTGTACCGGCGCGCGGCCGGGCGCTGGATCCTGCTCGAGAGCGAGCGGGACGGGCCGGCGCTGCGCCTGGAGAGCGTGGACATGACGCTTTCACCGGCAGAGGCGTTCGAGGACCTGGACGAGGAGGCTCGACCGGAGCAGTGACGTGGTTTGCGCGGAGGCGCTGCGCTCCATGTAGGAGCGCCGGCAGGCGCGAAAGCGGCGTCCGGGCTCCTTCCGGCGCCGCGGTCGCCGAACCGCTCCATTCGCAGCTGCCGCAGCTCCTGCAGGAGGTCCGGGACGCGTGGCGGTTTCTGTAGGAGCGCCGGCAGGCGCGAACCGGGACGCGTGGGTGGCGGCGGAGGCGCTGCGCTCCATGTAGGAGCGCCGGCAGGCGCGAAAGCGGCGTCCGGGCTCCTTCCGGCGCCGCGGTCGCCGAACCGCTCCATTCGCAGCTGCCGCAGCTCCTGCAGGAGGTCCGGGACGCGTGGCGGTTTCTGTAGGAGCGCCGGCAGGCGCGAACCGGGACGCGTGGGTGGCGGCGGAGGCGCAGGCTTTCGGCGTCCTGTTCGCGCCTGCCGGCGCTCCTACAGAGGGATATCGCGCATCTCGGGCGGTGGGGCGATCCCGACGGTTGGACGTCATCGGCAGCGCCGGGGCGGTCCCGACGCTGCGGGCTCAGCTCGCCAGCCCGCGGGCGAGATCGGCCTTGAGGTCGTCGATGTCTTCCAGCCCCACGGCGATGCGCAGCAGGCCGTCGCCGATGCCGGCGGTGGCGCGCGCCTCGGCGCTGATGCGGCCGTGGGTGGTGGTGGCGGGGTGGGTGATGGTGCTCTTGGTGTCGCCGAGGTTGGCGGTGATCGAGATCAGGCGGGTGGCGTCAACCACCTTCCACGCCGCATCGCGGCCGCCCTTGACGTCGAAGCTGACGATGGCGCCGCCGCTCTTTTGCTGGCGCATCGCCAGCGCGTGCTGCGGGTGGGACTCCAGCCCCGGGTAGTACACCCGCGCCACGCCGGGCTGGGCCTCGAGCCAGCGCGCGAGCTCGAGTGCGCTCGCCGACTGCGCCTCCATGCGGATGCGCAGGGTTTCCAGGCCCTTGAGGATGACCCAGGCGTTGAAGGGCGACAGGGTCGGGCCGGCGGTGCGCAGGAACTTGAAGACCTCGTCGGTGACCGCCTTGCTGCCGACCACCGCGCCGCCGAGCACCCTGCCCTGGCCATCGAGATACTTGGTGGCCGAATGCACGACGACGTCGGCGCCGAGCTCGAGCGGGCGCTGCAGCGCCGGTGTGCAGAAGCAGTTGTCGACCGCGAAGATCACCCCCGCGGCGCGCGCGATCGCCGCCACGCCGGCGATGTCGATGACCTCGGTGAGCGGGTTGGACGGCGTCTCGGTGAAGAACAGCCTGGTGCGCGGCGTAATCGCGGCGCGCCAGGCGTCGAGGTCGGTGGCCGGCACGAAGGTCGTGCTGATGCCGAACTTGGACAGGATGCCGCCAAAGAGCTGCTGGGTGGCGCCGAAGAGGCCGTTGGACGCCACCACGTGGTCGCCCGCCTGCATGGTCGCCATCGCCAGCGACAGGATCGCCGACATGCCCGAGGCGGTGGCGACGCAGTCCTCGCCGCCTTCGAGCGCGGCGAGCCGGGTCTGCATGGCGGTCACGGTCGGGTTGGAGAAGCGCGCGTACACGTAGCCCTCCTCCTCGCCCGAGAAACACGCCGCGGCCTGCGCGGCGCTGCCGAAGACGAAGCTCGAGGTGAGGTACATGGCCTCGCCATGCTCGCGGAACTGCGTGCGCTCGGTGCCGGCGCGCACGGCCAGGGTGTCGGGGTGAAGCTCGGGCGGAAGGGGACGGTTCATCGTGATCGTGGCTGGATTCGTCTGGAGCGGTTCAGCGCTCAGCGCTCGGCGTCGGAGGCGAGGTTGAGGTCGAGTTGGCCGTCGCCGTCGTCGTCATGGTCGTTCTTGCCCGGCTTGGCCTCGCCGCGCTGGTTCTCGACGCCGTTGAGGTACTCGACGGTGATGTCGCCGGTGACGTACTGGCCGTCGAAACAGGAGGTCTCGAAGAACTGCAGCGAGGGGTTGAGCGCGCGCACCGAGGCCTTGAGGTCGTCGAGGTCCTGGTAGATGAGGCCGTCGGCGCCGATCTCGCGGCAGATCTCTTCTTCGCTGCGGTCGGAGGCGATCAGCTCGCCGCGGGTGGGCATGTCGATGCCGTAGACGTTGGCGTAGCGCACCGGCGGCGCGGCGGAGGCGAGATAGACCCTGGTGGCCCCCGCCTCGCGCGCCATGTTGACGATCTCCTTGCTGGTCGTGCCGCGCACGATGGAGTCGTCGACCAGCAGCACGCTCTTGCCCTTGAACTCCTGGTGGATGGTGTTGAGCTTCTGGCGCACCGACTTCCGCCGCGTGGCCTGGCCCGGCATGATGAAGGTGCGGCCGATGTAGCGGTTCTTGACGAAGCCCTCGCGGAAGGGCAGGTCGAGCCGGTCGGCCATCTGCATCGCCGAGGGGCGGCTGGAGTCGGGGATGGGGATCACCACGTCGATGTGCACGTTGGGCATGGTGCGGCGCATCTTGTCGGCGAGGTACTCGCCCATCTTCATGCGCGACTCGTACACCGACACGCCGTCGATGATCGAATCCGGCCGCGCCAGATAGACGAACTCGAACATGCAGGGCGCGTGCACGGTGCGCGCGGCGCACTGGCGGCTGTGGAAGCGCCCCGCGGTATCGACCAGCACCGCCTCGCCCGGCGCGACGTCGCGCAGCAGGCGGAAGCCGAGCACATCGACCGCCACCGACTCCGAGGCCACCAGCCACTCGGTGCCGGCCTCGCAGTCGTTGCGGCCGATGACCAGCGGGCGGATGCCGTAGGGGTCGCGGAAGGCGAGCAGGCCGTAGCCGGCGATCATCACCACGACCGCGTAGGCGCCGCGGCAGCGCCGATGCACCCCGGCGACCGCGGTGAAGATGGCCTCCTCGTCGATCTTGAGGCCCTTGCAGGCGGCCTGCAGCTCGTGCGCGAACACGTTGAGCAGCACCTCGGAGTCGCTGCTGGTGTTGATGTGGCGCAGGTCGGACAGGAACATCTCGCGCTTGAGCGCTTCCGAGTTGGTCAGGTTGCCGTTATGCGCCAGCAGCAGGCCGAAGGGCGAATTGACGTAGAAGGGCTGCGCCTCGGCGGCGTTGTAGGCCGAGCCCGCGGTCGGGTAGCGCACGTGACCGATGCCCCAGTTGCCCTCCAGGTTGCGCATGTTGCGCGTACGGAACACATCGCGCACCAGGCCGGAGCCCTTGTGCATGTGGAAGCGCCCGCCCTCGGAGGTGGCGATGCCCGCCGCGTCCTGGCCGCGGTGCTGCAGCACCTGGAGGCCGTCGTAGAGCAGTTGGTTGACCGGGGAGGTGGCGACGACACCGAGAATTCCGCACATGGATTGAGGCCTATCTGAATCGAATCTTGTCGGCCACCTCTGCAGGCAGCCAGGGTTTGGCGGCGATCACCGCCGACTCCAGCGGCGCCGAGAACAGCGCATCGCGCCACCACGGCTCCTTTGCGACTCCGGCGAGCCCGCCGATCAGCACCACCACGAAGGCGACCGCCAGCCCGCGCGCGATGCCGAAGAGCGCACCGAAGAAGCGGTCCGTGGCGCCCAGGCCGGCGGCGCGCAGCAGCTCGCGCAGCAGGTAGCGCAGCAGCGCCGCGAGGATGAGCACGCCGACCACGACCAGCGCGCCACCGGCAACCTGTCGCCACATCGGCTCGACGATCATGCCGGTGAATACCTCGGCCGCCTCTCCGTTATAGCGCCATGCGGCGAAGAGCGCTGCCGCCCATGCGAGCACCGCCATGACCTCGCTGACCAGGCCGCGCCACATGCCGATGAGCGCGGAAAAGCCGAGCAGGCCGAGGAAGACGTAGTCGAAGACGGTCATGGCTGGGGAAATCAGCGCGCCTGCAGCACGGCCGGATGACCCGCGGACTTGAGGCGGGCTGCGGCGGCGTCGGCCTCGGCGCGCCCGGCGACCGGGCCGACACGCACCCGCGTGACGTTGCCGGCGCGCTCGGTGTAGGCCGGGAAGCCGCGCGCGCGCAGCTCGTCGACCAGCTTCGCAGCCTTGCCGGCGTCGCTGAAGGCGCCGATCTGCAGCACGTAGCTGTCGCCGCGCGCGGGCGAGGCCTTGCCCTCGATGAGCGCGCGCAGGCGAGCCTCTTCGTCGGCGGAGGGGCGGCGCGGCTCGGGGGTCGCCGCGGGCGCGGGCGGGCGCGGCGGCGTTGCCGCGGCGGGCGGTGTGGCTGGAGCAGGCGGGCTGGCGGGCTTCGCAGCTGCCGCCGCCGGCGCGGGCTTGTCCGGCGCGGCCGGGGCCTTCTCGGCTGCGGGCTTCTCGGCCGCGACCACCTCGTCGTCCTCCGGCACGGCGACGGCGACCGGCGCGCTCGCGCTCTCGGGCGCACTGGCGCGACGCGCGGCGACCGCCTTGTCGCGGTCGGGAATCGAGACCTGGATGTCCTCGATCGAGGGATGCGGCTCCTCGTCCATCATCATCGGCAGCACGATCGCGGCCAGCAGGGCGAGCGCGATCGCACCGACCAGGCGTCGGCGCGCGCGCTTCTTGATCTCGAGGGAATCTGCCTCAGTCACCGCAAAACCTCATCCGCGCCGTGCCGCCTTGATCGCGGCGAGCACGTCCGACACCGTCAGGAAGGAACCGAAAACGACGATTCTATCATCCTCGGCGACCAGTTTTTGCGCCGCAGCATAGGCCTCGGCCGGCGTGGGGAAGCAGCGGATGTCGGCGCCCTCCTTCACCGCGCGCACCTTCGCGGCGAGCGCCTCGGCGGAGAGGCCGCGCGGCCCGGACAGGTCGGCGAGCAGCCAGTGGTCGACCCGGCCGGCCATCAGCTCGACCACGCCCGCCACGTCCTTGTCGGCGAGCATGCCCAGCACCGCCCAGGTCTCGGGGTAGAAGCCCATGTTGCCGAGGTTGTCGGCGAGCACGCCGGCGGCCTGTGGGTTGTGCGCGACGTCGAGCACCACCGAGGGACGCCCCGGCTGCACCTGGAAACGGCCGGGCAGCTCGACCAGCATGAGGCCCTGGCGAACGTGCTGCATCGACACCGGGATGCGGTCGCGCAGGCACTCGAGCACGGTGATCACCGCCGCCGCGTTGAGCAGCTGGTTGGCGCCGCGCAGCGCCGGGTAGGCGAGCCCGCCCCGGCGCACCAGCGCACCCTCGCGCGGCGGCTGGGCGTAGCGCCAGTAGCCCCACTGCTGACGGTCGCCACCGAAGCCGAAGTCGCGCCCGCTGATCCACAGCTGGGCGCCGATCGCCGCGGCGTGCTCGACCAGGCTCGCGGGCGGCTGCGGATCACCGCACACGGCAGGACGGCCGGCGCGGAAGATGCCCGCCTTCTCGAAGCCGATGGCCTCGCGCGTGTCGCCGAGGTAGTCCATGTGGTCCATGGCCACGCTGGTGACCAGCGCGCAGTCGGGTTCGAAGACGTTGACCGCGTCGAGCCGGCCGCCGAGGCCGACCTCGAGGATGATCACGTCCGGCCGGGCCGCGGCGAAGACCTGCCAGGCCGCCAGGGTGCCGTGCTCGAAGTAGGTCAGCGCGGTGTCGCCGCGCGCGCCCTCGACCGCCGCGAAGCCGGCCACCAGGGCCGCGTCGTCGACGTCCTTGCCGTCGATGCGCACGCGCTCGTTGTAGCGCAGCAGGTGGGGCGAGGTGTAGCAGCCCACGCGGTAGCCCGAGGCGAGCAGGATGCCCTCGAGCATCGCGCAGCACGAACCCTTGCCGTTGGTGCCGCCGACGGTGATGACCACCGCGTCCGACTCCGCCTGCATGCGCGCGCGCACTGCGGCGACGCGCTCCAGCCCGAGCTCGATGTGCTGGCCATGACGCTGTTCCAGCAGGGCGAGCCAGCCGTCCAGGCTGGCGGGCAATCCGGCTTGCTCGGCCATCACCCGACGACCACGTCCGCGGGCTGGCGGTTGAGCATGGCGAGCAGCACCGCGAGGCGGTCGCGCAGCTCGCGGCGGTCGACGATCAGGTCGATCGCACCCTTGTCGAGCAGGAACTCGGCGCGCTGGAAGCCTTCAGGCAGCTTCTCGCGCACCGTCTGCTCGATCACGCGCGGGCCGGCGAAGCCGATCAGCGCGTTGGGCTCGGCGACGACGACGTCTCCCATGAAGGCGAAGCTCGCCGACACGCCGCCCATGGTGGGGTCGGTGAGCAAGGTGATGAAGGGCAGGCGGCGCTCGGACAGGCGAGTGATCGCCGCCGTGGTCTTGGCCATCTGCATCAGCGACAGCAGGCCTTCCTGCATGCGCGCGCCACCCGAGGCGGTGATGCAGATGAAGGGCAGACGCTCCTCGAAGGCCGCGCGCGCGCCGCGCACGAAGCGCTCGCCCACCACCGAGCCCATCGAGCCGCCGAGGAAGTCGAACTCGAAGCAGGCGACCACGACCGGCACGGTCTTGATCGCACCGCGCATCACCACCATCGCGTCGGCCTCGCCGGTGTCGGCAGCGGCGGCGGACAGGCGGTCGGGGTACTTGCGCGAGTCCTTGAACTTGAGCGCATCGACCGGCGTGACCTCGGCGCCGATCTCGACGCGGCCCTCGGTGTCGAGCAGCTGGTCGAGGCGGCGGCGTGCGCGCAGGCGGTGATGGTGCCCGCACTTGGGGCACACGCCGAGGTTGCTGTCGAGGTCGGAGCGGTACAGCACCGACTCGCAGCCCTCGCACTTGCTCCACAGCCCTTCGGGGATCGACTTGCTGCGCGACGAATCGCCGCGCTTGATGCGCGGCGGGATGAGTTTCTCGAACCAGCTCATGCCTGTGCTCCCTTGCCCGCCGCCAGCGCGTCGAGCGCGGCGCGGATCGGACGCATGAAGTCGCGCACGCGCGCGACCTCCTCGCCCGGGTTGTTCTCGATCTCCTCGATGATCCGGCTGCCGATCACCACCGCGTCGGCGACCGCGCCGATGCGCTGCGCGCTCTCGGCGTCGCGGATGCCAAAGCCCACGCCCACCGGCATGCCGACCGCGGCGCGGATCTCGGGGATGCGGCGCGCGACCTCGTCGACGTCGAGCTTGGCGCTGCCGGTCACGCCCTTGAGCGAGACGTAGTAGATGTAGCCGCTGCCGGCGCGCGCGACGTCGGCGAAGCGCTGCTCGCCCGAGGTGGGCGCGAGCAGGAAGATGGGGTCGAGGCCGCCGGCCTTCGCGGTGGCGGCGAAGCTGACGCACTCCTCGGGCGGATAGTCGACCACGAGCACGCCATCGACGCCGGCCTCGTGCGCCGCGGCGACGAAGCGCTCCTGGCCCATGGCCTCGATCGGGTTGGCGTAGCCCATCAGCACCACGGGCGTGTCGGCGTTGGTGGCGCGGAAGGCGCGCACGGTCTCGAGCACCTTGCGCAGACTCATGCCCTGCGCGAGCGCGCGCTCGGAGGCGCGCTGGATGGTGGGGCCGTCGGCCATCGGGTCGGAGAAGGGCACGCCGAGCTCGAGGATGTCGGCGCCGCCCTCGACCAGCGCGTTCATCAGCGGCAGGGTGAGCTCGGGCGCCGGGAAGCCGGCGGTGACGAAGGGGATCAGCGCCTTGCGGCCATCGGCCTGGAGGCGCTGGAAAACGGTCTGGATTCTCGACATGTCTCGATCACACTGCGGGCCGCATCAGCGGCCCGCTTCAGGTTCGGATTCGGGTTCAGAACTGGAGCCCGGAGCGCTCGGCGACGGTGTGCATGTCCTTGTCGCCGCGCCCGGAGAGGTTGACCAGCAGGATCTTGTCCTTGGGCAGGGTGGGCGCCAGCTTGGCGGCATAGGCGAGCGCGTGCGAGGACTCGAGCGCCGGGATGATGCCCTCCAGGCGGCACAGCTTGTGGAAGGCCTCGAGCGCCTCGGCATCGGTGATGCCGACATACTCGGCGCGTGCGGTGTCCTTGAGCCAGGCGTGCTCGGGGCCCACGCCCGGATAGTCGAGGCCGGCGGAGACCGAGTGCGTCTCGATGATCTGGCCGTCCTCGTCCTGCAGCAGGTAGGTGCGGTTGCCGTGCAGCACGCCGGGGCGGCCGGCGGTCAGCGAGGCCGAGTGGCGACCGGTGTCGAGGCCGTCGCCGGCGGCCTCGACGCCGACGAGCCTGACGCCCGGCACGCCGATGTAGGGATGGAAGATGCCCATCGCGTTGGAGCCGCCGCCCACGCAGGCGATCACGTAGTCGGGCTGGCGGCCGACCATGTCGGGCATCTGCACCAGGCACTCCTTGCCGATCACAGACTGGAAGTCGCGCACCATCATCGGGTAGGGGTGCGGGCCGGCGACGGTGCCGATGATGTAGAAGGTGTCGGCGACGTTGGTGACCCAGTCGCGCATGGCCTCGTTGAGCGCATCCTTGAGCGTCTTCGAGCCCGACTCCACCGGCACCACGGTGGCGCCGAGCAGCTTCATGCGGTAGACGTTGGCGGCCTGGCGCTTGACGTCCTCCGAGCCCATGTAGACCACGCACTCCATGCCGTAGCGCGCCGCCACGGTGGCGGTGGCGACGCCGTGCTGGCCGGCGCCGGTCTCGGCGATCACGCGCGGCTTGCCCATGCGGCGCGCGACCATGGCCTGACCGATGCAGTTGTTCACCTTGTGCGCGCCGGTGTGGTTGAGGTCCTCGCGCTTGAGATAGATCTGCGCGCCGCCGAGGAGCTCCGACCAGCGCCTGGCGTGGTAGATCGGGCTCGGACGGCCAACGTAGTGCTTGAGCTCGTACTCGAACTCGGCGATGAACTCCGGATCGTTCTGGCAGGCCGCGTAGGCCTCGCGCAGCTCGGCGAGCGCCGGCATCAGGGTCTCGGCGACGAAGATGCCGCCGTAGGGCCCGAAATGCCCGCTCGCGTCGGGAAACTGGTAAGGCGTGTCAGCCATCTGCATGTCGAACTCCGGCGATGAACGCGGCGATCATGTCCGCGTCCTTGATTCCCTTTGCACTCTCGACTCCGCTCGACACATCCACCGCCCACGGGCGGATGCGGCGCACGGCGTCGCCCACGTTGTCCGCGTCGAGTCCGCCCGATAGCACGAGCGGACGCGTGAAGCCGGCGGGGATCAGCGTCCAGTCGAAAGTCTTGCCCCCGCCGCCATAGCCGTCGACGAAGGCGTCGACCAGGATGCCGCTCGCGCGCGGGTACGAAGCCGCAAATTCTAGCAGATCGACCCCGGGCCGCATTCGCGCCGCCTTGATCCACGCGCGCCCGTGACGGGCACAGTCGGACTCGCTTTCGTCACCGTGGAACTGCAGAAGTTGCAGCGGCACGCGCGCGAGCACCGTCTCGACCTCGCCGGGCGCGGGATTCACGAAGAGGCCGACGGAGACGACGAAGGGCGGCAGCAGCGCGACGAGCTCGGCGGCCTGCTCGATGGAGACCGCGCGCGGGCTGGGCGGGTAGAAGACGAAGCCGATCGCGTCGGCGCCGCTCGCTACGGCCGCGCGCACGTCCTGCGGCCGGGTCAGGCCGCAGATCTTGATTCGGGTACGGGTCATTCAGACGAGGGGGAGCTGGGGCAGCGCGATGATACGCCCATCACCGGGCAGCGGCCAGCGCGGCGGGTAGGCCACGCCGCACAGGTAGAGCCCGTCGGGGGAGAAGGTCGGCGCCGCGTGCGCGCGGTCGCGGGCCTCGAGCAGCTCGCGCATCCACTCCACCGGATAACGCCCCTTGCCGACGTACACCAGCGCGCCGACCAGGTTGCGGATCATGTGATGCAGGAAACCGTTGGCGCGGAAGTCGAACAGCAGGTATTCGCCCTGGCGCACGACGCGCGCCTCGTGCATCACCCGCACCGGCGTCTTCGCCTGGCAGCCGGCGGCGCGGAAGCTGGAAAAATCGTGGGTGCCGACCAGGCACTCGGCGGCGGCGGCCATGCGCGCCACCTCGAGCGGCAGGTGGTACCAGCCCACCCGCCCGGCGAGCATCGCCGGCCGCGTCGGCGCGTTGTGCAGGATATAGCGGTACTGGCGCTCGCAGGCGAGGAAGCGGGCGTGGAAGTCGTCGGCCACCTCGGTCGACCAGCGCACCACCACGGCGGGCGGCAGCAGCGCGTTGACGCCGCGCACCCAGGCCGAGGCCGGGCGCTCCGCGCCGGTATCGAAATGCACCACCTGCGCGCTCGCATGCACGCCGGTGTCGGTGCGCCCGGCGCAGTGGGTGCGCACCGGCTCGCCTGCGATCTGCGCGAGCGCGCGCTCGAGCACGTCCTGCACGGTGCGGCCGTGAGCCTGGCTCTGCCAGCCGCAGAAGGCGTCACCGGCGTATTCGAGGCCGAGCACGATGCGCTTCATGCCAGGCTCCACCACAGCAGCGCACCGAAGAGCGCGCCGGCCAGCAGCCCCTCGCCCGGTCCGAGGCGCTCGCGCGCCAGCACCACCGGCGCGGCCTCGGCGGCGGCGTCCGACGGGGACTCGTCGGCCAGCCAGTGTCGCCAGTCGACCGGGCCCTGCCCGCGCGGCGAGGCATCGACATAGCGCAGCACCAGCAAGAGGCGCAGGGCGAGGCGCTCGGGGTCTACGCCGGCCAGACGCAGCGGGCGCGACAGCGCATAGAGGCCGCCGACCAGGCGAGCCAGCGGCAGGCGTTCGAGCAGGATGCCGACCGCACACACCACCGCGAGCAGCCGCCCGGCATGCAGCGCCGCGAGCGCGAGGCCCTCGCGTGTCGGCCCCAGGCGCGGCCAGTCGAGCAACGCCGCCTCGCCCGGGGTGAACCAGGCGAAGAGCACGGTGATCGCGATCAACAGCACGCGGATGCGCCGCACGAGGCGCCAGGTGCGCGCGCGCGCGAGCGCGGCGGCCGCGAGCGCGCAGGCCGCGACGGCGACGCCGAGCGCGAGCGGCGGCAGCAGCTGGACGGCGGCGACCGCCGCGAGCCAGAGGAGCAGGACAAGACCGGAGTGCATCGGTAAACGGAAAAGGCCGCCGCGAGCCCGCGCTCGTGGCGGCCTGCCGGCGGGGGCGATCAGCCCAGGCGCGCGATCATATCGCGGGCCGTGGCCTGCTGTCTCGGCGTGCCCTCGGCGACCACTTCCTCGAGCAGCTCGAGCGCCCCCTCCTTGTCGCCCATCTCTTCATAGGCGCGGGCCAGCTCGAGCTTGGTCTCCGCCTCCTCGTTCACCGGCCCGGCCTCTTCCGCACCGCCGGCAGCCGGCTGGTCGAACTGGGTGTCGGCGACCGAGAACGGCACGGCGTCGAAGGCGGCACCGGGATCGACCGGAGGCGCCTCGAGGTCGAGATCGATCGAGGTCAGGTCCAGCCCGGCCGGCATCGCGGAATTCGCCGCGGGCGCGGGCGCATCGAGCTCGAAATCGAAGTCGAGCAGGCTGGAGTCGAAGGCCGTCTTCTCGAGATCGACCACGGCCTCGTCGGCCTTGGCCGCGGGCGGCGGCGCCGGCTCGTCGTCGAGCGTGCCGGTGGCGCTGATCACGGTCGCGTCGAGATCGAAGGCCTCGCCGCTCGGGGCCTCCATGCCGGGCAGCTCGAAGTCGAGGCTGCTGATCGTACCGGAGTCCTCCACCGAGATCGTCGGCGCGGAGGCGAATGCTTCGGGCGCGACCGGGACAGCCGGCTGCGGTGCCGCCGGGGCGGCCGCCACGGACTCGTCGGGCTCACCCAGGTCGAGGTCGAAGGTCAGCGCGCCGTCATCCGCCGGCATGGAAGCAGGAAGGGATTCAGGAATGGTTGCGGGAGGCAGGTCGGAAGGTTCCTCCTCCGCCGGTTCCAGGGTGAGGTCGAACTCGCGCTCGAGACCAGGCGTGGTCGCCGAAAGGTCGGGCATCGCGGTGGGCGTCTCGTCAGCCAGGTCGAGCTCGAAATCGAGCGCGCCGGTGTCGAACGGGATCTCGTCGGCCAGAGGGGCCGCCGACGCCCCCTCTCCCGTCGCCCCCCCGCCCGCTGCGGGCTCGCCCTCGCGCTCGCCTGCGGCGAGCTTGTTGAGCTCGCCGGGCAGCGTCCAGGTGTCGCGCATCTGCGAGTGACTCGGCTGCGCGGCGGCTGCGGCGGTGAAGTCGAGCGAGGCCAGCTCCGGGCCCGTCGGCGCGGCAGCGGCGGAAGCCGCGACTGCGCCTGCAGCGGCGGCGCCCGCTGCCGCAGCGGCCACCGCCGGCTCACCCTGCGGCGCGCGCTGTGTGACGGCCTCGGCAGGCTCGGCGGCATAGAGGGGATTCTCGGGGTCGAGCCGGCGACCCAGCGCCGCGGCTTTCTCCCAGTCACGCCCCTGGCCGCCGGTGCGCGCGAACAGCTCGCTGGCCACGGTCTCGAACTGGCGGTCGTTGCGGCGCTGCGCGTAGATCTCCAGCAGCTTGAGGTGGATGGCGGCGCGGGCAGGGTCGGCCTTGAGCGCGTCCTGCAGGATCTCTTCGGCCTGCGCGTCGCGACCGTAGGCCATGTAAACGTCGGCCTCGGCTACCGGATCGACACCTTCATCGGCATCGATCGCGGACAGGCCGGAGTGGCTGAAGTCGGTGTGCATGATGCTGGTCGCGCCGGTGTCGACACTCTGGCCGCCGGTGCCGGCGAACACGCTCTGCCCACCCGTACCCACCGAGGCGGCGCCGAGCGCGGCCTCGGCGGCTCGTACCTCTTCCTCCTTGCGGCGCTGGCGCGCCTTGAGGCCGGCGTAGGCGAGCAAGAGCGCGAGGATGCCTGCGCCGCCATAGAGCACGCTCGGTTCCTGCACCAGCGTGTCGATGAAGCTGGGCGCTGCCGGCGTTGCAGCCGGCGCAGCGGCCGGCGGCTTGGTCGCAGCGGGGGGAGCGGGCACCGCTGCGGGAGCGGGCGTCGATGCAGCCGGAGCCGGTGCAGGCGCCGCGGCTGCGGCCACAGGCGCGGGCTCCTGCGGCGCTGGCGCCGGGGCAGCGGGGGCGGGCTCCCGCGCGGCGGGAGCCTCGACCACCTGCGCTGCCGCAGGCGCTTCGGCGACCGCCGCGGCCCCGCTCGGCGCGCCGGCCGACGCCTGCAGCTGGCCCATGGTGCCGCTCTGCACCTCGAGCAGGCGCTGGAGGTCGCGGATGCTGCGCTCGAGCTGGACGAGGCGCTCGTTGGCCTCCTCGAGCGCTCTCGAGCGCGTGGCCAGTTCTTCCTCGAGCACCTGCAGGCGCGCCTCGCCACTCGCATCCGCACCGGTATCGCTGCGCGAGACGGTCACCTTGTCGCCCGCATCGGTCGGCGCGGCCGCTTCCTGCACGCGCGGCACGATCCGTCCGCCGCTCTCCTGCGCCGCCGCCGCCGCGGGTGTGGGCGCGCGACCGGCGACCGAGGTCGCGAGGCCGCGCCGGTAGGCGTCGAAGTCGGCAGCCTGGGCACGGATCTCGCGCCGCGCCTCGCCGGCATCGATGGCGCGCACCGCGTCGGCCGCAGGAACGTTGAGGACCGCACCGGCGCGCAGGCGGTTGATGTTGCCGCCATCGAAGGCCTGGGGGTTCGCGCGCAGCAGCGCGATCAGCATCTGGTCGAGGGTGGTGCCGGGGTGGGCGTTCGCGCTCGCGATGCGGTGCATGGTGTCGCCACGCCGCACCGTCCATGTGTCGACGGGCGCACGTTCGGCAGGCAGCGCACGCGTGGGCGCGGCCACGGTGGAGCGCGGCACCGCACGCGCGGGCCGTGCCGCCGGAGCCTGAATCGGCGCGGCGAGCGGGCGCGGCGCGGAAAGCTCCACCGGGTCGAGCAGGAAGGTGTATTCACGCACCAGGTTGCCACCCGCCCAGTCGAGCTCGACCAGCAGGTCGACGAAGGGGTCGTTGATCGGGCGGTCGCTGCTGAGGCGCACCACCGGGCGCGCGGCCCGCGTATCCACGCTGACACGGATCGCGCTCACCGCGGGGCCATAGCTCAGGTTCGCGCGCCGGAACGCATCCGCCGAAGCGATGCGGGCGCTCAGCGACTGCAGCTCCTGCGCGTTGGCCGAGATCTGGATCTCGGCACGCAGGGGCTGGCCCAGGCCGCTCAGGACGTTGATCTGGCCAAGCCCGGCCGCCTGCACCGAAAGCGGCAGCGCGGCGATGGAGAGGGCGAGCAGGGAAGCCCTGACCGACTTTGTCATTTTGGATTTCAAGACTCGTTCCCCCGCAACGGAGCATCACGGTCGATTTCGCCGTATCTGGCTTGGGAATCTAGCATTTCCGGGCCTGCATCGCATTAGCCGAGCCTGATTCGTACCCGCCCGGCGTGAAGAAATACCGCGTTTCGCCACGAGTCCGCAACGAAAAGGGGGGCTCGCGCCCCCCTTGCCGGACTGCCGCGAAGCGCTCAGCGCTCGAGCAGGATGCGCAGCATGCGGCGCAGCGGCTCGGCCGCGCCCCACAGCAGCTGGTCGCCGACGGTGAAGGCGCCGAGGTACTCGGGGCCCATCGCCATCTTGTGCAGGCGGCCGACCGGGACGGTCAGCGTGCCGGTGACGGCGGTCGGGGTGAGCTCGCGCTCGGTGGTCTCGCGATCGTTGGGCACGACCTTCACCCAATCGTTGGCGCCGGCGATGATCTCGGTGAGCTCGTCGAGCGGCACGTCCTTCTTCAGCTTGATGGTGAGCGCCTGCGAGTGGCAGCGCATCGCGCCGATGCGCACGCACAGGCCGTCGATCGGGATCGAGCCCGGGGTGCGGAAAGCCGGGTTGCCGAGGATCTTGTTGCACTCGGCGCCGCCCTTCCACTCTTCCTTGCTCTGGCCGTGCTCGACCGGCACGTCGATCCAGGGGATCAGGCTGCCAGCGAGCGGGGTGTTGCGGAAGTTCTTCTTCGGGAAGGCGTCCGAGCGCATGGTCTCGGCGACCTTGCGGTCGATCTCGAGGATGGCCGAGGCCGGGTCGGCGAGCAGGTCCTTGACCGAGTCGTGGATGGTGCCCATCTGGCTGATGAGTTCGCGCATGTTCTGCGCGCCGGCGCCCGAGGCCGCCTGGTAGGTCATCGCCGAGATCCACTCGACCAGGCCGTGCCGGAACAGGCCGCCCAGGCCCATCAGCATCAGCGACACGGTGCAGTTGCCGCCGATCCAGTTGCGGCCGCCCTTGGCGAGCGCGGCGTCGATGACGTTGCGGTTGACCGGGTCGAGGATGATCACCGCGTCGTCGTTCATGCGCAGCGCGCTGGCGGCGTCGATCCAGTGGCCGTTCCATCCGGTGGCGCGCAGCTTGGGGAAGACTTCCTTGGTGTAGTCGCCGCCCTGGCAGGTGATCACGATGTCGCAGGACTTCAGCGCGTCGATGTTCATCGCGTCCTGCAGCGGCGCGGCGGCTTCCTTGCCGCCGAAGGACGGCGCCTTGCCGCCGGCGTTCGAGGTGGAGAAATACACCGGCTCGATGAAGGCGAAGTCGCCCTCTTCCACCATGCGCTGCATCAGCACGGAACCGACCATGCCACGCCAGCCAACCAGACCGACTCGATTCATGTTCATCACTCTCTACTCAGACGTTTCTCGAAAAACCTGTTGAGGCGCAGAAGCTTACAGCGCCGCGAGCACCGCGTCGCCCATCTCGCGCGTACCCACCCGCTTCGTGCCCGGCTCGAAAATGTCGCCGGTGCGATAGCCCTCGGCCAGCACCTTCTTGACCGCACGCTCGATGCGCTGCGCGGCTTCTTCCTGATTGAAGGTGTAGCGCAGCATCATCGCCGCCGACAGGATGGTGGCGAGCGGGTTGGCGAGGTCCTTGCCGGCGATGTCGGGCGCGGAGCCGTGCGAGGGCTCGTACATGCCCTTGTTGTCGGCGTTGAGCGAGGCCGAGGGCAGCATGCCGATCGAGCCGGTGAGCATCGAGGCCTCGTCGGACAGGATGTCGCCGAACATGTTGCCGGTGACCATCACGTCGAACTGCTTGGGCGCACGCACGAGCTGCATCGCGGCGTTGTCGACCAGCATGTGGGTGAGCTCGACCTCGGGGAAGTCCTTGCTCACCTCGATCGCGATGTCGCGCCACAGCTGGGTGGTCTCGAGCACGTTCATCTTGTCGACCGAGCACAGGCGCTTGCCGCGCTTCATCGCGGCCTCGAAGGCCACGCGCAGGATGCGGCGGATCTCGTACTCGGCGTAGATCATGGTGTTCCAGCCCACGCGCTGGGTCTCGCCATTGACCTCGCGCAACTCGATGCCGCGCGGCTGGCCGAAGTAGATGTCGCCGGTGAGCTCGCGCACGATCAGGATGTCCAGGCCGGCGACGATCTCGGGCTTGAGGGTGGAGGCGTTGGCCAGCTCCGGATACAGGATCGCCGGGCGCAGGTTGGCGAACAGCGCCAGCTCCTTGCGGATGCCGAGCAGGCCGAGTTCGGGGCGCTGGTTGCGCGGGTGGTTGTCCCACTTCGGGCCACCGACCGCGCCGAGCAGGATGGCGTCGGCCGCCCGCGCCAGATCGAGCGTGGCCTCGGGCAGCGGGTTGCCGGTGGCGTCCACCGCGCAGCCGCCCACCAGGGCCTCTTCCATCTCGAACTTCAGGTCGAGCGCGTTCAGCACGCGCACGGCCTGGGCCATGATCTCGGGACCGATGCCGTCACCCGGCAGCACGCAAATCTTCATCGAATCGTTTTCCTTGGTTCGGTGAGCCGGGCCGGCTCAGGCAAAGTAATAGGGGTGTTCGGCGCGGCGCCGGTCTTCGAAGGCGCGGATCTTGTCGGCGTGGCGCAGCGTGAGGCCGATGTCGTCCCAGCCGTTGAGCAGGCATTCCTTGCGGAAGGGGTCGATGTCGAAGGCGATCGACCTGCCGTCCGGGCGGGTGATGGTCTGCGCGGCGAGGTCGACCTTCAGGCGGTAACCCACGCTCGCCTCGCACTGACGGAACAGCTCGTCGACCTCGGCCGCGTCGAGCTTGATCGGCAGCAGGCCGTTCTTGAAGCTGTTGTTGAAGAAGATGTCGGCGAAGCTCGGCCCGATCAGCACGCGAAAGCCGTAGTCTTCGAGCGCCCACGGCGCGTGCTCGCGCGAGCTGCCGCAGCCGAAGTTGTCGCGCGTGAGCAGGATCTGGGCGCCCTGGTAGCGCGTCTGGTTGAGCACGAAGTCGGGATTGAGCGGGCGCGTGCTGTTGTCCTGCCCGGGCTGGCCGACGTCGAGGTAGCGCCACTCGTCGAAGGCGTTGGGGCCGAAGCCGCTGCGCTTGATCGACTTCAGGAACTGCTTGGGGATGATGGCGTCGGTGTCGACGTTGGCGCGGTCGAGCGGCGCGACCAGGCCGTCGAGCTGGGTAAACGGATTCATTATTTCACTGCCCTCTGGATGGCCTCGCCACCCGCTTCAATGTCGCGCCCGACGCCCTGCACGGTATTGCAGGCCATGGAGACGAAGCCGGCGACGAGCGCGGCGGCGATCAGTGCGAGTTTCTTCATTGCCTTCTCCTCTGTCCGGAACGCCCGCTCAGAGCGCGCGCACGTCGGTGAAGCGGCCGGTGACCGCGGCGGCAGCTGCCATCGCCGGGCTCACCAGATGCGTGCGCCCACCCGCGCCCTGGCGGCCCTCGAAGTTGCGGTTCGAGGTCGAGGCACAGCGCTCGCCCGGCTCGAGGCGGTCGGCGTTCATCGCCAGGCACATCGAACAACCCGGCTCGCGCCACTCGAAGCCGGCGGCGAGGAAGACCTCGTGCAGGCCCTCGGCCTCGGCCTGGCGCTTGACCAGGCCCGAGCCCGGCACCACCAGCACGCGCTTGACGCTGGCGGCCTTCGTGCGGCCCTTGGCCACCGCGGCGGCCTCGCGCAGGTCCTCGATGCGCGAGTTGGTGCACGAACCGATGAAGACCTGGTCGACCGGGATGTCGGTGATCGGGGTGTTGGCCGCGAGGCCCATGTACTTGAGCGCGCGCTCGATGCCCTCGCGGCGCACCGGGTCGGTGACGGCGGCGGGATCGGGCACGCGGCCGTCGACCGTGGTGACCATCTCGGGCGAGGTGCCCCAGGTGACCTGCGGCAGGATGTCCTCGGCCTTCAGCTCGACGACCTTGTCGAACTCGGCGCCCTCGTCGCTGTGCAGGCTGCGCCAGTAGTCGACCGCCTGCTCCCACTGCTCGCCCTTGGGCGAGAAGGGGCGGTCCTTCAGGTATTCGATGGTGGTCTCGTCCACGCCGACCATCCCCGCGCGCGCGCCCGCCTCGATCGCCATGTTGCAGATCGTCATGCGGCCTTCCATCGACAGCGCACGGATGGCGCTGCCGCCGAACTCCATCGCGTAGCCGGTGCCGCCGGCAGTGCCGATCCTGCCGATGATGGCGAGCACGACGTCCTTGGCGGTGACGCCGCGGCCGAGCTGACCGTCGACCCTGACCAGCATGGTCTTCGACTTCTTCTGCAGCAGGCACTGGGTGGCGAGCACGTGCTCGACCTCGGAGGTGCCGATGCCGTGCGCCAGACAGCCGAAGGCACCGTGCGTGGAGGTGTGCGAGTCGCCGCAGACCACGGTCATGCCGGGCAGCGTGGCGCCGTTCTCCGGACCGATGACATGCACGATGCCCTGGCGCGCATCCTTGAACGGGAAGTAGGCCAGCGAGCCGACCTCGCGGATGTTGGCGTCGAGCGTCTCGACCTGCTGGCGCGACACCGGATCCTGGATGCCCAGGTCCCAGTGGTCGGTAGGCGTGTTGTGGTCGGCGGTGGCGACGATGGAGCCGATGCGCCACGGCTTGCGCCCGGCGAGCTTGAGCCCCTCGAAGGCCTGCGGGCTGGTCACTTCATGCACCAGGTGCCGATCGATGTAGATCAGCGCCGTGCCGTCGGCCTCCTGGTGGACGACGTGACTGGACCAGAGCTTTTCGTACAGCGTTTGAGCTTGCATCCCGGATGGTTCCGCGTCTGAAAAAGAAATCGATTATTTCACAAAGCCTGCAAAACTGTGTAGGCGCGCCCGGTCCTCAGCGCCGTGCCCCCTGGTAGAGCGGCATCACGCGCGCGGCGTACTCGGCCAGGTCCTTCTGCCGCGTCGCGTGCGAGGGGTGGGTGGACAGCCACTGCGGCGGCGCCCCGGCCGACTGGCCCGCCATCTTGTTCCACAGCGTCACCGCGGCGCGCGGGTCGTAGCCGGCGCGCGCGGCGAGCTCCACGCCCATGCGGTCGGCCTCGGTCTCGTGCTCGCGCGAGTTGGGGAGCTCGAAGGTGACCTTGGCGACCTGGCTCATGAGGTCCTGGCCGAGTTGGCCCACGCCGAGCAGGGCGCCGGCGACCGAGATCCCCAGCCCGGTCGCCATCGACTTCGACACCCGCTCGCGCGCGTGCTCGCGCAGCGCGTGCGCGATCTCGTGGCCCATCACCGCGGCGATCTCGTCGTCGCTCAGCGCGAGGCGCTGGATCAGCCCGGTGTAGATCGCCATCTTGCCGCCGGCCATGCACCAGGCGTTGAGTTCGTTCGAGCTGAACACGTGCACCTCCCAGGCCCAGGACGGCGCGTCGGGCCGGAAGGCGCCGGTCTGCGCGGTCAGGCGCGAGACGATGCGGCGCACGCGCTGCACGGTGGCCGGGTCGCGGTCGAGCGCATTCTTGCGCCGCGCTTCCGCGACCATCTGCTGGTATTGCTGGCTCGAGGCCTGCTCGACCTCCTGGGCCGAGACCATCATCAGCTGCGAGCGCTGCACGCCCACCGCACCGCCGTGCGTGGTCTGCACGGTCTGGCAGGCGGTGGTGATGGTGCCGGCGAGCAGCACCGGCAGGGCGATCTTCAGGATGGATTGCATGCGGTGATTACCTCCTCGGTTCGTGGAGTCCCTCCGCGGCGCCCGGTTCCCTCTTCCAGCCCAGCAGCAACCACAGCAGGCCGGCGAGCGCGAAGCCGGAACCGATCGTATACGTCCACGCCGGCCCGATGCCCTCCCAGGTGTAACCGCTCAGCAAACCGCCCAGCATGCCGCCGGCACCGAAGGAGATGCTGCCGTAGAGCGCCTGACCGCGCGACTGCAGGCGGCCCGGGAACCACTCGTTGACCACCGCGATCGCCGCCGCATGGTAGGCGCCGAAGGTCGCGCCGTGCAGCACCTGCGCGAGCAGCAGCAACACCAGGCTGTGCGCGCCCCAGCCGATCATCAGGAAGCGCCCCACCGCGCACGCGAAGGAGAACAGCAGGATCGCGCGCAGCGAGAAGCGCCGGGTCAGCCGCGGCATCCACATGAAGACGACGATCTCGGCGAGCACGCCCAGGGTCCACATCCAGCCCACCAGGCCCTTGTCGTAGCCGATGTCGACCAGATAGATGGAATAGAACACGTAGAGCGCGCCGTGCGCCGCCGACATCAGGAAGCAGGCCCCGAGCAGCGCCTGCACCTCGGGGCGGCGCAGGGTGTCGCCGAAGCTCGCGGCGTCGCGCTGCGGCGGCGGGCGCGGGGCCTCGGGGACGATGAAGCTGCACAGCACGATGCCGGCGAGGATGGATACGGTGACCCACAGCACCGCCTCGATCGGCAGGCGGTCGAGCGAGTGGCCGAGGGCGAGCACGGCCACGATGAAGCCGACCGACCCCCACACGCGGATGCTGCCGTAGCGGTGCGCCTGCTCGCCGAGGTGGGCGAAGGCCAATCCCTCGATCAGCGGCAGCACCGCGCTCCAGAAGAAGGCCATCAGCGCCATCGCGGCGAACAGCCCGGCGAACTCGGTGGTGAGGAAGAACACCGAGAAGCCCGCCAGGCTGGCGAGCGCCGACAAGCGCACGATCGCGATGCGCATCCCCAGGCGTTCCGCGAGCCAGCCCCACAGGTTGGGCGCCAGCACGCGCATCAGCTGCATCAGCGACATCAGCAGCGCGATGTCGGTGGCCGACAGCGCGATCGACTGCAGGTAGAGCGTGAAGTAGGGCGAGAACGCGCCGACGAAGGCGAAGTAGAAGAAGTAGTAGGCCGACAGGCGCCAGTAGGGAATCATCGCGCCCGCTCCGCGTAGGAACCCGCTCCAGCCCCTGCGCCCGGGCGGCACACCGCGCCGCCCCACCCTGCCCGCATCGCCTCAGCGCGGCGAAGGCAGGCGCTGGCGCCCCTCGGGCGCGAGCGCGGGGATGCGCGGGGTGTCGGTGCGCACGTCGCCGCACTGTGCGCGGTGGCGCAGCGCGTGGTCGATCAGCACCAGCGCAAGCATGGACTCGGCGATCGGCGTGGCGCGGATGCCGACGCAGGGATCGTGGCGGCCTTCGGTGGCGACCATGACCGGGTTGCCGGCGCGGTCGATCGAGCGGCGCTCGAGGCGCAGGCTCGAGGTCGGCTTGATCGCGATGCTGGCGAGGATGTCCTGCCCGGTGGAGATGCCGCCGAGCACGCCGCCAGCGTGGTTGGACAGGAAGCCCTCCGGGGTCATCTCGTCGCCGTGCTCGGTGCCGCGCTGCGCCACCGCCTTGAAGCCGGCGCCGATCTCCACGCCCTTGACCGCGTTGATGCCCATCATCGCGTAGGCGATGTCGGCATCGAGGCGCCCGTACACCGGCTCGCCCCAGCCCACCGGCACACCGCTGGCGACGACGTCGATGCGCGCGCCGATCGAGTCGCCCGACTTGCGCAGCGCATCCATGTAGGCCTCGAGCTCGGGCACGATCGCGGCGTTGGGGGCGAAGAAGGGGTTGCCGTCGACCTCGTCCCAGGACACGAAGGGGATCTCGAGCGGGCCGAGCGCGCCCATGCAGGCGCGGATCACGATGCCGTGGCGCTCCTTCAGCCACTTCTTCGCGATCGCGCCGGCGGCCACGCGCACCGCGGTCTCGCGCGCCGACGAGCGCCCGCCGCCGCGGTGGTCGCGCAGGCCGTACTTCTGCAGATAGGCGTAGTCGGCGTGGCCGGGACGGAAGGTGTCGGCGATGTTGCCGTAGTCCTTGCTGCGCTGGTCCTGGTTGCGGATCAGCAGCGAGATCGGCGTGCCGGTGGTGACGCCCTCGAACACGCCGGAGAGGATCTCGACCGTGTCGGGCTCGCGGCGCTGGGTGACGTGGCGCGAGGTGCCCGGCTTGCGGCGGTCGAGCTCGGCCTGGATGTCGGCCTCGCAGAGCGCCAGTCCCGGCGGGCAGCCGTCGACGATGCAGCCGATCGCCGGGCCGTGGGATTCGCCGAAGGAGGTGACGGTGAAGAGCGTGCCGAGGGTGTTGCCGGACATGGGTTGCCTGCCTGATCGCGATGACGAAACGGGGACGGGACGCGAGTCTAGCACGCGTGCCGTCCCCTTCTGCTTGGGCGCCGAGGCGCCGACACTCAGTGGAAGAAGCCCTCCAGGCGCTCGAAGACCTCGTGCTCGGCGCCGTGGCGGCGAACGTTGAGCACGTCCTCGAGCTTCTCGAGCTGGCGCACCATCTGCTCGAGACGCTGGTCCTCGAACACCAGCAGCCAGATGCGCGAGCGCTTGCCGTCGGACACCGGCATGCACAGGATGCCCTCGACGTTGAACGCGCGGCGCGCGAAGAGATTGCAGATGTGGCTCATCACCCCGGGGTGGTTGTTCACATCCAGCTCCAGAACGACCTTGGCGTAGCCGGCTTGCGGCAGCGGGTCGGCAACCTGTTCGATCATCATCAGCCTCCGATCATCTCGGTGTTGGCGGCACCCGGCGGCACCATGGGATAGACGAATTGTTCGCGGTCGATGGTCGCGTGGATCAGGCACGGACCGGGACGATGCAGCGCCTCGGCGAGCGCGGCGCGCGGGTTGTCGGCGAGGTCGAGATCCACCGCCGGCACGCCGAAGCCCTCGGCGATCTTCACGAAGTCGGGCTCGGTGCGGTACTTCGAGGCGAACAGGCGCTGGCCGTAGAACAGCGTCTGCTGCTGGTACACCAGACCGAGCGCGTTGTTGTTCATCAGCACGATCTTGACGTTCAGGCCCTCCTCGGCCAGCGTCGCGAGCTCCTGGATGTTCATCTTGAAGCTGCCGTCGCCGGTGAAGCAGACCACCGTGCGGTCCGGCTCGGCGAGGGCGGCGCCGATCGCGGTCGGCAGGCCGAAGCCCATCGTGCCCAGGCCGCCCGAGGTCAGCCACTGGCGCGGCCGGCGGAAGGGATAGGCCTGCGCCACCCACATCTGGTGCTGGCCGACGTCGGTGGCGACGATGGCGCGGTCGTCGAGCGCAGCCGCCACCGCGTGGATGAGCCCGTAGTGGGTGCGCGGGTCGTCCTGACCGGGGAACTGCATCGGGAAGCGCGTCTTCAGGCTGTCCACATGCGACAGCCAGCGCTTGCGCAGCGTGGCCTGCACACGCGGCAGCAGGGCCTCGAGCGCGCATTTCACGTTGGCGTGGATGGCGACATGGGCGCTCTTGATCTTGTGCAGCTCGGAGCGGTCGATGTCGATGTGCACGATCTTCGCGTTCGGGCAGAACTGCGCGGCGCGACCGATCGCACGGTCGTCGAAGCGCGCGCCCACGCACACCAGCAGGTCGGCCTCCTCCAGCACGAAGTTGGTGTAGCGCGCACCGTGCATGCCGAGCATGCCGATCGACAGCGGGTGGTCCATCGGCATCGCGCCGAGCGCCATCAGCGTCATCGTGGTGGGCAGCCCGGCCTGCTCGGCGAGCTGGGCCGCCAGTGGCGCGGCGCCGGAGTTGATCACCCCGCCGCCGAGATAGAGCACCGGCTGCTCGGCCTCGTTGATCATCTTCGCCGCAAGCTCCACCGCCGCCAGGTCGAGCTGAGGGGCCGGATCGGCGACCGCCGGGGCGGGAAAGTCGGCGACCTCGACGAGCTGGTTCTGCACGTCCTTGGGCACGTCGATCAGCACCGGGCCGGGGCGGCCGGACATGGCGATGCGGAAGGCGTCCGGAACCACCTCGAGCAGATCCCGCGCCGAACGCACGAGGAAGTTGTGCTTGGTGATGGGCACCGTGATGCCGTAGATGTCGACCTCCTGGAAGGCGTCGGTGCCGATCATCGCCTGCGGCACCTGGCCGGTGATGACGACCATCGGGATGGAATCCAGGCAGGCGTCGGCGATCGCGGTGACGAGGTTGGTCGCACCCGGCCCGCTCGAGGCGATGCACACCTGCGGCACGCCCGACACGCGCGCCATGCCCTGGGCGATGAAGCCCGCGCCCTGCTCGTGACGGGCGAGCACGTGGTGGATCTGCTCGCTGCCCGACAAGGCATCGTAGAAGGGCAGGATCGCGCCGCCGGGAATGCCGGCGACGGTGCGCACGCCCTGGCGCTCGAGAAGGCGCACCATCAATTGCGCGCCGGTCATTTGCATCATGTTGCTCTCCTTGGCTTCGGGTTCGACGGCCGGACCGGCGGGCACAAAAGCAAGACCCCCGCCGGGCTTGCGCGCCGACGGGGGTCTGGGTTTCCTGAGTCTCGAGTGTCCGGTCCCTTTACGTCGCGCGCGTGCCTACGCCTACTACGCGTACTACGAGTACCAGCGACAGCAGCGAGGAAGGGCGGAAAAGGGACATTGAAACGGATCTGCTCGAAAACGACATGGCCATGAGTTTAATCACGAAAAGCTGCACCGCACAAGAAGAATCTCGCGTGGCCCCGGTGCGCACGTCCACACCCGGTGTCGCGCGGGGAGGCTCCGGCGCCCTCCCCGCATGCGCACTCACTTCGGCCGCAACTCGCGGCGCAGGATCTTGCCGACGTTGCTCTTGGGAAGTTCGTCGCGGAACTCGACGTGGTGCGGCACCTTGTAGCCGGTGAGGTTCTCGCGGCAGAAGGCGACCAGGGCCTCGGCCGTCAGGCCGGCATCCTTGCGCACCACGAAGATCTTCACCGCCTCGCCGCTGCGCTCGTCGGGCACGCCGACCGCGGCGACCTCGAGCACACCCGGATGGCTGGCGACCACGTCCTCGACCTCGTTCGGATACACGTTGAAGCCCGACACCAGGATCATGTCCTTCTTGCGATCGACCAGGCGCACGAAGCCGTGCTCGTCAACCGTGGCGATGTCGCCAGTGCGCAGGAAGCCGTCGTGCGTGAACACGCGCGCGGTCTCCTCGGGGCGCCGCCAGTAGCCCGGCGTGACCTGCGGACCACGCACGCACAGCTCGCCGCGCTGGCCGAGCGGCACCTCGTTGCCGGCATCGTCGCGGATGCTGATCTCGGTGGAGGACACCGGCAGACCGATCGAGTGGTTGAACTCGGCGATGTCGAGCGGGTTGATCGTCACCGCGGGCGAAGTCTCGGTGAGGCCATAGGCCTCGACCAGCGACACCCCGGTGACCTTCTTCCACTTCTCGGCGACCACCTGCTGCACCGCCATGCCGCCGCCTAGGCTCACGCGCAGCGTCGAGAAGTCGAGCCTGGCGAACTCGGGGTTGTTGAGCAGCGCGTTGAACAGTGTGTTGACGCCGGTGATGGCGGTGAAGCGGTGCTGGCCGAGTTCCTTGATGAAGCCCGGGATGTCGCGCGGATTGGGGATCAGCACGTTCTTGGCGCCGATCTTCAGGAAGGTGAGGCAGTTCGCGGTGAGCGAGAAGATGTGGTACAGCGGCAGCGCGGTGATGATGATTTCCCTGCCCTCGCCCACGTAGGGAGCGATCCAGGCGTGCGCCTGCTGCAGGTTGGCGATGATGTTGCGGTGGGTGAGCATCGCGCCCTTGGCCACCCCGGTCGTGCCGCCGGTGTATTGCAGGAAGGCGATGTCATCGTGGCCGACCGTCGCCGGCTGCAGCTTGTGCGCCGCGCCGCGCTGCAAGGCCGTGGAAAAGCGCACGTGGCCGTCGAGCCGCCACGCCGGGACCAGCTTGCGCACCTTGCGCACGACGAAATCGACGATCGTGCCCTTCACCAGGCCGAGCATCTCGCCCAGGCTGGTGACCACGATGTGGCGCACCGACACCTGCGCACGCACGTGCTCGAGCGTGTGGGCGAAGTTCTCCAGGATCACGATCGCCTCGGCGCCGGAATCCTTGAGCTGGTGCTCGAGCTCGCGGGCGGTATAGAGCGGATTGACGTTGACGACCGTGTAGCCGGCGCGCAGCGTGCCGAAGAGCGCGATCGGATACTGCAGCACGTTGGGCATCATCAGCGCGACACGCCCGCCTGCCGGGAGCTTCAGCTCGCTCTGCAGCCAGGCACCGAAGCGCGCGCTGAGCGCGTCGAGTTCGGCGTAGGTGATCGACTTCCCCATGCAGTGATAGGCAGGCTTGTCCGCGAAGCGCGCCACACTGCGCTCGAACAGGTCGCCCAGGGAGCGGAACGCGTCGACGTCGATTTCCGCGGGAATGCCCGGGGGGTAGCTCTTCAGCCAGATTTTTTCCATGGTCTCCTCCTCTTGCTGGAAATACTGCCGGAGGGCCGCCATGGCACCCCGGCTCCGCCCTCCCAAGGCGTCGGACGGGCAAGCGGCCCGTCCGTTCATTCCAACCATGCCGCACCCGATCTTGGTGTGGGTGTCGGCGGAGCGGGCTGGACCCGCTCCTGGAGGCGCGGCGGACTGCCCGCCGCCGCCGGGCTTGCAACCCGGCCGTGCCGCTTATTCTTCGCCCTCGCCCGCGGGCCAGTTGCGGATGTAGTTCTTGAGCATGCGGTTCTCGAAGCTCTGCTCCTCGAGCACCGCCTTGGCGACGTCATGGAAGCTCACCACGCCGAGCAGCGTGGTGCCGTCCATCACCGGGAGGTAGCGCTGGTGGTGCTCGACCATCAGCCGGCGCAGCTCGTCCATCTCCATGTCGGGTGCGGCCGCGCGCGGCTCGCGCAGCATGACCTCCTCGACCTGCAGCGCCTGCCAGTCCGCCCCGCCGCGCTGCACCGCCTGCAGCACCTGGCGGAAGGTGAGCATGCCGACCATCTCGCCACGCGAGAACACGACCAGCGAGCCGACGTCCTGCTCGTTCATGATCTCGACCGCCTCGGCGATGGGTCGGTTGGGGCCGATGGTGAATAACACCTTGCCCTTGATCGCGAGAATCTCGCTCACCAGCATGTCGGTCTCCGTGCCGTTTCGCTAACAGGTTTGATGACGCTCACCATCTTAGTGCATCGCCGCGTGCTCGCAAAGCCGGCCGCGGCGGGCGTTCAGCGCTTCAGCTCGCCGAGCTTGCCCTTGATGCGGGCCCAGTGGTCGGCGTCCGGCAGCGGGTCCTTGCGCTCGACGATCGGCTTCCACTGCTTCGCCAGTTCGGCGTTGAGCGCGATGTATTCCTTCTGATCGTCGGGCACGTCGTCCTCGGAGTAGATCGCCTCGACCGGGCACTCGGCCACGCACAGGGTACAGTCGATGCACTCCTCCGGATCGATGACGAGGAAGTTGGGGCCCTCTCGGAAGCAGTCGACCGGACAGACGTCCACGCAGTCGGTGTATTTGCAGCGTATGCAGCGCTCGGTAACGACGTAGGTCATCTACATTCTCCAGGCAAGAACGGCCGCCACCCGCTGCGGCTGGCCGAAGGAGGCACAATATAGACCAGCCGTTTGCTTTTTTGCCACGGCGAGCCGGCACATGCGCGACCGCGGGCTGCGATTTCCTTGACGGCGCCCTCGGCATCGCATAAGTTTCGGAAAAATTTCTTTACGGAAGGCCTCTCCTTCCGCTGGATCGTCGTGCATCGCCGCAGCGTTTCGCGCTCGCGGCGAGATCGCAGGCGATTCGCCCCTTCCCGCACGCAGTACCCGTTCGCATTACTCCGCAGCACCTTTTACCCGGCAACGAGGGCTTTCGCCTTCGTCACCACCCCTGCCAGCCTTAGTGAGGAATCATGAGCGAGCACATCCACCATGTGACCGACGGCAACTTCGACAGCGAAGTGCTGCAGTCCCAGACCCCTGTCCTGGTCGATTACTGGGCCGAGTGGTGCGGCCCCTGCAAGATGATCGCGCCGATCCTGGACGACGTCGCCAAGGACTATGCGGGCAAGCTCAAGGTCGCCAAGCTCAACATCGACGACAACCAGGACACGCCCGCCAAGTACGGCATCCGCGGCATTCCGACGCTGATGCTGTTCAAGGGCGGCAACGTCGAGGCGACCAAAGTGGGCGCCCTTTCCAAATCTCAACTGACCGCCTTCATTGACAGCAACATCTAAGCCGGACCAGGCTCCGGCCCGCTCCCGCGGTTCCTCGCGCGCCCGTCGCCGCGGCGCGCGCAACCGGGACGGCAATTCCCCCCAGAATCCGCAGACCGAAGACGATCTGTTCGACGTCGAGAACGGCGGCGAGGAAGGCTCTTCCACGCCGCGCGACCCCGACGCGCCCGCGCTCCACCTGTCCGAACTCAAGGCCCTGCACGTCAGCCAGCTGCTGCAGATGGCGATGGACGCCGGCGTCGAGGGCGCGAACAGGCTGCGCAAGCAGGAACTCGTCTTCGCGCTGCTGCGCAACCGTGCCCGCAGGGGCGAACCGATCTGTGGCGATGGCGCACTCGAAGTGCTGCCTGACGGCTTCGGCTTCCTGCGCTCCCCCGACACCTCGTATCTCGCGGGAACCGACGACATCTACGTGTCGCCCTCGCAGATCCGGCGCTTCAACCTGCGCACCGGCGACACCATCGAGGGCGAGATCCGCACGCCCAAGGACGGCGAGCGCTATTTCGCGCTGACCAAGCTCGACAAGATCAACGGGCGTCCGCCGGAAGAGTGCAAGACCAAGATCCTGTTCGAGAACCTCACGCCCCTGCACCCGCAGGAGTGCCTGAAGCTCGAGCGCGAGGTCCGCGGCGAGGAGAACATCACCAGCCGCATCATCGACATGATCGCGCCGATCGGCAAAGGCCAGCGCGGCCTGCTCGTCGCCCCGCCCAAGAGCGGCAAGACGGTCATGCTGCAGCACATCGCGCACGCGATCACGGCCAACCATCCGGACGTCAAGCTGATCGTGCTGCTGATCGACGAGCGCCCGGAAGAAGTGACCGAGATGCTGCGCTCGGTGAAGGGCGAGGTCGTGGCCTCCACCTTCGACGAGCCCGCCACCCGTCACGTGCAGGTCGCCGAGATGGTGATCGAGAAGGCCAAGCGCCTGACCGAGCACAAGTACGACGTGGTGATCCTGCTCGACTCGCTGACCCGCCTGGCGCGCGCCTACAACACCGTGGTGCCGGCCTCGGGCAAGGTGCTCACCGGTGGTGTCGACGCCAACGCGCTGCAGAAGCCCAAGCGCTTCTTCGGCGCGGCGCGCAACATCGAGGAAGGCGGCTCGCTGACCATCATCGCCACCACGCTGGTCGACACCGGCAGCCGCATGGACGACGTGATCTACGAGGAATTCAAGGGCACCGGCAACATGGAGCTCCACCTCGACCGCCGCATGGCGGAGAAGCGCGTCTATCCGGCGATCAACGTCAACCGCTCCGGCACCCGCCGCGAGGAGCTCCTGCTCAAGTCCGACGTGCTGCAGAAGGTGTGGATCCTGCGCAAGCTGCTCTACGGCATGGACGACATCGACGCGATGGAATTCCTCCTCGACAAGGTCAAGGCCACCAAGAGCAACGCCGAGTTCTTCGACGCGATGCGCACCGGCCGCGGCTGAGCGCGCGCCCGACAGCAAAACGCCACCTCGCAGGTGGCGTTTTTTTCGTAGGGCCCCGCCGCGCGACGCGCGGCCGGCGCCTGCGCTTACTTGTAGTCGTAGAAGCCCTTGCCGCTCTTGCGGCCGAGGTAGCCCGCCTCGAGCATCTCGACCAGCAGCGGCGCCGGGCGGTACTTGGGGTCCTTGGTGCCCTCGTAGAGGACCTGCATCACCGCCAGCTCGACGTCGAGGCCGATAAGGTCGCACAGCGCGAGCGGGCCGATCGGGTGGTTGCAGCCCAGCTTCATCGCCTCGTCGATCTCGGCCGCGGTCGCCAGGCCCTCGCCGAGCGCGAACACGGCCTCGTTGATCATCGGGCACAGCATGCGGTTGACCACGAAGCCCGGGCTGTTCTTGACCTTGATCGGGGTCTTGCCGATCGCCTTCGCGACGTCCTCGACCGCCGTGTAGGTCGCCGCCGAGGTCTGCAGGCCGTTGATCAGCTCGACCAGCGCCATCACCGGCACCGGGTTGAAGAAGTGCATGCCGATCACCTGGCCGGGGCGTTGCGTGCCGGCGGCCAGGCGGGTGATGGAGATCGACGAGGTGTTGCTGGCGAGGATCGCCTCGGGCTTCACGATGCGGTCGAGGTCGGCGAAGATGCGCAGCTTGAGATCGACGTTCTCGGTCGCCGCCTCGATCACGAGGTCGCAGTCGGCGAGCGCCTCGAGCGAGGTCACCGTGGTGATGCAGGCCATCGCGGCGGCCTTCTGCTCCGCGGTCATCTTGTCCTTCTTGATCAGGCGGTCGAGGCTGGCCGAGATGGTCGCGAGCCCGCGCTGCACCTGCGCCTCGCCGATGTCCATCATCACCACCGCGCGCCCCGCGACCGCGAACGCCTGGGTGATGCCGTTCCCCATCGTGCCCGCACCCACCACTCCGATCTTGCCGATACTCATCGCCTTCGCTCTCCGAACAGGATTTTGGTCGACACAGCGGCCGCCGGACGACGGTCTCCATACCGCTGCGTATGCGCGGGAGACTTTAGCGGATTCCGCAGGGGGGTGCCAGCATGAAGCGGCGGCGCAGCGGGGTGGCTTGCAGGACCCGCCGCCCGAGCATTTCTCGATGCTCGGCGACTACGCCGAAGCGCTGCGCACGAGCCGTATTTCAGGTCGTTTCTCGATATTTTTCTTGTGAGCCGTCGAGGCTGCGGCTACATTAAACGGGTCTTCACCGGCCTCGCCTTTCCTCCCTTCCTCGCAGTCGTCGCGCACATCATGCTCCACACCTCGCCCCCTACGCAGTCCGCCAAGAAACCGAGGTCGCCGAACCGAAGACGCTGGTCGAGGCCGCCTACCGCAGCCTGCGCCGCAACATCATCGAGGGCCGCCTGTCGCCGGGCGAGAAGCTGCGCATCGAGCACATCAAGAACGACTACGGCGTCGGCGGGGCGACGCTGCGCGAGGCGCTCTCGCTGCTCACCTCCGATGCACTGGTGGTGTCGCAGGGCCAGCGCGGCTTTCGCGTCGCCCCGGTTTCGCTCGAGGACCTCGCCGACATCACCGAGACGCGTGTGATGCTCGAGTGCAGCGCGCTGCGCCAGTCGATCGCGCTCGGCGACGACGCCTGGGAGGCCGAGCTCACCGCCGCCTTCCACCGCCTCACCCGCGCAGAGGAGAAGCTCGCCGAGGGCAACAACCGCGAGCAGTGGGAAGAGCGCAACCGCATCTTCCACGAGGTGCTGATCGCCGCCTGCCCCTCGCGCTGGACCAAGCACTTCCTGTCCATCCTCTACCACCAGGCCGAGCGCTACCGCCACCTCTCGCTGCGCCGCAGCGAAGGCACGCGCCGGCTGCACGACGAGCACGCTGCCCTGTTCGAGGCCGCGATGGCGCGCGACGCCGACACCGCCACCCGCCTGCTCGGCGAACACATCCGCCTGACGCTGCAGTCGGTCCGCCTCGACAACGCCTCCACCGCCAGCCACTGAGCCGCCGCCGGCCCGCCGCCACGTCGCGGCGAGCGAGCACAAAAAAAGGCCCGCCGAAGCGGGCCAAACCCGAAATCACCTCTGCGCGGGCGCGCAGAAGGCAACCACGACGAACTGCTCGATTTCGGGGAGGGAGAGCCTGGGGCGGCGAGGGATGCCAGGCGCCGCGGCGCCTGCGGCCAACGCCGCCGGAGCGTGCGCTCAGCCGCCGCCCAGCCCGACCGGCGCCGGGGCGGTGTTGACGATGCGGGTGAACAGCGCCGCGTACTTGCCCGCCGGACCCTGCCAGGGGTTGTCGTTGGCGAGGAAGGCGGCATCGATCTGCGCCCAGTCCTCCGCGCTCAGGTGCTTCCTGGCGAGCGGGAAGATCAGGTGCTCCTCGGTGTTCATGTGCTGCCACTCATGCTCGATGTAGGTCTTGAGCGCGGCCTGGAAGCCCGCCAGGCCGGCTTCGCCCTCGCGCCGGTAGGCCTCGAGCGCGCTGCGCAAGGCGGCGATGCGCGCATCGCCCTCGCGGTGCTCGGCCTCGAGGCGCTCGATGATCGGCAGCGCCTCGGCGCTGCGCTCGCGCAGGCGGGCGAAGAGATAGGTGTCCTCCTTGGGGTGGTGCACCTTCTCGGGGACCATCTCGATGTACTCGATCATCGACGCCATCAGCTCGAAATCGGGCTTCAGCCGGCCCGCCTCGATCGAGGCCACGAGCCCGCGCAGCCCGCTCAGCATCGCCGCCAGGGCGCGGTGCTCGTCATGGATGATTTCCAGCGACTTTTTGCTCATGCTTGGTTTCCTCCTTGGACTTAGACGCCGAGGTGCTTCTGGATCAGCTCGGGCTGGGCGCGGATCTCTTCGCTCGTGCCGTCGAACACGACCTGCCCCTTGACCAGGATCATCGCGCGGTCGCAGATGCTGGTGACCGCGCCGTGGTTCTTGTCCACGATCACGGTGGCGATGCCGGTCCTGCGGATCTCCTTGACGATGCGCCAGATCTCCATCGCGATCAGCGGCGCGAGACCTTCCGTGGCCTCGTCCAGGATCAGCAGGTCGGGGTTGGTCATCAGCGCGCGGCCGATGGTGAGCATCTGCTGCTCGCCGCCCGAGAGCTGCCAGCCGCCGTTGTTGATGCGTTCGCCCAGGCGCGGGAAGGTCTCCATGACCCGGTCGAAGGTCCACTCGCGGCGACCATCGACGCCGGCGCGCGCCGACATCAGCAGGTTCTCGCGCACCGTCAGGCTCTTGAAGATGCCACGCCCTTCCGGCACGTAGGCGATGCCCTGCTGCGCGGTCTGGAAGGTACGTGCCCTGGTGTAGTCGTCGCCGCGCACGAGCACGCGCCCGTGCCGCGGACGGACGATGCCGAGCATGCTCTTGATCAGCGTCGACTTGCCCATGCCGTTGCGGCCCATGAGGGCGATGCCCTCGCCTTCGCGGATGTTGAAGTCGATGCCGTGCAGGATGTGGCTCGCACCGTAGTAGGTATGAATTTCCTTGCCTTCGAGCAGCATGTTAGACATGGAAGCTGTCCTCCGTACCCAGGTAGGCCTGCTGGACGGCCACGCTGGCCTTGATCTGCGCGGGCGGCCCGCACTCCAGCAACTGCCCGTTGACCATCACCGTGATCATGTCGGCGACCGCGAACACCGCATCCATGTCGTGCTCCACGAGCAGGATGCCGCGCGTCTGGCGCAGGCGCTTGAGCACCTCGACCATGCTCGCGGACTCCTCCGAGCCCATGCCGGCGAGCGGCTCGTCGAGCAGCAGCACCTGTGCGTCGGTGGCGAGCACCATGGCGATCTCGAGCTGGCGCTGTTCGCCGTGGCTGAGCACGCCCGACACCCAGTCGACGCGCTTGCCCAGGCCGGCCTCGTCGATGCAGGCGCGTGCCTTCTCCAGCGCCCACTTCTGCTCCATGGCCTTGGTGAACAGGCTCCACGGCTGCTGGCGGCGCGACTGCGCGGCCAGGCGCACGTTCTCCAGCACGGTGAACTGCGGGAAGATGTTGGTGCGCTGGTAGCTGCGCCCGATGCCTACCTGCGATCGCTGCGCCGCGGTGAGCGCGGTGATGTCCTTGCCGAGGTAGTGGATCCTGCCCTCGGACGGCGGCAGGTCGCCCGACAGCATGTTGATGCAGGTCGACTTGCCGGCGCCGTTGGGGCCGAGCAGCACGTGGATCATCTGGCGCTCGAGGGTCACGCTGATGTCCTGGTTCGCCACCAGGCCGCCGAAGCGGCGGGTGAGCTTGTCGGCCTGCAGCAGGACTTCGTTCTTCGTCGTGCTCATTTGGCTTCTCCCCCCTGCAGGGCGCGCTTGATGCGGCCCGGAACGCCGGCCAGCCCGCCCGGCAGGAACAGCACGACCGCGACGATCACGCCGCCCATCAGCAGCTGCCAGTACTTGGTGATGTCGGCGAAGATCTCGCGCATCGCCTCGAAGGCGAAGGCCCCGGCGATCGCGCCGGCGAGGTTGCCCATGCCACCCAGGATCACCATCAGCAGCACGTTGCCCGACTCGTGCCAGGACAGCAGCTCGGGGGTCACGAAGCCGAACAGCACGGCGTAGAGGAAGCCCGCCAGCCCGCCGAGCGCGCCGGCCAGCGTGAAGGCGCCGAGCTTGTAGCGGAAGGTGAGGTAGCCGAGCGACTGCATGCGGTGCTCGTTGCTCTTGATGCCCACCAGCACGCGGCCGAAGGGCGACTGCAGCACACGGGCGAGGAACAGGTACACCAGCACCAGCACGGCGAGCACGAAGTAGAACATGTGCACTTCGTTGGTGAGGTCGAACGGTTCCCAGCCGAAGATCGAGGCCGACGGCTTGTTGTTGAGGTACTTGCCGTCCGAGCCGCCGCCGAGCGGGGTATCGTGAAAGATGAAGTAGGCCATCTGCGCGAAGGCCAGCGTCACCATGATGAAGTAGATGCCCTTGGTGCGCAGCACGAACAGGCCGATGACGAAGGCGGCGAGCGCGGACAGGCCGACCGACGCCGGCAGCACGTACCACAGGCTGGCCGCCTCGTACTCGGGGCTCAGGATCGCCACCGCGTAGGCGGCGATGCCGAAGTAGGCCGCGTGGCCGAAGCTGACCAGGCCGGTGAAGCCCACCAGCAGGTCCAGGCTCATGGCGAAGATCGCCATCACCAGCACCTTGCCGACGATCTCGATGTAGAAGGACTCGCCCGACAGCGGCACGCAGGCCACGATCGCGAGCGCGACCAGCTTGGGAATCAGGGAAGCGTTTGCGTTCATGGTCTCAGCCCTTCTTGAGGATGCCTTCGGGGCGCCACAGCAGGACCACCGCCATGACCACATACACCACGATGCCGGAGAGCTCGGGGACCAGCACCTTGCCGAAGGTGTCGGCGAAGCCGACGATCAGCGCAGCGACGAGCGCACCCCACACCGAGCCGATGCCGCCGATGACCACGATCACGAACGAGATGATCAGCACGTGGCTGCCCATGTTCGGGAACACCGACGAGATCGGCGCGGCGAGCATGCCGGCGAGCGCGGCGAGCGCGACACCGAGCGCGAACACGACGCGGTAGATCATGTTGATGTTGATGCCGAGCGCCTCGACCATGCCGCGGTCGTCGTTGCCGGCACGGATCATCATGCCCAGGCGGGTGCGCTGGATGACGTAGTAGAGCGCGACCGCGAGCACGATGCAGATCACCGAGATGGCCAGCCGGTACACCGGATAGCTCATGACCTCGGTGAGCTGGATCGAGGCGTCGAGGAAGGCCGGGATCGCCACCCCGTGAACGTCGTCACCGACGAGCAGGCTGCGCAGCTGCTCGAAGATGAGGATGAGGCCGTAGGTCAGCAGCACCTGCTCGAGGTGGTCGCGCTTGTACAGGTGGGAGAACAGCGCCCACTCCAGGAAGGCGCCGAAGGCCAGCGCCAGCGGGATGCCGAGCACGATGGCCAGCACCAGGCTGCCGGTCGCGCTGGTGAGCACGAAGGCGAGGTAGGCGCCGATCATGTAGAAACTGCCGTGCGCCAGGTTGATGATGCCCATGATGCCGAACACCAGCGTCAGTCCGCTTGCCACGAGAAACAGCAGCAATCCGTACTGCAGCGAGTTCAGCGTCTGGATCAGAAAGCTTGCGAAATCCATGACACTCCCCCTCCCGGCAGGCGTGCGCCTGTCAGGATCGATCAGGGTTCAAGAAGAAACGGGACTTGGGGGCGACCCGCCGGGCCGCCCCTGCGAGGCCGGGGGCTTACATCTTGCAGCCGCGGGCGGGATCCTCGAGGCCCTTGGAGACGACCTCGAGCATCACGTTCTGGTCACCCTTGACCTGGCGCATGTAGATGTCCTGCACCGGGTTGTGCGCCTTGGACAGGGTGAAGGCGCCGCGCGGGCTGTCGATCTTGGCGGACTCCATGCCCTTGATGACGTCGTCCTTCTTCTCCGGATCGCCGCCGGCGGCCTTCAGGCCGGCCTCGTACATCTGCGCGGCGTCGTAGCCCTGCACCGCATACACGTCGGGCTGCAGCTTGTAGGTCTGCGCGTACTTGGTGCGGAAGGCCGCGTCCTTGGCGTTGGTGAGTCCGTCGGCGTAATGCAGCGTGGTGAGCAGGCCCTCGCCCGCGCCGCCCATGGCGCCGAGGTTGCCGTCGGTGAGGAAGCCCGGGCCGTACAGCGGGATGCTGTTCTTGAGGCCGGCCGCGGCGTAGTCGGAGACGAACTTGGCCGCACCGGCGCCGGCGAAGAACACGAACACCGCGTCGGGCTTGGCCGAGGCGATCTCGGTGAGGAAGGGCTGGAACTCGACGTTGGGGAAAGGCAGCGTCATTTCCTTGACGAGCTTGCCGCCGCCCTTCTCGAAGGCCTCCTTGAAGCCGGCGACCGACTCCTCGCCGAAGGAGTACTTCCAGGTCACCGTGGCGACGCTCTTGACGCCCTTCTTCGCCAGCGCCTCGCCCATGGCGTAGGACGGCTGCCAGGCCGAGAAGGAGGAGCGGAACACATAGGGCGAGCACAGCGGACCGGTGAGATCGTTGGCGCCGGCGTTGGGGACGATCATCAGGGTCTTGGTGTCGCGGGCCACCTTGGCCATGGCGAGCGCGACCCCGGAGTGCACCGTACCGACCAGCACGTCGACCTTGTCGCGCGACACCAGCTTCTTGGCGTTCTCGGTCGCCTTGGCCGGGTTGGATTCGTCGTCGACGGTGAAGTATTCGACCTCGCGGCCGCCGAGCTTGCCGCCGTTCTCATCGACGAACTGCTTGAAGCCGTTGGTGATCGCGGTACCGAGCGCCGCGTAGGTGCCGGTGTAGGGCAGCATCAGGCCGACCTTGACCTTGTCGGCCGCGTTGGCAGCGCCGATGCCGGCGGCGGCCAGCGCGAGGGTCAGGGCGAGGTTGCCAGCGAGTTTGAACGTGTTCTTCATCATGTCTCTTCCTTGAAGGTGGATTGGGTTCGTGCGTCTTCTGGACGACGCATCGTCTTGCTGCCTGGGCGCCCGTCGGCTGCACGCGACGCGCCTCGACGGGACACGAAACGCGGCCGCCCGTGGGCGACCGCGAAGGAACGAGGCCGCGGCCTCAGATGAAACGGGTGCTGACGCTGCCGAGCGACTGGATGCGCAGGTTCACGCTGTCGCCGGCCTGCACCGCGACCGCCTCGGTGACGCCGCCCGACAGGATCATGGTGCCCGCCGGGATCTCCTCGCCGCGCGCGCCGAGGTGGTTGGCCAGGGCCGCGATCGCCGCCGCCGGGTGGCCGAGCACCGCGGCGCCGGCACCGACCGCCACCGGCTCGCCGTTCTTCTCGAGCACCACGCCCAGGGTGCGCAGATCCAGGCCGGCCACCGGCGCGGCCTGGCCGCCGAGCACGAAGCGGGTCGACGAGCAGTTGTCGGCAATCACGCTCTTGAGGTCGAACTTGAAGTCCTTGTAGCGCGAATCGATGATCTCGATGCCGGGCATGACGAAGTCGGTCGCCGCGAGCACCGCGCCGATGTGGCAGCCGGGGCCCTTGAGCGCGCGCTTGGTCACGAACACGATCTCGGGCTCGACCTTCGGGTGGATCAGCTCGCTGGTCTTGATCTCGCCGCCATCCGGCACGCTGAAGTAGTCGACGAGCCAGCCGAACACCGGGGTGTCGACGCCCATCTGCTTCATCTTGCCGCGCGAGGTCAGGCCGGCCTTGAGGCCGACCACGCGGTTACCGCGCGCCAGCTTGCGGCGCAGGATCTCGGCCTGGATCGCGTAGGCGTCGTCCCAGTCCATGTCGGGATGCGCCTCGGTGATCTTCACCACTTCGAAGGCCTGCAGCTCGGCGTTCTCGAGGTGTTCGGCGAGTTGTTCGATGGTTTGCTGATTCAGTTTCATTGGAAGTTTCCTGTTGGATTGGGGGGCGGGGATCGGGCGGATCAGACGAAGCGCACCGAGCAGCCGCCGATGCCGCCGATCGTCATGCGCAGGTTGTCGCCACGCGCCACCGGGACCATGGCGCCCATCGCGCCGGAGAGCACGATGTCGCCAGCCTTGAGGGCGATGCCGAGCGAGCCGAGCATGTTGGCCAGCCACACCATGGCGTTGACCGGGTGGGCCATGGTGGCCGCACCGGCGCCGGTGACGACGATCTCGCCGTTCTTCTCCAGCACCATGCCGGCGAGCGCGAGGTCGAGGTCGGCGATGTCGACCAGCTGGTCGCCGAGCACGAACACGCCGCACGAGGCGTTGTCGGCCACGGTGTCCTGGATCTTGATCTTCCAGTCCTGGATGCGCGAATCGACGATCTCGAAGCAGGCCATCACGCCTTCGGTGGCGGCGAGCACGTCGGCCGCGGTCACGCCCGGGCCCTGCAGGTCCTTCTTGAGCAGGAAGGCGATCTCGCCCTCGGCCTTGGGCTGAATGAGCGTGTCCATGTCGACCGACTCGCCCTCGTTGAAGACCATGCTGTCGAGCAGATAGCCGAAGTCGGGCTGATGCACGCCCAGCATGTTCATCACCGCCTTGCTGGTGACGCCGATCTTCTTGCCGATCACGCGGTCGCCCTTCTCGAGGCGGCGCGCGATCATGCGCTGCTGCACGTGGTAGGCGTCCTCGATCGTCATGTCGGGATGCGCTGCGCTCAGCGGCGCGATCGGCGTGCGCGCGACGAGCGCGTCGTAGAGCGAATCGCCCAGGGCTTCGATGGTTTTCTGGTCCATGTACGGTCTTCCTATTACAGCTTGATGCAGACGTTCTTCAGGTCGGTGTAGAACTCGAGCGAGTGCACACCGCCCTCGCGGCCGATGCCCGACTGCTTGGAGCCACCGAAGGGGGTGCGCAGGTCGCGCAGGAACCAGCTGTTCACCCAGGAGATGCCCACTTCCATCTTCTGCGCGACGCGGTGCGCGCGCGAGACGTCCTGCGTCCAGATCGCGCAGGCCAGGCCGTACTTGTTGTCGTTGGCCTTCTCCAGCACTTCGTCCTCGGTGTCGAAGGGGGCGATGTGGCAGCACGGCCCGAAGATCTCTTCCTTGATCACGCGGGCGGTTTCCGGCAGGCCGGTCCAGATGGTCGGCTGGACCCAGCAGCCATCGGCGAGCTCGCCCGCCATGTCGGGCACGCCACCGCCGGTGACCACGGTCGCGCCCTCTTCCACGGCGACCTTGTAGTAGGACAGCACCTTCTCCTGGTGCTTCTTGCTCACCAGCGGGCCGAAGTTGGCGGCAGGATCATCCGGCACGCCGATCTTCATGCCTTCGGCGCCGGCCTTGAGGGCGGCGACGAACTTGTCGAAGATCGGACGCTCGACGTAGACGCGCTCGGTGCCCAGGCAGACCTGGCCGCAGTTCAGGAACACGGAGCGCAGGGTGCCTTCGATGGCCTTGTCGAAGTCGCAGTCGGCGAACACGATGGAGGCGTTCTTGCCGCCCATCTCCAGCGACACGGGGCGCGAGCCGTTGGCCGCCGCCTTCATGATGACCTCGCCGGTGCGGGTCTCGCCGGTGAAGGTGAGCGCGTCGACGTCCGGGTGGGCGGTCAGGAAGGCACCGGCGGAGTTGGCGCCGAAGCCGTTGACCACGTTGTAGACACCCTTGGGGATGCCGACCTTGTTCATCACCTCGCCGAGCAGCGCGGCGGTGCGCGGGGTGTCTTCCGAGGGCTTGACGACCACGGTGTTGCCGCAGGCCAGCGCCGGGCCGACCTTCCAGGTCATCAGCAGCAGGGGCAGGTTCCACGGGCAGATCACGCCGACGACGCCGACCGGGCGACGATAGCCGTAGTTGATCGCCTTGCCACCGTCGGGCGTGCTCATCTCGAAGAACTCGGTCGGGACGTTCTTGACCATGTCCGCGAAGACCTTGAAGTTGGCCGCACCGCGCGGGATGTCCACGTGCGAGGCCATGCTCTTGGGCTTGCCGGTGTCGGCGCACTCGGCCTCGAGGAAGTCGTCGAAGCGGTTGTTGATCTCGACCACCAGCGCCTCGAGCAGCTCGATGCGCTTCTGCAGCGACATCGAACCCCAGGGGCCCTTCAGCGCGGCCTTGGCGGCCTTGACGGCGGCGTCGACTTCCTTCTCGCCCGCCTCGGCGACCATGCCGATCACCTTGTTGTTGATCGGATTGCGGTTTTCGTACCACTTGTCGGTGGCGACGTATTCGCCGTCGATGAAGTTGAGGATCTTGTCAGTGATCATGATTTCTCCCGTTGCGTTTCGGAACGTGTGTCGATTGTAGTGCCGCTTGTCGTCGTGGCCTCGTCGGGCGGGCGGCGTCGGGGATGGGGTCGGGGGGCGTCCGGACGCATGCCCGGCGCAATGTGCCGGGCATGCGAAGCGGATCAGGTCACGACGGTCAGGAAGCGCTCGTTGAGCTTGCGGTCGTGGTAGAAGATGCCGGCCCCGACCTCGTCGAAGGTCCAGGTGATCGGCGCGTGGTCGGGATAGGTCTCGTAGCCGCCGCAGAAGGTCTCGAAGCGGTTGCCCGAGGGGTCGAAGGCGTAGATCGTCGAACCGCGGGTGATGCCGTGGCGGGTCGGGCCGATGTCGATCGACACGCGGTTCATCGACATGATGTCGGCGGCGCGCAGCACCTTTTCCCAGCTGTCGAGCAGGAAGGACAGGTGATGCAGCTTGCCCGGCTCGGGGTGGGCCACGAAGGCGAGGTCGTGCGCCTTGTGCGAGCACGAGATGAAGGTGGCGAGCAGGGACTTGCCGTCCTCCAGCAGCACGCGCTCGACGAGGTGGAAGCCGAGCACCTCGGTGAACAGCTTGAGGTTCTCCTCGAGGTTCGGGCCGTAGAGCAGGCAGTGGTCGAAGCGGTGCGGGGCGATGCCATGCTCGGAGGCGGCGATCCACGGATCCGGGTTGGTGTAGGGCTGACCGTTGCCGACGTCGGTCTTCTCGGCATACAGCTCCATGACGTGGCCGGTGGGGATGGTGAAGCGCACGCGCTCACCGGTCTCGAGCAGTTCGCCGGCCGGGATGCGCTCGGTGGCGACGCCATAGGCCTGCAGGTCCTTGTCGAGCTGCTCTAGCGTGGCCTTGTCCTTGACCTTGAAGCCGATCAGGTCCACGCCGGCACGGTCGGCCTGGCGCAGGATCACGCTATTGTGGTCGCGCTCGTCCCAGGCCTTGAAATATACGCGGCCGGCTGCATCGCGGCCGGTCTCGACGAGACCGACCACGTCCTTGTAGAACGCCACGCTTTCATCCAGGTCCAGCACGCGCAGCTGGATATGGCCGGGACGCATCACTCCGGTAGTTGCCATCTTGCATCTCCTCTCAGGGGTCACGGACGGGGTTGCGGGCGCCTTGTGCGACCCGCGCTCCCCGGGTTCTCATGCGGCGGGTCGCGCCCGCCTGTTTCTACGACTGCCTTGCGTCCGCGGCCGCCGCTGACGGCGTCGCGCACACGTTCTTCTTCATCTTGCCGAGCACCGCCAGGCGGATGTCCGACAGCGGCTTAACGCGGCAGGCGAGGACGATGCCGCCGGCCTCCTCCTCGGCGCTGACGTAGGCCCGGCTCATCACGCGCTTGCTGTACTCGCCAGCCTCGACCTGCACCTTGCACACGCCGCAGCCACCGCCGCGGCAGCCCACCGGGATGCCGCGCTTGCCGAGCCGCTCCATGCCTGCGAGCAGGGTCTCGTCCTCGCGGCAGCGGTACACCTCGCCGGTCTCGACGATGGTGACCTGATGGAACACCTTGGGCGCGGGGGTGTTCATGTCAGGCCACCTGCCGTTCCTGCTGCGCCTCGTTGAACGCCTTCAGCCGCGCGGCCTGCAGTTCGCGCGCCGCCGCGAGGTTCTTCTCCTTGACGTGGCCGAAGCCGCGGATCTCGTCGGGCACGCTCGCCAGCGCCACCGCCGCAGCGTGGTTCACAGGGTTGAGCCGGGCGAGGATCTGGTCGAGCAGCTGGATGTACTCCTCGATCAGCTGGCGCTCGGTCCGACGCTCCTCGGTCTTGGCGAACACATCGAGCGAACTGCCGCGGAAGCGCTTCAGGCCGGCCAGGCGCTTGAAGGCCTTGAACATCCACTCGCCGTACTGCTTCTTCTGCGGATGACCGGTGACCGGGTCGGTCTTGGCCAGCAGCGGCGGCGCGAGGTTGTACTTGACCGAGTAGCCGTGCGGGAACTGCGCTTCGAGTTCGGCGAGGAAGGCCGGGTCGGTGTGCAGGCGCGCGACCTCGAACTCGTCCTTGTAGGCCATCAGCTTGTACAGGTAGCGGGCGGCCGCCTCGGCAAGCCTGGACGAGGACACCGCCTTCTGCTCGCCCGCGACCACGCGCTTGACGACCTCGGCGTAGCGCTTGGCGTAGGCCTCGTCCTGGAAGGCGATGAGCTCGGGGACACGGATCTCGACCAGGCGCTTGACCTCGCCGTCGGCGCCGATCGAATCGACGATCGCACGCGCGGCCGGCGTCAGCTGCGGCGCCTTGTTGAGCACCACCACCTGGCCGCCCGACTTCTGGCGCGCCACCTCGGCCTCGACGAAGGCACGGTCGACCACCGCCATGCGGCCCCAGCGGAAGGCCGCCAGGCTCATGTCCACCGCCACGCCGGACAGGCGGATGGCCTCCTCGATCGACTCCGCCTTGAGCGGGATGGTGCCGGCCTGGAAGGCCACGCCGACCATGAAGTTGTTGGTCGCCATGGCGTCGCCGAACAGGCCCGCGGCCAGCGCCTCGCCGTCAAGGAACACGTTGTGCTCCTTGCGGGTGACGCGGTCGATGCCGCCGGTGAGGCCGCTGGTGGCCGGGAACAGCGCCTTGCGGTTGGTCACCATCTGGCCGGTCGGGGTCTGGGTGGTGGACACGACCGCGATGGTGCGCTCCGGGTTGCACTTGTCGAGGTTCTTCGGGTCGGTGGCGTTGAGGATGTCGAAGCCCAGATACAGGTCGGCACGGCCGTCCGAGATCTTGTTCGAACCCTTGAACGGGGCGTGGGTGATCTTGATGTCGGAGATCACCGCGCCACCCTTCTGCGCCAGGCCGGTCTGGTCGAGGCCGATCACGTGCTTGCCTTCGAGGCGCGCAGCACGCGCCAGCGTCGCCACCACGGTCACCGAGCCGGTGCCGCCGATGCCCATGACGTGGATGCCGAAGCCCAGGCTGTCGTCGACCTTGTTGACCGGCGCCGGCAGCTCGCGCTCGAGCGCCGGGATGCGGCCCTTTTTCTTCTTGGGCGCGCCATCGGCGGCCGGGGCCGGATGCGGAGTAATGGTCAGGAAGGACGGGCAGAAGCCCTTCACGCAGCTGAAGTCCTTGTTGCACGAGGACTGGTGGATGCGGGTCTTGCGGCCGAACTCGGTCTGCACCGGCTCGACCGACATGCAGTTCGACTTCTCGCCGCAGTCGCCGCAGCCTTCGCACACGCGCTCGTTGATGACGGTGACCTCGACCGGCTCGTCGGCCTTGCCGCGGCTGCGCGCACGGCGCAGCTCGGCGGCACACTCCTGGTCATGCAGCAGCACGGTACAGCCCGGGGTGGCGGCGAGCACCTTCTGGGCCTCGTCGAGGCGGTCGCGATGCCAGACCTCGGTGCCGCCGGGCAGCTGCACGCCGTTGAAGCGCGAGGGGTCGTCGGTGGTGACGATGATCTTCTTGACGCCATTGGCGAGCAGGTCGGAGACCATGTTGGTCACCGGGACCTCGCCCTGGATGGCCTGGCCACCGGTCATCGAGGTATGGGCGTTGCGCAGCAGCTTGAAGGTGATGTTCACCCCGGTCGAGGCCGCGTAGCGGATCGCCAGGCTGCCCGAGTGGGCGTAGGTGCCGTCGCCCATGTTCTGGAAGATGTGCTGCGCCTCGGTGAAGGGCGCCATGCCGATCCACTGCGTGCCTTCGGCGCCCATGTGGGTGCCCATGACCACGTTGCGGCCCATCCACATCGCCATGGTGTGGCAGCCGATGCCGGCCGACACGATGCTGCCGTCGGGGGCCTGGGTCGAGGAGTTGTGCGGACAGCCCGAGCAGAACCAGGCCGTACGCACCGCCGTCGGCAGCTTGTTGCGCGAGTGGATCTCGTCCAGGCGCTTGAGCCAGTTCTCGGCCGATTCGATGCGGGTCTTGCGCGACAGGCGCTTCAGCAGCGCGCGCACGATGATGTCGGATTCGAACTCGCCGTAGTGCGGCAGCAGCTCCTTCTCCTCCTCGTCGAACTTGCCGACGATGCGCGGCGCGTTGGCCATGCCGTAGAGCACCTGCTTGGCGAACATCTCCAGGAAGGGGCGCTTCTCCTCGATGACGAAGATCTCTTCCAGACCCTGCGCGAACTCGCGCACGATGGTCGGCTCCATCGGGAACAGCATGCCCATCTTGAGGATGCGGATGCCGTAGCGGCGCAGCGCGGCGTCGTCCAGGCCCATCTCGAGGAAGGCCTGGTTGAGGTCGTTGTACGTCTTGCCTGCGGTGATGATGCCGATCCAGGCGTCCGGGTTGGGAAAGACGACGTTGTTGAGGTTGTTGGCGCGGGCGTAGCGCTTGGCCACCTCGAGGCGGCGGGTGTACAGCGACTGCTCCATCTCCAGCGCCTCGACGCGCACGTTCATGCCCAGGTTCATGTTGGGCGTGAACAGCTTGCCGTCGAACTCGAGGTCGGGGGTGACGAAGTTCAGGCGCTCCGGCGACACGCTGGCGGTGCCGGTGCCGTCGGCGACGTTGGTGACGATCTTCATGCCCACCCACAGCCCGCCCAGGCGCGACATCTGGTAGCCGTGCAGGCCGTAGTCGAGGATCTCCTGGACATTGCCCGGGTACAGCGAGGGGATGCCGACATGGAACAGCATCGGCTCGGACTGCGAGCACAGCGAGGAGCTCTTGCAGCTCGGGTCGTCGCCCGCGATCGCGAGCACGCCGCCGTTCTTGGCGATGCCGGTGTAGTTGGCGTGCTTGAGCGCATCGCCCGAGCGGTCCACGCCCGGCGCCTTGCCGTACCACATGCCGGTGACGCCGTCGAACTTCTGCTTGCCGACGGTGTGCAGCATCTGCGTACCCCACACCGCGGTGGCGGCGAGGTCCTCGTTGATGCCGTCCACGAAGTGGATGTGGTTCTGCACCAGCAGCTTCTGCTGCTTGATCAGCGCGGCGTCGAGCATGCCGACGGGCGAGCCGCGGTAGCCGGAGACGAACATCCCGGTCTTGAGCCCGCGACGGGCGTCGGTGCGCACCTGATCGAGGGTCAGGCGGACGATCGCATCGATGCCGCCCAGGTGGATGTCTCCTTCTTCCTGGGTGAACGTGTTGGAGATTTGCTTGCCGGATGACATGAGTGTCCTTCCCCTTTTATCAGCCCGTCGCCGGGCGTTTTGTCCGTCTCGCCCCACTTGCGCCGGACGGCATGATGGAACGATCTGGGGCGCAGATTAGGGGGAGCGGCCACACGGCAATATCCACTTCGTGCACAACCGCTATCCGCTTTGTGCAGCAGGGACCGGCCTGCAGAGAGTGGATACTGATGTTGCAAGAACTGGATATTTCACGCCAATCGACCTCCCTACGATGCGAACTCCGCGCATCAGACAACACAGGAGACTCTGGCGATGATCACCACGGAATATCTGGACTCACTGATTGAAAAGGACAAGGAAAAGGGCCTGTTCCGCTGCAAGCGTGAGATGTTCACGAGCAGTGAGCTCTTCGACCTCGAGATGAAACACATCTTCGAGGGCAACTGGATCTATCTCGCCCACGAGAGCCAGCTGCCGAAGATCAACGACTACTACACGACCAAGATCGGTCGCCAGCCGGTGTTCATCACCCGCAACAAGGACAACCAGCTCAACTGTTTCATCAACGCCTGCGCCCACCGTGGCGCCACGCTGGCGCGCTTCAAGCACGGCAACAAGGCCACCTATACCTGCCCCTTCCACGGCTGGACCTTCAACAACTCGGGCAAGCTGCTCAAGATCAAGGATCCCACCGAGACCGGCTACCCCGAGGGCTTCAACTGCGAGGGCTCGCACGACCTCAAGAAGATCGCGCGCTTCGAGTCCTACCGCGGCTTCCTCTTCGGCAGCCTGAACCCGGACGTGCAGTCGCTCGAGGACTATCTGGGCGAATCGAAGAAGATCATCGACATGATCGTCGACCAGTCGCCCGAGGGCCTGGAAGTGCTGCGCGGCTCCTCGACCTACGTCTATGAAGGCAACTGGAAGCTGCAGGCCGAGAACGGCGCCGACGGCTACCACGTCACCGCAGTCCACTGGAACTACGCCGCCACCCAGGCGCAGCGCAAGAGCCGCGACGCCGGCGACGACATCAAGGCCATGAGCGCCGGCGGCTGGGCCAAGAAGGGCGGCGGCTCGTACTCGTTCGAGAACGGCCACCTGCTGCTGTGGACGCGCTGGGACAACCCCGAAGACCGTCCGCTGATGGAACAGCGCGACCGCCTGGTGGGCGAGTTCGGCGAAGCCAAGGCCGACTGGATGATCGGCAACTCGCGCAACCTGTGCCTGTACCCGAACGTGTACCTGATGGACCAGTTCAGCTCGCAGATCCGCGTGTTCCGCCCGCTGTCGGTCGACCGTACCGAAGTCACCATCTACTGCATCGCGCCCAAGGGCGAGTCGGCCGAGGCGCGCGCCCGCCGCATCCGCCAGTACGAAGACTTCTTCAACGCCTCGGGCATGGCCACGCCGGACGACCTCGAGGAATTCCGCGCCTGCCAGGAAGGCTTCATGGGGCGTGCGCTGGAATGGAACGACATGTCGCGCGGCGCCACGCACTGGGTCGAAGGCCCGGACGACGAGGCCGACAAGATCGGCCTCAAGCCCATCCTGTCCGGCGTCAAGACCGAGGACGAGGGCCTGTACGTCGCCCAGCACACCTACTGGCTCGAGCAGATCCGCAAGGCCGCCGAAGCCGAAGCCAAGAACGCATAATCGGAGACTTACGAGATGAGCATTTCCTACGAGAACCTGTGCGCCTTCCTGTATCGTGAGGCCCGTCACCTCGACGACCGCGAGTGGGACGAGTGGCTGGCAATGTACGACGAGAACTGCACCTTCTGGATGCCGGCATGGGATGACGATGGCGAGCTGACCGAAGACCCGCAGTCCGAGATCTCGCTGATCTGGTACGGCCGCCGTTCCGGCCTGGAAGACCGCGTGTTCCGCATCCGCACCGAGCGCTCGAGCGCGACCATCCCCGACACCCGCACCAACCACCACATCAGCAACATCGAGGTGGTCGAGCAGAACGACAAGACGGTCAAGCTGCGCTTCAACTGGCACACCATGAGCGTGCGCTACAACCACACCGACCACTTCTGCGGCACCAGCTTCTACACCCTGGACGTGTCCGGTGCGAGCCCGCTGATCAAGGAAAAGAAGGTCGTCCTGAAGACCGACTACATCCGCCACGTCATCGACGTTTACCACGTCTGACAACGAGGGCGGGGCACCGCGCGCCGGCAACGGCGCGGGGCGACCCCGCCCCAACCGGGAGAGACAACCATGACATTCAAGATCGCGCTGAACTTCGAGGACGGCGTCACCCGCTTCATCGAGTGCAACGCCACCGAGACCGTGGCCGACGCCGCCTACCGCCAGGGTGTGAACGTCCCCATCGACTGCCGCGATGGTGCCTGCGGCGCCTGCAAGTGCAAGGCCGAATCGGGCAAGTACGAGCTCGGCTTCTACATCGACGACGCCATGAGCGAGGAAGAGGCCAAGCTCGGCTACGTCCTCACCTGCCAGATGCACCCCAAGAGCGACTGCGTGGTGAACGTGCCCGCCTCGTCCGAGGTTTGCAAGATCAAGCACGCCACCCTCACTGCCACCGTCGCCGAGGTGCGCCAGCTGTCGCCGAGCACGCTCTCCCTGGTGCTGCAGGGCGAGGGCGTCGGCAAGCTCGCCTTCCTGCCCGGCCAGTACGCCAACCTCACCGTACCCGGCACCGAGCAGACGCGCGCCTACTCGTTCAGCTCCATGCCCGCAGACAGCAAGGTGAGCTTCCTCATCCGCAATGTGCCCAACGGCCTGATGAGCGGCTACCTCACCGGTGCCGCCAAGCCCGGCGACACCATCAAGCTCGCCGGCCCGATCGGCAGCTTCTACCTGCGCGACGTCGCCCGCCCGGTGCTGATGCTCGCCGGCGGCACCGGCCTCGCGCCCTTCCTCGCCATGCTCGACAAGCTCGTCGCGGCTGGCGGCAGCGCGCACCCGATCCACCTGATCTACGGCGTCAACACCGACGCCGACGTGGTCGAGCTCGAGCGCCTGGACGCCTTCAAGGCCGCACTGCCGAACTTCAGCTACGACGTCTGCGTGGTCGCCGACGACAGCAGCTGGCCGAAGAAGGGCTACGTCACCGCCCACATCGAGCCCGCCCACCTCAACGAAGGCAACGTGGACATCTACCTGTGCGGCCCCCCGCCCATGGTCGAGGCGGTCGCCCACGACCTGCGCGAGCGCAAGGTCGAGCCCAACAGCTTCCACTACGAGAAGTTCGCCGCCAGCGTCTGAGCGCTGCCCATCCCGTCAGGAGCGACAATGGCAAACCGTTTCAAGAAGAAAGTGGCCGTGATCACCGGCGCCGCGCAGGGCATCGGCAAGCGCGTCGCCGAGAAGATGGCCAAGGAGAAGGGCACCCTGGTGCTGGTCGACCGCTCCGAGCTCGTCCATGAGGTGGCCAAGGAGCTGTCCGCAAAGGTCGAGGTCCTCAGCCTCACCGCCGACCTGGAGAAGTTCGCCGACTGCAAGCGCGTCATGGAAGCCGCGGTGGAGAAGTTCGGCCGCATCGACATCCTGATCAACAACGTCGGCGGCACGATCTGGACCAAGCCTTTCGAGCACTACGGCGAGGACGAGATCGAGGCCGAGGTGCGGCGCTCGCTCTTCCCCACGCTGTGGTGCTGCCGCGCCGCCCTGCCCTACATGCAGGAACAGGGCAAGGGCGCGATCGTGAACGTGTCCTCGATCGCCACCCGCGGGGTGAATCGCGTGCCCTACGGCGCGGCCAAGGGCGGCGTGAACGCGCTCACCGCCTGCCTGGCGCTGGAGAATGGCGAGCGCGGCATCCGCGTCAATGCCACCGCGCCCGGCGCCACCGAGGCGCCGCCGCGCCTGATCCCGCGCAACACCAAGGAGCAGAGCGAGCAGGAGAAGCTCTGGTACAAGCAGATCTACACCCAGTCGATCGACAGCAGCCTGATGAAGCGCTACGGCACGCTCGACGAGCAGGCCGACCCGATCCTGTTCCTCGCCTCCGACGACGCCGCCTACATCACCGGCACCATCGTGCCGGTGGGCGGTGGCGACCTGGGCTGATTTCCCGCGTCCTCTCCCTCCCCTCGGACGCCTCGGCCGCGCTGCAGCGATGCAGCGCGGCTTTTTTTCGTTCGCACGATCCGTGCCGGCAATGAATCAAAAAACTTTATGGATAGAAGCATAGACAGGGCTTTTCCATCCAAATAAAATCGAGATTCTTAAGTATCTCGAAGAACGGCCCATCAAGAAGCCGACTTCGTCCCACAGAGAGCGAGACAGCCTGCACGCCAGGCGGAGAGGAGAAGCGCATGAGCAAGGAACGCCGGTTTCAGATGCACGTGAGCCAACTCGAATGGAGGACCGCGTGATGTCCATCCGCTTCCTCAACGGCCAGAGCAACGTCTTCGCCGCCGCCAACCCCTTCGAGGTCTCCGAATACGTGCGCGCCAACGTGGGCTCGCACAGCCTGCGCCTGCCGCGCGCCAGCGACGCCAGCGCCTCGCTCAGCCACCGCCGCGCCGGCACCCTCGACCTGTGCCGCCTGAGCTACGGCGCGCAGGCGCGCGTGCTCTCCGAGAGCCTCGGCGACATCTACCACGCCCAGTTCATCCTGCAGGGCTACTGCAGCTACACGCTGGCCAACCGCACGCTGGACCTGCCCGCCGGCCACGTGCTGGTGCTCAACCCCGACGAGCCGGTGGACCTCACCTACTCGGACAACTGCGAGAAGTTCATCGTCCGCATCCCCTCGTCGATGCTCGACGACGCGTGCACCGAGCACCGCTGGTTCAAGCCCAACGAGCGCATCAAGTTCAGCCCCGAGCCACAGCGCTTCGAGGACATCGACAGCCTGCTGCTGCTGCTGCGCCTGCTGTGCGAGGAGGCCGAATCCGAGCTGGCGACGCCGCAGATGCTGCAGCACTACTGCCGCGTGGTCACCACCAAGCTGATGGTGATGCTCAAGCACAACGTCAGCATGGTCGCGCCCTCCCGCCACGCGCCCAGCTTCGAGCGCCTGGTCAACTACATCGAGCGCAACATCAAGCTCGAGCTCGGCGCCGACGAGCTCGCCCAGTACGCCGGGCTGAGCCTGCGCTCGCTCTACCTGCTGTTCGAGAAGAACGTGAAGACGACGCCGAAGAACTTCGTGCGCCAGAAGAAGCTCGAGAAGGTGCATTCGATCCTGAACGACCCCGCCCAGGCCTGTCCGAACGTCACCGCGGTGGCGCTCGAGTACGGCTTCTCGCACCTGGGCCGCTTCTCCGAGCTCTACAAGTCCACCTACGGCGTGCTGCCCTCGCAGTCGATCCGCTGCCGCCAGCCCCAGGCCGGGCGCTGAACGCCGCGCGGCGTCCATTGCCGGGCGCCGCATGCCCCCATCCCGCCCCGTACCTGCCCTGCTCCGGGCACGCGCGGTCACGACCTCATCAGGAGAAATCCGCCATGGAACGCATCGCGATCAATCCACCCGAGCTCTTCAGTGGCAAGGCCTTCAGCCAGACCTTCTCGATCAGCACGCCGCAACGGCTGATCTTCGTGTCCGGCCAGGTCGACTGCGACCGCGAGGGCAAGGTGCGCAACCCCGACGACCTCGAGGCGCAGCTCGCAGGCACGCTCGACAACCTCAAGATCGCGCTGCGCGCGCAGGGCGCGAGCATGCGCGACCTGGTGCAGGTGACGATCTACGTCGTCGGCCTGCGCCCCGAGGACACCACCCGCATCCGCGAGATCCGCTCCGCCTACTTCGACACCGAGCGTCCGCCGGCGGTCACCCTGCTCGGCATCGAGCGCCTCGCCTTCCCCGGGCTGCGGGTCGAGATCGACATCATCGCTGCGCAGTGACGCAGCAGCCCGGTACGCCGCTGCGAGGCGGCATGCCGGGCACGACTCTCCGTCTCGTGACGGCACGGCTGGCGCGCGCCGCGTGCCGCCTTCACGCGCGCCCGCTCAGCCCTTGCGCGGCGGATTCAGGAAGCCGCGCAGCACGCGGGTGAGCCGCGGCATGACCACCCAGGTCATCGTCACCACGATCAGCGCGGTGAGCACCGCGGTGCGCGGCAGGAAGGGCAGCGGCTGGATCCATGGCAGCACGAACCACAGGAAGAAGGACACCGTGGGGAAGATGCCCAGCCAGGTCACCAGCGCCATGCGCGCGCGCGGCGGGTGCATCGTCGCCGGCACCACCGCGGGCTCGAACCAGGCCTCGAGCCCGCTCAGCTTGCGGAACTCCGGCTCGCCTTCGGCGACCGCCTTCATGCGCTCGAGCAGCGCGCCGCGGGCGTCGCTCATGTCCCAGGCCTGCAGCTCGGCCTCCGAGGCGAAGCGGACCACGAGCTGATACTCCTCGCCCGGCGCCTCGGGCGGGATCAGGTCGCCCCCCAGAAAACCCTTGTGCTCGCGCATCTTGGCGAGCATCTCACGCAACATCCCTTCGTACTCGGCCTCGTGCCCGGGACGGGCACGACGGCGGGCGATGCGGGTGACGCGGGCGGGAGCGGCGGCAGGTGCGGCGGCGGGGGCATTCATCGAGGACTCTCCTGTTCTGACGGGGCGGTGAAACCGAACGGGAAGCTCACCGCAGGTAGAGCGCTACTCTAACGCATAATTCTCGAGATTTTGATAAATAATCGTGATTAACATTTACCATGATCACGATCGACTATGCAGGGCACGCAGCAGACGAAAAGACCCCGGCCACCAGGGCGGTGTGCCGGGGTCTTGATCACGATCGGAGGCGGCGACCTACAGCGGCATGATCAGCTTGACGACGAACTTGTCGCCCTCGAAGCGGTTCTCCACCTTGGTCTCGTGGTTCCACTGCGCGGTGAGGTGCACGCCGCCCTTGGTCGTGTAGCTGACCGTGGGGCCGATGGCGAAGACCTGCCCGCGACGGCCTTCCGACCAGAAGGCGTTCGCCGCAACCTTCTGTCCATTGATCTCGTCGTCGGTGGTCTGCTTGAGATAGTAGCCCGACAGGCCTACGCCCCAGGGCCCGATGCGCTTGCCGACAAGATAGTCCATGTGGAACTCGTCGCCCGAAGCGTAGCTGCCAACACCGGCCGGACCGTCGTAGTCCTTGTTCTTGGTCTTGATGTTGTACATCAGCTTGGCCGAGACCTCCCAGCCGGTGTCGCCCATATAGGTGAAGGCGAACAGCGGCTCGTAGCTCCAGTAGTTGGCCCCGATGCTCTGGCGCGCATCGCCTTCCTTGTAGCGCCCGGTCGGCAGATTGATGTCCAGGCCGATCGCCCAGTGCCAGTTCTTCGAATGCCACGACACGATGAACGGATCGATCGTGATATCGCCCACGCCGTTGACCGACTTGGAGCCGAACAGATCGACCTTCTGGTGCACCAGTGGCACGATCACGTGCCAACCCCAGTTGCCACCCAGGATCTTGTGCTCGCTGGTGTGCACGAAGCGGAAGGCGTTGAACCAGGCGTCGACCTCGCCCGAGGGTGCCTTGTTGCCGTCCCCGTCGCGCAGCTCTCCGCCGTAGTAGCCGAAGTAGTTGATGAAATAGTTGCCCGGCGGCGGCACCGCGCCGCCCAGCCAGGTCTCGGCCCCGTTGGGGTACTGGTCGCCGCCATCCTTGGCGTGGGCACCGCCGATCGCGAGCGCGCCGAGCGCGACCGCAGCCGCAATCTTGCTGATCTTCATCCCTTCATCTCCTCCTTGATTGGTCTTGCGACGAGTGTGCTGCTCCTGGACCGGCGCCCTCTGCGGGGCGCTCGGTGAATCCTGCCTGCGACTGCGCAGCCCTCAGCGTCCGAGGTCTTTTGCCGACACCCCGCCGATGCCCCAGTTGGTCTTGGGCACCTCGCGGATGACGACGCGGACGGTCTGGATCGGCGCGCCCACTGCCTCGACGAGCGCCTGGGTGACTTTCTCGATCACGGCGCGCTTCTGGTCTTCGGTGCGGCCTTCGATCATGGTGATTTCTGCCAACGGCATGCTCTGCCCCTCCTTGTCATCGAAACGATGGCGCCCTGCCCGGTGGCACGACGCCGCTGCGTTGCACTCGGCCCCGATGTGGCGCGCCCCCGCGGCATCGGCCAGCGGGGGCGCAGCTCACATTCAGGCGGCCAGCCCCTTCGCCCGGGCGAGGTTCAAGGCCGTATCCTCGATCATGTCTTCCTGCCCGCCGACCATGCCGCGACGGCCCATCTCGACGAGGATCTCGCGCGCCGGCACGCCGTACTTCTTCTCGGCGCGCTTGGCGAACAGCAGGAAGGAGCCATACACGCCGGCGTAGCCCAGCGTCAGCGCGTCGCGGTCGACGCGGATCGGGAAGTCCATGATCGGCACGACGAGGTCTTCGGCCACGTCCTGGATCTTGAACACGTCCACGCCGGTCTCGATGCCCATCAGGTCGCACACCGCGATGAAGACCTCCAGCGGGGTGTTGCCGGCACCGGCGCCCAGGCCGGCGGCGGCCGCGTCGATGCGGGTGGCGCCCACTTCGAGCGCGGCGAGGCTGTTGGCCACGCCCATCGCCAGGTTGTGGTGGCCGTGGAAGCCGAGCTCGGTCTCGGGTTTCAGCGCATCGCGCACCGCGGCCAGCCGGGCCTTGACGGTATCGGGCAGCAGGTGGCCGGCGGAGTCGGTAACGTAGATGCAGTTGGCGCCGTAGCCCTCCATCAGCTTGGCCTGCTTGACCAGCCCTTCGGGGCTGTTCATGTGCGCCATCATCAGGAAGCCGACGGTGTCCATGCCGAGCTTGCGTGCCATGCCGATGTGCTGCTCGGAGACGTCGGCCTCGGTGCAGTGGGTGGCGACGCGGATCGTCGATACGCCGAGCTCGTGCGCCATCTTGAGGTGGTCGACGGTGCCGATGCCCGGCAGCAGCAGCGCCGAGACCTTGGCCTGCTTCATCAGCGGGATCACCGCGCCGAGGTATTCCTCGTCGCTGTGCGCCGGGAAGCCGTAGTTGACCGAGGCGCCGCCAAGGCCGTCACCGTGGGTGACCTCGATCAGCGGCACGCCCGCCTCGTCGAGCCCGGTGGCGATGGTCTTCATCTGCTCGAGCGTCATCAGGTGGCGCTTGGGGTGCATGCCGTCCCGCAGGGTCATGTCGTGGACGGTGATCTTCTTGCCGCGAAGTTCCATGTTCATCTCCTTTTGGCCGGGGCGCTCAGGCCACCATGGTGGCGCGGTTGGATTCGAGCTTCAGACGCCCTTTGATGATCTCCTCGGCGAACATCTCGGCGGTGCGCGCACCGGCCGCAGTCATGATGTCGAGGTTGCCGGCGTACTTGGGCAGGTAGTCGCCCAGTCCTTCCACTTCGAGGAAGACGGAGACGCGGTTGCCGTCGAACACCGGGCCGTTGACCAGGCGGTAGCCGGGCACGTACTTCTGCACTTCCTGGATCATGGCGTGGATCGAGGCGGTGATCTTCTCGCGGTCGGGCTCGGTCTCGGTCAGGCAATGCACCGTGTCGCGCATGATCAGCGGGGGCTCGGCCGGATTGAGGATGATGATCGCCTTGCCCTTCTTCGCGCCGCCCACCTTCTCGACCGCGCCCGCGGTGGTGCGGGTGAATTCGTCGATGTTCTTGCGCGTGCCGGGGCCGGCGCTCTTGGAGGACACGGTGGCGACGATCTCGCCGTAGGCCACCGGCTGCACGCGCGACACCGCCGCGACCATCGGGATCGTGGCCTGGCCGCCGCAGGTGACCATGTTCACGTTCATCTCGCCCTTGCCGACATGCTCGGCAAGGTTCACCGGCGGCACGCAGAACGGGCCGATCGCGGCCGGGGTGAGGTCGATCATCAGCACGCCCAGCTCGTTCAACTTGCGGCTGTTCTCGGCATGGACGTAGGCCGAGGTAGCGTCGAAGGCGATCTGCACGCCGTCGGCCTTGACGTGCGGCAGCAGCCCGTCGACACCGTCGGCGGTGGTCTTGAGGCCGAGCTCGCGGGCGCGCACGAGGCCTTCCGAGCCGGCGTCGATACCGACCATCCACACCGGCTCGAGCACCGGGCTGCGCTTGAGCTTGTACAGCAGGTCGGTGCCGATGTTGCCCGGTCCGATCAGCGCACACTTGATCTTGTTCATGCCTGTCTTCCTTTGGGGTTGGATCGTTTCCAGGGATGCAGGCCGCGCGACGGTCCGGGGAGAGGGGAGAGGAACGGACCGCCGCACGACTGCAACCGGGAGTTGCCCGCAGCGCGGACGAGAAAAGCAGAATCAGCCGGTCAGGACTCGACGTCGTCGGCGCCGATCGCGAGCAGGCCTGCGCGCGCGCAGACGCCGTCCTGCTCCTCGGACGCGCCCGAGACACCGATGCCGCCCACCAGTTCGCCACCGACGCGGATCGGCAGGCCGCCGCCGAACACCACCAGCCGCGGCTGCGCCGAGAAGCCCAGCTTCATGCCCTCGTTGCCCGCGCACACGTCCATCCACTTCCCGGTCGGGAAGCCGAAGCCGCCGGCGGTGTAGGCCTTGTCGATGGCGATCGCGATCGACTGCGGGAAGGCGCCGGGCATGCGCAGGAAGGCGACGAGGTTGCCGGAGGCGTCGGCAACCCCGACGTTGATCCGCACCCCGAGCGCCTCGGCCTTCTCGACCGCGGCGGCGACGGCGGCATGCGCCGCCTCCCAGCTGATGGTGGCCTGAGGAACAGCGACTTTCATCGGGTGAGCTCCTGTGGTTCAGGTTTGATTTGTAATGTTTTTGAAGATAGGCCAGGCCAATGTCGACGTCAAGGTTTTTTCTCGAGATTTATAGGAGAAGCTAATTCCATCACCCTGGGATAGAATCCCGAATCGGGGTGTATCCAACATTGTCGCGATCATGAACGAAGCCGTCCCGCCAAGAACACCGGAGGCCGTCGAGCCCAAGACCCTCGTCGAGGGCGCCTACCAGCGCCTGCGCCGGGACATCATCGAGGGCGTCCACCCGCCCGGCGAGAAGCTTCGCGTCGAACATCTCAAGGACCGCTACGAAGTCGGCGCCGGCACCCTGCGCGAGGCCCTCCTCCTGCTCGTCACCGACGCCCTCGTGGTCGCCCAGGGCCAGCGCGGCTTCCGCGTGTCGCCGATCTCGATCGAGGACTTCGAGGACATCACGCGCACCCGCCTGCTGCTCGAGACCGAGGCCCTGCGGCAGTCACTGCAGCTCGGTGGCGAGGACTGGGAAGCCGCCATCGTCGCCGCCTTCCACCGCCTGTCGCGCGCCGAACAGAAGCTCGGCGACAACGACTCGCTGGCCGCCGAGGAGTGGGAGCGCCGCAACCGCGCCTTCCACGAGGCGCTGATCGCCGCCTCGCCCTCGCGCTGGATCCGTCACTTCCAGCACATCCTCTACCAGCAGTCCGAACGCTACCGGCGCCTGAGCCTGTTCAGCCATCCGATTCCGCGCGACATCCACGCCGAGCACCAGGCCTTGTTCAACGCCTGCCTGGCCCGCGACACCACGCGCGCGACCTCCATCCTCACCGAGCACGTGCTGCGCACGCTCGACGCGGTCAAGCTGTTGCCGGCGGAGTTCTTCGCCGGCAAGCGGAAGTCCTGAGCCGGCAATTCCAGACCCTGCAGCACCCGCGTCCGCAAGTCCCGATCTTGCCGGCACTGCGCGCCGCAGCACACGCCCGCCGACGACCCTGCCCCCTCGGCAGGGACCGCCGGCGCGGCGGCGCGGTCAGGACACCACGCTCAGGAAGCGCTCGTTGAGCTTGCGGTCGTGGTAGAAGATGCCGGCGCCCACCTCGTCCCAGGTCCAGGTGATGGTCTTGTAGTCGGGGTAGGTGTCGTAGCCGCCGCAGAAGGTCTCGAAGCGGTTACCCGAGGGGTCGAAGGCATAGATCGTGGTCCCGCGGGTGATGCCATGGCGGGTCGGGCCGATGTCGATCGAGATGCGGTTCATCGACATGATGTCGGCGGCGCGCAGCACCTTCTCCCAGCTGTCGAGCTTGAACGAGATGTGGTGCAGCTTGCCCGGCTCGGGGTGGCGCACGAAGGCGATGTCGTGCGCCTTGGTCGAGCACGACAGCCAGATCGCCAGGTCGGTCTTGCCGTCTTCCATCACCACGTGCTCGACGAGGTAGAAGCCCAGCACCTTCTCGAAGATCTCCTGCACCTTCTCGATATCGGGGCCGTACAGCAGGCAGTGGTCCATGCGCGAGGGCGCGATGCCGTGCTCGGCATCGGGGATCCACGGGTCCGGGTTCACGTAGGACTGGCCGTTGCCGATGTCGGTCTTCTCGGCGTAGAGCTCGATCAGGTGGCCCGAGGGAACCTCGAAGCGCACGCGCTCGCCGGTCTCCAGCATCTCGCCGGCGGGGATGCGCTCGGTCTTGACGCCGAAGGCCTGCAGGTCCGCATCGAGCTTGTCGAGCGTCGCCCTGTCGGCGACCTTGAAGGCGAAGAAGTCCACGCCGGCGCTCTCGGCCTCGCGGATCAGCACGCTATTGTGCTCGCGCTCGTCCCAGGCCTTGAAATACACGCGGCCCTGGCTGTCGCGGCCAGTCTCGACCAGGCCGAGGGTGTTCTTGTAGAAGTTGATGCCTTCCTCGAGATCGAGGACACGCAGGGAGATGTGTCCCGGACGAAGTACGCCTGTCATTGCCATTTTGTCTGCTCCTCTCTTGATGTGCCCGGAACGGAACCCCCGCCCGGGTCGGTTTGCTCAATCTTCATCCGTCGCGAGACGGATCCTGCCGTGGCCCGCGCCGACCTGCAGGCGCGCACCACGAATCCTCTTCGCTCCGCCTTCAGCCTTCGCCCTCTTCGCAGAGGAAGTCGCCCACCAGCCGCACGAAGCGCGCGGAGTGCTCGATCTGCGTCCAGTGGCCGCAGCGGCCGAACACGTGCAGCTGCGAGCGCTCGATCCAGCGTAGTAGGGTCTCCGAGGTCTGCAGCGGAATCACGCGGTCGTCGCGGCCGTGGATGATCAGGGCCTCGTGCGGCAGCGCGCGGATGTCCTGCTCACGGCTGGCGAGCGCATCCACCCAACGCTGTCGCGGTGCGGGGAACATGCTCGCGAAGGACTCCTGGAAACCGGGGCGGACGCTGGCGCGATAGCGCAGCTCGGCCAGCTCGTCGTTCACCAGGCTGCGGTCCCACGCGAAGTAGTCCATGATCCGCCGCATGTTCTCGAACGAGGGCGTATAGCCCCACACCGCGTCCAGCCCCGCGGTGATCGGAAAGGGCACCCCAACGCTGCCCATCAGCACCAGCCGGCGCACGCGCTGCGGGTGGCGGATGGCCAGCGCCAACGCGAGCGCCCCGCCGAAGGAGTTGCCCACCACGTCGGCCTGCTCGATGCCGAGCGCATCCATCAGCCCGAGCGCCTGCGCCACCCAGGTGTCCATGTCGTAGCGGATGTCGGCGCGCCGCTCGGTGAAACCGAAGCCCGCCATGTCGGGCGCAATCACCCGCATGCGCTGCGACAGCGGCGCCAGCACCAGACGCCAGTTCGCCCAGGCGGAGACCCCGGGCCCGGAGCCGTGGATGAACAGCGCGGGGAAGCCCTCGCCCAGGTCGTGGTAGTTGGTCAGGATGCCGGCCGCGCGGATGCTGCGGCCGATCTCCGGATCGCCTGCGGCGGACGCAGGCGCGCTCGGTTGCGCTGTGGCCGTGGTGCCCATTCGCCCTTCCTCGCGCGCCTCAGATCTTCTTGAACAGCGGGCTGCGCACCTGCTGCACGTCCGCGGCGGAGAAGAACTTCTCCATGAAGATGTCGCGCTCGAACAGCCGCCCCTGCATCAGCGCCGTGATGCAGGCGTCGATCATCAGCGGCGGGCCGCACAGGTAGGCCTTGTGGCCGCGGAAGTCGTTGTCGAAGTGCGCCGTCGCCGCCTCGTGCACGTAGCCACGGAAGCCATCCCAGCCGGAATCCGCAGGCTCGTCGGACAACGCCGGCACGTAGGTGAAGTTGGGGTGCTTCGCGGCGAGCGCGAGGAATTCGTCGTGATAGTAGAGCTCGGCGCGGTTGCGCTGGCCGTACACCAGGGTCATGGGCCGCGTGTCGCCGGCCTCGAGCAGGTCGAGGATCATCGAGCGCGGGCTCGACAGGCCGGAGCCGCCGGCCATGAACAGCAACGCCTCGGGCGCCGACTTGCGCACGAAGAAGCGGCCGTAGGGCCCCGACAGGCGCACGCGCTCGCCGACCCGCAGCTGCTCGTGGATCCAGGTGGTGCCGCGGCCGCCGGGCACGATGCGGATGTTGAGCTCGACCTCGCGGCCGGTGGACGGCGGGTTGGCGAGCGAGAAGGCGCGGCTGTATTCCCCGCCCTCGAGGAAGAAGTTGACGTACTGGCCGGCCTGGAAATGCATCGGCTCGTCGGTCTCGATGAAGACCGCCTTGATCGTCGGCGTCAGCGCCTCGATCCGCGTCACCGTGCCGGGGAAGTCGCGCACCGGGATGGACTCCGCGTCGGGATCCTCCTCGATCTCGGCCTCGATGGTCACGTCGGACTCGAGACGGGCGCAACAGGCCAGGGTCTTGCCCTCGTCGCGCTCGAAGTCCATCAGCGCGAAGCTGGAGGCCTCGCCGTGATCGATCTCGCCGTCGAGCACCTGCACCTTGCAGGTGGCGCACAGGCCGTGGCAACAGGCGTGGGGCAGCCAGATCCCCGCGCGCAGGGCGGCGTCGAGGATGGTCTGGCCCTCCTCCACCTCGATCGTCTGGCCGATCGGTTCAATCGTCAGTTCGTAGCTCATGGTGCGCTTCCGTTCTTGTGCGTTCTCTGGCGGGGTGCGCGGGGTGCGGCGCGCGCCGCACCCCGTAGCGGGCGATCAGCTGCAGGAGCCCTCGATGCCGGCGAGGCCGGGCGTGCGGAAGCGGATCACGTCCTTGTGCTTCAAGCCGTTCTCGGCCAGCGACTTGTCGAAGTCGAGCGTGACCGGCTTGCCCGACTTGAACCACTCGACCTTCGCCCAGTCGATCTGCGCGAAGTCGGGGTGGTAGCCGAAGGCGGCCTGCATCGGCCCGGCAACGACGTCGCCGAAGCGCATGGTCGGCGGGAAGGGGAAGGCAAAGGGCGCGCAGAACAGCAGGTGGTCTTCCCAGCCGATGTACAGCAGCTGGGCGCCGTGGAACTTGTCCTGCGTGTCGGTAGGGGCGAATTCGTACTTCGAAATTGCGGCAACAGCCATGTCTTGTCTCCTAACGATCGCTTGAGCGCTGCGAGCACCGGGGCGCCCGCAGCGTGCGTGGGTCAGATGTTCTTCGTCGCCTGGCCGCGCCACTCGGCGAAGTTCTTCTTGTCCTCGGAAATGTCGAAGTCGAGGTTGTCGCGGCCGTGCTCCAGGTTGTAGTACTTCAGCACTGCGGCGAGCGGGTCGAACCCTTCCACCGTCGGGTCGGTGCCCTCGGGGAAGCAGTTGCCCTGGTAGATCTGGTGCACCGGCAGCCAGGCCTGGACGTACTTCTCCGGCTCGTGCTCGAAGATCTCCTTGCAGTGGTCGGAGCAGAAGTGATACTTGTCGCCCTTGTAGTCGACCTCGCGGTAGCAGATCTTGGTCGCGTCGCCCGGCTCGGTGAAGATCATCGGGATCTGGCAGGTCTGGCACAGCATGGGCAGCGTCTTGTTGTAGAAGCGGTTGCCCTTGGCGGCCTGCTCGCGCCAGAACTCGTAGCGCGGGCGATAGAGCTTGTCGAAGCTCTCCGGATACTTGCTCGACAGCCACGCCATCTCGTCCTCGTCGGGCATCCAGGTGTGGAAATTGGCGGCGGCGGCGTAGTTGTAGAAGGTGCTCCAGGCCTGGTGCGACAGGTGGTCCTTCTCGAGCGCGATCTGCTCGGCGCACTTGGGCATGGTGATGCCGTAGCGCGCGAGGTCCTTGAACAGCGCACCGCCGTTTTCCTCGAAGTACACCTCCCAGGCTTCCTTCCAGCTCATCGTGCGCTTGGGCAGCATGTAGTCCATCATCATCGCCACCAGGGTCAGCACGCGATAGCCGCGCCAGGTCCACTTGTCGATCCAGCGCTGCACGATCGGCACGTTGGCGGGATCCTGCTCGAGGATGAACTTGATCACCTCCAGGCCCAGCGTCATGTGGCGCGCCTCGTCGGACTGCGCCGAGAAGCCGAAGGTCATCGTGCCCATGTCGCCGTTGTAGGCCGCGCCGGAGACGAAGGGCACGAACAGCAGGTTGGTCAGCACGTACTCGAACGAGAAGCCGATCGAGACCATGAACTCGAACGGGCCCGCGGTGATGGCGTCGTCGAAGAAGGACTTCGGCACCGACAGGAACCACACGCGGTCGTGCATGTGGTGGAAGTCATGCATGCCGTTGTAGTACTTGTTGTAGTTCGAGATCGAGTGCACCTGGGTCTGCGCATGACGGATCTCGTCGAGCGACTGCATCAGGCAGGCGACGCGCGGGCCGGGGCCGGGGAAGGCACGACCGGCGTGGGCGAAGCCGCGGTGGGCGACGTACTCGAGCGGGCTGATGCCGCTGATGAAGAGCTTGACGGTGTTGACGTAGCGCGCGTCGGTGACGTTGAGGTGGCCGTTGTTCTGGTTGAAGGCGTCGATGATCGCGTACAGCTTGCGCTCCTTCTCGGCCTGGTACTTCCAGTAGGCGTCCATGGTCAGGCGGAAGGGGTCCTCCCACTTGTCCCAGTCGTGGATCTTGATCCCCTCGTAGGCGATGTAGGGGTAGATGTCTTCCATCTTCTGGTACGACGGGGTCCAGTCCAGGCCCCGGGTCATCACGGCATAGCGCTCTTTCAGGCCGAGCTTCTTCTTGGCGACTTGCATGTCCATTTTCGTGTCTCCTCGGGGTCTCAGGATTTCCAGAACAGGGTGATCTCGTCGTCGGTCTGATCGAGGTTGCCCGACATGGTGATCATATTGACCTGCAGCTCCTGCAGGTCGTAGTCGCGACCGATGAGTTCCTCGATGGTCTCGCGACGCACGACGAGGCGACCATCGGCGTTGATCTTCACCATCGCCGGCTGCTCATCCACGACGGCGGAAGGGTTGTCCTGCAGGATCGCCTCGATGATCGGGCGCGTGTCTTCGTTGGTCTGCAATGCGAGAAATACGGTCGACATTGGGTGCTCCGCTCAGAGGGCGACGCCGGCCTTGGCCATGCGTGCGTTGAATTGCTGGACGACTTCGCCGACGACCTCGTCCGAGCGGTCGCCGAGGGCGATGCGCGCGACCGGCAGCAGGGCTGCGGCCGAGCGATCGCGCCACTGGCTCAGCCAGCGCGTCATCACTTCCTTGTTCTCGGGCGACTCGGCCGCGGCGATCTTCACCGTGGCGTCGACCCACTTCCGGGTCTCGGTGAACCAGTCGGTCATGAACTGGGTGAGCATCGCCACCGGCGTGCCGCCCTGGGAAGACAGCACGTCGTCGATGATGGTTTCGTACACCAGGGGGTAGAGCAGGCCGTCGAGCGCGACGTTCTGCGCCACGAAGAGCTCCACCGGATCCTTGATCACGAAGGAGTCCTCGACATAGCGGCGCAGGCCCTGCCAGGCGTCATCGTCCATCCAGGCGCGCTTGGCCTCGTCCAGCGACTCGACGTCGCCGAGCAGCAGGCCGACGCGGGTGAGGTACTGGGCGATGCCGAGCTGGTCCATCGCCTGGTAGATGTGCGGCTGCGAGAAGCCCGTGCCGTAGCTGTAGGCACAGACGCTCGCGTTGTTCATGTTCGAGCCCCAGGCCACATGGCGCAGCGGCAGCAGCAGCTCGAGCACGGTCTTGCGCACCGACTCGGGCAGGGTTGCCGCCAGGCCACGGTTCTCGACGAAATCGAAGTTGGCCTCGGCGGTGTCCTGCTGCTTGGCGCGCGCAAGGGTGTAGGCGCCGTAGTAGAACTGGCGCGGATCCTTGAAGGCGTACCAGTCGGCCATCTTGATCGCAGTGCGCGAGGCATCGTAGATGTCGTGCGCGGGATCCCAGGTCGGGCGGTAATGGAAGTTCGCGGTCTGCTGCATGTCCAGCGTGCCTTCCTGGTAGCGCGACGCCGGCTTGTCCGCGCCGATGCGGCGGGCGATGTTGTCGAACGTCTGCCGCAGCGGCTTGATGGTGACGGTGCGCAAATCGATCTGCATGGAATCTCCTCCTGTGTACTCGTCTGTCGGCGCTCAGCGGAAGCGCTGATGGGTGGCTTGATGCAGGGTCCAGTTCCAGTCCCCGGCCTCGTCCTCGTCCTTCGCCGCCTCCTCGCGCGGATCGAGAAAGACGACGTGGTTCGACTGGCAAAAGGATTCGTAGGCGTCCGACGGCAACAACATCTCCGCGAACAGCTCGGGGTCGCCGATGGCGAACTCGAACTCCACGAAGCCGTCCGGGCGGCGCTCGATCAGGCGGACGAACTTTCGATTCAGGTCCACCGCCGGTTCGGTGTTCTTCATCCCCACACTCCTTCGGATTGATCAACACGGGCTGGCCGCAGGGGAGTACCTAACAAGTTCCGTGCCAATCTCAAAAAACCTTTGCTTATGGCCCGATTCGGCATCTTTCTCGATATTTCACCCTTGCAGCGCCGATTTTCGGCTTCACCAAATGATCAAACCCGGCGCCCCGTTGATTATTTGATTTAGTCTATTTATTGCCCTGCAGCAACCCGCCTTGCCGGCGAATCGCCCCAACCCGCTTGACGGCCGGCACCACTTCAGGCGCGCGCAGGAGAAGGACAGGCTCGGCGAGATGGTGAAAAGTCCGGTTCTTTCACCTACCCCGTATCTTTTTCTCGAGATTTTCCACATAATCGATGGAATTTCGCGCCGCCCGAAGCCAATCGCCTGAGGTAATCTGAACACTTCGCCCGGCCACGACGACGACCCCGGAAACCAACCGCCGCAGAGCGGAAGCGAAACCCGCCTGGAGGAGACCCCTTGGCCAGCATCCAATACCCGGAGAACGCCGACCTGCGCAGCCTGCTGCGCTTTGCCGCGGAGGACGGCCTCATCTGGCTCGGCGAGCACCGCATGCTGCTTCTGCACGCCGGCGCGATGGCCGAGCTGCGCAAGGAGCTGATCGAATCGGTCGGCCGCGAGCAGGCGCGCCGCATCCTCACCCGCATGGGCTTCGCCTCGGGCATGCGCGACGCCGAGCTGGCGCGCAAGACACGCAGCGGCAGCGACCTGGCCGACGCCTTCGTGATGGGGCCGCAGCTGCACATGCTCGAGGGCTGTGCCCGCGTCGAGCCGGTGCGGCTCGAGTTCGGCGGCCCCGACAACGGCTTCTACGCTGAATTCCTGTGGGAGAACGCCTGGGAGGCGGAAGCGCACGTGCAGGCCTTCGGCGAGTCCACCGAGCCGGTGTGCTGGATGATGATCGGCTACGCCTCGGGCTACACCAGCGCCTTCACCGGACGCTTCATCCTCTTCCGCGAGACCGAGTGCGCGGCGACCGGACACGAGCGCTGCCGCATCGTCGGCCGCCCGGCAGAGGACTGGCCGGACGTGGACAGCCTGCTGCCCTACTTCCAGGCCGACTCGATCGTCGGCCGCCTGCTCGAGCTGCGCGAGGAGATCGAGGCCATGCGCCGGACGATCGCCGGTCCGCACCGCACCCCCGACCTCATCGGCAGCTCCACCGCCTTCCTGCACGCCTACGATCTGATCGGTCGCGCGGCGGCGACCAATGTCTCGGTGCTGCTGCTCGGCGAGACCGGCGTCGGCAAGGAGCGCTTCGCACGCACGCTGCATGAGATGAGCGCGCGCAAGGACGAGGCCTTCGTCGCGGTGAACTGCGCCGCGCTGCCCGACGAGCTCATCGAATCCGAGCTCTTCGGCGTCGAACGCGGCGCGTTCACCGGTGCCCACGCCTCGCGCGCGGGGAAGTTCGAACGTGCACATGGCGGCACCCTCTTCCTCGACGAGGTCGGCGAACTGCCGCTGCCCGCGCAGGCCAAGCTGCTGCGCGCGCTGCAGGAAGGCGAGATCGAACGCCTCGGCGACGAGCGCACCCGCAAGGTGAACGTCCGCCTCGTCGCCGCGACCAACGTCGACCTGCAGAAGGCGGTCAATGCCGGCACGTTCCGGCGCGACCTGTACTACCGCCTCAACGTCTACCCCGTGACGATTCCGCCGCTGCGCGAGCGCACGGGCGACATCCCCGCGCTCGTCGAGGCCATGGTGCGCCGCTTCGAGACCCTGCACGGCAAGCACATCGCCGGCCTGAGCGACAAGGCGATGCGTGCGCTCAAGCTGCACACCTGGCCGGGAAACGTGCGCGAACTCGAGAACGTGCTCGAGCGTGGGGTGATCCTGGCGCCGCCGAACGGCCAGATCGAGGTCGAACACCTCTTCATCGCCACGTTCGACGAACACGCCCGCGAGCACTCGCTCAGCGCCCAGGGCGGTCTCGAGGCGGCACAGCGGGAGCAGCAGGATCTCGCCACGGCGGTGCTCGACTCGGGGATCTCGCTCGACGCCTTCGAGCAGCGCCTGCTGCAACACGCGGTCGAGCGCGCCAACGGCAACCTCTCGGCAGCGGCACGGCTGCTCGGCATGACGCGGCCGCAGCTGAACTACCGCATCAAGAAGCAGGGCGCGGGCGGGTGAGGCGCGAGGAGGTGGCGCTTGTGCGCCCCTTCCTCACGGACCGACGCGGGATGGCCAGTTCTGGGCGCAGACAGAAAAAAGCCACCGTACGGAGACCATACGGTGGCTTTTTTGGTGGCGGAGTGGACGGGACTCGAACCCGCGACCCCCGGCGTGACAGGCCGGTATTCTAACCGACTGAACTACCACTCCGCGCTGACCTGCTCCGGCTTCCGCCGGTCGCGACCCGAACATTGTCGAGCCGCCTTTGTTGGCGTCCCCACGGGGATTCGAACCCCGGTTATCGCCGTGAAAGGGCGGTGTCCTAGGCCTCTAGACGATGGGGACTGCAAGCCTATCTACTGCGAAAATCTTTTGGTGGAGGTAAGCGGGATCGAACCGCTGACCTCTTGCATGCCATGCAAGCGCTCTCCCAGCTGAGCTATACCCCCACAACGAGTCGGCGATTATAGCTTCTGGCAAAGCCCACCGCAACTGTCCGGGAGCGTCACCTCCTGGACATCGCAGGACCAAGGCCCTGCGTTTGAAACTGGCGGAGTGGACGGGACTCGAACCCGCGACCCCCGGCGTGACAGGCCGGTATTCTAACCGACTGAACTACCACTCCGCACTGACCTGCCCGGCTTTCGCCGGCTTGCCTTCCAGCCACTGGCTGGACTGCCTTGTATGGCGTCCCCACGGGGATTCGAACCCCGGTTATCGCCGTGAAAGGGCGGTGTCCTAGGCCTCTAGACGATGGGGACTGCATTCTTCAGTTTGGTGGAGGTAAGCGGGATCGAACCGCTGACCTCTTGCATGCCATGCAAGCGCTCTCCCAGCTGAGCTATACCCCCGGCACCGAAGAGCGCGCATTATAGGTCGCACCCCCAGGCCTGTAAACCCCCTTTTTGAAATTTCTACAGCACCTTGCCCGGGTTCATCAGTCCGGCTGGATCGAAGGCCTGCTTCACCCGTCGCATCAGCTCCATCTCGAGCGCGGGCTTGTAGCGCAGCACCTCCTCGCGCTTGAGCTGGCCGAGGCCGTGCTCGGCCGAGATCGAGCCGCCGAGCTCGCACACCAGGTCGTGCACGATGCGATTGACCTCGGCGGTGCGTGCGATGAAGGCGGCGTTGTCGTCGGCCGCAGGCTTGGACAGGTTGTAGTGCAGGTTGCCGTCGCCGATGTGGCCGAAGGCCACCACGCGAACGTCCGGCCAGCGCGCGGCGAGCGCCGCGCCCGCGCGCTCGAGGAACTCGGGGATGCGGCTCACCGGCACCGAGACGTCGTGCTTGATGCTGACGCCCTCGATGCGCTGCGCCTCGGAGATGTCCTCGCGCAGCGCCCACAGGGCCTGCGCCTGTGCTGCGCTCGCCGCCACCGCGGCGTCGGCGGCCAGGCCCTGCGCGCAGGCCTCCCCCAGCACGGCCTGCAGTTGCGCGTCGAGCGGCGCATCGACATCGGGGTCGGAGAGCTCGACCAGCACGGACCACGCCGGCGCACCGGCGAGCGGATCGCGCGCGCCCGGAATGTGCTGGAGCACCAGCCCGAGCGCCGTGCGGCCGACGATCTCGAAGGCGCTGACGCGCTCGCCGCACACTGCGCGCAGCATCCCGAGCAGGCGCACCGCGGCGCGCGGGTCTGGCACGGCCACCCAGGCCGTGGCGCGGCTGCGAATGGCCGGAAAGAGCTTGAGCACCGCGGCGGTGACGATGCCCAGGGTGCCCTCGGCGCCGATGAAGAGCTGCTTCAGGTCGTAGCCGGTGTTGTCCTTGCGCAGGCCGCGCAGGCCGTCCCACACACGACCGTCGGGCAGCACCACCTCGAGCCCGAGCACCAGCTCGCGCGTGTTGCCGTAGCGCAGCACCTGCACGCCGCCGGCGTTGGTCGACAGGTTGCCGCCGATCAGGCAGCTGCCCTCCGAGGCGAGCGAGAGCGGGAACAGGCGCCCGGCCGCCTGCGCCGCCTCCTGCACGGCAGCGAGCGTGCAGCCGGCCTCGACCGTGAGCGTGTCGTTGTCGGCATCGAGCGCGCGGATGCGGTTCATGCGCGCCAGGCTGATCACCACCGCCGCGCCGTCGACGAGCGGGGTCGCGCCGCCGCACAGCCCGGTGTTGCCGCCCTGCGGCACCATCGCCACTCCCGCCTGCGCGCAGGCGGCGACCACCGCGGCCACCTCGGCGGTGTCGCGCGGACGCACCACCGCGCGCGCGCGGCCGTGGTAGCGCCCGCGCCAGTCGCTCAGGAAGGGCGCCATCTCGGCCTCGGCCTCGAGCACGTTTGCCGCGCCGACGATCGTACGCAGGCGCGCGTTCAGTTCATCGCTCATCCGATCCTCACTCGTTGGTGCCGCCGAGCAGCTCGCGCAGCAGCGGCCTCACCCGCGCCACCGCCGCCACGCCCTCGGCGATGGCCTCGTCGGCGCGGTGGTAATCCATCAGGCCGAGCTGGCTCACCCGCGGCGACACCAGCAGGTCGGCCGGCTCGCCGGCGAGGCGGCTGCGCGCGATGCGGACCTGCATGATGTTGATGCTGGAGCTGATCACCGAGACCAGCGAGGGAAGATTGTCGTCCGCAGCCAGGGGCCGCGCCGGTGCGCCGGGCTCCTCGTCGCTGGCGAAGCCGAAGCGGGCGAGCAGGCGCTCGGTCCACCCGGCCTCGGTCTCCTCGACCGGCGCGGGCGCGACCGCCGAGCGCCGGATGGCGCGCCCCACCATGTCCGAGCCGAGGTCCACCGCGATCACCACGTCGGCCCCCATCGCTCGGCAAAGCGACACCGGCACCGGATTGACCAGGCCGCCATCGACCAGCATGCGGCCCTGGTGCAGCACCGGGGTCATCAGCCCGGGGAGCGCGATCGAGGCGCGCACCGCGGCGGAGACGCTGCCCTCGTGAAGCCAGATCTCGCGCCCGGTGGAGAGTTCGGTGGCGACGCAGGCGAAGCGCTGGTCGAGTTCGGTGAAGTCGCGGTCGACGAAGTTGCGCTCGAAGAAGTCGATCAGCTTCTGGCCCTTGATCAGGCCGCCGCGCAGCGACACGTCGAGCAGCGACACCACGTCCTGCCACTTGAGCGTCTCGGCCCAGCGCACCAGCTTGGCGAGGTCGCCCGAGGCCGCAGCGGCGCCGACGAAGGCGCCGATCGAGCAGCCGGTGATGATCTGCGGCACCACGCCCTCGCGCGCGAGCTCCTGCAGCACGCCCAGATGCGCCCAGCCGCGCGCGGCGCCGCTGCCGAGCGCGAGCCCGATCACCGGCCCTGCGGTCGAAGGTTCGGCGCAAGCCAGGCCGACCGCGCCCGCGCCGCTCACCACGACGGGGGCTCCGGCGCGGCGAAGCCGCCCTTACTCGATGCGCTCGGCGTAGAGGTCGTGCACATCGCAGTCGGTGATGCGCACCCGCACGAAGTCGCCCGGCGCGAGGCCGTCGCCCTCGGGGATGATGACGAGACCGTCGATCTCGGGCGCGTCGCCCGGCGAACGCGCGAGCGCCCCCTCCTCGTCGACCTCGTCGACCAGCACGGTCATCTCGCGGTCGATCTTGGCCTCGAGGCGCTGGGTGGAGATGTCTTCCTGGAAGTCCATCAGGCGCGCGCGGCGCTCCTCGCGCACCTCGTCCGGCACCGCGCCGGGCAGCTCGTTGGCCGTCGCGCCCTCGACCGGCGAATAGGCGAAGGCGCCGACGCGGTCGAGCTGGGCCTCTTCGAGGAAGTTCAGCAGCATCTCGAAGTCTTCCTCGGTCTCGCCGGGGAAGCCGGTGATGAAGGTCGAGCGGATGGTGAGCTCGGGGCAGATGCTGCGCCACTTGCGCACGCGCTCGAGCACGTTCTCGGCGTTGGCCGGACGCTTCATGGCCTTGAGGATGCGCGGGCTGGCGTGCTGGAAGGGCACGTCCAGGTAGGGCAGGATCTTTCCCTCGGCCATCAGCGGGATCAGGTCGTCCACGCTCGGATACGGATACACGTAGTGCATGCGGATCCAGATGCCGAGCTCGCCGAGCGCCTTGGCCAGGTCGAGCAGGCGCGTCTTGACCGGGCGCCCGCCCCAGAAGCCGGTGCGGTACTTGACGTCCACCCCGTAGGCCGAGGTGTCCTGCGAGATCACCAGCAACTCCTTGACGCCGGCGTCGGCAAGCGCCTCGGCCTCGCGCATGACCTCGTGGATCGGCCGGCTGACGAGGTCGCCGCGCATCGACGGGATGATGCAGAAGCTGCAGCGGTGGTTGCAGCCCTCGGAGATCTTGAGATAGGCGTAGTGCTGCGGCGTGAGCCGGATGCCCTGCGGCGGCACGAGGTCGGTGAAGGGGTCGTGCGGCTTGGGCAGGTGGCGATGCACCGCGTGCATGACCTCCTCGGTGGCATGCGGGCCGGTGACCGCGAGCACCTGCGGGTGCGCGGCGAGGATCACGTCGTCCTTGGCGCCGAGGCAGCCGGTGACGATGACCTTGCCGTTCTCGGCGAGCGCCTCGCCGATCGCGTCGAGCGACTCCTCGACCGCAGCGTCGATGAAGCCGCAGGTGTTGACGACGACCAGGTCGGCGTCGTCGTAGCTACCCGAGATCGAATAGCCCTCCGCGCGCAACCGGGTCAGGATGTGCTCGGAGTCGACCGTCGCCTTGGGGCAGCCGAGGGAGACGAAGCCGACGCGCGGCAGGTCGGGGGTCTTGAAGGTGGTCATGCAAAAAACCTGTCGGGTCGGGGCGGCGGCAGCCTCGGCGGCACGCGGCGCCGCTTACTTCTTGCCGTCGCCCTTGGGCGCGGCGGGCTCGTCCTCGGGACGGACGTAGCCGGGGAACTGGAAGCCGGTGAACATGTTGCGCGTCTGGCTCTCGAGCTGCGTCTGCATCTGCTCGAACATCTTCTTCGACTGGTCGACGTAGGCGCCCATCATGCTCTGCAACGCGGGCCCCTGGAAGTTGAGGAACTGCGCCCACAGGTCCTGGCCCACCGGACTGTTCTCGCCGTAGATCGCGCGCGCCTGGTCCTGGAGCTTGACCTGCATCTCGGTGAAGGCCTTGATGTTGCTCTCCAGGTACTTGCCCATCATGCCCTGCATGGCGTTGCCGTAGAAGCGGATCATGTGCGCGAGCAGGTCGCTGGTGAACATCGGCGCGCCCCCGGCCTCTTCCTCGAGGATGATCTGGAGCAGGATGCTGCGCGTCAGGTCCTCGCCGGTCTTCGCATCCACCACCTGGAAGTGCTCGTGGTTGAGCACCAGATCCTTGACGTCGGCCAGGGTGATGTAGGAACTGGTCCGCGTGTCGTAGAGACGGCGGTTCGGGTACTTCTTGATCAAGCGCTGCTGTTCCGGCATTTCTCCATCTCCTCGGCGGCGGTGTCTTCGCTCTGTGCAAAAAAATTATATCGCGCTGCGACATCGAAACCACGAAAAAACCCCGTCTTTCGACGGGGTTGCGTGATTTCGCGCATGACACGGCGCAACATCAGCACATGTGCAGGCCACCGTTGATGTTGATGGTCGCACCGGTGATGTAGGCAGCCTTGTCGGAGGCGAGGTAGGCGCACAGGTCGCCGATCTCGTCCGGACGGCCGAGGCGCTTCATCGGCACGGTGTCGATGATGCCCTGGCGGATGTCCTCGCGGATCGCCATGACCATGTCGGTGCCGATGTAGCCCGGGGCGATCGCGTTGACCGTCACGCCCTTGGTGGCCAGTTCGGCGGCGAGCGCCTTGGTGAAGCCCAGCACGCCCGCCTTGGCGGTCGAGTAGTTGGTCTGGCCCGCCTGGCCCTTGACGCCGTTGACCGACGAGATGTTGATGATGCGACCCCAGCCGCGCTCGGCCATCTTGGAGGAGACGTGGTGGGTGACGTTGAACAGGCTGTTCAGGTTGGTGTTGATCACCGCATCCCACTGGCCCTTCTCCATCTTGGGGAAGAACTTGTCGCGGGTGATGCCGGCGTTGTTCACCAGCACGTCGATCGGGCCGATGTCGGCTTCGATCTTGGCGACCATCGCCGCGCACGACTCGTAGTTCGACACGTCGCCTTCGGCGGCGGCGAAGTCGAAGCCGAGGTCGCGCTGTGCGGACAGCCAGGCGTCCTTTTGCTCGAAGTTCGGCAGGCAGTTGGCCACGACCTTGAAGCCGTCCTTGGACAGCGACTGGCAGATCGCCGTGCCGAGACCACCCATGGCGCCGGTGACAAGAGCGATTTTCTGGGACATCTTGAAATCCTTCAGGAGCATTTGTAAAAAACCAAGGCCGCCTGCGAACCGGGACAGCCGGCGCGCGCTTCGGTCGTGGATGCGGCAGCGCATCAGCCACCTCACGCGCGGATTATAGCCCCTGTTTCACAACTCATGTTGCGATGCAATAGCGATCCTCCCGGCCACGGCGCGCACAAAAAAATGGCGCGCCCCAGTGGAGCGCGCCACGCTGCGGCACCGGAATCGGCCGCCGACGGATCAGAACATGTGCTGGCCGCCGTTGATCGAGATGTTGGCGCCGGTCACGAAGGCGGCCTCGTCCGAGGACAGGTAGGCGACCAGGCCGGCGATCTCTTCCGGCTTGCCCAGGCGGGACACCGGGATCTGCGGCAGGATCTTGGAGTCGAGGATCTCCTGCGGGATCGCCATCACCATCTTGGTGCCGATGTAGCCCGGCGAGATGGTGTTGACGGTGACGCCATTGCGCGCCACTTCCAGCGCCAGCGCCTTGGTGAAGCCGTGCATGCCGGCCTTGGCGGCGGCGTAGTTGGTCTGGCCGAAGGCGCCCTTCTGGCCGTTCACCGAGGACACGTTGATCACGCGGCCCCACTTGCGCTCGACCATGCCGTCCATGACCTGCTTGGTCATGTTGAAGGCCGAGTCGAGGTTGGTGCTGATGACCGCATCCCAGTCGGCCTTGGTCATCTTCTTGAAGGTCATGTCGCGGGTGATGCCGGCGTTATTGACCAGCACATCGACCGCGCCGACCTCCTTGGTGACCTGCTCCACGCAGGCCTTGCAGGAATCGAAATCGGCCACGTCGCAGGGATAGGCCTTGAAGCCGTAGCCCATGTTGTTCATGGTCTGCAGCCACTCCTGAGCCTTGGTGTTGCTGGGCGAATGGGTCGTGACCACCTTGTAGCCGAGCGCCGCGAGCTTGATGCAGATCGCCTCGCCGAGACCGCCCATGCCGCCGGTTACCAGTGCAACTCTTGCCATCTTCTTCTCCTCTCCCTATGCGGGGTCCTGTTGTGATGCTGGACGGTCGTCGAACACGACGGCAGCGACCGCCCGATGCGCTGCCGCCGAACGCTGAAAATCGTCTCCCGCCGCGTCAGGAACGCTCCTTCACGTAGCGCCCCGGCGCCGGCTCGATCGGCTCGTACTTCGTACTGCCCAGGCGGCCGCGAGCGGCCACCTCCTTGCCGCCGTGGCCGCGCAGCCACTCGGCCCAGTGCAGCCACCAGCTGCCCTTGTGCTCGGCCGCGCCGTCGAACCACTCGTCGGGATCGGCCGGGCGCACGTCGGCGGTCCAGTAGCTGCGGCGGTTCTTCGAGGCCGGGTTGATCGCACCGGCGATGTGGCCGCTCGCCCCCAGCACGAAGGTGGTTTCGCCGCCCAGCACGTTGCGCGCCAGATAGGCGCTCTTCCACGGCACGATGTGGTCCTCGCGCGCTGCCATCAGGTAGGCCGGCACGTCCACCTTGCCGAGGTCGACCTTCTGCCCGAGCATGCGCAGCTTGCCCGGCACGCGCAGGTTGTTCTCGAGGTACATGTTGCGCAGGTACCACGTGAGGAAGGGCCCTGGCAGGTTGGTCGAGTCGGAGTTCCAGTACAGCAGGTCGAAGGCGACCGGCTTGTTGCCCTTGAGGTAATTGCCGACCACGTACTGCCAGACGAGGTCGTTGGCACGCAGGAAGGAAAACACGTTGGCGAGTTCCTGCCCCTTGAGCACCCCGCCCTTGCCGATCGCGGCCTCGCGCGCGGTCACGCTCGCCTCGTCGACCAGGCAGCCGAGCTCGCCGGCGTCGGAGAAGTCGAGCAGCGTGGTCATCAGCGTCAGGCTCGCCACCGGCTCCTCGCCGCGCGCGCGCGCAACCGCGAGCGCCGAGGTGAGGATGGTGCCGCCGACGCAGAAGCCGAGCACGTTGGGCTTCTTGACGCGGGTGATCGAACGCACGACCTCGAGCGCCGCGAGCGGCCCCTTGTCGAGGTAGTCGTCCCAGGTGTAATGGCCGCCGGTGTCGGGACGCGGGTTCTTCCACGACACCAGGAAGACCGTGAAGCCCTGCTCGACGACGAAGCGCACGAGCGAGTTCTCGGGCTGCAGGTCCATGATGTAGAACTTGTTGATGCACGGCGGCACGATCAGCAGCGGCGCCTGCGCGACCTTCTCCGTCAGCGGCGCGTACTGGATCAGCTGCATGAGCTCGTTCTCGTACACGACCGAGCCCGGGGTGAGCGCGAGGTTGCGCCCGATCTCGAAGGCCGCGTCGTCGGTCATCGAGATGCGGCCCTTCTCGAGGTCGCCGAGCAGGTTCTGGATGCCGCGCGCGATGCTCTCGCCCTTGGTCTCGACCGCGGTCTTGATGAACTCGGGGTTGGTCGCCGCGAAGTTGCTCGGCGACAGCGCGTCGATGTACTGGCGGGTGAGGAACTGCATGCGCGCCTTGGCGCGGCCGTCGGCGATCGGCATCGCATCCGCCATCTGGCGCAGGAAGCCGGCGTTGAGCAGGTAGGCCTGGCGCATGTAGTCGAAAACCGGACTCTCGGACCATTCAGGCGCGGCGAAGCGCTTGTCGCCCGGCTCGGGCTGCACAACCGCAGGACCCGCCTCACCCGGCGTACGCGCAAGCATGGACGACCACAGCTCGGCATGCTTCTCGGCGAAGGCCTGGTGCAGCGAAGCCATCACTTCCGTCTCGGGCATCGGCAGCTTCTGCGCCGCCACCCCCGAGGAGTCCTGCATCGCCACGTGCTGGCGCGCGAGCGCATCGAAGAAGCCCTGCGCCATCGCCTGCCCGGCGGCGAGGATCGCCTGCATGCCCGGCGGCACCTGCTTGCCCGTCGAATCCGACATCCCATTCTCCTGAGGCCGCACCCGCCCGCTCCGGGGTCGGGGTCGCGGTTTCCTGCCCTGTCAGGGATCCTCCGGCACCGGCACCCGGCGCGCGCTAGAATCCACCCATGTACCTGATTCCGATCGCCTGGCTCTACGTCGTCATCCTCGTCGCCGCGGCGGAGGACACGATCGTTGCCGCCGTGCTCACCTTCGTGTTCTGGGGGCTCGCCCCCCTGGCCTTGTTCCTGTGGCTGTTCGGCACCCCGGCCCGCCGACGTCGTCGCCTGGAGCAGGAGCGCGAAGCACTCGAACGCAACGATAGAGCCGAAACTGACGCCGATCAATAGCCGCAAGCCCTAAGGCGGTCATGCGAGACGGATCGGGGCGACGGCGCGCTCACGTGATTCCGCCGCGCCGCCCCTCCTCCAGCCAGATCAGCGAGGCGAAACGCCCGGTCGTCCCGTCGCGTCGGTAGGAGTAGAAATGCCCCGGATCGGCCACGGTGCACACCCCGCCGCCATCGATCCGGCCCACGCCCGCGGCGACGAGGCGACGGCGGGCGAGCATGAAGAGATCGGCCAGCCATTTCCCCGGCGCCACACCCGGCACGAATGCAGCGGCCGCTCCCGGATCCGCACCCACGAAGGCCGCACGCACCTCGTCGCCGACCTCGAAGGCCGCCGGCCCGATCGCCGGCCCCAGCCAGGCGCGCACCCGCCCGGGCGCCACGCCCATGCGCTCCACCGTGCGCTCCAGCACCCCGGCGGCGAGGCCGCGCCAGCCCGCATGCGCGGCGGCGACCACGCTGGCGTCGGCGTCGCAGAACAGCACCGGCAGACAGTCGGCGGTCATCACCGCGCAGGCCCGCCCGGTAGCCCGCGCGACCGCCGCGTCGGCCGCGGGCACGCCCGCGGTGCAGTCGGCGTCCGCGACCGCGCAACCGTGCACCTGCTCGAGCCACACCGGTTCGGCGCCAGTCGCCGCGCACAGCCGCGCGCGATTGGCCGCCACCGCGCGCGCATCGTCGCCGACGTGGCTGCCGAGGTTGAAGCTCGCCCACGGCGCCAGGCTCGCGCCGCCCTCGCGGGTGCTCACCATCGCATGCACCCCGGGCGGCAGGTGCCACTCCGGACGCAGCAGGCCGGGGGCGAATGGCTGGTAGCCGTGCGGAGGCAGGCTCATCGCGGCGCACCCCGCAGTTCGTCCAGCAACGTGGCGAAATCCGTTGCCAGCGGCACCTCCCAGCGCATCGCCTCGCCGCTGCGCGGATGTACGAGGCCGAGCCGGAAGGCGTGCAGGGCCTGGCGCGGAAAACCGTCGAGGCGCGCATCGCCGCAGCGTCGCGCGCCATAGAGCGGGTCGCCCACCAGGGGATGGCCGATGTGCGCCATGTGCACGCGGATCTGGTGGGTGCGCCCGGTCTCCAGGCGGCACTCGACCAGGGTCGCCCGGGAAAAGCGCTCGGTGACGCGGTAATGCGTGACTGCCGGACGGCCGTTGCCGACGACCGCCATGCGCGTGCGCTGCGTGGGGTGACGCCCGATCGGCGCATCGACCGTGCCGCCGGCGCTCAGCTCGCCCTGCACCAGCGCACGGTAGTGGCGCCCGACGGTGCGCGCCTGGAGCTGGCGCACGAGCTCGGTCTGCGCGGCGAGCGTCTTCGCCACCACCATCAGCCCGCTGGTGTCCTTGTCGAGCCGATGCACGATGCCGGCGCGCGGCAGCCCGGCGAGCCCGGGGTTGCGGTGCAGCAAGGCGTTGAGCAGGGTCCCGCTCCAGTTGCCGCTGCCCGGATGCACGACCAGCCCGACGGGCTTGTCGATCACCAGCAGGTCCTCGTCCTCGTACACCACCGCGAGCGGGATGTCCTCGGGCAGCTCGGCAGCGAGCTCGGGGGGCGGCGGCGCGTCGATCTCCACGCACTCCCCACCGCAAACCTTGCGGCGCGCGTCCGGGCTGCCGCCGTCGACGCGGATCCAGCCCGCCTTGAGCCAGCCCTGCAGGCGGCTGCGCGAGTGCTGGGGGAAGAGCCGCGCGAGCGCCTGGTCGAGGCGCAGCCCGCCGAGTTCGGCAGGAATCGTCAGCGTCTCGCAGGCCTCGAGCTCGTCGGCCGGAAGGTCGGAGAGGACGTCGGACGGGAGGACTGCTGGGATATAATCGGCGCGTTCATTCACGCGAGTGTCTTCGATGGCCAGGTTCACCCCCGGAAGTTTAACGGCAAAAGCCGCGCTGATCGGCGCCTTGCTGCTTGGCGGCTGCGGCCTGCTGCCCGAGCAGGTCGACGAGACTGCGGGCTGGAACGCGCAGAAGCTTTATTCCGAGGCCAAGGCCTCGATGAGCGAAGGCGGCTACGAGCGCGCGGTGACGCTGTTCGAGAAGCTCGAGGCACGCTACCCCTACGGTCGCTTCGCCCAGCAGGCCCAGCTCGAGGTGGCCTATGCGTACTACAAGCAGGGCGAGCAGGCGCTCGCGCTCGCCGCGGCCGACCGCTTCATCAAGCTGCATCCCAACCACCCGAACGTCGACTACGCCTACTACCTCAAGGGTCTGGTCAACTTCAACGAAGACCTCGGCCTGCTCGCCGGCCTGTCGCGCCAGGATCTCTCCGAGCGCGACCCCAAGGGCGCGCGCGAGGCCTTCGACAGCTTCCGCGAGCTGGTCGAGCGCTTCCCCGCGAGCCGCTATGCGGAAGACTCGCGGGCGCGCATGCAGTACCTGATCAACTCGCTCGCCTCGCATGAGGTGCACGTCTCGCGCTACTACTACAACCGCGGCGCCTACGTCGCGGCGATCAACCGCGCGCAGACCGCGGTGAGCAACTTCCCGCAGGCCCCCGCGATCGAGGAGGCGCTGTTCCTGATGGTGATGAGCTACGACAAGCTCGGCATGGCGCAGCTGCGCGACGACGCCGACCGCGTCATGCGCAAGAACTTCCCTGACAGCGTTTACTTCCGCGGTGGCCCGGAGGACGACCGGCCGTGGTGGCAGCTGTGGTGAGCGCCTGGGCACACACGTAACTCCATGACGAAAAAGGGCGCCGATCGGCGCCCTTTTTCGTTGCTACGGAAAGATTGCTGCGGAAGGCAATGCGTAGCCGTGCGGATGCGTCGTCACCCTTTTCGACCACATCGCCCGCGGCGCGCCTGCATTCGCGCCTGCCGGCGCTCCTGCATGAACCGGCGCACTTGAGCCGCCCTGCAGGAGCGGCGGCGGCCGCGAACACGGAGAGATCCAGCAAGCGATGCGCGTGAGCGGACCTCGACCGCCGCATTCGCGTCTGCCGGCGCTCCTGCATGAACCGGCGCGCTTGAGCCGCCCTGTAGGAGCGGCGGCAGCCGCGAACACGGCGCCCTTCAGGCGCCGATCTTCGCCTTGAACTGCTGGCGGTAGCGGTGCAGCAGGGGCTCGGTGTAGCCGCTGGGCTGGGCGCAGCCCTCGAAGATCAGCGCGCGCGCGGCCGCGTAGGCTACCGAGTCGTCGAAGTTCGGCGCCATCGGGCGGTACAGCGGGTCGCCCGCGTTCTGGCCATCGACCACCGCGGCCATGCGCTTCAGCGTGGCCTCGACCTGCTCGGCGGGCACCACGCCATGGCGCAGCCAGTTGGCGATGTGCTGGCTGGAGATGCGCAGCGTGGCGCGGTCTTCCATCAGACCGATGTCGTTGATGTCGGGCACCTTCGAGCAACCCACGCCCTGCTCCACCCAGCGCACCACGTAGCCGAGGATGCCCTGGCAGTTGTTGTCGAGCTCCTGCTGGCGCTCGGTCGCGCTCCACTCGGCCTTCGCGACCACCGGGATGGTGAGCAGGTCGTCGAGGAGCACCTCCGCCTCCTTGTCCAGGTCGAGCTTCTCGATGTCCTGCTGCACCGCGGCCACGCTGACCTGGTGGTAGTGCAGCGCATGCAGGGTGGCGGCCGTGGGCGACGGCACCCAGGCGGTGTTGGCGCCGGACTTGGGATGGCCGATCTTCTGCTCGAGCATCGCGGCCATCAGGTCGGGCATGGCCCACATGCCCTTGCCGATCTGGGCGCGGCCGCGCAGGCCGGCGGCGAGGCCGATGAGCACGTTGCGGCGCTCGTAGGCGGCGATCCACTTGCTGTTCTTGATGTCGCCCTTGCGCATCATCGGGCCGGCCTCCATCGAGGTGTGCATCTCGTCGCCGGTGCGATCGAGGAAGCCGGTGTTGATGAAGGCCACGCGCGCCGGCGCGGCGGCGATGCAGGCGCGCAGGTTGACGCTGGTACGGCGCTCCTCGTCCATGATGCCCAGCTTGACGGTGTTGCCCGGCAGGCCGAGCAACTGCTCGACGCGGGTGAACAGCTCGTCGGCGAACGCGATCTCGGCCGGCCCGTGCATCTTGGGCTTGACGATGTAGATGCTGCCCTTGCGCGAATTGCCGCGGCGCTCGAGGTCGCGCTTGGCGATCAGCGTGGTGACGACCGCGTCCATGACGCCCTCGGGGATCTCCTTGCCCTCGCCCCACAGGATCGCGGGGTTGGTCATCAGGTGGCCGACGTTGCGCACGAAGAGCAGCGCGCGACCGTGCAGCTTGACCGGCTTGCCGTCGGCGCCGGTGTACTCGCGGTCGGCGTTCAGGCGGCGCGTCATCGGCTTGCCGCCCTTCTCGAAGGTGTCTTCCAGCGTGCCGTTCATCAGGCCGAGCCAGTTGCGGTACACCACGACCTTGTCGTCGGCGTCCACCGCGGCGACCGAGTCCTCGCAGTCCATGATGGTCGACAGCGCAGCTTCCATCAGCAGATCGTTCACGCCGGCGGCGTCGGTCTTGCCGATGGCGCCGTTGCGGTCGATCTGCACCTCGATGTGCAGGCCGTTGTTCTTCAGCAGCACGGCACTCGGCGCGGCGGCCTCGCCCTGGAAGCCGACGAACTTCTCCGCCTGCTGCAGGCCGGTGGTCGAGCCGTTCTGCAGCTTCACCACCAGCTTGCCGCCCTCGACCGCGTAGCCCGCCGCGTCGGCGTGCGAGGCGCCGGCGAGCGGCGCAGCCTGGTCGAGCACGCTGCGGCCGAAGGCGATGACCTTGGCGCCGCGCGCCGGGTTGTAGCCCTTGGTGAGCTCGGCGCCGTCCTTCTGCGGGATGGCGTCGGTGCCGTAGAGCGCGTCGTAGAGCGAGCCCCAGCGCGCGTTCGCGGCGTTGAGCGCGTAGCGCGCGTTCATCACCGGCACCACCAGCTGCGGACCGGCCTGCACGGCGAGCTCGTCATCCACGTTGGTGGTGGTGGCCTTGGCGCCGGCGGGAACCGGCAGCAGGTAGCCGATCGAGGACAGGAAGGCCTTGTAGGCGGCCATGTCGGCAATCGGGCCGGGATGGGCGCGATGCCAGGCGTCGACCTCGGCCTGGATGCGGTCGCGCTCGGCGAGCAGCGAGGCGTTCTTCGGCGCGAGATCGTGTACCAGCACATCGAACCCGGACCAGAAGGCGGCGGCGTCGACACCGCTGCCCGGCAGGGCCTCTTCTTCAATGAAACGCTTCAGGTTCGCTGCGACCTGCAGACGCTGGCAACTCACTCGTTCGGTCATCTTTCGCACTCACTGGCTCGGGGTTGTCTAGGAACACGCCCGTATTCGCGGGCGCATAACCTTCGAAGGATGCTTTCGATCGCGGCGTCGGTCAAGGGTGTGGCGCAAAAGTCCTCTATAAGACTTGCGCTATGAGTGGGCAGGTCTCCACGGCTGACACCCGCTCGACCACGAGCGGCAATATTCTGCATTTTATTGCACAATGTTTTCTTAAGATGCACTATTTAACATGCAGCGCGAGCGCGCACTGCCGCCAACGCGCATCGCCGCAACCGCACTCGAGGAGACAGACATGCAGATTCTTCAACCCGCAGGCTGGAAACGACCGAAGGGCTATGCCAATGGCGTGGTCGCGAGCGGACGGATGCTGTTCGTCGCCGGCCAGGTCGGCTGGGACGCGGACGAGGTCTTCCGCAGCGAGGACCTGGTCGAGCAGATCCGCCAGGCGCTGCGCAACGTGCTCGCCGTCCTGGACGCCGGCGGCGCGCGCTCGACCGACATCGTGCGCATGACCTGGTATCTGGCCAATACAGCCGAATACAACGCCCGCCTGGGCGAGATCGGCGCGGTCTACCGCGACCTGGTGGGCCATCACTACCCGGCGATGAGCGCGGTGCAGGTGGCCGGCTTCGTCGAGGACGGCGCCAAGGTGGAGATCGAGGTCACGGCGGTGCTGGCGGACGATTGAGGCCGCGAGCGCGCCGCTGCGTGCGGCGCAGGAAGCACGCGCAGGCGGGCGGGCACGCGCCCGCCCGCGGATGCATCAGACCCCGAGGTGCTTGCGGATCAGCGCGGGATCCTGGCGCACCTGTTCGCTCGGCCCATCGAACACCACCTCGCCCTTGACCAGGATCATCGAGCGGTTGGTCAGCGCGGTGACCGCGGAGTGGTTCTTGTCCACCACCACGGTGGCGATGCCGGAGTCGCGGATGGTGCGGATCACCTTCCAGATCTCCTTGACCATCAGCGGCGCCAGCCCCTCGGTGGCCTCGTCGAGGATCAGCAGGTCGGGGTTGGTCATCAAGGCGCGGCCGATCGTGAGCATCTGCTGCTCGCCGCCGGAGAGCTGGCCGCCGCCGTTGTCGATGCGCTCGCCCAGGCGCGGAAAGGTCTCCATCACGCGCTCGAAGGTCCACTCGCGCTGCCCGTCCACGCCCGCGCGCGCTGCCATGACGAGGTTCTCGCGCACGCTCAGGTTGGGGAAGATGCCGCGCCCCTCGGGCACGTAGGCCACCCCGGCGAGCGCGATGCGGTGCGGCTTGGCGCGCGTCATGTCGTCGCCGTTGACGCGCACCGTGCCGTGGCGCGGCCGCACCAGGCCGAGCATGGTGCGCAGCAGCGTGGTCTTGCCCATGCCGTTGCGCCCCATCAGGCCAAGCGCCTCGCCCTTGCGGATCGAGAAGCTCACCCCGTGCAGGATGTGGCTGGACCCGTAGTAGGTGTGCAGGTCGCGGGCCTCGAGCAGCATCTCAGCCATGTTCCTCCTCCCCGAGATAGGCCGCCTGGACCTCCTCGCTGTTGCGGATCTGCTCCGGCGGTCCGGATTCGAGCACCGAGCCCTCGACCATCACGGTGATCGTGTCGGCCACCGCGAACACGGCGTCCATGTCGTGCTCCACGAGCAGGATCGCGCGGTTCTGCTTGAGCTCGCGCAGCAGCTCGACCATCTGTGCCGACTCCTCCGAGCCCATGCCGGCGAGCGGCTCGTCGAGCAGCAGCACGCGTGCGTCGGTGGCCAGCACCATCGCGATCTCGAGCTGGCGTTGCTCACCGTGCGAGAGCAGGCCCGCCTTGCGCTGTTCGCGCCCGCCCAGGCCGGCCTCGACGATGGCGGCGCGTGCGCGCTCGACGGTGTCCCTGGTCTTCATCGCGTCGGTGAAGATCCGCCACGGCCGCGGCCTGCGCGACTGCGCGGCGAGCCGGCAGTTCTCCAGCACGGTGAATTGAGGGAAGATGTTGGTGCGCTGGTAGCTGCGCCCGATGCCGCGGTGCGACCGCTCCGCCGAGTCCAGCCCGGTCACGTCCTGCCCCTCGAGCAGGATGCGCCCGGCGGATGGCGGCAGATCGCCCGAGAGCATGTTGATACAGGTCGACTTGCCCGCGCCGTTGGGCCCGAGCAGCGCATGCAGCTTGCCGCGTTCGAGCGTGATGCAGACCTCGAGGTTGGCGGTCAGCCCGCCGAAATGGCGGGTCAGGCGGTCCGCCACCAGCATCGCCTCACTCATCGTCTTCTCCCCAGTTGACCGTGCGGAAGATTCGTCGCGGCAGGCCGGCCAGTCCGGTCGGCATGAACAGCACCGCGGCGACGATCACCAGGCCCATCAGCAGCTGCCAGTGCTTGGTCCAGTCCGAAAACATCTCCTGCAGGCCGATGAAGGCGAAGGCGCCGGCGACCGCCCCCGCGAGGCTCCCCAACCCGCCCAGGATCACCATCAGCAACACGTTGCCCGACTGGTGCCAGGACAGGTATTCCGGCGTCACGAAACCGAACAGCACCGCGTACAGGAAGCCAGCCACCCCGGCCAGTGCGCCGGCCAGCGTGAAGGCCGCCAGCTTGTAGCGGAAGGTCGCGTAGCCGAGCGACTTCATGCGGTGCTCGTTGCTGTGGATGCCGGCGAGCACGCGCCCGAAGGGCGAGCGCAGCACGAAGGACAGCAGCACGAACACCGCCGCCATCGCCGCCAGGATGAAGTAGTACAGCTGCGCCGGGTCGTCGAGGCTGAACGGCGTCCAGCCGAAGAGGCTCGCGTCCGGCTTGACGTTCAGGTAGATCCCGTCCGAACTGCGCCCGAGCGCGGTGTCGTGGAAGATGTAGTAGGCCATCTGGGCGAAGGCCAGGGTCACCATGATGAAATAGATGCCCTTGGTGCGCAGCACGAACAGCCCCACGAAGAAGGCGGCCGCTCCCGCCGCCAGTACCGAGGCCGCCAGCACGAACCACAGGTTGGCCGCCTCGTACTCGGGCGCGATCAGCGCCACCGTATAGGCGGCGATGCCGAAGTACGCGGCATGGCCGAGGCTGACCAGCCCGGTGAAGCCCACCAGCAGCGCCAGGCTCATCGCGAAGATCGCCATCACCAGGATCTTCGCCACGAGCTCGACGTAAAAGCTGGATCCGATCGCCGGAAACAGCATCAGCCCCGCCAGCACGGCGAGCTTGAACAAGGTCACGACTCCCGAATTCATCGCCTCACCCCTTCCTGAAGATGCCTTCCGGGCGCCACAGGAGCACGACCGCCATCAGCAGATAGACCGCCAGCCCCGCGAGATCGGGCATCAGGACCGTGCCGAACGTATCCGCGAACCCCACCAGCAGCGCCGCCACCAGCGCCCCCCACACCGAACCGATGCCACCGATCACCACGACCACGAAGGAGATGATCAGCACATTGCCTCCCATGCCGGGATAGACCGAGGAGATCGGCGCCGCGAGCATGCCGGCCAGTGCCGCCAGCGCCACGCCGAGCGCGAACACGGTGCGGTAGAGCATGTCGATGTTCACCCCGAGCGACTGCACCATCTCGCGGTTGAACGAGCCGGCACGGATCATCATGCCCAGCCGGGTGCGCTGCATCAGCCACCACAGGCCGGCGGCGAGGGCGATGCACACCACCGAGATCACCAGCCGGTACACCGGGTAGGAGAGGTTCTCCGAGAGCGCGATCGAGGCCGAGAACAGCTCGGGGATCGCCACGCCATGCACGTCATCGCCGACCGTGAGGCTGCGCAACTCCTCGAAGATGAGGATCAGCCCGTAGGTGAGCAGCACCTGCTGCAGGTGATCGCGCTTGTACAGATGCACGAAGAGCAGCCTCTCGAGCAGCGCCCCGAAGCCGAAGGCGAGCGGGATGCCGAGCACGATCGCCAGCATCAGGTTGCCGGTCAGGCTGCTGAGTGCGAAGGCGAGGTAGGCGCCGATCATGTAGAAGCTGCCGTGCGCCAGGTTGATGATGCCCATGATGCCGAACACCAGGGTCAGGCCGCTCGCCACCAGGAAGAGCAGCAGGCCGTACTGGAGCGCGTTCAGGATCTGGATCAGGAACGAGGTGAAATCCATGTTTGAACCCTTCCCTCCCAGACATGCAGGACACGCCGGGATGCGATGGACAGAGGGATGACGTCGGCCCGCTGCGCGGGGACGGCGGGCTCGCCACCGCCCCCGCCGCGGGCTCACTTCATCAGCTTGCAGCCGCGCGCCGGATCGGCGAGCTTGGCCGCGGCGACGCCGATCACCTTGTTCTGGCTGCCTTCGGCCTTGCGCAGATAGATGTCCTGCACCGGGTTGTTGGCCTTGGACAAGGTGAAGGCGCCGCGCGGGCTGTCGATGGTGGCGGCGCTCATCGCGTTCATGACCGCCTCCTTGTCGAAGGCGCCGGCCGGGGCCTTCGACAAGCCCGCCGCCAGCAGCTGGGCGCTGTCGTAGCCCTGCACCGCGAAGACGTCGGGCTGGATCTTGTAGGCGGCGACGTAGCCACTGCGGAAGGCCTTCTCCTTCGCGTTGTCGAGCCCGTCGGCGTAGTGCAGCGTGGTCAGCAGGCCCTCGCCCGCGCCGCCCATGGCGTCCAGCGTGCCATCGGTGAGGAAGCCCGGGGCGTAGAGCGGAAGATTCGCCTTCAGCCCGGAGGCCTCGTAGTCCTTCACGAACTTGGCCGCGCCCGCGCCGGAGAAGAAGACGAACACCGCATCCGGCTTGAGATTGGCGATCTCGGTCAGGAAGGGCTGGAACTCGACGTTCGGGAAGGGCAGGTAGAGTTCCTTCACCACCTTGCCGCCGGCCTGCTCGAAGGCTTCCTTGAAGCCGGCCACGGACTGTTCGCCGAAGGAATACTTCCAGCTCAGCGTGACCACGTTCTTGTGGCCGCGCTCGGCGACCACCTTGCCCATCGCATGGGCAGGCTGCCAGGCCGAGAACGAGGTGCGGAACACGTTCGCTGCGCACAGCGGGCCGGTGAGCTCGTCGGCGCCGGCGTTCGGGATGATCAACAAGGTCTTGGAGTCGCGCGCGACCTTGGCCATCGCCAGCGCCACGCCCGAGTGCACCGTGCCGACCAGCACATCGACGTTGTCGCGCTTGACCAGCTTGTTGGCGTTCTCGGTCGCCTTGGCCGCATCGGACTCGTCATCGACGACGAAGTACTCGACCTCGCGACCGCCGAGCTTTCCGCCCTGCTCCGCCACGTACTGCTTGAACCCGTTGGTGATCGCGTTGCCGAGCGAGGCATAGGTGCCGGTGTAGGGCAGCATCAGCCCCACCTTGACCTTGTCCGCCGCCTCCGCCGCGCCCTGCGCCAGCAACATGCCCAGGCCGAGCCCGAGCGCGCTCACTGCGAGACGCAGCTTCCTGTCCTTTCCGACCATGTCCGTCTCCTCTTTTTTGATGGTGTGAACACGAGCGGCGCCCCCCGGCGCCGCCGAAGCGCTAGATGCCGCGCAGCTTGAAGCGCTGGATCTTGCCGGTGGCGGTCTTGGGCAGATCCTCCACGAACTCGATCCAGCGCGGATACTTGTAGGGGGCGAGCATGCCCTTGACGTGCGCCTGCAGCTCCTGCCGCATCGCCTCGCCGGGACCGAAGCCGGGCTTGAGCACGACGAAGGCCTTGGGCTTGATCAGGCGCTCCTCGTCCTCGATGCCGACCACCGCGGCCTCGAGCACCGCCTCGTGGGCGATCAGCGCGGACTCGACCTCGATCGGGGACACGTAGATGCCGCTCACCTTGAGCATGTCGTCGCTGCGGCCGGAATAGACGTAGTAGCCGTCGCGATTGCGGTAGTACTTGTCGCCGCTGCGCGTCCAGCCCTCGAGGAAGGTCGCGCGGCTCTTCTCCGGCTGGTTCCAGTACTGCACCGCGGAGCTCGGCCCGGAGATCTGCAGCTCGCCCGGCTCCTCGGCCGCGGTGACCTCTTCACCCGCCTCGTCGACCAGGCGGACGCGGTAGCCCGGCACCGGCGTGCCGCTGGTACCGTACTGCACGTCGCCGGCGCGGTTGGACAGGAAGATGTGCAGCATCTCGGTGGAGCCGATGCCGTCGAGGATGTCGACCCCGAGGCGCTCCTTCCAGCGCCGCCCCACGCCCTCGGGCAGCGCCTCGCCCGCCGAGGTGCAGGCGCGCAGATTCTTCAACTCGCCCGCGGTCGGACAGCCGGTGTGCGCGAGCATGCCGGCATAGAGCGTGGGCACGCCGTAGAAGATGTCCGGCTGGTGTTCGCGCAGGCGCCTGAAAACCGCGTCCGGCGTCGGCCGCTCGGCCATCAGCACCGCGGTGGCGCCGACCGAGAGCGGGAAGGTGAGGCCGTTGCCGAGACCGTAGGCGAAGAACAGCTTCGCCGCCGAGAACACCACATCCTGCTCACGGATGCCGAGCACTTCCTGGCCGTAGAGCTCGGCGGTATGGATGAGGTTGGAGTGGATATGTACCGTGCCCTTGGGCGCGCCGGTCGAGCCCGAGGAGTAGAGCCAGAAACAGGGATCGGTCGCGCGCGTCGGTGCGGCATCGAGCTGGTCCGACTGCGCGGAGAGCAGCGCCTCCAAGCCGTCGTCGTCGTCGCCGCCGGCGACGACCAGGCGCTCGAGCGTCGGCACGCGCCCGGGCAGCGCAGCGAAATTGGCCAGCAGGGCCTGCGACACCACCGCCACGCGCGCACCGCTGTCGGACAGCATGTACTCGTAGTCGCGTTCGGTAAGCAGCGTATTGACCGCGATCGGCACCACCCCGGCCTTGATGGCGCCGAGGAACATCGCGGGGAAATCGATGCAGTCGAGCACGCACATCAGCACGCGGTCGCCGCGCGCCAGGCCCAGGGTGCCGAGCAACGCATTGCCGCAGCGGTTGGCGCGCGCGGCAAGCTGGTCGTAAGTGTATTCGCCGGCATCGTCGATGTAGGCGACCTTGCCGCCCCGTCCGGCGACCAGGTTGCGCCCGAGCAGGTCGTCGGCCGCGTTGTAAGGGTCCGGAATCTCGATCCGGGGCGGCGTGCAGCCGTGATCTGCGGTGCTGAGGGTGTGCATCGTCCTGTCTCCATCCTGATCCCGGATCGTCCGGTCCGGTTTGCTTGCGGAACGGACAGATGCAGGAAATCCTTGACGCGATCGCCGCCCCGACCGACCACGATGCAGCTCGAGCCAGCCGGGCAATGTGCACTAAAGTGCATCTTTAAGCGAGACATGCAAAAGAATACCCCCATCTAGAGCAGTGTCAACCCTGCGCCACAGCAAACCCCCGTAAATTCAGCAGTTTAGATATAGTCTAAACTGCAATATATTGCATTATGGCCTATCCTGCACTTCATCGCCCGCAGCGGGCCTGCGACCCTCCGATGCCGCCCGGTTGACAGCCAATCGCCTGCAGGACCATAAACGCACGAATCCGCAACAGCGCACCCGTCATGAACGACGAACATCAGACCCTTGCAGCTTCCGCCGCGGCCGTCCCGGTCGCACAACCCGGCATCCGGCCCGATCCGCGCAGCGACGGGGAGTTCCTGCTCGCGCTCGGCAAGCGCGTGCGCGAGACGCGCGACCGGCGCGGGCAGACGCGCAAGCAGCTCGCGCGAGAAGCGGGTGTTTCGGAGCGCCACCTGGCCCATCTCGAGGCGGGCGAGGGCAACGTCTCGATCGTGCTGCTGCGCCATATCGGCGGCGCGCTGGGGCTGCCCCTGCCGGAGCTGCTGAACCTGGGTGTCGAGGAGTCGGTGGAGCAGCGCCTGGTGCGGCGCATCCTCGAGCAGCTGCCGCGGCACCGGCTGGAGGACGTGATCTTCAGGCTGATGCGCGACTACGGCCAGGAAGAGGCCGCACGGCGCAACCGCATCGCCCTGATCGGGCTGCGCGGCGCCGGCAAGACCACGCTGGGCCGCAGGCTGGCGGCCGAGCTCGGCTTCCGATTCGTCGAGCTCGACGCGGAGATCGAGCGCGAGACCGGCATGCCCATGGGCGAGATCTTCGCCCTCTACGGCCAGTCGGGTTACCGCCGCATCGAACAGCGCTGCCTGCGGCGCGCGCTCGACAGCGGCGAGCGCACCGTGCTGGCCACAGGCGGCGGCATCGTGTCGCAGACCGAGACCTACGACCTGCTGCTGTCGCGCTGCCTCACCATCTGGCTGCGTGCCTCGCCCGAGGAACACATGCAGCGCGTGAGCGCGCAGGGCGACCTGCGCCCCATGGCCGGCAGCGCCGAGGCGATGGAAGACCTGCGCCGCATCCTCGCCGCGCGCGAAGCGCAGTACATGCGTGCCGACCACGTGGTCGACACCTCGGGTCAGGGCGAGGACGAAAGCTTCCGCGCGCTGCGCGCAGCCGTCGTCGATCGCGGCGCCTGAGGCAGGCGGAGGCCACGCCCGAACCGGATGCGCTACCGCTTCAGCCCGCGGCTCCGGGCGTGCGCATGTCCTCGAATCCTTCGAGCCCGCCGAAAACCCCGAGCAGCGCATCGCGCGTAACCGGCTTGACCAGCACGTCGTCGAAGCCGGCCGAGCGGAAGGACTCGAAGGCCTCCGGCGCCGCGTGCGCGGTGTAGGCGATGATGCGGATCTTCCCGCCTGCCGGCATCGCCCGCGCCCTGCGACAGATCTCCGTCCCCGACATCTCCGGCATGCTGAGGTCGAGCAGCACGACGTCGAAACCGCCCGTCGCGAGCTTGTCGAGGGCATCGGTGCCACCGGCGCTCTCCTCGGTCTCGCAACCCAGGCGCTTGAGCCAGGCGATCGGCAACAGGCGATTGATCGGATTGTCATCCACGACCAGCACTTTCATCATTCCGTCCCCTTCGGCGAACGCGGCAGCCTGACGCTGAACACGCTACCCTCGCCCGGTGTCGAGCGCACCTCGATCCCGCCACCCATCAGTTCCGCGAGCTCCTTGCATAGCGCAAGCCCGAGCCCGGTGCCACCATGGGCACGCGTTTCGAAATCATGCACCTGGCGGAAGCGCTCGAAGATCGCCTCGAGCTGGTCGGGCGCGATGCCGCAGCCCGTATCGGCCACCTCGAACACGCAATGCGTCGGCGCCAGCCGCGCGTGCACGCTCACCCGCCCGCTGTCGGTAAATTTGAGCGCGTTGTGCACCAGATTGTTCAGCACCTGCACCAGGCGCGTGCGATCGCACTCCAGCATCACGCCGGCGGGCGCCTCGCACGCCAGCGTCACGCCCTTGGCCTGCGCCACCGGCCGGTAGTTGGCGCACACCTGGCCGACCATCCCGGCCACATCCTCGGGCGCCAGCCGGATCGCCATCTGCCCCGCCTCCACCCGCGCGAGGTCGAGGATGGAGTTGAGCAGTTCGAGCAGATGCCCGGAGCTGTCGAGGATCACCCTGGCGTAGCTGCGCTGCTCCTCGTCCTGCGCCAGCTCCATCAGCAGTTCGGAATAGCCGATCACGCCGTTGAGCGGGGTGCGCAGCTCGTGCGACACCGAGGCGAGGAACTCGGACTTGAGCCGGTTCGCCGACTCCGCGCGCGGCTTCATCTCGCGTAGCCGCATCGAGATGCGTCGCTGACGCTGCAGCAGCCACAGCGAGAGCGCGCAGAAAGCGGCGATGACCAGGCTCATGCCGGCGGCGAAGGCGAGGTAGCCGCCGCGGCGCACGCGAAAGTCGCTCATCGCCTCGTCGGCATCGACGCCTACCAGAACGACCAGCGGCAGACCGGGCAGGGAACGATAACTGACGATGCGCACGCGGCCATCGATCGCGCTGCTGGAGTGGTAGTGCCCCTGCGGTGCCTTCGCGAGTTCGGCAAACAAGGCTCCCCTGCGGATGTCCTGCCCCACGTCGGTAACGTCGCCTGCCCGCCTGGCGCGCACGATGCCGTCCAGCCCGACCAGGGTCACCACGCCGTGGCGACCGAGATCGAGGTCACTGTAGAAGGTGGTGAAGTAGAAGGGATCGAGCGAGATCACCGCAACCCCGCCAAAGCTGCCGTCGGCGCGGTTGATGCGGCGGGTGAGCTGCACCGACCACTTGCCGCTCGCGCGCCCGAGCACCGGCTTGCTGACGAAGAAGTTACGCGAGTCCGCGTCGACATGGACGCGGAAATGCTCGCGATCGGAGAGGTCCACACGCTTGAAGCCGGGCAGGTTGGACAGGCTGTAGATGCCCTGCGCGTCGATCACCCCGACCTGGTTGAAGAGGGTGCTGACGATCATGCCCTGCTCCACCGCCGAGGCGATGTCGAGCGCGGCGCCTACCTTCTCGTACTGGAACTTCACGAACAGCAGCGCCTGGTCGACGCTGGCGAGCGTGCGCACGGTGTGCTCCTCGAAGACACGCGCGAGATTGGTCGTGCGGCGTTCGATCGCGGCAAGCTCGGCACGCTCCTCCGCGGCCACCTTGAACAGCACCGCGGCCCACACCGATGCGACCAGCGTGAACGCGAGCACGACGATCAGCACCAGCGGCCAGCGCGCAGCATCTGCACCGGACGACTCGTGCGCTGTCGCATCGTCTGCCCCTCGCACCTGTCCCGCCCACCCCTCCGCTCGTTCCAAGCTCCGCTCCAGACCTTCTCGTCATTTGATGCGCCGCGATGCTAGTTCAATGACGCGCACCGGAGCGTGACGGATCGCACGCTCAATTTATTATAGCTTTTATAATATTTTTATCACTTTTTTGTTGATTAAACCATTTCCAGTGAACCCTGCGATCCAGATCCTGTTCAACCGCCTCTCCGACAGCCTCGCGATCATCGCCCCGGACGGAAAGGTGCGCTTCGCAAACGAGGGGATGCTGGCGCTGCTGCCGGTACGTCTGGGCGAACCCGTGCCGCACGCCACCATCGCCGCCGTGCTCGACCAGGCCCTGACGGGCCACATTCCGCTGCCGCACGCCTTCGAGAGCGAGATCGTGCATCCGACCCAGGTCGCCGCGCCGGACCAGCTGGCAGGCCATATCGTCCGCAGCCCTGCGGGCAAGGACCTGGTGCTGGTATTGCGGAACATGACCGAGGCGAGCGTCTACCAGACCACGATCGACAACCTCTGCGCGCTGATCGAGCACAGCATGCTCGAGCCGCTTCAGCGCTTTGCTGAAGACTTCGGCGAACTGCTCGATGAAGCGGCACGACTGCCCGCCGCCGCGACGACCGAGACAGCCCCCCGCGCCCGCGATATCGAGCGGGGCCGGCTGCTGATGCAGCAACTGCTCGACCTGGTCCACCTCGTCCAGCTCGGCAGCGGCCGCCCGCTCCAGGCCGACGATCGCATCGAACTCGCCGACTGGCTGCCGCGCCTGCTCGCACGCCACGAGCCGGCGGCACATGCACGAGGCCAGCGCCTGAATCTGGTCTCGCCGGCGACCGGCAGCTTTCCGGTGATCTACGGCAGCGCCCACTGGCTCGGCCTGGCCTTCGACGCGTGCATCGACAACGCCCTAGAACACTCCGACAACGGCACCGACATCAGCCTGACGCTCAGCGCCTCGGCCGCATTCGTACGCATCACCCTGCGCAACCGCGGCCGGGGCCTGCGCTCGCCATTGCTGCGCGCGCGCCTGATGCAGCCGCTGATGCGCAGCGCCGCCGCGACCGCCCGCGCGCCCGGACTCGGCCTGGGCCTGCCGCTGGCACGCCGGATCGTCGAGATGCACCACGGCCGACTCGCGCTCGACCAGGAACTCGACGGCTTCGTCACCGCCGCGATCGAGCTGCCCACCAGCGCCAGCCCGTTCACCACGGTCGAGACCGACATCGCCCAGGCCCAGCGCTACGCGAGCGATCTCGCCCGCCTGATGACCCGCCGCTCCCGTCCGGCCGGCGAGGACGTTGCCCGATGAACACCAGCGCACACCCCGCCGCGGCTTCGAGCACGCTGCTCCTCCAGGAGCCGATCGAACTCGATGACGACAGCCTCCCCGGCATCGCCGCAAACCCCCGCGCCCCCGCGGCCAGCTGCGACGAGTCCGCACCCGCGAGGCGCCCGGGCGACCCCTACCGCCAGCTGTACCGGGTGTTGCACGACCTGCGCACCGTGGTCACGCAACGCGACCGCGAGCGCGAGGCGATGCGCCGCTTGCAGCGCGAGTCGATCGCCCGGCTCGCGCTTGCCGCCGCGCGCGGGCGCCGTGAAGCGCTCGAGCACGGCCTGCGCGTCGGCGCGACCGCCGCGCTGATCGGCCACGCGCTCGGCTCCCCCCTGGCGTGGTGCGACGATCTGTCCGACGCCGCGCGCGTACACGACATCGGCAACCTTGCCGTCCCCGAGGCCATCCTCGCGAAACCAGGCAGCCTGGATCCGCAGGAGTGGGCAGCGATCCGGCGCCATCCGCTCGACGGCGCGCGCATCCTGGGCGTGGCGAGCGATCCGCTGCACGCGCTGGCGGCCGAGGTCGCGCTCAACCATCACGAGAAATGGGACGGCAGCGGCTATCCCGCCGGCCGCGAGGGCAGCAACATCCCGCTCTCGGGGCGGATCGTCGCGGTCGCCGACTTCGTCGATGCGCTCGGCTCGCGTGCGAGCTACCGCGATGCGCTCGACGAAGGCGCGATCTTCGCGCTGCTCGATCTCGCCGCAGGCATGCAGTTCGACCCTGCGGTCGTAGCCGCGATGCACCGGATCCGCCCGCAACTGCCGCAGCTGCGCAAACGGGCCGCACTCCATGCCGCACGGGCCGGAGCCGGCAGCCCGCCGCCACATTGGTGGCGAACACTCGCCGCGCTCAGCTGAGACCGTCTCACGAATCGAAGCGCCGCCCCCGATGGGGCGGCAGCACGACTACCCGCAGCTTCCGACCACACACCCCGCAGGAACACACGACATGAACACGATCCTCCTCGTCGTCGAGGACCAGCCCGAGATCCGCAAGCTGATCTGCATGACGATGGATTACGACGGCTTCGAGGTGCACGAAGCCGACAACGGCGACACCGGCCTGCGCATGGTCAAGGCCCTGCGCCCTCACATCGTGTTGCTCGACGTGATGATGCCCGGCCAGCTCGACGGCATCCAGGTCTGCGAGCGCATCCGCGCCGACCCCGAGATCGCGCACATCCCGGTGGTGATGCTGACCGCACGCAGCCAGCAGACCGACCTCGAGGCCGGCCGACGGGCCGGCTGCAACGCCTACCTGACCAAGCCCTTCAGCCCGCTTCAGCTGATCGAGACCGTCGAGCGCCTCGCCGCTGCGGAGACGGGCCGATGAGCCTTGCGCCCGGGGGCCGCCGTGACTTCCTGCACGCCTGCACCGCCAGCCTGCTCGCCTGCGCACTGCCCGGGCGGGCCTTCGGCCGCGCGGCACCGGTGCTGATCGGGGTGGATGCGGAGTTCATGGACCCCAACAGCACCGCCGACGACGCCATCCTCTTCGGCGCCCGAGCCGCGATCGAAGACCTCAACGCCCACGGTGGAGTGCTCGGCGGACGCCCCCTGCAGCTGGTGATCACGGACAACCGCAGCGTCCCCGCCCGTGGCGTGGCCAACATCGAGCACCTGGGCGCCCAGCCCGATGTCGTCGGTTTCCTGTGCGGGAAGTTTTCGCCCGTGGTGCTCGAGCAGGTCCCGACGCTGCACGCCCTGCGCCTGCCCTTGCTCGCCCCCTGGGCTGCCGCCGACGCGATCATCGACAACGGCCGGGAGCCCAACTACGCCTTCCGCCTCGGCCTGTCGGACACGCTCGCGATCGAGGCCCTGCTCGGCGAGATCGAACGCCGCAAGCTGCGCCGCATCGGCCTCCTCGTTCCCCAGACCGCGTGGGGAAGGAGCTGCCAGTACGCCGCCGAGCGCCATGTCGGCGCCCGGACTCGCGATCGCCTCGAGATCGTCGGCATCGAGTGGCACCGCTGGGGGGCTCACGACTCGATCCCGCACAGCTACCGCACGCTGCTCGAGATCGGCGCGGAGGCGATCCTGCTGGTCGCCAACGAACCCGAGGGTGCGACCCTCGTCAAGGCGATGGCCTCCATGGCGACCCGGGATCTGCGACCGCTCTTCAGCCACTGGGGCATCAGCGGCGGGCGCTTCCCCCGGTTGTGCGGGGAGGCTCTGCACAAGGTCCAGCTCGATGTGGCGCAATCGTTCAGCTTCGCACGCGCCCGCGGTGAGGATGGCGCCCGCCTTGCCCGCCGCGCCATGCAGCACTTCGGCACCGATTCGCCGCTTGCTGTCCCCTCGCAGACCGCAATCGGCCCGGCCTACGACCTCGTCCGCCTGCTCGCGATGGCGGTCGATCAAACGGGCGGCACACACCGCCCGGCCATCCGGGAGGCGCTCGAGCGCCTGCCCGCGCACGAGGGCGTGGTACGCCGTCACGCTCCCGCCTTCACGCCCGCGCGGCACGAGGGCCTGGGCAAGGACGAGGTGTTGCTTTGCCGCTTCGACAGCACCGGTCTGCTGCAGCCGCACTGAACGGAGAGACCGACCAGGATGCCTCTGCCATTGCTCGACCGCTCGCGCCGCTGGCGCCGCGCCAGTCTCACGACCCGCATCTCGTTCCTCGCCACCACACTGACGACGATCGTCCTGATGCCCGCCCTGCTGGTGTCGTGGGCTGCACTGCATGCCCTGATGCTGGAAAAGCTGGGCTACGAACTCGAGGCCACGGCCTCCGAGGCACGGCTGCGCTTCGAGGCGCGGCTCGAGGCCGATATCGGCAAGATCCTCGACGCCTCGCGCCAGACGATCTTCAGCCACGCGCTTTCCGATCCGGCCGGCCGCGCCCAGTACATCCGCCCCACCCTGCACGACCTCTGTCGGGCCACGCCTGAGCTTGCGGCCCTCTTCCTCGCCGATTTCCGCGGCAAGGTGCTCGAACAAGGCTGTGCGCGCGAGGACATCTCCGCCGCGGACTTCGCCAGCACCAGCGCGCTGCGTCAGGAAGCCGTCGAACGCTCGACGGCACAGTTCGCGCTCGCACATGGCAGCGAGCAGCTCCGCCTGCGCATCGCGGCGCCGGTCATCCACCTACCCACCGGCAATCCAGAAGGTGCACTCGGCGCCGAACTCGAACTGGCCAGGACTTTCGACACCAGCACCGCCGGCGTGGCGCGCGGACATACCCTGCGGCTGCGCGACCTCGCCGGCACGCCGACGGCGCAGGCCGGGCTCGCGGACACGGGGCGGGAACTGCGATACCTCACCCGGCTCACCGGCCACCATGGCCTGCCGCTGGCGATCGAGGTCGTCGTCGACCGCGAGCTCGCCCTGCGTCCGGTCCGCGGCCTGCTGGCAGGGATGGTGGTGATCGGCACCATCGTGCTGATGCTGGCCCTGCTGCTGATTCGCCGCATCGCGCACGATATCGGTGCGCCACTGGCCGAGCTCGAACTCACCGCAGCCCGGGTGGAGGCCGGCGATCTCGACGCCCTGCCGCCACCGCGAGCCGGCGTCGACGACGCCGACCGCTTCGAGGTCCTCGCCAACACGGTCTATCGCATGATCGCCAGCCTGCGCGACACGCAGCAGCGCCTGTCCGCGACCCTGGAGGCCCGCACTCGCCAGGTCGAGCGCGCCGAGGCCGAACGTCGCCTCAAGGAGCGCGCACTCGCCTCCAGCACCACCGGCGTCCTGATCGTGGCACACCGGCCCGCCGACGAGGCGCGCGTGCAGTATGCCAACCCTGCGCTACTCGAGATGACCGGCCTCGCCGCCGACGCGATCCTCGGCGCGCGGTGGCCCGCACTGCTCTTCGGCAAGGAGCCCGGTCCCGCACCGGACAGGCCGGCGGAACTCGCATGGCGGCGTGCGGACGGGGTGCAGGTCTTCATGGAGCTGTCCACTTCCCGAGTCATCGACGCCGAGACGGGTACGGAGACTCACGCCATCGTGCTGGTGAGCGACGTGAGCGAACGCCTGCGAGCCGATCGCGCACACCGCAGACTCCTGGAGAGCCTCGGCGAAGTCGTCGTGGAGGTAAGCCTGGACGGCCGCCTGAACTTCCTCAACCAGGCTTGGGAGAAGATCACCGGCCACCTCATCGAAGACAGCCTGGGCCACGCGTACACCGACTTCATGCACCCCGACGACCTGCGGCGAAACCTGCAGGCACTGACGGCACTGCGCCAGGGCGAGCTCGAAAGCCACGAGTTCGAATGCCGCGTGCGCTGCCGCCACGGAGCAACGCGCTGGCTCTCGGTGAAGCTCAACACCCTGCGCGACGAGGAACGCATCACCGGCTTTGCCGGCATCCTCACCGACATCACGGAGCGACGCGAGGCCGCGATGGAGATCGCGATCCGCGACCGTGCGCTCGAGGCCGTCGGCAGCGGCATCTCGATCATCGACATGCGCCAGCCCGACTGCCCGACCATCTACGTCAATCGCGCCTTCGAGCACATCACCGGCTATGCGCGCAGCGAGGCGATCGGTCGCAACTGCCGCTTTCTGCGTGGCAGCGACCACGACCAACCCGAGGTGGCGATGCTGCGGCGCGCGATCAGCGCGGGGCGCCCCTGCGAAGTCACGCTGCGCAACTACCGCAAGGACGGCAGCTTCTTCTGGAATCAGCTCGCGGTCGCCCCGGTGGTCGACCCGGCCTCGGACGAGGTCACGCACTACGTCGGCGTGCAGGCCGACGTGACCGCACGCCGGCAGTCGGAAGATCAGCTGATCGACTGGTTGTCGCGGCTCGACGTGATCTTCACCCTCAACCCCGACGCCGTGGTGTGCTTCGACAACGCGGGCACCGTCAGCTTCGCCAACGCAGCCGCCGAGACCCTCTTCGCCCCCGCGGCCGGCGCACTGATCGGCTCCACCGTAGCCGAATTCCGCCAGCGCCTCGCCCAGCTCGCCGACCCCGCGCAGCCCTTCACCCCCCTCGCCGACGACGAGCTCGACCTCTCGCCCACCAACGCGCCGCTGGACTTTGCCCGGGAGGGCCTCATCCATCTCGTCCATCCGCGGCGCTGCACATTGCACCAGAGCTTCCGCGAGTGCGGCACCGACGCCACCTCGCAGGTGATCTACTTCCGCAACGTCACCCGTGAGGTCGAACTCGACCGCATGAAGAGCGACTTCCTCGCCACCGCTGCGCACGAGCTGCGCACGCCGATGGCGAGCATCATGGGCTTCTCCGAGCTCCTGATGATGCGCAGCTACAGTGCCGAGAAGACGCGCGAACTGCTCGGCACGATCAACACCCAGGCCCAGCGCCTCACCGGACTCCTGAACGACCTGCTCGACCTCGCCCGCATCGAGGCACGCCGCGCCCGGAGCTTCCAGTTCGAGACGCTGCCGGCCGGGCCACTGCTCGAGGAGGCGCTGTCCGGCTTCCTGGTGCCCGCCGAGAGCCATCGCCTGGTCGCCCGCATTCCACCGGACCTTCCCTCGATCCGCGCCGACCGCGCGAAATTCCAGCAGACAGTGCTCAACCTGCTGTCGAACGCGCGCAAGTTCTCGCCGCACGGCGGCGACATCGAGGTGGAGGTGGTGGCCGAACACCCGGATGGCCTCGGCCTGATCGGCATCTCGGTGCGCGATCACGGCATCGGCATGAGCGCTGCGGACGCCACCCACGCCTTCGAGCGCTTCTACCGCAGCGACCGCTCCGGCCACATCCCCGGCACCGGCCTGGGCCTGCCCCTGGTGAAGGAGATCATGAAGCTGCATGGCGGCAGCGTGAGCCTCGAGAGCACGCCGGACATCGGAACCTGCGTGACGCTGTGGTTCCCGGTGGCCGCGCAGGGCACGGCAGCGACCCGATCAGGTCTCGCGGCTCCTTGAGCGTGCCGCCGGCGGACATTGGCCCGCCGGCGGCACGCTCAAGGCACAAAAGCAAAAAGCCAACCACCTTGAGGTGATTGGCTTTTTGCTTTGTTTGGTTGCGGGGGCAGGATTTGAACCTGCGACCTTCGGGTTATGAGCCCGACGAGCTGCCAGACTGCTCCACCCCGCGTCGGAGAAACAGAACTATAAACGTTGAGCGGCGGAAAGGCAAGAACTTTCTGCGCCGCACAAGCGCCGGAAGAATTCTGGTGCCGGCAATAGGAATCGAACCCACGACCTTCTGATTACAAATCAGCTGCTCTACCAACTGAGCTATGCCGGCAAGGCGCTGCGGATTATAGCGCAAGACGCCTGCCCGCCATCGCGTCGGATCGCACGCGCACGCAGTGTTTCCGTGCGCGTGGACTTGCGCCGAATACTGTTCATATATACAGTATTCGTACAGTCAAAAAGATCAGGAGACCACCATGCAAACCATCACTTTCCGAGCGCTGCTCACCCTCGGCCTGCTCGCCGGCCTGATGATCGGGACCGGGCACCCGGGCGGGGCGCTCGCGGTGGCGATCGCGGCCGCGGCGGGGATCTGGATGGCGCGGGCCGACTCGGTGCGGCGCGACCTGCGCTGAGCCCGAGGGTGTCCTCGCAGGCTCAGCGCCCGAACTTGCTCACCAGTTGCTGGAGTTTTTCGGCGCGTCTGCGTTCGGCTTCCTCGGCCTCGCGCTTCTCGCGCTGCTGCTTGGCCACCGCGGCAAAGCGCTCCTTCAGCGTGGCGGCGGCGTGCTGGCGTTGCTCCTCGGTCACCTCGCCGGCTGCTTTGCCGTCGAGGTCGAAGCGCTCGCCGCCACGCTCGACCGCCTTGAGGTACTTGGTCGAGGCGGTGTGCATGCGCAGGGCGATACGCAGGTTCTTGCGATCGAAATCGGGAAAGCGGGCGAGGATGCTCGCGTCGATCTTCAGCGCCAGCGGCTTGCTGTCCCGAAAGGCGGGCGATTCGGCCTGCAGGCGTTTCAGGATCGCACGCGGCTCGATGCGCGGCTGCTTGGCTGCCTCCGGCGCTTCGGTGCTGGCGGGCTCGGGGGCGGCGGTTTCGGCTTGCTGAAGGGTCATTTCGGGTAGAACTCTGGAACGCGGGTCGGTGTCTGATCAGCACTCCGGAAGCCTGACTTCCGGAGCGGTGCCGCAAGCTGTGCGACGCAGGTGCGGTGCCGGCATTCTACCCCCGGTCCGAGGGGCCACCGCCGGGCGTGGTGCTTTTCTGCCACGAATCGCAGCGGACGCCGGAGAATCGGATCGGGTCGAAGCAGCAGCGCCACCCGGCTCTCGGCAGCCAGGCCGCAACGGCAAGACATCGGAGAATCATCATGGAGAAGCGCTGGCGCCGCCTGCCCGGCTCGCGCACCGAACCGGCAGGACTCGAACGCAAGGTTCTGGCGCGCCTGCCCATGGTGGCGCTCGTCGGTACCGCGGCCTGCATGGCGGTCTCACTGCTTGCCCGCCTGCATTGGTGGAGCGACGACAGCATCGAGGCGGTGCGCGCGCTTCAGATGATCGACATCCGGGTGCTGGCCGCGGTGATCCTGCACTGGACCGTGGTATTCACCGTGGCGATCGGCGCCTTCATCGTGTTCGTCATGAAGGGCCCGGCCTACATCGCCGACCATTACGAACTCCCGGACGAAGACGCCCCGCGCTGAACCAGCCGCGGGGCGTCTTCGTCCGATCGTGGCGCCGCGATGCGGCGCGAACGCTCAGGCCTTGCCGGGTGCGCGCTTGCCGTGATCGGCCGCGGCCGGTGCGTGGTCGTCCTCGACCTCTTCCCAGCCGGTGATCATCGCCTTGATGTGGGCGAAGATCGTGTGACCGGTCGTGGTCAGGTAGACGTGGATGAAGAAGAACGCGGTGATCATGAACGCGCCCGCGGTATGCACCAGCGCCACGCCCTCGAGCGAGAAGGTCTTGTCGATCCCCAGCTGCGCCCAGTTGCCGTAGAACAGGTAGAGCAGGCCCGAGCCCCAGATCAGCGGCGAGATGAACGCAAGCAGCGCAAGATAGGCCAGGCGTTGCAGCGGGTTGTGCTTCTGCACCGTGGTCTTGCGGAAGGGATGCGGCATCTCCTTGAAGATCCCGACCGTGTAGTAGAGGATCATCGCCGACACGTTCTTCATCGACGGGATGTACTGCCTCCACTCACCCGTGGTGAATTGCCAGAAGATCGTGAAGGCCCAGATCACCAGCAGGGTCCAGGCCGCGATCGTGTGCAGATCGACGGCCTTCTTGAACCCCAGGAAGGTGTAGCTGCCATGGATCTCGAAGCCCGTGATCATCATGATGATGATCAGCAGCGCCTGCGACCAGTGCCAGAAGCGCTCATAGCGCTTGTAGATGTAGATGCGGTTCGCGCTCATTTTCAGTGCCCCTTGCGACGCGTGAGGATGCGGGCGATGCCGTGGACCGAACCGGCGCCGATCGCACCGATGATCGCCAGCCCGCCGAGGAGGTCGACCCAGCCGTTGCGGTCGCGACCGGGCATGTAGATGTCGGTGATCGCGGCCAGGCGGCCGTCTTCCGAGCGGGTGTGGCAATCATTGCACTTCAGCGCGTCTTCCTTGGGCGCCACCATGTGCGTGATGAACCAGTTCATCCGCGTCTCGATGAAGTCGAACTTGCCGCTATAGGGCAGCCCGGCGTAGTCCATGCCGGCCTTGATCGACTTCTCGTAGTCGAAGTTGCCCCAGAACGCGGTGTCGTCCTTGCCATACACGTGGTTGACCACCAGGGTCTTGTTCACCGGGTCGTAAGGCTGCTTGCCGACCATGACCTTGAAGGGCCAGATGCGGGCGTTCGGATCGCTCGCCGAGCCTTCGACGCGGTTGAGCTCGAGGATCTTGCTGTCGTCGATCTTGTCGGTGATGGCGACCTGATGGACCACGCCGTTGTACCACTTGTAGGTCGGGCGCACGTTCTCGCCGTACTTGAAGTCGCCCTTCTCGGCCGAGTAGATCAGGTGGCCGTGGTCGTCCTTGATGAACAGCGGCTTGCCGTCGGGACCGCGCTTGCCGCCGGTCGACCAGTCCCAGAGCGTCTTGGTGGCGACACCGCCACGCGCGAACTCCGGGATATGGCAGGTCTGACAGGCCAGGCGGTTGGCGTGGTTGTTGAGGCGCTCGTTCTTGTGCGGGCGCAGATCGTGGCAGGACTCGCAGGTCGCCCGGTTGTGGTCCTCGTGCTTCATGTCCAGGCCCTTGGTGTCCTTGGCGGTAGCCGCATAGCGGCTGCCGGAGGGCTGGTGGGCGTTGAAGGTGTGGCAGTCGGCACAGGACAGATTCGCACCGTCGGGCGACATATGCACGTCGACATGCTTCGGCGGCTTGATCAGCGAGGTGTCGAGGTCGCCGTGCTTGACCGCGTCACCGCCGCCGCCGTTGAAGTGGCAGGCGCCGCAGTTCTGCCGGCCGGGCTTGCCCACCGCCTGCGCGATCTTCGTCAGGTCGGGCGGCTGCACGACCTTGCCGCTGCCCTTGGGCATCTCGCGCGGCTCGTAGAGCGGATGGCCGGCATCGGTGGCGATCTTCTTGTAGGTCGCGGTCGTGTCGTGGCAGGCCAGGCAATCCACGTTGTCCTGGTTGGTGAAATCGTAGTTCTTGTCCGTCCAGCCGTAGCCAGCGTGGCAACTCGTGCAGCGCGGCTCATTGGAGAGGATCGAGCCGCAGAAATTGTTGGCCGCGTGCTGCTTGCCCAGCTTCTTGCCGGTGGTCGGACTGATGGTCTCCCAGGTCCAGTGCACGCTCTTCATGACCTGGTGGCCGGCCTCGTTGTGGCAGGCAAGACAGGCCTTGGTGACTTCCGGACCGGTCTTGAAAGGCCCCTGCAGTTCCTTGAACTTGCTGTGGTCCGCAGTGCTCGCCGCCTTGCCGCCCGCTGCAGCGACGGGCAGCTTGCCCGCGCCAGGGTCGTTCGCCGCGCCCGCCATCATGCTGGCCATCAGGATCAACGCTCCACCGATCCAGCGACGCCAGCCGCATCTATTCTTGTCCATCACCCTTTCCTCCGAAGGAAACATCTCCTTTGATAGTTTAGCGCGACTCTCTATATAAGCATTTGATTAATGTCTACGGATTGGCAGATCGCGCGCGCGCGACTCCCTCGCGGCCCCCTGTTGGCAAATTGCCCGCCGAAAGCTCAAGAACTGCTGTCAAAATGCGGCAAACATGCGCCAGCCCCCGGGACCTCCGACACGCATCATGCCCACGCTCAGCAATCCCTCCGAAATCGCCCGCGAAGCCCTGCGCCAGCTCGCGCTGCGCCGGGTCGCCCCCACGCCGGACAACTACCGCAAGCTCTATCACGAGATCGCCGGCACGCGCCCCGACGACGACGCACTCCCCGAGGCCTTCGTGCGCAAGCTCGCCCGCCGCCTGCCGCGCGACAACGCCGAGCGCCAGCGCCACGGCCACCAGCTCGACCAGGCGCTCGCCGACGGCCGCAGCAAGGCCGCGGAGGCCGCGCTCGAGCGCTACCTCGAAAGCCTCAAGCTGGGCGAACCGCAGGCCTGGAACGAGCTCATCGGCAACCTCCTGCGGCAGTGGGAGGCGCGCCAGACCGGCTGGACCCCGGCGCGCAAGCGCGAGGCGCTCGATCGCGTGCTGGGCGCGGCCGATCCAGCGGCGCTGTACACCCGCCTGCAGGGCCTGCTCAAGAGCTGGACGCAAGCGATGACCGACGCCGACGCGCTCGCCGTCGAGGTCGCCGACGTAGCGGACGACCCTGCGGAGAGGGCGAGCGCCGGGGCCGGCGCTGGCATCGCGAGGCAAGCCGTGCCAGCACGCACCGCGACGACGGGACCCGCCGCTCCGCCCACCATCGACACCGCCACGGTGGACGCCCTGCGCGAGCTCGTCACCATCAGCCTCGGCGAGGCCCTGCCGCCGCTGCTTGAAGAACACCCGCCGCTGCGCGAGACCGCCGCCACGCTCTGCGCCGAGGCCGCCAGCCGCAGCGAAGCCGCCGGCCTGCGCGAGATCGGCACCCGGCTGCGCGTTTTCGCGCGCGAGCTCGAGCTCGCCGCTGCCGACGAAGCCGAGATCCGCGCCGGCATGCTGGAGCTGCTGCGCATGCTGCTGCGCAACATCGACGATCTCGTGCTCGACGACCGCTGGCTCGCCGGGCAGATCGAGATGCTGCGCGAGATCGTCGACAGCCGCCCCGACCCGCGCAAGATCGACGACGCCGGGCGCCGCCTCAAGGAGCTCATCTACAAGCAGGGCCAGCTCAAGCACACCCTGGCCCAGTCCCAGCGTCACCTGCGCGACATGCTCGCCGGCTTCGTCGACCAGCTCGCGCGCTTCTCCGAATCGACCGGCGCATACCACGACCGCATCGGCCAGTGCGCCCAGCGCATCGCCCAGGCCAACGACATCACCGAGATCGGCCCCCTGCTCGACGAGGTCATGACCGAGACCCGCAGCATCCAGGACGAGGCGCGCCGCTCGCGCGACGAGCTCATCGTCGCCCGCAGCCAGGCCGCCGAAGCGCAGGAGCGTATCGTCACGCTGCAGAACGAGCTCGAGGAGGCCAGCCGCCTGATGCGCCACGACCAGCTCACCGGCGCGCTCAACCGCCGCGGCCTCGAGGAGATGTTCCAGACCGAATCCGCGCGCGCCCAGCGCCGCGGCACCCGGCTCGCCGTCGCCCTGCTCGACATCGACCACTTCAAGAAGCTCAACGACAGCCTCGGCCACAAGGTCGGCGACGACGCCCTGGTGCACCTCGCCAAGGTCGTTCGCCAGCACCTGCGCCCGCAGGACGTGCTCGCCCGCTACGGCGGCGAGGAGTTCGTCATCCTGCTGCCCGAGACCGGCGACACCGACGCCCAGCAGGCGCTCATCCGCCTGCAACGCGAGCTCACGCGCGAGTTCTTCATGGCCGACCTGCAGAAGGTGGTGATCACCTTCAGCGCCGGCGTCACCCGCCTGGCGGAAGGCGAAAGCCTGGAGAGCGCACTGAAGCGCGCCGACGGCGCGATGTACCAGGCCAAGCAGGCCGGCCGCAACCGCGTGATGGTGGCGCCGCTACCCGACAACGAGACCTGAACCGCTCCGACAGCAAACGCCCGCTTGTCGCCAGCGGGAAATGCCCTATCTTGAAAAGGAGGGGGGCCCGCGACTTTCAGACGGGCAATTGTCGTTCTGGGCAGGACTCTGCAGGAGCCGCAAATGCCGCACGTCACGTTCATCCATGGCCTGGCCAACAAGCCCGAGGCGGAGAAGCTCTACGAGATCTGGCTACGCGCACTGGCCAAGGGCGATGACCCGCTCGACCTGCGCGCCACCGGCGTGACCAGCCGGCTGGTCTATTGGGCCGATGTGCTCTACGAGCGGCCCGACCCGGACATCGCCGCGCATGAGAGCACCTCCGAGCGCCGTCCCGAGGAGGTCGATGCCGCTGGCGATCCGGCGCCGCCGGTTCCGGCCAATGCGCGCGAAAAGGCCTTCCTCGATGCGATGCGCGCTCGCTTCACCACCCTGAGCGATGCCGAGATCGCCGCGGCGGAGGCCGCCGAGAACGCGTCCGGCGGGCAGGCGCCCGAATCGGCCGCGGCGGGCGCCACCCCGCTCGAACGCATCCCGCTGCCCTGGTGGCTGAAGAAGCGCATCATGGCGGCGCAGTTGCGCGACGCGCATCATTACCTCTTCAACATCGAGCATTCCCCGCGCGCTGGCGTCCGCTATCGCGTCCAGGACGAGATCCGCCTGCGCTTCGTCTCGGCCCTGAAGGCGGTCGACAGCGATCGTCATGTGGTGGTGTCGCACAGCATGGGCACGCTCATCGCTTACGACTGCCTCAAACGCGTTGCCGACTGCCCGTCGGTCGACGCCCTCGTCACCCTCGGGAGCCCGCTCGGCCTCGACGAAGTGCAGGACTGCCTCGAGCCGGAATGGACCCGCAGCGACGGCTACCCGGCCAACCACCTGCAGGGACCGTGGGTGAATTTCTTCGACCCCCTCGACGTCGTCTGCGGCGCCGACCCGAAGCTCGCCAACGATTTCCGCAACGCCGGCCAGGCACGCGTCCGCGATGCCCAGGTCGCCAACGCGGGCTGGTGGCGGCACTCGCTGGTGAAGTACTTCGGCCAGCCGGAACTGCGCCGGACCCTGCGCGAGCTGCTCGAGATCTGACGCCGAGGCCCCGCACCCATGCTCGACGAGCACTGCACCGACGAGGCCTTGATCGCATACACCCGCGCGCTGCTGGCCGAATACCCGTGGCCGCCGGCGGGCGAATCGTCGCGCACCGCCGCCGCATTGCTCGACCGTCTGCGCGCACGGCGCCAGTTCGCCCTTCTCGCCGAACTCGCCGACCGCGTCGCACGTCGCGCCCCGCAGGATGCGCACGTGCGCAGGCTGCAGGCGCAGGCGCTGATCGAGACCGGCCAGCCCAGCGCAGCCATCGATGTCATCCAGGCCGTCCTGCGCAAGGTCGAGGCCCGGAGCAGGGAATGGGCCGAGCTGAACGGCCTGCTCGGGCGCGCCTTCAAGCAGATCTTCATCGATGCACGCAAGGCCCTGGACGCCACCGACCTCGCCGCGCTCCAGAACGCCGTGCGCGCCTACCGCAAGCCCCGGGAGGCCGATCCGTCGAACACATGGCATGCCATCAACCTCGTCGCAGTCGCGGCCTGCGCCGAGCGCATGCACCTGCGCCGGGTGCCACGAGTGGATTTCCGCGCGCTGGCGCGCGCCATCCTGGCCAGCCCGCCGACGTCGGATGCGTGGGACGCAGCCACACGTGCCGAAGCCCACCTCGCGCTCGGCGAGCTCGACGAGCTCGAAGAGCAGATCCGCCGCTTCCTCGCGCATGACGCGATCGACGCCTTCGCCGTGGCCAGCACGCTGCGCCAGTTCGAGCAGGTCTGGGAGCTTGGCCAGTGCGGCGAGCGGAGCCGGGTCCTGCTCGACGCCATGCGGGCCCGCCTGCTCGGCCTGCCGGGAGGGCGTTGCGACCTGTCCCTGCGCGAACTCCTGCAATCGCAGCAGGCCGGCACAGCGCCGAACGCCCGGCTCGAAGCCATCCTCGGCACCGACGGCACCAGATCCTATCGCTGGTGGCAGGCCGGGCTGCGCAGTGCATCCTCGGTGGCCTCGATCCGTACCGGCCTCGACGAGCGCATCGGCACCGGCTTCCTCGTCGCACCGGGCGAATTCGGCGTCGCCGCGGCGGGCGCGCTGCTGCTGACCAACTTCCACGTCGTGAACGCGCAAGGGAGCGCGGGCGCGCTGCGGGCGGAGGATGCCTCGATCGTGTTCGAGGCAGTCGAGCCGGCAGCGCAGTACGGCGTGAAGCGCATCGTGTGGAGTTCGCCGGTGGATCGCCACGACGCCACGCTCATCGAGCTCGACGGGCCGCCGCCCGCGAACCTCGAAGCGCTGTCGATCGCAAGGCGCCTTCCTGTGCGACCGGAGGATGGCCCGAGCCGCGTCTACGTCATCGGCCACACCGGTGGAGGCGGTCTCGAGTTCTCCTTCCAGGACAACGAGCTGCTCGATCACGAGGGGCCGCGCGACAACCGCTTCGACGCCACGCCCTGCCGCCTCCACTACCGTGCGCCGACCGAAAAGGGCAACTCCGGCAGCCCGGTCTTCAACGCCGCCGACTGGAAGGTGATCGCCCTCCACCACGCGGGCGGCACCCTGTCGCGGCTCAATGGCAAGCCCGACACCTACCCGGCCAACGAAGGCATCGCGGTGCTCTCGATCATCAGCGCGATGCGCGCCGGCTGACCGGCCCTCCAAGGCCAAAGGAGCCCGAAATGAGCCTGCGCCCGATCTGCTTCATGGTGATGCCCTTCGGCACCAAGGAAACCGGTGCGAGCGCGCCGCATCCACCGAGGGTCGACTTCGACGCCCTGTGGCACGATGCGATCGCGCCCGCGCTCGAATCCATGGGTTACCGCGCAGTGCGCGCAGACCAGGACACCGGCGCGGTGATCGTCAAGGAGATGCTCGAACGCCTGTTCTTCTCGCACCTGGTGGTGGCCGACATCAGCATCGCCAACGCCAACGCCTACTACGAGATCGGCGTTCGCCATGCCGCCCGCGAGGACAACTGCGTGCTGATCGCCGCGGACTGGGCGAAACCGGTGTTCGATCTCCAGCAGATCCGCCGCATCGGCTATCCCCTGCCGCAGGAGAAGGTCGATGCCGACACCGCGCGTGCCATCCGCGCGGTTCTGACGAAGGCGATTCCCGAGGTGCGCGCCGGGCGCTCCCCGGTGCATTCCCTCATCGGTGGCTACCCGCAGGTTCCCCCCAACAGCCGCCGCGCGCAGGAGCTCGCCGACCAGCTCGAAGCCTTCGAGATGCTGCGCGCACGCATGCTGGCGATCCGGAACATGCCGCGGGAAGAGCGCGACGCGGCGGCCGAAGCCTTCCTCGCCGAGAACCCGCCAGCCTGCATCGGGCTCGACACCACCGCGATCGAGATCTTCCGCTTCGTCCGCGACGTGCTCGGTGACTGGAGCCGGACCGCGCAGTTCATCGACGGACTGCCGGAGACGATCCGCAAGAGCGCCTACCTGCGCGAGCAGCGCGCGCTGGCGCAGAGCTACCTGGGGTCGCACACCGACGCGATCGCCGCGCTGGAGGCGCTGATCCAGACCTTCGGCGACAGCGGCGAACGCAGCGGCCTGATCGGCGGACGCTACAAGAAGCTTTACAACGCCTCGGTCAAGGCCGGCAAGCCCGATCGCCGCATGCTCGACCGCGCCATCGAAGCCTACCAACGCGGCATGTTGCTCGATCTCAACGACTACTACTGCAGCTGCAACCTCCCCGCGCTCTATCGCGAGCGCGGCGACGACCAGGACGAGCAGCAGGCCGAGGCCGCGGCCGCCGTCGCGCGCCTGGCCTGCGAACGCGCACGTCAACGCGGCAGCGCGGACGAGTGGCTCAAGCCGACGCTGCTCGGCCTCGCCTTTGCCGAGCACAACCACCCCTTGTCGCGAGCGCTCACCCGCGAGGTCGAACGTGAAGGCGCCGATGCCTGGAAGCTCGATTCCACCCTGTCCGACCTGCACCGCCATGTCGCACAGATGAAGGATACGGCGATGCAGGCGGAGTTCACGGCGCTGATCGCGCGGCTCGAAGCGATCTGATCCCGGCCGGGCCGGGGCTCAACGCCGTCAACGAAAGGCGCGGGCGGGGCGGGACATCGCGCGGCCCTGCGGCGTGGAGGACAGACCGGATCACATCATCCTCGACTGGCGTCCCGACCCGACCTCACTGCGCCACATCCCGCGCATCCGTCCGGCCGAGGCGGGGCTGCACGCTATCGTTCGCGCGACGGCCCCCCTCTTCTCGTCGCATCATCGGCGCCCAATGTGCCAACGGCCCGCCGCTTTCGGACGACGACGCCCGCCGGCCTTCTCAGCCGCGCAGAGCATCGTGTTCGCCGCAATGCGCCAGGATCCGTGCCCGCACCGCATCGCGCAGGGCGAGCAGATCGTGCCAGTCGTCGCCGCGTGGCTCGACGGGGGCACACACGGTCAGCGCGAGCGCGCCGCGCTGCGGCCACCAGCTGCGGTCGCGCAGCACGGCACGGGTGCCGGCCAGCGCCACCGGGACGATGGGCAGGCTGTGCCGGGCCGCCACCTGGAAGGCCCCCAGGCGGAAGGCCTGCAGGCCCTCGCGGGCGCCGAAGGTCCCCTCGGCGAAGAACAGCATTGGCAAGCCCTCGCCGGCGTGTGCGCCGAGCGCCTGCGCATCCTCCAATCCCTGGCGCGCATCGAAGCGTTCCACGAAGAGCGCACCCATGCGCTCGAACAAAGGACGCAGGATGCGGTTGCTGCGGAACTCGGCCTTCGCCACGAAACGCACCGGCCGCGGCAGCGCCGCAGCCAGCACGAGCCCGTCGCAGTAGCTGGCGTGGTTGGCCACCAGCACGCAGTTGCCGGGCGGAAGCCGGTCGAGCCCTTCGACCCGTAATGGGCAGGCGCAAAACCAGCGATACAGGCGTGCCAGGCGGTGGGCGCACGCCCAGCGCTGCCCGATGGTCGGCAGGACGAGAATGCACAGGGCGGCGAGCGGGGCGAGCAGCGCGAAGCCCAGCCACGCCCAGCCGGCGTAGAGCACCCCCGGCAGCGCCTGCAGGCGTCCGCCCAGGCTGGCGAGCTGCAGGCGCAGGATCTGCAGCCAGGCTGCGCGTGCCGGCGCCCCCAGGCGGCCGTCGAGGTAGGCGTCACGCACCGCGGCGCGGCGGATCTTGCCGCTCGAGGTCTTGAGCACGGCGTGCATCGGCGCGAGCACGATGTCGTCGGGCGCGAGCTCGAGCTGCGCCATCGCCTCGGCGAGGATGCGCTGCTCCAGCGCCCGGCGCTCGGCCTCGTCGCGCAAGCGGGTCTCCGCCACCACCACCAGGCGCTCCTGGCCCGGCTCGCCGGGCTGAACGCCGAACACCGCGACGCACCCCTTGCGCACCCCCGGCAGCGCGCCCACGGCCTGCTCCAGGTCGTAGGGGTAAAGGTTGCGCCCGGCGCGGATGATCATCTCCTTCGCCCGCCCGGTGATGTAGAGCTCGCCCTCGGCCAGGTAGGCGTGGTCCCCGGTCGACAGCCAGCCGTCGTGGAACAGCGCGGCGCTGGCCTCGGGATTGCGGTAGTAGCCGGCGGTGGCCGAGGGCCCGCGAAACTCGAGCATGCCGACCTGGCGCTCGGGCAGCGGCCGTCCCCGTGCATCGACGATGCACAGTTCGTGTCCGCGCAGGGGCGGGCGAGGAAATCCAGCGGCGACATCAGGATCAGGGGCATGCCGTGGTAGAGGCTGCCTAGCCAGGTACCGATCAGGCCCATGTCGTGGTACAGCGGCAGCCAGCTCACGCACACGTCGCTCGCCGTCAGCGCCGCGGCCTCGCCCCAGGCGCGGATGTTGGCGAGCAGGTTGCCATGGCTCAGCGCAACGCCCTTGGGGTCGCCGGTCGAGCCGGAAGTGTACTGGATCAGCGCCAGGCTGCCCGGCCCCGGGGCGGGCGGCTCCGCAGCGGGCGGGCGCGGCCCGTCGAGCAGGCTTTCCGGCGTGACGACATGGGCGAGCGCGGGCGAAAGGCCGGCGAGCATGCGCGCGAGCGGGCGCACGCGATCGAAGGTGATCAACACCCGCGCCTCGCAGTTGCGCAGGATGCCGGCCTGACGGCGCAGGTGCTCCTCGATCTGCGCCGGGCGCGCCGGTGGATACATCGGCACCGGCACCGCCCCCGCGCGCAGGATGCCGAAGAAGCAGCGGAAGAAGTCCAGCCCCGAAGGCAGCATCAGGGCCACGCAGTCGCCCGCGCCCATCTCGAGCGCGCGCAGCGCCTGCGCCACCCGGCCGGCGCCGTCGGCAAGACCGGCATACGTCAACGCTTCGACACGGTCCTCGCTGGCGTAGAAGCGCACATGCACGCGATCGGGGTGGCGGGCGAGGTGCCAGTCGAGGACTTCCAGCAGGGTGGCCGCGTCCGTGGGCAGCTCCGCATCCTCGCCGGACATGCGCGCGCTGTCGGCGACCGCCTCCGCGGGCGGCCGCGGTGGCGCATGCGTAGCGACCGACTCGCCCAAGGCAGCGAGCAGGTCGCGCGGCGTCTGTGCCGTACCCAGCACCTCGTCGCGAAGCCGCACCCGGTAGTGCTGCTCGATGCGCGCCAGCAGCTCGACGCGGCTCAGGCTGTCCAGGCCCAGGTCGCGGTCGAGCTGGCTGTCCAGCGTGGCCTGCCGGCGCGCGCCCGGCTGCAGTTCGCCCACCAGGGCGTCGATCAGCGCCAGCAGCGGAGCGGGATCTCGAGCTGCGGAGGGGCCGTGCGAAGACTGTGGCGAGGCGGGCATCGCCGAACTCCTTATTGCCGCCGCACCGGCATCACGGCGCGGTGGCGGCCGAGTACAGGATCACCGAAAAGGGCACGCAGGGACCAGCAGGGAGATGCGCCACGCTCGCGCATCACGAGGGCGAGCCCGCCCACCGCGCGCGCACCCACGCTTGCCGACCTGCATGTGCCCAGTCTAGACGGCCTCATACGGTATGGACTCCTGCTGCGCACAAGACAGCGCGAGCGGCACCTGCGCCAGCACAACCCCGCGTTCGCGCAGCGCCGCATCGATGAGGCCGAGCACCTCGTCGCGGCAGGCCGGCTCGCGGTCGTGCTGCGGCACCCAGTACTTCACCCGGTAGGTGATGCCCGCCGGGCCGTAGGACACCAGCTGCACCTCGGGCGGCTTGTCCTCGGCGATGCCCACCGCACACTCCAGCGCCGCGCGCATCAGCTCCCTCGCCTCGGCCACCGGCAGCGCGACCGGCAGGGTCAGCTCGGCGTGGTCGCGATACTCCTTCTTCGGCGCGCTGAAGTTGGTGATGCGCTGCCGCGAGATCTGGCTGTTGGGCAGGATCACGTAGGTGCTGTCCCCGGTCACTAGCCGCGTCGTGCGCCAGCCGATCTCCTGCACCCGCCCCTGCGCGAGGTTCTCGATGCGCACCCAGTCGCCGATGCGGAACGGCGCCTCGATCCCGAGCGCGATCCCCGACAGCGTGTCGGCCACCACGTTGCGGATCGCGAAGCCCAGCACGGCCAGCACCAGGCCCGAGCCGGTCAGGATCCCCGATAGGTCCTGGCGGAACAGCAACGACAGCCCGCCCAGCGTTGCCAGCGCGAACAGGAACACCCGCAGCAGGTCGAGCAGCACCTTGGGCACCGGCTTGCGCCCCTTGCGCCGCTGCGACAGCCGCGCCGACGCGAGCGCATGCAGCAGATGCGCGGCGGTGAACAGCGCGAGCGCAATCGCCGCGTTGCGCACCGGCTCGAGCCAGGCCTGCAGGGCGTGGTCGACGGGCAGCAGCCCGAACGCCCGCTCGGCGTACAGGACGAACAACACCAGGAAGAGGAGTCCGACACCGGCATGCGAGCCGGCGCGGGAGTACAGCGCGCGAACCATGGCAGGACCTTCGAGACGAGAGGAAAGGACACTCCACCGACCCCGGCCTGCCGATCCGCGCCGGCAAGGCGCTATCGAGGCCGGGGCCAGGCATGTGCCTGGTCGATGCACAGGGCGAATCTCGCGCGGCCGCGGCAGCTCATCGCGTGGTCTCCGAAAGTCTGGGGGAATGGCCGTGAAGGCCACTTCAGGCTATATGGGGATGGATCCTGCGCTTTCAAACGCACGGGCGCACCTGCAGGGTGCAGTGGGGGCGTCGGTGTCCCGAATTTCGAGCGGCAAGCCTGCAAACCGGCACGCATCCCGCCGTCCTCAGCCCTTCGCCTGCGACCTCTTCTGTCGCTCCTCGAGCGCCGCTTTCTCACGGGCGGCCTCGCGCTCTTCTTCCAGCTTCTTTTTGCCGTAGGCGATCGCCATCTTCATGGCTACGACCATCACGCCGCCGACGAGGACGATGTACAGCAAAGAAGCGCGGTTGCCCGGGTCGGCCTCGGTCACGGCCGCCTTGGCGCCCTCCTTCTTGCCTTGCTGCGGTTCGAGCACCTGCGCGCCTGCCGTCGCGCCATCCTGTCCGGCGCCCACGGCCATGGCCGTGCCGCCCGCAAGGAGGACGCTGAAGCCGATCAACACTGCCATGATGTAATTCATCGGAATCCTCATTCGTCGATCCAGTCACACACTTGACGCTTCACCTGCAAGCCGCGCCGCGACGCATCGATCTGTCGAACATCGCGTGATTGTACTGAAGAGCCCCGCCGGAACTTGGCACCCGAGCCGTCCGACGCCGCACGACCCTAAGCCTCCGGATCATCCTCGCGGCAAGCAGGACTGCCGCAACGCGGGCAGACGAAGGCCCCGACCGGGGACTCGACAAAGCGCAAGCCGAGGTCATCGCCTGCGGCCACATTGCCATCGCAGGTGATCAGACGCCCCCCGATCGTAACGTCTTCCTGCAAGCCGCAGGCCGGACAGCTCAGCAGCCCGCGATCCTCGGCGAAGAGACCGAGCGCGCGCGCCTCCTCGCGAAGGGACTGAATCCTGCGGGCCAGGGCCGCCAGCTCGGGCGGAATTTCGTGATCAGCCATGGCGGATGACGTCCGGGCCGCGCGCGCAGGAGGCGGAGAGGATTCTCATGATCCGTCGATCTCGAAGCCGGCGCGTCGCCACAGCGTGTCGAACTCCTCGCCCACGCCCCAGCCCACGTTCTGCCCGATCGCGCGGACGACATCGAGCCGCGCGAGAAAGCTCGCGCGCTGCGGCTCGGGCAAGCCCGCAACGATCGCCAGCGCCTGCCCGAACATCCGCACCAGCGCGCCGTAGTACGTCTCGTCGTCCAACCCGAACTCGGCGCTGAAACCGGTCGCCTGCTCGCAATAGAACACCATCAGCTCCGCGAGCCCCGCCGGCAGGCCGATCGCCTTCTTGTAGTCGGCGATCGGCTTCCTGGCCTTCGCGACCGAGTAGTCCTGATTCTTGTACACATCCGGGCAAAGCCAGCGCTCGATCACCACCCTGTAGGGTTCGAGCGCATCCTCACCGAGCCCGAAGCGGGCGTGCAGGAAGACCTGATTGTCCTTGCTTGCGGCATACAGGTCCTGGACCAAGGCGAGCAGTCCGGCCCGGTCGAAGTCGACCAGCGCGCCCTTTACGTCGCGCCAGCCTGGCTTGCCCTTCTTTGTTTCCATATCCGACAGATCCTCCATCGAGGGTTGGTCAACTCAAGGCCGGCAACAGCTTCACGCCCAGCACGCTGCCGATCACCGCCAGCCACACCACCGCCGCCGCATAGGCCTGCAGGCAGTAGCGCACGTTGGCGCGTGCGAGCTGCGCGGCCGACAGGCCGTAGCGGCCCTGCAGCGCGAGGTGGATGCCGGACATTGGCCCGGCGGCGAGACCGATCGCCCACGACTGCACGAACACCAGCGCGAGCAGCGTCGGTTCCGGTTGCAGCGGCGCCAGCCAGGCCGACGCCATGGCGATGGTGATCACCGCGTGGATGCCGAGCGCGGCGAGCAGGATCATCGCCGCCAGCACCAGCGCCGCCTCGGTCACGCCGAAAGCGGCAAAGGGCAGCCACAGCCCGCCGCTGTCCATCAGCGCACGCAGCCCGCTGGCGAACACCGCCGCCGACAGGAACAGCACCAGCTCGCCCGACATGCCCGGCAGGCGGTCGCGCACATGGCCATACAGCGCATGGCCGCCCGCCCGCGCGCCCTGCTGGACCAGCACCACGACGCACACCACCACGAGCGCGGCCAGGCTGATGACGGCCAGCGCCGCCCACTCGGGCACCACCCAGTGCCCGGCCCCCACCAGCACCGCCAGCACCGCGGGCACCTTCAGCGCCGACGCCTGCATCGGATAGCCGATGAAGTCGGCCGCCCGGTTGCCGCTGCTGCGCTCGGTGTCGCGGCCGGCGAGCCACAGCAGCACCACTGCCAGCGCCATGCCGGATGCCGCCAGGCCGAGCGGGCTGGCGCCGGGCGCATAGGTCAGCGCCACCGCGGTGGCGGCAAAGAAGGGCGACCACAGCGCCGCGGCGAGGAAGGCGCGCACCAGCACCGCCGCCTGGTCCTGGCGCGGCTTGCCGTCCGCACCGATGCGGTCGGCCATGATGAAGACCGCCGACAGGTTGATCACCGCGCCCAGCACGTGCACCGCGCCCAAGGTGCGCCACAGCGCGCCGCGCCCCTTGGGCAGGCCTGCGCTGCCGGCTTCGGGCGTGCGCAGCAGGCGCAGGAAGCTCACCGCCGCCAGCATGCCCAGCAGCGCGGTGTTCTGCGTCAGCAGGCCCAGCAGGCTCGGGCTGCCCCCGCGCCCGAGTGCGACGCCGAACGCCACCACGCCGACGCCGGCCAGCAGCAGCGCCTGGCGCTTCTGCGCGCGCGCAAGCTGCGGCCACAACAGCACGGCCGCGCCCCAGGCTGCCAGCCCGGCGATCCACACGGGCGGCCCATGCCCGGTGCCCGCCAGCGCGGCGAGCACCGTCATCGCAAACAGCAGCACGGCCGCCAGCGTGCGGCGGCGGGGAGAGGTGGTGGGCAATTCAGGGGGCAAGGGAGCGAAGGGTGTCGTTGGTCCGCGGGGGCTTTGCTTGCGAGAATGCATTCTCTACCAGATGCCGATGTCGACACAGCGCGGCATCGACCGCGCGGCATCGACCACTTGCGGGACGAACACCGCGAACAGCGCGGCCGGGCGCCGCTGCATCCCCGCCCCCCGCATCGGCGATAATGGCCGCCCGGAGACTCGCACCGCCCCCCATGTGCGCCAATTACCGCCCCGCCTCGCGTGAAGCGCTCGCCGCGCTGCCTTTGCCGCCGCCGGAATTCGGCTACGGCGAGGCCTATCCTGGCTCGGTTGTACCGGTCGTGACGAACTTCGCCCCCCGACAGTGGGTACCCGCCGTCTTCGGGCTCGTCCCGGCCTGGGCGCACGACCTGAAGATCATCCGCTCGACGTACAACGCACGCTCGGAGACGCTCGGCGAAAAACCCTCCTTTCGCCACGCCTGGCAGCGCGGGCAACTCTGCATCATCCCGGCCGAGGTGCTCTTCGAGCCCTGCTACGAGACTGGGAAAGCGGTGCGCTGGGCGATCCTACGCGCTGACGGCAAACCGATGGGGATTGCCGGGCTGTGGGAGCGCAAGGAGGATGAGGCCGGCGAGCCCCACTGGTCGATGACCCTGCTGACGATCAACGCCGATGGTCATCCCCTCATGCAGCGATTCCACAAGCCGGGCGACGAGAAGCGCTCGGTGGTGATCCTGCCCGATGATGCCTGGGGAGACTGGCTGCGCGCAAAGTCCGAAAGCGCGGCACGCACGTTCTTCCGGGGTTTCGACTCGGGCGCTTTCGTAGCCGAGCCTGCACCGCGCTGATGCGCTCAGCCGCCGATCTGTCGCCTCCGCCTGCCAAGTGACGGGTCAAACCGGCCCACGCAACCCATTGATTTGTATGGACCACGTGCGAAAGCCGGCTTTCGCAGAAACAGAGAACAGAGAGCACAGAGGGCGAAAAACCCTCGAAAACAGGGCCCCTGGGGCTGCTCGCCCTTTTCGCACAAAACGCGAAACCCGCGCCAACACTGGGGTTTCGGGCAACCATGAAAAAGGCCAGAGCAATGTCTGGCCTTTGGAAAGTGGTGGTGCAGGCGCGGCACACAGATAAACATTTCTGAAGAGACTCCAAGCGTAGTGGCTCTTATCAGCGTATGTCGTTGTTTATTAGCGGTTATTCCAATGCCAATCGGATCAACTCTGGCTGTCGAATTATAGCGCGATCTAGCGCTGAAACCGAGAAAAGCGGTTGACTCGCCCCCCACGCAGCGCCCTCATGCGGACCCACCCAACAACGCAGAAGGACCCTGGCGATGGACGCGGAACAACACATGAACGAGCGGGAGCTTGCCACCTACTGGGGCATAAGCGTAACGACACTCCAACGCTGGCGGTGTCTGCAACGAGGTCCGGAGTACATCAAGTTCGGCAACTACATTCGTTACCCGCTCACCGCAGTGAGGGCTTTCGAAGCGAACAACACAGTCAAGCCCCGTCCTCCCCGGCTGCCGGCCGCTCCAGACGCCGCGCAACCTGGCCCACCAGAAGAAGTGACGCTCACGGCCGAACAGCAAGAGGTGCTAAATCGCATCCGCGCCTTCCTCAACAGCCCGCGCTCCGACCCCAGGGTGCCCAGAGTTCGATCCCACTCATGACTATCGAACTCAGACGGTCACGATCGCCAAGACGTCGCCAGCCGACGATGATAAAGAAAACGCCCTGATAGTCACCTGGAACAAATCCAGGCCCGTCAAGGCGTCGTCACCCAAGCAGCCTCATGCAGTCCGGGTGCAATTCCCGGAGGCGAGCACTGCCCAGTTCCCGCAGGGCTACCGGAGAGTGCAAGCACCTACTCCGCCGTTTGCGGGCAGTTGAACACGCTTGCCAGCGGCGCCGGTTCCTATGCTACCGCTGCTACTTCCGCGCCGCATACCACGGCCCGCGCATATCAGTTCGAAATCGATAGGCATCATGGACACTTTTCGCTAGCGCCGAAATAGCGACTTTTAGCCTTCTTGCGAACATCACGATTTCGATCTTTTCGCAGCAGATCCACCACTGGCACAGGACAGGAGGGATTGTCTAACACAAGGAGTCGAAATTCAAAGTATTCGCTTTCAGCATAATCTTTAAGAATTTCGGGGGGACAACCAGGGTTCATCAAGGCTTCTCTTGCAACTTTTGGAGCCCGATCATGTGCCAAATTTATTAAAATTGACGACGGACAATCTTGCCTTTCTGCAACCCTCGCACGCACAACATCTGACTCATCCCTAGCCAAGAAGCACAAAGTGTCCGGGGGACATAACGAGTGAGCAGCAACAGCTTCACGGACATCCGAAGACCAACTGGTTGCGATCTCTTTCAAAACACCCGCTGGGCAAGCAGGATTCTTGGCAAGTGGCAGAAGCACCTGAACATATTGATAGCGGGCTAGAGCACGAAACTCTACTTCGCTATCTGCCTTGCTCGCACGGACAATTGGATTTAAGGGATGCTCCATTGCCAAGTCAGCGAGACACCTTTCTTCATCTCCTGCGAAATCCTCAATACTTCCAGCAATTGCAACATTAACGAGCAAGTTCGGTGGACATGCATCATTGTAAAGAACCATCTCTTTAATAGAGCGATCTCCCGATCTAAACAGCCACTCAAGTAGTTCTGGAGGACATGCTCTGTGTGCCGCGACCATGTCTGGCGAATCACCGAACTTTGCTTCATTCTCGAGGAGTGAAACAAATTCTTCAACCGACCAAGCCGGATGTGTTTTTGCAAGCTCGTGAATCGACTCTGGCTCCGAACTAATGCAGTCACACCAGTCTATCCAAGCAATTCTACTGACGGCATGAGGCAAGCAGTCGGTACGTTCAAGCACTACCCGCAGAACATTTTTTTCATTTTTATATTTCTCTACGACCCTTGAAAGATTATCTGCAGAAAACGAGGTATTCCTTATTAATTTAAGAATGACGGGAAGTGGCAGCTGCGATTCGTCAATTGACGCAAAAACCATCTCCAGCACAGAGGGGGGCACCCTCGGATTCTCCGCAATAACCTCCAGGATTGTAGGGAACTTCGCAACCCTAGGAAAAAGATCAACGATTCCTAAATCTATATCAAAGAACGACGGATTGGCTAGCATACTTAAAAGGACAGATTCGTCTTCTTCTCGCTCTACAGCGAAACGAAATACATTGGGCGGACACTGCGGATCGCTTAGAACCTCACGCCGACGAACTGAATCGCTGCTGGATACAGCTTCGTACATCCTATCGGCAAGACACAGATTATCGTAACGGCTTTCAACCAGAATCGACCCACTTACCGCCCTCGTGATCTGCCGAACCGCTTCTACGACCGAGCAAGAGTACCAACCCTTTCCTTGAGACCTATCCGCGAGCGTCGCCGCTACAGCCTTGTCTGCGGCGTCCATGTCCGGTACGAGTGCTTCATACCCGACCTCATACGGGAACGGCAGGCCCCCCTTATCAAGCGCTTCAGCAAAAGCGACCGGGTCCTTCGGTGTCACTCCGACGCGAACCAGCCCCCTAACAGCCTGGTTTGTGATGACGTAGATCCAGCCCTTCATCTAAGTCTCCCCTTCGCTGCCAGTTCAGGTATTCGGCAGCTTTCACGATCCAGAAAATCCTGCTCGATGAGCACCAACGCGATCCCCTGCATTGCCTCAATTCCCCTCATGGCCAGCGAAACGCCACGATCGGCATTCGTGTTGGCCTCGCCGGGGTTAATCCGGATGATCGGGGCCCCCTGCCCCTCGCCGAAGAGACGCACGGACGGGATCGCTGTGCCAGCACCAACTTCGATGACCAGCAGCCGTTCGACGTTGTTGCGCCATCCCTGCAGCCGGGCGAGTTGAGCTCGCAGGCGGTGATTCAGTCCGCATGCTTTCTCAGCCATCCGGAAATGTACTTCACGATCCCCGCGTCGGTGCTCTCGGCCGCCTCCGTTTCCTGCGGCAGATCCTTCCACACTGTCAGGAAGTGCTCACCGGGCTCGCCCGCTCGGACCAGCACATATCCC
>JACKMB010000001.1 GCA_024235615.1 Thauera sp. | reverse complement strand
GCTTCGATTGTTAATGCGCTCGAGGCGCATAGACGATCGGGTGGCGCGCTGCGCTACCGACTGATCCACACCGGCCAGCACTACGATCCGCGCATGTCGGGCGAATTCTTCCGCCAGCTCGGGATTCCCGAGCCGGACGTGAATCTCGAGGTGGGTTCGGGCACGCAGGCCGAGCAGACCGGGGCGATCATGAGCCGCTACGAGCACCTGCTGCTCGATTCGCCGAGCGACCTGTGCCTGGTGGTGGGCGACGTGACCTCGACCATGGCCTGCGCGATCGCCGCGCAGAAGCTGCATGTGCCGGTGGCGCACGTGGAGGCGGGCATCCGCTCGGGCGACTGGACGATGCCCGAGGAGATCAACCGCATGGTGACGGACTCGATCACCAACTGGTTCTTCACCACCAGCGAGGTGGCCAACGCCAACCTGCGCAAGTCGGGGGTGGGGGACGAGCGGATCTTCTTCGTCGGCAACACGATGATCGACACCCTGCTGGCCAACCTCGACCGGCTGCAGAAGCCGGACTTCTGGGACGGGCTGGGCCTGAAGGCGGGCGAGTACTTTGTGGTGACGCTGCACCGCCCGGCCAACGTGGACAAGGGCGACGGCTTCGCCCGCCTGCTGCGTGCGATCGCCCAAGGCACGCGCGGGCTGCCGGTGGTGTTTCCGGTGCATCCGCGCACGGCCAAGACGCTGCGCGACCTCAACGAGGTGCCGGACAGCTTCCGCCTGGTCGATCCGCAGCCTTATCTGGAATTCAACTACCTGGTGAAGAACGCCAAGGCGGTGATCACCGATTCGGGCGGCATCACCGAAGAGACCACGGTGATGGGCGTGCCCTGCCTGACCCTGCGCGACAGCACCGAACGCCCCGAGACGGTGACCACCGGCACCAACGAGCTGATCGGCACCAACCCCGCCGCCCTGGCGCCCGCGCTGGAGAAGCTGTTTGCCGGGCAGTGGAAGAAGGGCGGGATTCCCGAGATGTGGGACGGAAAGACCGGGGAGCGCATCGTTGCGCAATTGGCGCGCTTGCTGGTTGGGAAACGAGGCGACGTAGCCTGAGTAAATGGAACGGAACCGACCGATGCACATCCTCTTTCTGACCGACAACTTTCCGCCCGAGGTGAACGCCCCGGCCAGCCGCACCTTCGAGCACTGCCGCGAGTGGAAGAACGCGGGTCACCAGATCACGGTGATCACCTGCGCGCCGAACTTCCCCAAGGGCAAGGTGTTCGACGGCTACCGCAACAAGCTGTGGCAGTCGGAGGTGATCGAGGGCATGCGGGTGATCCGCGTGTGGTCGTACATCACGGCCAACGAGGGTTTCGTGAAGCGCATCCTGGATTACCAGAGCTTCATGCTGTCGGCGGTGCTGGCGAGCCCCTTCGTGCGCGGGGTGGATCTGGTGGTGGGGACGTCGCCGCAGTTCTTCACCGCGTGCGCGGCGTATGCGGTGAGCCGGATGAAGCGGGTGCCGTGGGTGTTCGAGCTGCGCGACCTGTGGCCGGAGTCGATCCGCGCGGTGGGGGCGATGAAGGAGTCGAAGGCGCTCGACTGGCTGGAGAAGGTGGAGCTGTTCCTGTATCGCAAGGCGAACGCGGTGGTGTCGGTGACGAGCGCCTTCCGCGACAACCTGATCGGCCGCGGCATCGACGGCGGCAAGATCCACGTGGTGACCAACGGCGTGGACATCAGCCGCTTCAACCCGCGCGAGAAGGACGCCGAGCTGGTGCGCACGCTGGGCCTGGAAGGCAAGTTCGTCGCCGGCTACATCGGCACGCACGGCATGGCGCACGCGCTGGAGACCTTGCTGGAGGCCGCCGCCAAGCTGAAGGCGCGCCCGGACGGCGACCGCTACCGCATCCTGTTGCTGGGCGACGGCGCGCGCAAGGCCGAGCTGGTGGCGCAGGCGCGCGCGATGGGCCTGGACAATGTGCTGTTCGTGGATTCGGTGTCGAAGGACGAGGTGGTGCGCTACTGGTCGCTGCTGGATGTGTCGATCATCCACCTGCGGCGCACGGAGCTGTTCACCACGGTGATCCCGTCGAAGCTGTTCGAGTGCATGGGCATGGGGATTCCGGTGCTGCACGGTGTGGCGGGCGAGTCGGCCGGCATCGTGGAGAGGGAAGGCGCGGGCATCGTGTTCGAACCCGAGAACGCCGAGGCGCTGTGCGACGGCCTGGCACGGCTGGCCGAAGACCGCGCGCTCTACGACCAATACCGCAACAACGCCCTCGCCGGCGCCCGCAACTACGACCGCAGCGTGCTGGCGGCGAAGATGCTGGGCGTGCTGGAGGGCGTGGCGCGCGGGTAAATGTAGGAGCGGCGCAAGCCGCGAACTTCGGCGGATGGGTGCTTGCTGGCGTTGGTCGGGTGCGGTGGCGCTGCATTCGCGCCTGGCGGCGCTCCTACATGAAACGTCGTGATTCGTCGGGGTTGGGGCGATCGGAACGGCCTGGTTTGCGCCTTGCGGCGCTCCTGCATGAACTCGCGGGGTGGTGATGTGGGGCTGCGTTTTCGGCGGGGATCTCGGTGCTTGGTGGTGTGATGCGCGCGCGGGTGGTTACCCCTCTGCGGCCTTTGGCCTCTGCTTCTTGGGCGGCTTGCCGACGGCTCGTAGCTTCGACACGATCTCCCCGTGTTTCTTGTCGGTGCCGAAGGCCAGGTTGAGGAGCATTTGCGTCGGCGCAGGAATTTCGCGCCCGGATTCGTACCGGCTACCACCGCTCTGCGTGGTCATGAAGATTTTCCAGAACTCGGATTGGTTCATGCCGAGCTTGCGGCGCAGCTCGCGGATTTCTTCGCCGGTGTAGGTCTTGAGTTTCATGTCGGGGCCCCTGGGCATTAGGAATGCATAGTTTATGCTCTGTGGGCAGTGGGCGGCGCGGCGCTTTGGGGCGCGGTGTGGCGCTCGTCGGATTCCGGATGCAGGGGGCGGTGATGAAGCACGACTTCGATCTGCGGTTTCGGCTTGAAGGCTCGGCGTTGGGCGGCGACGACATTGCCGGGCGACTCGCGGCTGCAGGTTGCGAGGATTGCCTCGTCGGCATCGGGGTGCCGGGGCGGCTTGGCTTGCACTTCACGCGCGAGGCGGATTCGATGGAGGCGGCGGTGGAAAGCGCGCTCGCCGACGTGCGCCGCGCGCTGCCGGGGGCGGTGCTGGATGAGGCGCTGTCGTTCGAAGACCCGCACGTGACTGCGGCGCTGGAACTGATCCGGCGGGTGTTTGGGTTGAGCGATGGGGAGTTGGCGGAGGTGTGTGGGGGCGCGGATTGTGATGCTGCCGCCAGGTGGCTGGAGGGCGGTACACCCGACAGGGCGATGCGGGCGCGTGTGTTCGACTTGCGCCGCGCGGCGCTTGGTTGGGCCGCGAGCGGCTTCGCGCCGCCGGGTGCCGAGTTGGCGGTGCCGATCGTGCACGAGAGGACGCTGTTCGACCTGTTGCGCGCGGAGCCGCTGGATTTCGATGCGATCGATTTTGCGGGTGAGCGGATCGCGTTGAAGCGGGAGTTGTCGGCGCGCAGGAGGCTTGTGGATCCGTTTCGGTGGGGGACGAAAGGCATGTCGCGGCGCGGGTAATGTTGGAGCGGCGGCAGCCGCGAATAGGGCGCTTACGCGCTCGCCGGCGGTGGATGTGGTCGCGTACGGTGTGGCCGAATTCGCGCCTGCCGGCGCTCCTACAGGGGCTGGGCGGGCGGGAGGAGTCTTGAGCGCCGCCCCGTCGATTGATGGAGTTTCGCGATGGCGATGCATCACCGCTGGACCTTGCATGTGGAGCGCTTTGCGGGCTTCGAGAGCGCGGATGTCGCGTTGAAACCGCTGACATTGTTCGTCGGTGAGAACGGCTCGGGCAAAGGCATGATGGCGAGCCTCCTTTGGGGTGTGCTGGCGCTCGGGTGGGAGCTCTTTCCATCGCGGCCTGGGGTGTCGCGTGCCTATATGGACTGTGTCGAGGCGCTGCGTCGTTGTCGGGCGCAGGGGCGGCGTGAAGATGCGGGTGAGGGGGGCGTTGCGCTCGACGAACGCGAGACGCGCTTGTTCATCGAGTGGTTCAACGAGCTGTTGTCGATGGGCAAGGAGTGGCTGGTTCGCCAGGTGTTCGGGACTAGCGTGCCGTCGATCGGTGACTTGCGCGTGGTGGGCTATTCTCGCGCTACGCCGCTAAGCTTGGTCTTCGGGGCTGATGAGGATGTGCGACAGCGATCCGGCTGCGAGCATCGGCTTCATTTTGCGATCCATGCCGACGAGGGCGACGATCTGTACCGCATGGTCTGCCACGTGACCTGGAAACTGGTGCTGGGGGAGATCGCTGCGCCATTTGACGCGTCCGATGTGGCGCCGTCGGTCGGTGGTGAGCCGGTATTCCTGCCAGCTTCACGTGCCGGGTTGATGGTGGCCTTCCGCCCGCTTGTGGGTGATGCGCCGGGTAATGTCGATCCGGGGCTGGAGCGGAGTGGCCAGTTCGCCTTGCCGGTAGCCCGGTTCCTCCAGGCACTGAGCTTCACGCCTGACCACCAGCAGGGGGCGCTCTATTTCGATACCGCGCTGTGGCTCGAGTCGCACTTGCTGGAGGGGGAGATTCGGCAGGTGCCGGTCGGTGATTTGGCGGCATATCGCTATCGGCCGGCGGGTGTCGATGGCGTCGAGCTGGCGATGTGCCACAGTCCGTCTCGCGTTGTGGAACTGGCTGCGCTCGTGCATTTCCTAAAGCGGCAGCCGTCGCCACGGATGCTCTTTATCGAGGAGCCCGAGGCGCACCTGCATCCGCAGGCCCAGCGCGCCATGGCACGTGCGCTGGTGCGTCTGGCGAACGCGGGCTTGCCCGTGGTGGCGACGACCCATGGCGATACCTTGTTCCAGCAGATCAACAACCTGCTGCAACTGCACGGACATCCGGAGCGAGCGAGCCTTTGCGAGGAGCTTGGTTACACGCCGGGCGAGACGCTGGACCCCTCGGCGCTGAGCGTGCATGCGTTCTGGCGTAAGAATGCGGGTTCCGCGGTGCAAGCGCTGCAGGTGTCGCCGTATGGGGTTGCGGCGGAGACGTTCAATCAGCCGCTGGCTTCGCTGACGCGAGAGATCTACCGGTTGCAGGCAGAACTCGGAGGGTGAGGGCGTGACCGACGTTGTGGGTGTGTCTTCGGAGGCGGTGGCGATGGATCTGATTGGGCGGGTGTTCGGGCTGAGTGATGTGCATCTGGCGGAGGTGTGTGGGGTCGGGGGCCACGAGTCGCTTGTTGAAAGGGGCGAAGAGCCTGTCGCGATGGCGGCGCGGCGCAAGCGTATGGACCGGCTCTTCTTCGCGGCTGCGAACTGGGAGCGCTCGGGGTTCGCGCCGCCCGGCTCGGCACTGACGACGCCGATCGTTCACGAAAAGACTCTGCTCGATCTGTTGTGTGCGGCGGTGGTGGACGTCGAGGCGATACAGTTTGCGGGTGGGCGTATGGCGATGATGCGGGAGATGGCGGCGCCGAGGGCATTCGTCGATCCCTTTCGGTGAGGCGACGACAGGCGTGTCGCGGCGCGGGACAAGGTAGGAGCGGCGGCCGCCGCGAATCGGGGGGGTTGGGTGCTCGCCGACGTTGGTCGCGTGTTGAGCGGCCGCATTCGCGCCTGCCGGCGCTCCTACATTGGGGCGGCGGTTGCTGGGGCTGCTGGTTCGTGCGGAGCGTGCGTGTGTGCGATAGGGATCAACATGCGGTGAGTCCGCGGGGCGGGCTCGACGCGAGGAGCTTCATGATGCCAACCACTACCGAGCGATTGCTGGAGATTGCGCAGGCGTTGCCAGAGCCACTGCTGGGCGAGGTGCTGGATTTTGCAGAGTTCCTGCGGGCCCGGCATGCGAGGGCGGCCTCGGGAGCTGGTGGGCTCGATCTACTGGATTTGTGCGGAGGCCTGGAGGGTTCGGAAACATTCCAGGGTGCTCCGGAGCTGATTCAGCGGCGGCTGCGCGATGCGTGGCATTGAGTCGCGAAGATTGCCTTGAATGGGGCGCGGGCTGCCGTATCGCTTTTTCGATGCGGTGGCGCGCTACCCGTATTCGGTGGCGGATGTGATCGGGGTGTAGACGCCGGGCAACAAGGGCTACTTCGCGGAGTGGATCCAGCGCCCGGGCCGTCGGCTGGAGGTGCTGCAGAACTGGCTGGGCGCGCCGGCCGATGCGCCGAGCACGATCGTGTCCGCCTTGGCCTGATGTAGCGGCGGCGGCCGCCGCGAACAGAATTGCCACCACCATCAAAGCCGCGCCGGTTCATGTAGGAGCGGCGGCCGCCGCGAACAGGGCGGTCACGCCCTCACCGCCGCTGGTCACGTGCCGGACCGCCCAATTCGCGCCTGCCGGCGCTCCTACATTGGCGCGGCGGTTGCCGGGACGCCTGCGCGCTGATCCGCGCGACGGTTTTCATGTAGGAGCGGCGGCAGCCGCGAACCAAGCGGTGAAGCGTCGATTGCGCGAACGAAAGCGCAGCGCTGGAATCGATGCTATATACAATGGATGTATAGCGCGCCGCGCCGATTACGGAGACTGACGATGACCATTGCGACCGGTTCGATTTTCGAGAACAACCGCACACAGGCCGTGCGCTTGCCGGCCGAGACGCGGTTTCCGCCGGAGGTGCGCAAGGTGGCGGTGCGGGTGCTCGGGGTGGAGCGGATTCTTGCGCCGGTGGACAGGACTTGGGACAGCTTCTTCGCCGCCGCGGAGGGGGTGTCCGAGGATTTCCTGCCCGAGCGCGCCAGCCAGCAACAGAGCGAGCGGGAGGCGTTCTGATGCTCAAGTACATGCTCGACACCAACATCGCGATCTACGTGATCAAGCGCCGCCCGCCGCAGATGCTGGGCGTGTTCAACGAGCATGCGGGACAGATGTGCATCAGCGCGGTGACCCTGGCGGAGCTGATCCACGGTGCCGAGAAGAGCGAGCGCAAGGCGCACAACCTGGCGCAGGTCGAGGATTTCGTGTCGCGCCTGGTGGTGCTGGACTACACCCCCAAGGCGGCCGCGCATTACGGCGATATCCGCGCCGACCTGGAGCGCAAGGGGACGCCGATCGGGGTGAATGACCTGCATATCGCGGGCCACGCGCGCAGCGAGGGCCTGGTTCTGGTGACCAACAACCTGCGCGAGTTCGAACGCGTCGAGGGCTTGCGGCTGGAGAACTGGGTGGATGGGGTCAGGTCTTGAATTTGCTCATTTACGTGCGACACGGCCCAATTCGCGCCTGCCGGCGCTCCTACATGGGTGCGGCGCTCGCTGGGATGTCGGCGCGCTGATCACCGCGATGGTTTTCATGTAGGAGCGGCGGCAGCCGCGAACAGGGCGGTCACGCCCTCACCGACGCTGGCCGCATGCGGCACTGCCCCATTCGCGCCTGCCGGCGCTCCTACATGGGCGCGGCGCTCGCTGGGATGTCGGCGCGCTGATCCATGCGATGTCTTTCATGTAGGAGCGGCGGCCGCCGCGAACAGGGCGGTTACGCACTCATCGGCGGTGGTCGCCGGGTGATCAGCGCAACTCGTACCAGACGCCTCGGCCGCTACCTTGCTGGCCAAGGTGTCCGCGCTCCACGAGCTTGCGGAAGTGCGCCTTCAAGGTGTTGCGGCTGGCGCCGGTGAGCCTGATGACATCGCCTATCGTGACGCGCCCATGCTCGCGAGCAAATTCCACGATCTGCAACGACAGCTCCGGCAGGCTGGCCAGCACGAGCTTTTCGCGCTCGACCTTCTTCTCCAGTCGCCGGACCTGCTCTGCCAGGGACCGCAGGAAGAACGCCAGCCACGGCTGCCAGTTGGGCGCATCCGCTCGAATGGTGCCCTGTGTCTGGCGCAGCGCCAGATAGTAGGCCTCCTTGTTGAACTCGATTACGCTCTCGAGCGAGCTGTACGGCACGTAGGCATAGCCCGACTGCAATAGCAGCAAGGTGGTCAGTGCGCGGCTGATCCGGCCATTGCCGTCCTGGAAGGGGTGAATCTCCAGAAAAACCACCACGAAGATCGCAGCGATCAGCAGGGGATGCAGCAGCCTGGACTCGCGCTGCGCATCGACCCAAGCGATCAACTCGGTCATCAGCCGGGGCGTATCGAACGGTGATGCCGTCTGGAACACAATGCCGATCTGCTCGCCGTGCTCGTCGAAGGCAGCCACGCTGTTGGTGTTGGTCTTGTACTGCCCCCGGTGCCAGTGATCCTTGTCGCTGTGCTGGAGCAGGATCTGGTGCAGCTGCTTGATGTAATTCTCGGTGAAGGGGATGTCCTGCCAGGCGCTGAACACCACCTCCATCACCTTGGCGTAACCGGCGACCTCTTGCTCGTCGCGCGTGTCGAACCGCTTGATCTCCAGGTTGGCCAGCAGTCGCTCGACCTCGCGGTCGCTGAGCTTGCTGCCCTCGATCCGTGTGGAAGAGCCGATGCTCTCGATGGTGGCCACGCGGCGCAAGGCCGAAAGGCGCTCAGGTGCAAGGGTGCCCAAGGCACGCCAAGCGCCTTTGAACTCATCGATTCTGGCGATCAGCGCCAGGATTTCGGTGGTGATCTGGAGGGTGTCGGTTCGAAGCATGAACCAATGGTACACCCAATTACGCCCGATTCCGGGGCATTTATGGCGGGGGTCAGGTCTTGAATTTGCTTGATCGCGGGCGGCGCGGCCGCGTTCGCGCCTGCCGGCGCTCCTACATTGCCGTCACAGCATTCCGCGCGACGGTGTTCCTGTAGGAGCGGCGCAAGCCGCGGATAGGGCGGTCGGGCACGCCCTTCACCAACGCTGGTCGCGCACGGCTCCGCCGGCCCTTTCTTTCCGAGTTTGCCGGCGGTGGGTCATTGACCTACACTCTTCCCATGGATTTCGAATGGGACGAGGCCAAGAGCGAGGCGTGCTTTCAAGCGCGCGGTTTCGATTTCGCCTATGCGGCCCGGGCCTTCTTCGATCCGAATCGAGTGGTCCAGGCCGACACCCGGCACAGTTATGGTGAAGAGCGCTTTCAGGTGATGGGCCGGATCGAACAGCGCTTGTTCGTGATCGTCTATACGCCGAGGCGCGACGCCATCCGCATCATTTCCGCACGTAAGGCCAACCAGCGAGAGGTCCGAGACTATGAAAACCGTACGCGTGAAGATTGATCCCGCCGGTCCCGAATCACTGGCCACCGGGCGCATCGATGCCGCCCGCGTGGATGCCACGACCGAGGAGGGGGCGGGTGGGGTCAGGTCTTGAATTTGCTCATTTGCGTGCGGCACGGCCCAATTCGCGCCTGCCGGCGCTCCTACATGGGCGCGGCGCTTGCTGCGCCGCCATCCCCGCGATGTCTTTCATGTAGGAGCGGCGGCAGCCGCGATTAGGGCGGTTACGCCCTCACCGACGCTGGTCGCATGCGGCGCCGCCCAATTCGCGCCTGCCGGCGCTCCTACATGAGGCGTCGCGATTCGTGCAGAGGGTGCTGTTCCGGGCCCGAAAGGTGGGTACCGCTACGCCGTGCGCTTCAATGACCGAACGATCGCCCTCAGCGTCCGGCTCAGTCGGCCTTGGGGGCGAAGTCGGCGAATACCTTTCGCGCGTAGGCGGAGATGCGTTTCTTGTCGCGCCTTAGCGACTCGATTTCGGATTTCGTCAGCGGTTCGGAAGCCGATGAGGTAACCGGCTTCGTCGGCCGTGAGCGCCTGCGGCTGTATTCCAAAAATTGCTTCAATGTCATGGCCGTAGCGCTCCTGGATCTTGCGGACGGTTACTTTGGGCGGCTGAAGCCGTGCGGTGCGGCTGGCGTTGACAAGCAGTACCACGCCGCCGACCTGTCCGCCCTTGCTTTGGATGAAGTGACCCAGTTCGGCGATCGTCGTTCCCATGGTCGAGACGTCATCGACGAGTACATAGTTTGCGCTGGGTTCGACGTGGCCGTCAAAGTGGGGGCGAAGGCTGATGCGTTCCATCGGGTCGGCGCCGGTGTGGAAGACGCGCTCGCGCTGCACGATGCTCTCGTCCGCGCGCCCGCCGGATGCGATGGCCAACGCGGTGGCGAGCATCTGCGGGATGGCGTTGTCACCGCTCGCTTCGCGTGCATGGGGGGCGACGAAAAGGACGCTGTCACCGAATTGTCTTGCGGTGTCTTTGATGAAGTCGGCGGCGAGGTCCCGCAGCAAGCGGCCTGCTGCGGTGGCATTGCCGGCTTTCGCCGCTTTGTAGTCGGCGTGCCCCTTGAGCGCGGCGTCGTTCGTGTAGAGATAGCAAGGCTTGTCTGCGGCATGCGGCAAGGGGTGCGTGCGAATGGTCGCGGCGGCCTCGGTGTCATGCCCTTGCCGTCGAGCAGGGGGCGTTTTTCGGGGGAGCATCGGGGTGCTGTGAAGAAGGGTGGCGGAGAATGATAAACGGGTAGGAATGGAGGTGGTAGTGGGTTGGATGGGGGCTTGAATTTGCTCATGTTGGGCTGAGCCGCCGCATTCGCGCCTTGCGGCGCTCCTACATTGCCGCCGCAACATCCCGCGCGACGGGGTTCCTGTAGGAGCGGCGCAAGCCGCGAACAGGGCGGTCACGCCCTTCACCAACGCTGGTCGCGCACGGCTCCGCCGGCCCTTTCTTTCCGAGTTTGCCGGCGGTGGGCCATTGACCTACACTCTTCCCATGGATTTCGAATGGGACGAGGCCAAGAGCGAGGCGTGCTTTCAAGCGCGCGGTTTCGATTTCGCCTATGCGGCCCGGGCCTTCTTCGATCCGGATCGCGTGGTCCAGGCCGACACCCGGCACAGTTATGGTGAAGAGCGCTTTCAGGTGATGGGCCGGATCGAACAGCGCTTGTTCGTGATCGTCTATACGCCGAGGCGCGACGCCATCCGCATCATTTCCGCACGTAAGGCCAACCAGCGAGAGGTCCGAGACTATGAAAACCGTACGCGTGAAGATTGATCCCGCCGGTCCCGAATCACTGGCCACCGGGCGCATCGATGCCGCCCGCGTGGATGCCACGACCGAGGCGGACCTCGCCAGGCAGGCGGCGTCCGACGAGGCCGATGCCATGCAGGACGCGGCCAAGTTCGCACGACGCGTTCGCAAGCGCCTGGGCTTGAGCCAGGCGGAGTTTTCCGAGCGGATCGACGTGCCTGTGGAGACGATCCGTAACTGGGAGCAGGGCAAGCGCAGCCCCACCGGCGCGGCCAAAGCGCTGCTCAAGGTGCTGGACAAGGCCCCCGAGGCGGCGCTGGCGGCGCTGCATTGATGGGGTCAGGTCTTGAATTTGCTCTTTGCATGCGGCGCGGCCGAACTCGCGCCTGCCGGCGCTCCTACATTGGGGTAGCGCTTGCTGGCCGACATCCGCGCGATGTTTCATGTAGGAGCGGCGGCAGCCGCGAACAGGGCGGTCACGCCCTCACCGACGCTGGTCGCGTGCGGCACGGCCCCATTCGCGCCTGCCGGCGCTCCTACATGGGCGTGGCGCTTGCTGGCCGACATCCGCGCGATGTTTCATGTAGGAGCGGCGGCAGCCGCGAACAGGGCGGTCACGCCCTCACCGACGCTGGTCGCGTGCGGCACGGCCCCATTCGCGCCTGCCGGCGCTCCTACATGGGCGTGGCGCTTGCTGCGCCGCCATCCCCGCGATGTCTTATGTAGGAGCGGCGGCAGCCGCGAATGGGGCGGTCACGCCCTCACCGACGCTGGCCGCGTGCGGCACCGCCGCTTTCGCGCCTGCCGGCGCTCCTACATTTCGCGGTGGTTGCTGGGGGGCTGCGCGGCGATCCTGCGACGGTTCCCGGTGTCAACGCGGCGCCGGCGCGTGCGGCGGCAGCAGGTTGGTGACGCCGTGGTCGATCAGGTCGCTGATCGCGCGGACGGCGACCGGGTTGTCGAGGATCTCGTTTGCGTCCATCGTGGCGCGGAACGCACGCACGCCGGGTAGGACGCCGAGCGCCCAGGGCGTGCTGCCATCGCCCTCGGAGGTGTTGAGCCACCGCAGACCGTCGGCATCGACGGTCACGCCTGCGGGGGTGTGCGCGCTCTCGCCGAGCACGCAGAGAATCTCCGCGGGCGCAATCGCGGCGAGCAGGGCGGTGCGGGTCTGGCGCGCCTGCTGGAGGGCGAATTCCGCCGGCTGGCGCGCTTTGTCTCGCCACCACTCGGGGGCGAACAGGTCCGCTGCGGGCGAGGATGGCAGCATCTCGAGCACGGCCGGAAAGCCCGCGAAGAGCTCGTGGATCTGGCGGGCGGTGTGCTTGAGGTCGAGCAGCCCGATGGTGTTCAGGATCTGGCTGCCGTTGAGGAGGATCTCCGCCGCCCGCCAGGTGCCATGTTCGGACGGCGCCACGAAGATCACCGGCGCTCCGCCGCATCGAGCCTGATGCCAGAGGTCCCGGTGGAACGCCGCCAGCGCACGCAGCACCGCGCAGCCATGGCCGAACCCGACGAACACGAGCTCGCTGTCGCGATCGCTGGCCACGAGATCACGCAAACGGACCGCCAGCTGGTCCGCGACGTCCGCGACGGAGCGCCGCCAGTCATACGGCCAGGCGACGACCTGCGTCGTCAGACCGAGCTGGTCGATGAAGAAGGCGTTGCCCACACTGACCAGCCCATCGGCGTTGACGCTTGAAGTCCCGATGCGCAGCCGCTCCATGCCGCCGAGCGCGAGTGAGAACGCATCGAGCCAGATGCGCTTGCCGCCCTGCTGGAGCTGCGAGCCCATGAAGCCGGGCACGAAGATCACCTTGCGCCGCCGCTCGCGCGCGCGATACGCGGGAAAGGCGAAGTGGGCGGGCAGGCGCCCGGCTTCGCGCACCTGATCGATTCCGCCTCCCGCCGCGGCAGCGACCGCCTCCTCGGCTTTCTGCGCCACTACGCGCACCGTCCGCGGGGTGACCGACTGCAGATGAATGAGCGTGCGCGGACCGAGCAAGCCGGCCAGCCCCTGCATCAGATAGCTCTGGTGCACTTCGTCGGTGACGAGCAGGATGCGCTCCTCGGCCGAGCGGTCGATGACCTGGATGCTCGACAGCGCTTCGGGCAGGGCTTCGCGATCGAGGCGGATGATCTGCAGGAAGAGGGGCCGCTGGCCGCTCTCGCGCACGGCCAGGGCCGTGGTGTATTCGATCTTCACCCACTCCGAGCGCGCACTGAACGCCGACCAGAACAGGATGAATCGGTCGGCGGAGCGGATCTCGTCACGCAGCGTGTCCGGCCAGTCGACGCCGGCGCGCAGGCTATCGACGTCGAGAAAGACCTCGTGCCCGAGCATCTGCATCGTCTGCGCTTCCCACCGCACCAGGTCCAGGTCCTCGCGCGCGTAGCTCAGGAAGATCTTGCCGACCAAGACACACCTCCATGTCGTCCTGCACGGACGAATCTCCGTGCATTCTAGCCAGTGAGAAGGGTGGGGTCAGGTCCTGAATGAGCGGGATGGCGCAGGACTTGAATGAGCGGGGCGGCGCAGGACTTGAATGAGCGGGGCGGCGCAGGAGTTTAATTTGCTCGCCACCCCCGCGACGGTTCTCATGTAGGAGCGGCGGCAGCCGCGAATCGGGCGGTTATGCCCTCACCGGCGCTGGCCGCGTGCGGCACGGCCGCTTTCGCGCCTGCCGGCGCTCCTACATGGGCGTGGCGCATGCTGCGCCGCCATCCCCGCGATGTTTCATGTAGGAGCGGCGGCAGCGTGCGGCACGCACTTTCGCGCCTGCCGGCGCTCCATGGGCGCGTGGCGCTTGCTACGCCGCCATATCCGTGCGATGAATTTCCAGGTGAGCGGCGGGTTACAGGGCGGCCCTCACCGACGCTGGCCGCATGCGGCGCTTTGCCGCTTTCGCGCCTGCCGGCGCTCCTACATGGGCGTGGCGCTTCCTGGGCCGCCATCCGTGCGATGTCTTATGTAGGAGCGGCGGCAGCCGCGATTAGGGCGGTCACGCCCTCACCGACGCTGGTCGCGGTGCTGCTGCCGCCGGCGCTCTACGGGCGTGGCGCATGCTGCGCCGCCATCCGCGCGCAGCATGCGGCGGCAGCCGCGATTAGGGGCGCTACGCCCTCACCGACGCTGGGCGCGCGGCTGCTATGCAGGGCGCGTGGCGCTTGCGCCGCCATCCCCGCGATGTCACGCCTCACCGACGCTGGGTCGCGTGCGGCGCGCGGCCGCCGCAGCCTATGCACGTGGCGTGGCGCTCTGCTGGGGCGCGATCCGTGCGATGTTTCATGTAGGAGCGGCGGCAGCCTCCGACGCCCTCGCCGACGCTGGTCGCGTGCGGCGGCTCGCATTGCGCGCCTGCCGGCGCTTTAGCTCTTGGCAGGGCCATCCTGCGACGGAAGGTTTTCATGTAGAGCGGCGGCAGCCGCCGGCGCTCCACATGAGCGATTACGACGCAGCATCGCGCGATGTTGGTCGCGGCGGCGGTTTCGATGGCGCTACATGCGGCCGGCGGCTCCGCATGACGCATCGCATTGATCTTGGCGCCGGCGTCCGGTGGGGCTGCAGGGGCGGCAGAACCCTCGCCTCCAGGGAAGGCGGGGTGTGGCCCGCCTTCCCATGGCTTTGGTGCCGTCCTGGTCAAGCCTTGCGTCGGCGGGAGGCCGCGAAGCCGGCCAGGCCGAGGCCGAGCAGTGCGAGCGCGGAAGGTTCGGGAACCGTGCCGCCCGGCGTGTTGAAGCTGATGTCGTCGAGGAGATAGCCGGCGGTCGTGCCGGTGGTCCATTGGATCTGCACGCGCGAGATGCCGGCAAACGCGAACGACTGCAGGATGTTGCTTACGGACGACACGGAGCGCGCCTCGAGCAGCGCGTCACCGGCCCCGAACACGTTGATGGTCCATGCATCGAGGTCGCCACCGTCGTCTCCGACGTAGAAGGAGAGGGCGTTGGTGGTTGCGGGCGTGGTGCCGTCGGTGGGATTGACGAAGTGGAAATAGATGTCGCCTGCGCACGCCGAGACGAGCGCGCCGGCCGCGTCGAGCCCGCAGGCGCCGTTGGGCTGGCTTTGCGTGTTGGAATTCGCGACGACCGCGACGCCCGCGCTCACGCCGCTACGTCCGAACACGATACCTTGCGAGGCGTAGTCGTTGGTGACGACGGCGGATGCCGGAACGGCGCCGCCGGTCGAGGTGGTCGACGCGTGCGTGTCGAAGTCGATGAATGCCGCGTTGGCGGTCATCGACGCACAGGCGAGGCCCATGCAGAAGGGTAGCGCAAGCAGTTTGGTGTTCATGAGGCGGTTCTCCGGTGTGCGGTCCGAGCGGTCCGATGGCCAAGGTTGCGTTTCCGGAGGACGCAGCATTTTTCGTGCCGATATTAGTCGGCAAGAAAAATCATGAGCTTACGAATCGATTTCAGGTGAGATCGGGAGGAAGTGTAAGAATTCCCGACAGGAATTGGGGGCAGGCCAGGTCTTGAATCTGCTCATTCGCATCCCGCCCCGCCCAATTCGCGCCTGCCGGCGCTCCTACATTTGCGCGGCGCTTGCTGGGGTGTCGGCGCGCTGATCAACGGGATGGTTTTCCTGTAGGAGCGGCGGCAGCCGCGATTAGGGCGGTCACGCCCTCACCGACGCTGGTCGCGTGCGGCGCGGGCGCTTTCGCGCCTGCCGGCGCTCCTACAGGGAACGCCACTCCGGTTGGGGGCGATCTATTCGGTGTCCGCGAATACCTGCGTGCTGAAATCCGCGGTGGCGGGGCGGGTGAGGATGGGGGTTTCGCGGGCGTATTGCAGGAAGGCGTCGGCGTAGGCGAGGAAGGTCTCTTCGCGGCGGTCCGCGTCGAGGGTGCCGAGGGTGGTGTAGCCGTCCTGGCCGGCGGCGATGAAGTCGTTGGTGATGACGCGGTAGGTCGCCGCTTCGTCGACTGCCACCCACTGGCCCGTTGCGTTGCGGTGCTCGAGCGCGCCGATGCGCTGGCCGCGCGGCTGGCGCAGGTCGACCTGCCAGCGCAGCGCGCCGGCGTAGGGGTAGGAGCCGGTGTTGCCGGCGACCACGCTCTGCATCGCGTCCTCGAGCGTGGCGCGCAGCTCCGCCCCGGTGAGCGTGAGCGCGACCAGCGTGTTCTTGAACGGCAGCACGGTGTAGATGTGGCCGACGGTGACGGGGCCCGTGGCGAGGTCGACGCGCACGCCGCCGCCGTTCTGCAGCGAGATGTCCGCGCCGCCGAAGCGCTGGCCCTGGAGGAGGAAGGCTTCGGCGACGAGCTGCTGGACGTCGCCGCCGTGGGCGATCACGTGTGCATCCTGGTTGCAGCCGTCGAGCTTCGAGCGCGAGGCGTCGCGCTTGGTGCCGGGGACGCGGCGCAGGCAGAGGTTCTGCTGCGCGACGGCGACCGGCTCGGCGCCGAAGGCCTTCACCTGCTCGGCGTAATCGGCGAGCACGGTGCCGGCGGCGGTGTCGGGTGCAGTGACGCGCAGGGCCGGCTGGGTGGCGAGATCGGCGCGGGCTGCGGCGAGGGCGTCGCCCTGGAGCGTGCCGAGGCGGTCGCCGATGAGGATGTGCGGCTGGCCGGAGCAGGACTTGACCGTGCCATTGCCGTCGAAGAGCACCTCGAGCTCGCCGACCACGGCGCTGTATTGCCAGGCCTGGACGACGCAGACGGTGTCGCCGTCCTTGTTCCGCGCTGCGGTGGGGTAGGCGCCGACGGGCGCGAGGCCGAAGGTCTTGAGGCTGTCGTCGCCGAGCAGGCTGTGCGAGTCGCCGCCGACGATGACGTCGACGCCGGAGAGCTGCGCGGCGATGGCCCGGTCCTGGGTGTAGCCGAGGTGCGAGAGCAGGACGATCTTGTCGATGCCCTGGGCGCGCAGGCGGTCGATCTCGCCTTGGGCGGCGCCGACTTCGTCGAGCAGCCGGGTGCCGGGATCGGGGCGCGAGGCGTTCTGGGTCTTGGCGGCGGTGGTGAGACCGACGACGCCGATGCGCTCGCCGCCGCGCTCGAGCACCACCGAGGGCCGCACGCTGTCGCTGCCGAGCGGCGAGCCGGCGCGCGGGGAGAGGTTGGCCGAGAGCACCGGGGTGCGGCAGTCGGGCGCGGACCAGAGGTGGTCGATGAAGGTCTTCAGGCCGGCGTCGCCCGAGTCGAGCTCGTGGTTGCCGACGGCCAGGGCGTCGAAGCAGACGCGGTTCATCAGCGCGGCATCGGCCTCGCCTTCGCTGAGGGTGTAGTAGAGCGTGCCGGTGATGGCGTCGCCGGCGTGCAGCTTGAGCACGTTGTCGTGGCGCGCGGAGAGCTCGGCCATGGCGGTGGCGACGCGTGGGAAGCCGCCGAGCTTGATGGGCACGCTGGTGCGGGTGTCGTCGCTGCCGGTGCGCAGGCGCAGGCTGGCGTCGGATTCGTCGAGGTTGGAGTGGTGGTCGTTGATGTGAAGGATGGCCAGGCGGTAGTCGGGCTTGGGCGCGTCGTCCGATGAGGAGTCGGTGCAGCCGGTGAGCGCGATCGCGCCGGCGAGGAGGAGCAGCCCGGGGAGCTTGGGGTGACGCATGGCGGAGCCTCGTGTCCGTTTCGGAGATGGACGGAGGATCGCGGCGGGAGGTTAAGCGGTGATGAAAGTCGCGGGGTGGTTTTGGTGGAGGCGTATGGGTTGGAATGCAGGAGCGACGCAAGTCGCGAATAGGGCGTTTGGAATTGGCGTCATCGCCGCTTCACCGCTGCATTCGCGCCTGGCGGCGCTCCTGCATGGGGGATGCGGATGGCGTTTCGCTTGGTCCAGGTGCTGGAGGAATTGCGATGCGATTCGGCCGTCGGAAAAGAAAAACCCCGTCCGGATTACGCTGCTTTCGCCGCGTCATGATCGGATCGGGGTTTTATGCCGGGGTTTTGCCCCGGTGCGTTACCGCAAACGGCTTAGATCAGGAATTCGTCCTTGTTGCGGCCGGCTTCGAGGTAGGCGCGCATCCACTTGGGCGTGGCGCCGCGGCCGACCCAGGTCTCGCCGGTGGCGGGGTCGCGGTACTTGGCCTTGAGCGCGGTCTTGGTCTTTTGCGGCGCGGCCGATTCGCGCCCGGCCTGCAGGCCGAGATCGGCGGCGCTGAGGCCATAGGCGGCGATCTTCTGCTTGACGTCGGCGATGATTTCGGCGAGTTCGCGCTTGCGCAGTTCTTCGGCCTGGGATTGGAGTTCGGCGATCTTTTGCTGCAGTTCGGCGTAGGTGGTCATGGCTGTTATGTATTGTGATGGATGAGAACGGGATCGATTGTACGCCGATGAAAAACGTTTTTGAAAGGGGGACTCGAAAAATTCCGGATTAAATGGCCGATGATTTAATTCGAACGGTTTGTGGTGCCCAGCCGAATGAGCGTATTAGGAACAACGGATAACACGCGCCATATTAACCGTCGCGGCTCGGCGCAATGTAGGAGCGGCGGCAGCCGCGATTGGGCCGACGTGCAATCGACGCGGATGCCGACCTGGCGACGCCGCTTTCGCGCCTGCCGGCGCTCCTACGCATGAATCCGCCGCGCCTTGGGACGATCTCGCCACGCCCCGGAACGATCTCGCCACCGCTCGGCGCAATGTAGGAGCGGCGGCAGCCGCGATTGGGCCGACGCGCAATCGACGCGGATGCCGACCTGGCGACGCCGCTTTCGCGCCTGCCGGCGCTCCTACATGAATCCGCCGCGCGCTGGGACGATCTCGCCACGCCCCGGAACGATCTCGCCACCGCTCGGCGCAATGTAGGAGCGGCGGCAGCCGCGTTGTATTGGAGGATGCGGCCGACGCGCGCAATCGACGCGGATGCCGACCTGGCGACGCCGCTTGCGCCTGCCAACGCTCCGCCGCGCGCGATGATCTCGCCACCGCCGCCGCGCTCGGGGAGGATGCTCGCCACGCCCCGGAACGACCCGTGCGAATGGTGCGCGGCTCGATGCGCCGACCTGCATCGACGCCGCTTTCGCGCCTGCCGACGCTCACCATGAATCCGGCGATCTCGCCACGCCCCGGAGCGGCGGCAGCCGGCGCAATCGTAGGAGCGGCGGCAGCCGCGATGGAGCCGACGCAATCGACGCGGATGCCGACCTGGCGACGCCGCTTTCGCGCCTGCCGCTCGCCACCATGAACGATCCGCCGCGCGCTGGCGCAGGAAGCGCGGCAGCCGCTGCACGCAATCGACGAATGCCGACCTCGCCAGCCGCTTTCGGCCTGCAGTTGGGACGTCTCGCCGCGCCCGGAACGATGTCGCCGCCGACGCGGATGCCGGCAGGTGCGAAAGCGGCCTAGACGCGGATGCCGAGGTGCGAAAGCGGCCTGCTCGACCGTGTGCGCGATGATGTCGTAGGCGAGTTGGTGGTTTTCTTCGGCGAGACGATAGGGGTCGGCACCTCGGCCTTCTCCCCAATGGCCGAGCAGGAAGATCTTGCCGCGCGCGCTGGGGTCGAGGCGGGTGGCGTATTCGAGGTGGTGCTTTTCCATCACCAGGATGAGGTCGGCCCAGCGCGTGATCTCGGGCGTGAGCTGGCGCGCGACGTGCGGCGAGAGGTCGATGCCGTGGCGCAGGGCGACGCGCTGGGTGGTCTCGTCCGCCGGATGGCCGACGAGCGCGCCGATGCCGGCCGAGGCCACCGTGGCCGCGCGACCGCGCGCGCGGCGAGGCGGTCGCGCAGCAGGTATTCGGCGAGCGGACTGCGGCAGATGTTTCCGGTGCAGAGGGTGAGGATCTTGTCGAACATGGCGGTGTGCGAGGGCGTCGGGATCGGGCGGGGCGTGGGGCGCCGGCGGGGATGGGTCGGCGACCGCTTCGGCCCGGGAGTGTAAACGCAAAAACCGGCACCCCCTCGCGAGGATGCCGGCTTGCGGTGACGCAGAAGCCGCGAATCAGGCCTGCTTGCGGCGACGCATCGCGCCCAGACCGACCAGGCCGAGGCCCAGCAGGGCGAGGGAGGCGGGTTCGGGGACGTGGATCGAAACGTCGCGCATCATGAAGCGGCCGTCCGAAATGCCGTAGGGGGCGCCGCCAAGCTTGAGGTCAGCCGCGTACAGCAGCTTTTCCATGCCTGTCCAGGTGAGGTCCTCTTCCTTGATGAGGAGATCGACACCATCGCTGTGCAGCGTGCCGCTGACGGTGACCTTGCCGGCGCCGCTCGGATCGACGAACGGCGGGGTGATGCCCAGCGCCATGTTGATCAGGCCGAGCAGCGGCATCGACAGCATGCCGTTGTAGGTGATCGAGAAGCCGATGGGGATGCCGGCACCGTCGAGCGTGCCGGGGGTGCCGGGGGCGAAGGTGGCCGAGTAGCTGCCCGCGGTCAGACCGGTGGCGGTGAAAGAGCCGGTGCCGACCGCGGCGTAGGTCGCTTGGGTGAAGGCGAACTCAGGCACGAAAGTGCCGGTGGTGCTGGTGTCGATCGCCACCGAGCCTTTCGCCTCGGCGCCGTAGGTGCCGTTCGGCGGGACGACCAGCGTGCCGCTGCCCGCGAGGTCGCGCAGGCGCAGCTTGAAGACGCCATCGAACGCGCCGCCGCTGTCAGGGCCGAAATCCGAGGCTTCGACGACGCCGGAGAGGCTCGGGATGGTGCTGACATAACCAGCCGAGGCACCGGTGGAAACAACGGCAAGCGACGCGGTCGCTGCGATCAGGGCAAATTTCTTCATTGGCGCAATCCTTTAAAACTGGGACCTGACAACGCTCAGGTTGGGGTCTTCGTTGGGGGAAACAGGGCGATTGATCACCGCTGGCGTCATTGAAGCAATATTGGTGCCTGTTTTTTAAGTCTCTGATTTTTTTGTACGTGCCCTGGGCTTGGCCGGGTGAGGCGAGCCGGTGTAAAAAAATTCGACACTCGCGCCCGGATGCCGGAAGGATGCGCGCACGAGGCCGGTCTCGTCGTGCGCGCCGATGTCGGAACGGCCGTCTTCGCGGCTGCCGCCGCTCCTGCACAGGCCGCGACGACGCCGAGCCGCGGCGACGTGCCGGCATGCCGCACGCCTCGCGAGCGATCTCGGTTCGCCGGAGCGCCACCCGGCGCGCCGCCCAGCGTCGATCGCCGCTGACCGATACAATTGCGCCGACGCCGGCGCCATGGCCCGGTTGCTCACGGCTGCTGCGCGCACGACATCCTCCCGAGCCGCGACGTTTCATGTAGGAGCGCCGGCAGGCGCGAAAGCGGCGTCGATCGCCCGCGACCGCGTCACCCGCCGCGCCGCCCAATTCGCGGCTGCCGCCGCTCCTACATTGCGCCGAGCCGCGGCTCCATGGTCCGGGTTGCGTCCGCATGCGCCAGGGCGCGGCGACATCCTCCCGAGCCGCGACGTTCGATCGCCGGCACGTTTCGCCAGCTGCGCGAAAGCGGCGTCGATCGCCCGCGACCGCGTCACCCGCCGCACCGCCCAATTCGCGGCTGCCGCCGCTCCTACATTGCGCCGAGCCGCGGCTCCATGGTCCGGGTTGCGTCCGCATGCGCCAGGGCGCGGCGACATCCTCCCGAGCCGCGACGTTTCATGTAGGAGCGCCGGCAGGCGCGAACCCCGCGGCTTACCCCGCGATGCGCGCGAACGCCTCGACTACCTCCGCCGGCGCCTGGACGAGCTCGACGAGCACGCCCTCGCCGCCGATGGGGAATTCTTCGTTGCCCTTCGGGTGCAGGAAGGTGATGTCGTAGCCCGCCGCGCCGCGACGGATGCCGCCGGGCGCGAAACGCACGCCGTTGGCGCTCAGCCATTCCACCGCCTTGGGCAGGTCGTCCACCCACAGGCCGACATGGTTGAGCGGGGTGGTATGCACCGCGGGCTTCTTGTCCGGGTCGAGCGGCTGCATGAGGTCGACCTCGACCTTGAACGGCCCGGCGCCCATCGCGCAGATGTCCTCATCGACGTTCTCGCGCTCGGACACGAAGTTGCCGGTGACCTCCAGACCGAGCATGTCGACCCACAGGGTCTTGAGCTTGTCCTTGCTCGGACCGCCGATGGCGATCTGCTGGATACCGAGGATCTTGAACGGACGCTGGGACATGGTGCCTCCTGGTTGGGCGGTTGCGTTAAGAATGCATAATTATAGAGGAATCGAACGGAGGTGCGGCGCGGTCCGCGCCCGGGATGTCGTGGCGGCCCCGGGAAGATGTCGCCAACTCCGGGACGATGTCACCACCCCACGCACGAAGCCGCCGCGCCCGAGACGAAGCCGCCGCGCCCCGGCGCACTGTAGGAGCGGCGGCAGCCGCGAATTCGGCCGCGCAGAAGGCGACGCGATCGCCATCGATCACCGCCGCTTTCGCGCCTGCCGGCGCTCCTACGCAAACCGACGAGCTTCCTCCCGCGTGCCGTTTTTGCCCGGCGGGCCTTTGCCGCTAAGCTTGCGGCCTCTTTGCTTCGAGGTGCCCGCGCAGGCCGCGGGAGAATCGGGAAGGCGGTGAGATTCCGCCGCGCGCCCAGCGCCGTGTAGGGATTGTCCGGGCGAGGTTCGCCCAGCCACTGGTCCGCGAGGACCGGGAAGGCGTCCGGACGAGACGATCCGCAGCCGGAAGACCGGCCTCGAAGTGCATCCTGCAGCCGCCTGGTCGGTGGCTGCCCACTGCTCGACGACAAGGGGAATACTTCATGAGCAGCCCGACGCAGGCGCCGTGCGCGCCGGCGCGCACCGACGCGCGCGCAGCGAACCACGACCACACCGCCGACCCGCGCTTCCAGCCCGACCCGCTGTTCGACGCCGCCGAGCGTGACGCGGTGTATCGCGCCATCCACACCCGTCGCGACGTGCGCGGCGAGTTCCTCCCCGACCCGATCCCCGACGAGGTGCTCGCGCGCGTGCTCACCGCCGCGCACCACGCGCCCTCGGTCGGCTTCATGCAGCCGTGGGATTTCGTCGTGGTGCGCTCGCGCGAGGTGCGCGCGAAGATCCACGCGGATTTCCTCGCCGCGCACGCCGAGGCCGAGCAGATGTTCGACGAGGGCAAGCGCGCGACCTATCGCAACCTGAAGCTCGAGGGGATCCTCGAGTCGCCGGTGAATATCTGCATCACCTGCGACCGCAGCCGCCATGGCCCGGTGGTGATCGGGCGCACGCACATCGGCGCGATGGATGTGTATAGCGCGGTTTGTGCGGTGCAGAACCTGTGGCTCGCCGCGCGCGCCGAGAACCTGGGCGTGGGCTGGGTGAGCATCCTGCACCCGCAGGCCTTGCGCGAGGCGCTCGGCATCCCGCGCGAGATCGTGCCGATCGCCTATCTGTGCGTCGGCTACGTGCGCGACTTCCACGCGCGGCCGGAGCTGGAGGCGGCGGGGTGGTTGAAGCGGATGCCCTTGCCGGACGCCGACTGCAGGGCCAGCCCGATGCGGCGGGGAGCGCTGATCGACGCGATCGCCCAGACGCGCGGGCCAGCGCATCCCCGGCCCAATTCGCGGCTGCCGAAGCTACTTCCACCCCGACGCGACATCGCCCCAGCCGCGCGCGTCCTTCAGGCACCGCGATGTTGATGTAGGAGCGCCGGCAGGCGCGAAAGCGGCATCGATCCCCGCAACCACGCTGCCCCTCCGCCATTCGCGGCTGCCGCCGCCCCTACATTCCACCCCGAGCCGTGTCGACATCGCCCCACGCCGCGTCGACATCGTCGTCCTTCGCGCGCCGAAACCGTCCCGCACCGCGATGTTTTTATGTAGGAGCGCCGGCGCGCGAAAGCGGAAGATCGTCCCGACCACGTCACGCGCCCTCGGCCCATTCGCGGCTGCCGCGCGCGCTCCCTACATTCCACCCAGCCCCCGAGCCGTGTCGACATCGCCCACGCCGCGTCGCCCATCCCTTCCCGCGCCGAAACCGTCCGCACCGCGATGTTTTATGTAGGAGCGCCCATGGCGCGAAAGCGCGGAAAGCGGCATCGATCCCCGCGACCACGTCACCCGCCCTCGGCCCATTCGCGGCTGCCGCCGCCCCACATTCCACCCCGAGCCGTGTCGACATCGCCCCACGCCGCGTCGACATCGTCCCTTCCCGCGCCGAAACCGTCCCGCACCGCGATGTTTTATGTAGGAGCGCCGGCAGGCGCGAAAGCGGCGATCGATCCCCCGCGACCACGTCACCCGCCCCTCGGCCCCATTCGCGGCTGCCGCCGCTCCTACATTCCACCCCGAGCCGTGTCGACATCGCCCCACGCCGCGTCGACATCGTCCCTTCGCGCGCCGAAACCGTCCCGCACCGCGATGTTTTATGTAGGAGCGCCGGCAGGCGCGAAAGCGGCGTCGATCCCCCGCGACCACGTCACCCGCCCCTCGGCCCATTCGCGGCTGCCGCCGCTCCTACATTCCACCCCGAGCCGTGTCGACATCGCCCCACGCCGCGTCGACATCGTCCCTTCCCGCGCCGAAACCGTCCCGCACCGCGATGTTTTATGTAGGAGCGCCGGCAGGCGCGAAAGCGGCATCGATCGCCCGCGACCACGTCACCCGCCCCTCGGCCCCATTCGCGGCTGCCGCATTCCACCCCGAGCCTACGACATCGTCCACCCCGAGCGCGTCGACGGCGAGCGCTGAAAGCGGTCGATCGCCCGCAACCACATCGCCCATTCGCGGCGCCGGAGCCGTGTCGACATCGCCCCGTCCCGCGAACCGCGCCGGTTCCTGTAGGAGCGCCGGCAGGCGCGAAAGCTTCGCTGCAGACCCGTTCCCCATTCCTCGCACGGCTCTTGCTTGCAGCGACTCCGCGACCCGTCGGTCGCGGACCGTCCTCACTCCCGGAGCCCCGTATGGAATCGATCCTGGCCTTTCTCGTCGCCGCACGCCGTTGCGAGGTGCGCGAGCTCGAGCAGCTGGCGCGCAGCTGCGCGCTGGTGCAGGCGGTGAGCGAGTTGGTGCATCGCGTGCAGGCCGAGCGTGGGTGCTCGAATCTTCACCTGGCCTCGGGCGGTACGCGCTTCGAGGCCGAACGTACGGCGTGCGCGGCGGCCAGCGTCGAGGCCGAGGCGGCCGTGCGGGCCTGGCTGGACCAAGCCGACATCCTCGATCCCGCCGGCGAGCGGGCGCCCGCGGGAGGCGCCCGGCTGTTCACCGGATCGCGCTCGCGCTGCATGGCCTCGACGCCCTGCCCGGGCTGCGCGCGACGATCGCTGCCGGCCGCTGCGCGCGCGCGCGAGGCCACCCAGCGCTTCACGCAGGTGATCGCCGCGCTGCTGGAGCTGGTGTTCGAGGCCGCCGACGTCGCCGCCGACCCCGCGATCTCGCGCGTCTTGGTGGCGCTGTTCAACCTGATGCAGGGGAAGGAGTTTGCCGGCCAGGAGCGCGCGGCCGGGGCGGCGGCCTTCGCTGCAGGGGGGCATGGGCAGGGCGCCCGAGCCCGATCTGCTGCAGCTGATCGAACTCCAGGAGGCCTGCCTCGAGCGCTTCGCGACCTTCTGCCCGCCCGAGGTCCGCAGCGCCTGGGACGCGGCGCGGCAGGCGATGCCGCTGGCCGAGCTCGAGCGCCTGCGCCGCAAGCTGCTCGCCGCGGGGCAGGGCGGAGCGCTGCCGGCGACGCTCGCGGAGCCCTGGTTCGCCTGCTGTTCGGCCCGACTCGACCATCTGCGCGCGATCGAGGATCTGCTCGCCGGCGGCCTGCGGTCGGCATGCGCGGCGCGGATTGCTGCCTTGCAGCGCGATCCCGACGACCCCGAGGCGCTGCTGCGGATGCTGGAGGAGGCGGCGGAAGGTCGCCCCGAGTTGGCGGGCCGACCCCTTCGGCCCGCGCCTCACGCGCTCGATCGTCGATGTGCTGCAGGCGCAGTCGCGCCGCCTGCAGGCGATGAGCGAGCAACTGGCCGCCGCGCGCGCCAGCCTCGACGAACGCAAGCTGATCGACCGCGCAAGGCCGCTGATGCGCCACCAGGGCCTGAGCGAGGACGCGCCGCCGCGACCTGATGAACCAGGGCCGCCCACCCGCGCCGTGGCCTGAGCGCCCGGGGTGGGATGTGGGACGCAGCCGCGGAATGAAGCCTACCGCCTGATGCGCTTCGCGCCTGCCGGCGCATGAAGACGACCGACCACGGCGATGAGCGGCGGCAGCCGCAGGTGGCCGCCGGCGACGTGGTCGGGGAAATCGACGCCGCCTTCGCCGCCGCGCCGCATGAACAGGTGCGATTGGGACGATGTCGACGGGACCCAGGGGCGATGTCGGTGCGCCAGCGACGCGACCCGGGGCGATATCGACACGGCCCGGGGTGGGATGTAGGAGCGGCGGCAGCCGCGAATGTGCCGCGCGGTCGGCGGCGCGTGGTCAGGGGTAATCGACGCCGCCTTCGCGCCTGCCGGCGCTCCCATGAACCGGTGCGGATTGGGACGATGTCGATGCGACCCGGGCGATGTCGACACGGCCCAGGGCGGATGTAGGATCGGCCGTGCGGCCTGGCGACGTGGTCGGGGTAATCGACGAGCGCGCTGCCGGCGCTCCGGCGCTCCGGTGCGGATGATGCGGCCCCGGGCGATATCGACACGGCCCGGGGTGGATGACACGGCCGGCGCGCGGCAGCGGCCGCAGAAGCGGGACGGCGACGTGGTCGGGGTAATCGACGCCGCGGCGTGGGAACCGGTGCGGATTGACGATGTCGACGCGGCGTGGGACGATGCCGACGCGGCCTGGCGGGCAGCGGCAGCCGCGAAGGGCGGAGCGGGTGTTCGCTCTCCGCACCAGGCTTGTGCATCGGCCCTTGGCTGTTGCACTGCAGCAGTGCGAATGCCGGTTTGGCGAAGGGCGGCTGCGGGCGGTCGTGGCTGGCGGTGGGTGACGATCGGCCGATCTCCAACGGCCCGCCACCCCTGGCATGTTTGATGCTTATTCCTCCGCAAGCCCCTGGCCAACGGCGGTCGGGTGGGCGGCGGCGAGCGCTGCCGCAGCGTTTTACGGTCTGGTGGACAACGGCGTCCATTCCACTCGCCCCGCACGGGCGCGAGCGGAGTGGGCGCCGTTTTCGTTTCGACCCAATCGGCCTTGTTGCGGAGATACCCCATGAAGAAGATGAAACTCGTCCTGGTCGGCAACGGCATGGCAGGCGTGCGCACGATCGAGGAGCTGCTCAAGCTCGCGCCCGACCTCTACGACATCACCGTGTTCGGCGCCGAGCCCCATGGCAACTACAACCGCATCCTGCTGTCGCCGGTGCTGGCGGGCGAGATGACGCTGCCCGAGATCATGCTCAACGATGTCGACTGGTACCGCGACAACGGCATCACCCTGCACGCCGGGCGCAAGGTGGTGAAGATCGACCGCGTGCGCCGCAAGGTGCTCGCCGGCGACGGTACCGAGGCCGACTACGACCGCCTGCTGCTGGCGACCGGCTCGACGCCCTTCATCCCGCCCATCCCCGGCAACGACCTGCCCGGCGTGCTCGGCTACCGCGACATCGCCGACACCGAGGCGATGATCGAGGCCGCCGGCAAGTACCGCCACGCGGTGGTGATCGGCGCCGGCCTGCTCGGGCTGGAGGCGGCCAACGGGCTGATGCTGCGCGGCATGGACGTCACCGTGGTGCACATCGGCGACTGGATCATGGAGCGCCAGCTCGACAAGGCTGCGGCCGACATGCTGCAGGCCTCGCTCGAGGCCAAGGGCATGAAGTTCCTGCTCGCGCGCCAGACCGAGGCGCTGCTGCCGGCGCGCAACGAGCGCGGTGACATGGCCGAGCGCGTCGGCGCGGTGCGCTTCAAGGACAGCATGGAGATCCCCGCCGACCTGGTCGTGGTCGCCGCCGGCATCCGGCCGAACTACGAGCTCGCCGAGTCCGCCGGGCTGTATTGCGGCGGCGGCCGGGTGCGCGGCATCCATGTCTCCGACACGCTGCAGACCGTCACCGACCCGCGCATCTACGCGGTGGGCGAGTGCGTGGCGCACCGCGGCGTCGCCTACGGCCTGGTCGCGCCGCTGTTCGAGCAGGGCAAGGTGTGCGCCAACCACCTCGCCAACTTCGGCATCGGCCGCTACGAGGGCTCGGTGACCTCGACCAAGCTCAAGGTCACCGGCATCGACGTCTTCTCCGCCGGAGATTTCAGCGGCGGCCCGGGCACCGAGGACATCGTGCTGCACGACCGCCAGGGCGGGGTGTACAAGCGCGTCGTGCTCAAGGACGACCGCATCGTCGGCTCGGTGCTGTACGGCGACACCGCCGACGGCTCGTGGTATTTCCAGCTCATGAAGGACCGCCAGAGCGTCGCCGAGATCCGCGACCACCTGATGTTCGGCCAGAACAGGCTGGGCGACGCCGGCCACAAGGGCGAGAACCGCGCCGCCAGCATGCCCGACACGGCCGAGGTGTGCGGCTGCAACGGCGTGTGCAAGGGCACCATCGTCAAGGCGATCAAGGAGAAGGGGCTGTTCACGCTCGACGAGGTCAAGAAGCACACCAAGGCGGCGTCGTCCTGCGGGTCCTGCACCGGCCTGGTCGAGCAGATCCTCGCGTCTACGGTGGGCGGCGCGTACCAGGCGGTGAGCGCCAACGACAAGCCGGTGTGCGCCTGTACCGAGCATTCGCACAAGGTGGTGCGCGAGGCGATCTTCAAGCACCACCTGACGACCAAGGAGGCGGTGTTCGACACGCTCAACTGGAAGACGCCCAACGGCTGCGACAAGTGCCGGCCGGCGGTCAATTACTACCTGATCTCGTCGTGGCCGCATGAGGCCAGGGACGATCCGCAGTCGCGCTTCATCAACGAGCGCGCGCACGCCAACATCCAGAAGGACGGCACCTACTCGGTGGTGCCGCGGATGTGGGGCGGGCTGACCACGCCTTCTGAATTGCGCGCGATCGCGGACGCCGCCGAGAAGTATCAGGTGCCCACCGTGAAGGTCACCGGCGGCCAGCGCATCGACCTGCTCGGGGTGAAGAAGGAGGACCTGCCGGCGATCTGGGCCGACCTCAACGCCGCCGGCATGGTGTCCGGACACGCCTACGGCAAGTCGATCCGCACCGTGAAGACCTGCGTGGGCGCCGAGCACTGCCGCTTCGGCACGCAGCTGGCGATGGACATGGGGGTCAAGCTCGAGAAGATGCTGTTCGACATGTACGCGCCGCACAAGGTGAAGCTCGCGGTGTCGGGCTGCCCGCGCAACTGCGCGGAAGCCGGCATCAAGGACGTCGGCGTGATCGGCGTCGATTCCGGCTATGAGCTGTATGTCGGCGGCAACGGCGGCATCAAGACCGAGGTCGCGCAGTTCCTGTGCAAGGTGGGGAGCGACGAGGAGGTGATGGAGTATTCCGGCGCCTTCCTGCAGCTCTACCGCGAGGAGGGCTGGTATCTCGAGCGCACGGTGCACTGGCTGAACCGCGTGGGGCTCGACTACGTGAAGTCGAAGGTGGTCGAGGACGGCGACAACCGCCGCCGCCTGCACGCCCGCCTGCTCGACGCGCTCAAGGACGCCCGCGACCCGTGGCAGACCAGCCGCGAGAAGGCGCGGTGAAGCAGTTCATCCCGATCAGGTGGAGGCGTGAGCCCGTGCCGCATTCGCGCTCGTTCCCTGTAGGGCGCCGGCAGGCGCTGAATGCGGCGCACGAAATCGGCGATCACGCTCGGCCGACCGCCTCATTCGCGCCTGCCGGCGCTCCTACATGAAACCGTCCTCGCTCCGTGGCATTTCCACCGCCGCCCGTGGTCGTCGCGACGCGATTGCCGTCCGTGGTCGCCGCGACGCGATCGCCGCCCGTGGCTCGCCCTGTAGGAGCCATGGGCGATCACGCTCGACCGACCGCCCCATCGCGCTGCCAGCGCTCCTACATGAAACCGTCCTCGCTCGCGTGGCCGACGCGACGCGATTGCCGTGCGTGGTGGCCGCGCGACGCGATTGCCGCCCGTGGTCGTCGCGACGCGCGCCGTGGTCGCCGCGACGCGATCGCCGCCCGTGGCTCGCCCTGTAGGAGCGCCGGAAGGCGCGAATGCGGCGCACGAAATCGGCGATCACGCTCGGCCGACCGCCTCATTCGCGCCTGCCGGCGCTCCTACATGAAACCGTCCTCGCTCCGTGGCATTTCCATCGCCGCCCGTGGTCGTCGCGACGCCGCCGTCCGTGGTCGCGCGACGCGATCGCCGCCCGTGGTCGCGACGCGCGCGATCGCCGCGCGTGGTCGCCGCGCGACGCGATCGCCGCCGTGGCTCGCCTGCGATGGAGCGCCGGAAGGCGCGATGCGCGAAATCGGCGATCCCACGCTGAAACCGTCCGCGCTCATTCGCATTTGCCGGCGCTCCCTGAAACCGTCCTCGCGCGTGGTCGCATTTCGCGACGCGCCGTGGTCGTCGCGACGCGATTGCCGCGCGTGGTGGCCGCGACGCGATCGCCGCCCGTGGCTCGCCCTGTAGGAGCGCCGGCAGGCTGGCGGCGCACGAAATCGGCGATCACGCCCGGCCGACCGCCCTATTCGCGCCTGCCGGCGCTCCTACATGAAACCGTCCTTGCTCCGTGGCATTTCCATCGCCGCCCGTGGTCGCCGTGATGCGATTGGCGCGCATGATCATCGCGATGCGATCGCCGCCCGTGGTCGTCTCGACGCGATACGGAAGGCGAAAGCGCCGCGACGCGATCGCCGACCGACCGTCATTCGCGCCTGCCGGCGCCCCCGCTTGGCAGGCATTTGATCGCCGCCCGTGGTCGCCGTGAATCGGCGATCATCGCGCGATCGCCGCCCGTGGTCGTCTCGACGCGATCGCCGCCCGTGGCTCCCTCGGGCGCGGCAGGCGCCGCGCGCTCACGAACAGCGTAAAACCCATCCGCTGCGGCAATCTACATGAAAAGGAACCCGTCATGACCGACTGGAAACGCATCTGCCCGCTCGACGACATCCCCGCCTCGGCTCCCGTGTCGTGCGGCGCCCGGGCGCCGAGGACATCGCCATCTTCCGCAACGCCGACGACGAGGTCTTCGCGCTGCACGACAAATGTCCGCACAAGGGCGGGCCGCTGTCGCAGGGCATCGTCCATGGCCGCAAGGTCACCTGTCCGCTGCACGGCTGGAACCTCAACCTGCAGGACGGCCAGGCGGTGGCGCCGGACGTGGGCGCGTGCGCGAGCTTCGCGGTGAAGGTGGAGGCGGGGGAGGTGTGGCTCGCGGTGTAAACAGGGGCAGCGCGCGCGCGCCATGGGCGGGCGCCACGCCGCCGCCGGCCTCTCTGCAAGGCATTGGCCGCCTGCGCCTGCCGCCGGTCTCTCCGCCAGGCATTGGCCACTCGCGCCTGCCGCCGGCCTCTTGGCAAGGCGTTAGCCGCCCGCGCCTGCCGCCGGCCTCTCCGCCAGGCATTGGCCGCCCGCGCCCGCCGCCGGTCTCCGCGAGTCATTGACCGCCCGCCCCCCGGGGCCGCGCCTTACCCCGCCGCGCCGAGCTGCACGCGCTGCACCGGCACCCAGGCGATGAATGCCACGGCGGCGCTGCAGAAGGCCACGCCGACGATCATCGGCAGGGCGCTGTCGCCCAGATTGGCGCCGACCCAGTACGCCGCGCCGAAGGGCCACCACCATCATCAGGAAGCCGGTGATCGCCGACGCGGCGCCGGCTGCCTTCGGGAAGGGCGCGATCGCGCCGCTCTGCCCGCAGGGCTGGTGCACCCGTGGCCGAGCATGAAGATGAAGGCGGGCACCATGATCGACCACACCGTGCCCACCCCGGCGAGCGCGAAGGCCAGCATCAGCCCGCCGCCGCCCAGCGACAGGGCGCCGCCGATCATCACGCTGCGCTGCACGCCGAAGCGCACGATCATGCGCCGGCACAGCATGGTGCCGGCGAGGTAGAACGCCGACAGCAGGAGCAGCAGCACGCCGTAGAAGCTCGGCGAGGTGCCGAGCAGGTTGATGAACACGAAGGACGACGCCGACAGGATGCAGAACAGCCCGCCGAAGGAGGCGGTGCACAGCGAGGCGTAGGTCCAGAAGCTGCGGTTGCCGACGATGCCGCGCGCGGTGCGCAGCAGCACGGCGGGTTGCAGCGCCTCGGGGTGGCGCTCGTGCAGGGTCTCCTGGAAGTGGCGCGCGACCACGAACAGGGTCAGCGCACCCATCACCGTCAGCGCCACCAGGGTGGCGCGCCAGCCGAACCATTCGGCCAGCAGGCCGCCGATCCACGGGCTCAGGCAGGCGGCGACGCCCAGCCCGGAGAGCCCCTTGCTCATCGCCCGCGCACCTTCCTGCGGCGGGTAGAGGTCGCGCACGATCGCCCGCGCGCACACCGTGCCCGCCCCCATGAACGCCCCCTGCAGCACGCGCCAGAACACCATCGCCTCGATCGAGCCGGCCAGCGCGCTGCCGACCGCCGCCAGCGTGTAGCCGGCGAGGCCGATCAGCAGCACGCGGCGGCGCCCGACGCGGTCGGACAGCGGCCCCCAGAACAATTGCGACGCGCCGAAGGCGAGCAGCAGTGCGGTCAGGGTCAGCTGCGCCTGTGCGGGCACGGCGCCGAAGCTGGCGGTGAGCGCGGGCAGGGCAGGGGAGGTAGAGGTCGGTGGTGATCGGCTGCAGGCCGAGCAGCAGGGACAGGATGAGGATGACGAGGGGGGCGGGCATGGCGGCGGAGGAAATCGAGAATCAAAAAAATTATCGAGAAAATAGCATGGATTATGGACCAAGGGATGGTTCCAGGTCTGCGTCGGAGGGCTTGCGCGCGAGCGCCCGCCGCCGGCCGCCCCCTCTTTTGCGCGCGCATGCGCCCGGAGGCGCACTGCTTTTGTGCACTGCACACCAAGCTGGTGCGCGACCGCCGTCGAGCGGGATGCGCAAGCTGCTGATTTAGAACGGTTTTAAATGTGGCACGAGGCTTGCTCAGCCTACACCAGGACAGCGTCCGACCCGCCAGCGCCGGCGGGCCGATTTGGCAACAGAGTCATGCGCTGGAGATTCCCGCACCCACGGTGCGTACGACGCATGACTCTGGAGCCCGACATGGACAAGAAATCCTTCCTGCAGGCCGGCCACACGCCGACGCTGATCGCCGCCTTCCTCTACTTCGACCTCGCCTTCATGGTGTGGGTGATCCTCGGCCCGCTCGCGGTCGGCATCGCCGCCGACCTCGGGCTGTCGCACGCGCAGAAGGGCCTCATCGTGGCCACGCCGGTGCTGGCGGGGGCGATCCTGCGCATGGTGATGGGCGTGGTGGTCGATCGCCTGTCGCCCAAGAAGGCCGCGATCATCGGCCAGCTGATCGTGATCGCCGCTCTCGCCTACGCCTGGCTGGCGGGCGTGCATTCGTTCGGCGAGGTGCTGGTGCTGGGGGTCTTCCTCGGCGTCGCGGGCGCGTCCTTCGCGGCGGCGCTGCCGCTGGCCTCGCGCTGGTATCCGCCGGAGCACCAGGGCACGGCGATGGGCATCGCCGGTGCCGGCAACTCGGGCACCGCGTTCGCGGCGCTGTTCGCGCCCGGGCTGGCGATGGCCTTCGGCTGGCACAACGTGTTCGGCCTGGCGCTGATCCCGCTGGTGATCGTGCTGGTGGCCTTCTGCTTCATGGCCAAGGACGCGCCCGACGCGCCGCCGCCCAAGCGCTTTGCCGAGTACCTCGCGGTGCTCAAGGACAAGGACGCGTGGTGGTTCATGTTCTTCTATTCGGTGACCTTCGGCGGCTTCGTCGGCCTGGCCTCGTCGCTGGTGATCTACTTCAACACCCAGTACGGGCTCGATCCGAAGATGGCGGGCTACTTCACCGCGGCCTGCGTGTTCGCCGGCTCGCTGGTGCGCCCGATCGGCGGCAACGTGGCCGACCGCATCGGCGGGGTGAAGTCGCTGACCGCGATGTACATCCTTGCGGCGATCTTCCTCGCCATCGTCAGCGTCGGCCTGCCCGAGGCGTGGATGGCGCTGGCGGTGTTCGTGGGCGCGATGCTGGCGCTGGGCATGGGCAACGGCGCGGTGTTCCAGCTCGTGCCGCAGCGCTTCCGCCGCGAGATCGGCGTGATGACCGGCCTGGTCGGCATGGCGGGCGGCATCGGCGGCTTCTACCTGGCGTCCTCGCTCGGCTTCGCGCGCCAGCTCACCGGCAGCTACCAGGCCGGCTTCCTGATCTTCGCGGCGCTGGCGGTGTTCGCGCTCGTGGGCCTCACCGCGGTGAAGACGCGCTGGCGCACGACCTGGGGCGCGGCGCACCTGACCTCGGCGAAGATCTGAGCAAGGGCGGGCATCGTGCGTGCGATCGATTCCTTGGCACCCGCCGGCAGCCCGGCCGCGGGCCGCGCCACGCCGACCGGGGCTGCGCGGCCGATGGCGACCGCGCTGGAGGTCGAGCTCGGCCACGCCACCAGGCCCAGCCCGCGCCCGGCCAACGAGGGACTTCGTCGCCGCCGCCATGCCCGAGGGCGCCGAGCGCGCCGCCAAGGGCGTTCTGCTGGCGATCGCCGACGGCGTCGGCGGTCACGCGCACGGCCGCGAGGCGGCGGAGTACACCGTGCGTAGCCTGCTCGCCGACTACTTCTCCACCGCCCACACCTGGAGCGTGCAGAAGTCGCCGCTCGACACCGTGCTCGGCGCCGCCAACCGCTGGCTGCTCGCGCAGTCCGCGCGCAGCGCCGAGACCGCCGGCATGGCGACCACGCTGACCGCGCTGGTGCTGCGCGGCCGGCGCTGGCACCTCGCCCACGTGGGCGACTCGCGCGCCTACCTGTGGCGCGACGGCGCGCTCGTACGCCTGAGCGAGGACCACACCTGGCCGCATCCCGAGCTGAACAACGTGCTGCGCCGCGCGGTCGGGCTGGAGTCGCGCCTGCTGGTGGACCACGACGACGGCGAGCTGGCGGCGGGCGACGTCTTCGTGCTGCTGACCGACGGGGTGTGGAACGCGCTCGGCGAGGTCGAGATCGCCGCAGTGCTCGCGCGCCATGTGGAGGAGGAGAAGGAAAGGGGGGGCAGGGGAAGAGCTGCGGTGGGGATGGTGATACCGGAACCCGCGACGGGGGGAGCGGCGGCGCAGGGAATGGTGGCGCGGGGAATGGGGGGCAGGGAACGGTGGCGCAGGAAAGCCGCGTGGGGTTGTCCGGGGAGGGCGGAACGGAGGCGCGGGAAGCGGAAGCGGACCTGGACCCGCAGGCCGCCGCCGACGCCCTCGTCGACGCCGCCTTGCGCGCCGGCGGCAACGACAACGCCAGCGCGCTGGTCGCCCGCGTCCGGTCGCTCCCCGCCGACAACCTGCACGACCGCCTCGCCGCCGGCCGCCGCCTGCCGCTGCCGCCGCGCCTGGCCGAGGGCGACACGCTCGACGGCCTGCGCGTGGAGGCCGTGCTGCACGTGTCGCGCTTGACCGTGCTCTATCGTGTTTGCCGCATCGAGGACGACACGGCCGCATTCGCGCCTGCCGGCGCTCCGCATTCGCCAGCGGCGTCGATCGACACCGACCGCGTCATGACGCGCGCGTCGACATCGTCCCGAGCCGCGTCGACATCGATCGCCGCATCGACACCGTCCCAACCCGCGCGCACCGCGTTCATAGGAGCGCGCAGGCGCGAATGCGGCGTCGATTCTCCCCCGACCACGTCGCCGACCGTTCGGCCTCATTCGCGGCTGCCGCCGCTCCTACATTGTCCCCAACCCGCGTCGACATCGCCCGAACCCGCATCGACACCGTCCCAACCCGCGCCGGTTCATGTAGGAGCGCCGGCAGGCGCGAATGCGGCGTCGATTCTCCCCGACCACGTCGCCGACCGTACGGCCTCATTCGCGGCTGCCGCCGCTCCTACATCGCCCCAACCCGCGTCGACATCGCCCCAACCCGCGTCGACACCGTCCCAACCCGCGCCGGTTCATGTAGGAGCGCCGGCAGGCGCGAATGCGGCGTCGATTCTCCCCGACCACGTCGCCGACCGTACGGCCGGTTCAGCACGCGGGCGGCCGCCGCCCCACATCGCCCCAACCCGCGTCGACATCGCCCCAACCCGCATCGACACCGTCCCAACCCGCGCCGGTTCATGTAGGAGCGCCGGCAGGCGCGAATGCGGCGTCGATCTCCCCGACCACGTCGCCGACCGTACGGCCTCATTCGCGGCTGCCGCCGCTCCTACATCGTCCCAACCCGCGTCGACATCGCCCCAACCCGCGTCGACACCGTCCCAACCCGCGCCGGTTCATGTAGGAGCGCCGGCAGGCGCGAATGCGGCGTCGATTCTCCCCGACCACGTCGCCGACCGTACGGCCTCATTCGCGGCTGCCGCCGCTCCTACATCGCCCCAACCCGCGTCGACATCGCCCCAACCCGCATCGACACCGTCCCAACCCGCGCCGGTTCATGTAGGAGCGCCGGCAGGCGCGAACACCGCCGCGTGCTGGGTCCTCAAGACCTTGCTGCCCGCCCACGAACACGACGAGGACGCGCGGCGCGCGCTGGTGCGCGAGGAGTGGCTCGCGCGCCGGGTGCCGGCGCAAGGGTTTCCGCAGGTGGCCGACTGGCCCGCGCGTGCGCATCTGTACTACCTGATGAGCTGGCACGAGGGCGAGAGCCTGAAGGCGCTGCTCGCGCGCGGCGAGCGCCTGCGCCCGCACGAGGTGGCCGAGCTCGGCGCGCGCATGCTGGGCCTGGTCGGCGTGCTGCACCGGCGGGGCATCGTGCATCGCGACATCAAGCCCGACAACCTGCACCTCGGCCGCGACGGCGTGCTGCGCCTGCTCGACCTCGGCGTGGCGGCGAGCGAGGCGGAGGACCTGTGCGAGATCAACAACCCGGGCACGCCGTCCTACATGGCGCCCGAGCTCTTCGCCGGCCAGCCGGCCAGCGAGGCCTCCGACCTCTACGCCTGCGGGGTGACGCTGTACGAGCTGCTCACGCGCAAGTTCCCCTACGGCGAGGTCGAGCCCTTCCAGCATCCGCGCTTCGGCGAGCCGGTGCCGCCCACCCGTCACCGCCCCGACACGCCGGCCTGGCTGGAGGCGGTGCTGCTCAAGGCGTGCGCGCGCATGCCCGACGCCCGCTTCGAGACCGCCGAGGAGTTCCGCCTCGCGCTCGAGCGCGGCGCCTGGCAGCCGCTCGCCGTGCCGCGCCGCACGCCGCTGCTCGAGCGCCGGCCGACGCTGGCGCTGAAGCTGCTCGCGCTCGGCTCGCTGCTGCTGAACCTGGTGCTGCTGTTCCTGCTGACCCGATCCTGAACCGCCCCAGCACGCTACGCGCGCTCGAAGTGCAGCCGCAGCGCGAGCACCCCGGCCGCGGCGTTGGCGGCGCGCGATGCGGCGAGGATCGGCCGGCCCTGAATGAGCCGCAGGCTCACCGGTTGCAGGCCGGCGGCGATCGCCGCGTCGACCGCGCCGCCGCCGCCGGGGCACATCCATTCGGCCGCATGACGGTTGGCCGCCGTGTGTTCGCCGTCGGGGCGGAACATCAGCAACACCTTGTCGAGCATGGCCTCGTTCTTCAACAGCGCGTATTCCCACTGCACCCCCGGCGAGTCGCTTGCCACCAGCACGATGGCCTGCGCCGAGCGGGCGGCGTCGGCCAGGGTCTGCTGCCAGTCGGCGTCGGCGGAGTAATGGCGCTGCGCACCGAAGGGCGTGCGCGTGTCGCCCGGCCGCCCGAGGGCGATCACCGGGCCGAACTGCGCGAGCTCGTCGACCATGGCCTCGTCGAGGTTCTGGCGGAAGGACCACAGGTCGAGCCAGCGCGCGAGCAACTGCCATGGGCGGCGGCGATAGCGGCATTGATCGTCGTCGAAGCCACGCAGGAACAGGATCGGGCGATCTGCCGCGGCGGGTGTGCGCGGCCGCCACATTTCGCGCGCACTCAGGCGCTTGCCGGCGTGGAACAGCAGGTGGCCGAAGAGGATCACGACGGCGCCGATCGCCGCCCACGAGCGTGCGAGCACGCCACCGGTGTAGACGACGAAGCGCGCCGCGAACAGCGCCCAGAAGGCCGGCGCGGCGAGGGCGCGGAGGCGCCACGAGGAGGATGGCAAGCCCGCCGCGGCGGCCATCCGCACCCAGAAGCCCTTGTCGCGCAATGCGCCGAACAGCCATTCGCGTGGGCGGTCTCCGGCCAGCAGCAGGCGCAGGCGGATGAAGCGGGCCAGCGCAACGCAGATGAGGAGGATCACGACCGGCTCGGCGAGCAGCCGCGGCAGTTCCTGCGCTTCGACCGTGCCCTCGCCAAGCGCCCACGCGAGCGCGGAGACGACGGCCACGCCCGTCAGGGTGCACAGCGCGAGGAAAAGCGGGCGGGCGACACGGCGGTCGGTGCCGGCCAGGAGCCCGGAGCCGAGCAGCAGCACCGAAAAGGCCAGGATGCCGCCGGCCTCGAGCGGGGTGTCGCCGAAATCCCCGAACAGCTCGCGGACGCCGGCGCCGAGCAAAGCGCCGAAAAGCTGCCAGGCGATCGCGCCCGCGATGCTCGCGCTCGCCAGCGCGAGCAGGCGGAAGCGGTCCTGGCGGTCGAGCCAGTCCCAGAACGCGAAGGCGAAGGGTGCCAGCGCGAGCATGGCCGCGATCGCATAGTGCCAGGCCTCCAGCATCGGCGGCTCGCCGAAGGCCTCGCTGATGTCTCCGACGACGACGCCGAAGCCGTACAGCTCGAACAGCTGCCACGCCACAACGAAGGGCGCGGCGGCAACGAGGAAGGAGCGCCAGGTCGCCGAGCGATCGACTTGTTCGACCACCTCGGCGAGCGGCGAGAGGTCGACGCGCTCGATCGCCTCGGCCTGCGCCGCTGATGCCGCGCGCGTTGCGCCGAGTGCGGCGAGCGCGCGGCTGTGCGCGAGGAAGGCGCCGCAGAGTGCGAACGTGAAGCCGATCGTGCCGAGCGTCGCCAGCATCCCGGTCGCGCGCCCCGGGCCGCCCGCGGGGTCGAAGAGCGCGGCGAGCAGCCACAGGAACATCAGCAGGGGCGGGACGAAGACCAGGCTACGCTCGCGCCAGTACGTTCCGGCCGCAAACGCGAGGGCCGCCACCAGCCACAGCCCCGCCGTGCCCGACGACACGCCGAAGCCGGTCAGCAGCAGGGGGCACAGCAGCAGCGCGAGCCAGGCGAGCAGCAGATGCAGGACGGGGCGGACGCTGGTCGGCATGAACGCTCCGTCCGCGAAGAAGGGGCGCAGCACCTGGCCGGCGAGCGTCGCCGCGAGGCTTGCGAACAAGGCCCCCCAGTCCAGGAGGCGCCATTCTGTCTCCATGGCGAAGGATGCGGGCATGTCGCCGAGCGCGAGCAGGCGATCGAGAACGAGGCCGGCGAGCAACAGGCCCGCCACGTTGCGCGCGCGCGCGAATCCGAGCACGACGAGGCCGAAGCACAGGATGGCCAGGAAGGGCGCCGGGCTGTAGCTGCCGACGCGAAGCTGGAGCGGCCCGAGGGCGATCGCGCCGGAGAGGACCAGCCCGGCCAGCCCGATCGCCGCGACCAGCAGGCCGAACGCGCCCGCGTAGCGGCGGGGCGCTGTCGGCCAGGCAGCGGCCGCCACCGCCTCCCAGCGGATGGCGGCGAGCATCACGAGCACGCCAGGAAGGGCGAGCAGGTCGAGGCGCCATGTACCGACCCGCCAAGAGCCGGCTTCCAGCGCGGAGACGACCAGCAGGCACAGGGCCGAGGCCGCCGGCCACGCGGTGTCGCCCCGCAGCCAGTGCTCGAGGGGAGGCAGGCGCAGCCGCGCGTCCGCCGCCGCGGCGACGACCAGCGCAAGCAGCAGCGTTGCGCTCGGGACCCCGAAGCTGAACCCGATGCCATGGCCGAAGTTCACGCCGAGCGTGGGCAGTATGACGAGCGGCCAGGCGTCGCGCAGCACGGCGATGCCATGACGTTGTGCGAGCCACGCCGCCAGCACGGGCAGGAGCCAGCTCGGGGTGAGGGAGACTTGCAGGAATGCGGTGAGCTGGAAGCTGGCGCTGGCGCTCATCAGCAGACCGAGCGCCAGGACCCGGTTCCCCGAGGGCCGCTTCGGGGCGTCGCGAACTGTTCGGGACATCGAGGGGCTCCCTGAGCGTGTTGGCGCCGCGCGCGCAATTCAGCACCCGTGCCCGGCTGCGAACTGGGCGACTGCTTCGTTTCACTATAGGCCGGCGCGATCGGGATCGTGCATCGCAGATCGGGGCCTCGGCCACCTGGGTTGGCGTCACGCGGGCGGCAGGAAGAGCGCGGGGTTCGGTGCCCGCCGGCGTGCGCTGCGCGGATTCGCGCACCGTGTGCGTGCACCGCACCCCGACACGGTGCATGACCGCGACCGATCCTGCGCCGCAAGCGCCCGCAGGATGCGGGAATCGTCGCTGGCACACGGCTTGCATCAATTTTGTCCATACAGCGTCGGACTCGCCAATGGGGGTGGGTCGGTCGGGCAAGGAGGTTCGCGCTGACCCGATTCCGACCATCCAAGGACGAGGCAAACCATGTCCCACACCCTGCCCGAAACGGCCCCGCCTTCGCCCGCCGGCCGACGCTCAATTCCGGTCCGCGCCGCGGCGCCGGGAGAGACCCGCTCCACCTGTCCCTACTGCGGCGTCGGCTGTGGCGTACTCATCGAGCACGACGGCGCGCGCATCACCGGTGTGCGCGGCGATCCCGCGCATCCGGCCAACTTCGGCCGCCTGTGCACCAAGGGCGCGACGCTGCACCTCACCGCCGGCCACGACACCCGGCTGCTCCACCCCGAATACCGCGCCCGCCGCGGCCAGGCGCGCGCGCGCATCGGCTGGGAGGCGGCGATCGACGTCGCCGCGCGGCGCTTCGCCGAGGTGATCGCGGAGCACGGCCCGGACGCGGTCGCCTTCTACATCTCCGGCCAGCTCCTCACCGAGGACTACTACGTCTTCAACAAGGCGATGAAGGGGCTGATCGGCAGCAACAACGTCGACACCAACTCGCGCCTGTGCATGTCGAGCGCGGTCGCGGCCTACAAGGCCACGCTGGGCGCCGATGCGCCGCCGTGCTGCTACGAGGACTTCGACCACGCCGACACGATCCTGATCGCCGGCGCCAACCCGGCGTGGGCGCACCCGGTGGCCTTCCGCCGCATCGAGCAGGCGAGGGCGCGGCGGCCGGGGATGAAGATCGTCGTGGTCGATCCGCGCCGCACCGACACCGCGGCGATGGCCGACCTGCACCTGGCCATCCTGCCCGGCACCGACGTCTGGCTGTTCGACGCCATGCTGCACGTGTTGCTGGACGAGGGGCTCGCCGACGAAGCCTGGATTGCCGCTCACACCGAGGGCTTCGAGGCGCTGCGCGCGCACGTGCGCGGGGTGAGCCCGGCGGTGGCCGCGGCGGTGTGCGGGGTGGCGGCGGAGGACATCGTCACCGCCGCGCGCTGGTGGGGCGAGGCGCCGGCGGCGCTGTCGCTGTGGTGCCAGGGCCTCAACCAGTCGACGCACGGCACCCACAACGGCGCCGCGCTGATCGCGCTCTCGCTCGCCACCGGCAAGATCGGCCGCCCCGGCTGCGGGCCGTTCTCGCTCACCGGCCAGCCCAACGCGATGGGCGGGCGCGAGGTCGGCGGGCTGGCGAACCTGCTGCCGGCGCATCGCGACCTGGCGAATCCCGCCCATCGAGAGGAGGTGGCGCGGCTGTGGGGCGTGGACAGCGTGCCGGCCGCGCCCGGCCTGACCGCGGTCGAGCTCTTCCGCGCCGCGCGCGAGGGCCGCGTCAAGGCGCTCTGGATCGCGTGCACCAACCCGGCGCAGTCCATGCCCGAGCAGGCCCTGGTGCACGAGGCGCTCGCCGCCTGCGAGTTCGTCGTGCTGCAGGAGGCCTTCGCCGGCACCGAGACCGCGGCCTTCGCCGACCTGGTGCTGCCGGCCGCCACCTGGGGCGAGAAGGAGGGCACGGTGACCAACTCCGAGCGCCGCATCAGCCGTGTGCACGCGGCCGTGCCGGCGCCGGGCGAGGCGCGCGCCGACTGGCGCATCGTGTGCGACTTCGCGCGCGCGCTCGCACCGCGCATCGGCAAGCCGCAGGCGGCGGCGATGTTCGCGTACGACTCGGCGGAGGCGGTCTTCGCCGAGCACGTCGCCAGCACCGCCGGGCGCGACCTCGACATCACCGGGCTGGACTATTGCGTGCTCGAACGCGAGGGGCCGCAGCAGTGGCCGTTCGCGGCGGGGGCGAGGGTCGAGGAGGCCGGCGCGCGGGCCCGCCTCTACGCCGACGCTCGCTTCGCCACGCCGAACGGACGGGCGCGCTTCGTCGTGCCCTCGCGCACGCTCACCGCCGAGGCGACCGGCGTGCGCTACCCGCTCGCCCTCACCAGCGGCCGCCTGCGCGACCAGTGGCACGGCATGAGCCGCAGCGGCAAGGTGGCGCGCCTGTACGGCCACGCGGACGAGGCGCGCATCGAGCTGCACCCGCGGGAGCTGGCGCGGCGCGGCCTGGCCGACGGCGAGCTGGTCAGGGTGTCGAGCCGGCACGGTGCGCTGGTGCTGCGCGTGGCCGCGTCGGATGCGCTGCGGCCCGGCATGGCCTTCGTGGGCATGCACTGGGGGCGGCGGGTGCTGAACTCGGCCGGGATCAACCTGCTCTTCGGCGGCGCGTGCGATCCGCTGTCGAAGCAGCCGGAGCTCAAGCACGCGGCGGTGCGCATCGAGCCGGTCGAGCTGCCCAATCGCATGCTGCTGGTGCGTGCCGAACGCTGCGGGCGCAGCGCCGCCGAGGAGGCCGCGCTGCTGTCGCCCTGGCTGGAGCGTTTCGCCTACGCCTCGCTCGCGCTCGCCGGCCGCGACACGCCCGCAGTGGTGATGCGGGTGGCGCACGAGCGTCCGATTCCGGACGCCTGGCTCGCCGAGCTCGACGCCTTGCTCGGCCTCGACGGCGACGGCGTGCTGTCGTACGCCGACCCCGCGCGCGGGATCAGCAAGCGCGCGCTGATCGAGGACGACCGCCTGGTCGGGCTGCGCCTGACTGGCGAGACCGCGGCCGCAGGCTGGCTGAGCGAGGCGGTGGTGGAGCGCCGCGACGCGGTGGCGTTGCGCCCGTGGCTGCTGGCGCCGCTCGCCACGCCGCCGGCAGGAGGCGGGGGGCGCGGGCGGGTGGTGTGCAACTGCCTGAACGTGTCCGAGAGCGACATCGCAGCGGCGATCGCCGAGGGGGCGGGCGTGCGCGACTTCGACGCGCTGCAGGCCAGGCTGCGCTGCGGCACGTCCTGCGGTTCGTGCGTTCCCGAGATCCGCCGCATGCTCGCCGAGGGACGCTGAAAAGAAAAAGCCCGGGCGTCTTGCGAGGCCCGGGCAAATCCACACCAAAGGAGGAGGGTGGAGGAGACAGGTGCGATAGTAGAGAAAGTTTTTGTGCGGTGCAACAAAAAATAATGCTTCGGCTATAAGGCCAGTTTCTAGAGTTTGGCCCAATACATCCCCGCCCAAGCCGGTTTCATGCCTGCCCGCCCGGGGGGGCCGTGACGCTCCAAAAAACGCGATCTCCCCGGCCTCCGCGATGCCCCTGTAGGAGCGCCGGCAGGCGCGAAAGCGGCGGGGGGCACCGCAACGCGCGTCCAGTGCCGCACCGCCCAATTCGCGCCTGCCGGCGCTCCTACATGAAACCGATGCCACGAACACCGCCTCGCGCGGTGCAACGCTTCAACCTAAAAATCTCAGTTGGTGATGTGCAGCTTACGGAACCACTGGCAGTCATGGGTTTGTTGTTAATCGAGGAGCAGGTGCCACCGATGGGTGAGTCGCAATTGAAGCGTTTGCGCATCGAGGAAATGCTTTGTCGTGCGCCGGAGTGCAGACGGCGGGCGGTCGCGCAGATCGTTGGGAGACCGACGGCAGGCGGCCACGCCGATGGGGCAACTGGCGTATTTCATCGAGTTCCTGAGCGACGGGGCTGATGGTCGCGGCTGGCAGGAGCGGTCGGCTGTCTTACACGAGAGGCGAACGCGCCAAGCAAGGCTCGAGGTACTGGGGCGTGCGATGCTGTCGATTCTGTCGAGGCGGCGCTACTCGCCACGTCACGACGATTCGCTGTGACGGGGTCAATCCGGGGCCGCTGGGCATGAACAAGGTGATCAGCGACCGGCGCTGCGCCGGGCGCTGCTGGCGATCCCAGGAGGACGAGGGCGTGGGCTGGCTCGAGGGCCACCTGCGTGGGAGCACCGCGCCGCTGCTCGATGCGCTGGATCCTGGAGGCGACACGACGCGGTGTGTCGCTGTACTGCAAGCAGGAAGGGGGGGTGGTGTCGTACAACCCGAAGAAGAAGCCGGCCGGCCTCGCACAGTTACCCACCTCACCTGATGGCCGGGCTGCGCCTGGTGATGGGGGTCGAGGTCAAAGCGGAGCGAGCGCCGGGCAGTCACACCTCTGCCCGGCGCTGCTCAGGATCCTCGATGACCTGCCCGCCCATCACCGACCGAAGATGGTGCGCGGCGATTGGGCGGGTTCGGCGGACGGCATCATGCGCGCTCGAAGCGCGCGCGCACCGCCGTCAACCTGTTCAAGCTGCGCCTGTCGAAGAATCGTCAAGCGCCACATCGAGCTCGTCTGTTCGGGTCTCGAAGGCTGGCGTGATGCCGGTCAGGGCTGGGAAGGGATCGACAGCACGCTGGCACTCACCGGGTGGGAAGACACGCGTCGCGTGGTCGTGCTGCGCCGCCTCTGCGGGTGAAATGCTCGTCGCGCACGAGGACAACGGTCAGCAACTGCGCATCGAGGCCGACCGCAAGGGCGGAAAGCGCATCACCGGCTACGAGTACGCTGTGCTGGTCACCAACCTGGACCACGAAATCCTCTCGCTCGGCCGCTCTCTACCGCGACCGGGCCGACGCGGAGAACGCCTTCGACGAGCTTCGAAGAACCGGGCTGGGGCGCCTTTACCACGCACGACCTGCATCGCTGGCACTGTCGGCGCGCGCGGTGGCGCTGAGCGCAACTGGTGGAGCCTGTTCGTGCGCCTGGCCAACGCCGCAGCCCGACTCGAGGGCCATCACCAGCCGGCCCTGGTTGATGTCCTCGGTGGGGGCGCACCGAGCATGCGGGCCAGACCACGATCACGCTCACTGGCCGCATGCCTACTTCGCAAGGCCCGCTGAGGTGCTCATGCGCATCTCCGCCCAACTCCAGGCCTGGGCGAGCGACGCTGCGGCAGCAGTTGAACGCCGATCGGTGTGGCTGCGCTGCTGCGAGCATCTCAAGCGCACCCTCGCGGCCATCGGACCACCGACACCCTTCGTTTGCTGACCCATCATGCAAACTGGGTCGGTAACTGCGAAGGTTCAACGCAAACGCGATCGCCTCAGGCTCCGCAGATGCTCCCAACGCAAACGCGATCGCCTCAGGCTCCGCGATGCTCCTGAAGGAGCGCCGGCAGGCGCGAAAGCGGCGGGGCACCGTCAGCGCGCGTCCAGTGCCGCACCGCGCAATTCGCGCCCGCCGGCGCTCCTACATGAAACCGATGCCACGAACACCGCCGGCGCGCGTGCAACGCATTCCTGCGACGCGATCTCCTCGGGCACCGCAACCTCCAATCGCAAACGCGATCGCCTTCGCTCCGCGTGCAACCGGCAGGCGCGAAAGCGGTGGTGGAGGCGCAACGCGCGTCCATTCCCGCAAACGCGATCGCGCCTGCCGGCGCTCCTACATGAAACCGATGCCACGAACACCGCCTCGCGCGGTGCAACGCTTCAACGCAAACGCGATCGCCTCGGGCTCCGCGTGCCGCGCAGGAGCGCCGGCAGGCGCGAAAGGGGCGCGTAACGCGCGTCCAGTGCCGCTGAAAGCGGGCGCTCCTACATGAAACCGCCACGCAACGCGCGCAACGCTCCAACCCAAACGCGATCGCCTCGGGCTCCGCGATGCCTCCTGTAGGAGCGCCGGCAGGCGCGAAAGCGGCGGTGGGCGCCGCAACGCGCGTCCAGTGCCGCTCCGCCCAATTCGCGCCTGCCGGCGCTCCTACATGAAACCCACCGTCACGAACATCGCCTCGCGCTTCTGCATGGAGCCGATCGTTCCGCGACCCGGCGGGCCTTGACGCGCTTCCCTAGCCCCTGACGACGAGATTCCTCGGCTCGCCGCCAACAAATTTTTCGATGACATCGACAAGCTGGTCGGCGAGGGCCTGCTGGGCTTCGTCCGAGGCCCAGGCGATGTGCGGGGTGAGGATGACGTTCGGGCGGGCGGCGATGCGCATCAGCGGGCTGTCGGGCGCGGGCGGTTCGCCGTCGGTGACGTCGAAGCCGGCGCCGGCGATCAGGCCCTCGTCGAGCGCCTGCACCAGCGCGTGCTCGTCGACGATGCCCCCGCGCGCGGTGTTGATCATCAGCGGGCGACGCGCCATCGCGCGGAACTCGGGCAGGCCGATGAGGCCGCGGGTGGCCTCGGTGAGCGGGCAGTGCAGGCTGATGACGTCGCTGGTGGCGAGCACTTCGTCCCAGGCCGTGTAGCGGTCGTCGACGGGCTGCGCGCCCTTGCGCGCGGCGAACACCGGCTCCATGCCGAAGGCGCGCGCGATCGCGGCGACGCGCTGGCCGAGGTCGCCGGCGCCGACGATGCCGAGGCGCGTGCCGGCGAGATCGTGGATGGGGTGGTTGAAGAAGCAGAACTGCCCGGCGCGCTGCCATTCGCCGGCGAGGACGTCGTCGCGGTAGGGGACGAGCTGGCGGCGCAGCGCCAGCAGGAGCGCGAAGACGTGCTCGGGGACGGTGTCGCGCGCGTAGCCGCGGATGTTGCACACCGCGATCCCGCGCGCGGCGCAGGCGGCCTTGTCCACGCAGTCGGTACCGGTGGCGGCGACCGCGACGAGGCGCAGCGTCGGCAGTTGCGCGATCGCCGCGGCGTCGAGGCGGACCTTGTTGAGGATCGCGATGGTGGCGCCGGCGAGGCGGTCGACGAGCTCGGCGGGCGTGGTGCGGGCGTGTTCGACGTAGTCGTGCGGGAAGGCAGGGCGGCGCAGGCGGATCTGCGGCGCGAGGGTGGCGCGGTCGAGGAAGACGATCTTTTGCATGGCGGGCTCTCGGGGGGAGCGGGGATTATCGCCGCGGGCGGGTGGGGGTGAAGGTCGCGCGCGATTCGGGCGGTTGAGGCGTCGTCGTCCGCGTGTAGGGGCGCCACGAGCAGCGCCCGGCGCCCCGTAACCTCCGATGTAGGAGCGCCGGCAGGCGCGAATGCGGCGCTGCGGCCGGCGACGCGCCCGGGGCTGGTGCGCTTGCCCGGGTCAGCCCTTGCTGCCGGGCAGCAGCGCCGGGCGGGTGGCCGTGGCGAGGAGCTCCTCGAAGGTGGCGCTGAGCGGCATCGTGCCGCTCGCTTCCTTGAGCGCGCGGGTGCAGTCGTGCTGCCATTGTGCCCAGGCCTGCTGCATGTCCTGCTGCAGCGCGGACTGGTTGGCGACCACGGCTTCGGCCATCTTGAGCAGGGCGCAGTTGCGTTGCTGCAGGGACTTCCAGCCGAGGTCGGTGGCGACGAAGCCCACCTGCTGCCAGTCGGGGGCGTCCAGCAGGCGGGTGGCGGAGGCCTCGAATTCGCTGGCGCAGCCGTCGATCATGCGGTTCTGCGCCTCGTTCCAGCGCAGCGTGTTGCGGCGCATGAGGTCGCACAGGCGGAACTGCAGCTCGAGGTTGGCCTTGAAGAGGGCGAGGGCGTTGCGGGGGTCGGGGGTCATCGCGGTTTCCTTCGGGATGGGATCCGGACAAGGGCGGGGCCTCGTCCGGGCCTGCTCGGCGAGATCGGTCGCGCCGCGCGGCTGCGCATCGGTTCGCGGGTGTCGGAGAGGCTTCGCCCGGGAGGGCTCCCGCATCGCCCGATCGGCGCTGCGCGATGCGAACTCCCCGAGACCCGGCAGCCTTCCTGCATCACCCGTTCACTTCTCATGCACGTAGCGGCCCGGCGCGTCGTCGAGCGCGGGATAGTTTACGGCACCGATCGCCGGCGGCGCCACGCGCGCGCCGCTGCGCGCGGCGAGCCAGTCGCTCCAGGCCGGCCACCACGAGCCTTCCTGCTCGGGCGTGCGCTCGAGCCAGTCGTCCGGCGGGACGTAGTTGCCGCCCGCCGGGCGCGTGCGCAGGCGGAAGCTGCGCCGCGGGCGGCCGGGTTCGCTGACGATGCCGGCGTTGTGGCCGCCGCTGGTGAGCACGAAGCTGATCTCGGTCGGCACCAGGTAGTGCAGCTTGTACACCGAGCGCCAGGGCGCGACGTGGTCGGTGAGGGTGGCGACGCAGAACACCGGCAGCTCGATGTCGGACAGCGCCACCGGCTTGCCGCCCACGGGGTAGCGCCCCTCGCTGAGGTCGTCGTTGAGGAAGAGCCGGCGCAGGTACTGGCTGTGCATGCGCGCGGGCATGCGGGTGGCGTCGGCGTTCCAGGCCATGAGGTCGTTCATCGGCGTGCGCTCGCCCATGAGGTATTCGCCGACGATGCGCGACCACAGCAGGTCGTTGGAGCGCAGGATCTGGAAGGCGCCCGCCATCTGGCCGGCGGTGAGGAAGCCGGTCTCCTCCATCTGCGCCTCGAGCAGGCTGACCTCGCTCTCGTCGATGAAGAGCGCGAGCTCGCCCGGCTCGGTGAAGTCGGTCTGCGCGGTGAATAGCGTCATCGAGCCCAGCCGGGTGTCGCCGTCGCGGTCCATCGCCGCGGCGGCGATCGCCAGCAGGGTGCCGCCGAGGCAGTAGCCGGTGGCGTGCACCTTCTGCCCGGGGACGACGGCATTGATCGCGTCGAGCGCGGCGAAGAAGCCGAGCTGCAGGTAGTCGTCCATGTCGAGCGCGCGCTCGTCGGTCCCCGGGTTCTTCCACGAGATGCAGAACACGGTGTGGCCGCGCTCGACCAGGTACCTGACCAGCGAGTTGTGCGGCGAGAGGTCGAGGATGTAGTACTTCATGATCCAGGCCGGCACGATCAGCACCGGCTCGGCGTAAACATCGGCGGTGGCGGGCGCGTACTGGATGAGCTCGACGAGGCGGTTGCGCAGCACCACCTTGCCGGGGGTGACGGCCACGTCGCGACCGACGACGAAATCCTCGGCGCCCGCCGGCGGGGCGCCGCCGACCAGGCGCTCGAAGTCCTCGACGGCGTGGATGGCGCCGCGCACGAGGTTCAAGCCGCCGCTCTCCTGCGTCTGGCGCAGCACCACGGGGTTGGTGGGCAGGAAGTTGCCCGGCGAGAACAGGTCGAGCAGCTGGCGCGCGGCGAAGGCGACGACCTGCTCGTGGTGGCGCGACACGCCGGCCACGCCGTGGGTGGCGGCGTCCCACCACTCCTGGCCGAGCAGGAAGGACTGGTGCATCAGGTTGAAGGGCCAGGCGTGCCACTCGGGCGCCTTGAAGCGGCGGTCCTGCGCGGGCGGCTCGATGCATTCGTGCGCGGCGCTGCCCGCGGGGGCGACGGCGAGCTGCTGCGCGTAACGCAGCAGGCGGCGCGTCTGCTCGATGCCGAGGTCGGCGAGCTCCATGCGCTTGCCTGGCGACAGTGCGAGGTGGCCGGCCCAGTCCACCGCGGCCAGCAGCAGCGCGATCGGCGACACCGAGGCGGTGGCGCGCGCGATGGCCGCATGCACGCGGCGATCGAGCGGGTTGCGCGGCGGTGGCGGGGCGAAGGGTGCGGCAAAGCTGCGCGCGGGGTGAGCGGTGGGGCGGGCGAGCGGTTTCGGCGTCTGCGCGTGCGTCGCGGAGGGGGCGCTCGAGGCGGGTGTGCTTGCACCGGACGCGTTCGCGCGTGCTCCGCGTGCAGGTTTGCCGGCCGTGCCGGTGGCCGCTTCATTCAGCGGCTGGCGCCGCGTGCGCGCCGGCGCGGCTTGCCTGGAGGGCGGCTTGGGGGCGGATGGACTCATCGGCATTCTCCTTTCGCGAGGGTTCAATTCTGCATCGTTCCGATGGTGTGACGCAGGCGGTGGTGCGCCAGGCCCAGGAAGACCGCGCCGATCGCCGCCACCATCGCGAAGGCCGGCCACACCACGTCCACCCCGGCGCCGCGGAAGAGGATGGCCTGCGCGAGCGACACGTAGTGCGTGGTCGGGGCCAGCGCCATGATGGCCTGGATGGCCTCGGGCATGCTCTCGCGCGGGGTCACGCCGCCGGAGAGGATCTGCAGCGGCAGCAGCACGAGGATGGACATCAGCCCGAACTGCGGCATGCTGCGCGCGATCGTGCCCATGTAGATGCCGATCGAGGCGGCGGCGAAGAGGTAGAGCAGGGTGCCGGCGCCGAACAGCACGGCCGAGCCCGCCACCGTGATGCCGAGCACGCCCTTCACCATCACCTGCAGCGAGAACGACGAGGCCACCAGCACCACCACGCCCATGGCCCAGATCTTCGACAGCATGATCTCGAGCGGGGTGACCGGCATCACCAGCAGGTGCTCGATGGTTCCGTGCTCGCGCTCGCGGATCAGCGCCGCGCCGGTGAGCAGGATGCCGAGCATGGTGACGTTGTTGATGATGGCGTTGATCGCGGCGAACCAGCTCGCCTCGAGGTTGGGGTTGAACATGGCGCGCGGGACGAGCTCGACCGGCTGCGGCGCCGGCGCGCGCATGCGCTGCACGAAGGCGCGCACCTCGTCGGCGATGATGTTCTGGATGTAGCCGGCGCCGGTCTGCGCCTGGCCCTGGCGGGTGGCGTCGATGTTGAGCTGAAGCGCCGGGCTGCGGCCGGCGAGCACGTCGCGCTGGAAGTTGGGCGGGATGTCGAGCACGAAGGTGTGGCGGCCGGCGTCCAGCCCGCGGTCCATGTCGGCGAGGCCGACGTGCTCGGGGGGCAGGAACTGCGGCGGCTGCAGCGCGGCGACGATGCGGCCGGAGAGCTGCGAGCCGTCCTCGTCCACCACCGCGATCGATGCGCGCGACAGGCTCTCGGGCTTGGCGCGGGCGTCGGCGTAGATCGACGCGCTGAACATGAAGACGATCAGGAAGACCATCGCGAAGTCGCGCGACAGACTGCGGAACTCCTTGAGGCCGAGGTTCCAGATGTTGCGCAGGTGGGTGGCGCGGGTAGCGTGGCCCGTGTGGTTCGGCGGGCTGGGCCGGTTCGGCGTGTCAGCCGCGTCTGGCGGCCCTGGCGGGTGCGGGGGAAGGGGTTGGCGGACCATGGCGGCGGCGCTCACTTGGCCTGCTTCTTCAGCAGCAGCGCCGACAGCAGGGTGAGCACGGGGATCGCGAGCGCGAGCGGCACGAAGGACCCGACGAGGTCGGCGAAGCCGAGCGCCTTGGAGAAGGTGCCGCTGGCGATGGTGAGGAAGTGGGTGGTGGGGTAGATGGCGCCGATCCAGTAGCCGCCGCCCTCGAGCGCGCTCACCGGGTCCATCAGCCCGGAGAACTGGATCGCCGGCAGCAGGGTGCCGATCGAGGTGCCGGCGAGCGCGGCGACCTGGCTGTTGGTGAGCGTGGAGGCGAGCAGGCCGAGGCCGGTGGTGGCGGCGACGTAGAGCAGGGCGCCGGTGGCGAGGGCGAGCAGGCTGCCCTTGAAGGGCACCTGGAACAGGGTCACTGCGAGCACGAAGAGGAGCGCGAAGTTGAACATCGACAGCGCGATGTAGGGCAGCTGCTTGCCGAGCAGGAACTCGAGCTTGGTGACCGGCGTGGTGTAGACGTTGAGGATGGAGCCGAGCTCCTTCTCGCGCACCACGCCGAGCGCGGTGAGCATGGCGGGGATGAAGACCAGCAGCAGCGGGATCACCTTGGGCACCATCGACACCAGGCTGAGCAGCTCGGGGTTGTAGCGGTAGCGCGGCTCCACGGTGGCGAGCGCGCGCACCGGGCCGGCGCCGGATTCGGCGATCACGTCGGCGAGCGTCTGCGCGTGCACGCCGCCGACGTAGGCGCGCGCGAGCTCGGCGCGCAGCGGCATCGAACCGTCCAGCCACACCGCCACCTGCGGCGCCTTGCCGCGCGCGAGCTCGCGGCCGAAGCCGGGCGGGATCTCGATCGCCATCGCCAGCCTGCCCGCACGCATGCGCGCGTCGAGGTCGGCGTGGCTGTCGAGCGGCGCCTGCTCCAGGAAGTAGCGCGAGCCGGCGATGCGCAGGGTGTAGCTCTGGCTGGCGACGCTGCGGTCGTGGTCGAGCACCGCGTAGTGCAGGTCCTCGACGTCCATGGTGATGCCATAGCCCATCACCAGCATCAGCAACAGGCTGCCGAGCAGCGCCAGCGTCAGCCGCACCGGATCGCGCCGCAGCTCGGTGGCCTCGCGCGCCGAGAAGCTGAGCAGGCGGCCGAGGCTGAAGCGGGCGATGCGGTCGGCGGCTGGAGTCGGCGTGGTCGGCGCGTCGCCGCCGTATTCGCGGCTGCCGCCGCTCCTACAGGGGGGCTCGGCGGTGTCTGGCGGGTTGTAGGAGCGCCGGCAGGCGCGAATTTCGGCGTCCGGGGGCGGTGTCGGCGTGGTCGGCGCGTCGCCGCCGGATTCGCGGCTGCCGCCGCTCCTGCAGGGGGCGGTGGTGTCTGGCGGGTTGTAGGAGCGCCGGGAGGCGCGAATTTCGGCGTCCGGGGGCGCGCCGCTCGCTTCTTCCAGATACGCGATGAACGCATCCTCCAGCCGCTCGCACCCGCGCGCGGCGGCGAGGGCGGCGGGGGTGTCGCTGGCGAGGATGCGGCCGGCGTGCATCAGCGAGATGCGGTCGCAGCGCTGGGCCTCGTTCATGAAGTGGGTGGTGATGAAGATGGTCACGCCGTCCTTGCGCGACAGGTCGACGATCAGCGCCCAGAAGTGGTCGCGCGCGACCGGATCGACGCCCGAGGTGGGCTCGTCGAGGATCAGCACGTCGGGGCGGTGCAGCACCGCCACCGCGAGCTGCAGGCGCTGGCGGATGCCCAGCGGCAGGGCGTCGGGCTGGATGTCCATCACCGGGGCGAGGTCGAAGCGGCGCGCGAGCTCGGTGATGCGGGATGCAGCCGCGTCCGCGGGCAGGTGGAAGAGGCGCGCGTGCAGGTCGAGGTTCTGCCGCACCGAGAGCTCGCCGTAGAGCGAGAAGGACTGCGACATGTAGCCCACGCGGCGGCGGGTCTCGATGTTGCTCGCGTCGAGCCGGCGCCCGAGCAGCAGGGCCTCGCCGGCGCTGGGCTCGAGCAGGCCGGTGAGCATCTTCATGGTGGTGGATTTGCCGCAGCCGTTGGAGCCGAGGAAGCCGAAGATCTCGCCGCGCCGCACCTGCAGATTGACGTCGTCCACCGCGACGAAGTCGCCGAAGCGCATCTGCAGGCCGCGTGCCTCGATGACCACCTCGCCGGTCTCGATCGGCGGGATCTCCAGGCGACGATGGTCGCGCCGGCGCGCCTCGGGCAGCAGGGCGATGAAGGCCTCTTCCAGGGTGTCGGCGCCGCCGGCTGCGCGCAGCTCGGCGGGCGTGCCGGTGGCGAGCACGCGGCCGGCATCGACCGCCACCAGCCAGTCGTAGCCCTCGGCCTCTTCCATGTAGGCGGTGGCGATGAGCACGCTCATGCCGGGGCGGTCGGCGCGGATGCGGTCGATGAGCTCCCAGAACTGCCGGCGCGACAGCGGATCGACGCCGGTGGTGGGCTCGTCGAGGATGAGCAGGTCGGGGTCGTGGATGAGCGCGCAGCACAGGCCGAGCTTCTGCTTCATGCCGCCGGAGAGCTTGTTGGCGGGACGCTCGGCGAAGGCCGTCATGCCGGTGGCGGCGAGCAGTTCCGCGATGCGGCGCGCGCGCTCGGCCGCGGATTGGCCGAACAGGCGGCCGAAGAAGTCGATGTTCTCGAACACCGACAGCGTGGGGTAGAGGTTCTTGCCCAGGCCCTGCGGCATGTAGGCGATGCGCGGGCAGACGCGCGCGCGGTGGCGGGCGTCCGCCATGTCGCCGCCGAGCACCTCGACCGTGCCGCGCTGGATCCTGCGCGCGCCGGCGATCAGGCCGAGCCAGGTGGATTTGCCCACGCCGTCGGGGCCGATGAAGCCGATCATGCGCCCGGCGGGGAGGTCCAGCGTGAGCGCGTCGGCGGCGCGGGTGTCGGCGTAGCGGTGGTGCACGTCGATGAGGCGCACGACCGGCGACGGGGGGCTGTGCGCGGGCGACGAAGGCGCGCACCTGCCCGCGTTGCCGGGTGGAGCGGCCGATGCGCCGCCCGGTCGGGCAGAGGGTGCGCCCGACGTGCCGGGCAAGGAGGCCGGTGCGCCGGCCGGCACCACGCGGTCCCGTGGAGTGCTCACGGCAGCCTCGGCTGCAGCTCGGGCGGCCACTCGCGCTGGGCGTTCAGGCGCAGGTGGGCGATGCCGGGCAGGCCGGTCTTGACCTGCTCGGGGTACCTGGCGAGCAGCTCGGGATCGATGCGCGCCTTGACGCGGAAGACCATCTTCTGGCGCTCGCTCTGCGTCTCGACGGTCTTGGGCGTGAACTGGGCGACGCTGGCGACGTAGGACACCCTGGCCGGGATCACGAAGGCCTGCGCGGCGTCGAGCACGATGCGCACCTCGCTGCCGAGCGCCACGCGGCCGGCGGCCATCTCGGGCAGGAAGAAGGTCATGTAGACGTCGCCGACGTCGACCAGGCTCACCACCTTGCCGCCGCCCGCGACCACCTCGCCCGGCTGCACCACGCGGTACTGCACGCGGCCACTGCGCGGGGCGCGCAGCTCGCCGTCGGCGATCTCGGTCTCGAGGCGGGCGACCACGGCCTCGGCGGCGCGGATCGCGGCCTCGGCCTGCTGCACCTGGGCCTCGGCCGCGCGCACCCCGGCGCGGGCGGCGACGATGCGGGCCTCGGCGACGTGGATGCTGGCCTCGGCGGTGCGCGCGCGCGCCGCGTCGTCGTCGGCCTTCTGCGCGGAGGTGGCGCGGTCGCTCAGCAGCGCCTGCGAGCGCGCCGCGGTGCGGCGGGCGACGTCGTACTCGGCGCGACCCTGCACCAGCACGGCTTCGGCCATGGTCACGTCGGCCTGGCGCTGGGCGACTTGGGCACGCGCGGTCTCGCGCGCGCTGAGGGCGTTGGCGACCTCGGCGCGCGCCTGTGCGAGCTGGGCCTGCAGGGCCTTGACGTCCATGCGTGCGATCACGTCGGCGCGGGTGACGAAGTCGCCTTCGTTGACCAGGATCTCGTCCACCCGCCCGGGCGTCTTGGCGGCGACATCGACCTCGGTGGCCTCGATGCGGCCGTTGCCGCGCACGAAGCTGCCGTCGTCGGGCGCCGGGCGCAGGAGCTGCCAGGCGCCGGCCGCGGCGAGCACGAGAACGCCGGCGCCCACCCAGGCGAGCCGGCCGGATCGTTTGATGCTCATGAGATTCTCCTCGGGAGGAGCTCCGTGATGTCCTTGCGGTATTTCAACGCTTGTTGGATAGGGGGTCAAGCTGCAAGCGGGGGTCAGGTCGTTCGAGCTGGGGTCAGGTCGTTCGTTTGCTCATCTGCACCGCCGCATTCGCGCCTGCCGGCGCTCCTACATGGCGCCGTGGCGTGGCGGGGACGCCGGGGCGTGGCGGGGGCGCCGAGGCGTGGCGGGGGCGCCGGGGCGTGGCGGGGGCGCCGAGGCGTGGCGGGGGCGCCGGGGCGTGGCGGGGGCGTCGGGGCGTGGTGGGGTGCGCCGAGGCGCGGTGGGGGCGTCGGGGCGTGCTGGGGTGTGCCGAGGTGCGGTGGGGGACGTCGGGGGTGTCGGGGCGTAGCTAGGGGCGTCGGTGTGTGGCGGGGTGTGGCGGGGGACGTCGGGGTGTGGCCGCGGGCGTCGGGGAATGGTGGGGGGCGTCGGGGCGTGTTGGGGGGGCGTCGGGGCGTGGTGGGGTTCGTGTAGGAGCGCCGGCAGGCGCGAAGGCGGCGGGCGGGCTGGTGCCACGTCGCCGGTAGCGCCGCCCGATCTGGGCCGGCCTGCGCTCGGGCTGGAGAGATTCGACCGGAGGCAATTCAACGCATGTTGTAATATCCCGTCTCGCTTCCTTCTCCCTCTCCAGCATGCCCGATCTTGCCGAACACGCCCGAACCGTGCGCGGCCGTGGCCGCCCGCGCGGTCCGGACGCGAACTACCGTGCGCGCCTGCTCGACGCCGCGCTCGACGCCTTCGGGGCGCAGGGCTTCGAGGCGGCGGGGCTACGCGCGATCGCGGCGGACGCGGGCTGCGACGTGTCGATGGTGGCGCACTACTTCGGCTCCAAGGCCGAGCTGTGGGCCGCGGTGGTCGAGCGTCTCGAGGCGCAGGTGCGTGCCGACCTGGCCGCGCTCGACATGCTGGCGCCCGCCGCGGGGCCGATCGAGCGCCGCGTCGTGGCGGCGGTGGAGGCGATGTTCGTGCATGCCGCGCGTCAGCCGCAGGCGATGCGCTTCGTGATGCGGCAGATGACCGATCCGGGCGAGCGCCTCGACGAGCTCGTCGCGCGCGTGGTCGAGCCGGTGCATGCGGTCTTCCTGCCGGTGTGGCAGGAGGCGATCGACGCCGGGCTCTTCCACATGCGCAGCGCGCTGGCGCTGCAGGCCTTCGTGTTCGGCGCGATCTCCTACGCCGTCGCGGCGGCGCCGGTGCTGGCGCGCATGAGCGGCGGCGAGATCGACCTCGCGCGCCTGCAGCGCGAGTTCGGGGACGGTCTGTTCGCTCGCTTCGCGCGCGGCCGGGCCGATGCCGAAGGGGACGAGGCCGGCGAGGGCACACGATGAGCGAGGCGCTGCTGCGTGAGCCCCGCCCGGGCGAGGCCACCATCGACGGCGAGGGTGCAGGCGCGGTTCTGCGCCTGCGCGGCGACTGGACGCTGGCCCACCACGCGGCGCTGCGCCGCCAGGCCGAAGCCCTGCGCGGCCGGCTCGAAGCCGCAACGCGGGTCGAGGCGGGCGAGCTCGGCACCCTCGACACGGCCGGTGCCCGCCTGCTGCACGGCCTGCTCGGCGGCGAACGCGTCGCGGCGCTGCTGGCCGGGGACGGCGGGCTGAGCCGCGAGCGGCGCGCGCTGCTGAAGGCGGTGGCCGAGGCGATCGAGGGCCGCGAGGACAAGCCCGCGGAGCCCGAGGGCAGCGCGATCGGCGACGTGCTCGCGCACATCGGCCACACCATGGGCGTGTTCTGGCGCCACGTCACCGGCCTCACCGGCTTCGTCGGCCTGATCCTCGAGAGCGCGCTGCGCGTGAGCGTGCAGCCGCGGCGCTGGCGCATGACCGCGCTGGTCGCCAACCTCGAGCGCACCGGCCTGGATGCGGTGCCGATCATCGCGCTGCTGACCTTCCTGATCGGGGCGGTGGTGGCCTTCCTCGGCGCGACGGTGCTGGCGAACTTCGGCGCCAGCATCTTCACGGTCGACCTGGTGACCTACTCCTTCCTGCGCGAGTTCGGCGTGCTGCTCACGGCGATCATCGTCGCCGGCCGCACGGCGAGCTCCTTCACCGCGCAGATCGGCTCGATGCGTGCCAACGAGGAGATCGACGCGATCCGTGTGCTCGGCCTCGATCCGGTCGAGCTGCTGGTGCTGCCGCGCGTCTATGCGCTGATGCTTGCGCTGCCGATGCTGACCTTCATCGCGATGCTCTCGGGTATCGTCGGCGGCATGCTGGTGTCGGCGCTGACGCTGGACATCTCGCCGGTGCTGTTCCTGTCGAGGATCGAGGACAACGTGGGGCTGATCCACTTCTGGGTCGGCATGGCGAAGGCGCCGATCTTCGCCTTCCTGATCGCGGTGATCGGCTGCCTGGAGGGCTTCCGCGTGCAGGGCAGCGCGCAGTCGGTGGGCGAGCACACCACCTCGGCGGTGGTGCAGTCGATCTTCGTGGTGATCGTGGTGGATGCGGTCGCCGCGCTGTTCTGCATGGAGATGGGCTGGTGACGGGGGGGCTGGTGACAGGGGGGCTGGTGAGCACCGCATCCGATCCGGCGGGGAACGTCATCGAGGTGCGCGGCGTGCGCAACCAGTTCGGCAGCCAGGTCGTGCACGACCAGCTCGACCTCGACGTGCGCCGCGGCGAGATCCTCAGCGTGGTGGGCGGCTCGGGCACCGGAAAGTCGGTGCTGCTGCGCACCATCGTCGGCCTCAACCGGCCGCGCGAGGGGCGGGTGCTCGTCTTCGGCGAGGACCTGCTGAGCCTGCCCGACGCGCGCCGCAAGGAGGTGGAGCGCCGCTTCGGCGTGCTGTTCCAGAAGGGCGCGCTGTTCTCGTCGCTGACCGTGGCCGAGAACGTGGCGCTGCCGCTGATCGAGCATGCCGGGATGTCGCGCCGCGAGGCGGCGGAGCTGGCGGCGCTCAAGATCGCGCTCGCCGGGCTGCCGGCGATCGCCGGCGACAAGTTTCCGTCGGACCTGTCGGGCGGCATGGTCAAGCGCGCGGCGCTGGCGCGCGCGCTCGCGCTCGACCCCGACATCCTCTTCCTCGACGAGCCCACCGCCGGCCTCGACCCGATCGGCGCCGCGGCCTTCGACCAGCTCATCCTGACCCTGCGCGACGCGCTCGGGCTCACGGTGTTCATCGTCACCCACGACCTCGACACCATCTACACCATCACCGACCGCGTCGCCGTGCTGGCGCAGAAGAAGGTGCTGGTCAACGCCGGCCTGGACGAAGTCGCCGCCACCGACGACGCCTGGATCCGCGAATACTTCCACGGCCCGCGCGGCCGCGCCGCCGCCACCGCGGTGGCCGCCGCGCAGGCCGTGCCCGCAGCAACGGAGAATGACTGACATGGAAACCCGCGCCCATCACGTGCTGATCGGCCTCTTCACCGTCCTCGTCGTCGGTGCCGCCTTGCTCTTCACGCTCTGGCTGGGCAAGAGCGACGCCGACCGCCAGTTCGAGATCTACGACATCGTCTTCCAGGAGGCGGTCTCCGGCCTGTCCAAGGGCGGCACGGTGGAGTTCAACGGCATCAAGATCGGCGAGGTCGACAGCCTGCGCCTCGATCCCGAGGACGCGCGCCGGGTGATCGCGCGCGTGCGCGTCGACGCCGCGGCGCCGGTGCGCACCGACACCCGCGCCCGCCTGGTGCCGGCGGGGATCACCGGGCTGACCATGATCCGGCTCACCAGCGGTGACGATCCGGCGAGCAGGCATCTGGTCTCCGAGGGCGACGAGGTGGCGCGCATCGTCGCCGCGCCCTCGCCGCTGAGCCGCCTGCTCGCCGACGGCGAGGATGCGATCACCAACGTCAACGACCTGCTGGTGCAGGCGCGCGAGCTGTTTTCCGCCGACAACGTGGCCTCGATCGGGCGCACGCTCGGCAACCTGGAGCAGGCCACCGGCGCGCTCGCCGCGCAGCGCGAGGACCTCAACGCCGCGCTGCGCCAGGTCACCCAGGCCAGCCGCGACGCCAGCACGGCGCTCGCCGAGGCCAGCCGGGTGCTCGGCTCGGCCAACAAGCTGGTGGCGGTGCAGGGCACGCAGACCCTGGACAGCGCGCGCGAAGCCATGAAGGCCTTCGAGCGCGCGATGGGCACGGTCGACCGCCTGATCGCCGACAACCGCGCACCGCTCGACGGCGGCATGCGCGGCCTCGCCGAGATCGGGCCTGCGGTGGCCGAGCTGCGCAGCACGCTGGCCTCGCTGCGCACCATCACCCGCCAGCTCGAGAGCCGCCCCGCCGACTACCTGCTCGGCCTTGAACCGACCAAGGAGTTCACCCCGTGAGATCGTCGTCCTTCCCTTCGCGCCGCGACGCCGGCGCCTCGCGCCCGCTGCGGGTGGCCGCGGCGGCGGTGCTGTGCGCGGCTGTGCTGCTGCCCGCATGCAGCGTGCTGCCCGAGGCCGAGCCGCTGGATGTGTATGTGCTGCCGGTGACGGGGGACGCGTCCGCCACCGCGGTGCCGGCGGCCGCGGGCGCGCAGGCGTGGTCCCTGCGCGTGGTGCGTCCGGCCGCCGGCGTCCATCTGGCCGGGCAGCGCATCGTGGTGATGCCCGAGGACAACCGGGTGAGCGTGTATCAGGGTGCGGGCTGGAGCGATCCGGCGCCCGTGCTGGTGCGCGACCGCGTGCTCGAGGCCTTCCGCGCCGACGGCCGGGTGGGTGCGCTGAGCAGCGACGAGCGCCAGCTGCATGCGGATTTCGAGCTCGACAGCGACCTGCGCGCCTTCCAGAGCGAATACCGCGGCGGCCGTCCCGAGGCGGTGCTGCGCCTCGACGCCCGCCTGGTGCACACCGCCAGCCGCCGCATCGTCGCCAGCCGGACCTTCGAGCAGCGCCAGCCGACCGAGGATCCGGCCGTGCCGGCCGTCGTCCAGGCCTTCGGTACCGCCGCCGACCGGCTGTCGGCCGCGGTGGTCGACTGGACCGTGCGCGAGGCCGCTGCGGTTCGCTGAGCCCCCTGCGCCGGTTCGCGCCTTGCGGCGCTCCTGCAGGGGTCCGGCAACGCACGGGCTTCGTGTGGGGAGGGTCGCAAGGCGCACATGCGGCGATTTCGATCTGCCGGCCTGGCAGATCGGGCGGTGTGCGCTGGCGTGGCTGGCAGAGGAAATGGCAGCGCGTGCGCCTCCCGCTGCCATCTTTCGCGCCGAATCGCCGGCCTCGAGCGTGCGCAGTGGAACTGGCACGAATCGTGTTTGCATTTCCAGGTCCGCCGGCGTGCGCCGGTGCTTGCCGCACACACGCGAATCCGCTCGATGAGCCCGAAACCGCCCTCCGCCCCTTCCCCCCGCGTCATCCCGATCGCGCCCGCGGCGCTGCCCGCCGCGCGGCGGCTGCAATGGCGCCGCCGCCTGTTCCAGGGCGGCTTCTACCTGCTGTTCATCCTCGCGCCGGTGTTCGACCTGTTCCGCTTCGATCTCGACGCCGACCACGCCTGGCTGCTCGGCTTCGAGTGGCGGCTGGGGCTGGACGACTTCCTCGCCAAGCGTGCGAGCAACGTCGAGGCCGGGACGAACCTGTTGCTGCGCCTGTTCCTGCCGGTGTTCGGGCTGGCCGCGGTGGTGCTGTGGATCTCGTGGAAATGGGGGAGGCTGTTCTGTGGCTGGCTGTGCCCGCATTTCTCCATCGTCGAGGGGCTCAACGCGCTGTTCGTCCGTGCCAGCGGCAAGCCGACGCTGTGGGAGAGGGCGCCGCTGCCCGCGGTGCGGGCGGATGGCTCCCGCCTGCGGCGGGATCCGCGCTGGTGGTTGCTGGTGGCGCCGGTCGGCTTGGGGCTGGCGTTCTCGTGGGCGGTGGTGCTGCTGACCTACGTGCTGCCGCCGGCGGAGATCTACGCCAACCTCGCCGGCCTGAGCTTCACGCGCAACCAGACCGTCTTCCTCGCCATCGTCACCGCCGCGCTGAGCGTGGACTTCCTCTTCGCCCGCCATCTGTTCTGCCGCTACATGTGCTCGGTGGGCGTGTTCCAGAGCTTGGTCTGGATGAAGAACCGCGATGCGCTGGTGGTGGGCTTCGACCGCGCGCGGGCGGGCGCCTGCAGCACCTGCCTGCCCGAGCGCGAGTCGGCCTGCAACGCGGTGTGTCCGATGCGGCTCAAGCCGCGCAGCATCAAGCGCCACATGTTCACCTGCACGCAGTGCGCGCTGTGCCTGGAGGCCTGCGCCGAGAGCCAGCAGCACAACCCGGATGGCCCGCTGTTGAGCTGGGTGTCGGGTGAGGCGGCGCGCCGGAACGAGGCCGGCTTCAGCGCCGTGCGCGAGCGCGAGGGGTGAGCGCGTGAGGCAGGCCCCCGCAGCAGTCACGGACGAGCGGCGGCCAGCGTCGAGCCCGGCGTGCCGCGTGCCGGGGCCGTGCCCGCCATCCGGGCCGCACGTCCGCCCCAAGACCCTGGCATCGGCCGCCGCATGCGGATAGGCTTGGGCGCTCGCCAGCCCGACAGGAGGACCACATGATCTTTCGCCAGCTCTTCGAGCCCGTCTCGAGCACCTACACCTATCTGCTCGGCTGCGAGGACAGCGGGCTGGCAGTGCTGATCGACCCGGTGCTGCCGGCCTGGCAGCGCGACCTGGAGGAACTGCAGCGGCTGGGGCTGAAGCTGGCCTTCACGCTCGACACCCACATCCACGCCGACCACATCACCGCCGCGCGCAAGCTGCGCGAGGAGACGGGCAGCAAGGTCGCACACCCGGCGATCGACGCGCTCGCCTGCGCCGACCTCGGCGTGGAGGAGGGGGTGCCGCTGCAGGTGGGCGGGCTGCGCATCGAGCCGATCTTCACTCCCGGCCACACCGACGGCCACCACGCCTACCGGGTGGGCGAGCGCGTGTTCACCGGCGATGCGCTGCTGATCGAGGGCTGCGGCCGCACCGATTTCCAGAATGGCGACGCGCGTGCGCTCTACCACAGCGTGCGCGGGAAGCTCTTTGCGCTGCCCGACGACACCCTGGTGTATCCCGGCCACGACTACAAGGCGCGCCGGGTATCCTCGATCTCCCAGGAGAAGGCGCGCAATCCGCGCCTGGGTGGCGAGCAGAGCCTGGAGGCCTTCGAGAAGCTGATGGCGGAGCTCGGGCTGGCGTATCCGAAGTTCATCGACTACGCGGTGCCGGGCAACCGCGCCTGTGGTCGGTGTCCGGGTGATGTTCCCGAGGACCTGCAGCAATACTGCACGCAGATCGGCGAGACCGTGCAGGGCTGAGGACGGCTTACGGGAAGCGACGCGCATGCCGTCCCCGGCTCGGCAATCGCGCCTGCCGGCGCTCCTACATGAACCGTCGCGGGCTGGTGGCTTGGCGCCATGCAGGAGCGGCGGCAGCCGCGAATGGGGCGGTGCGGCGGGTGACGGGGTCGCGGGTGATCGCCGCGGCTATCGCGCCTGCCGGCGCTCCTACATGAACGGTCGCGGGCTGGTGGCACGGCGCCATGTAGGAGCGGCGGCAGCCGCGAATGGGGCTGCGTGGAGGGTGACGGGGTCGCGGGTGATCGCCGCGGCTATCGCGCCTGCCGGCGCTCCTACAGAAACCACCGGGGCCCCGGGCCCATGTAGGAGCGGCGGCAGCCGCGAACGGGGCGGGTCAGACCTCGCCGGACTCGAGCTGACGGCGGATCTCGAGCAGCTTCTCGCGGCGCGCGGCGGTGGTCTCGGGGTAGTGCAGGTCGAGCCCGGCGAGGGTGTCGACCAGGATCTGCGACACGATCAGGCGGGCGTTCTTCTTGTCGTCGGCGGGCACCACGTACCACGGGCAGTCGGGCGTGCTGGTGGCGCGCAGGCAGTCGGCGTAGGCGGCCATGTACTTGTCCCAGTGCTTGCGCTGCTCGATGTCGCCCTCGTCGAACTTCCAGTTCTTGTCCTCCTCGTCGATGCGCGCGATCAGGCGGTCGCGTTGCTCGTCCTTGGACAGGTGCAGGAAGATCTTGACGATGCGGGTGCCGTTGCGGTGCAGGTGGGCTTCGGCGTCGACGATGGACTGGAAGCGGTCGCCCCAGAAGTCGCGCGCGGCGAGGGTCTCGTCGGGCAGCTTCTGGCCGCGCAGGATCTCGGGGAGCACGCGCACGATGAGCACCTCCTCGTAGTACGAGCGGTTGAAGATGCCGATGCGGCCGCGCTCGGGCAGCGCGCAGTGGGTGCGCCACATGAAGTCGTGGTCGAGCTCGGTGGCGCTCGGGTGCTTGAAGCTGAACACCTGGCAGCCCTGCGGGTTGATGCCCGACATGACGTGGCGGATGGCGCCGTCCTTGCCGGCCGCGTCCATGGCCTGGAAGATCACCAGCAGCGAGTAGCGGTCGTGGGCGTAGAGCATCTCCTGCAACTCGGCCATGCGAGCGGTGCCCGCGTCCAGGCGTTCCTGGTAGTCGCTCTTCGAGTCGTACAGGGCATGGACCCTGGTCGGCCAGTCGGCGAGGTCGATCTTCCTGCCGCCCCGGACGCGGAACTCGGCGATGTCGATCGGTTTGTGCTTGCTCATGGTGTGCTCCCTGGGGAAGGTTGCGGGGGGGTAGGGAAGAGGCGGAGACCTTGTGTGCAGAAGGGGGTCGGGGCCGCCCCTAAAGCAGGAGGACGGTGGCCAGCCCGAGGAAGGCGAAGAAGCCGACCACGTCGGTGACCGTGGTGAGAATGACGCTGCCGGCGAGCGCGGGGTCGATGCCCATGCGTTCGAGGATGAGCGGGATCGCCAGCCCGGCGAGCGCGGCGCACAGCAGGTTGAGCAGGATCGCGGCGGCGATCACGCCGCCGATGCCCCAGTCGCCGAACCACGCCACGGCGAGCGCCGCCACCACCAGCGCCCACAGCAGGCCGTTGATGATCGACACGCCGACCTCGCGGTTGAGCAGGATGCGGATGTTGCCCTTCTGCACCTGCTTGAGTGCGAGGCCGCGGATGACCAGGGTCAGCGTCTGGCTGCCGGCGATGCCGCCCATGCTGGCGACGATGGGCATCAGCACCGCGAGCGCGACGATCTGCTCGAGCGTGCCCTGGAACTGGCCGATCACCCACGCGGCGAGGAAGGCGGTGAGCAGGTTGATGCCCAGCCACACCGCGCGCCGGCGCGAGCTCACCAGCACCGGGGCGAACATGTCGGCCTCGTCGTCGAGGCCGGCCATCTGCATCACCGCGCGGTCGGAGTCCTCGCGGATCAGGTCGACCACGTCGTCGGCGGTGATGCGGCCGACGAGGCGGCCGGCTGCATCGACCACCGGCGCAGTGAGCAGATCCTGATCCTGGAACATGCGCGCAAGCTCCAGGCTCCCGGTGTCGACCGGGATCGCGGCCACGTCGGTACGCATGATGTCGGCCACGTGCGTGTCGGGCTCGGCGGTGACCAGGTCGGACAGGCTCAGCACGCCCTGGTACGTACCCCTGCGGTCCACCACCATCAGCACGTCGGTGCGCGGGGGCAGCTTGTCGAGCAGGCGCAGGTAGCGCAGCACGGTGCCGACCTTCACCTCGGCGCGCACCTCGATGGTGTCGGCGTTCATCAGGCCGCCGGCGGACTCTTCCGGGTAGGACAGCATCGACTCGAGCTGCTCCCGGCGCACGCCGCTGGTGGCATGCACCAGGCGGTTGCCGAGATCGGGCGGCAGGGTCTGGATGAGGTCGACGAGGTCGTCGAGCTCGAGGTGCTGGACGGCAGCGATGAGGTCCTCGAGGTCGAGCTCCTGGGCGAGCGTGGTGCTGATCTCGTCGTGAAGGAAGCTGAGCACGCGGCCGGCGCGCTCGGTCTCGACCATGCTCCAGGCCTGGCTGCGCTCGGCCGGCGGCAGGGCCTCGAGCAGGCCGGCGACCTTGGCCGGATGCATGCGGTGCAGCAGCTTGCCGACGCGCTTGAGCTTGCCCGCCTCGAGCGCCTGGCGCACGGCCTGCAGTTCGCTGCTCGCGCCCTCCGGCTCGCCCTCCGGTCTGGCGGGCGCGGCCTCGCCGTCCTCGCGCGATTCGCGCAGCATGGCCGGGCGCAGCTCCGGGCTGAGGTGGCCGAGTACACGCTGTTCCAGGCTGCCGCCGATCTGCTGCCACAGCACGAGGCGCTGCCTGGGCGACAGATGCTCGAGCAGGGCGGCGGTCTTGGCCGGATGCAGGCGCTGCAGCAGCTTGCGCACGCGCTTGTTGCGGCCTTCGCCGAGCGCCTTGACGATCTGCTCGCTCAGCGTGAGCGGGCGCGTGTCGGCGCTCGCAGCCTTGCCGTCCGCAGGGCGGTCGTCGGTTCGCATTTCGTCGTTCATGACAGGACGGATACCTGCGGCAGCAGCGCCTCGGCACCGATCCGCGCGAGCGCCTCGCGGCCGCGCACGGTGAGGTCGGACACGAAGCGGTATTGCTGGCGCGGATCGACCGGGTAGGCGCGGACCGTGTAGCGCGTGCCCCAGGTCTCCTCCGCGATCGAGACCACGACCGGGGCGTCGAAATACAGGAAGGGGCTGGTCAGCGCGACGTCCTCGAGCACCTCGCGCGCGCGGCGGGCATCGTGCTGCGGGTGGACGAGGAAGTTCGCCGCGCATTGCAGCACCGGGCTGCCGTTGTTGGCGTTGCGCACGGCCGAGGTCCACAGCTTGAGGTGCGGCACGATGATGGTGTCGTCGTCGACCGTCACGAGGCTGACGGTACGCATGCCCACATGGACCACCTCGCCGTAATGGCCGTCGAGCTCGACCCAGTCGCCGGGGCGGTAGGGTTGCTCGAAGGCCGACACCACGCCGGCGATCAGGCTGCTCACGTAGTCCTTGAGCGCGAAGCCGATCGCCAGCCCGGCGGCACCGAGCAGCGCCACCATGTTGCGCAGCGAGGGCTCGATCACGATGGGCAGGATCAGGCCTGAGGCGATGACGATCAGCACCAGGCGCAGCAACGGCACCGAGGCGAGCAGGTAGTGGCGGGCGCGGCCGTGCAGGCGGTTGGCGATCCACGGCAGGGCGCGCTGCGAGGCGCGCACCAGCAGTACGGCGACGGCGGCGATGGCCGCGATCTCGATCCAGGCGCTGCGGTCGAGGCTGTTGAAGAGTCCGGCGAGCTTGGGGCTGTCTTCGAGCATGGTCAGAACGCGTCCGTCAGGTAGCTGCGGCTGCGCAGGAATTCGCGCACGGTGAGGTAGGCCAGCGGCGGCACCTGCCAGCGCTCGGCCTCGCCGCCGCCATCACGCGCGACTAGGCCGAGCGCCTCGAGGCGCAGCAGCAGCGACTGCAGGCGAGGTTCGGGCGTGGGCAGCAGGTGGGCGAGCAGGGCGGTGGGCAGGCTCCGGTGAATCAGCAGGGCGTGGAAGATGAAGGCATGGTCGTCGCCCGAGTCGGCCGGCAGGCCGGGCGGGGCGATGTCCTCGCCCAGCCAGACCACGTCCTCGCCCAGGGTCATCCCCCGGCTCGCGGTGTCGGCAGCCGAGGGCGCGGTGCCGGATTCGCCGTCCTGCGCGGGCCGTGCCTGCGGGGCGCTGCGCAGGCGCTCGCGCCAGTAGTGCCAGGCCAGGCCCGGGTTGCCCCGGACGTGGGCGGCGAGCTGGCGCAGTTCGGGGGCGATCGCGGCGTCGCGGTCCTCGCCATCGCTGTCCGGCTCGGGCAGCAGCGGCTTGCCGCTGCGTGCGCTGCGAAATTCCACCGCATGCACGCCGCTGCAGAAGGGGCGGATGAAGTGCTCGGCGAGTGCGCTGCCGTCGAAACCCTGCAGCGTGAGCGCGACGCCGGCGGGCAGGGGCCAGATGCGCTGCACGTAGGCGAAGGCCCAGCTGTCGCAGCCGATCAGCCCCGGGCCGAGGCGGCCCGAGAAGGCGGCGGCCAGAAAGCTGCGCAGCAGCGTCAGCCCCTGCGCGTGGCGCAGGAAGCAGCGCTCCAGCCGGGGCAATACCCAGGGGCGGGCGTCGCGATCGTCCGTGGGTGGCGGGGGCAGGCTTTCGAGCCAGCGCGGCGTGTCGGCGAGCACGTCGGCCTCGTCGGGCAGGTCGAGGATGCGGGCGCCGTGGCGCGCGGCCCAGTGGGCGAGGATCTGCTCGTGCGCGCAGTGCGGCGGGCACACGAGCACGCGCACGCGTGCGTGCGACGCGTCGGGGGGCCGTGCGGATTCGTCGCGCAGGAAGCTCGCCAGCGCCTCGGCCGCGGCCGACCAGTCGAGCGCCGGGGCGAGGTGCTCGAGGCGGACGTTGGGCAGGCTGCGCAGCTCGGTCTCGGCGCGCGCATGGGCCTGGTCCGGGTCCTCGCTGCGCAGCAGCCGGGCCAGCGCGCGCCAGCGCCGGCGCATGGCCGCGGGCTGGGAGTCGGTCGGGCGGACGTGTTCGTCGAGCGTGACGATCCGCCACGGGCTGGGTGGTGCGCGGCGGGGATGGCTGGCGTCCGTCATGGCTTGTGGGCGAGTTCTCGGGAAGGCATGGGGGCGATCATCCGTGCAGGGGCCACACGAGCAGCAGCATGGGGATGGCGACCGCGGCCACCAGCACTTCGAGCGGGAGGCCAAGGCGCCAGTAGTCGCCGAAGCGCAACCCGCCCGGGCCGAGGATCAGGGTGTTGTTCTGGTGGCCGATCGGGGTCAGGAAGGCGCACGAGGCGCCGATCGCCACCGCCATCAGGAAGGGGTCGGCGCTCGCGCCGAGCGCGTTGGCGGTGCCGATGGCGATCGGACACATCACCGCGGCGGTGGCGGCGTTGTTCATGACGTCGGACAGGAACATGGTGACGATGAGCAGCGTGGCGAGGGCGACCACCGCGTTGCCGCGCGCGACGTCCTCGAGCAGCACGCGGGCGACGAGGCTGGCGGCGCCGCTCGCCTCCATGGCACCGGCGACCGGGATCAGCGCCGCCAGCAGCACGATCACCGGCCAGTCGATGCTCTCGTACACCGAGCGCAGCGCCACGGTGCGCAGGGCCATCGAGGCCAGCACGCCGAGCGCGAAGGCGATCGCGGCCGGTAGCAGGCCGAGCGCGGCGGCAGCGACCGCGGCGGCCATGATCACCCCCGCCGTCCACGCCTTGCGCCGGTCGGGGATCCACAGCTCGCGCTCGGCGAGCGGGACGCAGCCATGGTCGGCAGCGAACTCGTTGAGCGCCTCGACCGGCCCCTGCATCAGCAGCAGATCGCCGGCCTTGAGCTTGAGCGTGCGCAGCCGGGCCTTGGCGCGCGTGCCCTCGCGCGACACCGCGAGCAGGTTGAGCCCGTAGCGCGTGCGCAGCGCGAGGTCCCGCGCCGAGCGGTTGATCAGGCTGGCCTCGGGGCGGACGACCAGTTCCATCAGCACGATCTCGTTGTCGGGGGAGGGCTTGTCGCTGTCCCTCGCTGCTTCCGGGGGGGCTTCCTCGTCACGGCCGTCCGCCTGCTTCTTTCCCTTCTTCGCCGACGCCGGCTGCACGGCGCGGGCCTCGTCGCCCTCCGCATCGGCGGTCGCTGCTGCTGATCCAGCCTGCTCATCCTCGTTCGACGAGCCGGCCTCTTCCAGCTCGAGCCCGAGCCCGGACAGGACCTCGGGGAGCGCCTCGACGTCGGCCTCGATGACCAGGATGTCGCCGGCGTGCACCTTGCGGCCAGACTGCGGCGCGGTCATGCGCACCTCGTTGCGCACGAGGCCGATGACCTGCGCGCCGGCATCGTCGAGGCGGGCCTCGATCTCGCGCAGGAACATGCCGGCGGCCTTGCTCTCCCGGCCCACGCGCACCTCGGTGACGTAGGCGCCGGTCTCGAAGCCTTCGGTGCTGGCCTTCTCGCGGGCCGGCACCAGGCGCCAGCCCAGCAGCACGATGAAGAGGCCACCGGCGAGCGCGACCGCCAGGCCGATGGGGGCGAAGTCGAACATGCCGAAGGCGCCCGCGCCCTGCTGCGCACGGAAGCCGGACACGATCAGGTTGGGCGGGGTGCCGATCAGCGTGGTCATGCCGCCGAGGATGGTGCCGAAGGCGAGCGGCATGAGCACGCGCCCGGGCGGCAACTCGAGGCGGGCAGCCAGCTGCATCGCCACCGGCATCAGCAGCGCCATGGCGCCGACGTTGTTCATGAAGCCCGACAGCAGCGCGCCCATCGCGACCAGTGCGGCCAGGCTCGCCGCCAGCCCGGCGCCGGAGGGCAGCAGGCGCCGGCTCAGCGCATCCACCGCGCCCGAGGTCTGCAGCGCACGACTCAGCACCAGCACGCAGGCCACGGTGATCACCGCGGGATGGCCGAAGCCGGCGAAGGCCGCGTCGGGCGCCACCAGCCCGCCCACCACGCAGGCCAGCAGTGCGCCTGCGGCCACCATGTCGTGGCGCCAGCGTCCCCACAGGAACATGCCCATGGTGGCGGCGAGAATGGCGAGGACGAACAGCGGATCCTGGGTCATCGGGCGGGGGCGTCGAGACGGGCGGGAGAGGAGCAGCGGGAGGGGCTGCGGGATGGGCGGCGGGACGGGCGACATCCGCCCCCGTGCGGGCGGACCCGCGGCGCAGGGGAAGGCGCCACGCGTCACGGGTCCCCTGGATCGTGCATGTGCGGGCATTCTGCGCTGCGCCAAGCGGCACGTGCAATCCCCGTGGCACGCCGCCCGCACCCGATGCCGAGATCATCGCCACCCGCCATGCACGCTGCCCCCAGCCATCCCGAGTGGATGGAAGGCCTCTGCGGACGCCTCGCCGAGGACGACGAGGGCCGCGTCTGCGAGGCGATCTCCGGGGCGGAATGCCGCGAGTCGAGCCCGATGCTGCCGCGCATGCGGATCGGTGCGGTCCTGCCGGTCTCCGGTCTCGTCAGCGCCGCCGCGCGCGCAGCAGCGCCTTCTCGCCCTCGATGATCAGGAACACCAGCACGCCGATGGCCATCGGCGGCCCCCAGGCCTCGAGCGGCAGCGGCGTGGTGCCGAACCAGGTGTTCATCGCCGGCACGTAGACGAAGCCGAGCTGCAGCAGGCCGAGCAGGCCGACCGAGACGATCGCGCCCGGGTTGGTGAACATGCGCGAGAGCGCGAGGCTGGAGGCGGTGAGGAAGCGGCTGTTGAAGAGGTACCAGGCCTGCGCCACCACCAGGGTGTTGACCGCCATGGTGCGCGCCGTCCCGAGCTCCATGCCCTGCAGCAGCGAATATTCGAACGAGGCGATGGTGGCGCCGCCGATGAGCAGCGACACGAAACCCACGCGCATCAGCATCGTGCCGTCCATGATCGAGCCACCGGGCTTGCGCGGCGGGCGCTGCATGACGCCGGGCTCGGCAGGCTCGAAGGCGAGTGCGAGCGCCAGCGTGACCGCCACCACCATGTTCACCCACAGGATCTGCACCGGGGTGAGCGGCAGCGTGAGCCCGAACACCACCGCGGCGAGCATCACCAGGCCCTGCGCACCGTTGGTCGGCAGCGTGAACAGGATGGCCTTGCGCAGGTTGTCGTAGATCGTGCGGCCTTCCTCGACCGCGCGCTCGATGGTGGAGAAGTTGTCGTCGGCGAGCACGATCTCGGCGGCCTCCTTGGTGGCCTCGGTGCCCTTGATGCCCATCGCCACGCCGACGTCGGCGCGCTTGAGCGCGGGGGCGTCGTTGACGCCGTCGCCGGTCATCGCCACCACCTCGCCGCGCGCCTGCAGGGCCTTGACCAGGCGCAGCTTGTGCTCGGGGCTGGTGCGGGCGAAGAGGTCGCAGTCGTGGGCGATTCGCTGCAGCTCCTCGTCGCTGGCGGCCTCGATCTCGGCGCCGGTGATCACCTTCAGCGTGTCGGCCGCGCCCAGGCCCATCTCGATGCCGATCGCGCGCGCGGTGCCGGCGTGGTCGCCGGTGATCATCTTCACGCGGATGCCGGCTTCGTGGCAGGAGCGGATGGCCTCGATCGCCTCCGGGCGCGGCGGGTCGATGATGCCGATGAGGCCGAGGAAGACCATGTCCTCCTCGAGATCCTCGACGGCGAGCGCGTCCTTGCTGGCGGGCACGTCGCGCGCGGCGGCGGCGAGCACGCGCAGGCCCTCGCCGCTGAGCGCGTCGATGTGCGCTTCCCAGAAGGCGCGGTCGAGCGCCTCGAGTTCGCCTTCGGCGCCGAGCTCGTGCCGGCAGCGCTCGAGCAGGCGGTCGGGCGCGCCCTTGAGCAGGATGCGGCGCTGGCCGCCGGGGGCGGTGTTGAGCGTGGCCATGAACTTGTTGGCCGACTCGAAGGGGATGCTGGCGTGGCGCTCGTGGGCGCCGGCGTCGAAGCCGGCCTTGTGCGCGAGGGTGCGCAGCGCGCCCTCGGTGGGCTCGCCGGTGACCTTCCACTGGCCGTCTTCCTCGGCGACGTGGGTGTCGTTGGCGACCGCGACGACCTCGATCAGCGCTTGCAGGTGGCCGTGGCGGGCCAGGCTGGCGACCTCGCCTTCGAGGGTGATCTCGCCCTCGGGGCGGTAGCCGGTGCCGCTGACCTCGTAGAAGCCGCCGCGGGTGAGCACGTGGCGCACGGTCATCTCGTTCTTTGTCAGCGTGCCGGTCTTGTCCGAGCAGATCACGGTGACCGAGCCGAGCGCCTCGACCGCGGTCAGCTTGCGCGTGATCGCGTTGCGCTGCGCCATGCGCTGCACGCCGAGCGCGAGCGTGATGGTGAGGATGGCGGGCAGGCCCTCGGGGATGGCCGCGACCGCGAAGCCGATCGCGGCCAGGAAGACCTCGGCCAGCGGCTGCTCGTGCACCGCGAGGCCGACGCCCAGCATGAGCGCGGCCAGGCCGACGATGACGATCGACAGGATCTTGCTGAACCGCGCCATCTGCCGGGTGAGCGGGGTCTGCAGGGTCTGCACCTCGGCGATCAGGCGGTTGATGCGGCCGAGCTCGGTGTCGGGGCCGGTGGCGACGACCACGCCGGTGCCGCGCCCGGCGGCGACCAGGGTGCCGGAGTAGGCCATGCCGAGGCGGTCGCCCACGCCGGCATCGGCGGCGACCGCCTCGGTGGTCTTGTCGGCGGGCACGGACTCGCCGGTGAGCGCGGACTCCTCGATACGCAGGTTGGTGGCCTCGATCAGGCGCAGGTCGGCCGGCACGCGCGCGCCCGAGCGCAGGCGCACGACGTCGCCCGGCACCAGGCCGTCGGCGTCCACGGCGCTCCATTGGCCGTCGCGGCAGGCGTCCGCGCGCAGCGACAGCATCTTGCGGATGCCGGCGAGCGCCTCCTCGGCCTTGCCCTCCTGGATGAAGCCGATGATGGCGTTGATGACCACCACGCCGAGGATGACGCCGGTGTCGATCCAGTGGCCGAGGCTGGCGGTGATCGCCGCGGCGCCGAGCAGAACGTAGATCAGCACGTCGTTGAAGTGCTTGAAGAAGCGCTTCAGCAGCCCGTCCCGGGGCGGCTCGGGCAGACGGTTGGGGCCGACCTCGGCGAGGCGGCGCGCGGCCTCGTCCGCGGACAGGCCCGCCGGGCAGCTGTCCAGCGCCGACAGGACCTCGTCGGCCGTGCGGGCGTGGGCGTGTTCGAGGAGGGAGAGCGGGGCGGTTCGCGGGCTCATGTCCGTGCTCCGGGCCGGTGCGGATGCGCTGCGTACAGGATGGCGCGCGCGGGTTCAGAAGGAAGAGGCTGGTGCAAGCCTGCGGCGCGGATGGTGCGCCGCATTAAAACAGACCGCGCCGGCCGCCGAAGTTCAAAAAAAGACCCCGCACAGGGCAGGGTCCTCGGGTGTGCAGGCGCGCGCGGGGGCGGCTCACTCGGTGTCGTAGCCGAGCAGGCGCTTGTCGATGATGCGCTGCGCAACCGCCTCGGGCACGTCGGCCTCCCACTCGCCGCGGCCGCGGCGCAGGCCGGCCAGCACCTCGCCGATGTCGATGTGCAGGTGGGTGTCGTCGTGCGGCTGCACCGCCACCAGCTTGTCGTTCTCCTTGAGGTGGGCGAGCAGGTGGCGCAGGTTGGCGGGGACGGCCACGTTGTCGAGGGTGACCGTAGCCGAGGCGTCGGTGCCGCGCGGGCGCGACGGGTACACATAGACGTGGGTGTTGTCGGGGAAGAGCTTGCCGAAGGCCTCGAGGATGCCGCCCTCCAGGCCCTCGTAGTACTTCTCGTCGAACAGGAAGGCGAAGTCGCGCACCGACAGCACGATGCCGATCGGCTTCTGCGTGTAGCGGCGCAGGTAGGCGCGCAGGCGGAAGAAGCGCACGTAGTCCGAGATCATCACCGTGTAGCCCTGCGAGGCGAGCAGGTCGATGCGGGCGAGGAAGTCGGCGCCGTCCACGTTGTCGCCGCTGATCAGCGAGTTCATGGTGATCTCGGCGAGCGAGACGATCTCGCCGTCGTCGACGGCGGCGAGCTGGCTGAACTGGCGCACGCCGGCGCTCATCATGTCCACATTGACCAGGGTGACCGGCTTGAAGCTGCCGCGCATCACCATCACCGGCTTGCGGTAGAGGAGCTCGCCCGGCACCACCACCTCGCCCTGCGGGTTGAACACCACCGCGCGCGTGAGCCAGCTGCGGATCAGGTGCAGGTTCATCAGGCGGTTCTCCACCTCCTCGAAGTAGGGGCCGGAGAAGTGGATGAGGTCGACCTCGATGCGCTCGGAGCCGAGCCCGTCGGCGAGGCCCTCCACCACCCACTCGGGCTGGTCGTGGTGGAAGAAGGCGCCGTGGATGAGGTTGACGCCGAGGATGCCGAGCGCCTCGGACTGCAGCGCGTTGTCGTTGTCGAGCATGCGCACGTGCATGACCACGTCGCTGGGCTCGGCGCCCGGGTGCAGCTGCAGGCGGATGCCGACCCAGCCGTGGCATTCGTTCTTCTGCTTGAAGCTGCGCGCGGTGACGGTGGCGGCGTAGGCGAAGAAGGTGGTGTTCTTCGGCCGCAGGTGGGCCAGCCGCGCGACCACCTGGGTGAACTCCTTGTCCAGCATCTGCAGCAGGCGGGCGCGGCTGACGTAGCGGTCGACATGGCCGTAGATGTCGTCGCTGACCGCCATGTCGTAGGCCGACATGGTCTTGGCGACGGTGCCGGCGGCGGCGCCGACGTGGAAGAAGCGGCGTGCCACCTCCTGCCCGGCGCCGATCTCGACGATGGAGCCGTACTTGTACTTGTCCAGGTTGATGGCGAGCGCCTTCTGGTCGGTGGTCAGCGTCGTGTCGCGTTTGCGCATTGCAGGTCCTTGGTGGGCGGGAGGGACGGGCGGGAGGGGCGAAATTACTTGAGCGCGAAGCCGAGCGCGTTGAGCGCCTCGATCAGGCGATGGCGGCCGGACAGCGTCTCGGGGCCGGCGATGCGCTTGGACGAGTGCACGCTCCAGGTGCCGTGGACGTTCATCTTCTGCTCCGCGTAGAAGCGCTCCATCGCGCGGTCGTAGGCGGCGATGCCGGCGTCCTGGGCTTCGAGCGCGTAGCGCTCGTGGTGCAGCACCACGGCCTGCGGGGGACGCGGCTTGATGTCGGCCGGACGCGCCGGATCGGGGCGGCCGACGCACATGCCGAACACCGCGAACACGCCGGGCGGCAGGCCGAGCAGCTCGGCGACCTCTTCCGGACGGTTGCGCATGCCGCCGATGTACACCATGCCCAGGCCGAGCGATTCGGCCGCAGCGGCGCCGTTCTGTGCGGCGAGCGCGGCGTCGATGACGCCGGTGAGGAACATCTCGAGGTAGTCGAGGCCCTCGGCCGGACGCCCGAGGCCGTCGGCGATGCGGCGCAGGCGGGCGAGGTCGGCGAGCCACACGAGCTGCAGCGGCGCCTCGCGCACGTGGGCCTGGTTACCGGCGAGCTCTGCCAGCCTGGCGCGGCGCTCGGCGTCGCGCACCGCGACCACGCTCCACACGTTGAGGTTGGACGAGCTCGCCGCAGACTGCGCGGCGGCGACGATCGCGGCGAGTTCGGCATCGGTGACCGGGTCGGGCAGGTAGGCCCGGACCGAGCGGTGGTCGAGCAGGTGCTCGATGAGCGGGTTGAGGGCGATGTCGGCAGGAACGGATTCCTGGCCGTAGCGGGCTTGCAGGCGGGTCGAAGGCTGGGACATGTTTGCTCCTTGCACGGTCGGCGGCGATACTCGGCCGGTTGCCGCAAGTATATCGATAGTGGATGCCGCGCTCGGCGGCCCGATTCCCGGCACGATGGGCGATTTCCTCCACCTGCCGGCCCGTCGCGGGCCGGCCGAGGCGATGGCCCTCTTTTCAGGCGGGCAGGGCGAGGGGTGGGGCAGGTTGGTCGTGTCCGGCGCCGCGAGGAATCCACCCCCTCCATAAACATAATTTTGATCAAGAATGGTGCGCTGCGTTAACGTCAACGTAAAATAGCGGGATCGGGCGGGCAGGCAGCCGCCCCGAGCATTCCAACGACGTCCTGGAGAGGAGAGAACCCATGAGTGCAGTCAATGAATTTCTCGCGGCGCGCGACTTCCTGCTGCAGCACCGCAGCGACTACGCGACCGCCTACGCCGGCTTCAAGTGGCCCAGGCTCAAGGAGTTCAACTGGGCGCTGGACTACTTCGATGCCATGGCCGAGGGCAACGACAACCCGGCGCTGTGGATCATCGAGGAAGACGGCCGCGAATCCAGGCTGTCCTTCGCCGAGATGTCGGCGCGCTCGAACCGCGTCGCCAACTGGCTGCGCAAGCAGGGCGTCAAGCGCGGCGAGCGCATCCTGATCATGCTCGGCAACGAAGTGCCGCTGTGGGAGACCATGCTCGCCGCGATCAAGCTCGGCGCGGTGGTGATCCCCGCGACCACGCTGCTGACCCCCGAAGACCTCGTCGACCGCGTCGAGCGCGGCCAGGTCAGGCATGTGGTGATCGGCAAGGCGCACACCGACAAGTTCGAGAACCTGCCGGGCAATTTCGGGCGCATCGCCGTGGGTGGCGCGCCCGCGGGCTGGAAGGCCTTCGAGGAGGCTGCGGCAGAGTCCGACGTCTTCACCCCGGACGGCGTGACCCGCGTCGACGACCCGCTGCTGCTGTACTTCACCTCGGGCACCACCTCCAAGCCCAAGCTGGTGCTGCACACCCACCAGTCCTATCCGGTCGGCCACCTGTCGACGATGTACTGGATCGGCCTCAAGCCCAACGACCGTCACATGAACATCTCCTCGCCGGGCTGGGCCAAGCACGCCTGGAGCTGCTTCTTCGCGCCCTGGAACGCCGGCGCCTGCGTGTTCCTGTACAACTACAACCGCTTCAACGCCGCCGCCCTGCTCGACGTGCTGGTCAAGTACGAGGTCACCACGATGTGCGCGCCCCCGACGGTGTGGCGCATGCTGATCCAGCAGGATCTCGCCGCGGTCAAGACCAAGCTGCGCGAGCTGATCGGTGCCGGCGAGCCGCTCAACCCGGAGGTCATCGATCAGGTGAAGAAGGCCTGGGGCATCACCATCCGCGACGGTTTCGGCCAGACCGAGACCACCGCGCAGATCGGCAACACCCCCGACCAGCCGCTCAAGCCGGGCTCCATGGGCCGCCCGCTGCCTGGCTACAAGATCGCCCTGCTCGACGCCGACAGCAAGCCCTCGGTCGAGGGCGAGGTTTCGCTGGTGATGGGCGAGCACCGCCCGGTGGGCCTGATGGTGGGTTACTCGGGTGATCCCGCCAAGACCGCCGAGGTCATGCGCGACGGCCACTACCGCACCGGCGACGTCGCCAGCATCGACGAGGACGGCTACATCACCTACGTCGGCCGCGCCGACGACGTGTTCAAGGCCTCCGACTACCGCATCAGCCCCTTCGAGCTCGAGAGCGTGCTCATCGAGCACCCGGCCGTGGCCGAAGCCGCGGTGGTGCCGAGCCCGGATCCGCTGCGCCTGGCGGTGCCCAAGGCCTTCGTGATCCTGGTCGCCGGCCAGGAGCCGAGCCGCGAGTTGGCGAAGGACATCTTCGCCTTCACCCGCGAACGCCTGGCCCCGTACAAGCGCATCCGCCGCCTGTCCTTCGCCGACCTGCCCAAGACCATCTCGGGCAAGATCCGCCGCGTCGAGCTGCGCAAGGCCGAAGAGGCGCGCGGCGAGGCTGCCCGTGGCGAGCTGGAGTTCTTCGAAGAAGACTTCCCCGAGCTCAAGGGCTGACCGGGGGGTTGATCGCTGCGGTGCGGCGCGGCGTCATTGCCGCACCGCAGCGGCTGGCATGCTGCTACAATGCCGGCCGTGGCGGGTCTCCCCGCATTGCAGCGCGGTGAACCTGGTCAGGGCCGGAAGGCAGCAGCCACAGCCGCTCCCTGCAAGTGCCGGGGGTCAGGCTCGCCACCCCGAACACACGAAGGGCGCTCCTCGGAGCGCCCTTCGTCCTTTGCGCGTGCGCCCAGCGCCTCACGCCTGACCCTTCACGCCACCAGCGTATCCATCAGCATCATCATCACGAAGCCGACCATCAGGCCACCGGTGGCGAGCGTCTCGTGACCGCGGCGGTGCGACTCTGGGATGATCTCGTGGCTGACCACGAAGAGCATCGCGCCGGCCGCGCCGGCCAGGCCCCAGGGCAGGATGGTCGCCGAGACCGACACCATCACCGAACCGGCGATCGCCGCGACCGGCTCGATCAGGCCCGACACCGCCGCGACGCCGAAGGCGAGCCAGCGCCCGTAACCCGCCGCCACCAGGGCGATCGCGACGATCAGTCCCTCGGGCACGTTCTGCAGCGAGATGCCGGCGGCGACCGCGTCGCCCGAGCCGGCGCCCGTGCCCTCGAGGCCGGCGGCCACGCCGATCGCCAGGCCCTCCGGGATGTTGTGCACGGCGATCGCGAACACGAACAGCCACACCGCGGCGCCGCTGCGCCGGCCTTCGGGGAAATGCGTGTGCGGCAGGGCGCGGTCCATCGCGAGCAGGCCGCCGGCGCCGAGCAGCACGCCGCACGCGACCAGCAGCGCGGCGCCGGTCTCCGTGCCGGTCTGTGCGAGCGCGGCTTCGAAGCCGGGCAGCAGCAGCGAGAACACGCTCGCGGCGAGCATGACGCCGGCGCCGAAGCCGAGCAGCATGCCCTGCACGCTGGCGCCGATCCGGCGCACGACCAGAAGCGGCACCGCACCGAGTGCGGTCGCCGCCGCAGCCATCGCGCCCCCTGCCACCGCACCCGACACCGCAAGCTCGAAGCCCTCGACGCTGCGCGCGAGCTGGGCGACGAGCAGGGCAAGTCCGGTGACCGCGATCAGCCAGCCGCTGAGCGCGCGCAGGGCACCGGCCGGGCTGGCAGGCTGGAAATGCAGGCGAGCGACCTTGTCGACCATGATGGAAATCCTCCGCTGAGCTCGACGGCACGGCCGCCTTGTCTGATGGAGTCAGTATCGGCGATGCGATTCAATAGTTCCAATTGAACATTTCGACGATTTAAATAGTAATTCGATATGTAGAGCGCGGTGGCGGGGGGCTTTGCTGCGGTGCACTTCCGGTTCCGCGGGCTGGCCACTAGAATCCCCCTGTCCGATCAAGGAGTCTCCCGATGACCCAGCCCGTTCACCAGCAAGACGTCACGCCCGCGCGCAAGGCCGAGATCCTCGCCGAGGCGCTGCCCTACATCAAACGCTTCTTCGACAAGACCATCGTCATCAAGTACGGCGGCAACGCGATGACCGATCCGCACCTCAAGGATTGCTTCGCGCGCGACGTGGTGCTGCTCAAGCTGGTCGGCCTCAACCCGGTGGTGGTCCACGGGGGCGGCCCGCAGATCGAGAACCTGCTCACCCGCATGGGCAAGAAGGGCGAGTTCATCCAGGGCATGCGCGTGACCGACGCCGAGACCATGGAAGTGGTCGAGATGGTGCTCGGCGGCCAGGTGAACAAGGAGATCGTCAACCTGATCAACAAGCATGGCGGCAAGGCGGTGGGCCTTACCGGCAAGGACGCCGGCTTCATCCGTGCCAAGAAGCTGCTGATGCAGAAGCACGGCGCGCCCGAGGGCGACCTGATCGACGTCGGTCAGGTGGGGGAGATCACCGGCATCGACCCCAGCCTCATCTCCTTCCTCGACCAGGGCGACTTCATCCCCGTGATCGCGCCGATCGGTGTGGGTGAGGACGGCGAGACGTACAACATCAACGCCGACGTGGTCGCCGGCAAGCTCGCCGAGATCCTCAAGGCCGAAAAGCTGGTGCTGCTCACCAATACCCCGGGCGTGCTCGACAAGGCCGGCAACCTGCTCACCGGTCTGACCCCGCGCCAGATCGACGACCTCGTCGCCGACGGCACCCTGTCGGGCGGCATGCTGCCCAAGATCGGCTCGGCGCTGGACGCGGCGCGCAACGGCGTGAAGTCGGTGCACATCATCGACGGCCGCGTGGAGCATTGCCTGCTGCTCGAGATCCTGACCGACCACGGCGTCGGCACGATGATCAAGAGCAAGTAGGACGGCGCGGTCGATCGAGCGCCGGCAAGCGCGCACGAGGCGAGCCAGCCGCCTCGATCATGTCACCCCCTGCACCGCCGCCTGCGCGGCTGCCGGCGCTCCTACAGGAGGCCGAGGAAGCACGACGGTTCATGTAGGAGCGCCGGCAGGCGCGAATGACGGCAGTGGGGGTTTGCGGGTGCGCCAATTGTTTCTCCGCACGATTCGCGGCTGCCGCCGCTCCTACAGGAGGCCGAGGAAGCGCGACGGTTCATGCAGGAGCGCCGGCAGGCGCGAATGACGGCGGCGGGGGTTTGCGGGCGCGCCAATTGTTTCGCCGCACGATTCGCGGCTGACGCCGCTCCTACAGGTGGCCGAGGAAGCACGACGGTTCATGTAGGAGCGCCGCCAGGCGCGAAGGCGGCGGTGGGGGTTTGCGGGCGCGCCAATTGTTTCGCCGCACGATTCGCGGCTGCCGCCGCTCCTACAGGAGGCCGAGGAAGCACGATGGGTCATGTAGGAGCGCCGGCAGGCGCGAATGACGGCGGGTCTGGCGCAGGGCGCTTACTCGATGGTGAGCCGCCTGGCCTGCACCTCGGCCTTCTTGGGCAGGTGCAACTCGAGCACGCCGTCGTTGAACTTCGCGCTCGCGGCGGCCTCGTCGATCTCCTGGCCGAGCTGGAAGCTGCGCGACACCTTGCCGAAGTAGCGCTCGGTGCGCAGCACCTTCTCGCCGTCCTTGATCTCCTTCTCCTGCTTGCGCTCGGCGCTGATCGACACCACCGGCCCGTCGATATGGACGTGGATGTCTTCCTTCTTCATACCGGGTAGCTCGGCATGCACCTCATAGCCCTGCGCGGTCTCCTTGACGTCGACCCGCATCTGCGGTGCGTCGGTGCCGGGCGTGGCAAGCTGCTGGCCGCCGAAATCTACGGGGCGCACGAAAAATCCGCGGAAGAAGTCGTCCAGCGGGTCGGTGCGACGGGTGAGAGGGTTGCTCATGTCGTGTCCTCCTGTGTCCGGGTTCTTGCCGGGGGATCCGGCTTCAAGACCAATATAGGCACGCAGGAAGGGTTTTCAAGGGGCGAGCGTGCGTGCGGCGTCGATCGCGGCGTCCTCCTCGTGACGGCAATCGAACGAACCTGGGAGGCGCAACGCTGATGAACGAAACCACCAATGTCTGTCCGCGCTGCGGCGCGAGCTTCACCTGCGGCATGCGCGCGGGTGAGGCGGAGTGCTGGTGCGCGGCGCTGCCGGCCGCGTTCGCGGTGCCGGCTGAAGGTACGGGGGAATGCTACTGTCCGCGCTGCCTCGCCGAGCTCATCGAGGCGCGCCGCCAGGTCCCTCGGGAGGCGCGGGGATGAAGGCGTGGCCGAAGCCCACGCCTTCGGCACGCCAGAAATCCCCGGCTTCGTCGAGGATCTCGCACAGCGTGGCCACGGTCTCGGGCGCGGCCGCGCGCAGCGCATCGGCGTGCACGAACTCGAGCCGATAGGCATCGGCGGGCAGCCAGGAGAGGTCGCACAGGCAGTCGGCGAGCGCGTCCCAGTTGTGGCCGAACCAGTCCGGGAAGCGCAGCGTGCGCGCGATGCGTGCGAGCAGCTCGGCCTTGTCGGTGCAGCCGGCGAGGTCGATGCGATGCGGCTGGAGCGGGGGCGTGGCGGGCGCTTGCAGGGCTTGGCTCATGGACGGACGGCTCAGGGCAGCGAGCGCAGCGGCGCGATCTCGCGGAAGCTGCGGTAGTGGTCGGCGGTGTAGTAGAACACCTCGGGCGGATCGCCGCCGCTGACGATGCGGCGCGCGCCGCGATCGCGCGAGCCGGGCGTGGGCACGGTGTACTCGCGGTAATAGCCCCGCGGTCGTGCCGGCAGCAGGCGTTCGCGGTTCTGGAAGGTGGTGCCGTCCTTGCGGTAGGGGAAGGGGCCGCCGCGCTGGATGAGCGCCAGCGTCTCGATCGCCTCGGGCGGCAGGCCGGCGTGCGAGGGCTGCAGCAGCCCCTGCGCGGCTTGCGGGGCCGCGGGCGTGGCGCCGGGTGAGCAGGCGGGCAGGGCCGCGGCGAGCGTGAGCAGGAGCAGCAGGCGGAGCAGGACGGTACGCAGCATCGGGGTTCAGGCGCGGCGGTTGCGGGGGATCGGGGCGCGCTCGGGGCGGATGCCGTAGCGCTTCATGAGCTCGTGGCGGAACTCGGTGATCGCCGCCAGGCGCGGGTTGGTGGGCGCCAGGCGCTGGGTGCGCTCGATCAGGCTGCGCGCCTGCGCCGCGAAGGCCTCGTTCCAGCCGCGGTGCTCGATGTGGCGCAGCAAGGCGAGCGCGGCGTTGAAGAGCACGTGCGGGTTGCCCGGCATCTTGCGCGCGGCGTTCATCATCTCGGCGACCGCGCCGTCGTAGTCGCCGGCGCGCGCCTTCTCGGCCCCGGCGCCGACCAGGGTCTTCACCTCGGTCTGCACCTGCTGCTCGACCTCGGCGGAGAGCCCGCCGAAGCCGCGTGCCTCGAGCGCGGCGCGCGTGCTCGCGAGGCTGCGGTCGTCGCCATGGGTGCGCATCAGGTCGGCAAGCAGCTGGCGACCCTCGTTCTCCAGCTTGCGGTCGTAGCACAGCTCGAGCAGGTCGCGGCGCAGCCCGGGGGAGAGCTCGCGGATGCGCTCGGGGCTGGAGAGCGCGCGCACCATGGCGCCGCGCAGGCCTTCGGCGTCGTTGCGGTGGCCCTCGACCAGGGCGTTGCCGACGGCGAGGCAAAGTTCGCCCTTGGGGTGGCGGACGAGGTTGCGCTCGAGGTCGGCGAGCGTGGCCAGGGCTTCGTCGGGGCGCTCGCGGGCGAGTTGGGCCTGCACCAGGCGGACGTGGTCCTCGGGGTCGCGGAATTCGGAGTAGCCGCCGCGGCGCACCGCCTCGGCAAGGCTGTGCTCGGCGCGGTCGAGCTCGCCGGCCTGCAGGGCGAGCTCGCCGAGCCTGCGCAGCCGCGGCAGGCGGTAGGGCGAGAGCGCGGTGGCGCGCTGCAGGGTCTCGCAGGCCTCGGCGGGGCGGCCGGTTTCTTCCTGCACGCGGGCGAGCAGCTCGTGTGCCTCGATGAAGCGCGGGTGCCGGGCGACCAGGTCGGTGAGCAGGTGTTCGGCCTCGACCCAGGCCTCGCGCACCACCAGCATGCGCGCCAGTCCGAGCGAGGCCCAGGGGATCGGGCGTGCGGCGAGGATCTCGCGGTACAGGGCCGCGGCCTCGTCGACCTGGCCGATCTGGGCGTGCAGTTCGGCCTGCAGGCGCATGAAGTCGACCAGGTACTGGGGGTGGCGGTCGCGCGCCTCGCGGCAGGCGGCGAGCGCGCCAACCGGATCGCCGAGCTTCATGAGCTGCCACACCGGCAGGAAGGCGTCGCGCTTCTCGAACGCGCGCAGCAGGCGCACGCGCAGGCTCTCGGCGGTGAGCGGCTTGAGGATGTAGTCGTTGGGGATGAGCTCGCAGGCGCTGATCACGCGCTCGTAGTTGCGCTCGCCGGTGATCATCACGAACACCGTTTCGGGCGGAATGATGGCGTGCTGGCGCAGGTCCTCGAGCAGGTGCTGGCCGTCCTGGCCCTCGCCGAGGTCGTATTCGGACAGGATGAGGTCGTAGGTCTGCGCGCGCAGGCGGCGCATCGCCATGCTCGCCGATACCGCGAACTGCGGCGCGTCGACGCCGATCGAGGCGAGCATGTTGCGCAGCTGCGCGCGCATGCTCGACTGGGATTCGACGACGAGGACCTGCAGGCCGTGGGGAAGGAGCATCGGATGGCGTGGCGGACGCACGCCGGCGGCGTGCCATGTCCGAAGATTACGGCAGGCGGCGCAAAGGCTGAAGCCCCCGCGACGAAGAAATGCTGCTCTTCGTCGCGGGGGCTTCAGGTGCGAACGGCCTGCGGGAGCGAGCCTGCCAGCGCAGTCGGGCGCTCAGCCGCGCTCGACCTCGACCTGCGTGTCAACCTTCTGGCGCAGGCGGATGTGCAGCTCGCGCAGCTGCTTCTCGTCCACGCCGCTCGGCGCGTCGGTGAGCAGGCATTGGGCGCGCTGGGTCTTGGGGAAGGCGATGACGTCGCGGATGGACTCGGCGCCGGTCATCATGGTGACGATGCGGTCGAGACCGAAGGCCAGGCCGCCGTGCGGGGGCGCGCCGTACTTGAGCGCGTCGAGCAGGAAGCCGAACTTGGCCTGCTGCTCCTCGGGGCCGATGTTGAGCGCCTCGAACACGCGCGCCTGCACGTCGGCGCGGTGGATACGCACCGAGCCGCCGCCGATCTCCCAGCCGTTGAGCGCGAGGTCGTAGGCCTTGGCGAGGCACTCGCCCGGGTTGGATTCGAGCAGGTCGATGTGCTCGTCCTTCGGGCTGGTGAAGGGGTGGTGGCAGGCGGTCCAGCGCTTGTCGTCCTCGTCGTACTCGAACATCGGGAAGTCGACCACCCACAGCGGGCGCCAGGCCTCGCCGGTCACGTAGCCCTTCTCGTGGCCGAGCTTGATGCGCAGCGCGCCCATGGCGTCGTTGACCACCTTGGTCTTGTCGGCGCCGAAGAAGATCAGGTCGCCCGACTGCGCGCCGGTGCGCTCGAGGATGGTGCGCAGCGCGGTCTCGTGGAGGTTCTTGACGATCGGCGACTGCAGGCCCTGCTCGTTGGGCTGGGTCACGTCATTGACCTTGATGTAGGCCAGGCCCTTGGCGCCGTAGATGCCGACGAACTTGGTGAACTCGTCGATCTCGCCGCGGGTGAGGGCGTTGCCGCCCGGCACGCGCATCGCGGCGACGCGGCCGCCCGAGGTGGCGGGGCCGCTGAACACCTTGAAGGCGACGTCCTGCACGGCGTCGGTGACATCGGTGAGCTCGAGGGTGACGCGCAGGTCGGGCTTGTCCGAGCCGTAGCGGCGCATCGCCTCGGCGTAGGTCATGCGCGGGAAGGGCGCAGGCAGCTCGACGTCCATCGCTTCCTTGAACACGAAGCGGATCATCTCTTCCACCAGCGCGGTGATCTCGTGCTCGTTCATGAACGAGGTCTCGAGGTCGACCTGGGTGAATTCGGGCTGGCGGTCGGCGCGCAGGTCCTCGTCGCGGAAGCACTTGACGATCTGGTAGTAGCGGTCGTAGCCGGCCACCATGAGCAGCTGCTTGAAGAGCTGCGGCGACTGCGGCAGGGCGAAGAACTGGCCCGGATGCACGCGCGAGGGCACCAGGTAGTCGCGCGCGCCTTCGGGCGTGCTCTTGGTGAGCATCGGCGTCTCGACGTCGATGAAGCCGGCGCCGTCGAGGAAGCGGCGGAAGGCCATCGTGGTCTTGTAGCGCAGCATCAGGTTCTTCTGCATCTGCGGGCGACGCAGGTCGATGACGCGGTTGGTCAGGCGCACGGTCTCCGACAGGTTCTCGTCGTCGAGCTGGAAGGGCGGCGTGGCGGCGGCGTTGAGCACCTCGATGTCGTGGCAGAGGATCTCGATCTCGCCCGAGGTCAGGTTGGCGTTCTCGGTGCCGGCCGGGCGGCGGCGCACCTTGCCGCTCATCTTGAGCACGAACTCGTTGCGTACCGACTCGGCGGTCTTGAACATGTCGGCGCGGTCGGGGTCGCACACCACCTGCACCAGGCCCTCGCGGTCGCGCAGGTCGATGAAGATGACGCCGCCGTGGTCGCGGCGGCGATGCACCCAGCCGCAAATGGTGACGATCTGGTCGAGGTCGGCGGCGGTGACTTTGCCGCAGTAGTGAGTTCGCATGTCGGGTTCCGCAGGTTCGGGGGCGCTTGCGCCCGGGGATTCAGGATTCGGCAGGGTGGGGAGGCTGGAAGATCGGATGTGCTGGGTTCAGGACTCGGGCAGCGCGGGTGCCGGCTCCCGCCTGCGCATGGGTGGCGCGACGACGCCCATCGAGATGATGTACTTGAGCGCGTCGTCGACACTCATGTCGAGCTCGACGACCTCGCTGCGCCGCATCATCAGGAAGAAGCCCGAGGTCGGGTTGGGCGTGGTCGGCACATACACGCTGACGTAGTCGCCGCGCAGGTGCTCGGCCGCGTCGCCGCCCGGCTGGCCGGTGAGGAAGGCGATGGTCCACACGCCCTCGCGCGGGTACTGCACCAGCAGCGCCTTGCGGAAGGCCTGGCCGCTGCTGGAGAAGACGGTGTCGGAGACCTGCTTGACGCTGTAGTAGATCGACTTCACCACCGGGATGCGTGCCAGCAGCGCCTCCCAAAGCTTCACGAGCTTCTGGCCGATGACGTTGGCCGCGACCAGGCCGGTGAAGAACACCAGCAGCAGGCCGGCGATCACGCCCACGCCGGGGATGTGCACGCCGAGGTAGCGGCTCGGCTGGTACTCCTCGGGGAGCCACAGCAGGATCGCGTCGAGCGTGCCGACGATCCAGGAGATCACCATGTAGGTGATCGCCAGCGGGAGCCAGATCAGCAGGCCGGTGATGAAGTATTTTTTCAAGTGCAGTTCCTGGCCGCCACACGCCGCGGCTGCCGGCATCCGCCGCGCCGCGGCCGGCCTGCCGCGAGATGGTTCGGTGCGCTCAGTGGCAGGCGCAGCCGCCGCCGCAGCCACCGGCTGCAGGTGCGGGCGTGGATTCGGCCGCCGGGGCGGCGCTCTTGGCGCCACCCTTGAAGTCGGTGGCGTACCAGCCCGAGCCCTTGAGCTGGAAGCCGGCCGCCGAAAGCAGCTTGGCGTAGCCGGCCGCGCCGCAGGACGGACAGACGGACAGGGGCTCGTCGCTCATTTTCTGCAGGTGTTCTTTCTGGAAACCACAGCTCGGGCAACGATATTCGTAGATGGGCATGACGTGCTCCCGAAAACAAGTGCGCAAGTCTAACGCAACGCAGCATAAGGAAAAAGCGCGTCCGGAACCGGCGCGCGCAGGCTTCAGGTGAGGGCGGGAGAGGGCGGCTTCAAGCCCCGCGCTGCGGACCGCGTGCGCGGGCTTGCGCGTCGCGCGTTCAGAGCAGGCCGAGGTAGCGCGCGGTGATGCCCTCGCCCCAGAACAGCGCGATCAGGCCGGCGGCGGCGAGATAGGGGCCGAAGGGGATCGGCACGTTGCGGCCGTGGCGGGCGGCGACGATCAGCACGATGCCGACCACCGCACCCACCAGCGAGGACAGCAGGATGGTGAGCGGCAACATCTGCCAGCCCAGCCAGGCGCCGATCGCGGCCAGCAGCTTGAAGTCGCCATAGCCCATGCCTTCCTTGCCGGTGGCGAGCTTGAACAGCCAGAACACGGACCACAGCGCGAGATAGCCCGCCATCGCGCCGATGACCGCGGCGGGGAGCTCGGTGTAGGTGCCGCCCACGTTGAAGGCGAGGCCCAGCCACAGCAGCGGCAGGGTGATGTCGTCAGGCAGCAGCTGGGTGTCGAGGTCGATGAAGGTGAGCGCGACCATCGCCCACACGAACAGCAGCGCCCCCAGCGCGGCGGCGCCGAAGCCGAAATGCCAGGCGGCGTAGGCCGACAGCAGCGCGCTGACGGCCTCGACGATCGGGTAGCGCTTGCTGATGCCGGCGCCGCAATGCCCGCAGCGTCCGCGCAGCACCAGGTAGCTGACCAGCGGGATGTTCTCGAGAAGCGTGATCTGGTGGCCGCAGTGCGGGCAGCGCGAGCGCGGCGTGGCGAGGTTGAAGCGCTCGCCGGCGGGGGGCTCCTCGCCGCGCAGCTCGGCGGCCTGGGCGTGCCAGTCGCGCTCCATCATCCTGGGCAGGCGATGGATCACGACGTTGAGGAAGCTGCCCACGAACAGGCCGAGCAGGCCGGCCAGGGTGGTGAAGGCGATGGGGTCGGAGAGGAAGCCGAGCATGACTCAGACGATCGCCCCGAGCTTGAAGATCGGCAGGTACATCGCGACCACCAGGCCGCCGATGACGGTGCCGAGGAAGACCATGATCAGCGGCTCGAGCAGCTGCGACAGGCCGGCGACGGCGTCGTCCACCTCCTGCTCGAAGAAGTCTGCGACCTTGCTCAGCATCGAGTCGAGCTGGCCGGACTCCTCACCGATCGAGACCATCTGCACCACCATGGTGGGGAACACGTCGGCGTTCTGCATTGCCACCGTCAGGCTGGTGCCGGTGCTGACCTCGCCCTGGATCTGGCGTGTCGCCACCAGATAAACGTGGTTGCCGGATGCGCCGCCCACCGAGTCGAGCGCCTCGACCAGCGGCACGCCGGCGGCGAACATGGTCGACAGCGTGCGCGTCCAGCGCGCCACCGTCGCCTTGCGGATGATCGCGCCGACCACCGGGATGCGCAGCACCAGCCGGTCGACCGCGATCTGCATCGCCGTCGAGCGCTTGTAGCTCCACGCGATCGAGACGATGGCCGCGATGATCGCACCGAAGATCAGGTACCAGTACGCCACGAAGGCATCCGAGATGGCGATCACCAGCAAGGTCGGCGCGGGAAGGTCGGCGCCGAAGCTCTTGAACACGCTCTTGAACTCGGGGATCACGAACAGCATCATCACCGAGATCACCAGGCCGGCGACGACGACCACCGCGGTGGGGTAGAACAGCGCCGACTTGATCTTGCTCTTGATCGCGAGGATCTTTTCCTTGTACGTGGCGATGCGGTCGAGCAGGCCGTCGAGGATGCCCGCCTGCTCGCCGGCGGCGACCAGGTTGCAGAACAGGCGGTCGAAATGCGCGGGGTGCTTGGCAAAGGCCTGCGACAGGTTGGAGCCGGTCTCGACGTCGGTGCGGATGTCGTTGAGCATGCGCGACAAGGCCGCGTTGGCCGAGCCCTTCATCGCGATGTCGAAGGCCTGCAGCAGCGGCACGCCGGACTTCATCATCGTGGCGAGCTGGCGGGTGAACAGCGCGATGTCCTTCTCGGAGATGCGGCCGCCGCGCGCCATCTTCTGCTTGCGCACCTTGATCACCTGGATGCCCTGGCGTCGCAGCATGGCCTGCACCATGGCGTCGCCGGTGGCGCGGATCTCGCCGCGGATGACCTTGCCGGTCTTGTCCTTGCCTTCCCAGATGTACAGGTCCTCCTTGGGACCGGTGGCACGTGCCGCGCGGCTTGCAGTGGCCATGAAATCGAACGTCCTTTATTCGTTGGTCGTCGCCAGCACTTCTTCGAGCGAGGTGATGCCCTGGCGCACCTTGCGCAGGCCCGACTGGCGCAGGTCGAGCACACCCTCGCGGCGAGCCTGGGCAGCGATGTCCATGGAGTTGCCGCCGGTCATGATGATGCGGGCGATCTCCTCGCTGATCGGCATGACCTGGTAGATGCCCACCCGGCCCTTGTAGCCGCTGCCCTTGCAGCGCTCGCAACCCACCGGGCCCATCGGCTCCCAGCTGCCGTCGAGTTCCTCGGGCTCGAATCCGGCCTCGACGAGCGCCTGCAGTGGAATATCCACCGCCTTCTTGCACGAGCATAGCCGGCGCGCGAGGCGCTGGGCCGTGATCAGGATCACCGAGGATGCGATATTGAACGGCGCCACGCCCATGTTCTTGAGGCGCTCGAGCGTGGAGGGTGCGTCGTTGGTGTGCAGGGTGGACATCACCAGATGGCCGGTCTGTGCCGCCTTGATCGCGATCTCGGCGGTTTCGAGGTCGCGGATCTCACCCACCATGATCACGTCCGGGTCCTGGCGCAGGAAGGCGCGCAGGGCGGCGGAGAAGGTCAGGCCGGCCTTCTCGTTGACGTTGACCTGGTTGATGCCGGCGAGGTTGATCTCGGCCGGGTCCTCGGCGGTGGAGATGTTCACCCCCGGCTTGTTGAGCAGGTTGAGGCAGGTGTACAGGGACACGGTCTTGCCCGAGCCGGTGGGGCCGGTGACCAGGATCATGCCGTAAGGGCGCTCGACCGCGGCGAGCAGCGCCTCGCGCTGGTCCGGATCGTAGCCGAGCGCGTCGATGCCGAGCATGGCCGAGCTCGGGTCGAGGATGCGCATCACGATCTTCTCGCCGTGCAGGGTCGGCAGCGTCGAGACGCGGAAGTCGATCGCCTTGTTCTTCGACAGCACGAGCTTCATGCGGCCGTCCTGCGGTACGCGCTTCTCGGAGATGTCGAGGCGCGAGATCACCTTGATACGCGCGGCGATCTTCTCCTTGAGCACCAGCGGTGGCTGCGCGATGTCGCGCAGGATGCCGTCGGTGCGCACGCGGATGCGGTAGAACTTCTCGTAGGGCTCGAAATGGACGTCGGAGGCGCCCTCGTTGATCGCGTCGATCAGCACCTTCTGGATGAACTTGACGACCGGCGCGTCATCGACTTCGTTGGCTTCCTCCTCGTCGCGCGATTGCGTGGGGCTGTCCTGCTGCAGCAGGTCCATGTCGAAGGCTTCGCCGGTCAGCTCCTTCAAGGTGTCGGCAGCCGACTCGGACAAGGCTTCGACCACACGCTTGAGCTTGTCCGCCTCGACGATCACGAGCTCGAGCTGCAGGCCGGTCTGGAAGCGGATCTCGTCGAGCGCGCGCAGGTTCGAGGGGTCGGCGGTGGCGAGCGTGATGCGGTTCTGGCGCTTGGCAAGCGGCGCGACCTGATGCTTGGCGAGCAGCTTGCGGTCGACCGCCTCGCGCGCGAACATCGCCGCATCGAAGGCGGCGAGGTCGAGCAGGGGGTAGCCGAAGGTCTCGGCGGCGAAGCGGGCCATGGCCGCGCAACTCATCAGGCCGCGGTTGGCGACCTCGAGGATGAAGGCGGTCGCAGTCTCGCCCGCTTGCAGGGTGCACGCGACCGCGTCCGCCTCTTTCAGGTGGCCATGCTGGATCAGCGCCCTGGCGAAGCCGCTCAGGGCCGGTTTGGAGGTTGCCGCCATGCCTTGCTCGTGTCCGGAGTGCGGCCGATGTTGCCCGCCGCCCCCCGCCTTGTAAAGATGCGTGCGGCCGGCGCCGGGGCGTCGGGACTCATTGCTCGGTGTCGTCGATCAGCGGCCGGAAGATGCGCGCGGTGCGCACCATGCGGTCCTGGGTCTGCACGACCTCGATCGGCGTGTCGGCGATCTTCATCGAAACGCCGGTCTCGGGGATGTCCTGCAGGTGCTCGAGGATGAGTCCGTTGAGCGTCTTCGGGCCGTCGGTGGGGAGGGCGAGCTCGAGCCGGCGGTTGAGCTCGCGCAGGTTGGACGTGCCGTCGACCAGCACGCTGCCGTCCTCGCCCCAGTGCATGCGGTCGCCCACGTCCGGAGTGCTGGTGGTGAACTTGCCGATGAGCTCCTCGATGATGTCCTCGAGCGTGATCAGGCCGAGGATCTCGCCGTATTCGTCCACCACGAAGCCGAGGCGCTGCTGGTTTTCCTGGAAGAACTGGATCTGCGAGTAGAGCGGGGTGTCGGACGGCACGAAGTAGGGGCGCGCGAGGAGCTCGCGGATGCGTTCGACGCTGAAGTCGTCCTCGAGCGTGCTGCCGAGCAGCTTGCGCTGGTGCAGCACGCCGATCACGTGCTCGCTGTCGCCGTCGTAGACCGCCAGCCGGGTGTGGAAGCTGGTGGCGATCTGGCGGCGCACGACGTCCTCGGGGTCGGACAGGTCGATGCTCTCGATCGCGCCGCGTGGCGTCATCACGTCCTCGACCGTGATGCTCTCGAGGTCGAAGAGGTTGAGCAGCATGCTGCGGTGCTTGTGCGGGATGTACTGGCCCGAGTCGATCACCATCGCGCGCAGTTCCTCGACCGACAGCGCCGACTGGGCCTCTTCCTTCGGTTGCAGGCGCATCAGGTTCAGCAGCCCGCGCGAGAACAGGTTGATGAACCACACCGCGAAATACGATGCGCGCAGCAGTCCGGTGAGCGGATAGGCGACGAAGGGCGCGAGGCGGTCGGCGTGGTTGGCGCCGATCACCTTCGGGGTGATCTCGGAGAAGACGAGGATCGCGAAGGTGACGAGCAGGGTCGCGATGCCGAGCGCCCAGCTCTCGTTGCCGAACAGCTCGAGCGTGATCACGCTCACCAGGGTCGCGGCGCCGGTGTTGACCAGGTTGTTGAACAGCAGGATCACCCCGAGCAGGCGGTCGGTGCGGGCGAGCAGGTCGAGGGCGAGCCCGGCGCCACGGTTGCCCTGGCTGGCGAGCGCGCGCAGGCGGTAGCGGTTGGCCGCCATCATGACCGTCTCCGACATCGAGAAGCATCCCGACAGGGTCAGCAGCACGACGAGGGCGACGAACTGAAGCGTGAGGGTGAGGTCCGTCACGAGGGGCGGTGGCGAGGAGAGGGGCCCCGAGTATTGGAGCCCCTCAGGACGCTGTCAATACGCGCGAACGCCCGCGCGCCGGACTCAGGTGCGATGCAGCACCACTTCGATGACGAAACGGCTGCCCACGTAGGCGAGCATCAGCGCCACGAAACCGGCCAGGGTCCAGCGCAGCGCGAGGCGGCCACGCCAGCCCCAGAGGTGGCGACCGAGCAGCAGGCCGCCGAAGAGGAACCAGGACACGAAGGCGAAGATCGTCTTGTGATCGACGCGGAAGGCCTGGCCGAAGAGCGTCTCGGAGAACAGCAGGCCGCTCGCCAGCGTCAGGGTGAGCAGCACGAAGGCGATCGAGATCAGGCGGAACAGCAGCGCTTCCATGGTGAGCAGGGGCGGCAGGCCGGAGAGCAGGCGGCTGAAGCGCGCGTTGTGCAGCTGGCGCCCGGCCACGGCCATCAGCATCGCGTGCAGGGCGGCCAGGGTGAACAGGCTGTAGGCCAGCATGGCCACCACGAAGTGGGCGCGGAAGGCCGGGGAGGTGGCGTTGGCGAGCACGTGGTCGCCGGGGAACAGCATGGGCACGAGGCTGCCGATCGCGCCCGCGGGCATCACCGCGGCGTGCAGGCCGTCGAGCCGGGTGTAGAGGGTCTCGACCCAGTAGAAGCACACCGCCAGCCAGACCATCAGCGAGACCGCGACGCCGAAGCCGAAGCGCATCTCGCTGCCGGGGAAGATCGCCAGGTGCAGCGCCGCGCCGTGCGCGACGATCGCGCCGAGCAGCAGCAGGCGCTCGCGCATGCTCATGCATTCGCGGCGCGGCTGCAGCGCGGATCCGCGCGTCATGCAGGTGCGCCAGAAGAACACGCCCAGACCAGCGTAAAGCGAGGCGGGGAGGAGATGAAGTAGAATTGTGCGCATACGTAGCCGCAGTTTACTCCAAGTCACGCGCCCAAGGCCTGCCCCAACATGCTCGACAATCTGACCCAACGCCTGTCCAAGGTCGTCAAGACCCTCCGCGGCCAGGCCCGCCTGACGGAAGAAAACATCCAGGAGGCCATGCGCGAGGTGCGCATGGCGCTGCTCGAGGCCGACGTCGCGCTGCCGGTGGTGAAGGACTTCGTCGCCAAGGTCAGGGAGAAGGCCGTCGGCCAGGAGGTGATCGGCTCGCTGACCCCCGGCCAGGCTCTGGTCGGCGTGGTGCACGACGAGCTCAAGGCGCTGATGGGCGGCGCCCACGAGGGCCTGGACCTGTCCACCCAGCCGCCCGCCGTGGTGCTGATGGCCGGCCTGCAGGGCGCGGGCAAGACCACCACCACCGGCAAGCTCGCCAAGCTGCTCCACGAGCAGCAGAAGAAGAAGGTGCTGGTGGTGTCCACCGACGTCTATCGCCCGGCGGCGATCGAGCAGCTGAAGACCGTGGCGGCGCAGGCGGGGGTCGGCTTCTTCCCCTCCGAGACCGCGCAGAAGCCGGTCGACATCGCGGTTGCCGCGCTCGACTACGCGCGCAAGCACCACATCGACGTGCTGCTGGTCGACACCGCTGGCCGGCTCGCGGTGGACGAGGCCATGATGGCCGAGATCCAGGCCCTGCATGCCGCAGTCAAGCCGATCGAGACCCTGTTCGTGGTCGACGCCATGCTCGGCCAGGATGCGGTGAACACCGCGCGCGCCTTCAACGAGGCGCTGCCGCTTACCGGCGTGGTGCTGACCAAGCTCGACGGCGACTCGCGTGGCGGCGCGGCGCTGTCGGTACGCCACGTCACCGGCAAGCCGCTCAAGTTCGCCGGCGTCGGCGAGAAGCTCTCCGGCCTCGAGCCCTTCCACCCGGACCGCATGGCCAGCCGCATCCTCGGCATGGGCGACATCCTCGGCCTGGTCGAGGACGCCCGCCGCGGCGTCGACGAGGAGAAGGCCAAGGCCTTCGCGCAGAAGCTGAAGACCGGCAAGGGCTTCGACCTCGACGACTTCAAGGAGCAGATCGCCCAGATGCGCAAGATGGGCGGGCTGTCTTCGATGATGGACAAGCTGCCGGCGCAGTTCGCCCAGGCGGCGGGCAAGCTGCAGGGCGGGGCCGAGGAGAAGGCGATCTCGCGCATCGAGGGCATCATCAACTCGATGACCCCGCTCGAGCGCGCCAAGCCCGAGATCCTCAAGGCCAGCCGCAAGCGCCGCATCGCCGCCGGCGCCGGGGTGACGGTGCAGGAGGTCAACCGCCTGCTCAACCAGTTCGAGCAGACGCAGAAGGTCATGAAGCAGTTCTCGAAGGGGGGCATGAACAAGATGATGCGGGCGATGAAGGGCATGATGCCGGGCGGTCTGCCGGGCATGCCGCGCTGAGGGGGACGGACGCATGAAGGACATCCTCGTCGCCTTCGGGCGCGCCGGTCGCAGCCTCGGGCGGCGCGACATCTTCTGGCACCTGCTGTGGCCCGGCCTGCTTTCCATGGTGATCTGGGCCGGCGTGGCGTTCTACGCATGGACGCCGGTCACCGAGTGGCTGTACGCCACGGTGAGCGGCTGGTCCTTCATCGGCGGCTGGCTGTCGGCCTCCGAGACCACCGCGGCGATCGTGCTGGTGCTGATCCAGATCGCCACCGCGCTGCTGGTCGTGCCCCTGGTCTATGTCACCGCCGCGATGCTGGTGGCGACGGTGGCCTTGCCGCTGATGCTCGAGCGCGTCGCGCGCATCGACTACACCGACCTCGAGCAGCGTCGCGGCGGTTCCAACCTGGGCAGTGCGTGGAACTCCATCCTCGCCGGCGTGCTCTTCCTGATCGCGCTGGTGCTGTCGCTGCCGCTGTGGCTGATCCCGGGCGCCGGCCTGCTGATCTCGGTCACGCTCACCGGCTGGCTCAACCAGCGCGCCTTCGGCTACGACGCGCTCATGTACCACGCCGACAGGGGAGAGCTGAAGCGCCTGCGCGAGGACTGGCGGCCGCAGATGCTGCTGCTCGGCGGCGGCACGGCCCTGCTTGCCTACGTGCCCGTGATCAACCTGGTGGCGCCGGCCTTCGCCGGCCTCGCCTTCGTCCACTACATGCTCGAGACCCTGCGCCGGCACCGCATCCAGTACGGGATCACCGTGCTCGACGCCGAGCCGGGCGCCGACCTGCGGAAACTGAAATGAACTTCGGTGCCCTGATCATCGGCGACGAGATCCTCTCCGGCCGTCGCAGCGACAAACACCTCGCCAAGCTGATCGAGCTGCTCGGCGCGCGCGGGCTCAAGCTGTCGTGGGCGCGCTACGCCGGCGACGACTTCGACCGCCTCGCCGACACCCTGCGCCAGACCTTCGCCACCGGCGACGTGGTGTTCAGCTTCGGCGGCATCGGTGCCACGCCAGACGACCGCACCCGCGAGGCCGCGGGCGCTGCGCTCGGCCTGGAGCTCGCGCTGCACCCCGAGGCCGAGGCCGAGATCCGCGCCCGCTTCGGCGCCGAGATCACCCCCGAGCGCCTGCAGATGGGCGTGTATCCGGTGGGCAGCGAGATCATCCCCAACAGCTTCAACCGCATCCCGGGCTTCTCGATCCGCCAGCACTACTTCACCCCCGGCTTTCCGGTGATGGCGTGGCCGATGGTGGAGTGGGTGCTCGACACGAAATACGCCCACCTGCACCACGCCGAGGACTACGTCGAGCAGGCGGTGACGGTGTGGGATGCCTACGAGGGTCAGCTGATCGGCCTGATGCGCCAGGTCACCGCCGACTTCCCCGACACCACGCTGTTCAGCCTGCCCACGATCGCGGCCGAGGGCCAGCGGCGTTCGCTCGAGCTCGGCATGAAGGGTACGGCGGCGCGCGTCGCGGCGGCGATGGCGGTGATCAAGGCAGACCTCTCCGCACGCGGGCTGGAGTGGGAAGACAAGGCTTGAGCGCTCGGGCGGCGGCCTCGGAAGAGCCGCACAGCCTGCTCGTCGAGGGTACCCGGGTCGATCTGGTGCTGCGCCGCTCGGCGCGACGCTCGTTCACGCTCCAGGTGGACCATCGCGGCGCGCGCGTGTCGGTGCCGCTGCGCACGCCGCTCGGCGAAGTCGAGCGCTTCGTGCACAGCCATGGGTCCTGGCTGCTCGACCGCCTGCGCGCGCGGGCGCAGGCGCCGCAGCCGCCGCGGCTGGAGGTGGCCGAGGGCGTGCGCCTGCCGCTCTTCGGGCGTGCACTGGTGCTGCGCCTCGTGTCGGCGCGAGCGGCGCGCTGGCGGGCGGCGGACGGTGGCGAGGAACTCCTGTTGCCCGCGGGCGTCGATCCGCAGCGGGCGCTGGTGCGTGCGCTGCGTGCGCGGGCGCTGGCCTGGTACCGCGGACGGGTGGAGGAGTTCTGCCATCGCCTCGGTGTCCCGGTCTCCGCCGTGAGTCTTTCGAGCGCGGCCACGCGCTGGGGCAGCTGCAGCACCCGCTCCGGCATCCGCCTGCACTGGCGGCTGATCCACCTCGAGCCGGCCTTGATCGACTATGTTGTCGCGCACGAGGTCGCGCATCTGGCCGAGATGAACCACTCGCCGCGCTTCTGGGCGGTGGTGGAGCGCCTCTATCCGGACTGGCGTGAGGCGCGAGCCGCGCTGCGCCGCGCCGCGGCGACCCTGCCGGTGATCGCGACCGCAGCGGCCGACCGTGGCCGCTTCGCCAGCGAAGACTGAACCCCTCCAACACAGGAAGAAACCCATGCGAATCCTTCACACCATGCTGCGCGTCGGCGATCTCGAGCGCTCGCTCGCCTTCTATACCGAGGTGCTGGGCATGCGGCTGCTGCGCCGCCACGACTACCCGGACGGCAAGTTCACCCTCGCCTTCGTCGGCTACCACGACGAGGCCGACGGCGCGGTGCTGGAGCTGACCCACAACTGGGGCGTGGACACCTACGAGCTCGGCACCGCCTACGGCCACATCGCGCTCGAGGTCGAGGATGCCAGGAAGGCCTGTGACGACATCCGCGCGCGCGGCGGCAAGGTCGTGCGCGAGGCGGGGCCGATGAAGCACGGCACCACCGTGATCGCCTTCGTCGAGGATCCGGACGGCTACAAGGTCGAGCTGATCGAACGCAAGGCCTGACGCGGGGCGTGCCCGCGTCGGCATGTCTGGCCCCGGGGCCGGGCCTCAGTGGGCGGGCGCGAACGGAGAGTCGGGCGCTTCGGGTTCGTGCTCGTCCTGATAGCGCATCTGCACGGAGAGCACCTGGTCCCAGGCATGGAAGAGCGCATCCACGCAGGCGGGGTCGAAGTGCGTGCCGCGGCCCTCGCGCAGCAGCGCGACCGCACGCGACATCGGCCACGCTGGTTTGTAGGGCCGCGCCGAGGTGAGCGCGTCGAAGACGTCGGCGACCGCGACGATGCGCCCTTCGATCGGGATCGACTCGCCGGCGAGTCCGTGCGGGTAGCCGCTGCCGTCGAACTTCTCGTGGTGGGTGAGGGCGATGGTCGCGCCCAAGCGCAGGATGCTCGACGAGGAGTCCTTTAGGATGTCGTGGCCGATCTGCGGGTGGCGCTTCATCACCGCGAACTCTTCCGGCGTCAGCCGGCCCGGCTTGAGCAGGATGGAGTCGGGGATGCCGAGCTTGCCGACGTCGTGCATCGGCGCGGCCATCAGCAGGTCTTCGGCGAAAGCGTCGCCGAGGCCGAGTCGGCGCGCGATCAGGGCGGAAAAATGCCACATGCGCTGGATGTGGGCGCCGGTCTCGGGGTCGCGGAACTCGGCGGCGCGTGACAGCCGGGTGATGGTCTCGCGCTCGCGGTCGAGGATGTCGGCCGTTGCCCGGCGCACCTCGGCGGCGAGGGTCTCGGCGCGGTGCTTGCCGGCAAGATGGGCTTCGCGCAGCTTGAGCATATTGCGCACGCGCGCCTCGAACTCGCGCGCATCGATCGGCTTGGTGAGGAAATCGCTCGCCCCACAGTCGAGGGCGGCGTAACGCACGTCGCGCTCGTGGCTGGCGGTCACCATCAGGATGGGCAGGTCGTCGCGGTCGCGGTGCGCGCGGATGCGGCGTATGAACTCCAGCCCGTCCATCTCCGGCATCATGTAGTCGACGATGATGAGGTCGGGCGCGTTGGCCAGGCACCACTCGAGCGCCGGGGTAGGGCGCTCGAAGTTGTGGGCGCGCGCATTGGGCGTGCGGTCGACGAGCTTGCCGATCAGCGTCAGGTTGAGCTGCGTGTCATCGACCACTGCGACCTGCATCCGAGGATCGAGTGGGAAATTCATCCAGTCAGTATCGGCGTCCTCGGGGCCGGCACCGAGGAACTATTGCGCGGACGCCGTCGCGTCCGCGCATCCCTGGCTCATTCGGGCAGGGCGATGCGGCCTTCGGTGCTGAACTGGTAGTCCTTGAACACGTGCTCGGCCGACAGGATGCGGTAGTCGCCATCTTCTTCGCGCACCGTGGTGTCCTTGAGCCGGTAGGTGTAGTGGCCGCAGGTCCAGCAGTCGAAGTTGCGCATGTGCGTACAGAGGCAGGTCTTGTCGAAGACCTTGATCTTCTTGGCGTCGGGGTGGGCCGCGACCTCGCGATTGTAGGCCTCGATGTACTGGCAGTTGCCGCTGGAGTCGAGCAGGTAGCCGTAGGCCTCGCAGTTGGGCCGGATGCCGCTGCCGATCGCCGGGCTGCTCTTGAGCATGCGCATCGGATAGCCGGTGGGCGAGATCTGATTGACCTCGATTTCGTCTTCGTCGGCCTTGAAGTAGTCCTGCTTGACCTCGTCGGGGAGGCCGCACTCCTTGGTGATCGTGAAGCGGGTCGCGACCTGGACGGCCGCGGCGCCGGCTTCGAGGAAGTTCGCCGCGTCGGTGCCGGTGAAGATGCCGCCGGCGGGGATCAGCGGGATGTCGAGCTGCTGCTCGCGCATCCAGTCGCGGATCTCGGCGACGATGGTGGCGAGGTCGTACTGCGCCCAGTCCATGCCGAAGCCGAGGTGGCCGCCGGCGAGCGGGCCTTCGACGACCACGTAGTCGGGCATGCGGCCGGTGCGTGCGCTCTTCTTGAGGAAGAGCTGCAGCGCGCGCAGCGAGCTGACGATGATGCCGAGCTGCACGTCGCGGAAGCGCGGGTGGTCCTCGATGAGCGCGAACGAGCCCAGGTGCAGGCCGGCGGCCAGCGTGATGCCGTCGATGCCATGGTCCATCGCGGTGCGCAGGCGAACGCGCAGGGTGTCCTTGGGCGCGTTCATCGTCAGCTTTTCCATGCAGTTGATGAACACCATGCCCGGCCCGCGCTTGCGCTCCATGGTGCGGCTGACGTGGGTCGCGGTGGCCTCCGCGATGAGGCCGAGGTCGAACTGCACCACCGACTTGTCGGCGTTGGCGACGTTGAACTTGTACTGCTGCAGCTTGTTCTTGACGTACTTGGTGTTGTAGCGCCGGTCGGACACCGTCGGCAGCATCGCGTCGGAGATGTGCCCGACCCCGCCCAGCCGGGCGGCCTCGAGCGCCAGGTCGGAGGTGGAAATGTCCACCCCCATCCCGCCCACCATGATCGGCACGAGTTCCTGGGAGCCCAGTTTCAGGCGGAAGTCATCTACACGCTTCATTGCTTGGAGTCCGTTGATTCGGCAGTCCGACATTATCACCCGAGAGCCCCCTTGCACCCAAGTTCGAGCGCGCGGCGGTCATCGTTTAACATGGGGCTTCGACTGCAAAAACGGCGCGTGGTGCGCCCAGGGGGAGAAAAATGTTCAAGGCAGTGCTGATCGAGAAGGATGATGCCGGCTACCGCGCGGCGGTGAAGGAGCTCGACGAGGCCTCGCTGCCCGAAGGCGACGTCGGCGTCCGGGTGGAATATTCCTCGCTCAACTACAAGGACGGCCTGGCGATCACCGGGCGCGGCGCGGTGGTGCGCAAGTTTCCGATGGTGGCGGGCATCGACCTGGTCGGCACGGTCGAGTCCAGCGCGCACCCGGGCGTGGCGGTGGGCGACAAGGTCATCCTCAACGGCTGGGGCACGAGCGAGGTGCACTGGGGCGGACTGGCGCAGCGTGCGCGCGTGCGCGGCGAGTGGCTGGTGCCGCTGCCCGCGGCCTTCACTCCGCTCCAGGCGATGGCGATCGGGACGGCCGGCTATACGGCGATGCTGTGCGTGATGGCGCTGGAGCGCCACGGGGTCGTCCCGCAGCGCGGCGAGGTGCTGGTCACCGGCGCCAGCGGTGGCGTGGGCAGCGTGGCGATCGCGCTGCTGTCCCGGCTCGGCTTCACCGTGGTCGCCTCCACCGGCCGCCCGCAGGAGGCCGATTACCTGCGCGAACTGGGCGCGGCCAGCATCATCGACCGCAGCGAGCTCGGCCAGCCCGGGCGCGCCCTTGGCAAGGAGCGCTGGGCGGGCGTGGTCGACACCGTGGGCAGCCACACCCTGGCCAACGCCTGCGCCACCACGCTGTACCGCGGCACGGTCGCGGCCTGCGGCCTGGCGCAGGGCCTGGACTTCCCGGCCTCGGTCGCACCCTTCATCCTGCGCGGCGTCACCCTCGTCGGCATCGACTGCGTGATGGCCCCGCGCGAGGAGCGCATCGAGGCCTGGAGCCGCCTCGCCCGCGACCTCGACGTGGGCAAGCTCGAGCGCATGACGCGCGAGATCGGTCTCGGCGAGGTGGTCGATACCGCCGCCGCGCTGCTCGACGGCAAGGAGCGCGGGCGCATCGTCGTCAACGTCGATCGCTGAGCTTCATCACAAGAACATCACAGGAGGAGACTTCCAATGAGCGCAACCATCAGCCGCTTCAAGGTGCCCGAGCTCGCGGAGCTCGCCGAGGACGTGCGCGAGCGCATCCTCGCCGTGCAGGAGAAGGCGGGCTTCGTGCCCAACGTGTTCCTGATGCTCGCCCACCGTCCGGCCGAGTTCCGCGCCTTCTTCGACTATCACGACGCTCTCATGGAGAAGGACGTCGGCTTGAGCAAGGCCGAGCGCGAGATGATCGTCGTCGCCACCTCGGCTGCCGGCCAGTGCCTGTACTGCGTCATCGCCCATGGCGCCATCCTGCGCATCCGTGCGAAGAACCCGCGTCTCGCCGACCAGCTCGCCACCAACCATCGCAAGGCCGAGATCAGCCCGCGCCAGCGCGCGATGCTCGACTTCGCGATCAAGCTGAGTACGCACGGGGCCGAGGTCGATGACGCCGACCTTGCGGCGCTGCGCGCGCATGGCTTCGACGACGAGGCGATCTGGGATATCGGTGCGATCACCGCCTTCTTCAGCATGAGCAACCGGCTGGTGCATCTCACCGGCACGCCGCCCAACGACCCCTTCTACCTGATGGGTAGGGTGCCGAAGGCGTGAGGCGTGAGGCGCTCGCGGGCTGGGGGCGCGTCGGGCGGGGATTTCGCCTGGCGCGGTGCAATTGCTTACAAACGGATCGCGCCTTCTCCCCACCCAGGCATTGAATGCGGCGGCCGACCTGCGTAAGATCGCGGGCATGGTTGTAATCCCGGCAATCTGGAGGCGTTCTGGACAGGGGTTCGATTCCCCTCACCTCCACCCAAGTGCATTCGGGAGTGTGCTTGGGTGGGGGTGTACCGGTTTCGACAGGGCGGGCAAAGGTGAGCAGGCAACCCGAGAGGCGACGGACGTAATCCGCGCAAATCCATAAACGCCAACGATGAGCGTTTCGCACTGGCCGCTTAAGGCCTATGCCGAGGCTGCTTGAGCCTTGTTACCAAAGAAAAGCCGGTGGGGACTTCGGTCCCCATCGTCACGTCTACACAGCCGGTTTTTGCGCAATCCCGCGCTTGCGTGCGCCGCAGCGTCCGGTGGGTCCGGACCCTCATGAAAAAACGGCCACCCTTCGGGCGGCCGTTTCGGTTTCCTGCGCTACCTTCCCCGGGTTCAGCGCCCCGGTGACCGGCGCCGCAGCGCACCAAGGCCGGCGAGTCCAAGACCCAGCAGCGCGAGTCCGCCTGGCTCCGGCACGTCGTTCGAAGGCGGCTTGATCGCGAAGGTGGTGGTGATGTTGAAGTTCGATTCGCTGGTATGGCGCTCGGCGAAGAAGATGTCGAGGTCGTAGGCGGTGCCAGCGGCGAGGCCGGCGGCCTTCAGCGTTTCCTCGGTGAAGGAGGCGTTGGCCGCACCATGCACGCCGCCGAGATCGATGAACCGGATGCCGTTCACGAACACCCACAGATCGTCGTCGCCGGTGAAGCTGAAGGAATTGTCGGCACCGGCGGTGGGGTCGGCGAAGGACAGCTGGCCCTCGAGGTGCAGCGTGAAGTGGTAGTTGTGGCTGCGCCCCTGGTTGCCGTAGAGCTGCCCGTCGATCGGGAAGAAGCTCGACGAAGCGTACGAATAAACACCGCTACCCGGTGTGGTTTCGTTCAGCGTCAGCGACAAGGCCTGGCTCAGGTTGTAGCCCGGGCTGTCCACGTACCATTTTGCGAAGTTGTCCGCCGTCGAGGCGCCGGTAACGATGTTTGCACCGGCAACGGGGAGGCCGCCGCTCAGGTTCGTTCCGGTCATGTTCGCCACCACCCCGGGGATGCCGCCTTCGAAATCGGACAGTTGGGTGCACACCGGAGCGCCAGTGCTATCGACGATCGACGGTGCGCAAAAATCGCGGATGGTCCCGGATAGGGTGGTCGTCGCGGCCGAGGCGGTGGAGGCGATCGCCAACAGGGTGAGCGCAGCGCAGAGAGGTTTGACTTGCATGATCTTCACTCCTTTCGGATCCCGAGCAACATTTCCGGCGTTCGGGGGTTCGAAGAGTGTCAAGCAAATGCTGTGCCTACTTTGTGGTGGTGATGGCAAGTGTATGAAAAGTATGGATTAGTGCAGATTCGTGACTTGATCGGCGAGTGCACTTTGGTCGGGATTGTAAAAATCGCCGACAGGGGCTCGATCGGCGGCGCAATCCTCGCGCGCCACGAACGCGTGCCGGGTCTGCGGATCCCCGCGATGGCTCGATGGATTCGACGCGATCGCTTCTCATGTCGATCAACGGGCGGGAATCGACAGGTGGTACGGATGCCGTCGTCCCTAAGGTGCTCCGTTCGTCGCCCTGCTTTCGCCAGGCAATGAAAAGGGGCCCAGGATTTCTCCTGAGCCCCGGATTCCATTGGTGGGCCCTGCGGGATTCGAACCCGCAACCAAAGGATTATGAGTCCCCGAAAATTGGCCTTTCGGCTACATAGACAAAGCGCGATTGAAGCGGGCGAAGTCGCTTGAAATCCAGCATTTGCAAGGGCTTCAGCGTGATCGGGTGCTCTCGCTGACATAGACGGACATAGCCCAACATCGGTATAATTTGGCTACACCGTGGCTACACGGCTTCGGTGTAGCCAACCTGGAGCCGATGCCATGCAACGCGAACGCCTCACCCTGGACCGCATTCGGCGCTTCACCTGTCCCGATGGTGTGAAGCAGGTGTTCCTCTGGGATTCAGTAGCGCCTCGCCTGGCTGTGCGCGCGACCACGGGCGCGAAGTCTTTCATCTTCGAGGCCAAGCTCAACCGCAAGACCATTCGCCGCACGATCGGCGACGCCAACGTCTGGAACCTCGAGCAAGCACGCGCCGAGGCGAACCGGCTGCAGGTGCTCGTCGAGTCGGGCACGGATCCGCGAGAGCTCGACCGCCAGAAGGAAGAGGCGAAAGAGGCCGCGAAGGTTGCCGCCGAGGCCGCTGCACGCGAGGCGGAGCGGAGAGCAGCACCTGCCATCGAAGCGTGGGCCGCCTACGTCACCGCGCGCCGCTCAAAGTGGGGAGCTCTGACGCTGCGCGACCATGAGCGGGTGAGTCAGGAGGGCGGACAACCGATCACGCGAGGCAAGAAGGCCACCGAGGACGGCACGACCCAGCCCGGTGCCCTGCGTGCGCTCCTGCTGCGTCCGCTGGCCGAAATCGATGCCGTGGCGGTGCATGCGTGGCTGCAGGCCGAGGCCGCCAAGCGCCCGACGCATGCCGCGCTCGCCTTCCGCCTGCTGCGGGGCTTCCTCAACTGGTGTGCCGAGCAGCCGGAGCTCGCCAACCAGGTGCAGGCGGGCGCGTGCGCGGGCCGCAAGGTGCGCGAGGAGTTGCCGAAGCGCGCCGCCAAGGATGACTGCCTGCAGCGCGAACAGTTGAAGCCGTGGTTCGCAAAGGTGCGCGCGATCAAGAACCCTGCCATCGCCGCCTACCTGCAGGCTGCGCTTCTGACCGGTGCTCGCCGCGAGGAACTCGCCGCGCTGCGCTGGGAGGATGTCGACTTCCAGTGGGCAGCCCTGCGGATCCGCGACAAGGTCGAAGGGGAGCGTGTCATTCCGCTTACGCCCTACGTCGCCCAGCTGCTGCGCGACCTCAAGCGCCGCAACGACACACCGCCGGCTGAATGGCGGATCCTGCACGGGAAGAAGGTCCGCAACGACCTCGAGAGCTGGGAGCCGGCACCGTGGGTGTTCAGCAGCCCGACGGCCGCGGCCGGCTACCTGCAGGAGCCCCGCATTCAGCACAAGAAGGCGTGCGACGAGGCGGGTATCGATGGGCTCACGATTCACGGGCTGCGCCGATCGTTTGGCACCCTGGCCGAGTGGTGCGAGGTGCCGACAGGGGTGGTGGCGCAGATCATGGGGCACAAGCCCAGCGCGACCGCCGAGAAGCACTATCGCAGGCGCCCGCTCGACCTGCTGCGCCAGTGGCACACCAAGATCGAAGCCTGGATCCTGGCCGAGGCGGGCGTCGAGCAGCCTGCCGCGGGGGAAGCGCCCGCCCTCGTGGCGGTCGGTGCGGGGAAGTGAGCGAAACTCACTTTGCATTCAATGGCTTGCGCGGTCTATGTCGAACGTTATAGACTGCGCTTACCGGGGGCCATCGACAGCGCCCGGCCGTTGGACCGGGACACATGCGAAGGACGCGCAGTTCCGACTACCGACTCGAGTAAGCACGTAGGATTGCGGCGGCCGTCCTGGCGCCTACGGCACGACTTCACCACGAGCCACTGCGCACCGTTCGCCGCGCAGGTAGTGGTTGAAGCGTAGAGCGTGCACGCCCGGCTCACCGGCAGCCGCGGCACCCGGCGGACTCCATCCGGAGTCCCTACCATGCCCCAAGCAGTTCAATCCGCCCCGACCGCGAAGCGTCGCGAGGGGGTCTCGTTGCCTCGCCGCTGCTATACAACGAGCGAGTTCGCCGACATCCGCGGCATTCTCCCCGCGTCGATTCGCACCGCCGTCTGGCGGCGCGGCCACTTCATGAACATCGTCCCGATCAAGACCGGATCCGGGAAAAGCGCGCGGCTGCTCTGGCCAGCGGCGCAGGTCGATGCGCTCCTTCCGCCTGAACTCGCGGGGGAGGGTGCAGCATGACCACCACCACCAATGAAAACGGCTGCACCGGGGGGAGACCGGAGCAGCCGCAAAGCCCACAAGTGAGCACAATTCACACCGGAATCCTAGCACACACCGCCGCATGGGGTGTGTCGTCGGATGGTCTGATCTTCCCGCGGCCCTGGACTTGCGCCGGCCAACTTCTCGGCCAGCTCCTCGTTGAGGCTGGCGTGACGCATCGTCGTTTCGACGGGCGTGCGGGGTCGATGCGGGGTGCCGTGTATGTGAAGCGCTTGCGCGCCGCCGGCTGGCCCATCGACACGGAACTGGTCTCGGGTGCGAACAAGTTCGAACGGGTTCGCTACGGGGTTTACCGGCTCGGCGACATTACCATCGGAGAGCCGGAGAGGGTGTTTGTCGCGGCGGCCGAGCTGGCGGCGGGGGGTTGGCTATGAACGCGCCGCAGAATTACGCAACTCTCGGCCCGAGGTTGCTTGCCCAGGGCTTCGAGCCTATCCCCGTCGCCGGCAAAGCGCCGGCCGTCAAGCGCTGGCAGGAAGCTGTGCTACACCGAGACCAGGTCGCCTACTGGGCGCAGAACGGGCAGGGTGACCTCAACGTCGGCCTGCGCACCGCCGGCCTTGCCCCGATCGACGTCGACATCTACGACGCCGAGGTTTCCGCCCGGGTGGTGGCCGCGGCTCGTGCTCGCTTCGGCGATGCGCCCGAGCGTGTCGGCATGCCGCCCAAGGCGCTGCTGCTCTACGCGGCCGTCGAACCCGGCACCAAGATCACCAGCCCGATCTGGGTGAGCCCGGACGGCAAGGAGCACCGCGTCGAAGTGCTCGGCATCGGGCAGCAGTTCGTCGCCGCAGGCATTCACCCGGACACCCACCAGCCCTACGCCTGGAAGGGCGACAACATCGCCGACCTGGAGCTGTGGATGCTGCCGGCTGTTCGGCGCGATGAGGTCGCCGACTGGATCAACACCGAGTTGCCGGCGCTGATGCCGCCGGACTGGGTGCAGAAGGGGGCGGGCTCGGCCGGGGCGCTGGCTGGATCGGATGACGACATGTCGTGGTTCCAACCCGAAACGGATCTGACGATCGAGGAGTGCATCAAGGCCCTGGAACTGCTGCCAGCGCATCGATACTCGGAACGTGACGACTGGTTCAGAGGCATCTGCGCCGTGCACCATCAGTTCTCTCACACAGAGCTGAATCTCGAGGCGCGAGAGGCAACGGCGAATTGGGCGATGCAGTGGGGGCCATTCGTCAACGGTGAGACTGAGGCGATCTGGGATAACGCCAATCGTGACCGGCCTACAGGCGTCATTACGATGCGGACGGTCCTGCACTGGTTGAAGGAGGACGGCAAGGACGGCGAGTGGAAGGCCTACCAGGCGCAGCGCAAGGCAGCAGCCAGCGCAGCAGTGGTGCAGGAGCGCGATTGGTTCGCCCGCATCGCCTCGGCCGACCAGGTCGAGATCGAGGGGCCTATCTCCGCAGAGATCCGGGCCGCGGATGTGTCGAGTACGCAGCGCGAGCAGCTTGCCCACGCGATCAGCAGGCGCTTTGCGAACCTCGGCCGGCCGACGGGGATTGCGGCTGCGCGGCGCCTCGTGGCCGCCCCCCGTGATGTGCTGACGCGTCCGGGTGACGTGGATCTGAAGGAGTTCATTCCGTATGGGCTCCCTGTGCCGGCGTTGAGTCCGGCGGCGTTTCCGCATTGCACGATGACGGAGAACACGATCAGCCTGAAAAACACGATGGAGAACACGCAGCGGCTGCTCGAGGCCTACGGCATTACTGTGTTCTACGACGTGATCCGGAAAAAGGCCTCGCTCAGTCTTCCGGGCCTCAAGGTGTGTCCCGACCAGGCCGACAATGCCGCGCTGTCCTGGGTGACATCCCTCGCCGCGCTCAACGACCTGAACGGGGAGAAGGCCGCCGAGTACGCGGTGACCACGGCGTTCCAGCGGCCGCGCAACACGGTCGCCGACTGGATCAAGTCGAAGCCCTGGGATGGCAAAGACCGAGTCGCGCAGCTGTGCAACACCCTGACCGTGCGTCCGGGCTTTCCGCAGTCGCTGCGGGATCTGGTTGTGCGTCGCTGGTTGATCAGCGCGGTGGCTGCGGCAATGAAGCCCGCCGGCTTCTACTCCAAGGGCGTGCTGGTGCTTCAGGGTCCGCAGTCCATCGGGAAAACGCCTTGGGTGGCCAACCTCTTGCCGGACACCTTCGCCGACTACGTCCACCTCGGCATGCACCTGGACCCGAGCAATCGCGACAGCGTGAAGACGGCCGTCAGTCACTGGATCGTCGAGCTGGGTGAGGTCGATTCCACCATGAACCGCGCCGACGTGGCGATGCTCAAGGCCTTCATCAGCCAGCGCACCGACAAGGTCCGGTTGCCCTACGCACGGGTCGATTCCGAATTCCCGCGACGCACCGTGTTCTTCGCGTCGGTGAACCCCGAGGAGTTCCTGCGCGACGACACAGGTAACGTGCGCTGGTGGACGGTGCCGGTCACCGCGGTCGACTACGAGCATGGTCTCGACCTGCAGCAGCTGTGGGCACAGGTCGCGGCTGCGTACGAGGAGGGTGAGCGCTGGTGGTTGGTCCGTGAGGAGGAGGCGCAGCTCGAGGCCTGCAATGCCGGCCACGTCGTGCGGAGCGCGATCCATGACATGCTCGCCTCGGTACTGGACATGACCGCGCCGAAAACTGAATGGAAGAGGTTGTCGGCGAGCGGCGTGCTGAAGCTGTTGGGGGTGAAGACGCCGACCAACCCGCAATCCAAAGATGCCGCCGCGGCGCTGAAGATGCTGGTAGGCGACAAGTGCGGCTACACCAACGGCTCTCCGTGCTGGTGGGTGCCGCCGCTCAAGTTCGAGAATCGCGGCAGCGACCTCCTCGAGGGGTGAGGCCGGACAGTCCGCAGGCCATGAGCCTGCGCCTGGGAACGGGTGTCCGGTTTTTTCTTCGACGGGGTAGGCGGCTGCCCCCTTCTGCTCTACTGCTCTACTCTCTCCTCTACTCCTCTCAATCCCTTTATCTATAAGGGTTTGAAGAAGAAAGTAGAGGAGAGTAGAGGAGAAATAGAGAAAGAGGAGGAAGGAGGGAAAAGGAAGGTAGAGGGGGATTGGGCGGTCAGGATTTTCCCCGACTGACCTTTTCTCAAAAACTGCACTACTGCTCTACTCAAACCGCTGGAACCCGCATGGTTGCTTGGTTTGAGGCCGGTAGAGCAGTCGAAGAACTGCTCTACTTGGCTGTTCTGCTCTACTCTCCGACCGTCCGGCTGCCCCCCCATCGAAAGCACACCGCACCTCGCTGAAACTCCTTTTCACCGAATGTCGCGCCACCCGCGACCATGCTCGAGCGCACCCTGTGCAAACCATGGTGAGCGCTCGCTTCATCGACCAGCGCCGCGCCCCGAAAGCCGACGGGCAATGGGGGCACCTTGAATCCGAAGGGAATCGAGTTGATCAGGACAAGACAGCCATCCTCGATCTTCGACCGGCCGTCCCAGTCATCGACGATGCGACTATAGCCGGAGTGCGCGGCGAGCGCCTGCGCGTTGCGGGTCTTGCCGCAGCCTTGCGGGCCATGGATGACGACGATGCTAGACATGCGATTGATCCTCGGGGGTTGTGCCGCGTCACGCGGCCTCATGGTGTTCGTTCGCGATCGACCGGCGACCGGTGCCCCGCAGGTAGGCGCAGTCCATGTCGGGGCGCAAGTCTTCGCTGCGAACCGTTCCCGCTTCACCGATTGCACAGGAGTCACGCGGCGTCCTCCGATGACCCCGGTGTGTAGTGGCCCGCGCAGGACCGCTCGTCCTTTCCACCTGCGAGCCCGCGACCGCGGAAGTAGTCGTAGAGCTTCTGGATGGTGGGCACGGAGGGATTAGCGATTACGTCTTGGGCGATCTTGGTGACGGTCGACAACGGAACCTCCGAGCCGCGCGCCACCTCACGTTGAGGTATCGCACGCGAGCGCAGCCAAGCCATCACGTAGCCGTAGAGAGAAGGCAAGGTGTTCATGGGGATCGATGCTAGACCCAGATATGGGTATTCTCAATACCCGCACATGGATTGAAAGTTTGCGGACAATCCATTTATGGACACTGCACAAGTCATCGCAGCGAACCTCACCGCCTGGATGGCGGCGACCCCGGCGCTGGATACGCTCAAGAAGATCGCAGTGAAGTCGGGTGTGGGGTTTGGGACGGTACAACGGGCGAAGAACGGCGATGGAAACATCACCGTGGAAAAACTCACGGCCATCGCGGCGGCATTCGGTCGCCAGCCCGCCGAGCTACTGGTGGCCCCGGGCCCGGCGAGCGCGGGAGAGGTGCTCGAACTTCGCCCCAAGACCCAACGCGAGGAGCGCATCGAGCAGATCAATGCCTTGCTCACTCAGACCGACGACTTCGGCGTCGTGGCCGTGCTCGAGAAAGCAAAGGATGCCGCCCGCGACTACCCGGCGCGGCGTCAGGAAAGTGCGCTGTAATTGACTTTGACACTAGGCGCCGGCAGATATTATTCCCGGAAAGTCAAAAAAACATAGACCATTGCCATAATTCAGAGTGGGCGATTTGCCCAATGGCACGTCAAGACCAGGAACGCAAATGGCCAAGAAGGCAGCCCCGGCGGGCCAGCAATCAATCTTTGCTAAGGACGAAAAGCCGATCGACATGATCGAGCTCGACAAACTCGAGCTCGATCCCGAGAACCCACGCTTTGGCAATGCGGATGGAACCAAGACGAGCCAGATTGAAATCCTCGACAGCATCGTCGGCGACTACGGCATCGAGGACGTGATCAGCTCGCTGGCGGTCAACGGCTACTTTCCGGCCGAACCGGTAATTGCCATCAAGCAGAAGAAATCCAGCAAGTACCGCGTCGTAGAGGGCAACCGCCGCCTGGCCGCATGCCTCGTCCTTGCCGGCGAGCCGCGTGCAAAGAATCAGGCCAAGCGGACGCAGAGCTACCAGGAACTGCAGGAGAGCCACCAACAACCGCCGATCACCCAGATTCCAGTCATCTGGTTCAATGAAGGTGAGTCGCCCAAAGAGCTGATCTCCTATCTGGGCGTGCGGCACCTGGCCGCATCGATGCCGTGGGATTCCTATGCGAAAGCCGCATGGATCGCGCGGGTCGTACGCGACGGAGATCTCTCCCTCGACGACATTTCGCGGATGACAGGCGACCAGCACAAGACGATCGCCCGGCTTCTGCATGGCTACAACGTGGTCGATCAGTTGATCAAATGCGGACTGTTCAACCCCGAGGCCAGCTACAGAAAGGGACGGGGCAGCAATGCCGATTTTGCCTTCTCGTGGGTCTACACCCTCTTGGGCTATCCGGCAGTGCGCAAGCGGCTTGGAATCTCGGACATTCCCCGCCCCGACCCTATTCCGGAAAGTCACCTCGAAGACGCCAGAGTTGTGTTTCTGCGCCTGCTCGGCAACCGTGACGTGCCAGATGGCCACCCCGCAATCGACGACTCCCGGCAGATCGGAGACTACGCGGCCGCAATTGCGGACGATACCCGCTTCAAGCTGGTTCGCAAGGGTTACACGGTCGACGAAATCGAGGCCGAACTGCAGCCGGCAAACGAGCGCATTTCGGAAGGCTTCGATGAAGCTGAAAAGAACCTTGGGGATCTGGTAAAGCTGGTTGCGGAGTCTCCGCCAAGCTCTGCGCAAGCGGCGGAATTGCTGTCGCAAGTGCTGAAGATCCGGAACATGGCAAGCGCCCTGCAAGCCGCGGTCATGAAAGCGTTGGACGATGGCGAGGAGGCGATGCCGAATGGCTAGGCGCAAACGCGCGCCACGGCGCACCGACCCGACCGAAAATGCAGATCAGGCCGAGCTTGCTGCGCTGCGGATGGGTGAGGCCCCTATAAGCGCCGGCATCATCGATGAGAAGCTCTCTGGCGCCGATGATGACTATCCACGCGGCAACAATGCATTGGAGCGCGACAAGGCCCTTGAGGAGGCAGAGGCCGAAGCTGCGACGGAGATCGAACGCCGTGCCCGGCTCTTGGGCGACGCTTACCCCTTTCGCCACGTGGGAAGCCGTTTGATTCACGTCCCCGCAGATCCTCAACTGTACGAACTTCTTCTGCTAGTGAGTCTGGCGGAGGACTACTCGACCGGTCGAAAGCGGCTTCTCCCCCGCACGTTCGAGGCGCTGTCGTGCCTGATCGCCGAAGCCTACCTGGGCGACGACGCGGCTTCCTACCGCATTGGCTGGCCCCGCCCACGGGGCAGTGCAACCACGCTTAAAGGCGCGATCGAAGAATTGCGCAAGGCCACTGGCGATCAGTGCGGCGAATGGAAATGGGGCCCAAAGGAAGGCAACCCGGAAGACCCATCCCCTCAACGGGCAAAGGAACAGGGCCTCGACATCGTCGCTTGGAAGAAGAGCGTCGATGGCCGCGCCGGGCAGCTTTACCTGTTGGGGCAGTGCGCCTGCGGTAAGAACTGGCACACGGACGCGAAGCTGCAGGACCTCAACATTAAGATTCTGAATGAATGGGTGAGCGAAATCGCCAACGTTGATCCTGTCCGCGCGATCTTCACCCCGCGCCATGCGCTGGATGAAAAGCTCCCTTTCATTTCGCGGCATGGAGGCATCGTTTTCGACCGGGTCCGCCTGACGCTGCTTGCCAAACGGGAAAAGGCCGCGACCGTGCTGCTCGCTGAAAACGCACGCATGCAGCACGTCATGCAGTTGTGCATGGCCTGACCAACACGGCCACTCGTGCAATGCAGCCGGCCAGGTCCGCTGTGATCTGGTGTTCCCAGAATCGGACAACCTGCCAGCCCATCGCCTCGAGCGCGGCATTCACCTCGGCATCCCTGCGCAGGTTCCTCGAGAGTTTCGGCGTCCAATACGCTTCATGGCTCTTAGGCTTGCGGCCGTGCTCTGGGCACCCGTGCCAGAAGCAGCCATGGACAAAGATCGCGACCTTGACCGCCGCAAATATCAAATCGGGCTTGCCTGGTAGCTTCTGCTTTAGCTTCAGCCGATAGCGAAGCCCCGCAGCCCAAAGCGCCCGCCACAGCGCCATTTCCGGCGCAGTGTCACGCTGTTTGATGCGGGACATCACACGGTCGCGGGCTGCGGAGGAAAAGCGGTCCGCCATGACCCCACGCCGCTCCGCGCGCGCTCAGTCAGTCCCAGACATCCGGCAACGCCTTTGCCACCGCCTCGAAAAGCGGGGGCGGCACCGCATTGCCGATGACCTTGTACCGATAGCGCAACAGGTTGCCTTCCTGCCCGGATGCATGGGTGCACGCCTCTGGAAAGACAAAATCGCCGCCGTGCTTGAGGTATTTCCCGGTGAAGCCCTGCAGCCGCGCAGCCTCGCGGTAGGAAAAGCGGCGGGCGGGCTTGTCCTCCTCGAACTCCCACTTGTCGGTGTGGATGCGCTTGAGCGAGGGGCTCACCGGATGCAAGGGCATGTGGCGCATGTGGCTGACGATCGTCTTGCTGATCTCGTCCGCGCCGCGCCGGCGGTTGCGTGAAAGGTAATACCAGTGGAAGGGGTCGTCGCAGTATTCCCCTTCCGGCCATTCGGGCAAGCCTTCGAGCGCCTTCCCGATCGTCAGGTAGGGCTGGTCCGCGCTCGGCCCATGGGTGGGCGCCGGGAAGCCATAGCGCACGCCCAGATCCCGCCGAATGCCGACGATGACCAGCCGTTTGCGCTCTTGTGGCACGCCGTATTCGTGGGCTTTGAGCTCTTGCCACACCACGTCATAGCCGTGCTCGCCGGCCGAACTGAACTGCACGATCTGGTCGTCGAGCAGATGCTTGTACGTGCTGCGGCGCAAGCCCGAGACGTTCTCGGCAATAAAGGCTTTGGGCTGGATGGCCCGCAAAGCGCGGGCGAATTCCAGATACAGTGTATTGATGCGGCGGTCGGCCTCGCGGGCGCCACCCTGGCTAAAGCCCTGGCACGGATAGCATCCCACTAGAAGCTCGGCGCTCGGGAATGCGCTGTCCTCGATCTTGGCCACATCGCCGAGCACGTAGTCGGTCTTGGGCAGGTTGGCCAGATAGGCGTCGCGCGCGTAGGCGATTATGTCATTCGCCATGACGACATCGAACCCGGCCGCGATCACGCCCGCGTCCGATCCGCCGCACCCCGAGAACAAAGACACTGCTTTAGGCATAACGCTCCTTTTCCGGCGCGAATTCTACCCAAACAACAGTGCCGATGGGCTGATGGTCTGGCGTCAAGAGTACCCGTTTACGGGTTTGAATTGTACCCTTATGCGGATATGTTGTCTCCGACGCACCGCCCACCCCGGGCGGCAGAGCGAAGGAGGAAGCTATGCACCGTACCCTGCTCGTCAAGCACACCAAAAACCGCTACGGCCAGCCGCCGGCCCGCGTGCACAACTTACTGGGCGATGGCGCCGAACTCAGCACCGCGCCCCGCAGCACCCCATGTGCCCCCAGTAATCCACCAGCAAACCCCTTGACGATCCCGTGACGTCCGAGCGCATCGGCGACACGCTGCAGCGGCTGGTAAATCAGATTACCTGTACCGGCGACCAGTCCACACAGCGGACCACCTCTTCACAGAACATTACCCCAGTCTGGGCAACCCGATCGCCGACGCGTTGCCCCTCCTGTGGATTACGTGACGGTCTCCAGTTACGCTAATCGCATATCCACATCTGCGTGTCCCGTCGATGATCGATCAGAGTCAGCGCCACGAGATGCGCGCCATGATCTCCCGGATCTCCGGCTAGGGGGCGGCGGGGCGGATGCCGTTGCACAAGGCGGCCGAGGTGTTCGATCAACAGCGGGTGCCCTTCGAGGTCGCGTGCAGGGTGCTGAAACCCTATGCGAGCGCGCGCTCAACCTCGATCACGTAGGCGCTTTTCCGCACCACGCCCAGCGCCCGAGAGCCGACAACGCAGGCCTGCACCCAAGTCTTCCGACCGTCCGGCAGGCGACGCACATGACCGCGGCGCAGGTGTTCGCGCGGTCCGTTCCGATCTCCGACTGGCGCACCGATCGCGTGCGCCACGTCGCCCACCCTCACGACCAGAACGCGCGTTTCGTAGAGCGCAAGTTTCCCCTGTCGGCGGCGGCGCGCATTCACCGCCGGATCCACGCGCTCGACGACCTCTGCCGCAACGTTGTTGCATGAGAGCGCTTCGACCAGCTCGAGGACGCTGCGCCCGGCAGCCATGACCGCCTCGTGCATCGGCGTGCGGTCCAGTCGGCCGCCGACGCTGTCGAAGCACACCCACGCGACCGAGCCGTCGTCGTGGCGCTGCTCCGGCTGGGCGGTGCACGGGAAAAAGCCCCACCCCTGACCGCCGCCCGTGTCCACCGCGACTCGCACCACGATGGTGTTCTGTCCTGCCTCGTGCAATTCCTGGGCGACAACGAGTGTCCGCCGCGCGCCGTCAGCGAAGGAAAGCGTGATGACCGGGTAGGGCAGGCGGATCGCGTGCAGGTCGGTGTCGAGCCCGCGCAGGCCATCATCGAAGAGTCGGCCGCCCGCTGGCAGCGTGAAGTGTTGCGCCTGGGGAATCGCGCGCACGATCGCTTGGGCAAACGCAGCACCCGGGTTGCCAGCGGCGGCGAGTTCATCGGCGGCGATGCCGAGCGCGCGCTCTACCTGGGCAGCAAAGCAGGGTGTGTGCATGAGGTCAGCTCCTCGAGGTGATGAACCGCGCCGCCGCGCGCACGGCCGCCTGCAGCGCGAGAAACTTCGCGGGCGGCAGCGTTCTGTTGCCATTACGATAGTGCGGCAGCGAGGGCGCCGAGATCCCGAGCAGGGCGACAACGCCATCGACGCCCAAGAAGCGGCACGCCAGGACCACAGAAAAAGCGGAAGCGGCCGGATCAACATCCGATCTGGAGCCGTAGCGCGACAAGCCCGCGGGCGTGGGCAGCCGGCCGACGACCTCGCCGTCTTCCTCGATGAAGATCACGTCGGGGTGCCGGCAGCGGTGCAGGCGCTGCATGCGCGCCTGAAAGTCCGGCAGGCAATCAACGCACGGGGCGAAGTGTTCACCCGCCTCTGCACGCCAGGCGGCCAGGTGCCACGCCGACGGGAAGCACGCCCAGCTCGCCGGCTGATCGAGGAGCGCGCGGTCGATGGTCTCGGCGCTCCTCGGGATTTGCGGAACGGAGTGGCGCGCGGGTGCGGGTGCCGACGTGTCGACGGTGGTGAAGAGCAGCATCGGCGCCTCGATCACGGCAGCGTCACATCATCGACCGCGCGAACGACTCTGCCTCCTCGCGCTCGGGCCAGTCCTCGACCTCGACCTCGACCTTTTCCTCGCATAAGGTGGCGGCGAGCGCGCTGGCCACGCGGTTTCGCACGTTGGCCTGCACACGGTCGAACCGCTCCTGGGCGGCCGTGTGCGATATGGCGGCCGACTCTGCAGCCCCGTGCAGGTTGTTCAAGGTGTGCGCGCGTCGCACGCCGGCAAGCGCATCGGTGCGCGCCTCGATCTCCCACAGGATCCGCTGCAGCTCAGCGCGCGCATCCACGGCGGCGGTGAACTTGGTGTCCGTCGCCTCGATCGCCTGCATCGCCAGGGCGGGCAGGCGGGCCTTCAGCTCCGCGTGTTCCGACCGAAGGCGCTCGATGCTGCGCTCGAGTTGCGCAGCGATCTTGTTCGACTTGGCGCAGGCAGCCGTCGCGCGCTCGTAGCGGGCGGCGACCTCGTCGAAGGCTGAGCGCGCGTTCGCGTAGGTCGGGTGCCCTTCGATCAGGCGCTCGGGCAAGGCCTCGATCAGCTTGGACTTGAGGCCGAAGTAGTCGGTGGTCATGGTGTCGTTCTCCGGGAGTAGGGGGTCAGTCGATGTTGGCGAAGCGGCTGAACTCGCGGAGCTCGTCGCGGCGGCGGTTCAGGAAGTAGCCCTGTGCGGTCTGGAGCTGGGCACGTCGCCGAGCCATCGCCGACTGGCGCAAGGTTTTCATCGTGATAGCGAAGGGCGGGTTGCGCTGGTTGAACTTGCGGATCTGGTCGAACGCCTCGGCGACACCTGTGCGGTCGCCGGCCTGCTGCGACTCCCACCACATGTTCGTGAGTTCCTCGCGCCGCGCCTGGAGCCGTGCTTCGCGCCCCTTCACCGCGCTGCGACCCTCGTACATCTCGGCGACGCGTGCCGGATTGAAGCCCAGCGCCGTGCCCGCGATGTCCGCCTCGGTGAGCGTGATGCCAAGGTCGGCACCCTTCCAGCTGCGCACGCCCTCCGCTTCATACCGGATCGCCTTGAGCGGCGACGCCAGGAACTTGGGCAGCATCGCCTCAACGCCCCGGGCGAACTTGCCCTCTTCGAAGGCCTTCGCAGCGGTGCCCATCTGCCCGGCGTAACCGGCGACGGGGCCGAGCAGGCTGATCAGCCATGCCTCAACGAGGTCACGCCCCTCGGCTTCCTTCTGCGGCGGGCGAATCCAGAGGTCACCGAGTCCGACGCGCGACGCCAGATCCACGTTCAGCAGCATGCGGATCGGCCCCTTTGCGATGGCTTCCCCGCCCTCCTTGCCGAAGGTGTCGGCGAGCATGTTGCGGTACTCGGTTTCCCAATCCCACGGATCGTCCCCGTCGCCCATGCCCATGCTGAGTAGCGCCAGCAGGGGCGTAACGCCGAAGATCCCGAGCGGCAAGCCCATCGTGCCGGCCGCGGCGAAGTGCATCGTCGCCACACCCAGCAGCATGCGGCGGGCCTCGCGGCGCACATCGGCCGATTCGCCTTTGAGGGCTTGGTAGGCGTTGCGCCACATCAGGTAGGTCACGTTCTGGCTGTACTGCTTGAACATCGTGATTACCCGCGTGACATTCCCTGACATGAAGCGGGCGCGGTTGCTGGCGCTGTAGTCGAAATGCGTCCTGATCAGCGCTTGCCGTGCCGATTCGATGGCGGTGTCGTGGGTCTGTCCGGCGTCGCGCGCCAGGCGATACGCGGCCAAGGCGGAAACCTGCCGGTTGAAGACTTCCGGCGTGTGGAAGGTCCAGCCGACGATCTTCATCGCCCGGTTGATCGCGAATGCGCGCTTGCTCACCGTCGAGTCGGTGTTCGCCGTGCCGGCCAGGTCCGATGCCTGGGTCAGGTTGATCAAGCCGGTTTCCTCGAGGTGGCGCAGGGCGGCGCGCTCGTCGTCCTTGAGGTTGGGGTTATCGGCCATGACGAAGCCGGACCACTTATCCCATCGGCCGCCGAAGTAATCCTTCGAGGCCTTCAGCAGGGCACCGGCGGCGGCATCAAAGCCGGATCGCGAGCCCAGCCAGGGGTAGGTCACAAGCGGGGTTTGCGTCAGGTTGGTGATACCGGCCGCGATCGATCCGCCGAGCGACATGACGAAGCCCACCTGCCCGAGCGCTGCGGTGATCGGGTGCGTGACCGGGTTCATCATGAGGTCCAGACGGCGCGTCAGTTCGTTCACCACTTGCTGCTGCTCGGTGGTGTCGACGTCGCCGCGCTGGGCCTGAATATCCGCGCGCATTTCGTCGATGAGTAGCGCGAGCTCGTCGGCGTGCTTGATCCGCGCCAGGTGGTGGGCTGCGTGCATTTGCGACGAGGCGAAGGCGCGCATCGCGTCGTTCGAGAAGCCCGGCGTGCCTTTTCGGTGCGCGAAGTGCTTGCGATAGCTCGCGTCCGGCAAGGCGGAAATGGCCAACTGGTTGAGCTGGTCCATCAGCGCGCCTTTCTGCTCGGCATCCATGTCGAGCGCATCGACCTTTTCGAGTACGTCGCCGATGAAGGAGCCGGCCGCCCCGTCCTTGGTTGCAGAATACTGCTGCTTGGCGGTCAGCTTCACCGTGAAGCCCTGGGCGCGCAGTCCGCGGGCGCGTTTCTCGCGCTGCAGGCTCGATTCGAAGGCCTCGACGATGCGTTCGCCGTCCCGATCCGCGATCAAAATGAACTCGCCGAATCGCGCGAGGCTGAAATACGGGCCTTCGCTGAGGTAGCGATCGAACTTGAGCCGGATCTCGTCTGCGATGGCCCGTCCGGTGCTGCCCGTGCGTTCGGCGCGGCCGGCGAGGCTGTCGCGGATCGCGATCAACGTCGCACGGTACTGGTCGCGAACGTCCCGGTACACCTCCTGCGCGGGCATCGACAGCGCGTCGAAGTCGGAGGCGATCTGCTGCTCCTCGGGCGTGGTCGCGTTCATTTCTGCCGGGTCGAACTGCGCTAGGGTGGCCGCGTGCATCACGTCGGCGAGGCGGTCGGCCTCCTTGCTGGGCAGCTTGCGCCAGCGCTCGACCAGCGCGTCGGCCTGTTCCATCATCCGGTTGCGCACGAGGTCCATCGCCTGCACGGTGCGGTCGAACTGCTCCACGGCCGGCATGCTGTTGCCGTAGATGTCGGCGAGCTGGTCACGCGTCAGCGCACCCATCGCCCAGCCGCGGTTCTGCCGGAGCTGGTGCGCGATCCACTCGCCGACGGTCGCCCGCTCAGGCGTGAAGTCCTCGACCGCCTCCGTCTGCTGCGGCTCGGCGGCGCGGCTGCGGCGCGTGCCGGGCTCTGCGGCGTCGTAGCCGGGGCCGCTGGGCTCGTACAGCAGGCGGGCGCTGCGGCCGGCGTTGCGCGCGATCTGGTCCAGCGGCACGAGGTCAGGGTTTCCAGCACGCTTGCGCACGGTGGCGAGCATCGATGTGCCGTTCTCCGACACGACGTCTTGAAAGACGCCGAACCTGATCAACCATGGATCCAACTTCACACCCTTCGGCGTCACGAGGAAACGCGACTCGCCGCCGGTTGCGCGGGCGATCCGGCGAACCATGGCCATGATCTTCGCGCGGCCCAGCTTCGTTTTCGTGTCGAGCAGCGGGGCGACAGGTACGTCAAGCAGGGCCTGCACTCGGCCTTCACTCGTCACGATCATCGCGGCATGCCCGCCCGGAACTTGCAGAGCCTTGCCCAGCTTGGCGATGTTCGCCGCGTCGCCAATCGGCAAGCCGAGGAGGCGGTGCTCGAGCTCGGGCGCGCTGTTGAAATCGACCGATGCCAGGCCCGGGGCAGAGGTTACCGTCGCGCCGTATTCGGCCAGGTCGCGCGGGCCGAGATCCTCGAAGCCCTCGCGCGGTGGCACACCATCGCCGGTGAGAACCGCGAATTCCCGCGTGTCGATGATGATCTCGCCCTTCCAGCCGGGCACCTCGCGACGCAGGCGGGCCGCCATGTGCATGTCACCCGCTGAGGGCATCGCCGTGCCGTTTGGGTGGTTATGCAGGGTAAATACGGCGTCCGCGCCGTACTTCTCCGATTGGGTCTTGACCCACTGCTCGATCCCGCGCGGCAGGAGCACCGAGGAGGGCAGGCGGCTGCTGTATGCGTGCTCGCCGACGACCTTGCCGTCCTTCGCAAAGAAGATGCGCCAGGTCTCGAAGCGGGGATCTCTGAAGATCTGCCCCAACACCGCCAGGTCGCTCGCGTCACGAACCTCCTGACCGATCAGTTGCGCGCCGCCCGTGGTGGCGAGGTCGGCGGCCAGACGCGAGCCCAGCACCGCCGCGCCGATCTTCTGACCGCGCAAGCTGAGAATGCGGCGCTGCACGTCGGCGAGGGCGGCGCGGCCGGTGTCGAGCTGGGCGGCGGTGCTGCCCGGGCGAATTTCGAGGCCGGCGGCGTAGGGGTCGCCGTCGTCCTCGCGCACGATCGACGGATCGGTCGGATCGAAGGTGCCGGCGTTGCCGGTGGCGCTCTTGATCTGCTCGGGCGCGAACACCGCGAAGGTGGTCACGCCCTGTTCCTGCATCTTGATCCCATCGAAGCCGGCTTCCTGCAGCACCTCGACCAGATCGGGGTTATCGAGGATGTCGGATAGCCGGTTGTAGCGCGCCATGTACTGCTCGGTCAGGGTCGCGACCGGATCCTTCGCCGACGGGCTTACGCCTGCATACCCGCTTTCAAGGTTGCGGCGGGCGATTTCTGCGACCGCGTCGTAATTCGCGGGCAGGCCGGCGGCCTTCAGCACGTACGAATAGGGGCTGTTGTCCTGGGGCGATGCGTCGCCCAAGTCGAGCGGCTGCTGCACCGAGAGATACACCGGATAGACCGCCGAGCCTTTGCGGTTGCCCTCGGCCATGCGCTGGCGGCCGCCGGCGACGAACATGTTCGCGAGGGTGGGGTCGGTGGCGAACCAGATTGCCCCGCCACCGCGGCCGGCTTTGAACGCGGTGATGTCTTTGTTCGTGCCGTGGTACATCACCAGCGGCTGGCCGTTGTCGTCGATGGCTTGGCTGTTGCCGAACCAGCGCTTGAACGCCGGCGTTTCGGTCTGGGCGCGGCTGGGCCCGTCGGCCTCCTTCACGCGACGGATTGGGATGTTGTAATCGAGAAAGTCGCCAGTGGTGACCGCGCCGAAATTGCCGGCGGTCGTGCCATCCGCCGACACAATGTCGGTGAAGATGTTGTCGAGCACCAGCCGCTTCAGCGGCTCAGGGCTGACGCCATCGGGCAGCACGAGGAAGCGCCAGCCGCCGGCGCCTGACTCCCGCGCGAACGCCCGCACCACGGCACGCAGCTTGCCAAGGGCGGCGCGGCTGGTGTCCTGGAGTAGTGCCATCGGCACATCCATCACGAGCTGCACTTTCTGGTCGCGGCGCAAGAAGATCAGGGCCGCGTGGTCGCTCTTCACCTGCAGCGCTTTGGCGGCCTGCACGACGTCCTGCTCGCCGTTGATCGTGCTGCCGAGCATGTGATGATCGACCTCGGGCTTGCTGCCGAAGTCGGTGCCGTTGAGCTGCGGCGCCTGGATGACCTGCACCGCGCCCTGTCCGCCGATCGTAGCGAACTCGTTGTGATCGATCACGACGTGACCGCGGAAGCCGTTCACGCTGCTGGCGATCCACTTCGTCAGATTGACGTCGGCCGGTGACGGGGCAGCGCGGCCTGATGGGTGGTTGTGTAGCACCCAGAAGCCGGTCGCCCCGAAGCGCCCCACATCGCGGCGGATGTGGGCGTCGAAGTCGTTCGGCAGATTGACAGCCGCGGGCAGGCGGCTCGAATAAGCGCCCTCACCGACGACAACGCCCTGCGCGTCGGTGTAGAAAACCCTGAAAGTTTCGTACCTCGGATCTCTGAAGACCTGCGCCAGGGTGGCGAGGTCTTCCGCGCTGGCTACTCGCTGGCCGACGAGGTCGACGCCGCCGTCGAAGGCGAATCCATCGTAGAGGCGGGAGCCGAGTACCTCGATTGCGGCTCGATCTTGGTGATTCCCTCGGCGCTGTAGATGAGCCGTGACCCGTCGGGCCAGCTCACGCACCGCGGAACGGCCGGTCTCGCGCTGCTTTTCGGTTGTGCCGGGTCGGGTTTCGAGGTTGTCATAGATCTCTTCCGGTTGAACGGTAACCGTCCAGCGACCGACGGGTGCCTTCTTCAGCTTCTGCGCGAAGGCCTCGAGGTTCTCGGGCGTGTTGAGCACCCGATAGCGCGCGGTGCCGGCCTTCAGCTCTACGAACCCGATCTCGTTGCGCAACCGCTCGAGCTCGCGATCCTGATTGTCCGCCCAGCTCGTGAGCGTCTCCGCCTCGGTGCGCTTCGTGGCCTTCAGGCTCGCGCGGCGGCGGGCGTCAGCGATGCGCGCCTTGAGTTCATTGTAGTCCGCGACGAGGTCGGCGGGCGCGGTGCGCTGCTTAAGCTGCTCGACTTGCGCGAGGAGCACGTCGCGCCCCTTGGCGGTCTGGCCGGGAACGATGGCGCGGGTGGTGGTCGGTTTGTCCTGCTGCGTGTCTGCCTGGGGTGCCTGCTGCGGCGCGGCTTCGATCTGCTCGGCGTCCGGCGAAATGTCCGGCGTCGTGGTCGTCGATGCGGAGCTGACCACACCCAGCGTACGCGCCGCCTGTGCCAGTGCGTCACCGCTCACGAATGCGTCGGTCGGGGTCTGCTGCTTGGCCAGGTCAATCACTGCCTGGGCCGCGTTCGCCGGCACGCCTGCCCGCTCGAGCTCGGCGCGAATACGCCCCTCGAAGCGTCGGCCGCCGTCGATGGTCCAACGTTCGCGGCGGATCGTCGCCTGTGCGTTGCCGATGGCGCTGGTGAAGGTGCTGTTGTTGATCTGGGGGAGAGCCGGTGCAGCGCGCTGGGCCTCGGTGTTGAAGCCCTGCGCGCCTTCCGGGACTGCGGGTGCTGCCGGCGTGGCGCCGGTCACCTGGGCGAGCTCCGGGCCAGCGTCCGGCGTCCCTTGCGGGGTGGCCGTGCTGCTGGTCGTGCTCGCCGAAGTGGCCGGCGCTGCCGTTGCCGTCGGTGCGGCCGACGGGCCTGGAACTCGGCGGGCCGCACCGCGCCGCGCTCCGGGTTGAAAGCCCGCCCACTGCTGGAGCTGGGCGGGCGAAAGTTGATCGACGGGCGCCACGCCGAAGCCGTCACCCGTCGGGGCGGGCACGACGGCATGCTCGACACCACCGGCCATCGACATCATGCCGGCGAGGTTGCGCGCGTTCTTCAGCGGGATCGGTGCCTGGGTCTGGAAGAGGCCGGCAGTGTCGAGCCCTTCGGCCTGGGCAGTCGGCGCGGCTGAGATGGCCAGCGGCGAGTCGGCCGGCACCACAGCAAAGCGCCCGGCCACGGTCGGGTGGCTGATCACGACCTGGGGCGTGCCGGTTCGCTTTGCGACCACTTCAGCGCGACGTGCGGCGGCGGCCTCGTCCTTCATCGGCACGAGGCGCGGCGTCTGCTGCTGATCCTGCTGGCCGTTCGGTGCCGCGGGGCTGGTGGTGGCGGTCGGCGCGGTGCCGGGGGAGGTCTCGATGGTGTTCTGGTTCGCGTCCGGCACGAACCCGGCCGGGACTGCATCGGGCACGAAGCCCGACCAGTCCGTCGCCGGTGCCTGTTGCTCGTAATCGAGCCAGGGCGACACCATCGGTTGCACTTCTTGCTGTGCGGGCGCGGTGCCGAGTGCAGCGTCGATCTGCTGCGCCCAGTCGGCCGGGACTTGGTTATTCAAATCGCCGCCCATTTGCCCGGCTGCAGCAGCCTGCTGCATCGTTCCCGCGGCGGGGCCTTCGGTCGGCGGCAAATTGCCCTGCGCCTGCTGGTTCAACGCGACGATGGCGGCGCGGCTGTTCGGCCCTGCGTTCGGGTTGAGGCGAGCGGCGGCCATCGATGCGGCGTTGCGCGATGCGCCCCAAGCGACCTCTGCGCCCGACTGGCCGAGGCTGAGCACGCTCTCGAGCACGGCGTCGATCGCGTCGGCCTTCCCCGTTGCAGCGAGCTCGCCGAGGTATTCGCCGAGGCCTTCACCGATCGTCTCGAGGCCGAGCGCTGCGCCAGCGCGGGCAGCCTTGCGGCCGAACGTGGCGGTGGTGTCGATGGCTGCCTCTTGTGCCTGTCGCACCGCCTTCACCATCTCAGGCGATCGGCGGGCGGCCATCACGGCCACCTCGTTGCCGACATCGACGCCGGCATCGGTCAGGGCGCGCGTGGTGGCGCGCTCGACGGCGCGAGAGGTCGCACCCATGATCCATTTCGACAGGCCCAGCGTCGCGGCATCGATGCCGGTGATCGTGGCAGCCTTCGTTCCGCCTTCGACGAATGCGGTCTCGCGCTCGGCGGCGGTGAACTGGCCGTCGGTCGCCTTTTCCATAGCCTTGTGCCCGACCTCGAGCGCGGTGTTACCCAAGAACAGGCCAGCCAGGCCGCCGACCACACCGAGCGCGGGTGCTGCGCCCGGCAGCGGAATAGCTGCGCCTGCGGTGGCGCCCAGCTTCGCACCTGCCCAAGCTGGGGCGAGGGCGGCCACGGCGTTCGGCGCCTGCTCGAGCACCGCGTAACCGGCGCCCTTCGGCTGGGCGAGCACCGCGCCGCCGACCACACCCAGCGCATCCAGCAAACCCGGGTCGTCGGTGCCCAGTGCGGCGCGGCGGTTTTCGATCGCACCTTCAAAGGCGCGCAGGTTCTCGTTCTTCGGTGCGGCGGCCTGGGCATTCGCGCGCTCGACCACGCTTGCCCGATCGTCGAGTGCCACGTCGGCAGCTGCACCGACTGCGCGGCCGGTGTTGCGGAAGCCTTGCGCCAACGTGCTGATGATGCCCATCTCGCGCGGCTGATCGGGTACGAACTGTCCCCAATCGGTCTGCGGGGCGGCAGGCTGATCGGGCACGAACTTCGACCAGTCGGTAACCGGTGGCGCCGCTTGGGTAGCGGGCTGCTGGGCCTGGGCCTGGGGCTGGAAGCGCTGCCACGGGCCGGCGGCCGGTTGCGGTTGCGCGGGGGCAGGTGCGCCAGGTAGCGGGCGAAGGTTGTTGAACTCATCCACCGTGCCACGGGGCATCTTGTCGTCAGTGCCAAGAGCCATTGTTCTTTTCCTTCAGAGTGCGGGCCGCGATGGCAGCGTATTCGGTGGACGACGGCAGGGCGCGGCGCGCTGCGCTGGTCCGGTTGGCGGGGTCTTCAATGAACCAGTCGATCAACTCGAGGGCGGCGCGGTCTTTGCCTCGCGCCTGCAGGCGGATCTCGGTGAAGGCGTCGTCGAACCGCTGCAGCCACTCATCGAAGCAGCCGCGCGGCCGATCCTCGAGCCACTCACGCAAGGCCCAGAGCGGAATCGGGCGGATGCCGTCGGAGCACTCGATGTCCCACACGCGAACAGGCCAGCCCATCGCCTGGAGCTCCGAGGCGGCGTGCATGTCGTCGATCACACCGTGCTCGCCCATGGCCAGCATTGCGAAGGCGAGGGCGGTCTCGGCGAACACATCGGGGTAGATCGCTTCTTCGATGTGAGGTAGGCTCACATCCGCAACGTCACATTGCTTTGCATTTGCGCTCACCTTGGCGGCCAGGCCTCGGTGAGCGTTTCCTTTTTGTGGGGTCACATCAGGCCTCGCTCGGTGGAATGGATTCGAGTGCTGCCTCGACCTCGGCCATGCGCCAGCGCGTGTTGCGCCCCAGCTTGATCGGGCGGGGCAGCAGACCGCGCGCGACCAGTCGATGCCACTGCCGCTCCGACACGTCGAGCAGCTCGGCACCTGTGCGCGCGCTGATCACCGCGGCGGGCAGGTCGGCACCGTTGAATATTTCCTGGAACTCGGGTTCTTGCATCGCGTTATGGCTCTGGGATCTAAGGCAGGGCCGATGATGCAGGGGACGGGCGCGTTTTGTCTCGTCGCGCTTGTTCAGGGGCTTGACATGCCGTGACAGGGCAGGGCGCAGGACGTAAAAAGCCCGCTCGTGGCGGGCTCAGGTGTCGGCGGGTAAGGGCCTGGATCTGCGGAAATTGGCTACACCGTGGCTACACGGACCCGTAAAGCAAAACGCCAATCCAGAAGGATTGGTGCAAGTGCTTGAATCTACTGGTGGGCCCTGCGGGATTCGAACCCGCAACCAAAGGATTATGAGTCCTCTGCTCTAACCGTTGAGCTAAAGGCCCGCAGGCCCGACGGCCTGCGCCGCCGGGCGGTGCAAGGGGCCTTTTACGCGTCGCTGTCGAGGAAGCTGCGCAGCTTCTCGGAGCGGCTCGGGTGGCGCAGCTTGCGCAGCGCCTTGGCTTCGATCTGGCGGATGCGCTCGCGGGTGACGTCGAACTGCTTGCCGACCTCTTCCAGCGTGTGGTCGGTGTTCATCTCGATGCCGAAGCGCATGCGCAGCACCTTGGCCTCGCGCTGGGTCAGCGAGTCGAGCACCTCGCAGGTGGCGTCGCGCAGGCCGGAGTACATCGCCGCCTCGGCCGGGGCCAGGGTGGCGGTGTCCTCGATGAAATCGCCCAGGTGGGAGTCGTCGTCGTCGCCGATCGGCGTCTCCATGGAGATCGGCTCCTTGGAGATCTTCATGATCTTGCGGATCTTGTCCTCGGGCATCTCCATCTTCTCGGCCAGCGTCGCGGGATCCGGCTCCTGGCCGGTTTCCTGCAGGATCTGCCGGCTGATGCGGTTCATCTTGTTGATCGTCTCGATCATGTGAACCGGGATGCGGATGGTGCGGGCCTGGTCGGCGATCGAGCGCGTGATGGCCTGACGGATCCACCACGTGGCGTAGGTCGAGAACTTGTAGCCGCGACGGTATTCGAACTTGTCCACCGCCTTCATCAGGCCGATGTTGCCTTCCTGGATCAGGTCGAGGAACTGCAGGCCGCGGTTGGTGTATTTCTTGGCGATCGAGATCACCAGGCGCAGGTTGGCCTCGGTCATCTCGCGCTTGGCGCGGCGCATCTTGGCTTCGCCGGTGGACATCTGGCGGTTGATGTCCTTGAGCTCCTTGAGCGGGATGCCGATGCGGTCCTGCAGGTCGATGAGCTTTTGCTGCTCCTCGAGCACCGCGGGGTGGATGCGCATCAGGCCGTCGGCGTAGTTCTTGCCGGCGGCGATCTCGTCCTTGAGCCAGTCGAGGTTCACTTCCTGGCCGGGGAAGACCTTGATGAAGTGCTGGCGCGGCATGCCGGCGCGATCCACGCACAGTTGCAGGATCTGGCGTTCGTGGCTGCGTACCTGCTCGACCATGTGACGCACCGAGTCGCACAGCTTCTCGATGGCCTTGGCGGTGAAGCGGATGTTGAGCAGCTCGTCGGAGATCTGCTGCTGCAGCGCGAGGTAGGAGAGGTCCTGAGAGCCGCGCTTCTCGAGCGCCTGCATCTTCTTCGCGTACAGCCCGCGGATGACGTCGAAGCGGGCGAGCGCGTCGTTCTTGAGCTGCAGCAGCGAGGCGGCGTTGGCGCGCTCCGCGCTCTCGGCGCTGTCTTCCTCTTCGTCGCCCTCGTCCTCGTCCCCGGCACCCTCGTCCTCTTCGGCCTCGCCGTCGTCCTCGGTGGCTTCCTCTTCCGCGGCGGCCTCGTCGGCGCTGCCGGCGTTGGGGTCGATCAGACCGTCGACGAGCTCGTCGATCTTGGCCTCGTCGGCGGCGATGCGGTCGACGATGGCGAGGATCTCGGCGATCGTCGTCGGGCAGGCGGAGATGGCCTGCACCATGTGCTTGAGGCCGTCCTCGATGCGCTTGGCGATCTCGATCTCGCCCTCGCGGGTGAGCAGCTCGACCGTGCCCATCTCGCGCATGTACATGCGCACCGGGTCGGTGGTGCGGCCGAACTCGGAATCGACCGAGGACAGCGCCTGTTCGGCCTCTTCTTCGGCGACGTCCTCATCCACGTTGGTGGCGACGCTGTCCGACATGAGCAGATCTTCGGCGGCCGGCGCCTCGTCGTAGACCTGGATGCCCATGTTGTTGAAGGTGGCGATGATGCCTTCGATCTGTTCGGCATCGGCCACGTCGTCGGGGAGGTGGTCGCTGATCTCGGCGTAGGTGAGATAGCCGCGTTCCTTGCCGAGCGTGATCAGCGTCTTCAGCCGGGTGCGGCGCACCTCCGCGTCGAGCGGGGTGGCGGCGGGGCTTTCGATCACCGGGGCTGACTTGTCCTTGGCCTTGGCAGGGCGACCCTTTGCGGGGGCGTCCTTGCGCGGGTCCTTGGCTTTTTCGCGTGCCATAGCACTCCTCAAGTGAGGGTGTAAGTAAATGGGAAACCGAAAATTGTACTATAAATCTGAGACTTTGCCGCCGCCGGCGAGGTTCCGCTTCTCGAGCAGCAGCTCTCCCAGGCGATGGCGGCCGGCGGCGTCCAGGCCTTGCTCACGATCCCGTTGTAGCAGGGCGGCGATCTCCTTGCCGATGCCGTCGACCTGCAGCTTGCGCAGGGCGTCCTCGAACAGGGTCTCGACCACCGCTTCGTCGAATTCCGCCTCGACGAGTTCCGCGGCGACGCGCGAGAGGGTGTCGGCGTGGGGGGTTTCGCGGAAGCGCTCGATCAGCGCACCGAGGCCGCCAGCCGGGATCGGCTCGCCGAGGCTGAAGAGGTCGATGATCGCGATCAGCGCGAGGCCTTCCGGGCTGTCGTCGGGCACCAGGCCGACCGGCATGCGCGCGGCCCAGGTGGGGTGCTGCATCACCAGGCGTAGCAGGGTGCCGGCGGTGGAGGGCAGCTTGCGCCGACCGCCCGGACGCGGACGTGGCGCCTGGCCGCGTGGCGGCGTGCTGCGGGCGGGTGGGCGCGCCTCGTCGAGGAAGGGCGCATCCGCCTCGGCGCTAGGGGGGCTCGTGGCGGGTGCGCGGGCCGGGGTGGGTGCCTCGGTGCCGCGCCGGCGCGGGGCGCTGGCGGCGAGCTGCTCGAAGGCGTATTCGACCTCGCCCTGGGTCATGCCCGCGGTCTCGGCTACCGCCTTCACCACCTGCAGCTTCAACAGCGGCGCGGCGATGCGGGTGACCAGTGGCGCCGACTCGTGCACGAAGGCCGCGCGGCCCTCGGCGCTGTCGAGCGGGTGGCGGCCGCAGAGCTCCTGAATCAGGAAGCTGCCCAGCGGGGTGGCGGCGAGCGCGGCCTTGCGGAAGGCCTCGGCGCCCTCGGCGCGCACGAAGGAGTCCGGGTCGTGCTCGGCGGGCAGGAACAGGAAGGCCAGGGTGGCGTCGTCGCGCAGGGATTCGAGCGCGTTCTCGAGCGCGCGCCAGGCGGCGCGGCGGCCGGCGGCGTCGCCGTCGAAGCAGAACACGATGCGGTCGGTCTGGCGCAGCAGCGTGTGGATATGCTGCGGCGTGGTTGCGGTGCCGAGCGTCGCGACCGCGTTCTCGATGCCGAACTGGGCGAGCGCGACCACGTCCATGTAGCCCTCGACCACGACCGCGAAGCCGGCGTCGCGGATCGCCTTCTGCGCCAGGAAGAGGCCGTAGAGCTCGCGCCCCTTCTCGAACAGCGGGGTCTCGGGCGAGTTCAGGTACTTGGGCTCGCCCTTGCCGAGCACGCGCCCGCCGAAGGCGATGATGCGCCCGCGGCGGTCGTGGATCGGGAAGATGATGCGGTTGCGGAAGCGGTCGTAGCGCCGCCCCTGCTCGTTGTCGATGACCAGGCCGGCATCGGCGAGGGTCTTCGCCTGGTAGTCCGGGAAGATCCTCTCCAGCGCCTGCCACTCGTCCGGTGCGTAGCCGAGGCCGAAGCGCGCGGCGATCTCGCCGGAGAGGCCGCGGCGCTTGAGGTAGTCGATGGCCGCGCGCGAGGGCTTGAGCTGGTCGCGATAGAAGCGCGCCGCCATCGCCATCGCCTCGTAAAGACGCTCGCTGGCGTCGTCATGCGCCGGCGTCGCGCTGCGGCCGTCGTCGGGCACCTGCAGTCCGACCTGCGCGGCGAGCTCCTTGACCGCGTCCACGAAGCCCAGGCCGCTGTATTCCATCAGGAAGCCCACCGCGCTGCCGTGCACGCCGCAACCGAAGCAGTGGTAGAACTGCTTGGACGGGCTGACCGAGAACGATGCGGATTTCTCGCCGTGGAAGGGGCAGCAGGCGAAGTAGTTGGCGCCGCTCTTCTTGAGCGGGACGTAGCGTTCGATGACGTCGACGATGTCGACGCGGGAAAGCAGTTCCTGGACGAAGGACTGGGGGATCATCGCGCGCGCAAAAGCAAACGCCCGTCCCGTCCGCATGCGCGGACGACGGGTGTTCGTGAAAAAGCATCACGCCGGGCGGGGATCGAGCGACCCCGGGCCGGCGTGTGATCGCCCGCGAGGGCGGGCATGGGCGTCCCGCGAGTGCGGGGCGCGAGCCGAATCAGTAGAGCTTCGGCGGCAGCGTCTGGCTGCGCAGGCGCTTGTGGTTGCGCTTGACGGCGGCGGCCAGCTTGCGCTTGCGCTCGGCGGTGGGCTTTTCGTAGAACTCGCGCGAGCGCAGTTCGGTCAGCACACCGGTCTTCTCGATGGTGCGCTTGAAGCGGCGGATCGCAACTTCAAACGGCTCGTTTTCCTTGACGCGGATACCGGGCATTGCGGACTTCCTTGGGTGTCTGGTGGGCAGAAAGACCGCGAATATAAACCAGACGCCCGTCGATGGCAAGGCCGCCGGTCGCACGCGCTACGGCGCCGGGTTAAAATGCGACACCGAATCAAACGGATGCATCCCGATGAAAGTGCTCGGCATCGAAACCTCCTGCGACGAGACCGGCGTGGCGATCTACGACACCGAGGCCGGCCTGCGCGCGCACTGCCTGCACTCGCAGATCGACCTGCACGCGGCCTATGGCGGGGTAGTGCCCGAGCTCGCCTCGCGCGACCACATCCGCCGCCTGCCGCTGCTGCTGCGCCAGACCCTGGCCGAGGCCGGGCTGGCCGCCGCGGACGTCGACGCCGTGGCCTACACCAGCGGGCCCGGGCTCGCCGGCGCGCTGCTGGTGGGGGCGAGCGTGGCGGAGTCCTTCGCGATGGCGCGCGGGATCCCGGCGCTGCCGGTGCATCACCTCGAGGGCCACCTGCTGTCGCCGCTGCTGTCGGCCGATCCGCCCGCCTTCCCCTTCGTGGCGCTGCTCGTCTCGGGCGGCCACACCCAGCTCATGCGGGTGCGCGGGGTGGGCGACTACGCGCTGCTCGGCGAGTCGGTGGACGACGCCGCCGGCGAGGCCTTCGACAAGACCGCCAAGCTGCTCGGCCTGGGCTATCCGGGCGGACCGCAGCTGGCGCAGCTCGCCGAGTCCGGCGTGCCTGGGCGCTTCCGCCTGCCGCGGCCGATGCTGCACTCGGGCGACCTCGACTTCAGCTTCAGTGGCCTCAAGACCGCGGTGCTCAACGTGGTCTCGGCACCGGACTGGGATCCGGTGCGCATGGCCGATCTCGCCGCGGAATTCCAGCAGGCGGTGGTCGAGGTGCTGTGCGCGAAGGCGCTTGCGGCGCTGAAGAAGGTGGGGCTCAAGACCCTGGTGGTGGCCGGCGGGGTGGGCGCCAACCGCTGCCTGCGCGCCACGCTCGATGCCGCGCTCGCGCGCCGCGGCGGGCGGGTGCATTACCCGGAGCCGGCGCTGTGCACCGACAACGGCGCAATGATCGCCTTCGCCGGCGCGCTGCGTCTGGCGGCCGGCGAGACCGGGCCGGAGGTCGCCGCCGTACGCATCCGCCCGCGCTGGCCCATGGTCGAGCTGCGCCCGCCGGTGCAGGTGTCCGGCGTCGTGTAGGAGCGGCGCAAGCCGCGAATACGGCGCCCGGCGCTCGCACCGCCGCGGCTCCAGGGCCGTGTTCGCGCCTGCCGGCGCTCCTACATGCACCGTCGCGGCTTCGTCTCGCGCAGGAGCTGCGGCAGCTGCGAACCGGGTGTCCGGCACTCGCGCTGCCGCGGTTCCGTCGCCGTGTTCGCGCCTGCCGGCGCTCCTACATAAAACCGGAGTTGCGATGGTTCATGTAGGCGCTGCGGCAGCTGCGAACAGGTTGCCCGGGCGTCTTACGCCGTCGGCCCGTCCTTCTTCTTGCCGCCGATCTTGCCCTCGGTGCCGGCGCGCAGGCGGGCGATGTTCTCCTTGTGGCGCCAGAACAGCACCGCCGTCATCACCGCGAGCACCGCCACGGCCGGCTTGGCGCCGAGGAAGAGGAAACCGGCGAGCGGCGCGGCGAGCGCGGCCGACAGCGCTGCGGCCGAGGAGTAGCGCGTGGTGTAGGCCACCATCAGCCAGATCACCGCGCAGAAGATCGCGATGCGCGCATCGACCCCGGCGAGCACGCCGAGCGCGGTGGCCACGCCCTTGCCGCCGTTGAAGCGCAGGAAGAGCGAGAACACGTGGCCGAGGAAGGCGGCGAGGCCGGCGAGCGCGGCGATGTCCGGCTCGAAGCCGAGCCGCAGCGCCGCCCACACCGCCAGCCAGCCCTTGAGCGCGTCGCCGAGCAGGGTGAGCACGGCCGCGGCCTTGTTGCCACTGCGCAGCACGTTGGTGGCGCCCGGGTTGCCCGAGCCGTACTTGCGCGGATCCTCCAGGCCGAACAGGCGGCTGGTGACGATCGCGAAGGGAATGGAGCCGAGCAGGTAGGCGGCGACGATCAGAAGCAGGGTGGACATCTTGGCTCCGCTGCCCGTCGGCGGGCAGCTCTAAAGGGACGGAAGACGGGGTACGCAAGCCCGGGACTGCAGGTGCGGGCCTTACCTCGTCCGCACGCCGGCCGCGCGCGGACGACAGCTTTTACCGGCGCGGGGGCGGGGGCGCGTTAGAATCCGGGCGATTCTAAACGGGAAGCAGCATGGATTTCATCTTCATCGAGGAACTGCGCGTCAAGGCCTGGGTCGGCATCTACGCGCGCGAGAAGACCGGCCCGCAGACGGTCGAGCTGAACCTCACCTTCGGCGTGCCCGACGCCGCTGCCGAGCACGACGACATCGCCGACACCATCGACTATGCCGTCGTGACCGAGCGTATCCGCCGCGAGCTCGGCGAGCGCCACTTCAACCTCATCGAGAGCCTGGGCGAGTTCGTCGTCAAGCTGCTGTTCGAGGAGTTCGGCGCGCCCTGGGTCAAGCTCAAGGTGGGCAAGATCGGGGTGATGAAGGACGTGCGCCGCGTCGGCGTCTACATCCAGCGCAGCAAGGCGGGCGTGGTCGTGCCGCCGGCCGCCTGAGCGCCCGCGGGCGCCCGCCTCAGTTCGCCACCTGCACCAGCCTGGGCTGCAGCACGCGCAGCAGGTCGTGCGGGTGGATCCCGACCAGGAAGCCGCGCCGCCCGCCGTTGATGTAGATCAACGGTAGGTCGAGAACGGTGCGCTCCATGTACACCGGCATCTTCTTGCGCGTGCCGAAGGGCGAGGTGCCGCCCACCAGGTAGCCGCTGTGGCGGTTGGCGGTCTCGGGCTTGCAGGTCTCGACGTGCTTGCACGGGATCTGGCGCGCGAGCTCCTTGGTCGACACCTTATGGTCGCCGTGCATCAGCACCACCAGCGGCTGCGCGTTCTCGTCCTCCATGATCAGGGTCTTGATCACCGCGTGCTCGGGCACGTTGAGCTCGCGCGAGGACACCGTGGTGCCGCCGTGCTCCTCGTACTCGTAGAGATGGCTGGAGAAGGCCACGCCGTGCTGGCGCAGGAAGCGGGTGGCGGGGGTCTCGGGGGCGTGGGCTTCGTTTCTGCTCATGATCGGACGGCCTGTCGGAGGCGCCATCGCAAAGGGGCGGCGCACTCCCGTCATTGTAGTGCCATCGGCCATCCCGGGGCGTATGGGCGCGCCCGTGCTGGCGTACCCGCGGTTTTCAGGCGCGCGGATGGTGGCGCGCGTGCAGCTGCTTGAGGCGCTCGCGGGCGACGTGGGTGTAGATCTGCGTGGTGGAGATGTCGGCGTGGCCGAGCAGCAGCTGCACCACGCGCAGGTCGGCGCCATGGTTGAGCAGGTGGGTGGCGAAGGCGTGGCGCAGGGTGTGGGGCGAGATGCGCTCGGGCGCGATGCCGGCGGCGAGGGCGTATTGCTTGATCAGGCGCCAGAACATCTGGCGCGACATCGCCGCCCCCAGGCGGGTCACGAAGACCTCGTCGCAGCTGCGCCCTGCAAGCAGGAGCGGGCGCGCCTCGGCCAGATAGCGCTGCAGCCAGTCGGCGGCGATCTCGCCGAGCGGCACCAGGCGCTCCTTGCTGCCCTTGCCCATCACGCGTACCACGCCCTCATTGACGCCCACCGCGAAGACCTTCAGGCCGACCAGCTCGGAGACGCGCAGGCCTGCGGCGTAGAGCACCTCCAGCATGCAGCGGTCGCGCAGGCCTTGCGGGGTGTCGAGCCCGGGCGCGGCGAGCAGGGCCTCGACCTGGGCCTCGCTCAGGGTCTTGGGAAAGCGCTCGGCCGCCTGCGGGGTGTCGATCGCCAGGGTGGGGTCCTCGGCGATCTCGCGATTGGCCAGCAGAAGGCGGTAGTAGCGCCGCCACGCGGCGATCAGGCGGCGTTGGCTGGCCGGTTTCGTGGCGCGGCTGAACTCGGCGAGATAGGCGGAGAGATCCGCGCCGCTGACGGCGGGCAGGCGCTGCGTGCGCGTCTCCAGCCAGGCGGCGAAGCGGGCGAGGTCGCTGCGGTAGCCGGCCAGCGTGTTCGTCGCCAGCCCGTGCTCCAGCCACAGCGCGTCGGTGAAGCGGTCGAGCTCGGCGCGGTGCGCGGGCTGCAGGCCGGCCTCGCGCGCCGGTGCGCGTCCGCTCACAGCGCCCCTTCGAAGGCGAGCAGCCAGCGCTTGACCTCGAGCAGCCAGCCCTCGCGGGCGTTGGCGAAGCCGCCCAGCCCGGCGGCCGAGGTCACGCGGTGGCAGGGCACGATCAGGGGAAAGGGGTTGGCGCCGCAGGCCTGGCCGACCGCACGCGGTGCGCTGCCGAGGCTGGTCGCGAGCTCGCCGTAGGTCGCCGTGCGTCCGCGCGGGATGGCCGCGATGGCCGCCCACACGCGGCGGCGGAAGGGCGTACCGCAGGGCGCGAGCGGCACCGGGAAGGGCTCGTCGGGGGCCTCGATCCAGGCGCGCAGCGCATGCGCGGCTGCGCCGGCGGTGGCGTTGCGCGGGTCGTGCAGCGGCGTGCCCGGGGGCAGGAAGACGAGCTCCCGCACATGGCCGTCGCGCGCACGGATGCCGAAGGGGCCGAAGGGCAGCGCGATGATCGCGTCGAACGTCGACATGTCCGCGCCGCCCGCCGGCATGGCGGAGGCCCGGCTCACTGCGGCTTCTTGAGCAGCGCCTCGCGCAGGTCGCTGTCGGCCGGGCGCTCGCCCAGCCAGATGCGCAGCAGCGCGGGGTAGAGGGCGACGTCGGCGATGTCCTCGCCGTGCTGCTTCGCATCGACCAGCAGGCGGGTCGCGCCGCTGCCGAGGCGATCGAGCACGATCTCGGTGCCGGCCTTGACCTCGCCGACCGCGGCCAGCGCCGCGAGCAGGGCGTCGGTGGCAGGTTTCAGTGCGGCGAGCGCGGCGGCGTCGTGGTTCTTCTCGAGGCCGGCCTGCAGGGCGTCGCCGAACTGCTTCGCCTCGAGGTCGCGGATCGGCACGATGCGGATGCGCTTCTCGCCCTTGTCGGCGAGGATCGCGCCGGCCTCGGAGAGCGGCGCGCGCAGGTACAGGCCCATCGCATAGACCTTGAAGCCCAGGCGGGTGCGCAGGCCGGCGCCGTTGAGCTCGAGCGCGCGCTGCTGCACGGTCTGCCGCGTGGCGAAGTCGACGTTGCCGACGGTGATGGCGGCCTGGGCGAGGCCGGCCGAGAGCAGGGCGGCGGCGATCAGGCTGCGGAGGATGCGGGTGCTCATGAGCTTCCTTGTGTGGGTCTGGCCGGCGGTGTCAGCGGCGCACTTCGCCGTTGCCGAACACGATCCATTTCTGGCTGGTCAGGCCCTCCAGGCCGACCGGGCCGCGCGCGTGGATCTTGTCGGTGGAGATGCCGATCTCCGCGCCGAGGCCATATTCGAAGCCGTCGGCGAAGCGGGTCGAGGCATTGATCATCACCGAGGACGAATCTACCTCGCGCAGGAAGCGCATGGCGTGGGAATAGTTCTCGGTGACGATCGCTTCGGTGTGGCCCGAGCTGAAGCCGTTGATGTGTTCGATCGCCTCGTCGAGGCCGGCGACGATCTTCACCGCGAGGATGGGGGCGAGGTACTCCTCGTGCCAGTCGGCCTCGGTCGCCTCCACCAGCTTCGCCCCGGCGATGCCGGCCTCGCGCAGCAGGGCGAGCGACTCGGCGCAGCAGCGCATCTCCACGCCCTTGCCGGCGAGCATGCGGGCGATCTCGGGCAGGTAGATGTCGGCGACGTCACGCGCGACAAGCAGCGATTCGGCGGTGTTGCAGGTGCCGTAGCGCTGGGTCTTGGCGTTCTCGACGATGGGCACGACCTTGGCGGGGTCGGCCTCGTCATCGATGTAGACGTGGCAGTTGCCGTCGAGGTGCTTGATCACCGGTACGCGCGCGTCCTTCGAGATGCGCTCGATCAGGCCCTTGCCGCCACGCGGCACGATCACGTCGACGTACTCGGGCATGGTGATCAGCGCGCCGACGGCTTCGCGGTCGGTGGTCTCGACCACCTGCACGGCGTGCTCGGGCAGGCCGGCCGCGACCAGGCCAGCGCGCACGCAGGCGGCGATCGCGCGGTTGGCGTTGATGGCTTCCTTGCCGCCGCGCAGGATCGCGGCGTTGCCCGACTTGAGGCACAGCGCCGCGGCGTCGGCGGTGACGTTGGGGCGGGCCTCGTAGATGATGCCGATCACGCCGAGGGGCACGCGCATCTTGCCGAGCGCGATGCCGGAGGGGCGGCGCTTGATGTCGCTCATCTCGCCGACCGGGTCGGGCAGGGCGGCGACCTGCTCGAGGCCGGCCGCCATGGCCTCGACGCCCTTCTCGTCCAGTGTCAGGCGGTCGATCAGCGCCGGCTCCAGGCCGGCGGCGCGTGCCTCCTCGACGTCGCGCGCGTTGGCGGCGAGCAGCTCGGCGCGGCGCACGCGGATCTCGGCGGCCATCGCGGTCAGGGCGGCGTTCTTGGCCGCGGTCGAGGCGGCGGCGAGCACACGCGAGGCGGCGCGGGCCTGGCGGCCCAGGGTCTGCATGTAGTGCTGGATGTCCATGGGGGCTCTTCTTCGGCGTCGGTCACGGCATCCGGGGACGCCGCAGGGCAAGCCGGCATTAAAGCATCGAACCGGGTGCGGATGAAGCCTGCCGGGAGTGAGGCGCGATTTCGCCGCGATTCAGCCGCGGCGCGCCAGGCGCAGGGCGAGCTGGAGGAACTCGTCCCACAGGTCGCCGCTGGCGAGGCCCTTGATCATGCGGTCGATGCGCGCGGCGTGCATCAGCGCGGCGCGCAGGTGGCCCTGGCCGAGGCGGCCGAGCGCGCGCGTCATGGCCTGCTGGCGGCGCGGGTCGAAGATGCGCTCGGCCTTGAACAGGGTGGCCAGGGGCTGGCCTGCGTCGCGCCCGGCGCACAGCGTGGCGAGGCTGCGCGTCTCGTGGGCGAGCGCCCACAGCACCAGCGGCGGGGCGGCGCCCTCGCCCTCGAGGCCCTCGAGCAGGCGGGCGCAGCGCGCCGGGTCGCCCTCGACGACTGCCTGGCGCAGCTTGTCGATGTCGTAGCGCGCGACGTCGAGCACCGCGTCCTGCACCTGCTCGAGCGTCAGCGCGCCCTCGCCGTGCAGCAGCCCGAGCTTGAGGATCTCCTGGTGGGCGGCGAGCAGGTTGCCTTCGACGTGATCGGCGATGAAGGCGAGCGCCTCGGGCGGGGCGGACTGCTTCTGCACGGCGAGCCGGCGCGCGACCCAATCGGGCAGGCGCTCGCGCTCGGGGGCGTTCAGCTCCAGCGTCGTCGCTGCGTCGGCGAGCGCCTTGAACCACGCGGTCTTGCGCGTCGCCCAATCGACCTCGGGCAGCGTGACCAAGGTCAGGGTCTGCGAGGGCAGGTGGGCGATGTAGCGCTGCAGCGCGTCGCCGCCGTCGCGGCCGGGCTTGCCGGTGGGGATGCGCAGGTCGATCAGCTTGGCGCCGCCGAAGAGCGACAGGTTGCCCGCGGCGAGGGTGAGGGCGTCCCACTTGAAGCCGTGGCCGACGACGAGGGTCTCGCGCTCCTCGAAGCCCTGGCGGCGTGCCGCGGCGCGGATCGCGTCGGCGGCCTCGAGCACCAGCAGCGGTTCGTTGCCGTGCAGCAGCCAGAGCGGCGCGAGCGGGCGCTCGAGCTGGGCGGCGAGCTGGTCGGGGCGCAGGTTCACGCGGGGATGGCGCGCCGGGTTCAGCCGCCGCGGCGGGCGGCGCCGAGCCTGCGCATCAGCTGCTGCACAAGGTCGTTCTGCATGTCGCGGTAGAGCAGGGCCTCTTCCTGTTCCTTGCCGAGCACCTGGCTGTCGTCGAAGGTGTATTCGCGCCGCGCCGACAGGCTGGTGGGCGGGATCAGCGCCTTGCCGGCGCGGTCGAGGAGCTGGAAGCGCAGCGCCTGCACGAGCTGGTACTCGCGCACCTTGCCCGCACCGGTGAGGCTGAGGATCTCGCGGCCGCGGTCGTTGGCGAGGATCTGCAGGCGGGCCTCGGCCCTGGCCGCGTCCTCCTCCACCCGGGTGGTCCCGGTGGTGGCGATGAGGCGGCGCAACTGGGCGCCGAACTCGCTCTGCTCCGGGACGTTGATGTGTACGGTCGCGAAGTCGAGCGCCTGCGGGCCGCGCAGGTGGAAGCCGCAACCCGACAACAGCGCGACCGTGGCTGCGAGCGCGCTGCCGAGCAGGCGCCGGCGTCCCGTGGCGGCGGGTCCAGGAGCAGTCATGCCGGACGTCCTCACGCGACGATATTGACCAGGCGGCCGGGTACGACGACGACCTTCTTCGCCGGCTTGCCCTCCATGAACTTCTGCGCCGCCTCCGAGGCCAGGGCGATCGCCTCGATGTCGGCCTTGGCGGCGTCGGCGGCGACCTTGATGCTGCCGCGCAACTTGCCGTTGACCTGCACCATCAGCTCGATCTCGTCCTGCTTCAGCGCGTCCTCCGCGACCTGGGGCCATTGTGCGGCGAGGATGTCGCTGCCGAAGCCGCAGTCCTGCCACAGCGCGTGGCAGATGTGCGGGGTGATCGGCGACAGCAGGCGCAGCAGGATCGAGAAGCCTTCCTCGGCCACCTCGGCGTGGGCCGCCGGCTCGACGCCGGCGAGGTCCTTGTGCGCCTTCTCGAGCGCGTTGAGGATCTTCATCGCCGCCGACACGACGGTGTTGAACTGGTGCTTGCCGAAGTCGTAGCTCGCCTGCTTGAGGTGGGTATGCACCTCGCGGCGCACGTCGGCCGCGGCGGCGGGCAGGGTGCCGGCGGCGAGCTTGCGCTCGGCGGGTAGCGCGGCGCGGGTGGCGGTGGCGAAGGCGTGGCCGTAGTTCCACACCCGGCGCAGGAAGCGCGAGGCGCCCTCGACGCCCGAGTCGGACCACTCGAGCTGCTGGTCGGGCGGCGCGGCGAACATCATGAACAGGCGCGCGGTGTCGGCACCGTACTGATCCACCAGCGACTGCGGGTCGACGCCGTTGTTCTTCGACTTCGACATCTTCTCGATGCCGCCGATGACCACCGGCAGGCCGTCGGATGCCAGCTTGGCGGCGACGATGCGGCCGCGCTCGTCACGCTCGACCACCACGTCGGCCGGATTGATCCACTGCTTCTTGCCGCCGTCGAGCTCGCGGTAGTAGGTCTCGGCCACCACCATGCCCTGGGTGAGCAGCGCGCTGAAGGGCTCGGAGACATCGACCAGGCCGCAGTCGCGCATCGCGCGGGTGAAGAAGCGCGAGTACAGCAGGTGCAGGATGGCGTGCTCGATGCCGCCGATGTACTGGTCGACCGGCGCCCAGTAGTTGACGCGCTCGTCCACCATCGCGGTCGTGCTGCCAGCGCAGGCGTAGCGCAGGAAGTACCAGGACGACTCGACGAAGGTGTCCATGGTGTCGGTCTCGCGCTTCGCCGGCTTGCCGCACTTGGGGCAGCTGCACTCGTAGAACTCGGGCATCTTGGCCAGCGGCGAGCCGCGGCCGGTGATCTCGACGTTCTCGGGCAACACCACCGGCAGCTGCTCGTCGGGCACCGGCACGTCGCCGCAGTCGGCACAGTGGATCATCGGGATCGGGCAGCCCCAGTAGCGCTGGCGCGAGATGCCCCAGTCGCGCAGGCGGTACTGCACACGCTTGGCGCCCAGGCCCTTGGCGGCCAGATCGCCCGCGATCGCGTCGACCGCGCCCTGGAAGTCGAGGCCGTCGTACTTGCCGGAATTCACCAGGCGGCCGTAGTCGGCGTAGGCGTCCTGCCAGGGGGCGACGGTGTCGGCGTAGGCGTCCGAGCCGACGACCATGCGGATCGGCAGCGCGTACCTGGTGGCGAAGGCGAAGTCGCGCTCGTCGTGCGCCGGCACCGCCATCACCGCGCCCTCGCCGTAGCCCATCAGCACGTAGTTGGCGACCCACACCTCGAGCGGCTCGTCGCTGAGCGGGTGGCGCACCTTGAGGCCGGTGGGCATGCCCTTCTTTTCCATCGTCGCGAGGTCGGCCTCGGCGACGCCGCCGCGCTTGCATTCCTCGATGAATTCGGCGAGCGCAGGGTTATCGGCGGCGGCCTGGGTGGCGAGCGGGTGCTCGGCGGCCACCGCGACGTAGGTCGCGCCCATCAGGGTGTCGGCGCGGGTGGTGAACACCTTCAGCACGCCTTCGTGGCCGATGCTCGATACATCGAACGGGAAGCTGATCTCGACGCCTTCCGAGCGGCCGATCCAGTTCTTCTGCATCAGCTTGACCTGCTCGGGCCAGTTCGGCAGCTCGTCGAGCGCGGACAGCAGTTCGTCGGCGTAGGCGGTGATCTTCATGTAGTACATGGGGATCTCGCGCTTCTCGACCAGTGCGCCCGAGCGCCAGCCGCGACCGTCGATGACCTGCTCGTTGGCGAGCACGGTCTCGTCGACCGGGTCCCAGTTGACCGTGCCGAGGCGCTTGTAGATCAGGCCCTTCTCGAACAGGCGGGTGAACAGCCATTGCTCCCAGCGGTAGTACTCGGGGGTGCAGGTGGCGAGCTCGCGCGACCAGTCGATGGCGAAGCCGAGGCGCTTGAGTTGCGCCTTCATGTAGTCGATGTTGGCGTAGGTCCACTTCGCCGGCGGCACGTTGTTCTGGATCGCGGCGTTCTCGGCCGGCATGCCGAAGGCGTCCCAGCCCATCGGCTGCAGCACGTTGAAGCCCTTCATGCGGTGGAAGCGCGCGAGCACGTCGCCGATGGTGTAGTTGCGCACGTGCCCCATGTGCAGCTTGCCCGAGGGGTAGGGGAACATCGACAGGCAGTAGTACTTCGGACGGCCGGCGTCCTCGGTCACGCGGAAGGCGTCGGTGGAGTCCCAGTGCTGCTGGGCGGCCGTCTCGAGGGCGGCGGGCTGGTATTTTTCCTGCATGGCGGGCGCGCGGGCTGGATGGCGTTGAAAACACGCCAGTATACCGCGAAGCGCGGTGCCGGGCGCTCCCGACGGGGGCCGCGGTGGGGTCGGGCTGTTACCCGCCGTGCTCGCCAGCAGGCCTGCGTGCTGCGCAGACAGCGGTGGAGCAGGCAAAAAAATGGCGCTCCGCGTGGGCAGAGCGCCGAATCTCCATTGAAGGAGGGAGGGAGACAAGCAAGCGTGTCCGCGCCACCTGAGCGGCGCGTGGGATTCTGGATGTGGTGGCGCTCAGGCCGCGCGGCGGTGGTCGGCGCCGTGCTGGCGCTGCCAGCTCGCGTGGAAGGCCGAGAACAGGTCTTCCATGGCGATCAGCGGCAGCCGCCACATGCGGTTCTGGCTGCGGACGTAGGACTGCACGCGCGGCGCGCACAGCGTGCTGCGCTCTTCATCGAGCAGGCGGACAAAGTGGTCCATGGCCGCGCCCCAGTATTCGGCGTTGCCGACCCAGCCGGTTTCGGCGGTGGCTTCGCGCACGGCCTTGCGCCACAGGGTTTCGGCGCGCTCGATCGAGACGCCCGCTTTGCGGGCATACCAGGGCAGCAGCTTGGGCGTTTTCATGATGCGTTCTCCATCGGGGCCGGATATGGCCCTCGTTTCGGCAACCACTTTCTGGGCGGCGGCCTTATAAAAAAATGTTGTGGCGCAATAATAGCCGGGCGCCCGGGTTAGTTCCTTGATTCTGCACAATTCCGACCAGGATTTCCGTGAAAAGGTTCCGCGGATCGGAGGGATTTGGTGCAGTGCACAACTCAAATTTAGCGCAACTGAGGAAAGCTGCAAGTGCGATGTTGTTGCGACGCAACATCATGTTGTGTCTCTTTCTCTCCGGTTCGCCCGGTCCGTCGTATCGGCCTCGTCGCTCGGGGCCGATACAATGCCGGCTCGAAGAGGAAACGCGATGTCCACCCTGCTGAGCAACCTGAACCCCGAACAACTGCAGGCGGTGAGCCTGCCCGCGCAGCACGCCCTGATCCTGGCCGGGGCCGGATCGGGCAAGACGCGGGTGCTCACCACCCGCATCGCCTGGCTGATCCAGTCCGGCCAGGTCGACCCGGCCGGCATCCTCGCGGTTACATTCACCAACAAAGCCGCCAAGGAAATGCTCGCCCGCCTCGGCGCGATGCTGCCGGTGAGCACCCGCGGCATGTGGATCGGCACCTTCCACGGCCTCTCCAACCGCCTGCTGCGCGCCCACCACCGCGACGCCGGACTCCCGCAGCTGTTCCAGATCCTCGACTCGGCCGACCAGCTCGCCGCGATCAAGCGCCTGCTGAAGACCCTGAACGTCGACGACGAGAAATTCCCCCCGCGCGAACTCCAGCACTTCATCAACGGCCAGAAGGAAGCCGGTCACCGCCCGCATGCGGTCGAGGCCTGGGACGACTACACCCGCCTGCGCGTGCAGCTTTACCAGGAGTATGAGGCGCAGTGCCAGCGCGAGTCTGTTGTGGATTTTGCGGAGTTGCTGCTGCGCAGCTACGAGCTGCTCGAGCGCAATGAACCGCTGCGCCGCCACTACCAGCGCCGCTTCCGCCACATCCTGGTCGACGAGTTCCAGGACACCAACCGCCTGCAGTACCGCTGGCTGAAGCTCTTCGCCGACGAGGGCCGCGAGGGCGGCGCGGCGATGTTCTGCGTCGGCGACGACGACCAGAGCATCTACCGCTTCCGCGGCGCCGAGGTCGGCAACATGCGCGACTTCGAGCGCGAGTTCCGGGTGAGCAACGTGATCCGCCTCGAGCAGAACTACCGCTCGCACGCCAACATCCTCGACGCCGCCAACGCGATCATCCTTCACAACAGCAACCGCCTCGGCAAGAACCTGTGGACCGACCAGGGCGCGGGCGAGCCGATCCGCGTCTTCGAGGCCTATGCCGACGCCGACGAGGCGCGCTGGATCGTCGAGGAGATCCAGGCCCTGGTGCGCGACGGCGGGCTGCGCAGCGAGATCGCGCTGCTCTACCGCTCCAACGCGCAGTCGCGCGTGCTCGAGCACCAGCTCTTCGCGGCCGGGATCCCCTACCGCGTGTATGGCGGGCTGCGCTTCTTCGAGCGCCAGGAGATCAAGCACGCGCTCGCCTACCTGCGCCTGATCGCCAACCCGGACGACGACACCTCGTTCGCGCGCGTGGTGAACTTTCCCACCCGCGGCATCGGCGCGCGCTCGCTCGAGGTGCTCACCGATGCGGCGCGCACCTACAACACCAGCCTCTACGCCACCGTGCCGCATCTGTCCGGCAAGCCCGGGAGCGCGCTCGCGGTCTTCGTGCGCCTGGTCGAGGACCTGCGCCGCGACACTGCCGGCCTGCCGCTGCCCGAGCTGGTGGATCACGTGCTCGACCTGAGCGGCCTGCGCGCGCACTACAAGGCCGACAGGGAAGGCCGTGAGCGCCTGGAGAACCTCGACGAGCTCATCAACGCCGCGGCCAACTTCCTCGCCGAGGCGCAGGCCCAGTCGGGTGCCGGCGAGGCCCTGGCGCAGCCGCATGCGCTGCTCGCGGACTTCCTCGCCCACGCCTCGCTCGAGGCGGGCGACCACCAGGCCGACCAGGGTGCGGACGCGGTGCAGCTGATGACCGTGCACGCCGCCAAGGGGCTCGAGTTCGACGTGGTCTTCCTGTCCGGACTGGAGGAGGGACTGTTCCCGCACGAGAACAGCATCCTCGAGCAGGACGGGCTGGAGGAGGAGCGCCGCCTCATGTATGTGGCGGTGACGCGCGCGCGCGCGCGCCTGTACCTGAGTTTCGCGCAGAGCCGCATGCTGCACGGGCAGACGCGCTACAACCTGCGCTCGCGCTTCCTGGAGGAGGTCCCCGCAGGGCTGACCAAGTGGCTGACCCCGCCCAGCCCGCGTGCGGCCGCCGGTGGCGCGATGGGCGGCATGGGCGGGGGCTACTTCAAGCCCTCGGCCAAGTCCGCCGTGGGCGGCACGCCGCAGGTGCAGCGCGCCCCGCGCCCGTCCTTCGCCACGCTGCCCGGTGGCCTGCGCATCGGCCAGGCGGTGGCGCACGCGAAGTTCGGCCAGGGGGTGATCGTCGCCGCCGAGGGCAGCGGCAGCGACGCCAAGGTGCAGATCAACTTCGGCCCCGCCGGGGTCAAGTGGCTGCTGCTCGGCGTGGCGAGGCTCGAGCCGGTGTGACGGGCGTGCGCGCGCGGGCGGCGAAGCGCCCGCGCGGCGCTCAGGCCGGGAGGTCTTCGCCCTGCCGGTCCAGCGCGTAGAGCAGGTCGTCGGCGAGGTCGTCGAGCTCGGTCGGCGCGTAGCCGAGGTAGCGCGCCACCGCCTCGCGTCCCTTGTCCCATTCGGCGTCGCGCCGGGTGCGCAGGTGGGTGCCGGCGACGTGCTCGGCCACCAGGTTGAGCGCGATCAGGGTCTGCGCCTCGACCTCCAGGCCGGAGTCGGGGGAGAACACCGAGTAGTCGTGATGGCACAGGATGCCGGTGCATACCGCGTCGGTGAGGCCCCAGGAGCGCGCGAGCAGGTAGCCGATGGTGGCGTGGTTAGTGTCGAGCGCCTCGTCCTCTACGTCGGTGAACCAGCGCCCGGTGGCCTGGTTGGCCGTGCCCAGGATGCGCTTGTAGTCGGGGAAGCGCTTGACCAGCAGCGGGATGCCGCAGTCGTGGAAGAGGCCGAAGGTGTAGGCGGTCTCGGGGCGTGCGATGCCGGTGCGGCGGGCGAGCATCGCGCTCGCCTGCGCGGTGCAGCGCGAGCTGTCCCAGAAGCGCTCGAGCGCGGCGCCGGGGTCGGCGATGCTGCTGCGCAGAAGGGCCTCGTGGACGAGGTTGGCGAGCATGCCGAAGCCGAGCATGCGGATCGCGTCGTCGATCGAGGCGATCCGTCGCCCGCTGCCGAAGTAGGGCGAATTGGCCGAGCGCACCACGACCGCGGCGAGCCCGACGTCCTGCCCGATCAGGGCGGCGATGCGCTTGCCGCTGACCTGCGGCTGGCGCAGTTCGTCCATGAGCTGGGCGAGGATGCCGGGGCAGGATGGGATGTCGATGCCCTTGTGGGCCTGCTTGCTGTCGCGTGCGCGTGCTTCGCGCCGTTCCCGTGCCGTCATGGACTGCCTCGCTCGCCTTGGACTGGATAAAAACAATTTACGGATTGTGCGCCGCCACGGATGCAGGTGGCGTGCATTTTTTCGCATTCCCCTGCCGGTTGCGAGGTTTTCGGGCGCTGCGCCTCACGAGATAGCGCCGCGGGGGGCTGGTCGGCTTTCGCGACGCCGCTACGCCGAGGCTTCAGAACGGCAGCGCGAGCCCGGGCCAGGCCGCGTCGAGCGCGCGCCGGAACGCCGCCTCGATCTCGGCCAGCGCCGCGGCGTCGTCGGCCTCGAAGCGCAGCACCACCATCGGCGTCGTGTTCGAGGCGCGGGCGAGGCCGAAGCCGTGGGCGAACTCCACCCGCAGGCCGTCGAGCGTGATCACCTCGCGCGCGTCGGCAAAGCACGAAGGGCTGGCGAGCGCAGCCTCGCGCAGCCGGCGCACCAGCTCGAAGGGCTCGCCCTCGCGCATCTCCAGATTCAGCTCCGGTGTGCTTGTCGAATCGGGGAGCGCCTTCAGCACGGTGTTGGCGTCGGCGCGGGCGGAGAGGATCTCGAGCAGGCGGGCGCCCGCGTAGAGGCCGTCGTCGAAGCCGTACCAGCGTTCCTGGAAGAACATGTGGCCGCTCATCTCGCCGGCGAGCGCGGCGCCGGTCTCCTGCAGCCTGGCCTTGAGCAGCGCGTGGCCGGTCTTCCACATCGTCGGCCGGCCGCCGTGCGCGCGCACCCACGGTGCCAGCCTGCGCGTGCATTTGACGTCGTAGAGGATCTCGCCGCCCGGCACGCGGGAGAGCACGTCGGCGGCGAAGAGCATGAGCTGGCGGTCGGGGTGGATGATCTCGCCGTCCTTGCACACCACGCCGAGGCGGTCGCCGTCGCCGTCGAAGGCCAGCCCCAGCTCGGCGTCGGTCTCGCGCAGCGCGCGGATCACGTCGCGCAGGTTCTCCGGTCGGGAGGGGTCGGGGTGGTGGTTGGGAAAGCGGCCGTCGACCTCGCAGAACAGCTCGACGAGCTCGCAGCCCAGGCGGCGGAAGAGCTCGGGCGCGATGGCGCCGGCGACGCCGTTGCCGCAGTCGAGCACGATCTTCAGCGGACGCGCGAGCCTGACGTCGCCGACGATGCGGTCGAGGTAGGCGGCGCGCACATCGGCGCTGCGCAGCGCACCGGCGCCGTCGACGAGGTCGTCCGCGGCGATGCGCCGGCGCAGGTCCTGGATCGCCTCGCCGTGCAGGGTGTGGCCGCCGAGCACGATCTTGAGGCCGTTGTAGCCGGGCGGGTTGTGGCTGCCGGTGACCGACACGCAGGAGCCGCAGCCGAGCTCGAAGGCGGCGAAGTAGGTGAGCGGGGTGGGCACGCAGCCGAGGTCGATCACATCGATGCCGGCGGCGCGGATGCCCTCGGTCAGCGCGCCGGCGAGCGCCGGGCTGGACAGGCGGCCGTCGCGTCCCACCGCGATCGCGCGCTGGCCGCGCGCCACCGCCTCGGAGCCGACCGCGTGGCCGATCGCACGCACCGCCGCGGGGGTCAACACCGTGTCGACGATGCCGCGGATGTCGTAGGCCTTGAAGAGCTCGGCGGCGGGCAGGGTGTGGCGCATGGACGGCTCCGGGTCGGGCGGGCTCAGTGCAGCACGCGTGGCGTCGAATCCTCCGGCCCCGACATCTCGGGTACCGGCGAGGCGTGGTGGAGCACCATGCGCCAGCCGTCGGCGCCGCGCACGAACACGTTGGTCGCGGCGATCGTCGCGGTGCGCGGGGTGGGCCCGTCGGTGGCGAGGCGCTCGAGCACGCAGTGCATCGCCATCATCGCGGTGGAGCTGGCCACTGCATGGTTGACGTCGATGCGGATGCGTGCGCCGTCGGCGAGGATCTGCCGCCAGATCTCGCGCACCGCGGGCAGGCCGACGATGCGCGGGCCACCCGGCTGCACGCAGACGACCTCCTCATCTTCCGACCAGACGGCCATCAGGGCCTCGAAGTCGCCCTCGGCGAGGGCGCGGTAGAAAGCGGCTTCCGCTTCGAGGGCGGTGGTGAAGACAGGTCTGCTCAAGGCGGTGTTTTTATTGTTGGTGGATCTGAAAGACCACGGGGGCCGAAGCCCCCGTGGTCCGGTCGGGACGCGGGCCGGGGAGGCCCGGTCTCCGGCTTCTTTCTCAGTGATGACCCTTGGGGCGCTCGCCGTTGAACACGTAGTGCGCGCTGCAGTACGGGCAGACGGCTTCGCCGGTCTTCAGGATGTCGAGGAACACGCGCGGGTGGCGGGCCCACAGCGGCGCGCCCGGCGGCGGGCAGTGCAGCGGCAGGTCCTTGGCGGTGGTGACGACGGCCTGGGTCTTGTCGGTGTTTTCAACCATGACGTTATCCTCGGAGCGTGGAGATCAGACGTGTGCAAGCCAGTGGGCGTATTCCGGCGCGCGGCCGTTGACCACGTCGAAGAAGCGGCCCTGGATCTTCTCGGTGATCGGGCCGCGCTTGCCCTCGCCGATCTTGCGGTCGTCGAGCTCGCGGATCGGCGTGACCTCGGCGGCGGTGCCGGTGAAGAAGGCCTCGTCGGCGAGGTAGATGTCGTCGCGGGTCAGGCGCTTGGTGCCGATCTCGTAGCCGAGCTCGCGCGCGATGACGTGGATCGAGTCTCGGGTGATGCCGGTCAGCGCCGAGGCGATCTCGGGCTCGTAGATGCGGCCGTCCTTGACGATGAAGAGGTTCTCGCCCGCGCCCTCGGCGACGAAGCCCTGGTTGTCGAGCAGCAGCGCCTCGTCGTAGCCCATGCGGGTGACTTCGAGGTTGGCGAGGATCGAGTTCGGGTAGGTCGCGGCCAGCTTGGCGCGCGGCATCGTCGAGTTGACATGGTGGCGCGTGAAGGACGAGGTCTTCACGCGGATGCCCTTCTGCAGGCCCTCCTCGCCGAGGTAGGCGCCCCACGGCCAGGCGGCGATGGCCACATGCACGGTGGCGCCGATGGTGGAGATACCCATCTTTTCCGATCCGTAGAAGGCGATCGGGCGCAGGTAGCACGACTCGAGCTTGTTCGCGCGCACGACCTCCTTCTGCGCCTCCATGAGTTCATCCCTGGAGTAGGGGATGTCCATCATGTAGATCTTGCCGGAGTTGATCAGCCGCTGGGTGTGCTCGGCGAGGCGGAAGATCGCGGTGCCGCTGACGGTGTTGTAGGCCCGGACGCCCTCGAACACGGCGAGGCCGTAGTGCAGCGAGTGGGTGAGGACGTGGGTGGTCGCCTCGCGCCACGGAACGAGCTTGCCGTCCTGCCAGATGAAGCCGTCGCGGTCAGCCATGGACATGATGAAGATCTCCGCCTTGAAATAGGTACGCTGAATGGGTTCGTCGCGCGCCCTCTTCCGTTCTCCGGGCGCAAAGCCTTGCAATTCTAGCGTAAAGCCGCCCTCGCGATGCAGGCGCGCACGCACGCCGCGCGGGCCGTTGCCGGCACCCCGCCGGCGGGACCCGCGCCGCCCTCCGCCGGGGCGCGCTAGAATGCGGGCCTTCATGCGCCTGGAGCATCGGAGTGAAGGATCGTCCCTGGAAACCCAACGTCACCGTCGCCGCCGTCATCGAGCGCGACGGCCGCTTCCTGCTCGTCGAGGAGGAGACGCCCGAGGGGCTGTGCTTCAACCAGCCCGCCGGCCACCTCGAGGAGGGCGAGTCGCTGCTGCAGGCCACGGTGCGCGAGGTGCTCGAGGAGACCGCCCACCACTTCGAGCCCGAATACCTCGTCGGCATCTACCAGTGGACGCGGCCGCAGGGCGACATCACCTACCTGCGCTTCGCCTACGGCGGCCGTCTGCGCGGCGAGGAGCCCGGGCGCAGGCTGGACGAGGGCATCGTGCGCGCGGTGTGGCTGACGCTGGACGAGGTGCGCGCGTGCGCCGATCGGCACCGCAGCCCGCTGATCCTGCAGTGCATCGAGGACTGGATCGCCGGGCAGCGCCACCCGCTCGCGCTGGTGCATCACTGCTGAACGGAATGTCGGCGCGCCTGCCCTGCCTGCTGTTGTCCGCGCTGCTTGCCCTGCCGGCGGCGACGTGGGCGACGGCGGGTCCGGAAGGCGCCGACGGCGGAGCCCGGCTCAGCATCTGCTACAACTACGGCTGCGCGAGCGAGGGTAGCGTCCATGTGCGCGGCCCGACGCTGCGCCGGATCGGCGAACGCCTCGCCGCCGCCCGCAATGCCGCGGAAGAGCGCGAACGCCTCGCCGGGGCGGTGGGCGGGCTGTATCGCGTGGCGGCGACGCAGACCGCGGTCGCGGCCGATCGCGCCGGCAACCTGCTCGACGGGGGCGCGGACGGACGCATGGACTGCATCGATCATTCGACCTCCACCACTCGGCTGCTGCAGCTGCTCGAGGCGCGCGGCGCGCTGCGCTTCCACCGCGTCGTCGAGCCGGCGCGCCGTACCCGACTGATCCTGCAGCACTTCAGCGCGGTGATCGAGGTGTTGTCGGTGGCGGAGCGCATCGATCGCCTGCCGCCCGGCCAGGCGCTGGCGGGCTGCAACTGCACCGAGGACGGGCTGGTGATCGGCGGCATTGGGGAGGCGGACGGCGACGACCGTCCGGGACAACGTTACGTGGTCGACAGCTGGTTCGTCGACAATGGCGAGCCGGCCGTCGTGCTGCCGCTCGCGGAATGGCTCAATGGAGGTGGACCGAATGTCCAGTAGTCGGGATGGAAAGCAGGACGGTGCGGGGATGAAGGTGGTGGTCGGCATGTCCGGCGGGGTGGACTCGGCGGTCACGGCGCTGCTGCTCAAGCGCCAGGGCTACCAGGTCACCGGGTTGTTCATGAAGAACTGGGAGGACGACGACGATTCCGAGTACTGCTCGACGCGGCAGGATCTGGTCGACGTGGCCTCGGTGTGCGACGTGATCGGCATCGACCTCGAGGTCGTCAACTTCAGCGCCGAATACAAGGACCGCGTGTTCGCCGACTTCCTTCGCGAGTACGAGGCCGGGCGCACGCCCAACCCGGACGTGCTGTGCAACTCCGAGATCAAGTTCCGCTGCTTCCTCGACCATGCCATGCAGCTCGGCGCCGAGCGCATCGCCACCGGCCACTACGCCCAGGTGCGCCCATGGACCAACGACGGTCGCACCGAGTACCAGCTGCTCAAGGCCGAGGACGGCACCAAGGACCAGAGCTACTTCCTCTACCGTCTCACCCAGGAGCAGCTCGCGAAGACGATGTTCCCGCTCGGCACGCTGTACAAGCGCGAGGTGCGCAGGATCGCCGCCGAGGCCGGCCTGCACGTGGCGGAGAAGAAGGATTCCACCGGGATCTGCTTCATCGGCGAGCGCCCCTTCCGCGAATTCCTGATGCGCTACCTGCCGACCCGGCAGGGCGAGATCCGTGCGCTCGACGACGGTCGCGTGCTGGGCGAGCACCAGGGCCTGATGTATCACACCATCGGGCAGAGGAAGGGCCTGCACATCGGCGGCCTCAAGGGCAACCAGGACGAGGCCGGCGAGCACGACGCCTGGTACGTGGCCGGCAAGGACGTCAAGGCCAACGTGCTCTACGTGGTCCAGGGCCACGCCCACCCGGCGCTGCTGAAGGACCGCCTGGTCGCCGGCGACCTCAACTGGATCGCCGGGCGCGACCCGCACACCAACTGGGTGTATACCGCCAAGCCGCGCTACCGCACTCCCGACCAGCCCTGCGAGATCGACCGCATCGCCGAAGGCCGCGCCGAGATCGCCTTCGCCCAGCCGCAGTGGGCGGTGACGCCGGGGCAGAGCGTGGTGGTGTACGAGTCCAAGGTCTGCCTGGGCGGGGGAATCATCCTGCAGGCGTGAGGCGTGAGGCGTGAGGCGTGAGGCGTGAGGCGGCTCCGGCCGCACGCCTGCCCTACGCCCGCGTCGCGCCTAGGTCGGCGGCGGCGAGCGGGGGATGCGAGGCTGCCTGCGCGCGCGCCGCGAAGGTCTCGCAGCGCTCGATGAACTCTCGCGCGCTCTTCGGCATGGTCACGCGCGCGCGGATGATGTCGGTGACCAGGTTGCGCCCCTGCAGGATCAGGTGCAGGCCATCCGCGGCCAGCTGGCGGGTGCACTCGTCGGCGCCCGGGCCGAGCGCCGGCGACAGCGCGGCGAGGCGCTCCGAGGCGGTGACGAACTCCGCCCACACGTCGAAGATGTCCGGGTCGGTGCGCAGGGTCTCGCACTTGATCTTGGCGATGCGCGCGAAGTCGAACACCAGCGGCTCCACGCCGCGGAACAGCGGCGTCGTGGCGAAGGTGGCGGCCATCACCGCCGCGATGCGGTCCACCTCGCGCAGCGCCTGCGCGATCTTGATGTAGCGGCTTTCGTAGAAGGCCTCCACCGGGATCGAGAAGGCGCGGAAGGGTTCGCCCCACAGCTCGTCGATGCCCTCGTCACCGCTGCGGTGCAACACCAGGCGGCCGAGCTTGAGCGCCTCCTGCAGGCAGCCGCCGCACTCGCGCATCAGCGGGTTGTCGGTGGCGATCTCGATGCCCAGTTCCTGCAGCTCCACCAGCTTGGTGAAGATGTCGGTGGCGCGGTTGAACAGCGCGCCCGCATACATTGCGCCCTTGACCCGCTTGCGCGCGGGGTCGTCCTCGGCCTCGTAGGCGCGGCGCGCGTCGTCGAGGCGCTTGCCCGGGATGTTGATGCCGTGCTCGACGTGGTTGAACAGGCGCCGCGTGAGGGCCTGGATCAGCCGCTTCTTGGCGTCGAGGGTATCCGCCGGCGGTTCGTAGGCCTTGAGCCAGTAGCCGTCGTAGTGGATGCGGCGTACACCGTCGATGATCGCGACCGTACCGTCGGGGATGGAGTCTTCCATGGCCGTGGCCGTCCGTTGAGCCGTTGGGGGATGCGAAGGATACGCCCGTGCTCAGGCGCTTCCAATAGCCCGCGTGGAGGCGCGCGCGCTGCGCTCGCGGCGCTGGCGACGGCGGCGGGCAGCCACGCGCAGCCGCCAGAACAGCTGCGTGCCCCAATAGGCGATGATCGAGCCCGTCACCGCCATGATCACCATGCCGACCAGCAGCGGCTGGCCGATGCCGCTGACCCACGTCCAGGCCTGGGCGAGCGAGTCGATCGCGCGCACCGGCGCCTCGACGTCGGCGGGCGTGAGGTCGATCGGCGTGCGGGTGCCGATCACGCCCGCGCCGAGCTGGTAGGCGAAGTAATAGAGTGGGCCGTAGGTGAGCGGATTGCTCACCAGCGTGGAGATCGCGGCGATCAGCAGGTTGCCGCGCAGCAGCAGCGAGGCGATCGCCGCCGCAGGGATCTGCGCGATCGGGATCATCAGGCCGAAGAACACGCCCATCGCCACGCCGCGTGCCACCGAGCGCCGGTTCACATGCCACAGCAGCGGATCGTGCAGGCGCGGTCCGAGCCAGCGCAGCATGCGGCTTTGCGTGATGGCTTCGCGAGTGGGCAGGAAGCGTTCGAACATGGTCCGGTCCGGAAGGAAGACGGCATCTTACGCATTGCATGGCAAAGCACAAGCGAGCCCGTCACGGCCTTCTAGGACCGTGCGCGAGCCTGCCGTCCGGGAGGTTCTTCAGCCGGTTTCGACCGCGCTCGCGGCAAGGAATTCAATGGGGCGTGAGGGGTGAGGCGCGAGGCGTGAGGAGCCAGGTGCGCCTGACGCCTGACGCCTTACTCTTCACCCCTCACGCCAGCTCGCTCGGGATCACCGCGCGCAGCACCGTCTGCGTCTCGCCCTCGCGCACGCGGTTGGTGAACCACCACAGCGCGCCCTTCTTGATCGTCCAGTCGGCCTCGCTGCCCGACAGCAGCAGCGCGCACAGGCGGCCGAGGGCGGGCTGGTGGCCGACCACGAGGGCGGCGCCGTTGCCCTCGGGCCAGCCGGTGGCGGCGAGGATGTCGGCGACGTTGCCCTCCGGCCCCAGGCTGCTGACGATCTCGAACTCGTCGGTGAAGGCGGTCGCGGTCTGGCGGGTGCGCAGCGTGGGGCTGACCAGCACCTTCAGGTTCTTGGGACGGTTGTCTTCCAGCCAGCGCGCCATGCGACGCGCCTGCTTGAGACCGCGGGGGGTGAGTTCGCGCGTGTGGTCGGGGCTGCCGTCCACCGCTTCCGCATGACGCCAGAGCAGCAGGTCCATGTCGTTCGTCCGGGGTTCGAGGGCGCGCATCATCGGATGCGGCGGTTACAGCACGATGACGGCGGCCTGCCGCGCGGCCGGTGGGGTGGTCCGCCTCACCACGGCTTGCCGCCCCACAGCAGCGGCTCGCTTTCGCGCAGCACGCGCCGGCGCAGGCGCGCGTAGCGCGGCGCATGCCAGCCCAGCACGAAGGCCGCCGCAGGCGCGACCTCCGGCTGCGTGCGCGACCACTCGGCGAGGCGCTGCAGGGCGCTGTCGACGTCCTGCAGGAAGCCGAGCGTGGTCTGCGCGCGCACCAGACCGTCAAGGTAGCGCGCGATGCCCTTGGCGCCGAACAGCGGCGCGAAGAACTCGACGCCGTAGCGCAGCAGCTTGAAGTCGATGCGCAGCGCGTGCAGGCGGGTGGGCTCCAGGCTGGCCGCGGCCTGGGCGCCACGGCGCGCGCGCTTGCGCAGCCGGTCCAGGCGCAGGCGGGCGAAGCTGCGCAGGTCGGCGGCCTCGGCGAGGCTGTCTGCGCGCAGGCGGTGCAGTGCGGCGGTGAACTCCAGCAGCAGCCGGCCCTGGGTGGCGAGGTCGAGGCTGACGCCGGCGTGATGCCGGGCGGCGGCACGCGCTGCACGCACGGTCTCGAGCAGGGCCGCCATCGAGGCCGCGTCGGCCAGGCCCTCGGGCGTCACCGGCTCGAGCAACTCGGCGTGGAAGACGTCGAGGTCGCGCGCATCGCCGAAGCGGTTCGCGTTGTCGCGCAGGCGCGCGTTCCAGGTGCCGGCGAAGGTCTCCGGCAGCGCAGGGGCGAAGATCTTCAGCAGCGCGCGCAGGCGGCGGTGGGCGACGCGCAGCTGGTGGATGTTGTCGGGATCGATCGCGTCGGGGTCGCCTTGCGCGAGCGCGGTCGCGGCGTTGCCCTGCCACTGGCGCACGCAGGACAGCGCCAGGGTGCGAAAGGCCTCCACCACGTTGTGGCCGGGCTCGAGCGTGGACGCCTCGGCGCGCAGCGCGCCGGCCGGGGTGTCGAGGAAGAGGCGGTAGCCGCGCTCGGCCTTGGAGAGGTCGGCGGGCATCAGCGGCAGGTCCTGCGCGAGCGCGCAGGCAAGGTCGAGCAGGTCCTGCGCGCGCCCGCTCTCGAGCTCCAGCTCGAGCTCGCAGATCTCGGCCTCGCGCTCGACGCCCTCCGGGGTGCGCACGTGCACCGCGCCGGTGTCGATCATCAGCAGGATGGACACGCCCTCCTGCGGCACGAGGCGCCGCGTCTCGCGGCGGAAGCGGGTGGTGAACACCGGCACCAGCTCGTCGCGGTGGCGTTCGAGCAGGCGCGCGGTGGCGGGGTCGTCGACCGGGGAGAAATCGAAGTCGCCGGTCCACGCGGTTTCCCACTCCGGGCGCTGCGACAGCCCGCCGCTCGACACCGCCGCGCACTTCACCGTCTGCAGCATCTGGCGGCCCTGGCGGCGGGTGCGCACCGCCACCTTGCGCGCCTTGAGCTGCAGCTTCGGGGTGTCGAAGTAGGTGTTGTCGAGGGTGAGGGCGTTGCCGCATTTCTCCGCCGCGGCTACCAGCGGGTGGCGGCGCAGCGCGGGGAGCGCGCGCTTGGGCAGCGCGAGCTTGAGTTCGATTTCGTGGCTCATGGATGTTGCCCGCAGGCGGGCGCTGGAAGACAGGGCGCCTGAATTCTAGACGCCGGCCCGCGGGGCGTCATGCACGCTTTTGCGACGTGAAATATTTCACCGCGCCTACGATGTCCGCACCGCCCGGCTCGCGCCCGCCGCCGCTCCTGCAGGGTGCCAGCGGTTTCCGTAGGAGCGCCGGCAGGCGCGAACACAGCCTCGCCATCACACGACCACGCCGACGGCGGGCGCTGCACCGCCCTCTTCGCAGCTGCCGCAGCTCCTACAGGAGGGCCGGGACGCGCGGCGGTTGATGTAGGAGCGCCGGCAGGCGCGAAAGCGGCGGTGGAGAAGCGTACGCGCGTCGATTGTCGGACCGCCCTGTTCGCAGCTGCCGCAGCGCCTACAGAGACGGTCGCCGCATCCGCCGCCCGTGCCTTAGGGGCGCGCGATGGTTCATGTAGGAGCGCCGGCAGGCGCGAAAGCGGCGGTGGAGTCCTGCACGCGCGTCGCTTGCCGGGTCGCCGGGTTCGCAGCTGCCGCAGCTCCTACAGAGACCGTCGCCGCATCCGGCGCCCGTGCCTTGGGGCCGCGCGATGGTTCATGTAGGAGTGCCGGCAGGCGCGAAGGCGGCGTCTGCTCATGCGCCGCCGGCTATCGCTGCGGCGCCGCCTCTTCCCCGAATACCGCCCGCCACAGCGCGCGCACGGGTTCGCGCGCGGCGGCGGCCTCGGCGGGGTCTACGCGCGAGGGCCGCTCGTTGAGACGCTGACGGTGCTGCAGGCGGCGCAGCTCGCGGTAGCTGTCGGCGCAGGCGGCGGCCAGCTCGGCGGGGATCAGGCCGAGCTCGCCGGCGATGCGCAGCAGCGCGATGTTGCCGAGGTTGCCGGTGAGGCGCGGGTGGTCGTGGCTGTGGCCGAGCACGAGGTACTGGATCAGGAACTCGACGTCGATCAGTCCGCCCGTGTCGTGCTTGAGGTCGAACACCTCCTCGCTCTTGCTGCCGTGCGCGTCGCGCATCTTGTGCCGCATCGCCAGCACCTCGGCGCGCAGGCTGTCCAGATCGCGCCGCATGCACAGCACCTCGCTGCGGATGCGCTCGAAGGCCTCGCCGATCGCGCGGTCGCCGGCCGAGAAGCGCGCCCGGGTGAGCGCCTGGTGCTCCCACACCCAGGCCGACTCGCGCTGGTAGCTGCGGAAGGACTCGAGCGAGCTCACCAGCAGGCCGGATTCCCCGTTCGGGCGCAGGCGCAGGTCGGTCTCGAAGAGCTGGCCGGCGGCGGTCTGGCTCGACAGCCAGGTGCTGACGCGCTGCGCGAGTCGCGTATAGACCTCGGGCGCCTCCAGGGCCTCGTCGTCGTAGAGGAAGACGATGTCGAGGTCGGAGGCGTAGCCGAGCTCCTTGCCGCCGAGCTTGCCGTAGCTGATCACCGCGAACCTCGGCTCCTCGCAGTGGCGGATCTTGATGCGGCGCCAGCACAGCGGCAGGGTGAGGTCGAGCACGAGGTCGGCGAGCTCGGAGAGGTGGTCGGCGAGCTTCTCCACCGTGAGCAGTCCGGCGAGATCCTGGGTGAGCAGGCGGAAGACCTGGGCGTGATGGCGCTCGCGCATCATGTCCATCTGGCGCTCCATGTCGGGTTCGAGCGCCTCCAGCTCCTCGCTGAGGCTGACGCGGAAGGTCTTCCAGTCGGGGGCGTTGTCGAGGCTGCGCGCGTCGAGCATCTCGTCGAGCAGGATCGGGTGGCGGGTGAGGAATTGCGCCCCCCAGCGCGAGGCGCTCATCAGGTCGGCCACGCGGCGCAGCGCCTGCGGGTACTGCTGCAGCAGCGCGAGATAGGCGCCGCGGCGGCCGATCGCATCGACGAGGTCGAGCATGCGCGCGAGCGTCTCGTCCGCGCCCGGCGTGCCGGCGGCGGCCTCGAGCACGCGCGGCATGAGGGCGTCGAAGCGGCTCTTGATGTTGTTGGGGAGCTGGCGGTAGCGCGGGCTGGCGTGCATCGCGGCGAGGCGCTCGGCGGCGGCGCGCGGGTGGCGGTAGCCGAGCTCGCCGAGCGCGTTGGTGGCGGCCTCGGTGTCGCGCGCGTTGGCCCAGGTGGCGTCGAGGCTGTGGTCCTCCTCGGAGGGGTCGCCGAACACGCTGTCGAAGTGCCGGCTCACCACCTCGCGGTGGGCGTCGAGCACGGCGAGCAGCGCCGCGTAGTCGGCGAAGCCCATGGCCTCGGCGATCAACGCGCGGTCCGCGTCCTTCTCCGGCAGGTCGTGGGTCTGGGCGTCGTCGAGGTATTGCAGGCGGTGCTCGAGCCGGCGCAGGAAGACGTAGGCGTCCGACAGCTCCGTCACCGCCTCCTCGGACAGGATGCCGCGCTCGGGCAGCAGCGCGAGCACCTTGAGCGTGGGCCGCACCTGCAATGCGGTGTCGCGCCCGCCGCGGATGAGCTGGAAGACCTGGGCGATGAACTCGATCTCGCGGATGCCGCCGGGGCCGAGCTTGACGTTGTTGGCGCGCTCGCGGCGGGCGACCTCGCGGCGGATCTGCGCGTGCAACTCGCGCATCGCGTTGATCGCGCCGAAGTCGAGGTACTTGCGGAACACGAAGGGGCGCGCGAGCTGCTCGAGCTCCGGCCAGCGCTCGCCCAGCATCACCCGCGCCTTGATCCAGGCGTAGCGCTCCCACTCGCGGCCCTGGGTGACGAAGTAGTTCTCCAGCATGTCGAAGCAGCACACCAGCGGGCCGGAGTCGCCGTTGGGGCGCAGGCGCATGTCCACACGGAAGACCTGGCCGTGCTCGGTGATTTCGGCGAGTGCCTGGATCAGCTGCTTGCCGAGCCTCTCGAAGAACTCGTAGTTGCTGATCGACTTGCGCCCGCCGGTGTCGCCGTCCTCGGGGTAGATGAAGATCAGGTCGATGTCGGAGGACACGTTGAGCTCGCGCCCGCCGAGCTTGCCCATGCCGACCACGAGGAGCTCCTGCTCCCAGCCGGTAGGCGAGAGCGGCTGGCCGTAGCGCTCGACGAGCGCGCCACGCAGCACGTCGTGGGCGTGGCGCAGCGCCACCTCGGCGAGCACGGTCATGGTCTCGGTGATCTCGGCGAGCGGGGCGGCGAGCGCGAGGTCGCGCACGATCAGGTGGCACAGCGTCCAGATGCGCAACTGGCGCAGCGCCGGGCGCAGCGCGCCGTCGCCGCCGCCGTGGAGGACCTCGCGCGCGGCCACGAAGCGCTGCAGGTCGGCCTCGGCGAGCGGGCGCTCGATGCTGGCGGCAAGCGCCTCGGCCAGCCAGGGCTGGCTGTCGAGCATGCGCGACAGGTAGCGCGACAGGCGGCGCGCCTGCGCCACCGCGGGCGGAAGGGCGGGGGCGGGAACGCTGTTCGGGGCGGACATGAAGGACTCCAATGCGGCGCGAGAGCGCGGTCGAGACTTGGTAGAATGCGCGCGCTCCGGCGATCCGGCGGGAGCGGACGCAATTCCGGCATTCTAGCTGCCCGCGTGCTGCGCCGGCAGCGCCGCAACCGCGCTTGCGCGCAACGTCTTGCGAGCACCCGACTGAGCTCCTCCACCCCGCCCGCACCTGTCGAAGCCATCTCCCCGCCCGCCGTGCGCGCGGGCTGGCGGACTGCCGCCGGCCGCCTGTTCGACATGCTGCTGCTCGTCTGGTGCGTGCTCGCCGCCGGCGTGCTGGTGCTGCGCCATGTCGTGCTGCCGGCGGTGGGTGACTTCCGCGCACCGATCGCCGGACTGCTCGGCGAGCGCCTCGGCGTGGCGGTGGCGATCGAGCGCATCGAGGGGGGCTGGGCGGGCTGGCGGCCACGCCTGCGCCTGACCGGCGTGAGCCTGGCCGATGTGCACGGCCGCAAGACGCTGACCCTGCCCGAGGTCGACGCCACCCTGGCGTGGTCGTCGCTGGCGATGCTGGAGCCGCACTTTCACCGCCTCGAGATCCGCGCGCCCGACCTGCTGGTGCGGCGCGATGCGGCGGGAGGGCTGCACGTCGCGGGCATCGAACTTGCGCCGGGTGACGCGCCAGGCGACGGCGGCCTCGGCTGGCTGCTCGCGCAACGCCAGATCCGCATCCACGGCGCACGCCTGGCCTGGGCGGACGAGGCGCGCGGCGCGGTGCCGCTCGAGCTCGAGGAGGTGGAGTTCCGCCTCGACCGGCGTGCACGCCCGGCGCGCTTCACGCTCGAGGCGCGGCTGCCACCCGGCCTTGGCGAGCGCGTGAGCGTGCGCGGCGAGCTACGTCGCATCGACCCGCTGCAGCCGCAACGCTTCGCCGGCCGGCTCTACCTCGAGATCGGGCGAGCGCCGCTCGGCAACTGGCGGCCCTGGGTGGATCTGCCCTTCGGCCTGGAAGGCGAAGGCACGCTGCGAGCCTGGGTGGACGCCGACGGCCGCGACGGCCACGCGCTGAGCGCGGACCTCGCGCTCGACGGTGCACGTGCGCGGTTTGGCGAGGCGCTGCCGGCGCTCGAGCTGGCCCGGCTGGACGGCCGCATCGAGCTCGTCCGCAAGGAGCACGAACTGCGTTTCGCCGGCCGCGGCCTCGCGCTCGCCACCGCGCAGGGCGTCGAGCTCGCCCCCACCGATGTCGAAGTGGTGCTGGAGCAGGGCGAGGGGAGGGATCGCGGGCGCGCCGAGCGGACGGACGAAGGCGGGCCGGAGCTTACCGGCGGACGCCTCGTCGCCGACCGGCTCGAGCTCGCGACCGTCGCCGCGCTCGCCGCCCACCTGCCGCTCGATGCCGCATTGCGCACCCGCCTGGCGGCGCTCGCGCCGCACGGCCGTGTCGAGGACCTGCGCCTGACCTGGCAGGGCGAACCCACCGCGCCCGCGCGCTGGACGCTGGCGGCACGTTTCGACGAGCTCGGGCTGGCGGCGGGCGAGGGCCTGCCCGGCCTCGCCGGGCTCTCCGGCAGCGTGGACGGCGACCAGGACAGCGGACGCTTCCGGATCGACGGCGAGGCCCTGCGGCTCGACCTGCCGGAGGTGTTCGATCCGGGCCCGCTGAGCTTCGCGCGCCTGAGCGCGCGCGGCGGCTGGCAGCGACAGGAGGAGCGCCTGGCGATCGTGCTCGACGAGGCCGCGTTCGAGAACGCCGACGCCGCCGGCACCGCCGCGGGCCGCTACTGGCCGGCGGCCACCGGGGCCGGCGAGATCGACCTGCAGGCCCGCCTCGCCCGCGCCGACGCGACCGCGGTGTGGCGTTACCTCCCCAGGGTGGTCAACGAGGACACGCGGAACTGGCTGCGCAGCGGGATCCGCGCGGCGAAGGTGCCCGACGCACGCCTGGAACTGAAGGGCGCGCTCGACGACTTCCCTTTCCGCGACGGCAAGGGGCGCTTCCTGGTCAGCGTGCAGGTTGCCGACGCCACGCTCGACTACGCCCCCGGCTGGCCGGGAATCGAGGGCATCGACGGCGAGGTGCGCTTCGAGGGGCCGGGCCTGCGCATCGTCGCGCCACGCGGGCGGATCTTCGGAGTGGAGCTGGTCGATGTGCTGGCGGAGGTGCCCGACCTCGACCAGCGCCCGAGCGAGATCATGACCATCACCGGCCGTGCGCGCGGCCTGACCGCCGAGTTCCTGCGCTTCGTGTCGGCGAGCCCGGTGTCACGCCGCATCGACGGCTTCACCGATGGCATGGTGGCCGAGGGCCGCGGCGAGCTCGAACTGGAGCTGGTGATGCCCTTGCGCAGCACGATCGACTCCCGGGTGCAGGGCGAGTACCGCTTCACCGACAATCGACTCACGTTGCTCGAGGCCCTGCCGCCGCTGGAGGCCGCGCGCGGGCGGCTGCGCTTCACCGCCGACACGCTGAGCATCTCCGAGGCGCAGGCGCGTCTGTTCGGCAATCCGCTGCGCCTCTCCGCGCAGACCGGCGAAGACGGCGCGGTGCGCTTCCGCGCTGCGGGACGTGCGGACGCGGCGGCGCTGGCGGCAGCCTGGGACCTGCCGCTGCTCGACGAGCTTGCCGGCACCGCCGAGTGGTCTGCCGACATTCGTGTCGGCCGGCGCGGCACCCGGGTCGAGGTCGCCTCCGACCTGGCCGGTTTCGCCTGCAGCCTGCCGCAGCCCTTCGGCAAGTCGGCCGGGGAGCGCTGGCCAGCGCAACTGGTGATCGAGCGTGCATCCGGGGGCAGCGGTGCGAGCATCGGGCTGACGGTAGGCGACCGCCTGCGTGCGGAACTGGTCCAGCCCGACGGCACAGGGCTGCATGGTGGCGTCGCGCTCGGACGAGCGAGCGCGGACGCACCGCCCGCTTCCGCGACGGGCGTGCGGGTCGCTGCGGTGCTCGACCGTCTCGACCTCGATGATTGGCGCGCAGTGCTGGAGCGTGTCGCGCCGGCGGTCGACAGCGGCGCGGGCGGTGGCGTGGCGACCGGCGGGTCGCTCGCCGCGGTGGCGGAGTTCGCGCTCGCCGCCGACGAACTGGGCGTGTTCGGCCAGACCTTCAAGGCGGTCGACCTGCGCGCCCGTGCCGATCCGGGCGGGTGGAAGGCGCGCCTGGAGAGCGATCGCGCCGACGGCGAGTTCGACTGGCGCGCGGCGGGCAAGGGCACGCTCGCCGCGCGCTTCCGCCATCTGCGCCTGGTGCGCGAGGCCGGCAACGGGCAGGCCTTGGGCGACGGCGAGCCTGCGGCCGAGGAGGCGCCGCCGGAGGATCCGCCGCAGCGCCTGCCCGCGCTCGACGTGGTGGCCGAGCGCTTCGAGATCAACGAGCTCGATCTCGGCCGCCTCGAGGTGTTCGCGCGCAACCGCGGCAGCCTCTGGCAGCTCGATCGCTTCGCGCTCGAAAATGCGGATGGACGGCTCGCTGGCAGGGGGCAGTGGCGCGCAGGCATCCGCCAGCGCACGGAGCTCGACTTCAGCCTGGAGACCGCAGCGATGGGTGCGCTGATCCATCGCCTCGGCTACCCTGACGTGGTGCGCGGCGGGGCCGCGAGCCTCGCCGGCCAGCTCGCCTGGCGCGGGGCGCCGACCAGGATCGACTACCCCAGCCTGTCGGGCAGGCTGCGCCTGGAGACCGGCGCCGGCCAGTTCAACAAGCTCGAGCCCGGCGTCGGTCGCCTGCTCGGTATCCTCAGCCTGCAGTCGCTGCCGCGCCGGATCACGCTCGACTTCCGCGACGTGTTCTCCGAAGGATTCGCCTTCGACCGCATTTCCGGTAGCATCGACCTCGCCCGCGGCGTGCTGCGCAGTGAGGACCTGGAGATCCGCGGGCCGGCGGCGCGCATCGCCATGAGCGGCAGTGCCGACGTCGTCTCCGAGACCCAGGACCTGCGCGTGCTGGTGCAGCCGACGCTGGCGGAGTCGGTGGCGATCGGCGCCGCGGCGGGCCTGGTGAATCCGGTCGCCGGTGTGGTGACCTATCTTGCGCAGAAGCTGCTCAGCGACCCGATCGAGAAGCTCTTCGCCTTCGAGTACGCGGTGACCGGCGCGTGGTCCGACCCCCAGGTCGCCAAGCGCGGCGCGGCCGCCGCAGCGGAGTCGCGCTGACCGCGGGGCGTGCGCCCGCGCCGCGCCCCGTCCTTGCCCAACCCCCGCGGGGGCCTCGCCGTCCGTGGCGGCACCCGCCCCAAGCTCGCAGACATGACCGAAACCTCCCTCCCTGCCCCGGTGCGCATCGCCGCCATCCAGACCGTCTCCGGCCCCGAGGTCGCCGCCAACCTGGAGATCGCCGCCCGCCTGATCGCCGAGGCCGCGGCGGCCGGCGCCCGCCTGGTCGCGTTGCCCGAATACTTTCCGCTGATCAGCAAGGACGAGGCCGCCAAGGTACGCATCCGCGAGCCCGAGGGCGCCGGGCCGCTGCAGGAGTTCCTCGCCGCCGAGGCGCGCCGCCACGGCGTGTGGCTGATCGGCGGCACCGTCCCGCTGGTCGCCGAGGCCGACGACAAGGTGCGCAACAGCACGCTCGTGTACGACGACCAGGGCCGCCGCGTGGCGCGCTACGACAAGATCCACCTGTTCGGCTTCCAGCGCGGCGAGGAGCGCTACGACGAGGCGGCCACCATCGAGCCGGGCAGCACCGTCGCCTGCTTCGACTCGCCGGCCGGACGCACCGGCCTGTCGGTGTGCTACGACCTGCGCTTCCCCGAGCTCTTCCGCGCCATGGGCGAGGTCGACCTGATCGTGCTGCCGGCGGCCTTCACCTGGACCACCGGGCGCGCGCACTGGGAGGTGCTGCTGCGCGCGCGCGCGATCGAGAACCAGTGCTACCTGATGGCGCCTGCCCAGGGTGGGCGCCACGAGAGCGGGCGGGTGACCTGGGGGCACACGATGATCATCGACCCCTGGGGCGAGATCCTCGCCTGCTGCGACGAAGGCCCCGGCGTGGTGGTTGCGGACGTGGATCCCGCGCGTCTCGCGGCGGTACGCGAGAGCCTGCCCGCGCTGCGCCACCGCTGCCTGGCCTGAACGCCGGCGCTGCGACGGACCCGACGCGGTGCGTGCCCGGGGTCTGGTCGCGTCGTCGTATCCTCTCGCCCCGCACCGATCGTTTTCGCCCGATGGCGGTCGAACCGTCATCTCCCGCCAAGGATTTACCGATGAGCAAGAGCCAGAACCCCCTCAAGGTCGCCGACCGTTACCTCCTGTCGCCCTACGGCCTGGGCGAGGCGGAGCTCGAGAAGACCTTCCGCAAGCTGATGCGGCACGACATCGACTTTGCCGACCTCTACTTCCAGTACCAGCGCTCCGAGGCCTGGAGCCTGGAGGAGGGCATCGTCAAGTCTGGTAGCTTCGACATCGAGCAGGGCGTGGGCGTGCGCGCGATCAGCGGCGAGAAGACCGCCTTCGCCTACTCCGACGACATCTCGCTCGACGCCCTGGTCGGTGCTGCCACGGCTACCCGCGCGATCGCCGCGGCCGGTGAGCGCCGCCGCATCGGCATCGTCCCGCACAAGCTCAAGACCCGCCTGTACCGCGCCGACGACCCCCTCGATTCGCTCGACGACACCGCCAAGGTGAAGCTGCTCGAGCGCCTGGAGAGCTTCGCGCGCGCCGAGGATCCGCGTGTCACCCAGGTGATGGCGCACATCGCCGGCTCCTGGGAGGTGGTGATGGTGGTGCGCAGCGACGGCCACCAGGCCGCCGACGTGCGCCCGCTGGTGCGCGTGTCGATCACCGTGATCATGGAGGAGGACGGCCGTCGCGAGCAGGGCAGCGCCGGCGGCGGCGGGCGCTACGACTACGGCTGGTTCTGCGACGACCGCCTGCACGACTACGCCCGCCAGGCGGTGCATCAGGCGCGCGTGAACCTCGGTGCCGACCCCGCGCCGGCGGGCACCATGCCGGTCGTGCTCGGCCCGGGCTGGCCGGGCATCCTGCTGCACGAGGCGATCGGCCATGGCCTCGAGGGCGACTTCAACCGCAAGGGCAGCTCGGCCTTCTCGGGGCGCATCGGGCAGCAGGTGGCGGCCAGGGGCGTCACCGTGGTCGATGACGGCACGCTGCCGGATCGCCGCGGCTCGCTGTCGATCGACGACGAGGGCAACCCGACCGAGCGCACCGTGCTGATCGAGGATGGCATCCTCACCGGCTACATGCAGGACATGATGAACGCGCGCCTGATGGGCATGCCGGTCACCGGCAACGGCCGCCGCGAATCCTTCGCCCACCTGCCGCTGCCGCGCATGACCAACACCTACATGCTCGACGGCGACAAGGACCCGGAGGAGATCATCAAGTCGGTCAGGAAGGGCTTGTACGCGGTGAACTTCGGTGGCGGGCAGGTGGACATCACCTCGGGCAAGTTCGTGTTCTCGACCGCCGAGGCCTACCTGATCGAGAACGGCAAGGTGACCCGCCCGGTGAAGGGGGCGACCCTGATCGGCAACGGCCCCGACGCGCTCACCAAGATCCGCATGATCGGCAACGACATGCGCCTGGATCCGGGCGTGGGGACCTGTGGCAAGGACGGCCAGAGCGTGCCGGTGGGCGTCGGCCAGCCGACGCTGCGCATCGATGGGCTGACCGTAGGCGGGACGGCCTGAGGCAGGGCATCTCGACGGCAGCCTTCGCGCCTGCCGGCGCTCCTACACGAACCGCCGCGGCTGCCGCCACCGTGTAGGAGCGGCGGCAGCCGCGAACCGGGCGGCGGGACGATTTGAGGCGGGGGCGCATCTCGACGGCAGTCTTCTGCCGCCGCGAACCGGGCGGCTGCACCAATGTAGGAGCGCCGGCAGGCGCGAACAGGGTCGCTTTCGCCCCGTGCCGGAGCGGCAGAAGCCGCGAACCCGATATCCGGGCTGCGGCCTCGATTTCATTGAACGGGTGATCGCGCAGATCAGGTCTGCGCGGGCTTGTCCTTGCGCTCGTCCGGGGTGGCGGTGGCGGGCTTGTCGCCGCTGCAGGCGGCGACGGTGTCGAACTGCGCGGTGTCGAGCAGGCGGGCGGCCTGCGCCGGGGTGGCGATCGAGAAGGCGATCGCGGTGGTGGTCAGCATGGCGGCGATGGTCTGGCGTTTGATCATGTCCGGCTCCTTCGAGGTTCTTGTTCATTGTTCGACATCGGGCCGGTCGCCGCGGAAGAGCTCGGGCGCCAGGCCGTGTCGCTGCAGCAGGCGGTAGAACTCGGTACGGTTGCGCTCCGCCAGCCGTGCAGCGTCCGAAACATTACCCGCAGTCAGTTTCAGCAGCTGTATCAGATAGTTTCGCTCGAAGCGGCGCTTCGCCTCGGCGTAGCCCAGCGCTTCGGCCGGCTGCACGCGCAGGGCGCGCTCGACCAGGGCGCGCGGGATCAGCGCCGTGGTGGCGAGCGCGCACACCTGCTCGACCACGTTGTGGAGCTGGCGCACGTTGCCCGGCCAGGGGGCGGTGGCGAGCGTCTCCAGCGCATCCGGCGCGAAGCCGGTGAGGCGCTTGGCGTACTTGTCCGCCAGGCGGCGCAGGAAGTGTTCGGCGAGCAGCGGGACGTCCTCGCGGCGCTCCGCGAGGGCGGGCAGTTGCAGGCTCACCACGTCGATGCGGTAGTAGAGGTCCTCGCGGAACTGCCCCGCGGCCAGCGCCGCGTCGAGGTCGCGATGGGTGGCGGAGACGATGCGCAGGTCGACCGCCTGCGCGCGCGTGGCGCCCACGGGACGCACGGCGCGCTCCTGAAGTACGCGCAGCAGCTTTACCTGCAGCGCGGGCGGCATGTCGCCGATCTCGTCGAGGAAGAGCGTGCCGCCGTGGGCAGCCTGCACCAGCCCCTCATGGGCGCTGGTGGCGCCGGTGAAGGCGCCGCGCACATGGCCGAAGAGCTCGGATTCGAGCAGCGGCTCGGGGATCGCGCCGCAGTTGATCGCGACGAAGGGCGCAGCGGCGCGCGGGCTGGCGAGGTGGATCGCGCGCGCGAGCAGTTCCTTGCCGGTGCCGCTGTCGCCACGGATCAGCACGCTGGCGTCGGAGACGGCGACCAGCCGGGCCTCGTCGAGGAGCGCCTGCATGCGGCTGCTGCGGCTGATGATTGCTGAACGCCAGGCGGTGTCGCCGGCGGGGGGGGCGACGCCGGCTTGCGCGTGCACGCCGGCGCGGGCGCGGGCGTGGGACGGGCCGGCGAGCTGCAATGCCTGGCGGATGCCCCGCAGCAGGGCCTGGCTGTCGAAGGGCTTGGTGAGATAGCCGGCGACGCCGAGCGCGGTGGCCTCGACCGCGTCGGGGATGCTGCCGTGCGCGGTGAGCAGGATGACCGGCAGCGCCGGATGCTGGCGGCGGATGTCCTCGAAGAGCGCGAGGCCGTCGCCGTCGGGCAGACGGACGTCGCTCAGCACGAGGTCGAAGCGCTCCACGCCGAGGTGGCTGCGCGCGGTCGCGACACCGTCGGCGGTCGTGACGTGGTAGCCGCTGGCCTGCAGGCGCATCGACAACAGACGTAGCAGGTCGACGTCGTCGTCGACTACCAGCAGGCGTGCAGGCGCAGCGCCTGCGGTCGCGAAGGCGGCCGGCGCGCTCATTCGGGCAGCCCGGCAGGGGGCCGCACCGGGGGCGTGGGCGGACTCAGGCCGCGTTCGATGTCGGCGATGGCCTCCAGCTTGCGCTGCAGCTCGGCGTTCTGTCGGCGCAATGCCTCGAGCTCCTGATCGCGCGCGGCGCTGGAGTGCGCGCGCTCGTCGAGCTGGCGGCGCAGGCGCTCGGCGAGCAAGGTGAGCTGCTGCCGTTCGCGGATCTGCTCGAGCAGGGCGCGCGCGTAGGGGTGCAGCACGCGCGCCTCGGTGCGATCGTCGGCGAGCAGGCTGTCGAGCGCGCGCCGCGCCGTGGCGAGCCGGTCCTGGCCGGGCTGTGCGGCCTGCACCGCGGTGTGGAGGCGCTGCTGTGCGGCCTCGTGGGCGAGGGCTTCGGCGCTTGCAGCCCTGGCCGTGTCCTCGCCGGCGTCCCAGGCGGGCACGCCGGCGCAGCCCGCGAGCAGGGCGAGCGTGGCGGGGAGCAGTGCGCGGAGGGCGTTGCGGGGCGCCGTGCCGGCGAGGTGGAGCTCGGGGTCAGGCATGGGGCAGCTCCACGCGGAAATGTGCGCCGCGGTCGCTCGGCAGCGCACGCACGCTGCCACGATGGGCGCAGATGAACTCGCGCACGATCGCCAGTCCGATGCCGCTGCCGCCGCCCGTTTTTGCGGGAGGACTGCGGCGGCCGCGGAAGAAGGGCTCGAAGATGCGCTCGAGCTCGTCGGGTTCGATCCCGGGGCCCTCGTCGCCGCAGTCGATCACGACGTTCTCGGCGGCGAGGCCGAGCTCGATGCGGACGCGGCCGCCGGCGGGGCTGTAGGCGATCGCGTTGGCGAGCAGGTTGGAGAACACGGTACGTAGCTTGTCGCCGTCGGCGCGCACGATGGGGGCCTCGCCCGCGAGCCTGATCGTGACGCCGCGTGCGCGTGCCGGCAGGCGCTGCTCCTCGACGACTTCGCGCAGCAGGGGGAGGAGGGCGGTCGGCTGCAGATGCAGGGAGCGCGCGTCGAACTGGCTGGCGTTGAGCCGCAGCAGCTGCTCGATGCGCTCCTGCAGCGTGCGCGCACTGTGCGCGAGGATGCCGGTGACTTCGCGCTGGCCGGGGGCGAGCGTGCCGAGCACGCCGTCGTCGAGCAGGGCGACGCCCTCGCGCAGCGAGGCGAGCGGGGTCTTGAGCTCGTGCGACACGTGGCGCAGCACGCGCTTGCGGTCGGACTCGAGCTCGGTCAGGCGCAGGCGCAGCCAGTCGAGACGCGCGCCCAGCCTGCGCAGGTCGGCGGGGCCGCCGATGTCGATCGGGCGGGCGAGGCGATTCTCGCCGAGCTCGCCGATGGCGTGCTCGATGCGGCCGAGCGGGCGCAGCAGCCACCAGCCGGCAAGCCCGGCGAGCGCGCCTGCGAGCACCAGGGCGGCGAGGATCTGCAGGGTGACGGCGCGGCGTTCGCCTTCGAGCGTGCCCATCAGGGCACGGTCACGATCGCCGAGGTGCTGGTTCAGCGCCTCGGCGAGCCGGCCGGCGCGCACGCCGAGGCTGCGGAGCTCGTCTTCCGCTGCAGGGGGGGCGATGCGCCCGGTCGTCGTGGCGGACTGCGGGTCTTCGCGCGCGTCTTCCTCCGCGCGGTCTGCGGGCTGGGGGGCGGCCAGGCTCGCCAGCCACGCCGCGACGTGGTCGGCGCTAACGCGCCACGCCGCGACCTCGCGGGCGAGCGCGGGACTGGCCGACTCCAGCAGCGCCAGCGCAGGCCGTGCCTCGGCGAGGGCGGCGTCGAAGCGTCGGGCGAGGGTCGGCTCGCCCAGCACCTCGTACTGGCGCGCGCTGCGCTCGAGTTCCACGCTGCGCTCGCCGAGCGCGCGCGCCGCGTCGCTCAGGGCGAGTGCGCGCTGCTTGTCGTCCTGGATCGCGTGCACGACCGCTTCCATGCCACGCCAGCCGCCCGCGACGGCGGCGGCCAGGCTGGCGGCGATCAGCAGGAAGCTCGCGAGCAGGGTGGCGCGGAAGGACAGGTGACGCATGCGGGGATCGGCTTGTGCAGCGCAGCGTTGCGCGGCGATGGGGACGACGAGTCTAGGTCAGCGGGTGCGGCCGCGCAGCCGCGGAAATGCAAGACGAAGTAAGCGACGGACATCGGCGTCGTCGCCGGACGACAGTACGAAAGCCTTTTGAATCAGTTGCTTGCGCGTGCCGGCCGGGCTGGGTGTCGGGTGCAGGCGACAGCTCGGCCCTGTCCGCGTCGGGCCGTGCGCGCACGCTTTGTCGCAAGTGCCTGCCCGGAAAGGGAAAGACGCTGCTGGCATGGGGATTGCTGATGTGCAGTCGGAGCGCAGCGCCGTAGCTGCGCCGGACTCCAGGAGAGAACATGTTCAACAAGCCCAATCTGTTCCACGGCGGCGAGTCGTCCGCACAGCGCAACGGCCAGCGCCCGGCAGGCACGAACCTCGCCGCCGCGTCCGCCGCGCAGCCTGCCGAGGCCGCTGGCCCGTCCGCAGCGCGCGAGCCGCAGGCGGTCGGGCGCGAGGAGGCGCCGGTGGTCGCGGGCGAGAGTCGGCTGATCGTGGGCCCCGAGGTGAAGCTCAAGGGGGCCGAGATCCTCGACTGCGACACCCTGGTCGTGGAGGGTCGGGTCGAGGCGACGATGGACAGCCGCGTGTTGCGCATCGCGGAGAAGGGCGCCTTCAAGGGCACGGTCGGCATCGACATCGCCGAGATCCACGGCCACTTCGAGGGCGAGCTCACCGCCCGCAAGCAGCTGCTGATCCACGCCGGCGGGCGGGTGAGCGGGAAGATCCGCTACGGCAAGATCCTCATCGAGGAAGGCGGTGAGCTTTCCGGTGACGTGCAGTCGCTGAGCGCAGCAGGCAAGGAACTGCGCGCGGTCGATGACAAGCCGCGGGCGCTCGCCGCGGTGGCGGGCTGAGTCGGTGCGCAGGAGGCATGTTCGGCCTTGGGAGCGGGCTTGCCCGCGCATGGCGCGACCGCAGCGGTGCTGCGTGCGCGGGGATGCGCCGCCGCGGCCCGCGGCGCCCTGCGGGTCGGTGCCGCCCGGCGGCGAATCTTCGGGCCGGCCAAGTCCGGCCCGGCCCGCTGGTGGCGAGAGCCTTGCGATGTCAGCGCGCTGTCGCGGCGCCTGCCTGCAGCCGTGCGGAGCCTGCGGCGGCGAGTTGCTGCGGTGTCCAGCTCCAGTGCCTCTCCCAGGCGGCGCGGACCAGGTTGGGGTAGTCCGGCTTGCCGAGGCTGCCGTTGTAGCGGCCTAGCGCGCGGAAGAGGTCGCCCTTCTCGATGTCGAGGTAGTGGCGGAGGATGGTGCAGCCATAGCGCAGGTTGGTGCGCATGTGGAAGAGGTTGTCGTCCGTGCGACCGATGACCTTGATCCAGAACGGCATCACCTGCATGTAGCCGCGCGCGCCCGCCGAGGAGATCGCGTACTTGCGGAAGGCGCTCTCGACCTGGATCAGGCCGAGCACCATCTGCGGGTCGAGCCCGGCACGGGTGGCCTCGTAGTGGATGCTGGTGAGGAGTTCCTTGCGGTAGGCCTCGTCCGGGATGCGCTTGGCCAGCCGGCGCGACATCTCGGCGAGCCACTGCGCGCGCTCGCCGGCGTCGGGGATCGGCAGGGTCGGCGCCACGGCGTCGCTGACCGCGGCATGCAGCGCGGCGCGCACGCTGGCCGCCATCGGCTCGTACTGCTGCGCCCCGGCCTGCGCCCCGCCGGCCGCGAGCGCGAGCGCACAGGCGGCGGCAAGCTGGCGGAGCGGGGCGGGCAGGCGGCGCATGGCGGCGTCTCCCGGGATCAGGCCTGGTCGAGACGTGCGAGCACGTGGCCGAGGATCTCGCCCACAGGCAGCTTGGCTGCCTCGGCGTCGCGCCGGCCCTGGTATTCGACCACGCCTTCCTTGAGCCCGCGGTCGCCGATGGTGACGCGGTGCGGCACGCCGATGAGCTCCCAGTCGGCGAACATCACGCCGGGGCGCTCGTCGCGGTCGTCGAGGATGGCGTCCACGCCGGTGGCAACGAGCGCGTCGTAGAGCTTCTGCGCCTCGTCGCGCACCGCCTGCGACTTGCCCCAGCCCACCGGGCAGATCACCACCTCGAAAGGTGCGATCGCGCGCGGCCAGATGATGCCGCGGGCGTCGTGGTTCTGCTCGATGGCGGCACCGAGGATGCGGGTGACGCCGATGCCGTAGCAGCCCATCTCGAAGTGCTTGGGCTTGCCGTCCTCGTCGAGGAAGGTGGCGTTCATCGCCTTGGAGTACTTGGTGCCGAGGTAGAACACGTGGCCGACCTCGATGCCGCGCTGGATGGCGAGCATCCCTTTGCCGTCCGGGCTGGGGTCGCCCTCGACGACGTCGCGCAGGTCGGCCACCAGGTCGGGCTCGGGCAGGTCGCGGCCCCAGTTCACGCCGGTGAAGTGGAAGTCGGCGTCGTTGGCGCCGCAGATGAAGTCGGCCATGTGGGCGACCGTGCGGTCGGCGATCACCTTGACCGGCTTCAGCAGGCCGATGGGGCCGAGGTAGCCCGGCTTGCAACCGAAGTGCTCGAGGATCTCGCCCTCGGTGGCGAAGCGGAAACCGGCCTTCAGGCCCGGCAGCTTGCCGGCCTTGACCTCGTTGAGCGCGTGGTCGCCGCGCACCAGCAGCAGCCACACGGTGACGCCGGCCGGATTGCCCTTGTCGTCGAGGTCGTCGGTGGCGAGCACCAGCGACTTCACCGTGGTGGCGAGCGGCACGCCGAGCAGCGCGGCGACGTCCTCGCAGGTGGCCTTGCCGGGCGTGGGGGTCTTCTCCAGCGCCTTGGCCGGCTCGGCGCGGCGCGCGAGCAAAGACACGGCCTCGGCGAGTTCGATGTTGGCGGCGTAGTCGGAGTCGGGGCAGTAGACGATGGCGTCCTCGCCGGTGTCGGCGATGACCTGGAACTCGTGCGAGCGGTCGCCGCCGATGGCGCCGGTATCGGCCGCCACCGCGCGGTACTCGAGGCCGAGGCGGTCGAAGATGCGCTTGTAGGCGGCGAACATGCTGTCGTAGCTGCGCCCCGCGGCTTCTTCGCTGCGGTCGAAGGAGTAGGCGTCCTTCATGGTGAATTCGCGCCCGCGCATGACACCGAAGCGCGGCCGGCGCTCGTCGCGGAACTTGGTCTGGATCTGGTAGAAGTTCTTCGGCAGCTGGCGGTAGCTCTTGAGTTCCTGGCGCGCGATGTCGGTGACGACTTCCTCGGACGTGGGCTGCAGCGCGAAGTCGCGCTCGTGGCGGTCCTTCAGGCGCAGCATCTCGGCGCCCATCTTGTCCCAGCGCCCGGTCTCCTGCCACAGCTCGGCGGGCTGAACCAGCGGCATGATCAGCTCCATCGCACCGGCGCGGTTCATCTCCTCGCGGATGATGGCCTCCACCTTGCGGATCGCGCGCAGGCCCATGGGCATGTAGCTGTAGATGCCGGCGGCGGTCTTGCGGATCATGCCGGCGCGCAGCATCAGCTTCTGGCTGACGACTTCGGCGTCGGAGGGGGCTTCCTTGAGGGTGAACAGGTGGAACTGGCTGGCGCGCATGGGAGTCTTCGGATCAGGCGTGAACAAGCGCGCGATTCTAGCGCATGGGGCCGGCGCGCAAGCGTTCGTCGGCCTTCAGCTTAGCCGACGCGCCACGGCGGTGCGCTTTCATTGCGTGGCCAAGTGTGAAAAAATCGTGACCAATCAAACGAATTCGAAGGTTCGTCATGCTTGACCGTGAAGGCTTTCGCCCGAACGTCGGCATCATTCTGGTCAATGCGCGCAATGAGGTGTTCTGGGGCAAGCGCATCCGCGAACATTCCTGGCAGTTTCCCCAAGGTGGCATCAAGCACGGCGAGTCGCCGGAGCAGGCCATGTACCGGGAGCTCCATGAGGAAGTCGGACTGCGGCCCGAGCACGTCAGGATTCTCGGGCGCACGCGCGGGTGGCTGCGCTACGAGGTTCCCAAGCACTGGATCCGGCGCGAGTGGCGCAACACCTACCGTGGACAGAAGCAGATCTGGTTCCTGCTTCGCCTGGTGGGGCGCGACTCCGACGTCTGCCTGCGCGCGAGCACTCATCCGGAATTCGATGCCTGGCGCTGGAGCAACTACTGGGTGCCGCTGGAAGCGGTGATCGAGTTCAAGCGCCAGGTCTATCAGCTGGCGCTGATCGAATTGGCGCGCATCCTGTTCCGGTCGCGCAGCTTCGAGCTGCCCGACAGCTACCGGCTGCCCGAGCCTGAGCCTGCTCCCGAGCCGGTGCGGGTGGTGATCGGCGAGCGCGGGCTGCGCGATGCGATCCGGAAGTAGCCGGACCGGGCAAGGCCTCGCCTGGCGGGCCGTTCGCCGTCTGCTGGCGTGCGGGCCGGTATCGTTCGCGCTGCTCCCGGGACATGCCCCGCTGACGGTCGTCCGGCGGTGGGGCGTGCCCGTCTTCTGCAATCTCGCTGTGGAGTTCCGATCCTTGAACTGTCTCCTCGCCGATCGGCTGCGCGCCGGCGCCCTTCTCCTCGCGGCCGTCTGGGTGCCTGCGTCCGCAGGCCTGCTGCTCGAGGCCGATCCCGACTGGAAGGAGGGCGAGGTGGCCATGCCGGCCGCACCGCGCGAGGCCGCGCTGCGCATGATCGACATCGGCACGCCCTCGCCCAATGCCTTCTTCGTCGATGAGGACAGTGTCGCCGTCGGGGCCGATGGCGTGGTGCGCTACACCCTGGTCGTTCGGGCGCGCGGCGGGGCGGAGAACGTCAGCTTCGAGGGCATCCGCTGCGCCACCGGCGAGCGCCGGATCTATGCCAGCGGGCGCAAGGACGGGACGTGGTCGCCGCTGAAGAACAGCGCCTGGCAGCCCATCGTCGACAATGGCTACAACCGCCCGCGCGCGGCGCTGGCGCACGACTACTTCTGCGACGGTCCGGCTGGCCCGCGCGACCGCGAACACGCCCTGCGCCTGCTGCGTCAGAAGCGCGACCTCGACAAACCGTTTGGAGTCCACCAATGATCGATCAGGCCATCATCGAGTTCGACAAGGCGCTGCGGACGGTCTTCGCGCCGGCGCGCAGCGTGCGCGCGGTGCCCGGCGAGGACGTTCCCGATGCCGAACTCGGCGAAACCGAACGCAGCCACGCGGCCGCGCTGATGCGCGTGAATCACGTCGGCGAGGTGTGCGCGCAGGCGCTCTACCAGGGGCAGTCCATCATGTCGCGCGATCCCGCGATCCGCGACACCCTGCGCCAGGCCGCGCAGGAGGAGACCGAGCACCTGGCGTGGACCGAGCGCCGGATCGCCGAGCTCGGTGGGCGCAAGAGCCTGCTCAATCCGTTGTGGTACGGCGGCGCGCTCGCCCTCGGGCTGGCGGCGGGGCGCTTCGGCGAGCGCTGGAACCTCGGCTTCCTGGCCGAGACCGAGCGCCAGGTCGAGCAGCACCTCAAGACCCATCTCGACACGCTGCCGGCGGCCGATCGGCGCTCGCGCGCGATCGTCGAGCAGATGAAGGTGGATGAGGCCGAGCACGCCGAGACGGCGCTGCGCCTGGGTGCGCACGAGCTGCCCGCGCCGGCGAAGGCTGCGATGAAGCTCGCCGCAAGAGTCATGACCACGCTCGCCTACCGGCTCTGAGCGACTCCCGCGCCCTCGTCCGCGTCGTGAGGGCTTCCTCGCGACGCCTCGATCCTCAGTCCGCCTCGATCAGCTCGATCTCGTGGATCATCTCGGCGGTCTTGCCGAGCATGATCGAGGCCGAGCAGTACTTCTCCGCCGACAGGTGCACCGCGCGCTCGACCGTCTCGCGCTTGAGCTTGCGGCCGGTGATCGTGTAGATGAAGCGGATGCGGGTGAATACCTTCGGGTCGGACTCCGCGCGATCCGCTTCCAGACGTACGCTGCAGCCGCGCACGTCGTGCCGCCCGCGCTTGAGGATCAGCATCACGTCGAAGGCGGTGCAGCCGCCTGCGCCGGCCAGCAGCAGCTCCATGGGCCGCGGGGCAAGGTTGCGCCCGCCGGCGTCGGGCGCGCCGTCCATCGCGACGATGTGACCGGTGCCGGTCTCGGCGATGAAGCTCATGCCGTCCAGCCACTTGACCGTGCATTCCATGCTGTTCGCTCCTTCGGGTTCTGGTCCCGTTGTCGGGTTCGTTGGGGGGTGAGGCGGCATGTTACCGCAGTGCGTCATGGACTTCGTGTGTGCCACGCGGATCGTCGCCTCGCCGTCGCCTGCGCAGTATTGCGGGGGTGTGCCCGGGGCGCCGGCGCGATGCGCACGACTTCAATACGGCTCCGTAGTGATGCAGTGCAGCAAAACGGAGGGTGAGGAGGATGCCGGACGTCTTTCGCAAGGGCAGGGCAGGCCCGCAGGAAGAGCGAAAATTGATTTAAAACAAAAAGCTGCTAATGAATAAAGGGAGTTGATAAAACAATCAAAACTTTTCTCCCGCGTCGCACAAAAATGCCTTGCACGCGTCTTGGGGGCTATGCATAATCCGTTCCAGTCGGATCGCAGACGCATCGGCTCCCAGGTCAGGAGTTCGCGCCGGTCCAAATGGTGTCTCCTCCACCCTCCTCCTTTGGTGTGGATTTAACGCAGTCCGATTGGACTGCGTTTTTTTTGTTCTTCGCCCGCGTTCGCGCTTCGATGATTGACACGCTTCATGTGTTGGAAGTAGGATTGCGAGCTTTCCGTTTGACGGCCATCTCCGACGGCCCGACAAAGATCGAGGATTCACATGAAGACGTTTTCCGCCAAGCCGCACGAGGTCAAGCGCGACTGGTTCGTTGTCGACGGCACGGACAAGGTGCTTGGCCGTCTCGCCTCCGAGGTTGCCCGCCGCCTGCGTGGCAAGCACAAGGCCATCTACACTCCGCACGTGGACACCGGCGACTTCATCGTCGTGGTCAACGTCGACAAGCTGCGCGTGACCGGCAACAAGGCGCAGGACAAGAAGTACTACCGTCACTCGGGCTACCCGGGCGGTATCTACGAAACCAACTTCACCAAGCTCCAGCAGCGCTTCCCCGAGCGCGTGCTCGAGAAGGCGGTGAAGGGCATGCTGCCGAAGGGCCCGCTGGGCTACGCCATGCTGAAGAAGCTGAAGTGCTACGCGGGTCCGTCGCATCCGCACACCGCTCAGCAGCCGCAAGTTCTCGAGATCTGAAGGAGCCGATAGATGGCTGTCACTTACAACTACGGTACCGGCCGCCGCAAGACTGCGGTCGCTCGTGTGTTCATCAAGCCGGGCACCGGCAACATCGTCGTCAACGGCAAGCCGGTCGACGAGTTTTTCTCGCGTGAAACCGGCCGCATGATCGTGCGCCAGCCGCTGGTCCTCACCGGCAACGAAGGCCGCTTCGATATCATGGTCAACGTGGTCGGCGGTGGCGAATCCGGTCAGGCGGGCGCGGTGCGCCACGGCATCACCCGCGCGCTGGTCGATTACGACGCCGGCCTGAAGGGCGATCTGCGTGCCGCCGGCTTCGTGACCCGCGATGCCCGCGAGGTCGAGCGCAAGAAGGTCGGCCTACGCAAGGCCCGCCGCGCCAAGCAGTTCTCGAAGCGCTGATCCCGTCATCGCGCATCGCAGTTCGAAAGCCGCCCCTTGGGCGGCTTTCGTGCTTGTGCGTCCCGCTCGCGAGGACTTATGCGGCGCGGGGGCGGCGGCCGTAACGCGGCGTTCACCGCCCGCGTCGGCCGATGGTGAGATAATCGCGCTTCAGTCTTTCGTCGCGAGGAACGAGCATGGTCAAGGTTGGAATCGTAGGCGGCACCGGATACACCGGCGTCGAGCTCTTGCGTCTGCTGGCGCGCCACCCCGGGGTCGAGCTGGGCGCGATCACCTCGCGCGGCGAGGCCGGCATGGCCGTGTCCGACATGTTTCCGAGCCTGCGCCGTCGGGTGGATCTCAAGTTCGTGACCCCGCAGGACGCCGCGCTGGAGAAGTGCGACGCGGTGTTCTTCGCCACGCCCAACGGCATCGCGATGAAGCAGGCAGCCGAGCTGGTTGCCGCCGGGGTGCGTGTGATCGACCTCGCCGCCGACTTCCGTATCCGTGACGTTGCCGAGTGGCAGAAGTGGTACGGCATGGAGCATGCCGCGCCCGAGCTCGTCGCCGAGGCGGTGTATGGCCTGCCCGAGGTCAACCGCGAACAGATCCGTGGCGCGCGCGTGCTCGCCAACCCGGGCTGCTACCCGACCGCGGTGCAACTCGGCTTCCTGCCCCTGGTCGAGGCCGGGCTCATCGATACCGATCATCTGATCGCCGACGCCAAGTCGGGGGTCTCGGGTGCCGGCCGCAAGGCCGAGGTGCACACGCTGCTGCCCGAGGCCGCCGACTCGTTCAAGGCCTACGGTGTGCCGGGTCATCGCCACCTGCCGGAGATTCGCCAGGGCCTGGCGCTCGCGGCCGGCCGCGCGGTCGGGCTGACCTTCGTGCCGCACCTGACGCCGATGATCCGCGGCATCCACGCCACGCTGTACGGCCGCCTGAAGCCGGGCGTCGACGCGGCCGACCTGCAGGGGCTGTACGAGAAGCGCTATGCCGGCGAGGCTTTCGTCGACGTGATGCCTGCGGGCAGCCACCCCGAGACGCGCTCGGTGCGCGCCTCCAACCTGTGCCGCATCGCGGTGCATCGCCCGCAGGGCGGCGACACCGTGGTGGTGCTGTCGGTGATCGACAACCTGGTCAAGGGCGCCGCTGGTCAGGCGGTGCAGAACCTCAACATCATGTTCGGTTTCGACGAGGAAACCGGGCTCGACATCGTGCCGGTCAGCCCCTGAGGGAACTGTTTCGGCCGGATTCGATCACATTTTGACGATTCGATCGCGGAAGGCGCATCATCCGCGGTGTCCCCCAGCAGAGGAGAAAACATGAGCGCAGAAGTCGCAACCCCGGAAATCATGGTCTTTACCGACAGCGCCGCGAACAAGGTTCGCGAGCTGATCGAAGAGGAAGGCAATCCCGATCTCAAGCTGCGCGTCTTCGTGTCGGGCGGCGGGTGCTCGGGCTTCCAGTACGGTTTCACTTTCGACGAGGAAGTGAATGAGGACGACACCACGTTCGAGAAGAACGGCGTGATGCTGCTGGTCGATCCGATGAGCTACCAGTACCTGGTGGGCGCGGAGATCGACTACACCGAAGGGCTGGAAGGTTCGCAGTTCGTGATCCGCAATCCGAACGCGACCAGCACCTGCGGCTGCGGCTCTTCGTTCACCGTGTGAGCGTGGTCGTCGCAAAAAAACGGGGCGCCGCGGCGCCCCGTTTTGTTTTGGATCGATCGCGGAGCCCTCAGCGTGCGTCGGCGAGCTCGTAGTTGAGCAGCGCGAAACGCTGGCGCAGGTGGGCGGTGTTGCGCTTGAAGGCGGCGAGCTCCTTGTCGTTGAAGGAGTCGGCCATCGGTAGCGCGACCGTCATCGGGTCGGCGGGCACGTCCTTGAGGCGCACCTCGTAGTGCAGGTGCGGCCCGGTGCACCAGCCGGTGCAGCCCACGTAGCCGATCAGGTCGCCCTGGCTCACCGCCTGCCCCTTGGCGAGGCCCTTGGCGAAGCCGTTGAGGTGGGCGTAGTGGGTGGTGATGTCGTTGCGGTGCTTGAGCACGATCAGGTTGCCGAAGCCGCGCTGGGTGCCGATGAACTCGATGGTGGCGTCCGAAGTGGCCATCACCGGGGTCCCGGTCGGTGCCGAGAAATCGGTGCCGTTATGGTCGCGCCAGCTGCCATGGATCGGATGCAGGCGGCGGCCGAAGCTGGAGCTGACCCGGGTGAACTCCAGCGGCGAGCGCAGGAAGCCCTGCTGCAGGCTTTTGCCGTCGTCGCTGTAGTATTGCTCCTTGCCGCTCGGGCCGCGATAGAGGACCACCGCGTGGCGTTCGCCGTTGTTGATGAACTCGGCGGCGAGGATGCGACCGGCGCGCACCGGGTTGCCTTCCTCGTAGATCGCTTCGTAGACCACGTTGAAGCGATCGCCCTTGCGCAGGTCGGCGTGGAAGTCGATCCAGGTGCCGAAGATGGTGGCGAGCTGGGTGGCCACGTTGTCGGGCAGGCCGGCGTCGTCGGTGGCGCCGAAGAGCGAGTGGGTGATCGTGCCCGAGCGCATCTCGACCATCATGGTCTGCTCGGTGGCGCTCGATTCGCGCAGCGCGAGCCCGGCGTCGCCGCGTTCGAGGACGACCTGCGCGCCGGTGTTGCCGACCGGCAGCGCGAAGCTGAGAAGGCGGCCTTGCGGCGACACCACCGCGGTGACCGAGCGGCCCGCGCGCAGCTGACGCAGCGCCTTGCGGCCGGCGTCGGAGCCCGACAGGTGGGCGAGCGCCTCGGCATCGTCGATGCGCAGGCGGTTGAACATCGCCTGCAACGTGTCGCCCGGCTGAATGCGTTCGTAGTGGACGTAGGGCAGCGAGGGGTCGGTAGCGGTGCGCGTCACCGCAGGTGACGGCAGGGCCTCGACCACGCGCTCCACGAGCAGGTCGGCGGGCAGGCTGCCAGGCGCGACCGCGGTTGCGGCGACCACGCCGAAGATGGAAACCCCGGTGACACCGGCGGCAATCCAGGTGCGCGGGCGGGAGAGGAGTCGAGCCGGCAGATCGGCTAGAATTCGGGTCCTTCTGGCCTTCATGGTCTCGGTGGCTGGGATGTGGAAAAAATTTTCGGAAGTGTAGCAAAGGTGCGCTTCGGTTCGGCAAAGTAATTTTGGAGAAATTGAATGTCTGATGTTCAGGCGGCGATCGACCTGATCAAGCGCGGCGCCGACGCCGTGCTGATCGAGGCCGAACTGGTCGAGAAGCTCAAGCGCGGCAAGCCCTTGCGGGTGAAGGCCGGATTCGACCCGACCGCGCCCGACCTCCACCTCGGCCACACGGTCCTGATCAACAAGATGCGCCACTTCCAGGAGCTCGGCCACCAGGTCCAGTTCCTCATCGGCGATTTCACCGGCATGATCGGCGACCCCAGCGGCAAGAACAGCACCCGTCCGCCGCTCTCGCGCGAGCAGATCCTGGAGAACGCGAAGACCTACCAGGAGCAGGTGTTCAAGATCCTCGACCCGGAAAAGACCGAGATCTGCTTCAACTCCGCCTGGATGAACGACCTCGGCGCTGCCGGCATGATCCGCCTGGCTGCGCAGCAGACCGTGGCGCGCATGCTCGAGCGCGATGACTTCGCCAAGCGCTACGGCAACAACCAGCCGATCGCGATCCACGAGTTCCTCTATCCGCTGTGCCAGGGCTACGACTCGGTGGCGATGAAGTCCGACGTCGAGCTCGGCGGCACCGACCAGCGCTTCAACCTGCTGATGGGTCGCGAACTGCAGAAGCATTACGGCCAGGAACCCCAGTGCGTGGTGATGGTGCCGCTGCTCGAGGGGCTGGACGGCGTGAACAAGATGTCCAAGTCGCTCGGCAACTACATCGGCATCGCCGAGCCGGCGAAGGAGATCTTCGGCAAGACCATGTCGGTGTCCGACACCCTGATGTGGCGCTACTACGAGCTGCTGTCCTTCCGCTCCACCGCCGAGATCGCGCAGCTGCGCGCCGAGGTGGAAGGCGGGCGCAACCCGCGCGACGTCAAGGTGATGCTGGCGATGGAGTTCGTCGCCCGCTTCCACGGCCAGCGCGCGGCGGAGGAGGCGCTCGCCGACTTCGAGGCGCGCTTCCAGCGCAACGCGATCCCCGACGACATCCCGCAGGTCACGGTAAACGTCGGCGCCGAGGGGCTGCCGCTGTTCCAGGTGCTCAAGCAGGCCGGGCTCACCGGCACCACCTCCGAGGCGATGCGCATGGTGGAGCAGGGCGGCGTGCGCATCGACGGCGAGCGTGCCGAGGACAAGGGCCTGCTGCTGCGCGCCGGCGCGACCGTGGTGCTGCAGGTGGGCAAGCGCAAGTTCGCCTCGGTGGTGCTGTCTTGACCGATCGCGCCCCCTGCAGCGGGGCCGGGCGATGAGCGCGGCGTCGCGCCCGATCGGGGTGTTCGATTCCGGCGTCGGCGGGCTCACCGTGGTGCGTGCGCTGATGGAGCGCCTGCCGCTCGAGGACATCGTCTATTTCGGCGACACCGCGCGCGTGCCCTACGGGGTGAAGTCGGTCGCCACGATCGAGCACTTCACCGCGCAGATCACCGAGTTCCTGCTGCAGCGCGACGTGAAGATGCTGATCATTGCCTGCAACACCATGGCCGCGGTGGCGGCGGAGGTGGTGCACCGGCTGGCCGCCGGCATTCCGGTGCTCGACGTCATCGAGGCCGGTGCGCGCGCCGCGGTCGCAGCCTCGCCGGGGCGGCGCATCGGCGTCATCGGCACGCCCACCACGATCAACAGCAACGCCTATGCGCGCCGCATGCACGAGCTCGATCCGGCGGTGCGGGTATATTCGCAGGCCTGCCCGCTGTTCGTGCCACTGGTCGAAGAAGGCTGGCTGGACCACGAGGTCACCCGGCTCACTGCGCAGGAGTACCTGCGTCCGGTGCTCGCCGAGGAGGTCGACAGCCTGGTGCTCGGCTGCACCCACTATCCGCTGCTCAAGCCGCTGCTGCGCGACGTCGCCGGGCCGCGGGTGCGGCTGATCGATTCGGCGCTGACCACTGCGGAACTCGCCGCCGAGCGCCTGCAGCAGGCGGGACTGGCGCGCACCGGCGGCGGCGTGGCCGATTACCGTTTCGTGGTGAGCGACGTGCCGCTGCGCTTCCAGACCATCGGCGAGCGCTTCCTCGGGCGTTCCCTCGGCGCGGTGGAGAAGGTCGACTGGTAGCGTTCGCTCGCGCTGCAGAAAGTCCGGGTCCGTGCCCCTTCAGGCCGGTCCGCGCGCCACCGGCAGTTCGGGGTCGGCGCACCATTCGCTCCACGAGCCCGCATACAGGCGCGAGCCGGTCAGTCCGGCGGACTCCATCGCGAGCAGGTTCACGCAGGCGGTGACGCCCGAGCCGCACTGATGCACGACCTGGCGTGGCGTGTGTGCGCCGAGCAGGCTGGCGAACTCCTCGCGCAGCACCGAGGCCTGCTTGAAGCAGCCGCGCTCGTCGAGGTTGTCGCGGAAGAAGCGGTTGCGCGCGCCGGGGATGTGTCCGCCCACCGGATCGAGCACCTCGTTCTCGCCGCGGAAGCGGTCGGGGCTGCGCGCATCGAGCAGCAGCATGTCGGGCCTGCCGAGGTGTTCATGCACGTACCGCGCATCGACCCGGTCCGGGCGCAAGGCCAGGGTATAGGTCGCCGGGCGTGCAGCCGGCGGCTCGTCGTCGAGCGCCAGTCCGGCCGCCATCCAGGCCTGCAGCCCGCCGTCGAGCACCGCGACACGATCATGACCGAGCCAGCGCAGCATCCACCACAGACGGGCAGCGAACATACCGCCGGCGTCGTCGTAGGCGACGACCTGGCTGTGGTTGCCCACCCCGCAGGCGGCGAGCCGGGCGGCGAGGCTGGCGGGATCGGGCAGGGGGTGGCGCCCGTTGCGGCCGGTCTTCGGCCCCGAAAGCCCGGTCTCGAGGTCGATGAAGAAGGCCCCCGGCAGGTGTGCCGAGCCGTAGGCGCGCTGGCCGAAGGCCGGGTCGACGAGGTCGGCACGGCAATCGAACACGACCCAGTCGGCGTCGCGCAGATGCGGCGCGAGCTCGATGGCGCCGATCAGCGTCGCGTACGAAGCGTTCACTGCGCGCTGCCCGCGGTCTCTGCGGCGGTGTCGGCGGCCAGCCAGGCGCGCGCCTCGTCCTCGTCGTCGAAGACCTTGACCTCGGCGGTCACGAAGAGCTGCGACACCCAGGCGCTCCAGGTCAGCCACTGGTCCTGCGTGAGCACCGCGATGCGGCGGAAGTCGCCCGCGTGCTGGCGCGAGAACTTGATTTCCTCCCACGCCACGTCGAGGGTGAAGCCGGCCATCTGGCGCAGGTCGAAGAGGAGGTCGACCGGCCCGCTGAACTGGATGCGGTAATTGACCACGTCCTCGAACTCCTTGTAGTCGGCGAGGGTGAATTCGCCGAAGACGACGAGCGAGACGAGCTTGTCGGTGCTCTCGGTGCTGATCATGGCAGCCTCCCTGGGGGTGAGGGTCGAAGATGTCCCCACTATAGTCCGCGCACTGGCCGTGCTCAATCCGTCGCCGCGGCGCGCGCCGGCAGCGGTGACGGCTTCGGGGTGGCGAGCGAGACGCCGATCGCGCCGGCCACGATCAGCCCCACCGCGAGCCAGGACGAGGCCGGCATGATCTCGTCCCACAGCAGCATGCCGAACAGGCTGGCGAAGATCACCGTGGCGTAGCTCAGGTTGGCCGACACCACGGTGCGGCCGTAGCGGTAGGAGCGCGTCATCGCGAGCTGGGCCAGCCCGCCGAAGAGGCCGACGCCGAGCAGGGTGGCGAGCTGCAGGCCGTCGGGCCGGTGCAGCTCGCCGGCGAGCGCCCACGCCAGGCCCATCGCCGAGGTCATGACCGAGAACCAGAACACCGTGCGCACCTCCGGCTCGCCGGCGCGGCCGAGCTCGCGCAGGCTCACGTAGGCGAGGCTGGCCAGGGCCCCCGAGGCCAGCCCGGCGAGCGCGCCCAGCCACTGGTCCGGCTGCAGCGTCGGGCGCAGCAGCACCACCACGCCGGCGAAGCCGGCGAGGATCGCAAGCACGGCGGGGCCGCGCAGGCGCTCGCCGAAGAACAGCGCCAGCACCAGGGCGACGAAGAGCGGCGAGGTGTAGTTCAGGGTCACCGCGGTCGCCAGCGGCAGCAGGCCGATCGCGAAGAAGTAGCAGCCGAGCGCGATCGAGCCCGACACGCTGCGCGACAGGTGCATCTTCCAGTGCGGCGTCCTCAGCCCGATGCCGCGGCTTGCCGCCAGGCCCACCATCATCAGCATGCTGACGAGCCCGCGCCAGAACACGATCTCGCCGGTCGAGAACACCCCCGACGCCAGCTTCACGCACACCCCCATGCAGGCGAACAGGAAGCAGGAGACGATCATCCAGAATGCGGGCATGGCGGTTGCTGCGCTGCAACGAAGGGCCTCCATTGAATCACATCGTGGCTTTCCCGGGGTGGCGCCGGAGCGCGTCCGGCGCTAGGCTCATGGCATCCCGGTCAGCCCCCGTGCGGAGTCGCCATGGCCTACCTGCTCGCCCTCGACCAGGGCACCACCAGCTCGCGCGCGATCGTGTTCGACGCCGGCGGTCGTGTGCGCGGCCTCGCCCAGCAGGCGTTCGCGCAACACTTCCCGGCGCCCGACCGCGTCGAGCACGACCCCCAGGACATCCTGCGCACCCAGTTCGATTGCGCCCGCGAGGCGCTCGCCAACGCCGGGGTGGCCGCACGCCAGGTGGCGGCCATCGGCATCGCCAACCAGCGCGAGACCACCGTGCTGTGGGAGCGTGCCAGCGGGCGTGCGCTCGCCCCCGCGATCGTCTGGCAGGACCGCCGCACCGCGGCCGAGTGCGAGCGCCTGCGCGCCGCGGGCTGGGCCGAGGACGTGCGCGTGCGCACCGGTCTGGAGCTCGATCCGTACTTCTCGGCCACCAAGCTCGCCTGGCTGCTCGACCACGTCCCCGATGCGCGCGCCCGCGCCGAGCGCGGCGAGCTCGCCTTCGGCACCATCGACAGCTGGCTGGTGTGGCACCTGAGCGGCGGCCGGCTGCATGTGACCGACCCCGGCAACGCCGCGCGCACGCTGCTCTTCAACCTGCACTCGATGGACTGGGACCCGGTGCTGCTCGAGCGCTTCCGCATCCCGCCCGCCTTGTTGCCGCGCGTGGTGGCCAGCAGCGGGGTGTGCGGAGAGACCGATCCGGCGCTGTTCGGGGCTGCGATCCCGATCGCGGGCATCGGCGGCGACCAGCAGGCGGCGACCTTCGGCCAGGCCTGCCTCGCCCCGGGCATGGCGAAGAACACCTACGGCACCGGCTGCTTTTTGCTCATGAACACCGGCCATGCGCCGGTGGCCTCGACCAACCGGCTGCTCGCCACGGTGGGCTGGGCCGGCGTCGAGGCGTCGCCGAGCTATGCGCTCGAGGGCAGCGTGTTCATGGGCGGCGCGGTGGTGCAGTGGCTGCGCGACGGCCTCGGGCTGGTAAAGCGTGCGTCCGAGGTCGAGGCGCTGGCGGCGAGCGTGCCCGACAGCGGCGGGGTGGTGCTGGTGCCGGCCTTCACCGGGCTGGGCGCCCCCTACTGGGACCCGCATGCGCGCGGCACCCTGCTCGGCCTGTCGCGTGGCAGCGGCGCGGCGCACATCGCGCGCGCGGCGCTCGAGGCGATCGCTGAGCAGAGCGCCGACCTCGTCGAGGCGATGGCGCGAGACGGCGCCGCGCCGCTCGCCGAGCTGCGCGTCGATGGCGGTGCCGCGGCCAACGACCTGCTGATGCAGCTGCAGGCCGACCTGCTCGGCGTGCCGGTGCTGCGTCCACGCCTGCTCGAGACGACGGCCTTCGGCGCCGCCTGCCTGGCCGCGCTCGGCTGTGGGCTGTGGAGGCGGCCGCAGGACATCGCCAGCCACTGGCAGCTCGACCGCCGCTTCGAGCCGAGCTGGCCGGCGGAGCGGCGCGAGGCGGCGCGTGCGCAGTGGGCACGCGCGGTCGAGCGCGCGCGGGCGTGGGCGCAGGACTGAGCGGCTCGCGCCGGTCGCGCTCATGGACGCTGGCCATCCGCACGCCCGCAACCGCCTGCTTGCTCGTCTCGCCGACATGCGCGCGGTCGACATGGTCGTGGTCGGTGGCGGCGCCACCGGGCTGGGCTGCGCGCTCGACGCCGCGGCGCGCGGCCATTCGGTGCTGCTGGTGGAGGCGCGCGACTTCGCCGCCGGCACCAGTTCGCGCTCGACCAAGCTGATCCACGGCGGCGTGCGCTACCTCGCCCAGGGCCGCATCGGCCTGGTGCGCGAGGCCTTGCGCGAGCGCGCGCGGCTGCTGCGCAACGCCCCCGCGCTGGTGCATCCGCTGCGCTTCGTGGTGCCGGCGCGCAACCTGGCGGAGCGGCTCCTGCTGCGTGTCGGCCTCGGCGCCTACGAGGCGCTCGCGGGGGCCGAGGGGCTGGGTGGCTGCAGGATGCTCGATCCCGTCGGCCTGCGCGCGGCGCTGCCCGGCCTGTGCGACGAAGGCGTGCACGGCGGCGTCGCCTTCCACGACGCCCAGTTCGACGATGCCGGCCTCGCGCTCGCACTCGCCCGCACGGCGAGCGCCCATGGTGCGCTGCTGCTCAACCACTGCGCCGCACTCGAGCTGGTGGAGGAGGACGGCCGGCTGTGCGGCGTGGTGGTACGCGAGGCCGAGGGTGGGCGCGACTACCGCATCGCCGCGCGCGCGGTGATCAACGCCACCGGGGTGTGGGGCGATGCGCTGCGCCGGCGCGCCGATCCCGCCGCCCGGCCCCTGCTGCGCCCGAGCCAGGGCGTGCATGTGGTGGTCGACGCCGACTGCCTGCCCGGTGGTGACGCGCTGCTGGTCCCCCGCATGCCGGACGGGCGCGTGCTGTTCATGATCCCCTGGGGCGGAAAGGTGCTGATCGGCACCACCGACACGCCGCGCACGGACGCGCCGGACGAACCCGAGCCGCTCGCGGGCGAGGTGGACGACCTGCTGGCCGCCGCGGCGCGCTGGCTGCGGCGCCCGCCGGCGCGCGAGGCGGTGCGCAGCGTCTTCGTCGGCCTGCGGCCCTTGCTCGGGGAGCGCGAGGGTGAAGGCGGGGGCGAGCGGGGCGGCGCCAGCAGCCGGATCTCGCGCGAGCACCGCGTCGAGGTCTCGACGCAGGGCCTGGTCAGCGTGCTCGGCGGCAAATGGACGACCTATCGTGCGATGGCCGAGGAGGCGGTGGATGCGGTCGAGGCGGTCGGCGGACTGGCGCAGCGGAGTTCGCCGACGGCGACGCTGGCGCTCGACTGCGGCGTGCGCCCTGGTGCGGAGGGCGAGGGAGAAGTGGGCGTTGATGCGTCCTTGCCGGGCACGCCCCCGGGGCTTCCGCCCGGCCTGGTGCCCGGCGCCGCCGCGGTGCGGCGCGCGCTGCGCGAGGACTTCGCGCTCTCCATCGAGGACGTGCTCGCGCGCCGCAGTCGTGCGCTCTTCCTCGACGCCGCGGCCGCCGCGGCGGTGGCGCCAGCGGTGGCCGACATCGTCGCCCATGAACTGGGCTGGAGCGCGCCGCGGCGCGAGGCCGAGCTCGCCGCCTTCCTCGCGCTCGCCGCGCGCTACTGCGCGCGCAGCCGCAGCACCGCCTCCAGCCCGCCCCCGGGGTGATTGCGCAGCGTGATCGCACCGCCCTGGGCGTGCACCAGGTTGCGGGTGATCGCGAGCCCCAGCCCGGTACCGCCGGTCTCGCGATTGCGCGAGGCCTCGGTGCGGTAGAAGGGCTCGAACACCTTCTCGAGCTCGTCCTCGGCGAGGCCTGGGCCGTGGTCGCGGACGCGGATCTCGCATTGCTCGCCACCGCAGGCGAGCGTGAGCTCGACCTCGCCGCCGAACTTCACCCCGTTCTCGACCAGGTTCCACAGCGCGCGGCGCAGCGCCGACGGGTTGCCGACGACACGGCCCCGCACGTCCTCGGGCACGCGCACCGTCCATCCCATGTCGCGCGCGTCCTCGGCGAGGGCTTGCAGCAGGGGGCCGAGCTCGATCGCCTGCGCCGGGCTGCGCTCGTCCAGGCTGCGCGCGTAGGCGAGGCCCTCCTTGACCAGGCCCTGCATGCCGTCCAGATCCGACTGGATGCGCGCGCGCAGGCCCTCGTCATCCACCATCTCGGCGCGCAGGCGCAGGCGGGTGATCGGTGTCTGCAGGTCGTGGGAGATCGCCGCCAGGATGCGGGTGCGCTCGGCGACGTGCTCGGCGACGCGCTGCTGCATCTGGTTGAAGGCGGCGGCGGCCTGGGCGACCTCGGTGGGACCGCGGGTGTCCATGGGCGCCCGCGTCGGGTCCTCGCCGAGCGCGCGCGCGGCCTCCGCCATGCGCGACAGCGGCCGCGTGGCGATGCGCACCGCGATCCAGGTGAGCAGGCCGACGCCGAGCACCAGCGCGGCGAGCGCGGCCAGGAAGGGGCCGCGCTGATGCGGCATGATCGGCGGCGCCGGCGGGATGCCCGGCAGGCGCACCTGCAACGGGGTGCCATCGGTGAGCGCGAGCACGATCGCCAGGCCGGGGTGGGGGCGGTCGTCGCGCGGATGGGTGTACAGCGTTGCCGGGCGTTGCGGCATCGCCTCGCGCAGGGCGGCGTGGAGGGGGTGGTCCTCGGCGAGCGGACGCAGCCGATCGTGGGGTGGGCGCAAGGCGAGGCGCAGGCGGCGGCGGCCGATCTCGTCGATCCAGCGCGCGCGCTCGGGCGGCGACATGCGGTCGAGCAGGTCGGCGACGCTGGCGATCTCCTGCGCCACGCCCTCGAACAGCGCGCTGCGCCCGATGCGCTCGCGCTCGCCGAGGAAGAGCGCGAGGCTCACCGCGAGCACCAGCGCGATGCCGACCAGCCAGATCAGCATCAGGCGGGCGAACAGGCTGCGCGGCAGCGGCAGCCTCATCGCGGGCCGCCTCCGCCCGGCGCTGCGGTGCTGGTGTCGACTTCAGCGGCGACCTCGGTGGCGAGCACGTAGCCCTCGTTGCGCACGGTCTTGATGATCGCCGGCTCGCGCGCGTTGTCGCCGAGGCGCTGGCGCAGGCGGCTCACCAGCAGGTCGATCGAGCGGTCGAACACGTCGGCCTCGCGACCCTGGGTGAGCTCCATGAGCTGGTCGCGCGACAGCACCTTCTGCGGGTGCGAGAGGAAGACTGCGAGCATGCGGTATTCGGCGCCCGAGAGCGCGACCACCGTGCCTTCGGCGTCGACCAGGTGGCGGTTGACCGTGTCCAGGCACCAGTGCGCGAAGCGCAGCAGGCGCGCGTTGGCGGGTGGGGCGGCGTCGAGGTTGGGCGGCAGCGCGCGTGTGCGGCGCAGCACCGCGCGGATGCGGGCGAACAGCTCGCGCGGCACGAAGGGCTTGGCGAGGTAGTCGTCGGCGCCCATCTCGAGGCCGATGATGCGGTCCATATCCTCGCCGCGCGCGGTGAGCATCAGGATCGGGGTGTTGGCGTGCGGCCCGCCGCTCGCGCGCAGGTTGCGGCACAGGGTGAGTCCGTCCTCGCCGGGCATCATGAGGTCGAGCACGATCAGGTCGATGCGGTGGGTCTCGAGCGCGGCCTTCATCTCGCGCCCGTCGGCGGCGGTGGTGCAGCGCAGGCCCTGCTTCTCGAGGTAGTCGGCGAGCAGCTGGCGGATGTCGCGATCGTCATCGACGATCAGGACGTGGTCGGACGTGTTCATGCGGGGTTCTCCATGGCCTGGATCATAAGGCCGGGCGGTGCCGGCTTTGTATCCCAGCGTATCTGCGCGCGCTGGCGAGACATCAGGCTGCAAACGCGCGCCGCCCGGACAAACCGGGCTTACATCGCGGTGTTCAAATGGCTCCGTCGCCCGAACGGACGGGCAACACGGACAAGCAACCCACAGGAGAGCCATCATGAAAAACTGGATCAAGACCTCGATCGCCGCCGCCGTCATCGCGACCGGCGCCATCGGCAGCACCGCCGCGCTGGCCTGGGGCGGACATTGCGACGGCCCGCGCGGCGGCAAGGCCGGCTGGTCGCAGATGGCGCCCGAGCAGATGAAGGCGAAGATGGCCGAGCGCGCCGAGTTGCACATGGCGCGCCTGGAGCTGGCGCTGGCGCTGACCCCGGAGCAGAAGCCCGCCTTCGAGCGCTTCAAGACCGACATGAAGGCGCGCGCCGAGCGCATGGCTGCGACCATGGCCGAGCGTCGCGCCGCGGGCCAGCCGAAGACGGCGATCGAGCGCATGCAGCGCATGGAGGAGATGAGCAAGCTGCGCCAGGCCGAGATGGGCGAGGCGCGCAAGTCGGTCGAGACCTTCTATGCGACGCTGAGCGATGCGCAGAAGACCGTGTTCGATGCGGAGTTCCAGAAGATGGGGCGCAAGGGCGAGCGCGGAATGAAGGGCGGCGGCCCGCGTGATGGCGGCGGCATGGGACCGGGCCGCGGCTGAGCGCTCACCCCCTTTCGCGTCTGGCTTCGAGGTCCGGGGCCGCCCTCCGGGGTGGCCCCGGTGTCTTTTGTGGGAGCGCCGGCAGGCGCGAATGCGGCGGCGCGATACCGCCGACGCATATCGCCTCGTCACCGCCTGTTCGCGGCTCGCGCCGCTCCTGCAGGAGCTTCGATCGAAGTGCGCATGTTTCTCGCCCAGGAAACGAAAAAAGGCCATCCCGCAGGATGGCCTCTCGTCTCCTCCCCCGTTATGAGGGAAGCAGTCTCTTAGTGGAACTGCTCTTCTTCGGTCGAGCCGGTCAGCGCCTTGACCGAGGACGAACCGCCCTGGATCACGGTGGTGACGTCGTCGAAGTAGCCGGTACCGACTTCCTGCTGGTGCGAGACGAAGGTGTAGCCCATTTCGCGCGCTGCGAATTCCGGTTCCTGAACCATTTCAACGTAGTGCTTCATGCCTTCGCCGCGAGCGTAAGCGTGGGCGAACTTGAAGGTGTTGAACCAGTTGACGTGGATGCCGGCCAGCGTGATGAACTGATACTTGTAGCCCAGCGCGGACAGCTCTTCCTGGAAGGATGCGATCTGCGAGTCGTTGAGGTTCTTCTTCCAGTTGAAGGACGGCGAGCAGTTGTACGACAGCAGCTTGCCCGGGCAGGCTGCCAGCACGGCTTGAGCGAACTCACGGGCGAAGCCGATATCGGGCACGCCGGTTTCGCACCACACCAGGTCGGCGTACGGGGCATAAGCGACGCCGCGGGAGATGGACTGTTCCAGGCCGTTCTTGACGCGGAAGAAGCCTTCCTGGGTGCGTTCGCCGGTGAGGAAGGGCTTGTCGTTCGCGTCGTAGTCGGAGGTGATCAGGTTAGCCGCTTCAGCGTCGGTACGGGCCAGGATCAGGGTCGGCACGCCCATGACGTCGGCGGCGAAACGTGCGGAGATCAGCTTCTCGACGGCTTCGCGGGTCGGGACGAGCACCTTGCCACCCATGTGACCGCACTTCTTGGCGGCCGCAAGCTGGTCTTCGAAGTGCACACCGGCAGCACCGGCGGCGATCATGTTCTTCATCAGCTCGAAGGCGTTCAGCACGCCACCGAAACCGGCCTCGGCGTCGGCGACGATCGGCAGGAAGTAATCGATGAATTCCTTGTCGCCCGGGTTGATGCCGCGCGACCACTGGATCTCGTCGGCGCGCTTGAAGGTGTTGTTGATGCGGCGGACCATGGTCGGCACCGAGTCGTAGGCGTACAGCGACTGGTCGGGGTACATGGTCTCGGAGGTGTTGCCGTCGGCGGCGACCTGCCAGCCGGACAGATACACGGCCTCGAGGCCGGCCTTGGCCTGCTGCATGGCCTGACCGGCGGTGATGGCACCGAAGGCATTCACGTAACCTTTCTTGGCGCCGCCATTCACTTTGTCCCACAGCACCTTGGCGCCGCGCTGCGCCAGGGTGTACTCGGGCTGAAGGCTGCCACGCAGGCGGACCACGTCGGCCGCGGAGTAGCCGCGCTTGACGCCTTTCCAACGGGGATTCTCGGCCCAGTCTTTTTCGAGGGCGGCGATTTGCTGTTCGCGGGTCATGGTCATGATGCGTCCTTATGAATGCAGGAGGGGGTCAGGCATCGCGGCGGGTTCAGGTACCGGTCGCGGTGTTCCGGCTGCAGCGGTTTTCGAGGGAGAAAGGGCGCTGCAGATGGGAAGAGAGTATAGGAGGCATTCCGCGCAGCAGCAATATGTCTTATATAAGACATAAGAAAAAATCTTTCTGTTTTAAAACAATGATTTGCTTTTCGTGTTTTGTATCGTGAAAAGAAATGGAGCGCTGTGAAACGGAAAGGCGGACTGGCTCTGCTGCATTGCACGCCCCGCTCGTTTCCGCAGGTGCGCGAGCAGGCTCGAACACGGCAGCGGCCTTCGTCGCCCGCGTCGATCGCCGCGCGGCCGCATCCGCGGCGGCCGCCGCTCCGACAGGAGGCACCACAGCCGCCCGACAGGCCGGGTGCGAGCCGCGATCCTGCGCGTAGGGAGTGCGCTCGCTCCGTCCCGCGAGCGGAACCTCTGCAGCCGCCCGGGCGCACGCTGCGCAGCGCCTGCAGGCGCACGCCTGACGCCTGTAGTCTCTCAAACCAAGGGCTGCGCGCTTACGACCACGCCGTCCTCGTCGGCGTAGACATAGTGCCCGGGTGCGAAGGTGACGCCGCCGAAGCTCACCGGGATGTCGACCTCGCCGACGTTGCGCTTGACGGTCTTCCTCGGGTGGGTCCCCAGCGCGAACACGCCGAGGTCCATCTCGCCGATCGCCTTCGAGTCGCGGATGCAGCCGTAGACGAGGATGCCGGCCCAGCCGTTCTTCACCGCGAGTTCGGCGAGCTGGTCGCCGACCAGGGCGCAGCGCATCGAGGCGCCGCCGTCGATCACCAGCACGCGGCCATTTCCGGCGCTCTCCAGCGCCTTGCGCACGAAGGAGTTGTCCTCGAAGATCTTCAGCGTCGCGATCGGTCCGCCGAAGGACGGGCGGCCGCCGTAGCTGGCGAACATGGGGGCGACGACGGCGAGCTTGTCTTCGTGGGCGTCGCAGAGGTCGGCGGTCTGGATGTTCATGCTGGCTCCTCGAAAAGGAAGGGGGCGGTGCGCCGGGTGGCCGGCGCGGGAGCGCGCATCATAAACGACGGCGACTGCAGCGCGACCGCACGCGAATCGGCAGGTGTCCGTCCGCAATGAAAAACGGCATGTCCAGGCTGCGGACATGCCGTTTCCGGTATGCGCCGGAAGTCTTCCGGCGAGGATCGCTCAGGCCGTGGCCGCTTCCGTCTCCTCGAAGACGAGCTTCACCTTGTCGTCCTCGTCCAGGTCGATGGTCACCCTGCCGCCGTTGACCAGGCGGCCGAACAGCAGCTCGTCGGCAAGCGCGGAGCGGATGGTGTCCTGGATCAGGCGTGCCATCGGACGCGCGCCCATCAGCGGATCGAAGCCCTTCTCGGCCAGCCAGGCCTTGAGCTCGTCGCTGAAGTGGGCCTCGACCTTCTTCTCGTGCAGTTGCGCCTCGAGCTGCATCAGGAACTTGTCGACCACGCGCAGGATGATCTCGTTGTCGAGCGCCTTGAACGAGATCATGGCATCCAGGCGGTTGCGGAACTCCGGCGTGAACAGGCGCTTGATGTCTGCCATCTCGTCACCGACCTCGCGCTTGGCCGAGAAGCCGATCACCGACTTCTGCATCGCCTCGGCACCCGCGTTGGTGGTCATGATGATGATCACATTGCGGAAATCCGCCTGGCGGCCGTTGTTGTCGGTCAGCGTGCCATGGTCCATGACCTGCAGCAGGATGTTGTAGATGTCCGGGTGCGCCTTCTCGATCTCGTCGAGCAGCAGAACGCTATGCGGCTTCTTGGTGATCTGCTCGGTGAGCAGGCCGCCCTGGTCGAAGCCGACATAGCCCGGGGGCGCGCCGATCAGGCGGCTGACCGCGTGGCGTTCCATGTACTCGGACATGTCGAAGCGCACCAGCTCGATGCCCAGCGTGTAGGCGAGCTGGCGGGCGACCTCGGTCTTGCCGACGCCGGTCGGGCCGGAGAACAGGAAGGAACCGATCGGCTTCTGCGGGTTGCCCAGCCCCGAGCGCGACATCTTGATCGCCTTGGCGAGCGCCTCAATGGCGGCGTTCTGGCCGAAGACGACATTCTTGAGGTCGCGCTCGAGCGTCTTCAGCGCGGCCTTGTCGTCGTTGGACACGGTGCGCGGCGGGATGCGGGCGATCTTGGCGACGATCTCCTCGATCTCGTTCTTGCCGATGGTCTTCTTCTGCTTCGACTTGGGCAGGATGCGCTGGGCGGCGCCGGCCTCGTCGATGACGTCGATCGCCTTGTCGGGCAGGTGACGGTCGTTGATGTACTTGGCCGACAGCTCGGCGGCGCTGGAGAGCGCCGAGTTGCTGTACTTGATGCCGTGGTGTTCCTCGAAGCGGCTCTTGAGCCCCTTGAGGATCTCGACCGTCTCGGCCACCGAGGGCTCGACCACGTCGATCTTCTGGAAACGCCGCGACAGGGCGTGGTCCTTCTCGAAGATCTGGCGGAACTCGTTGTAGGTGGTCGCGCCGATGCACTTGAGCTGGCCCGAGGACAGCGCCGGCTTGAGCAGGTTGGATGCGTCGAGCGTGCCGCCCGAGGCCGCACCCGCACCGATCAGAGTGTGGATCTCGTCGATGAACAGGATCGCGTTCGGGTTCTCGATGAGCTGCTTCAACACCGCCTTGAGACGCTGCTCGAAGTCGCCGCGGTACTTGGTGCCGGCGAGCAGCGCACCCATGTCGAGCGCGAACACCTGCGCGTTCTCGAGGATCTCGGGCACGCGGCCCTCGACGATGCGCCGTGCGAGGCCTTCGGCGATCGCGGTCTTGCCCACGCCGGCCTCGCCGACCAGCAGCGGGTTGTTCTTGCGCCGGCGGCACAGGGTCTGGATGACGCGCTCGACCTCCTTCTCGCGGCCGATCAGCGGGTCGATCTTGCCGACCAGCGCCTGCTGGTTGAGGTTCTGCGTGTAGCTCTCGAGCGCGCCGCCGGAGGACTTCTCCTCCTGCTCCTGCTCGCCCTGCTCGGGTTCGTTGCGGCCCTGCGGCGGGTTGCCCTGCGGTGGCGCCTTGGCAATGCCATGGGAGATGAAGTTCACCACGTCCAGGCGCGAGATGTTCTGCTTCTGCAGGTAATACACCGCGTGCGAGTCCTTCTCGCCGAAGATCGCCACCAGCACGTTGGCGCCGGTGACTTCCTTCTTGCCCGAGGACTGCACGTGCAGGATCGCGCGCTGGATCACGCGCTGGAAACCCAGCGTGGGCTGGGTGTCGATCTCGTCCGTGCCTTCGATGCGCGGGGTGTGTTCTTCGATGAAACCGGTCAGCTCGCGGCGCAGTTCGTCGATGTTGGCGGCGCACGCCTTCAGCACCTGTGCGGCCGAAGGGTTGTCCAGCAGGGCAAGCAGCAGATGCTCCACGGTGATGAACTCGTGGCGCTTTTGCCGTGCCTCGACGAAAGCCATGTGCAGGCTGACTTCAAGCTCTTGCGCGATCATTCAATTTTCCTCCATCACGCATGCCAGCGGATGTTGATGCTGACGAGCAAACGAGGTGACCTGCTCCACCTTGGTCGTGGCGATGTCCCTGGGAAAGACGCCGCATACCCCCATGCCCTCTCTGTGGACTTGGAGCATGACTCGCGTGGCACGTTCGCGATCCATGCCGAAATATTTCTGCAGGACGACGATGACGAAGTCCATCGGCGTGTAGTCGTCGTTCAGCAGCATGACCTTGAAGAGCGGCGGCGGGCGCGTGCGCGTCCGCTTGGCTTCCAGGACCAGATCGTCTTGTTTTCGGGTGCCCATAAAATCATTCTAATGAAGTCGAAGCAGAGTGCAACACGCGCCGCGTGCGCATGTCGAGTCCGCTGAAAACCTCGCGCGGAGTGTGGTTTGGCGTGCACGGTGCAGATCGGCATTCTTGCGCTGCGGCATGAACGCATGCCCGCAGCCCGCGTGAAATTGCGCCCGGGATCAGGGCTTTCCGGGTCTTTTCATGTTGCGCTGCGCGATCGAGAGCCCGCGAAATCCCGTTGACGCTGTCGTGGCGAATGCGTAAAAACTAAGACGTGCGCCGGCTCGAGCCTGATCCCGAGGGGCTTCCGGAGGTGGTTTTGGTCCCTGTCAGCGCCGACACGACCGCGGTCTGCGAAAGTCGCGGTGTAACAAGCAACCTTGAAGGATTCAAGCAATATGGCAACTGGTACCGTGAAGTGGTTCAACGATTCCAAGGGTTTTGGTTTCATCACGCCGGATGATGGAAGTGAAGACCTGTTCGCGCATTTCTCCGCCATCAACATGAGCGGTTTCAAGAGCCTGAAGGAAGGCGAGAAGGTTTCCTTCGACGTCACCCAGGGTCCCAAGGGCAAGCAGGCCTCGAACATCCAGCGCGCGTGATTCTGCGACGCTCGTGATCGCATTCGCCACCGCCGGTGGCGGGTGAAAAAACAGAAGGGCCATCGGATCATCCGATGGCCCTTCCGGTTTTCTGGAGCTGCTGCGTCCCGCCGGGCGGTTGCGTACAACCGCCGCGTCAAATCACTTCAGCTTCACTTCCTTGTACGGCACGTGCTTGCGCGCGACCGGGTCGTACTTGTTGAACTCGAGCTTTCCAGGCGTGGTGCGCTTGTTCTTCGAGGTGGTGTAGAAGTGACCCGTACCGGCGGTCGACTCCAGCTTGATCTTTTCGCGGATGCCCTTGGCCATGGCGTTCTCCGTTCAGTGCGGTTGCTTACAGCTTCTCGCCGCGGGCGCGAAGCTCGGCAACGACGACGTCGATGCCTTTCTTGTCGATCGTGCGCAGACCGGCGTTGGACACGCGCAGGCGGATCCAGCGGTTCTCGCCTTCGCTCCAGAAGCGGCGGCTCTGCAGGTTGGGCAGGAAACGACGCTTGGTCTTGTTGTTGGCGTGGGAAACGTTATTTCCCACCATCGGTGCTTTACCGGTCACTTGGCAGACGCGAGCCATACGATGCTCCAGGGAATTCTGATTGCGGAAAACGTGCGAGGATAATGCAAGAGGCGCTGTCGAGGCAAGCCCCGCGCACCATCATCGTGTTCGCAGGGTAGGGTGCCAGGCAGGGGCCGGGGTCCGAGCGCAAGGGCGGACGGGACCTCAGAGCAAGCCGCGTTCGGCGAATGATACCGGATGACCGTGCGCCGGCACCACGAAATGATCGAGCACGCGCACGTCGACCAGGCCGAGCGCGTCCTTCAGGGCGCGCGTGAGCAGTTCGTCGGCGGTGCTCGGCTCGGCGGCGCCGGAGGGGTGGTTGTGGGCGAGGATCACCGCCGCGGCGTTGCGCGCGAGGGCGAGCTTGACCACCTCGCGCGGATATACCGAGGTCTGGGTGAGCGTGCCGCGAAAGAGGTCCACCGCCTCGATCAGGCAGTGGCGGGCGTCGAGCAGCAGCACGCAGAAGGTCTCGTGCGGCAGGTGCCCGAGGCGCAGGCGCAGCCAGTCGCGAACGATCTGGGGCGAATCGAACAGCGGGCGCTCGGCCAGGGTCTCGGCGAGCGCCCGCCGCGACAGTTCCATGACCGCCTGCAGTTGGGCATACTTCGCCAGCCCCATGCCCGGCACCGCCGCGAACTCGTTCGCGTCGGCGCCACACATGCGGGTCAGGCTGCCGAAGCGGGACAGCAGCGTGCGGGCGAGATCCACCGCGCTCTGTCCGCGGATGCCCACGCGCAGGAAGATCGCCAGCAGCTCCGCGTCGGACAGCGCCGCGGCGCCGCGGGCGAGCAGCTTCTCGCGCGGACGCTCGTCCGCCGGCCAGTCGGTGATCGCCATCGTTTGTCCGCTCCCTCGTCGCGGCCTGCCGGCCCATCCAGAATGCATCGATCCGTCGCGGAGTATAGTCCATCGTCATGAGCATGTTGAGCAATCGCAAGATCGTCCTCGGGGTCGGCGGCGGCATCGCAGCGTACAAGTCGGCCGAACTGGTGCGCCTGCTCGGCAAGGCCGGCGCCGAGGTCCACGTGGTGCTGAGCGAGGGCGGGGCGCGCTTCGTGACCCCGGTGACCTACCAGGCGCTTTCCGGCAACCCGGTGTGGTCCGACCTGTGGGATGCGCGCATGCCCAACCACATGGCGCACATCGACCTCGGCCGCGACGCCGATGCGATCCTGGTCGCTCCCGCGACCGCCGACTTCCTCGCCCGCCTCGCGCACGGTCACGCCGACGACCTGCTCAGCACGCTGTGCCTGGCGCGCGCGGTGCCGCTGATCGTGGCGCCGGCGATGAACCGCCAGATGTGGGAGTCGCCGCCGACGCAGCGCAACGTCGCGCAGATCCGCGCCGACGGCGTCGCCGTGTTCGGCCCCGCGGCGGGCGACCAGGCCTGCGGCGAGGTCGGCATGGGGCGCATGCTCGAGGCCGAGGAGCTGCTCGAACGCCTCGAGGGCTTCTTCGCGCCCAAGCTGCTCGCCGGGCGCAAGGTCGTGCTCACCGCCGGGCCGACCTTCGAGGCGCTCGATCCGGTGCGCGGCATCACCAACATCAGCTCGGGCAAGATGGGCTACGCGCTCGCGTGCGCCTGCGCCCAGGCCGGCGCGGAGGTGGTGCTGGTGAGTGGGCCGGTGAGCCTGGCGGTGCCGGCCGACGTGAGGCGCACGAGCGTGACCAGTGCGCTGGAGATGCGTGACGCGGTTCTCGCCGCGCTGCCGGGCGCGGACGTCTTCATCGGCGTGGCCGCGGTGGCGGACTACCGTCCGCTCGCGAGCGCCGAACACAAGCTGAAAAAATCCGCCGATACACTGAACATCGCGCTGACCCCCAACCCCGACATCCTCGCCGAGGTCGCCGCGCGCGCAGATGCGCCGTTCTGCGTCGGCTTCGCCGCCGAGAGCCGCGACCTCGACGCCTACGCCGAGGGCAAGCGGCGCAACAAGCGGCTGCCCATGCTGGTCGGCAACCTCGTCAGCGACGGCATGGGGGGCGACGACAACACCGTGATCCTCTACGACGACGCCGGCCGCCACCCGCTGCCGCGCGCCGCCAAGGCCGAGGTGGCGCGCGGCATCGTCGCCCACCTCGCCGGCCTGCTGCCGCCCCGGGGGCGCTGAGCGAAACCGCAACGAAAGGCCGGGCGTGCCACGCGCCGCCCGCCGGCAAGGAGAGCCGACATGCATCGAATCGACGTCAGGCTGCTCGACGAGCGCCTCAAGACCCATCCCCCTGCCTACGCCACCGAGGGCGCTGCCGGGCTCGACCTGCGCGCCTGCCTGCCGGGACCGATCACCCTGCATCCGGGCGAGACGACGCTGGTGCCCAGCGGGCTGGCGATCCATCTCTCCGACCCCGGGCTGGCGGCGATGGTGCTGCCGCGCTCCGGGCTCGGCCACAAGCACGGCATCGTGCTCGGCAACCTGGTGGGGCTGATCGACTCCGACTACCAGGGGCAGATCTTCGTGTCGGTGTGGAACCGCGGGCGTGCGACCTTCACCATCGAGCCGATGGAGCGCATCGCCCAGCTCGTGGTGGTGCCGGTGCTGCAGGTCGGCTTCAACTTCGTCGAGGGCTTCGAGCAGAGCGTGCGCGGGGCGGACGGCTTCGGCAGCACGGGCAAGCATTGATGCACGCAGGGATTCCAACCGGTGTGCACGTGCTGTGCCGGCGCGAGGGCCGCGTGCTGCTGATGCGCCGCGCCGGCACCGGTTTCTTCGACGGCCTCTTCAGCCTGCCCGGCGGGCACGTCGAGCCCGGCGAGTCCGTGCGCGCGGCGGCGCGGCGCGAGTTGCGCGAGGAGACCGGGCTGGAGGTCGAGGAGGGGGCGCTCGCCTGGCTGGGCGTCGTCCATCGCCGCTCGGACACCAACCGCATCGATTTCTTCCTCGCCGCCGAGCGCTTCGCCGGCGAGCCCGCCATCCTCGAGCCGCACAAGTGCGACCGCCTCGAATGGCACGCTCCCGAGGCCCTTCCCGAGCACACGGTCGATTACGTGCGCGCCGCGCTCGCAGCCGGACCGGCACCGTGGATTCTGGAGCTCGGTTGGGAGGGGGCCGTCCCGGCGTAGGCGCCGGCGCTCCTACAGGAACCGCTACGTCTCCGATCCTCTGTAGGAGTTGCGGCAGCTGCGAACAAGGCCGTGCCGAAGTCGACGCGCGTGCCACCCTCCGCCGCCTTCGCGCCTGCCGGCGCTCCTACAAGAAGCCTGACGCCGCGAAGTGACTGCGGGTGCTTGGTATCATTGCAGCAATCGCTCACCTCACCTCACCTACGCTGCGCCGACGCTGCGTGCGGCCACAGGAGAACCAAGGCATGAAGACTTCGACCAGTGCGCTCGCCCGCTGCGTGGCGGGCATGGGGCTTTCCCTCGGGCTCGCCGCGGCAGGCGCCGGCGAGCTTCCCAAGGTCGATCTCGCGCGCGCGGCCGAGATCAGCGCGGCGCGCTGCGGGCTCTGCCACGGCGTCGATGGCGACAGTTCGTCGCCGCTCTACCCGCGCCTCGCCAGCCAGCACCATCAGTACATCGCCAAGCAGCTCGCCGACTTCAAGGCCGGGCGACGCAAGAGCGACACCATGGCGAGCATGGCGACGGACCTCACGCCGGAAGAAATGCTCGCGCTCGGCGTCTATTTCGAGCAGAAGCCGACCAAGCCGCGCCCGGCGCGCGATGTCGAGCTCGCTGGGGTGGGGCGCTACATCTTCCATCGCGGCAACGAATCCTCCGGCGTGGCGGCCTGTGCCGGCTGCCACGGCGAGAACGGCCACGGCACCGAGCAGCTGCCGCGTCTGGCCGGGCAGGTGCCACGCTACATCGAGGACCAGCTGCGCTCGTTCAACAAGCGCGAACGCACCAACGACAACGCCATCATGCACTCGATCGCCTCCAAGCTCACCGAGCTCGAGATCAAGGGCGTGGCGATGTACATCAGCTCGCTCGAGTAATCCCCTCGCAGTGCCTGCGGCGCCGCTCGCCGGGGCGTGGGCCTCCCCAGCCGCTCAATCCAGGGTGTCGGCCCAGATGTGATGCGCCCACTTCAGCGCGGTGCGGCCCTCGGCCACGCTGGCCTCCTCCGACAGCCCGCCCGCGCCCGGCACCGGCAGCAGCTGGGCCTTGGCGGCGTCGTACTGGTGCACCGAGGCCACGTGCATGGCGGAGCGGTCGTCGACGAAGCTGTAGCAGGTGTTCATCACCACTGGCGTGGGATTGGGCGGCAGCCCGGCCAGTTCGTTGAGGATCGCCGCCGCGACCACCTTGGCGTGCTGGTTGGCCATGTGGCCGGACTTCGGCATGCCGGGGGCGGGGAACACCGCGTCGCCGATCACGTGCACGCCGGGCATGCCGCGCGCGCCGAAGGCGAGCCAGTCGACCTCCGCCCAGGCGCCGTTGACCAGGGCCAGGCCGCTGCGCGTGGCGAGCTCGCCGGCACGCATCGGCGGGATCACGTTGAGGACGTCGGCACGCACGCGCTCGAACTCGAACTCGGCCTCGCGCGTGGCGGCGTCCACCGCCAGCAGCGTGCTGTTGGGGCGATATTCGATCATTGTGCCGTAGCGCGCGAAGGCGCGTTCGAAGAGCGCCTTCTTGGCGATGATGCCCTCGTTGGCGTCGAGCACCAGCAGCTTCGAGCGCGGCTTGGTGGTGCGCAGGTAGTGGGCGACCACGCAGGCACGCTCGTAGGGGCCGGGCGGGCAGCGGTAGGGCGCGCGCGGGATGGTCATCGCGAACACGCCGCCGTCGGGCATGGCCTCGAGCTGGGCGCGCAGGATGGCGGTCTGCGGTCCCGCCTTCCAGGCGTGCGGGATGCGCTCCTCGTTGCCGGCCAGGCCCTCGATGCGCGCCGACTCGAAGGCCACGCCGGGGGCGAGCACGAGGCGGTCGCCGGCGATCTCGCCGTGGCGCGCGGTGCGTACGCTGCGGCGGACGGGATCGACGCCGAGCGCCTCGTCGGTGATCACGCGCACGCCCCAGTTCGCGCGCAGGCGCTCGTAGTCGAGGGTGATGTCCGCCATGCCCTTGAGGCCGCCGATCACGAGGTTGGACATCGGGCAGGACACGAAGGCGGCTTCGCGCTCGATCAGGCTGACCTCGACCGCGCCCTCGCTCCACATGCGCAGGTACTTGGCCGCGGTGGCGCCGCCGAAGCCGCCGCCCACCACCACGACGTGGGGGCGTGCGCGGGCGCGGGCGATGCGGGGAAGGGTGAGCGCGGCGGCGGCTGCCGCGGTGGCGCGCAGGAAGTCGCGTCGGTACAGGCTCATGCGTTTCCTCTTCCTCAGCGCTGTTCGGAGAACCAGGTGGCGATCAGCTCGAGCTGCTCGTCGGTGTAGCCGCGCACGATCTGGTGCATGATCGTCGCTTCGTGCTCGCCCGAGCGGAAATCGGCCAGCATGCTCAGCAGCTTCTCGCGCGGCCGTCCCACCAGCGGCTCGTACACGCTGCGTCCGCCGGTGCCGTGGCAGTTGGCGCAGGTGGCGGCGAGGTTGCGCGCCAGGTGGGGGTCGGCGGCCTGCGCGGGAGCGACCGCGCAGGCCAGAACGAATGCGCTGGCGAGGAGTCTGTTCGTCATTGTGCTTGCTGCCTCGAGTGGGCGCCCGAAGGGTGCGGACGATGCTGCGCTGCGCCAGGGCGGCGCCAGCTGTGCGAGTATAGCCGCCCTCGGCAGCCGCGCGCTGCCACCGCGGCCGGCAGGGGGGCCTCCCGCGGCCTGCCGCCCGATTTCCTGCAGGAGAACCGGATGGACCGAAAACGAAGACAAGTGCTGCGCGCCGCCGGCGGTCTGGGCGTGCTGGGCATGCTCGCCCAGGCCGGGCTGATCTCGCCCGCGCAGGCGCAGGCCGCCGCCGCGCGGCCCGGCTTCGACGCGCGCGAACTCAATGCCGCGCTCGCCGCGCTGGGTGCGCAGGACGCCACGGCGAGCACCGAGCTGAGCCTCACCGCCCCCGACATCGCCGAGGTCGCCAACGCGGTCTCGGTCGAGGTCAGGAGTCGCCTGCCCGGCACCGACCGCATCGCGATCCTGGTCGAGAAGAACCCCTTTCCGCTCGCCGCGGTGTTTTCCATCCCGGAGGGTACCCAGCCCGAGGTGATCACCCGGCTGAAGATGGCGCAGAGCGCCGACGTGGTCGCGCTGGTGCGCGCCGGCGGGCGTTTCCACGTCGCCCGCAAGGCGGTCATCGTCACCATCAGCGGCTGCGGCTGAGGCTGCGCCGGCACAGGAGAGCGAATCCATGGCAAATCCGATGCGCATCCGCGCGGACGTCCGCGACGGCGTCACCGACGTTCGCATGCAGGTTCCCCATCCGATGGAGAGCGGCCAGCGCAAGGACGACAAGGGCGCGGTCATCCCCGCGCACTTCATCACGCAACTCGAGGTCCGCCACGGCGAGCGTGTGGTCTTCAGTGCGGAGTTCGGCCCTTCGGTCTCGGCAAACCCCTTCCTGCGCTTCCGCTTCAAGGGCGCGGCGGCGGGCGATCGCCTGGTGGCGAGCTGGGTCGATAGCCGCGGCGAGACCCGCAGCGACCAGGTGCAGATCGGCGGCGCAGCGGCCTGAGCACCGCGGCCGCGGCCTCAGGCGGCGCCCGCGGCCGGCGGAAACAGCTTGCAGAAGCGCAGCTCGACCGGGTAGGGGAAGAAGTCCTCGACGTAGCCGTCGCGGATGCGCTGCTGCGCGTCCTGCCAGAACTTCGGCGCGAGCAGGTCGCGGTGGTGCCTGAGGAAGGCCTTGCGCACCCGGGGCACGCCAAGCAGGAAGGTGGCGAACTCCTCCGGGAAGACGTCCATCGGCCCCGCCGAATACCACGGCTCGCCCGACATCTCCATCTCCTCGTAGGGCGCCGGCGGGATCCTGCGGAAGTTCATGTCGGTCATGTACTCGATCTCGTCGTAGTCGTAGAACACGACGCGGCCGTAGCGCGTGACGCCGAAGTTCTTCCAAAGCATGTCGCCGGGGAAGATGTTGGCGATCGCGAGCTCGCGGATGGCGTTGCCGTACTCCTTGACCGCCTCCTCCAGCTCCGCGTCGCTCGCCTTCTCGAGGTGCAGGTTGAGCGGGGTCATGCGGCGCTCGATGTAGAGGTGCTTGATGATCACCTTGTCGCCGTCGATCTCGAACGAGGACGGCGCCAGCGTGCGCAGCTCTTCCAGCAGCTCTGGGTGGAAGCGCGCCAGCGGCAGCGCGGCGTAGGAGAACTCCAGCGTGTCCGCCATGCGCCCGACGCGGTCGACATGCTTGACCATCAGGTACTTGCGCTTGACGGTGGCGCGGTCCATGTTCTTCGACGCGCCGAACACGTCCTTGATGATCTTGAACACGTAGGGGAAGGACGGCAGCGTGAACACCAGCATCACCAGGCCGCGGATGCCCGGCGCGACGATGAACTGGTCGTTGGAGTGGCGCAGGTGCGAGACCAGGTCGCGGAAGAACATGGTCTTGCCCTGCTTGCCCAGGCCGAGCATGGTGTAGAGCTCGCTGCGCGGCTTGTTGGGCATGATCGAGCGCAGGAACTGCACGTAGCCCGAGGGCACCTCCATGTCGACCAGGAAGTAGGCGCGCGACAGCGAGAACAGCACCGAGATCCGCCACGGGTCGAGGATCAGCGTGTCGAGGTAGAGCAGGCCGCGCTCGTTGTGGCGCACCGCGATCGCGAAGGGATATTCCTGGTAGCCGTTGACCGTCTTGCCGATGATGTAGGCGGTCTTGTTGCGGTAGAAGGCCGAGTACAGCACCTGGATCTGGCAGTTGACCTCCATCGGCGGCCAGTCGCCGAGGTGGGCCTGTGCCGCGCGCATGACGAAGTCGACGTCGCGGTCGAGGTCCTCGAAGCTGCGCTGCCAGTCGAAGTCCTCGACGATGCGCCGGATGGTGGCGCGCAGGCCGCGATCGCGGGGGTAGTAGCTCGAATACACCGGCGGGTAGGACTCGATGTACTCGGTGGAGATCGCCGGGCGCGCGAACAGGTAGTCGTTGTTGAAGTAGCTGCGGTGCAGGATCTTGGTGGTGACCGAGTTGAAGAAGGTCTCGGCGAGCTCGGGCTGGCGGTGGTTGATCAGCATGCCGATGAACTGCAGCTTGACCTGCAGCCAGGTGCTGTCGTCGAGCGAGTCGGCGTCGAACTCGTCGTGCAGGCGCTGCACCGTCTCGTCGACACGATCGTCGTAGAACTGCACGCGCTCGCGCACCGCGTCGAGCTGCTTCTGCCACTGCGCGGCCTCATAGAGCTCCTTGGCGCGGCGAGAGGTCTCGCGAAAGATGCGGTAGTGCTTGTTGAAGCCCTCCACCAGCGCCTGCGCGATCGCCTGCGCGACCGGGCTTTCTCCCGACTGCACGTCCATCGAACCCCTCCGGAGGATGCCGCCGCCGCGGCCGCGACGATGTCGAACGTGCCTGAAATGGTATCACCGGCCGTCTCCCCGCCGGCGCGGCCATGCTGCGCCGCTTCCTTTCGACCCGCGGGGCTTTGGGACATAATCGGCCTCCGGTAGAGGGCTGTGCGGCGGATTGCAGCTTGTCCCGCATGCCGTCGCAGCCTTCCGGTCCGTCGCCCGACGGACGTCTCCGTGGCAGTTCGGCCACAGCAGCGCCGCGGAATCCATCCACGGCCATTGAGCGAGGGAGCAGGCATGAGCGAATCCAAGATCAAGGTACCCGCAGGCGGCCAGAAGATCGTCCCGGGGCAGGCCGTTCCGGACAATCCGATCATTCCCTTCATCGAAGGCGACGGCATCGGCGTCGACATCACCCCGGTGATGATCAAGGTGATCGACGCGGCGGTCGACAAGGCCTATGGCGGCCGGAAGAAGATTCACTGGATGGAGGTTTACGCCGGCGAGAAGTCGACGCAGATCTACGGGCCCGACGAGTGGCTGCCGAAGGAGACCTTCGACGCGCTCAAGACCTATTCGGTGTCGATCAAGGGGCCGATGACCACGCCGGTGGGCGGCGGCATCCGCTCGCTCAACGTGGCGCTGCGCCAGGAACTCGACCTCTACCAGTGCGTGCGTCCGGTGCGCTACTTCAAGGGCGTGCCCAGCCCGCTCAAGCAGCCCGAGCTGACCGACATGGTCATCTTCCGCGAGAACACCGAGGACATCTACGCCGGCATCGAGTGGCAGGCGCTGTCCGAGGGCGCGAAGAAGGTCATCGACTTCCTGCAGGGCGAGATGGGGGTCAGGAAGATCCGCTTCCCGGCGACCTCGGGCATCGGTATCAAGCCGGTGTCCATCGAGGGCACGACCCGTATCGTGCGCGCCGCGATCCGCTACGCGATCGACAACGACCGCAAGAGCGTGACCCTGGTGCACAAGGGCAACATCATGAAGTTCACCGAGGGCCTGTTCCGCGACACCGGCTACAAGGTCGCACAGGAAGAGTTCGGCGCGCAGCCGATCGACGGCGGGCCGTGGTGCAAGTTCAAGAACCCGAACACCGGCCGCGAGATCGTCGTCAAGGACGCCATCGCCGACGCCTTCCTGCAGCAGATCCTGCTGCGTCCGGCCGAATACGACGTGATCGCCACGCTCAACCTCAACGGCGACTACGTCTCGGACGCGCTCGCCGCACAGGTGGGCGGCATCGGCATCGCCCCCGGAGCCAACATCTCCGACCAGTACGCCTGCTTCGAGGCTACCCATGGCACCGCGCCCAAGTACGCGGGGCTGGACAAGGTGAACCCGGGCTCGCTGATCCTGTCGGCCGAGATGATGCTGCGCCACCTGGGCTGGAAGGAGGCTGCCGACCTGGTGATCAAGGGCATGGAAGCGGCGATCGCCGACAAGCAGGTCACCTACGACTTCGCCCGCCTGATGGAAGGCGCCAACGAGGTCTCCTGCTCGGAGTTCGGCGACGCGATGATCGCCCGGATGTAAGCCTTGGCTCGGCCGGCGCCCTCGCCGGCGGCGACGAACCCGCCCGCTCCCCCGGAGCCGGCGGGTTTTTCTTGCACGCACCTTACGCCTTGCGCCTCACTCCTTACGTCTCTGTAAGGGATAAGTAAGACTGATCTTTCTATAATCGCCCCACTGCTGCATGGTCCGGGGTGTCTCCAGCCTTCGGGCCGGCAGTGGAAGGTGTTTCACTTAAAACGAGGAGACATGATGGAAAACAACAGTGCGTCCGGCTACTGGAAAGCCACGCTGGGCCTCCTGACCAAGATCCTGATCATCTGGTTCGTGGTCTCGTTCGGTGCCGGCATCCTCTTTGCGCCTGCGCTGAACAGCATCTCGCTGGGAGGCTATCCGCTCGGGTTCTGGTTTGCCCACCAGGGGTCGATCTACATCTTCATCGCGCTGATCTTCTATTACGCGAAGAAGATGGGCGACATCGACCGTCAGTTCGACGTCCACGAAGAATAATCAGGGGAGACACATGGATCTTCAGACAATCACCTATCTGGTGGTCGGCGCGTCCTTCGCGCTGTACATCGGCATCGCCATCTGGGCGCGTGCCGGCAGCACCAGCGAGTTCTATGCCGCGGGCGGCAGCGTCCACCCGATCACCAACGGCATGGCCACGGCGGCCGACTGGATGTCGGCGGCTTCCTTCATCTCCATGGCCGGCCTGATCGCCAACATGGGCTACGGCGGCGGTCTGTTCCTGATGGGCTGGACCGGCGGCTACGTCCTGCTGGCGATGCTGCTGGCCCCGTACCTGCGCAAGTTCGGCAAGTTCACCGTGCCGCAGTTCATCGGCGATCGCTTCTACTCGAAGACGGCCTCGACGGTGGCGGTGGTGTGCCTGCTGACCGCGTCGCTGACCTACATCATCGGCCAGATGACCGGCGTCGGCGTGGCCTTCTCGCGCTTCCTCGGCGTCTCCAGCGAGACCGGCATCTACCTCGGCATGGCGATCGTGTTCATGTACGCAGTGTTCGGCGGCATGAAGGGCATCACCTACACCCAGGTTGCGCAGTACATCGTGCTGATCTCGGCCTACCTGGTGCCGGCGATCTTCATCTCGCTGCAGCTCACCGGCAACCCGCTGCCGCAGCTCGGCCTCGGTTCCGACATCTCGGGCACCGACACCACGCTGCTGGCCAAGCTCGACCTGGTGGTCAAGGACCTCGGCTTCGACCAGTACACGACCTCGATGCCGGGCAGCATGCTCAACATGTTCATGTACACGCTGTCGCTGATGATCGGTACCGCGGGCCTGCCGCACGTCATCATGCGATTCTTCACCGTCCCGACGGTGAAGGATGCGCGTAGCTCGGCGGGTTGGGCGCTGGTCTTCATCGCCCTGCTGTACACGACCGCGCCGGCCGTTGCGGCGATGGCCAAGCTGAACCTGCACGCCACGGTCAACAAGGCGGTCGGCCTCGAGACCGACGCTGGCGGCCGCATGGTGGTCAACGCCGAGAAGATCACGGCGAACGCAGACCTCTACGCCACCGAGTCCAGCCTGCAGTACGAGCAGCGCCCCGAGTGGATGAAGCGGTGGGAGAAGACCGGCCTGCTGAAATTCGACGACAAGAACGGCGACGGTCGCATCCAGTACTACAACGACAAGACCAAGAGCGCCGACGCCAAGGCCAAGGCCGAAGCGGCCGGCTGGAAGGGCAACGAGCTGACGGTGAACGCCGACATCATGGTGATGGCGAACCCCGAGATCGCGCTGCTGCCCAACTGGGTGATCGCGCTGGTCGCCGCGGGTGGCCTGGCTGCCGCGCTGTCGACCGCTGCCGGCCTGCTGATGGCGATCTCGTCCGCGGTGTCGCACGACTTGGTCAAGGGCGTGTTCAACCCGAACATCAGTGACAAGAACGAGCTGCTCGCAGGCAAGATCTCGATGGCGGTCGCCATCGTCATCGCGGGCTACCTCGGTCTCAACCCGCCGGGCTTCGCCGCCGGTACGGTCGCGCTGGCCTTCGGTATCGCCGCCTCCTCGCTGTTCCCGGCGATCATGATGGGCATCTTCTCCAAGAAGATGAACAAGGAAGGTGCGATCGCGGGCATGCTGACCGGCCTGTTCGTCACGCTGTTCTACGTGTTCGCGCACAAGGGCATCTTCTTCGTGAAGGGCACCGAGTTCATCGATCTGATCGGCGGCGCCAACAGCTTCTTCGGCATCACGCCGGAAGCCTTCGGTGCGGTCGGTGCGATCGTGAACTTCATCGTCGCGATCGTGGTCGATAAGGTGACCAAGGAGCCGCCGGAGCACATCCAGCACATGGTCGAGGCGGTGCGTATCCCGCGCGGCTCGAAGCTGGTGGACGGCGCCCACTGATCGGCACCGTCGTCACGGACAGCGCGGTACGGCAGCATCGTGCCGTACCGCGCCACCGGAGCCCCGCCGGTTGGATTGGCGGGGCTTTTCCTTTGTGGCACCTTCTGACGCGATGCGGCAGCCGCCGCACGCAGCGGAGCATCACATGATCTTCAACGCAAGCATCGCCCTCAACTGGATTCTCTTCCTCGCCCTGTTCCCGATCGCCTTCTTCTGGTTCCGGCGGTCGTGGCGCATCCTGTTCCGGCGTGATTTTTCCGAGGTCGCGCTCAAGCGCGGCATGCCGCCAGCCGATCCGGCGCGCTTCGCCCCCTACACCCTGGCGGTCAACCTGATCGGCGGTGGGGTGATCGTGTTCGTGATCTTCGGGGTGGTCGCCGCCATCCTCGACTTCGAGACCTGGACCGCGATCGCGGGGGTCACGATCTGGTTCAAGTTCTTCGCCGACTACATCGTCAGCCGCCACGCGCACCCGATCGTGCCGCGGCGCAAGAAGCTCGAGGAAGCGGGGCAGGGCCCCAAGATTTGAATGGCGTCGTAGTGCCGATGTCGATCGGCACGCTGCCGCTCAATGCCGACTATTGACCCGGTAGCGCCGGTCGAGCCGGTTCATGGCGACCACGTAGATCACGATGATCGCGAGATAGACCAGCAGCGCGCCCTGGGCGAACAGGTAGAAGCCCAGCGGAAAGCCGAGAAAGCTCACCGTGTTGAGCGCGCTGGCGAAATACCCGCCGACGAAGGTCACGCCGAACCACACGCCGAGCAGCGTGAAGGTCAGGCGAAGATTGCTGCGCCAGTAGGCGCGCTGGCGGTCGTCGAGTTCCATTCTTGTCGCGGCTTGCGCGCCCGACTCCCCGCGGAGCCGGGCGCTTGCGGCCTCAATGGTTGCCGTTGCCGCCGCTCGAGAACACCCGCGCCAGCTCGGCCTGGATGTCCTGCGGCGCCGGCTCGTGGCCGCCGGCCTCGAGCACGAACTCGCTCTCGCCGGCGCAGATCGCCTTCAGCCGGCTCTCGAAGCCTTCCAGCGCGGCCATCGGCACGCGCGCCGAGATCAGCGTCCAGCCCGGCGCGGGGCTGTCGGTCGCGGTCAGGCGGCCGCGGCGACCGGCGAGCTCCGCGCTGACCTCGCCGAAGAGCGCGTCCGCCACCTTGACCTGCACGTCGAGCAGCGGCTCGAGCACCATCGGCCGCGCGCCCAGCACCGCCTCGATCAGCGCATGGCGGCCGGCGGTGACGAAGGAGACCTCGTTCGAGTCGACCGCGTGGTGCTTGCCGTCGGTGATCACGACGCGGATGTCCTGCAGCGGGAAGCCGGCGAGCGCGCCCTCGGCGAGCGCCTGACGCACGCCCTTCTCGACCGCGGGCATGAAGTTGGTCGGGATGGTGCCGCCCTTGACCTCGTCGCCGAGCTCGATGCCGGCGCCGCGCGGCAGCGGCTCGACGCGCAGCGCGACCTCGCCGAACTGGCCGGCGCCGCCGCTCTGCTTCTTGTGACGGTAGCGCGCCTCGGCCACCACGGTGATCGTCTCGCGGTAGGGAATGCTCGGCGTCGCGGTGTCGAGCTGCAGGTTCCAGCGCGCGGCGAGCTCGTCGAGCACGATCTTGAGGTGCTGCTCGCCCAAGCCGCGCACCACGGTGCGGCGGTGGCGGGCATCGAAGCTGACCTCGAGGCAGGGGTCTTCTTCCATCAGGCGGGCGAGCGCCTCGGAGAGCTTCTGCTCGTCGGCCGGCTTGCGCGTCATCAGCGCGAGGCCGAACACCGGCTGCGGCCAGGCCGCGGGGGCGAGGTGGTAGTAGTCCTCGTCGTGCGAGTCGTGCAGCACCGCGTCGCGGGTCAGTTCGTCGACGCGCGCCACCGCGCAAAGGTCGCCGGGCACCGCGAGCGCGGTCTCGACCGTGTTCTTGCCCTGCATGCGCAGCAGGTGGGCGACCTTGAAGGGCTTGCGGCCGTCGCCGATGTAGAGCTGCGAGTTGGGCGTGACCTGGCCCTGATGCACGCGGAACAGGCCGAGCTTGCCGCGGTAGGGGTCGTTGGCGATCTGGAAGACGTGGGCGACGACGTGGCGCTCGGCGTCGAGCACGACCTCGACGGCCGCCGCCGCAGCGCCCTCGCCCTTGAGGAAGGCGGGCACGTTGGCCTCGGTGGGGTCGGGGGCGAGCTTGCCGAGGATGTCGAGCAACTCGCGCACGCCGGCGCCGCTACGCGCGGAGACGAAGCACACCGGCACCAGGTGGCCTTCGCGCAGGGCCTGCTCGAAGGGGGCGTGGAGCTGCTCGGGGTCGAGCGACTCGCCCTGCTCGAGGTATTGCGCCATCAGCGCCTCGTCGAGCTCGACGACCTGGTCGACGATCGCGTCGTGCGCCGCCGAGGGGCTGGAGAAGGCGGTGGCGGCGGCGTTGTCGGGCGCGAAGAAGCAGTCGATGACGCGGCTGCCGTCGGCAGACGGCAGGTTGATCGGCAGGCACTCGCGGCCGAAGGTGGCGGCGATGGCGTCCATCAGCGCGCCGAGGTCGGCGCCCGGGGCGTCGATCTTGTTGACCACGATCATGCGGCACTTGCCCTTCGCGGCGTCCATCATGCGCCGGGTGCCGCTCTCGATGCCGGCCGCGGCGTTGATCACCACCGCGGCGGTGTCGGCCGCGGGCAGCGCCACCAGGGCGCGACCACTCAGGTCAGGCAGGCCCGGGGTGTCGAGCAGGTTGATCCAGTGGCCTGCCCACTCCAGGTGGACCAGCGCCGCGTGCAGCGAGTGGCCCATCGCCTTTTCCTGCGGGTCGAAGTCGGCGACCGTGTCGCCGCGCTCCACGCTGCCGGGTGCGCCGATCTCGCCGGCGGCGGCGAGCAGGGCCTCGACCAGGGTGGTCTTGCCGCTGCCGGCGTGGCCGAAGAGGGCCAGGTTGCGGATGTCGTGAACCGAGCTGGGGGTCATCGTGTGCCTCTCTCTTGCGATTGAATGCGATTGCCCTCAAGTCTGTGCCTGTCGGGCGCGCGTGGCAATGTGGCAGGTCAAAACCCGCGCCGCTCCCGGGGCCGCTCAGGCGCTGCGCAGGCCGGCGAGGCGGGTGAGCAGGATGGCCGCGAGCGGCACCACGAGCGCGATCACCGTCACCGTGACCAGCAGCTCGCCGAGCGCGCCGTAGTCGGCCGGGGTGGTGATCGCACCGGTGGCGGCGTCCCTGACCTCGCGCGCGATCGTGTGCAGCTGGTTGAGGTACTTCGTGCCGAGCTGAGAGGCCGACAGCGCCAGGTTGGTGAAGGACGCCATGACCGCGAAGAAGGTCGCCTTGAGGTGCGCTGGCGCCGAGTTCGCGATCCACGCCAGCATCGGCACCATCGACACCTGGCCGAGCGGCGACTCGAGCGCGGTGTTGGCGATGGCGATGAAGCGCGCGTCCACCACGCCGCCGGTGTGCGCTGCGGTCCATTCGTGCAGGCCGTGGAACATGCCGATGATCGGCAGCGACAGCGCGGTGGTGGCGACGGTGAGGAAGATCACGATCTGCGCGATCGACTTCTCGGCCATGAAGCGGCGGAACAGGAACAGGCCGGCCAATGTGAGCGCGCTGGTGATGAGGTCGAGCCGCGACAGGAAGCTCTGGTCGAAGCCGAGCTCGTCGATCATCCACCAGCTCGCCCCGGCGCCCGGGCCGGGCAGGGCGCGGAAGGCGAAGATGATGATGACCGTGCCGAGAAGGGTACGCGCGGCCTCGGGCGAGAGCTCGCGCAGCAGGCGAGTGATCATGAACCCGATGATCGCGAACGAGGTGGCGAAGATGATCTCCTGGCCGTACTCGATGCCCGACAGCCCGACGCTGATGGTGAGCGCGACGAACACCGCGCTGCCGCCGAGGATCCACCAGTTGGGCGCGGTCTTCTCTTCCGGGTCGTGGAGCAGGCGATCGATCTCGGCGCGGCTGCGCCCGAGCGCGGCCAGCCGCTTCGCCTCGCGGCGCTTGAGGAAGCCGCCGAGCAGCACGCCGCTCACCGACAGCAGCGGGATGATCAGCGCGAGCTCGTAGATGCGCAGATAGATGGCCACCTTGTCGGCCTCGGGCAGGTTCTCGGAGCCCTGGAACATCGCCACGTTGGCGAGCGACACCATCACCGTGCCGCCGATGATCGCCACCCGGCCGAGCATCTGCATCGTGGTATGCATCAGGCGCACGGTCTCGGCGGGGATGGGCTCGCCGCGTGCATCCAGGCGCGGCACGGCCTCGACCGTCATCGCGTCGGCCACCGCGTCCTGCATCACGTAGCCCACCGGCGACAGCAGCACCGACAGCACGAACCAGGCCTCGATCGGCATCACCGTGCGCATCGCGTCCGGGCTGCCGATCAGCCCGATCATGATCAGCAGGCTGGCGGCGATCAGGCTGGCGCCCAGGTAGACCAGCCCGGCCTTGTGCCGCCACATCAGGTCGACCAGGTGGCCGATCGGCATCTTCAGCGCCCACGGGATGCCCGCCCAGAAGCCGAGCGCGGCGAGGAAGGCGGCCGACAGGCCGAGGTAGTCCTTGACGAAGAAGGTGCCGACGATGCCGGTGAGGCCGGACACTCCCGCCGCGCAATACACCATCAGCGGCGGCAGGTAGGAGAGCCGCATCTCGCGGCCGAGCTCGAGCAGGTTGCGGTCGATCCAGCGGTAGAGGGCGTGCAGCACGGGGTCGGTCTCTTCGTCGTCGGGTCGGGTTCTGAGGGTTCTCGCAGCGGCGCGCGCGCCCGGGCCGGGCTCAGCCCGCGAACAGGCGCTCCACCCAGGGCATGATCCAGGGCAGGGACACCGCGGTGATCAGACCGTTCAATCCCATCGCCAGCGCGGCGAAGGCGCCCGCCTGCTCGCTGACCTGGAAGGCGCGCGCAGTACCGATGCCGTGCGAGGCGATGCCGATCGCGAAGCCGTGCACCGCGTGGTCGCTGACGTGCAGGCGGCGCATCACGCCTCGCCCGAACACTGCGCCGATGATGCCGGCGCTGATTACCAGCACCGCGGTGAGCGAGGGCAGGCCGCCGATGCGCTCGGCCACGCCCATCGCGATCGGCGTGGTCACGCTCTTGGGCGCGAGCGACATCAGCGACTCGCGGCTGCCGCCGAGCAGCGCGCCGATGCCCCAGGCCGACAACGCCGCGGTCAGCGAGCCGGCAACGAGCGCGATCAGCAGCGGCCCGGCCATCGACTTCAGCCGCGGCCACTGCGCATGGAGCGGGATCGCCAGCGCGACGGTGGCCGGGCCGAGCAGGAAGTGCACGAACTGCGCGCCGTCGAAATAGGCCTGGTAGGGCGTGCCGGTGGCGAGCAGCAGGCTGGCGAGGATGGCCACGCTGATCAGCACCGGGTTGGCGAGCGGATGGAAACCGACGCGCTTGTAGATCCAGAACGCCGCCTGGTAGGCGAGCAGGGTCAGTGTCAGGCCGAGCAGCGGCGAGGTGGATAGATAGACCCAGATCTCCTCGAGGTTCGGGTTCATTGGGCGGCCTCCGTCGTCGCCTTGGCGCGCTTGTGGGTGAGCGCCTTGAGCACCAGCGCGGTCACCGCGAGCGCGAGGAAGGTGCTGAGGAACAGCGCCACCAGCAGCGGCAGCCATTCGGCGGCGATGCGGTCGCCGTAGATCACGATGCCGGTGCCTGCGGGCACGAACAGCAGCGACAGGTGCTGCAGCAGCTGGCCGGAGGTCTGGCGCAGGCCTTCGCCCGGGCCGCCGCGGATGAGCAGCGCGAGGAAGAGCAGGGCCATGCCGATCACCGGGCCGGGGATCGGCAGCGCCAGTGCGCGGGCGATGACCTCGCCGGCGAGCTGGAAGACGAGGAGCAGGGTGAGGGCGGCGATCATGGTCGGGATCCTTCGCGAGGGCTCTGGAAGGGGGGCGTACGGGCGCGCCGAGGGGGCGGGCGAATCGACTTTACAGCAGCGCGTGGCCGACCGTGCGCACCGCGATGCCGACCACGGCCCCGAGCGCGGCCGGCTTCCACACCGCAGCCACGCGGCGGCCGGCGGAGATCAGCACCGCCACCCCGGCAACATCGAATGGGTGAATCAGGAAGCCGGCGTTCGAGTTCAGGGTGGCGACGGTGGTCGTGCCCGCCTTCAGCATCTCGTCCATCACGCCCATCATCGCGGTGCCGCCGGCGATGTACTTGGTCAGCGTCAGCAGGATCAGCGCGGGGTCGAGCGCGAAGACGCGCAGCAGCGGGGCGAGCAGCGCGGTGAGCGCATCGATGCCGCCGCTCGCGCGCAGCGCCATCACCGCCACCAGCGCGAGCACCAGCATCGGGATCGCGCCCACGGAGATCTTGAAGGCCTCGGCGCCGGCGCGGTTGATGACGTCGAGCACGCCCTTGGCGTCGTCGGCGACGCGGTGGTGCAGGGTCTCGTCGAGCGGCGCCTCGGCTGCCGACAGGCCGCGGCCGAAGCCGTGGTAGGTCACCGCCGCTGCGGCCAGGCCGCCGATCACCGACAGCACCAGCGCCGGCCCGAAGGCGAGCCCCATCGCGGCCATCGGGAAGGTCACGTTGGCCTGCGCCATCGCCATCACCATCGCCAGCGTGGCGGCGAGGTGGCGGTCGGAGGCGCCGCGGCCTTCCATCATGGTGAGCGTGGCCACCGGCGCGGCGAAGCTCACCAGGTTGATCTGCAGCGCGGCGAACACCCCCAGCCCGGTGAGGCCGAGCGGACGCAGCAGCGGCGCCAGGCGGGCCACCACCCAGTCGAGCACGCCGCGCGCCTCGAGCAGGCGCATCAGCGACAGCATCACCACCATGATCGGCAGCAGCACGAAGAGGGAAAGCTCGACGCCGGAGCGGCCGGCCTCGAGGATGATGCGGGTGAGTTGGTCCATCGGCGCGAGAGCTGGGATTTGCTGCAGTGCAAAAACGAAATGATATCGTGTCCGGCGGGATGCCGGCGCGGCTGGCGCAGACTCTGCGGCGATGCACCGTTCCGCCCCCCGAGCCTTCCCGGACCTGTGCTTTCCCGTCCCTACGCTGCCACGTCCGTCGCGGCGCGCGCGCCACCCTGGCGGAACACCCTCACGCCGCCGAGCACGCCGGCGATCAACAGCACGATGCCTGCGCTCTCGGCCAGGCCCGGCCAGCGTCCGTACCACAGGAAGGCGTAGAGCAGCGCGGCGAGCGTCTCGAACACGATCAGCTGGCCCACCAGCGCCGCCGGCAGCAGGTGGCTGGCGCGGTTCCACAGCAGGGTGCCGAGCCAGGACGCGGCCAGCCCGAGCAGGATGCACATGCCGACGAAGGCCTCGGGGCGGGGGCCGAGCGGCCACGCGAAGCCCGGGCCGCCGGGCGCGAGCCGGGTGTCCCACAGCCAGTAGCCGACGCCGGCGACGATCGCCACCGGCAGCGTCGCCAGCCCCTGCGCGGTCGCCCACGCGCGCGCCAGCCCGGCGCCGCGGGCGCGCAGCCAGCGGCTGTTGCGGATCGGATACCAGGTCCAGCAACCGAGTGCGAACAGCCCGAAGCCGATGCCGAGGAGGTAGTCGGCGGAGGCGTCCGCGGGCAGCGCCTGCGCGCTCGCCGAATGCACCGCGAACAGGCCGCCGAGGATCAGCGCCAGCGGTGCCGCCAGGCGCGCCCAGGGCGCGCTGTCCTCGCCGCCGCCGCGACGGCGGTCGAGCAGGTTCGCGGTGATCGCGATCACCACCGGCAGCGTGCCGATGATCAGGGTCGGCACCGGCCCCCCGGCGAGCTGGATCGCGCTCGCCAGCGTGGAGTAATAGAGCAGGTTGCCGATCAGCGCGAGCTTGACCGCCTCGATCCAGTCGGCGCGCGTGAGGCGGGCGAGCGCGGCGCGATCGAACCAGGCCAGGCCGAGCGCGAGCACGCCGAAGGCGAGGTAGCGCCCGATCGCGAGCATGAAGGGCGGGTAGTCGGCGAGCAGCAGCGGGGTGAGGAACACCAGGCCCCACAGCAGGCCCGCGCCTAGGGCGGCGGAGAGTCCGGCGAGCATCGGCGCGCTCAGAGCGTCTTGCCGAAGTAGTACACGGTGAGCACGCCACCGACCGCGATGATGAAGCGGCGCAGCCACAGCGCCGGCAGCTTGCGCGCCACCGCCGCACCTCCGTAGCCGCCGATGGTCGCGGTGACCAGCATGACCAGGGTGTGCGGCCACGACACCGCGTCCGCGATCACGAAGGTCGCCACCGCGACGCTATAGATCACCGCCGACAGCCAGTTCTTCAGTGCGTTGATCTCGTGCACGTCCTTGAAGCCCTGGATGGCGAGCGCGGCGATCATCAGGATGCCCATGCCGGCGCCGAAGAAGCCGCCATACAGGGAGACCGCGAGCTGGAACACGTAGCCGCCCGGGCCGATATGGCGCTCGTCGGCGCCTTCCGGGGCGGGTTTCCACTTCTTCACCAGCGCGGAGATCTGCGCGCTGAAGGCGAACAGCACGGTGGCAAGCAGCAGCAGCCAGGGGATCAGCTGCGCGAACGCGGCGTTGGAGGTCGCCAGCAGCAGCAGGCCGCCGCCGATGCCGCCGACGAAGGCGATCACCGAGAGCATCGGCAGGCTGCGGGAGAAGCGCTTGAGCTCGCGCCGGAACGCCCAGGCGCCGGCGAGGCTGCCCGGCCACAGCGACACCGAGTTGCTCGCGTTGGCCACCACCGGCGGCACGCCGATCGCGAGCAGGGCAGGGAAGGAGAAGAAGGTGCCGCCGCCGGCGACCGAATTCACCGCACCTGCGGCAAAGGCGGCGGCGCCGATGAGGGCGATCTCGAAGAGGCTGAGGCCGGACATGGGGAGAGCGGGACGTGGGGAGGCTGGGTCGGCAGGCGTGGTCCGTGCCGGAGCGCGGCGGGCCCGGAGATGGCGCAACTGCCGCGGGAGCGAGCCCCCGCGGCGCTGCGTTCTTGCTCGGGCTGGTCTCCTCCGCCCTGAATTGGCGCGCATTCTAATGGAGCCGCATAGCAAAAAGTAGGTGTGGGAGAAGAATTTTCTATCGAATACGGGTTCTCCCCGATGCTTCGCGCGCTCGTGTCGACCGCCGGGAGGCGCAGTCGAAGGGCCGGCAGCACCGCATGCCTAGCCCTGCGCGCGCGGTGTTGCCGCGCCCCTCGCGCTGGGTTAAGATGCGCGCCCTTGGCCGGTGTAGCTCAGTTGGTAGAGCAGCGCATTCGTAATGCGAAGGTCGGGAGTTCGAGTCTCTTCTCCGGCACCAATGGTTTCAGGCACTTAGGGCGATTCTGCGGAATCGCCCTTTTGCTTTCCGACTTTCGTGTAGCCCTCTTGTCAGTGTTGCGCACGCTAATCGGCCGGATTGCCGAACAGGTTCAGCAGGCCACCGAAGGCGTCCGCGCTCACGCGCGGGTCGTAGCGCGCGAACAGCGCCTGCTGGCGCTTGCGCGCGGCCTCGGGCAGCTTTCCGGCGATCTCCTCGCGCTCGGCGAGGATCTCCGCGCACATCCGTTCGGTCACGAACAGGAAGGGAATCGGCTGGTAGAGGCCGTCGTTCTTCCGGATGTGGAAACGCGGCAGCGTGTTCATTCTGTCTCCTCCCATGCTCGTAACGGCCGCGAACTCCCGTTCCCGTGGCCGCTGGGTTATCGTGTCGGCTCCCATTTCAATTATCTCAGGCCTCGCGGGGATCGCCCTTGATGCCGCGCAGAGGGACGCGGGGCGCTCGCGCTGCGGGGCCGGACGGAGACCAAGCATGAAGACTTCCCTGATCCTTACCCTGATCGGCCCGGATCGTCCCGGCCTGGTGAGTGCGGTGTCGGCCTGCGCCGGGGCCCACGGCGCGAACTGGATGGAGAGCCGCCTCGCCCGTCTGGCCGGCCAGTTCGCCGGTGTCGTGCGCCTGGAGGTGGATGCCGCTGCGGCCGATGGGCTCGAGCGCGGCCTGCTGGGGCTGGGCGAGGAGGGACTCAAGCTCGCGGTGGTGCGGACCGATGTGGCGGCGGCCGCGCAGCCGCACCTGGCGCGGCTCGAGCTGGTGGGGCACGACCGTCCCGGCATCGTGCGCGACATCTCTGCAGTGCTCGCCCGCCACGGTGTCAGCATCGACGCGCTCGAGACGGCCTGCGAGAGTGCCTCGATGAGCGGCGAGCCCTTGTTCCGCGCGCGCGCGGAACTGGCGGTGCCGGCCGGGGTCGTGCTCGCCGCGGTGCGCAGCGACCTCGAGGCGCTCGCCAACGAGTTGATGGTCGATCTCGAATTCGAGGAGATGGCGGATTCGGCTGGTTGAGGACCGGGACGGCCTGGGGTCGGGCGATTCGATTGACGCCTACGTCAACGTAATTTAAGGTGCTGCACCGCAGCGACGGCCTTCGCCGTCCACGATTTTCCTGGGAGAAAAGCGATGCAAATCGAGAATGGCGTATTCGTGGTGAGCGGCGGAGGCTCGGGCCTGGGTGCGGCGAGCGCACGCATGCTGGTCGAGGCTGGCGGCCGCGTGGTGCTGGCCGACGTCAACGCACAGGCGGGCGAGGCGCTCGCTGCGGAACTCGGCGCGGCAGCCTGCTTCGTTCAGACCGACGTCACCGATGCCGACAGCGCCAAGGCGGCGATTGATGCTGCGGTGCAGCGCTTCGGCGGGCTCAACGGCCTGGTCAGCTGTGCTGGCGTGGCGCCGGCAGAGAAGGTGGTGGGCCGCGAAGGCCCGCATCGGCTCGAGAGCTTCGCGCGCACCGTGTCGATCAACCTCATCGGCACCTTCAACATGCTGCGCCTGGCCGCCGACGTGATGAGCAAGGCCGAACCCGACGCCGGTGGCGAGCGCGGGGTGATCGTCAATACCGCCTCGGTGGCCGCCTTCGACGGCCAGGTCGGCCAGGCCGGCTACGCCTCGTCGAAGGCCGGCGTGGTCGGGCTGACCCTGCCGGTGGCGCGCGAGCTGTCCCGCTTCGGCATCCGCGTGATGACCATCGCCCCCGGCATCATGGAGACGCCGATGCTGATGGGCATGCCGCAGGAGGTGCAGGACTCGCTCGGCAAGATGGTTCCCTTCCCCTCGCGCCTCGGCAAGCCTGCCGAGTTTGCCGCGCTGGTGCGCCACATCGTCGAGAACGCCTACCTGAACGGCGAGGTGATCCGCCTCGATGGCGCGATCCGCATGGCCGCCAAGTAGAGCCCTGTGCGCCGCAGCGGCCGCCCGCCGGCGATGCTGCGGTGCAATGGCCGGGGCCGGTGAATTGTGTTATTAAACCGGTTCCAATTCTTCCCGCCCCGCGCGTGTGCGTGCGGGGCGGTTTCGCTTGGCGCCGATGACCCCTGCCGAACAGCCTGTTCCCGCGACCGCAGCCGATGCCGCTGCGGATCGCGACTGCTATCACTGCGGCCTGCCGATCCCGCCCGAGACCCGGCACTACGTACGCATCGACGGCCGTGATCGGCGCATGTGCTGCGTTGGCTGCGAGGCGGTGGCGCAGTCCATCGTCGACAACGACCTGGTCGATTACTACCGCCATCGCGACGCGATGCCCGAGACGCGCCGCGAGGCGATGCCGGTCGAGCTGCAGGAGCTCGGTCTCTTCGATCATCCCGACTTCCAGAAGAGCTTCGTGCGCCCGGTGGGCGAGCACGAGCGCGAGGCCGCGCTGATCCTCGAGGGCATCACCTGCGCCGCATGCGTGTGGCTCAACGAGAACCACGTCGCCCGCCTGCCCGGCGTGTCGGCGATCGAGATCAACTACGCTACCCGGCGTGCGCGCGTGCGCTGGGACGAGCGCCAGATCAAGCTCTCCGACATCCTCGCCGCCATCCAGGCGATCGGCTACCGCGCCTATCCCTACGACGCCGAGCGCTCCGAGCAGCTCGCCCACCGCGAGCGGCGCTCGATGCTGTGGCGGGTGTTCGTCGCCGGCTTCGGCATGATGCAGGTGATGATGTACGCCTTCCCGGTCTACGTGGCCGGAGAGGGCGACATGACCTGGGACATCGAGCAGCTGCTACGCTGGGCCAGCCTGCTGCTGACCCTGCCCGTGGTGCTGTACTCGGCTGCGCCCTTCTTCCAGCGCGCCTGGCGCGACCTGCGCCTGCGCCGGCTTGGCATGGACGTGCCGGTCGCGCTCGGCGTGGGCAGCGCCTTCGCCGCCAGCCTGTGGGCGACACTGACCGACGGGCCGGAGGTGTACTTCGACTCGGTCACGATGTTCGTGTTCTTCCTGCTCGGCGGGCGCTACCTCGAGATGATCGCGCGCCAGAAGGCGGTGCGGGGGGTCGAGGAACTGGGCAAGGCGCTGCCCTCGTTCGCCGAGCGCATCGCGGGCTGGCCGGGAGAATCCGCCGGCGAGCGCGTGCCGACCTCGCAGCTGCTGGCGGGGGACGTGCTGCGGGTTCGTCCGGGCGAGGTGATCCCGGTCGACGGCGTGGTGGTCGAGGGGCGCGGCGAGGCCAACGAGGCGCTGCTCACCGGCGAGAGCATGCCGGTGCCCAAGGCGGTCGGTGATCGCGTCACCGGCGGCAGCATCAACGTGTCCTCGCCCTTGCTGGTCCGCGTCGAGCAGGTCGGCGACGCCACCCGGCTGGCGGCGATCCGGCGCCTGATGGAGCGCGCGGCGACCGAGAAGCCGCGCATCGCGACGCTGTCGGACCGCGTTGCCGCCTACTTCATCGTCAGCCTGCTGGTGCTGGCTGCGGGGACGGGGGTGGCCTGGTATCTGATCGACCCCGCGCGCGCGCTTTGGGTCTTCGTGTCGGTGCTGGTGGTCGCCTGCCCGTGCGCGCTCTCGCTCGCTACCCCGACCGCGCTCACCGTGGCCACCGATACCCTGGCACGGATGGGCGTGCTGGTCACGCGCGGGCATGCGATCGAGACGCTGGCGCGGGCCAATCGTTTCGTCTTCGACAAGACGGGCACGCTGACCCTGGGCAGGATGCGGTTGGAGGAGGTGCGTGCGCTTGGCGGCATCGACGCGGAGCGCCTGGTGGTGCTGGCCGCGGCGATCGAGCAGGGCTCGGCGCACCCGGTCGCGGCCGGCCTGCGCGCGGCGGCGGGCGAGGCCGTCTTGCCGGCGGTGGGCGGCCTGCTCGCCGAGACCGGGCAGGGCATGCATGGCGTGGTCGAGGGCGAGCCGCTGTGGATCGGCCGCCCGGCCTGGGTGGCGAGCGCCGCCGGTCTTGTGGAACCTGCCGTGCTTGCGGATTTCGCGGCCACGGGGGGCACCGTGATCGCGCTCGCCGGGCGGGGCGGCTGGCTGGGCCTGTTCCGCCTCGCCGACAGCCTGCGCGAGGATGCGCCGGTGATCACTCGCCGCCTTGCGGGCGAGGGCGTCGCGCTCGGCCTGCTCTCGGGTGACGCGCAGCCGGTGGTCGATGCGGTTGCCGCCCGGCTGGGCATCCGGGACGCGCGCGGCGGCCTGGACCCGCAGGGCAAGCAGCAGGCGATCGTCGACATGCAAGGCGACGGCAAGGCCGTGGTAGCGATGGTGGGCGACGGCGTGAACGACGCGCCGGTGCTCGCTCAGGCCCATGTCTCGATCGCGATGGGCGGCGGCACCGACCTCGCCCGCAACCAGGCCGACATCGTGCTGCTCAACGAGCGCTTCGCCAGCCTGGGCGACGGCATCGCGCTGGCCCGCCGGACCCTGCGCATCATCCGGCAGAACCTGTGGTGGTCGTTCGCCTACAATTTCACCTCGGTGCCACTCGCGATGGCCGGGCTGGTGACGCCGTGGATGGCCGGCATCGGCATGGCGGCGAGTTCGCTGCTCGTCGTGCTCAACGCCATGCGGCTGCAGCGCGCCGCACGGAGCGGTCGCGCAAGCGCGGAGAATTGAGATGGAAAGCCTCTACCTGCTGATTCCGCTGTCGGTGGTGCTGGTCTTCATCATCGGTGTGCTGTTCTGGTGGTCGCTGCGCAGCGGCCAGTACGACGACCTCGAGGGACCCGCCTACCGGCTGCTGATGGACGACCGCGACCCGCCGCCCGGGGAGGCCGGCGAGGCGGAGCCGAGTTCGCCACACGGGACCGGAAAAGAGGCGGTCGGAGACCCCTCCGCGGGCGCCAGGCCGGGTGAAACGAGGATTCGTTGACCTACGTCAACGTCTGTCCGATGGTTAAGAGGAAAATGACGCCGTTGCGATCGATCGCCGAGCATGACGATGGCGAGCGATCCGTGGTTTATGTCTCTCTGTTGGGGTTGGGGGTGCGTGAAGACGCACCCTTTTTTTTGCCTGTCGCGAGGTGCCCCAAAAACGCTGGAACCCGCGCAGATGCTGGATTCCCGCGTGCCCGAACGATTTCTCGCGGTATCCGCAGCGGGCGCCTGCATTTGTTTTTGGACTAACTCCAATTTCCCCTTCCTTGGCCCCGTCTGCTGCAATACAATATTGACTTGTGTCAAATTGCGTATGTGGTCGTGGCGTATTCTCGCCCGGGTGGGTCGCCGCGCTGGTCTGGTGCGGCCCGACGCAAGCAGGGGTTTTCAAAAACAAAGAGGTGATCCAGATGCAATCGCAAGCGACTTATAACTATAAAGTCGTGCGCCAGTTCGCCATCATGACGGTGGTGTGGGGCATCGTGGGCATGCTGGTCGGCGTGATCGCCGCAGCACAGCTCGTGTGGCCCGAACTGAACGTGCACGAGTTCCTGCATTTCGGCAGGCTTCGTCCGCTGCACACCAACGCGGTCATCTTCGCGTTCGGTGGCTCGGCGCTGTTCGCGACGTCGTACTACGTCGTCCAGCGCACCTGTCACACCAGACTGTTCGCGCCCGGACTGGCCGCGTTCACCTTCTGGGGATGGCAACTGGTCATCGTGCTCGCCGCGATCACCCTGCCGCTGGGCTTCACCTCCTCCAAGGAATACGCCGAACTCGAGTGGCCGATCGACATCCTGATCGCGATCGTCTGGGTGTCCTACGCCGTCGTGTTCTTCGGCACCATCGCCAAGCGCAAGGTCTCGCACATCTACGTCGCGAACTGGTTCTTCGGCGCCTTCATCCTCACCGTCGCGCTGCTGCACATCGTCAATAGCGCCGCGATCCCGGTCTCGCTCACCAGCATGAAGTCGTATTCGGCCTACGCCGGCGTGCAGGACGCGATGATCCAGTGGTGGTACGGCCACAACGCGGTCGGCTTCTTCCTGACCGCGGGCTTCCTCGGCATGATGTACTACTTCGTGCCCAAGCAGGCCGACCGTCCGGTCTACTCCTACCGCCTGTCGGTGGTGCACTTCTGGGCGCTGATCTTCACCTACATGTGGGCGGGCCCGCACCACCTGCACTACACCGCGCTGCCCGACTGGACCCAATCGGTGGGCATGGTGTTCTCGCTGATCCTGCTGGCGCCGTCCTGGGGTGGCATGATCAACGGCGTGCTGACCCTGTCGGGCGCCTGGCACAAGCTGCGCACCGACCCGATCCTGAAGTTCCTCATCACCTCGCTGTCCTTCTACGGCATGTCGACCTTCGAAGGCCCGATGATGTCGATCAAGACGGTCAACGCTCTGTCGCACTACACCGACTGGACGGTCGGCCACGTGCACTCGGGCGCGCTCGGCTGGGTGGCGATGATCTCCATCGGCTCGGTGTACTTCCTGCTGCCGCGCCTCTACGGCAAGAGCGAGATGTACAGCGTCAAGCTGATCAACGCCCACTTCTGGATCGCCACCATCGGCATCGTGCTCTACATCGCCTCGATGTGGATCTCGGGCGTGATGCAGGGCCTGATGTGGCGCGCCACCAACCCGGACGGCACGCTCACCTACTCCTTCGTCGAATCGGTCAAGGCCAGCTATCCGTTCTGGACGATCCGCTTCATCGGCGGCGCGATGTTCCTCAGCGGCATGCTGATCATGTTCTACAACATGGTGAAGACGATCGCCGGCCAGAAGGCCTATGACGCCCCGGTGCTGTCGCCCGCGGCTGCCCACGCCTGATCGGAGAACAACAACATGGCTCAATCGAAACACGAAAAGATCGAACGCAACGTATTCCTCATGATCGTGCTCACGCTGATGACCGTCAGCGTGGGGGGTCTGGTGGAGATCGTGCCGCTGTTCTTCCAGCACTCGACCACCTCGCCGATCGACCAGAAGGGCAACGCGCTCGACGTCAAGCCGTACGATGCGGTTCGCCTGGTGGGGCGCGACATCTACATCCGCGAAGGCTGCAACAACTGCCACTCGCAGATGATCCGTCCGTTCCGTGCCGAGACCGAGCGCTATGGCCACTACTCGGTGGCGGGCGAGTCGGTGTACGACCACCCCTTCCTGTGGGGATCGAAGCGTACCGGTCCGGACCTCGCCCGCGTCGGTGGCCGCTACTCCGACGAGTGGCAGCGGGTGCATCTGCTGAACCCGCGCGACGTCGTCCCCGAGTCGAACATGCCGGCCTTCCCCTGGCTTGACCGCCCGGTCAAGGCGGCGGACATCCAGGACCGCATGCGCGCGCTCAACAAGGTCGGCCTGAACAAGTACAGCGACGACGAGATCGCCGCCGCGCCGGCTGCGCTCGAGGGCAAGACCGAGCTCGATGCCGTCGTGGCCTATCTGCAGGGCCTGGGCACCGCGATTTCGCACTTCAGATAAGGAAGCAAACGCGCCGTGGATATCAACGATTTCCGTAGCCTGATCACCGTGCTGGGGCTGCTGTGCTTCCTGGGCATCTGCGCCTGGGCATACAGCAAGCACGCCAAGGCCGGGTTCGACGAGGCGGCGCGTCTGCCCCTGAGCGACGACGACCTGCCGGCCCCGCGCGGCCGGCAAGACCAAGAGGGAAAAACAAATGGCTGACTTCATCAGCGGTTTCTGGAACATGTATGTGATGGTCCTCGTGACCCTCTCCATCCTGTTCTGTGTGTTCGTGCTCGTGTCGAACATGACCAAGCGCGAGAAAGGGGAGGTCGGACTGCACGGGCACGTGTGGGACGAGACGCTCGCCGAGTACAGCAACCCGCTGCCGCGCTGGTGGATGTACCTGTTCTGGATCACCATCGTGTTCGCGGTGGTCTATCTGGCGATCTATCCGGGCTTCGGCAACAGCAACCAGAGCCGCGGCCAGTGGGCGCAGTACGACGCCGAGATGCAGGCGGCGCAGGAGCGCTTCGGTCCGGTGTTCGCCAAGTATCGCGAGATGGACGTGATGGCGGTCGCCGCCGATCCCGAGGCCAACGCGATGGGCAAGCGCCTGTTCCTGACCTACTGCCAGCAGTGCCACGGCGCTGCGGCGCAGGGCGCGAAGAGCTTCCCCAACCTGACCGACAGCGAGTGGCTGTGGGGTGGGGCGCCGGAGAACATCAAGGAGACCATCACCAACGGCCGTAACGGCGTGATGCCTCCGTTCGGTCCCGCGCTCGGCGCCGATGGCGTCAAGGACGTCGCCAACTACGTGCGTTCGATGAACGGCCTCGCGCACGACTCGGTGCGTGCGCAGCGCGGCAAGGAAGCCTTCGAGGCCAACTGCGTGGCCTGCCACGGCGCGGACGCCAAGGGCAACCCGATGCTCGGCGCGCCCAACCTGACCGACAACCGCTGGCTGTACGGCTCGTCCGAGGCGGTGATCACCGAGACCATCACCCTCGGGCGCAATAACCAGATGCCGGCCTTCGGTGCCTTCCTCGGCGAGGACAAGGTGCATCTGCTCGCCGCCTACGTGCTGAGCCTGAGCAAGAAGTAAGCGTCACCCGCAGTACCTGCAGCAAGCATCGCATCCCCGGGAGGAGGGGCCCTCCCGGGGTTCTCGATAACAACAAGAACAAGAATTCATCGGTACCAAGGCCATGAACAGCGCATCCCCCGAGCCGCAGAAGGCGGCCAAGACGTCCAACCCCGAGTCCTCCCAGGACACCCTCTACGCCTCCCGCAAGAAGCTCTACGTCCGCTCCGTGACCGGGCTGTTCGCCAACTGGCGATGGGCGCTGGTGTGGATCACCCAGATCGTCTTCTACGGTCTGCCCTGGCTGAGCTGGAACGACCGCCAGGCGGTGCTGCTCCACCTCACCGAACGCAAGTTCTACATCTTCGGCTGGGTGTTCTGGCCGCAGGACGTGTTCTTCCTCGCGATCCTGCTGATCATCTCCGCCTACGCGCTGTTCTTCTTCACCGCGATCGCCGGCCGCCTGTGGTGCGGCTACGCCTGTCCGCAGACGGTCTACACCGAGATCTTCATGTGGATCGAGGAGAAGATCGAGGGCGACCATACCCGTCGCCAGAAGCTCGACCGCGCGCCGATGAGCGCCGGCAAGGCCATGCGCCGCGGCGCCAAGTTCCTCGTGTGGGGCATCGTCGCGCTGTGGACCGGCTTCACCTTCGTCGCCTACTTCTCGCCGCTCGACGAGCTCCTCGCCTCCTTCAACGGCCTCACCTTCGGGCCCTGGGAGACCTTCTGGATCCTCTTCTACGGCGGCTTCACCTACCTGTTCGCCGGCGTGCTGCGCGAGCAGGTGTGCAAGTACATGTGCCCGTACGCCCGCTTCCAGGCGGTGATGTTCGATCCCGACACCCTGGTCATCACCTACGACGAGGCCCGCGGCGAGCCGCGCGGCACGCGCAAGAAGGGCGTCGATCCGCGCTCCGTGTCCAAGGGCGACTGCATCGACTGCGGCATCTGCGTCCAGGTGTGCCCGACCGGCATCGACATCCGCGACGGCCTGCAGTACGAGTGCATCGGCTGCGCCGCCTGCATCGACGCCTGCGACCAGGTCATGGACAAGATGAACTACCCGCGCGGCCTCATCCGTTACTCGACCGAGAACGCGATGAAGCGGAACTGGGGCTCGAAGGAGATCCTCGCGCATGTGTTCCGTCCGCGCACGCTGATCTACGGCACCGTCCTCGCCCTCATCAGCATTGCGTTTGTGTGGGGGCTGGCTGCGCGCGAGCCGCTGCGGGTCGACGTCCTGCGCGACCGCTCCTCGCTCGGACAGGAGATCGAGGGCGGACTGATCGAGAACGTCTACCAGCTCCAGGTCATGAACATGACCGAGTCCGCGCGCACGTTCAACATCGGCGTGTCGGGGCTGAACGGCATCCGCATCCAGGGACCGCAGCGAGTCGAGGTGGCACCGGCCGCGGCGCAGTCGGTTACCGTGCAGGTGCACGTGCCCTACGACGAGGGCAAGCCGGGTGCCAACACGATCTTCTTCGACATTGCCGCGGAAGACGACCCCTCCTTGACGCTCAAGGAAGAGACCACTTTCCTGGTGCCGCGCTGACATGCGAAGCAAGAAACCCGAAGCCCCGGTCGAGCCCTGGTACCGCCAGGGCTGGCCCTGGTTCCTGATCGCGCTGCCGGCGACCGCCGTGGTCGCCGGCATCGCGACCCTGGTGATCGCCGCGAAGACCTTCGACGGCATGGTGGTCGACGACTACTACAAGGAAGGCCGTGCGATCGTGCAGACGATCGGCCGCGTCGAGCACGCCCGCGAGCTCGGCCTACGCGCCGCGCTGAGCATCCGCAGCGAGGCGATCCACGTGGAGCTGACCGCCACCGAGCCGGGCAGCCTGCCGTCGAGCATCCGCCTCACCGTCGCCCACCCGACGCGCGGCGGCCTGGATCAGGAGCTCGTCGTCGAAGGGCGCTCGGGTGTATATGAGGCCGCGCTCGCTCCGCTGAGCACCGGCCGCTGGTTGTTCGTCATAGAAGATGAGGCCCGAAGCTGGAGAATGGACGGGTCCGCTTACCTCCCTGCAGAGATGGAGATCCGGATCGATCCGAATGTCTGATTTTCTTGCAAAGGGAGAAGCACCATGGCCTGGGAGTTGTTGTTCACGAGCGATATCGGTCTGCTGAGCCTGTTCACCATCGTCTTCATTCTGGTGATGGGCGCCTACCTGTACCGCTTCGCCCGCCGCCACATGGCGGAGGACGAGCAGAAGGCCCGCACGACGCGCTGACCGGCAACCCGCCGACGAGCGATCCGCACGACGGATGAAAGACGGCCCGCAAGCGGGCCGTTTGTACTTGAAGCCGCCCTTGCCGGGCTGCGACCGGTTTCAGCGATAGACCAGCACCGGCGTCTTGCTGTGGGTCAGCACCTTCTGCGTCTCGGAGCCGAGCAGCAGGCCGGCGATGCCGCGGCGGCCGTGGGAGGCCATGAAGATCAGGTCGCAGCCGTGGCGATCGGCGGCATCGATGATCGCCTCGTAGGGCACCTCGTTCACCGCGGTGTCGCTATCGCAGGCCACGCCGGCCGCTTCGGCGGCGCTGCGCGCCTTGCCCAGGATCGCCTCGGCCTCGGACGCCGCCGATTTGGCGAACTGCTCGGGTGTGGTCGGGTCGATCAGGGCGCCCTCGCCGTAGATCGGCATCGGGAAGTCGGGCTGCGAGTAGAAGAAGGTGATGCGCGCGCCGCTCTCCTTGGCGAAGGAGACGGCACGGGCGACCGTGCTGTCCGAGAGTGCCGAGCCGTCGGTCGGTACCAGGATGTGCTTGAACATGAAGTACGCTCCCTGTGGTGTGTGTGCTTCGATTATAGCGGGCGGAGAGGGGGCGCCACGATTGATCGTGATCAAGCAGCCGCGCGATCGCGACAGGCACAGTGGAAATCCCTGAAGAATCCGCGAGGCCAGTGATGAAGCTCACCTTCCTCGGTGCCGCCGGCGAGGTCACCGGCTCCTGCCTGCGCGTCGATCACGAGCACGGCACATTCCTGGTGGATTGCGGCCTCTTCCAGGGCGGGCGCGAGGCCGATCGCAAGAACCGCAGCGCGCTCGACTTCGAGTTGCGCGGCATCGATTTCGTGTTGGTGACCCACGCCCACCTCGACCACTCCGGACTGCTGCCGCGCCTGGTGGCGCTGGGCTACCGCGGGCGGATCTTCGCGACCACGGCCACCGTCGACCTGCTCGGCGTGATGCTGATGGACTCCGCGCACATCCAGGAAAAGGAAGCCGAGTGGGCGCTGCGCGACACGCGCTCGCGCAAGGCCGCGCGCAGGGCGGAGGTGGCGCCGCTCTACACCGTGGAGCAGGCGCGCACCAGCCTCGGCCGCCTCGCAGCCGCCGACTACGACGAGTGGATCGAACCGGGCGCGGGCGTGCGCTGCCGCTTTCGCGACGCCGGACACATCCTCGGCTCGGCGATCATCGAGATCGAAGTCGGCGAGCGCGGCCACACCCGCCGGCTGGTGGCCTCGGGGGACATCGGCCAGCCGATGCGGCCCGTGCTGCGGGATCCGGTGAGGATCGCGCGCGCCGACTACCTGTGCGTCGAGTCCACCTACGGCAACCGCGCCCATCGCTCCTTCGCGGCGACCTGCGACGAGCTCGCCCTGGCGCTGCGGCGCACGCTGGAAGTGGATGGCGGCAACGTCATCATTCCCGCCTTCGCCGTGGGGCGCACCCAGGAGGTGCTCTTCGTGCTCGCCGACCTCGTGCGCGGCGGGCGAATCGGCCGCCTCGACGTCGTGGTCGACTCGCCGATGGCCTCCGCGGTCACCGCGCTCACCGTTCGCCATGCGGACCTCTGGGACGACGAGACGCGTGCGCTCTATGCCTGGGTCGAGGCCAACCCCGCGCGCTTCCGCGTCCGCTTCGTCCAGGACGTGGAGGAGTCGATGGCGCTCAATGCGGTGAAGGGCGGCCTGGTCGTGATCTCGGCGAGCGGCATGTGCGATGCCGGCCGGATCAAGCACCACCTGCGCTACAACCTCGGCCGGCGCGAGTGCGCGGTGGTGATCGCGGGCTTCCAGGCCGCCGGCACGCTCGGCCGCAGGCTGGTCGACGGCGCGCGCCAGGTCACGCTGTTCGGCGAGCGCATCCCGGTGCGCGCGCGCATCCACACCATCGGCGGACTGTCCGCCCACGCCGACCAGCCCGCGCTGCTCGACTGGCTGCGCGGCTTCGGCGAGCCGCCGCGGCGGACCTTCGTGGTCCACGGCGAATCTGCCGCCTCGGCCGCCTTCGTCGAGGCGGTCGAGCGCGAACTGGGCTGGAGCGGGGTGGAGGCGGCACAGCCCGGCGTGCCGGTCGTGCTGAAGTGAGCACACGAGCGGATGCGCAGGCGCGCGGCGCGGCGCGCTCAGGCGTTGTAGCGCGACAGCCGGACGGGGTCGTGCAGGCGCACGCGCTTGCCCTGCACGGTGATCAGGCCGGCGTCGCTGAGGTCGTGGAAGATGCGCGAGAGCGTCTCGGGCGTGAGGTTGAGCCGCGAGGCGATCACCTGCTTGCTGGTCGGCAGGGCGATCTCGCAGGGCGCGTCGTTGTCGGCCACCTGCAGGAGGTAGCCGATCACGCGCTGGGTGCTCGATCGCAGCGAGTAGGTCTCGACGTCCTGGATCAGCCCGTGCAGGCGGATCGCCATGCCGGCGAGCAGCTTGCGCGCGAAGGTGGAGTCCTGGTCGATGAGTTCGCTCACCACCGCCTGGCCGACATGCACCAGCACGGTCTCGCTCAGGGCCTCGGCGAAGACCGGATAGGGGTGGTTCATGAACATCACCGCCTCGCCGAAGCTCTGCATCGGTCCGACGATCTCGACCACCTTCTCCGTGCCCTGGGAAGACGAGAAGGCGAGCTTGACCTGACCGGAGACCACGAAGTAAAAGCCGTGCGGCAGGTCGCCGCGCTGGAACAGCACCTCGCCGCGGGCGACCTGGCGCTCGCGGGTATAGCGCGTGACCCGCTGGATGTCCTCTTCCGACAGTTCGCTGAACAGCGGGATGCGGCGCAGCAGGGCAGGGATGTCGAGCGGGGACGTGTTGGGCATCTGGAACTCTCCGTCTGGGGGCGCAATTTTAATTCAGCCGGCTGCCGATCGGCGCCCGGGCCGGCTTTCGAAAGGATCGTGGATGTACTACCTGATCAAGAACCTGCACGTGACCTGCGTCGTCCTGAGCGCCGCCGGCTTCCTGCTGCGCGGCACCTGGATGCTCACCGGCAGCGCCCTGCTGCAGCACCGCCTGACCCGGATCCTGCCGCACCTCGTCGACAGCACGCTGTTGCTGTCGGCGATCGCACTGGCGGTGATGATCCAGCAATACCCCTTCAGCGCGGGCTGGGTCACCGCCAAGGTGTTCGGGCTGCTCGCCTACATCCTGCTCGGGACGGTGGCGCTCAAGCGCGGGCGTACCCGTGGCATGCGCCTCGCCGCCTTCTTCTCCGCGATCCTGGTGTATGCGTGGATCGTTTCGGTGGCGCTGAGCAAGGACGTCGCCGGCTACCTGGCCTGAGGGTGCGGCTGAGCCCGCCTGCCGGCCCGGCGCGCTCAGCGCGCGCCGTGCTGGTGCTGGATCAGGCGCTTGAGCCCGGCCGGATCGAGCAGGTGAACGTGCTTCTGCTGTACCGAGATCAAGCCGTCCTCCTGGAAACGCGAGAAGGCACGAGACACCGTCTCGAGCTTGAGGCCGAGGTAGGAGCCGATCTCCTCGCGCGTCATGCGCAGGTTGAACTCGCTAGGCGAGAAACCGCGCGCGGTGAAGCGCTGCGACATGTTGAGCAGGAAGGCGGCGAGGCGCTCTTCCGCGCGCATCGAGCCGAGCAGCATCATCACGCCATGGTCGCGCACGATCTCGCGGCTCATGACCTTGTGGAACTGCAACTGCAGGCCCTCGATCTCGTGCGACATCTGCTCGAGCTTCTCGTAGGCGATCACGCAGACCTCGCTGTCCTCGAGCGCCACCGCGTTGCAGCTGTGGGACTCGGTGCTGATGCCGTCGAGGCCGAGGATCTCGCCCGTCATCTGGAAGCCGGTCACCTGCTCGCGGCCATCCTCGAGCAGCACGTCGGTCTTGAACGAGCCCGCGCGGATCGCATAGATGGCCTCGAACGGGTCGCCGGCACGGTAGAGGTTGTGCTGGCGCTTCACCTTGCGCCGAGCGCCCACCAACTCGTCGAGCCGGCTCAATTCGCGATCGGACATCCCGAAGGGCAGGCACAACTCGACGAGGTTGCACTGCGAACAGGCCGACTTCAGCCCATCCACGGTAATTGGCACGCTAGCCCTCATCTGCACGATAATCCTGCTTTCCTGACATTAGAGACGCCTGCGCTCGAGCGGCGCGACTGCTAATCACACCCGTTGACCCAAGTCAACCAACATAAGGGAGGCTTCTGCCATTGTTCTGCAGAGAGCCCGCCAGCAAGATCATGAAAAGCCAGACCGACCTCATCTTCGACCCGCAACTGATCCGTAAATTCGACATCAACGGGCCGCGCTACACCTCTTATCCCACGGCGGACCGCTTCGTCGAGGCCTTCAACGCCGAAGCGCTGCGGGCCTGGCTGGCCAAGCGGGCCGTGGGCGGCGTAAGCAAACCGCTCTCATTATACTTCCACATCCCCTTCTGTAACACGATCTGCTATTACTGCGCCTGCAACAAGATCATTACCAAGGATCATGGTCGGTCAGCCAAGTATCTGAAATATCTGGCGAAAGAAATTGCGATGCAGGCCGCCTGCCTGGAGGGTAGCCGCCAGGTCACCCAGCTTCACCTCGGTGGCGGCACGCCGACCTTCCTGTCGCACGACGAGATGCGCGAGCTCATGGCGGCAGTGCGCGAGCACTTCACCCTGGTGCCCAACGGCGAATATTCGATCGAGGTCGATCCGCGCAAGGTCGATTTCGACACCGTGAAGCTGCTCGCCGAGCTCGGCTTCAACCGTATGAGCGTGGGCGTGCAGGACTTCGCTGAGGACGTGCAGCAGGCAGTCAACCGCATCCAGAGCTTCGACGAGACCAAGCTGGTGATCGACGCGGCGCGCGCCAACGGCTTCAAGTCGGTGAGCATGGACCTGATCTACGGCCTGCCGCGGCAGAACCCGACCAGCTTCGACCGCACGCTCGACCAGGTGCTGGAGATCTCGCCCGACCGCATCTCGCTGTACAGCTACGCTCACCTGCCGGGCCTGTTCAAGCCGCAGCGCCGCATCAACAGCGGCGACATGCCCACCGCCGATACCAAGCTGCAACTGCTGCAGCTCGGCATCCGCCGGCTCACCGAGGCGGGCTACGTGTATATCGGCATGGACCACTTCGCCAAGCCTGACGACGAGCTCACCATCGCCCAGCGCCAGGGCCGCCTGCACCGCAACTTCCAGGGCTACTCCACCCACGCCGAGTGCGACCTGCTCGCCTTCGGGGTGTCGGCGATCGGCAAGATCGGCCCGGTGTATGCGCAGAACGTGAAGACCCTCGACGAGTACTACGATGCGCTCGATCGCGACGAGCTGCCGGTGCTGCGCGGCATCGAGCTCACCGCCGACGACCTGCTGCGGCGCGCGATCATCCAGGCGCTGATGTGCCACTTCGAGCTGTCGATGCAGTCGATCGAGATCGCCTACCTGATCAACTTCCGCGAATATTTCGCCGAGGAACTCGCCGACCTGCAGGATATGGAGAAGGCCGGCCTGGTGAAGATCGACGGCGACTGGATCAGCGTGCAGCCGGGCGGTCGTCTGCTGGTGCGCGGTATCGCGATGGTCTTCGATCGCTACCTGCGCGCCGACCGCGAGCGCCAGCGCTACTCGCGGGTGATCTGAACGCCGCACGGATTGCGCACCGCAGCGTAGAATAAAGGCCTCGCATTTTCCGCGGGGCCTTTCTCCTTCATGCCCGAAACCGGATACCTCGCCGTCTTCCTGATCGGCCTGCTCGGCGGCACGCACTGCGTGTCGATGTGCGGCGGCATCGTCGGCGCGCTCAGCATGCAGGTTCAGGCGCCGGGCAGCCGGCCGCAGTGGCCGCTGCACCTGGCCTACAACCTCGGGCGCATCGCCACTTACACCCTGCTCGGCGCCGGCGTGGGCCTGCTCGGCTCGGTCGGCCTGCTCTACGAGGGCATGCTGCCGGTGCAGATGACGCTCTACGTGCTCGCCAACCTGATGCTGGTGGCGCTCGGGCTCTACCTCACCGGCTTCACCCGCCTGCTCGCGCCCATCGAGCGCGTCGGCCACGTGCTGTGGCGGCGCATCCAGCCGGCCACGCGGCGCTTCCTGCCCGCGCGCTCGGTTCGCCAGGCGCTGCCGCTCGGCATGCTGTGGGGCTTCATCCCTTGCGGGCTCACCTATTCCATCCTCGCCACCGCGCTGGTCACCGGGTCGGGCGCGCGCGGCGCCGGGCTGATGCTGGCCTTCGGGCTGGGCACGCTGCCCAACCTGCTGCTTGCCGGCATGCTGTTCAAGCGTTTCCGCGACATCACCCGCCACCCCAAGGTGCGCCTGGCCTCCGGCCTGCTGGTGCTCGGCTTCGGCGTGTTCGGGCTGTACCACGCGCCCTCGCTCGGCGGCGACCTGTGGCGCGGCGTGGTGTGCGTGACCTGAGGGCGCGGCGGCGCCCCCTTTCAATCCATCAGGAGTAGAGATTCGATGAACGAGACGACGATCAAGGTCGAAGGCATGAGCTGCGGCGGCTGCGTGAAGAACGTCACCGGCGTGCTGAAGGCGCTGCCGGGCGTGGAGGATGTGCAGGTGTCGCTTGAAGGCGCCGCCGCCACGGTGCGTCACGACCCCGCCAAGGTTTCGGTCGAGGCGCTGCGCGCCGCGGTCGAGGGCGCGGGCTTCGATTCCCCGGCCTGATCCGCCGCCCCCACCGGGGCATTCCCGCAGTGCAAGACATTGTGGTTTCCCCCTATAATCCGCGCACAATTTTTCCACGGGAGGGATGTATGGGTTTCGAACAGGTCAGCGCCGGCAAGGACGTGCCGAACGACATCAACGTCATCATCGAGATCTCCGCCCAGGGCGATCCGATCAAGTTCGAGGTGGACAAGGACAGCGGCGCCGTCTTCGTCGACCGCTTCATGGGCACCTCGATGCGCTACCCGCTGAACTACGGCTACGTTCCGCACACCATCGCCGGCGACGGCGATCCGGTCGACGTGCTGGTCGTGACCCCGTTCCCGCTGCAGCCGGGCGTGGTCATCCGCTGCCGCCCGGTCGGCGTGCTCAAGATGGAAGACGACGGCGGCGTCGACGCCAAGGTCGTGGCCGTGCCGGTTTCCAAGCTGACCCCGCTGTACGACAAGGTGCAGACCACCGACGACCTGCCCGAGCTGCTGATGAAGCAGACGGTGCACTTCTTCGAGCACTACAAGGACCTCGAGCCCGGCAAGTGGGTCAAGGTCCTCGGCTGGGGTACGGTGGAAGACGCCAAGGCCGAGATCGTGAACGGCCTGGCGGCTGCCAAGAAGTAATCCCGGGAGCACCTGTTTCCGGATGACCCGAGGCCCACGCTTGCGTGGGCCTCGGTCGTTTACGGCGCCGGCGGGGCGTGCTGACGGGCTTGGCGGTATTTTGTCTGCCAACGTCGCTGCCGTGGCAGTCCAGTCGTGGATCAGGCGTCGGGTTCGCGGCCTGCGCCCCAGGGCCTGCCGGATGCGAGGGCTCTTGTAGGAGCGCCGGCAGGCGCGATCCCTCGGAGGCCGAGTGGAGACGCCGCCACCTTCCGTGCCCTGGCATCGCGCTTGCTTGTGTCATCATGGCGCCACGTGCTGGCTGGGCGCGCACAAACAACAAGACGGGGGATCCATGCTTGCGCTGCTGATGAAGATCAACAAGAACCTGATCCTCGCCATCCCGGTGGCGATGGTGCTCGGCTTCGGCTTCGGGCTGGTCGCGCCGGTCGGCTGGCTGAAGTCGCTGATCGTGCCGCTGACCTTCCTGATGGTCTATCCGATGATGGTCAACCTGAAGCTCTCCAAGGTGCTCGAAGGCGGCGACCTCAAGGCGCAGGCGCTCGCGCAGGCGATCAACTTCGCCCTCATCCCCTTCGTCGCCTACGCGCTCGGCAAGGCCTTCTTCCCCGACCAGCCCGCATACGCGCTCGGCCTGCTGCTCGCGGCACTGCTGCCTACCAGCGGCATGACGATCTCGTGGACCGGTTTCGCCAGGGGCAACCTCGGCGCCGCGGTCAAGATGACCGTGCTCGGGCTCATCCTGGGCTCGCTCGCCACGCCGCTCTACGTGCGCTGGCTGATGGGGGCCGAGGTGCCGGTCGACATGGGCGCGGTGTTCATGCAGATCGTGATCATCGTGTTCCTGCCCATGCTGGCCGGTCACTACACGCAGAAATGGCTGGTGGCGCGCCACGGCCAGGCTGCATACATGAAGGAGTGGGGACCGCGCTTCCCGCCTTTTTCCACGCTGGGCGTGCTCGGCATCGTCTTCGTCGCGCTCGCCCTCAAGGCGAAGGACCTCGTCGCTCAGCCCGGCGAGCTGATCGTGGTGCTGGTGCCGCTGTTGTGCCTGTATGCGATCAACTACGTGGTGAGCACGGTGGTGGCGCGCAGCCTGCTGCCGCGCGGCGACGCCATCGCGCTGGTGTACGGCACGGTGATGCGCAACCTGTCGATCGCCCTTGCGCTGGCGATGAACGTGTTCGGGGCGTCGAGTTCGGGTGCGGCGCTGGTGATCGCGCTCGCCTACATCCTGCAGGTGCAGTCCGCGGCCTGGTACGTCAAGCTCACCGATCGCGTCTTCGGCCCTGCCGCGCCCGCAAGGACGGAGGGCTGAGCGCCGGGGCGTGGGTGCGCCGGGAAAGTGCCGCCGGCGCGCCTACGCCCCCGCGCGAAAGACGCCCTCGCCGGGCGACCGGCCCGGCTTGCGCTTCAGTCCGGAATCCGCGCCACGTGCAGCAGGTTGGTGCTGCCACGCTGGCCGAAGGGCAGGCCGGCGATCACCACCACGGCGTCGCCGGCACGGCCGAAGCCCAGGGTCAGCGCCGCGCGCGCCGCGTGCTCGACCATCTCGGCGACGTCATGCACCTCCTCGAAGGGCACCGGATGTACGCCCCACACCAGCGCCAGCCGACGCGCGGTGGCGGGCTGCGGCGTCAGGGCGAGGATGGGCGCCACCGGACGCTCGCGGCTGGCGCGCAGCGCGCTGAAGCCCGAGCTGGTGTAGGCCACCGTGGCCGCAGGTTCGAGCAGGCCGGCGACGCGGCGCAGCGCGCAGCAGATCGCATCCGGGGTGTTCGCCGCGGCCGGCGTGTGGCTGGCTTCGAGCCCGGCGCGCCAGGCGGGGTCGCGTTCCACCTCGCAGACGATGCCGTGCATGATCGATACCGCCTCCACCGGGTACTGGCCCGAGGCCGACTCGGCCGACAGCATCACCGCGTCGGCGCCATCGTAGATCGCGGTGGCCACGTCCGAGGCCTCGGCGCGGGTGGGCACGGGCGAGGAGATCATCGACTCCAGCATCTGCGTCGCCACCACCACCGGGCGGCCGGCGGCACGCGCGGCGCGCACGATGCGGCGCTGCAGCACCGGCACCTGCTGCGGCGGCAGCTCCACGCCGAGGTCGCCGCGCGCCACCATGACACCGTCGGCGAGCGCGACGATCGGCTCCAGCGCGTCGATCGCCGCCGGCTTCTCCAGCTTGGCCATGATCCAGGCGCGGTCGCCGACGAGCTCGCGCGCCTCGCGCAGGTCCTCGGGGCGCTGCACGAAGGACAGCGCCACCCAGTCCACGCCCAGCGCCAGGCCGAAGTCGAGGTCGGCGCGGTCCTTGGCGGTGAGCGGCGAGATCGGCAGCACCACGCCGGGCACGTTTACGCCCTTGCGGTCGGACAGCGTCCCGCCGACGAGCACGGTGGTTTCGGCGAAGTCGGCGCCGCAGGCGTCTACCCGCAGGCGCAGCTTGCCGTCGTCGAGCAGCAGCGCGGTGCCGGCCTCGAGCGCGGCGAAGATCTCGGGGTGGGGCAGGTTGGCGCGGCGGGCGTCGCCGGGCGTGGGGTCGAGGTCGAGGCGGAACGACGCGCCGGGCACGAGGGCGACCTTGCCCTCGGCGAAGCGGCCGACGCGCAGCTTGGGCCCCTGCAGGTCCATCAGCACGCCGATCGGGCGCCCGAGCTCGGCCTCGACCGCGCGGATCAGGCGATAGCGCTCGGCGTGGTCCTCGTGGCTGCCGTGGCTGAAGTTGAGCCGGAACACGTCCGCGCCGGCCTCGGCCAGGGCGCGGATGCGTTCGCGGGTGGAGCTCGCCGGCCCGAGGGTGGCGAGGATGCGGGCGCTGCGTTCGCGTTTCATGTCGGGTCCTCGGCGGTTCAGGCGGGGGTGTGCGCGCAGGCGAGCAGGGCGTCGACCCCGGCGCGGGCGACGCGGGCGTCCTCGCCGGCCTTCACGCCGGAGACCCCCACCGCGCCGACCACCCGGCCATCGACCACCACCGGCTCGCCGCCTTCGAGCGGCACCACCGGCATCGCCAGCGCGGCGAAGCGGCCGTTGTTCACCATGTCCTCGAAGGCCTTGCTCGGCTTGCCACTGAGTACGCAGGTGCGTGCCTTCTCGGGGGCGACGATGGCGCTCATCAGCGGCGCGCCGTCCATGCGTTGCAGCCACAGGGCGTGGCCGCCCGCATCGCAGATCGCGATGCTGACCGCCCAGCCGTTGGCGCGCGCCTCGGCCTCGGCGGCTGCGGCGGCGACGCGGGCGTCGGCCAGGGTGAGTGCGTGGGTGGGGATCATCTACGGTCTCCGTCTCTCTGTCGTTCTCGTGGGGTGGGCGAGGGCGCGCTCAGCGCTCGCCGAGGTCGGTGAAGCGGATCCACTGCGCGCCCTTCCAAAGCACGGTGCGGCCCATCTCGTGGAGCTGCTCGGCGCCCTCGACGACGGTGAGGAAGTGGTTGCCGGCGAGCTGGCCCATCTTGCTGGCGAAGCAGCTGCTGCCGTAGGCGAACAGGATCTCGGTCTCGGAGAAGCCGCCCGGGTAGAGCAGGAGGTCGCCGCGCGAGGGGTGGCTGGTGTGGTTCTCGAAGCCCAGCCCGGTGTCGAATTCGCCCAGCGGCACCCACACCGCCTCGCCGCTCCAGCGCGAGTGGATCACCTGGTTGGAGAACGGCAGCAGCTCGAGGAAGGCGGCGCAGGTCCTGGGCGCGGCGGCTTCCTCCATGCGGGCGACGAAGCGGAAGGAGCCGACGTCGATGGCGAGATGGCGCATGTCGTCCTCCTTACTGGCCGATCTCGAAGTTGGCCATCTTCTCGAGCGCGCGCACCATGCCCGAGTGGTCCCACTTCGCACCGCCGTGCGCGCTGCAGGCGTTGAAGAGCTCCTGCGCGGTGGCGGTGTTGGGCAGCGACACGCCGAGCTGGCGCGCGGTGGTCAGCGCGAGGTTGAGGTCCTTCTGGTGCAGCTCGATGCGAAAGCCCGGGTCGAAGGTGCGCTTGACCATGCGCTCGCCGTGCACCTCGAGGATGCGCGAGTTGGCGAAGCCGCCCATCAGCGCCTGGCGCACCTTGGCGGGGTCGGCGCCGGCCTTGGCGGCGAGCAACAGGGCCTCGCCCACCGCCTCGATGTTGAGTGCGACGATGATCTGGTTGGCGACCTTGGTGATCTGGCCGTCGCCGTTGCCGCCCACCAGGGTGATGTTCTTGCCCATCAGCTCGAAGATCGGCTTGACCATGTCGAAGGCCGCCTCGCTGCCGCCGACCATGATGGTGAGCGTCGCCGCCTTGGCGCCGACCTCGCCGCCCGACACCGGCGCGTCGAGGTATTCGCAGCCGAGCGCGTTGATGCGGCGGGCGAAGTCCTTGGTGGCCACCGGCGAGATCGAGCTCATGTCGACCACGACCTTGCCCTTCGACAGCCCGGCGGCGACGCCGTCGGGCTTGAACAGCACGTCCTCGACGTGCGGGGTGTCGGGCACCATGGTGATGACGATGTCGGCCTGGCGCGCGACCTCGGCGCCGCTCGCGCATGGCTGGGCGCCGGCCTCGCGCAGCACCGCGGGGGTTTCGCCGCGGGTGTGGGTGAAGACGGTGTGCCCGCCCTTGATGAGGTTGCCCGCCATGGGGGTGCCCATGATGCCGAGGCCGATGAATCCGATGTTTGCCATGTTGTTGTCTCCTCGATGAAGAAAAAGGTCCCATTCGCGGCTGCCGCCGCTCCTACAGGGTCCCGCAAGCCGCGCCGGTTCATGTAGGAGCGCCGGCAGGCGCGAACGCGGCGTGTCGAACCGCGATGTCGCCCGTCGCCACCTCACCGTCCCATTCGCGGCTGCCGCCGCTCCTACAGGGTCCCGCAAGCCGCGCCGGTTCATGTAGGAGCGAACGGCGCCCTCAGCCGGCGAGCGCCGCGATCCAGCCCAGGCCTTCGCGGGTGCCGGCTGCGGGCTTGTATTCGCAGCCGATCCAGCCGTCGTAGCCGAGCTGGTCGATGAAGCGGAACAGCCAGGCGTAGTTGATCTCGCCCGTGCCCGGCTCGTGGCGGCCCGGGGTGTCGGCGATCTGCATGTGGGCGATCCTGGGCAGGTGCCTGGCGATGGTGTTGGCGAGCTCGCCCTCCATGCGCTGCATGTGATAGACGTCGTGCTGCAGCCACAGGTTGGGCGAGCCGACCTCCTCGATCAGCGCGATCGCCTGCGCGGTGCGGTTGAGGTGGAAGCCCGGGATGTCGAAGGTGTTGATCGGCTCGACCAGCAGGCGGATGCCCGCTTCCTCCAGCCTGGCGGCGGCGAAGCGCAGGTTGGCGACGAAGGTGGCGTGCACCTTCTCCGCATCCACGCCGGCCGGGGCGATGCCGGCGAGGCAATTCAGCTGCTTGCAGCCAAGCGCGGTCGCGTACTCGATGGCACGCCCGACCCCGTCCCGGAACTCGCCGACGCGGTCCGGATGGCAGGCGATGCCGCGCTCGCCCGCGTCCCAGTCACCCGCGGGCAGGTTGTGCAGCACCTGCACCAGGCCGTGCTGGTCGAGCCGTTCCGCGATCGCATCCTTGTCGAAGGCGTAGGGGAAGAGGAACTCCACGCCCTTGAAGCCGGCCCCCGCCGCCGCCTGGAAGCGGTCGAGGAAGGGCACTTCGTTGAACAGCATGGTGAGATTGGCGTTGAACTTCGGCATGTCGGTGTCTCCGGTTTTCAGTTGCGGTCGAGGGCGGCCTGCGGGGGCGGGTGCGCCGCTCCCGCGCGCTGCGTTCAATCGAGCATCGAGATCGCGGTCGGGGCGTCGGCACCCTTTTCGGCGAGCGCCTCGAACTCGTTGATGGCGTCGATCTCGGTGCCCATCGAAATGTTGGTGACGCGCTCGAGGATGATCTCGACCACCACCGGCACGCGGAATTCTTCCATCCACTGCTGCGCCTGCGCGAAGGCGGGCTGGATCTCTTCCGGCGTGCGCACGCGGATCGCCTTGCAGCCCAGGCCCTCGACCACGCCGACGTGATCGACGCCGTAGCCTTCGGTCTGGGGCGCGTTGATGTTCTCGAACGCGAGCTGCACGCAGAAATCCATGTCGAAGCCGCGCTGCGACTGGCGGATGAGGCCGAGGTAGGCATTGTTCACCAGCACGTGCAGGTAGGGCAGCTTGAACTGCGCGCCCACCGCCAGCTCCTCGATCATGAACTGGAAGTCGTAGTCGCCCGAGATCGCCACCACGCGGCGCCCGGGGTCGGCCGCGCACACTCCCAGTGCCGCGGGAATCGTCCACCCGAGCGGGCCGGCCTGGCCGCAGTTGATCCAGTGGCGCGCCTTGTACACGTGCAGGAACTGCGCGGCGGCGATCTGCGACAGGCCGATGGTGCTGACGTAGCAGGTGTCCTTGCCGAAGGCGAGGTTCATCTCCTCGTACACCCGCTGCGGCTTCATCGGCACCTGGTCGAAGTGCGTCTTGCGCTGCATCGTGCGCTTGCGCTCCTGGCACTCGGCCACCCAGGCGCTGCGGTCGGGCAGCCGGCCCGCGGCCTTCATCTCGCGCGCCACTTCGAGCAGGCGGTCGAGCGCAGCGCCGGCATCCGACACGATGCCGTAGTCCGGCCCGAACACGCGGCCGATCTGCGTCGGCTCGATGTCCACATGCACGAATTTGCGCCCCCTGGTGTACACCTCGACCGAGCCGGTGTGGCGGTTTGCCCAGCGGTTGCCGATGCCGAACACGAAGTCCGCAGCCAGCATCGTGGCGTTGCCGTAGCGGTGCGAGGTCTGCAGGCCGACCATGCCGGCCATCAGCGGGTGGTCGTCGGGGATCGTTCCCCAGCCCATCAGGGTCGGGATCACCGGCACGCCGGTCAGTTCGGCGAACTCCTGCAGGCGGGCCGCCGCGTCGGCGTTGATCACGCCGCCGCCGGCGACGATCAGCGGGCGCTCGGCGGCGGCGAGCATGGCCATCGCCTTCTCGGCCTGGGCGCGGGTGGCGGCCGGCTTGTAGGCGGGCAGCGGCGCGTAGGTGTCGATGTCGAACTCGATCTCGGCCATCTGCACGTCGAAGGGCAGGTCGATCAGCACCGGGCCAGGGCGGCCCGAGCGCATGAGGTGGAAGGCCTGCTGGAACACCCGCGGCACCAGCGCCGGCTCGCGCACCGTCACCGCCCACTTGGTCACCGGCTTGGCGATCGACTCGATGTCCACCGCCTGGAAGTCTTCCTTGTGCAGGCGGGCGCGCGGTGCCTGGCCGGTGATGCACAGGATGGGGATGGAGTCGGCCGAGGCCGAGTACAGGCCGGTGATCATGTCGGTGCCGGCCGGGCCCGAGGTGCCGATGCACACGCCGATGTTGCCTGGATTGGCGCGCGTGTAGCCTTCGGCCATGTGCGCGGCGCCCTCGACGTGGCGGCCGAGGATGTGGCGGAAGCCACCGTCCTTCTGCATCGCCGAGTACAGCGGGTTGATCGCGGCGCCGGGCACGCCGAACACCGTGCTCACGCCTTCCTTGCGCATCACCGCGGCTGCGGCATCGACTGCTCTCATGCGGGCCATCTTGTGTCTCCTGTCGGGAATGTTGTTGAACTCGATGGACGCAGCATACGGAGCCGGCGGGGAGCGATGAAGGGGCGTGGAAATCCGTTCTGACAATACTTAAAGTATCGGCTGAAGCAGACAAAGGCGAAGAAGACGCCGTATTTGCGGCGGCTTATGGGGCTTATCCGTATTCGGAATATCTTCCAGGTATCTTTTAGCCCCTTTGACGGAGAGCAGGCGAATGGATCGTCACACCGAGCTGCGCAGCTTCGTGCTGGTGGCCGAGAAGGGCAGCTTTGCCGGCGCGGCGCTGGTCGAGGGCGTCACGCCGGTGGTCATGGGACGGCGGCTCGACGCGCTGGAGAAACGTCTCGGCGTCAAGCTGATGCACCGCTCGACGCGCGGCCTGGCGCTGACCGAGCTCGGCGAGCAGCTGCTCGACCAGAGCCGCGCGCTGCTGCGCGAGTTCGACGAGCTCGAGCGCGCGGTCGGCGCCGGGCGCGACCTGGTGCGCGGCCACCTGGTGGTGTCGGCGCCCGCGGCCTTCGGTCGCCGCCACGTCGCCCCGCACGCGACCGCGTTCAAGGCGCTGCACCCGGAGCTGCGCATGTCCTTCAACTTCACCGACAGCGTGGTCGACCTGGTGCGCGAGGGCTACGACATGGCGATCCGCATCGGCGAGGTCACCGACCCCAACTACGTGGCGCTGCGCCTGTTCCCCAACCGCCGCGTGGTGTGCGGCACGCCCGACTACTTCGAGCGCCACGGCATCCCGCGCCAGCCCGAGGACCTCGCCCGCCACAACTGCCTCGCCTTCAACCTCGCCGGCGGCCAGCAGCGCGGCTGGACCTTCCAGCGCGAGGGGCGGCTGTTCGCGGTCCGTGCCGACGGCGACCTCGCCTGCAACGACGGCGAGCTGCTGTACGGCTGGGTGAAGCAGGGGCTGGGGGTGGGCTGGCGCTCGACCTGGGAGATCCAGGCCGAGTTGAAGCGCGGCGAGCTGGTCACCGTGCTCGACGAGTTCGCCGTGCCGAGCTACGACATCCAGGCGGTCTATCCTCAGCAACGCTACCTTCCGGCCAAGGTGCGCCGCTTCATCGAGCACCTCAGGGAGAGCTACAACCGGCCGGGGTACTGGGAGGAGTGAGGCGCGCGGTGTCAGGGGCGGGGCAGGCGGGACCGCAGCTCGCGGCGGAACAGCTCGGCGAGCTTCTTCGCCGCGCTGCCGAGCGGCACGCCGCGCAGGCTCAGCAGGCCCAGCGGCATCGTCGGGGGCAGTGGCTCGATCGCCAGCGTGCGCAGCCCGGCGCCCACGAGCGGGTCGGTGATCAGGACCTTCGGGCCGTAGCCGAGCAGGTCGTTGCGCCGCGCCAGCTCCACGATCAGGAAGGGCGAGGAGCAGTGGGTGATGCGGTGAGGCGGGGCGATGCCGCGGTGCGCGAGCCAGTCGACCAGGTTCATGCTCTGGCTGCCTGCACTGAGGTTGAGTACCCAGTCGGCGTCGCTGAGCGCCGCCCAGTCGCTTGCGCCGGCCAGCGGGTGGGTGCTGCGGGCGAAGGGCACCGCCTCGATATCGGCGAGGGTCTCGAACTCGATCTCGTAGGGCAGGTCCTGCGGCGAGGCGAGCGCGATCGCGAAGTCGATCCGGCCCTCGATCAGGCCGGGCAGCGCCTGCACCAGCAGGCCCTCGTCGAAGGTGAGCGCGGCGTCCGGCTGCAGGCGGCGATAGGCGGCGAGCACGGCGGGGAGTACGGTCGAGGACACCAGCGGGGTGATCGCCACCTTCACGTGCGCTCCAGCGCCGCCCCGCATCAGGCGGATCTCCTCGCGCGCACGCTCCAGCGTGGCCAGCACCAGCCGGGCGCGGCCGAGCAGGGCGCAGCCCTCGGGCGTGAAGCCGATGCCCTTGTAGCTGCGCTGCAGCAGTTCGGCGCCCACGTCCTCCTCGAGCTCTCGCAAGGCCTTGGTGAGCGCGCTCTGACTCAGGTTCATCGCCCGCGCGGCGGCGCGGATCGAGCCGCTTTCCGCCACTTGCACGAGCGCACGCAATTGGTGGTCCTTCATGCTGTTTCGTGATCCCTTCGGGTTGTCACCCACGAAAAAATATCGCCTTACGGTGTGAGCTGCAAGTTTCTAATATCTGGACATGAACTAATTCTATGGAGGAGAGCCAGATGACGAACGCTGCAGTACTGTTCGAGCCGGACGTGGAGGGCATGACGGCCTGGCGCCGTGCCATCCATCGTCATCCCGAGCTCGGCTTCGAGGAGCACGCCACCAGCACGCTGGTCGCCGAGCGGCTGCGCGCCTGGGGCTACGAGGTGCACACCGGCATCGCCGTCACCGGCGTGGTGGGCGTGCTGCGCGTGGGCGACGGCAGCGGGCGCACGATCGGCTTGCGCGCCGATATGGACGCCATCCCGGTGCAGGAGATGACCGGCCTGCCGTGGGCGAGCACCGTCCCCGGCAAGATGCACGGCTGCGGCCACGACGGCCACACCGCGATGCTGCTCGGTGCCGCCCAGGCGCTTGCCGCGCGTGCGAAAAGCGGGGCGCTGCCGGGCAACGGTACCCTGGTGCTGATCTTCCAGCCGGCCGAGGAACTCGGCGGCGGCGGCGGCGCGCGGCGCATGCTCGACGAAGGCCTGTTCGAGCGCTTTCCCTGCGATGCGATCTTCGGCATGCACAACTTCCCGGGCATTCCGGTCGGCGAGGTCCATGTGCGCACGGGCGCCTTCATGGCCTCCTCGGACAAGGTGGGGATCCGCTTCGTCGGCCGCGGCGGGCACGGCGGCATGCCCCACATGGCGGTCGATCCGACCCTGCCGGCGGCGGCGACCGTGCTCGGGCTGCAGTCCATCATCGGCCGCAACGTCAATCCCAACCACGCCGCGGTGATCAGCGTCGGCCGCATCGAGGCGGGCTCGGCCTACAACGTGATCGGCGAGGCCGCCGAACTCGAGCTCAGCGTGCGTGCGCTCGATCCCGGCGCGCGCGACCTCATCGAGCATCGTATCCGCGAACTCGCCGAACATCAGGCGCGCGCCTACGGCTGCACCAGCGAGATCCGCTACGAGCGCGGTTATCCGGTGCTGATCAACGCCGCCGAGCCCACCGCCTTCGCGGTCGAGGTCGCGCGCGCGCTGTTCGGCGCCGAGAACGTGGTGGCCGACGCCCAGCCCCTTACGGGCAGCGAGGACTTCGCCTTCCTGCTCGAGCGCGTGCCCGGCAGCTACCTGCTCGTCGGCAATGGCGACAACGGCCACGCCGACGGCAAGTGGGCCGGCGGCTGCATGGTTCACAACCCGCACTACGATTTCAACGATGCCTGCCTCGCGGTGGGCGCCCGGCTGTGGATCGGCCTGGTCGAGCAGTACTTCCAAAACTAAATACCCCTGAAGGAGACACCATGAAACTCAGCAAGCTCTTCGCCACCCTGTCCGCTGGCTTCGTCCTCGCCACCGGCGCCGGCCTGCCCGCCGCCCAGGCCGCCACCACCCTGAACATGTCGAGCTGGGTGTCGCCCACCCACTTCCTCACCCCCGAGGTCTTCCAGCCCTGGATCGAGGACGTCAAGCGCGTCACCGAAGGCCGTGTCGACGTGCGCATCCTGCCCAAGCCGGTCGGTGGTCCCGCCCAGCATTGGGAACTGGCGCGCAAGGGCGTGGCCGACATCACCTGGGGCAACTTCACCTACGAACCCGATCGCTTCAAGGCCGTGTGGTTCTCGGAGATGCCCTTCACCGGCACCAACGCCGAGGCGTCCTCGCTGGCGCTGTGGGAGACCTACGAGAAATACCTCGCCGGCAAGCCGGCCTTCGAGGGCGTGGTCATGCTCGGCGTCGGGCTCTTCGGTGGCGGCCAGATCCACCACGGCAGCAAGAACATCGTCGAGCCCGACGACCTCAAGAACCAGAAGGTGCGCATGGGCGGCCCGATCCAGAAGCGCCTGCTCGAGGACCTCGGCGCGGTGCCGGTCGCCGGCCCCGGCCCCAAGGCCTATGAGCTGCTCGAGAGCGGCGTGGTCGATGCCTCGCTGCACACCATCGAGTCGGTGATCAACTTCCGCGTCGAGGACAAGCTCAAGCACCACACCATCGTCCCTGGCGGCTTCTACGACGCCAGCTTCTTCATCGCCATCAACGAGGGCAAGTGGAACAAGCTCTCCGAGGCCGACCGCAAGGCGATCATGAGCGTGTCGGGCGAGAAGCTGTCGCGCCTGTGGGGCCAGCGCTTCGACGCCCAGAACAAGGCCGGCGAGGCCAAGCTGCGCGGCGAGGGCCACAACTTCAGCGAGCCCTCGAAGGCGCTGTTCGAGCGCATCGGCGCGGTGCGTCAGCGCATGCTCGCCGACTGGGCGGCCGAAGGCCCGAGCTACGGGGTCGACAAGCCGATGGAGATGCTCGAGTTCTTCGAGCAGCGCTACAAGGCCCACGCCGGCAAGTGATCGCCCGCTGATCCGGGAAGTGGCCGGCTCCGGCCGGTCACGCCCACATGGAGAATCACATGGACGCGTATCTGTCCCGTATCCGCCAGCTCGTCGAGTCGCTGCTCATCCTCACGCTGCTGGGCATGGTCCTGCTCACCTTCGCCGACGTCATCGGTCGCCGGCTGTTCGGCACCCCCGTCTTCGGTGCCCACGACGCCACCGAGCACCTGATGGCGATCATGGTGTTCTGCGGCCTGCCGCTGCTGACCGCCGCGCGCGGACACCTCGCAGTGGACCTGTTCGACAAGTACCTGATGAAGCCGAGCATGGCATGGTGGCACCGTCTGATTGCATTGCTGATGACGCTTGTGCTGCTGCTGATCGCCTACGAGTTCTTCAACGCCGCGATCGAGGCCGGTCAGATCCAGGAGATCAGCCAGGCGCTGTCGATTCCGCGTAGCGGCATGTATGCCTTCATCGCCTTCACCTCGCTGCTGTCCGCCCTGGCGGCGCTGCTGGGCTGTTTCGGCGCCCCCGCCTCGCACCCCCACGCCACCGAGGAGCATGCCAAATGACCGTCGGACTTCTCTCCCTGCTGGCCGTCCTGGTGCTGGCCTTCCTGCGCGTGCCGCTCGCCTTCGCGCTGCTGTCGGTGTCGCTCGCCGGCATCGGCATCGTCATGGGCTGGGACGTTGCGCGCTCGCTGGTGCCGATGACGATCTCCGAAGCCGTGTTCTCGTATGAACTGGCAGTGGTGCCGATGTTCATCCTGATGGGCAACATCCTCGCTCGCTCGGGCATCTCCGACGACCTGTTCCGCGCCGCCAACGCCTTCCTCGGACCGGTGCGCGGGGGGCTGGCGCTGTCGACCATGGTCACCTGTGCCGGCTTCAGTGCGGTGTGCGGTTCGAGCCTGGCCACCGCGGCGACCATGTCGAAGGTCGCCTACCCGAGCATGAAGCGCTACGGTTACTCGGACCAGCTCGCCTCGGCCACCATCGCCGCGGGCGGCACGCTCGGCATCCTCATCCCGCCGTCCATCATCCTGATGATCTACGGCATCCTGACCCAGACCAACATCGGCGACCTGTTCGTCGCCGCAGTGATCCCGGGCATCCTCGGCCTGGTGATGTACCTGGGCGTGGTCTACGCCATCGCCTGCATCAGCCCGCAGGACGCGCCCCGCGGCGAACGCACCACCACCGCGGAAAAGATCCGCTCCCTGCGCGGCGTGTGGCCCTTCACCCTGCTCTTCGTGGTCATCATCGGCGGCCTGTATGGCAGGCTCTTCACCGCCACCGAGGCCGCGGGCCTGGGCGCCGGCCTGGCGCTGATCCTGTCCATCGCGCAGCGGCGGATGAGCTGGGCGAGCTTCCGGCAGATCTTCGTCGAGACCGCGACCACCTCGGTGATGCTCTACAGCGTGCTGTTCGGCGCGCTGCTGTTCGCCAAGCTGATCTCGTTCTCGGGACTGGGCGAAGGCATGCTGGAGCTCGTCCAGGATGCCGGACTCGGCCCCTACCAGACCCTGGCGGCGATCCTGATCCTCTTCCTGCTGCTCGGCTGCGTGATGGAGTCGCTGGCGATCATCCTGATCTGCGTCCCCCTCTTCCTCCCCATCCTGATGAGCCACGGTTTCGACCTGGTCTGGTTCGGCATCATCGTGGTGGTGGTGACCGAGATCGCGCTGATCACGCCGCCCATCGGCATGAACGTGTTCGTGCTCAAGGCCGCCCTGCCGCACGTCAGGCTGGGCGCGATCTTCCGCGGACTGTTCCCCTTCGTCGGCATCGACCTGTTGCGCCTGCTGCTGCTGGTCGCCTTCCCGTCGATCACGCTGGGGCTGGTGGCGATGATGAAGTGAGCCCGGGTGGGCCGCGGCGGCGTGCCGAGGGCCGATTGCCTGGGATGGAAACGAAGAAAGGGGGCCGTTGGCCCCCTTTCCGCTTGCACCCCGTGCGAATGCACGGCCGGCTTGCCGGCCGTGCCCGGGTCAGTGCGCTTCTGCAGCCTTCGCCGCCTCGATCGCGCCCGCCTTGTCCTCGCGGCCGCCGTTGAAGTAGAGGTTCAGCACCACCGCCGAGATCGCCGTCAGCAGGATCCCCGACTCGAGCAGCGGATGCAGGCTGTGCGCCATGTGCTGCATCCAGCGCGGCGCCACCAGCGGCACCAGGCCGAAGCCGATCGACAGCGCGACGATGTACAGGTTGTTGCGGTTGCCGCGGAAGTCGACGTTGGAGAGGATGCGGATGCCGGTCGCCGCCACCATCCCGAACATCACCAGGCCGGCGCCGCCGAGCACGAAGGTGGGCACCGACTCCACCAGCGCCGCCATTTTGGGCAGCATGCCGAGCACGATCATGATCACGCCGGCCGCCACGCACACCCAGCGGCTCTTCACCCCGGTCACCCCCACCAGGCCCACGTTCTGCGAGAAGCTGGTGTAGGGGAAGGTGTTGAAGAGGCCGCCGATCAGGGTGCCGAGGCCGTCGGTGCGCAGGCCGGCGGCGAGCTCGGTGCGGCTGATGCGCTTGTCGGTGATCTCGCCGAGCGCCAGGAACATGCCCACCGACTCGATCATCACCACGACCATCACCAGGGTCATGGTCAGCACCATCACCGGGTCGAAGGTCGGCATGCCGAAGGCGAAGGGCGTCACCAGATCGAACCAGTCGGCCTTGGCGACCTTGTCGAAGTGCATCTTGCCCATCACCACCGCCACCACGCAGCCGACGACGATGCCCAGCAGCACCGCGATGTTGGCGACGAAGCCGCGTCCATAGCGCACCAGCAGCAGGATCACCACCAGCACGAAGGCCGCCACGGCCATGGTGTCGAGGGCGCCGTAGCCGGCGTTGTTCACCATCGGAATGGGGCCGGGCAGCTTGGCGAGCTCCACGCCCGCCTCGGCCGCCTTGGCCTTGGCGACGTCCACCATCTGCACCAGCCTGGGCACATCCACGCTCTGCGCGAGGTGGGCCGGCCCGCCCATCGCCCAGCCCACGCCCACCCGCATCAGGCTGATGCCGATGATGGCGATGATGGTGCCGGTGACGACCGGCGGGAAGAAGCGCAGCAGCCGGCTCATGAAGGGCGCGATGAAGATCGACAGGATGCCTGCGCCGATGATCGCGCCGAAGATCGCGCGCGCGCCATCGGGGCCGCCCTGCACGTTGGCCATCGCCACCATCGGCCCGACCGCGGCGAAGGTCACGCCCATCATCACCGGCAGCTTGATGCCGAAATACTTGCCGAAGCCGAGCGACTGGATCAGCGTCACCAGCCCGCAGCAGAACAGGTCGGCGGAGATCAGCAGGGCGACCTGCTCGGGGCTGAGGCCGAGCGCGCGCCCCACGATCAGCGGCACTGCGACCGCGCCGGCGTACATCACCAGTACGTGCTGCATGCCCAGCGCGGCGAGCCGCCCGCCGGGCAGTTTCTCGTCGACCGGATGGACCCGGTCGCCTCCGCCTTGCAGTGCGAGGTCGGACATGTTCGTCTCCTTCATGTTTTGTGTGTCTCTTCGGCGCCGTCCCGCCCGGGTGGTCCCGGGTCATCGCGGCGCCGTGCAGGGGTCGGGGTGGTGGTGCGCTCCGGCCGTCGAGCCGCGACGGAGCGCGCGGCCAGGGGCGGGTACCGACTTGATATGGAGTCTAGGGATTCACTCTCGCGACAGGAGCGGACGGGGCGAATACCTGAAATACAAAAATTTATATTTTTGCGGCGCAGCATACGGAGCCCGGCGCGGTGTGAGCGCCTGCGTTCAGCCCAGCGTGCCGGTCAGTAGCAGATAGCCCGGCAGCCAGGCGGTGCCCACGCCCTGGACGATCGCCATCCATGCGGTGGCGCGTGCGATCGGCTTGTGCAGGGCCAGCAGCAGGAAGAACATCAGCCACAGCACCGCCCACGCCGCCCACGACAGGCCGAGCCACCAGTCCCAGGTGCTCGCCGCTGCGCGCAGGGTGTCGGCCGCGATCGGCACCGCGGTGATCGCCACGAACAGGCTGAACCAGCCCAGCCCGCGCCCGTCGCCGCCGGTCAGGCGGTTCCAGGCCACCCACAGGTAGGTCAAGGAGAACAGCAGCGAGAACGCCGCGCCGCGGATCGAGGCGGCGTCCGCGTCGGCGCCCAGAGCCAGGCGCAGGCACACCAGCAGGGTCAGCCCGCCGGTGAACAGGTTGATGACGGTGATCTCGCGGTCGCCGATGCGGCCGAGCATCCACAGGCCGTTGAGGATCAGGACCGCGCCGACGTAGAACAGGGACAGGCCGAGCAGCATGAGGTCTTCCAGGGACGCACGATGGGGCCGCGGAGTGTAGGCGGCCGCCGCGCGCCCGGTCAGCGCTGCGGGCTGATGCAGCGCATCAGCGATCGCGTAAGTGACGCCACGCGTCCCCACCGCATTCGAGCCACGAGATCGCCCGTCGCCACCCCACCGCCCTATTCGCGGCTGCCGCCGCTCCTACAAGGGACGGAACCGCGCCGGTTCATGTAGGAGCGCCGGCTGGCGCGATTTCAGCGTGTCGAACCGCGAGATCGCCCGTCGCCACCCCACCGCCCTATTCGCGGCTGCCGCCGCTCCTCCACGGGACGGAATCGCGCCGGTTCATGTAGGAGCGCCGGCAGGCGCGATTGCGGCGCTTCCGCGGCGATCACAGCCCGTTGTCGAGCGCGAGCAGCGGGTTCGCGAGGTCAACCGAGCGCAGCGCCCAGTTGGGTAACTCGGCAGCGGGGGCGAAGACGGCGGGCGGGGGGGTGGCTGGTGGATGTTCGGTGCGCTGCTCGGCGCGGTGCTGCACCTTGCGCTGATGAGCCGCAAGGCGCCCGTCGTGGCGGCGCAGCCGGCCTGAGCGCTGCATCCGCCGTACTGCCGGTGCGGATAATGCTTATCCGCGCCGGCATCTGTCGCCGCCCGCAGGCCGGGGCATAATCCATCCCGCACTGTTGCCCGCCGCCGTCTCCCTGGCGGCACCCCTTCGGCCGCGGCCCCCTCCCGGGGCGCCGCGGCGTTTTCCTTTTGGAGGTCCGATGTCCGCATCCGGCTCGCCGCGCCTGGCGCTGCTCGCGCTCGCGCTCCTGTCGCTGATCTGGGGCTACAACTGGGTGGTCATGAAGCAGGTCATCCAGTACGTCGATCCCTTCGACTTCTCGGCGATCCGCACCGTGCTCGGTGCCGCCACGCTCTTCGTCGTGCTCCTCGTGCTGCGTCGCCCGCTGGGGCTGCAGCAGGTGCGCCAGGTGGCGCTGCTCGGCGTGCTGCAGACCGGCGCCTTCACCGCGCTGATCCAGTGGGCGCTGGTCGCCGGCGGGGCCGGCAAGACCGCGGTGCTGGTGTATACGATGCCGTTCTGGGTGGTGCCGATGGCCTGGTTCGTGCTCGGCGAGCGCGTGCGCGGCATGCAGTGGGCGGCCAACGCCATCGCCGCCTGCGGCCTGGTGCTGGTGCTCGAGCCTTGGGCGATGGGCGGCAGCGCCTTCAGCAACCTGCTCGCGGTCGCCGGTGGGGTGACCTGGGCGGTGGCCTCGGTGCAGGCCAAGCGCATGCGCCGCGCGCACGACTTCGATCTGCTCTCGCTCACCGCCTGGCAGATGCTGTTCGGCGCGCTCGCGCTGTGCGCGCTGGCGCTGCTGCACCCCTCGCGGCCGATCGATCCGACGCCCTACTTCTGGGGCGCGCTGGTGTTCAACGCGGTGCTCGCCACCGGCCTGGCCTGGCTGCTGTGGCTGTTCGTGCTGCAGCGCTTGTCCACCGGTGTGGCCGGGCTGTCCGCGCTCGGCATCCCGATGGTGGGCGCGCTCGCGGGCTGGATCGAGCTCGGCGAGCGCCCGACACCGGCGGAGTTCGCCGGCATGACGCTGATCGTCGGCGCGCTCGCGCTGGTCAGCCTGTGGTCGCTGCGCCAGGCCAGGAGCACGCCGCCGCGCTGAGTGCCGACGGCGCCCCGATCAGGCGCTGACGGCGAACACCCTCGGCTTCGCGTAGCGCTCGGCCGGCGCGAAGCGGTCGATGAGCGCGCCGAGGGCGGCCGGCGCCACCGGCGGGCTGAACAGGTAGCCCTGCAGCGCATCACAGCCGGCGGCGGCGAGCAGCGCGCGCTGCGCCTCCGTCTCCACGCCCTCGGCGACCACGCGCAGGCCGAGGCCGCGCGCCAGGCCCAGGGTTGCATCCACGATGATCGAGCTCTTCGGATCGCTCGTCAGGCCGTCGACGAAGCTGCGGTCGATCTTCAGCTTGGTGAGCGCGAAGCGGCTGAGGTAGGCGAGCGAGGAGTAGCCGGTGCCGAAGTCGTCGAGCGAGACGCTCACCCCCATGCGGCTGATCGCCTCGACCTGGCGCGCGCTGTGCTCGCTGTCCGTCATCATCGCGCTCTCGGTGAGCTCGATCTCGAGTTGGCCGGGGTCGATGCCCGTGCCCTCCAGGACCTCGCGCACGCGCTCGGGCAGGCGGCCGCTCGCGAGCTGGTGTGCGGAGACGTTCACCGCCACGCGGATCGGCGGCAGGCCGGTGTCCTGCCAGTGGCGGACCTGGCGGCATGCGGTCTCCAGCACCCAGTCGCCGATCGCCACGATGAGCTCGCTCTCCTCGGCCACCGGGATGAACTCCGCCGGCGACACCCAGCCCAGCGCCGGGCTGTTCCAGCGCAGCAGCGCCTCCACGGTGCGCACGCGGCCGTCGCGCACGCACACCATCGGCTGGTAGTAGAGCTGCAGCTCGCCGCGCGCGAGCGCGTGGCGCAGCTCGCTCTCGACCGCGATCCAGCGCCGCGCGCGCGTGTCCATGCCGGGGGTGAAGAAGTGCAGGCGGTTGCCCAGGCCGTGGCGGATCTGCGCGCGCGCGGCCTCGGCCGCATGCAGGAGGTGCTCGGCGTCGGCGCCGTCCTGGGGATGGACGCTGATGCCCAGGCTCGCGCTCATGTGCAGGACCTGGCCGTTGATCGTCAGCGGACGGGCGATCTCGTCGAGGATGCGCCGCGCAAGCGCCGCCAGCGCGTCCGCGTCGGCGAACTCGGTGATCAGCATGAGGAACTCGTCGCTGCCCAGGCGGGCGAGGCTGCTGCGCCGCCTCAGGCAGCCGGCGATGCGCTCGGCCATGGCCTGCAGCAGGCGGTCGCCGGCGTCCTGGCCGAGGCTCTCGTTCACCCGCCGGAAGCGATCGAGGTCGAGCAGCAGCACCGCGGCCTTGCCCTCGCCGGCGGCGGCGCGCTCGATCGCCTGCTCCAGGCGTTCCATGAAGAGCTGGCGGTTGGCGAAGCCGGTGAGCGGGTCGTGCTGGGTCAGGTAGTCGAGCCGGGCCTGGTCCTGCTTCTCGCGGCTGAGGTCGCTGAACATGCCCACGTAGTGCGTGGGCAGGCCGTCGGCGCCGTGCACCGCGCGCAAGGCCAGGCGCTCGGGGTAGACCTCGCCGCTCTTGCGCCGATTCCATACCTCGCCCACCCACGAGCCGCGGGTGACCAGCGCGTCCCACATGCCGGCGTAGAAGGCGGCGTCATGGCGGCCGGACTTCAGGATGCGCGGGTTCAGCCCGAGCACTTCCGCACGGGCGTAGCCGGTGATGCGCTCGAAGGCCGGGTTGCAGTCGAGGATGTCGCCGGCGAGGTTGGTGACCACGATGCCCTCGCTCAGGCCCTCGACCACCTCGCTCCAGATGCGCAGGTGCGCTTCGCGCGCGCGCAGACCGTCCTCGGCGTGGCGGCGGGCCCGGCGCTCGCGTGCCTCGGCCAGGCCGCGCGCCAGCGCCGGGGCGAGGCGCGCGAGGTCGTGCTTGTGCACGTAGTCGTGCGCGCCGAGCGCCATCAGGCGGCCGGCGTCCTCGTCGCCGAGCGAGGCCGAGACGACCAGGAAGGGCAGGTCCAGCCCGCTATCCTGTACCTGGGCGAGCGCCTCCTCGGGGCTGAAGCCGGGCAGGGCGTAGTCGCACAGCACCGCCGACCACGCGCAGGCCCCGAGGGCGGCACCGAACTCCGCGGCGCGATCGACGCGGCGCGCGGTCGCCACCGTATAGCCGGCGCGCTCGAGCTGGCGTACCACCAGCGCGGCATCGGATTCGTTGTCCTCGACGATCAGCAGATTGACGGTCTCGCCCATGCTTGCCCTTCCTCAGCGGTGTGCGGCCGGAATCGCACTCCGGCACTTCGGTCCATGCCGCCATGATAGGCCGCCGGGGCGCGGCGACAATCCCCTGGATTACCGAGGCGCGTCTAGGGGTGTGGAGCGCTTGCCGAGGGTGATGAGGCCGCGGCGCGCGGCCTCCAGCAGCAGGTTGGCGATGTCGCGCACGCCCAGGCGCTCCATGATCTGGGCGCGGTGCGCCTCCACGGTCTTGACGCTGAGGTCGAGCCGGCGGGCGATCTCCTTGGTGCCGAGGCCGCTGCCGATGAGCTCGAGGATCTCGGTCTGGCGCGGGGTCAGCACGCTCGCCGCGCGTTCTTCCTCGGGCGCGCGCGCGAGCATGTTGCCCACGAGGTGGCGTGACACCGCAGGGCTCAGGTAGACGTCGCCGCGCATCACCGCCGCGATCGCCATCTCGAGCTCGGCCACCGCGGCGTCCTTGAGCAGGTAGCCGCGCGCGCCGCAGCGCAGCGCCTGCTCGAAGAAGTCGCCGGTGTCGTGCATCGACAGGATCACCACCTTGATGTGCGGATGCGCCGCGGCGATCGCGCGCGTGGCGGCGAGGCCGTCCATGTCGTCCATCGCGATGTCCATCAGCACCAGGTCGGGCTGCATCGTCGCCGCCAGCTCGACCGCCTGGCGGCCGCTGCTCGCTTCCTCGATGCCGGCCACGCCCGCGATCGAGCCCAGGAGCGCGCGGATGCCCGCGCGCACCAGGCTGTGATCGTCCACCAGCAGAACTCGCATTCCTTCCATGACCGAATCCTACGCCGGGGCGGTGTTTGCGGTACAGGGCAGGCTTACCCGGATGCGGGTGCCCGCGCCGGGAGCGGCGTCGATGCGCACCTCGCCGCCGATCAGCGCCGCGCGCTCCTCCATGCCGAGCAGACCCACGCTGGCGCCCTCCAGCATGCGCCGGCGCGCGCGCGCGAGGTCGAAGCCGCGGCCGTCGTCGGCGATCTCCATGTCGAGGCGGCCGTCCGCGACCGCCAGCGCGATGCGCACCCGCCTCGCGCCGGCATGGCGTACGGCGTTGTTCAGTGCCTCCTGCATCAGCCGGAAGCACACGATCGCGCAGCGCTCCTCGGCCTTGAACTCGCCGAGACCGCCGGAGAAATCGAGCACCAGCCCGGCGCGCGCGCATTCGCGCTCGGCGTGCCAGCGCAGCGAGGCTTCCAGCCCCATGTAGTCGAGCTGCGGCGGGCGCAGGTTGAGCGACAGGCCGCGCACCTGCGCGAGCGCCTCCTCGGTGGTGTGGATGGCCGCGGCCAGGCGCGCCACCGCCGGGCCGGCGTCCAGATGAGGGGTCATCGCCTGCAGGTCGAGCTTGACCGCCGTGAGCGCCTGGCCGATCTGGTCGTGCAACTCGTAGGCCACCGCGCGGCGCTCGGCCTCCTGGGCGTCGAGCACGCGCAGCGACATCTGGCGCAGGCGCGCGTTGGCGGTGCGCAAGGCCTCGGCCGCGGCGCGCTGCGCGGTGACGTCGTGCACCGTGCCGATCAGGCGCGGCGTCGCGGTCTCGGCGCCGCGGCTGCGGGCGGCGCACTCGAGCACGTAGCGCAGGCTGCCGTCGGCATGGACGATGCGGTACTCCAGCTCGACGCGCTCGCTGCCGGCGGCGAGCTCGCGGTGTGCCTGCAGCAGGCGCCCGAGGTCGTCCGGGTGCACGCGGGTGAGCAGGGCGTCGAACGCATCCTCTCCCGCCACCGGGGCCATGCCGAAGAGCCCGAACAAGGTGTCCGAGCACCACAGCGCCCCGCCTGGCAGGTCCCTGCGCCACTGCCCGACCCCGCCGATGCGCTGCGCCTCGCGCAGCACCGCCTCGCTGTCGTGCAGCGCGGCGAGCGCGCGCCGGCGCTCGGCGCGGACGCACGCCTCGCCGAGCTCGCGCTCGATCGCGGGGGCGAGGCGGGCGAGGTTGTCCTTCATCAGGTAGTCGTGGGCGCCGCGGCGCATCAGCTCGATCGCGGTCTCGTCGCCGATGGTGCCCGACACCACGATGAAGGGCAGGTCGAGCCCGCTCGCGTGCAGCTCGGCGAGCGCGCTGCGCGCGTCGAAGCCGGGCAGGTTGAAGTCCGACAGCACGACGTTCCAGGTCTCGTCGGCGAGCGCCGCGCGCATCTCGGCAGCCTCCTCGACGCGGCGATGGCGCAGCGCGAAGCCGGCGCGGCGCAGCGCACGCAGCACCAGCAGCGCGTCGCTCTCGGAGTCCTCCACCATCAGCACGGCGAGCTCGCGTGGCGCGGGTGCGCTGCGACTGTCCGGAGGGAGGGCCGCGGCGGCGTTCGGGGGCGGATTCAATGCGTTCGCCTCATGTTGGCGTTCCGTTCGGTGGAGGGGCCGGCGGGCCGGGCAGCAGCGGCAGGGTGAAGCGGAAGCAGGCGCCCTCGCCCGGACTGGCCTCGGCCTCCAGTGTGCCACCATGGCGCTGGATGATGCGCTGCACGATCGCCAGCCCGATGCCGGTGCCGGGAAACTCGCGCTGCGAGTGCATGCGCTGGAAGGGGACGAACAACCGGGCCGCGTGCTTCATGTCGAAGCCCGCGCCGTTGTCGCGCACGAAGTACTGCTGCAGGCTGCGCCCGCCGGGGGCATCGACGAGCTCCCGGAGACCGAGCTCGATGTGCGCCCGCGGCACGCGCGCCGTGAACTTGCAGGCGTTGTCGAACAGGTTGGCGAGGGCGATCCCGAGCAGGCTGCGGTCGCCCCACACCCTCAGCCCCGGGGCGATCGCGAACTCGATGTCGCGCCCCGGCCAGCTCTCGCGCACGCGCTCGGCCACCTCGCGGGCGAGCAGATCGAGCTCCAGCCATTCGAATACCGGGTCGCCGCGGGTGACGCGCGCCAGCTGTAGCAGATCCTCGATGAGCAGGTTCATGCGCGCGCACTCGCCGCGGATGCGCGTGAGGTATTCCTGCGCCTCCGCGGGCAGCGTACCGCCATGATCCTCCTCGAGCGCCTGCGCCCAGCCACCGATGCCGCGCAGCGGTGCGCGCAGGTCGTGCGACACCGAGTAGCTGAAGCTCTCCAGCTCGCGGTTGGCGACTTCGAGCTGGCTGCGCTGCTGGTGCAGGGCCTGCAGGGTCTCGCCGAGCGCGTCGGCCATGTGGTCGAACTGTGCGCCGAGCTCCGCGATCTCGTCCTTGCCGTCCATGCCGAGGCGGTGCTCGTAGTGGCCCGTCTCGATCGCACGCGCGCCCTCGTGCAGCTCCTGCAGGGGTTTGAGGATGCGGCGGTGCACCAGGAAGAGCTCGAGCCCGATCACCAGCGCCAGGGCGAGGATGAGGCCACCGATCAGGCGCTCCTGATCGGCGTGCAGGCCTTCCAGCCGCGCCTGGCTCAGATCGAGCAGGCGCAGGGTTTCGCCGGCCACCTGCTGCGTCACGTCCATGAAATGGACGGAGGCGAGGCGCTGCGCATCCAGCAGCTCGGGCGTGGGCGCGCTGCCTGCGACCTCGCGCAGGCGATCGGCGGCGAGCGCCTCGAACAGCGCCGGCAGTTCTGCGTGGCGTGCACGCAGGTCCGCGATGATCGGCTCACCGGGGGTGCCGTCCATCAGTGCGGGTGCCAGCAGTGTGCCGAGCGCCCGGTGGCTCTCGTACCAGCGCTCCCGCGCCGCCGGCGAGGGCTGGGCGAGGAACTCGAAGATGCGCGCACGCATCTGCGCGGCCCCCACCGGCCCGATCTGCGACGCCATGCGGGCGCGCTCGAGCTCGGCGCGCAAGGCCAGGTTGTTCGCGATCCACAGTCCGCTTACCACCACGATGGTGATCAGCGAGGCGATCGCGATCGCCCATTGCTGCCTGCGGATCAGCACGCGAATCCCTCCGTGTCGATGAGCCTGCTCCTGCTGTCCGACTAGTCCAATCCCCTAGGGACACGCACGGAATTTTACCGATTGTCCCTAGACGCCCCATACCGGGATGATGCATGCAAAGAAAGTGCATGTCGCCGGCAAATGCGCGGTGGGCCCGGATGTTAACGGCACTCCCCGGATTGGGTCCATCTTCGCGTGGAATGTTCCGTGAGCGAGGTCCGGAAGGCAGACGAATCGCCCCGCCGTCGCAAGGCGAGCACGGCAACAATGGAGAACGCCCAAGTGTCCCAAGCTCCCCAGACTCCCGCCCCGACGGATTCGCAGCTCCTGCCCCTGGCCGTGCACGCCGCCCCCGGGCTGGCCGGTGCGCTGCTGCTCGGCCTGCTCGTGCCGGGCGTGGCAGGCGTCGCCGCAGCGGTCTGCGTCGGCGTGGCCGGTTTCGTGCTGCCGTGGTCGATGCTGCGCCGCCAGCGCGCGGGCCAGGCCGCCGCCGTGGCGCGCCTCGGCGAGGCCGAGCGTGCGCGCCTGGCCGAGCGCGAGGCCTATCTTGCGAGCCTGCAGCAGGTGGCGCAGGCGGCGCTGGAGCGCTGGCACGACCACGTGGGCATCTCGCGCAGCCACACCGAGACCGCCGTGGGCACGCTCGCGGACGAGTTCGCGAACATCCTCGAAGGGCTGCAGCACGCGCTGCTGCGCTCGCGCCAGGCCACCGCCGACAGCGGCGAGGACAGCGTGGTCGGGGTGATCGGCTACGCCCGCGGCGAGCTCGACCGCGTGCTCGCCGGGCTCAACGCCGCGCTCGCCGAGAAGCAGAGCCTGTCGCAGGCGGTCGCCCGACTCGCCCAGGTCACCGAGGAATTGATGCGCATGGCGAGCGAGGTCGGCGAGATCGCCAAGCAGACCAACCTGCTCGCGCTCAACGCGGCGATCGAGGCCGCGCGCGCCGGCGAGGTGGGGCGCGGCTTCGCGGTGGTCGCCGACGAGGTGCGCAAGCTCTCCGACCTCTCCGGCGCCACCGGCGAGCGCATCCGCGCCAAGGTCGAGAGCGCCCACGCCGCGATGGCCGAGGCGCTCGCCGCGGCCGAGCACATGGCTCGCGGCGACGCCGTCCTGGTGCGCGACTCCGAGGCTGCCATCGGCAGCGTGGTCGCGCGCTTCGACCGGGTCGGCAGCGCCATGGCGCAGGCCGCGCGCGCGCTCGAGGAAGACAGCGCCGCGGTGCAGTCCCGCATCGAGGGCGTGCTGGTGCAGCTCCAGTTCCAGGATCGCGTCAGCCAGATCCTCGAGGCGGTGCGCACCGACATGGCGCGCCTGACCGCCCAGGTCGCCGAGGACGAGGCCCGTCTCGCCGGCGGGCGGGTGCCGGCGCCGATCGACGTCGCCGCCTGGATCGCCGCGCTCGAGCGCACCTACACCACCCTCGAACAACACGCACGCCGCGCCGACGCGAACCCCGCTCCGGCCGGTGGCGACATCACCTTCTTTTGAGCAGGAGTAATCCCCCATGTCCAAGACCGTGCTGATCGTCGACGACTCCGCCTCGCTGCGCCAGGTGGTGAGCCTGTCGCTCAAGGGCGCCGGCTACCAGGTCATCGAGGCCTGCGACGGCCGCGACGCCCTCGGCAAGCTCGGTGGCCAGAAGGTTCACCTCATCATCTCCGACGTGAACATGCCCAACATGGACGGCATCGCCTTCGTGCGCGAGGTCAAGAAGAACCCGAGCTACAAGTTCACCCCGGTGATCATGCTCACCACCGAGGCCGCCGAAGAGAAGAAGCGCCTCGGCCAGGAGGCCGGCGCGCGCGCCTGGGTGGTCAAGCCCTTCCAGCCGCAGCAGATGCTGGCGGCGGTGTCCAAGCTGGTGATGTGAGCGTGCCGACCATGGATATCCCCGCCCTGGACACCCCCGCCGACGGCCTCGCCCGCCTCGCCCCCGAAGGCGAGCTCGGCATCTACACCGTGGCCGCGCTGCGCGAGACCTGGCTGCAGGCGCTCTCCACCCACGAAGCGCTCGAGGTGGACCTCGGCCGCATCGACGAGATCGATACCGCCGGCCTGCAGCTCATGCTGATGGCCAAGCGCAGCGCCGGGCGCAGCGTGCGCTTCGTCAACCACTCCGCCGCGGTGCTGCGCCTGCTCGACCTCGCCCGCCTCGGCAGCGCGCTCGGCGACCCGCTGCTCGAGGATGCCGCGCCCGCCACGCAGGAGACACGCTGATGGACCTCTCCCAGGCCCTGGCCACCTTCCTCGACGAGAGCCGCGAGCTGCTCGCGCAGATGGAGGAGATCCTCCTGCGCGCCGAGACCGCCGCGCTGCCCACCGACGAGCTGCATGCGCTGTTCCGCTGCGCCCACACCATCAAGGGCTCGGCCGGCCTGTTCGGGCTGGACGCGGTGGTGCACTTCACCCACGCCGTCGAGAGCGTGCTCGACCGCATGCGCAACGGCGAGCTCGAACTCTCCGACGCCCTCATCAACCTGCTGCTCGAGTCGCAGGACCACATCGCCGGCCTCGTCGCCGCGGTCGCCGCCGAGGCGCCCCTGCCGGAATTCGAGGGCGCACCGCTGCGCGCCCGCCTCGAAGCCTTCTGCGCCACGCCTGCCGCGTTGCCGGCGACGCTGGAGGAGGGGGCGGTGGCCGTCGGTGCGGCACCCGCAGCTGCGTCCGCGATCGACGTCGGCGGCGGCGTGGCACTCGGCGCCGAGCACTGGCACCTGTCGCTGCGCTTCGCGCCCGAGGTGCTGAAGAACGGCATGGATCCGCTCGCCTTCATCCACTACCTGCGCACGCTCGGCGATCTGGTGCACGTCGAGACGATCGCCGACGCCCTCCCCGAGCTCGCCACCGGCGATCCGGAGTGCTGCTACCTCGGCTTCGAGATCGCGCTGCGCAGCGCAGCCACGCGCGCCGAGATCGAATCGGTGTTCGAGTTCGTGCAGGACAGCGCGCGCATTGTGCTGGTGCCGCCGGCGGCGCACGTCGAGGAGTACCTCGCCCTCATCGAGGCGCTCGACGAGGACCCGCGCCGGCTCGGCGAGATCCTCGTGGCCTGCGGTTCGGTCACCGCGCGCGAGCTCGAGGCCGCGCTCGCCGCCCAGCACGCGCAGGCCGAGGCGCCGCGCGTGGGCGAGCTGCTCGTCGAGCAGGCCGGCGTGCCCGCCCAGGTGGTGCAGGCCGCGCTCGGCAAGCAGAAGGCCGCCGAGGACCGGCGCGCGAGCGAGACGCGCAGCGTCAAGGTGCCCGCCGACCGCCTCGATGCCCTCATCGACCAGGTCGGCGAGCTCGTGATCGCCGGCGCCGCCACCCAGCTGCAGGCGCAGCAGGCCGGCAGCCGCGCGCTGCAGGAGACCGCCGCCAACCTGCTGCGCCTGGTCGAGGACGTGCGCGACGCCGCGCTGCGCCTGCGCATGACCCCGATCGGCGAGGTCTTCAACCGCTTCCCGCGCGTGGTGCGCGACCTCGCGCGCGAGCTCGGCAAGGACATCGAGCTGGTGATCCGCGGCGCCGAGGCCGAGCTCGACAAGTCCATGGTCGAGAAGATCGGTGACCCGCTCATGCACCTCGTGCGCAACGCCCTCGACCACGGCATCGAATCGCCCGCGCGCCGCGCCGAGGCGGGCAAGCCGGCGCGTGGCCGGCTCGAGCTGCGCGCGTTCCACGAGTCCGGCAGCATCGTCATCGAGGTCGCCGACGACGGCGGCGGGCTGGATGCGCAGCGCATCCTCGCCAAGGCCGTCGAGCGCGGCCTGGTGGCGCCCGAGGCCGTGCTCTCCGAGGCCGAGATCCACCGCCTGATCCTCGCGCCGGGCTTCTCCACCGCGGCCGAGCTTACCAGCCTGTCCGGCCGCGGCGTCGGCATGGACGTCGTCAAGAGCAGCGTGGATGCGCTGCGCGGCAGCCTCGACATCCTCAGCGCGCCGGGGCAGGGCACCACGATGCGGCTGTGCCTGCCGCTCACGCTGGCGATCATCGACGGCTTCCAGGTCGGCGTCGCCGGCTCCACCTTCATCCTGCCGCTCGACGCGGTGGTCGAGTGCATCGAGCTGCCGGCGAGTGCCGGCGCCGACGGCTACCTCGACCTGCGCGGCCAGGTCCTGCCCTTCCTGCGCCTGCGCGCACTGTTCGGTCTCGAGGGCGTGCCGCCGGCGCGGCAGAACGTCGTGGTGGTGCGCTTCGGCGGGCGCCAGGCGGGGATCGCGGTGGACCGCCTGCTCGGCGAATGCCAGGCGGTGATCAAGCCGCTCGGGCCGCTCTTCGAGCGCGTCGCCGGCATCGCCGGCTCCACCATCCTGGGTAGCGGCGAGGTGGCGCTGATCCTGGATGTGCCACAACTGGTCCAGCGTGCGATCGCGCACGAGGGCCGCGACACCGGGGGCGCGCCGCGGGCGCGCTTCCTCGCTGCATGAATGCTGTTGAAGAAAACGGAAACAGGGGAATGAAAATGTTCGGAAACATGAAGGTGGGTGTGAAGCTGGGGCTGGGCTTCGGTCTCGTGCTGGTCCTGCTGGGGACGCTGCTTGCGGTGGGCGTCCTGCGGCTGACCGACATCAAGCGCGATGTCGACGTGGTGGTGAACGAGCTCTGGCCCAAGAACCAGCTGCTGCAGGACGGCCTGGTCGGGGTGAACGAGATCGCCATGGGCGGGCGCGAGCTGGTGATCGCCGAGAACGGCGAGCAGATCCAGCGCGCCAAGGATCGCATGCTCGGCGGGCGCGAGCGCATCGGCAAGGCTTGGGACGCGCTCGGGCCGATGCTGGTGCAGCCGCGCGGCAAGGAGCTCTTCGCCGAGGTGCTCGACAGCCGCCAGCGCTTCATCCCGGCGCAGAACCGCCTCGTCGAGCTCGTCGAGCAGGGCCGCAGCGACGAGGCGCGCGCCTACCTGCGTGGCGACTACGATGCCATCGCGGTGCAGTACCGCCAGCGCGTCAACGCGCTGACCGCCTACCAGGGCGAGCTGCTCACCGGCACCGGCAGCGAGACCGCCGAGACCGTCGCCACGGCCACGCTGACCATGTCCGTGCTGGGCGGCATCGCGCTGCTGGCGGGTGTCCTGGTGGCCATGCTGATCACCCGCGGGCTGCTGCGCCAGCTCGGCGGCGAGCCCGACTATGCGGCGGAGATCGCACGCAAGGTCGCCGCCGGCGATCTCACGGTGGACGTGCAGCTGCGCGCCGGGGACAACATCAGCCTGCTCGCGGGGATGCAGCGCATGGTGGGCAGCCTGTCGCAGACCCTGGGCGAGGTGCGCGGCGCGGCCGACGCCCTGTCCGCAGCCTCCGAGCAGGTGAGCGCGACCTCGCAGTCGCTGGCGCAGGGATCTTCCGAGCAGGCCGCCAGCCTCGAGGAGACCTCGGCCTCGATCGAGCAGATGTCCGCCTCGATCGGCCAGAACACCGAGAACGCCCGCGTCACCGACGGCATGGCGAGCAAGTCCGCCGCCGACGCCGACGAGGGCGGCGAGGCGGTGCGCGCGACGGTCGAGGCGATGCGTTCGATCGCCGACAAGATCGGCATCGTCGATGACATCGCCTACCAGACCAACCTGCTCGCGCTCAACGCCGCGATCGAGGCGGCGCGCGCCGGCGAGCACGGCAAGGGCTTCGCGGTGGTGGCGGCCGAGGTGCGCAAGCTGGCCGAGCGCAGCCAGGTCGCGGCGCAGGAGATCGGCGAGCTCGCCGGCTCCAGCGTCAAGACGGCCGAGCGCGCCGGTGCCCTGCTCGAGGAGATCGTGCCCTCGATCCGCAAGACCGCCGAGCTCGTGCAGGAGATCACCGCCTCGTCCGAGGAACAGTCGGCCGGCGCGGGGCAGATCAACATCGCCATGAGCCAGATCAGCCAGACCACGCAGCAGAACGCCTCGGCCTCGGAGGAGCTGTCGGCGACCGCCGAGGAGATGAACAGCCAGGCCGAGCAGCTGCAGCGCCTGGTGGCGCAGTTCCGCCTCGACCTGCAGGCGCAGCAGGCCGGCGGTGACGGCGGTGCCCCGCGCGCCGCCCGCGCCCACGCGGCCCCCGCGCGCGCCACGCGCGAGCCGCGCCGCATCGGCCTGGGCAACCCGCAGCCGGCCTTCGCCGCCGCCGCGGACCCGGAATACGTGCGCTTCTGAGCGGAGCCGGCCATGACGCAATCCAGTCTTCAGACGGTCGCCCCGGCGCCGGTCGCCGCGGCCGGGCTGCGCGCCGGCGCGGCCGCGGGCGGCCAGTACCTGGTGTTTACGCTCGGCGGCGAGGTGTTCGCGATCGACATCCTGCAGATCCGTGAGATCATCGAATTCGGCGAGCTCACCGAGGTGCCGATGACGCCGCCCACCGTGCGCGGGGTGATCAACCTGCGCGGCGCGGTGGTGCCGGTGATCGACCTCGCCGCGCGCTTCGGCCGCGAGCGCCTGCGCAGCGGGCGGCGCAGCTGCATCGTCATCGTCGAGGTGAACGGCGACGCCGGCACGCAGACGCTCGGCGTGATGGTCGACGGGGTCAGCGAGGTCATCGACATCGCCGCCGCCGACATCGAGCCGGCGCCGTCCTTCGGCGCCCGCATCCGCACCGACTTCATCGCCGGCATGGCGCGCCGCGAAGGGCGCTTCGTGATCCTGCTCGAGGTCGGGCGGGTGTTCTCGATCGACGAGCTCGCCGGCATCGGCGCGCTCGCCGGCGCCGCCGAGCACTGAGCCGGTCTCCCCGGAGGGTCCGCATGTCCGAGATCAGCATCACCCAGGCCGAGTTCGAGCAGTTCCGTGCGCTCATGCACCAGACCGCCGGCGTCGACCTGCCGCCGCAGAAGATCAGCCTGGTCAGCGGCCGCCTGGCGCGGCGGCTGCGCGCGCTCGGGCTCGCCAGCTTCGGCGAGTATCACCGCCTGGTGTCGAGTGCCGGGGCGCGCGACGAGTTCGAGCGCATGGTCGACCTGCTCACCACCCACGAGACCTACTTCTTCCGCGAGCCCAAGCACTTCGACTTTCTCGCCGACAGCGTGCTGCCCGCGCTCGGGCGCACGCGCACGCCGCGCTTCTGGAGTGCGGCGAGCTCCTCCGGCGAGGAGGCCTACAGCCTGGCGATGGTGCTCGCCGACCGCCTCGGCGGCGAGGCGCCCTGGGAAGTGTTCGGCTCGGACATCAGCCGCGAGGTGGTGGAGAAGGCGCGCGGCGGCGTCTACACGATGAACCGCATCGACGGCATCCCGCCCGACTACCTGCGGCGCTACTGCCTGCGCGGTGTCGGCAGCCGCGACGGTACGCTGCAGGTCGACGAGGCGCTGCGCCGGCGGGTACGCTTCGCCCAGGTCAATCTCAACGGCAACCTCGCCGGCGTCGGCGAGTTCGACGTCGTCTTCCTGCGCAACGTGCTCATCTACTTCGATCTCCCCACCAAGCGCCGTATCGTCGAGCGCATCGTGCGCCAGATGCGGCCGGGCGGCTGGCTGTTCATCGGCCACTCCGAGAGCCTCAACGGCCTCGACCTCGGCCTGCGCCAGGAGCGGCCGACGATCTACCGGCGGATGTGAGCATGCGGCCGGCCGCGCGCAACACCATCGAGATCTTCCTGCAGCCCGGCGAGTTCTGGTTCGGTGACCGCGACACGCGCATCCGCACCCTGCTCGGCTCCTGCGTGTCGATCACGATGTGGCACCCGCGCCTGCGCATCGGCGGCATGTGCCACTTCATGCTGCCCGAGCGCGGCGCGCGTGCGCACGCCGACGGCCTGGACGGGCGCTACGCCGGCGACGCGATCGAACTTTTCCTGCGCGAGCTGCGCGCCGCGCACACCCGGCCGCAGGATTACCAGGTCAAGCTCTTCGGCGGCGGGCGCATGTTCCGCTCCCGCCACGCCGCGGACGGCCCCGCCGCGCTCGACGTCGGCACGCGCAACGTCGAGGCCGCGCGCACGCTGCTGCGCACGCACGGCTTTCGCGTGCGCGCCGCGCACGTCGAGGGCGAGGGCCACCGCAACCTGATCTTCGACATCGGCAGCGGCGAGGTCTGGCTGCGTCACGTCGCCCCGGCGGCGGCGAGCGCTGCGGTCGTGCACGGCGAAGGCGGTGCCGGAGCCGACCGCGAAGTACCCTCTGAAGCCGCGAGCGAGGCCGCATGACCGCTCCGATCCGTGTCCTCGTCGTCGACGATTCCGCCGTGGTGCGCCAGGTGATGAGCGAGATCCTCTCCGCTGCGCCCGGCATCGAGGTCGTCGGCACCGCCTCCGACCCGATCTTCGCCATGGCCAGGATGCGCCGCGACTGGCCGGACGTCATCACGCTCGACGTCGAGATGCCGCGCATGGACGGCATCAGCTTCCTGCGCCAGCTCATGGCCGAGCGCCCGACCCCGGTGATCGTATGTTCCACGCTCACCTCGCGCGGCGCCGAGACCACCATGCAAGCGCTCGCCGCCGGCGCCGTCTCCATCATCGCCAAGCCCACGCTGGGGCTGAAGGGCTTCCTCAACGACTCCGCCCAGGAGCTCGTCGCCGCCGTGCGCGCCGCGGCGCGCGCGAACCTGCGCGCGCTGCGGGCCGGTGCAGGGGTCGGGTTGGGCGGGGTAGGCGGCCGAGCGGGGGCGGGTGCGGAAGTCGAATCCGCTGCCGCTGCCGGTTCGGGCTTCGGCGTGGTGCCTGCGCGCGGGCTGGCGGGCGCCGGCCCGGGCGGGCCGCGGGCGAGCGCAGGGACGGCCTCGGGTTCCGGCGCCGCCATCGGTGCCGCCACCGGCACCGCGCTTGCGCGCCTGGCCGCGGCGACCGGGACGGCGCCCGCGGCCGCGCCGCCGGTGCGCGCCGAAGCGATGGCCGAGACCACCGATCGCATCATCGCGCTCGGCACCTCCACCGGCGGCACCCAGGCCCTCGAGGTCGTGCTGCGCGGCCTGCCGCGCACGGTGCCCGGCATCGTCGTGGTCCAGCACATGCCGGAGAAATTCACCGCGATGTTCGCCCAGCGCCTCGATCAGGTGTGCGCGCTCGAGGTGCTCGAGGCCCGCGACGGTCAGCGTGTGATCCCCGGGCGCGTGCTCATCGCCCCTGGCGGCCGCCACATGACGCTGCGGCGCAGCGGCGCGCAATACCTCGTCGAGGTGCGCGACGGCCCGCCGGTCAACCGCCACCGCCCCTCGGTCGACGTGCTCTTCCGCTCGGTAGCCCGCTGCGCCGGGCGCAACGCTCTCGGCGTGATCATGACCGGCATGGGCGACGACGGCGCCCGCGGCCTGCGCGAGATGTTCGACGCCGGCGCCCAGACCATCGCCCAGGACGAGGCCAGCTCGGTCGTCTTCGGCATGCCCAAGGAAGCCATCCGCCTCGGCGCCGCCAGCCGCATCCTCGCCCTCCCGTCCATCGGCCCCGCCCTCGAGCAATACGCCCGCGGCGCCTGAGCCACCGCCTTCGCGCCTTCCGGAAACCGCCCCGCCTCCGGGAGGGATGTAGGAGCGCCGGCAGGCGCGAACCGGCCGTGCCGCAATCGACGCGTGCGCCGGAGACCTCCGCCGCTTTCGCGCCTTCCGGCGCTCCTACAATGAACCGCCACGCCTTCTGAAGGGATGCAGGAGCGCCGGCAGGCGCGAACCGGCCGTGCTGCAATCGACGCCTGCGCTGGAGATTCCGCCGCTTTCGCGCCTTCCGGCGCTCCTGCAATGAACCGGCGCGCCTTCTGGAGGGATGTAGGAGCGCCGGCAGGCGCGAACCGGGCCGCGCGGGTGGCGTGGGGGCGGGGGGCGTGCTTGAATGCAGGAAATCCCCCCGATGCGACACCATGTCCAAGGTCTTCGTCTCCTACCGCCGTGACGACAGCGCCGGCTTCGCCGGCCGGCTCACCGATGCGCTCGAGCGTCGCTTCGGCGCCGACAGCGTGTTCCGCGACGTCGACGACATTGCCGCAGGGGCGGACTTCGGCGTGGTCATCGAGCAGGCCCTGCAGCAGGTGCAGGCGGTGCTGGTGGTGATCGGGCCGCGCTGGCTCGACGCGCGCGACGAGCGTGGGCGCCGGCTCGACGATCCCGGCGACTACGTGCGCCGCGAGGTTGAGCTCGCGCTCGCCTCCGGCAAGCCCCTGATCCCGGTGCTGGTCGGCGGGGCGACGATGCCGGCGGCCGAGGCGCTGCCGCCCACACTGCGCGGGCTGGCCAACCGCAACGCGCTTGCGCTCGGCGACGCCGGCTGGCGCGCGGCGCTCGCCCGCCTGGAGGCCGCGCTGGCGCAATGGGTGGAACCGGCCGCGCCCTCGAAGCCGGTGCGCGGACGCCGGGCGCTTGCGGCCGCGATCGCGGCGCTGCTCCTCGTGCTCGGTGGCGGGTGGTGGTGGTTGCGGGGTGCCGACCGGGGGCCGCAGGCGCTCGTCGGCGAATGGAGCGCCGAGGTCGCCTATCCATGGAACCTGACGCTGCGCGAGCACTACGTGTTCACGCTGGCGGACGGCCGCATCGGCGGCAGCGCCAGCTTCCTCGGCGTGCCGCGCGTGCTCGAGGCAGTGGAGTGGGACGACGGCCGGCTGCGCTTCCTCACCCGCAGCGAGACCGTATCCGGCGACGAGCCGCCACGCGAGATGGGCCAGCTCTATGAAGTCTGGCGCGAAGGCGAGACCCTGCGCGTGCGCCTGCAGATCCGCCGCAGCCATTCGGTCGATGCGCCGCTGGAGTTCGTCGCGCAGCGCCAATGAGCGCGGCCGCCTTCGCGCCTGCTGGCGCTCCTACATGAACCCGTCCCTGCCCGCGCGCAAGGCCTCGGGGGGATGCAGGAGCGCCGGCAGGCGCGAATCTTGCGATGTCCGCGCGCAAAAGCTCGGGGATGCGTGTAGGAGCGCCGGCAGGCGCGAAGGCGGTGGAGGGTGGCACGCGCGGCCGGTTCGGTACGGCCTTGTTCGCAGCTGCCGCAGCTCCTGCAGGCCGAAAATGCGGTGGTTTCTGTAGGAGCGCCGGCAGGCGCGAAGGCGGCGGCGCCTGGCCGCGAGCGGGCGGTCGTGGCAAAGTAGCTGCCTGCCCTCCTGCCCTCCTGCCCTCCTGCCCCATCCCCCACTTCCAGCCTGCGCGCCCGCCATCATGTTCTACGGCATCACCGACCTCTTCACCTTCGTCCTCGGCACCGTCTTCATCGTGCTGCTGCCCGGGCCCAACTCGCTCTACGTGATGGCCGCGGCCTCGCGCTGGGGCGTGCGCGCCGGCTACCAGGGCGCGGCGGGGATCTTCGTCGGCGACACCATCCTGATGCTGCTCGCGGTGACCGGCATGGCCTCGGTGCTGCGCGCCACGCCCGAGCTGTTCATGGTGATCAAGTACGCCGGCGCGGCCTACCTGGCCTGGGTGGGGCTGGCTCTGCTGCGCGGGGCACTGGCGACCTGGCGGCGCGGCGACGAGACGGCGGCGCAGGTAGGCGACGGCAAGCCCGACTACCCGCCGGTGCGCAGCACGCCGCACCCCTTCCGCACCGCGCTGCTGATCAGCCTGATGAACCCGAAGGCGATCCTGTTCTTCGTCTCCTTCTTCATCCAGTTCGTCGATCCGGCCTATGAACACCCCGCGCTGTCCTTCGTGATCCTGGGCGTGATCGTGCAGATCTGCAGCGTGCTCTACCTGTCCACGCTGATCTTCGCCGGTGCGCGCCTGGCCGCGCAGTTCCGCCGCCACCGCCGCGTCGCCGCGGGGGCCACGGCGGGGGTGGGCGGGGTCTTCATCGGCTTCGGCGCCAAGCTCGCGACCACGACGCTGGGCTAGGCCGGCGGCGTCTCCGACCCGGCCGCATCCTCCGGCGCGAACATCACCCAGCGGCTGCGTCCAGCGCGCTTGGCGCGGTAGAGGGCGTGATCGGCCTCGCGCAGCAGTTGTGCGCCGTCCTCGACGCCGTGCCGGTACGCGCTCGCGCCGATGCTCGCGGTGACGCGGGCGAAGCCGCCGCCGCACAGCGCCACCGGCGCGCGCGCCACCTCGAGCACACGCTCGAGCGCCGGACGGAAGTCGCCGTCCACCAGCAGCAGGACGAACTCGTCGCCGCCGAGGCGGGCCAGCGTCTCGCCCGCGCGCAGGATGTGCTGCATGCGCTGTGCGAGCTCGATCAGCAGGCGGTCGCCCTCGGCGTGGCCGGCGCTGTCGTTGACCGCCTTGAAGCCGTCGAGGTCGAGCATGCACACCACCAGATGCTTGCCGCGGCGCGCGTTGCCCACCGCCTGGTGCAGGCGGTCCTCGAGCAGGCGGCGGTTGGGCAGGCCGGTGAGGGCGTCGAAGTTGGCGAGCGAGCTGAAGTGGTCGCGCTGCGCCATCAGCTTGCTGATGTCGGTGAACACGGCCACGTAATGCTCGATCCGCCCGGACTCGTCACGTACGGTGGAGATCGAAACCTTGACCACGTAGATCTCGCCCGAGCGGTGCCGGTTCCACATCTCGCCCTGCCAGCGCCCGTCATGCTGCAGCTTCGTGTACATCGCGGCGAAGAAGGCGGCGTCGTGCCGGCCCGAGCGGAGCACGCTCGGGTTGCGGCCGAGCAGCGCATCCCTGGCGTACCCGGTCAGTGCCTCCATCGCCGGATTCGCGTCGACGATGCGGACCTCGGCGTCGGTGACCAGGATGCCCTCCTGGCTGGCGTCGAACACGCGGGCGGAGAGGCGCAGCCACTCCTGGTTCCGGTGGGCCTCGGTCTCGTCCTGAAGGTAGCCGAACCACTCGCCGGCGCCGTCGGGCTGCGCCTGGCAGCGCGCCTCGCCACGGATCCGGCGCTCGCCGTGCACGGGGTGGAGGACGCGGAAGGACGCGGACCAGTCCTGCAGGGCGTCCTTCGCGCGGCGGACCTCCTCGATGACCTGAGCACGGTCGTCGGGATGCAGGCGGGCGTAGAACGCCGTGGCGTCGTCCACCACGTCCTCGGCTCGGCAGCCGATCAACTCGTCGACCTGCCGGCCGACGTAGGGGAAAACCATCCTGCCGTCGGCTTCCACGCGGCACTCGAACAGCACGCCGGGCACGCTGTCCGAGAGCTGGCGCAGGCGGTTCAGCGCCTCGCCGCGCTCCTGCTCCGCGCGATGCCGGTCGCTGACGTCGATATGGGTGCCGAACATCCATTCGGGCTCGCCCTTGTCGGTAAGGGTGCGCAGCGCGCCGCGGTCCTGCACGCGGATCCAGTGCCCTGCGCGATGGCGCATGCGGGACTCGTGCTCGTAATACGGTGTTTCGCCACGAAGATGACGGTGTATCGCGGCGTCCGAGTCGGCGAGATCGTCCGGATGGGCGAAGCGCCGCCAGGTGTCGATCGAGATCGGCTCGAGCTCTTCGAGGCGATAGCCCAGCATCTCCGCCCAGCGCGCATTGAAGATGGTCTCGCCGGTCTGCACGTTCCACTCCCAGGTGCCGGCGCGGGTGCCGGCCAGGATGGATTCGAGGCGGCGGTGTTCGTCGGTCAGCCGTGAGGAGTTCTCCGCGAGCTCGGTGCGCGAGCGCTCGAGCGCCGCGTAGGGTGCGCGGATGCCGTCGACCACCAGCGCGCGGAAGAGCAGGTAGTGCGCGCCGATCTTGTACAGGTGGCCGGCGAGGTTGTAGACGTCGGTGACGTCCGCGTACATCGTGAAGAACAGCTCGCTCAGGGCCATCCAGCCCGCCGCACCGAGCAGGGCGGGCGCGTCGAAGGCGCAGGGTTTGCGCATGCGCCAGGCGAGCACGGCGGCGGATGCGGCGAATGCCAGCGTCAGGGCGATCTCGACGCCGACCTTGAAGGCGGTCAGCCCCTCGCCGGCGATGAAGGTCCGTGGCGCCCATTCGGGCCGCAGCAGGAAGAGCGCGTGTGCCAGCCCCACGTAGGCGCCCACCGCGAGCAGCACGAGGCCGGGCGTGACGCCGCGGCATCCCCGCCAGGGCAGCAACGCCGCCAGCAGCATCCCGGTCGCCGCGAGCAGGCGGGCGGCGAACCAGAAGTCGATCGCCTTCTCCGGGCTGCTCGGGGTGACGAAATCCGGCATCCCCTGGTACGAGAGCATGTGGCTGAAGTCCAGCACCGCGACGCCGAGGAAGCAGCACGCGAGGATGCGCATGCCGACCGCCGTGCTGCGCTCCGGGGTGAGCCAGGCCACCGCGAAAACCAGCACGGCGGCGACGATCGCGAGCGTCTCGAGCGCCATGTGCAGCGGGAGGTAGTGGGCCAGCCCGGCCACCCCCGGCGGGGTCGGAACCCACCACAGCGCGATCAGTCCCGCCAGGCCGATGGCGAGCAGGCCGAGGCTGCGCCGCGCGGAGTGGGCGTGGATCGGATGGAAGTACGCCATGCTCAGTCCGCCTTCCACGCCTCGATCGGGACCGGCCTGCCGAACAGATAGCCCTGGAACAGCTCGCAGCCGCGCGTGAGCAGCAGCTCATGCTGGGCGGCGGTCTCGACGCCCTCGGCCACCACCTCGAGCTCGAGCGAGCGGCTGATCGCCAGGATCGCGCGCACGATGGCCTCGCTGCTGGTGTCCTTCTCCATGTCGCGCACGAAGACCTGGTCGATCTTGAGCTGGTCGAAGGGCAGGCGCTTGAGATAGGACAGCGAGGAGTAGCCGGTGCCGAAGTCGTCGAGCGCGAAGCGCACGCCGAGGGCCTTGATCTGCCGCATGCGCAGCACCGTGGTCTCGATGTCGCCGATCACCACGCTCTCGGTGAGCTCGATCTTGAGGCCGCCCGGGTGGATGCGGCTGCGCTCGATCGCCGCCGCGACCTTGCCGACGAAGTCGGGCTGGTGGAACTGGCGCGCGCTGACGTTGATCGACAGCGTCAGCGCGGCCGTTGCCGGCTCGCGCTGCCAGGCGCGCAGCTGCGCGCAGGCGGTCTCCAGCACCCACTCGCCGATCGGCACGATGAGCCCGGTCTCCTCGGCGAGCGGGATGAAGGCGGCGGGCGAGATCATCGCGCCGTCGGCGTCGAAGCAGCGGATCAGCGCCTCGGCGCCGATCACGCGGCCGTCGCGATCGAGCTGCGGCTGGTAGTACAGGCGGAAGCCGTTGCCGGCCAGGGCCGCGCGCAGCTTGAGCTCGAGCTCGGCGCGCGCGGCCACCACCGCCTGCATCGCCTCGCTGAAGAAGCGGATCAGGTTGCGGCCGTCATCCTTGGCGCGCGCCACCGCCACCTCGGCCTGCTTGAGCACCGCGTCGGCGGTCGCCGCGCGGCCGCGGAACAGGGTCAGGCCCAGGCTCGCGCCGACGTGGTAGGCACCGCTCGCGAGGCCGAGCTCGCAGGGCGCGGTCACGGCGCGGTGCAGGTGCTCGGCGATCTTCTCGGCGTGGGCGATCGCCTCGTCGCGGTCCTCACCGAGGTTCTCGACCACGATCGCGAAGTCGTCGTCGCCCAGCCGCGCCACCGTGTCCTCCTCGCGCAGCGCGGCGCGCAGGCGGCGCGCCACCTCGCACAGCAGGGCGTCGCCGGCGTGGTGGCCCTGGGTGTCGTTGAGCAGCTTGAAGTGGTCGAGGTCGAGCAGCAGCAGCATGGCGTTCGATCCGCTGCGCGCGCTGGCGGCGATGGCGTGGCGCAGGCGGTCCCACATCAGGCTGCGGTTGGGCAGGCCGGTGAGGGTGTCGTAGAACGCGAGCTGGCGGATGCGCGCCTCGGCCTCGCGGCGCTCGGTGATGTCCTCCTTGATCGCCACGTAGTGGCTGACGCCGCCGTCGGCCTGCTTGATCGGCGCGATCGTGGCCAGTTCCGTATAGGTGCCGCCGTCCTTGCGGGTGTTCACGAACTCGCCCCGCCACACCTCGCCGCGGCTCAGGGTGGCCCACAGGTCGGCATAGGTGGCGGCCGGGGTCTTGCCGGCGTTGAGGATGCGCGGGTTGTGCCCGATCGCCTCCGCGGCGGTGTAGCCGGTGGTGCGCTCGAAGGCTTCGTTGACGTATTCGATGTGACCCGCGGTGTCGGTGATCACGATTGCGTTCGGGCTCTGCTCGACCGCGAGCGCGAGCTGGCGCAGGCGCAGCTCGGCCTCCTTGTGCGCGGTGATGTCCTGGCCGATCGAGCGGATCTCGACGCAGCGCCCGTCCTCGTCGAACACCGGCAGATCCAGCCAGCGCAGCCAGCGCGAGCTGCCGTCGGCCTGGCGGACGCGGCGGTCGGTGGTGAGCGTGCCCGCGCCCTGCAGCATCTGGCCGATGGCGCCCAGGGTCGCTTCGCGCTTTTGCTCCGGAACACTGTCGATCCAGCGCGTGCCCGGCAGCGACGTGGCCTCGGCGCCGCGCAGCTCGGCATAGCGCTCGTTGCACGACAGCAGCGTGGTGTCTGGCAGCCAGGCGCAGATCGCCTCCTCGCGGCTGTCGATCAGGGCGTCGAAATCACGTTTGGTGCGCGCGAGCTGCCGGCGGCTGCGATGCAGCCTGAACTGCATCGCCAGCAGCAGCGCCAGCGTCGTGAGCGCGATGATGCTGGCGACCAGCGCGGTCTGCCGCCAGGGTGCGAACTGCTCGGACGTGGCGCGGCCGATCACCACGTAGAAGGGATAGCCGTGCAGCGCCTGGAAGGCGAAGCTGCGCTCGACTTCGTCCACGATGCCGACGTAGCGCGCGCTGCCGGACAGCTCGCCGCGGCGGATGGCCTGGAAGGGCCGGGTGCTGGTGAAGTCCGCGACCTGGCTGGCGTTGTGCTCCGGCCAGCGCAGCACCAGGCTGCCTTCGTCGCTGCGCCGGATGCTGACCATGCCCAGGCGCCCGACGTCCACATCCAGCAGCAGGTCCTGCAGGCGCTGCAGGTCGAGCGCGACCGCGACCACGCCGACGAATTCGCCCGCCGGATCGCGGATCGCCTGATGGGCGACCACCACCTTGCGCGACTTGCCCTTGGACACGAGCGGCGCGGAGAACGCGAGCGCCGCCGATCCGCTCTCGAGAGCATCGCGGAAATACTCTCGATCCTGGATCTCCCATTGCGGCGGCCCGTCGAGCGTGCTCGCCTGGATCCTGCCGCGGGCGTCGGCGACCACGATCGCGACCACCTCCGGAAAGTCGCGGGCCAGGTACAGCATGTCCTGCTGCAGCCGTCGCAGCGACTCCTGCCAGGCGGGCGTACCCGTGTTCTCGTGCAGGCCGACGCGGACGTACTTGTCGTGCAGGAAGCCGATGCTCATCTCGATCCGCCTCAGCGCGCCCTCGATCTGCGTGGCCAGCACGCGCACCTCGTTGCGTGCGGCCGTGCTCGTGATCGCGTCGGCGGAGCGGTGGGAGAACAGCAGGAAGGCGGCGAGCAGCCCGAACACCAGCAGCGCCGCGATCAGGGCCTGTGCCAGCGGCCGCTCGAAGACGCCGCGCCGTGGCTTGCTCATCGATACCCCTGCGCACCTGCGCGGCGCAGCGGCGCCCGGATCGGAACGAGGAGGCGACGCGCGGAATCGGACATGAAAAGCGATCGGGCAGGGAACTGCGCGCAATTATCCGGACGGCAGCGTATCGGTCACTGCACTTTGTCACGACCACCGCCGCAAATCCTGGCATGCGTTCGCCACACGCGCGGCATGGTGGCCGCAACCTCGAGCTCTACGCCGCGTTCAGCCGCTCGGGCGCCACCTACACGCCCTTCCCCGACCCGCACAGCCACCGCATCCGCCCGGAGGACCTGCGTGACGCCGCCGTGCGCGAGCGCCTCGCCACGGTCTGGCTCGACCCGCTCGCCCCCGACCCCGCGCACCACGCCGCCCGCGTCACCCGTGAGATCGCCGACCAGCCCGCCCGCCTGGCCGAGTGTGCCGGTCGTCATCGACACGAATGTATTCGTCGCAGCCCTGCGCTCGGCAGGCGGTGCGTCACGACAGGGAAACCGGGGAGGGGAAAGAAACCGGGGAGGCACCCCGATTTCAGCGGAGGGCGGCACGCGCGTCGTGTTCGGGATGGCCTTGTTCGCAGCTGCCGCAGCTCCTACAGGGGATCGGAGACGCGGCGGTTTCTGCAGGAGCGCCGGCAGGCGCGAAGGCGGGGGAGGCCGAAACGCGCGTCGTGTTCGGCACGGCCTTGTTCGCAGCGGCCGCAGCTCCTACAGGGCATCGGAGACGCGGCGGTTTCTGCAGGAGCGCCGGCAGGCGCGAAGGCGGCGTTATCGGCCCGGGGCGAGGGGGGCTCGCATGCCGGACGGAGTGGGCTTTTTGCGCAGCGGCATGACCGCCATACGGAGGCTCCAGAGGCCGAGCAAGGCGAGGCCGATGAGCGCGAGCACGCCCGGTTCCGGCACGGGTCTATCGACGGTGGCCGGCGGTGCGCCTGGGTCGGGGGCGGTCAGGAAGCCGATCGTGAAGGGCGGATCTTCCGCCACGCAGTCTTGTTTGGATGCACACACGCCGAGGAGATAGTTGCCCGGTGCCAGCAGGTCGGCGGAGAAGTCCAGCCAGCCATCGGAGACGCACGGGTTGGGCGGGTGGTCGACGCTGCCGGCAAAGCAGGCATCGCCGGGCAGGGCGCGCTCGCGCACCAGGCGAATCGGCAGCAGGCCTGCCGGGTCCTGGCCGGAGCCGTCGAGGCGGGCGAAGATGGCGAGCGGGCCGCCGGCGAAGTGGAAGCGGAAGACGTCGATGCCGTCGTCGCCGCCGATGCTGGCCTGGATGCTGCTGATGGAGGTGCCGACGACGTCCTGCGGCGAGGCGAAATCGCCCGCGTCGCCGCGCTCCTGGAACACCGCGCCAGCGTGCGCGGCGAGCGGGATGCAGCACAGCAGCAGGCTGCAGAGGATGCGCGTGATCATGATGACCTCCTTGCTCCGGAGTGTCGGGTACTGCCCTCCTTGATGTGAAGCATTCGCCGTGCCCGATGAGCGATCCCTTGATTTTCAAGGAATATTTTCGACTGCACGGGAGCCGGTGTAAAAAATTCCGACACTTCCGGGCCGGCCGGCGGCCGGCTTCAGCTGCGCCGTTGCGCCTTGCCCTCGGCCTTGTCGCGATACATCGCGCGGTCGGCGTGGCGGGCGAGGGTGGTGGCGTCGGTGCCGTCCTGCGGGTAGTGGGCGAGGCCCATGCTCACGGAAACTGCGAGCGCGTGCCCGTCGATCACGAAAGGGCGGTCGATCGCGGCGCGAATCTTGTCCGCGACCCGCGCGGCGTCCGCGGTGGAGGCGATGCCCGGCAGAAGCACGACGAACTCGTCGCCGCCGACGCGCGCCGCGGTGTCGGACTCGCGGATGCATTGGCGGATGCGTGCCGCCACGCCTTCGAGCACGCGGTCGCCGACGACGTGGCCGAGGCGGTCGTTGATCGGCTTGAAGTCATCGAGATCGACGAACAGCAGCGCCAGCCGGCCGTCGTCACGGCGGGCGGCCGCGAGTGCCACCGCCATGCGGTCGTCGAACAGCGCGCGGTTGGGCAGCCCGGTGAGGGCGTCGTGGCGGGCGAGGTGCTCGAGCTCGCTGCGGCGGCGTTCGAGCTCGGCCATCTGCTGCCCGATCTGGGCGCGCAGCTCGGCGAAGCGGCGGGCGAGGGCGCCGATCTCGTCCTGGCGCTCGACGGGCAGCGCCGGTGCCTCTCCCGTGCCGGAGAAGTTCTGCACCGCGGCGCCGAGCACCTCGATCGGGCGGGTGATCGCGCGCGCGAGGATGGCCGCGAGCAGCATGCCGGTCAGGCTCATGCCGATCACGATCTGCTGCATGATCCCGCGCAGCGGATCGAGTTCGGCGAGCACGGTGGCGCGGGGCCGCGCCAGGCCGAGGATGAAGGCGCCTTCCTCCGTGCGAAGCTGTGCCCGCGCGGCGATGAAGGCGGCGACCAGCGGGGTGGCAGCATGCTCGCCGGTGGCGCTGTCGATGAGCGACTCGCCCGTGCGGCCCTCGATCAAGGCCTGCATCGCGGGGAATTCGTCCTGCACCCTCACCCGGCGCCCCTTGTCGAAGCCGAAGGTGCGCGCGGGGTCAGGGTGGATCAGGTAGTCGCCCGCGCTGTTGGCGAGGTAGAGCCGGAAGTCGGCGGGCAGGTCGGTGGCAAGCAGGGCGAACACGCCGTTGAGGTCGATGCTGCCGACGATCACGCCGCGCGGCCTGCCTGTCGCGTCGGCGACCGGCGTGGCGAGCTGCACCGCGGGCCGGCCGAGGGCGGCATGCGAGCCACGCTCGCGGTTGATGCCCACGCGCGACATGTAGACCTCGCCCGGCGGCAGCGCGAGGGCGTCGAAAACATAGGGGTAGTGGCCCTTCTCCTGCAGCGCGTCGCCGTCCACGCGCAGCAGCGCGTCGCCGTCACGGTCGATGCGCACGCGTTCGAGGCCGTGGTCGTCGGCCGCGATCAGGCGGATCTGGAAGTAGGCACGGTTGGCCTCCATCGGCAGGGCGAACAGGGTGGCGAGCTGCGTCGCCGCTTGCGCGTCGTCGTCGAGCGCGGCGAGTGCGGCCGGGTGGCGGGCGAGCGCGAGCAGGGTGCGCGAGAGGTCCTCGCGCACCAGGGTGATGCGCCGCGCCAGCACGCGGGTGGCGGTGAGCAGCTCCGCGCGCGCGGAGTCGACCAGCAGGGTCTCGCTCGCGCGCTGGGCCTGGAAGGCGGTGATGCCGGCCGAAAGCATGCCGGACAGGGCGAGGACGAGGCCGAGGCGGGCGGCGAGGCCGAACCTCATGGCGCCAGCACCCGGGCGGCGCGGTCGCCGGAGAGGATGCGCTCCCACAGCAGGTTGCGGCGCTCTACGTCCTCCACCGGCTCGAGCCAGACGAGGCGGTCGGTTTCGCCCTGATGCGGCGCCGGGTCGCGGGTGTTGGCGAGGCCGTGGCGTGCGCTCAGCACATGGGCCGGGCCGGTGCCGAGGAGGTGGTCGATCCACGCCAGTGCGAGCCTGCGGTTGCCCGCGCCGCGCGTCAACGCCCAGCAGTCGAGCCAGGCGAGCGCGCCCTCGCGCGGGATGACGTAGCCGACGTCGGCCCCCGCAGCGCGCAGGAGCTGCAGCTGCTGGGTGCCGTAGTTGGCGAACATCAGCGCCGCGCCGCGGCTGACGAACAGGTGGGCGGACTCTTCCGGGTGGGCATAGAAGGTCAGAAGGTTGCGGCGCAGCTCGACGAGGCGCGCGACCGCCGGCGCCCAGTCGTCCGTGTCGAGGCGAAAGGGCGAGTCCTTGCCGAGCACCTGTGCGGCGAGCGAGAAGTTGTGCGATCCGCTGTTGTAGATCAGAACCTTGCCGCGGTAGCGCGCGTCCCACAGCGCGGCGATGGATTGCGGCGGGGCGTCGAACTGGCGGCGGTTGTAGATCAGGCCCATCTCGGCCCAGGCGTAGGGGACGGCGTAGAGCTTGCCGTCACGCGTCGTGCCCGGCAGCGTCGCGGGGTCTCGGAAACGCGGCAGCTGCGCGGCGAGGTTGGTCAGCGCGGCCGCGTCGATCGGCACCACCAGGCCGCGGTCGATGTAGCGCTGCAGCTCGGCGGTGTTGACCGCGAAGACGTCGTAGTCGCTGGCGTCGTGCGCGGTGAGCTTGTGCCACAGTGTCTCGTCGGAGTCGACGAGGGTGACCTCGACCCGTGCCCCGGTGCGCGCCTCGAAGGCCTGCACCACGTCGGGGTCGGCGTAGCCCGGCCAGCTCAGCACGCGCAGCACCTCGGCCGCGCCCGCGGTGCCGGAGAGCACGAGCGCGAACACGAGCACGAGCCAGGGGATGCGATGCAGGCTCGAGCGGCGAAGCATGGCGGAGCGGCTCATGGATCTGGCGGTGTGGAGGGGCGGCGGCGGGGTGCGGGGTGCGGGGTGCGGGGTGCGGGGTGCGGGGTGCGGGGTGCGGGGTGCGGGGTGCGGGGTGCGGGGGAGTCTACGCGCGCCGCACGCGCTGCGGAAGCGTTCCCGACGGCTGGTCGCAGCGCGCCGCTGGACGGCGCTGCGGTCGCCGAACCGCCGCATTCGCAGCTGCCGCAGCTCCTACAAGGGGGGCGGAGCACGTGGCGGTTTCTGTAGGAGCGCCGGCAGGCGCGAATGCAGCTTCCCCGCCTGCGCTTGCGCTCGATCCCGATGGGGTGCCGCGGCGATCTGATATCTTCGACCCCATGGACTCCATCATCTCGATCTCCGGCCTCTCCAAGACCTACGCCTCCGGCTTCGCCGCGCTGAAGGGCGTCGACCTCGACATCCGCCGCGGCGAGATCTTCGCGCTGCTGGGTCCCAACGGCGCCGGCAAGACCACGCTGATCAGCGTCGTGTGCGGCCTGGTCAACGCCAGCGCCGGCACGGTGCGCGTCGACGGCCACGACATCGTGCGCGACTACCGCGCCGCGCGCGCCCTCATCGGCCTGGTGCCGCAGGAACTGACCACCGACGCCTTCGAGACGGTGTGGAACACGGTGAGCTTCTCGCGCGGGCTGTTCGGCAAGCCGCCCGACCCCGCCTACCTCGAGCAGCTGCTCAAGGACCTGTCGCTGTGGGCGAAGAAGGACGCCAAGCTGATGATGCTCTCGGGCGGCATGAAGCGCCGGGTGCTGATCGCCAAGGCGCTGTCGCACGAGCCGCGCATCCTCTTCCTCGACGAGCCCACCGCCGGCGTGGACGTGGAGCTGCGCCGCGACATGTGGCAGCTCGTGCGCCGGCTGCGCGACAGCGGCGTAACCGTGATCCTGACCACGCACTACATCGAGGAGGCCGAGGAGATGGCCGACCGCATCGGCGTGATCGCCAAGGGCGCGCTGATCCTGGTCGAGGACAAGGCGGCGCTGATGAAGAAGCTCGGCGGCAAGCAGCTCACGCTGCAGCTGGCGGCGCCGCTGGCGCAGATCCCGCCCGCGCTGGCGCGCTACGGGCTGGCGCTGGGCAAGGGCGGCGGCACGCTGGTCTATCGCTACGAGGCGGAAACCGAGGACAACGCGATCGCCGACCTGCTGCAGGACCTCGCCGCGGCCGGTATCGCCTTCGCCGACCTGCACACCACCCAGCGCTCGCTGGAAGAGATCTTCGTCAGCCTGGTGAGCGAGCGCGAACCGGCCGGGGAGGGCGCACGATGAACTGGCACGCGGTCCGCGCGATCTATCTGTTCGAGATGGCACGCACCAAGCGCACGCTGCTGCAGAGCGTGCTGGCGCCGGTGATCACCACCTCGCTGTACTTCGTCGTGTTCGGCGCGGCGATCGGCGCGCGCATCCCGGAGGTGGAAGGGGTGAGCTACGGTGCCTTCATCGTGCCCGGCCTGATCATGCTCAACCTGCTCACCCAGAGCGTGTCGAACGCGTCCTTCGGCATCTTCTTCCCCAAGTTCTCGCGCACGATCTACGAGATCCTGTCGGCGCCGGTGTCGCACTTCGAGATCGTGCTCAGCTACGTGGGCGCGGCGGCGACCAAGGCGGTGATCCTGAGCCTGATCATCCTCGCCACCGCCACCTTCTTCGTGCCGCTGCGCATCGAGCACCCGCTGTGGATGGTCGGCTTCCTGCTGCTCACCGCGGTCAGCTTCAGCCTGCTCGGCTTCATCCTCGGCATCTGGGCGGACAACTTCGAGAAGCTGCAGCTGGTGCCGCTGCTGATCATCACCCCGCTGACCTTCCTCGGCGGCAGCTTCTACTCGATCGACATGCTGCCGGCGGCCTGGCGCACGCTGTCCTTGTTCAACCCGGTGGTCTATCTCGTGAGCGGCTTCCGCTGGAGCTTCTACGGGACCGCCGACGTGGCGGTGGGGGTGAGCCTGGCGATGACGCTGCTCTTCCTCGCGGTGTTCGTCGGCGTGGCGACCTGGATGCTGCGCACGGGGTATCGGCTGAAGCCGTAGCCGATCCTGCCCGCCGCAGCGCTTCACGTTACCAGGCGCCGCTTTCGCGCCTGCCGGCGCTCCTACGACCCGCCGATCTGTGGCGCATCCCCAGGGCCGCTTTCGCGCCTGCCGGCGCTCCTACAATCCGCCGAACCGTGGCGCAGTCTCCACGGCCGCTTTCGCGCCTGCCGGCGCTCCTACAAGGGCGTCAGGCGCGAATGCATGTCGCGCGACGCCTCACGCCTCCCGCCTTACGGATACAGCCCCCGCTCCGCACGCGCTTCGAGCACGCGCGCGCAGGCGATGATGAAGGCGGCGGTGCGCAGCGACACCTGCTTCTCCTGCGCGACCTTCCAGATCGCGGTGAAGGCGGCGACCATGATGCGCTCGAGGCGCTCGTTGATCTCGTCCTCGGTCCAGAAGAAGCTGGAGAAGTCCTGCACCCACTCGAAGTAGGACACGGTGACGCCGCCCGCGTTGGCGAGCACGTCGGGCACGACCAGGATGCCGCGCTCGTGCAGGATGTCGTCCGCGGCCGGGGTGGTCGGGCCGTTGGCGCCTTCGACGACGATGCGCGCGCGCGCGTGGCTCGCACGTTCGACGGTGAGCTGGCCTTCGAGCGCGGCGGGGACGAGGAATTCGCACTCGAGGCGCCAGAACTCCTCGGGGTCGATCGGTGCGGCGCCGCCGAAGCCCTTCAGGCCGCCGTTCGCGGCGGTGTGCGCGAGCGCGGCGGGGATGTCGATGCCGGCCTCGTTCACCAGGATGGCGGTGTGGTCGGCGATCGCGATCACGCGCGCGCCGGCGTCGTGGAACATGCGCGCGCCGATGCCGCCGACGTTGCCGAAGCCCTGCACGACCACGCGCGCGCCCTCGATCGGCAGGCGCAGGTGGCGGGCGGCCTCGCGCGCGGCGATGAACACGCCGCGGCCGGTGGCTTCCTGGCGGCCCAGGCTGCCGCCGAGCGCGATCGGCTTGCCGGTGACGACGCCGGTGGCGGTGCCGCCGCGGTTCATCGAGAAGGTGTCCATCATGATCGCCATCGTCATCGCGTTGGTGCCGACGTCGGGGGCGGGGATGTCTTTGTCCGGGCCGATGATGATGCCGATCTCGGAGGTGTAGCGCCGGGTGATGCGCTGCAGCTCGCCTTTGCTGACGCTCGTCGGGTCGACGCGGATGCCGCCCTTGGCGCCGCCGAAGGGCAGGCCGACCGCGGCGTTCTTGATCGTCATCCAGCCGGCCAGCGCCATCACCTCGTTGAGGGTGACGTCGGGGTGGAAGCGCACGCCGCCCTTGCCCGGGCCGCGCGACAGGTTGTGCTGCACGCGGTAGCCCTCGTAGTGGGCGACGGTGCCGTCGTCACGCTCGATCGGAACGTCGACGATCAGCGCGCGCTTGGGGTGCTTGAGGGTCTCGATCCAGCGCTCGAGCGCGCCGAGGTGGGGGCGCACGCGCTCGATCTGCTCGACGAAGCTCGCCCACGGCTCGGGAGCGGCCGGGTTCAGGTAGGAAAGCCCGCCGACGCGGTCCAGGCTGGTCGGGTCTTGTTGTGTCGCACTCATCTTGTCTTCCTCGTGTGGTGTGAAAAGTGAGCGCATTGTGCGGATGGGCGCACCCGCGAGGCATGCCGTTGCTACATCGGGTCATGCGTCTTGTGCATAGGTGGGGCGTGAGGCGTCAGGAGTGAGGAGTGGGGCGCGGGGCGTCAGGAGTCGGGCTGGCCAGGTGCTGCCACAGGCGCAGCAGCTCCGGCCGCGTGTTGGCGCGGTCGCGGTACAGGCGGACCTCCATTTCCAGGCTCCATTCCGGGCCGCCGGCGACGACCACCTCGCCGCGGTCCACCTCGCGCGCGACCGCGCTCGCGGGCAGGAAGGCGAGGCCATGGCCGGCGAGCAGCATGGCCTTGAGGCTCTCGGCCATGTCGGATTCGTACTGCAGGGCAAGGTGGGCCGGGCGCGCGGCGCGGTCGAGGATGGTGTCGACCATGCGGCGCAGGTAGGTGTTGGGCCCGTAGCGCAGGAAGGGGATGGGGGACTCGGCCGCGCCGGGCAGCTGCCAGCCCGATGTCCCCGCCAGCCGCCGCGGCAGGTAGGGGCGCACGCGCTCGACCGCGAGCTGGATGCCTTCGAAGCGTGCGGGATCGAGCCATACCGGGTGGGTGGGATGGTGGTAGCACAGCAGCAGATCGCAGCCGCCTTCCACCAGCATGGTCACCACGTCATGCACATTGCCGGCGATCAGCCGGGTGGGCACCTCGCCGAACTCGGCCTTGAGCCGCCCCAGCCAGGCCGGGAAGAAGGCGAAGGCGAGCGTGTGCGGCACGGCGAACACGAGCGCATCGCCCGCGGTTTTCTGGTGGCCGCGAACCAGCGCGCGCGCGGCATGCAGGCGGTGGATGAGGTCCGCCGCCGGCCCCTTGAAGGCCTCGCCCGCCTCGGTCAGCCGGGTCGGGAAGGTGCTGCGGTCTACCAGCGCCACCCCCAGCCAGGCCTCGAGCGCGCGGATGCGGCGCGAGAACGCGGGCTGCGACACGTGACGCTGCTCGGCCGAGCGCGAGAAGCTGCCGCTGTCGGCGAGGCTGAGGAAGTCTTCAAGCCATTTGAGTTCCATGGAGGGCGCCTGCAGGGGGTGATGGAGCGAATTGTATATACAGATATCGGCGAGTGTGGCGGTGAGGCGCGGCCCCCGGTGCGAGCCCCGCGGCCGCAGACGCGGGCCCGCCCGCGCATGAACTCCCGCACCGCACGCTCCGGCGGGCAAGCTTGCAGCCCCGGTCTGTCACGGTTGAGCGGCGCGTCCCCGGCAGCGTGCCGACCTCGGGAAGCATAGCACCGGCGGTCGAGGGCTTGACCGGCGGCGTTTCATTCATTAATGTATAGACAAATAGATTTTAATGAGTAGATAAATGAACATACAAGCGGGCCAGTCCATGCTGTGGCGCGAGGCGACCGTGTTCGACGGCCTGCACACGCTGCCGGGGCCGATGGCGGTGCGCGTCGATTGCGACCGCATCACCGGCGTGTGGCCGGAGGCCGAGTTCGATCCCGCGCGCGCCGAGGGCTGCATCGAGGCCGGCCGCGGCGGGCTGATGACGCCCGGCCTGGTCGACTGCCACACCCACCTGGTGTTCGGCGGCAGCCGCGCCGACGAGTTCGAGCAGCGCCTGGAGGGCGTGAGCTACGCCGAGATCGCGCGCGCCGGCGGTGGCATCCTCAGCACCGTGCGCGCCACCCGCGCAGCGAGCCCCGATCAGCTCTTCGATGCCGCCCTGCCGCGCCTGCAGGCGCTGGTCGACGACGGCGCCACCACGGTGGAGATCAAGTCCGGCTACGGCCTCGCCATGGCCGACGAGCTCAAGATGCTGCGCGTCGCGCGCCGCCTCGGCCGGGCGCAGGAGGGCGGGCTGCCGGTGCGCATCGTCACCACCCTGCTCGGCGCGCACGCGCTGCCGCCCGAGTTCGCCGGCGACGCCGACGGCTACATCGACGAGGTCTGCGCGCGCATGATCCCCGCGGCCGCGGCCGAGGGCCTGGCCGACGCCGTCGATGTGTTCTGCGAGGGCATCGCCTTCAGCCCGGCGCAGTGCGAGCGCGTTTTCGAGGCCGCGCAGCGCCACGGCCTGGCGATCAAGGCTCACGCCGAGCAGCTCTCCAACCTGGGCGGCGCGGCGCTCGCCGCACGCCATGGCGCGCTCTCGGCCGATCACATCGAATACCTCGACGAGGCCGGCGTGCAGGCGATGGCCGCGGCCGGCACGGTGGGCGTGCTGCTGCCCGGCGCCTTTCTGACCCTTCGCGAGACGCAGCTGCCGCCGGTCGAGCTGCTGCGCCGCCACGGCGTGCCGATGGCGCTCGCCACCGACGCCAACCCCGGCAGCTCGCCGATGTTCATGCCCACGCTGATGCTGAACCTGGGCTGCACCCTGTTCCGCCTCACCCCGCGCGAGGCGCTCGCCGGCATGACCGCGCACGGCGCGCGCGCCCTCGGCCTCGCCGACAGCGGCCGCATCGCCGCCGGCCAGCGCGCCGACCTGTGCGTGTGGCAGGCCGGCCACAGCGCCGAGCTGGCCTACGCCGTGCAGCCCGGCCGCCTGCGCCAGCGCGTGTTCGGCGGCCGCATCACCCACGACCGTTTCCCGGAGGCACGATGAGCACCGATCGCAACACCATGGACGCCTGGAGCGGCCGCGTCGACCCCGAGCCCGACAGCCCGCGCTGGCATCAGGTGATCGGCGCCTTCGCCGACACCACCGCCACGACCGCCCCGGGCGCGGTCCTGCTCGGCTTCGCCTGCGACGAGGGCGTGCGCCGCAACAAGGGGCGCACGGGCGCCGCTGCGGCGCCGGCGGCGATCCGCAAGGCGCTCGCCGGCCTGGCCTGGCACCGCAGCGCGCCGGCCTACGACGCCGGCGACGTGGTGTGCGCCGACGGCGAGCTCGAGGCGGCGCAGGCGCGCCTGGCGCACGCGCTCGCGGAGGTCCTCGCCGGCGGCCATTTCCCGCTCGTGCTCGGTGGCGGCCACGAGGTCGCCTTCGGCACCTGGCAGGGGCTGGCCGCGCATCTCGAGCGCAGCGGCGAGCGCGCCCCGCGCATCGGCATCATCAACCTCGACGCCCACTTCGACCTGCGCGACCCCGCCCACGCGCATTCGTCCGGCACCCCCTTCGCGCAGATCGCCCAGGCCGCCGCGGCGCGCGGCTGGCCCTTCCGCTACGCCTGCCTGGGCGTGAGCCGGGCCTCGAACACGCGCGCGCTGTTCCGCCGCGCCGCCGAGCTCGACGTGCTGGTGCGCGAGGACCGCGAGATCACCCCGGCGAACCTGGCCGAGGTGCAGGCCGCGCTCGACGTCTTCATCGCCGACTGCGAGCACCTCTACCTGACCATCGATATCGATGTGCTGCCCGCCTGCGAGGCGCCCGGCGTCAGCGCGCCGGCCGCGCGCGGCGTCCCGCTCGCCCTCCTGGAGGAGCTCGCCGAGCAGGTGCGCGACAGCGGCAAGCTGCGTGTCGCCGACCTCGCCGAGCTAAACCCCGAGCACGACATCGACCAGCGCACCGCCCGCGTCGCCGCGCGCCTGATCCACCTGCTCACCTTGAACGGCTGAACCCGCGCGGCACAGCCGCAAGCCATTACAAAAAGCATCTGCCGGAGGAGACCCCGATGAACGAACCATCCAGCGCGGCCGTGCCCGCGTCCGCCCGCGGCGTCGCGCTCGCGCGCCTGCTCGTATACAGCCTGATCGGGCTGGTGATCTTCTTCGTGCCCTTCGAGATCGGCGGCAAGTCGACCATCGTGCTCGACCATGCGGCGAGCTATCTGGTCAAGGACGCGCGCACGCTGGTCGTCGTCATCGCGATGCTGCTGATGGCCTATGGCGCGCTCGAGCCCTGGATGTCGGGCAGCTGGCGCGAGAACGCGGTCGCCGTCGCCTTCTCGGTGCTCAAGGTGCTCGGCCTGGCGATCGGCGTCGCCTTCCTGTTCAAGCTCGGGCCGGAGGTGGTGTACGCCCCCGGCATGCTGCCCTTCCTGTTCGAGAAGCTGGTGCTGTCCCTGGCGCTCATCGTGCCGCTCGGCTCGCTCGCGCTCGTCTTCCTGATCGGCTTCGGGCTGCTCGAGCTGATCGGCGTGCTGATGCAGCCGGTGATGCGGCCGATCTGGCGCACGCCGGGCAAGTCGGCGATCGACGCGGTGGCCTCCTTCGTCGGCAGCTACTCGGTCGGCCTGCTGATCACCGCGCGCATGTACGCCCAGCGCCACTACACCCTGCGCGAGGCGGCGATCATCGCCACCGGCTTCTCCACCGTGTCGGCGCCCTTCATGGTCATCGTCGCCAAGACCCTGAACCTGATGCCGGCATGGAACCTGTACTTCTGGGGCTGCATGGCGATCACCTTCGCGGTCACCGCGGTGAGCGCGCGCATCTACCCGATCTCGCGCCTGCCCAGCGAGGGCAGCGCCGACCCGGTCCTGCCCGAGGGTCGCAGCCGCGTGCAGGCGGCCTGGGACGCCGGCCTGGAGCATGCGCACATCGCGCCGCCGCTGTGGGTGTCGCTGCGCGAGACCTTCGCCGACGGCCTGCGCATGACCGCCGCGATCCTGCCCAGCATCCTCGCCGTGGGCCTGCTCGGCCTGCTCGCCGCCAAATACACCCCGGTGTTCGACATCCTCGGCGTGCTGCTCTACCCGGTGACCTGGGCCTTCGGCCTCGACGAGCCGATGACGGTGGCGCGCGCGGTGGCCTCGGGCCTGGCCGAGATGTTCCTGCCCGCGATGCTGATGAAGGAGGCCGACGTCGTCGTGCGCTTCACCGTCGCCGTGGTCTCGGTCAGCAGCGTGCTCTTCCTGTCCGCCTCGATCCCCTGCGTGATCGCCACGCGCATCCCGCTGCGCATGCGCGACCTGCTGCTGGTCTGGCTGCAGCGCACCTTCCTGAGCCTGGTGCTCACCATCCCCTTCGCGCAGTTCGCCCACAAGCTCGGCTGGCTATGACCGCCGCGCAAACCCCCGACCCCAACGACCCCAACCCCGCCTTCCAACCCCCCACCCCACCCCCGGAGACCCCCATGACCAAGTTCCGCGACATCGAGATCCGCGCCCCGCGCGGCACCGAACGCACCGCCAAGAGCTGGCTCACCGAAGCCGCGCTGCGCATGCTGATGAACAACCTCGACCCCGACGTGGCCGAGAACCCCAAGGAGCTCGTGGTCTACGGCGGCATCGGCCGCGCCGCGCGCAACTGGGAGTGCTTCGACAGGATCGTCGAGGTGCTGCGCCGCCTCGAGGACAACCAGACCCTGCTGGTGCAGTCGGGCAAGCCGGTCGGCGTGTTCGAGACCCACCGCGACGCCCCGCGCGTGCTCATCGCCAACTCCAACCTGGTGCCGGCATGGGCCAACTGGGAGCACTTCAACGAGCTCGACCGCAAGGGCCTGATGATGTACGGCCAGATGACCGCCGGCTCGTGGATCTACATCGGCTCGCAAGGCATCGTGCAGGGCACCTACGAGACCTTCGTCGAGGCCGGCCGCCAGCACTACGGCGGCAGCCTGAAGGGGCGCTGGGTGCTCACCGCCGGTCTCGGCGGCATGGGCGGCGCGCAGCCGCTGGCCGCCACGCTCGCCGGCGCGTGCTCGCTCAACATCGAATGCCAGCAGTCGCGCCTGGAGTTCCGCCTGCGCACGCGCTACCTCGACGAGCAGGCCACCGACCTCGACGACGCGCTCGCGCGCATCGCGCGCTACACCGCCGAGGGCAAGGCAGTGTCGATCGGCCTCTTCGGCAACGCCGCCGAGGTGCTGCCCGAGCTGGTGCGCCGCGGCGTGCGCCCGGACATGGTCACCGACCAGACCAGCGCCCACGACCCGCTGCACGGCTACCTGCCCATCGGCTGGAGCTGGGACGACTACGTCGTGCGCGGCAAGACGGAGCCCGAGCGGGTGGTCAAGGCCGCCAAGCAGTCGATGGCGGTGCATGTGCGCGCCATGCTCGACTTCCAGAAGATGGGCGTGCCCACCTTCGACTACGGCAACAACATCCGCCAGATGGCGCAGGAAGAGGGCGTCGACAACGCCTTCGACTTCCCCGGCTTCGTCCCCGCCTACATCCGTCCGCTGTTCTGCCAGGGCATCGGCCCCTTCCGCTGGGCGGCGCTGTCGGGCGACCCCGAGGACATCTACAAGACCGACGCCAAGGTCAAGGAGCTGATCCCCGACAACCCGCACCTGCACAACTGGCTCGACATGGCGCGCGAGCGCATCGCCTTCCAGGGCCTGCCGGCGCGCATCTGCTGGGTCGGCCTCAAGGACCGCGCCCGCCTCGGCCAGGCCTTCAACGAGATGGTCGCCAAGGGCGAGCTCAAGGCCCCGGTCGTGATCGGTCGCGACCACCTGGATTCCGGCTCGGTCTCCAGCCCCAATCGCGAGACCGAGTCGATGATGGACGGCTCGGATGCGGTTTCCGACTGGCCGCTGCTCAACGCCCTGCTCAACACCGCGGGCGGCGCCACCTGGGTGTCGCTGCACCACGGCGGCGGCGTCGGCATGGGCTTCTCGCAGCACTCGGGCGTGGTCATCGTCGCCGACGGCACCCCCGAAGCCCACGCCCGCCTCGGCCGCGTGCTGCGCAACGACCCCGGCACCGGCGTGATGCGCCACGCCGACGCCGGCTACCAAATCGCGATCGACAGCGCGCGCGAGAACGGCCTCGACCTGCCGATGATCACGTCGAAGAACGGAGCCTGAACATGGAATTGACTCTTCAGCCCGGTCGCCTGACCCTCTCCCAGCTGCGCCAGGCCTGGCAGGAACCCGTGCGCGTGCGCCTCGCCGCCGAGGCCAGCGCGGCCATCGAGCGCAGCGTCGCCTGCGTGCGCCAGGTCATCGACGAGGACCGCACGGTCTACGGCATCAACACCGGCTTCGGCCTGCTCGCGCAGACCCGCATCGCGCGCGGGGACCTCGAGCTGCTGCAGCGCTCGCTGGTGCTGTCGCACGCGACCGGCATCGGCGAGGCGCTCGACGACGCCACCGTGCGCCTGATCCTGCTGCTCAAGGTCAATAGCCTGGCGCGGGGCTTCTCCGGCATCCGCCGCGAGGTCATCGACGCGCTGATCGCGCTGCTCGACGCCGAGGTTTACCCGCTGATCCCGGCCAAGGGCTCGGTGGGCGCCTCGGGCGACCTCGCGCCGCTCGCCCACATGTCGCTGGTGCTGCTCGGCGAGGGCAAGGCGCGCCATCGCGGCCGCTGGCTGGAGGCGGGCGAGGCGCTCGCGCTCGCCGGGCTGCAGCCGCTGACCCTGGCGGCCAAGGAGGGCCTGGCGCTCTTGAACGGCACCCAGGTGTCCACCGCCTACGCGCTGCGCGGCCTCTTCGAGGCCGAGGACCTGTTCGCCGCCGCCACCGTGTGCGGCAGCCTCACCGTGGAGGCCGCGCTCGGCTCGCGCGCGCCCTTCGATGCGCGCATCCACGCTGTGCGCGGCCAGCGCGGGCAGATCGACGCCGCTGCGGCCTACCGCCATCTGCTCGGCGACAGCAGCGAGATCGCGCAGTCGCACATCGCCTGCGACAAGGTGCAGGACCCGTACTCGCTGCGCTGCCAGCCCCAGGTCATGGGCGCCTGCCTGACCCAGATCCGCCAGGCCGCCGAGGTGCTGGAGATCGAGTCCAACGCGGTCTCGGACAACCCGCTGGTGTTCGCCGAGGAGAACGACATCCTCTCCGGCGGCAACTTCCACGCCGAGCCGGTGGCGATGGCCGCGGACAACCTCGCGCTGGCGATCGCCGAGATCGGCTCGCTCGCCGAGCGTCGGGTGTCGCTGCTGGTGGACCGCAACATGTCGCAGCTGCCGGCCTTCCTGGTCGCCAACGGCGGGGTGAACTCCGGCTTCATGATCGCCCAGGTGACCTGCGCGGCGCTGGCGAGCGACAACAAGGCGCTCGCCCACCCGGCCAGCGTGGACAGCCTGCCGACCTCGGCCAACCAGGAAGACCACGTCTCGATGGCGCCCAACGCCGGCCGCCGGCTGTGGGAGATGGCCGCCAACACCCGCGGCGTGCTCGCGATCGAGTGGCTGGCCGCCTGCCAGGGCCTGGACTTCCGCGAGGGCCGCAAGAGCTCGGCCGTGCTCGAGCAGGCGCGCGCGCTGCTGCGCGACAAGGTGGCCTTTTACGACCGCGACCGCTACTTCGCCCCGGACATCGAGGCGGCGAACGCCCTGCTGGTCGAGCGCCGCCTGTCTGCGCTGCTGCCTGCGGGCATCCTGCCCTCTTGCACCTGATGCCCACGGTCGCCGCAGCCACTCGTGGAGCCACGCCCGCGCGCGGACGCCGTCAGCGCGACGACGACCGGTATCATGCGCGGGACGCATGGCGCAGCAGAGGACGAGACTTGAGCGAGACCACCCCACGCTACCGGCAGATCGAGGACTACCTGCTCGAGCGCATCCGCAGCGGTGAATTCCCGGTGAATCACCAGATCCCGCCGGAGGAGCAGCTCGCGCGCGACTTCGGCGTCAGCCGCATGACCGCGAACAAGGCGATCCGCGACCTGGTGCAGAAGGGCTACCTGGTGCGCCAGGCCGGGCTGGGCACCTTCGTCACCGACCGCAAGGCGGAGTCCTCGCTGCTCGAGGTGTACAACATCGCCGCCGAGGTGCGGGGCCGCGGCCACGCCTACAGCAACGACGTGATCCGCCGCGAGGAGGTGCAGGCCGACGACGAGGTCGCGTTGCGCCTGGGCGTGCGCCTGGGCGCGCGCGTGTTCCACACCGTGCTGGTGCATCGCGAGGACGGCGTGCCGATCCAGCTCGAGGACCGCTTCGTCAATCCGCGCTGGGCGCCCGAGTACCTGCACACGGATTTCTCCCTGCAGACCCCCAACGAGGTGCTGGTGGCGAGCTGCCCGATCTCCGACGTGGAGCACGTGGTCGAGGCGCTGCGGGTGGACGCCGCCACCGCCGGCCTGCTCGACATCGACCCCGCCACGCCCTGCCTGAGCATGACGCGGCGCACCTGGTCGGACGATCACCTGATCAGCTATGCGCGCCTGATCCACCCGGGCGACCGCTACAAGCTGCGCTCCTCGCTGCGCGGCGGGGCGGCGCCGGCCCCGGGGCGGGGGCGATGAAGCACCTCCCGCGCGACGAGCGCGTCGCCCGTCCGTGGAAGAACGGCGGGGGGACGACGCGTGAGGTTGCGGTGTCGCCGGACGGGGCGGGCCTCGACGACTTCGCCTGGCGGGTCAGCCTGGCGGAGCTGCGCGAGCCGGGTGCCTTCTCGTCCTACCCCGGGGTGAGCCGCAGCCTGCTGCTGCTCGAGGGCGAGCCCGTCCGGCTCGACATCGACGGCGAGCCGACGGTGCTCGTGCGTGGCGGCGAGGTCGTGCATTTCGACGGGGCCGCGCGCGTGTTCGCCACCCCCGCCGGCGTCGCGCTCGATGCCGGGGTGATGAGCCGTGACGCGCGCTGCCGCCAGCACACCCGGCTCGTGACGCTGCGCGGCGACGGCGTGCTGCGGCGCACCGCCGCGGAGGGGCTGCTGCTGCTGCTGGAGGGCGACCCGCTGCGGGTGAGGACGAGCGCCGGCGAGGGGGCGACGCTGGGGCCTCACGACGCGCTGCGCTTCGGTCCGGGCGACGCCGTCGAGCTGCAGTTCTCGAGCGCAGGCGCGACGCGCGTGCTGCTTGCGGAGTTCGCCCTGCCAGGCGAGGCCCGGCCGGGCGATGGCGGCGGCGCCAGCGGCTGAAAGCGGGTTCCGTCTCCACCGTCGGCAGGGCCGGCGGCGAGGCGCGAGCCCACGCCTCGGTTCTCATGGCTCCGGGCTTGGGCGAGGGGATACACACCGGAGTGGGGCGTTCCGTGAACTGGTTCGCATGATCCGGTCATCATTGCGCGACAGGGGCGCCGAGTTGCGGCAAAGTCCGCACAGTTTCCCCGAATCTCCCACGCGCCGGAGGACCCCCGACGACGACGGTCGCCGGACGCCCCATGATCCGAACCTCGCTCAATTTCCGTCTCTGGCTGACGATCGCGATCGCGGTGCTCCCCGTGCTGCTGTTCGCGCTCTTCAACTACGACGAGCGCCGTCGCCAGGCGGTCGCCGAGACCCGGGCCGAGATCGCGCTGCGGCTGGCGGACGCCAATCGCGAGGCGCAGGCCGCGCATCGCGCGGTCGCCTTCGTGCTGCGCATCATGGCGCGCTCCAACGACCTGCGCACGCTCGATGGCGAGCAGTGCTCCGGGATCGCGGGGCGCCTGCTCGATGCGCTCGAGGGCTTTTCCAACATCGGCGCCGCGCTCCCCGACGGGCAGGTCTTCTGCAGCGGCCGGCCTGCCCGCAGCGCGATCGACGTGCGCGACCGCGAGTGGTTCCGGTCCTCGCTCGACGGCGAGGGCATCTCGCCGGGCGAGTTCATCATCGGCAGGGTGACCGGGAAGCCCGCCATGGCCTTCGGCTTTCCGCTGCGTGCCGAGGATGGCAGCCTGCGCGCGGTGTTCTTCGCCACCATCACGGTGACCTGGTTCGACAGCCTGATCGAGCGCTTCCGCCTGCCCGAGGGCTGGGAGGCGAGCGTGATCAGCAAGTCCGGCCTGGTGCTCGCGCACCAGCCCGAGTCCGCGCGCTGGCGCGAGCACCGCGTTCCGGCCGAGACCCTGGCGCGAATGAGCGCGGTGATGGAGGCCGAGGGCGGGGTCGCCGAGCTCGCCGGGCTCGACGGCGTGCAGCGCCTGTATGGCGTCGGCGCGCCGGACTTTGCCCCGGGCAGCGGGTACATCGCGATCGGCGCGCCACTGGAGCGCTCGCTGGACGCGGTGGGGCAGCGCCTGCTGCTGCACCTGGGCCTGGTCGCGGCCATCGCGCTCGTCTCCGCGCTGCTCGCGCGCTTTTACATCTACCGCCTGGTCGAGGTGTGGGCGGCGCGCGTGCGCGGCGCGATCGATCAGATCGCCGCCGGCCGGCGCGACGCGCGCATCGGACCGCCTACCGGCGTGGTCGAGCTCGACGCGCTCTCCGCCGGCATCGAGCGCATGGCGGTGGACATCGGCAAGCGCGAGGCGGAGCTGCAGCGCCTGTCGATGGTGATCGAGCAGAGCCCCGAGTCGATCGTCATGACCGACACCGCCGGCAGCATCCTCTATGTCAACGCGGCCTTCCAGCGCATCACGGGCTATGCGCGCGAAGAGGTGCTCGGACGCAACCCGCGCATCCTCAACGGCGGCCTGACCCCGCGCGCGACCTACGAGCAGATGTGGGCCACGCTGCTGGCCGGGGAGGTCTGGCGCGGCGAGTTCCACAACCTGCGCAAGGACGGTTCGAGCTATCTCGAGCTGGCCACGATCGCGCCGATCAAGGACGCGGGTGGCGTGGTCACGCACTACGTCGCCGTCAAGGAAGACATCACCCAGCGCAAGCAGTCCGAGGCCCTGCTGCACCGGCTCGCCTACTTCGATGCGCTCACCGAGCTGCCCAACCGCGCGCTGCTGCACGACCGCATCGCCCAGGCCATCCGCAGCGGCGCCCGCCGCGAGAGCTTCGGCATGCTGATGCTGGTCGACATCGATCGCTTCCGCCAGCTCAACGACACCCTCGGCCACGCCGCGGGCGACCGTCTGCTGCGCGAGGTGGCCGCGCGCCTGCGCGCGAACGTGCGCGAGGAGGACACGGTCGCGCGCCACGGCGACGACGACTTCGCCGTGCTCGTCGAGCGCATCGGCGAGACCGAGGCCGACGCGCTCGGCCATGCCGAGCACATCGCGCGCAAGCTCCAGCATGCATTGCAGCAGCCCTTTGTGCTCGGTGGCAAGGAGGGCGACCGCCACTTCGCGACCCTGAGCATCGGCATCAGCCTGTTCCATGACGGGGTGAGCTCGCTCGAGAGCCTGCTCAAGCAGGCCGAGGTGGCGCTCTACCGCGCCAAGCAGGACGGACGCGACGTCGTGCGCTTCTTCAACCCCGAGATGCAGGCGGTGGTCGACGCCCACGCCCGCCTGGAGGCCCGCATGCGCGAGGCGCTGGAGGCGAACGCCTTCCGGCTCTTCTTCCAGCCCCAGGTGAACCGGCGCGGCGTGGTGATCGGCGCCGAGGCGCTGCTGCGCTGGCCGCTCGATGGCGGCGCCATGGTGTCGCCGGCCGAGTTCATCCCGCTCGCCGAGGACACCGGCCACATCGTCCGCCTCGGCCTGTGGGTGTTGCGCAGCGCCTGCGCCCAGCTCGCGCGCTGGCAGATGAACGAGAGCACGCGCCACCTCAAGATCGCGGTCAACGTGAGCGCGCGCCAGTTCCACCAGCCCGACTTCGTCGCCAGCGTGAAGGACACCGTGCGCGCCGCGGCCATCGACCCCTGCCGCCTCGAGCTCGAGCTCACCGAGAGCGCGATCCTGTCGGACGTGGACGAGACCATCCGGCGCATGAACGAGCTGCGCGCGCTCGGCATCCGCTTCGCGCTCGACGACTTCGGCACCGGCTACTCCTCGCTGTCCTACCTCAAGCGCCTGCCCTTCGACCAGCTCAAGATCGACCAGTCCTTCGTGCGCGACATGGCCGAGGACGAGAGCAGCGAGGCGATCGTGCTGGCGATCCTGTCGCTGAGCCACGCGCTCGGCCTGGAGGTGGTGGCCGAAGGCGTCGAGATGCCGGAGCAGCGCGACTTCCTGCGCCAGCACGGCTGCGACGCCTTCCAGGGCTACCTGTTCGGCAAGCCGCTGCCGATGGAAGCCTGGGGCGACTTCCTCGAGATGATCTGAGGCCGGCCGCGCGGCTGGTCTACATCGGCACGCCCATCACGTAGGTGGCCGCCACCGCACGGTCGTCGCCCAGCATCATCAGCACGAAGAGGCGCTCCTCCAGCGTCGTGCATGCGGCGCTGCGGCGGGCGAGCAGCGGGGTGGCGCGTGGGTCGAGGACGACGAAGTCGGCCTCCTTGCCGGGCGCGAAGTTGCCGATGCGGTCGTCGAGGTAGAGGCTGTGCGCGCCGCCCAGGGTGGCGAGGTAAAAACCGCTCGCCGCCGACAGCGACTGGCCGCCGAGCTGCAGCACCTTGTAGGCCTCGTTGAGGGTCTGCAGCATCGACAGGCTGGTGCCGCCGCCCACGTCCGTGCCCAGGCCCACGCGCACGCCGAGCGCGCGCGCGCGCGCCAGGTCGAAGAGGCCGGAGCCGAGGAAGAGGTTGGAGGTGGGGCAGAAGCTCATCGCCGCGCCGCGCTCGGCCATGCGCCGGCGGTCGCTGTCGTCGAGCCAGAGGCAGTGCGCGAACAGCGCACGCATGCCGAGCTGGCCGGCGCGCTCGTAGACGTCGAGATAGCTGCGCGCCTCGGGGTGGAGCTGCGCAACCCAGGCCACCTCGGCGCGGTTCTCGGCCAGGTGCGACTGCAGGAAGACCCCCGGGTGCTCGCGGAACAGACGCCCGGCGAGCGCCATCTGCGCGGGCGTGGAGGTGGGCGCGAAGCGCGGCGTGATGGCGTAGAGCAGGCGGTCGCGATTGTGCCAGCGCTCGATCAGCGCCTGCGAGTCGGCGTATCCGGTCTCGGCCGTGTCGCGCAGGAAGTCGGGGCAGTTGCGGTCCATCAGCACCTTGCCGGTGATCAGGCGCATGCGGCGCTGCTGCGCGGCCTCGAAAAGCGCCTCCACCGAGGCCGGGTGCACCGTGGCGAAGGCGGCCGCGGTGGTGGTGCCGTTTCTCAGCAGCTCGTCGCAGAAGAAGCCGGCCACCTCGGCGGCGTGCGCGGGATCGGCGAAGCGGCGCTCGGCGGGGAAGGTGTATTTCTCCAGCCATTCGAGCAGCTGCTCGCCATGGCTGGCGATGATGTCGGTCTGCGGGTAATGCACGTGGGTGTCGACGAAGCCGGGCAGGATGAGCTTGCCGCGGTGGTCTGCGAGCGGCGTGCCGGCCGGCAGCTTCGCCAGCAGCGCGGTTGCGGGGCCGCATTCGGCGACGTGGCCGTCGCGCACGATCAGCACGCCGTCGGCGAAGTGCTCGAGCGCGCGAGGGTCGGCGGCGGGGTCGGCGAGGAAGTGCACGATCTCGCCGCGCACGGCGGCGAGCGGCGGGGAGCTGGGGGCGGAGGGCGTCATGTCTCTTGGCCGGATTCCGTGGGTTGCGCTGCCGGTGCGACCGTTACGCGCCGGCGCGGCAGGCTCGCGGGCTGCGTCTGCGGGCGCAGGCGCATCACCTCGGCGGCGATCGCGAGCGCGATCACCTCGGCTTCCTTGCCGGCCAGCCCGGGCAGGCCGACCGGGCAGCGCACGCGGGCGATGCGGGCTTCGTCGATTCCGCGCGCGTGCAGGCGGTGGGCGAAGCGTGCGCGCTTGGTGCGCGAGCCGATCAGGCCGCAGAAGCGGAAGTCGGCGCGCGCGAGGATGGCCTCGATCAGCTCGAAATCGAGCGCGTGGCTGTGGGTGAGCACGAGGAACACCGCCGCTGCGGGGGCGTCGCGCACCTCCGCCGTCGGCGTGTCGGTGCAGCGCGTTTCGATGTTGGCCGCGACCGTGGGTGGAAACTCGCCCGCACGCTCGTCGATCCAGCGCACCCGCAGCGGGAGCCTGCCGAACAGCTCCGCCAGCGCGCGCCCGACGTGCCCGGCGCCGAACATCACGACCTGCAGCGCCGGTGGCGGGCTCGCGTCGAGCAGGGTCGTCGTCTCGCACGCCGTGTCGCGTGCGGTGCCGAGGCCCGGCGTGCTCGCCGGCTCCGCCGCGGGTTCGCGGCCGGCGGCACGCCTGCAGGGGGTGGCGAGGAGGAGGGCGGTTTCGGCGCCGGCGGCGAGGAGCGTGCGTGCGTGGGCGGCATGGGCCGGCCCGCACGTGTGCTCCAGCGAATCGCCGTCGAAGACCGCGACCTCGCCGGCGCAGGGACCGTCGATGCGCACCCGCCGTCCCCAGGCGCGGCCGCTGGCGGCCAGCGCGGCGGCGTCCCGCACCCACGCCCGCTGTGCCGGGCCGACCGGTTCGAAGACGAGCACCACGACGCCGCCACAGCACTGGCCGAGGCTGGCGCCGAGGGCGAAGCGTTCGAGGCGCGGGGGACAGGCGTCGGCCACGAGCAGCTGGCGCGCGATCTCGATGGCGCGCTGCTCCAGCCGGCCACCGCCGACGCTGCCATGCGTCCGATCGGCCGTCACCACCATGTGCGCCCCCGGCGCCCTCGGTACCGAGCCATCGCTGGCGGCGACCGTGACCAGGACCGCAGGGCTTGCGGTGTCGAGCAGACGCGAGAGGGTGGAGATCCAGGGGCGCAAGGGGGAGTGTGAGGCGTCGGGGGTGGGCTGTCAGGCGTCGGAAGTCGGCGGCCGGCGCACGGCGTCGATCGCGTCGAGGATGGCCTCGGGCGTGGCGGGTGCGCGCAGGGGTGGGTTGGTCCGGCCGTCGCCGGCGGCGGCGATGGCATCGCGCAGCGCGAAGAAGACCGAGAAGCCAAGCAGCAGCGGCGGCTCGCCCACCGCCTTGGAGTGCAGGATGGTGTCCGCACGCCTGGGGTTGTGGAACAGGCGTACGCGCAGCTCGGGCGGGCAGTCGTGCGCGGCGGGGATCTTGTAGGTGGAGGGGGCGTGGGTCATCAGCCGGCCTTCGGCGTTGCGCCACAGCTCCTCGGTGGTGAGCCAGCCCATGCCCTGGATGAAGGCGCCCTCGACCTGGCCGCGGTCGATCGCCGGGTTGAGCGAGCTGCCGGCGTCGTGCAGCAGGTCGGCGCGCAGCAGGCGCCATTCGCCGGTGAGCGTGTCGACCACCACCTCGGACACCGCCGCCCCGTAGGCGAAGTAGTGGAAGGGATGGCCGGTGAGCGTGGCAGCGTCCCAGTGCAGCCCGGGCGTGGCATAGAAGCCGTCGGACCACAGCTGCACGCGGGCGCGGTAGGCCTCGGCGACGAGCTCGGCGAAGGGGATCGTGCGCGTGCCGACACGCACCCGGCCGTCGGCGAAGTGCACCGCGGCCGGGTCGGCGGCTGGACCGTGCGCGCGTGCGGCGCCGGTGTCCTCGCCGTGGCCGTCCTCGCCGAAGCGGCGCGTGGCGAACGCCGCCAGGCGCGTGCGGATGGTGCGCGCCGCGGCCGCCGCGGCCTGGCCGTTGAGGTCCGCGCCGGTGGAGGCGGCGGTGGCCGAGGTGTTGGCGACCTTGCTCGTGTCGGTGGCGGTGGCACGCACGCGCTCGAGCGCGATGCCGAGCTCGGCCGCGACCACCTGGCAGACCTTGGTGTGCAGGCCCTGGCCCATCTCGGTGCCGCCGTGGTTCACCAGCACCGAGCCGTCGGTATACACATGCACGAGCGCGCCGGCCTGGTTGAAGTGGGTGAGGTTGAAGGAGATGCCGAACTTGACCGGGGTGAGCGCCAGCCCGCGCCGCAGCACCGGGCTGGCGGCATTGAAGGCGGCGACTGCGTTGCGGCGGGCGCGGTAGTCGCTGCTCGCCTCGAGCTCGTCGACGAGCTCGTGCAGCACGTTGTCGGCGACGACCTGGCCGTAGGGCGTGGTGTCGCGCCCCGGGCCGCCGTAGAAGTTGGCGCGGCGCACGTCGAGCGGGTCGCGCCCGAGCGTGCGCGCGATGCCGTCGATCACCCACTCGGCAAGGATCGCGCCCTGCGGTCCGCCGAAGCCGCGGAAGGCGGTGTTCGACTGCGTGTGGGTGCGTGCGAGGAGGGCGCGGATGTCCGCGGCCGGCAGGTGGTAGGCGTTGTCGACATGGCAGATCGCGCGCGTGGCGACCGGGCCGCTGAGGTCGGCGGAAAAACCCGCGCGCGCGATCATGTCGACACGCAGCGCGAGGATGCGGCCCTCGTCGTCGTAGGCCGCGGCGTAGTCGTGGTGGAAGTCGTGGCGCTTGCCGGTGATCATGATGTCGTCGTCGCGGTCGGGGCGCAGCTTGACCGGGCGGCGGAACTTCGCCGCCGCCAGCGCCGCCACGCAGGCGAACAGCGCCGACTGCGATTCCTTGCCGCCGAAGCCGCCGCCCATGCGGCGCATTTCCACCACCAAGCGGTGGGCGGCGATACCCAGGCAGTGCGCCACCGCCTGCTGCATCTCGCTCGGATGCTGGGTGGAGCACCACAGCTGCATGCAGCCGTCCTCGCGCGGCTGGGCGAGCGCGACCTGGCCTTCGAGGTAGAAGTGCTCCTGGCCGCCGAGCTGCCATTGCCCCTCGATGCGGTGCGGCGCCGCCGCCAGCGCCGCGTCCACGTCGCCGCGCAGCAGGCGCATCGGCGGCAGCACGAGCTCGCCCGCGCGCGCGGCCTCGACCGGGTCGAGCCGCGCCGGCAGCGCTGCGTAGTCGATGCGGGCGAGGCGGGCGGCGCGGCGGGCGAGTTCGCGGTCGCGGGCGACGACGGCGAACACCGGCTGGCCGACGTAGTGCACTTCTTCTGCCGCGAGGATGGGGTCGTCGTGCACCACCGGCCCGCAGTCGTTGCGCCCCGGGATGTCGGCGGCGACCAGCACCCCGATCACGCCGGGGGCGGCGAGCACCGCGGCGAGGTCCATCGCCACGATGCGGGCGTGGGCCTGCGTCGACAGGGCGAGCGCCGCATGCGCGGTACCGGCGGGTTCGGGGAGGTCGTCGACGTAGGTGGCCTCGCCGGCCACGTGCAGGTGCGCGGACTCGTGCGGGTGCGGGTGGCGCACCGCGGGGGGCGGGAGGCCGTCACGCTCGATCGCTTCGTTCATCGCGTCCTCCTCAGCCTCCGCCGCCGGCGAGATCCTCCGCGGCGAAGGCGCGCGTCTGCGCGGCGGCGAGCGGCGCATCGGGGCGGGTCTCGAGGAAGAAGCGTGTGAGCAGGCCGGCGGCGGCGCGGCTGCGGTAGCCGGCGCTCGCGCGCAGGTCGTCGAGCGGGGCGAAGTCGTCCGCGAGCGCGCGCTGCGCAGCGGCGAGCGTGGCCTCGTCCCAGGGCCGGCCGGCGAGTGCGGCCTCGGTGGCGGTGGCGCGCCGGGGCGTCGCCGCCATGCCGCCGATGGCGATGCGCGGGGCGTGGATCGTGCCCGCGCGCAGCTCGAGCGCGAAGCCGGCGCACACCGCGGAGATGTCGGAGTCGAAGCGCTTGGCCAGCTTCCAGCTGCGCAGGCGTCGCGCGGGCGCGGGCGGCGGCAGCTCGATCGCCTCGATGATCTCGTCGGCGGCGAGGTCCTTCTTCAGGTAGTCGAGGTAGAAGTCCTCCAGCGCCAGGCTGCGCCGGCCGCGCACGCTGGCAAGCACGACGCGCGCGCCGAGCGCGATCAGCGCCGGCATCGAGTCGCCGATCGGCGAGCCGTTGGCGACGTTGCCGCCGAGGGTGCCGGCGTTGCGCACCGGCGGCGAGGCGAAGCGCTCCCACAGCTCGGCGAGCTCCGGGTGCAGGCGGACGATCGCGGCGAAGGCGGCCGTGAGCGAGGCCGCCGCGCCGATGCGCAGGCCGCCGGCGTTCGGCACGATCGCGCGCAGGGCGGCGACCTCGCCGGTGTGGATCAGAGTGTCGAGCCGGCGCAGGCCCTTGTTCACCCACAGGCCGAGGTCGGTGCCGCCGGCGAGCAGGGTGGCCGCGGGGTGGCGGCTGCGCAGGGCGAGGAGTTCGTCGACGCTGCGCGGGGCGACGAAGCGGCAGCCCTCGTGGTCGAAGGCGAGCGTGTCGTCGCGGCGCAGCGCGAGCAGGGCGGTGCGCAGGCGCTCGCGGTCGAGCAGGCGCGGCGGGGCGTCCAGCATGCGCTCGCCGGCCTCGATGATCGGCCGGTAGCCGGTGCAGCGGCACAGGTTGCCGGCAATCGCGCTGCGGATGCGGGCGGGGCTGGGCGGCGCGGCGGCGGCTTCACCGCGGACATGGCAGTCCTCGTACAGCGCCCACAAGGACATCGCGAACCCGGGGGTGCAGAAGCCGCACTGCGAGCCGTGGCAGTCGACCAGCGCCTGCTGCACCGGGTGCAGCGCGCCGCCGGCGAGACTGCGCAGGTGTTCGACCGTAAACACCGCCTTGCCGTCGAGGGTGGGCAGGAAGCGGATGCAGGCATTGACCGCGTACAGGCGCGGCGCATCCGCGGGATCGGCGGCGAGCTCGCCGACCACCACGGTGCAGGCCCCGCAGTCGCCCTCGTTGCAGCCTTCCTTGGTGCCGACGAGGCCGCGCGCGCCGCGCAGCCAGGCGAGCAGGCTGGTGGTGGGGGCGAGGCCGGTGATCGCCACGGGCTCGCCGTTGAGCAGGATGCGTATCGTCTGGCTGTCCATCTTCGGGTTCCCGGCTGCAGACTTGAAGATGGTAGCGCGTTCGGCGAGACGATGTCCGCGATGGCGGCGCTGTTCGTGCGATGTCGGATCGTCCCCACCCCATTCGCGGCTGCCGCCGCTCCTACGCGGGACGGAGCCGCACCGGTTTCTGTAGGAGCGCCGGCAGGCGCGATTGCGGCGTGTCGAACCGCGAGATCGCCCGTCACCACTCCATCGCCCCTTCGCGGCTGCCGCCGCTCCTACAAGGGCCCGAACCGCGCCGGTTTCTGTAGGAGCGCCGGCAGGCGCGATTGCGGCGTGTCGAACCGCGAGATCGCCCGTCACCACTCCATCGCCCCTTCGCGGCTGCCGCCGCTCCTACAAGGGCCCGAACCGCGCCGGTTTCTGTAGGAGCGCCGGCAGGCGCGATTGCGGCGCGTCGAACCGCGAGATCGCCCGTCACCACTCCATCGCCCCTTCGCGGCTGCCGCCGCTCCTACAAGGGCCCGAACCGCGCCGGTTTCTGTAGGAGCGCCGGCAGGCGCGATTGCGGCGCGTCGAACCGCGACAACGCTCGTCGCCACTCCCCGGCCCATTCGCGGCTGCCGCCGCTCCTACAAGGGACCGAACCGCGCCGGTTTCTGTAGGAGCGCCGGCAGGGTTGCGCGCGTCGAACCGCGAGATCGCCCGTCACCACTCCATCGCCCCTTCGCGGCTGCCGCCGCTCCTACAAGGGCCCGAACCGCGCCGGTTTCTGTAGGAGCGCCGGCAGGCGCGATTGCGGCGCGTCGAACCGCGAGATCGCCCGTCACCACTCCATCGCCCCTTCGCGGCTGCCGCCGCTCCTACACGGGCCCGAACCGCGCCGGTTTCTGTAGGAGCGCCGGCAGGCGCGATTGCGGCGCGTCGAACCGCGACAACGCTCGTCGCCACTCCCCGGCCCATTCGCGGCTGCCGCCGCTCCTACAAAGGCCCGAACCGCGCCGGTTTCTGTAGGAGCGCCGGCAGGCGCGATTGCGGCGCGTCGAACCGCGACAACGCTCGTCGCCACTCCCCGGCCCATTCGCGGCTGCCGCCGCTCCTACAAGGGCCCGAACCGCGCCGGTTTCTGTAGGAGCGCCGGCAGGCGCGATTGCGGCGCGTCGAACCGCGAGATCGCCCGCCACCACTCCATCCCCTTCGCGGCTGCCGCCGCTCCTACACGGGCCCGAACCGCGCCGGTTTCTGTAGGAGCGCCGGCAGGCGCGATTGCGGCGCGTCGAACCGCGACAACGCTCGTCGCCACTCCCCGGCCCATTCGCGGCTGCCGCCGCTCCTACAAGGGACCGAACCGCGCCGGTTTCTGTAGGAGCGCCGGCAGGCGCGAATGCGGCGCTTGCGCGGCGATCAGCGCTCTTCGATCACCCCGTGGCGGTCAAGCTGCACCTCGTCGCAGTTGTGTCCCGGGCCGCTGCGGTCGACGACAAGGAAGTCGCACACCCCTTCGAGCGCGAGCAACGGGTGGTGCCAGACGCCGGTGGCGTAGTTCACCCCCTGGTCGGCGCGGGCGAGGAAGACCTTCAGGTCCTCCACTCCGGGCGGTTCGCCGGCGGGGGCGACCACGACCAGGTAGGGCCTGCCCGACATCGGGATGAAGGCCTGCGAGGCGAGCGGGTGGCGCTCCATCATCTGCACGGTAAAGGGCAGGCTGCGCGGCTGGCCGCGGAAGATGGACACGATCACCCGCCCGTCGGGGCCGGGCTCGATGTGGGCGAGGTCGTGGTAGCGCTCGGTGTTGCCGGCGTTGATGGTGAAGTGCTGTGCGGCGTCGCTGGCCTCGACGACCTCGCCGAAGGGGGCGAAGGCCTCGCGGGTGAGCGGCTTGATCTCGAGCGTGAGGGCGGGGTGCGAGGTCATGGTGTGCTCTCGGGTGAGGAAGGGGGCGACACGCCGGTCGGGTGCCCGGGCGCAGGGCTGCGCCCGCGAAGCGCCGGTCTTCTTATTTGGCCTCGACCTTGCCCCACAGGCGCAGTCGCGAGACGCCGCCGTCGGGGAAGATGTTGAAGCGCACGTGGGTGATCGGCCCGAGCCGGGCGACCTCGTCCGTGAAGGTGTGGATCGCGTCCATCTCGAGCTTCTGCTCGGGCAGCAGGGTCTGCCAGAACATCGACTGGGTGGTGATCGAGCGGTCGGTGCCGCCGGTCACGTACGCCGCCTGCACCGAGCAGCGGTCGGGGTAGTTGCCCTTGAAGAAGGCGGTGTCGACCTCGATGCGCTCGACCGTGCCGGGGGTGCCGAGCTCGAGCACGCACCAGTCGTTGCCGGGCTCGCGGCGGCGGCGGGTCTCCCAGCCGTCGCCCATGTTCATGCCGCGCCCGGGCAGCAGCAGGGCGGAAGCCGAGGAGCCGAAGCTGGCGTCGTTCCACGACACGGCGCGGCCGCCGTTCTCCATCGCCACCAGGTCTGCGAGCTCGCCGCCGGCAGCCTGGGCCGCGAGCGTGCTCACCGGGCGGCCGTAGACGCGCAGGCGGGCGATGCCGCCGTCGGGGTACATGTTCACGCGCAGGTGGGTCCAGGCCGCGGTGCTGGCGCACTCCAGGAGGTGGTGGCGGTTGGGGCCCATCGGGCTGGCGGGGAGGATCTCGGTCCAGGTCGCCGCCTGGAGCGCCTCGACGTCGTCGGTCTCGGACACGCAGGCCTCGATCGACACCGCGGGCGGGTAGTTGCCGGTGAAGTGGCTGGTGTCGACGTCGAAGCCGCGGATCACGCCCTTGACGCCGAGTTTCACCAGCGCCCAGTCGTGGCCGGCGACGCGCTTGCGGCGCGACTCCCAGCCGTCCATCCACTTGCCGTTGGTGTCGAACTTGCCGGGCACGAACTGGGCGGGTTCGGGGTTGAGCATGCGCGTGACCTCGGCGAAGAAGTCGTCCGAGGCGGCGAGCGCCTTCGCGCCCAGGCGCGGGTTGGCGAGGTCGACCGAGCGCAGCGCCCAGTCGGGCAGCTCGGCAGCGGGGGCGAAGACGGGGGCGCCGGGGGTGTGGCTGGCCATGGGGGTTCTCCTTTTGGGGGGTTATTTCGGGGCGTAGGGGTGGCGCTCGATCCAGTGACGGGCGACATCGACGCGGCGGCACACCCACACGCGGTCGTGCTTCTCGATGTGGTCGAGGAAGCGCTGCAGCGCGCGGAAGCGCCCCGGGCGGCCGAGCAGGCGGCAGTGCATGCCGACCGACATCATCGCCGGGCGCTCCTCGCCCTCGGCGTACATGACGTCGAAGGCGTCGCGCAGGTACTCGAAGAACTCGTCGCCGTGCGAGAAGCCCTGCGGCAGCGCGAAGCGCATGTCGTTGGTGTCGAGGGTGTAGGGCACGACGAGGTGCGGCACGGTGTCGCCGTCGGTCTTCTGCACCTCGGTCCAGAACGGCAGGTCGTCGCCGTAGTAGTCCGAGTCGTACAGGAAGCCGCCGTAGTCGGCCACCAGGCGGCGGGTGTTGGGCGAGTCGCGGCCGGTGTACCAGCCCAGCGCGCGCTCGCCGGTGAGGCGCTCGATGAGCTCCATGCCGATCTTCATGTGCTCGCGCTCGACCTCCTCGGGCGTGTTCTGGTAGTGGATCCAGCGCCAGCCGTGGCAGGCGATCTCGTGGCCGAGCTCCTTGAACGCGGCGGTGAGCTCGGGGTGGCGCTCGAGCGCCATCGACACGCCGAAGATGGTCATCGGCAGGCCGCGGCGCTCGAACTCGCGCAGGAAGCGCCACACGCCCACGCGCGCGCCGTACTCGTAGATGCCTTCCATCGACAGGTGGCGCTCGGGGTAGCTGGCGGCGTTGAAGAGTTCGGAGAGGAACTGCTCGCTGCCGGGGTCGCCGTGCAGCACGCAGTTCTCGCCGCCCTCCTCGTAGTTGAGGACAAACTGCACGGCGACGCGGGCGCGGCCGGGCCAGTCGGCGTGCGGCGGGTTGCGGCCGTAGCCGACGAGGTCGCGGGGGTAGGTCGAGTGCGAGGTCATGGTCGGGCTCCTCGCGATCAGGCGCCGGCGCCGAACAGCGCATCCAGGCGGAAGCGGGCGATCCTGCCGATCTCGTTCAGACAGGTGCGGAACTCGGTGTCGCGCGCGTTGGCGAGCCGTGCCTCGACGCGGTCCATGATCTGGTGCCGTGTCAGGCCCTTGACCGCAACCACGAAGGGAAAGCCGAAGCGTGCGCGGTAGTCCTGGTTGAGCCGGCGCAGGCGCTCGAGCTCTTCCTTGCTGCACTGGTCGAGCCCGGCACCGCGCTGCTCGCCGGTGGAGGCGGTGGTCAGCGTGCCGGCCTCGGCCTCCTTGCCGGCGAGCTCCGGGTGGGCGCAGATGAGGCCGAGCTGCTCGGCGGGGTCGGCGGTGTCGACCACCAGGCACATCGCGGCGTGCAGCGCGTCGATGCTGGTGAAGGGGCCGGCGCTCCAGGCACGCTCGGCGATCCACGGCGAGTGCTCGAAGATGCCGTCGAGGCGGGCGACGAAGGCGTCCTGCGGCAGGCGGGACAGCTCGGTCAGCGCGGCCGTCGTGCGGTCGGGGGCGGTGGCGGTCTTGGAGGTGCTCATGGTGTCTCTTCCTTCCTGTTCTTGTCGTTCAGTCCGCGGTGCGCGCGCCCTGGGCGAACCAGATGGCGATCTGCTCGCGCTCGGCGTCGGTGATCTGCGTCAGGTTGCCGAGCGGCATGTATCCGCTGGCCACGGTCTGCGCGCTCATCACCGCGTTGGCGGCGATCTGTTCGGACGTCTCCAGCATCACCCCCTTGGGTGCCTGGGCGAAGCCCTCGAAGGTCGGCTTCTCGGCGTGGCAGGCGATGCAGCGCTGGGCCATGATCGCCTTCACGGTGGCGAAGCTGACCTTCTCGCCACCGGCATCGACCTGCTTCGGCGCCATCAGCACCATCAGCAGCGCGATCAGCGCCACGCCGGCCGCCGGCAGCCACCACTTGACCTGGCCGCGGTGGCGCAGCACGAAGAACTGGCGGATCAGCACGCCGGCCAGCATCAGCACGCCCAGCACCAGCCAGCCGTTGGCGTTGGCATAGGTCATCGGGTAGTGGTTGCTGATCATGATGAACAGCACCGGCAGGGTGAAGTAGGTGTTGTGCACCGAGCGCTGCTTGCCGATGATGCCGGGGCGCGGATCGACCTTCTCGCCGGCGTGGATCTGCGCCACCATCCGGCGCTGTCCCGGCATGATGTGGAAGAACACGTTGGCCGCCATCATCGTGCCGAGCATGGCGCCGACGTGGATGTAGGCGCCGCGTGCCGAGAACACCTGGTGCAGCACGTAGTTGGCGACCATCACCAGCACGAACACGATCGCCGCGAGCAGGCCGTCCTTGCCGACCATGTTGCGGCACAGGACGTCGTAGACCACCCAGCCGGCGACCAGGAAGGCGATCGAGATGCCCACGGCCGCTGCCGGCGAGAGCGCCATCACGCTGCTGTCGATCAGGTAGCTCGAGGCGCCGATCCAGTAGATGATCGCCATCATGCCCATGCCCGACAGCCAGGTGGTGTAGGCCTCCCACTTCGACCAGTGCAGGTCCTGGGTGAGCGGCTCGCCCTTGGGGCCGGTGAGGTATTTCTGGCTATGGTAGAAGCCGCCGCCATGCACCGCCCACAGCTCGCCGAACACGCCGCGCGCGCCGTCTTCGGGCTTCTTCGGGGGTTTGAGCGAGTTGTCCAGCATCACGAAGTAGAAGGACGCGCCGATCCAGGCGATGCCCGCAATCAGGTGCAGCCAGCGGACCAGCAGGTTGGCCCAGTCGAGCAGATAGGCTTCCATGATCTGTTCTCTTTATCGATTTGCGTGGAAGCGGGGCTCAGCTGCCGCGGTAGGTGGAGTAGCTCCACGGCGACACCAGCAGCGGCACGTGGTAGTGCTGGTCCACATTGGCGATGCCGAAGCGCAGCGCGACTTCGTCCACGAACAGCGGCTCGGGCAGGTTCAGGCCCAGGGCGCGGAAGTAGTCGCCGGCGCCGAACACGATCTCGTACCTGCCGGCCTCCAGCGCGGCGCCCTCGAGCAGCGGCCGGTCGCAGCGGCCATCGTGGTTGGTGACGGTGCGCGCGACTTCGCGGCGCTCGCCGTCGAGCCGATACACGGTGACGGCGATGCCGACGCCGGGCTTGCCGTGGGCGGTGTCGAGGACGTGGGTGGTGAGGCGGCCCATGCTGTTGTCTCCTGGTTCTGTCCGGGTATGCGGGAATCGTGTGAGGCGCAGTGTAAGCCGGGGCCGTGTTAACGGATCGCATATGTCCTTATATGTGATATATGCTCTCGCGTATCTTTTCGGTGGCGGGCAGCCGGCCTCGCCCCGCATCCGGATAACGACAAGGACGAGGAGACCCGCGATGAGCCTGCGGCGCAGCGACGACCCGCTCGACACCTACCTATTGCGCGTGTTCGTGCTCCTGATCACCGAGCGCAGCGTGTCGCGCACCGCGCTGCGCCTGAACCAGTCGCAGCCGGCGGTGAGCGCGGCCTTGAAGCGCCTGCGCGAGATCCTCGGCGATCCGCTGCTGGTGCGGGAGAAGGGCGGCATGGTGCCGACCGAGCGTGCGCTCGCGCTGATGTCGCACGCCAAGGGCGCGCTCGCCGAGATCGACCGCATGACCGACGCGCCCGAGTCCTTCGAGCCGAACAGCACGCGGCACGAGTTCCGCGTCGGCTCGCCCGACTATCTGGCGCCGGTGTTCGTCGCCAGCGTGGCCGAGCGCTTCCGCCGCGAGGCGCCACAGGCGCGCCTTAGCCTGCACGCGCTGGGGCCGAGCTTCGACTTCGAGCGCTCGCTCGCGGAAGGGGACCTGGACGTGGTGATCGGCAACTGGCCCGAACCGCCGCACCGCATGCACCTGTCGATGCTGCTCGAGGACGAGATCGTGTGCCTGGTGGCGGCCAGCCACCCGTGCGCGAAGAAGGGGATGAGCGTCGAGGACTACATGCGCGCCGCGCACGTGGTGCCGATGCCGTATTCGATCAGCCAGCGCGGGGTCATCGACAGCGTGCTGGCCTCGATGCGCATCAATCGCGACGAGCGCGTGGCGGTGCAGTCCTTCACCGCCGCGCCCTATCTGCTGCAGGGCACCGACCTGGTGTTTACCACCACCCGGCACTTTGCGCAGTTCTATGCCCAGCTGTTGCCGCTGGCGATCATCCCGTCGCCGATCGCGTTTCCGCCGATGCGCTTCTACCAGCTCTGGCACGAGCGCAACCACCACTCCACGGGCCACCGCTGGTTGCGGCGGCTGCTGTCGGACTGCGGGCGGCGCATCGTGCCGCCGGCGGCATAGGCGGACAGGGGGAGATCAGGCTCAGCGGTCGATCGGCACCAGCATCACGGGGATGTCGGCCTTCATCGTGACCTTGTGCGCCACCGAGCCGAGCAGCAGCTCGCCGATCGTGCTGTGGCCGCGCGAGCCCATCACGATCACGTCGGCGAGCACGTGCTTGGCGACGTCGAGGATGCGGCGCGAGGCGTCGCCCTCGAGCGCGCGCACGCTGGCGAGCACGCTCTTGACGTCGAGCTCGGGGTTGGCCTCGGCGAAGACGTCGATGCGATGGCGCAGCAGGGCCTCCGCCTTCTTGTGGCCGGCGAGCTTGATCTCGTCCATCTTCTCTTCGCTGAGGAACTCCTCGTAGGGCAGGCTGCTCGAGGGCAGGGTCACGGTGACCGCGTGCAGCTTCGCGTTGAACTTCATCGCCAGGCCCACGGCGTGGCGGAACACCGCGGGCGAGCGCGGGGTCAGGTCGGAGGCGTAGAGGATCGAGCGGATTTCGTAGCTCATCGGGGAAACTCCCGGTTGCGGTGGTGTGGTCGGCGCCGGAGCGTGGCGTTCCGGCAGGCATCCTGCATTCTCTCGGCCGGTGGATCCGGCATTGCCTGCGCAGGCGTCCTGGACGAAGTGTAGAGGGATGCGCCGCGCTGTCGCAGCCGCGCCGGCCGATAGCGCGTATACGCATTCCCTGATGACGCTTACGCGCCGGGTCCGCTTGCGGCCGGGCCGGTGCCGGCGGGATGATGAGAGGACAACGGGCCGCGGCCCGCCGCCATGGAGAATCGCATGATCGATCTGTACACCGCCGCAACCCCCAACGGCCACAAGGTTTCGATCGCGCTCGAGGAGCTCGGCCTGCCGTACTCGCTGCGCGTGCTCGACCTCTCGGCCAACGAGCAGAAGGAGCCCTGGTTCCTCGCCATCAACCCCAATGGCCGCATCCCGGCCATCGTCGACCATGACGAGGGCGACTTCGCGGTCTTCGAGTCGGGGGCGATCCTGATCTACCTTGCCGAGAAGACCGGCCGGCTGATGCCGCAGGACGCCAAGGGGCGCTCGCGCGTGCTGCAGTGGCTGATGTTCCAGATGGGCGGCGTCGGCCCGATGATGGGCCAGGCCAACGTCTTCTTCCGCTACTTCCCCGAGAAGCTGCAGCCCGCGATCGATCGTTACCAGGGCGAGGTCAGGCGGCTCTTCCGCGTGCTCGACGGCCACCTGGCCAGGAACGAATACCTCGCCGGCGACTACTCGATCGCCGACATCGCCAACTGGGCCTGGGTGCGCACGCACAACTGGTCGGGCGTCGCCATCGACGACCTGCCCAACCTCGCGCGCTGGCGCGACCGCATCCGTGCGCGCCCGGCGGTGCAGCGCGGCATCGAGATGCCGCCCTCCAGCCTCGACCTCGAAGGCGACCGCGAGGAACGGGCCAAGGCGTTTTCCGACAAGGTGCGCAACATGGTCGAGACCGGCCAGTCGCGCAGCGGCGGGGTCTGATCGCCCCCGCGCCCCGGCCGGACCAGGACACTCCAGGAGATTGCATGAAGCTCTATGTTTCACCCCGTGCGCCCAACCCGCGCCGCGTGCAGATGTTCATCGCCGAGAAGGGCATCCGCGGCATCGAGGAGGTCGCGGTCGACCTCGTCAAGGGCGAGCACCGCAGCTCCGACCACCGCGCGCGCAGCCCGCTCGCCAAGGTGCCGGTGCTGGAGCTCGACGACGGCCGCTACCTCGGCGAGACGCGCGCCATCTGCAGCTATCTCGAAGGCCTCTATCCCGAGCCCAACCTGATGGGGGAGCGCTTCGAGGAGCGTGCCTTCATCGAGATGACCGACCGCCGCGTCGAGCTCTACCTCTTCGGCGGCATCATGAACTGCATCCGCCACACCCATCCCGGGCTGGCGCCGCTCGAGCAGCCGCAGTTCGAGGACTTCGGCCGCTCGCAGGGCGAGAAGGTGCGCGAGGTGGCGCGCTGGCTCGACGAGGAACTCGGCCGCCAGCCCTTCGTCGCCGGCGAGCGCTTCACCATCGCCGACATCACCGCCTTCTGCGCGATCGAGTTCGCGCGCGGGCTGATGAAGTTCAAGCCCGGCGCCGAGGGCATGGCCAACCTGCAGGACTGGCGCGACCGCATCGTGGAACGCCCGAGCGCGCGGACTGGAGGCTGAGATTTCATCCCCCGCCCGCGTCGGCGCGCTCTGGGCTGCGATGTGGCCACTTGCGTCGGCAGGTACCGGCGGGTCGGCGCTGCGGTGCAAGCTCCCTACTTGCGTTTTTCCTGGAATTGATAAAAACAATAAAACTGGCTGAAAATCCTTGTGCTGGTTATATTTCCGCGTCGGGGTGTGCCTGCGCCCCCTTTATCCGCTGCTCGAGGGGGCGAGGTACGGGAATGTCGATTCGAAGGCTGTTTCTGGTGGTGTTCGGTCTGCTGGTGTTGCTGATCGGAGTGACCTTCATTCCGACGCTGTCCGCATACCGCACTCAGGTCACGCACTTGCGAGCGATCGGCGAAGCCAACGTGATCACCGGTGCAGTGCAGAGGCTGATGTCGGCGCTGGCCGCCGAGCGCGGGCTCGGCGTACTCCTGCTCTCGGCGAGTTCCGGCCGTGAGGTGCTGCGCGCCCGTCTGCTCGAAGCGCGCGAGCTCAGCGACTACGAGTACGTCCGCTTTCGCAGCCTTGCTGTCCCGCGCCTCGAGAATGTCGCCGACCCGACCGGGCTCATGGTCTACGCCGATATCGCACGCGATTTCGCCGCATTGAAAGCCCTGCGCAGTGCGATGGACGAGTGGAAGGTCCGCGAACGGCCCAGCGTCGACGCAGAGAACTGGCTCGGGCAACTCACCTTGCTTCTGGAGGCGGTTCGTCTGGGCGGTGAGATCCTTGCCAATCCCGCTCTGCCAGTCGATCGCGACTTTGCCCGTCTTGGGTTGGTCCGGTCCTTGCTTGGCGATGCGGCCGAGCGTCTCGGGCGTGAGCGTGCGGTGATGTCGGGCCTGATCGCCACGCGCATGCCGGTGCCGTCGAGCCGGATGGCGGAGCTGGACGAGGGCGTGGTGCTGCTCGCGGCGAACCTGCTGCGGGCGGAACGCCTGCTGCGGCTGAAGCCCTTGCCGCCAGCGCTCGAGGATGCACTGGCGGCCCTGAAGCAGGATGCCTCGGCTTACCTCGCCGAAATGCGGGCAGGCGTGATGGAGGTCGGCGCCTCGGCGGGCGGGTATCCGGTCGACGAGCGGACGTGGTTTGCCGCGGTGACCCGGGTCATCGAGCGCACCCATGCGCTGTCCGTAGAGGTGGGCGTGCTTCAGCAGGACTTCATCGCCCGCCAAGGTGAGCAGGTTTCGCGCCGCGCGATGCTCGGCCTGTTTTCCTTGTTCGCTCTCGGTCTCACCCTCGCTACGGGCGTGTGGCTGTTCCGCAGGTCGATCCTCGCGCCGCTCGGTCTGATCGAGGCCGCCGCCGCGCGGGTGTCGCGCGGCGAGCTCGACGAGCCGCTCGTCGTTTCGAGCGGAAACGAGGTTGGTCGGGTGGCGCGCGCTTTCGAGCACATGCGCACCAGCCTGCTCGCCGACATGCGCCAGCGCGAGGCTGCGGAGATTGAGCTGCGCAAGCTGAGCCTCGCCGTCGAGCAGAGCCCGGCGAGCATCGTGATCACGGACATCGACGCCAACATCACGTACGCCAATGCCGCCTTTGTGCGCAATACCGGCTATCGCGTCGAGGAGGTGGTGGGGCGCAATCCACGCCTCCTGCAGTCCGGCCTGACCCCATCCCAGACCTACGCGAGCATGTGGTCGGTGCTTGCGGCCGGGGGCATGTGGGAGGGGGAGTTCCAGAATCGGCGCAAGGACGGCTCCTTGCTCCTGGAGCGCGTGATGGTCGCGCCGATCCGCGATGGCGACGGGCGTGTTACCAACTACCTCGCGGTCAAGGAGGACATCACCGAGAAGCAGCGCATGCTGGAGGAACTGATCGAGTACCGCGAGCGGCTCGAGGGCCTCGTCGCTGAGCGTACCGCCGAATTGGAGGCGGCGCGCGATGCGGCGGAGGTGGCTAACCGGGCGAAGAGCGAATTCCTCGCCGTCATGAGTCATGAGATCCGCACGCCCATGAACGGTGTCCTCGGCCTTGCGGACGTGCTCGCGCGTTCCAGTCTTTCGCCCTACCAAATCGAACTCGTGGACACCATCCGCGAGTCGGGGAGCACGTTGCTCCGCATCATCGACGACATCCTCGATTTTTCCAAGATCGAGGCTGGGGGCATGAGCTTCGAGCGCCACCGCTTCGCCGTCGTGCCCTTTGTCGAAGGTGTCGCCGATGCCCTGCTGCCGGTGGCCGAGCGGTACGACGTCGAACTGCGCGTCCATGTCGCCACCGACCTGCCCGCGCGCATCATCGGCGACGAGGGGCGCGTCCGCCAGATCCTGACCAACCTGATGGGTAACGCCATCAAGTTCTCGTCGAGGACCGGGCGGCGGGGCCTTGTGGAGCTCCGTGCGGCAGGCGGGCCCGACACGTCCCTGGTGCTGAGCGTCGCCGACAATGGAATCGGCATCGCCGAGGAGGCGCGAGATCGCCTGTTCAAGCCGTTCTCGCAGGCCGAAAGCTCGACCACGCGACGCTTCGGCGGCACCGGGCTGGGGCTGGCGATCTGCAAGCGCCTGGTCGATCTGCTGGGTGGGCGTATCGAGCTTGAGACCGAGCCGGGCCATGGCAGCCTTTTCCGTGTCGTGCTGCCGCTGGAAGCGCTCGACGATCCGGTGGCGCCCGGCCGGCCGGTGCTGGCAGGGGTATGTTGCGCGGTCGTCGGCGTGGAGCGCGGGCGTGCGGCCGACATGGCGGACTACCTCGCGGCCGAAGGCGCGGTCGTCCTCCATGTGGCGGCGTTTGCCGAGCTCTCCCGGCGATCGGCATGGCTGGATGCCGATGAGCGGGTCGTGCTCGCACACGTCATTCCTGACCATGAAGAGCTCGAACCCGGCGCGGAGAGGGGTAAGGGCTGTGGTGTTGTGGTGCTCGAGCACGGTCATCGCCGCCGGCCAAGGCTGCGCCGTGCCGGACTCGCCTCCCTCGATCTCGATCTCGTGCGCCACGGAGCGTTGATCGACGCGGTCGCGCTGGCGCTCGGTCGTATCCAGCCGCAGCGTGCCACGGTCGCGTGCGAGCATGTCGACAGTGCAGCCCCGGTCGTCCCCGACCGCGAGGAGGCGATCGCCGAGGGAACGCTGATCCTGGTTGCCGAGGATGATCCGATCAACCGTCAGGTGATCCGGCGTCAGCTTGCCCTGCTCGGCTTCGCCGCGGAGATCGTACCTGACGGCGCGCAAGCGCTCGAGCGCTGGCGTAGCGGCCAGCATGCGTTATTGCTGACGGATTTGCACATGCCCGTAATGGATGGCTATCAGCTTGCCGCCGCGGTCCGCCGGGAGGAGGGGGCGCGCACCGGTGCGCGAGTGCCGATCGTTGCGCTCACGGCCAACGCCCTGCGTGGCGAGGACGCACGCTGCCGTGAAGCCGGCATGGACGACTTCCTGACCAAGCCGGTGCGCGTCGATGTGTTGCGTCAGGTCCTGCGGCGCTGGCTGCATTCCCGGGATGAGGTGGGCCGCTCGTCTTTCGCGGATTCGCCGCTCCAGGAGCCTGCCCTGCCGGTGCTCGAGCGGGGGGTCTTGGCGGGGCTGATCGGCGAGGACCCGCAGATCCACGCGGAGCTGCTGCGCGACTATGAACTTTCGCTCGTCGCACTTGCGGCGGAGATCCATGTCGCGCACGACGCGAACGCGCTGCGCAAGCTGGGAGATTGTGCGCACCGCTTGAAGTCTTCCTCGCGTGCGGTGGGCGCGCTGGCGATGGGGGCGTTGTGCGAGCGGCTGGAACGCGCCTGCCGCGAGGGCGAGGATGCGCGCGTCGATGCCTTGGTCGTGGCGTTTCGCAGCGAGCTCGACGAGCTCCTGGCGGCCCTGCGCCGGCCTGTCTGAGGCGCACTGCAGCGGCCTTGCCGCACCCGTCTCCGACGTGCCTCGGGTGTGCGGCAGGGGCGGCGCGGGTCGCGTCGATCGTTATCAACCTCGGCCGCGGCCGTGGAGGAATTTCGCCAGCTTGGCGTGCATGCGTTCGCGCTCGAAGGGCTTGACCACGAAGTCGACCGCGCCGGCGGCCAGGCTGGCCTGGAGGATGTTGCGCTCGCTGTGGCCGGTGATCATGATCACCGGGATGCCCGCGAGCGCCGGGTTGGCCTTGAGCTGGCGGGTGATCGCCACGCCGTCGGCGTCGGGCAGCTGCACGTCCATCAGGATCAGCTCCGGACGCTCGCGCGCGAGCGCGGCGAAGGCCTCGGCGCCGGAGTGGGCGAACTGCAGCCGGCAGTCGAAATCGGCGAGCAGGCGCTCGAGCAGCTTGCACTGGAAGCGGTCGTCGTCGACCACGAGCACGCACGCCGGGCGCTGCGCGGCCAGGCCCCGCAGCTTGCGTGCGGCGTCGAGCTGCGGCGAGACCTCGCGGCGCAGGCCGTCCACCCACTCGGTGAGCGGGATCGCGCGCTCCGAGGCTTCGCCCACGTGCGCGCGCAGCCTGGCGAGGAGGGCGGCGGGCGGCACGGACACTGCCGCCGCGCCGGCGGAGGGGGGCTGGGGGGGCGGGGGCGGCGCGGGCTCGACCTGCGCAGGCGGCGCAGCGGAGGTCGATGGCGCGAGGCTGTCCGCCGCCGCCGCTGGCGCGAGCCCCGAGGGCACCCCGTCGAGGTCGAGCTCGAACTCGGAGGCGAACTCGGAGGCGCACTCGAGCCCGGTGGCGAGCGCGTCGCCGGCCGCCCGTGCGGCCTGCAGGCTGTCGCCGAGCGCGTCGATGTGCTCCTTGCCGGCGCCGAGCCCGGCGTCGAGCATCTCGCCCAGGCTGCCGAGCACGCGCGCATGCGCGAGCATCTCGCTCGCCGCCGCGCGCTCGCGGCCGAGCGCGAGCATGCGCGCGGCGAGCAGGATGGACATGTGCAGCCGTGAGCTGTCATACACCAGCGGCCAGTACAGCACGTAGTCGTCGAAGCACTCCTTGCGGCACAGCTCGAAGGCCTGGCGCAGGTTGTCCTTGTCGCACAGCACGATGCTGTGGTGGCGCTCGCTGCGTGCGCGCCGGCTGTGGCGGTAGAGCACGAGCGCGTGGCGTTCGGCGTGCTCGATGCGGCGGAAGGCGAGCAGCAGCACCTCGGGGTGCTGCGCGTCGAAGTCGGCGGCGAAATGGCTCTCGTCGGTCGAGCAGCTCACCTGCGGGAAGTCGTCGGCGAGCAGGGAGACGATCTGCCGGGCCTCGACCGGCATGTCGGAGAGGACGAGGATGCGGGGCTGGCGTGCGTTCATCCGATGAGCTCCCCGCGACGTTGCCGCCAGCGCGCGTGCCAGGCGGGCAGTTCGGCCGCCGGGACGGGGCGCGAGATGAAGTAGCCCTGCGCCTGGTCGCACCCGCTCGCGCGCACGAACTCCCAGTCGTCGCGGTCTTCCACGCCCTCGGCGACGGAGTGGATGTTCAGCTCGCGCGCCATGTCGAGGCAGCCGCAGAAGATCGCCCGGCGCGTGGGCAGCTTGCGCGCGCCGGTCACGAAGCCGCGATCGATCTTGAGCTCGTCGAAGGGCAGGTCGCGCAGCTGGCGCAGCGAGGAGTGGCCGGTGCCGAAGTCGTCGATCGACACGCCGATCTGGCGCAGGCGCAGGCGGGCGAGGATGTCGAGGGCCGCGACCGGGTCGCTGCCCAGGCGCGACTCGGTGAGCTCCAGGATCAGCTCGGCGGGCGCGAGCCCGGCCTCGTCGAGCATGGCGCAGACGAGCTCGGGGAAGGCGAGGCGGTCCAGGCTGTCCATCGACACGTTGATGGCGAGCCGGATGCGCAGCCCCTCCGCGCGCAGTGCGCGCAGGTCGGCCGCGGCGCGCAGCAGCACGCCGCGGGTGAGCTCGTCGATCAGCCCCGACGCCTCCATGCCGGGGATGAAGGCGTCGGGGAAGACGAGGCCGTCTTCGGGGTGTTGCCAGCGCACCAGGGCCTCGACGCCTGCGAAGGCGCCGCTGCGCAGGTCGACCTTGGGCTGGTAGTGGTTGAGCAGCTGGCCTTCTGCGATCGCGCGCGCGAGCTCGGCGGCGGTGTAGCCGCGCGCGGGGGCGCTCGCCGTGCGGGCGTGCCGGCCGCCCTCCTGCCAGCGCCGCAGCATGGCCTGCAGGCAGGAGGGGGGAACCGGCTTGACGAGGCTGCCGAGCACGTCGATGCGGTAGGCGGCGGCCAGGCGTGCGGCGGTCTCGATGATGCGTTCGTCCTCGCCGCTCACCAGCACGACGCTGCCGCTGAAGCCGGACGCGGCGAGCTGGCGGAGGAAGACGATGCCGTCTGTCTCCGGCATGTTGAGGTCCAGCATCACCAGCGTGTCGGGGCCGATCGCGGTGGCCAGGCTCGCGAGGGCGGCTGCGGTGCTCGTGTGACCCTCGATACTCGCGGCGATGCCGGTGTTGGCGAGCTGGCGACCGAGAAGTCCGACCTGTAGTGGATCGTCGTCGACGATCAGGATGCGTCTTCTTTGCGTAGTCATCAGGAATTTCCTTTCGTGCTTGCGGCGGCGCTCGCGTCGAGCGCGGCGCGCAGCGCGGCGGCGAAGCGGGCGACCATCTCGGCCGGGCGGGGCGGGCCGCCCTTGCGGCAGTGGTCCTCGAGCTCCGCGCACAGCTCGCCCAGCTGCAGCGCGCCGACCGAGCGCGAGGCCGACTTGAGCCGGTGTGCCACACCCGCGGTCGCGGCCCAGTCGGCGGCGCGCACGGCGAGCAGGATCTCCTCGCCGGCGGCGCGCGCCGAGTCGTGGTATTCGCGCACGAACTCCGCGATGAGGGCGGCGTCGTCGCCGATCAGGCGGGCGAGCACGCGCGTGTCGAGGACCGGGTGCGTGGCGGGGCCGTCGCAGACGCTCGCGCTGGAGACGCTTGCCGAGGCGGGCTCCGCCGCGGCCTCGGCGCCGGGTTCAGGGGCGCCGGGTTCAGGTGCGCCGGTGCGGGCGTCGGCAGGTGCCGCAGGGGTGGCGGCCGGGAGGTGGCGCTCCAGCACCGCACGCAAGGCCTCGATCTGCACCGGCTTGACGAGGTAGTCGTCCATGCCGGCGTCGAGACAGCGCCGGTCTTCGCCGCGCAGGGCGTTGGCGGTGACCGCGACGATGGCCAGGCGCCGGCGCGGGTCCTCCTCCGCGCGGATGCGTGCGGCCAGCGTGTAGCCGTCCATGTTGGGCATGTGGAGGTCGGTCAGCAGCAGGTCGTAGGGGCCTTCGCGCCAGCGCGCGAGCGCCTCCTGGCCGTCCTCGGCCAGCTCGCAGGACAACCCGAGCAGACCGAGCTGGCGGGTGATGACCTTGCGGTTGATGTCGTTGTCCTCGGCGACGAGGATGCGTGCGGCCGCCATGCGCGGATCGAGCCCGGCGACTGCGGACGCGCCGCGGCGCTGCGTCGGCCCGCACGCCCATTCGGCGGCGTCGCGCCCGCAGGCGACGGCCACCGCGCGGATCAGCTCGTCGCGGTGCACGCCTTCGCGGTCGAGCGTGAACAGGCCGGGGCCCTGCTGGCGTGCCTGGCGGCGCGCGCCATGCAGGATGAGCAGGATGCCGGGGCGGCGCGGCGGGGGAAGCTGTTGCCAGCGCGCGTGTGCCGTCGGCGCCAGCGGCCGGTCGACGAGCAGCACGGCCTCGTGCCCGGCCGCGGCGAGGAACTGCAGCGCCTGCTCGCTGCCGGGCGCGCGCTTCACGCGCGCGCCGGCGTGCGCGAGGTAGCTGCCCCAGTCGGCGACCAGGCGCGAGTCGGCGATCGCCAGGATGCACAGCACGCCGGCGAGCGCCTGCGATCGCGGGTGCTCGTCCGCGCGCACGGGCTCGAGCGCCAGCGCCAGGGTGAAGCAGGCGCCCGCGCCGGGGCGGCTGTCGACCGTGATCTCGCCGCCGAGCAGGTCGGCCAGGCGGCGGCTGATCGCCAGCCCGAGGCCGGTGCCGCCGAAGCGTCGGGTCGTGGAGGTCTCGGCCTGGGAGAAGGGCTGGAACAGGCGCTGGACCACCTCCGCGCTCATGCCGATGCCGTTGTCGCGCACCGAGAACGCCAAGCGGCCATCCGCGCTGCGGCTGGCGCGGAGGTCGACCCGGCCGCTGCGACCCTCGCCGGAGGAGAACTTGATCGCGTTGCCGGCGAGGTTGGTGAGGATCTGCTGTACGCGCAGCCCGTCGGTCAGCACCTGCCCGGGGAGGTCGGGGTCGACGAAGACCTCGAGGGTGACGCCGCGCTTCTTCGCCACCGGCTGCAGGGTGTCGCCGACGCGCTCGACGAGCTCGACCAGGCTGGCCGGGTGCAGGTCGAGCTCGAGGTGGCCGGACTCGATCTTGGAGAAGTCGAGGATGTCGTCGATGAGATGGAGCAGGGTCGCCGCGGAGTCGCGCATGATATCGACCACCTCGGCCTGCTCGTCGTCCAGCCCGCTGTGGGCGAGCACGTCGACCAGGCCGGCCACGCCGTTCATGGGGGTGCGGATCTCGTGGCTCATGGTGGCGAGGAAGTCGCTCTTGGCGCGGTTGGCGGCCTCGGCGGCGGCGAGCGCCTCGCTCAGCTCGCGCGTGCGGGTCTCGACCAGGTGCTCGAGGCGCTCGCGGTAGTCGTGCAGCTCCGCCTCCATGCGGCGCGCGGCGGTGATGTCCTCCTTGATCGCGACGTAGTGGGTGGGCTTGCCGGCGTTGTCGTGGATCGGGACGATGTGGGCGCGCTCGTAGTATTCCTCGCCGTCCTTGTTGCGGTTGTGCAGCACGCCGGTCCACGCCTGGCCCGCGGCCAGGCTGCGCCACATGTCCTCGTAGGTGCTGCGCGGCGTCTTGCCCGACTGCAGGATGCGCGGGTTCCGGCCCAGCACCTCTTCGGGCTGGTAGCGGCTCTTGCGCAGGAAGCTCTCGTTCACATACTCGATGTCGCCGGCGAGGTTGGTGATGACGATGCTCTCCGGGCTCTCCTCGACCGCGCTGGAGAGCTTGCGCAGGGTCGCCTCGGCCTCCTTGCGCGCGCTCACGTCGTGAACGATGGAGAACAGCAGGGTGCGCGACTCGTGCAGGATGGGCCCGCTGTAGACCTCGACGTCGCGGATGGAGCCGTCGGCGCGGCGGTGGCGGAAGTCGAAGCGAAAGCGTGCGGCTTCGCGGGCCGCCTGCATCTCGGCGCGGATGCGCTCGTAGGGGAGGACGTTGATGTCGCTGATGCGCATGCGCCGCAAGGTCGCGAGCGGCCAGCCGTAGAAGGCCTCGGCGGCCGGGTTGGCATCGACGAGCTCCAGGCTGTCGGGGTCCATGATCAGCATCACGGCGTGGCTGTTGCGGAAGATCGCCGCGTAGCGCGCCTCGCTGACGTCGAGCGCGCGCTCGGCGCGGACCTGCAGGGTGAGGTCCTTGGCGAAGGACAGCAGCGACACCAGCCGGCCGTCGGCGTCGCGGTTGGCGCGGTTGTGCCACTCGCAGTGCAGCAGGCGGCCGTCGCGGGTGTAGTTGCGGCCGATCACCGGCGGCGGCGGCGTGCTGCGGGTGATCGCCTGGCCGATCGCGCGCTTGACCCCGTCCGCGTCGTCGGGGTGGGTGAAGCGCCACTCGTCCGGGCGCTTGCCCAGCACTTCGGCGGCGTGCCAGCCGAACACCCGCTCGGCCTCGGGCGACCAGCGCAGGATGCGCAGGTCGCGGCTCCACTCGATGATCGCGAACGGGCAGGCGTCGATGAAGAAGTCGATTCCGGCCTGGGCCGGGATGGACGTCGATGGCAGCGTCGGGGGCGGAGGGGGGAGGTTCACGGTGGCGGCAGGGCTCGGGCGATGATCGTTCATCGGCCGCGAGCGGCTGCGGCTTGAGCCGCTGCGCCGCCCTCGCGCGCCGCGCTTGCGGACAGGCGTGCGCGGAAGCTCTCCACCGGCTCGGGGCGGGCGAACAGGAAGCCCTGGAAGGCGTCGCAGCCGTTGTCGAGCAGGCAGGCGTGCTGGGCGGAGCTCTCCACGCCCTCGGCGATGACGCGGATGTGCAGCGTGTCGGCGAGCGCCATGATGGTGCGCACGATCGCGAGGCTGCTGGCGTTGGCCGGTAGGTCGCGCACGAAGGCGCGGTCGATCTTGAGCTCGTCGAGCGGCAGGCGCTGCAGGTAGCCGAGCGAGGAGTAGCCGGTGCCGAAGTCGTCGATCGAGAAGCGGATGCCCATCTCGCGCAGGCGGGTCATGGCCTCGATCGCGCGCTCGATGTCGGTGAGCAGCAGCGACTCGGTGAGCTCGAGCTTGAGGCGTTCGGCGGGGGCGCCGGTGCGGGCCAGCAGGGCGATGACCTCCTCCACGAAGCCGGGCTCGTAGAGCTGGGCGGCGCTGACGTTGACCGCCATCACCAGCCCGGTGGCGCCGGGCAGCTCGACCCAGCGCGCCAGCTCCTCGCAGGCGAGCGCCATCGCCTCGCGTCCGAGCGCGGGCATCAGGCCCGCCTGCTCCGCGATCGGGATGAACAGCCCGGGCGGCGTCAGGCCGTGCCCAGTACGGTTCCAGCGCAGCAGCGCCTCGGCGCCGACCAGCCGCCCGGAGGCGTCGAGCTGGGGCTGCAGGTGGATCAGGAAGGCGCCGGTGCCGAGCGCGCCGCCCAGCTCGGCCTCGAGCTCGAGGCGATCGGCCAGCTCGGTGCGCATCTGCGGGTCGAAGACGCGGGAAGTGTTCTTGCCCGAGCGCTTGGCCTCGTACATCGACAGGTCGGCGCGCTGCATGAGCTCGTCGGCGCTGCTGTCGTGGCCGTTGAAGATCACCAGCCCCAGGCTCGCGGTGCATGTGCGGTCGAGGCCGTCGAGGCGGTAGGGGTGGCCGAGCTGCTCGAGCAGCTTGTCGGCGACCTGGCTGGCAGCGAGCAGGGCCTCGTCGGCGGATTCGGCGAGGAGCTCGAGCAGGACCACGAACTCGTCGCCGCCGAAGCGCGCCACCGTGTCGGACTCGCGCACCACGCCGCGCAGGCGCGCGCCGGCCTCGCGCAGCAGCTGGTCGCCGTTGTGGTGGCCGAGCAGATCGTTGATGTCCTTGAAGTCGTCGAGGTCGATGAACATCAGCGCGCCGTGGCGGCCGGTGCGCGCGTTGGTGGCGATCGCGTGGCCGAGGCGCTCGACGAGCAGGCGGCGGTTGGGCAGCTCGGTGAGCGGATCGTAGTAGGCGAGCTTGCGGATGCGCTCCTCCGCGGCCACGTTGGGAGTGATGTCCTGCACGAGGATGGCCGCGGCGCGGCGTCCGCCGATCGGGGCGTCGATGGCCTGCGCCGAGGCCTGGAACTCGCGATGGCCGGCGGGCGTGTCGAGCGCATAGCGGGCGCTGGCACGCTCGGGGCTGGCCAGGGCCTGCTCCAGCGCGTCGCGCAGCAGCGCGGCCGGCCCTGCGGGGAGGACGTCCTCGAAGCGCCGGCCGACCACCTGCGCGCGCGGTGCGGCGAGCAGCTCGTCCTGGCGGGTGATGACCTCGAGGTAGCGGCCGTCCTCGTCGACCACGAAGACCAGGTCGGGGATGGCCGCGGTGATCGCGCGCAGGCGCGCCTCGCTCGCCGCCAGCGCGCGTTCGGTCGCGCGGTGGCGCTCGAGGTCGCGCAGCAGGGCGCCGAGCAGCAGCGTGGCGGCGCCCATCAGCAGCAGGTAGGGCAGGCCGAGCTTGGCGAACACCCCGGCGAGGGTCTGGCCCGGCACGGCGGCCAGCAGCAGCAGCGTGACGGCATGGGTGAACACGCCGAAGAGGAAGAGTTGCAGCGGCACCGGGCGTAGCCAGCCGCGTGCCGCGCCTGCGCGGAAGGCGAGGCCGAGCAGCACCGCCAGCGTGATCGTCGTGAGGCCGATCACCACGCCGTCGCCTCCCAGCCACAGGCGGTAGGCTGCGGCGGCGAGGCCAGCCGCGGCGCCGGCGAGCGGGCCGCCGAAGAGGGCGCCCATGCTCAGCACCACCGAGCGCGGATCGACGATGACGCCGGGGGCCAGCGTGATCGGCATCATCATGCCGGCGATGCAGGCGAGGCCGTAGATCAGCCCGGAGCCCACCGCGAAGGCCGCGCCCCCGTGCGTACAGCGGCGCGCGAGGCCGCCCTGCAGCAGGCAGAGGGCGAGCAGCAGGGCGGTCGCCTGGAGCAGGTCGAGGATCATCTTTGGGGCGGGCAGGAAGGCCTGCGCCGGGGCATGTTCGAATGCCGAGGATGCTAGCCTGCGCCCCGCCGGATGGCTGCCGACTGCGTCACGGGCAGCCCGCGATGGGCTGCCCGACGTGTTCTCAGGCGTCCGGCCGGTAGGGCTTGCCGAGCGAGACCGGCGAGTTGAGCCGGATGGTGTTGCGGTTGCGCGAGATCGCCACCAGCACCACGATGGTCGCCCAGTAGGGCAGGGAGGACAGCAGCTGCGAGGGGAAGTCGATCTGCAGCCCAGAGCCCTGGATGAAGAGCTGGGTGATCATCACGCCGCCGAAGAGATAGGCCCCGACCATCACCCGCAGCGGCCGCCAGGTCGCGAACACCACCAGCGCGAGCGCGATCCAGCCGCGCCCGGCGACCATGCCCTCGGCCCACATCGGCGTGTAGAACACCGACAGGAAGGCGCCGCCGACGCCCGCCATGGCGCCGCCGAAGAGCACCGCGAGGTAGCGGATGCGGATCACCGGGTAGCCGATCGCGTGCGCCGAGGCCGGCGACTCGCCCACCGCGCGCAGCACCAGCCCGGCGCGGCTGCGGTACAGGAACCACAGCAGGCCCCAGAACAGCGCCCAGGAGAAATACACCAGCGCCTGCTGGTTGTAGAGCGCCTCGCCGATCAGCGGCAGGTCGGCGATGAAGGGAATGCGGATCGGCGGCACCGCCTGCAGCGCCACCGCCTCGTAGGGCTTGCCGACGAAGGCCGCGAGGCCGACGCCGAAGATCGCCAGGGCGAGGCCGGAGGCGACCTGGTTGGCCATCAGGGTGAGCGCGAGCACGCCGAAGATCGCCGCCATCGCCATGCCTGCGCCCACGCCGGCGGCCACGCCCAGCCAGGGGTTGCCGCTCTCGTGGGTGACGGCGAAGGCGGCGACCGCGCCCATGGCCATCATGCCCTCGGCGCCGAGGTTGAGCACCCCGGCCTTCTCGTTCACCAGCAGGCCGAGGGCGACGATGATCAGCGGCGTGCCCGCCACCACGGTGGCGAACAGCATCGAGGTGAACAGGCTCGCGTCCATCGCGGCCTCCTCAGGCGCCACGCCGGCGCAGGCGCAGGCGGTAGTGGATGAAGACGTCGGCGCCGAGCAGGAAGAACAGCAGCATGCCCTGGAACACCATCGAGATCGAATTGGGCAGGTTGAGGTATTGCTGCGCCTGCTCGCCGCCGATGTAGAGCAGGGCCATGAGCAGGCTGGCGAGCAGGATGCCGAAGGCGTTGAGGCGGCCGACGAAGGCGACGATGATCGCGGCGAAGCCGTAGCCGCTGGCGACCTTGTCGGTGAGCTGGCCCATCGGCCCGGCGACCTCGCCCATTCCGGCCAGCCCGGCGGCGGCGCCGCCGAGCAGCAGGCCCACCCAGATCATGCGGGTGGCCGAGAAGCCGGCGTAGCGCGCCGCGTCGACCGCCTCGCCGGCGACCCGCATGCGAAAGCCGGCGTGGCTGCGGTTCATGAAGGCGTAGCCGGCCACCAGCGCGGCGAGCGCGATCGCGAAGCCGAAGTGCAGGCGGGTGCCCTCGATCACCATCGGCAACGTGGCCGCCTCGGCGAACATGCGCGTCTGCGGGAAGTTGAAGCCGTCGGGGTCCTTCCAGGGGCCGAACACCAGCCAGGACACGAAGAGCTGGGCCACATACACCAGCATCAGCGACACCAGGATCTCGTTGGCGTTGAAGCGCGTGCGCAGCAGCGCCGGGATCGCCGCCCACGCGGCGCCGCCCGCGGCGCCGGCGAGGACCATCGCCGGCAGCACCAGCGCGCTCTCCGAGTCGCCGAAGTAGAGCGCCACCCCGGTGGCGGCCACCGCGCCGAGCATGAACTGGCCCTCGGCGCCGATGTTCCACACGTTGGCGCGGAAGCCGATCGCCAGGCCGATCGCGCACAGCATCAGCGGCGTGGCCTTGAGCAGCAGCTCGGAGAGGGCGTAGAGGTCCTTGACCGGGTTGAGGAAGAAGACACGGAAGCCCTCGACCGGGTCCTTGCCGAGCGCGGCGAACACCGCCAGGCCGCCTGCCAGCATCAGCGCCACCGCGAGCAGCGGCGAGGCCCAGGACATCAGCCGCGAGGGTTCGGCGCGGGCTTCGAGCTCAAGCATGCGGGGTCTCCATCGCGAGCGGGGCGTCCGCCGTGTCCCCGGCGCCCGGCCACAGCCCGCTCATCCACACGCCGATGTCCTCGATGGAGGTGTCGCCGGCGGCGCGCACCGGCGACAGCCGGCCCTTGGCGATCACGGCGATGCGGTCGCAGATCTCGAAGAGCTCGTCGAGCTCCTCCGAGATCACCAGCACCGCACAGCCGCGGTTGCGCAGGTCGATGATCTGCTGGCGGATGAAGGCGGCGGCGCCTACGTCCACGCCCCAGGTGGGCTGCGCGCACACGAGCAGGCGCGGCGCCTGCAGGATCTCGCGGCCGACGATGAACTTCTGCAGGTTGCCGCCCGACAGCGACTTGGCCGCGGCCGCCGGGCCACCGCACTTGACGTTGAAGTCGTCGATGCAGCGCCGGGCGAAGGCGCGTGCACGCTCGAAGCGCAGGAAGCCGGCCGTCACCATGCCTTGGCTGTGCGCGGCGGTCAGCAATGCGTTGTCGGCGAGCGACATGGTTGGCACCGCGCCGCGGCCGAGGCGCTCCTCGGGCACGAAGGCCATGCCGAGCCGGCGTCGACGCCCGGGCGACAGCCGGCCGGCCTCGACACCGCAGATCTGTACGGGAAATCGCTCCGCCAGCGGCTCCTCGCCCGAGATCACGCGCAGCAGCTCCTGCTGGCCGTTGCCCGAAACGCCGGCGATGCCGACGATCTCGCCGGCGTGCACATCGAGGTGGAGGTCGCGCAGGTCGGTGCCGAAGGGGTCGTCCGAGGCGTGCGACAGTCCGGCCAGGCGCAGGCGGACCTCGCCGCCGGCCTGCGGCGCGTCGTGCTCGCAGCGCGGCAGCTCCTTGCCGATCATCAGGCGCGCCATCGAGGCGGGTGTCTCCTGCGCCGGGATGCACTCGCCGGTGACCCTGCCGCCGCGCAGCACGGTGGCGGTGTGGCAGAGCTCGCGGATCTCGTCGAGCTTGTGGCTGATGTAGAGAATGGAGCAGCCCTCGTCGGCGAGCCGGCGCAGGGTCTCGAAGAGCTTGCGCACGGCCTGCGGGGTGAGCACCGAGGTGGGCTCGTCCATGATCAGCAGACGTGGGTCCTGCAGCAGGCAGCGGACGATCTCGACGCGCTGGCGTTCGCCCACCGACAGGGCGTGGATGTGGCGGCGCGGATCGACCGGCAGGCCGTAGCGCGCCGACACCTCGACGATACGCTGCGCGAGCGCGTCGAGCGCGGGCTTGCCGGGCAGGGCCAGCGCCACGTTCTCGACCACGGTGAGCGTCTCGAACAGCGAGAAGTGCTGGAACACCATGCCGATGCCCAGGCTGCGCGCGTGCGCGGGGCTCTCGACCTGGACCTCCTCGCCCTCCCAGAACATGCGCCCGCTGCTCGGCCGGGTGACGCCGTAGATGATCTTCATCAGCGTCGATTTGCCCGCGCCGTTCTCGCCGAGGATGGCGCGGATCTCCCCGGCGCGCACCGTCAGGCCGATGTCGTCGTTGGCGACCACCGTCGGATAGACCTTGCCGATGCCCTGCAGGACCAGCCGTGCGGGGGCGGCGGCGCTGGGCTGCGGGGGGGTGAGCGGGGGCAGGATGGGCACGTCTTTCAGGTTTCGTCGATCGGGATGCGGAGCGGGCGCTGTCCGGGCACCCGCGTGCTCAGCGGCTGCCGTCTTCCTGCCCGGCTGCGGCTTCGCCCTTGGCCGCCTCGGCCTCGGCGGCCTCGAGCGACAGGGCTTGGGCCCGGTGCAGCTCGTCCGCGCCGAGCTTCACCGCGATGCTGTCGCGCTCCTGCACACCTTCCATGTTGAGCAGCGCGGCGGCCCGATTGAACCACACATAGGCCTGCACCGCATCCTGTTCCACGCCGATCCCGCTGCGATGCAGGCGACCGAACTCCACCATGCCCTCGGGATCGCCGGCGTTGGCAGCGTCGCCCAGCCAGCGCGCGGCGAGCGCATAGTTCTGTGGCATGCCAATGCCGCTGCGGTAGAGCTTGCCGAGCAGGACCATTGCGCCGGTGTGCCCGCCCTCCGCGGCCTGGCGAAGGCGGTTCACCGCGTCCGAGGAGACCTCGCGTCCGCGCGCCGTGTCGAGCAGTGCGGCGCGAGCGGCGCGGAACTGGGCGTCGAGCGCGTCGGTGGGTAAGGAGGCGTCGGCCGCGGCCGAATCCGGCTCCCCGCCTGGGAGGGGATCGTCGCGGTCGAGCATCGACACGGTGGCGATGCCGATCGCGAGCAGCGACAGCAAGGACAGGATTCCGACCACCAGCGGCCACTTGCGCCCTGGCCCGGCCGCGTCGTCGGGACCGATGAAGCGCTTGTCGCAGCTCCTGCAGCGCCAGGGGTGCAATCCAGGATGACTCTTGTGTTCCTCGTGCGAGCGCCAGCGCGAGCGCCGGCAATCGATGGAGCCGCAGGCGGGACAGGTCGGGGTCGGGAGGGGAGTGCTCATGGCGCCGTCCTCGTCAGCTCTTCCAGATCCACAGGATCACGATCACGGCGATGGTGAGCAGCAGTGTGCCGCCGCCCACCGCGGCCACGATCGGGTTGTCGCGCAGGAGGCCGCGCGATACCGGGGCGTGAAAGCGGTGTACGCAGGACATGCAGCGCCAGGCGCGCTCGCCCGGGTGGGCGAGGCGCTCATCCGCGGATTTCCACGGGGATTCGCGGCAGTCGGTGCCGTCGCAGCGCGGGCAGGTGGGCATGGGATCGTTGGTGCGGGCGGTGGTCGCAGGGCGGACCGCGTACTGTTTCTGAAGATTTTCGCGATTATATAGAGCGTCGGCGCGGGATGAAGGATCGTGCGTTCGTGCCGAAAGCAAAAAGGCAGCCTGCGGAGGCTGCCTTCTTGCCGGACGGGTGTGCGCGCAGCGCCGCGCGGCGTCCTCAGCCGCAGGTGCCCACCGCGCCGCACGCGGTGCAGAAGTCGCAGCCGTCCTTGCGGATCACCGTGTGGTTGCCGCACTCGTTGCACAGCGCGCCCTGCATCAGCTTGGGCTCGTTGTCGTCGCGCGGCGACTCGAGGATGCCCATCTCGCGCGTCGGGTAGCCGCGCTCGTCGAGCACGCCGAGCATGGCGTAGCGGTGGATGATGAGCTGCGCCAGGTAGGCCACCGTGCTGGGCCAGTTCTGCTGGCGGCGGGTGCCCGGCACGAAGGCCATGAAGTCGCCGAGCGGCTCGGGGTAGTCGAGCAGCTTGCGCAGCTTCATGCCGATCCAGGCCGGGTCCATGACGCGCATGTCGAGCGACAGGATGCGGGTCAGGCCGTCCAGGGCGCGCGGGTAGTTGCCCGACAGCCACACCGAGTACGGGCGGGTGACGCCGTCCGGCAGGGTGATCTCCTTGAGGCCGAGCACGAAGTCCTCGCCGGTGGCCGGGTTGTAAATGTCCACCGTCCACGACAGCGTGCCGTCGGTGCCGGTCTTGGGCTCCTCGAGGCTGAACAGCGTGTCGAGCACGCCGTTGCTCTCGTCTTCCTTGTCGAACACGCCGAGCTTCTCGCAGCGGTAGTTCACCACCTGGGCGAAGGCCGACACCACGCCGGGCACCAGCTTCTTCTCGCCGTGCGGCGGGAAGGGCATCTCGAAGGAGCGCTCGCCGACGGTGCGGGCCAGGGTGTCGAGCTTGAGCTTGAGCCAGCCGCGGTCGTTGGCGCGCATGTCCATCGACAGCGTCTTGGCCACGGCGCCCAGGCCGCGCGGCTGGTCGGCGCCGTTCACCCACACCTCGAACGGGAAGCTGCCGCCGTTGTTGCCGACCTGGCCGACGAAGAGCGCGAAGCCGCCGGTCGGGGTGTTGAGCATGTAGGTCCACGCCAGGTTGCCATCGGGCAGGTCGGGGCGGCCGGGCCAGCGCAGGCTCGAGAGCACCGGCGCGGGCAGGTTCTTGATCGACAGGCGCTTGTTGGCGTCGGCGATCTCGACGTCGTGCGGCTGCTTCTGCTCGGCGGTCGGGGTCACCGACAGCACCGATCCCAGCACGTTGTTGGGGCGGTAGGTGGCGAGACCCTTGAGGCCGGCCTTCCAGGCGGTGAGGTAGAGGTCCTCGAACTCGGCGTAGGGGTAGTCCTCGGGCACGTTCACCGTCTTCGAGATGGACGTGTCGACGTAGGGCGCGACCGCGGCGACCATGTCCTTGTGCGCCTGCGCGGAGATCTCCAGCGCGGTGACGAAGGACTGCGGCAGAGCCTCGACGTTGCCGCCGAGGTGCTTGTACAGGCGCCAGGCGTAGTCCTCGACCGCGTACTCCTTGAAGGTGCCGTCGGCCATGCGCTTGCGCCGGGTATACGTATAGGAGAACGGCGGCTCGATGCCGTTGGAGGCGTTGTCGGCGAAGGCCAGGCTGATCGTGCCGGTGGGCGCGATCGACAGCAGGTGCGAGTTGCGGATGCCGTGCTTGCGGATCTTGTCCTTGACGTCGGCCGGCAGGCGCGAGGCGAAGTTGCCGCCCGACAGATACAGGTCGGCGTTGAAGAGCGGGAAGGCGCCGCGCTCGCGGGCGAGCTCGGTCGAGGCCAGGTAGGCGCGGTTGCGCATGTACTCGGAGATCCTGCGCGCCTCGTCGCGGGCTTCCGGGGTGTCGTAGCGCTGGCCGAGCATGATCAGCGCGTCGCCCAGGCCGGTGAAGCCGAGGCCCACGCGGCGCTTGGACTGGGCCTCGGCGTGCTGCTGCTCGAGCGGCCAGTGGGTGACCTCGAGCACGTTGTCGAGCATGCGGATCGAGGTGTCGATCACCTTGCCGAAGGCCGCGTAGTCGAACTCGGCCTTGTCGCCGAAGGGGTTCCTGACGAACAGCGTGAGGTTGATCGAGCCCAGGCAGCAGCAGCCGTAGGGCGGCAGCGGCTGCTCGGCGCAGGGGTTGGTGGCCTCGATGGTCTCGCAGTAATACAAGTTGTTGTCCGCGTTCATGCGGTCGAGGAACAGGATGCCCGGCTCGGCGTGGTCGTAGGTCGAGCGCATGACCTGGTCCCACAGCTCGCGCGCGCGCACCTTGCGGTACACCCACAGGCCGTCGTCGCGCTGGTAGGCGCCGGCGGACTTGACCTCGTCGGTGGGCTCGGCCTTGTGCACCAGCTCGACGTCGCCGTCGGCCTCGACGGCCTGCATGAAGGGGTCGGTGACGCCCACCGAGATGTTGAAGTTGGTGAGGTCGCCTTCGTCCTTGGCGTGGATGAATTCCTCGATGTCGGGGTGGTCGCAGCGCAGCACGCCCATCTGTGCGCCGCGGCGGGCGCCGGCCGATTCCACCGTCTCGCACGAGCGGTCGAACACGCGCATGTAGGACACCGGGCCGGAGGCGTTCGACGCCGTGCCCTTGACCAGCGCGCCCTTCGGACGGATCGACGAGAAGTCGTAGCCGACGCCGCCGCCACGGCGCATGGTCTCGGCGGCCTGGGCGAGCGCGGTGTAGATGCCGGGGCGGCCGTCGACCGCCTCGGTGACCGAGTCGCCGACCGGCTGCACGAAGCAGTTGATCAGGGTGGCGGCGAGCGTGGTGCCGGCGGCGCTGTTGATGCGGCCTGCGGGCACGAAGCCCTTTTCCTGCGCCTCGAGGAACTTCGCTTCCCAGTGCGCACGCTTGTCTTCGGATTCGATCGCGGCCAGCGCACGGGCGACGCGGCGGCGGACTTCGGCGACGGTCTGTTCGTCGCCCTTGGCGTACTTCTCGACGAGCACCTCGCCGGAGATCTCCTGCATCGGCAGGTTGGCGGCGGAGGCTTTGGCGGTGTTCTGGGTGGACGCGCTGGTGGTCTCGCTCATGGTCTTCTTCTTCATCCGTTGTGGGTCTTGGGACGGACGGAAGGATAGCGCGGAACGAGTGCTCGTGCAAAAAAATAAAACTGTTTAAAAACAGTGTCTTATAGATTTGCTTTGTATTTCATGATTTTGCTGAACACTACATATAGTAGCCTGGAGGGTAGGGTTTTCAGGCTGGAATCCCAGTCTCCATGCGGGTTTGCGGGGGTTTTGAGGCCGCCTACCGGCGCGGGAAGAACAGCGACAGGTAGGCGGCGAAATCGATCTCCGCGCCTTCGCGCAGGCCGGCGAGGCGCTCGGGCTCGAGCCCGAGCAGATCCCAGGTCTCGGCTGCGACCCGGGTCGCGGCGGCGCTGCTCGGGAGGTCCAGCTCGTCGGCTTCGGCGATGCAGCGGGCGAGGTTGACCGTCGCCGCCTCTGCGGCGTAGGCGCCGCCCAGGCGGGGCAGCATCTGCGCGCCCACCGCGGTGCTGAAGCGCTCCGGCAGCTGCCAGCGGTCGAGCAGGGCGGCGCCGAGCTCGGCGAAATCGCAGCCGACGATGCGGCGCTCGGCGGCGTCGAGCGCCTCCTCGCCGGCTTGCGCCGCGAGGCGTGCGGCGGCGGCGTGCTCGGGCACGGTCTGGTACATCACCAGGTGGCCGGTGTCGGCGAGCACGCCGATCAGGAACAGGCGCTCGCCTGCGGTGAGCCCGGCGGCGACCCCAGCGGCGCGCGCGGCCAGCCCGGTGAGCAGGCTGTTGCGCCAGAAGCGCCGCATGTCCAGGTGGGCCGGGCGGACGCCGGCGAAGATGCCCTGCAGGGACATCGCCAGCACGAGATCGTGCACCTGCTGGAGGCCGAGCAGCGCGACCGCGCGCACGATGTCCTCGACGCGGCCGCGCTGGCCGAACAGCGGGCTATTGACCAGATGCAGCAGGCGGGCCGAGAGCGCCGGGTCGGCGGCGACCAGCCGTGCGACGGTGGCGACCGAGCCGGCGGGGGATTCGAGCTGCTCGCGCACGCGCATGTACACGTCGGGTAGCGAGGTCAGCGCCTCGATCTGGCTGACCAGTTCCTGGGCGGAGTGCATTGTCGGGGTCCTGTGGATCGGTGGAGGGGCTCAGCCGGCGTCGTGCGTGCGCCGCATGCGGGGGGTGAAGACCAGCGGCTGCGCCGGCGGCAGCTCGGGCTGCAGGGTGGCGTGCTCGATGCCGAAGCGGCCGTGCAGGAGGGCGCGCTCGGCCTCCAGCACCGCCGGCCAGCGCGCCGCATCGGCGAGCACGACATGGGCGGAGAGCGCGGTACGGCGCGAGTCCAGGCTCCAGATATGGAGGTCGTGCACCGAGCGCACGCCCTCGACGCCCGCCATCGCGCGCCCGACCTCGGGCAGCGACAGGCTGTCGGGCACGCCCTCGAGCAGGGTGTGGACCACCTGGCGCAGCAGCGACAGCGTGGAGTACAGGATCAGGCCGCAGATCATCATGGTCAGCAGCGGGTCGATCGGCATCCAGCCGGTATACAGGATCACGATCCCCGAGGCGAGCGCGGCGACCGAGCCGAGCAGGTCGCCGATCACGTGCAGCAGCGCGCCCCGGGTGTTGAGGTCGCCCTCGCCGCGGGTCAGCAGCCAGGCCACGGCCAGGTTCAGCACCAGCCCGCCGAGCGCGACCAGGATGACCGCCTCGCCGGCCACCGCGCGCGGCTCGAGCAGGCGCTCGACCGCGTGCCACACCAGGCCGCCGACGATCACCAGCATGAAGAGCCCGTTGGCGAGTGCGGCGAGCGCCTCGACCCGGCGCAGGCCCCAGGAGTGGCGGACGCTGGTCGGGCGCAGCGCGATGCGCGCCGCGAGCGCCGCCAGCCCGAGCGAGGCGGCGTCGGTGAGCATGTGGCCGGCGTCGCCGAGCAGCGCGAGCGAGCCCGACCACCAGCCGGCGATCGCCTCGACCAAGGCGAAGCCCAGCGTGAGCACGAGCGCGAGCGGCAGGAAGCGGCTGGCGGAGTGGTCGTGGGCGTGGTGATGGTGACCGCCGTGATGCCGATGCGCTTGCTCGTGCTCGTACCCGTGCCCGTGTTCGGGGCCGCCATGGTCGTCGTCGGGGGTGTGGTGCTCATGAGCGGAGTGGAGATGCATCGTAGCGCTTCCTCGATGGGTACCGAGGATTATGCCTGCGGTGCCGCCCGGCCCGGCAGGGCGGGCGTCCGTGGCGGTAGGCGGCGCGGGCCCGCAGCGGCCCGCCGGGACTCAGCGCTGCAGCAGCCCCGAGAAGCGCTCCACCACGTTGACGACTGCGGTGGCGCCGTTGTGGATGCCGTCGATGACCTCGCCGGCCTCGCGCGCGAGGTCGATGCTCGCAGTCGCCGTCTCGTGCATGCCATGCACCCGCGAGATGGCCAGGTGGGTGGCGTCCTGCACGGTGGAGATCATCGCGCTGATCTCGGTGGTGGCCCTGGAGGTGCGTTCGGCGAGCTTGCGCACCTCGTCGGCGACGACCGCGAAGCCGCGCCCGTGCTCGCCGGCGCGGGCGGCCTCGATCGCCGCGTTGAGCGCGAGCAGGTTGGTCTGGTCGGCGATCTCGCGGATGGTGTTGACGATGGTGGTGATGCGTCCGGTTTCGTCGCCGAGCTGTCCGAAGGTGTGCACGGCATCCTCGGCGCTGTCGGAGATCGCCACCATCTGCGTGGTGGCGCGTGCGATCACGTCGGTGCCGCGCTCGGCAAGGTGGGCGTTGTCGCGTGCGCGTTCGAGCGCGGCGGCGGCGTTGGCGATCTCTTCCTCGAGCGCCTCCACGCGGCTGCTGATGTCGGAGGCGAGCTTGATGAACTTGCACGGTCGACCCGCCTCGTCGAAAACCGGGTTGTAGCTGGCCTCGAGCCAGACCGTGCGGCCGTTGCGCGCGACGCGGCGGAAGCGGCCGGAGAAGTACTCGCCGTGGCGCAGGCGCTCCCAGAATCGCGCGTAGTCGGGTGCCTCGGCGTCCTCGGCGGCACAGAACAGGCGATGGTGGCGGCCGAGCACCTCGCCACGGGCGTAGCCCATGGTGGCCAGGAAGTTGTCGTTGGCGGCGAGCACCTTGCCGTCGAGGTCGAACTCGATCATCGCCATCGAGCGCTCGATCGCGGCCAGCATGGCGCGGCGCTCTGCCCCCTCGCGCATCTGGGCGGTGATGTCGGTGGCGAGCTTGACCACGCGCAGCACGCGGCCGTCGGGGCCGAACACCGGGTTGTAGGTGGCCTCGAGCCACACCGGCTCGCCGCTGGCGTCGCGGCGCTCGAAGCGCCCGCTCACCGGCTCGCCGCGGCGCAGGCGTTGCCAATGCGCGAGATAATCCGACGAGTTCGCGTAACCCTCCTCGCAGAACATGCGGTGATTCTTCCCGAGCACGTCTTCGCTGCGATACTTCATGGTGGCGAGGAAGAGCTCGTTGGCGAACAGCACGGTGCCGTCGGGCGCGAACTCGATGCGCGCGGTGGTGCGGTCGATCGCGTCGATCACCGCCTGGCGCGCGGCGAGCTCGGCCTGTTGTTCCTGGAGGGTGGTCTTGAGCTTGCGGTTGAGCATGGTCTGGTGGCCGTCGTCGGGAGTCGCGATGGCAGGCGGCCGCTGGCCGCCTGCCCGGATGCGCGGCATGTCGGGCGGGGAGGCGGCGGGGCGGCGCGCCCGCGCCGGACACGGTGCGTGTCCGGTATAACGGCGCGCCGGGGTGTTTCTTTACATCATGTCCAAACACATATGAAGAAGACGACCGGGCAGCGCAAACGAGGCATCCGCCTGCTGAGCTGGAACATCCAGTGGGGGCGCGGCGCGGACGGGCGGGTGGATCTGGAGCGCACGCGCGACACGATCTGCGCCGCCGGTCCGCTCGATGTGATCTGCCTGCAGGAGGTGGCGAGCAATTTCCCCGGCCTCGCCGGCGGCGCGCGCGAGGACGAGCCGGCCTTCTTCGCCGCGGCCTTCGCGGATTTCGAGCCGGTGTTCGGTGCGGGCATGGACGTGCCCGACGGCGAGGGCGGCCGGGCGCGCTTCGGCAACCTGCTGCTGTCGCGCCTGCCGGTGGGGCAGGTGTTCCGCCACCTGCTGCCGTCGCCCGCCGACCCCGCCTGGCCGGCGATGCAGCGGGTGTGCGTGGAGGCGGTGGTGGAGGCGCCGTGGGGGCCGCTGCGCGTGATGAGCACCCACCTGGAGTATTACTCCGCGCGCCAGCGCCGCGCCCAGGTCGAGGCCTTGCGCGCGCTGCAGGCCGAGGCCGCCGACCTGGCGCGGCTGCCGGCGGCGGGCAAGGAGTCGAACCCCGCCTTCGCCGCGCGCCCGCGCCCGGCCGCGGCGGTGCTGTGCGGCGACTTCAACTGCGAGCCGGGCTCGGCCGAACACCTCGCGCTGCAGCGCCCGCTGCCCGCGTCCGGGCTCGCACCGGACGCCCACCGCCCGCACTGGGTGGATGCCTGGCCGGTCGCGCACGGCGCGCGTGCGCACGCACCCAGCGTGGGCTTGCACGGCGCGGAGTGGCCCGACCGCGCCTACTGCTGCGACTTCTTCTTCGTGACCAGCGACCTGGCGCCACGGGTGCACGCGCTCGAGGTGCTCGCGGACACCGCGGCGTCGGACCACCAGCCGGTGGTGATTGAACTGGCGTGAGGCGTGAGGGGGGCTGTTGGCCGCCCCGCGAGGCTCAGTCGCTCCAGAGCAGGGCGCGCACCACGGCGGCCGGGTCCTCCTCCTGCATCGCGTGGCCGCAGCCAGGCAGCTCGACCCGCCTCACCTCGCCACCGCCGGCTCGCAGGGCTTCGTGCAGCGGGCCGATGGCCTTGACCGGGGTCATGCGGTCGAGCGCGCCGCACAGCAGCAGGGTGGGGCAGTCGCGGCGCGTGGCGGCGGCCAGCCCGTCCTGCCAGGCGTTGCAGGCGGCGAGGTCGTGTGCGAGCGTCTCGCTGCCGTTGCGTTCCATGCGCGCGCGGTTGCCGGCCTCGAGCGCGCGCCGGCGCTCCTCGCCGAGCACCTCGGCGGGGGCGAAGGAGAACTTGTTGATCAGCGCGTGTGCCTGCGCAGGGTCGCTGCGCGCGGCGTCGAGCAGGAAGGGCGCGACCGGCATCGGTGCGAGGCTGCCGAGCAGGTGCAGGCGGATGATGCGCGCCGGCGCGGCCGCCGCGGCGGCGAGCGCGATCAGCGAGCCCATGCTGTGGCCGGCGAGTTCGAAGCGCTCCAGTCCCGCCGCGTCGGCGAAGGCGAGCACCCATGCCGCCATGGTGTCGACCGCGCCCGCCGCCTCGCCTGCAGAGTCGCCGTGGCCGGGAAGGTCGGGGACGATCACCCGCCGGCCGGCGGCGGCCAGCCCGGCGGTGACCGCCTGCCAGACACCGCGGTCGTGTCCGGCGCCATGGATCAGCAGGATGGCCGGCGCGGTGGCCAGGCCGGACTCGTCGAAGGCGGCGCGGCGGCCGTCGAGCTGGAGGGTGCGGGTCATGGGCGTGTTCGTGGAGGGTTCGGGAGGGACGGGCAGCGGGTGTGTCCGCGTCCGCCTGGGCGCTGCGCGGCGCCGGGACGGCTGTGCGCCGCTTCAGGCGGGTGGTCGCCCAGGCGCTCGAATGTTCGAAAGAGCCGGGGCTTCGCCGCGTGGAAGCTCAGGCGTATTCATCCGGGTCCAGCATGTGCTCGATCGCCACGATGCGGTCCTTGAGCGCGAGCTTGCGCTTCTTGAGCCGGCGCAGCATGAGCTCGTCCTCGACCGGGTTGTCGGCGAGGCGGGCGATCGCGTCGTCGAGGTCGCGGTGCTCGAGGCGTAACTCCTCCAGCCGTTGGCGCAGGCTGGTCACATCGTCGAAGCTCTCCCCGCTCATGCTCGTTCCCCTGGCGTGCGCGCCGCGCCGTGGGCGAAGTGCCGGGCGGCGTCGTTTTGCCGGCAATGGTATGCGGCGGCGCGGGCGCTGACAACACGACCGCCAGCGCGGTCCCGACCGGGGCGGGAAACGTCGCGAAGCTTCCCCGGCGGGCGCCGATTTCTTACCATGCGCCCCTCGATACCGACCGGAACGTGCAAGTGAACAAGGCCTTCGTGAAGGAGAGCGATGGCAACGACGAGGACGAGGAACTCGCTCCCGCGTTGCGCCTGCCGCCGGGCAGCAAGAACTACATGACGCGGCGCGGCTACGACGCGCTGCGCGTGGAGCTCGACCAGCTCGTGCGCGTCGAGCGCCCCAGGCTGGTCGAGACCGTGGCCTGGGCCGCGGGCAACGGCGACCGCTCGGAGAACGGCGACTACATCTACGGCAAGAAGCGCCTGCGCGAGATCGACCGCCGCATCCGCTTCCTGATCAAGCGCATCGAGAGCGCCGAGGTGGTCGACCCCGAGCGCCAGCAGGGCCTGGAGCAGGTCTTCTTCGGTGCCACCGTGACCTTCAGCGACCTCGACACCGAGGAGGAGCAGACCCTGCAGATCGTCGGCGTGGACGAGGCCGACGCCTCGCAGGGGCGCATCAGCTGGATCTCGCCGCTGGCGCGCGCGGTGCTCAAGGCGCGTGTCGGCGACGTGGTGCGCTTCCATAGCCCCGCCGGCGTGCGCGAGATCGAGATCGGTGCGGTGGAGTATCGCTGAGGGGTGGAGTTTCATCCAGGATGCATAGGGCTCAAGTCGGGCCGAATGCTGCCGTAGACCGGACGAAGCGGTTGCGCGCCACGGCGGTGCGCCACCGTGCAAAAGCTCCCTCTCGTGGATGGTCCGGCAAGATGCGTTTCGAATCCCTCACCGTCGCTCGGCGCCTGGCGCTGATGCTGCTCGTCGCCCTCGCAGGCATGGTCCTGCTCGCGTTCGCGGCCTTGTACGAAAACCGCGACGACATGCGCGACGGCTACGCGCGCAACGTGCGCAGCCAGATCGAGCTCGCCACCGGGGTGCTCGCGCATTTCCACAGTCTGGAACAGGCCGGCGCGCTCGACCGCGAGGCGGCGCAGAAGGCCGCGAAGGAAGCGCTGCGTGGCCTGCGCTACCAGAACAACGAGTACTTCTTCGTGCTCGACCTCGAGCTGAACATGCTGATGCACCCGCTGCGCCCCTCGCTCGAGGGCAAGCTCGCCGACCTCAGGGACAGCGCGGGCAAGCACTTCGTGCGCGAGATGGTGACGCTGGCGCGCGCGCAGGGGCAGGGTTTCGTCGACTACACCTGGCCGCGTTCCGGGGTCGCCACCGACCCGGCCCAGCCCAAGCTCAGCTACGTGAAGGCCTTCCCGGCCTGGGGCTGGGTGGTCGGCTCGGGCGTGTATGTGGATGACATCGACACCGCCTTCCAGGATGCGGCGCTGCGCTTCGGTGGCCTGGTCGCGGTGGTGCTCGTGCTGCTCGGGCTGATCGGCGCCTGGGTGATCCGCGGGGTCACCGGTGCGCTCGGCGGCGAGCCGGCCTACGCCGGCGCGATCATGAAGCGCGCCGCCGCCGGCGATCTGGCGGTGGAGGTGGCGCAGCGCGGGCGGGGCGACAGCCTGCTCGGCAACCTCTCGACCATGCTCGCGCAGCTGCGCGCCATGATCGGCGCGATCGGCGGCAGCGCGTCGCGCCTGGGTGCCAGCGCGCGCGAGATCCACGCGGTGTCGCGCTCGGTGTCCGAGGCCTCGGTCTCGCAGACCGGCGCGACCGCCTCGATCGCTGCAGCCATCGAGGAGATGACCGTGAGCATCGAGCAGATCTCCGACAGCGCCCGCCTGGCCGAGCAGCACTCGAGCACCGCAGCGGGGCTCGCCGACGAGGGCGCGGGCAAGGCCGAGCGCGCGGCGCGCGAGATGCAGGCCATCGCCGCGCGCGTGGGCGATGCGGCGCAGAAGATCCAGCAACTCGTCGCACGCGCCGACGAGGTCGGCACCATCGCCAACGTGATCAAGGAGATCGCCGGCCAGACCAACCTGCTCGCGCTCAACGCGGCCATCGAGGCCGCCCGCGCCGGCGAGCAGGGGCGCGGCTTCGCGGTGGTGGCCGACGAGGTGCGCGGGCTGGCCGAGCGCACCGCGGTGGCCACCGTGCAGATCGAGAAGGTGATCGAGGGCATCCAGAACGAGACCCGCGCCACCGTCGGCGCGATGGCCGAGGTTTCGAGCCAGGTCGATGGCGGCGTCGCGCTGGTCGGCGACGCGACCGAGTCGCTGCACCGCATCCGCAGCACCGCGGGCGAGGCGCTCGAGCGCATCCGCGAGGTGGCCTACGCCACCGGCGAGCAGAGCAGCGCCTCCACCGAGATCGCCCGCCAGGTGCAGACCATCACCGAGATGGCCGACGGCACCTCGGGCTCGATGCACAGCGTGGTGGTGGCGGCCGAGCAGCTGCAGGGCCTGGCCGCCGAGCTCGACGCCCTGGTCGGACGCTTCCGCTGCTGATCCGCATGCCGGCGGCGCTTGAAATCCGCCGCCGCGCCCCCAACTGCTGCTCCGTTTCGACAACCTCCGACGGAGCAGCTTCCAATGTCCGAAGTCCACAACCCTTCGCAACCTTCCTCCCAGACGCTGGCCTTCCAGGCCGAGGTGAAGCAACTGCTTCACCTGATGATCCACTCGCTGTATTCCAACCGTGAGATCTTCCTGCGCGAGCTCGTCTCCAACGCCTCCGACGCCTGCGACAAGCTGCGCTTCGAGGCGCTCGACAACGGCGCGCTCTATGAAGACGACAGCGAGCTGAAGATCCGCATCGGCTTCGACGCCGAGGCCAAGACGATCACCGTCGCCGACAACGGCATCGGCATGAGCCGCGACGAGGCCATCGCCCATCTCGGCACCATCGCCAAGTCGGGCACCAAGGAGTTCTTCGGCAAGCTCACCGGCGACCAGAAGAAGGACGCCCACCTCATCGGCCAGTTCGGCGTCGGCTTCTACTCCGCCTTCATCGTCGCCGACAAGGTCACCGTGGTTTCGCGCCGCGCCGGGCTCCCCGCCGACCAGGGCGTGAGGTGGGAATGCTCGATGAGCGGCGACGAGGCCGGCGCCTATACCGTCGAGGCCGTCGACAAGGCCAGCCGTGGCACCGAGATCACCCTGCACCTGCGCGAGGGCCAGGAAGACCTGCTGTCCTCGTGGAAGCTCAAGAGCCTGATCCGCAAATACTCCGATCACATCGTGCAGCCGATCGTGATGAAGAAGGAGGAGTGGGACGAGGAGCAGAAGAAGCAGGTCGTCACCGACGAGGACGAGACGGCCAACCAGGCCAACGCGCTGTGGACGCGCGCCAAGAACGACATCACGGACGACGAGTACACCGCCTTCTACAAGCACGTCGCCCACGACTTCGAGGACCCGCTGGCGTGGACCCACTCGCGCGTCGAGGGCCGCCACGAATACACCAACCTGCTCTACGTGCCGAAGAACGCGCCCTTCGACCTGTGGGACCGCAACGCCAAGCACGGCATCAAGCTCTACGTGAAGCGCGTGTTCATCATGGACGACGCCGAGAAGCTGATGCCGACCTACCTGCGCTTCGTGCGCGGGGTGGTGGATTCGGCCGACCTGCCGCTCAACGTGTCGCGCGAGATCCTGCAGGAATCGAAGGACATCGACACCATCCGCGCGGGCTGCACCAAGAAGGTGCTGACGCTCCTCGAGAGCCTGGCCAACAGTGACGAGGCCGCAGACAAGGAGAAGTACGCCGAGTTCTGGAAGGCCTTCGGCAAGGTGCTCAAGGAAGGCGTGGGCGAGGACTTCGCCAACAAGGACAAGATCGCCGGCCTGCTGCGCTTCGCCTCGACCAAGCTCGATACCCAGGAGGAGGTGGTCTCGCTCGCCGACTACCTCGGCCGCATGAAGGAAGGCCAGGACAAGATCTACTTCGTCACCGCCGAGACCTTCAACGCCGCCAAGAACAGCCCGCATCTCGAGGTCTTCCGCAAGAAGGGCATCGAGGTGCTGCTGCTCACCGACCGCGTCGACGAGTGGGTGGTGGGCAACCTCACCGAGTTCGACGGCAAGGCGCTGGTGTCGGTGGCCAAGGGTGGCCTGGACCTGGGCGCGCTCGAGGACGAGGCCGAGAAGAAGGAAGCCGAGAAGGCCGCCGACGAGTACAAGGAGCTGCTCGACAAGATGAAGGCGAGCCTGGGCGAGCGCGTCAAGGACGTGAAGGTGACGCTGCGCCTGACCGACTCGCCCGCCTGCCTGGTGGCCGACGAGCACGACCTCGGCATGAACCTGGCGCGCATCCTCAAGGCCGCCGGCCAGAGCGCGCCGGTGTCGAAGCCCATCCTCGAGATCAACCCCGCCCACCCCGCGGTGCTGCGCCTGAAGTACGAGGAGCAGCACTTCGACGACTGGGCCGCGGTGCTGTTCGACCAGGCCCTGCTCGCCGAGGGCGGCACGCTCGACGACCCGGCCACCTTCGTCAAGCGCATCAACCAGCTGATGATGGCGATGAGCGGCAACTGATCCGGCTCCGGGCCGGGACTGCCACTGCAACGGGCGACGCGCCGAAAAGGCGGTCGCCCGTTGTTTCTTCGCGGGCGGCGTGCCTTGCCCGGCGGCACCGCGCGGGATCCGGCCCGCCCTGCAAATTGGGGCAAACCATAGGTTGACGCACCTCCTGCCGGCCGGAACACTGCCCGCATAAAAACGAACCCCGGGCAGGAGACACCCTTGAGCGAGTTCATTCTCGAAACCCGCGGACTCACCAAGGAGTTCAAGGGCTTCGTCGCCGTATCCAATGTCGATCTGAAGGTGCGGACGGGGCACATCCACGCCCTGATCGGCCCCAACGGCGCGGGCAAGACCACGGTCTTCAACCTGCTCACCAAGTTCCTGCCGCCGACCTCGGGATCCATCCTGTTCGACGGCAAGGACATCACGCGCGAGGCGCCGGCGGTGACCGCGCGCCGCGGCATGGTGCGCTCCTTCCAGATCTCTGCGACCTTCCCCAACCTCAGCGTGCTCGAGAACGTGCGCATCGGCCTGCAGCGCCGGCTGGGCACCGAGTTCCACTTCTGGCGCTCGGCAAGGTCGCTCGACGCGCTCAACGACGAGGCGATGGCGCTGCTCGAGGCGGTGGACCTGACCCAGTTCGCCGACACCGTTACCGCCGAGATGCCCTACGGACGCAAGCGCGCGCTCGAGATCGCCACCACGCTCGCGCTCGAGCCGCGCATGATGCTGCTCGACGAGCCCACCCAGGGCATGGGCGGCGAGGACATCGCGCGCGTGGTCGAGCTCATCCGCAAGGTCTCGGCCAACCGCACCATCCTGATGGTGGAGCACAACCTCTCGGTGGTCGCCAACCTGTGCGACCGCATCACCGTGCTCACCCGCGGCAGCGTGCTCGCCGAAGGCAGCTACGCCGAGGTGTCGAAGAACCCCAAGGTGCTCGAGGCCTACGTCGGCTCCGACGACATCGCCGACGCCCACCACTGATCCCCGCCCCCGACCGCCATGACCAGTGCCTTCACCCCTCACCCGGAGATGCTCCGGATCCATGACCTGCACGCCTTCTACGGCGAGTCGCACATCCTCCACGGCATCGACATCAAGGTGGCGCGCGGCGAGTGCGTGACCCTGCTCGGGCGCAACGGCTCCGGTCGCTCGACGACCTTGAAGTCGGTGCTCGGCCTGGTCGGCAAGCGCACCGGCTCGATCATGGTCAATGGCCGCGAGGTGATCGCCGAGCCCACCCACCGCATGGCGCGCTACGGCATCGGCTACGTGCCCGAGGAGCGCGCGATCTTCGCCTCGCTCAGCACCGAGGAGAACCTGATGCTGCCGCCGCAGGTGGCGAGCGGGGCGATGTCGGTGGAGGAGATCTACCGCATGTTCCCCAACCTGCAGGAGCGCCGCAACAGCCCCGGCTCCAAGCTCTCCGGCGGCGAGCAGCAGATGCTGGCGATGGCGCGCGTGCTGCGCACCGGGGCCAAGCTGCTGCTGCTCGACGAGATCACCGAGGGCCTCGCGCCGGTGATCGTGAAGAAGCTCGGCGAGGTCATCGTCGAGCTGAAGTCGCGCGGCTTCACCATCGTGCTGGTGGAGCAGAACTTCCGCTTCGCCGCGCCGCTGGCCGACCGCCACTACGTGCTCGAGCACGGCGAGATCATCGCCACCATCAGCGCCGAGGAGCTCCCCGGCAAGATGGACTGGCTGCACCAGACGCTGGGGGTCTGAGCGGCCGCGCCGCGCAGTCCCCGCGTGACAACCACACGAACGAGACGGAGACCCACGATGCACATGAAGAAACTCACCACCCTGGCCTGCGCGGCCGCCTTCGCCATGCTGTCGGGCGCCGCCAGCGCGCAGATCTCGGGCAATACCGTCAAGATCGGCGTGCTCACCGACATGTCGGGCACCTATTCCGACCTTGCCGGCGCGGGGGCGGTACTCGCCACCCAGATGGCGATCGAGGACTTCATCGCCGAGGCCAAGCCGGCGTTCAAGGTCGAGATGGTCTCCGCCGACCACCAGAACAAGGCCGACATCGCCTCCAACAAGGCGCGCGAATGGTTCGAGCGCGAGGGCGTCGACACCGCCACCGAGCTGGTGACGACCTCGACCGCGCTCGCGGTGATGAAGATCGCCAAGGAGATGAACCGCGTCGCGCTGATGAGCGGCCCGGCTTCGACGCCGATCACCAACGAGCAGTGCAACGACGTGACGGTGCACTACACCTACGACACCTACGCGCTCGCCAACGGCACGGCCAAGGCGGTGACCCAGCAGGGCGGCAACACCTGGTTCTTCCTCACCGCCGACTACGCCTTCGGCCAGGCGCTGGAGAAGGACTCGTCCGCGGTGGTGACGGCCAACGGCGGCAAGGTGCTCGGCTCGGTGCGCCATCCGTTCCCGGCTTCGGATTTCTCCTCCTTCCTGCTCCAGGCCCAGGCCTCGGGCGCCAAGATCATCGGCCTCGCCAACGCCGGCGCCGACACCACCAACGCGATCAAGCAGGCGGCCGAGTTCGGCGTCACGCCCAAGCAGGCGCTCGCCGGCCTGCTGATGTTCATCTCCGACGTGCACTCGCTCGGCCTGCAGGCCACCCAGGGCATGTACCTGACCACCGGCTTCTACTGGGACCTCGACGACCAGACCCGTGCCTGGTCCAAGCGCTTCTTCGACAAGCAGAAACGCATGCCGACCATGGTGCAGGCCGGCCAGTACTCCTCGGTGCTGCATTACCTGCGCGCGGTGCAGGCCACCGGCTCGGACGAGGCGGGCAAGGTCATGGCGCAGATGAAGGCCACGCCCATCAAGGACTTCTTCGGCAAGAACGGGCGCATCCGCGAGGATGGGCGCATGGTGCACGACATGTACCTGGCGCAGGTCAAGAGCCCGGCCGAGTCCAAGTACCCGTGGGACTACTACCACATCCGCCAGACGATTCCTGCGGAGGAGGCCTTCCAGCCTCTGGCGCAGTCGCGCTGCCCGCTGGTGAAGAAATAAGCTGATCGCGGGGGCTCCCGCACTTCACGACGCAGCGGGGCGGCACGGCCGTCCCGCTGCGGGAGTCGCACATGGAAATCTTCGGCGTCCCGAGCGCGCTGCTCGGCAGCCAGTTGCTGGTCGGCCTCATCAACGGTTCGTTCTACGCGATCCTGAGCCTAGGCCTGGCCATCATCTTCGGCCTGCTCAACATCATCAACTTCACCCACGGCGCCCAGTACATGATGGGCGCCTTCGTGGCGTGGATCGCGCTCAACAAGCTCGGCATCAACTACTGGGTGGCGCTGCTGTTCGCGCCCATCGTCATCGGCGCGCTCGGTGTGCTGATCGAGCGCACGATGCTGCGCAAGCTCTACAAGCTCGACCACCTCTACGGCCTGCTCCTCACCTTCGGCCTGGCATTGATCTTCGAGGGCATCTTCCGCGACCAGTACGGCATCTCCGGCCAGTCCTACCCGGTGCCCGAGCTGCTGCAGGGCGGGGTGAACCTCGGCTTCATGTTCCTGCCGATCTACCGCGGCTGGGTCGTGGTCGCCGCGCTGACGGTGTGCTTCGCGACCTGGTTCGTCATCGAGAAGACCAAGCTCGGCGCCTACCTGCGCGCCGGCACCGAGAACCCGCAGATGGTGCAGGCGCTCGGCATCAACGTGCCGCTGCTGATCACCTTCACCTACGGCTTCGGCGTCGCCCTCGCCGCTTTCGCCGGGGTGCTGGCCGCACCGGTGTACCAGGTGAGTCCGCTGATGGGTTCGAACCTGATCATCGTGGTGTTCGCGGTGGTCGTGATCGGCGGCATGGGCTCGATCATGGGCTCCATCCTCACCGGCCTCGGACTGGGGCTCATCGAGGGCCTCACCCGGGTGTTCTACCCCGAGGGCTCGGCGGTGGTGGTGTTCGTGATCATGGTGGTCGTGCTGCTGGTGCGGCCGGCCGGCCTGTTCGGCAAGGCCTGAGCGCGCGGAGAGGAATCAGACTGATGAACAACTCGAATTCGATGTTCGCACGTGCCACCCCGATCCTCTTCGGCGCGCTGTTCCTGATCGGGCTGGTGGCGCCGTTCGCGGTGTATCCCACCTTCCTGATGAAGATCCTGTGCTTCGGGCTGTTCGCCTGCGCGTTCAACCTGCTGCTCGGCTTCGCCGGCCTGCTCTCATTCGGCCACGCCGCCTTCCTCGGCAGCGCCGGCTACGTGTGCGGCATGCTGGTGCGCGACGTCGGCGTGACGCCGGAGTTGGGCATCCTCGGCGGCACGCTCGCCGCGGGCGTGCTCGGCTGGGTGTTCGGCGTGCTGGCGATCCGCCGCACCGGCATCTACTTCGCGATGATCACGCTGGCGCTGTCGCAGATGGTTTACTTCATCGTGCTGCAATGGAAGGCGACCGGCGGCGAGGACGGCCTGCAGGGCGTGCCGCGCGGCCAGCTCTTCGGCGTGATCGACCTGTCGAACAACATCGCGATGTACTACCTGGTGTTCGCGGTGTTCTGCATCGGCTTCTTCATCATCTACCGCGCCATCCACTCGCCCTTCGGCCAGATCCTCAAGGCGATCCGCGAGAACGAGCCGCGCGCGGTCTCGCTCGGCTACGACGTGGCGAAATTCAAGCTGCTGGCCTTCGTGCTCTCCGCCGCGCTCGCCGGCATGGCGGGCGCCACCAAGACCCTGGTGTTCCAGCTCGCCTCGCTGACCGACGTGCATTGGCACATGTCGGGCGAGGTGGTGCTGATGACGCTGCTCGGTGGCCTCGGCACCGTGCTCGGCCCGCTCGTCGGCGCCGCCACCATCGTGTCGCTGCAGACCGAGCTCGCCGACAGCGTGGGCTCCTGGGTCACGGTGATCATGGGGACGATCTTCGTGGTCTGCGTGCTGCTGTTCCGCCGCGGCATCGTCGGCGAGCTACAGGCCCTGATCCGGCGCGCCGGCATCCGCTGAGGACGGAGGTTTCGGGGCCGGCTGCGCGGTCGGCCCTGCAGCCGGCTCCGCGGCTGTCTTCGGAGCGCCGGCGCCCTGCGCACCCTCGGGCGGGTGGGCGGGGCGCTGGCGCTTTTCATGCACGCGCTTCTCGGCGCGGCGCAGCCAGGGGTGCGAGAGTGCGTGGTAGAGCGGCACCGGCGCCACCGAGCGCGCCACGCCGTGGGCCACCACCGCGGTGGCCATCAGCGGCAGCAGCATCTGGTGGTTGGCGGTCATCTCCATGACGATCACGAAGGAGGTGATCGGGGTCTGCGTCATCGCGGCGAGGAAGGCCACCATGCCCAGCACCAGGATCGCCGCGTCCTGCTCGCCCGGCAGCAGCAGCGCGAGGTCCGAGCCGAGGCCGGCACCCACCGCGAGCGCGGGGGCGAAGATGCCGCCGGGGATCTTCGAGGCGAAGACCAGCCAGATCACTGCCATCTTCATCAGCGTGAAGGCCACCGGCAGCGCCGCGCTGCCCTCGAGCGCGGCCTTGGATTCGGCATAGCCGGTGCCGTAGGTGACGCCGCCGCTGGCCAGGCCGATCAGCGCGGTCAGCAGGCCGCACATCGCCGCGAAGGCGACCGGCTGACCCTCGGCGACCCTGCCGAGGCGGCCGGGCAGGCCGCGCGCGGACGCCACCAGGATCCGGGTGAAGATGCCTCCGAGCAGGCCCCCGGCCACGCCGCAGGCGAGCACCGGCCAGATCCCGTCGGGCCAGCCCAGGCTCGCCAGGGTGCGGCCGAAGTAGGTGTAGTTGCCCAGCACCGCGAGCGACATCAGGCCGGCGAAGATCACCGCGGTGAGCGTCGTGCTGTTGGCCTGGAAGGCGCGGTAGCGGCACATCTCCTCGATCGCGAACATGATGCCGCCGAGCGGGGTGTTGAAAGCCGCGGCGATGCCGGCGCCGCTGCCGGCGACGATGAGGTCGCGGCTCGAGGCGATGCGGCGGTGGCGCTTGCGGCTGGCGAGCAGGTGCATCACCGAGGCGCCGACCTGCACCGAGGGGCCCTCGCGGCCCACCGAGGCGCCGCTGAGCAGCCCGCCCAGGGTCAGGAAGACCTTGGCCAGCGCGATGCGCAGCGACAGCAGCTGGCGGCGAACCTGCCCGTCGTCCGACATCGACGCCGCGATCGCCTGCGGGATCCCGCTGCCCTCGGTGCCGTGGAAGAAGCGTCGTGAGATCCAGGCCAGCGCGGCGAAGCCGGCGGGGGCGATCAGCAGGGTGAGCCAGGGGCGCTCGCGGATCAGCCCGGCGTGGGTGGCGATCGCCAGCTCGGCGCCGATGGCGAAGGCGATCGCGATCAGCCCGGCGAGCAGCGCCGCCCCCACCAGCAGCAGGCGTACCCGCCAGCGCCGCAGCGACAGCCAGGGCAGGGCGTAGCGGCGCCCGCCGCGCAGCAGGCGGGCGAAGGCGCGACCACGCGCGGCGATGCCGGGTGTAGCGGGCGAGCCGGGTGGCCCGGACGGTGGCGGATCGCCCGGTTCGGGCGGCGTGGCCGCTGCCGCGCCATCGGCCTGCGCGACTGGGGCGGGGTCCGGTGCGTTGCTCATCGGAGGCTGTGCTGCCATGCGGGATTCCTTCCCGGCGAAGTGGACGGCGGCAGCATTTTCAAAGGCTTTTCTGTAATGCTGCACATGCGAAGACCGAACGATACCGCTACCATACGCGTCGTTGCACGGCGTGATGTTTTTTTGACAATCATTGTTTGCGTAAATATAGTTCCAGCGAGACTCGAATGGCGGAAACGCAACAGAAAGTGAAGAAGCCGGTGGCTCCGGCGACCCCCCTGTCGGTCCTGCAGCGCTTCCGGATCCTCATCCGCACCGCGCAGCGCCACTCCCAGTGGATCGAGCGCCAGAGCGGGGTCACCGGCGCTCAGTTGTGGGCGCTGCAGGAACTGCGCGAGGCGCCCGGCCTGCGGGTGGGCGAGCTCGCGAACCGGATGGCGCTTCACCAGTCCACCACCTCGAACATGGTGGACCGGCTCGAGACCTCGGGGCTGATCCGCAAGGAGCGCACCAGCGCCGACCAGCGCGTCGTGCGGCTGTATCTGACCGACGAGGGGCTGGCGCTGCTGGCGCGCGCGCCGTCGCCGGCGCGTGGCGTGCTGCCCGAGGCCTTGCGCCTGATGGACGACGAGGGCCTCGCCAGCCTGCAGAGCGAGCTCGAGAAGTTGCTGCGCCAGATCAAGAATCTCGACGAAGGCTTCGGCATGCAGCCGCTGCCCTTCACCGAATGAATGGCGGTCCGCCCGGCGCGGTCTGCCTCGACCGTGCTTCAGACGAAGTGACCGCACTCGTGCGGACAGCAGATTCGGCGGCCCAGGAGGCCGCCATTTTTTTGCCGGTCGGTCTCAGGCCGTGCCGGACTGCGACGCAACCACCACGCGGTTGCGGCCGGTTCGCTTGGCCTCGTACAGCGCGGCATCGGCCTGCGCCATCACCGCGGCCAGTTCGCCGTTAATCTTCTCGGCCATTGCCAGGCCGATCGAGATCGTCATCCTGCCCGCCGCTGGGTGTGGCGTCCTCTCCACGATGTCGCGCAATTTCTCGGCCACCGTGCGCGCACCCTCGAGCGTGGTCTCAGGCAGCAGCACGAGGAACTCCTCGCCGCCGTAGCGTCCCACAAAATCCGATTCCCTCACCGTGGCGGCAAGCAGGCGCGCGACCTGGGCGAGGACCTCGTCGCCGGTCGCATGCCCATGGGTATCGTTGATCGGCTTGAAGAAGTCGATGTCGATCATCAGCACAGCGCTGGCGCTGCTGCGCCGCGCGGGCCGGCGCAGCGTCTCTTCGTGCAGGCGCTCCTCGACCGCGAGGCGGTTGGGGAGCCCCGTCAGTGCGTCGCGGCGGGCGAGGCGGGCGAGTTCCTCGTTGGCGCGAGCGAGATCGGCGGTACGCTCGGCGACCTTGCGCTCGAGTTTGGCGTTCGCGTTCGCGAGTGCGTCGGTCGCGAGCGAAAGCACGAATTCGTTGTGCTTGCGTGCGCTGATGTCGGTGATCGTGCCGGCCATGTGCAGCGGGCGGCCGTCGGGTGCGCGCTCGACGACGCGGCCGCGGTCGAGCACCCAAACCATGCTGCCGTCGGGGCGACGCAGCCTGTGCTCGTGTTCGTAGCTGCCCGTGCCGGCGAGCGCCTCGTCGAGCCGGGTCAGTACCTCGTCGCGATCGTCCGGGTGCAGACTGTCCGAGAAGGCAGCGATCGGGTGCACGAAGGTGTCGGGAGCATGGCCGAGCAATTCGCACCAGCGCCGGTTGTGGGTGAGCGTGCCGGCCTCGATGTCCCAGTTCCAGATGCCTTCGCCGGCCGCCTCCATGGCATGGGCGTAGCTGCGCTCGCGCTCCTCGATCGCCCGATGCGCGCGCTTCAGCGCGGTGATGTCGTGCGCGATCACGAGCATGCACGGCTCGTCTGCCAGACCGAGCACGGGCTTCCTGATCGAATGGAAGTGGCGCAGTTCGCCGGTTTCGGCATGGAGCGCGCTTTCCTCGACGATCTGCACGCTGTCGCCGTACGTCACCGCACGCACGCTTTCGAGGCCGAGGCCTATCCGCCCTGTGTTGCCGGGGAGGGCGGCATCGTCGTTGCCGACGAGCTGTTCGGGCGTGGTACCGTACAGGTGCGCAAGTGCGGCGTTGCAGAGCATGAAGCGGCCGTCGCCGTCCTTGAGCAGGATGAGGTCGGGCGATTCGTCGATCACCATGCGCAGCAGCGCCTTCTCGCCAGTCACCCGTTCCCAGTGCGACAGCGCCGCCCGGGCGTCGGCCGCGATCGGGCCGCGTGCGCCGCATTCCTCGCAGCGTGCGCTCCACGCGCCGTCGGCATCGATGATCGGTCGCGTGTTGCTGGCCTTGCAGAAGGGGCAGGGGAGCTCGGTTTCGTCCATGGCCGCTGGCTGGGTATCCCGGTGCGTGCGGCTCAGTGGCGACGCGACAAGGCCTGCATCGCGCGCGCCAGGCCATCGAGCGTCATCGGGTACATGCGCTCGCCCATGATCTGGCCGAGGATTCCGATCGACTGGCGGTAGGGCCACAGGCGCTCGGGCTCGGGATTGAGCCAGGCGGCCGCCGGGTAGGCGTCGAGCAGGCGGCGCAGCCAGGTGGCGCCGGCTTCGGCGTTCATGTGCTCGACCGAGCCGTGCGGATGCAGGATCTCGTAGGGGCTCATGGTGGCGTCGCCGACGAAGATCAGCTTGTAGTCGGAGCCGTACTTGTGGATCACGTCGAGCAGCGGCGTGCGCTCGGCGTGGCGGCGGCGATTGTCGCGCCACACGCCCTCGTAGACGCAGTTGTGGAAGTAGAAGTACTCGAGGTGCTTGAACTCCAGCCGGCAGGCGGAGAAGAGCTCCTCGCACACCTTGACGTGGTCGTCCATCGAGCCGCCGACGTCGAGGAAGAGCAGCACCTTGACTGCGTTGTGGCGCTCGGGGCGCATCATCAGGTCGAGCCAGCCGGCGTTGCGCGCGGTGGCGGCGATGGTGCCGTCGAGGTCGAGCTCCTCGGCAGCGCCCTGGCGGGCGAAGCGGCGCAGCCGGCGCAGCGCGACCTTGATGTTGCGCGTGCCGAGCTCGACCGAGTCGTCGAGGTTGCGGAACTCGCGCTTGTCCCACACCTTGACCGCAGTGCGGTTGCCGGCGGACTCGCCGCCCACGCGGATGCCCTCGGGGTGGGTGCCGTTGTTGCCGAAGGGCGAGCTGCCGCCGGTGCCGATCCACTTGCTGCCGCCCTGGTGGCGTCCTTTTTGCTCCTGCAGGCGCTTGCGGAACTCCTCCATCAGCTTGTCCCAGCCGAGCTTCTCGAGCTTGGCGCGCTCCTCGGGCGAGAGGTGCTTCCTTGCCATCGCGCGCAGCCAGTCCTCGGGCAGGTCGGCCTCCAGGCCCGGCAGCGCGGTGACGCCCTTGAAGTATTCGCCGAAGGCCTGGTCGAAGCGGTCGTAGAGCGACTCGTCCTTCACCAGGCACAGCCGCGCGTAGTAGTAGAAGTCGTCGAGCGAGGGGCCGCACACGTGGTCGCGCAAGCCCTCGAGCACGGTGAGGAACTCGCGTGTCGACACCGGCAGCTTGCGGGCCTTCAGGTGCAGGAAGAAGTCGATCAGCATGGGGCCTCCCCTTCGTGCATGCTCAGTCCTGGATCTGCATGGCCCAGGACAGGGCCTGCAGGTGGCATTCGGAGGCCTGCTCGGGCGCGATGCCGCAAGCCTCGGCGGCCGCACGGAGCCGATCGCCGCCCGCGTCCGCCGCACCCGCGCCGTGCTCGCATGCCACCGCGAGGGCGAGCAGGGCCTGGTAGGGACCGCCCTCGCCGCGCAGCGCAGCCTCGATCCCGCTGCCCAGCGCGAGCGGCGCCAGCGCCTTGTCCAGCGGCACCTGCAGGATCACGTCGATCAGCGACAGCAGGCCGACCAGGAAGAGCGCATCGCGCTCGGCCGCCGGACGGTCGGCGCCGAGCAGTTCCATCATGCGGCCGCGCACCAGCGCGGTCTCGAGCGCCGCGCCGCCGCGCCCCTCGGCCTTGTCCACGGTGCAGGCGAGCAGGATCAGCCAGCGCTGCAGCTTCTCGCGGCCGAGCAGCGCGAGCGCGTGCTCGATCGAGGACACCGGCTGCGGCAGCGCGTTGGCGGCGGAGTTGATGTAGCGCAGCAGGCGCAGCGACAGCGCCGCGTCCTGCTTGAGCAGCCCGGCGAGCTCGCGCGTGTCCGCGTCCGCGCGCAGGCGCGCGATCAGGGTGCCGATGCGTGCGGTGTTGGGGCCGGGGTCGCGCGCGCTCCAGTCCTCGCGGCTGGTGATGAAGGGGCCCTGGAAGAGGCTGGCCCCGAGCTTGCAGCAGAAGCGGAAGTCGTCGAGCGATGGCAGCCCGCGAACCACCAGGCGCGCGTCGTGCGCGACCTCGAGGGCGATGTTGCCCAGCTTGAGGCCGCGGCGGGCGTCGAGGCCCTCGGCCTGGGCGACGATGAACTCGGTCTGCGGCAGCAGGTGGGCGAGCTCCGCGACCACGGTGGGATCGATCAGGCCGAGGCGAAAGCCGCGCTCGCGCAGCGCGGCCACGTTGGCGCGCAGGGCGGCGGGCTCGGGGGCCCCGGCGTCGGCGAGGACGGTGGGCACGATCACCACGTTGCGCGCGGGCAGGGCGGCGAGGCTGGGGTGGGACAGGAAGGAGTCGGGCAGGTCGATGAAGGCCAGGCGCTCGCCGAGCAGCTCGCCGATGTCGGCGTTGACCAGGCTGCGCACCAGCACCTCGGCATAGACGTGGTGGATCCTGCGGCTGCTGTGGCGGATGCGCGCGCGGGTGGCCTCCTGCAGCATGAACTGGTAGCCGGCGATGCGCTGGTTGCGCCCGAGCACCGCCTCGCGGCACAGGAAGGTGGCGCCGGCCTCGCTCGCGCCTGCGGGAGGCTCCTCGGCACGCAGCGGCGCCTCGCGCTGGAGGCGGCGGAAACCCTCCGCCTCGCTCGGCGCGGCGGGCGGAGAGGCAGGCTTGCGGCCGAACAGCCAGCCGAACAGGGCGCGGAACATGGATGCTCGCGCCGGCTCAGCGGTTGTGGCGGGCCATGAACACCAGGCGCTCGAAGAGGTGCACGTCCTGCTCGTTCTTGAGCAGGGCGCCGTGCAGCGGCGGGATCGCCGCCTTGCCGTCGGTGCTGCGCAGCGCCTCGGGCGGGATGTCCTCGGCCACCAGCAGCTTGAGCCAGTCGATCAGCTCGGAGGTGGAGGGCTTCTTCTTGAGGCCGGGGATGTCGCGCAGGCCGAAGAAGACCTCCATCGCCTCGGTCAGCAGCGCCTTCTTGATGCCGGGGAAGTGGACATCGACGATGCGCTGCATCGTGTCGCGGTCGGGGAAGCGGATGTAGTGGAAGAAGCAGCGCCGCAGGAAGGCGTCGGGCAGCTCCTTCTCGTTGTTCGAGGTGATGAAGACGATCGGGCGATGGCGCGCCTGGATGGTCTGGCGCGTCTCGTAGACGTGGAACTCCATGCGGTCGAGTTCGCGCAGCAGGTCGTTGGGGAACTCGATGTCGGCCTTGTCGATCTCGTCGATCAGCACGACGGTCGGCTGTTCGGCCTCGAAGGCTTGCCACAGCACGCCCTTGACGATGTAGTTGCCGATGTCCTTGACGCGGTCGTCGCCGAGCTGCGAGTCGCGCAGCCGGGAGACCGCGTCGTATTCGTAGAGGCCCTGCTGCGCCTTGGTGGTCGACTTGATGTGCCACTGCAGCAGCGGCAGTCCGAGAGCGGAGGCGACCTGCTCGGCGAGCATGGTCTTGCCGGTGCCGGGCTCGCCCTTGATCAGCAGCGGGCGCTGCAGGCGGATCGCCGCGTTGACCGCGAGCATCAGGTCGGGGGTGGCGACGTAGTCCTGGGCGCCTTCGAAGCGTAGTGCGGTCATGCGGCATTCCTCGTGTCGGATGCAGGCGATTATAGGGCCGGGCACTGCGGACGGGCAGCCGGAGCGGCGTCGACGGTGGTATGGACGGCGGCGGTGTTGCCCCGCGGCGGATGCTCTCGCCCCTCTCGGGTGCTAGCATCGCGCGCCATGGAAATCGATCACCTCCGCCAGCGCCTGCGCGCGCTCGGCGCCCGCCCCAGCCACGAGGCCCGGCTGCTGCGCGCCTGGCTGCAGGGGCATGCGCTCGACGCCGGCCCGCGCACCGAATCCAACCGCCTGCCCAAGACCGTGCAGGCTGCGCTGCCCGAACTCGAGGCGGAACTCGGAGCGCTCGCCCGCGTACGCTCCGAGCACCCCGGCGAGGACGGCATCCGGCTGCTGGTCGAGCTCGCCGACGGCCAGGCGGTCGAGAGCGTGCTGCTGCCGCGCGACGGCCTGTGCGTGTCGACCCAGGTCGGCTGCGCGGTCGGCTGTGTGTTCTGCATGACCGGCAAGGACGGCCTGCTGCGCCAGCTCGACAGCGGCGAGATCGTCGCCCAGGTGGCGCTCGCGCGCCGCCTGCGCCGGGTGCACAAGGTGGTGTTCATGGGCATGGGCGAGCCCGCGCACAACCTCGACGCGGTGGTCGAGGCGATCGAGCTGCTCGGCACCGAGGGCGCGGTTCCGCACAAGAACCTGGTGCTGTCGACGGTGGGCGATGCGCGCGTCTTCGAGCGCCTGCCGCAGATGCGCGTCAAGCCGGCGCTGGCGCTGTCGCTGCACACCACGCGCGCGGAGCTGCGCAGCGCGCTGCTGCCGCGCGGCCCGCGCATCGACCCGGCCGAGCTGGTCGAGCTCGGCGAGGCCTGGGCGCGCGCGAGCGGCTACCCGATCCAGTATCAATGGACGCTGATCGAGGGGGTGAATGACGGCGAGGACGAGCTCGAGGGCATCGTGCGCCTGCTCGCGGGCAAGTACGCGGTGATGAACATGATTCCGTTCAATCGCGTCGATGGGCTCGACTACCGCCGCCCGGCGGCGGAGCGCGCGGCCGAGATCGCCCGCCGTCTGCACCGCGCCGGCATCCTCACCAAGCTGAGGCAGTCCGCCGGGCAGGATGTGGACGGCGGCTGCGGGCAGCTGCGCGCGCGCGAGGCCAGGCTCGCCTTCGTGCGCCGCGAGGAGCGGCGCGCGGCGCGGCCGCCCGCCTAGTGCTTCGAGAACACCGCGCTGCGCCCCTGCGCGTCGAAGCTCACCACGTCGTAGCGCTCGGCGGGGTAGGGGCCTTCCATACCGGGCGAGCCGAGCGGCATGCCGGGCGCGGAGAGGCCGCGGATCGCCGGCTTCTCGGCCAGCATCCGGCGTACGTCGGCCGCCGGCACGTGGCCCTCTACGACATAGCCACCCACCTTCGCGGTGTGGCATGAGCCGAGGGCCTCGGGCACGCCGGCTTCCTGCTTGACCAGCTCCATGCGCGCGCTGGCGACCTCCTTCACGGCGAAGCCGGCGCTGCGCATGTGCTCGGCCCATTTGCCGCAGCAGCCGCAGTTGGGGTCCTTGTACATGACGACCTCGTCGGGGCTGGCGAAGGCGGGCGCGGCCAGGCCGAGCGCGGCGCCGCAGGCGAGCGTGGGGAGGATGCGAGCGAGCTTGCGCAGGAGCGCGGGGCGGGGGATGGAGTTCATGGTGCGGGGTTCCCGGGAGGTTTCACACTGGATCGGACCAGGGTGCGCGGCGCGAGGTTCCGGCGCCGCTGGCACGCGATGCGACGTCCGCGAGCAGGCGTCCGCCGGGCAAGGTCTCGATGGCGGAATTGTGCCGTTCCCCGCCCCGCGCCGGCACATGCTTACGAAAATGTAATCGGCTGCGCCGCGGCGGCGTGCGGCTTCAGCCGGTGCGCCGCCGGCGCGCCGGCGGGCGTCCGCCGCGGATCACGCTGACGATCATGGTGGCGATGAACACCGCCAGCGTCAGCGCGTTCGCGATCCCGCCCCAGCTGCGCAGCCCGGGAAGCTCGACCAGGCTCCCTGCCACGCGCAGCGCGAGCGAGGCGTGCAGCAGCGCGAGCGGCACGTAGAAGGCCGGGTGGTAGGGGATCTTCACCTTGAGCACCGCCGGGAAGATGATCGCGGCGTGGCCGAACACCATCGAGAACACGAAGCCGAGCGCGATCGCGTGCATCGTGGTGTCGTGCAGCGGGGATGCGGGCGCGAGCCCGCCGCCGAGCGCAGCGAGCGCGCCGAGGGCCAGCCACACATAGCCCGACAGCAGGCAGATCGCGATGAAGCGGGTCAGCCCCTGCTGGCGGGCATTGTGGCGGGCGATGTCGAAGATCAGCAGCCAGGCCGCCATCGCCAGCACGCCGGCGGCGAAGAGGCCGTGGCCGACGCCTTCTTCGAACGGTGCGAGCAGGGCGCCGGCGAGGATCAGCGCGCTGACCGCGACGAAGCTCGGCGCCGCGGTCGGGCGCGCGGGCAGGAAGCGGGTGAGCTCCAGGCGTTCGCCGGCGATCGTCAGGATCAGGAAGGCGAGCCACAGCGGCACGGCTGCGTGCACGTTGCCGCTGGACCACCACACCAAGGTGCCGAGCAGCCAGCACGCCGCGCCCACCGCGAGCATCACGGTGAACAGCGCGAGCTGGCGGCGCACCACCACGATGCCACCGCCGAGCAGGGTCGCCGCGGCAATCAGGAACAGGAGCTGCGCCGCAGGCAGCGGGCCGCCGGCGAGCAGCAGCACGCCGCCCGCGCCGGCGGCGGCCGGCCCGGCGTAGGGCCACAGGCCGCCGAGTGCGACCGCACGCTCGAGGCAGATCACGGTGCCGAAGAAGGCGCAGATCATCAGCGCCGCGTGATTGCCCGCGTGCATTGCGGCGAGTGCCGGCACCTCCACGCCCAGGCGGGCGAGGCCGGCGAACACGCCGGTGAGCAGCGACAGGAGCCCGAGCACCAGCAGGGGCACGCGGGCGAGCGGGGGCAGGGTGCTCATCCGTTCCAGCCGAAGTGCGCGCGCGCGCCTTCCTCCATCATCGCCGGCGACCACGGCGGATCCCATACCAGCTCGACGCGGATGTTCACCTCGGGCGGCAGCAGGGGGTCGAGCACCGCGTCGATGTTGTCGAGGATCATGTCGGACAGCGGGCAGGCCGGCGTGGTCATCGTCATCTCGATGTAGAGCTCGCCGGGTGCGCAGTCGATGCGGTAGATCAGGCCGAGGTCGACGATGTTCATGCCGACCTCCGGGTCCATGACCTGGCGCAGGGCGTGGCGGATCTCTTCGGCGTCGGGGGTCGGGGGGGAGCTCATGCGTCGGGTTCCAGAGTCGGTTGCGTCGCGCCCGGATCGGCTGCTTGCCGGGCTGAAGGGCTTGGGCGGCACGCCGCAGGCCGACACGCATTGTGGGCGAGTGCGATGATACGTTCAATGTGCGCCGCCCGCCGGCTGTCTCGCCGATTCCGGCGGGCGCGCATGACGCGCAGCCGCGCGCGATGTCCCGCGATCCCGGGCCGGGGGCGATTGCGTCGGCGCAGCACCCGGCTCCGCCTCCGGCGCCGGCCTCAATCCGGCCCGCTGGCGACGAAGTGCGGGTTTTCTAGGCCGGTCTTGCCGTAGTGCAGTGGCTCGCCCGCGAGGGTGCGGACGCTGCCGCCGGCAGCGGCGAGCACGGCGTGTCCGGCGGCGGTGTCCCACTCCATGGTGCGGCCCAGGCGCGGGTAGAGGTCCGCCTCGCCGGCCGCGATCAGGCACAGCTTGAGCGAGGAGCCGGCATTGGCGAGCGCGGCGACCTTGCGGCCGGCGAGGAAGGCGTCGAGCGCCGCGGCGTCGCCGTGCGAGCGGCTGGCGACCACGGTGAGGCCGGCGGCTGGCGGCCTTCGGCAGTGGATCCGCCTGCGCTGGCCCGCCTCTTCGAGGAAGGCGCCGACGCCTGCGGCACCGAGGAAGAGGCGCCCGAGCGCGGGGGCGAGTATCACGCCGAGCACCGGCTCGCCGTCTTCGATCAGCGCGACGTTGACGGTGAATTCGCCGTTGCGGTGAATGAACTCACGCGTACCGTCGAGCGGGTCGACGAGCCAGAAGCGCCGCCCCGGCGCTGCCTGGAGGCTGCCGGCGGCCGCTTCCTCGGCGACGACCGGAATGTCCGGCCGCAGCTCGAGGAGCGCGGACGTGATGAGCGTCTCGGCGCGGGCATCGGCTTCGGTAAGCGGAGATCCGTCCGCCTTTTCCCGAGCGGCGAAGTCGGAGCGGTATACCTCCATCACCGCAGCACCGGCGGCACGGACGATCGGGACGAGGGCTTCGAGCAGGCGGGAGGCGGCGGTGTTGTCCATCGGGCGGGGAGTGCAGGGCGGCAGAGGAGCGGCCAGTCTAACCGCCAAGGGGGGAGCACGTGCCGCAGGGCGCGCCTCCGCGCCACCGTGACGGATGAGCCGTCGAGCGCGCGGGCCGCCGCGCGCCGCTCTGCTAGAATCGCCCGCCATGAGCTATCAGGTCCTCGCACGCAAGTGGCGGCCGAAATCCTTCGGCACGCTGGTCGGTCAGGAGCACGTCGTGCGTGCACTGACGCACGCGCTCGCCACCGGGCGGCTGCATCACGCCTGGCTGTTCACCGGCACGCGCGGCGTGGGCAAGACCACGATCAGCCGCATCCTCGCCAAGGCGCTCAACTGCGAGACCGGCATCACCGCCGAGCCCTGCGGCGTGTGCGACGCCTGCCGCGCGATCGACGCCGACCGCTTCCCCGACTACGTCGAGATGGACGCGGCCTCGAACCGCGGCGTCGAGGAGATGGCGGCGCTGCTCGACAAGGCGGTGTATGCGCCGGTGCAGGGGCGCTTCAAGGTCTACATGATCGACGAAGTCCACATGCTCACCGGGCATGCCTTCAACGCCATGCTGAAGACGCTCGAGGAGCCGCCGGAGCATGTGAAGTTCATCCTCGCCACCACCGACCCGCAGAAGATCCCGGTGACGGTGCTGTCGCGCTGCCTGCAGTTCAACCTCAAGCAGATGCCGCAGGGGCACATCGTCGACCATCTGACGCGCATCCTGCAGGCCGAGGAGGTGGCGTTCGAGCCGGGGGCGCTGCGCCACCTCGCCAAGGCCGCGGCGGGCTCGATGCGCGACGCGCTGTCGCTGCTCGACCAGGCGATCGCGCATGGCGCGGGCCGCGTCGAGGAGGAGCAGGTCAGCCACATGCTCGGCACCGTTGGCGACGACCACCTGTACGCGGTGCTCGATGCGCTCGCCGCGGGCGACGTGCCGGCGCTGCTCGCGGTCGCCGACGGCATGGAGGCGAGGAGCCTGTCCTTCGATGCCGCGCTGCAGGCGCTGGCCACGCTGGTGCATCGCATCGCGCTCGCCCAGTACGCGCCGGCTGCGGTCGCCGACGAGGTCGAGCGCGCGCGTATCCTCGGCTACGTCGAGCGCTTCGACGCCGAATTCCTCCAGCTCGCCTACCAGGTCGCCATCCACGGCCGCGACGAGCTGCCGCTCGCGCCGGACGATTACACCGGCTTCACGATGACCCTGCTGCGCCTCCATGCCTTCCGCCCGGAGCAGCCGGCCGCGCTCGGCGGGCCGGGTGTGCGTCCGGGCCCGGACGCCGGGCGCGCGCGCGTGCCCGCAGCGGCGGGCGAGGGCGGCGGACCGGCGATGCCGCCCGCGACGGCCGGTGGCGCGCAGGTGAATCCGGGCGCGCGGCGGAGCCAGGCGCGCGCGGACCGAAGCGCCTGCCCCGGCCGTCGCTGCGGCCGGGGGGCACCGCCCCCACAGGCGGCCAGCCCCGCTCGGGTTGCCGACGCCGCTGCGGCGAGCTCCCGCGCGCCGAAGACCGCGCCCGAGGCTGCGCCGGCTGCAGCCGCGCAGGCCGACTCCCTTCCGCCGGCGCAGCACGCCGTCCCCCCTGCGCCCGCCGCGGCAGCGGTGGCCGCTGCGGTGACGCCAGCCGCAGCGCCGGCGCGCACGGCCGCGGCGGTCGAGCCCCCCGTGCGCCCGGCGCCCGCTGCCCGCGAAAGCGCGCAGGACGTCCCGCCCTGGGAAGATCTCCCGCCCGAGGCCTATGCCGACCATGACCTGCCGCCGCCGCGCGAGGCGCGCAATGGCGGCGAGGAGGGCGATTCCGCCTTGGCGCGGGCACAGTCCGGCGGATTTGCCCCGGGGCGCGCCGAGCCACGTGGTGGTGACGCGCACCGGAGGGACGACGCCCCGACGCGGGCTGCGCCCCTTCCCTTGGTGCGCGCGCCCGCGCCGGCGACGCCTGCGTCCGCCCCGGGCGAGGCCGCGCCCGTCGCCAGCGCGGACGCCGCGGCCCTGCTCGCGCTCGGCGACTGGCGCGGGCTGATCCGTGCGCTCGGGCTCGGCGGGCTGGTGCGCGAACTCGCCCAGCACTGCGAATGGGTCGAGTGTGGCGACGGCGTGCTGCAGCTACGCCTGTCCACCGCGCACCGCCACCTGCTCGACATGAACCGTGGCGCCGTCGAGCGCCTGCAGGACCTGCTCGGCGCCGCGCTCGGGCGCACGCTCGCGGTACGCATCGCGATCGGCGACATCGCTGGCGAGACCCCCGCGCAGCGCGACGCGATCGAGCGCCAGGCCCGCCACGCCGAGGCGGTCGCAGCGCTCGAGGCCGATCCCTTCGTGCGCGAGCTGATCGAGCGCTTCGACGCCACCCTCGTCGAGAGCACGGTGAGGCCTCTCTGATTCCCTTTCGAGGCCGGGAGGCGCGCCCGCCATGGTGCGCCAGCTCCGGTCGAAACAAGCCGACAACCGATCCAACGGAGAACACCATCATGATGAAAGGCGGTATCGCGGGCCTGATGAAGCAGGCCCAGCAGATGCAGGAAAACATGAAGAAGATGCAGGACCAGCTCGGCTCGATCGAGGTCGAAGGCCAGTCCGGCGCCGGCATGGTCAAGGTGCAGATGACCTGCAAGTACGACGTGCGCCGCGTGTCGATCGACGAGTCCGTCATGGACGACCGCGAGATGCTCGAGGACCTCGTCGCCGCCGCGCTCAACGACGCCGTGCGCAAGGTCGAGGCCGCCACCCAGGAGAAGATGGCGAGCGTAACCGCCGGGCTGAACCTGCCGCCGGGCATGAAGCTGCCGTTCTGAGCGGCGCGCCGATGTCGCCCTCCAGCCTCGACGAGCTGATCGAGGCGCTGCGCTGCCTGCCCGGGGTCGGCCCCAAGTCGGCGCAGCGCATGGCCTACCACCTGCTGCAGCGCGACCAGCGCGGCGCGGCACGGCTGGGCAATGCCCTGCTGCATGCGCTCGAGGTGCTGCGTCACTGCGTGCGCTGCAACAGCTTCACCGAGGACGAGGTGTGCCCGCGCTGTGCGAATCCGCGCCGCGACGCCGCGCTGCTGTGCGTGGTGGAGATGCCTGCCGATCTCGCCATGATCGAGCAGACGCAGTCCTACAACGGCCTCTACTATGTGTTGATGGGCCGGCTGTCCCCGCTCGACGGTGTGGGGCCGCGCGAGCTGCGCCTCGACAAGCTGATCGCGCGCGCCACCGAAGAGGGGGTGCGCGAGGTCATCCTGGCGACCAACTTCACCAACGAGGGCGAGGCTACCGCGCACACCGTGGCCAGCCTGCTCTCGGCGCGCGGCGTCAAGGTCAGCCGGCTGTCGCGCGGCGTACCCGTCGGCGGCGAACTCGAGCACACCGACATCGGCACCATCGGGCAGGCGCTGATCGAGCGGCGAGCGGTCTGATTCGGCGCTGCTGCAGCGCAGCGACACAGGCCCGCCGCGCGCCCTGACCGGTGTCTGTTTTCGTGCCGAAAGCCTTGTTCCGGCTGGCGATCGGCCCGCTGCGCTTTCTCTGCTGCGACGTCTTCGATATAATCGGATGGTTATTTGTATCCAGGTCTTTCGTTTTCCTTTTTGGGAAGAGGCTCATGAGCGTTGATCAGAAAATGGACAGCAGCCGCCGCACCCTGCTGCTGGCGACGTCCGCCGCGGGCGGTGTCGCCGCGGTGGCGACCGCGGTGCCGTTCGTCGCCAGCCTGACGCCGTCCGAACGCGCCAAGGCGGCCGGTGCGCCGGTGGAGGCGGACGTCAGCAAGCTGAAGCCGGGCGAGATGATGACGGTGGAGTGGCGTGGCAAGCCGGTGTGGATCCTGCGCCGCACGCCCGAGATGCTCGCCTCGCTCGACAAGACGGACGAAAAGGTCAGCGACCCCAACTCCGAGGAGCCGCAGCAGCCCGAGTACGCCAAGAACAAGCACCGCTCGATCAAGCCGGAGTATCTGGTCACGGTCGGCATCTGCACCCACCTCGGCTGCTCGCCCTCCGAGAAGTTCAAGGTCGGTGCCGAGGGTGGCATGGCCGCGGACTGGCCGGGCGGCTTCCTGTGCCCCTGTCATGGCTCGCTGTTCGACCTCGCTGGGCGGGTGTACAGCAGCATGCCGGCGCCGACCAACCTCGAGATTCCGCCGCACCAGTACCTCGCGGACACCACCATTCTTGTTGGCGATGACGGGAAGGCATAAGCGATGACTACCAAATCACAAGCCGTTCTCAACTGGATCGATGAGCGTTTCCCGCTCACGTCCACCTGGAAGGCGCATCTGTCCGAGTACTACGCGCCGAAGAACTTCAACTTCTGGTACTTCTTCGGCTCGCTGGCGCTGATGGTGCTGGTGATCCAGATCGTCACCGGCATCTTCCTGGTCATGCACTACAAGCCGGACGCTTCGCTCAACGCCTCGGGCGTGCCGGTCGCGTTCGCCAGCGTCGAGTACATCATGCGCGAGGTGCCGGGTGGCTGGCTGATCCGCTACCTGCACTCGACCGGTGCGTCGGCCTTCTTCATCGTGGTCTATCTCCACATGTTCCGCGGCCTGCTCTACGGTTCCTACCGCAAGCCGCGCGAGCTGATCTGGATCTTCGGCACGCTGATCTTCCTGGCGCTGATGGCCGAGGCCTTCATGGGCTACCTGCTGCCCTGGGGCCAGATGTCCTACTGGGGCGCCCAGGTGATCGTGAACCTGTTCTCGGCGATCCCGATCATCGGACCGGACCTCTCCCTGGTGATCCGCGGCGACTTCGTCATCGGCGACGCCACGCTGAACCGTTTCTTCTCCTTCCACGTCATCGCGGTGCCGCTGGTGCTGATCGGTCTCGTGCTCGCGCACATCGTCGCGCTGCACGAAGTCGGCTCCAACAACCCCGACGGCGTCGAGATCAAGAAGAAGAAGGACGCGACCGGCAAGCCGCTGGACGGCATCCCCTTCCACCCGTACTACACGGTGAAGGACATCGTCGGCGTGGTGGTCTTCCTGTTCTTCTTCAGCGCGGTCGTGTTCTTCATGCCCGAGGGCGGCGGCTACTTCCTGGAGTACAACAACTTCATCCCGGCCGACCCGCTGAAGACTCCGCCGCACATCGCGCCGGTGTGGTACTTCACCCCCTTCTACTCGATCCTGCGCGCGGTGACCTACCCGCTGTTCGGTCTCGACGCGAAGTTCTGGGGCGTGGTCGCCATGGGTGCCTCGGTGGTGATCATCGCCTTCCTGCCGTGGCTGGACCGCAGCCCGGTGAAGTCGATCCGCTACAAGGGCCCGATCTTCAAGATCGCCCTGGCGATCTTCCTGGTGTGCTTCTTCATCCTCGGCTACCTCGGCGTGCTGGCTCCGACCCCGGGCCGTACGCTGGTCTCGCAGATCTGCTCGGTGCTGTATTTCGCCTTCTTCCTGCTGATGCCGTGGTACAGCAAACTCGACCCGTGCAAACCCGAACCGGAAAGGGTGAACTTCAAATGAAAACGCGAGTGATCAACTTCATCAAGCGGTTCGCGGCTGTGGCGCTGTTCGCGCCGGCCGTGGCGATGGCCGCCGGCGCCAGCGTGCATCTGGACAAGGCACCGGTGAGCACCGAGCCGGCCGCGCTGCAGCACGGCGCCAAGCTGTTCGTCAACTACTGCATGAACTGCCACAGCGCGAGCTTCATGCGCTACAACCAGCTCGAGAACATCGGCCTGTCCGAGTCGGAAATCCGCGACAACCTGATGTTTACCGGCGCGCGTGTCGGCGACCTGATGAAGATCGCGATGCGCCCGGCGGAGTCCAAGGTGTGGTTCGGTGCGGCGCCTCCCGACCTGACCCTGATCGCGCGCCAGCGCGCCTCGGGCGACGGCAGCGGTGCCGACTGGCTGTACACCTACCTGCGCCAGTTCTACCGCGACACCGAGCGCCCCACGGGCTGGAACAACGTCGTGTTCGAGAACGTCGGCATGCCGCACGTGTTCTGGCAGCTCCAGGGCGAGCAGGTCGCCAAGGTCGCCCAGAACGCCGACGGCAGCAAGAAGGTTGAGCTCTCCCTCGCCAAGCCGGGCACGCTCTCGGTGCAGGAGTACGACAAGGCGGTTGCCGACCTCGTCTCCTTCCTGGTCTGGATGGGCGAGCCGGTCGCCGAGAAGCGTAAGTCGATCGGCGCGATCGTGCTGATCTTCCTCGCCGGCATGTTCGTGCTCAGCTATGCGCTGAAGAAGAACTACTGGAAGGACATTCATTGATTTCTGTCGCCGCGGCCCTCCGGGCCGTCTAGCGCGGTCCTGACCCAGACGCACCACGCGGACCCGCGTGGTGCGCTTTTGCTTTTGAATTCCGGAGTCGCAACACCATGATGAACCTGTATTCCGGCACGACCGATCCCTTCAGTCACCGTTGCCGGATCGTGCTGTTCGAGAAGGGCATGGACTTCGAGGTCATCGACGTCGACCTCTACAACAAGCCCGAAGACATCGCCGTCATCAACCCCTACAACCGCGTGCCGGTGCTGGTCGATCGCGACCTCGTGCTCTACGAGGCCAACATCATCAACGAGTACATCGACGAGCGCTTCCCGCATCCGCAGCTGATGCCGCCCGACCCGATCATGCGTGCGCGCGCCCGCCAGCTGCTGCACACCTTCGAACAGGAGCTGTTCACCCACCTGGAGGCGCTGGAGGCTGCGCAGAAGGGCGTGGACAAGGTGCGTGCCCACGTGCGCGACCACCTCACCCAGCTCGCGCCGGTGTTCACCAAGCAGAAGTACATGCTCGGCGACGAGTTCTCCATGCTCGACGTCGCGATCGCGCCGCTGCTGTGGCGCCTCGAGCACTACGGCATCGAGCTGCCCAAGGCCGCCGCGCCGCTGATGAAGTACGCCGAGCGCATCTTCAGCCGTCAGGGCTTCATCGACGCGCTCACCCCGTCCGAAAAGGTTATGCGGCGCTGATCCGCCGCGCCCGACCGCGCCTGCCAGCGCGCCTGCGCGCGCAGGCGCCGGTAGATACGATGACTCGCCGATGACTACGATATCGACCAAGCCTTACCTGCTGCGCGCCATCTGGGAGTGGTGCGTGGATCAGGGCTTCACGCCCTACCTCGCCACCCTGGTGGACGAGAACACCCGCGTGCCGCCCGGTTACGCGCGCGACGGCCAGATCGTGCTCAACCTGTCGCCCGACGCCACCGGCCAGTTGCAGATGGCCAACGACTTCATCAGCTTCCAGGGGCGTTTCGGCGGTGTTGCGCACTCGCTGGTGATTCCGGTGGCCAACGTCATCGCGATCTACGCACGCGAGAACGGGCAGGGCATGGCCTTCGAGCCCGAGCTCGAAGTGCCGGAGGAAGAGGCCGAGGCGACCGAGGGGGAGTCTGGCGAAATCGTGCAGGACATCTCGGACGCGACCGCCCAGGCGCGTGGCGAACGCTCCGCCGAGCCGCAGCCCCCCGCGCGCCCGCCGCGCGGCAGCCATCTCAAGGTCATCAAATGAGGAACATCGATGCCTAGCCTTGCCTGGAGTGCCGATCTCGACAACAACCTCGCCCCGATGGACGAAACCCATCGCGAGTTCGTCGAGTGCTACAACGCCGCGGCCAGCGCGGCCCCGGAGGATTTTCCCGCCGCGCTCGACGCCCTCATCGAGCACGCGAAGAGCCACTTCGACCTCGAGAACGGCTGGATGGAGGCGGTGGATTTCCCCGGCTGCCACCGCGCCGAGCATGATCGCGTGCTCGCGGTCATGGCCGACATCCGCAAGCGCGTCGAGCGTGGCGACCACTTCCTCGGCCGCCGGCTGATGGAAGAGCTGCCGGCGTGGTTCGTGAACCACGTGAACGGCATGGACGCGGCACTTGCATTCCACCTCGCCACGATCGGCTTCGACGTCGATTCGTGCACGCTGCGGCCGCTCGCCGAGGGTGAGACCCGCGCTGCCGGCTGCGGTTGCGCCACTCTTGCCGCCGAGGATGCGGCCGCCGGCGAGGCCGCGCGTACGGCATGAGGCCGCTCGCCCGCGACGCGCTCCTCCCCGGCTGACCGGGGCGGAGCGCATCGCAGGGCGTCGGCGGTGCTAGCTCGCCGCCGCCGCGAGGAAGGGAAACGCGACTGCCGGCCGACCTCCGCTCATGAGTTCCGCCAGCGCCGCCGCCGAGCCGCAGGCCAGCGTCCATCCCAGCGTGCCGTGCCCGGTGTTGAGCCACAGGCCGGGGCGCGCGCTTCTGCCGATCAGCGGCACGTTGCCCGGCGTCGCGGGGCGCAGCCCCGCCCAGGGTTCCGCGCGTGCGAGGTCGATCGCGCGCGGGAAGCGCGATTGCACCCACTCCATGATCGGCGCGATGCGTTCCGCGCGGATCGTGGTGTCGAAGCCGTTGAGCTCCGCCGTGCCGGCGACGCGCAGGCGGTCGCCCAGGCGCGAGCACACGATCCGGCGCGACTCGTCGGTCAGGCTCACGCTCGGCGCCAGTGCGGGGTCCAGCACCGGTGCGGTGATCGAATAGCCCTTGACCGGGTAGATCGGCAGCCGCAAGCCGAGCGGCGCCACGAGGCGCGCGCCGTGGCTGCCCAGGCACAGCACGCAGGCCTGTGCGCGCAGGCTGTCGACGCTCCCGTCCGCACGCCGCACTCGCGCGCCCGTGACACGGCCGCCGGCGTCGATCTCGAGCGCGCTCACCTCGGTCTCCCAGTGCAGGGCCGCGCCCGCCTCTTCCAGCCTGAGCGCGAGCGCGCGGGTGAACTTGTGCGCATCGCCCGATTCGTCCTCCTGCGCGAAGATCCCGCCGGCGAGGGTTCCCGCGCATGCGGCCAGCGCGGGCTCGCGGTCGAGGCAGGCGGTGCGGTCCAGCACCTCGGCGGCGATGCCGAAGGCGTGCAGCTGTGCCGCGCGGGCGGGCGCCTTGGCGAACTCCGCGCGGCTGTAGAACAGGTGCAGGATGCCGCGCTCGAGCTGGTCGTACTCGAGCCCGAGCTCGGCGCGCAGCGCGCGCAGGCGCTGCGCGCTGGCGATCGCGAGCGCGGCGATCGCGACGGTGTTGCGGTGTGCGCGTGCGGGCAGGCATTCGCGCAGGAAGCGCAGGCCCCAGGTCCATTGCGCGAGGTCGCGACGCGGGCGGAACTTCAGCGGCGCCTCGGCGTGCCCGAGCCAGCGCAGCACCTGCGCGGGCGCGCCCGGGTTGGCCCAGGGCTCCGGATGACTGATCGAGATCTGCCCGCCGTTGGCGAAGCTGGTCTCGAGTCCGGCGCCGGGCTGGCGGTCGACCAGGCTGACCTGGAAGCCGGCGCGGGTCAGGTACCAGGCGGTCGTGACGCCGGACAGGCCGGCGCCGAGAACCATGACGTGCATGAAGTGGAAACGCGGAATGGGGGTGCCGATGATAGCGCCTTGGCGGCCGCGGCAGCAGTCTCGTGGTTTCGGGCGTCGCGGCCCGTGCGCTCGTGGCGCGGAACCGCGATAATCCCGCCTTGTCCGTTCCGTTCAATGTCGTGGAGCCTTGTCATGCGCCGAGTCACCCTTACCCAGTTCCTCATCGAGCAGCAGCGCGCCGGCCGCATCACCGCCGACCTGCGCCTGCTGATCGAGGTTGTCGCTCGCGCGGTCAAGGCGATCAGCGTCAACGTGTCCAAGGGCGCGCTCGCCGGCGTGCTCGGCGAGGCCGGCACCGACAACGTGCAGGGCGAGGCGCAGAAGAAGCTCGACGTGATCGCCAACGAGATCCTGCTGCAGGCCAACGAGTGGGGCGGCCACCTCGCCGGCATGGCCTCCGAGGAGGTCGAGACCATCTGCCAGATCCCCTTCGACCTGCCCAAGGGCGGCTTCCTGCTGCTCTTCGATCCCCTCGACGGCTCGTCGAACATCGACGTCAATATCTCCGTCGGTACCATCTTCTCGGTGCTGCGCAACCCGCCGGGCGGCTCGGACCCGACCGAGGAGAGCTTCCTGCAGCCCGGCCGCGAGCAGGTCGCCGCCGGCTACGCGGTCTACGGTCCGTCCACCCAGCTGGTGCTCACGGTGGGCAACGGCGTGCATGCCTTCACGCTCGACCGCGAGATGGGCAGCTTCATCTACACCCAGCCCTTCTTGACCATCCCGGCCGATACCCAGGAGTTCGCCATCAACGCCTCCAACGCGCGCCACTGGGAGGCGCCGGTCAAGCGCTACGTCGACGAGATGCTGCAGGGCAAGGAAGGCCCGCTCGGCAAGGACTACAACATGCGCTGGGTGGCCTCGATGGTCGCCGACGTGCACCGGATCCTGACCCGCGGCGGCGTGTTCATGTACCCGATGGACGAGAAGTGCCGCAGGCAGGGCGGCAAGCTGCGCCTGATGTACGAGGCCAACCCGATGGCGATGCTGGTCGAGCAGGCCGGCGGTGCGGCCTCCACCGGGCGCGAGCGCATCCTCGACGTGATGCCGGAGCGCCTGCACCAGCGCGTGCCGGTGATCCTGGGCTCGAGGAACGAAGTCGAGCGCGTGGCGGGCTATCACGAGGGGGCCTGAGCGCGTGCGCTCGGGAGTGCGAGCTGCGCTGCGCCGGGGCCTGTGTCCCGCCGCGCTGGCCCTGACGCTGGCGGCTGGCGGTGCGCTGGCACAGGAGACCCTCGAGGTGCGCCTGCAGGCGCCCGACGAGCTGCGGCCGCTGCTCGAGCGCCATGTGCGGCTGCTGCGCCAGGAGGCGCTCGCACTGCCCGAGGAGCCGGCCGATCGCTCGGCGATGACCCGGCGCGCGCGTCGCGAGGTGGCGGGCCTGCTCGCCACCGAGGGCTACTTCTCGCCGCGGGTGCGCTTCGATCGCAGCGACGCGCGCGACTGGCTGCTCGAGGTGGAGCCCGGCCCGCGCACCGAGATCGCCCAGGTCGAGCTGCAGTTCGTCGGCGAGATCGCCACCTCCGGGCCCGGCGGCAGCGCGTACCTGGACCTGCTGCGCGCGGGCTGGAGCCTGCCGGTCGGCGCGCCCTTCAGCCAGGGTGGCTGGGACGGGGCCAAGCAGGCGCTGCTCGATGCGGTCGCGGCACGCCGCTATGCCGCGGCGCGCATCGTCGACAGCCGCGCCGAGATCGACCCCGAGAGCGCGCGCGCCACCCTGCGCGTGCGCATCGACAGCGGACCGACGTTCTACCTCGGCGAGCTCGACGTCGAGGGCCTGGAGCACCTGCCCGCCGACCTCGTCGAGCGCTACAGCCAGCTCGAGCCCGGCTCGCCCTACGACCGCGAGGCGCTGCTCGCCTTCCAGACCGAGCTGCAGAACACCCCGCACTTCGGTTCGGTGATCGTCGACATCGAGCGCGACCCGGCGCTGTCGGCCGCGGTGCCGGTGCGGGTGAGGGTCACCGAGGCGCTGCCGCGTTATGCCGGCGCGGGTGCGGGCTATTCGACCAACACCGGCGCGCGCGTCGAGCTCAGCTACCGCGACTCCAACCTGCGCAAGCGCGGCTGGGAGTTCTCCTCCGGCCTGCGCATCGAGGAGCGCCGCCAGGCGCTGTTCGCGGATGTCTTCCTGCCTCCGCGCGGGCGCGACCGCGACAGCTTCGGCGCGCTCTACGAGGCGAGCGACCTCGAAGGCCTCAAGATCGACTCCCAGGCGCTCGGCGCCGCGCGCACCACGCTGCGCGGCGACATCGAGACCCAGCTCGCGCTGCGCCTGCAACACGAGAACATCGAGCCGGCCGGCGCCCCCTCGCGCTCGACCAACACCCTGAGCGCGAACTGGACGTGGAAGAAGCGCGCGGTCGACAACGTGCTCGACCCCACGAGCGGCTACGTGCTGGAGTTCCAGGTCGGCGGCGGCAGCAAGACGCTGCTCTCCGACCAGGACTTCCTGCGTCTCTACTCGCGCGTCGCGCGCTACCAGCCGGTGCGCGGCACCGACGTGTTCATCCTGCGCGGCGAGGCCGGCGTGACCCTGGCCGACAGCCGCGAGGGCGTGCCGCAAGACTTCCTCTTCCGCAGCGGCGGCGCGCAGTCGGTGCGCGGCTACGACTACCAGAGCCTGGGCGTGAAGGAGGGCAACGCCACGGTCGGTGGCCGCTACCTCGCGACCGCGAGCGCCGAGTACGTGCGCTGGTTCCAGCCGCAGTGGGGCGCGGCCGCCTTCGTCGATGCGGGGGATGCCGCCGACACCCGCGCGGACTACGACCTGCGCGTCGGCTACGGCGTCGGTGCGCGCTGGCGCAGCCCCGCGGGTCCGCTCGCGATCGATCTCGCCTGGGGCCACCAGGAGCGCAGCCTGCGGCTGCACTTCGGCGTCGCGGTGGCGTTCTGAGCCTGGCGCTCAGCCGTCGCGGGGCTTGCCGCGGCGGTGCAGCGCGGCCAGCTTGCGCAGGCCGTCCACGGCGCGCGCATTGACGGTACCTGCCGGCATGCTGCCGTCGGCCGCCGGCTGGCCGGCGGGCAGGCCGGTGAGCAGCTCCACCGCCTCGTCGGCGTCGGCCACCGCCCACACCGCGAAGCGCCCGGCCCGGACCGCCTCGACCACCTCGTCGCGCAGCATCAGGTGGCAGACGTTGGCGCGCGGGATCAGCACCCCTTGCCCGCCGTCGAGGCCGCGCGCGGCGCACAGCTCGAAGAAGCCCTCGATCTTCTCGTTGATGCCGCCCACCGGCTGCACGACGCCGAACTGGTTCACCGAGCCGGTCACCGCGAGCGACTGCTTCACCGCCACGCCCGAGAGCGCCGACAGCAAGGCCACCAGCTCGGCGAGCGAGGCGCTGTCGCCCTCGACGCCGCCGTAGGACTGCTCGAAGACCAGGCTCGCCTTGAGCGAGAGCGGCAGCATCCAGCCGAAGCGCGCGGCGAGGAAGGCGGACAGGATCAGCACGCCCTTGGAGTGGATCGGCCCGCCGAGCTTGACCTCGCGCTCGATGTCGATGATCTCGCCAGCGCCGGCGCGCACCGTGGCGGTGATGCGCTGCGGGTGGGCGAAGCGGTCCTCGCCGAGCGGCACCACCGCCAGGCCGTTGACCTGGCCGACGTGGCTGCCGGCGGTGTCGATCAGCCACTGTCCGCGCAGGATCTGGTCGAGGTGGCTCAGGCGGATGCGCTCGTGACGGCGGCGATGGGCCGCGATCGCGGCGTCGACGTGCTCGCGCTCGATGCGCGCGGCGCCGGCGGCGAGGGCGAAGTGGGCCGCCTCGCGCAGGCGGTCGTCGAGCGGCTGGGTGCGCGTGCTCAGGCGCTCGGCGTCGGCGGCGAGGCGCGCCGCGTGCTCGATCAGCCGCGCCAGCGCCGGCGCCGACAAGGGCGGCAGGCCTGCGCGCCGCGCCAGGTCGGCGAGCAGGCGGGCGTAGGCGGCGGTGTTGTCCGCCGAGCGCTCGATCTCGCTCTCCATGTCGGCGTTGATGCGGAAGAGGGCGGCGAACTCGGGGTCGTACTGGCCGAGCAGGTAGTAGGTGAGGCGATCACCGATCAGCACGACCTTGAGCTCGAGCGGCATGGGCTCGGGCTCGAGCTGCACCGAACCGGTCACGCCGATCAGCTCGGAGAGCGACTCGATGCGCAGGCGCTCCGACTGGAGCGCGCGCTTGAGCCCCTCCCAGGCGAAGGGCTGGGACAGCAGCTTGAGCGCGTCGAGCACCAGGAAGCCGCCGTTGGCGCGGTGCAGGGCGCCGGCGCGGATCAGGGTGAAGTTGCTGACCAGCGTGCCCATGTGCACCAGGTGGTCGATGCGCCCGACCAGGTTCTGCAGCGTGGGGTGGTCCTCGTACACCATCGGCCGGGCGCCGTCGGCGGGGTTGCCGACGAGCAGGTTCACCAGGTAGCGCTGCACGCTGATGCTGCCGGTGTAGGTCAGCGACTCGCTGTCCTCGTCGGTGTGCGGCGTCGCGCGCAGCGACTCGCCGCTGGCGACGACGTCGACGAGCACCGCGTCCAGATGCGCGCACACCTCGGGCAGGTTGGCGTGGCGGACCTTGAGCTCGTCGACCATGTGGGTGACGGTGGCGCGGATGGCCTCGCGCCCGGCGTCGCGCATGCGGTTCTGCAACTCGTGCCGCCAGCGCGGGAAGTCGCCCATCAGGCGGTGCAGGCGCTCGTGCAGCGCGCGGATGTGCTCGCCGAGCTCGTGCTGGCGAGGCTCGGGCAGCTTCTCGAACTCCTCCTGGGTGAGCGTGCTGCCCTCGTCCTTCATCGGCAGGAAGGCGAAGCCGTGCGGTGTGCGCAGCAGCGCCACGCCGAGCCTCTGGGCCTCGTCGCCGAGGCTGCGCAGGGCGCTCTCCTCGCGCGTCTTGGCCTCTTCCTGCAAGGCCTCGATGCGGTTGCGGTGCTCCTCGCTCTCGAACACCGCGCCGATCGCCGGCACCAGCTCCTCGACGAAACGCGCGAGGTCGTCGCGCAGCGCCGGGCCGCGGCCGCAGGGCAGGCGCAGCAGCCGTGGCTGGGAAGCGTTGGCGAAGTTCCACGCGTAGCACCAGTCCGCGGGCGCTTCTCCGCGGCCGCGCACGTCCTCGAGGAGGCGGCGGACGAGCTCGTGGCGGCCGCTGCCAGGGTCGCCGAGCACGAACAGGTTGTAGCCCTCGGCGCGGATGTCGAGGCCGAGCCGGATCGCATCCACCGCGCGGCCGTGGATGCGGGCGACGTCGAGCTCGGGCAGCTCGGCGGAGGATCCGATGCCGAGCAACGCCGGGTCGCAGCGGGCCACCAGGCGCTCGGCCGGCAAGGGCGCCGGCGGCGTGAGTGGAGCGGACATGGGCGCGCCTCCTGGGCTGGGGGTTCTCGTGCGGGGCATCTTACCCCCGGGGCGGGGCGGCGGGCCAAGCCAGGAAGGGCGGGCCGGCGAGTGCGGACGGGGCCGGTGCGAGGCAGGCGAAGCCGGCGCGGGCGATGTCTCGCTCAGCGCACCCGGAACGGGAGGTTCGCCGTCGCCGCCTTGCCGTCGCGGTCGCGCACGGTGATGAAGAGGCGGTAGGCGCCGGGTTGCGTCGGGGCGACGAAGCGCACGCTGGCGGCGTCGGCGTGCAGCACGCGCACGTCGATGCGCGCCGGCGGGCGCTCGGCGTCGCCGCCCTTGCGCAGGTCGGTGGCTTCGGCATGCACGACCCACTCGGTGGCGAGCGCGCCGCCGTCGTGCGCCACGGCATCGACGCCGGCGCCGATCTCCGCGCCAGGGGCGAACTCGTCGGCGCCGATGCCGATGCCGCGGATGTGCGGCGCAGGCCTTGCCACCGGCCGCCCCCAGGCCGCGGCGAGCGCGTCGCTCATCGCGGTGGCGCTGCCGTCGGCGAGCAGCAGCCCATGCCAGGTCGCGGTCTGCTCCTGCTTGGCCCCCCACAGGAAGGGGAAGACGCCGCGGATCTGCGCCTGCCGGTCGAGGAAGGCGAGCGCCTCGGTGAAGAAGCGCGCCTTCTCGGTGCTGGTGAGCTCGACCGGCGCGCCCCAGGGCTTGCGTCCGGCCTGCCACTGCCCGAGCGGGCCGAGCTCGGCGATCACCACCGGCTTGGCGATGCCGGCGTCGCGCAGGCGCTGCGGCAGGTCGAACACGGCGCCTGCATAGACGTTGATGCCGAGCAGATCCACATTCGGACAGCAGCCGGCGAGCGCGCGGAAGGCGTCCATGCCGGTGTCGGCGACCACCATCATGGTGGGGTGCTCGGGGTCGAGGCGCCTGATCCGGCTGGCCAGCCGATCCACTTCGCGCCACAGCGGCAGGGGGTCGGCAACGGCGGTCTCGATCTCGTTGCCCACGCCCCAGGCGAGCAGGGCGGGATGGTGGCGGTAGCGGGCGACGAAGTCGAGCACGGCGTCTTCCTGCGCCCGCACCGCCCGCGCGTCGGCGTAGTCGAAGCCATGGCGCGGATGCTCCAGCCACAGCCCCATCACCACCTTGAGGCCGAGGCGCTGCGCCTCGTCGAGCACCCAGGCGTCGGATTGGCGGTAGACGCGCACCACCCTGGCGCCCGCGGCGGCGAGGCGGACGAGGCTGGCGCGATCACCCTCGAAGGCGGCGCCCTTCCACTTCGCGTCCGCGGGGGCTGCGTGCAGGGGAGCTGCGCCGAAAGCGATCACGGCGCAGAAAAAAGTTAACAGGAAGCGCACTTGAAATCCCCGGGACCCGTCCCTATTATTAGCACTCGTTGGCGGTGAGTGCTAACAAGCCTCGATCGACGGGTGCGAACCCGTCCGAAGCCACTGCAGATCCGTTTTTCGCGGACTGGTTCCGCATCTTCCATCAACCCAGACAGTTGAAACTCAGTTAGGAGAGAACTCGATGAAGATTCGTCCCCTGCATGATCGTGTGATCGTCAAGCGCCTCGAAGCCGAACGCAAGACCGCCAGCGGCATCGTGATCCCGGACAGCGCCGGCGAGAAGCCCGATCAGGGCGAAGTCCTCGCGGTCGGCAACGGCAAGATCCTCGATGACGGCAAGGTCCGTCCGATGGCCGTCAAGGTGGGCGACAAGGTGCTGTTCGGCAAGTACGCCGGCCAGACCGTGAAGGTCGAAGGTGAAGAGCTCCTCGTCATGCGCGAGGAAGACATCATGGGCGTGGTCGAGGCCTGAGCCTCCCCCGATCCTGAAGCACGAACGCGAACCGCAAACCATTCCGGAGTTTTGAACAATGGCAGCTAAAGAAGTCAAGTTTGGTGATTCCGCCCGCGAGCGCATGGTCGCCGGCATCAACATCCTCGCCAACGCGGTCAAGGTGACCCTGGGCCCGAAGGGCCGCAACGTGGTGCTCGAGCGCTCGTTCGGCGCCCCCACCGTGACCAAGGACGGCGTCTCCGTCGCCAAGGAAATCGAGCTCAAGGACAAGTTCGAGAACATGGGCGCGCAGATGGTCAAGGAAGTCGCTTCCAAGACCTCCGACATCGCCGGTGACGGCACCACCACCGCCACCGTGCTGGCGCAGTCCATCGTGCGCGAAGGCATGAAGTTCGTCGCCGCCGGCATGAACCCGATGGACCTCAAGCGCGGTATCGACAAGGCCGTCATCGCCACCATCGACGAGCTCAAGAAGCTGTCCAAGCCGTGCTCGACCAACAAGGAGATCGCCCAGGTCGGCTCGATCTCGGCCAACTCCGACAGCGACATCGGCGAGATCATCGCCCGTGCCATGGACAAGGTCGGCAAGGAAGGCGTGATCACCGTCGAGGACGGCAAGTCGCTGCAGAACGAGCTCGACGTGGTCGAGGGCATGCAGTTCGACCGCGGCTACCTGTCGCCCTACTTCATCAACAACCCGGACAAGCAGGTCGCCATCCTCGAGCAGCCCTTCGTCCTGCTCTTCGACAAGAAGATCTCCAACATCCGTGACCTCCTGCCGGTGCTCGAGCAGGTCGCCAAGTCGGGCCGTCCGCTGCTGATCATCGCCGAGGACGTCGAAGGCGAAGCCCTGGCCACCCTGGTGGTGAACAACATCCGCGGCATCCTGAAGACCTGCGCCGTCAAGGCCCCGGGCTTCGGCGACCGTCGCAAGGCCATGCTGGAAGACATCGCCATCCTGACCGGCGGCCAGGTCATCGCCGAGGAAGTCGGCCTGACCCTCGAGAAGGCCACTCTGGACGACCTCGGCCAGGCTGCCCGCATCGAAGTCGGCAAGGAAAACACCATCATCATCGACGGCGCCGGCCATGCCGAGCGCATCGAGGCGCGCGTCAAGCAGATCCGCGTGCAGATCGAGGAAGCCACCTCCGACTACGACCGCGAGAAGCTGCAGGAGCGCGTGGCCAAGCTGGCTGGCGGTGTCGCGGTGATCAAGGTCGGTGCCGCCACCGAAGTCGAGATGAAGGAGAAGAAGGCTCGCGTGGAAGACGCCCTGCACGCCACCCGCGCTGCGGTGGAAGAGGGCATCGTCCCGGGCGGCGGCGTCGCGCTGCTGCGTGCCCGCGCCGCGCTGGGCGAGCTCAAGGGTGACAACCACGACCAGGACGCCGGCATCAAGATCGTGCTGCGCGCCATGGAGCAGCCCCTGCGCGAGATCGTCGCCAACGCCGGCGACGAGCCGAGCGTGGTGGTGAACAAGGTCGTCGAGGGCTCGGGCAACTTCGGCTTCAACGCCGCCACCGGCGAGTACGGCGACATGGTCGAGATGGGCGTGCTGGATCCGACCAAGGTCACCCGCACCGCGCTGCAGAACGCCGCTTCGGTCGCCGGCCTGATGCTCACCACCGACTGCATGGTCGGTGAGCTGGCCGAAGAGAAGCCGATGGGCGGCATGCCCGACATGGGCGGCATGGGTGGCATGGGCGGCATGGGCATGGGCATGTAATTGCCCGCCCGGGAGGGCCGGTTCGCCGGACCTCCCGCCTGCTGCAAACAAGAAAGGCCTCGCCGGGGAAACATCTCGGCGAGGCCTTTTTGCGTCCGGCGGCGCCGGAATGGCGCGCGCAGCCCGCCCCGGGGCTGCCAGGGCCTGCCTGCAGGCGCATGAAGCGTGGGATAATGGCGCGATTCGGGGAGTAAAAGTCGGTGGGGAGCGCCACGTCCCAGGCGGGCGGGCGCTCCCCGGAACGCTGCTGCGCAAGGCAGCCACGCCCCCGGAGACCGAGCAAAAGGAGAACAGCGGAGCCATTCTCGGAATCTCCGCTTACAAGCAACTTACAACCGGAATGCTATGCGTATCCTGTTGGCGGAAGACGATCCGGTGATCGCCGACGGCATCTGTCGCGCCCTGCGGCGCGGCGGCTGCGCGGTCGATCACGTGGCGGACGGCATGGAGGCGGACGCCGCCCTCGCGGGGCAGGGCTACGACCTGCTCATCCTCGACCTCGGCCTGCCGCGCATGAACGGCATCGAGGTGCTCAAGCGCCTGCGCACGCGCAAGTCGGCCCAGCCGGTGCTGATCCTGACCGCGCAGGACGGTGTCGACGACCGTGTGCGCGGGCTCGACGCCGGTGCCGACGACTACCTCACCAAGCCCTTCGCCCTGCCCGAGCTGGAGGCGCGCGTGCGCGCGCTCACCCGCCGCGGCACCGGCCAGCCGCGCTGCATCGAGATCGGCCAGCTGAGCTACGACCAGGCCGACCGCGTGGTCAAGATCGGCGGCCAGCTGGTCGAGCTGTCGGCGCGCGAGATCGGCCTGCTCGAGATCTTCCTGCTGCGCGTCGGCCGCCTGGTCAGCAAGGACCAGCTCGTCGACCACCTGTGCGGCTGGGGCGAGGAAGTGTCGAGCAACGCCATCGAGGTCTATGTCCATCGCCTGCGCAAGAAGCTCGAGGACAGCGGGGTGCGCATCGTGACCGTGCGTGGCCTGGGGTACTGCCTGGAAAACCCCGATGCTGCCCCTGCGGCGAAAGTCCAGGCCTGAGCGCGCGCCGCGCGGCGCCAACCCGCCGCGCAAGTCCGGGCCGCCGAACTCGCTGTTCGGCGAGATCCTCGACTGGATGCTCGCGCCGCTGCTGTTCCTGTGGCCGATCTCGATCATCGTCACCCACAACGTTGCCGACAGCATCGCCAACCAGCCCTACGACCTCGCGCTCGCCGACGGCGTGCGTGCGCTCGCGCGCTTGGTCGAGGTCGAGGACGAGCAGATCGTGGTGCGCTTTCCCGCGCCGCCGCGCGCGCTGTTCCGCGCCGACCAGGACGACGTCGTGTATTTCCAGGTGGCCGACGTCAATGGCGTCACCGTGAGCGGCGATGCAGAGATCCCGCCGATGCCGACCTCGTCCGCGCAGGAGGGTGAGGAGGTGCAGCTGCGCGACGGCATGATCCATGGCGAGGAGGTGCGCATCGCCTGGCGCTTCGTGCGTCCCGATGCCGCGCAGGCCGATCGCTTCGTGCTCGTGCAGGTTGCCGAGACGCGCAACAAGCGCACCGACCTCGCCTCGCGTGTGGTCACCGGGGTACTGCTGCCGCAGTTCGCCATCATCCCGCTCGCCGTGGTGCTGGTGTGGGTGGGCCTGAGCCGCGGCATCGCGCCGCTGAATCGGCTGCAGAGCCTGATCCGCCGCCGTCGCCCCACCGACCTGTCGCCGGTCGAGCCCTCCAGCGTGCCCGAGGAGGTGCGCCCGCTCATCATCGCCTACAACGACATGATGGCGCGCCTGGAGGAGAACCTGCAGGCGCAGCAGCGCTTCATCGCCGACGCCGCGCACCAGATGCGCACGCCGCTGACCGGTCTCAAGATGCAGACCGACCTCGCCATGCACGAGACCGACCCCGACCAGCTGCGCCAGTCGCTCACCCGCATCGCCGAGAGCACCGACCGCGCTGCCCACCTCATCAACCAGCTCTTGTCGCTCGCGCGGGCCGAGGCGAGCTTCGAGAAGCTCTATGCGGTGGAGACGGTGGACCTCGATGCGATCGTGCGCGAGGTGGCGCTCGAGCTCTACCCGCGCGCGCAGGCCAAGCAGATCGACCTCGGCGTCGAGGCCGGCGACCAGGCCCTGCGCGTGGAGGGCAACCCGGTGCTGCTGCGCGAGATGCTCAAGAACCTGGTCGACAACGCGATCAAGTACACCCCGCGCGGCGGCAGCGTCACCGCGCGCACCCGCTACGCCGGCTCGCCGGTCTTCGAGGTCGAGGACAGCGGCCCGGGCATCCCCGAGGCCGACCGCGAGCGCGTGTTCGAGCGCTTCTACCGCGTGCTCGGCAGCGGCGTCGACGGCTCGGGCCTCGGCCTGCCGATCGTGCGCGAGATCGCCGAACTGCACCGCGGCACGGTCACCCTGGACGCCGGCCCCGGCGGGCGCGGAACGCTGGCCCGCGTGGTCTTCCCGCGCAGCCACCTGCAGCCGCCGGCCCGAGTGCAGGGTGATCACGACGCGCTGGGCTGAGCCGAGGCGATTTTTTGGAAAAGCCTTTGACAAGGGAAAAAGACTGGCTATAATGCGGACCTCGTTGGCCAGTTAGCTCAGTTGGTAGAGCAGCGGATTGAAAATCCGCGTGTCCGTGGTTCGATTCCGCGACTGGCCACCAAGAATCCCGATGGGCCGACCGAGTGTCGGCCCATCTGCTTTGCGGCGTCAAATTGCGGCCAGAAGTCGCTGTTCCGGCTCAATTTTGGGGCGCAGGCGCGGTGTTATAATCCGGCTCGCTCCGTCCCACCCCCCTCCCGCATGCAACTCTTCGCCCTCGGCTTGAACCACCACACCGCGCCGCTCGCCATCCGCGAACGCGTCGCGTTCCAGCCCGAGCGCATGGGGCAGGCGCTGCACGATCTGGCTCACACGGATTCGGTGCGCGAGGCGGCGATCCTGTCGACCTGCAACCGCACCGAGCTCTATTTCGCCGCCGAGCAGCCGCAGCATGCGGCCGACTGGCTGGCGCGCTTCCATCGCCTCGCGCTCGCCGAGGTCTCGCCCTACCTGTATTCCTACCCGCAGCGCGACGCCATCCGCCATGTTTTCCGGGTAGCGAGCGGGCTCGACTCGATGGTGATCGGCGAGCCGCAGATCCTCGGCCAGGTCAAGGACGCCGCGCGCTACGCCGAGGAGGCAGGCACCCTGGGCGTGCTGCTGCACAAGCTGTTCCAGAATACCTTCGCGGTGGCCAAGGAGGTGCGCTCGACCACCGCGATCGGCGCCAACACGGTGTCGATGGCCGCGGCCGCGGTGCACCTGACCGAGCGCATCTTCGAGCGCGTCTCCGACCAGCACGTGCTGTTCATCGGCGCCGGCGAGATGATCGAGCTCTGCGCCGCCCACTTCGGCGGCGCCCGGCCGAAGTCGATGACGGTGGCCAACCGCACCGAGGAGCGCGCCAAGGCCCTGGCGGACCGCTTCGGCGCCAGCACCATGCGCATCGACCAGATCGGCGACGCGCTGCCGCGCTTCGACGTGGTGGTCTCCTGTACGGCCGCGCCGCTGCCGATCGTCGGCCTGGGCATGGTCGAGCGCGCGGTCAAGGCGCGCCGCCATCGCCCGATGGTGATGGTCGATCTCGCCGTGCCGCGTGACATCGAGCCCGAGATCTCCGAACTCGACGACATCTTCCTGTACACGGTGGACGACCTCGCCCAGGTGGTCGAGGCCGGAATGGAGTCGCGCCAGCAGGCGGTGATCGAGGCCGAGCAGATCATCATCACCCGGGTCGACGGCTTCCTGCACTGGATGTCGGCGCGCGAGACGGTGCCGGTGATCCGCTCGCTGCGCGAGCACGCCGAGAGCCTGCGCCAGGCCGAGCTCGAGCGCGCGGTGCGCCTGCTCGCCAAGGGCGAGGATCCCCAGCGCGTGCTCGAGGCGCTCTCGCACGGTCTCACCAACAAGCTGATGCACGGTCCCACCCGCTTCCTGAACCAGGCCGAGGGCGAGCACAAGGTCGAAGCCGGCCGTGTGGTGCGCGAGCTCTTCAACCTGTCCCGCGACCCCCACTAGCCGAACGGCTGCGTCGGCCGCCGCCCGCGCGCGGCGCGCGCGCCTCCGTCCACCGCCATGAAGCAGAGCATCCGCGACAAACTCGAACACCTCGCCAACCGGCTCGAAGAGCTCGACCGCACGCTCGCCTCCGAGGACGGCGCGCGCGACATGAACGTCTTCCGCGAGCTCTCGCGCGAGCGCGCCGAGATCGAGCCGGTGGTGGCGCTGTACCGCGAGCATCGCCAGGCCGAGGCCGACTGCGCCACCGCGCGCGAGCTGCTCGCCGACCCCGAGATGCGCGAGCTCGGCGAGCTCGAGCTCGCCGACGGCGAGGCGCGCATCGGGGCGCTCGAGGCCGAGCTGCAGCGCGCGCTGCTGCCGCGCGACCCCAACGACGAACGCAACCTCTTCCTGGAGATCCGCGCCGGCACCGGCGGCGACGAGGCGGCGCTGTTCGCCGGCGACCTGCTGCGCATGTACACCCGCTACGCCGAGCGCCAGCGCTGGAAGGTGGAGATCGTGTCGGCGAGCGAATCCGACCTCGGCGGCTACAAGGAGGTCATCGCCCGCGTGGTGGGCAACGGCGCCTACTCCCGGCTCAAGTTCGAATCCGGCGGTCACCGCGTGCAGCGCATCCCGGTCACCGAGACCCAGGGGCGCATCCACACCTCCGCATGCACCGTCGCCGTGCTGCCCGAGGCCGACGAGGTCGAGGCGGTGGACATCAACCCCGCCGACCTGCGCATCGACACCTTCCGCGCCTCGGGGGCGGGCGGTCAGCACATCAACAAGACCGACTCGGCGGTGCGCATCACGCACATCCCGACCGGCATCGTCGTCGAGTGCCAGGACGACCGCTCGCAGCACCGCAACAAGGCGCAGGCGATGGCGGTGCTCGCCGCACGCCTCTACGACGCCAGGGTGCGCGCGCAGCAGAGCGCCGAGGCCGCGCAGCGCAAGAGCCTGGTGGGCAGCGGCGACCGCTCCGAGCGCATCCGCACCTACAACTTCCCGCAGGGGCGCGTCACCGACCATCGCATCAACCTCACCCTCTACAAGCTCGACGCGGTGATGCAGGGCGAGCTCGACGAAATCGTCGACGCGCTCGTGCTCGAGCACCAGGCCGAGCTGCTCGCGGCGCTCGGGGAGGAGGCATGAGCCCTGCGGCGCCCTCCGCCGACGCGACCGACATCGCCGGCGCGCTCGCCTGGGCGCGCGCGCGCATCGACCAGATGGACGCGCGCGTGCTGCTGCGCCACGTGCTGCAGTGCCCGGCCGCGCGCCTGGTGGCGTGGCCCGAGCAGACGCTCGCCACCGAGGACTGGGCCGAATATCGCGCCCTCGTCGAACGTCGCGCCGCCGGCGAGCCGGTGGCCTATCTCACCGGCACGCGCGAGTTCTACGGGCGCGAGTTCCTCGTCACCCCGGCGGTGCTGATCCCGCGCCCGGAGACCGAGCTGCTGGTCGAGCTCGCGCTCGCCCACTTTCCCGCCCGCCGCGGCCTGCGCGTGCTCGACCTCGGCACCGGCAGCGGCGCGCTCGCGGTGACGCTGGCGCTCGAGCTCGAGGCGGCCGAGGTGGTCGCGCTCGACCGCTCGCGCGAGGCGCTGTGGGTGGCGATGGCCAACGCCGCCAGGCTGGGGGCGAGCGTCTCCTTCGTGCAGAGCGACTGGTTCGGCGCGCTCGGCGACGAGCACTTCGAGCTCATCGTCTCCAATCCGCCCTATGTGGCCGCGGGCGACCCGCACCTGGAGCAGGGCGACGTGCGCTTCGAGCCGCGCGGCGCGCTCGCCGCCGGACCGCAGGGTCTCGACGACCTCGCCGAGATCATCGCCGGTGCGCCGGCGCGCCTGGTGGACGGTGGCTGGCTGTTTCTCGAGCACGGTTACGACCAGGCTGCGTCGGCGCGTGGTCTGCTCGCCGACGCCGGCTTCGCCGCGATCGCCTCGTGGGCAGACCTCGCCGGCATCGAGCGTGTCTCGGGCGGGCGCTGGCTGGGACGAAAAACGCGCGAATCGCGTTGACGCTGCCGCCGCCCAACCCCTATTATTTCCCGACTGTTTAACTCAACTTTTTCAGGTTTCCAGCATGGACATCCAGGACGTCATCCGCGATCAGGTCACCAACAACGCCGTGGTGCTCTACATGAAGGGCACGCCCCAGTTCCCGCAGTGCGGCTTCTCCTCCACCGCGGTGCAGATCCTCAAGGGCTGCGGCGTGCGCGAGGTGCTCGCGGTCAATGTGCTCGCCGACCCCGAGATCCGCCAGGGCATCAAGGATTTCTCCAACTGGCCGACCATTCCGCAGCTCTACGTCAAGGGCGAGTTCGTCGGTGGCAGTGACATCATGCGCGAGATGTACGACAGCGGCGAGCTGCAGCAGATGCTGAAGGACGCCGGCGTCGCCGAGTGATTTCGGCGTCGGTGGCAGGAAGGATCAGGGAGCGCCCGCGTCGGGCGCTTCTTTTTTGGCTGCGACGCTTGCGCGCAGGCGCAGCAGGGTCTTGCGCACGAGATGCGGCAGCAGCAGGTGCGCCGGCATGCGCAGGCGGTGGTAGCGCGCGAGCATCGCCGCGCGGGCAAGGCGCACGCCCGGCGAAGGCGGGCCGTCCAGGTCGCCGGGGAGCATCGTCAGCGCGACGAGCGTGTCCATGATCCTGCGCAGCGGCGCCGCCGGCGGGGGCAGGGCGGCGAGGACGGCGCCGGGAACCGGGCAGTCCAGCCACGCACGGGCGAAATGCAGCCCATACCAGAGCGGGCGCTGCAGGCCGAGTTCGGCTGCGCGCGCCAGCAACCGGTCCCAGAATCCGGCCTGGCCGGCCAGCTCGCGCAGGAGGCCGTCGATATCCACCACTTCGCGCACGCGCAGGGCGAGATCGCCATCGTGGAAGCAGTGTACGCAGGCGTGCAGGACCTGATCCTCGGTGGCGAGCGCATGGAAGGGCGTACCGGCGATCGGCTCGGCGCGCGCAAACAGCGGCGCGGGGTCGAAGGCGAGGCTGCCGGTGACCGGGGTGATGGCGTGGTGCAGGTCGAGCTCCAGGCTGTGCCCGGGAAAGCGCAGCGGTGGCGTCTCGTGGCTCCAGTCACGGTAGTAGCGCTCGTCGTAGGGCGAAAGCGCTTCGCTGCGCCAGCCGGCGGCACGCAAGGCCTGCTCCATCGTGCGCAGATGGGCGGCCGGGACGAGCAGATCGACATCCGAGACGAAGCGGCCGGTGGCCATGCGACGTCGCTGCAGGGCGTAGGCGGCGCCCTTGAGCAGGACGACCGGAAAGCCGGTGTCGCACAGCGCAGCGAGCTGGAACAGCTCCGCCTCCATCAGCTTGCGCCGGTAGGCCGCAATCCGGGTGGCCGAGAGAAAGTGACGGCGCACCACATCGGGAAGCCCCGGCGTGGCGGCCTGTGCTGCCGCCAGCCGCGCGTGCAGCCCGCTGGCGCGAGCGCGCCGCAGCAAGCTGTCCCAGCCCGGCTCGTCGAGTTCGATCGGCGCATGCAGGGCGCGCAGCAGCAAGGCGGTCTCGGCGGATGCGCGGGGGCTCATGGCAGGCTCGCGAACAGGGTTTCGATGCAGGCGATCGCCTCGTCGAGATCGCCGTAGTGCAGCTCCCAGGCCTTTGTCCGGCGCGCGAGTTCGACGGCGGCGTGAAAGCCGACCGGGCCGAGGGCGCGGTAGTTGAAGCTGTTCAAGCCCAGGCGCATCACCGCCGTGGCGCTGTCGAGCGGTTTGCAGTGCAGGCGCGCGCCCGCTTCGAAGCGCGGGAACATAACCGCCCGCGGGCGCGCGCGGCGGTGCCGGGCGAGCGTGCTGTCGCGGTCGGGGACGAAGTGGGCGACGTCGCCCTTGCGTGTGCCCGGATAGAGCGGGCCGAGCACCGCGGCGTCGCGCTCGCCGATCACCGCGATCGAGCGGTTCTTGAGCGGGGCGGGGCGGACCATGGGCAGCACCTCGCCGGTGTCCGGGTCGATGACCGCGAACTCGTCGGAGAGGAAGCGCCACCCGGCCAGATTGAGCGCGCAGGTGAGCGTGGTCTTGCCCGAGCCGGGGGAGGCGGGCAGGATCAGCGCCAGATCGTCGCGGGCCACCACGCCCGCGTGCAGCAGCAGGTAGGCGTTCAGGCGCTGGCTCAGCAGGTAGTTGCTGCCCCACTCGAAGAGCGGCAGGGCGCTGTGGATCGGGTAGGGTTCGAAGGGGCGCTCGCCCTCGGACCACAGGCTCACCTGGCGGCCGCGCAGGCGCAGGGGCGAGCCGGGCAGCAGCGACACGCGCACGTCGGCGAAGCCGCTGTCGGTGGTCCCGGGGAGATGCGGATAGACGCGGTCGAGGTCGGCGTGCAGGCGCTCGATCGGCGAATGCAGCGCGAGCTTCGCCGCGCCGACGTCGAGCACCCGATAGGGCGTGGCCTCGATCATCCGTGCGCGCGTCCGCCCGGATGGTGGTGCAGGCTGTTCAGCGTATTGGCGAGCTGCTCCAGCGCGGGCGGCCAGCCGCCGGCCTCGACGACCTCGTCCCGGAAGGCGTCGAAGCGCGCCTCCTCGATCGCCAGCGCGGCCTCGCGCAACACCAGCGCGGCGCCTTCGGTGAGAAGGTGGGTCTGCCAGGAGACGGGGTCCAGAAAAACGAACTGCCCGTCCATGGACAGGCAGTAGTCTTCCAACCAGCGCAGCGGCGAGGGGGCGACGGTTGCTTGCACCCCCGCTTCAGCCTCCGCTGGTTCCGCCACCGCTCGTGCCCGGGTTGAGCGAGGCGTGGCAGGAGTCGGTGATGGGTTGCGGCAATTCCGCGGGCAGGTTACCGCCCGGGGTGGCAGCGGCACCGGCAACGTAGGGGGAGGGGGTCGCTGGGGAGTAGCCCGAGCCCGACGTGTCGTACAGAACCAGCAAGAACATCGGGACAAGCGTCGGGCTGATCGGGGGCGTCGTCGAGGCCTGCTCCGGGTTGCTGGTCGCGCTCCAGGCACTACCAAGCTTGTTCAACGCAACGCTGTAATTCACCCCGAGGTAATTGAACCACCCTGTATGCGAACCGTCGGCGTCGCCGTCTGCGCTGACGGTGATCGACTGCCACTTCCAGCCGAGGTACGCCTCCGGGATCACCTGGACGAGCTGGCGGCCATTGAACGGCGCCTCCAGGGTCGTCTTCTGGATGCAGTTGAACGACGCCAGCGCCGACCCGCTGTAGCCCATGGTCACCACGCCGGATGCGGCGAGCGCACCCTTGAGGACCTTTCGGCGGCGTTCGACCGAATTTTCGGGCAGGGAGTTGGACATGGGGAAACCTCTTCAATGCGCGCGATGGCGACTACGTTCAGATTATAGCCGCGCAACTTCAGCCGACTTTCCGATACTTCAGGCCTTTAGTAGCAAATTTCACGCCCGGAGTTCAATCGACACGGCAAGTGCCTGATTTGGCGTGCCTATGGCTCGGCGGGACGGATCGCGAAAAGGGCGCAGTGTAAGAAATTCCGACACGCCGCCGCGCTCCAGTGCGACAGGACTCACTCCCGCCGCCGCCCCAGTTCCTCGTTGAGCCGCGTCGCCAGGCGCAAGGACTCGCGCAGGTACGCTCGGCCGAACAGGTTGAGGTGGTTGAGCACGTGATAGAGGCTGTACAGCGGCTTGCGCTGCTCGTAGTCCTCGTGCAGCGGCCAGGCGCAGCGGTAGGCAGCGTAGAAGGCGGCGGGGAAGCCGCCGAAGAGCTCGCTCATGGCGAGGTCGGATTCGCGGTCGCCGCGGTGAACCGCGGGGTCGAAGACCACCGGCGTGCCGTCGGCGAGCACCGCCGCGTTGCCGTGCCAGAGGTCGCCATGCAGCAGGCTCTCGGGCGGGCGGTAGTCGAGGAAGAGCGCAGGGACGCGGTCGAGCAGGCGATCGGCCTGGCGCTGCAGCTCGACGTCGAAGCCCTGCGCGCGGGCGCGCGCGAACTGCGGGCGCAGGCGCTGCTCGACGAAGAAGCGCGCCCAGTTGTCGCGCTCGGCGTTCGCCTGCGGGGTGCGCCCGATGAAGTTGTCGCGCGGCCAGCCGAAGTGCTCGCCGACGTTGCGGTGCAGCGCCACCAGCGCCTCGGCGAAGCGGGCGCCGTCGGTCGCGCTGGTGAGCGGCTGCAGATCGAGCCATTCCAGCACCAGGAAGGCGTGCGCGTCGTCCGCGCCCAGGGCGATCACCGCAGGGGTGCGCAGGCTGCCGCTGGCCGCGATCGCGGCGAGGCCGTCGGCCTCGGCCTCGAACATCGGCGCCTGGGCGGCAGGGGCGAGCTTGGCGAAGAAGCGCGCGCCGCTGGCGTCCTGGAGACGTAGCGCGGTGTGGATGCTGCCGCCGCCGACCGGGTCTGCCGAGACGATGCGCAGGTGCTCGCCCAGTGCGGTGCGCAGGGTGGCCTCGACGGCGGGCAGGGCGGGATTAAGGCTGGCCGGTTCGTTCATAGGTTCGCGATGCGGGCGCTGGCGAGCGAGAGCCGCGTTGCCAGCACCTCGAGGAAGGCCTGGTAGAAGTGCATGCGCAGGGTCTCGCTGGCACGTTCGAGGGCGCGTGCGCGGATCGTCACCAGCTCGGTGTCGGCGGCGGCCTCGACCGAGGCCGAGCGCAACCCTGAGGCGGTGGAGAACACTGCGATCTCGCCGAAGCAGTCGCCGGGGTTGAGTACTTCGAGCAGGCGGCCCTGCTTGCTCACCCGCGCCTCGCCGGCGAGCACGAAGCAGATGGCGTCGCCGCGCTCGCCTTCCTTGATGATCACGGTGCCGGCGAGCGCGCGGTCGAAGCGCGACAGCCCGATCACCTCCCACAGCTCGGCGTCGGCGAAGCGGCGGAAGAAACGCATCGTGCGCAGGGCCCCGAACTTGCCGGTGTCGCCGAGGCGGTCGGGGGCAAGCGCGAGGCTGCGGTTGCGGAAGGCGAGCGCGAGGTCGTGGGAGAACTCGCTCCAGCTCTGGTAGCGGCGCTCGATGTCCTTCTCGGTGGCGCGGCGTACGATCGCGTCGAGCGCCTCGGGAACATCGGGGCGCAGCTCGGAGGGCGGCGGCGGGGTGTCGTGGGCGATGCTGTAGAGCAGGCTGTAGCTGTTCTCGTGCTCGAAGGGCAGGTGGCCGGTGAGGAGCTGGAACGTCACCACGCCGAGCGAGTAGATGTCGGTGCGGTGGTCGAGCGGCACCTCGCGCACCTGCTGCGGCGACATGTAGGCGGGCGAGCCGACGCCGGCGATCTGCGTGGTCTCGCGTGCCGAGTGCAGCGCGGCACCGAAATCGGAGATGCGGATGTCGCTGCCGCCGGAGACCATCAGCAGGATGTTGGCGGGCTTGATGTCGCGGTGGGTGATGCCTTGGTGGAAGGCGTAGTCGAGCGCGCGTGTGGCCTTGAAGACGATCTCGATGACGCGCTCGAAGGGCGCCAGCGTCGCCGGCGTCGCGATGTCCTCGAGCGTGCCGCCCGGCACGTGGTCCATGACCAGCCAGGCATCCTCGTCGGTGACCAGCGCGTCATGGATGCGCACGATGTGCGGGTGGTTCAGCTTGCCGGCGAGCGCAGCCTCGTTGAGGAAGAGCTGGCGCAGCAGGCGCCCGCGCTGTGGATCGGCGAGGATCTCGCGGCGCAGGCGCTTGATCGCCACCTCGACCTGGCGGAAGGGGTCCCAGGCGAGGTGGACGCTGCTCGTGGCGCCCATGCCGATGCGGCGGAGGACCTCGTACTTGCCGATGCGTTCGGCCGCCGCTGCGCTCACGGGCGTCGAGCCGGGATCAGCCCCGGCCGAGGCGGGCGCGCGCCACCGCGGCACGCACCTGCTCGGGCGCGGTGCCGCCGACGTGCCTGCGCGAGGCGAGCGAACCCTCGACGGTGAGCACGCCGAAGACGTCGTCGGCCAGGCGCTCGGCCGCGCCGGGCACATGGGCCATGGCGATGCGCAGTTCGTCCAGGGTGAATTGCGGCAGGTCGCAGCCCTTGACCTCGGCCGCACGCACCGCCAGCGCCACCGCCTCGTGCGCGTCGCGGAAGGGCAGGCCCTTCTTGACCAGGTAGTCGGCGAGGTCGGTGGCGGTGGCGTAGCCCTGGCTGAGCGCGCCGCGCATGGCCTCGGCCTTGACCTTGATGCCACCGATCATGTCGGCGTAGATGCGCAGGGTGTCGATGACCGTGTCGGCGGTGTCGAACAAGGGCTCCTTGTCTTCCTGGTTGTCCTTGTTGTAGGCCAGCGGCTGGCCCTTCATCAGCGTCAGCAGCGCGACCAGGCTGCCATTGACGCGGCCGGTCTTGCCGCGCACCAACTCGGGCACGTCGGGGTTCTTCTTCTGCGGCATGATCGAAGAGCCGGTGCAGAAGCGGTCGGCGAGGTCGATGAAGCCCACGCGCGGGCTCATCCACAGGATCAGCTCCTCGGACAGGCGCGACAGGTGGGTCATCAGCAGCGCGCTGGCGGAGCAGAACTCGATGGCGAAGTCACGATCGCTGACGGCGTCCAGCGAGTTGAAGCAGACCTCGTCGAAGCCGAGCTCGGCAGCGACGAACTCGCGGTCGATCGGGTAGCTGGTGCCGGCGAGTGCCGCCGCGCCCAGCGGCAGGCGGTTGACGCGGCGGCGGCAGTCGGCGAAGCGCTCGGCGTCGCGTCGGCTCATCTCGAAGTAGGCCATCAGGTGGTGGCCGAAGGTGACCGGCTGCGCCACCTGCAGGTGGGTGAAACCGGGCATGGGCGTGCCGGCGTGGGTTTCGGCGACATCGAGCAGGCGGGCCTGGAACTCGGCAATGAGCGCGAGGATGCGGTCGATCGCGTCGCGCAGCCACAGGCGGATGTCGGTGGCGACCTGGTCGTTGCGGCTGCGGCCGGTGTGCAGGCGCTTGCCGGCGTCGCCCACGAGCGCGGTGAGGCGCTTCTCGATGTTGAGGTGGACGTCCTCGTCATCGAGGTTCCAGGCGAACTCGCCGCGCTCGATCTCGCCGGCGATCTGCGCCATGCCGCGCTCGATGTCGGCGAGGTCCCGGGCGCCGATGATGCCCTGGCGGGCCAGCATCTTCGCGTGCGCGAGCGAGCCGCGGATGTCCTGCGCGGCCATGCGCTGGTCGAAGGAGACGCTGGCGGTGTAGCGCTTGACCAGATCGGAGACGGGTTCGGAGAAGCGGCCGGACCAGGCCTTGGCGCTCGTGTCTGCGGGTGCGTTGGCGCCGGCGGCCGGCGTCGTGGTGTCTGTCATAATCGGGGCGTTGGAAACGGGAGGGCCGGACCTGCTGTGCCGGCCCGGCATGGGACGATCAAGGGAGAGGGCGCCGCCCGGGCGGTGCGCAAGGATGGCCGAAAGTATAAAGCAAAAGCCCCCCGCGCTCGGCGCGCCCGGCCTGCCCGACTTCCGCAACCTGGGGGTCATGCTGCGCGTGCTGCTGGCGGTGAACCTCTTCGCCGCGCTCACCGTGGCGATGCGGCTCGATGCACCCGGCCGGCTCGTCGAGGAACTCGCGCTGATGGCCGGGCGGGTCGAGCTGCCGCTGCTGCTGAGCCTGCTCCTGCTCTACCTCGGCGCGCCCTGGCTGGGCGGGCTGCCGGTCGCGGCCGGGCGTGTCGGGGTGCTCGCGCTCGCCGGCCTGGCGGCGGTTGCCGCCAGCCTGCTGGCCGCCGTGCCCGTGGCCGAGTGGTGGCGGCCGCTGGGCTGGGCCGGGCTCGCCACCGCGCTCTGTCTGGCGTATTTCGACTGGCGCAGCAGGCGCCTGTCGCCGGCACTCGCCGAGGCGCGGCTGATCGCCCTCACCGCGCGCATGCGCCCGCACTTCTTCTTCAACTGCCTGAACGGTGTGCTCGGCGTGATCCGCTCCGAGCCGCGCCGTGCCGAGCAGGCGCTGGAGGAGCTCGCGGAGCTGTTCCGCGCGCTGATGCAGGACGGCCGCGAGCGCGTGAGCCTGGCCGAGGAGGTCGAGCTCGCCGAACGCTACCTGGGCCTGGAGCGCCTGCGGCTTGGCGAGCGCCTGATGGTGCGCTGGGAGTTCGGTGAGGACGGGCCGGAACACGAGAGTGGGCGCGGGGAGGCCGGCGGGACCGGCAGGCGGGCCGAGCTGCTGCGCGCCCGCGTCCCCTCGTTGCTGCTTCAGCCCTTGCTCGAGAATGCCGTCTACCACGGCATCGAACCCGCCGCCGGGGCTGGCGAGGTGGTCGTCCGCATCGCCCGGCACGGCAAGGAGCTTCTCATCGAGGTGGACAACCCGGTCGCCGCGCAGGGGGCGCACCATGTCGGCAACCGCATGGCGCTGGACAACATCCGCGAGCGCCTGATGCTGTTCCACGACCTCGAGGCGCGGCTCGAGATCGACGAGGCGGACGGGCGCTACCGGGTGCGCATCCGCCTGCCCTGGAAAAAGGAGACAACATGAACGAGGCCGCATCGCTTGCCGCCGGGCCGCTGCGCGTTCTCGTCGTCGACGACGAGGCGCCGGCGCGGGCACGCCTGCGCGACCTGCTCGGCGACGTCGCCGGGCAGCAGCCGAACGCGCTCGTCGGCATGGCGGCCAACGGCGTCGAGGCCCTGCGGCTGCTCGAGGATGCGGCGGCGGACGTGGTCCTGGCCGACATCCGCATGCCGGTGATGGACGGGGTGGAGCTCGCGCGCCACCTCGCCCGCCTGCCCGAGCCGCCGGCGCTGGTGTTCGTGACCGCCTACGACCAGTACGCGGTGCAGGCCTTCGAGCTTGCCGCGGTGGACTACCTGCTCAAGCCGGTGCGCGCGCAGCGCCTCGCCGAGGCGCTCGAGCGCGTGCGGGTGCGCCGCGTGCCGCCGGCCGCGGAGGCGCTCGCCACGCTGGCGGCGGGCGAGCGCGGCCACTTCAGCGTAGCCGAGCGCGGCCGCATCCTGCTGGTGCCGGTGGCCGAGGTGCTCTATCTGCGTGCCGAGCTCAAGTACGTCACCGCGCGCACTGCCGCGCGCGAGTACGTGCTCGACGAATCGCTGGTGCAGATCGAGCAGGAGTTCCCGCGTCGCTTCCTGCGCCTGCACCGCAACTGCCTGGTCGCGCTCGCCGCGGTGGCCGGCGTCGAACGGGCGGCGGAGCGCGATGGACAGAAAGAGGGCGAGCGCGAGGTCGAGCCGCACTGGGAGGTGCTGCTGCGCGACCTGCCCGAGCGCCTGCCGGTGAGCCGCCGGCAGTGGCCGGCGGTGCGGCAGGCGCTCGGCATCTAGGCCGGCTCAGCCGCTGTTGCGCAGCCCCGCGGCGATGCCGTTGATGGAGATGTGGATGCCGAGGCGGATGCGCTCGTCGATGCCGCCCGCCTCGGCGGCGTCGCGGTGGCGGCGCAGCAACTCGACCTGGACGTGGTTGAGCGGGTCGAGGTAGGGGAAGCGGTTGCGGATCGAACGCTTGAGCAGCGGGTTGGCGTCGAGCAGCTCGGCCTGGCCGGTGATCTGCAGCACCGCGTCGACCGTGGCCTGGTGCTCGGCGCGGATGCGGCCGAAGATCGCCTCGCGCAATGCCGCGTCCTTGACCAGCTCGGCGTAGCGGCTGGCGATCGCGAGGTCGGTCTTGGAGAGCACCATGTCCATGTTCGACAGCAGGGTCTGGAAGAACGGCCACTCGGCGTTCATGCGCTGCAGGAGCGCCAGGCCATCGTCGGGGCGTGCGGCGAGGAAGTCCCGCACCGCGCTGCCGAAGCCGTACCAGCCGGGCAGCATCACCCGGCATTGCGACCAGCTGAACACCCAGGGGATGGCGCGCAGGTCCTCGATCGCGGTGCTTTTCTTGCGCGAGGCCGGGCGGCTGCCGATGTTGAGCGCGGCGATCTCGCTGATCACGGTGGATTCCCAGAAATAGCGCTCGAAGCCCTCGGTCTCGTACACCAGGCCGCGGTAGGCGGCGAAGGCTGCGTCCGACAGGGCCTGCATGGCGTCGAGGAAGTTGGCCGGGGTCGGGCTGGCGCTGGCCGGGCGCAGGCTGGTCTCGAGCGTGGCGGCCACGAGCACCTCCAGGTTGCGCCGGCCGACTTCCGGGTTGCCATATTTGGCGCCGATCACCTCGCCCTGTTCGGTGAGGCGGATCTGCCCCTGCACCGCGCCCTCGGGCTGGGCGAGGATGGCCTGGTAGCTGGGCCCGCCGCCGCGACCCACCGAGCCGCCGCGGCCGTGGAACAGGCGCAGGCGCACGCCGTGGCGGGCGAAGGTGGCGACCAGCTCGCCCTCGGCCTTGTACAGCGCCCAGCCCGAGGTCAGGAAGCCACCGTCCTTGTTGCTGTCGGAGTAGCCGAGCATGACCTCCTGGGTGTGATCGAGCGACGCGAGCAGGCCGCGGTAGGCGGGGATCGAGAAGATGCGCTCCATGACGCCGGCGGCGTTCTCGAGGTCGCCGATGGTCTCGAAGAGCGGCACGATGTTGACGTCGAGCGCGTTCTCCAGCGGGCGCAGGATGCCGGCTTCCTTCAGCAGCACCGCGAGCTCGAGGAGGTCGGAGACGTCGTCGGTCTTGGAGATGATGCAGTTGCGGATCGCCGCCTTGCCGTAGCGCAGGTGGGCCTGGCGCGCCGCGCGGAAGATCGCCAGCTCGCCCTCGGTCTCGTCCGAATAGCGCACGTGCGGCGAGGCGAGCGGACGCGCGGTGGCGAGCTCTTCGAGCAGCAGTGCGCAGCGCGCGTCCTCGTCGAGGCTGCCATACGCGGTGCCGGGGCAGGCGCGCTCGAGCAGCTCGGCGACCGTGCGCTCGTGCACGTCGGAGTTCTGCCGCAGGTCGAGCGGGGCGAGGTGGAAGCCGAACACCTTCACCGCGCGCCGCAGGTGGCGCAGCCGCCCGCGCGTGAGCGCGGCCGAGCCGTTGGCGGCGAGCGAGCGGTGCAGCACGTCGAGGTCCTCGGCGAGCGCGGCCGAGCTCGGGTAGGGCTGCGCGGCGGCGACCGCGTGGCGCAGCGGGTCGTGGCCGAGCAGGCTGCGGTAGGTGGCGGCCAGGCGCGCGTAGATCCCCGAGATCGCGCGCCGGTAGGGCTCGTCGCTGCGATGCGGCGAGTGGTCCGGCGAGGCCTCGGCGAGCGCGAGCAGGGCGTCGGAGGCGGACACCAGGCCGATGCCGAGCGAGAGCTGGGAGCCGAGGATGTGCAGCTCGTCGAGGTAGTGCCCGAGCGCGACCGCGCACTGCATGGCGAGCGCCCGTTCGAGCACCTCGGCGGTGACGAAGGGGTTGCCGTCGCGGTCGCCGCCGATCCAGCTCCCCACCTGCACGAAGGCGGCCAGCTCGGGCGTGCCGAGCGCCGGGTCGGCGGCGGCGAGGCGGTCCTCCAGGCTGGCGTAGAGCCGCGGCAGCTCGCGCAGGAAGGTGGTCTCGAAGTACGACAGGCCGTTGTTGACCTCGTCGATCACCGACAGCTTGGCGGTGCGCAGCATGCGCGTCTGCCACAGCGTCAGCACCGCGCGGCGCAGCGCCTCGCCGTTGGCCTCGACCTCCTCCGGGGTGAGCTGCATGCGGTCGCGCGCATCCAGCAGCCGCGCGATCACGGTCTCGCAGTTGAGGATGCTCTTGCGTTGCACCTCGGTGGGGTGGGCGGTGAGCACCGGCGACACCAGTGCGCCGTCGAGGAAGCCGGCCAGCGCCGCGGGGTCGGCCGCGCCGCTGTCTAGCGCGTGCTGCAGCGCGTGCGCCAGGCTGCCCTCGCGCGGCGTCGAGCCCGCGATCAGGTGCGCGCGGCTGCGCCGGATGTGGTGCTGGTCCTCGGCGATGTTGGCGAGATGGGAGAAATAGCTGAAGGCGCGCACGACCTGGATGGTCTGCTCGCGCGACAGCGCGTCGAGGATGTCCTCCAGCTCGCGGCGCGCGGCGATGTCGTCGTCGCGGCGGAAGCGCACCGAGTTCTGCCGGATGCGTTCGATGAGGCCGAATGCGGCCTCGCCCTGTTGGTCGCGCACGGTGTCGCCGAGCAGGCGGCCGAGCAGGCGGATGTCGTCGCGGAGGGGGGCGTCCTTGTCCTGGTTCATTCTTTCGTTTCGGAATTCGATGGGAGGGGAGGGTGGAGCTTACCGCAAGCCGCTCGCTTTCCTGCCCGTTTCGGGTCGATCCGGGAGCTTGCCCTCCTTCCTGCCGGCTGCCCGTGGGAGGCGGCGCGGCCGGCCCCCGTGCTAGAATGCGCCGAGTCGTGCGGACGCATTCAGCATTCTGTCATGTTGCGATGCATCATCCCGGCGCCTGGCGCCTCCGCACCTGTGCCCCCGTTTTCCAGGTGAATCCCGATCGTGAGTCAAAGCAGCCCCGAGCGCATCGTCATCGCAACCCGTGAAAGCCGTCTCGCCCTGTGGCAGGCCGAACACATCAAGGCCCGCCTCGAGGCGCTCCATCCCGGCTGCCGGGTCGAGCTGCTGGGCATGACCACGCGTGGCGACCAGATCCTCGACCGTCCGCTCGCCAAGGTCGGCGGCAAAGGCCTGTTCGTCAAGGAACTCGAGACCGCGCTGCTCGACGGCCGCGCCGACATCGCGGTGCATTCGATGAAGGACGTGCCGATGGTGATGGAGCCCGAGTTCGCGCTGCCCTGCATCACCGCGCGCGAGGTCCCGCTCGACGCCTTCGTCTCCAGTCGCTACGAGAGCCTCGCCGACATGCCCCCGGGCGCCGTGGTCGGCACCTCCTCGCTGCGCCGCGAATCGCAGATCCACGCGCAGTACCCCTTCCTGGGCGTGACCAGCCTGCGCGGCAACCTCGATACCCGCCTGCGCAAGCTCGACGAGGGCCAGTACGACGCCATCATCCTCGCCGCCGCGGGCCTTACCCGGCTCGGCCTGGGCGAGCGCATCCGCTCGGTGATGCCGGCCGAGGTCTCGTTGCCCGCGGCCGGGCAGGGGGCGCTCGGCATCGAATGCCTTGCCGCGCGCGCCGACGTGATCGGCTGGCTGCAGCCGCTGGTCGATGCCGACACCACCGCCTGCGTCCTCGCCGAGCGTGCGGTCGCCCGTGCGCTTGCCGGCAGCTGCGAGGTGCCGCTGGGCGCCTATGCGGTGATGCGCGAGGGCCGGCTGTGGCTGCGTGGCTTCGTTGCCCGCCCCGACGGCAGCACCATCGTGCGCGCCGAGCGCGAGGGCGCGCCCGCCGAGGCCGAGGCGCTCGGCCGTGCGCTCGCCGACGACCTGCGGGCGCAGGGCGCGGAAGCGATCCTCGCCGAGCTCGGCTGAACGGACGGCAAGGGAGGCGCGCGGTGACGACCCCGGCAGCAGCTTCCGATCTCCAGTCCCTGCGCCCTCTCGCCGGGCGTAGCCTCGTCGTAATGCGACCGCGAGAGCAGGCCGAGAGTCTGTGCGCGCGGATCGAGGCCGCGGGCGGGCATGCGCTGCGCTTCCCGGTGATCGCGGTCGGTCCGGCGCTCGATCCGGCGCCGCTGCAGGCCATCGTCGGCCGCCTCGACGAGTTCGATCTCGCCTTCTTCGTCAGCCCCAACGCGGTCGACCACGCCATGCGCGCGATCCTGCCGCAGCGCGCCTGGCCTGCCCGCCTGCGGGTCGCCACCGTGGGCAAGGGCAGCCAGCGCGTGATGCACGGCTGGGGCTTTGCCGAGGTCATCGCACCGCAGGACGGCTTCGACAGCGAAGCCGTGATCGCGCTGCCCGAGTTCGCCGCCGAGGCGGTGCGCGGGCGCAAGGTACTGATCTTCCGCGGCGACGGCGGTCGCGAGCTGCTTGCCGACACCTTGCGCGAACGCGGCGCGAGCGTGGAATATGTCACCTGTTACCGACGCTACTGTCCCGAGGCCGAGCCGCAGCTCCTGCTCGGCCCGGCGGCGCGTGGCGAGCTCGACGGCCTGCTGCTGACCAGCAGCGAGGGCGTACGCAATCTGGAATGCATGCTCGGCACGGAGGGGCTTGCCGCCCTGCGCGCCGTGACGGTGTTTGCCACGCACCCGCGCATCGTCGCGCAGGCGCGAGCGGCCGGTTTCGAACGGGTGGTCGAGACGCCGGCCGGAGATGACGGTTTGATGCAGGCCCTAGAAAGCCACTTTGCCTAGACGTGGAACCATGAGACAAGAAAATCCCGCTCTGACCCAGCCGCCGCCGCCGACGTCCGCATCGCCGGCCCCGGAGGAGACCCGACCCGTCATCGAGGAGGTCGGCGTGCCCGAGACGTCGCCGCCCGTTGCCGAGGGCGATGCTGCGGCCCGCAGCACCGCGAACGAGGGCGATCCGGTCGCCCCCGCCGTGTCGACCGCGGCCGTAGCCGAGGAGCAGCCCGGCCGCAGCGTGGCCGCGTGGTGGGCGCTGCTGCTGGCGCTGATCGCCGTCGGCGTGGCGGGCTGGTCGATCTGGCAGGCGCGCGAGATGCGCATGCAGACGGGCCAGCTGCGCGAGGAGATCGCCAGCCGTATTTCCGAGGGCGAGACCATCGCCACCGAGGCACGCGGCATGATGCGGCAGCAGCAGGAAGTCATCGCCTCGCTGCAGGGCAAGCTCGGTGCGCTCGAGTCCAAGGTCGAGACCACTCAGGGCCAGGCCGAGGCGCTGGAGGCCCTGTACCAGGAGTTCTCGCGCAGCCGCGAGGACGGCGTGCTCGCCGAGGTGGAGCAGGCGGTCGCGCTGGCGTCGCAGCAGCTGCAGATCGCCGGAAACGTCGAGGCCGCGCTGATCGGCCTGCAGGAGGCCGAGGCCCGGCTGGCGATCCATGATCGCGGCCAGCTCGCCACCCTTCGCCGCGCGCTGGTGCGCGACATCGAGGAACTGCGCCTGCTGCCGGTGCTGGACGTCTCCGGCCTCAGCCTGCGCCTCGAACTGATGCTCGAGCGCGCCGACACGCTGCCGCTCGGCTTCGAGAGCACCTTGCCGGCCGCGGCCGCGGTGGGCGCGGAGATGGGGCCTGCGGATGCAGGCGGCTTCGTGGGCTGGATGGCCGGCGTGTGGCGCTTCGCCCAGAACGTGGCGGCCGACGCCTGGAGCGAGATCCGCACCCTGATCCGCGTCGAGCGTCTCGACCAGGCGGACCCGGTGCTGCTCGCGCCCGAGCAGAACACCTTCCTGCGCGAGAACCTCAAGCTCCGGCTGTTGAGCGCGCGTCTCGCGCTGATGGCGCGCGACGGCCGCAGCTACGGCGCCGACCTCGCCCAGGCCCGCCAGTGGGTGGAGCGCTTCTACGATCTGCGCGACGAGCGCGTCAAGGCCGCGCTCGGCGAGCTGAAGGAACTCGAGGCGGTGAAGGTGCGCTACGAGCCGCCCGATCTGAGCGAGACCTTCAGTGCGCTGCGCAGCGTGCAGTCGCGCGCCGGCCGCAGCAGTGGCGCTGCGCGTGCGAGCGAGACCGCGGCGCCGGCCCAGGCCGCGCCCGCCGCCCGCTGCCGCTGCAACCGCGGCGCCGGCGGCTGCCGAAGCCCCCCGCCCCCTGCCGTCGAGGCCGCTGCCCGCAGCCGGGCAGCGAGGCAGCGCCCGCCGCAGCCGAGAGCGCGGCGCCCGCCACCCAGCCCGAAGCCCCGGCGGCGCCGGCCGAGGCCGCCGCTGCCGACGCGCCGTCCGCTGCGCCCGCCGAGCAGTCGCCTGCTCCTGCCGTGACCGATGCTGCCGCCCCGGCGGCGAGCCAGTGAGGGCCGAACGATGCGCGCACTGATCTGGCTGATCGGCATCTTCGCCCTCGCCGTCGGCGTGACCATGCTGGCCGGCGTGAATGACGGCTACGTGCTCGTCGTGCTGTCACCGTGGCGAGCCCAGGTTTCACTGAACCTCTTCATCGTGGTGCTGGTGGTGGGCGTGGCCCTGATCCACCTGCTGCTGCGGATGTTCACCCGTACGGTGCAGCTGCCCGGCCGGGTGGCGCGCTGGCGCGAACGCCGCCGTCGCGACAAGGCTGACCGCGCGCTTCACGGCTCGGTGACCGCCCTCTTCGAGGGGCGTTTCTCCGAGGCGCTGAAGTCGGCGTCGACCGCCTACTCCGCGAGCGATGGCTCGCCGATGGCCGCGCTGGTCGCGGCGCGCGCGGCCTACGGTCTGCAGGACGACACGCGCTATCGCGAGTGGCTGGATCACGCTGCCGAGCAGGGCAAGGAGAGCGAGGTCGCCCGCCTGATGACCGAGGCGGAGCTCGCGATCGATGCCCGCCAGTTCGAGCTCGCGGCGGCCCGCCTCGGGCAGCTGCGCGAGACCGGGCACAAGCACATCGCGATGCTGCGCCTCGAGAGCAAGGTCGCGTTCGAGCTCGGGCGCTGGGAGGAGCTGGTGAACAACGTCCGCCAGCTGCGCAAGCACAAGGCTTTGACCGCCGAGCAGGCCGCGCCCGCGCTGCGCCGTGCCCACGCCGAGCGCATGCGCCAGCTCGTCGGCGACCCGTCCGCCTTGCTCGGGTACTGGCAGGAGATCCCCTCCGAGGAACTCGCCGATCGTGGCCTGATCAAGGAGGTGCTGCCGCTGATGGCGCGCGCTGGGCAAGCGATGCACGTGCGTGCGCAGACCGAGACCCTGCTCGACGAGCAGTGGGACAGCGATCTGGCGCGTCTCTACGCGAGCTGCGCCAACACGATGGACGACGCCAACGCCTGCCTGCACAAGGCGGAAGCGTGGCTGGAGAAGCAGCCGCGCGACGCGGGGCTGCTGTTCGCCCTCGGCCAGCTCTGCCGGCGGGTCGAACTGTGGGGCAAGGCGCAGAGTTACCTCGAGGCCTCGCTCAGCGCGGATCCGCAGGTGGGCACCCATCTGGCGCTCGCGCATCTGTTCGAGACCCTGGAGCGTCGCGACGAGGCGCAGCGCCACTACCGTGCCGCGGCCGAGAAGATGGCGGTCGGCGCGCTGGCCTGAACAAGGCAGACGCAATGAGAACCGGGGCCGCGAGGCCCCGTTTTTTCTACGGCGGTGCAGCTACCTTCGGTTCCGTGGATCAGGCCCAGGTGCGCGGGACGAGGAACTCTTCGTACAGCCTGGCCTCGGGCGAACCGGCCTCCGGGCGCCAGTCGTAGCGCCACTTCACCACCGGCGGCATCGACATCAGGATGGATTCGGTGCGTCCCCCGGACTGCAGGCCGAACAGGGTGCCGCGGTCGAAGACGAGGTTGAACTCGACGTAGCGGCCGCGCCGGTAGGCCTGGAAGTCGCGCTCGCGCTCGCCATAGGGCGTGTCGCGGCGGCGCTCGACGATGGGCAGGTAGGCGCCGAGGAAGCTCTCCCCCACCGCCTTGGTGAGGCCGAAGGCGGTGTCGAAGTCCGTCTTGCCGTCGGCCCCGAGGTCGTCGAAGAACAGTCCGCCGACGCCGCGCGGCTCGTTGCGGTGCTTGAGGAAGAAGTAGCGGTCGCACCAGTCCTTGAGGCGGGCGTATTCGGCCTCGCCGCCCCAGGGCAGCACCGCGGCCTTGCAGCTGCGGTGGAAATGGCGCACGTCCTCCTCGAAGGGGTAGTAGGGCGTCAGGTCCATGCCGCCGCCGAACCACCACACCGGATCCTTGCCTTCGGCGAGCGCGACGAAGCAGCGCACGTTCAGGTGCACGGTGGGGCAGTACGGATTGCGCGGATGCAGCACCAGCGACACGCCCATGGCCTCGAAGCGGCGGCCGGCCAGCTCCGGGCGGTGTGCGGTCGCCGAAGCGGGCATGCCATCGCCCATCACGTGCGAGAAGTTCACCCCGCCGCGCTCGAAGAAGTTGCCGTCCTCGATCACCCGGGTGAGGCCGCCGCCGCCACCCGGGCGGTCCCAGCCATCGCTGCGGAAGGCCTGGCCATCAAAGGCCTCGAGGCGCTCGACGATGTGGCGCTGCAGCTCGGTGAACCAGGGTTTGACGCTGCGTGGATCCATGCGGGGGCCTCCGTGGCGTTGCCGTGCCAGTGCCAAGCGCATGGGGGCGCAGCGTCGGCGTCGGCGGCGAAATCAAGTGCAAGGGCCGTCTCGCGCAGGGGTGGAGACGGCGATGGGGGCGCCTGGACGGCGCCCGGCGATCAGGCGGTCTTGCGTCCGATCGCGCGATGGCCGATGTCGCGGCGGTACTGGCGGCCTTCGAAGAGGATGCCGTCGGCGACCTCGTAGGCGCGCTTCTGCGCGCTGCGCACGTTGTCGCCGAGCGCGGTCACGCACAGCACGCGACCGCCCGCGGTGACGACCTGGCCGTCCTGCAGCGCGGTGCCGGCGTGGAACACGTGCACGTCCTCGTGCTCGGTCGCAGGCAGATTGGTGATGACGTCGCCCTTGCGCGGGCTCTCGGGATAGCCGGCGGCGGCCAGCACCACGCCGAGCGCGAAGCGACGATCCCACTCGGCCTCGGTCTGGTCGAGCTTGCCGGCGATCGCGGCCTCGACGAGGTCGGCGAGGTCGGTCTTCAGCCGCATCATGATGGGCTGCGTCTCGGGGTCGCCCATGCGGCAGTTGAACTCGACCACGCGCGGCTTGCCCTCGCCGTCGATCATCAGGCCGGCGTAGAGGAAGCCGGTGTAGGGCAGGCCCTCGGCCGCCATGCCGGCCAGCGTCGGGTTGATGACTTCGCGCATCACGCGCGCATGCACGTCGGGGGTGACCACCGGCGCGGGCGAGTAGGCGCCCATGCCGCCGGTGTTGGGGCCCTGGTCGCCATCCTTGAGGCGCTTGTGGTCCTGGCTGGTGGCGAGCGCGAGCGCGTGTTTGCCGTCGGCCATGACGATGAAGCTGGCTTCCTCGCCTTCCATGAACTCCTCGATGACGACGCGCGCGCCTGCCTCGGTGTACTGCACTCCCATCTTGTTGTCGAGCAGCATCATGTCGATCGCGGCGTGCGCCTCGTCGGCCGTCATCGCCACCACCACGCCCTTGCCCGCGGCGAGGCCGTCGGCCTTGATCACGATCGGCGCGCCCTCGGCGTCGATGTAGGCGTGCGCCTCGGCCGCATCCGAGAACGTGCGGTACTTCGCGGTCGGGATGTTGTGGCGGACGAGGAACTGCTTGGCGAAGTCCTTGGAGCTCTCGAGCTGGGCGGCGGCCTGGGTCGGGCCGAAGATCGGCAGGCCGGCGGCGCGGAAGGCATCGACCACGCCGGCGGCCAGCGGGGCCTCGGGGCCGACCACGGTGAAGGCGACCTGCTCGCGCCTGGCCAGCTCGACCAGCACCTTGATGTCGGTGACCGGCACGTTCTGCAGCAGCTTCTCGGCAGCGGTGCCGGGGTTGCCCGGCGCGACCAGCACGCGGGTAACCTTGGGCGACTGGGCGAGTTTCCAGGCCAGCGCGTGTTCGCGGCCGCCGGAACCGATGACGAGGACTTTCATGTGCTGCTCCGAAGCTCTGCTGGGGTGGTCGTGCTTAGTGGCGGAAGTGGCGGAAGCCGGTGAAGACCATGGCGATGTTCTGCTCGTTGGCGGCGGCGATCACCTCCTCGTCGCGCATCGAGCCGCCGGGCTGGATCACCGCGGTGGCGCCGGCCTGGGCGAGCACGTCGAGGCCGTCGCGGAAGGGGAAGAAGGCGTCCGAAGCCACCACGCAGCCGGCGATCTGCAGGCCGGCGTTCTCGGCCTTGATCTTGGCGATGCGTGCGGAGTCGACGCGGCTCATCTGGCCGGCGCCGACGCCGACGGTCATGCCGTCCTTGCAGTAAACGATGGCGTTTGACTTGACGTACTTGGCCACGCGCCAGGCGAACAGCATGTCGCGCATCTCGGCTTCCGTCGGCGCACGCTGGGTCACGACCTTGAGGTCGGCGACCTGGATGCGCGCCTCGTCGGCGCTCTGCACCAGCAGGCCGCCACCCACGCGCTTGTAGTCGAAGGCGCCGGCGGGCTGACCGAGCGGGCAGGTGAGCACGCGCACGTTCTTCTTGCCGGCGAGCAGCTCGAGCGCGTCGGCGGTGTAGGACGGGGCGATCAGCACCTCGAGGAACTGCGCCGAGACGGCCTCGGCGGCGGCGCGGTCGACCTCGCCGTTGAAGGCGATGATGCCGCCGAAGGCCGAGGTCGGGTCGGTGGAGAAGGCCTTCCTGTAGGCCTCGAGCGCGCTGGCCGCGACGGCCACCCCACAGGGGTTGGCGTGCTTGACGATGACGCAGGCGGCGGCCGAGCTGTCGAAGGCCTTCACGCACTCCCACGCCGCGTCGGCGTCGGCGATGTTGTTGTACGACAGTTCCTTGCCCTGCAGCTGAGTGTAGCCGGCCACGCCGCCCTCGGGCGCGCCGGGCTGGCGGTAGAAGGCCGCGGTCTGGTGCGGGTTTTCGCCGTAGCGCAGGTCCTGCACCTTGTCGAAGGCGAGCTGCAGGCGCTCGGGGTAGGTCTGCAGCGACACGTCGCCGGCCGCGTTGGTGACCAGCGCGGTGAGGTAGTTGGAGATCGCCGAGTCGTAGCGCGCGGTGTGGGTGAAGGCCTTCACCGCGAGCGCGAAGCGGGTCTTGTGGCTGAGCTTGCCGGCGTTGGCCTTGAGCTCGTCGACGATGCAGCCGTAGTCCTCGGGGTCGGTGACGATGCCGACGCCGCCCTGTTCGTTGCCGTGATTCTTGGCCGCGGCGCGCACCATGGTGGGGCCGCCGATGTCGATGTTCTCGATCGCGTCTTCCAGCGTGCAGTCGGGCTTGGCCACGGTCTGCTGGAAGGGGTAGAGGTTCACCACCACGAGGTCGATGCGGCCGATGTCGTGCGCGGCGATGGTGTCCATGTGCTCGGCGAGGTCGCGGCGGGCGAGGATGCCGCCGTGCACCTTCGGATGCAGGGTCTTGACGCGGCCGTCGAGCATCTCGGGGAAGCCGGTGTGCTCGGAGACGTCGGTCACCGGCAGGCCGGCCTCGCGCAGCAGGCTGGCGGTGCCGCCGGTCGACAGCAGCTTGATGCCGAGGGCGGAGAGCTCACGGGCGAAGTCGAGCACGCCGCGTTTGTCGGAGACGCTGATCAGGGCTTGGGTCACGTTCATCGTTGGGCCGGAAGCGGAGGGATGGAGAAAAAGGGATGCACCCGCTCAGAGCAGGTCGTATTCGGTCAGCTTGCGCCGCAGGGTGTTGCGGTTGATGCCGAGCATCTCCGCGGCCACGGTCTGGTTGCCTCGGGCCTGCTGGAGGACGAAGGCCAGCATCGGACGCTCGACGTTGCGGATCACCATGTCGTGGATGGCCGCCGGCTTCTCGCCGTCGAGGTCGCGGAAATACTGGTCGAGGGTGCGGACGACGGCGTCCGCGATCTCGTTGCTGCGGCTCATGCTGCGAGTTCCTGCGGATATTCGGCGTGCGCCTCGCGCTCGTGCTCGTAGCTCAGGCGGGTGCCGGCCTCGGCGAGCTGGCCGAAGAAGTCGTCGACGGCGGCGAGCTGGGCGGGAATGTCGGGGATCTGGTTCATCGCGCGGCGGAAGGCCGCCGAGCCTACGAGGCCCTTGGTGTACCAGGAGATGTGCTTGCGCGCGATCTTCACGCCGCGATCGTCGCCGTAGAAGGCGTACAGGTCGGCGAGGTGCTCGCGGCAAACCTGGTGGATCTCGCTCACCAGCGGCGGCGGCAGCAGCTCGCCGGTGGCGAGGAAGTGCTCGATCTCGCGGAAGATCCACGGCCGGCCCTGTGCCGCGCGCCCGATCATGACGCCGTCGGCGCCGGTGTAGTCGAGCACCTGCCTGGCCTTTTGCGGGCTGCCGATGTCGCCGTTGGCGATCACCGGGATCTTCACCAGCGTCTTGACGTGGGCGATGGTGTCGTACTCGGCCTCGCCCATGTACTGGTCGGCGCGCGTGCGGCCGTGGATGGCGATGGCGCGGATGCCGGAGTTTTCGGCGATACGGGCGATCGTGGGGGCGTTCCTGTTGGCGCGGTTCCAGCCGGTGCGGAACTTGAGCGTGACCGGGGTATCGGGCACGGCCTTCACCACCGCCTCGAGGATGCGCGCGACCAGGGGCTCGTCCTGCATCAGCGCCGAGCCGGCCATGACGTTGCACACCTTCTTGGCCGGGCAGCCCATGTTGATGTCGATGATCTGCGCGCCGTTGTCGGCGTTGTACCTGGCGGCTTCGCCCATCATCGCAGGGTCGGCGCCGGCGATCTGCACCGAGATCGGATCGACCTCGCCGGTGTGGTCGGCGCGACGGCGGGTCTTCTCGCTGCCATAGAGCAGCGAGTTGGAGGTGACCATCTCCGACACGGCCACGCCTGCGCCGAGCTTCTTGCACAACTGGCGGAAAGGACGGTCCGTCACCCCGGCCATGGGGGCGACGAAGAGATTGTTGCGCAAGGTGAAGCCGGCAAACTGCATGGCGTGAATGGCAGGCGAAAACGCAACATTTTACCCTATCGACTCTTGCCCGTGTCGCAGCGCCGCCACGCGGGCGACGACGCGGGGTCGTGGGCCGGGCTGGGGGTGAAATCCTTTGGGACTTCAGCGCTCGTTCGCTTTCTGCAGTGCCTGTTCGAGGTCGGCGATCAGGTCGGCGGTGTCCTCGATGCCCACCGACAGGCGCAGCAGGTCGAGCGGGCAGCGTGTGCCCGGGCCTTCGATCGGGCCGCGGTGCTCGATCAGGCTCTCGACCGAGCCGAGGGAGGTGGCGCGGCGGAAGATCCTGACGGCGCCGGCGACCCGGCGTGCGGCCGCTTCACCGCCTTTGACCCGCATCGACAGCATGGCGCCGAAGCCGCCATCCATCTGCCGGCAGGCGATGTCGTGGCCGGGGTGAGAGGGCAGGCCGGGGTAGCGTACGGCGAGCAGCGCCGGGTGATGCTCGAAGTGCTGCGCGATGCACAGTGCCGAGGCGGCTGCGGTGCGCACGCGCGGGAAGAGGGTGCGCAGGCCGCGGTTGAGCAGCCAGGCCTCGAAGGGGCCAAGCACGGCACCGCCCGCGGCACGCGCGGTCTTGATGCGCGCCCACAAGTCGTCCTCGGCGCGCGTCACCAGCACGCCGGCGATCACGTCGGAGTGGCCGTTGAGGTACTTGGTGGCTGAATGCATCACCACGTCGGCGCCGAGCGCGAGCGGGCGGGTAAATACCGGGGTCGGCACGGTGGAGTCGACCACCAGGCGGGCGCCGGCGGCGTGGGCGAGCTCGGCTGCGCGCGCGATGTCGAGGATCTCCCAGGTCGGGTTGGCGGGCGTCTCTGCCCACACCAGGTCGGCCGGTCGCTGCAGCAGCGCGGCAAGCTCTTCTGCGTCGGCGTAGAAATCCAGTGTGATCTGCCAGTTGGCCGCGAAGCCGATCATCCAGTTGCGCAGCGACCAGTACATGTCGTGCGGGGCGACGACGCGCGCGCCGGGCTTCAAGGCCAGCAGCACCGCGGAGGCCGCGGCCATGCCGGAGGCGAACAGCGCCGCGGCGGCGCCGCCTTCGAGCCTGCACAAGAGGGCTTCGGCGGGGTCGTATGCCGGGCTGGCGTCGCGCGCGTAGATGCGCCCGCCGGGCAGGCTGCCGTCCTCTGCGCGCTCGAAGGTGGTCGCCATATGGATCGGCGGCACGATGTCGCGGTGCGGCATCGGGATGGTGCCCAGGCCCTGGGCGGCGAGGGTGGCGGGGGAGAGCGTGTCGTCGTGCTGCATGAGGCGCGGTCCTTCGGGCGGAGCGGTGAGGATGAGGGGGCGGCTGCCAGGGTGCCGGCGAGCCTACAAGTTCCCCGTAGTGGTGTCGAGTCCGGCCTGCGGGTAAAATCACGGGTTTTTTTCCAGCCCGGAAAGCCGCCTTGATCCGCATCGAAAACCTGCGCAAGACCTACCGTGCCGCCGACGGCCGCGAGGTGGAGGCGCTCGCCGACATCGACCTCGAGATTGGCGCCGGCGAAGTGTTCGGCATCATCGGCCGCTCGGGTGCCGGCAAGAGCACGCTGATCCGCACCCTGAACCTGCTCGAGCGCCCCTCGGCCGGGCGCGTGCTGATCGACGGCGAGGACATCACGCAACTCGACAGCGAGGGCCTGTACGCGCTGCGCCGCCGCGTCGGCATGATCTTCCAGCATTTCAACCTGCTCAACGCCAAGACCGTCGCCGACAACATCGACTGGCCGCTCAAGGCCACCGGGCACGGCAACGCCGCCGAGCGCGCGGCGCGGGTCAGGGAGTTGCTGGACCTGGTCGGGCTGTCCGAGCACGGCCACAAGTACCCGTCGCAGCTCTCGGGCGGGCAGAAGCAGCGCGTGGGCATCGCGCGCGCGCTCGCGAACCGTCCGCAGATCCTGCTCTGCGACGAGGCCACCTCGGCGCTCGACCCCGAGACCACGCAGTCCATCCTGCGCCTGCTGCTCGACATCAACCGCCAGCTCGGCCTCACCATCGTGCTCATTACCCACGAGATGCAGGTCATCCGCACCATCTGCGACCGCGTCGCGGTGATCGACGGCGGGCGCATCGTCGAGTCTGGCCGGGTGGCCGACGTGTTCCTGCACCCGCAGCACCCGGTCACCCGCAGCATGGTGGCGCAGAGCGACGCGCTCGCCGCGGCGAGCTTCGATCCGGCGCACGCCTACATGAAGGACAAGCTGCGCGGCACGCTGGTGCGGCTGACCTACATCGGCGACGTGACCTACCAGCCCATCCTCAGCCGCATCATGGCCGGCGCCAGGGTGCAGGTCACGATCCTGCAGGGCGAGGTCTCCAGCATCAAGGACGTGCCCTTCGGCCAGCTGCTGCTCGAGCTCGAGGGCGGCGAGGACGACATCCGCGCGGTGTTCGCCGAGCTCGACCGCCACCAGATCCACCACGAGGTGCTGCAGTAATGGACCTGTCCGTCATCGACTGGAGCGACATCTGGATCGCGACCTGGGAGACCCTGGTCATGACCGGGGTGTCGCTGTTCTTCACCATCCTGCTCGGCCTGCCGCTGGGAATCCTGCTGTTCGTCACCGCCAAGCGCCAGCTGCTCGAGCAGGGCCTCGTCTATACGGTGCTCTCGTTCGTGGTCAACGTGCTGCGCTCGGTGCCCTTCCTGATCCTGCTGATCGTGATGATCCCGGTCACGGTGATCCTGATCGGCACCTCGCTCGGCGTCGAGGGCGCGATCCCGCCGCTGGTGGTGGGCACCGCGCCCTTCTTCGCGCGCCTGGTCGAGAACGTGCTGCGCGAGGTCGACCGCGGCGTGATCGAGGCCTGCCAGGCGATGGGCATCCGCACCTCGCGCATCATCTTCGGCGCGCTGCTGCCCGAGGCCCTGCCCGGGCTGATCGCCGCGGTCACGGTGACGGCGATCACCTTGATGTCCTATGCTGCGATGTCCGGCGTGATCGGCGGCGGTGGCCTCGGCGACCTCGCGATCCGTTTCGGCTATCAGCGCTTCCAGACCGAGGTGATGGTGATCACCGTCGCCCTGCTGGTCGTGCTCGTCCAGATCATCCAGTACTCGGGCGACCGCCTGGTGCTGTATTTCACCCGCAAGTGATCCCCACGAAGGAGACTTCAACGATGTCGTTTACCCTGCGCAAACTGTTCGCCGCCGCTTTCGGCACGCTCGCCCTCGCTGCCGGCAACGCCGCGGTCGCCGCCGACCGCCTGGTCATCGCCGCCACCCCGGTGCCGCACGCCGAGATCCTCGAGTTCGTCAAGCCGATGCTGGCCAAGGAAGGCGTGGAGCTCGAGGTGAAGGTGTTCACCGACTATGTGCAGCCCTCGATGCAGACCAACGAGAAGCGCGTCGACGGCAACTTCTTCCTGCACCAGCCCTACCTCGACGCGTTCAAGCAGAAGCAGAAGAACGACATCCAGACCGTGGTGACCAAGGTGCACGTCGAGCCGCTGGGTGCCTACTCCGGCAAGCACAAGGCGGTGGCGGACATCCCCGAGGGCGCGACCGTGGCGATCCCGAACGACCCGTCCAACTCCGGCCGCGCGCTGCTGCTGATGGCGAAGAACGGGCTGCTGAAGCTCAAGGATCTGAACAACATCTCGGCCACCCAGAAGGACATCGCCGAGAACCCGAGGAAGCTCAGGATCCGCGAGCTCGAGGCCGCGACCCTGCCGCGCGTGCTGAACCAGGTCGACCTGGCGGTGATCAACACCAACTACGCGATCGAGGCCAAGCTGAACCCGCTGAAGGACTCGCTCTTCATCGAGGACGCCAGCTCGCCCTACGCCAACCTGCTGGTGGCGCGCGACGACAACGCGAACAGTCCGGCGATCAGGAAGCTCGCCGCCGCGCTGAACTCGCCGGAGGTGAAGCAGTTCCTCGCCGACAAGTACCAGGGCGCGGTGGTGCCGGCGTTCTGATCGTCGTGTCTCAAGCCCGCGTCGCGCGTGCCGGGGCGCGCACGCGGGCGAGCAGGTCGAGTACGAGCCCGGTGAATGCGAGTGCCCACGCGCACAGGGCGATGACGAGGAAGACCGGCGGAATACGGTCGAGGAAGGGCAGGGCCATCGCCTCGTGCAGGCGCAGTGTGCACGCCGAGTACATGCCGATCGGGAACACGGCACCCCAGTACAGGGGGTCGTAGCGCAGCGGGAAGCGCATCACGCCGTGGCGCCATGCCGCGAGCACGATCAGCATCGGGATCCACCAGCTTCCGGTCGCCCAGTAGAACACCGTGAAGCCCTTGATGAAGGGCAGCAGCGACTCGAGGAAGGGGGCGTGCGGGGCGTTCAGGATCAGCTGACTGCCGGCCAGCGTCGAGATCGCCATCGCGCCCATGTTGATCCAGTAGGGCGGCGACAGATCGGCGGGCGAGAAGCGGAAGAAGGTGTAGCGGTAGAAGATCAGCGACATCATCCAGATGTAGAGCATGCCGCCCCACAGCCACATCGACAGCGCGAAGAAATTGAGTTCGAGCCGATAGGGCTGCGGGATGCGGGTCGCGATCAGGGTGCCCAGCACCGCGACCGCCTGCGTCGCGACGACCGCGAGCAGCCAGCCGCCGTTGATGCCTTGGTCGAGAGGAGGTTTTTCCGCCTTGACCACCAGCATGGTGAAGATCGTGTAGGTCAGCAGCAGCCAGAGCACCAGCGCCACGCACCAGAGCGTGATCGCGCCCCCCAGGCTGTCCGCAACCACCAGGCATTGCGTGCCGAGCACACCGCTGGCCGCCACCGTGGTGAAGAAGCCGGGCGCGCGCAGATGATCGAGCAGATCGGTGCGCACCGCGCCTGGATGCCAGGCGATCCGCAGCAGCAGCAGGAGCCAGAGTACGCCATAGAGGCTGGCATTGATCCAGAACAGCGTGGTCGCGAGCCACTTCCAGCCCTGCATGTGCGCGGAAAGGGAAACGATGCCGGTCGCCATCGCCATGCCGAAATAGGCGGGCGAGAGCTCGCGCAGGCCTTGACGGAACTTGTCACGCAGGTCGTCGGAGTTACCGGTGGAGGCGGACGTGTCCATTGCGGCCTCGAATCAAGCCGCTTGTTCGCGCATTGCGACTGCTGCGCCTGGGTGAACTCGCCCGCGCCGCCGCGGTCGATTCGACTCCATGCCCCCTCCCGGGTTTGGCGCAACCTGCGCCTCACGCTCTCAGTCTAGACCGTCGGCCGACGTGCGCCACGCCGGCGGCTCAGGGCCACGCGCGGGCGCCGAACATCATGCGGCGCGCGAGGAAGTTGCGCAGCGGCGGGATCAGGTCGAGCGCGAGCAGCGCGGCGCCGCGCGCGTGGCGCAGCGGGGCGAAGTCGTTGCTGAACACCCGCACCAGGGTGTCGGTGAAGCGGATCGTGCCGAGGCGGTCCAGGCCGCGGGCGTTCGCATAGCGTGCGAGGACGGTAGCGGCGCCGGCGTCGAAGGGGCCCGGTGCAGTGTCGGCCGCACCCCGCCGAGCCGCCTCGCGCGCACGCAGCAGCGCGTCGGCCAGCGCCCACACATCGCGCAGCGCCAGGTTGAAGCCCTGGCCGGCGACCGGATGCAGGGTCTGCGCCGCATTGCCGAGCCACACTGTGCGCTGCGCGATGGTCGAGCGCCGGTAGCGCAGCACCAGCGGATAGCGCAGGCGCGGGCCGACGCCGGTGAGCCGCGCGCGGCCGCCGATGTGGGCCTGCAGGCGGGCGAGGTAGGCGGCATCGTCGAGCGCAAGCAACTCGTCGGCGGTGTCGGGATGGGCGACATGCACCAGCGCGTAGCCGTCGCCCTTGGGCAGCAGCGCCACCGGGCCCTGCGGGGTGAAGCGCTCGAAGGCGGTGTGGCGGTGGCCGCCGGCGACCTGCACGTCGGCGATCAGTGCGTGCTGGCCGTAGTCGTGCTCGACCACGTTGGGGTCGCCCGCGCGCAGGCCGCCCTCGGCGCAGGCGGCGAGCCGCGCGCGCAGCGTCGGCGCGGGGCGGCCGGCGCCGGCGAGGCTGGCGATCACGTCTTCCTCGCCCGCGGCCAGGTTGGTGATCTCGGTCTCGTCGAACACGGGGATGCCCGCTGCATCGACCGCCTCGCGCAGGGCCGCGGCGAGCGCGCCGGCGGAGGCGACGTAGCCGAGCGCGGGCAGACCGTGTTCGGCGGCGTCGATCAGGGTGCGGCCGAGCCCGCCCTGATGCGAGATATGGATGTGCTCGATCGCGGTGCGCGGCAGCGTGTTCCAGACGCCGAGGCGCTGCAGCGTGAGCCGGGTGCCGTGGGCGAGCGCGAGGTCGCGCGGGTCCTTCGTCACCGCTTCACGGGCGCGCGCGTCGGCGAGCACGATGTCGAGGCCGGCGTCCTTGAGCGCGAGCGCCAGCGCGAGGCCGACCGGGCCGGCGCCGACGATCAGCAGGTCATGGACGCGCTCGGGAGCGTTCTCAGGCATGGCGCGTGTCTCGCATCAGGGCCTCGATCTCCGTGATCGCCTTGGGCACGTCCTCGGTGATCAGCTCGCAGCCTCCGGCCGTGACCACCGCGTCGTCCTCGATGCGGATGCCGATGTTCCAGAAGGCCTCGGGCACGTCGTCGGCGGGGCGGATGTAGCAGCCCGGCTCGATGGTCAGCACCATGCCCTCGACGAGCGGCCGCCACTCGCCACCGAGCTTGTATTCGCCGGCGTCGTGCACGTCCATGCCCAGCCAGTGGCCGGTGCGGTGCATGTAGAAGCGGCGGTAGTCGCCGCTCTCGAGCACGCCGTCGAGGCTGCCCTGGAGGAGGCCGAGGTCGAGCATGCCCTGGGCGAGCACCTTCACCGCGGCGTCGTGCGGCTGGTTCCAGTGCGCGCCGGGGCGGGTGGCCTCGCGCGCGGCGACCTGGGCGGCGAGCACGAGCTCATACACGTCGCGCTGCGCGCCGGAGAAGCGGCCGTTCACCGGGAAGCTGCGGGTGATGTCGGACGCGTAGCCGTCGAGCTCGCAGCCGGCGTCGATCAGCAGCAGGTCGCCGTCCTTCAGGCGCTGGTCGTTGTCGACGTAGTGCAGCACGCAGGCGTTGGCGCCGCCGGCGACGATGCTGGTGTAGGCGGGGGCCTGGCTGCCAGCGGCGCGGAAGGCGTGCAGCAGCTCGGCCTCGATCTCGTATTCGAAGCGCCCCGGGCGGGTGGCGCGCATGGCGCGGCCGTGGGCGTCGGCCGAGATGCGGGCGGCGCGGCGCATGGTGGCGAGCTCGGAAGCGTCCTTGACGAGACGCATCTCGTCGAGTTCGGCGCGCAGGTCGCGCACCGAGTGCGGCGGGGTGAGGCCGGTGCGGGCCTTGTCGCGCACGGCGTTGAGCGCGCCGAGTACCTTCGCGTCCCAGTCGTTGTCGTAGCCGAGGCTGGTCCACAGCAGGGGCTGGTCGGCGAGGGTGTCGGGGAGGCGCTTCTCGAGGTCGCCGATGGTCCACGCCTCGTCGAAGCCGAAGGCCTCGCGCGCCGCGTCGGGGCCCCAGCGGTAGCCGTCCCAGATCTCGCGTTCCTCGTTCTTCTCGCGGCAGAAGAGGATCTGCTTCGTCTCCTTGCCCGCCACCAGCACGACCACGGCCTCGGGTTCGCGGAAGGCGGTGAGGTAGTAGAAGTAGCTGTCGTGGCGGTAGGCGTAGTGGGCGTCGCGGTTGCGCACGCGCTCGGGGGCGGTGGGCAGGATGGCGACGCCGCCGCCGGCGGCCTGCATGCGCTGCAGCAGGCGGGCGCGGCGGGCGCGGAAGGGGGGGGTGTCCATGGGGGCGGTGCCGGGTGCGTTCATGGGCGGAATTATGTCACGCGGCGACGCCGCGGGCCGCTTGCGCCTAATGCGGCGAACGCCGCTCCACGCCGTGCAGGATGCGGCGGGCGAGGGCTTCGTAGTCGCCGTCGAAATGGTGTCCGCCGCTGGTGCGGATGATCTCCGCCCCGGCGCCCAGGCCCGTGCAAGCGGCCTCGTCGTCTTCGTCGCCCTGGAAGCACTGCAGCAGGCGCTGATCGATGCGCAGCGCTTCGGGCAGGGTCGGCACGCTGTCCTCGCGCGCGTGGCCGAGCCATTCGGAGACCGTGACCTCGAAGCTCGCGCGGGTTGCGAACCCGAGCAGCGAGATCTGCGCGACGCGACCCTTCATGTCGGCCGGCAGGCGGTTGTAGAGCGCGGGAAGGACGTCCGCGCCGAAGGAGTAGCCGATCAGCACGACGCGCGTGGCCTTCCACCGCCTGGCGTAGGCGTCGATGATGCGGGCGAGATCGCGCGCGCCCTGTTCGGGCGAGCGCTGCGACCAGAAGTAGCGCAGCACGTCCACGCCTACCACCGGCAAGCCCTCGCGTTGCAGCAGCGCGGCGACGTCCTTGTCGAGGTCCCGCCAGCCGCCGTCGCCCGAGTAGAGGATGGCGAAGGCGCCCGTGCCCGGGCCGAGTGCGGGGAGTTCGATCAGCGGCAGGTCGCCGAGCGCGTCGTCCTGGCGTGGATGCCCGGCGCGACCGACTCCGGCCAGCAGCGCGGCGGCGGGCTTTTCGGGGCTGTCGGTGACCTGCACGTCGTGCCGCCCCGCCGCGAGCCGGGCGACGAGCGTGTGTGCGGCTTGGCCCGCGTCCGTGCTGGCGATCAATTCCACCGAGAAGGGCAGGGGCGGCGGCATCAGCCTTGCGGTGCCGTCGGTCGGCCGGCCGTCGTGGCCGCACAGTGCCCGGCGCAGTGCGGCTGCGGGCAGCGGGTCGACCGCGACCGCTCCGGCGAGGGTCGCGGCCGCAGCCTGGTCGGCGACCGCGAGCGCCATCGTCCCGCCTTCGCCGACCCCCGCCAGCACCGGGAAATGGTAGGCATGGGCGCCCGTCTGGCGCTGGAGTTCGTGGCTGACCGCCTCGATCTCGCCGATCAGGATGCTGCAGTCGTCGTGGCGCGCCCGCATGCGTCGCATCACGCCTTCCAGGTCGATGCCGATCACCACGAGGCCCTGCTTCGCCAGCGCCTCCGCCGCGCCGCGCTCGGGGCCGTCCCAGCCGTCCGCGTCCGAGAACAGCACCACGGCGCCGGTGGGCGGCGTGGCGGGGAGGATCTTCAGCGGCGCGCCGATCGTCATCTCGGGATCCGCGGCGGACGTGCCCGGCGCGCCTGCGGACAGCATGGCGGCCAGGGCGAGGGACGCGAGGAATCGATGGGGCAGGGTCATTTGCCGATCACTCCCTTGAGCCCGCCGCTGATCAGCACGGTGATGTCCGCCAGCGCGAGCATGGGGTTGATGCCACCCGCCACCGCAAGATAGCGGGGCTGCCACTCGGGCAGGAACTTGGCCTTGAAGGCGCGCAGGCCGCTGAAGTTGTAGAAGCGTTCGCCGTGCTCGAACACCGTCCTGCCGACGCGGTGCCAGATCGGCGCGGCCGCGCTCGCCGACAGGCCGGACAGCGGTGCCATGCCGAGCAGGAACCATTCGTAGCCTTCGCGCTGGAAGTGCAGGATCAGGTGCAGCAGCAGCGCCTCCATCGCGCCGTTGGGCGCGTCGGCGGAAAAGCGCATCATGTCGACGGTGGCCTCCTGCTTGAGGTCGGTGAGCAGCACGTTGGCGAAGGCCACGACGCGCCCTGCCTGGCGCAGCAGGGCGACGGGCTGGCGGCGCACGTAGGCCGGGTCGAAGGCGCCGAGCGAGAAGCGCTTCTCGCGCGCCTTGTGCTGCGCGAGCCACGCGCCCGAGAGTGCGGAGAGCTCGTCCATGCAGGCGTCCAGCGCCGGTCCGGCAAGGATCTCGAAGCTCAGGCCCATGCGCTCGGCGCGGTTGAGCGATTGTCGCAGGCTGGCGCGCTTGCCGCCCTTGAGGTCGAACTCGGAGAGTCGGACGCGCGCCTCCTCGCCGAGCTTGAACGCCATCAGGCCGGCATCCGCGTAGAGGCCGAGCGATTCGGGGGCGACCTGGTAGAAGACCGCACGACCGCCGGCATGACGGGCCAGTTCGGCGAAGTTCCACACCAGCTCCGGCCAGGTCTCGCGCGGGCCGACCGGATCGGACAGGGCGACCCAGGAACGCCCCTGGATCGCGTACATGATGAAGGCGCGGCCATCCTCGGAAAACAGCAGACGCTTGTCGCCCATGGCGACCAGGCCCGCGTCGACGTGGGCTTGGGCGGCGACGATCCGGCGGGCGCGCTCGAGCGCTTCTTCGTCCGGCAGGGCCGAGCGCACCCCGACCGGCTTCATCAGCGTCCACCATGCGCCCAGGCCGGCGGTGAGCGTGATGCCGATCAGCGCCCGCAGGCTGCGCGGTGCCTCGCTGTAGAACTCGAACTGCCACCACAGCGAGTGGCTGTAATCCACGTCCTTGTAGACGAACAGCAGGATCGCGACCGCCGTCACCAGCAGCACGCCCATCGCGGCGAGCCAGCCCGGCGCCATCGCCTGATGGAGTAGCGAGGCGTGGCGCGAGAAGGCGCGCCGCGAGGCGAGCAGGGCCGCGAACAGGGCCGTCAACATGAGGGCCTCGCCGAGGGCCAGGCCCTTGAAGAAGGCCAGGATGGCCGACAGCGGAACGACGATCACCGCCAGCCACCAGGCGCCGTCGAGGCGGTACACCAGCCCGCGCGCTATGATCAGCAAGGCCATGCCGAGCACGCTGCCGAGGAAGTGGGCGCCTTCGAGCAGCGGCAGCGGCACGACGTCGCTCAGCACGTCCAGGGCCTCCTCGCTCGCCGGGGTGACCCCCGAGAACACCAGCACCGCGCCGAGCACCAGGGTGAATGCGCCGATCAAGGGGGGCGCCAGGCGGTGCCCGGCCTTCAGGGCCGCGGCCATCAGCGGCGTCCGGGCCGCCTTGCGCAGCTCCAGCCCAGTGATCAGCAGCACCGCCAGGATCAGCGGCACCAGGTGGTAGATCACGCGGTAGAGGATGAGTGCGCTCAGGATCTGGTCGATCGGCAGGCGTCCGCTCAGCGCGGCGACGATCACCGTCTCGAACACCCCCAGGCCGGCCGGCACGTGGCTCACCACGCCGAGGCCGACGGCGACCGCGTAGATCGCGACGAAGGCCGGCAGGTCGATGCTGCCGGCGGGCAGCAGCACCCACAGCACGGTGGCCGAGGCGCCGATGTCGACGATGGTCGCGACCAGCTGGCGGACCATCTGGCGCCACGAGGGCAGGCGCGCAGGAGAGCCGAACAGGCTCACCGTCCTGCCCTCTCCAGCGGCCAGGCAGAGCGCCACGAAGGCGGCCAGCATGCCGCCGCCGATCAGCTGCAGCACGAACGGCGCGACCGACAGCATGGCCAGTTCATCGGCGGCGACGAGCAGGCCGATGGCCGCCGTCGCCGCCAGCCCGATCGCGAAGGCGGCGGTGACGAAGGCGACGATGCGGGCGACCTCGTCGGGCTCTAGGCCGTAGGGCGTGTAGAAGCGGTAGCGGATCGCGCCGGCGGTCAGCGGCCCGAAGCCGACCGTGTTGCCCACCGAGTAGGCGCAGAACGAGGTCAGCGCAACGACGTTGCGCGGGACCTTGCGGTCGATGAAGTCGAGCGCGCCGAGGTCGTACACCATCAGGGCGACGAAGCTGAGCAGGGTGCAGCCGAGCGCGATGGCGAGCGCCCGGTCCGGCGTCGCGGCGAGTGCCGCCGCGACCTCGGCATACGACACCTCGCCGACGAGGTGGCTGACGGCCGTCCAAGCGAGCGCGAGGACGAGCACGGCCAGGGCGGGGACCACGGCCGGGCGGATGCGTCTGGCTTGATCGAGCACGGTCTCGATCAGGCGCTTGGCTTTATCGGTGTTCAAGAGGGCCTCTTGTGTTGGAGCTCGCAGTCGAGGTCCGCCAGGCGCCGCGGGGTGCCAACGTCGATCCAGCGCCCGGCGTGGTGCCGGCCGGTGACCTGGCCCGCGTTCATCGCCGCGCGCAGCAGGGGGGCGAGTTTGGCGGGGGTGTCGTCGGCGAGGGCGGCGAACAGGGCGGGATGGTAGGCGCCGAGCCCGGAGAAGGTGAGCCGTGGGGCGCCTTCGGCGTGGAGCAGGCCGGCGGCATCGAGGTGGAAGTCACCTTCCGGGTGGTGCTCGGGGTTGTCCACCAGCAGCAGGTGGGCGAGCGGGCCGTCGGCGTGCAGGCCTTCGGCGGCGGCGCGCAGGGACGTGAAGTCGGCGTCGCAGAACACATCGCCGTTGACCACGACGAAGGGCTGGTCGCCGAGCAGCGGCAGGGCGTGGCGGATGCCGCCGGCGGTCTCCAGTGCGCTGGCCTCGGGCGACCACGCGATGCGGACGCCGAAGGCCGTGCCGTCGCCGAGCGCTTCTTCGAGCCGGTGGCCGAGGTGGGCGTGGTTGATCACGAGCTCGCGGAAGCCGGACGCGCGCAGGCGCTCGATGTGCCATACGATCAGGGGCTTGCCGCCCACCGACAGCAGCGGCTTGGGGGTGTGGTCGGTGAGCGGGCGCATGCGCTCGCCACGACCGGCGGCGAGGATCATCGCGCGGATCTGTGCCATCAGAAGGTGTAGCCGACCTGGACGTTCTCGGGCTCGAGGCGATCGAGCAGCTTGAGCAGCGGGCCGAGGTCGCGCCAGCGCTTGCAGGCCCGGCGCAGGTAGTCCATCACCAGCGGCATGTCGGCGAGGTAGCCGTCCTTGCCGTCGCGGTGGTACAGGCGGGCGAAGATGCCGAGCACCTTGATGTGGCGCTGCACGCCCATCCACTCGAAGTCGCGATGGAAGTCGGCGAACTCCGCGCGCACCGGCAGGCCGAGCTTCTTCGCGGTCTCCCAGTAGCGGATCAGCAGGTCGAGGATGAACTCCTCGTCCCAGCGGATGTAGGCGTCCTTGAACAGCGACACGAGGTCGTAGCTGATCGGGCCGTAGACGGCGTCCTGGAAGTCGATGATGCCGGGGTTGGCGCCGCGGCCCTCGGCGGGCTCGAGCAGCATCAGGTTGCGCGAGTGGTAGTCGCGATGCACGAAGACCTGCGGCTCGGCGAGGTTCACCGCGAGGATGCGCTCGAACGCGGTGTTCAGCATCGCGGTCTCGGCCTCGGTGAGGGTGACGCCCTTGTGGCGGGCGATGTACCACTCGGGGAAGAGCTGCAGCTCGCGCAGCAGCAGCGCGCGATCGTACTCGGGCAGCACGCTGGGGCGGCTGGCGCACTGGATGGCGGCGAGCGCGCCGAGCGCGTCCGCGTACAGGTGATGTGCGGTCCGGGCGGCTTGCTGCGGATCGTCGTGCGCCTTCAGCGCTTGCAGGTAGGTCGTCGAGCCGAGGTCGGAGAGCAGCAGGAAGCCTTGGTCGAGGTCCTGCGCGAGCACCTCGGGCACATGGGCGCCGGCGGCGCCGAAGAGCCCGGCCACGTGCAGCCAGGGGCGTACGTCCTCCTTTTCGGGCGGGGCGTCCATGACCACGCGCGAGGGGCTGCCGTCGGCGAAGGTGGCGCGGAAGTAGCGGCGGAAGCTGGCGTCCGCCGAGGCCGGGGCGAGTTCGAAGGACTGGCCGGGCAGGGTGGCGGCGAGCCAGGTCCTGAGTTGTTCTAGGCGATGCAAACCGGATCTCCGCAGGGGTTCGTGTAGAATCCGCGAGTTTATCAATACGGTGGTTCGGGTGGGCGCACGCGCATCGCGAACGACGGCAAGGGCTCGATCCGCATGCTTCCGACTACGCGCATTCGTCTGATTCCGCTGCTTCTGCTGGGCCTGTCGGGTGCCGCTTTCGCGCAATCCCTGCCGACGCTCCAGGTGGCGCCCGATCTGCTGCGTCCGGCCCCGACGGCCACGCCTGCGCGCGCCGTGACCCCGGCCTCCGCTGCGCCGGCCTCGAAGGCGCCCGCTCCGGAGCCCATGTCCGTTCCCGCTCTCGCTCCAGTTCCCGCTCCCGGTCCGGCGCCGGTGGCTGCGCCGACGCCACAGCCTGCCGCGACGCCGACGCCGCCCGTGACCGCCACCGCCACCAAGGACGTCGCACGGGCCACTGCCGCTCCGCCTGCCGCCCCGCCCGCGGCCGAGCGCCCCGCGCTCGCGCCGGGCGAGACCGCGGTCAGCGCGCTGCGCATCCATGGCGAGCGCGGGGTCGAGCTGGTCGCCGAGGGTGAGGCCGAGCTCCAGCGCGACGACACCGTGCTGACCGCGGAGCGCGTCACCTACCGCGAGCCGACCGACGAGGTGCTCGCCGAGGGTGACGTGGTGCTGAGCCGGGGTGGCGACACGATCCGCGGGCCGAAGGCCACGCTGGTGGTGGGCGACCGTGTCGGCAGCTTCGAGACACCGACCTACGAGCTCTCGCGGGCGCGTCCGCCCGCGCTCGCCGGCGACGCCCCGCGCACTGTGGCCGGCAGCGGCGAGGCAGACCTGCTGCGCCTGGAGGGCGAGAACCAGTACCGCCTCGCCAACGCGACGTGGACCACCTGCAGCCCGCAGGATCCGGACTGGTACATCAGGGCGCGCGAGCTCGAGCTCGACTACGACCGCGAGGTCGGCACCGCGCGCGGCAGCTCGATCGTGTTCATGGATACGCCGATCTTCTGGATGCCCTGGGCCGAGTTCCCGCTCAGCGGACAGCGCCAGTCCGGCCTGCTGCCGCCCACCTTCGGCTCGTCGAACAAGACCGGGGTGGACTTCACCCAGCCTTATTACTGGAACATCGCACCCAACTACGACGCCACCCTGGCGCCACGCATCATGACCCGCCGCGGCGTCCAGTTCGGCGGCGAGCTGCGCTATCTAGGCGAGGACTACCAGGGCACGACCCGCCTCGAGTGGATGCCGAACGACAAGGTCACCGGCGAGGAGCGCAGGCTCGGCTCGATCCAGCACCAGCATCGCTTCGCGCCCAACTTCTATGGCACGCTAGACCTCAATGCGGTCTCCGACGATGCCTACTTCGAGGATCTCTCGTCGAGCATCGGCGTGGCCTCGCGGGTGAACCTGCTGCGCGAGGGACGCTTGATCTACGCGGGCGGATGGTGGACCGCCTCCGCGCTGGCGCAGCGCTACCAGACCCTGAATCCGGATCCGGATGTGCGCAACGTCGAGCCTTATCGCCGCCTGCCGCAGCTGCGCCTCGATGCCGCACGCGCCGACCTTGCCGGCGGGATGGCCGGACTGCTCGAGACCGAGTTCGTGCGCTTTGCCCATCGCGAGACGGACCGCGACGAGGCCTCGCGCTTCGTCGCCTACCCTCAGCTCTCGTTGCCGATGCAGGGCGCGGCCTGGTTCGTGACGCCCAAGGCGGGCGTGCATTACACCAGCTACGACATCGACCGTGCCGTGCCCAAGGCGGGCAAGCCCGATTCGATCACACGCTCGGTCCCGATCGTCTCGCTCGACTCCGGCCTGTTCTTCGAGCGCGAGTCGCACTACTTCGGCAAGGACTACCTGCAGACGCTGGAGCCACGGCTCTTCTACCTGCGCGTCCCGAGCCGTAACCAAGACGACATCCCCCTCTTCGACAGCAACCGCTTCGACGTCGGCTTCGCGCAGATCTTCGCCGAGAACCGGTATTCGGGCAGCGACCGCATCGGCGACGCCAACGACCTCACCGCGGCGGTCACCACGCGCTTCATCGATGCCGAGACCGGGGTCGAGCGCCTGCGCGCGCTGATCGGCCAGCGCTACTACTTCTCGGACCAGGAAGTCTATCTCTACAACGAGGACGAGCTGCGCCGTGCCGGCACCGGCAACGAGATTCTCGCCGGCCTCGGCGGACGCGTCACCAGCACGGTGACGGTGGACTCCTACGCGCAGTACAACACCGAGACCAGCCGCACCGAGCGCCTCAACGCCAGCGTGCGCTACCAGCCCGGCTTCGCGCGCACGCTCAACCTGAGCTACCGCTATGCGCCCAACCTGCGCGTCGACGACGACATCGTGGGCCTCAAGGACATCGACGTCTCCGGGCAGTGGCCGCTCGCGCGCAACTGGTACGGTGTCGGTCGCGTCACCCACTCGCTCAAGGACGACCGCATCACCGAGGCGGTCGCCGGCATCGAGTACGACGGCGGCTGCTGGGTGTTCCGGACCGCGGTGCATCGCTTCGCGATCGACGAGGACGACGTCACCAACGCCATCTTCGTGCAACTGGAACTGAACGACCTCGCCGGGATCGGCTCGAACCCGCTCAGCCTCATCAAGCGCAGCGTTCCCGGCTATGGCAAGATCAACGACTCCTCGGCCAACCGCGTCTTCGGTGAAGACTGAGGCTGATCCCGCGCATTCATCTCCCAACGACATGAAACAACTCCTCTCCCGCACCCGCGTCGCCATCGCTATCGGCCTGGCGGCCGCCACGCTCGCGCTGCCTGGACACGCTGCGCCACGCGCGGTCGAGGTCGACCGCATCGTCGCGGTCGTCAACAACGAAGTGATCACCGGCCTCGAGCTGCGCTCGCGCATCGAGCAGACCCGCCGCCAGCTCGCCCGCCAGGGCGTCGAGCTGCCCCCCGAGGACGTGCTGCAGCGCCAGCTGCTCGAGCGCCTGATCGTCGAGCGCGCCCAGCTACAGCTCGCGCGCGAGTCCTCGCTGCGGGTGGACGACGCCACGCTCGACCGTGCGATCGAGCGCATCGCCTCGAACAACAAGCTCTCGATCGAGCAGCTGCGTGCGACGCTGGAAAAGGACGGCGTCACCTGGAGCCGCTTCCGCGACGAGATCCGCAGCGAGATCCTGCTCACCCGCCTGCGCGAGCGCGAGGTGGACAGCCGCATCGTGGTCACCGACGCCGAGATCGACAACTTCATCGCCAACAACCCAGACGCCTTCTCCGGCCAGGAGTTCGCCGTCGCCCACATCCTGCTGCGCACGCCCGAGGGCGCCTCGCCGCAGCAGGTCGAGGCGGTGGCCAGGCGTGCCGAGCAGGTGATGGCGCGGCTGCGATCGGGCGAGGACTTCGCCCGCGTCGCTGCCGAAGTCTCCGACGCGCCCGACGGCCTGCAGGGCGGCGGCCTGGGCTGGCGCCCGCTCGACCGTCTGCCGGCGCTGTTCGCCGACGCGGTGCGCCGCATGCGCCCGGGCGAGACCTCGCCGGTGCTGCGCAGCGCCGCCGGGCTGCACATCGTGCGCCTGGTTGACGTGCGCGGCGGCGGCGCGGCCGCGGTGCAGCAGCTCGAGCAGACGCGCGCCCGCCACATCCTGATCAAGACCTCCGAGGTGCTCTCCGACGCTGACGCCGAGGCCCGCCTGCTGGGCATCCGCGAGCGCGTGATCAATGGCGCCGACTTCGCCGAGCTGGCCAAGGCGAGCTCGGCCGACCTCTCCGCCGCCCGCGGCGGCGATCTCGGCTGGCTCAACCCGGGCGACACCGTGCCCGAGTTCGAGCGTGCCATGAACGCGCTGCAGCCGGGTGCGGTCAGCGCGCCGGTGCGTTCGCCCTTCGGCTGGCACCTGATCCAGGTGATGGAACGCCGCGTGCAGGACGTCACCGACGAGCGCAAGCGCGCCGCCGCGCGCCAGGCCCTGCGCGAGCGCAAGGCCGAGCAGGCCTACGAGGACTGGGTGCGCCAGCTGCGCGACAGCACCTACGTCGACTACCGCATCGAGCGCGAATGAGCGCGCCCGCACGGCTGCCGGAAGGGAAACGACGGGACGGAGGGGCATTGAGCGCGGCCGCGCACGCAGGGTGTGGGCTCGTCGCCATCACCAGCGGCGAACCCGCGGGAGTCGGCCCCGAGCTGTGTCTGCGCCTGGCCGAGCGTGCCTGGCCGCTACGCCCGGTGGTGCTCGCCGACCTCGGGCTCATGCGTGCGCGCGCCGCCGCGCTCGGCAGCGCCATGGGCGTGGTCGAGTTCGACCCCGTGCGGCCTGCGCCCGCGGGTACGGTCGAGGTGCTGCACCTGCCGCTCGCCGCGCCGTCCCGGCCGGGGGTGCTCGACGCGGCCAACGGCGCCTACGTGCTGCGACTGCTCGACCGCGCGATCGCCGGCTGCGTGCAGGGCGAATTCGCCGCCATGGTCACCGCGCCGGTGCACAAGGGCGTGATCTGCGAGGGCCTCGGTGCCCGTGAGACCATGCCCTTCACCGGCCACACCGAATACCTCGCCGAGCACACCGGGACGTCGCGGGTAGTGATGATGCTGGTGGGCGGCGGCCTGCGCGTCGCGCTGGCGACCACCCACCTGCCGCTCGCCGCGGTGCCGGCGGCGATCACGCCGCAGGTGCTGGAGGACACCCTCCGCATCCTGCACGCCGACCTGCGCCGCCACTTCGGCCTGGCTGCGCCGCGCATCCTGGTCGCCGGCCTCAACCCGCACGCGGGCGAGGGCGGGCACATGGGGCGCGAGGAGATCGACGTCATCATCCCGGTGCTCGAGCGCCTGCGTGCCGAGGGCATGCAGCTGGTCGGCCCGCTGCCCGCCGACACCCTGTTCGTGCCGCACACGCTGGCGCAGGGCGACGCGGTGCTGGCCATGTACCACGACCAGGGCCTGCCGGTGCTCAAGCACGCCAGCTTCGGCGGCGGCGTCAATGTCACGCTCGGCCTGCCCATCATCCGCACCTCAGTAGATCACGGCACCGCGCTCGACCTCGCCGGCAGCGGCCGCGCCGACCCGGGCAGCCTGTTCGCCGCGCTCGAGCTCGCGATCGCGATGACGCAGGCGCGCGCCGCCGCCTGAGCGCGGCGAAGCCAGGCCGGGCCGCCCCCGGCGAAAGGACTCCCATGCACGACTTCGACACCGACGGCCATCGCGCGCGCAAGCGCTTCGGCCAGAATTTCCTCTCCGACCCCAACATCATCCGCAAGATCATCGACGGCATCCGCCCCCAGCCGGGCGAACTCATGGTCGAGATCGGCCCCGGCCTGGGGGCGATGACCGACCCCCTGATCGAGCGCCTCGGCCACCTGCACGTGGTCGAGATCGACCGCGACCTCATCGCCCGCCTGCACGAGCGCTACACCGCCGAGCAACTGACGGTGCATGAGGGCGATGCGCTGAAGTTCGACTTCGCCAGCCTTTGCGCCGGTGTCGAGGGGGGCGGTGAGCGCAGCCTGCGCATCGTCGGCAACCTGCCCTACAACATCTCCACCCCCATCCTGTTCCACCTCGCCGGCTTCGCCGACCAGGTCAGGGACATGACCTTCATGCTGCAGAAGGAGGTGGTGATGCGCATGGTGGCCGAGCCGGGCACCGAGGAGTATGGGCGGCTTTCGGTGATGCTGCAGTACCGCTTCCGCATGGGGCGGCTGTTCGACGTGCCGCCGGGCGCCTTCCGCCCGGCGCCCAAGGTCATGTCGAGCATCGTGCGCATGGCCCCGCTGCCGGCCGATCAGCTCGGCGCCCGCGACGAGGCCTTGCTCGGGCGCATCGTCGCCGCCGCCTTCGGCCAGCGCCGCAAGACCCTGCGCAACACCTTGCGCGAGTTCATCGACGAGACCGGGCTGCAGGCGCTGGGGATCGACCCCGGGCTGCGTGGCGAGAAGCTGTCGGTGGAGCAGTACGTCGCGATCGCGAACGAGTGCGCGGGGCGTGAGGCGTGAGGCGTGAAAAAGCCGGCGGGTGCCGGCTTTTTCGTGGGGGCTCGCTTACTTCTTGCTGAGCGGGCAGGTGTTCATGCCGAGCATCGTGTAGGCCGGGCACCAGCCGAGCAGGCCGGTGGCGAGCGGGACGATGCCGATCCAGGCCCACACCGGGCCGCCGAACACCGCCCAGGCGAGCAGCGCGATACCGGCCACGATGCGAAGGATCTTGTCGGCGCCACCAACGTTCGTTTTCATGTCTGTTCTCCTTGGATCGGATGAGGTGAGTGGCCGCATTGGAGCACGCGCGGCCGGCTGCGGTCTGTAACCGAGGTTACACAGCCCGCGTCCGGCCCGAAATGCTACGCTCATCCGTGCCCGAGCGGGCGCCCCGGGAGCCGGTGTCTCAGGCCGCGCCCTTGCCCTCGGAGGCCATGCGGCGCAGCCCGGAGGGGTCGATGATCTCGACCTGCTCGCGTGCGAGCTTCACCAGGCCTTGCTCGGCGAAGCTCTTGAGCAGGCGGCTGACGATCTCGCGCACGCTGCCGAGCTCGTCGGCGAGTTGCTGGTGGGTGACGTGGAGTACCCGGCCCTTCCCCAGCAGCAGGGCCGCGAGGCGCTGGTCGAGCTTGCGGAAGGCGACCTCCTCGATCAGTTGCATCAGGTCGGCGATACGCTCGGCGAAGAGGTGGAAGACGAAGTCGCGGAAGGGGCGCTCGCCCATCATCTCGTCGAACACGGCCTTCGGCAGCAGCATCAGCAGGGTGTCGGACTCGGTGACGCCGCGTGCGTTGTAGTCCTCGTGGCCGAGCAGGCAGGACGAGGAGATGATGCAGGTCTCGCCCGGGCCGACACGGTAGAGCGGCAGCTCGCGCCCGCTCGGCGCGCACTTGCTCACCCGTACCGAGCCCTCGACCACGAAGGGGAAGCCCTCGCAGGCCTGGCGGTCGTCGAAGAGCATCGCGCCCGCAGGCACGCGCATCCACTGCGCGCTGTGCAGCAGGCGGGTGCGCGCCGGCGCCGAAAGGTCGGCCAGCACCGGGTAGCGGGCATCCAGCTGCGTCGTGTCGGTCGGGGAAAGGCTCGGGCTCATCGTTTCAGGCCAGTTCCAGCACCACCGGTGCGTGGTCCGAGGGGCGCTCCAGCCGGCGCGGCTCCTTGTCGACGCTGCAGCTGCGGCAGGCCTCGCGCAGCGCGGGCGACACCAGCAGGTGGTCGATGCGCAGGCCGAAGTTGCGTCGGAAGGCCATCATCCGGTAGTCCCACCACGAGAACGCGCGCTCGGGCTGCTCGAAGAGGCGGAAGGCGTCGATCAGGCCGAGTTCCTGCAGCGCGCGGAAGGCGGCGCGCTCGGGCGCCGACACGTGGATCTCGTCCTTCCAGTCGGGGTGGGCGTCGCGGTCTTCGGGGGCGATGTTGAAGTCACCGGCCAGCACCAGGCGCTCGTGCGTCTTGAGTTCCTCGCGCAGCCATTCGGTCAGCGCGGCGAGCCAGCGCAGCTTGTACTCGAACTTGTCCGAGCCCACCGCCTGGCCGTTGGGAAAGTAGCCGCACACCACGCGCACGCTATCGATGGTGGCGGCGATGATGCGCTTCTGCTCGTCCTCGAAGCCGGGGATGTTGCGCACCACGCTGGCCTCGTCGATCGGCTGTGGGCTCAGGATGGCGACGCCGTTGTAGGTCTTCTGGCCGATGAAGACGGCGTGGTAGCCGGCGGCCTCGAGATCGGCGACCGGGAAGGCCTTGTCCTCGAGCTTGAGCTCCTGCAGGCAGAGCGCGTCGGGCTTGTTGGCGGCCAGCCAGTCGAGGACGTGGGGCAGGCGGACCTTCAGGGAGTTGACGTTCCAGGTGGCGATTTTCATGCAAGCCTTTTGTTATCGAACGGGAGGGGGCGATCTGGTCACCAGACCCGAGGGGCATGCCGAAGGGCAATGGAGAAAAATGGCGCCCCGAGCATCCTCGAAGCCATCCGCATCAGGCTGCGAACACTTCCATCGGAACCCTGAAGCGTACCGACAAGGCCTTGACCTGACGCAGATTGAGCCCGCGCTTGCCCGCCAGGACCTCGGACACGACCGACTGCGTACCGACCTCGGGCAGGTCGCTCTGGCGGATGCCGTGCTCGGCCATCAACTCGCGCAGCAACTCGGACGGCGGCAGTTCCGGCCAGGGGTGGACGCGCGCCTCGTACTCGCGGATCCGGTCGGCCACGATCGAGACCAGGCCGAAGATCGGGTGCTCGTCGTTTCCGCCGAACTGTTCGAAGGCTTCGTCGACGAAGGCCAGCAATTCGGCGTAATGCGCCTCGTCGCGGATCGGCGCGGACAAGCCAAGCGCGTCATTGATGGCGGCCCAAGGGGCGAGGACGTCCGTGACGCTCATTTCCAGTCTCCTTCGTCGTAGTCTGCGTGCGTGAGCACGGCCTTCACCCAGAGCAGCTGCGGGGTAAAGGCGATGGCCGCGATCAGGCGATACTTGTTGCCGCCGATGTTGAACACATAGCGCTCGCCGACCTTGTCGACACCACGCAACGTGGCGCGCAGGGCAGCGAAGTGCGGATAGTGGCCTTTCTCGATCAGCTGCCGAAAGGCCTGCAGTGGGCACTCGGCGTCAGCATGGCACGCAGAGAAGTCTCGCAGCGCCTTGTTCGAGATCAGCTTCATCGGGGCAACGTTATCGCAATTTGCGATTAATAGCAAATTGCGATAAGAGCCTGCCTTTATCGGATCGGTGTGCTCGGCCTTCGATTCCGAACTTCAGGCCTGCGCCACCATCCCGCTGTGGCGCAGCAGCGCATCTACTTTAGGTTCGCGGCCGCGGAAGGCCTTGAACGAATCCAGCGCCGGGCGGCTGCCGCCCACTGCCAGGATCTCGCGCCAGAAGCGCTCCCCGGTCTCGGGGTCGAGCAGGCTGCCCTTGCCCGCGCCGGCTTCCTCGAAGGCCTCGAAGGCGTCGGCCGACAGCACCTCGGCCCACTTGTAGCTGTAGTAGCCGGCCGCGTAGCCGCCGGCGAAGATGTGCGAGAAGCTGTGCGGGAAGCGGTGCCAGGCGGGCGGGATCATCACCGCGACCTCCTTGCGGACCTCGTCGAGCAGGGCCATCACGCGCTCGATCGGGACGGGACCCGAGGACGCGTCCACCTCGCCGTGCAGACGCAGGTCGAACATCGAGAACTCGAGCTGGCGTACGGTCTGCATGCCGCTCTGGAAGTTCTTCGCGGCGATCATCTTGTCGTAGAGCGCGCGCGGCAGCGGCTCGCCGGTGTCGACATGCGCGGTCATGCCCTGCAGCACGTCCCACTCCCAGCAGAAGTTCTCCATGAACTGGCTGGGCAGCTCGACCGCGTCCCACTCCACGCCGTGGATGCCCGACACCGCGAGCTCGTCCACCTGGGTGAGCAGGTGGTGCAGGCCGTGGCCGCACTCGTGGAACAGGGTGAGCACGTCGTCGTGGGTGAAGGTGGCGGGCCGCTTCTTCGTACCCTCGCCGACCGGGCCGGGGAAGTTGCACACCAGGTAGGCCACCGGCGTGTCGCTACCCCAGGTGTTGCGGTGGCGGCTGCGCGCCGAGTCCATCCACGCGCCGCCGCGCTTGGTGCTGCGCGCGTGCAGGTCGAGGTAGAAGTGGCCGACGAGTTCCGGGCCGTTCGCGCTGTCCTTCTCGATGCGGAAGAAGCGCACATCGGGGTCCCAGCTCGGCGCCTCGTCGGGGAGGATGTCGACGCGATACAGCGCGCGGATCACGCCGAACAGGCCGTCGAGCACCTTGGGCTCGGGGAAGTACTGCTTCACCTCCTGGTCGGAGTAGGCGTAGCGCTGTTCGCGCAGCTTCTCCGAGGCGTAGGCCACGTCCCAGGGCTCAAGCGTGTCCAGCCCCAGCTCGGCCTTGGCGAAGACCTTCAGCTCCTGCAGGTCCTTCTCGGCGAAGGGCTTGGCCTTGGCGGCGAGGTCGTGCAGGAAGCCGAGCACCTGCTCCGGCGTGTCGGCCATCTTGGGCACCAGCGAGACCTCGGCGAAGTTGCGGTAGCCGAGCATGCGCGCCTCTTCATGGCGCAGCGCGAGGATGCGGCCGATCAGCGGGCCGTTGTCGAGCTCCGGGTCGCCGAGCTCGGAGGCGCGGGTGGCGTAGGCGCGGTACATGCGTGCACGCAGCTCGCGGTCATCGGCGTACTGCAGCACCGGCAGGTAGGAGGGCATCTGCAGGGTGAACTTCCAGCCCGGCTTGCCTTCGGCTTCGGCGGCGGCGCGGGCGGCCTCGCGTGCATCCTCGGGAATCCCCGAAAGGCCGGCCTCGTCGGCGATCCACTCGGCGTGCGCGTTGGTGGCGTCGAGCAGGTTCTCGGAGAACTTGGCGGCGAGCTGGGACTGCTCTTCCTGGATGGCCTGGAAGCGCGGCTTCTGTTCGTCGGGCAGCTCGGCGCCGGAGAGGCGGAAGTCGCGCAGGGCGTGGTCGAGGATGCGCTGGCGCACCGCCGACAGGGTGGCGAACTCGGGGCTGTCGTGCAGCGCCTTGTATTTCTCGAACAGCGTCAGGTTCTGCCCGACCTCGGCGTAGAAGCGCGAGATCTCGGGCAGCATGGCGTTGTAGGCCTCGCGCCACTCGGGCACGTCGAACACGCTGTGCAGGTGGCCGACCACGCCCCAGGCGCGGCCGAGGCGCTCGCCGGCCTCTTCCATCGGCGCCACGAAGCGGTCCCAGCTCGGGGTGGCGGGGTCGGCGGTGAGGCGCTCGATGAGCGCGCGGTTCTCGTCGATGAGGCCGCGGATCGCGGGCTCGACGTGCTCGGGCCGGATGTCAGCGAAGCGCGGCATGCCGGCGAAGTCGAGCAGGGGATTGGCGGGGGAGGGGCGGGTGCCTTGTTGCATGTTCGACCTTGTCGTTGCGGTCCGGCGCGGCCGGACGAGAGGCGGCTATTCTGCCGCAAAAGCGCGCGGCGGGCGTCTGCACCCGCCGCTTCGAGGGGGCTCCAGGCCCTCAGCGCACCAGCTCGCGATAGGCGTGCCAGGTGGCGTGGCCGGCGAGTGGCAGCAGGATCACCATGCCGATCATCATGGTGGCGAAGCCGATGCCGATCATCGCCACCAGCAGCAGCGCCCACAGCGCCATGGTGTCGAAGTTGACCTGAACCGCGCGCAGGCTGGTCATTGCCGCGGTAAAGGCGTCGGTGTCGCGGTCGAGCAGCATCGGAATCGCGATCGCCGACAGCGAGAACACCACCAGCGCGAGCACCGCGCCCACCATCAGGTAGGCGAAGACGAAGTACAGGTTGTCGTTGGCGGCGAGGACGCCGGCGACGAAGTTGGTCACGTTGTCCACGTCGCCGCGGTAGAACAGCGCGAACAGGATCGCCGACAGGCGCTCCCAGGCGAGCAGCGCGATCGCCAGGAAGGCGCCGAAGAAAGCCAGGCTGTCGGCGTTGCGCGCCAGCCCGCGCAGCGAGCCGAGGAAACCGATGCGCTCGCCTTCTTCACTGCGGCGCGAGAGCTCGTAGAGGCCGGCGGCGGCGAGCGGGCCGATCAGCATGAAGCCGGAGATCGCGGCGATGAAGAGATAGGGCCGATCCGCGGCATAGGCCAGGATCGCGTAGCCGATCGCCGACAGGAGGATGCCGTAGGCCAGGCTGGCGCCGAGGTTCTCGCGCAGGTCGCGCCAGCCGGCGCGTAGCCACTGCAGCGGACGGTCGTGGCCGACCGTGCGGATCTTGGGCAGGTCGAAGTGCTGCTCGAGCGAACCGTAGGGCTTGTCCATCTTTCACTCCTCGTTGCGGATCGGGAAGGACGCCTGCGGGCTCCGGGGACCGCGGGGCCGAGCCGGGCAGGATGCAGGTGTCACGCGATCTATGATCGAAGAGGATGGGAATGGTTCGTCGATGAGAATTGGAATTGGTCGATAGGGATTGGCAATGGGGCGGGAGGCTGGAGGCGGAAAAAAGGGGCGCCGGTGGGGCGCCCCTTGTCTGGGGATGCGGCGAGAGGCGCGATCAGTCCAGCTTGCGGCCGGTCAGGCGCTCGTAGGCCTCACGGTACTTGGCGGCGGTGTGCTCGATGACGTGGGCCGGCAGCTTCGGGCCGGGCGCGGTCTTGTTCCAGTCCAGCGTCTCCAGGTAGTCGCGCACGTACTGCTTGTCGAAGGACGGCGGGCTGATGCCCTCGCGGTAGCCGTCCGCCGGCCAGAAGCGCGAGGAGTCGGGGGTCAGCGCCTCGTCGATCAGGTGCAGCGTGCCGGCGGCGTCGATGCCGAACTCGAACTTGGTGTCGGCGATGAGGATGCCGCGGGTCGCGGCGAACTCGGCCGCCTCGGAATACAGCGCGATCGCCGCGGCGCGCGCCTCTTCGGCGAGCTGGGCGCCGGTCTTGCCGGTGCCGGCGAGCGCGTCCTTCATCAGCGCCTCGCAGCGCGCCTGCGCCTGCTCGAACGAGATGTTCTCGTCGTGCTCGCCCATGTCGGCCTTGGACGAAGGCGTGAAGATCGGCGCCGGCAGCTTGGCGGCCTGCTGCAGGCCCGCCGGCAGCGCGATGCCGCAGATGGCGCCGGTGGCCTGGTAGTCCTTCCAGCCCGAGCCGATCACGTAGCCGCGCACCACCGCCTCGATCGGCAGCGGCTTGAGGCGCTTGACCACCAGCGCGCGGCCGCGCACCTGCTCGCGCTCGTCGGCGGCGACCACGGTCTCGGGATCGATGCCGGTGAGCTGGTTGGGCAGGATGTGGCCGAGCCGGTCGAACCAGAAGTTCGCCAGCGCCACCAGCACGCGGCCCTTGTCGGGGATCGGGTCGGGCAGGATCACGTCGAAGGCCGACAGGCGATCGCTGGTCACGATCAGCAGCTTGTCGGCATCGACGGCGTAGATGTCGCGCACCTTGCCGCGGCCGAGCAGCGGCAGGCTCTGGATGGAAGTCTCGAAGATGGGCGTCGCCACGGTGGGGCCTCGGGTTGCTGGCAAAGCCGGGATTATAGGGGAGGCGGGTTGCGACGCACCGGTTTACGCGTACCGCCTTGCTTCCACTCCCGGCCATGCCTGCGGCGGCCTTGCCAGAGTGCAGGACGGGAGAACGGGGCGGATTTAAATCGGTCCCAGGTCCGGAGCACGGAGCGAGGAAAAATCATGGTGACCGCAAGGTTCGAGGACATTCTTTCGGCCTCCGAATTCGTCTCCCTCGGGGGACTGGATGAGGTCGAGGCCTACCTCAGCCTGGAGCGATGCGCCGTCTGGTAATAGAGGACAGACCACGATTTTGGGGCCATGCCGCGCTGCAGCGGCTGAGCCGCCGCGAAATCGTGGTCTGTCCCCTATTTCGCGCGGATTCAGACCGTGTGGGCCTCGAATAGCCCCGCCAGCACCGGCGCCAGCACGAAGTCGAACGAGGCCGAGAGCGTCGCGACCGGGTCGTTCGCCGGGACGAAGTCGGCGAGCAGCAGCGGACGCAGCGCCTCGGGGACACGCATGAATAGTCCGTCGCGCAGGTTGAGCGGCTCGCCGGCGACGTAGATCTGAGTGACGAAGGGGCGGGCGCCTTCCTGGATCACCGCGGCGTGGATGTGCGGCGTGCGCCCCGGGTAGGGCACCGGGCGGATGGTGCGGAAGCGATAGTGCCCGTCGGCGTCGGTGACGGTGTGGCCGAAGCCCTGGAAGTTCGGGTCTTCCTCGACGTCGCCGGGGTCGCGCGGGTGGCGGTAGCGGCCGTTGGCGTCGCACTGCCAGATCTCCACGCGCACGCCGGCCAGCGGGCGGCCGTCGAAGTCGAGCACGCGGCCCGAGAGGTCGACGATCTGTCCGGCGGCGCGACCGCTGCGGCCTTCGACCCGGGTGAGGTCGTTGTCCTGGTGCAGCGGCGGCGTGACCGGGTAGAAGGGGCCGAGCATCTGGCTCGGCGTCAGCGCGCGCTGCGCCGCCGCGAGCGGCGCGGAGAGCAGCGTGGCGCTGCCGCCGAGGACGAGACGGCGGCGGAGTCCGGAATGGGAGGACATGCTTGCGGCTCCGGCGGTGGGCATGCAGTGGAGACCGCGGCGCTGGGGTGCGGTTCCACGCAGGCGCGCACGGGCGTGCACGGCTTCGCGTCCGACGCGGCGCGGGCCGCCTCGCGCCAGCCCGCAGGCGCGTCTAGACTGCCCTGGAGACCGGGTGGTAGGACGGAGGCGGGGCATGGAGAGAAGACGATTCATCGGCGCTGCGGCGCTCGCCGGGCTGGGGGTGGCGGGCGGGGCCGGCTACCTGTCCCAAGTCCGCGGCGCAGCGGCGTACGAGGCGGCGGCGGATTCGACCTGGCGCCATGGCGAGCCCTTGCAGGGGGACGCGCGCGCGGTGCTGCGCGAGCTCGTGCGCTACGCCACCCTCGCGCCGTCCAGCCACAACACGCAGTGCTGGAAGTTCGCGCTGGCCGAGCGGGCGGTTTCCATCTTTCCCGACTACGCGCGGCGCTGCCCGGTCGTGGATCCGGACGACCACCACCTCTTCGTCAGCCTGGGCTGCGCCGCAGAGAACCTCGTGCAGGCGGCGCCGGCGATGGGATTGCACTGCGAGCCCGCGCTCGTCACCGAGGCCGATGAGACCGCCCCGGCCGGCGAGGGAGGCGGCCCCGTGCTCTGCGCGCTGGCGCCTGCGGCGAGTCGGCGAAGCGCCTTGTTCGAGGCCATCCCGCTGCGCCAGTCGACCCGGGGCGAGTTCGACTCACGGCCGCTCTCGAACGCGGAGCTGCGGCTGCTCGAGGCGGCCGGCACGGGCAGGGGCGTGCGTGTGCGCCTGCTCACCGCGGCGCCGGACCTGGAGCGCGTGCTCGAGTTCGTCGTCGCCGGCAACACGGCGCAGATGCGCGATCCCGCATTCGTGCGCGAGCTCAAGGCGTGGATCCGCTTCAACGGCGGCGACGCCGCGCGCCTGGGCGACGGCCTGTTCGCAGGCGCGTCCGGAAACCCCACCGCCCCAGCCTGGCTCGGCAGCCTGCTGTTCGATGCCTTCTTCACCGAGCAGGCCGAGAACGACAAGTATGCGCGGCACGTCCGCAGCGCCGCCGGGATCGCCGTGTTCGTCTCCGAGCGCGACGACCGCGCGCACTGGATCGAGGCGGGGCGTTGCTTCCAGCGCTTCGCGCTGCAGGCGAGCGCGCTGGGCGTCCGCAGCGCACATCTCAACCAGCCCGTCGAACTCGCCGCGCTGCGCCCCGCCTTCGGCGCCTTCCTCGGTATCGCGTACGGCCGGCCGGATCTGGTGATCCGGTTCGGGAGAGGGCCGGCGATGCCCCGATCGCTGCGCCGTCCGCTCGACGCCGTGCTGACTTGAGCATCGGCCCGTCCGCCGCGGGGGCGCGGGCGCCGGCTCCGTCAGGGGTGCGCCTGGCCGTCCTCTTCCGCGCCCAGCAGCTTGCGCATCCGCCGCAGCCCCATGTAGACGACGCCGGCGATGACCGGGATGGAGACCGCGGTCAGCACCTCGGGCGTGAGCGGCTCGATCAGGTGCTTGGCGCCCTTGGAGACGTAATTCACCAGCTGCGAAGCGTAGTAGGTGATCGCCACCACCGACAGGCCCTCGACCGTCTCCTGCAGGTGGAGCTGGATCTTGGCGCGGCGGTTCATCTGCGCGAGCAGCTCCTGGTTCTGGCGCTCGATCTCGATGTCGACGCGGGTGCGCAGCAGCTGCGAGTTGCGCGCGATGCGGCCGGAGAGGTCGTCCTGGCGGCGCGCGATCGAGGTGCAGGTGTCGATCGCGGGGACGAGGCGGCGGTCCATGAACTCGCCGATCGGCGAGAAGCCGGGCAGGCGATCTTCGCGCAGGTCGTCGATGCGCTGGCGCACGAGGCGGTAGTAGGCGCCGGCGGCGCCGAAGCGGAAGGTGGTGCGTGCGACCGAGCGCTCGACCTCGGCGGCCAGGCGCGACAGGCGGGCGAGCACGGCGCGGTCGTCCTCGGCGCTGCGCGACTGGCCCATGCCGTCCATGAGGTCGGCGAGCTCGTCCTCGGCGCGCGAGACGAGGCGGCCGGTGTCCTTGGCCACCGGGAAGGCGAGCAGCGCCATCACGCGGTAGGTCTCGATCTCGACCAGGCGCTGGGCGATGCGGCCGGCCTGGCGCGGGGTGAAGCCGTTGTCGAGCAGCAGGAAGTGCGAGAAGCCGTCGTGCAGGTGGAAGTCGGTGAGCACCCAGCCGGCACCGTCCGACACGCCCGAGGCCACCAGGGCCTGGCCATGGCGCGACTGCTGGTGCAGCACCGATTCGAGCGGCACCTCGGCAATGCTGCGCAGCTCGATGTGGGTGGCGGCGATCAGCAGGCCGGGGATGGCCTTGCGCCACGCCGCGGGAACGTGGAGCAGGGCGTAGTCGTCGGGGCTGTCGCCGGGTTCGATGCGGCGGAAGAAGCAGTAGCTGGAGAACTCGTTGTGGCGCTCCCACTTCAGCCGGAAGCCCTCGGCCTCGAGCAGCACGTGGCCGGATTCGATGTTCGGTGCCGGCTGGCCGAGCTGCCCGGCCAGCGCGGCGAGGTGGTCCGCCTCGCGCCCGGCGCTGCCTTCATGGTGCAGGAAGGCCAGGTAGGTGACGAATTCCGGGGTGTCCAGCGGCACCGGCGGGCGCGCATGCACCTCGTCGTTGAGGACCTGGCGCAGGGGATGCTGTTCGAACAGGGAGGACATGATGGCGGGGGGCGTGGTCGAGGGCGGGCGCATGCGCCCGGAGGCTGGCTTTCCGGGACCATTCTTGCCCACGTCCTCACGCACTGACAAGCGGCAAGCCGCCGGCCGCGGGGGCGCGTCGAAAAAAGGCCCGCTTCCCCGAGGGGGAGCGAGCCGAATGCCCGAGGGCAGGGAGTGCTCGAGCGGCAGGCGGATTGGCAGCGCTCTTGTAGAGCGTGCGCTCAGCCGCGATGCGCGGCGTAGCGCCGGGCGAGCTTCTCCAGTGCCAGCGGCTTGATGCGGCTGGCCCGGCCGGCGCAGCCGAAGGCCTCGAAGCGCTCGCGGCAGATGTCGCGCGCGGCGTCGCGGGCGGCCTTGAAGAACTTGCGCGGGTCGAACTCCTTGCGATCGGTCGCCATCAGCCGGCGCATCGCACCGCTCATCGCCAGGCGCAGGTCGGTGTCGATGTTGACCTTGCGCACGCCGCTGCGGATGCCCTGCACGATGGCCTCGACCGGCACGCCGTAGGTCTCGCCGATCTCGCCGCCGTGCTCGCGGATGATGGCGAGCCACTCCTGCGGCACGCTGCTCGAGCCGTGCATGACGAGGTGCGTTTTCGGGATGCGCGCGTGGATGGCGGCGATGCGCTCGATGGCGAGGATGTCGCCGGTGGGCGGGCGGGTGAACTTGTAGGCGCCGTGGCTGGTGCCGATCGCCACCGCGAGCGCGTCGACCCCGGTGGCGGCGACGAAGTCGGCGGCCTCCGCCGGGTCGGTCAGCATCTGGCTGTGGTCCAGCGTGCCTTCGGCGCCGACGCCGTCCTCCTCGCCGGCCTGGCCGGTCTCGAGCGAGCCCAGGCAGCCGAGCTCGCCCTCCACCGACACGCCCACCGCGTGCGCCATCTCGACCACGCGGCGGGTGACGTCCACGTTGTAGTCGTAGCTCGCCGGCGTCTTCATGTCCTCGCGCAGCGACCCGTCCATCATCACGCTGGTGAAGCCGCTGCGGATCGACTGCTGGCACACCGCCGGGCTGGCGCCGTGGTCCTGGTGCAGGCAGATCGGGAGGTCGGGCCACTGCTCGACCGCAGCCTCGACCATCTTCTTCAGGAAGGCCTCGCCGGCGTAGCCGCGCGCGCCGGCCGAGGCCTGCAGGATGACCGGGCTGTCCGTGGCCTCGGCGGCGAGCATGATCGCCTGGATCTGCTCCATGTTGTTGATGTTGAAGGCGGGCACGCCGTAGTCGTGCTCGGCGGCGTGGTCGAGCAGCTGGCGCAGGGCGATCATGGCCATGGGAGGTCTCCGCAGGAAGGTCAGGTGAGTTCGGGTTCGTGCTCGAACTGCGGCACCGGCTCGACACGTCGGCTTGCCGGGCGGGCGCGGGCGCGCAGGGCGGTGACCGCCGGCAGCTCGCGGCCTTCGAGGAATTCGAGGAAGGCGCCGCCGCCGGTGGAGATGTAGTCGATGCGCCCGCCCACGCCGAAGCGCGCGATCGCGGCCAGCGTGTCGCCGCCGCCGGCGATGCTGTAGGCGGGGCTGGCGGCGATGGCCTCGGCGAGCGCACGCGTGCCGGCGGCGAAGGCGTCCATCTCGAACACGCCCACCGGGCCGTTCCATACGATGGTGCCGGCGCGCGCGAGCACGCCGGCGAGCGAGTCGCGGCTGTTCGGGCCGATGTCGAGGATCATCCAGCCCGGCGGCACGGATTCGGCGTCGCAGATGCGGGTGTCGGCGTCGGCGGCGAAGCGGTCGGCCACCACCACGTCCTCGGGCAGCCACACCACGCCGCCGCGCTCGGCCAGCCGGCGCTCGACGCGGCGGGCGGCCTCGAGCAGGTCGGGCTCGTGCAGCGAGGCGCCGACCTCGCAGCCGCGCGCGGCGAGGAAGGTGTTGGCGATGCCGCCGCCCACGACGAGCACATCGACCTTGTCGGCCAGGCTCTCGAGGATGGTGAGCTTGGTCGACACCTTGGAGCCGGCGACGATGGCGGCGAGCGGGCGCGCGGGCTGGGCGAGCGCGCGGCCCAGCGCGTCGAGCTCGGCGGTCATCAGCGGGCCGGCGCAGGCGACCGGGGCGGCGAGCGCGAGCGCGTGCAGCGTGCATTCGCTGCGGTGGGCGGTGCCGAAGGCGTCGTTCACATACACGTCGATGAAGCTCGCGATGCGGGCGGCGAGGCGGGGATCGTCGACCTTCTCGCCGACGTTGCCGCGGCAATTCTCGAGCAGCACGACCTCGCCCGGGCGTACCGTGAAGCCGCCCCCCGTCCAGTCGCGGATCAGCGGCACCGGGCGGCCGAGGAGGTCGGACAGGGTCGCGGCGACCGGTGCCAGCGAGTCGGCTGCGGTGAGCGCGCCCTCGGTGGGGCGGCCCAGGTGCGAGGTGACCATCACCGCCGCGCCGGCCTCCAGGCAGTGGTGGATCGCCGGCAGCGTGGCGCGGATGCGGGTGTCGTCCGACAGCGTGCCGTCGGCGTTGAAGGGGACATTGAAGTCGGCGCGGATGAAGACGCGTTTTCCGGCGAGGTCGAGTTCGGCGAGGCGCAGGAAGTTCATGGGTTCAGCTCCCGTTCGAGATCTTGCGGGTTTCGGGCAAGGGTGCGGTGCCGTGCATCGCCGCGGGACCAGGCTGGTTCGTGGCGGCGAGGAGCGCACGGGCGCGCTCGAGCACCGCTGCCGGGGTGAAGCCGAAGCGCGCCAGCAGGGCGCCGGCGGGAGCGGATTCGCCGAAGCACTCCATGCCGATCACGTCGCCGCCGCGGCCGCCGTCGCTGGCGATGGTTCGCCACCAGGCGTCGCCGCGTGCGGCCTCGATCACCAGGCGGGGTACGCCGGCCGGCAGCACGCTGCGCCGCCATTCGTCGGTCTGGCGGTCGAAGAGCGTGGTGCAGGGCATGGAAACCACGCGCACGCCGACCCCCTCGGCGGCCAGCGCCGCGCGCGCCGCCATCGCCAGCGCCACCTCCGAGCCGGTGGCGATGATGACGAGCGCAGGCGCGTCGGCATCGGCGAGCACATAGCCGCCGCGCAGGATGGCCTGGATCTGCACCTCGTCGCGCGCCTGGTGCGGCAGGTTCTGGCGCGACAGGGCGAGCAGGGTGGGGCCGTCGCGGCGCGCGACCGCGGCGTTCCAGGCGGCCTGGGTCTCGACCGCATCGCACGGCCGCCACACGTCCAGCCCGGGGATCAGGCGCAGGCTGGGGATGTGCTCGACCGGCTGGTGGGTGGGGCCGTCCTCACCGAGGCCGATCGAGTCGTGCGTCATCACGTACACCACGCGCTGCTTCATCAGCGCGCTCATGCGGATGGCGTTGCGGGCGTAGTCCGAGAACACCAGGAAGGTGGCGCCGAAGGGGATGAAGCCGCCGTGCAGCGCGATGCCGTTCAAGGCCGCGGCCATGCCGAATTCGCGCACGCCCCAGTTGATGTGGCGCCCGGGGGCATCCGCGCGCACCGCGCCGCAGCCCGGCCAGTCGGTGAGGTTGGAGTGGGTGAGGTCGGCCGAGCCGCCGAGCAGCTCGGGCAGCGCGCGCGCCAGGCGGCCGATGGCCTGCTGGCTGGCCTTGCGGGTGGCGAGCTCGGCGGCCTCCTTGTCCACGCCGCGCAGGATGGCGTTGGACAGTACCGGGAAGCTCACCGGCAGCGCGCCGGCCATGCGGCGGCAAAACTCCTCGGCCTCTTCCGGGAAGGCCTGGGTGTAGGCGTCGAGCCGGGCACGCCATTCGTCGTGCTGCGCCGCGCCGCGGGCGCGCGCGTCGAAGGCGGCGCGGACCTCGCCGGGGATCTCGAAGGGTAGGTGTGGCCAGTCGAGTGCGCCGCGCGTGGCGGTGATCTCGCCGGCACCGAGGGGGGCGCCGTGCACATCGGCCGTGCCCGCGCGCCCGGGGCTGCCATGGCCGATGTCGGTGCGGCAGCAGATCAGCGTCGGGCCGGTGTCGGCCTCGGCGTTGCCCAGGGCCATCTGGATGGCGCGATCGACGGCGGCGACGTCGTGGCCGTCCACCGCCTCGACCACGTTCCAGCCATAGGCGCGGAAGCGTGCCGGCGTGTCGTCGGCGAACCAGCCGGAGACGTCGCCGTCGATCGAGATGCCGTTGTCGTCCCAGAAGCAGATCAATTTGGAGAGCCGCTGCACGCCGGCGAAGCTCGCGGCCTCGTGGCTGATGCCTTCCATCAGGCAGCCGTCGCCGAGGAAGACCCAGGTGCGGTGATCGACGAGGGGGTGGCCGGGGCGATTGAACTCGGCAGCGAGCAGCTTCTCGGCGAGCGCCATGCCCACGGCGTTGGTCAGGCCCTGGCCGAGCGGGCCGGTGGTGGTCTCGACGCCGGGCGTGTGGCCGACCTCGGGGTGGCCGGGGGTGCGGCTGTCGAGCTGGCGGAAGCGTTTGAGCTCGTCGAGCGGCAGCTCGTAGCCGCTGAGGTGGAGCAGGGCGTAGAGCAGCATCGAGCCGTGGCCGTTGGAGAGCACGAAGCGGTCGCGGTCGGCCCAGGCAGGGTCCGCCGGGTCGTGCTTCAGGTGCCGCGTCCACAGCGCGACGGCAATCTCGGCCATGCCCATGGGCATGCCGGGGTGGCCGGACTTGGCGGCCTCGACGGCGTCAATGGCGAGAAAGCGCAGCGCGTTGGCGCACAGGGTGTCGATCGGCGCCTGGGTGAGTCGCATGTTCATCGGAACCTCTCCAATCACAAATGAAACTGCTTATGGCCGTCGGCCAGTCGGCACGGCCAGCGTGGCGTATGGGGCGTTTCTGGAGCAGCCGAGGACTGTCCGAGCCCGCAGGGCGAGTTCCGCAGGCTGCTTAAGGAACACCGCCTGCTCTCCGCTGGACGTGGGTGGTGCACAACGGCCGTGAAAGACCTTTCTGCTGCCGGACGTTCCTGGGGCGCGGCGGCAGGCGTTTGGTTCTCATTGCGCCAGCGCCTTGCGGCGGCGGTCCATCAGGCGCCAGATGAAGGGGGTGAAGATCAGCTGCATCGCCAGCTCCATCTTTCCGCCCGGCACCACGATGGTGTTGGCGCGGCTCATGAAGCTGTCGTTGATCATGTTGAGCAGGTAGGGGAAGTCGATGCCCTTGGGGTTGGCGAAGCGGATCACCACCATGGATTCGTCGGCGGTGGGGATGGCGCGCGCGATGAAGGGGTTGGAGGTGTCCACCATCGGCACGCGCTGGAAGTTCACATGCGTGCGCGCGAACTGCGGGCAGATGTAATGCACGTAGTCGTGCATGCGGCGCAGGATGGTGTCGGTGACCGCCTCGGTGGAGTAGCCGCGCATGCTCTTGTCGCGGTTGAGCTTCTGGATCCACTCGAGGTTGATCACCGGCACCACGCCGATGAGCAGATCGACGAAGCGCGCGACGTCGATGTTCTCGTGTTGAACGGCGCCGTGCAGACCCTCGTAGAACATCAGGTCGGTGCCGGTGGGCAGCTCCTCCCACGGGGTGAAGGTGCCGGGTTCCTGCTTCCAGGGCTCGGCCTCCTCGGGGCTGTGCAGGTATTTGCGGCGCTTGCCCGTTCCGGACTCGGCGTAGCTGCGGAACAGGTTCTCGATTTCGCCGAACAGGTTGGCCTCGGGGCCGAAGTGGCTCAGCTGGCAGTTGCCGTCGAGGTCGCAGGCGGCGAGCTTCTCGCGCATGGTCTTGCGGTCGTAGGCGTGGAAGCTGTCGCCCTCGATGACCGCGGCGGTGACCCCCTCGCGGCGGAAGATCTCCTCGAAGGTGCGCTGCACGGTGCTGGTGCCGGCGCCGGACGAGCCGGTGATGGCGACGATCGGATGACGTTCGGACATGGTGTTCCCCGCAGGCTATTGAGTGAATTCGGTGTCGCGGAACAGGGAGCGGGGCTGGAAGAGCGGCAGCTCGTCCTGGGCGCCGCCGATCACCGGCTCGCTGTGGTAGCGCTCGATGCGTTCGACCTCATCCTTCGAGCCGAACACGAAGCCGATGCGCTGGTGCAGGCCCTCGGGCCGGACCTCGAGTACCGGGCGTACGCCGGTGCTGGCGCGTCCGCCGGCCTGCTCGATCAGGAAGCCGATCGGGTTGCACTCGTAGAGCAGGCGCAGCCGGCCTGGCTTTGTCGGGTCCTTGCGGTCGCGCGGGTAGAGGAACACACCGCCGCGCATCAGGATGCGGTGGGTCTCGGCGACCAGCGAGGCGATCCAGCGCATGTTGAAGTCGACGCCGCGCGGGCCGGTGCGCCCGGCCAGGCATTCGTCGACGTAGCGGCGCACCGGGGGCTCCCAGAAGCGCGCGTTCGAGGTGTTGATGGCGAACTCGCGGGTGGTCGCCGGCACGCGGATGTCGGGGTGGGTGAGGTAGAACTCGCCGATGATCGGGTCGAGGGTGAAGCCGGCGACGCCGCTGCCGACCGACAGCACCAGCATGGTGGAGGGGCCGTAGATGGCGTAGCCGGCGGCGACCTGGCGGTTGCCGGGCTGCAGGAAGTCTTCCGCCGTGGCGTCTTCGCCCGGCGTGGGCGCGCGCAGGATGGAGAAGATGGAGCCGACGGCGACGTTGACGTCGATGTTGCTTGATCCGTCGAGCGGATCGAAGGCGAGCAGGTACTTGCCGCGCTGGTCGCTGGCGGGCAGCGGGATGGGGGCCTCGTTCTCCTCGGAGACCATGCCGGCGAGGTCGCCGCCCCAGTGCGTGGCGCGCAGGAAGATGTCGTCGGCGAGCACGTCGAGCTTCTTCTGTTCCTCGCCCTGCACGTTGGCGCTGCCGTGGCTGCCGAGCACGTCGGCGAGCGCGCCGTGGGCGACCGCGCGCGAGATCGCCTTGCAGGCCTGGGCGACCTGCAGGATCAGGGCGTTGAACTCGCCGGTGGCTTCGGGGTTGTGGCGGCGGTGCTCGATGAGGTACTCGGTGAGTGTGCTGCGGTCGAGGCTGAACATGCTGGTCTCCCCCGGCGTGGCGCCGGCTCGGTGTCTGTCGTTATCGGTCGGGGTCGCGGTCGCGGCGGGCCGGCGAGCGGCACGTCACTGGGGGCTGGCGGCCTCGTCGGGCCGGAAGTGGCGGCTGGCGCGCACGTCGGCCTCGGTGATCGTGGTGAGCGCCCCAGCGTCGACCGTGGCGCCGGAGTCGAACAGGCGCAGGGCCTGGCGCAGGCGCATGCGGTCGAGCGCGTTGCGGATGCTGCGCGCGTTGGCGAAGTGGGGCTGCGTCCGGCGCAGCACGATGTACTCGTCGAAGGCGCGGCGCGCGGCGTCGTCGAAGCGGTAGTTCCAGCCGGCGAGCATGCGCCGGGCGATCTCGCCGAGCTCGGCGTCGCTGTAGTCGGGGAAGTCGACGTGGTGGGCGATGCGCGACTTCATGCCGGGGTTGGACTCGAAGAAGCGCTCCATGCGGTCGGCGTAGCCGGCGAGGATCACCACCAGGTCGTCGCGCTGGTTCTCCATCACCTGCAAGAGGATCTCGATCGCTTCCTGGCCGTAGTCCTTCTCGTTCTCGGGGCGGTAGAGGTAGTAGGCCTCGTCGATGAAGAGCACGCCGCCCATGGCGCGCTTGAGCACTTCCTTGGTCTTGGGCGCGGTGTGGCCGATGTACTGGCCGACGAGGTCGTCGCGGGTCACGGCGACCACGTGGCCGCGGCGGCAGTAGCCCAGCCGGTGCAGGATCTCGGCCATGCGCATCGCCACCGTGGTCTTGCCGGTGCCGGGGTTGCCGCTGAAGCTCATGTGCAGCGAGGGGGGCTCGGTGGCCAGCCCGAGGCGCTGGCGCACGCGGTCGACCAGCAGCAGGGCGGCGATCTCGCGCACGCGGCGCTTGACCGGGGCGAGGCCGACGAGGTCGCGCTCGAGGGCCTCGAGCACTTCGCCGATGCCGGCGTCGCGGAACTCGGCGGCGAGGTCGATGGCGGTGGCTTGCTCGGGGGCGTTCATGGTCTCGTCTCCTGACGGGGGGGTGAGCTTGCGGGAGCGGGCTTGTCCGCGGATGCGGGGCTCGAGGGCATCGGTCGTGGGCGAGTCCGCTCCCACGGACAGGCGTGTCGCAGCGCACTCAGCCCGCGTAGCGCGCGCCTTCCGGGTTGCGGCCGACGGCGTAGCTCTCCATCGTGTAGCGCAGCTGGCGGCCCTGCGTTTCCTGGCGGACAAGGCGGAACCCGGGCTCCACGCTCGGGCGCTGCGCGATGAAGGACATGCGCACCGTCTCCCAGCCCTTGGTCGAGTCGAAGGCGTTGATGCGGATGTAGGTCTCGGGGTTGGCCTCGCGGCAGGCCTCGAGCTCGCCCATGACGCCCGCGGGGTCGCGCAGGTCGAACATCGGCAGGCCCCACATGTTCCAGTAGGTGTTGCGCGGGTGCGGGTCGTCGGTGAATTCGATGGCGACCGCCCAGTCCTGATCCAGGCAGTAGTTGATCTGCGCCGCGATCTGCTTGTCGGAGAGGTCGGGCAGGAAGGAAAAGCAGCCTTGGGTGATGCGCATGATGGTGTCTCCTCGGGCGCGGTGGTTCAGGCCACGCTGGCGGTGGGCACGAAGTCCGCGGTGTCGGTGCTGGTGTAGTTGAAGGTGATCTCGCCCCAGGTATCGAGCGCGGCGCGCAGCGGCTGGCACCACCTGGCGGCGTCGGCGAGGATCTGCGGGCCTTCGTTGGCGATGTCGCGGCCCTCGTTGCGGGCGAGCACCATGGCCTCGAGCGCGACGCGGTTCGCGGTGGCGCCGGCCTGGATGCCCATCGGGTGGCCGATGGTGCCGCCGCCGAACTGCAGCACCACCTCGTCGCCGAACAGGGTCAGCAGCTGGTGCATCTGGCCGGCATGGATGCCGCCCGAGGCCACCGGCATCACGCGCTTGGTGCTGGCCCAGTCCTGGTCGAAGAACAGGCCGCGGGTCAGGTCCTGCTTGGTGTAGGTGTCGCGGCAGACGTTGTAGAAGCCCTGCACCGTCATCGGGTCGCCTTCGAGCTTGCCCACCGCGGTGCCGGCGTGCAGGTGGTCGACGCCGGCCAGGCGCAGCCACTTGGCGATCACGCGGAAGCTCACGCCGTGGTTCTTCTGCCGGGTGTAGGTGCCATGGCCCGCGCGGTGCATGTGCAGGATCATGTCGTTGTCGCGGCACCAGTTGCTGATCGACTGGATCGCGGTCCAGCCCACGATGAGGTCGATCATGACGATGCACGAGCCGAGGTCGCGGGCGAATTCGGCGCGCTTGTACATCTCCTCCATGGTGCCGGCGGTGATGTTGAGGTAGTGGCCCTTGGATTCGCCGGTCTGCGCGGCGGCCTGATTGACGCCTTCCATGCAGTACAGGAAGCGGTCGCGCCAGTGCATGAAGGGCTGCGAGTTGATGTTCTCGTCGTCCTTGGTGAAGTCCAGGCCGCCGCGCAGGGCCTCATAGACGACGCGGCCGTAGTTCTTGCCGGAGAGGCCGAGCTTGGGCTTCATCGTCGCGCCCAGCAGCGGGCGGCCGTATTTTTCCAGGCGCTCGCGCTCGACCACGATGCCGGTCGGGGGGCCGCGGAAGGTCTTCACGTAGGCCACCGGCAGGCGCATGTCCTCGAGGCGCGCGGCCTTGAGCGGCTTGAAGCTGAACACATTGCCGATGATCGAAGCGGTGAGGTTGGCGATCGAGCCTTCCTCGAAGAGGTCGAGGTCGTAGGCCACCCAGCAGAAGTACTGGCCCTCCTGGCCCGGCACCGGCTCGATGCGATAGGCCTTGGCGCGGTACATGTCGCTCGCGGTCAGGCGGTCGGTCCACACCACCGTCCAGGTCGCCGTGGACGATTCGCCGGCCACCGCGGCGGCGGCCTCGATGGGATCCACGCCCTCCTGGGGCGTGATGCGGAAGACAGCCAGCACGTCGGTGTCCTTCGGCGCGTAGTCGGCGTTCCAGTAGCCCATCTGCGCGTACTTGAGCACGCCGGCCTGGTAGCGCTTCCTGGGATCGATGATCTGCTGCGGGGTGTCTGCGGCGCCCATGTCCTGTCTCCTTCCGTTTGTGTGCTGCGAGTGGTGTGTCAAGCAGTGGTGACTGGACAATAAGGGGTCGCTAAAATAAGATCCAATGACGTTTTGTGTTTATTTGAGATCACGTTTTCTGATGAAACTCGCCCAGCGCCTGACCCTGAAGCAGCTTCGTGCGCTGGTCGCCGTCGCTGACAGCGCCAGCTTTACCCAGGCGGCGCGGCTGCTGCACCTGACCCAGCCGGCGATCTCCATGCAGATCCGCGACGCCGAGCGCATCGTCGGCCAGGTGCTGGTGGATGGCCGGCGTGAGGTGCGGCTGACGCCGGCGGGTGAGGTGCTGGTGCGCGCGGCGCGGCAGGTGCTGCACAGTCTGGAGCTGGCCGAGGTGGAGCTGAAGGCGCGCATCGGCGTGGCGGCGGGCACGCTGGATGTGGTGGCGATCACCACGGCGGAGTATTTCGTGCCCTACCTGCTGGCCGAATTCGGCCGCCGCTTTCCGGACATCACGTTCCGGCTCACCGTGGCCAATCGCGAGCATGTGCGCGCCCTGCTGCAGGAGCAGCGCTGCGATGTCGCGATCATGGGCCAGCCGCCGCGCGGCCTGGATCTGCGCCGCATCCCCTTCGCGCCGCACCGGCTGTCATTCGTGGCGCGGCCCGATCACCGCCTCGCCGGGCGCACGCGCATCCCGCCCGCCGCGCTCACCGGCGAGCGCCTGCTGCTGCGCGAGCAGGGCTCGGGCACGCGCGACAACCTCGAGCGCTTCCTGCGCGCGCATGGGGTCAAGCCGCTCGCGGCGGACGAACTGGGCAGCAACGAGACGTTGAAGCAGGCGGTGATGGCGGGCATGGGCATCGCCTTCCTGTCGCACCACACTTTTGCGATGGAGGTGGAGAGCGGTCGCCTGCTGCGGCTGGACGTGGCGGATACGCCGGTCATCCGGGAGTGGAACGTGGTCTCGCGCACCGACCGCCCGATGACGCCGGCGCTCGACGCGTTGCTGGACTTCCTGCAGACCGAGGGCGCGGCGCGGATGCGGGCGATGGAGTGCTGAAGCGGGCGAAAAGGACGAGCCAATGAAAAACGCGCCTCATGGGCGCGTTTCTCGGTACAGGCGCGAACGACGGTGGGCTCAGCGCACGATCTGCGTCAGCTCGCCGGCCTTGTAGCGCGCGGCGATCTTGTCGAGCGAGACGGGCTTGATCTTCGAGGCCATGCCGGTGCAGCCGAAGGCCTCGTAGCGCGCCTTGCACACCAGCTTGGCGGCCTCGCGCGCGGGCTTGTTGAACTCGCGCGGGTCGAACTTCGACGGGTTCTCGAACATGAACTTGCGGATCGCGCCGGTCATGGCGAGGCGGATGTCGGTGTCGATGTTGATCTTGCGCACGCCGTACTTGATGCCCTGGACGATCTCCTCGACCGGCACGCCGTAGGTCTCCTTCATGTCGCCGCCGTACTGGCGGATGATCTCGAGGAGCTCCTGCGGCACCGAGGAGGAGCCGTGCATCACCAGGTGGGTGTTGGGGATGCGGGCGTGGATGGCCTTGACACGCTCGATGGCGAGGATGTCGCCGGTGGGCTTGCGGGTGAACTTGTAGGCGCCGTGGCTGGTGCCGATCGCGATCGCGAGCGCGTCGCAGTCGGTCTGCTTGACGAAGTCGGCGGCCTGGTCGGGGTCGGTGAGCATCTGGCTGTGATCCAGCGTGCCCTCGGCGCCGACGCCGTCTTCCTCGCCGGCCTGGCCGGTCTCGAGCGAGCCGAGGCAGCCGAGCTCGGCCTCGACGCTGACGCCGATGGCGTGCGAGAACTTCACCACCTCGCGGGTGACGGCGATGTTGTACTCGTAGGACGAGGGCGTCTTGCCGTCTTCCAGCAGCGAGCCGTCCATCATCACGCTCGAGAAGCCCGAGCGGATCGCGCCCATGCAGATCGCCGGCGACTGGCCATGGTCCTGGTGCATGACCACCGGGATGTGCGGATACGCCTCGATCGCGGCGTCGATGAGGTGGCGCAGGAAGGCTTCGCCGGCGTACTTACGCGCGCCGGCCGAGGCCTGCATGATCACCGGGGCGTCGCACTCGGCGGCCGCTTCCATGATCGCCTGCACCTGTTCGAGGTTGTTCACGTTGAAGGCGGGCAGGCCGTAGCTGTGTTCGGCGGCGTGGTCGAGCAGCTGGCGCATGGAAACGAGGGGCATGGAATCTCTCCGGAAATGGCTGCCGTGCAGGGCGGCCGGACGATCGAAAACGTTATTTTAGCGTGTGCGTGGGGACGCTGGCCGTGTCTCCCGTCGCGGAAGCGTATTCAGACGGGGTCGTCGAGCGTGCCGGGGCGGTGGTGTTCTCCCACCCGGACGATCTTGAGCGTGTTGGTGCCGCCCGAGCTGCCGATCGGCTCGCCGATGGTGAGCACGATGAGGTCGCCGTAGTCGACCACGCCCTGCTCGAGCAGCACCTGCTCGGCCTCCCACAGCAGCACGTCGCGGTCCTGGTGGGTCTGGCTCATCAGCAGCGGATGCACCTCGCGGTAGAGCGTCATCTGGTTGCGCGCCGAGACCTCGGGGGTGAGCGCGTAGATCGGCACGCCGGCGATCAGGCGGCTCATCCACAGCGCGGTCGAGCCGGTCTGGGTGAGCGAGGCGATCGCCTTGACCTTGAGGTGGTAGGCGGTCCAGATCGCCGCCATCGCGATCGACTGGTCGATGCGGGTGAACACGCGGTCGAGCATCTCGCGGTCGAGCCCGGTGTCGTAGGACTTCTCCGCCTCCAGGCAGACCCGGCTCATGGCCTCGACGACCTCCACCGGGAACTTGCCGGCGGCGGTCTCGGCCGACAGCATCACCGCGTCGGTGCCGTCGAGCACCGCGTTGGCCACGTCCGAGACCTCGGCGCGGGTGGGCACCGGGCTGGTGATCATGGACTCCATCATCTGCGTGGCGGTGATGGTGAGCTTGTTGCGGTCGCGCGCGGCGCGGATCATCTTCTTCTGCAGCGCCGGCACGGCGGCGTCGCCCACCTCCACCGCGAGGTCGCCGCGCGCCACCATGATGCCGTCGGAGGCGTCGAGGATCTCGTCGAGGTTGGCCACCGCCTCGGTGCGCTCGATCTTGGCGATCAGGAGCGCCGAGCTGCCGGCCGCGCGCATGAGCTGGCGCGCCATGTACATGTCGGCCGCGCTCTTGGGGAAGGACACCGCGACGAAGTCCACGCCGATGAGCGCGGCGGTGCGGATGTCGTCCATGTCCTTGGCGGTGAGCGCGGGCGCGGTGAGCCCGCCGCCCTGGCGGTTGATGCCCTTGTTGTTCGACAGCTCGCCGCCCACCTTCACCGTGGTGTGGATCTCGTGGCCGACCACGCGCTGCACGGTGAGCTTGAGGCGGCCGTCGTCGAGCAGCAGCACGTCGCCCGGCTTCACGTCCTTGGGCAGGTCCTTGTAGTCGAGGCCGACGCGCTGGGCGTTGCCGAGCTCGCAGCGGGCGTCGAGGATGAAGGGCGCATCGCGCGTCAGCGTCACGCGCCCTTCCTCGAACTTGCCGACGCGGATCTTGGGGCCCTGCAGGTCGGCGAGGATGCCGATCGGGCGGCCGGCGCGCGCGGAGGCGTCGCGGATGGTCTCGGCGCGAGCGACGTGGTCCTCGGGCTTGCCGTGGGAGAAGTTCATCCGCACCACGTCGAGGCCGGCGTGCACCATGCGCTCGAGGGTGAGGAGGTCGGACGAGGCGGGGCCGAGGGTGGCGACGATCTTGGTGTGGCGGGACATCCGGGCTGCTCCGGTCGGTGGCGTGCCGGCATTCTAGCAGCGCGGCCGCATCGGCGACCTCGCGCGCGGCGCGTGCTTCTTGCGGAGCGGCCGCCGTGGCATATATTGAATAAAGCTTGTCTGCGGATGGCACCCGGCTGGCGGCACCAGCCTCACCCTACACTGGAGGAGCACCATGGCCCCACCCGTCAAAGCGAGCCGTCGCGCAGCGGCGATGGCGGTGTCGAGCGTCGCCTTGTGCATGCTGTCGGCAAGCGCCCACGCGCTGCCGTCGAGCCTGTACGTATTCGGCGACAGCCTGTCCGATACGGGCAACCTGTATGCGTGGACCGGTCAGGCCAATCCCGTGACCGGCGGCCTCGCGATCCCGGTGTCGCCCCCCTATGCCCAGGGGACCTTCACCAATGGTCCGGTGTATGCCGAGCGCCTGTGGGACCAGTTGAGCCTTCCCGGGGAGCTCGCCCCGGCGGCGCTGCCGGGCGGTACGAACTTTGCCGTGGGCGGGGCGCGGTCGCGCTACCACTCCTTCGACGTCGACGCCAACGGCCTGCCGCCCCTCGCGTGGCCGGCCAACTTCGCGTCCTTCAGTCTCACCGGACAGTTCGGGCGCTACCGCGACGGGCTCGCCGGGGGCGCTGCCGACGCCTCGGCGCTGTATCTGGTGTGGGCGGGCGCGAACGACCTGCAGGACGTGCTGCGCCTCGCCCAGGTGAGCGGTCCCGACGCCGCCGGCGCCCGCCTGGTCGAGGCGGCGGGGGACGTGGCCGGCGTGATCGGCGGGCTGGTCGGGCTGGGCGCGCGCCAGTTCATGGTGCCCACCGTGCCGGACATCGGCGCGATGCCGGTGGTGGCGGCCTTCGGCGCGCAGGCGCAGGAAGCTGCGCGCCAGTACAGCATCGCGTTCAACCAGGCGATCGACCAGGCCTTGCGGTCCTTCGCCGGGGTCCCCGAGCTCGAGGTGCTGCGCTTCGACGCCTTCGGCCTGCTCGACGAGGTGGTGCGGAGTCCTGCAGCGAATGGCTTCAGCGACATCGAAACCGCCTGCCTGCAGGGTTTGTACCTCGCACCGACACCCGGTGCGCCGGCGCCGACGATCTGTGCGAACCCCGATGAGCACCTGTTCTGGGACGTGGTGCATCCGTCCGCGGCTGCCCATGTGATCCTTGCCGACGCGATGTACCGCCAGGTGCGCGCCGCCTTTGTTCCCGAGCCTTCCCTGCCCGCGCTGCTCGTGGTCGGGGTGTTTTTCCTCGGCATCTTTCGTCGCCCGCGGACGGCGAGCTTGGTGTGAGCGCCGGGGGAGGCCTCTGCCTTTCCGGAGAGGTCTTCGCGCTTTACGCTGTTGCGTTGCGGCAACGAGGAGTGTGACTTAATCCACTGGTCGAGGCTGCGAAGGGTGTGTGGCCAGGCGCTGCGCGTTGTGCACTGCGGCATTCGTTGTATAGTGTGCTGCCTGTCCCGCAAACCGCATCCTCATGACGCTCCCGCGATCTCGCGCGGCTTCGGCCGCGTCGCTCTGGCCGGCGCGCCTGGACCTGCTCCAGGCACTCTCCGGCCTCGCCCTCGCCCTCTTCATGTGGCTGCACATGGGCTTCGTCTCCGCGATCCTGATCAGCGCGGACTTCGCCTGGAGCGTGGCGCGCTTCTTCGAGGGCTACTTCTTCCTGCCGCGCCCGCAGGCCTGGCTGGTGTTGGCCTTCGTCGCCGCGATCGCCGCGCTGTTCGCGCTGCATGCCTTGCTGGCGCTGCGCAAGTTTCCTGCCGACTGGCGCCAGTACCGCATCGCCGCGCGCCACGGCAGCCGCCTGCGCCATGGCGACACCACGCTGTGGTTCGTGCAGGTGGCCACCGGCTTTGCGATGTTCTTCCTCGCGCCGGTGCATCTGTACGCCATGTTCACGCATCCCGACCTGATCGGGCCGTTCGAATCCGCCGACCGCGTGTGGACCGGCGGCTTCTGGCCGCTGTACCTGGCGCTGCTGTTCGCGGTCGAGGTGCATGGCAGCGTGGGCCTGTACCGCCTGGCGGTGAAGTGGGGCTGGTTCGAGGGCCGCGACGCGCGCGCCAGCCGGCGCCGGCTGAAGTGGGCGATGTGGGGGCTGATCGCCTTCCTGCTCACCCTGGGGCTGACCACGCTGCTGGCGGAGATCCGCATGGGCATCGAGCATGCGCCGCGCGCCGGCGAGCGCTACGTGCCGACCTGGCAGCGCGGAACGACTGCGGCCGAGGAGGCGCGATGAGGATCGAATACACCGACGTGCTGGTCGCGGGCGGCGGCCTCGCCGGCCTGCGCACCGCGGTGGGCGCGGCCCGGCGCGGGTTGCGCGTCGAGGTGCTGTCGCTGGTGCCGGCCAAGCGCTCGCACTCGGTGGCGGCGCAGGGCGGCATGCAGGCCAGCCTGGGCAACGCCTTCAAGGGCATGGGCGACAACGAGGACGTGCACTTCGGCGACACCGTGCGCGGCTCGGACTGGGGCTGCGACCAACTCGTCGCGCGCATGTTCGCCCACATGGCGCCCAAGGCGGTGCGCGAGCTCGCGGCCTGGGGCGTGCCCTGGAACCGCGTGCAGCGCGGCGCGCACGAGGCGGTCATCAACGGCGAGCGCGTCACGCTGACCGAGCGCGACGAGGCCCACGGCCTCATCACCGCGCGCGACTTCGGCGGCACGCGCAAGTGGCGCACCTGCTACACCGCCGACGGCACCGGCCACACCATGCTCTACGCGCTCGGCGACCGCGCGGTGGCCGAGGGCATCCCGGTGCGCAACCGCAGCGAGGCGGTGGCGCTGATCCACGACGGCGGACGCTGCCAGGGCGCGGTGGTGCGCGACCTGGAGACGGGCGAGCTGTACGCCATCCTGGCCGCGGCCACGGTGATCGCCACCGGCGGCTTCGGCCGCATCTGGGGTATCTCGACCAACGCGTTGATCAACGAGGGCATGGGCGCGGCGATCGCGCTCGAGACCGGGGTGGCGCGCCTGGCCAACATGGAGGCGGTGCAGTTCCACCCCACCGCGATCGTGCCCGCCGGCATCCTCGTCACCGAGGGCTGCCGTGGCGACGGCGGCCTGCTGCGCGACGTCGACGGCCACCGCTTCATGCCCGATTACGAGCCGGAGAAGGCGGAGCTGGCCTCGCGCGACGTGGTCTCGCGCCGCATGGCCGAGCACATGCGCCGCGGCAAGGGCGTCAAGTCGGCCGCCGGCGAGCATCTGTGGCTGGACATCGCGGTGCTCGGCGCTGCGCACATCGACCACAAGCTGCGCGAGGTGAAGGACATCTGTCGCCACTTCCTCGGCATCGACCCGGCGCGCGACTGGATCCCGGTGCGGCCGACCCAGCACTATTCGATGGGCGGCATCCGCACCGACCACCGCGGCGAGTCGCCCTCGCTGCGCGGCCTGTTTGCGGTGGGCGAGGCGGCGTGCTGGGACCTGCACGGCTTCAACCGCCTGGGCGGCAACTCGCTTGCCGAGACGGTGGTGGCGGGCATGCTGGTGGGCGAGTACGTCGCCGACTTTGTCGAGTCGCACGCCGGCGCATTGCAGTTCTCGCCCGGGCTTGCGCGCGAGTTCGTCGGCCGCGAGCGCGCCGCCCTGGAGGCAATCGCGGCGCGTCCGGCGCCCGCGGCGGGCGGTGACAGCGCGACCTCGCTGCGGCGCGAGATGGAGGCGACGATGACCGAGCACGTCGGCCTGTTCCGCAACGAGGCGGGGCTGCGCAGCGCGGTCGCCAGGCTGGCCGACCTGCACGCGCGCGCGCTGCGGGTCGGCATCGCGAGCAGCCATCTCGACGCCAACCCGGAGCTGGTCGCCGCCTACCGGCTGCCGCGCATGCTCGCGCTCGCGCTGTGTGCCGCGCAGGGCGCGCTCGAGCGCCGCGAGAGCCGCGGCGCGCACGCGCGCGAGGACTACCCGGCGCGCAACGACCGTGACTGGCTGCGCCGCACGCTGGCGTGGTGGCCGACGGGGGCGTCCGCGCCGGTGCTGGAGTACGAGCCGATCACGGTGGAGCACATGGAGCTGCCGCCCGGCTTCCGCGGCTATGGCACGCGCAACATCGTCGAGCACCCGGCCACCGCGCTGCGCGAGGCCGAGATCGAATCGATCCGTGCCCGCCTCGAAGGCGCCGGGCGCACCCCGCTGCAGGCCGCACTGCTGGATTTCCGCATGCGCCTGCCCGAGCGCTATCGCGGCGACAACGAACGCCTCGCCGACATCGAAGAAGGAGCGCCGCGATGAGCCGCCGCCTGAAGATCTCGATCTTCCGCCACAACCCGCGCGACCCGCAGAGCGCGCCGCGCCTGGTCGACTACGAGCTCGACGAGCAGCCGGGGATGACGCTGTTCATCGCGCTCAACGCGATCCGCGACACCCAGGCGCCCGACCTCAACTTCGACTTCGTCTGCCGTGCGGGGGTGTGCGGCGCGTGCGCGATGGTGATCGACGGTCGCCCCGGGCTGGCCTGCCGCACGCTGACGAGCACGCTGCCGGCGGCGTTCAGCCTCTACCCGCTGCCGGTGTTCCGCCTGGTGGCCGACCTGTCGGTGGATGTCGGGAGCTGGATGCGCGAGCTCGCCGAGCGCCTGCAGACCTGGGTGCATCTCGACGCCGAGCCCGACCTCGACCGCCTGGAGGCGCGCATGGAGCCGGCGCTCGCCGAGGAGGTCTATGAGCTCGATCGCTGCATCGAGTGCGGCTGCTGCATCGCCGCGTGCGCGACCGCGCAGATGCGCGAGGGCTTCGTCGGTGCGGTCGGCCTCAACAAGATCGCGCGTTTCCGCCTCGACCCGGCGGATACGCGCGACGATGCCGATTTCTACGAGCTCGTCGGCAACGACGAAGGCATCTTCGGCTGCATGAGCCTGCTGGCCTGCAACGACCTCTGTCCCAAGGAGCTGCCCCTGCAGACCCAGCTCGCCTGGCTGCGCCGCAAGATGGCGGGGCAGGGGGTGCGCTGGCTGCGGCGGGGCTGAACCGCGGCCGCCATTGCGGCTCGCGTCGCAAGCTCCAAGGCCACATTCGCGCCTGCCGGCGCTCCTACATAAACCACCACCCACCGAGGCCCTGCACGAGCGCCAGCGAACGCGGCAATCCAGCCCGCACCACGCCCTTGTAGGAGCGCCGGCAGGCGCGAACGCAGCAATCCAGCCCGCACCACGCCCTTGTAGGAGCGCCGGCAGGCGCGAACGCAGCAATCCAGCCCGCACCACGCCCCTGTAGGAGCGCCGGCAGGCGCGAACGCGGCGATCCAGCCCGCACCTCGCCCCCGTAGGAGCGCCGGCAGGCGCGAACGCGGCAATCCAGCCCACACCACGCCCCTGTAGGAGCGCCGGCAGGCGCGAACGCGGCGACCCAGCCCGCGCCCGCGGCGGCTCGACTGCCTGTGCGCCTCAGTCCTTGAAGCGCGCTTCCAGCGCAGCGATCGCCGGCAGGGTCTTGCCCTCGAGGAACTCGAGGAAGGCGCCGCCGCCGGTGGAGATGTAGCCCACGTCCTCGGCGATGTGGAACTTCGCGATGGCCGCCAGGGTGTCGCCGCCGCCGGCGATCGAGAAGGCCTCGGAGTGCGCGATGGCCGAGGCCATCATCTTGGTGCCGCCGGCGAACTGGGGCAGCTCGAACACGCCCACCGGGCCGTTCCACACGATGGTGCCGGCGTTGGCGATGATCTCCGAGAGCTTGGCGGCGGTCTTCGGGCCGACATCGAGGATGCGGTCGTGCGCGCCGACCTCTTCGACCGGAATGCGGTTGGCGCGCGCCAGCGCGGAGACCTCGTCGGCGACGACGACGTCGACCGGCAGCGGCACCTCGGCGCCGCGCGCCTTCATCATGTCCATGATCGCCTGCGCCTCCTTGACCAGCTCGGGCTCGGCGAGCGACTCGCCGATGCGCTTGCCGGAGGCGAGCAGGAAGGTGTTGGCGATGCCGCCGCCGACGATGAGCTGGTCGACCTTGTCGGCGAGCGACTTCAGGATGGTGAGCTTGGACGACACCTTGGAGCCGCCGACGATCGCCACCAGCGGGCGCTGCGGCGACTGCAGGGCCTTGCCGAGCGCGTCGATCTCGGCGCCCATCAGGATGCCGGCGCAGGCCACCGGGGCGAAGCGGGCGATGCCGTGGGTGGTGGCCTCGGCACGGTGGGCGGTGCCGAAGGCGTCATTGACGTAGACGTCGCACAGCGCGGCCATCTTCTTCGCCAGCTCTTCGTTGTCCTTCTTCTCGCCCTTGTTGCAGCGGCAGTTCTCGAGCAGGACGACCTCGCCCGGCTTGAGCTCGAAGCCGCCCTCGACCCAGTCGGCCACCAGGCGCACCGGGCGGTGCAGCAGCTGGCCGAGGCGTACCGCCACCGGGGCCAGGGTGTCGTCGGGGCCGACCGTGCCTTCGGTGGGGCGGCCGAGGTGGGAGGTGACCATCACCGCGGCGCCGTTGTCCAGGCAGTACTGGATCGACGGCAGCGAGGCGCGGATGCGGGTGTCCTCGGTGATGTTGCCGGCGTCGTCCTGCGGCACGTTGAGGTCGGCGCGGATGAAGACCTTCTTGCCGCGCACGTCGAGGTCGGTGAGTTTCTTGACTTGCATGATTCGTTCGATCCTGGAAAAACGCCCTGCAGGGCAGGGCGTCGGTTCGACTGGGGTCGGGCTTACTTGGCGTTGCAGAAGGCGCGCGCGGCGTCGAGCATGCGGCAGGAGTAGCCCCACTCGTTGTCGTACCAGGCCAGCACCTTGACCAGCACCGAGCCGTCCTCGCCCTTGATGACGCGGGTCTGGGTGGCGTCGAAGGTGGAGGACACGGTGGTGTGGTTGAAGTCGGAGGACACCAGCGGTTCGGTGTTGACCGCGAGGATGCCCTTGAGCGGGCCGTTGGCCGCGGCGGTCATCAGCGCGTTGATCTCTTCCTTGGTGGTGGCGCGCTCGGCGGTGAAGGTAAGGTCGACCAGCGAGACGTTGATCGTGGGCACGCGCAGGGCGAAGCCATCGACCTTGCCGACCAGTTGCGGCAGCACCAGGCCGACGGCCTTGGCGGCGCCGGTCTTGGTCGGGATGATGTTGGCGGCGGCGGCGCGGGCGCGGCGCAGGTCCTTGTGGCGCACGTCCACGGTGACCTGGTCGTTGGTGTAGGCGTGGATGGTGGTCATCAGGCCCTGCTTGATGCCGACGCTGTCGGCCAGGATCTTGGCGACCGGGGCCAGGCAGTTGGTGGTGCACGAGGCGTTGGAGACGACGGTCATGTCGCCGCGCAGCACTTCCTCATTGACGCCCATGACGATGGTGGTGTCGACGTCGTCGCCGCCCGGGGCGGAGATCAGCACGCGGCGGGCACCCTGGTCGAGCAGGGCCTGGGCCTTGGCCTTGGTGGTGTAGGCGCCGGTGCATTCGAGCAGCACGTCCACGCCGTGGCTGCCCCAGTTAACGCCCTTCGGATCCTTGGTGGAGTAGAAGGGGATCTTCTTGCCGTCGATGATGATGCAGTCCTCGCCCTCGGTCTCGACCGAGGTGGCGAAGCGGCCGTGGGTGGTGTCGTACTTGAGCAGGTGGGCGTTGGTGGCCAGATCGCCGGAGGCGTTGATGGCGACCACTTCGAACTCGTTCTGCAGGCCCTGCTCGTAGATGGCGCGCAGCGTGCAGCGACCGATACGACCGAAACCGTTGATGGCGACCTTGATGCTCATCGTTGCTTCTCCCTGAGATAACGGTGAAAAACCGGGTGATTTGTGTTTGCTGCTGCCCTGCCGGTCCGCGCGGGACCATGTCCTGATGTGCGGCGGGAGCGGTCCGTTTCCGGAACCGCTCCCGCGCCAGGGTCTCGTCAGAGCACCGACTTCACTGCCTGCACCACCGCATCCGCGGTGATGCCGAAATACTTGAAGAGCTCGCCCGCCGGGGCCGACTCGCCGAAACGGTCGATGCCGATCACGCGGCCCTCGAGGCCGACGTACTTGTACCAGCCGTCGGTCGTGCCGGCCTCGACCGCGACGCGCGGCAGGCCGGCGGGCAGCACGCTCGCCTTGTATGCGGCGTCCTGGCGGTCGAAGACGTTGGTCGAGGGCATGGACACCACGCGCACCGCGACGCCTTGGTCGGCCAGCGTCTTCTGCGCGGCCATGGCGAGCGCGACCTCGGAGCCGGTGGCGAGGATCACCGCCTGCGGCTTGCCACCCGCAGCCTCGGACAGCACGTAGCCGCCCTTGCGGATGGCCGCGACCTGCTCGGCGCTGCGCGCCTGGAAGGGCAGGTTCTGGCGCGAGAAGCACATCGAGGTGGGGCCATCCTTGCGCTCGATCGCGTTCGCCCATGCCACCGCGGATTCGGTGGTGTCGCAGGGGCGCCACACGTCCATGTTGGGGATCAGGCGCAGCGTCGCGGTCTGTTCCACCGGCTGGTGGGTGGGGCCGTCCTCGCCGAGGCCGATCGAGTCGTGGGTGAACACGAAGATCTGGCGGACCTTCATCAGCGCGGCCATGCGCAGGGCGTTGCGCGCGTACTCGCTGAACATCAGGAAGGTGGCGGTGTAGGGGATGAGGCCGCCGTGCAGCGCGACACCGTTGGCGATCGCGGCCATGCCGAACTCGCGCACGCCGTAGTAGACATAGTTGCCGCCGCTGGTCTTGCCGACGCCCTTGGCGCCCGACCACAGCGTCAGGTTGGAGCCGGCGAGGTCGGCCGAGCCGCCGAGCAGTTCGGGCAGCTTGGGCGCGTAGGCCTCGATGGCGTTCTGGCTGGCTTTGCGGGTGGCGATGGTCTCGGCCTTGTCGGTGACCTTGGCGAGCACAGCGGCGACGTGGGCATCCCAGTCGGCGGGCAGATTGCCGGCCATGCGGCGCTCGAACTCGGCGGCGAGCTCGGGGTGGGCGGCACGGTAGGCGGCGAACGCGGCGTTCCACTGCGCCTCGAGCGAGGCACCCTTGGTGCGGGCATCCCAGGCGGCGTAGATGTCGGCCGGAACGTGGAAGGGCGGGTGGTTCCAGCCGATATGGGCGCGCGCGGCCTCGATCTCGGCGGCGCCGAGCGGGGCGCCGTGCACGTCGTGGCTGTCCTGCTTGTTGGGCGCGCCGGCGCCGATGATGGTCTTGCAGCAGATCAGCGTGGGCTGGGCGGTGTTGGCCTTGGCCTGCTGGATGGCGGCTTCGATGGCGACCGGGTCGTGACCCTGCACGTCGCGGATCACCTGCCAGCCGTAGGCTTCGAACCTTTTCGGCGTGTCGTCGGTGAACCAGCCCTGCACATGGCCGTCGATCGAGATGTTGTTGTCGTCGTAGAAGGCGACCAGCTTGCCCAGGCCCCAGGTGCCGGCGAGCGAGCAGGCTTCGTGCGAGATGCCTTCCATCAGGCAGCCGTCGCCGAGGAAGACATAGGTGTTGTGGTTGACGATGTCGTGGCCGGGACGGTTGAACTCGGCGGCGAGGATCTTCTCGGCCAGCGCCATGCCGACGGCGTTGGTGATGCCCTGGCCGAGCGGGCCGGTGGTGGTCTCGATGCCGGGGGCGTAGCCGTATTCGGGGTGGCCGGGGGTCTTGCTGTGGAGCTGGCGGAAGCGCTTGAGCTCCTCGATCGGCAGGTCGTAGCCGGTGAGGTGGAGGAGCGCGTAGATCAGCATGGAGCCGTGGCCGTTCGACAGCACGAAGCGGTCGCGGTCGGCCCACCTGGGGTTGGCCGGGTTGTGCTTGAGGTGGTGGCGCCAGAGGACTTCGGCGATCTCGGCCATGCCCATGGGTGCGCCCGGGTGGCCGGAGTTGGCCTGCTGCACCGCGTCCATCGCGAGGGCGCGGATGGCGCCGGTGATGGGGTTGAAGACCGGGGGCTGGACGTTGCGGGTCGACTGCATGCTGTTTTCGGGCCGGAGGCCGCCATCGGGAAAGATCGGAATTATCCCTTAAAAGACCCCGGGGATGCCAATGTTGCATTGCGGGAATATTGCGGGAGGTGGAGGCGAGAAGGTGGCAGCTTCGTCGATTCGGTCGCGGGGCCGGGGCGGTGCGCGCCAACTTCAGGAGCGCCGAGGTGGAGGGCGTCGCGGGGGAAACAAGGCGACGCATGTTTGAGGAGCGCAGCGACGAGTTTGCGTCGCCGCCCCCGCGGCGTCCTCCGCCGAGGGCAGCCCTGAGCGCAGCGAAGGGCCGCGAGTGTAGGCGGCGCGCACCGCCCCGGCCCCGCGACCGCGCGCGGGGGGAGGGGGGCTGCCGGGGAGTTCCGTCGGCGGCGTTCGGTCGCGCCTCAAACCCACTGGCGGCGGCGTTCCATCAGCTTCCAGATCAGCGGGGTGAGGATCAGCTGCATTGCGAGGTCGAGCTTGCCGCCGGGGATCACGATGGTGTTGGCGCGGCTCATGAAGGCGTCGTGAATCATGCGCAGCAGGTAGGGGAAGTCGACGCCGCGTGGGTCCTTGAAGCGGATCACCACCATGGACTCGTCCTGGGTGGGGACGTCGCGCGCGATGAAGGGGTTGGAGGTGTCGACCACCGGCACGCGCTGGAAGTTGATGTGGGTGCGGGCGAACTGCGGGACGATGTAGTGCACATAGTCGTGCATGCGGCGCAGGATGGTGTCCTGCACGGCCTCGGCGGTGTAGCCGCGCATCTTGGTGTCGCGGTGCAGTTTCTGGATCCACTCGAGGTTGATGGTGGGGACGACGCCGATCAGCAGGTCGACATGGCCGGCGATGTCCACCGCGTCGGTGACCAGCGCGCCGTGCAGGCCCTCGTAGAAGAGGCAGTCGGTGCCGACCGGGAGGTCTTCCCACTCGGTGAAGGTGCCGAGCGGCAGGTTCCAGCGCATCGCCTCGGCCTCGTTGTGGATGTAGTAGCGGCGGCGGCCGGTGGCGGCGTCGCCGTAGGCGCGGAAGAGGCTTTCGAGCTCGGAGAGCAGGTTGGCCTCCGGGCCGAAGTGGCTGATGCCGCGCCGGCCCTCGCGCTCGGCCTCCTCGATCAGCTGCTTCATCTCCGCGCGGGTGTAGCGGTGGAAACTGTCGCCCTCGACGATCGCGGCGTTGACGTTCTCGCGGTGGAAGATGGCCTCGAAGGTGTGCTTGACCGTGGTGGTGCCGGCGCCGGACGAGCCGGTGACGGCGATGATCGGGTGCTTCATGGACATGGTGGGTTCCGCCGCTGGCGAGTCGGTGTCGACACGGATTTTGCACCGCAATAAAGCGGTGCGCGAGCCCTCAGGAGCGCGCCTTGACCCAGGCCGACCACTCGGTGAACAGCGCCGGGCTGGTGGCAGCGATGACGCCGCGCTTGATCGCTGGGCCGGACATCAGCACGCCGCCGTCGAGCGCCTCGGCGACACCGCCGGCCTCGGCGAGGATCAGGCGGCCGGCGGCGTAGTCCCACAGCATCTGCCCGCCGTGCAGGTAGACGTCGAGGCGGCCGGCGGCGACGAAGCACCATTCGAGGGCGCTGGAGCCGAAGTTGCGCTGCGAGTAGTAGGGCGGGCGCACCGCGAGCTCGTCGCCGAGGTGGTGGCTGATGCGCTTGAAATCGACGCCGGCGACGGCGTCGCGCAGCTCGGTCGCGCCCGCGCGCAGCGGCAGCTCGGTGCCGTTGAGGAAGGCGCCGGCGCCGCGGGCGGCGTAGAAGGATTCGTCGGTGATCGGGTTGTACACCACGCCGATCACCGGCTCGTGGTCGATCAGGTAGGCGATCGACACCGCGAACAGGGGGATGCCGTTGGCGAAGTTGGTGGTGCCGTCGATCGGGTCGATGCACCACAGGCCGCGCGCGCCTTCCTTCCACAGCGCCGCCTGCTCGGCCGCGGTCATCTCCTCGCCGAGCACGGCGCCGGGCAGGAAGGCGGGCAGGGCCTCGCTGAAGCGCTGCTGCGAGGCCATGTCGGCCTCGGTGAACAGCGAGCCGTCGGCCTTGCGGTTGCGCGCGGACTTGAGATAGCGCGGGAGGATCTCGGCGCGTGCGATGTCGCGCACCATCGATTCGAGGGCGCGGGCACGGGCGAGGCGGTGGGCGGCGGTGGGCATGACGGGCTCCTTGCCGGCGGGCGGAGGGAGGGCAGGGCCTATAATCTTACGATGATTTCACGATTCCACTTTCCGGATCGCCTGCCCGCGGGCGGCGAGGTCGCGCTCCCCGATGCGCTCGCCCACCATGCACTGCGCGTGCTGCGCCTGCGTGACGGCGAGGCGGTGGTGCTGTTCGACGGCAGCGGCGGCGAGGTCGAGGCGCGCCTCGCAGTGCGCGGCAAGGCGGTGTTCGCGCAGCTCGGCGAGGCGCGCGCGGTCGAGCGCGAGTCGCCGCTGCGCATCGTGCTGGTACAGGCGCTGGCGTCGGGCGACAAGATGGACTGGGTGGTGCAGAAGGCGGTGGAGCTCGGCGCGCACGCGGTGCAGCCGGTGCAGGCGGAGCGCTCGGTGCTGCGCCTGGCCGGCGAGCGTGCCGACAAGCGCGTGGCGCATTGGCAGCAGGTCGCGGTGGCAGCCTGCGAGCAGTGCGGGCGCAACCGGGTGCCCGAGATCCGTCCCCTGCAGGCGTTGGCACCCTGGCTGGGAGCGCATCGCGATGCGCTCAACTACGTGCTCGCGCCGGGCGGGGCCGCGGGCTTTGCGGACGAGCCCGAGCCGAAGGACGTGGTGCACCTGCTGGTCGGCCCGGAGGGTGGCTGGAGCGAGGTCGAAATCGCTGCCTTCGACGCTGCCGGCTGCCGCCCCGTGCGCCTCGGGCCGCGCGTGCTGCGCACCGAGACGGCGGGCCTCGCCGCGGTGGCTGCGCTGCAGGCGCGCTGGGGCGATTTCTGAGCGTACGCTGGCGCCGCGGCGGTCGTGCTAGTTGCCGTGCAGCACCTTCACCACGCGGCGCAGGCTGCTCTCCTCCGGGTGTGGCTGCACCATGAAGCCCAGGCTGTGCATCAGGCGCAGCATCTTGGCGTTGTTGCCCAGCACGTCGCCGAAGATGTTGCGGTAGCCCTTGTTGCGGGCGACCTCGATGAGCGCGCCCATGAGGCGGCGGCCGAGGCCATGGCGCTGCCAGTCGTCGGAGACGACGAGGGCGAACTCGACCGACTCGCCGTCGGCGGCGAGCGCGTAGCGGGCGATGCCGATCATCCGCTCGGCGTCCTTGTCCGCGATGCTGGTGGCGATCAAGGCCATCTCGCAGTCGTAATCGATCTGGGTGAAGCGCGCCACCATTGCCGGGCTGAGCTCGTCCAGCTCCTCCATGAAGCGCATGAAGCGCGTCTCGGGGCTCAGCGCGTCGAAGAAGCCGAGCAGCAGCTTGGCGTCCTCGGGGCGCACCGGGCGCGTGCGCACCGGCCTGCCGTCGCCGACCTTCCAGTCCTGGATCAGGTGCAGCGGATAGGGATGGATCGCCATGTGGGCGTAGCGGTCGCTGCCCGCGGGGAGGCCCTGGTCGATGACCACGCGGGCATCGGCCGCGATGGCGCCGTCGCCATCGATGAGGAGGGGGTCGATCGCGAGCTCGCGCACCCACGGCAACTCGCACACGAGGTCGGAAACCGACACCAGCACCTGCTCGATCGCCGCGCGGTTGAGCGCGCCCGCCCGGCTGCGCGGCCCCTGCGCGGCGACCGGCGTCGCCGAGTCGATGAGGTCGCGCGCCAGTACCGCGTTCAGCGGCGGCAGCGCGAAGGTGCGCGGGGCGGAGGCGTCCTGCGCGCCGAGGCTGATCACCGGGCCGAAGATCGCGTCGCGATGCACCTGGATGCTGAACGCACGTGACTGCGGGCGATACAGGTAGGGCTCGATCGACACGCCGTTGATGCGGGCCTCGGGGCGGCGCTGGCGTACCGTCTCGATGATGTCGTGGTAGGCGCTCCACACCGCCTCGGTGGTGTTGAGATTGAGCCGCACGCCGCCGGATTCGGACTTGCTCGCGAGCTCCGGCGCGTCGACCTTCAGGGCCACCGGAAAGCCGGTCTGCTCGGCGACGAACAAGGCCTCGGTGGCGTCGCGGGCGACGGTGGTGTGCGTGACCGGGATGCCGAAGCTGCGCAGCAGCGCCTTGGACTCCATTGCCGACAGGACGTGGCGGCGCTGGTTGAGCAGGGTCTCGATCAGCACGCGCGCGCCACCCGTGCGGCGATACGCGGTGGCGCTGCCGCCGGCGGTCTGCAGCAGCAGGGTCTGGCTGTGGTGGAAGCGCGAGATGTTGTGGAACAGCTCGATCGCCGCCTCGGGCGAGCTGAACACCGGCAGCCCGGCCTGGGCGAGCAGCGTGCGCGCCTCCGCGACCTGGCCGCCGCCCATCCAGCAGCAGCACAGCTTGAGCCGCACCTGGGCGGCGAGGTCGATGATGTCCTGCGCCACCTCGACCGGATCGACGAGCGCGTGCGGCGACAGGATCACCAGCAGGTTGGACACCGCGGCGTCCTCGGCGAGGGCGAGGATGGCGTCGCGATAGAGCTTCGCGCTGGCGTCGCCGCCGAGGTCGAGCGGGTTGTGCGAGCGCCGCTCGCGGCCGCCGAGGCGCTCGAGCGTGGCCACCGTCGCCGAGCCCAGGCTGACGAGCTCCGTGCCGAGGTCCTTGGCGCGGTCGGCGGCGAGGTCGGCCGGGCCGCTGCCGTTGGAGACGATGGCGAGGCTGTCCTCGCGCGGCCGAAAGCCGCAGGACAAGGCCTTGGCTGCGAAGAAGAGCTGGTCGATGTTCTGCACGCGCACCACGCCCGCGCGTCGCATCGCGGCGTCGAAGACCACGTCGGCGAGCCCGGCGTTGTCGACCTCGGGGGCGTTGTTGTCGCCGCGTCCGTGGCGGCCGGCCTTGAGCAGGATGATCGGCTTGACGCGCGAGGCCGAGCGCAGCGCGCTCATGAAGCGGCGCGCGTTGCGGACGTGATCCACGTACAGCAGGATGTAGCGCGTCTGCGCGTCGTGGATCAGGTACTCCAGCGTCTCGCCGTAGTCGATGTCCACCGTGCCGCCGAGCGAGATCACCGACGAGAAGCCGACGTCGTTGGTCAGTGCCCAGTCGAGCACGACCGAGCACATCGCGCCCGACTGCGAGACCAGGGCGATCTCGCCGGGCTTGACCGCGATGCGGGTGAGCGCGGCGTTGATCCCGCTGCCCGGGCGGGCGATGCCCAGGCTGCCCGGGCCGATCAGGCGCAGCCGGCTCTCGCGCGCGGTCTCGATGATGCGGCGCTCGAGGGCGTTGCCGCTGGCGCTGACGATGACCGCGTTGCGCACGCCGCTGCGCCCGCACTGCGCGGTGACGGTGTGCAGCATGCGCGCGGGGGTGGCGATGATGGCGAGATCGACCGGCCGGCCGATGTCCTCGACCGAGCGGTGGCAGGGGTGGTCCTGGATGCTGTCGTACTTCGGATTGACCGCGTACAGCGCGCCGCGATAGCCACCCTCGACGAGGTTGCGGAAGATGACCCGGCCCACCGAGCCGGGGGCGTCGGATGCGCCGATGACGGCGATCGAGGACGGTTCGAAGGCGGTGCCGAGAGCGTGGGAGCCGGCCATGGTCTGCGCGCTGGAAAGTGTGGATGAAGTCTGAAGGGATAGCAGGCCGCCACCGATTCGGCAAGGACCTGCATCAGGGGAGGGGGGGCGCGTTGCCGTCCGCCAATGAAAACGGCCGTCGAGACGGCCGTCCGAAGGTGTCGCGGGCGTGCGGACTTCGTCGGTCCGCAGGCCGTGTCAGCGCTCGTCGAAGCTGATCTTCAGGCGCTTGGTGGTGGCGCGCGCCTGGCAGCTCAGCACGTAGCCCTGCGCGACCTCGTCCGCCTCGAGGGTGAAGTTCTTGTCCATCACGACCTCGCCCTCGGTGACCTTGGCGCGGCAGGTGCAGCACACGCCGGCCTTGCACGAGAAGGGCAGGTCGAGGCCGGCGTTGAGGCCGGCGTCGAGCAGGTGCTCGTCGGGACCGATCGCGATCTCGTGCTCCTTGCCGTCGAGCACCAGGACCATGGTGATGTCCTTGGTCGCGGCCTCGGCGGCCTCGGCAGTGCTCGAGACCCCGACCGGATGCGCGCCGGCGGGCAGGTGGGTGGTGAAGCGCTCGGTGCGGATGCGGTCGGCGGGCACGCCGGCCTCGACCAGCGCGTTTTCGGTGGCGGTGATCATCTCGTCCGGGCCGCAGATGAAGACCTCGTCCATGCTGCCGACCGGCAGCAGGGCGTCGATGATCGCACGCACCTTGGCGCCGTCGATGCGGCCCTGCAGCAGGTCCACTTCCTGGGCCTGGCGCGACAGCACGTGGATCATGGTAAGGCGGTCGCGGAAGCGGTCCTTGAGGTCCTGCAGGTCCTCGTTGAACATCACCGTGGACATGCGGCGGTTGCCGTAGATCAGCGTGAACTTGGAGTCGGGCTGCTCTTCCAGCGTCGTGGCCGCGATCGAAAGGATCGGCGTGATCCCCGAGCCGGCGGCGAAGCCGACGCGGTGGATGGCACGCTTCTTCTTCACCACGAAGCGGCCGTCGGGCGGCATCACCTGGAGGGTGTCGCCGGCCTTGATGGCGCGCGCGGCCCAGTTCGAGAACAGCCCGCCTTCGACCGGGCGGATGCCGATCTCGAGCTCGCCCTCGCGCGTCAGGCGGCTGCGCGGGCTGCTGATCGAATAGTTGCGGCGCACGTCCTGGCCGTCGATGGTGGCGCGCAGGGTGAGGAACTGGCCCGGCTCGAAGGCGAAGCGTTCGCGCTCGGCCTCGGGGATGGCGAAGGTGATCGCCACTGCGCCGGCAGCCTCGGGGCTCACGCGCTTGACGGCGACTTCTTGGAAACGGGGGGCTGACATGGCGTCTGGCTCCGGCTCTTAATAGGGTTTGAAATAGTCGAAGGGCTCCTGGCAGTCGAGGCACTTGTACAGCGCCTTGCAGGCCGTGGAACCGAACTCGGAGGTGACGACGGTGTGGGTGGAGCCGCACTGCGGACAGGCGACCGGCTCGGTCGGCTGCCGGCGCACGAACTTGAGCACGCTGACCTCGCCGGCACCGGCGCCGCTGCCGCACGTGCGGTGCGGCGGGGCGATGCCGTAGGCGCGCAGCTTCTCCTTGGCCTCGTCGCTCATCCAGTCGGTGGTCCAGGCCGGCGCGAGCTGGGTGATCACCCGCGCCTCGATGCCGGCCTGTTCCAGGCTCGCCCGCACGTCGTCCTCGATCTGCCCCATGGCGGGGCAGCCGCTGTAGGTCGGGGTGATGACCACCTCGAGACCCGTCGGCGTCTCCCGCACATCGCGCAGGATGCCCAGCTCGCGCAGGGTCACCACCGGGATCTCCGGGTCCGTCAGGGGCTCGAGGGTGGCCCAGACCTTGTCCACGACGCTGCTCATGGCCTTCGTCCTTTTACCAGGTGGCGCCCGGGTGGGCGCGGGCCAGCCCCTGCATCTCGCCGAGCAGGTAGCTCAGATGCTCGGAGTGCAGGCCGATCTTGCCCTCGGTGATGTAGCCGTGGAAGTTCGGGCGGGTCAGCGTGGCTTCGGCGAGCGCGTCGTTCACCAGCGCGTCCCAGGCCGGGCGCAGCGCCCACACGTCGATCGCGACCTTGGCCGCCACCGCGGCGCCCTCGGCCGGACTGGTGGTCCAGAACTCCTCGGTGTAGGGCATGAGGTGGTTCACCGCCGCCTGCGCGCGGGCGTGCGATTCCTCTGTGCCGTCGCCCATGCGCACCAGCCAGTCGCGCGAGTGGTGCAGGTGGTAGCTGGTCTCCTTGAGCGACTTGGCGGCGATCGCGGCGAGGGCGGGGTCGGCGGACTGCTGCAGCCCGTCCCAAACGTGCACCATCAGCGCCGAGTACAGGAAGTTGCGCACGATGGTGGTGGCGTAGTCGCGGTCGGCCGCGGCGTAGCCCACCAGCGCGCCGTGGTGCGGGAGCTCCAGCAGCGTGTAGTTGCGAAACTCGTGCGGGCCGCGGAAGTAGGCCAGCTTGTCCTCGGTGGCGTCGCCGCCCATCAGCTCGGCGGCGCGCTGGTACAGCAGGCGCGCCTGGCCGATGAGGTCGAGGCTGACGTTGGCCAGCGCCATGTCTTCCTCGAGGATGGGGCCGTGCCCGCACCATTCGGCGTTGCGCTGGCCGAGCACGACGGCGTTGTCGGCCAGGTGCAGCAGGTAGTCGATCGGCGTGCTCATTACATGTGCCCCACTTCTTCAGGGATCTCGTAGAAGGTCGGATGGCGGTAGATCTTGTCGGCGGCGGGGTCGAAGAGTTCGCCCTTGTCGTCCGGGTTGCTGGCGGTGATCGCCACCGAGGGCACCACCCAGATGCTCACGCCTTCCTGGCGGCGGGTGTAGACGTCGCGCGCCATGTGCAGGGCCTGGGCGGCGTCGGCCGCGTGCAGGCTGCCGCAGTGCTTGTGCTCGAGGCCTTGCTTGCTGCGGACGAAGACTTCCCAGAGGGGCCAATCCTTGAGTGCGGGGGTGTTCATGCTGCCTCCTTCAGTGCGCGTTCTTTTTGCTTGCGGGCATAGGCCTGGGCCGCGTCGCGGACCCACTGGCCATCGTTGTGTGCCTTGACCCGGGTGGCCAGGCGCTCCTTGTTGCACGGTCCGTTGCCTTCGACGGTGTTCCAGAACTCGGCCCAGTCGATCTGGCCGTAGTCGTAGTGGCCGCGCGCCTCGTTCCACTTCAGGGCGGGGTCGGGCAGGGTCACGCCCAGCACCTTGGCCTGCGGCACGGTGGCGTCGATGAACTTCTGGCGCAGGTCGTCGTTGCTGATGCGCTTGATGCCCCAGCGCATGCCTTGCGCGCTGTGCGGGCTGTCCGCATCCGGCGGCCCGAACATGGCCAGGCACTTCCACCAGTAGCGGTTGACCGCGTCCTGCACCATCGCGCGCTGTTCGTCGGTGCCCTTCATCATCACCAGCAGGGCCTCGTAGCCCTGGCGCTGGTGGAAGGATTCCTCCTTGCACACGCGCACCATGGCGCGCGCATAGGGGCCGTAGGAGCAGCGGCACAGCGGGACCTGGTTCATGATCGCCGCGCCATCGACCAGCCAGCCGATCACGCCGACGTCGGCCCAGTTCAGGGTCGGGTAGTTGAAGATCGAGCTGTACTTGGCCTTGCCCGAGTGCAGGCCTTCGAGCATCTGGTCGCGGCTGGTGCCGAGCGTCTCGGCGGCCGAGTACAGGTAGAGGCCGTGGCCGCCCTCGTCCTGGACCTTGGCGATCAGGATGGCCTTGCGCTTGAGGCTCGGGGCGCGCGAGATCCAGTTGCCCTCCGGCAGCATGCCGACGATCTCGCTGTGGGCGTGCTGGCTGATCTGGCGCACCAGGGTCTTGCGGTAGGCCTCGGGCATCCAGTCCTGCGGCTCGATGCGGCCGTCGGCGTCGATGCGGGCCTCGAAGGCGGCTTCCTGCTCGCTCGGGGCGTTGGAGACCGCGGCCAGTTTCTTCCCGGAATCGTCCGGAATGTCCATTGCCTGGGTGTACATGTGTTTCCTCCTAGCAAACACCGCACCGGGAAATACCGGTGCGGAACGCGGGGTGCGCATGGCTGTGACCCCGCCTCCTCCTCAAAGGTCCGCCACGCCCGGGGCGTGGCGGGTGTTCATTGCATCCAGGCCGGCGAGCGCTTGTCGAAGAAGGCGGCGAAGCCTTCGCGCGCCTCCTCGGTGGCGCGCTGGCGCGCGATGCGACCGGCGGTCTCCTCGGCGACGGCGTCGTCGATCGGACGTCCGGCCAGTGCGGCGATCAGCTGCTTGGCGGCGATCTGGGCCTGCGGTCCGCAGGCGAGCAGCGCCTGCACGAGGCGATCGACCGCAGCGTCGAGTTCATCTACCGCGACGACCTCGCCGACCAGGCCCATGGCCTTGGCCTCGGCGGCGCCGAAGCGCTCCGCGCTCTGGAAGTAACGCAGGGCGTGGCGCGGGCCGATGGCGCGCAGCACGTAGGGGCTGATCACCGCGGGGATGATGCCGAACTTGACCTCGGAGGTCGCGAAGCTGGCGTCGTCCGCCGCGATCGCCATGTCGCAGGCCGCGGTCAGGCCGGTGCCGCCACCGAGCGCGGCGCCCTGCACGCGCGCGATGGTCGGCTTGGACATCGCCGACAGGGTGCGCAGCATGGCGGCGAACTTGCGCGAGTCGGCGAGGTTCTCGGCCTCGGTGCTGTCCGAGGCGCGACGCATCCAGTTGAGGTCGGCGCCGGCCGAGAAGTGCCTGCCGCGACCGGCGAGCACCACCACGCGCACGCTGGCGTCGGCGTCGAGTTCGGCGCAGGCGGCAGCGAGCTCGGCGATGAGCTGCTCGTTGAAGGCGTTGAACACCTCCGGCCGATCCATCCAGATGGTGGCGACGGCGCCGCGGCGCTCGATGGCGAGGGTTTCGTAGGTCATGTCGCTGTCCCGTGCCTCAGACGCGCTCGATGATCATCGCGATGCCCTGGCCGACGCCGATGCACATGGTGCATAGCGCGTAGCGGCCGTTGCGGCGCTGCAGCTCGTAGGCCGCGGTGGTGACCAGGCGCGCGCCGCTCATGCCGAGCGGGTGGCCCATGGCGATGGCGCCGCCGTTGGGGTTCACGCGCGCCTCGTCGTCGGCCAGGCCGAGGTCGCGCAGCACGGCGAGCGCCTGCGCGGCGAAGGCTTCGTTGAGCTCGATGACGTCCATCTGGTCGAGGCTGAGGCCGGTCTTGGCGAGCACCTTGCGCACCGCGGGCGCCGGGCCGAAGCCCATGATGCGCGGCGCCACGCCGGCGGTGGCCATGGCGACGACGCGCGCGCGCGGGGTCAGGCCATGCCGGGCGGCGGCGGCCTCGGAGGCCAGCAGCAGCGCGCAGGCGCCGTCATTGACGCCCGAGGCGTTGCCGGCGGTGACGCTGAGCTCGGGGCCATTGACGCCCTTGAGCTTGGCCAGCATCTCCAGCGTGGTGTCGGGGCGCGGGTGCTCGTCGGTGTCGAAGACGATCGGCTCGCCCTTCTTGCGCGGGATCTCGACCGGCACCAGCTCGTCCTTGAAGCGGCCGGCGGCGTGGGCCGCCGCCCAGCGCTGCTGCGATCGCAGCGCGAAGGCGTCCTGATCGGCGCGCGCGATGTTGAAGTCGGCGGCGACGTTGTCCGCGGTCTGCGGCATCGAGTGCGTCTCGTACAGCTTCTTCATCAGCGGGTTGATGAAGCGCCAGCCGATGGTGGTGTCGTAGATCGCCGCGCTGCGCGAGAAGGCCGACTCGGCCTTGCCCATCACGAAGGGCGCGCGCGACATGCTCTCGACGCCGCCGGCGATCATCAGCTCGGTGTCGTCGGCCTTGATCGAGCGTGCGGCCAGGCCGATGGCGTCCATGCCCGAGCCGCACAGGCGGTTCACCGTGGTGCCGGGCACCTCGATCGGCAGCCCGGCGAGCAGGCCGGACATGCGCGCGACGTTGCGGTTGTCCTCGCCGGCCTGGTTGGCGCAGCCGTAGAGGATGTCTTCCACCGCGGCCCAGTCGACCTGGGGGTTGCGCGCCATCAGCGCCTTGAGGGGAACGGCGCCGAGGTCGTCGGCGCGCACCGCCGCCAGGGTGCCGCCGTAGCGGCCGATGGGGGTGCGGATGGCGTCGCAAATGAAGGCTTGAGTCATCGTGCGCTCCTTACAGCTGCTTCGGGCGCTGGTCGATGACGCGGCGAGCCTTGCCGGTCAGCGTGCGCGGAATGGCTTCGAACTCCATCACGTTCACCTTGGTGCTGATGCCGATGATGGTCTTGATGTGGTGCTGCAGCTCGCGCGCGATGTTCTCGGTCTCGGTGCGGCTGAGCTTGCCCGACAGATCGCGCTGGACCTCGACGCGGATCTCGACGTTGTCGAGGTGGCCGTCGCGCGTCAGCACGATCTGGTAGTTCCCCGACAGGCGGCGGTCGCGCATGATCTGCTCCTCGATCTGGGTCGGGAACACGTTCACGCCGCGCACGATCAGCATGTCGTCGGAGCGCCCGGTGATCTTGCCGATGCGGCGGAACGAGCGCGCGGTCGGCGGCAGCAGGCGGGTGAGGTCGCGGGTGCGGTAGCGGATGACCGGGAAGGCCTCCTTGGTCAGCGAGGTGAACACCAGCTCGCCTTCCTCGCCGTCGGGCAGCACCTCGCCGGTGTCGGGGTCGATGATCTCGGGGTAGAAGTGGTCTTCCCAGATCACCGGGCCGTCCTTGGTCTCGATGCACTCGCTGGCCACGCCCGGGCCCATGACCTCGGTGAGGCCGTAGATGTCGATGGCGTCGATGCCGAGCTTGCGCTCGATCTCGGCGCGCATGCCCTCGCCCCAGGGCTCGGCGCCGAAGATGCCGATCTTGAGCGAGATGTCTTCCGGGGCGATCTTCAGGCGTTCGAACTCCTCGGCGATGACCAGCGAGTAGGACGGCGTGACCATGATCGCGTCGGGGCGGAAGTCCATGATCTGCTGGACCTGCTTCTCGGTCTGGCCGCCGGACATCGGCACCACGGTGCAGCCGGCGCGCTCGATGCCGTAGTGGGCGCCGAGGCCGCCGGTGAACATGCCGTAGCCGTAGGCGTTGTGCACCATGTCGCCCGCACGCACGCCGGCCGCGCGCAGCGAACGTGCGACGACGTCGGCCCAGTTGTCGAGGTCGTTCTTCGTGTAGCCGACCACCACCGACTTGCCGGTGGTGCCGCTCGAGGCGTGCAGGCGGGCGACCTTGTCGCGCGGCACGGCGAAGAGGCCGAAGGGGTAGTTGTCGCGCAGGTCCGTCTTGGTCATGAAGGGGAACCTGGCCAGGTCGGCGAGCGACTTGAGGTCGTCGGGATGTACGCCCGCTTCCTCGCAGCGCTTGCGGTAGGGCGCGACGTTGTCGTAGGTGTGGCGTACGGACCACTGCAGGCGTTGCAGCTGCAGCGCGGTGATCTCGTCGCGACTGGCGGTCTCGATCGGGTCGAGGTCGCCGGGGCGGGGGCTCTTCACGGGCATGGTGTGGTCTCCTCTGTCTCTCTCTGGTTGTGCGTGGGGCCGCGCGGACCCGTCTAGGCGTTCTCTGCGGCGAGTCCGGCGATCACCTCGCCGGAGATGCGGTAGCTCTTGCCCCGGAACAGGGCGATCGTGTTGCCTGCGCTGTCGCGCACGGTGACGTCGTAGACGCCGGTGCGTCCGGCGAGGGTGCGCTCCACGGCCTCGGCCTGCAAGGTGTCGCCCTCGCGCCCGGTGGCGACGAAGTCGATGTTGCATCCGGACGCCACGGTGTTGCGGTTGTAGGCGTTGCAGGCGTACGCGAAGGCAGTGTCGGCGAGGGTGAAGATGAGGCCGCCGTGGCAGATGTGATGGCCATTCACCATGTCGCCGCGCACCGTCATGCGCACGGTGGCGCGGCCGGGGCCGACGGACTCGATGCGCATGCCGAGCGACTGGGCGGTGCGATCGCGCGACCACATCGCCGCGGTGACGGCCTCGGCAAGGGCTTGCGGATCGGTGGGGACGGGCTGCACGTCAGTCATGGATCTTCTTTCCGGCGAAGACGCGCTGCTGGATCAGCGGCGATACGCGATAGCGGTCCTCGCCGTAGAAGCGGGCGAGGTTGGAGAGCACGGCGCCGATCACCGGCAGGCCGACGCGGTCGGCCCATTCCAGCGGTCCGCGCGGGTAATTCACCCCGAGCTTCATCGCCGCATCGGCGCCGGCAGCGTCGCACACGCCCTGGTTGACCGCGTCGGCCGCCTCGTTGGCGAGCATCGCCACCGTGCGCATCACCGCCAGGCCTGGCGTGTCGCCCAGCCGGCAGACCTCGAAGCCGGCGGCCTGGAGCAGGCTGATCGCGGCGCCGACGGCGGGCGCGAAGCAGTTGATCGCGGCGCCCACCGCGATGCGGGGTGCGGTGGCGTAGTCCAGCGCGAGGTCGATCAGCACCACATTGGCGATCCCCATCTCGGCGGCGCGCTGGGTGGCGGTGCGGCCGTCGGTGACGAAGATCACCGCGCCGCCCGTCTCGGCGATGCGGCCATCGTTGGCCTCGCCCCAGGTGTGCGGGATGTTGCGCTCGAAGAGCCGGTCGGCGAGCGCATGCACCGCGGCGGAATGGCCGTGCAGCACGATCTCGTCGGGTGCGTTCTGGGCCACCGCGACGTGGGGTGCGGGCCGCGCCGCGCCTTCGCGGTAGTCGTAGAAGCCGCGGCCCGACTTGCGGCCGTAGAAGCCGGCGTCGACCAGCTCCTGCTGGATCAGCGAGGGGGTGAAGCGGGGGTCGTTGTAGAAGGCGTTCCAGACCGAGCGCGTGACGGCGAAATTGACGTCGTGGCCGATCATGTCCATGAGCTCGAACGGGCCCATGCGGAAACCGCCGGCGTCGCGCAGGATCGCGTCGAGCGTGGCGCAGTCGCTGCCACCCTCGTTGAGGATGCGCAGCGCCTCGGCGTAATAGGGGCGGGCCACGCGGTTGACGATGAAGCCCGGCGTCGAGCGCGCGTGCACCGGCGTCTTGCCCCAGGCTGCCGCGGTCGCGAACAGGGTGTCGGCGACGCTGCGCGCGGTGGCGAGGCCGGCGACGATCTCGACCAGCTTCATCAGCGGCGCCGGGTTGAAGAAGTGCAGGCCGGCGAGGCGCTCGGGGCGCTGCAGGGCGGCGCCGATCGAGGTCACCGAGATCGACGAGGTGTTGGTGCCGAAGATGCAGTCGGCGCCGACGATGTCCTCGAGGTCGCGATACAGCTTCTGCTTGGCCTCGAGGTTCTCGACGATGGCCTCGACCACCAGCGCGGCGTCGGCCAGCTCGGCGAGCTGCTCGACGGCGACCAGGCGCGTGCCCGCCGCCTGCGCGGCTTCGGCGCTCAGCTTGCCCTTGTCGGCGAGCTTGCCGAACTGGGCGCGGATGCCCTCGATCGCCTTGGCGGCGGCGCCCGGGCGATTGTCGAGCAGCTTGACCACGTGGCCGGCCGCGGCCGCCACCTGGGCAATGCCGGCGCCCATGGCGCCGGTGCCGACCACGGCGATGACGGCCGAGGGCGGCAGGGGCTGCACTGCAGGCGTGGAGGTCTCGATATCGGTCACGCTCATTCCCCGGTGAACTTCGGTGCGCGCTTTTCCATGAAGGCGGCGACGCCTTCGGCGTAGTCCGGGCTCCAGCCCAGCTCGCGCATGAAGCCGCCCTCGAAGGAGAGCTGCTGTTCGAGCGTGTGACCGGCCGCGGCGTGCATCGCCTGGCGGGTGCGCACCAGCGCCTTGGTCGGCATGGCCGCCAGTTGCGCCGCGAGCGCGTCGACCCTGGCGCCGAATTCGGCGTCGTCGTACGCCGCCCAGATCAGGCCCCAGTCGGCGGCCTTCTCGGCGGGCAGCTTGTCGGCCAGCATCGCCAGGCCCATCGCGCGTGCCATGCCCACACGCTGCGGCAGGAACCAGGTGCCGCCGGTGTCGGGCACCAGGCCGATCTTGCTGAAGGCCTGCAGGAAGGAGGCCGACTTCGTCGCCACCACCAGGTCGCAGGCCAGCGCCACGCTGGCGCCGGCGCCGGCGGCGATGCCATTGACCGCGGCGATGGTGGGCACGCGCAGGTTCTGCAGGCGCAGCACCAGCGGCTTGTAGTTGTTCTCGACGACGTTGCCGATGTCGGGCATCTTGCCGCCCACCGTCGCCATGTCGGGATCGGCGAGGTCCTGGCCGGCGCAGAAGGCGCGCCCGGCGCCGGTGAGCACGAGCACGCGCGCGGCCTTGTCGGCCTGCACGCGGTCGAGCGCGTCACGCAGCTCGGCGTGCATCTCGCCGGTGAAGCTGTTGAGCTTGTCGGGGCGGTTCAGGGTAAGGCGGGCGATGCCCGCCTCCACGGCGAACTGGATGTTGGCGTATTCCACGGGCGGCTCCTCAGACGTGGTGACGGCGCTGGACGACGCGGAAGCGGTTGGCGACGAAGGCCGAGTCCGAGTACGAGGCGTTGGCCGAGGGGTTGCCGCCGGTGCCGTGGTAGTCGGAGAAGGCCGCCGACTGGTTCACGAACACGCCGCTGGTGAGGTTGATCGACAGCGCGACCTTGCCGCGCCAGGTGGCCTCGGTCATCGCGTCGATGACGTCCTGCTTCGTCGAGTACAGGCCGACGGTGAGCGCGCCGTGCGTCCGCACCACGCGCTCGGAGAGCGCGATGCCGGCGGCGGTGTCGGCGACCTTGACGATGAAGCTGATCGGGCCGAAGCGCTCTTCCATGTAGGCCTTCTCGTCGGCGGCGTCGCAGGCGAGCAGCACCGGCGTGCGCACCTTGGCGCCCGGGAACTCGGGGTTGTCGAGCTTCTGCGAGGCCAGCACGACCTTGCCGAGCGCGCCGCTGTTGGCGATGTCGATGCGCTCGGCGGTGTCGGCGGACTGGATCGCGCCGAGCACGGCGTGCGCGACCTCGGGCTTGGACAGGAAGCGCTCGACGGCGCGCGCGAGGTCGGCGCAGACCTCGTCGTAGCTCTTGTGGCCATCCTCGGTGTCGATGCCGCCGGCGGGCACGAAGATCGCCTGCGAGGTGGTGCACATCTGGCCCGAGTACAGCGACAGCGTGAAGGCGAGGTTGCCCAGCATCGCCTTGTAGGCATCCGTGGAGTCGATGACGATGTTGTTCACGCCGGCGAGTTCGGCATAGACCTGCGCCTGGCGGCAGTTGTCGATCAGCCACTGGCCGAAGACGTTGCTGCCGGTGAAGTCGACCGACTGCACCGCCGGGTGGGTGGCGAGCGCCTGGGTGACGCTGCGCTGGGTGGCCACGCACAGCGACACCAGGTTGGGGTCGATGCCGTTCTCGGCGAGCACGGCGCGGATGGTGCGCACGGTGATCGCGGCCGGCAGGATGGCGTTGCTGTGCGCCTTGATGATGACCGCGTTGCCGGTGGAGAGCGCGGCGAACAGGCCCGGGTAGGTGTTCCAGGTCGGGAAGGTGCCGCAGCCGATCACCAGGCCCACGCCACGGCCGACGATCTGATAGTTCTTCTTCATGACCAGCGGCGGGTTCTTGCCCTGCGGCTTCTCCCAGGTGGCCTCGGACGGGACGAAGCTCTGCTCGCGCCAGGCGTAGGTGACGGCCTCGAGGCCACGGTCCTGGGCGTGCGGGCCGCCGGCCTGGAAGGCCATCATCCAGCCCTGGCCGGTGGTCATCATGACCGCGTGGGCGATCTCGAAGCTCTGCTTGTTCAGGCGCTCGAGGATCTCGAGGCAGATGCCGGTGCGGCCGTCTGCGCCCACCGCCTGCCAGCCCTTCATGGCCTCGAGCGCGGCGGCGATCAGCACGTCGGGATCGCACACAGGGTAGCTGACCCCCAGCTCCACGCCGTAGGGCGAGCTCTCGCCGCCATGCCAGCCGGTCTGGCCCGGCTGCCCGAGCTCGAACTGCTTGCCCAGGTGGGCCTCGAAGGCGCGCTTGCCCTCATCGGGTGCCGTTTCACCGTAGAGCTTGGGGCTCGGCATCTCGGGGAAGGGAGACCAGTAGCCACGCGTGGCGATGGCGTTCAGGGCGCTGTCGAGCGTGGCGCGGTGCTTGTCGAGCAAGGGGTGGGGCATGAGTCTCTCCGGCTGGGTGGTCTTGTGAGTCAAACGATACAAATGTATTCGTTATATGTCAATACAAAGTATCTAATCGATGAGGGGTTGTCGTCCTGTGTTTTGATAGGCAGAACGTGTTTAGGAATGCGTAAACATTGAATAAACAGTTAGTTATGATTTTTTTGCAGGGGTCGTCCGACTGCTTCCATCAGCGCAAGATTCTTTGAGGAGCAATGCTGGATTCTCAATGCGATACAAAAAATATTCAAAGAAGCAAACGAATGTATCGGTTTGCTTGTTGGTGCGCTGCCCTCTGGCGGACGGTCCGGCCGGCTTCTCCCCGGGCTGACGAAGCTGGCGGCACGCCCGCTCGGTCGCTGCGCGGCGGCGGCCGCGGTCGCCTTGACAACGGGCGCCGGCGCTATGCGCATCCCCGCGGAATCGATAGACTTCGGGCCCCAGCCGCAGGTCGAAGAATCCCGCCCGTGACCACTCCCATCCAAGACCGCCTCGACGCATTTCGCAAGCAGGACCGCGTTCAGGCCGGTTCGCTGATCATCTCCGTCTTCGGTGACGCGGTGCTGCCTCGGGGCGGACGCATCTGGCTGGGCAGCCTGATCCGCCTGCTCGAGCCGCTCGGCCTCAATGAGCGCCTCGTGCGCACCTCGGTGTTTCGGCTGGCGCGCGACGAATGGCTGGTGAGCGAGCCTTGCGGTCGCCGCACCGACTATAAGCTGACTCCCTCCGGTCTGCAGCGCATCGAGGAGGCCTCGCGGCGCATCTATGCTTCGAGCGCGCAAGGCTGGGATCGTCGCTGGCGCCTGATCCTCGCGGTCGGCGAGCTCGCAGCCAGGGATCGCGAGCGCCTGCGCAGGGCGCTGTTCTGGCAAGGCTTCGGCATGCTCGACGGGGACTGCTTCGTGCATCCGAGTGCCGACCTGATCGTGGCCTTCGACGCGCTGGTCGGGGAGGGGTTGGGCGAGCTGCTGCCGCAGCTCAAGCCCTTGATGGCGGCGGATGCGGCCCTGGGCGCGGCGGCCAGCGACGCCGACCTGGTGCATGCAGCCTGGAATCTCGAGCGCCTGGCGCAGATGTACCGCGATTTCGTCGACCGCTACCAGCCGGTGCTGGCCCAGCTTCGGGACGGCGCCGGAGACTGTGGCGACGAGAGCGCCTTCCTGCTGCGGATGCTGTTGATCCACGACTACCGCCGCCTGCTGCTGCGCGACCCCGGGCTGCCCGACGTGCTGCTGGCGAGCGACTGGCCGGGGCAGCGCGCGCGGCTGCTCTGCCGCGAACTCTATCGTCGGCTGCTGGCGTCTTCCGAGCGCCATCTCGACGCGCACCTGCAGCTCGCCGACGGCCACGCACCCGAGGCGTCGAGCTCTCTGCTGCGACGCTTCCAGGACGCCGACCCGCTGCGCGGCGCCCGCTGAGCGCCGGACGCATCGCCTGGTGCCGAGCGGGGGAGAGGGCGTGCGGGCTGCGGCCAAGTCCTTGTCGTCCGTCGCGCGCCGCGGAGCTCAAGCTTCGCGCCGGCGCAGTTCCACCAGCGGGACCACGTCGGGCATGTGAATGCGCTTGCGGTCCGTCTCCACCGCGGTCAGCGGCACGGTTTCCTCCATCGTGGCCAGGCTGCGGCGGGTGAGGTCCTGATAGGTCGCGGTGCCGGCACTCTTCCAGCGCATCTCCTCGTCGGTGAGCGGACGGATCGCCTTGGCCGGCACGCCGGCGACGAGCATGCGCGGTGGAATCTCGACGCCCGCCTTGACGAAGGCTGCCGCGGCGACGATCGAGGATTCGCCGATCACCGCGTTGTCCATGATCACCGTGTTCATGCCGACGAGGGCGTTGCGCCCCACCCGGCAGCCGTGCAGCACGGCGCCGTGACCGATGTGCCCGTCCTCCTCGACCACCGTGTCGGTGCCGGGGAAGCCGTGCATCACGCAGGTGTCCTGCAGGTTCGAGCCGCGCTCCAGGATCAGTCGCCCGAAGTCGCCACGCAGGCAAGCGCAGGGCCCCACGTAACAGTCCGGACCGACGATCACGTCGCCGATCAGCACCGCCGACGGGTGCACATAGGCGGTCGGATCCACCACGGGCACGATGCCGTCGATCGCATAGACTTTCAGCTGCTTCATCCTTGTTCTCCTCCGCTTGGACTTATGTTACATATAACGGAAGATATTCTTCAATAAGTAATTTTTAGGAGGGTGCTTCGATGAGCGACGAGATCGACGGCAAGCATGGCGTTCAGTCCCTCGAGGTGGGCATGAGCATTCTGCGCGCGATGGTCGCCGGCAAGCGCTCCATGATGCTCAAGGACATCGCCCAGGCGGCCGACATGCCGCCCTCGAAGGCGCACCGCTACCTGGTCAGCCTGATCCGCAGCGGGCTCGTCGAGCAGGATCGGCTCACCTCGCGCTACGACCTTGGCCCCTTCGCCCTCAACCTCGGCCTGGTCGCCCTCGACCGGGTCGACCGCATCCGGCTCGGCCTGAATGCGATCAGCGAGCTGCGCGATCTGACCAACGAGACGGTCGCGCTCGCGGTGTGGAGTGATCGGGGACCGGTGATCGTGCGCTGGGAGCGCCCGCGCCGCCCGATCACCGTCAACGTGCTGACCGGCACCAGCCTGAGCCTGCTGAGCTCGGCCGCCGGGCGCGTCTTCGCCGCGTGGCTGCCCGAGGCGCAGACGGACGCCCTGCTGCGCGCGGAGATCGAGTCCGGCCGGGTTCCCGCGGGCATCGCGACCCTCGGCGACGCGCGCCGCCAACTTGCCGAGGTCCGCGCGCAAGGGCTGGCGGTGATCTCCAGCGGCTATTTCGCCCGCGGCGTGGAGGCGGCGGCGGGTCCGGTGTTCAACTTCAAGAACGAGATCAACATGAGCATCGCGCTCGTGGGCGTGGAAGGCACGCTGGATCTGCGACCGCAGAGCCCGGTGCTGCTTGCGCTGAGGGATGCCTGCGATGCGCTGTCGCTGCGACTCGGCGCCACCGCCATCCCGGGGGTCGAGCCGGGCAGCCAGGCGGGCTGAGGCGCGCTTCCGCGGCAGGCGGACGCAGCGAAATAGGCGCACTCCTTGAATTGATACAAAGTTTTCGCTTGACGGGCTCTTTTGTATCAATTCTAATAACCGGAACGCGTTCTATATTGCAGAATTGCTGCAGTTCGAGCGCGGCCCCGACATGCCCGGCTCCGCATCGGGCATCCGCACAAGCACTGGAGGAGACACCATGAAGCTGCGCAACACCCTGCTGGCCGCCCTCGGCCTCGCCTTTGCCGCCACTGCCGCCCACGCCGACATCAAGGTCGGCGTCGTGCTCTCGGCCACCGGTCCCGCGGCCTCGCTGGGCATCCCGGAGAAGAACACGATCGGGCTGCTGCCCACGACCATCGGTGGTGAGAAGGTCAGCTACATCGTGCTCGACGACGCTTCCGACACCACCACCGCGGTCAAGAACGCCCGCAAGCTGACCGTGGAGGACGGTGTCGACGTGATCATCGGCTCCACCACCAGCCCGGCTTCGCTGGCCATGGTCGACGTCGCCGCCGAAACGAAGACGCCGATGATCTCGATGGCCGCCTCCGCGCGCATCGTGGCGCCGATGGACGACAAGAAGCGCTGGGTCTTCAAGACCCCGCAGAACGACCAGCAGATGGCGTCGGCGATCATCGGGCACATGAGCGCCAACAACGTCAGGAAGGTCTCGTTCATCGGCTTCGCCAACGCCTACGGCGAGGGCTGGTACGAGCAGTTCAAGAAGCTGGCCGAAGCCAAGGGCATCGAGGTCGCCGCCAGCGAGCGCTTCAATCCCGCCGATACCTCGGTGACCGGCCAGGCGCTCAAGCTCATGTCGGTGAAGCCGGACGCGGTGTTCATCGCCGGCTCGGGCACGCCCGCGGCACTACCCCAGAAGACCCTGCGCGAGCGCGGCTACAAGGGCCCGATCTACCAGACCCACGGTGTGGCCAACAACGACTTCCTGCGCATCTGCGGCAAGGACTGCGAAGGCACGCTGCTGCCGGTCGGGCCGGTGCAGATGGCGCGCAGCCTGCCCGACAGCCATCCCGTCAAGGCGAGCGCGCTGGCCTACGTCGAGAAGTACGAGGCCGCCAACGGCGCGGGCTCGGTGTCGAGCTTCGGCGCCTACGCCTGGGATGCAGGCGTCCTGCTGGAGGCGGCCGTTCCCGCCGCGCTCAAGGTGGCCAAGCCGGGTTCGGCCGAGTTCCGCGCGGCGCTGCGCGATGCGCTCGAGGGCGTCAAGGAAGTCGCCGGCGCCACCGGTATCTACTCCATGAGCGCCGAGGATCACCTCGGCCTCGATGACCGCTCGCGCGTGATGATCGAGATCCGCAACGGCACCTGGTCGCTTCTCAAGTAAGCATCCCCCTCCGCGGCGGGGCGCCTGGCGTCCCGCCGCGCGTCTGTCGGGGCTTCCCCGTACATCGAATCAATCGCGGCGGTCCGCAAGGTACCGCCCGGACGAGGCATTTCCATGGATATGGCAATTGCATTGATCCTGTCCCAGGACGGCATCACCAACGGCGCGATCTACGCGCTGCTGGCGCTGGCGTTGGTGCTGGTGTTCGCGGTCACGCGGGTGATCTTCATCCAGCAGGGCGAGTTCGTGGCCTATGGTGCGCTGACGCTGGCGATGATGCAGTCGGGCGTGCTGCCGGCCACGGTGTGGCTGTTGGTGGCGATGGGGGCGCTGGTCACGGTGCTCGACGGCGGGCTCGCGCTCAAGGCCGGACAGGGGCGGCGCGCCGCGGGCGTGGCGGGCTGGAACCTGGGCTATCCGCTGGCGCTCGCCGCGGTGGTGGGCGGGCTGGCGGTCGACGCGCTGCCGCTGGCGCTGCAGGTGCTGCTGACGCTGGCGATCGTGGTGCCGATGGGGCCGATGATGTACCGCCTGATGTACCAGCCGATCGCCTCGGCGCCGGTGCTGGTGCTGCTGATCGTGTCGGTGGCGCTGCACATCGCGATGGTGGGCCTGGGGCTGCTGTTCTTCGGTGCCGAGGGCCAGCGCACGCCGGCGTTCAGCGAGTTCAGCCTGGAGCTCGGCCCGCTGATGGTCTCCGCGCAGACGCTGTGGGTGGTGGCGGTGTCGGTGCTGCTGATCGTGGCGCTGTACCAGTTCTTCGGGCGCACGCTGTACGGCAAGGCGCTGCGCGCGACCGCGATCAACCGCGTGGGCGCGCAGCTGATGGGGATCTCGCCCACGCTCGCGGGCAAGCTGACCTTCTTCCTCGCCGCCTTCATCGGCGCGCTCTCGGGCGTGCTGATCGCCCCGATCACCACGATCTACTACGACACCGGCTTTCTCATCGGCCTGAAGGGTTTCGTGGCCGCGATCATCGGCGGGCTGGCGAGCTATCCGCTGGCCGCGGCGGGTGCGCTCGCCGTGGGGCTGCTCGAGGCCTTCGCCTCGTTCTGGGCCAGCGCCTACAAGGAGGTCATCGTGTTCACCCTGATCATTCCCGTGCTGCTGTGGCGCTCGCTGACCAGCCACCACGTGGAGGAAGAAGAATGAGAGCCGACCGTCTGGTCCTGGGGGCCTTTGTCGCCCTGCTGCTGCTGGTGCCGGCGATCCTGTCGCCGTACTACGTGACGCTGTTGAACTACATCGGCCTGTACGCGATGGTCGCGCTCGGGCTGGTGCTGCTGACCGGCGTGGGCGGGCTGACCAGCTTCGGCCAGGCCGCCTTCGTGGGCCTGGGCGCCTACACCACCGCGGCGCTCACCACCGCCACCGACCTGCCCGGCTGGCTCGCCTGGGCGGGGGCCTCGCCCTGGCTCACGCTGCTGGTCGGGCTGCTGCTGACCGCCGCGGTGGCGGTGCTGATCGGCTCGCTCACGCTCAAGCTCTCGGGCCACTTCCTGCCCCTGGGCACGATCGCGTGGGGCATCAGCCTGTACTTCCTCTTCGGCACCATGGAGAGCCTGGGCGGGCACACCGGCATCAGCGGCATCCCGGCCATCGCCCTGTTCGGCTGGACGCTCGACGAGGGCGGCGAGATCTACTACCTGATCTGGGCCTTCCTGCTCGTGGCCATGCTCACCACCCACAACCTGCTCGACTCGCGCGAGGGGCGTGCGATCCGCGCGCTCAAGGGTGGGCGGGTGATGGCCGAGGCGATGGGCGTGGACACCTCGCGCTCGCGCATGGTGATCTTCGTGATCGCGGCGCTGCTGGCGTGCGCCTCGGGCTGGCTGTATGCGCACATGCAGCGCTTCGTGAACCCGACCCCGTTCGGCGTGCACATCGGCATCGAGTACCTGTTCATGGCGGTGGTCGGCGGCGCCGGCTACGTATGGGGGGCGATCGTGGGCGCGGGGGTGATCACCGTGCTCAAGCAGTGGCTGCAGAACTGGCTGCCCAGCCTGCTCGGCGCCACGGGCAACTTCGAGACCATCGTGTTCGGCCTGCTCATGGTGCTGGTGCTGCACCGCGCCCGCGAGGGCCTGTGGCCGATCCTCAGGAAGCTGGTGCCGGTGCGCACGGTGCGCAGGACGCTCGACGCCGACGCCGAGCCGCTGCCGCGGCGCACGCTGCCCAAGGCGGGCGAGCTGATCCTCGAGGCCAAGGAGGTCACGCGCAGGTTCGGCGGCCTGGTCGCCAACAACAACATGAGCCTGGAGGTGCGCGCCGGCGAGATCCTCGCCCTCATCGGCCCCAACGGCGCGGGCAAGAGCACGATGTTCAACCAGATCTCCGGGGTGGACACGCCGACCTCGGGCGAGGTGCTGTTCCTCGGCAAGCCGGTGGCTGGCCACGACTCGCGCGAGATCGCCCGCATGGGCATGAGCCGCACCTTCCAGCACGTGAAGCTGCTGCCGACGATGAGCGTGCTCGAGAACGTGGCGATCGGCGCGCACCTGAGGAGCAACAAGGGCGTGCTGAGCTCGGCGTGGCGCCTGGACCGCGCGGAAGAGGCGCGCATCCTCAAGGAGGCCGCCCGCCAGATCGAGCGCGTGGGCCTGGCCGAGCACATGTACGAGGAGGCCGGCAGCCTCGCCCTGGGCCAGCAGCGCATCCTCGAGATCGCGCGCGCGCTGTGCGCCGACCCCTGCCTGCTGCTGCTCGACGAGCCCGCGGCCGGCCTGCGCTTCAAGGAGAAGGAGGCGCTCGGCGAGCTGTTGAAGAAGCTGCGCGCCGAGGGCATGGCCACGCTGATCGTGGAGCACGACATGGACTTCGTGATGAGCCTGGTCGATCGCGTGGTGGTGATGGAGTTCGGCCAGAAGATCGCCGAGGGCCTGCCCGACGAGATCCAGCAGAACCCGGCGGTGCTCGAGGCCTATCTGGGCGGTGTGGAATGAGCGGAGAGAACGCGATGACACAGCAAAAGCAAGACAGCGCCGCCGCCTCGAACGCGGGCGCGAAGAACCCGGTGCTCGAGGTCCGCGACCTGTGCGTGTCCTACGGCAAGGTCGAGGCGCTCACCGACGCCAGCCTCACCGTGGGCGAGGGCCAGATCGTCACCGTGATCGGCCCCAACGGCGCGGGCAAGACGACGATGCTGTCGGCGATCATGGGCGTGCTCGGCTCGCGCGGCCAGGTCGCCTTCGACGGCCGCGTGGAAGGCGTGCCCGAGGTCGAGCGCATGGTGGCGCGCGGCATGACGCTGGTGCCCGAGAAGCGCGAGCTCTTCGGCGAGATGAGCGTCGAGGACAACCTGGTGCTGGGCGCCTTCCAGCGCTACCGCATGGGCAAGCGCGACCACGCGCAGACGCTCGAGGAGGTCTATGCGCTGTTTCCCCGCCTCAAGGAGCGCCGCGACCAGGCCGCCGGCACGATGTCGGGCGGCGAGCGCCAGATGCTGGCGGTGGGCCGCGCGCTGATGGCCAAACCGAAGCTGCTGATGCTCGACGAGCCCAGCCTGGGGCTGGCGCCGCTGATCGTGCGCGAGATCTTCCGCATCATCGGCGAGCTGCGCCGGCGCGGCGTGTCGATCCTGCTCGTCGAGCAGAACGCGCGCGCTGCGCTGCAGGTGGCCGACTACGCCTACGTGCTCGAGACCGGCCAGATCGCCATGCAGGGCCCGGCGCACGAACTGGCGGACGACCCGCGCGTGATCGAGGCCTACCTCGGGCTCGGCGGCAAGCACCAGGCGATGCTGTCGACCTGAGCCACGAGCCCCTCTGCCCCCTACGGAAAAGGACCAGACCATGGACGCGATGCGCATCCTGATGGACGAACACCAGTCGCTGGCGGCGATCATCCACGCCATCCGGCACATGATCGGCGAGATCGAGGCCGGCCGCCTGCAGCCGGACCACAAGCTGCTCGAGGCGATGGTGCATTACCTCGAGGCCTACCCCGAGAAACGCCACCACCCCAAGGAGGACGCCTTCCTCTTCGGCCCGCTGCGCGCGCGCACGCACGACGCGGACGCCGCGCTCGACAGGCTCGAGGCCGAGCACGCCGACGCCGACGCCCGCATCGCGGTGCTCGAGGCGGCGGTCCAGGGCTACGCGCACGACCCCGCCGGCGGCTTCGCGGCCTTCAAGGCCGCCTTCAACGACTACGCCGCCTTCTACCGCAACCACATGATGACCGAGGAGCGCGAGGTGCTGCCGCAGATCCGCAAGCACTTCACCGCCGAGGACTGGGCGCGCGCCAACGCCGGCTTCGTCGCCGACGACCCGCTCAGCGGCACGCGCGCCACCGCCCGCGCCGGCGAGGAGGACTTCGCGCAGATCTTCTCCAGGCTCGTCGCCGCCGCGCCCGCCCCGATCGGACTCGGCGCGGGGCCGTACAAGGGCTGAAAGCGCGCGCACCCGCGTTCCACGCCGGCGCCCGGCCGGGCTAGAATCCGTCATCGATTCCAGTCCGCCGGGTCGCCCCGTGCGTGTCCGGCCCCAACAGCGGTGAATGCGTGAGCGCCGAAAACAGCAGTTCCAGTTCCGAAACCTCCTCTCCCTCCGCGGCGGTTCCACGCGTGGATGACGCCACGGCCCAGTTCGTGGCCTGGGTGCGCGGCGCCGCGCCCTACATCCACGCCTTCCGCGGCCGTACCTTCGTCGTCGGCTTCGGCGGCGAGGTCGCCGCCGGCAAGCGCGCGCAGAGCCTCGCCTACGACTGCAACCTGCTCGCCGCGCTCGGCATCCGCCTGGTGCTGGTGCATGGCGCGCGCCCGCAGATCGACGCCGAGCAGGCGCGTCGCGGGCTGGAGCCGCGCTTCCACCATGGCCTGCGGGTGACCGATCCCGAGGCGCTGGAGTGCGTCAAGTCGGCGATGGCGGTGACCCGCTTCGAGGTCGAGGCGCTGCTGTCGCAGGGCCTGCCCAACACGCCGATGGCGGGCAGCTACATCCGCGTCACCGGGGGCAACTTCATCACCGCGCGGCCGGTCGGCGTGGTTGATGGCGTCGATTACCAATACACCGGCGCGGTGCGCAAGATCATCGCCGAGGAGATCAACGCCGACCTCGACCAGCAGAACGTGGTGCTGATCACCCCGCTCGGCGTCTCGCCGGCGGGCGAGATCTTCAACCTCGCGATGGAGGAGGTGGCCGAGGCGGTGGCGGTGGCGCTCAAGGCCGAGAAGCTGATCTACCTGTGCGACGCCCCCGGGCTGCTCGGCGAGGATGGCCAGCTGGTCGAGTCGGTCACCGCCGACGAGGCGCAGAGCAAGCTCGATACCGGCGAGGGCCTCACCGAGGACCTTCACCTGTTCCTGCCGTGCGCGATCCGCGCGGTGCGCAAGGGTGTGGCGCGCTGCCACCTCATCGACCACGACCTCGACGGCGGCCTGCTGCTCGAGTTCTTCACGCACGCGGGCGTGGGCACCGTGGTGTCGCGCGACCCGCTGTTCCGCCTGCGCGAGGCCACGGTCGAGGACGTCGCCGCCCTGGTGGCGCTGATCTCGCCGATGGAGGCCGACGGCACCCTGGTGCGGCGCGGGCGCGAACTGCTCGAGCAGGAGATCGAGCGCTTCACCGTGGTCGAGCACGACGGCGTGCTGGTGGGCTGCGCTGCGCTGTATCCGTTCAGCGAGGACAACGCCGCCGAGCTCGCCTGCCTCGCCGTGACGCCCGAGTACCGCCGCGCCGGTCTCGGCGACCAGCTCCTCAAGCGCATCGAGCGGCGCGCGCGCGTGCAGCGTCTCGAGCGTCTGTTCGTGCTCACGACCCGCACCGCGCACTGGTTCCGCGAGCGCGGTTTCAGCGAGATCGGCCCGGAGGCGCTGCCGCGGCAGAAGCGCGAGCTGTACAACTTCCAGCGCCGTTCCAAGGTGTTCGTCAAGCCGCTATGAGCGCCTGCCCGGCTCCCGGCGCTCGGGAAGACGCCGAACTGCTCGCCGAGATCGCGCTCGGTGTGCGCAGCGTCGAGGCGGTCTTCCTGCCGGGTTTGGCGTTGCGCTGGATCAGCCCCTCGATCGAGGCGCTCACCGGCTTCAGCGCGCAGGACTGCGTCGGCGCGGCCGATCCCTTCGAACTGCTGGTGTTCGAGGACGACCGCGTGTTCTGCCGGCGCATGGCGCAGCGGGTCGAGGCGGAAGGCATCGAGCAGGCCTTCGAGCTGCGCCTGCGCACGCGCGACGACCACACCGTCTGGGTGCAGACGCACTGGCGTCCGCGCGCCGGGGGCGGTGTGCGCCTGTCCGCCGAGCATATCCAGGCGCGCAAGGAGACCGAGTTCACCTTGCTCGAGACGGTGGCCGAGCTGCGCCGCCAGGAGGCTCTGCGCGAGCTCTACCTCGTGCGCAGCAACGACGAGCGCCAGCGCCTGGCTGCGCTGCTCAACCTGATCCGGATCGGCATCCTGTTCATCGACCAGGACCGCCGCGTGCTCTACCACAACCGCGCGATGCTGGAGATCTGGGGCTATCCGCCCGAGACCTTGCTGGTCGGCTGCCGCGACGCGGTGCTCAAGGAGCGGGCGCCGGTGGTGCTTTCCGATCCTGCAGCCTACCTCGCGCACATCGACCGCACCGTGCGTGGCAAGCAGGCGATCAGCGATGAATACGAGTTCCACTTCACCGATGGTCGCATCGCCACGGACCGCTCGGCGGTGGTCGCGGCCGAGGAGGCCGGGCGGCGCATCGGTCGCTTGTGGATCTACGAGGATGTCACGGTGGCGCGCCGGACCTCGATGCGGCTGGTGGAGCTGGCCGAGCGCGACGAGCTCACCGGCCTCTACAACCGCCGCCGTTTCCACGAGGAGCTCGGTCGCATGCTGGCCGACGCCGAGCGCCGTGGCAGTCGCCTCGGCCTGCTCGCCTTCGACCTCGACGGCTTCAAGCCGATCAACGACTCCTTCGGCCACCAGGCCGGCGACGAGGTGCTGGTGCGCCTGGCGGTCGAGCTCGGCCGCACCGTGCGCCGCAACGAGACGCTCTTCCGGGTCGGCGGCGACGAGTTCGCCCTGCTGGTGCCCGAGGGCAGCGCGGAGGGCCTGCGCGAACTCGCCCACCGCCTGGTGGAGACGGTGGCCGCGATGCGCTTCGTCTTCGACGGCCGCGAGGCCGCGGTGACCGCGAGCGTGGGCATCGCGCGCTTCCCCGACAACGCGCGCGAGGGCGAGGCGCTGGTGGCCGCCGCCGACGAGGCGCTCTATCGCGCCAAGTCCGAGGGACGCAATCGCGCTGCGGTGTCCGGGAGGCGGGGCGGTGAATCGGCTAGAATGCCGTCCTCGAACCCCGATGAACCCGCAAGCAGAGAGGATTGAACATGGCTCGCATGGTGAACTGCGTGAAACTCGGTCGCGAGGCCGAAGGCCTGGACCTGCCACCGGTGCCCGGCGCGCTCGGCAAGCGCATCTTCGAGAACGTCTCGAAGGAAGCCTGGCAGCAGTGGGTCAAGTACCAGACCATGCTGATCAACGAGAACCGCCTGAACCTGATGGATGCGCGCGCGCGCAAGTATCTGGCCGAGCAGATGGAGAAGCACTTCTTCGAGGGCGGCGCCGACCAGATCGCCGGCTACGTCCCGCCGCAACCCTGAGCCGGTAATGTGCAGCATGAAAAAGGGGACCCGAGGGTCCCCTTTTTCATGCCTGACGGCTGAAGCCTCACCCCTTGCCGAGCTTCGCCTGCGTGTTCTCGAAGCGCACGTCCTCGCCGCGCGCCACGAACACCACGTGCTCGGCGATGTTCATCGCGTGGTCGCCGACGCGCTCGATCGCCTTGGCAATGAACAGCATCTCGAGGCAGCTGGAGATCGTGCGCGGGTCTTCCATCATGTAGGTGATGAGCTGGCGCATCACGCCCTTGAAGCCGGCGTCGATCTCCGCGTCCTTGCGGCGCAGGTCTTCGATGCCTTCCGGATTGACCCGGGCGAAGGCGTCGAGCGAAGCGCGCAAGAGCTCGAGCGCGAGCTCGACCGCCTGGGTGAGTCCCACGCGCGGCACGAAGGGGGCCTCCGCGCTGTGCAGGCGACGCGCGGCCTTGGCGATCTTCTTGGCCTCGTCGCCGATGCGCTCGAGGTCGGAGGCGATCTTGATCACCGAGAGCACGAGGCGCAGATCGCCCGCGGCCGGCTGGCGCTTGGCGATGATGTGGCTGCAGTCGTCGTCGAGCTCGATCTGCGCCAGGTTGATCGGCTTGTCGCCTTCGATCACGGTGTCGAGCAGGTCGAGCTGGCCGCTGCGCAGGCCCTCGATCGCCTTGACCACCTGGGTTTCCGCCAGGCCGCCCATGTTGAGGACGCCACGGCGGACTTCTTCGAGTTCGATGTCGTACTGCCTGAGAGTGTGTTCGGTCATGTTCGCCACGATCCAGTCCGGGAAGCGTGCAGGCTAACAGGCGATTGTTAAGGTTTTGTTGCCTGCAACACGCCTGCCATGCAGGGCGCTCAGCGCGCGTCCAGCCTTTGCACGCCGCCGGGGGCGGCGAGCAGCAGCACGTCGGCGCCGCGCACGGCGAAAAGACCGTTGGTGACCACGCCGACGATCTGGTTGATGCGCGTCTCGGTGGCCACCGGATCGCTGATCGACAGCCCATGCACGTCGAGGATCAGGTTGCCGTTGTCGGTGACGAAGCCCTCCCGCAGCCGGGGCTCGCCGCCGATGGCGCGCAGCTCGCGGGCGACGTGGCTGCGCGCCATCGGGATCACCTCGACCGGCAGCGGGAAGCGGCCGAGCACGTCAACCTTCTTGCTCGCGTCGCAGATGCAGACGAAGCGCGCGGAGACCGCGGCGACGATCTTCTCGCGAGTGAGCGCGCCGCCGCCGCCCTTGATCATCGCGAAGCCGCCGTCGATCTCGTCGGCGCCGTCCACATACACCGGCAGCGACTCGATGCCGTTGAGGTCGAAGACCTCGATGCCGTGCGCGCGCAGGCGCTGCGTGCTCGCCTCGGAGCTGGAGACCGCGCCGCGGATGCGATCGCGCATGCCCGCGAGCGCGTCGATGAAGTGGTTGACGGTGGAGCCGGTGCCGACGCCGACGATGCTGTCTTCGACCACATGGTCGAGGGCGGCGTGGGCGGCAGCTTTCTTGAGTTCGTCCTGGGTCATGTGCGCGGGGAAGGGAATGAGGTGAGGAGGAAGGTGCGGCAGGGTGCTCAGACGATGCCGTGGAAGGGTTGCACGAGCACGGTGTCGCCCTCCTGCACTGCGGTGCAGTCGGCCGGCAGGACGACGAAGCAGTCGGCCTCGGACATCGAGCTCAGCACGCCGGAGCCCTGCGCGCCGGCGAGCGCCACGGCAAGTGTCCCGCCGTCGCGCTGCAGTCGGCCGCGCAGGTATTCGACGCGGCCGGGCTGCTTGCGCATCGAGAAGGCGGCGCGCACCGGGAAGCGCTCGGGCGCAGGCAGCGGCGCGACCCCCATGAGCTGGAGCAGGGCATCCTGCACGAACTGGTAGAAGGTGACCATCACCGCCACCGGGTTGCCCGGAAGCCCGAACAGCACGGCGTCGCCGATGCGGCCGAAGGCCATCGGCCGCCCGGGCTTGATCGCGAGCTTCCAGAACGCCACCTCGCCCATGCGGTTCATCATCTCGCGGATGAAGTCGGCCTCGCCAACCGACACGCCGCCGCTGGTGATGATCACGTCGGCGGCCTGAGAGGCCTCGCGGAAGGCCTCCTCGAGCGCCTCCGGGCGGTCGGGCACGACGCCGAGGTCGAGCAGCTCGCAGCCCAGCCGGGTGAGCACGCCGTGCAGGGTGTAGCGGTTGCTGTCGTAGACCTCGCCGGGGCCGAGCGGGCGCCCGATCGAGGCGATCTCGTCGCCGGTGGACATCACCGCCACGCGCAGGCGGCGGCGCACGCACACCTCGGCGATGCCGAGCGAGGCGATGAGGCCGAGCTCGGCGGGGCCGCAGCGCTTGCCGGCGGCGATCGCCACCCCGCCCTCGGCGAGGTCCTCGCCGGCGTGGCGCAGGTTCTGGCCCTTCTTCTGACCGGCGGGGATGAACACGCGATCGTGCTCGCGGCGGGCCATTTCCTGCACGACGATGGTGTCGGCGCCCTGCGGGATGGTGGCGCCGGTCATGATGCGCACCGCCTGGCCGGTGCCGACCATGCCGGAGAAGGGGCGGCCGGCGAAGGCGGTGCCGACCACCGCGAGCGCGCTTTCACCCTCGGCGCGGAGGTCGGCGGCGCGCACGGCGTAGCCGTCCATCGCGGAGTTGTCGTGCGCGGGCACGTTGCACGGCGCGATCACGTCCTCGGCGAGCACGCGGCCGAGCGCGGCGCGCACGGCCACGCGCTCGCGCCCGGAGATGGGGGCGAGCGCGCCGAGGATCGCCGCGCGTGCGGCATCGACGGCGAGGAAGCTGCGGTCGTCGCCGCCTGCGGGGTTGGGATTCATGCTTCGGGTCCGTCCTCGATGGGCGACCGCGCTGCGAGCCTCGGCACGCTTACAGCGCGCCGTAGGAGTGCAGGCCGGTCAGGAACATGTTCACGCCGACGAAGGCGAAGGTGGTGACGAGCAGGCCCACCACCGCCCACCACGCCAGCACCGCGCCGCGCAGGCCCTTGGTCAGGCGCATGTGCAGCCAGGTCGCGTAATTGAGCCACACGATCAGCGCCCAGGTCTCCTTCGGGTCCCACTGCCAGTAGGTGCCCCAGGCCTCGGCTGCCCACAGCGCGCCGAGGATGGTGGCGATGGTGAAGAAGGCGAAGCCGATCGCGATCGCCTTGTACATCACGTCCTCGAGCACGCGCAAGGCCGGCAGGCGGCTGGCGAGGATGCCGCGCGCGGCGAGCAGGTAGGCGGTGCCGACCATGGCCGAGACCGCGAAGGCGCCGTAGCCGATGAAGTTGGTGGGGACGTGCACCTTCATCCAGTAGGACTGCAGGGCCGGGATCAGCGGCTGGATCTCGTGCGCCTCGCGGGTGAAGGTGTACCAGAGCAGGAAGGCGACCGCGGTCGAGATCACGATCATCACGAAGGCGCCCATGCGCCGGGTGGCGTAGCGGCCCTCGTAGTAGAGGTAGAGCAGCGCCGTCATCAGCGTGAACAGCACGAAGACCTCGTACAGGTTGCTGATCGGGATGTGGCCGATCTCCGGGCCGAGCAGGTAGGACTCGTACCAGCGCACGAAGAGGCCGGTGGTGCCCATGGTCGCGGCGATCCAGGTCAGCGCCGAGCCGGTGCGCTCGCCGAAGTCGCTGCGCCCGATGAGGCCCAGCCAGTAGGCGCCGGTGGCGATGAAGATCAGCGCGCTCATCCACATGATCGCGGTCTGGCTGGAGATCAGGTACTTGAGCAGGAAGGTCTGTTCGGCGCGCGCGAGATCGCCCTGGTAAAGCGCGATGCTCGCCAGCGCCAGCAGCGCCACCGCGGCGAGGAAGGCGCGGAAGGGCTTCCAGTGCCAGCCGATCACCGCCAGCACGGGCACGTGCAGCACCAGGATGAGGTCGTCGTAGACGTCCATCGCCGTGTGGTAGCGGTAGAGCGCGAAGGCGGCGCCCAACGCCAGCGCGAGTGCGTACAGCCAGTCGAGGGCGTCGAGCCGGCGCAGCAGCGGGGTGCGCGGCGCGAGCGCGGCCGGGGGCAGGACGGGAGGCTGCGGCCTGGAGGGCGTGCCGGGCGAGGGCGTGCGGGGGGAGGGGCGGGCGATTTCCATCAGGCACCTTCTCTGGAGTCGGATGCGGGCACGGGGGCGCCGAGCACGGCGGCGAGGCCTTCGACGTGCTGGCGGAAGGTCTCGTCGACGTCGAGCGTCCTGCGGTTGGAAGACATCGCGACCAGCGCCTCGTTCGGCTTCACCAGCACGAAGAGGCGGCGCTCGCGGATGTAGAGCATGGCGAAAACGCCCAGCACCAGCAGCAGCGCGCCCAGGTAGACGAGCGGCATGCCCGGCGAGCGCGTCGCCTGCAGCACGGTGGCGTGGCGCTCTTCGAAGGCGTCGAGCTGCAGCCAGGCAGGGGCGCCGTAGAAGTGGCTGTCCGAGATCGCCGCGATGGTGTCGTTGAGGAAGGTGGCGCGCGCCGGGTTCAACTCGAGCGCAGCTTCGCCGGTGGTCTCGCGGTGCAGCGTCCACGCCTCGAACGCGAGTCCCTGCAGGATGCGCACCAGCACGTCGGCGGCCTGGCCGCGCTCGGCCTCGGGCACCGACTTCTCGATGAAGCCGCCGAGTGTCTCGTAGCCCTTCTCGGCGAACAGGCCGAGCGTCTGCCGCGCCGACTGCGCCAGCGCCTCGCGCATCGCGTCCTGGCCGCGGCCCGCGGGGAAGCTGCGCGCGGCGAAGCGACCGACCAGGGTGTCGCGCTGCGCGGGGTCGAGCAGGCGGTCGCGGATCGCGAACCAGGAATCGACGCTGCCGCGCTCGTCGAGCGGGATGCGCATGTAGCGGAAGGCGTCGGCCTGTGCGTCGCGCAGGCCGGTATACAGGAACCAGCGTTCGCCCTGCTCGATCGGCAGCATGTAGTTGTGGAACTCGCGTGCCTGGCCGGCCGGGTCGCGCAGCTTGAAGGTGAAGCTGGGGCCGATGTTGCGCATGTCGCGGTCCTCGGCACCCTTGGCGCCGCTGCCCAGATGGCGCTGCAGCTTGTCCATGCCGCGCGGGGCGTCGTCGCCTTGCCCGCCCTCGCTGCCGCGCATGTCCTCGACATTGAAGGCCTTGAAGTCGGTGAATTCCAGCGTGTAGGAAAAGCCCGCGGTGGCGTCGGCGAACGCAAGGCTCTCGCCCACCACGCCCTCGATCTCGCGCAGTACGCCGGGGCGCCCCGGCAGCAGGCTGCGTGCCTTGATCGTGAGCCTGGAGCCGCCGTCCTCGAAGCTCGACTGGTAGAGCGTGATGCCATCGACGGTGAGCGGGCGGTTGACCTCGATCGTGTGTTGCGTGGTCTTGCCGCTCGAGCGGTCGGTGACCCTGATGTCGCTGGCGAAGCGCTTGGGCATGCCGTTCTCGTAGTGCTCGATGTGGAATTTGTCGAGCGCGACGTTGAAGGGCAGCTCCTGCAGCAGGATGCCGTCGGCGAGCCCGAGCACGGCGAAGCTGGTGGTGCGACCCTCGGGGATGAAGACGTCGCCGCGGAAGCTCGGGTTGCCGGTGCCGAGCCGGGCCGACTCGGGGATGTCGGCGATGAGCTGGTTGCCAGTGGTCGTGTGCTTGTCGCCCAGCCAGACCTGCAGGCGCAGTGGCAGGTTGCCGTCGAGCAGGCCGCCCACGCAGATCAGCACGATCGCGCCGTGGGCGAGGAAGTAGCCGATGCGCCCGGCGCTGCCCTGGCGGGCGGCGAGCAGGGTGCCTTCGCCGTTGTCGGCCACCCGGCTGGCGAAGCCCGCGTGCGCGAGGTAGGCCCGCGCGCGCTCGATCGTGTCGGCCTCGGGCACTGCCGGCACGAGGATGGCGCGGTGGGCGAAGCTGCGCAGCGAGGCCTCGCGCGCGCGCTCGCGGAAGCTGCGCATCTCGCGCAGCATCGGTGCGGTCTGGCGCACGATGCAGAGCGTGGTCGACAGCACCAGGAAGGCGAGGATGACGAGGAACCAGCCGGCGTTGTACACCGAGTACAGGCCGAGCTTCTCGAACACGGGGAACCAGAACGGACCGAACTGGTTGAGATAGGCGTTGAAAGGCTCGTTCTGGCGAACGACCGTTCCCACCACCGAGGCGATCGACAGGATCGTCAGCAGGGAGATGGCAAATCGCATCGAGCTGAGCAGCTCGAAGAGGGCGCGCGCGATGCCGCTATGCATCCGGACCTCGGAGAAAAAACGGACGCCGGCACCGCAGGCCAGGCGGTGCGGCGGGCGATCGAGCCGCGCCTTGCGGGCGGCGGGCGCGAGTCGCGCCGGAAAGCGGAAACATGCTCGCGCCCGCCTTCGCGGGCGCGCACATCCTGACGTGGCGAGGCGTCCCGCCGGCCCGAAGGCCGGGCAGACAGCGGGTCAGCGCAGGCCGGTCGCGTAGTCGGCGACGGCCTTGATTTCCGGGTCCGTCATCTTGATCGCGATCATGCGCATCATGCTGTTCGGATCGTTCAGGCGCACGCCGTCGCGGAAGGCCTTCATCTGCGCCTCGGTGTATTCGGCGAACTGGCCGGACAGGCGCGGATACTGCGCGGGCATGCCGGCGCCCGCGGGGCCGTGGCAGGCTGCACAGGCGGGCACGCCCTTCTCGGCGATGCCAGCGCGCCAGATCTTCTGGCCGAGCTCGATGGTGCCCAGGCTCTTGGCCGGCTCGGGCTTCAGCTCGTTGGAGGCGAAGTACTTCGCGAGGCCGCGCATGTCGGCCTCCTCGAGGCCGGCGACCATCGCGCCCATGATCGCGTTTTCACGCACCGGGGGGTTGCCGTTCCAGCCCTTGAACTCGCGCAGCTGCTTGAAGAGGTAGTCCTCGTGCTGGCCGGCGATCTTCGGGTTGGCCGGGAGCTGGCTGTTGCCATCGGCGCTGTGACAGGCCGCGCAGACCGTCTCGGCGGTCTGCTTGGCCTTTTCGAGGTCCGGGGCCTGGTCCTGGGCCTGAAGGCCGCCGGCGACCAGCAGAAGCGACGAGAGCAGCAGGGAACGCTTGATCATGATGTCCTCGGAAAGCCGTGAGTGATTGTTTCAAACGAGGTATTCTAATACACGAACGCCTGATTGCGCGATGCGATGAGGTCTGTTTGCCGCGCAAGGCGCGGTTTCCGGTGATCTTTATCCATGCCTCTGTTCCGCAACGCAACATTCGAAATCTCGATCGCCAAGCCTTCGGGGCTGCCGCCACCCTCGGGGGCGGAGATCGCCTTCGCAGGGCGCTCCAACGCCGGCAAGTCGAGCGCGATCAATACCCTCGCAGGCCATGTGCGCCTGGCCTACGTGTCGAAGACGCCCGGGCGCACCCAGCTGATCAACTTCTTCCGCCTCAACAACGGCGCCTTGCTCGTCGATCTGCCCGGCTACGGCTACGCCGCAGTGCCCGAAAAGATCCGCCGCCAGTGGTCGGGGCTGATCGAGACCTACCTGCGCACGCGCGAGAGCCTGATCGGACTCGTGCTGATCATGGACAGCCGTCATCCGCTCACGCCTCTCGACCGCAACATGATCGATTGGTTCGCGCCCTCGGGCCGGCCCATGCACGTGCTGCTCACCAAGAGCGACAAGCTCTCGCGCGGGGCTGCCGCGGCGACCCTGCAGGAGGTGCGGCGCGCGCTCGAGCCGCTCGGGCCGCAGGTCAGCGTGCAGCTGTTCTCCAGTCTCAAGAAGAGCGGGGTGGAGGAGGTCGAGCGCGTGATCGGCGGCTGGCTGGTGCCGCCCGGCGCGGCTTCCGAGGACGCGGCCGGCACGCCTGCCGCCGCGGGCGATGCTTTGCCGGCCGCAAAAACAAAAGCCCCCGACCAGGGGACGTAGTCGGGGGCAAAAATGCCTCACCAGGCGTGAGGCACCCGCTCAGGGAGGTGAAGCGGGAGATGGCCGGCCTGGGGGCACGGCGCCATCTGCCTGCTAAGATGACTCCCTCACCTGAAAGTTCCGCAAGCCGCGCGCCAGGTCCCTCCGCCGCGCGCCGGCGTGCGCGAGGGGACTGCACGCGCGTGGCGGCTGGCACTCGCCGCCGCACGTTCCCGGTGTGCGTCCCCGCCCCACGTTCCAACACGACCTGCAAGAGACCGAGATGCGACCCACTGGAGCCTTTCCCTCGACCCGCATGCGCCGCATGCGCCGCGACGAATTTTCCCGCCGCCTGATGCGCGAGCACGTGCTCACCGCCAACGACCTCATCTACCCGGTGTTCGTGCTCGACGGCGCCGACCGCAGCGAGGCCGTGCCCTCGATGCCCGGCGTGGAGCGCGTGAGCATCGACCGCCTGCTGCGCGTGGCCGAGGAGGCGGTGCGCCTGGGCGTGCCGGCGCTGGCGCTGTTCCCGGTGATCGACCTCGCCGGCAAGACCCCCGGCGCGGAGGAGGCCTGGAACCCCGAGGGCCTGGTGCCGCGCACCGTGCAGGCGCTCAAGGCGAACTTCCCCGAGCTGGGCGTGATCACCGACGTGGCGCTCGACCCCTACACCAGCCACGGCCAGGACGGCCTCATCGACCCCGCCGATCCGCGCGGCTACGTGATGAACGACGAGACCCTGGAGGCGCTCGCCAAGCAGGCCCTGTGCCATGCCCAGGCGGGTGCCGACGTGGTCGCACCCTCCGACATGATGGACGGCCGCATCGGCCGCATCCGTGCGGAGCTGGACGGCGCCGGCCACATCCACACCCGCATCCTGGCCTACTCGGCGAAATACGCCTCGAGCTTCTACGGTCCCTTCCGCGACGCGGTGGGCTCGGCCGGCAACCTCGGCAAGGGCAACAAGCACACCTACCAGATGGACCCGGGCAACAGCGACGAGGCCATCCGCGAGGTCGAGCTCGACATCGCCGAGGGCGCCGACATGTTCATGGTCAAGCCCGGCATGCCCTACCTGGACATCGTGCGCAGGGTGAAGCAGGAGCTGCAGGTGCCGACCTACGCCTATCAGGTGAGCGGCGAGTACGCCATGCTCAAGGCCGCTGCGGCCAACGGCTGGCTGGACGAGAAGGCGTGCGCGCTGGAGGCGCTGCTGTCCTTCAAGCGCGCCGGCGCCGACGGCATCCTCACCTATTTCGCGCTCGACGCGGCGCGCTGGCTGAAAGCCGGCGCGTGACGATGGCGCACGCGGCGGCCGCGCGGCCGGTCCTGCGGCCGCTGCGTGCGGACGACCTGCCCGCCGTGCTGGCGATCCAGCGTGCGGCCTACGGCGACGGCTATCAGGAGTCGGCCGCGGTGCTCGGGCGCAAGCTCGCGCTGGCGCCGCAGGCGTGCTGGCTCGCGCAGTCGGATGGTGGGGTGGTGGGCTACGTGTTCGCCCATCCCTGGGGCGACGCCGGCGCGCCGCCCCTGCATGCGCCGCTGCAGGCGCTGCCCGCGCGCGCCGCGCATGGCTTCGTGCACGACCTCGCGGTCTCGCCGGCGGCGCGCGGGCTGGGCGTTGCGGCGGCGCTGTTCGGCCGCGTGCGCGACTGGTCGGATGGCGCGGGGCATCGTGGGATGCGGCTGGTGGCGCTCGCCGACGCGCTGCCGTTCTGGGTGCGCCAGGGCTTCGCCGTGGTGCCGGGGGCGCTGCCGCCTGGCTATGGCGAGGGCGCCTGCCTGATGGAGCGGGCAGTGCGCGACTGAGGTTGCGGGCGGTGGGGCGCCATCGCCGCGCCGCCGTTCGCCCGTGTCTTCCCCCCTCAGCGCACCTGCAGGCGCCCGAGCTGGCGGCGCAGCGCCAGGATGTTGGGGATGCGCAGGTCCACGTAGGCCGGCGTGCGCAGCCCGCCGCCCACCAGCACGGTGCGCATGCCGAGGCGCTTCGCGGTGCGCAGGTTCACGGCCGAATCTTCCAGCATGATGCATTGCGCGGCGTTCAGGCGTCGGCGCTGGAGCAGGCTGCGGTAGGCGCGGATGCCGGGCTTGGGGTGGTAGTCGAGGTCCTCGATGCCGACCACGTCCTCGAACAGCCGGCGCACGCCCATGATCTCCAGCACCGCCTCGGCGTAGTGACGTGGTGCGTTGGAGAACACGATGCGCCGGCCCGGCAGGGCGCGCAGCATGCCGCGCAGCGCGCGCTCGAACACCATCATTTCGTGCAGGCGGTCGAAGCGGTGGGTCTCGACCAGGAAGTGGTCGGGGTCGGTGCCGTGGTGGCGCATCAGGCCGAGCATCGTGGCGCCGTAGCGGTGCCAGTACTGCATGCGCAACGCGTTGGCCTCGTCGAGGCCGAGCCCGAGGTGCTGCTCGAGGTAGCGCGTCATGCTGCGGTTGATGTGCGGGAAGATGTGCGGGCTGGCGTTGTGCAGGGTGTTGTCGAGGTCGAACAGCCAGACGGGACGGGTGGGCATCTTCTTCGCTCGGGGCAGGGTGGGGGCTCAGCGGGCGGGCGGGCGCGGCTGGAAGCGCACGATCGCGCGGCCGTCCTCGGTGGTCTTCGGCGCGGCCTTCCAGGCGTGGCCCTGGATGATCTCGAAGCTCGCCGGCAGGCGGCCGTCGCGGCGCAGGCGCTCGTAGGTGGCGCGCGCGGCCTCCCAGCCGCTGCGACCGGAGAGCCCGCGCGGGCGAGTGCTGGCGGCGTTGTTGCCACCGCACGCACGCAGGTCGGCGAAGAGGCCGTCGAGGTCGGCGTAGGTCAGGGTCAGCATCTCCATGTCCATGACCGGGTCGCTGAAGCCGGCCTGCACCAGCGCATCGCCGAGGTCGTGCATGTCGATGAAGCGATGCACCCGCTCGCCGGCCGCAGCGGGCAGCACGGCGCGCAGCTCGCGCAGGGTGTCGGGGCCGAGCGTGGAGAACATGAACAGCCCGTCCACCTGCAGCGTGCGATGCACCTCGCGGAAGGCGGGCAGGGGATCGTCGAGGGCCGGCAGCATCAGGTTGGACCACACCAGCCCGAGGCTGGCGCGCGCCAGCGGCAGTGCGCGCGCGTCGGCGACGAAGTGCGGTGCGGCGGCGGGGCGTCCGCCGATCAGGCGACGCAGCAGTCCGCCGCCCTGCGGGCGCAGGCGCACACCCGCACGCGCGAGCATCGCGGGCGCGAAGTCGGCGGCGAGCAGGGTGGCTGCGGGAAAGCGCTCGGCCAGGCGCGGCAGGTCGGCGCCGGTGCCGCAGCCGAGGTCGAGCACGCGCTGCGGGCTCAGGCGGATGTAGTCGAGGCGCTCATCCATGCGCCGCGCGACCTCGCGCGCCAGCGCGTCGGCGGCGTCGTAGTGCGGCGCGGCACGCTCGAAGCGGCGGCGCAGCAGGCCGCGGTCGAGGGTGAAGCCCGGCGCGGCGGGGGGCTCGTTGGCAGTGAGGCCCTGGCGGGTCGCGTCCATGCGTGCGGCGCTCAGATCGCGCGCAGGCCGAGGCGCGCGAACAGGCGGTCGTCGCGGTCGGCGTCGGGGTTGTCGGTGGTGAGCAGGCGCTCGCCGTAGAACATCGAGTTGGCGCCCGCCATGAAGCACAGTGCCTGCAGCTCGTCGCTCATCTCGCCACGGCCGGCGGAAAGCCGCACGTAGCTTGCCGGCATGGTGATGCGCGCGGCGGCGATCGTGCGCACGAACTCGAAGGGGTCGAGCGCACCCGCACCGGCGAGCGGCGTGCCCGGGACCTGGACGAGGTTGTTGATCGGCACCGACTCGGGCGGGGTGGGCAGGTTGGCGAGCTGGGCGATCAGCGCGGCGCGCTGGCGGCGGTTCTCGCCCATGCCCACGATGCCGCCGCTGCATACGTTGATGCCGGCGCCGCGCACCTTGTCCAGGGTGTCGAGGCGGTCCTGCAGGGTGTGGGTGGTGATCACCTGGCCGTAGAAGTCCGGCGCCGTGTCGAGGTTGTGGTTGTAGTAGTCGAGACCGGCGTCGGCGAGCTGCTCGGCCTGGCCCTCCTTGAGCATGCCCAGGGTCACGCAGGTCTGCAGGCCGAGCGCCTTCACCTCGCGCACCATCTCGAGCACCGGGGCGAGATCCTGGTCCTTCGGGCCACGCCAGGCGGCGCCCATGCAGAAGCGGCTCGCGCCTCGGGCCTTGGCCGCGCGCGCGTTGGCGAGCACCTCGTCGATCGGGAGCAGGCGTTGGCGGGCGAGGCCGCTGTCGTGGCGGGCGGACTGCGAGCAGTAGCCGCAGTCTTCCGAGCAGCCGCCGGTCTTGATGGAGAGCAGGGTGGAGCGTTGCACTTCCTGCGGGTCGAAGTGGCTGCGATGCACCTGCTGGGCGCGGAAGACGAGCTCGAGCAGGGGCAGCTCGAACAGCGCCTCGACCTCGGCGACCGCCCATTCGTGGCGGGACTGGGGCGCTGCGGGACGCTCGATCGTTGCGGAAGTCGTTGTCATGTAATGCTTTCCGGGCTGTAATTACGAATTACGAGGCCCGAATGTTCTTCCATCGGTGGAAATCTTGTCAAATTCACTGCATTCCCTGCGCGTCCTGCTCAACCATGCGATGGACGTGCTCGCGCCGCAGGACTGCTTCGTCTGCGGCGCGACGAGCGGCGGCGAGGCCGTCTGCAGCGCCTGCGCCGACGAGCTGCCGCGGCGCCCGCCCACCGCCTGCCCGCAATGCGGCCTGCCCGGCCTGGATGGCGGACGCTGCGCCGCCTGCCGGCGCAGCGCGCCGGCCTTCGACGCCACGCGCGCGGTGTTCGATTTCGCCTTCCCGGTCGACGCGATGATCCATGCGCTCAAGTACCGTCATCAGCTCGCGGTGGGCCGCTTCCTGGGCGACGCGCTGGCGCGCTGCGGCGCCGATTTCGGTGCGGAGGCCGGCGTGGCCGACCTCGTGCTGCCGATGCCGCTGCACCCGCGCCGGCTCGCCGAGCGCGGCTTCAACCAGGCGGTGGAGCTGGCGCGCGCCCTGGCGCGTGCGCGCGAGCTGCCGCTCGGGCTCGCCGTGGTGCGCAAGCTGCGCGACCTGCCGGCGCAGGCCGGGCTCGACCGCGAGGCCCGCCTGCGCAGCCCGCGCGGCGCCTTCGAGTGCGTGGAAGATCTGAACGGGCGCCGGGTCATCGTGGTCGATGACGTGATGACCACCGGCGCCACCCTCGACGAGCTGGCGCGCTGCCTGAAAGGGAAGGGGGCGAGCTGGGTCGGCAACCTGGTTGTGGCGCGCACGCCTTCTCCCTATTGAGCCCGCGTCACCGGCCCGACCGCCCCGTTCGCAGCTGCCGCAGCTCCTACAGGAGGCGGGGCGCGCGGTGGTTCGTGTAGGAGCGCCGGCAGGCGCGAAGGCGGCCGTACAGTCCGCGCCCCTGTCGCCTGTATTGAGCTCGCAGCTGCCGCAGCTCCTACAGGGGGGCGGGACGCGTGGTGGTTCGTGTAGGAGCGCCGGCAGGCGCGAATGCGGCCGTACAGTCCGCGCCGGCGTCGCCTGCCCGACCGCCTGGTTCGCAGCTGCCGCAGCTCCTACAGGAGGCGGGGCGCGCGGTGGTTCGTGCAGGAGCGCCGGCAGGCGCGAAGGTGGCCGTACAGTCCGCGCCGGCGTCGCCTGCCCGACCGCCTGGTTCGCAGCTGCCGCAGCTCCTACAGGGGGCGGGGCGCGTGGTGGTTCGTGTAGGAGCGCCGGCAGGCGCGAAGGCGGCCGTACAGTCCGCGCCGGCGTCGCCTGCCCGACCGCCTGGTTCGCAGCTGCCGCAGCTCCTACAGGAGGCGGGGCGCGCGGTGGTTCGTGTAGGAGCGCCGGCAGGCGCGAATGCGGCCGTACAGTCCGCGCCCCCGTCGCCTGCCCGACCGCCCCGTTCGCAGCTGCCGCAGCCCCTACAGGGGGCGGGACGCGTGGTGGTTCGTGTAGGAGCGCCGGCAGGCGCGAAGGCGGCCGTACAGTCCGCGCCGGCGTCGCCTGCCCGACCGCCTGGTTCGCAGCTGCCGCAGCTCCTACAGGAGGCGGGGCGCGCGGTGGTTCGTGTAGGAGCGCCGGCAGGCGCGAAGGTGGCGGCGGAATTCCGCGCCTGCGTCGGTGCCGGCCTGCTAGACTCGGCGGCCCGCGGCTGCGGTGCAGGGGACCCGCCTTGCCGGATTCAAGGTGCCCGTTGCGGTTCGCGGACCAGCGACTCCCACCGTCTCCCAATTCCCGCCCCGGCACGTTCCGGGGCCAGCCTGCCTCTCCAGCGATGTTCGAGATCGTCCTCTACCAGCCCGAGATCCCGCCCAACACCGGCAACGTGATCCGCCTTGCCGCCAACACCGGCTGCCGTCTCCATCTGGTGGCGCCGCTGGGCTTCGACCTGTCGGACAAGCAGCTCGCCCGCGCCGGTCTCGACTACCACGACCTGACCTGCCTCACGGTGCATCCGGACTGGGCGCACTGCCAGGCGGCGCTCGCCGGGCGGCGCATGTTCGCGATGAGCACGCGCGCGAGCCGACGCCACGACCGGGTGGATTTCCAGCCCGGCGATGCCTTGCTGTTCGGTCCGGAGAGCCGCGGCCTGCCCGAGGAGGTCCTGCGCGACTTCGCGCCCGAGCGGCGGGTGCGCATCCCGATGCGCCCGACCAATCGCAGCGTCAATCTGTCGAACGCGGTGGCGGTGGTGGTGTACGAGGGCTGGCGTCAGCACGGCTTCGCTGGCGCGGCGGACCAGGGCGACTGAGCCGCAAGCGCACGGGGCGGCAGCGGGCGCGGCGGCTCACTCCGCGCGCGGATCGCGCGCGAGCAGGCGCTCGACCGCGCCGCGCGCGTCCAGGCCGTGGTGGAGCAGGGCGTCGATGGCCTCGCAGATCGGCATCTCGACGCCGTGCCGGCGCGCGAGCCCGACCACCTCGCGTGCGGTCGATACCCCTTCGGCGACGTGGCCGAGTTCGCGCAGGATGTCGGCGAGGCCCTTGCCTTCGGCCAGCGCGAGGCCGACGCGGCGGTTGCGCGAGAGGTCGCCGGTGCACGTGAGGATGAGGTCGCCCATGCCTGCGAGGCCCATCAGGGTCTCGCCGCGTGCGCCGAGCGCGCGCGCGAGGCGGGCGATCTCGGCGAGGCCGCGGGTGATCAGCGCGGCGCGTGCATTGAGCCCGAAGCCCATGCCGTCGGAGACCCCGGCGGCGATCGCCATGACGTTCTTGACCGCGCCGCCGACCTCGCAGCCGACGAGGTCGGTGTTGGCGTAGATGCGCAGGCGCGGCTGGTGCAGCACGCCCACCCAGTGGCGGGCGAAGTCGGCGTCGTGCGCGGCGAGCGCGATCGCGGCGGGCAGGCCGCGCGCGACCTCGGCGGCGAAGCTCGGGCCGGTGAGCACGCCGCTGGCGGCCCCGGCGCCGCACTCCTCGGCGACGATCTCGTGCGGCAGCTTGCCGGTGCCGGCCTCGAAGCCCTTGCATGCCCACAGCAGGGCGCGCCCGGGGGCGAGCCGGCGCAGCTCGCGCAACGTGGTGCGCAGGCCGGCGAGCGGGGTGACGACCAGGTGCAGATCGGCATCGACGGCGGCGCGCGCGAAGTCGGGCTCGACCGCGAGCGCGTCGCGCAGGCGCACGCCGCGCAGGTAGCGGCTGTTCTCGTGGAGGCGGCCGATCTCGTCGAGCTGGTCGCGGTCGCGTCCCCACAGCACGACGTCGTGGCTGGCAGAGAAGGCCTGGGCAAGTGCGGTGCCCCAGGCGCCCGCGCCGAACACGGCGATGCGGCAGCGGCTCACAGTCCCCATACCTCGCCGGCGCGCACGAAACCCTCGAAGCCTTCGACGTGGCGCACGCGCGCCCAGCCCTCGCTGGCGGGCTCGAGCAGTTCGAGGACGACGTGTCGCGTGGCTTCGAAGGCGGGTGCGGCCGACTCCTGCGGCGCGCGGCGGATAACGGCGCGCTCCGCGGTGACGATGACCGTCCGGCGTGTGGTGAGCGCGCTGCCCTCGACCCAGGCGAGCCCGCCTTGAGGGTCGCGCACGCGCACCCAGCCGTCCTCGCGCACGACCACCTCGACCGGCGTGCCGGGACGCAGGCGGAACTGCGGCTCGGCTTCCGCCGCGGGGCGTTCGCGCAGCAGGGCCCCCGCTCCGGCGGAGCGATACTCGATCGCCTGCGCGGCGACCGGCAGCGCCGCGCCACCCAGGGCGACGAGCGCGGCGAGGTTCAGGAGCGCGCGCCCGAGCGGCGCCGGCAGGCTCTGCGGGGACGGACGGCGCGCGCGCTTCATGCGGGAAGCCTCACTGGATCGGCACTTCGCCGTTCGCCTTCTGCATGGCCTGCTCGATGGCCTGCTGGCGTTGCGACTGGTAGAGCGACTCGAAGTTGACCGGCGACAGCAGCACCGGCTGGAAGCCGGCGCGGGTGACCGCGTCGGACACGGCCTCGCGGGCGTAAGGGAAGAGGATGTTCGGGCAGCCGATCATCATCACCGGCTCGAGCTCGCCTTCGGGCAGGTTGCGGATCTGGAAGATGCCGGCCTGGGCCACTTCGACCAGGAACAGGTTGCGGTCCTCGCCGATGCGGGCGTTGACGGTGACGGTGAGGGTGACTTCATACACGCCTTCTTCGACCACCTGGCCTTCGGTGCGCAGCTGCACATTCACCTGCGGGGTCTCGCGCTCGAGGAAGATCTGCGGGGCGCCCGGCACTTCGACCGAGAGATCCTTGACGTAGAGTTTTTCGATCGAGAAGACGGGTTGGGCGTTTTCGCTCATGAATCGGGTTCCGGTTGGGTTGGGTGCGGTCGCGACTGCGACCGCGGAAGGAAAGGGTAGGGCGGTGGGTTTCCCGGCCTGCTTTGCCGCGACTCGCGCTCAGGCGGCCTCGCCGCGCAGCAGCGGGTCGAGCTTGCCGGCGCGCTCGAGGGCGAAGAGATCGTCGCAGCCGCCGACATGGTAGTCGCCGATGAAGATCTGCGGAACCGTGCGGCGCCCGCTCAGCTTCATCATCTCCTCGCGGCGCGCGGGGTCGAGGTCGACGCGGATCTTGTCCAGCCCGGTCACGCCCTTGTCGAGCAGCAACTGCTCGGCGCGGATGCAGTAGGGGCAGGTTGCGGTCGCGTACATGCGGATCGGGGGCTGCATGCTCATTTCCTCTTGCGGCTGACGGGCTGTCCCGCCTTCTGCCATTCCATCATGCCGCCGCGCAGATTGTAGATGCGGTTGAACCCGACCTTGCGCAGGGCGCCTGCGGCACTGTTCGAGCGCGCGCCGGTGGCGCAGCACAGGATGACCGGGTGGTCCTTCCACTTTTCCATTTCCTTGCTGCGGCGCTCGATCTCGCCGGCGGGGATGTGGCGCGCATTGGGGATGTGGCCCTGGGCGTATTCGCCCTGTTCGCGCACGTCGATGACGATCGCGTCCTCGCGGTTGACGAGCAGGGTCGCCTCGACCGGCGAGAGCTGGGTGTCGTCGCCGCGGCTGCGGATGAGCTCGACCATGAGCCAGGTGCCCGAGGCGGCGGCGAGCGCGGCCCAGTACCAGTTCTGTTGCAGGAATTCCACTAGGGGGATGCTCCGGTTGCGGGGGGTGGGGATCAGCGTTCGTCCGCGTCGGGGGCGCAGAAGACCTCGCGCATCAGCACGATCAGCTGGAGGGTGCGCTCGTCGCCGACGCGGTAATAGACGCGGTTGGCGTCCTTGCGCGTCTGCAGCACGCCCTTGTCGCGCAGGATGGCGAGATGCTGGGAGATGTTGCTCTGCGAGGTGCCCACGGCATCGACGATGTCCTGCACGCATTCTTCCCCGCCGCCGAGCACGCAGAGGATCTTGAGGCGCAGGGGATGCGCGATCGCCTTGAGCGCGCGCGCGGCGGTCTCGATGTGTTCGTGCTTGTCGATCAGGGTGCTGATTGCGTCTTTGTCCACGATGGGGCCGGCAGAATCAAAGCGCTAGTATAAAATAACGCGTTGTTCCGATGCATGAGAGATCGCGCCTGCGGCTGCACCGGGTCGCGGAGTGCGGTTCGCGCGGCCGCGGGGTATCGTCGCATCGCCATCGTTCCTGCTCGCCACGCCTTCGTTCCCACTCGCAAGATTCCGCGGATTCCACCCCCGTTGTCACCCAGAAGCCTGAACCCGCTGCTCGCCGGCGCCTGCGTCGCCGCGTTCGTCGCCTTGGCCGGCGTGCCTCGTCCGGCGCTTGCCCAGGCCGGCGGCGAGATCGCCGAGCGGCGCTCCGACCTCGACGAGCTCAAGCAGCGCATCCGCGAACTGCAGGACGAGATGGCAAGGGCCGAGGCCGAGCGCAGCACTGCGCAGAAGGCCCTCGTCGAGTCCGAGCGCGCGGTGTCGCGCGCGGTGCGCGAGCTCGGCCGCATCGAGGGCGAGCGCAGGGGGGCCGAGAAGCAGCTCGCGGTGCTCGAGGGCGAGCAGCGCGAGACTGCCGCGCGCATCGACGCGCGTCGCGGCGAGCTGGCCGACTGGGTGCGGCGCCATTACGTACATGGGGCGGCCGATGGCGTGGCGCCGCTGCTGTCGGCGCGCGACCCGAACCAGCTCGCGCGTGACGCGCACTACCTCGAGCACCTCGGCCGTGCCCGCCTCGAGCTCATCGAAGGTCTGCGTACCGACCTCGCCGAGACCCGGCGTCGCGCCGACGAGATCGTCCAGCGCCGCGACCGCCTCGCCGCGCTCGAGCGGGAGCAGCGCGGCCGCCAGCAGCAGCTGCAGACCGAGCAGTCGCGGCGCAAGGCCGCGCTCGCGGAGGTGAGCCGCGAGCTGAAGGCGAAGAAGACCGAGGTCGACGCGCTGCAGCAGGACGAGCAGCGCCTCGGCAAGCTCATCGAGACCCTCGCCCGCCGTGCGCGCCTGGCCGCCGCCCGCGAGGCCGCGCGTCGTGAAGCGGAGCAGCGCGAGGCCGAACGCCGCGCCGCCGCGCAGCGCGAGGCCGAGCGCCTGGCGGCCCTGGCTGCGCGCGCGCGCGCGGAACAGGAACCGCGCGGCGAGACCGCTGCGCGCGCGGCACCGGAGCCGGCTCCGCGCGTCGAGGAGCCGCCGCCGGCGCGGGTGGAGCGGGCGCAGCGGCCCGAGCCTGTCGTCGGCGAGGTCCGCGACGCCGCCGGTGCGAGCCCCACCGGCGTGCGCTTCAATCAGTTGCGCGGGCAGCTGCGTTTTCCGGTGCGCGGAGAACTCGTCGGCCGCTTCGGCGCTCCAAGGGCAGAGGGCGGCACCACCTGGAAGGGCGTGTTCATCCGTGCGGGCGACGGCGCCGAGGTGCGTGCGGTGGCGGGCGGGGAAGTGGTCTTTTCGGACTGGTTGCGCGGCTACGGCAACCTCATCATCGTCGACCACGGCGGCGACTACCTGACCATCTATGGCAACAACGATGCCCTGCTCAAGGAGGAGGGCGAGCGGGTCGGTGGAGGCGAGCCGATCGCCAGCGTGGGCAGCGCCGGAGTAGGCAACGATTCGGGTTTATACTTCGAGATCCGTCACCGGGGGCTGCCGATCGATCCGATGCAGTGGATGCGGCTCAACTAGACGGGATGGCCGGCCCGGGCGGTCGGCGCACTACTGGAGTTCTCATGCGCAGCAGCAAGCTGAAACAGTTCGGCCTCGTCATGACCGGCATGGTGGCCGGGATCATGATCAGCCTCAATTTCTCCGCCAATGCCGACCGCAGCGTGCCCCCGCCGCTCCCGGTGGACGAGTTGCGCGCCTATGCCGACGTGTTCAATGCGATCAAGCAGGGCTATGTCGAGCCTGTGGAAGACAAGAAGCTGATCACCGACTCGATCAGCGGCATGCTCTCCGGGCTGGACCCGCACTCCGCCTATCTCGACGCCGAGGCCTTCAAGGACCTCCAGGTCGGCACCCAGGGCGAGTTCGGCGGCCTCGGCATCGAGGTCGGCATGGAGGACGGCTTCGTCAAGGTGATCTCGCCGATCGAGGACACCCCGGCCTTCCGCGCCGGCGTGCTGGCGGGCGACCTGATCGTCAAGCTCGATGACACCCCGGTCAAGGGCATGAGCCTCAACGACGCGGTCAAGCGCATGCGCGGCAAGCCGCGCACCGACATCACCCTGACCATCATGCGCAAGGGGCAGCCGCAGCCGATCGTGATCAAGCTGACGCGCGAAGTCATCAAGGTGCAGAGCGTCAAGTCCAAGGTGGTCGAGCCCGGCTACGCCTACCTGCGCATCGCCCAGTTCCAGGAGAACACCGCGGCTTCGGTGGTCGAGCATCTCGCCAAGCTCGCTGCCCAGGGGCCGGTTCAGGGCCTCGTGCTCGACCTGCGCAACGACCCCGGCGGCCTGCTGCACGGGGCGGTCGGCGTGTCGGCGGCCTTCCTGCCCGAGGAGACCCTCGTGGTCAGTACCGACGGCCGCACCGAGGACGCCAAGCGTGAATACCGCGCCATCCAGGCCGACTATCTGCGCGGGACGCGCGACGACTTCCTGCGCCGCCTGCCGGCGTATGCGCGCGACGTGCCGATGGTGGTGCTGGTCAATGCGGGCTCGGCCTCGGCCTCCGAGATCGTCGCCGGCGCGCTGCAGGATCACAAGCGCGCGAAGGTGATCGGCACGCAGACCTTCGGCAAGGGCTCCGTGCAGACCATCCTGCCCCTCAACAACAACACCGCGATCAAGCTCACCACCGCGCGTTACTACACGCCGAGCGGGCGCTCGATCCAGGCCAAGGGCATCGAGCCCGACATCGTCGTCGAGGAGACCGCCAACGGCTCCAGCCGCCGTGTGCGCGAGGCCGACCTGCTGGGTCACCTCGAGAACGACAAGGGCGCCGGGGAGGCTGCCAAGGCCGCCACCACGGCTGCGGGCAAGGGGGATGGCGCGGCGGTGGAGGACGAGTCGGCGGAGCCGGTGCGCTTCGAGCTCGCCGGCGAGAACGATCATCAGCTCAAGCAGGCGATCCGCCTGCTCAAGGGCGAGGACATCGCGCAGGCCGTGCAGGCTGCAGCGGCCGAGGCGGCCGGGGACAAGGCCGCCGCGGTCGAGGCTGCACAGCCGGCGGCGGCGAAACAGTAAGCCGGGAGTCCGGCCGGGGGGGACGATCATGCGCAGGGAAACTGCCTACAAGCTGGCGGGCCGGCATCACGACCGGCCCCTGCCGGGTGCCGACATCCACAAGCAGCGCGACATCCGCTTCAAGCCGCTGCCGCCGGGCCAGGTGGAGCGCGCCTGGAGAGCGCTGCAACTGCTCAAGGGCCTACAGCTCGAGCGCACGGACGACCCGCTTTGCATCGTGGTGCGCTACTCGGTGCTCGACTACTCCCTCGAGGCGCTCGAAGATGCGCTGCGCGAGGCCGGCTTCGCGCTGGAGAATTCGCTCTACATCAAGCTGGTGCGGGCGCTCGTCTATTTCAGCGAGGAGACCCAGCGCCACAACCTGCTGTCGCCCGAGCGCCTGATCAAGCAGTCCAACGAGGTCTATATCCAGGCCTGGGACCACCACGCCCACGGCGACCACGACGATACCCCGCTCGAACTGCGCGAATACAAATAGACGGGCCAGATAGACGGGCGATGAACGACGACCAGCTGCTGCGCTACAGCCGCCACATCCTGCTGCCCGAAATCGACGTGGAGGGCCAGCAGGCGCTGCTCGACGCGCGCGCGCTGATCGTCGGCGCGGGTGGTCTGGGCTCGCCCGCGGCGATGTATCTCGCCGCCGCCGGGGTCGGCACCGTCGTGCTTGCCGACCACGACACGGTCGATCTCACCAACCTGCAGCGCCAGATCATGCACTCGGCCGACATGGTAGGCCTCCCCAAGGTCGCCTCGGCGCGCGCCACGCTGCATCGACTCAACCCGCAGACGCGCCTGGAGCCGATTCAGGCGCGGCTCGAGGGTGAGGCGCTCGAGGCCGAGGTGGCACGCGCCGACGTGGTGCTCGACTGCACCGACAACTTCGCCACTCGCCATGCCATCAACCGCGCCTGCGTGAAGCACCGCAAGCCGCTGGTGTCCGGTGCGGCGATCCGCTTCGACGGCCAGGTCTCGGTGTTCGATCTGCGCAAGCCCGACAGCGGCTGCTACCACTGCCTGTTCCCGGAGGCCGAGGACATCGAGGAGGTGCGCTGCGCGGTGATGGGCGTGTTCGCGCCCATCGTCGGCATCGTCGGCACCATCCAGGCGGCCGAGGCGCTCAAGGTGATCATCGGCTGCGGGCGTACGCTCGATGGCCGCCTGCTGCTGCTCGACGGGTTGTCGATGGAATGGCGCAGTGTCGCGCTCGGGCGCGATCCCGGTTGCGCGGTGTGCGCCGGGCGTTGATCGCCTGACGGGGGCGGGCCGGGCGATCCACCGCCCGGCGGCGCTTACCCTTGCGGCAGCGGCCGCGCGATCAGGCGCAGGTCCGCTCCGATGCGGCGCAGATCGCGGATGTCCAGGCGCGTCGCGCCCTCGAGGCGGGTGAGCGCGGGCAGGTTGAAGAGCCCCTGCGCGGTATCGCCGACGAGCATCGGGGCCAGGTAGATCAGCAGTTCGTCCACACAGCCTTCGCGCATCAGCGAGCCGTTGAGCTTGAAGCCGGCCTCGACGTGCAGTTCGTTGACGCCGCGCTCGCCCAGCAGGCGCAGCAGCGCGCCGAGCTCCACCTTGCCGGCGGCGTTGGGCACGCAGACGAGCTCGTGGCCGGCCGCACGCAGCGCGTCGATACGCGCCTCGTCGGTGCTCGCGGTGGCGATCAGGATGGGGTCGCCCTGCAGGATGCGGGCCTGCACGGAGACCTCCAGGCGTGCGTCGACGAGGATGCGCAGCGGCTGGCGTGAGCACGGCACGTCGCGCACGCTGAGCTGCGGGTCGTCCTCGCGCACCGTGCCGATGCCGGTCAGGATCGCGCATGCCCGCGCGCGCCAGCGGTGGCCGTCGCGCCGCGCCGCCGGGCCGGTGATCCACTGGCTGACGCCGTTGTCGAGCGCGCTCTTGCCGTCGAGCGTGCCGGCGACCTTGAGCCGCACCCAGGGCCGGCCGCGCGTCATGCGCGACACGAAGCCGATGTTGAGCTCGTGCGCCGCTTCGGCGAGCAGGCCGTGCGCGGTGGCGATGCCGGAGGCACGCAGGCGGGCAAGCCCGCGTCCGGCGACGAGCGGGTTGGGATCTTCCATCGCGGTGATCACGCGTGCCACGCCGGCCTCGATCAGCGCGTCGGCGCAGGGCGGGGTGCGGCCGAAGTGCGAGCACGGCTCCAGGGTGACGTAGGCGGTGGCGCCACGTGCGGCCGCGCCGGCGGCGCGCAGGGCGTGGATCTCGGCGTGCGGCTCGCCGGCACGCGCGTGCCAGCCCTCGCCGACGGTGGCACCGTCGCGCACGATGACGCAGCCCACGCGCGGGTTGGGCGAGGTGGTGTCGAGGCCGCGGGCGGCGAGCTGCAGCGCGCGCGCCATGGCGGCGTGGTCAGCCGCCGAAAAGGTCATTTCCGGGGTCCGCGCCGCCCTTGTCGGCCTTGCCGCGCCGAGGACGCGTCTGAACTTCACGGATGACCTCGGCGAATTCGTCGACGTCGGCGAAGTTGCGATACACCGACGCGAAGCGGATGTAGGCGACCTTGTCGAGCTTCTTGAGCTCCTTCATCACCAGCTCGCCGATCTTCTCGCTCGGCACCTCCTGTTCGCCCATCGCGAGCAGGCGCGCCTCGATGCGGTCGACCGCGGCGTCGATGGCCTCGATGGTCACCGGACGCTTGCGCAGCGCGAGCTTCATGCTGCCTGCGAGCTTGGCGTGGTCGAACTCGGTGCGGTTGCCGTTGCGCTTGACGATGTGCGGCATCTTGAGGTCGATGCGCTCGTAGGTGGTGAAGCGCTTGTCGCACTTCACGCAGCGACGCCGACGCCGGACGACGTCGCCGTCCTCGTTCTCGCGCGTGTCGGTGACCTGGGTGTTGGGGTCACCGCAGAAGGGGCATTTCATGGTGGTGGAGCGGGCGGGGCGGCAGGCGCCCCGCCGCGCCGCTTACTTGCCGTAGACCGGGAACTTCGCGCACAGCTCGGCCACCTGGCCGCGCACGCGCTCGATCACCGCCGCATCTTCCGGCGCGTCGAGCACGTCGGCGATCAGGTGGGCGATCTTCTCGGCCTCGATCTCGGTGAAGCCGCGCGTGGTCATCGCCGGCGAGCCGAGGCGGATGCCCGAGGTGGTGAAGGGCTTCTCGGGGTCGTTCGGGATCGAGTTCTTGTTCACGGTGATGTGGGCGCTGCCCAGCACCGCCTCGGCGGCCTTGCCGGTGATCTTCTTGTTGCGCAGGTCGACCAGGAAGACGTGGCTCTCGGTGCGCCCGGAGACGATGCGCAGGCCACGCTCCTCGGAGAGCACGCGCGCCATCACGCGGGCGTTGGCGATCACCTGCTCCTGGTAGTTGCGGAACTCGGGCGAGGCCGCTTCCTTGAAGGCCACCGCCTTGGCGGCGATCACGTGCATCAGCGGGCCGCCCTGCAGGCCGGGGAAGATCGCCGAGTTGAGCGCCTTCTCGTGCTCGGCCTTCATCAGGATGATGCCGCCGCGCGGGCCGCGCAGGGTCTTGTGGGTGGTCGAGGTGACGACGTCGGCGTGCGGCACCGGGTTGGGGTAGAAGCCCGCGGCGATCAGGCCGGCGTAGTGCGCCATGTCGACCCAGAAGATGGCGCCGACTTCCTTGGCGATCTTCGCGAAGCGCTCGAAGTCGATGCGCAGCGCGTAGGCGGAGGCGCCGGCGATGATGATCTTCGGCTTGTGCTCGCGCGCCATCGCTTCCATCTTGTCGTAGTCGATCTCTTCCTTCTCGTTGAGACCGTAGGCCACGACGTTGAACCACTTGCCCGACATGTTCAGCGGCATGCCGTGGGTGAGGTGGCCGCCTTCGGCCAGGCTCATGCCCATGATGGTGTCGCCCGGCTTGGCGAAGGCCATCAGCACGGCCTGGTTGGCCTGCGAGCCGGAGTTCGCCTGCACGTTGGCGGCCTCGGCGCCGAACAGCGCCTTGAGGCGGTCGATCGCCAGTTGCTCCGCCACGTCGACGTGCTCGCAGCCACCGTAGTAGCGCTTGCCCGGGTAGCCCTCGGCGTACTTGTTGGTGAGCTGGGAGCCCTGGGCTTCCATCACCGCGTGGGAGACGTAGTTTTCGGAGGCGATCAGTTCGATGTGGTCTTCCTGGCGCTTGTTTTCGGCCTGGATGGCGGACCACAGCTCGGGGTCGACTTTGGCGAGGGTGTCTTGCGAAGAGAACATGGCGTCTGCTTACCGGATGGGGTTGGGCGGAATCGAGGCGATTCGGACGCGCGATTCTAACATGCAGCGGTGCACGAAAAAGCGGCGGGCGTCCATCGGACGCCCGCCGCCAGCGGGGGAGTACGCTGCGCGCCTACCAGCCGCGCTGTTGCGTGCCAAAGCCCTCGTTGCCGCCGGTCGGTGCGGCCTCTCCGGCGGGTGCCGCGCTGCCGCCCTCGGCGGGTGCATCGCCGCCCTGGACCGGCTCGGCGGGTGCCGCGCCGCCGCCCCAGCTGTCGGACTGCGGTGCGCCCCAGCCGCCGCCATCGCCGCCGCCGCTGCCCTCGATCTTGATCTCGATGGTGTCGAGATCGACCTCCAGCTTCTTGTCCAGCGTGAAGGTGACCAGGCCCGGGAACGCGATCAGCGCCACCACCATGACGATCTGCATCAGCACGAAGGGGATCGAGCCGGCGTAGATGTCGGTCGTCTTCACGCCGGCGACGCGCTTCCTGGTGATGCGGTCGAGGTAGTCCTTGGCCGGCGCCACGCTGCGCAGGTAGAACAGGGCGAAGCCGAACGGCGGGGTGAGGAAGGAGGTCTGCAGGTTCATCGCCAGCAGCACGCCGAACCACACGAGGTCGATGCCCAGCTTGTCGGCCACCGGCGCCAGCAGCGGGATCAGGATGAAGGCGATCTCGAAGAAGTCGATGAAGAAGCCGAGGAAGAAGATCACCGTGTTCACGAACACCAGGAAGCCGATCTCGCCGCCGGGCAGCTTGTCGAACAGGTGCTCGACCCAGATCGGACCGTCGACCGCGGTGAAGGTGAAGCTGAAGATGGTCGAGCCGATCAGGATGAAGAGCACGAAGCACGACAGCCGGGCGGTGGCCTCGAGGCCGTGCTTGAGCATCGCCAGGTCGAGCTTGCCGCGCGAGAAGGCCATGATCATGCCACCCACCGCCCCCATCGCGCCGCCCTCGGTCGGTGTGGCGACGCCGAGGAAGATCGTGCCCAGCACCAGGAAGATCAGCGCCAGCGGCGGGATCAGCACGAAGGTCACGCGCTCGGTGATGCGCGACAGCAGGCCGAGGCCGGTGAGCTTGTTGATCAGCGCGGCGACGAACGCAAACAGCGTGCCGCCGGTGAGCGCCACGACGATGGTCTCGTCCATCGCCGGCTTGACCTCGGTGCCCTTGAGCGCGCTCAGGATCTCGCCGTAGTGCATGCCGAAGGCGACCGCGATCGCGGTGATGAAAACGGTGAACACGCCGAGCGAGCGCATGCCCGAGCTGCCGTCCGGCTCGCGGTAGGTGCGCGCCTCGGGCGGCAGGGCGGGCACCATCGCGGGCTTGAAGATCGCCAGGCCGATGATGAACAGCACGTACAGGCCGATGAGCATGAAGGCCGGGACGAACGCGCCCTTGTACATGTCGCCGACGCTGCGGCCAAGCTGGTCGGCGATGACGATCAGCACCAGCGAGGGCGGCACGATCTGCGCGAGCGTGCCCGAGGCGGTGATTGCGCCGCTGGCGATCGCCGGGCTGTAGCCGTAGCGCAGCATGATCGGCAGCGAGATCAGGCCCATCGAGATGACCGCGGCCGCGACCACGCCGGTGGTTGCCGCCAGCAGCGCGCCGACGAAGATCACCGCGAGCGCGAGGCCGCCGCGGATCGGCCCGAACACCTGGCCGACCGTGTCGAGCAGCTCCTCGGCCATGCCGGAGCGCTCGAGCACCAGGCCCATCAGCGTGAAGAAGGGGATCGCGAGCAGGGTGTCGTTCTGGATGATGCCGAAGACGCGTAGCGGCAGCGCCTGGAAGATGCTGGGCGACAACAAGCCGATCTCGACGCCGATGAAGCCGAACAGCAGGCCGCAGGCGGCGAGCGCGAAGGCGACCGGGAAGCCGGTGAGCAGGAAGATCAGCAGCGACCCGAACATCAGCTCGGGGGCGTGGGCGGTGAACAGTTCGATCATTTGCGCACCTCGCCGGCGTCGTCATGATGGGCTTGGGCGTGTTCGGCGTCGTGCGCCTCGTTGCTCTCGTGCGCGCCGTGCAGCAGCGGGTTGGGCGCCTTGCCCTGCAGGAAGGCGAAACGCTTGATCAGCTCCGAGATCGCCTGCAGCGCCAGCAGCCCGAATCCGAGCGGCACCAGCGCATACACCGGCCAGCGGATCAGCCCGCCGGCGTTGGACGACATCTCGCCAGAGACATAGGCGCCGACCACCACCGGCCAGGCGAACTGGATCATGAACCAGCACATCGGCAGCAGGAAGACGAGGATGCCGGCGATGTCGATGAACATGCGCGTGCGCATCGACAGCTTGCCCGCGAGCACGTCGATGCGGACGTGGGCGTTCTGCAGGAAGGTGTAGCCGGCGCCGAGCAGGAACACCGCGCCGAAGAGATACCACTGGATCTCGAGGAAGGCGTTCGAGCCGATGTTGAAGGCCTTGCGCGCGACTGCATTTGCCGCACTGATGAGCGCCGCGGCGAGGACGAGCCAGATGATGAACTTGCCGAAGAATCGGCTCACGGCGTCGATGCCGTGTGACAAGCGGAGCAGGGTGTCCATGGGGGTCGCCTTGAACCTTGCGTGCACAAAAACGCCGAGCAGGGCGGGTGGCGCGCTCGGCGGGAGGAAATCTGCGTGCGAAGAATGTGAAACGGGAACGACCGGCGGGCAGGGGTGGCCCCGCCCGCTGCGGACCGCTTACAGCTTCTGCGATGCGAGGTACTGCGCGTAGTTGCCTTCGGCCACGGACTCCCACTGCACCTGGTCGGCCAGGAAGCGGCTGTAGTCGGGGTAAACCTTCTTCCAGTTCGCGTTCTTCTCGTTGAGCTCGGCATAGACCTCGCGCGAGGCCTTGAATGCGGCGTCCATGAAGTCCTTCGGGAAGCGCGACAGCTTGGCGCCTTCGGCGATCAGCTGCTTGAGCGAGCCGGGGTTGCGGGCGTCGTAGCGCGCCTGACAGGTGACGTGGGCGGCGCGGGAGGCCTGCTCGACGATCGCCTTGTACTCGGCCGACAGGCTGTTCCACTGCTTGTCGTTGATGTACACCGAGAACTGCGTGCTGCCTTCCCACCACGCCGGGAAGTAGTAGTGCTGCGCCACCTTGTGCAGGCCGAGCTTGAGGTCGTCATAGGGGCCGATCCATTCGGCTGCGTCGATCGTGCCCTTCTCCAGCGACTGGTAGATCTCGCCGGCGGGGATGTTCTGCGGCACCGCGCCGAGCTTGGCGAGCACGCGGCCGCCGAAGCCGCCGATGCGCATCTTCAGGCCCTCGATGTCCTTGACCGACTTGATCTCCTTGCGGAACCAGCCACCCATTTGGGCGCCGGTGTTGCCGCAGGGGAAGTTCACGATGTTGAACTGGGCGTAGAACTCGCGCATCAGCTTGAGGCCGTTGCCCTCGAACATCCACGCGCTCATCGCGCGCGAGGTCATGCCGAAGGGGATCGTGCAGTCGAAGGCGAAGGTCTCGTCCTTGCCGAAGAAGTAGTAGGGGGCGGTGTGGGCGCACTCGATGGTGCCCTGCTGAACGGCGTCGACCACGCCGAATGCGGGCACGAGTTCGCCCGCCGGGTGCACCGAGATCACGAACTTGCCGCCGGTGGCCTCGGAGACGTACTTGGCGAATGCCTCGCTCGCGCCGAAAACCGTCTCGAGCGATTTCGGGAAGCTGGATGCGAGGCGCCAGCGGATCTGCTGCTGGGCGTGGACGATGGCCGGGGCGGTGCCGGCAGCGAGAATGCCGGCCATGCCGGCGCCCTGCAGAAATTTACGACGTTCCACGGTGTCTCCTTTATCGCGTGAGGTGTGTGATCGAAACCATCAATGCGATTATAGGAAGACCCGATACCGGGCTGTAATCCACGGAAAACCCTAATGGCGCGCCACTTTGTCATTTTAGATGCATTGCGCATCAACTCCCCGGCAGCTCGTCCAGCGCGTCGGTGAGGTGGCTTTCGTCGGCCCATGCCAGCAACCGCCAGCTCCCTGCCGTGTGTTCGATCCAGTTGAGCGCCGCGTTCGGGATCGCGAAGTCGCGAGCCCCCTCGAGCGGCTTGCCGGTGGCCAGGCGGTGGGCGATGTCGAGCACGCCGCCATGGGTCACCACCACCACCGTCTCGCCGGCATGGCGCGCGGCAATCTCCTCGAGCGCGCCATGCACGCGCGCAGCGAGGCCGGCCAGGCTCTCGCCGCCGCCGTCCAGCGCCACCATCGGATCGCGCCGCTTGAAGTGCTGCCAGGCTTGCGGCTGGTGGAGCGCGGCCTCATCGAAGGTCAGCCCCTGGAGCACGCCGTAGTGGCGCTCGCGCAGGCGCGCGTCGTGGGTGGCGGCGAGCTGGTGCGCGCGCGCGACCGCGTCGGCGGTCTGGCGTGCACGCTGCAGGTCGCTGCTGTAGAGCGCGGCGAAGCGTTCGCCGGCGCGCGCGAGGCTGCGTGCGGTGGCCTCGGCCTGGGACAGGCCGCGCGGGTTCAGCGGAATGTCGATGTGGCCCTGCAGGCGGCGCTCGGTATTCCAGGCGGTTTCGCCGTGGCGGACGAGGCAGATCCTGCAGGCGTGTGCTGATTGTGGCGAGTTTCGTGTTTTCATCATTATGGGCAAGCAGCCGCCCGGCAAGGACGGCCCTTGTGGGATAATCGAGATTTTTCAGGCCTGCCGGCTTGCAAAGCGGCACCCGGGCGGCATGCCGCCCCGGTTTCCGGAGTCTTCCCGTGTCCTCTCTGCTGCGCTTATCCCGCTTGATCGACTGGATCAATGAACGGGTCGGACGCGCGGTGATGTGGCTGGTGCTGGTCGCCGTGGTGATCAGCGCCGGCAACGCGCTCGTCCGCAAGCTGTTTAACACAAGTTCCAACGCCCTGCTCGAGATCCAGTGGTACCTGTTCGCCGCGATCTTCATGCTCGCCGCGGGCTACACCTTCCTGCGCAACGAGCACGTGCGCATCGACATCCTCACCAGCCGGCTATCGCCGCGCGGGCAGAACGTCGTCGACATCCTCGGCATCGTGTTCTTTCTGTTGCCGATGGCCGTGCTGATCCTGTGGCTGTCGTGGCCGATCGTGATGACCTCGCTGGCCTCGGGCGAGATGTCGCAGAACGCCGGCGGCCTGATCCGCTGGCCGGTGAAGATGCTGCTTCCGCTCGGACTCGGCCTGCTGGTGCTGCAGGCCTTCTCCGAGCTGGTCAAGCGCATCGCCTTCCTGACCGGACACGGGCCCAACCCGCTGCAGAAGAAGTCCGCGGGCGCGACGACCGAGGACCTGGTGGCGGCGATCAAGGCGCAGCGCGAGGGGAGGGCCGAGCCATGACCGAGTTCGTCATCGCCAACATGGCGCCGCTGATGTTCGCGTCCATGGTGCTGTTCCTGCTGTTCGGCTTCCCGGTGGCGTTCGCGCTCGCGGCCAACGGCATCCTCTTCGGCCTCGTCGGCATCGAGCTCGGCCTGCTCCACGGCGCGCTCTTCCAGGCCCTGCCGGAGCGCATCTTCGGCATCATGGCCAACGACACCCTGCTCGCGGTGCCCTTCTTCACCTTCATGGGCCTGATCCTGGAGCGCAGCGGCATGGCCGAGGACCTGCTCGACACCATCGGCCAGCTCTTCGGGCCGATCCGCGGCGGTCTGGCCTTCGCCGTGATCTTCGTCGGCGCGCTGCTGGCGGCGACCACCGGCGTGGTGGCGGCCTCGGTGATCTCGATGGGCCTGATCTCGCTGCCGATCATGCTGCGCTACGGCTACGACCACCGCCTGGCCACCGGCGTGATCGCCGCCTCCGGCACGCTGGCGCAGATCATCCCGCCCTCGCTGGTGCTGATCGTGATGGCCGACCAGCTCGGCCGCAGCGTCGGCGACATGTACCAGGGTGCGCTGCTGCCGGGTCTGGTGCTCACCAGCATGTACGTCGGCTACGTCGCGCTGGTCGCGGTCTTCCGGCCGTCCTTCGCGCCGGCGATGCCGCCCGAGGCGCGCACGCTGCGCGAGCCCGACGGCGCCAGCGGGCTGCGCTCGCTGGCCCTGCTGACCGTGGTCGCGGTGGCCGGCGCCTGGTTCTTCGCCAGCCAGCTCTATCGGGCCGATGCGCCGCGCGACGAGGTGGTGGTGGTTTCGGCCATGGTCGGTATCGGCATCGCCTTCGTGGCGGCGATGATCAACCGGCTGTTCGGTATCGGCCTGCTGTCGCGCATGGCCGAGCGCGTGACCTTCGTGCTGATCCCGCCGCTCGGGCTGATCTTCCTCGTGCTGGGCACCATCTTCATCGGCGTCGCCACGCCGACCGAGGGCGGCGCCATGGGTGCGCTCGGCGCGGTGCTGATGGCGCTCGCGCGTCGCCGCCTGTCGCTGCCGCTGCTCAAGCAGGCGATGGACTCGACCACCAAGCTGTCCTGCTTCGTGATCTTCATCCTGATCGGCTCGAGCGTGTTCGGCCTCACCTTCCGCGGCGTCAACGGCGACCTCTGGGTCGAGCACCTGATGACCTCGCTGCCCGGCGGGCAGACCGGCTTCCTGGTCGCGGTGAACCTGCTGGTTTTCGTGCTCGCCTTCTTCCTCGACTACTTCGAACTCGCCTTCATCATCGTGCCCCTGCTCGCGCCGGTGGCCGACAAGCTCGGCATCGACCTGATCTGGTTCGGCGTGCTGCTGGCGGTGAACATGCAGACCTCCTTCCTGCACCCGCCCTTCGGCTTCGCGCTGTTCTTCCTGCGCTCGGTGGCCTCCGAGAAGGTCAAGACGGCGTCGATCTACTGGGGTGCGGTGCCCTTCGTGATCATCCAGCTGATCATGGTGGGCCTCATCATCGCCTTCCCGGGGCTGGTGTCCTACGGCGACGCGGGTGCCAAGCCGGCGCAGCAGCAGGAGCTCGACCTCGAGCAGTTGCTGCAGGGCGGCGGCGGGGCCGCGCCCGCGGGCGACTCGAGCTCCGACCTCATGCGTCAGCTCCAGGGCAACTGAGCGCACGCACCACGAAAAAGCCGGGCAATGCCCGGCTTTTTCACGCCTGACGCCTGACGCCCTCAGCGCACCGACTGCATGAAGCGGTCGAAGCCCGCCTCGGCGACGCTGAACCACGCGTTCTGCGACTTGCGGTACTTCTCGAACTCGGTGTAGATCTTCGCCCAGGCCGGGTTCTTCGCGGCTTCCTCGGCATACAGCTCGCGCGACACCTCAAAGGCCTTCTTCATGATGTCGTTGGAGAAGTTCTGCAGCTTCACGCCCTGCGCGAGCAGGCGTGCGAGCGCCTGCGGGTTCTTGTGGTCGTACATCGCGGTCATCTGGATGTGTGCCTCGCGCGAGGCGGCGCGGAACGCTGCCTGGTATTCCTTGGGCAGCTTGTCCCACTCGGCCTTGTTCACATAGAAGTGAACCACCGGACCCGGCTCCCACCAGCCCGGCGAGTAGTAATGCGGTGCCACCTTGTAGAAGCCGAGCTTCTCGTCGTCGTAGGGGGCGACCCATTCGGCGGCGTCGATCGTGCCCTTCTCGAGCGAGGGGTAGATGTCCGAACCGGCGATCTGCTGCGGGATCGCGCCCATGCGCGACATGATCTCGCCGGCGATGCCGGCGATGCGGATCTTCAGGCCCTTGATGTCATCCAGGGTGTTGATCTGCTTGCGATACCAGCCGCCCATCTGCACGCCGGTGTTGCCGCCGAGGAAGGAGTACACGTTGTAGTTGCCGTAGAACTCGTCGAGCAACTCCTGACCGCCGCCGCCGATGATCCAGGCGTCCATCTGGCGGGCGTTCATGCCGAAGGGCACGGCGGTGCCGAAGGCGAAGGTCTTGTCCTTGCCGACGTAGTAGTACGAGCACGAGTGGCACATCTCGACCGTGCCCTGCTGCACGGCGTCGAGCGCCTGCAGGCCGGGGACGATCTCGCCGGCCGGGAAGATGCGGATGTCGAACTTGCCGCCGGTGATCTCGCGCAGGCGGTTGGCGAGGAGCTCGGAACTGCCGTAGAGCGTGTCGATGCTCTTGGGGAAGCTCGAGGTCATGCGCCACTTGATCTCGGGCAGCCCCGTCTGGACGGCGGGAGCGGCGACGGCTGCGGTGGAGGCGACGCCTGCGGCGGCACCGGCGGCCAGGCCGACACTGGCCTTCTTCAGGAATGAACGACGTTCCACGATTTCTCCTTGCGTTTTTTTGGGGGGGATTCGAGCGAATTCGGCAAAAGATTATAGATCCCGATCGGTGATCGGGGCAGAAACGGCTGGCGTTGTCGCAGCGAGGCCTCTCGGGTGGCTCAGCGCCCGGCCACCTTCATGCGCTCGATCAGCACCGAGCCGCACAACTTTGCACCGCGCGGCAGGGCGTCGTTGCCGACCGCGACGATGCTGCGGAACATGTCGCGCAGGTTGCCGGCGATGGTGATCTCCTCGACGGCGTGCTTGATGCGGCCTTTCTCTATCCAGAAGCCTGCCGCACCGCGCGAGTAATCGCCCGTGACGTAATTCACGCCATGGCCGAGCAGCTCGGTGACGAGCAGCCCACGGTCCATCTGCCGGATCAGCCCGGTGAGGTCCTGGTCGCCCGGCTTCACGATCAGGTTGTGCGAGCCGCCGGCGTTGGCAGTGGTCTGCATGCCGAGCTTGCGCGCCGAGTAGGTGGACAGGAAGTAGCCGTTCAGCACGCCGTCGGTGACGACCTCGCGGTCGCGGGTGGCGACGCCGTCGCCGTCGAAGGGGCTGGAGCCGAAGGCCTTCTGCAGGTGAGGGCGCTCGGCGATGCTCACCACCGGCGAGAACACCTGATGACCGAGGCTGTCGAGCAGGAAGCTCGACTTGCGATAGAGCGAGCCGCCGCTCACCGCCTGCACGAAGTTGCCGATCAGCGCGACCGCGAGCTGCGCCTCGAACAGCACCGGCACCTCGCAGGTGCGGATCTTCTTCGCGCCCAGGCGCGCCAGCGCACGCTCGCCGGCCAGCCGGCCGACGTCCTCGGCCGCCATCAGCTCGGCGGGATCGCGTCGCGAGTCGTACCAGTACTCGCGCTGCATGCCGTCGCCTTCGCCCGCGATCACCGAGCACGACAGGCCGTGGCGCGTGGTGGCGTAGCCGCCCAGGAAGCCGTGGCTGTTGGCCGACACGAAGTGCGACTGCTGGATCGAAGTGTTGGCGCCCTCTGAGTTGCTGATCTTCGGGCTGACCGCGAAGGCCGCGTTCTCGCAGCGGCGCGCGAGCTCGATCGCCTCGGCGACGTCGATGTTCCACGGATGGAAGAGGTCGAGCTCGGGCATGTCCTTCGCCTTCGCCATCAGTGCCGCGTCCGCGAGTCCGGCGCACGGGTCGGGTGCGGTGAAGCGCGCGATCGACAGCGCCGCATCCACGGTCGACTTGAGCGCCTTCTTCGAGAAGTCGGAGGTGCTCGCATAGCCGCGCTGCTGGCCGAGGTAGACGGTGACACCGACGCCCTTGTCGCGGTTGTACTCGATGGTGTCGACCTCGCCGCGGCGCACCGCCACCGACTGGCCGAAGCCCTCGGAGACATCGGTCTCGCACGACGAGGCGCCGTGCTTGCGGGCGTATTTGAGGATGTCGGTGGCGATCTCGGCGAGATGCGCCTGCGAGAAGGAGAAGCCTTGGCTGGACATGGGCGGGCCGGGTGCGTGCAAAGGCTATAATCTTACCCCGATCGAGCCAGCCCCCCATGCAAGCAATGCGCCACCACCATTCCGACCCCGCTGACGAGGACGACTTTCCCGAGCCGCCGAGCAAGAGCAGCCGCAAGCGCGAGATGCAGGCGCTGCAGGACCTCGGCGAGCAGCTCGTCGCACTCTCGCCCGAGCGCCTCAAGAAGGTGCCGCTGCCCGAGAGCCTGTACGAGGCCATCCGTGCCGCCCAGGGCTTCAAGATGGAAGCGCGCCGCCGCCAGCTGCAGTACATCGGCAAGCTGATGCGCAAGATCGACCCCGAGCCCATCCAGGCCCAGCTCGACATCTTCGCCGGCAACTCGGCCGTCGAGGTGGCGAAGATGCACCGCCTCGAGCGCCTGCGCGAGCAGTTGCTCGAGGACGAGCAGGTCATCGGCACCATCGCCGAGACCTGGCCCGAGGCCGACCTGCAATACCTGCGCACCCTGCGCCGCAACGCCTTGAAGGAACGCGAGGCCGCCAGGCCGCCGAAGTCCTTCCGCGAGATCTTCCGTGTGCTGCGCGAGTTGCAGGAAGCCAGCGACGCCGCTGCCGAGGCTGAGGCGGAGCGCGCTGCCGATGAGGACGCAACCGAACAGGGATCGAACCCATGAGTGAACACATCCGCATCGGCCTGGTGTCGATCAGCGACCGTGCCTCCGACGGCACCTACGAAGACCAGGGCATCCCTGCGCTGAAGGACTGGCTGGGCAGGGCGCTGAGCTCCCCATGGAGTGCCGAGACCCGGCTGATCCCCGACGAGCGCGCGCTGATCGAGCGCACCCTGGTCGAGCTCGTCGACGTTTCCGGTTGCAACCTGGTGCTCACCACCGGCGGCACCGGCCCGGCGGTGCGCGACGTGACCCCCGAGGCCACGCTCGCGATCGGCGACAAGGAGATGCCGGGCTTCGGCGAGGAGATGCGCCGCATCAGCCTCAACTTCGTGCCCACGGCCATCCTGTCGCGCCAGGTCGCGGTGATCCGCGGCAAGTGCCTGATCATCAACCTGCCCGGTCAACCCAAGTCGATCCGCGAGACCCTCGAAGGCGTGCGCGACGCCGATGGCGGCGTGCGCCACCTCGGCATCTTCGCCGCGGTCCCGTACTGCATCGACCTCGTCGGCGGCCCCTACGTCGAGACCGACGATGCGGTGATCAAGGCCTTCCGACCCAAGCACGCGATCCGGCCGAAGCAGGCGTGAGCATGTCGAGCGCGCCCGCCCAGCTCGCCTGGGAAGAGACCGCGGAGGACGGGGCGCTCCGTCGATGCAGCGCGCGCTGGCGCTCGGAGAGCGGCCAGGCGCCACCGCGCCGGGTGGTGATCGCCGACGACACCACCAAGGCCGACGCCGCCTGGCGGCTGGCCTGCGAGGGCAGCGCGCTGCTGTGGCGCGGTGACTACCACAACGCCCGCCAGCTGCTGCAGGCCATGGCGCGGCGCGCCGACGGCCGCACGCGCAAGCCGGGCAAGGCGGCCAGGCCGCCCGCTACCCCCGCCGAAGCCTTCCACCTCCACCGCATGGCGCAGGCGCAGCGCGCGCGTACGCTGGGGATGCTGCTGATCCCCTTCGAGGCCGGCGCGCGCATCCCGCTGCGGCGCGCGCCCGAGGTGGCAGAGGTCCTTGCCGAGGCGGTCGCCGGGACGCCGGATGCCGATCTCGCTGCGGGGCCCTTCGTGATGTCGCTGCGCGAGCTGCTCGGCCTCATCGGCGCGCACGAGTGGCGGCGCAAGGGCGTCGGCATCCCGGTGCTCGGCGAGCGCATCCATCCGTGGTACGGCGTCTATTCGCCGATCCGCGGCGAGTATCTCGACCTCGTCGCGCGCGTGCCGCTGCCCGCGAGCACGCTGGCCTTCGACATCGGCACCGGCACCGGCGTCATCGCCGCGCTGCTCGCACGCCGCGGGGTGGCGCGCGTGGTGGCCACCGACGTGTCGCCGCGTGCGCTGGGTTGCGCGCAGGAGAACCTCGCGCGCCTTGGGCTGCTGGCCGAGGTCGCGGACCCGGGGGGCGCCCTTCGCGGAGCCAATCGCGCGAACTCGGGCGCCAGCTCAAGTGCGAAGTCGGGCGCGAACCCGGATGCGAACCTGGGTGCCAATGAGCTTCCCGCCGGCCGTGTCGAGTTGCTTCAGGCCGACCTCTTCCCGCCCGGCCGCGCGCCGCTGGTGGTGTGCAACCCGCCCTGGGTGCCCGCCAAGCCGAGCTCCGCGATCGAGCACGCGGTCTATGACCCCGACAGCCGCATGCTGCGCGGCTTCCTGGCCGGCCTGGCGGAACACCTGGAGGCGGGCGGCGAGGGCTGGCTGATTCTTTCCGACCTCGCCGAACACCTCGGCCTGCGCACGCGCGCCGAGCTGCTCGGCTGGACCGAGGCCGCGGGCCTGCGCGTGCTCGGTCGCGAGGACATCCGCCCACGCCACGGCAAGGCGGCCGATGCGGACGACCCGCTGCATGCGGCGCGGGCCGCGGAGACGACCTCGCTGTGGCGCCTGGGCGTCGCGAAGTGCTGAGCTGCGGACGCGCTCGGCTCGCCGTCGAGCTGTTTCGATAGGGGCCGAGTGCGTTCGGGGTATTCCCGAGGGCTGGTTCGCGCCTGCCGGCGCTCCTACAGAGAGTACCGCGGTTCCGTCCCTTTGCAGGAGCGGCGGCAGCCGCGAATGAGCGGTCGATCGAACGACGCGCGTGCGAGCTTGCATCGCCGCCTTCGCGCCTGCCGGCGCTCCTACAGAGAGCACCGCGGTTCCGTCCCTTTGCAGGAGCGGCGGCAGCCGCGAATGAGCGGTCGATCGAACGACGCGCGTGCGAGCTTGCATCGCCGCCTTCGCGCCTGCCGGCGCTCCTACAGAGAGCACCGCGGTTCCGTCCCTTTGCAGGAGCGGCGGCAGCCGCGAATGAGCGGTCGATCGAACGACGCGCGTGCGAGCTTGCATCGCCGCCTTCGCGCCTTCCGGCGCTCCTACAGAAAGTACCGCGGTTCCGTCCCTTTGTAGGAGCGGCGGCAGCCGCGAATGAGCGGTCGATCGAACGACGTGCGTGCGAGCTTACAGAGCCTACTGCCGTGGCACCAGCCGGATCACCTTCTTTTCCAGGTGCTTCGCCGGCGGCGGCACCGAGAGCTGGCGGCGGCGCTCGAGCTCGCGCCACCAGCCGCGCAAGCCGAGCAGCACGGCGAGGATGCTCGCGTACAGCAGCGGCCTGCCGATATCCGCCTTCACCAGCCACCAGAAATGCAGCACCGCGAGGATCGCGATCGCATACACCGAGCGGTGCAGCGCCTGCCACCTGCGCCCGCCGAGGCGGCGGATGGCGAAGCCGTTCGAGGTGGCGGCGAGCGGGATCAGCAGCACGAAGGCGGCGAAACCGACGGTGATGAAGGGCCGGTCGAGGATGTCGAGCGCGATCGCGTTCCAGTCGAAGAACTGGTCCAGCCACAGGTAGATGGTGAAATGCCCGAACGCATAGGCGAACGCGAACAGCCCGAGCATGCGGCGCAGGCGCAGCAGCCAGTGCAGACCGCTGAAGCGGCGCAGCGGCGTCACCGCCAGGGTGATCAGCAACAGGCGCAGCGCCCACTCGCCGCTGGCGCGGGTGATCGTCTCGATCGGGTTGGCACCGAGCGTGTCGGCCCGCCAGCCGAGCGCGAGATCCAGCGCGGGCAGCAGGCAGAGGACGAACACGAGCGCCTTGACGGCGGCGATGGTGCCCGCGGTGGGCGCTTTCAGGGAGAGATTCATTGTCTTGATCGGGCGAGGAGGAGCGCGCGGCTCAATAGAACTTCTTCAGGTCCATGCCCTGGTAGAGGCTCGCGACCTGCTCCGCATAGCCGTTGAACATCTGCGTCGGACGCTTGCGCAATTCGCCGATGCGGCGCTCGGCGGCCTGGCTCCAGCGCGGGTGCCGCACCTCGGGGTTTACGTTGGAGTAGAAACCATACTCCTGCGGCGCGAACTTGTTCCACGCGGTCGCGGGCTCCTTTTCGGTGAGGCGGATGGTGACGATCGACTTGGCGCTCTTGAAGCCGTATTTCCATGGCACCACCAGGCGCAGCGGCGCGCCGTTCTGGTTGGGCAGCACCTCGCCATACACGCCCACCGCCAGGAGGGTCAGCGGGTGCATGGCCTCGTCCAGGCGCAGGCCCTCGGTGTAGGGCCAGTCGATCACGTCGCGGATCATGATCTTCGGGTCGTAGTGGGTGACGAACTCGACGTACTTCGCGCTGCCCAGGGGCTCGACCTCCTTCAGCAGCGCGGCGAGCGGAAAGCCCACCCAGGGCACCACCATCGACCAGGCCTCCACGCAGCGCAGGCGGTAGATGCGCTCCTCCAGCGGCGCCAGGCGCAGCAGCTCGTCGATGTCGAAGCGACGCGGCTTGCCGACCAGGCCCTCCACATTCACCGTCCATGGGCGCACCGCCATCTTGTGGGCGTTGCGTGCCGGGTCGGCCTTGTCGGTGCCGAACTCGTAGAAGTTGTTGTAGGTGGTGACGGCCTCGCGTTCGGTGAGCGGCTCGGTGGTGCTCAGCGCCGAGGGCGCGCCCTGCAGGCGGGTGGAGGCACGCGCGCTGTCGGGCAGGCCGTGCCAGAGCGCCGCACCCGCGACCAGTCCCGCGCCGCTGCGGGCGAGGAAGTCGCGGCGGCGCTCGAAGAGGCTGCGCGGGGTGATCTCGGAGGGAAGGACGTCGGCGGGCTTCTGGATCAACATGATTGCGGGCTCGTTTGGAACGGGGGATTCGAGGGTGCAGGCAGGCGCCGGCCGCGACGAAGCGCGGGCGGCAGTGTACGAACAGACGCGTTCGGCGCCGATCGGTTCATCCCATCGGGCTTATAGTCCGCATTGCGTCCAGCCATGGGCGGCTTTCCGCTAGAATCGGGCACCCCAGCAAAGATCCGACAAAGAGTCTCGCATGTCCGCCTCCATCAAACTGCATATCGACGACGTCCGCATCCAGGAGATCAAGGAGCTCGTGCCGCCCGCGCACGTGCTGCGCGAGTTTCCGGCCACGCCCAAGGCGGCCGAGGTCGCCTACGAGGCGCGCCAGGCGATCCACCGCATCCTGTACGGCGCCGACGACCGCCTGCTGGTGGTGATCGGCCCGTGCTCGATCCACGACCCCAAGGCGGCGATGGAGTACGCGCACAAGCTCAAGGCCGAGGCCGAGCGCGTCAAGGACGACCTGCTGATCGTGATGCGCGTCTATTTCGAGAAGCCGCGCACCACCGTGGGCTGGAAGGGACTGATCAACGACCCCGGGCTGGACAACAGCTTCCGCATCAACGATGGCGTGCGCCTGGCGCGCAAGCTGCTGTCGGAGGTCAACGAGATCGGCCTGCCGGCAGGCACCGAGTTCCTCGACATGATCACCCCGCAGTACATCGCCGACCTGATCGCCTGGGGCGCGATCGGTGCGCGCACCACCGAGAGCCAGGTACACCGCGAGCTCGCCTCGGGCCTGTCCTGCCCGGTGGGCTTCAAGAACGGTACCGACGGCAACCTGCGCATCGCCGCCGACGCGATCAAGGCCGCGCAGGCGCCGCACCACTTCCTGTCGGTGACCAAGGCCGGCCACTCGGCGATCGTTTCGACCCGCGGCAACGAGGACTGCCACGCCATCCTGCGCGGTGGCAAGGAGCCCAACTTCGACGCCGACAGCGTCGATGCCGCCAGCCGCGAGCTCGCCGCGGCCGGGGTGTGCAACAAGGTCATGGTCGATTTCTCCCACGGCAACAGCCGCAAGCAGCACCGCCTGCAGATCGAGGTGGCGAAGAACGTGGCCGCCCAGCTCGCCGCGGGCGACGACCGCATCATGGGCGTGATGGTCGAGTCCCACCTCAAGGAAGGCCGCCAGGATCTCGTCCCGGGCAAGGACCTCGAGTACGGCAAGAGCATCACCGACGCCTGCATCGGCTGGGAAGACAGCATCGACGTGCTCGACATCCTCGCCGAGGGCGTGCGCCAGCGCCGCGTCAAGCGCGCCGCCGAGTTCTGAGCGCGGACGGCACTCCACCCGGCCTGCCCCCGGCAGGCCCCTTCGCCCCTCACGCCTCACCCCTGACGCCTCCCGCGCGCATGCGCACGCGTAAGATCATCCACTGCGATTGCGACTGCTTCTACGCGTCGGTCGAGATGCGCGACGACCCGACGCTGCGCGGCAGGCCGGTCGCGGTGGGCGGGCGCGCCGAGACGCGCGGGGTGATCGCCACCTGCAACTACGAGGCGCGCGCCTTCGGCGTGCATTCGGCGATGCCCACCGCGCGCGCGCTGCAGCTGTGCCCGCAGCTCGTCCTGCTGGCGCCCGACTTCGAGCGCTACCGCGAGGCCTCGCGCCGCATCCTGGCGATCTACCACGACTACACCGCGCTGGTGGAGCCGCTGTCGCTCGACGAGGCCTACCTCGACGTGACCGGGGTCGAGCGCTGCCGCGGCTCGGCCTCGCTGATGGCGCAGGAAATCCGCGAACGCATCCGCGCCGAGGTCGGCATCACCGCCTCGGCCGGCATCGCGCCCAACAAGTTCATCGCCAAGGTGGCGAGCGACTGGAACAAGCCCGACGGCCAGTTCGTGGTGCGCCCGCAGGACGTCGACGCCTTCGTCGCCGCGCTGCCGGTGAAGAAGATCTTCGGTGTCGGCAAGGTCACCGCGGCGAAGCTCAACCGTCTCGGTGTGAACACCTGCGCCGACCTGCGCGCCTGGAGCGTGGCCGAGCTCACCCGCGAGTTCGGCAGCTTCGGCGCCAGCCTGCACCACCTGTGCCGCGGCATCGACGAGCGCGCGGTGCAGCCCGACCGCGTGCGCAAGTCGCTGTCCGTGGAGACCACCTACACCCCCGACCTGCACGACCTCGCCGCCTGCCGCGCCGGCTTGCTCGCGCTGCTGGAGGACTTCCACCGTCGCTTCGAGCGCGCGCGCGACCGCCCGCCGGTGCACAAGGCCTTCGTCAAGGTGCGCTTCTCCGATTTCAGCCGCACCACCGCCGAGTGCGTCGCCAGCGCGCCCGACGAGGCCATCTGGCTGCGCCTGCTCGACGAGGCGCACGCGCGCAAGGCGCTGCCGGTGCGCCTGCTCGGCGTCGGCGTGCGCTTCGCCGAGGAGGACGGAAGCGAGCGGCCGGCGCAGATCCCGCTCTTCGATCCTCAACTGGAACCCGACCCCGATCCCGCGTGCCCCGCGGCGGAATCCCACTGACGCGGAGCCCGCGATGTCCGACCTCGAAACCCACGCCGCCGCGGCCGAGCCGCCGCCCGCGCCGCAGCCGCCCGCGTCCGCCGACGAGCGCCCGGTGGGCCTCGGCGCGCTCTACCGTGCGTTGTGGGAGCACGCCGCGGGCGCGCGCCCGCTGCTGCTCTACGCCTTCCTGCTGCTGCTCGCGTCCCAGCTCTTCAAGCTCGCCGTGCCCTGGCTGGCCGGCAACGCGATCAACCAGATCCAGGCCGGCGGGCTGGAGGGCATGAGCGAGGCCGGGCGCTGGCTCGGCATGGTCTTCGCGGCCATCGTCGCGAGCTGGCTGCTGCACGGGCCGGGGCGCATCCTCGAGCGCAACGTCGCGCTCAGGGTGCGCGAGCGCCTCGCCGCCCTGCTCGTGGGTCGCCTGCTCGCCGCGCCGCTGGCCTGGCACGAGCGCCACCACTCGGGCGAGACCACCCACCGCATGCAGCAGAGCACGCATGCGCTCTACGACTTCGCGCAGAGCCAGTTCATCTACCTGCAGAACACCGTGCGCCTGGTGGGGCCGATCGTCGCGCTGTGGCTGATCTCGCCGCTGGTGGGCGTGGTGGCGCTGGTCGGCTACGGGCTCATCGGCCTGCTCATCACCCGCTTCGACCGCGTGATGATGCGCGTGGCGGTGGAGGAGAACCGCGCCGAGCGCGCCTATTCCGCCACTCTGGTCGATGTGCTCGGCAACGTGCTGTCGGTGCTCGCGCTGCGGCGTGGCGAGGGCGTGGCGCGGCTGATCGGCGAGCGCCTGGCGGCGGTGTTCGGGCCGCTGAAGAAGAGCATCGTGCTCAACGAGGCCAAGTGGTGCTCGGTGGACCTGCTCGCGAGCGCGCTGTGGTGCGTGCTGGTCGGCGTGTATGCGGCGGAGGCCGCGGGCGTGTTCGGCTTCGGCGCCGCCGCGGGCGGGGCCGCGGCGGCGGCCGGCACGATCGCGCTCGGCAAGGTCTTCATGGTGTACGAGTACTCGCAGCAGGCCGGCGGGGTGATCACCGCGATCGCGGCCCACTTTCAGTCGCTCGCCCGCCAGCGCGCCGACTACGCCGCCGCCGCGCCGCTGCTCAGTGCCGCGCCGGCGGCGCGTTCCGCCGACGGCGAGGACATCGCCGCCTCGGCCTGGCGCACGCTGGGCCTGGAGGGGGTGCGCTTCGCCCATGGCGATGGCCGTGCCAGCGCGCTCGAGCTCGACCGCCTGGCGCTCGTGCGCGGCCGGCGCTACGCCCTGGTCGGCCCGAGCGGCGCGGGCAAGACCACCCTGCTGCGCCTGCTCGCCGGGCTGGACGCGCCCACGGCGGGCGTCCTGTCGATCGATGGCGAGTCCGTGCCCGTGGCGGTCGCCGGCGAGCCGTCCGCCGCTGGCGGCTTGGCGAGCGACGCCGGGGGCGTGGCCGCGATGCCCGCGCGCCTGCGCCATCTCGCCACCCTGATCCCGCAGCAGGCCGAGATGTTCGACGGCACGCTGGCCGAGAACCTGCTGCTCGGCGCCGATCGCGCGCCCGAGCGCATCGAGGCCGCGCTGCATGCGGCCTGCGCCGACCGCGTGGTCGAGGGCCTGGCGCAGGGCCTGGAGACGCGCGTGGTGGAGGGCGGCGCCAACTGGTCCGGCGGGCAGCGCCAGCGCCTGGCGCTCGCGCGCGGCGTGCTCGCCGCCGAGGGCACGAGCCTGTTGCTGCTCGACGAGCCCACCAGCAGCCTGGACCCGGAGACCGAGGCGCACGTCTACCAGCGCCTGTTCGCGCACTTCCCGGATGCGGCGCTGGTGTCCTCGGTGCACCGGCTGCACCTGCTCGACCGCTTCGACGAGGTCATCCTGATGCGCGCCGGCCGCATCGAGGCGGTCGGCCGCGCCTGGGAGCTGGCGCAGGGCTCCGCGCTCTTCCGCGAGCTCCTCGCCGCCCAGGCGGTGAGTGGCGAGGCGTCTGGCTCCTGACCCCTTACGCCTGACCCCTCACCCTCACCCCTCACGCATTCTTGCGCTTCTGCCACAGCACGTCGCCGCGGCCGCCGGCGCGGTTGAGCACGCGGCCGAGCACGAAGAGGAGGTCGGAGAGGCGGTTGAGGTACTGGCGCGGGGCGTCGTTCACCGACTCTTCCAGCGCCAGTGCCACCAGCGCGCGCTCGGCGCGACGGCAGACGGTGCGGGCGTGGTGGGCGTAGGCGGCGGCGCGGGTGCCGCCGGGCAGGATGAAGTCCTTGAGCGGCTCGAGCGGCTCGTTGAAGCGGTCGAGCTCTTCTTCCAGATGCGTGACCTGCTTGCCGGTGATCATGCTCATGCCCGGGATGCACACCTCACCGCCGAGGTCGAAGAGGTCGTGCTGCACGTTGGTCAGCAGCACGCGCACGTCCTCGGGCAGCTCCTCGCACAGCAGCAGGCCGATGATGGCGTTGGTCTCGTCGACCTCGCCCAGGGCGTGGATGCGCAGGCTGTTCTTGGAGACGCGCTTGCCGTCGCCGAGGCCGGTGGTGCCGGCGTCGCCGGTGCGGGTGTAGATCTTGGAGAGGCGGTTACCCATGATGTCCTCGTGTCCGGGGTGGTTGTCGTAACGCATAATTATAGGCGCGAGCGGCTGAAATTGACTTCGATCGCAGCGCGTCATACGATGCAATACGTTGTGTAATACAGGAAGCCGGCCCCATGACCCTGTCGATCCGCCTCGATCCCGAGCTCGAGTCCGAACTCGCGCGCGCCGCCGCGCAGACTGGCCGCAGCAAGAGCGAGCTGGTCAAGGCCAGCCTGCGCGAATATCTCGCCCGGCTTGCGCCGCGCAAGACGCCCTACGAGCTCGGCAAGGACCTGTTCGGCGATCCGTCCGCCACGGCGGCGACGCTCGATCTCACCAGCAAGGACCGCGTCCGCAGCACCATCGTGGAGCGGCTGCGTGCTGAGAACGATCGCTGACTCCGGGCCGCTGATCGCGCTGTTCGAGCCCGCCGAGCGCAACCACGCGCGTGTGCGCAGCTTCATCGAGAACTACGAGGGGGCGCTTCTGACCACCTGGCCGGTGCTGACCGAAGTCGGCCACATGCTCGGTCATTCGGTCGATCGCCAGCTCGCCTTCCTGCAATGGGTGGAGCGTGGTGGCGTGGAGGTGACGACGCCCGGCGCGGGCGCCGTCTCGCTGATCCGCCAGCTCTCCGAAAAATACCGCGACCTGCCGATGGATATCGCCGACGGGTCGCTGATCGTGCTCGCGCTCGAAAGTGGTGTGCGCGACATCCTGACACTCGACCGGGACTTCGACGTTTATCGTCTCCCCGATCGCTCCCGATTCAACAACGTCCTGGCCACGACCTGACATGAAATCCGCTGAAATCCGCGACGCCTTCCTCAAGTTCTTCGAATCCAAGGGCCACCAGATCGTGGCCTCCAGCTCGCTCGTGCCGCACGAGGACCCGACGCTGCTGTTCACCAACGCCGGCATGAACCAGTTCAAGGACGTGTTCCTCGGCTTCGACAAGCGCCCCTACACCCGCGCCACCACCTCGCAGAAGTGCGTGCGCGCCGGCGGCAAGCACAACGACCTCGAGAACGTCGGCTACACCGCGCGCCACCACACCTTCTTCGAGATGCTGGGCAACTTCAGCTTCGGCGACTACTTCAAGCGCGACGCGATTTCGTACGCCTGGGAGCTGCTCACCGAGGTCTTCAAGCTGCCCAAGGACAAGCTCTGGGTCACGGTGTACGCCGAGGACGACGAGGCCTACGACATCTGGACCAGGGAAGTCGGCGTGCCGGCGGAGCGGGTGATCCGCATTGGCGACAACAAGGGCGCGCGTTATGCGTCCGACAACTTCTGGATGATGGGCGACACCGGCCCCTGCGGTCCGTGCACCGAGATCTTCTACGACCACGGCGACCACATCTGGGGCGGCCCCCCGGGATCGCCCGAGGAAGACGGCGACCGCTACATCGAGATCTGGAACAACGTGTTCATGCAGTTCAACCGCGACGAGCAGGGCGTGATGCATCCGCTGCCCAAGCCCTCGGTGGACACCGGCATGGGCCTGGAGCGCATCTCGGCGGTGCTGCAGCATGTGCACGCCAACTACGAGATCGACCTCTTCCAGGCGCTGATCAAGGCGGCCGCGCGCGAGACCTCGGCGGCGGACATGGACTCGCCCTCGCTGAAGGTGCTGGCCGACCACATCCGCGCCTGTTCCTTCCTGATCGCCGACGGCGTGATCCCGGGCAACGAGGGGCGCGGCTACGTGCTGCGCCGCATCATCCGCCGCGCCATCCGCCACGGCTACAAGCTCGGCGCGCGCGCCGCCTTCTTCCACAAGATGGTCCCCGACCTGGTCGGCGAGATGGGCGGCGCTTACCCCGAGCTCAAGGACGGCGAGCGCCGCATCATGGACGTGCTGCGCCAGGAGGAAGAGCGCTTCTTCGCCACCATCGAGAACGGCATGGCCATCGTCGAGGCCGAGCTCGCCGCGATGGAGAAGGCGGGCAACAAGGTCTTCGACGGCGACACCGCCTTCAAGCTGCACGACACCTTCGGCTTCCCGCTCGATCTCACCGCCGACATCTGCCGCGAGCGTGAGGTCACCGTGGATGCGCTCGCCTTCGACGCGGCGATGGCGCGCCAGAAGGAGCAGGCGCGCGCCGCCGGCAAGTTCAAGATGGCGGCCAACCTGGAATACGACGGCCCCGAGACTACCTTCCACGGCTACACGCTGCTGGAGGAGAAGGGCAACATCCTCGCGCTGTACAAGGACGGCGCCCCGGTCAACGAGCTGCTCGAGGGCGAGATGGGCGTGGTCGTGCTCGACCACACGCCGTTCTACGCCGAGTCCGGCGGCCAGGTCGGCGACCGCGGCGAGCTGCGCGCTGCCGCCGGCATCTTCGGCGTGGAAGACACGCAGAAGATCCAGGCCGCGGTCTTCGGCCACCACGGCGTGGTGCGCACCGGCAAGCTCGCGGTGGGGCAGGGCGTGACCGCCCGGGTCGACGTCGCCGCGCGTGCCGCCACCGCGCGCAACCACTCGGTCACCCACCTGATGCACAAGGCGCTGCGCGAGGTGCTCGGCGCCCACGTGCAGCAGAAGGGCTCGCTGGTCGATCCCGACAAGACCCGCTTCGACTTCGCCCACACCGCGCCGATGAGCGCCGAGGAGATCCGCGAGGTCGAGGAGATCGTCAACCGCGAGGTCCTCGCCAACGCCGCGACGCAGGCCGAGGTCATGGCGCTGGAGGCGGCGCAGAAGTCGGGTGCGATGATGCTGTTCGGCGAGAAGTACGCCGACGAGGTGCGCGTGCTGTCGATCGGCAGCTCCAAGGAGCTGTGCGGCGGCACCCACGTCTCCCGCACCGGCGACATCGGCCTTTTCAAGATCGTGTCCGAGGGCGGTGTGGCCGCCGGCATCCGCCGCGTCGAAGCGATTACCGGCGAGAACGCGCTGCGCTACGCCCAGGAGCAGGAGCGCCGCGTGCAGGGCATGTCCGCGCTGCTCAAGGTGCAGCCCGACGAGGTCGCCGAGCGCGTCGCCGGCATCCTCGACAACGTGCGCGCACTCGAGAAGGAGCTCGCCCGCCTCAAGGGCAAGCTCGCTGCCAGCCAGGGCGACGAGCTGGTGAGCCAGGCGGTGGAGGTGGGCGGTATCAAGGTGCTCGCCGCCCTGCTCGAAGGCGCCGACGTGCCCACCCTGCGCGACACCATGGACAAGCTCAAGGACAAGTTGAAGTCGGCCGCGATCGTGCTGGCGAGCGTGGGCGAGGGCAAGGTCAGCCTGATCGCCGGCGTCACCGCCGACCACACTGCCAAGGTCAAGGCCGGCGAGCTGGTGAACTTCGTCGCCCAGCAGGTCGGCGGCAAGGGCGGCGGCCGCCCCGACATGGCCCAGGCCGGCGGCACCCAGCCCGAGAACCTGCCGGCGGCGCTGGCGGGGGTGAAGGAGTGGGTGGCCGGGAAGCTGTAAGCGCGGGCTTGAGGGCGGCGAGCGCGAGCGGCGCTCGTGTGCTCTGGCCCTGCATGCATGAGGACGCCCGGCGATTGCCGGGCGTCTTTTTTGGGAACGGGCTTGGGTGGGGGCGCTGCGGTCGATGCGCTGCGGAATGCTTTGAGCGCTTGTTTGCCGGACCGGGTTAGCCAGACTAGACTAGGTAAGTCTCCAGGGAGGTCCCAATGCAATCCGTCAACATGCTGCAGGCAAAGTCATCCCTGTCCCGCCTCGTTGACGCGATCGAGTCGGGCCAGGAGCGCGAGATCGTCATCGCCCGCAACGGCCGCCCTGCCGCCCGGCTCGTGCCGGTGGAGGACGCGTCCGCGGGACCCCGCATCGGGGTGGCCAAGGGCAGGTTCGAGGTGCCCGACGACATCGACGCCAGCAACGAGGACGTCGCGAGGCTGTTCCTGGCGGGAGGCTGATCTTGAATCTGCTCCTCGACACGCATGTCGCGCTGTGGGCCATCACCGACCACCCCAAGCTGTCGCAGAGCGCGCGTGAGCTGATCCTGTCGCCGAAATCGACGGTCTGGGTCAGCGTCGCCAGCGTCTGGGAGATCGCCATCAAGCATTCCCTCGGGCGTGGCGACATGCCGGTCTCCAGCCAGGATGCCGTGCGCTATTTCACCGCCTCGGGCTATCGCCTGCTCGCGATCGAGCCCGAGCACGTCGTGGCGGTCGAGGCCTTGCCCGCGCATCATCAGGACCCTTTCGACCGTCTTCTGGTGGCGCAGGCGCTGGCCGAGCCGATGCGCCTGGTGACGCACGATCGTTTCGTGGCGCTCTACAGCGATACGATCATCAAGATCTGAATTCCCGGAGTTCTCGACATGCGCCGACTGCTTTCTGCCCTCGCCCTGCTTCCCCTCACCGGCGCGATCGCCGCCGGCCCACAGACCACGACCCTGCCCTCGGGCATCACCGTCGAGACCTACCGCGTGGGGGAGACCGGCGCGTCGCCGACGCTGGCCGACGTGGTGCGCGTGCATTACCAGGGCACGCTCGCCGACGGCAAGGAGTTCGACAGCTCCTACAGCCGCGGCCGCCCTGCCGAGCTGCCGCTGGAGGCGCTGGTGCCGTGCTGGCAGGAGGTGCTGCAGCAGATGAAGCCGGGCGGCGCGGTGCGCATCGTGTGCCCGCCCGCGACCGCCTACGGCAGCCGCGGCGTGCCGGGCCGCATCCCGCCCGACAGCACGCTGAACTTCGTGATCGAGCTGCTCGAGGTCAAGCGCTGAGGGCACGCAGCAGGCGCGCCCTGTCACGGATCAGCCCGGCCTTGCAGTCGATCCCGCGCTGACCGCAGCAGGCGCAGCGGCCGAATCATCCGTGCGCTCGCCCCGCAGTTCCGCCAGCTCGGCGCGGATGGCGCGCAGCTCGGCGAGCACCGCGTCGTGGTCCACGCTGACCAGCTCGCGCGTCTGCTCCTGCTCTTCGTGCTCCACCGCGCTCATCGAATCGACCACGATGGCGATGAAGAGGTTGAGCACCGCGAAGGTGGTGAGCAGGATGAAGAGGACGAAGAAGATCCACGCGTAGGGGTAGACCTCCATGACCGGGCGGACGATGCCCATCGACCACGACTCCAGGGTCATGACCTGGAACAGGGTGTAGAAGGATTCGCCGACGCTGCCGAACCAGTCCGGGAAGCTCGCGCCGAACAGCTTGGTGCTCATCACCGCGGCGACGTAGAACACGAGCAGCAGCAGGGTGAGCACCGAGCTCATGCCGGGGATGGCGCGCAGCAAGGCGTTGACCACCTTGCGCATCGAGGGCACCACCGACACCAGGCGCAGCGCACGCAGGATGCGCAGCGAGCGCAGCACCTGCAGGCCTTCGCCGGTGGGGGCGAGGGTGATCGCGACGATGGTGAAGTCGAAGACGTTCCAGCCGCTGCGGAAGAAGCGCTGGCGGTAGACGATGAGCTTGAGCACGATCTCGACCACGAAGATGGCGAGTGCGGTGCGGTCGAGCGCGAGCAGCAGTCCGCCGGCCTGCTGCATGGCGGTCGGGGAGGTCTCGAGGCCGAGGGTGATCGCGTTGACGACGATCACCGCGACGATGAAGCGCTGGAAGGCGGCGGATTCGACGAGGCGTTGGAGGTTGGCAGTCATTTGACGAGCAGGATGCGTGCGGTTTCAGGGGTGAAGAAACAGGCGGACCGACGGCGCCGCGACGGCGGGGGCGGGCGTGCGACGTCCCGTCCCTGCCGTCCCGGCCGGCGAGCTTCAGCCCGCGCGCGTCGTGGCCGCTTCCTTCTGCTTGCGCGCCGTGTACCACAGGCTGGCGAACACCGAGCACGCCAGGATGGTGGCGACCACCGACAGCGACACCAGCACCGGGATCTTGAACCACTCGACGATCAGCATCTTGGTGCCGATGAAGACCAGGATCGCGGCCAGGCCGTACTTGAGCAGCTCGAAGCGGTCGCCGAGGTCGGCGAGCAGGAAGTACATCGCGCGCAGGCCGAGGATCGCGAACAGGTTGGAGGTCAGCACGATGAACGGGTCGGTGGTGATCGCGAAGATCGCCGGGATGCTGTCGACCGCGAAGATCACATCCGAGATCTCGACCAGCACGAGCGCGAGGAAGAGCGGCGTCATCATGCGCACGCCGTCGCGCACCACGAAGAAGCGCTCGCCTTCCAGCTTCTCGGTGATCGGGTAGTGGTTGCGGATCCAGCGGATGAGGGGATTCTTCTCGAGGTCGGGGTCGTGCTCGGAGAACCACGCCATCTTGATGCCGGTGACGATCAGGAAGGCGCCGAAGACGTAGAGCAGCCAGTGGAACTCGCTGATCAGCCAGCTGCCCGCGAAGATCATGATCGTGCGCAGCACGATCGCGCCGACGATGCCGTACAGCAGTACGCGGCGCTGCAGTTCCAGCGGCACCGCGAAGAAGCTGAAGATCATCATCCACACGAAGACGTTGTCGACCGCCAGCGACTTCTCCACCAGATAGCCGGTGACGAAGGCAGTCGCCTGCTCGTTGGCCAGCGCACGCCCGAGCGTGCCGTCGAGGTACCACCACAGACCGGCCGCGAACAGCATCGCCACCGTGACCCAGGCGAGGGACCAGCCCGCCGCCTCCTTCAGCGACACCCGGTGCTGCTTGCCGCCGCCGAAGGCGAACAGGTCCACCAGCAGCATCGTTACCACGATGGCGGCAAAGGCCGCCCACATCCACCACGTTCCGATCGATTCCATCGCGCGCTCCGCACAAAAACAAAAAGGGCCTGTTCCCGACGGACACAGACCCTGGCGCGCTTCGATGCACGGACCTTGCCCCTCGGGCAAGGTCTCGCTTGCAACGGCCGAACGGATTCGAGCGTTGCCCCCGGCACCGGGAGACGGTCGGAAGACCGATCTGCCGTATTGACGATGCCGGAGCGGAAAAGCTACTCCCCTTGATGGGCAGGATTGTGTCTGTTGCGCTGCGGGAGTGTCAACGCCGTCGAAGTCGATCGCTGCGGTCCATGGCTTCCAGGTGTTGCGCTGCAGCAGCGAGCGGGCGCGGGGCGCAGGGGCGCGGTCGACACCCCGTGCCGGCTGGGGCATCATCGGCGGCGTCCGGCCCGCCCGTCATGCCCGGGCGCTCGTCGGCGCCCCCTTTTTCAACCACCTCGAACCCATGGAAATCCTCTTCCTGATCGGCCTCATCGTCCTCAACGGCGTCTTCGCCATGTCCGAGATCGCGCTCGTCACTGCGCGCCGGGCGCGGCTCGCACGCCTGGCCGAGGAGGGCGACGGTGCGGCCGAGGTGGCGATCAAGCTCGGCGAGGACCCGACCCGCTTTCTGTCCACGATCCAGATCGGCATCACCTCGATCGGCGTGCTCAACGGCATCGTCGGCGAGGCCGCGCTCGCCGGACCGCTCGCCGACTGGCTGCAGGTGATGGGCATGGAGCAGCGCGTGAGCGAGATCGGCTCGACCGTGCTGGTCGTGGTGGTGATCACCTATGTGTCGATCGTGGTCGGCGAGCTGGTGCCGAAGCGCATCGGCCAGATCGACCCCGAGGGCATCGCCCGACTGGTGGCGCGGCCGATGAATGTGCTGTCGATCGCGTCGCGGCCCTTCGTGTATCTGCTCGCCGGATCGACTGCCCTGCTGCTGCGCATCATGGGCCAGCGCGAAAGCACCGGCCCGAGCGTGACCGAGGAGGAGATCCACGCCATGCTGGTCGAGGGCTCCGAGGCCGGCGTGATCGAGAAGAGCGAGCACGACATGGTTCGCAACGTGTTCCGCCTCGACGATCGCCAGATCGGCTCGCTGATGGTGCCGCGCGCGGACATCGTGTCGCTCGACCTGAATCGGCCGCTGGAGGAGAACCTCGAGCTGGTAGCGTCGTCGTCCTACTCCAGCTTTCCGGTGTGCCGTGGCGGACTCGACGACATCCTCGGCATCGCCAGCGCCAAGAAGCTCTTCAACCAGTCCCTGCGCGGCGAGCCGATCGACCTCGCCAAGGACCTGCAGCCCGCCGTGTACGTGCCCGAGTCGCTCACCGGCATGGAGTTGCTCGACCAGTTCCGCTCGTCGGGCACCTACACCGTGTTCGTGATCGATGAATACGGCGAGATCCAGGGCATGGTCACGCTGCACGACGTGATCGAGTCGGTGACCGGCGAGTTCCTGCCGCAGGATACCGAGGAGGCTTGGGCGGTGCAGCGCGAGGACGGCTCCTGGCTGCTCGACGGCCTGATCCCGATCGTGGAGCTCAAGGACCGCCTCGGCATCAAGACCGTGCCGGAAGAGGAAAAGGGGCGCTACCACACGCTGTCGGGCATGGTGATGTGGCTGCTCGGCCGCCTGCCGGGCACGGGCGACATCGCCACCTGGGAGAGCTGGCGGCTGGAGGTGATCGACCTCGACGGCAAGCGCATCGACAAGGTGCTGGCGAGTCGCCTGCCCGAGCCGGCCGACGGGATCGGCGCCGAGCAGGAAGCCGGAACGGAAGATCGGAGCGAGAGCGCATGATCGACCAGGTCGCCGAGAAGGTCGTCCGCCGCGTCATCCTCGGCTTCCTCCTCGGCGGCCTGCTGCTGCTGAGCTACGCTGTGCTGCACCTCTTCATCGTGCCGGTGGCGTGGGCGGTGATCATCGCCTACGCCACCTGGCCGGCTCACCGCCAGCTGCGCGCGCGGCTGCCGCGCTACCCCACGATCACCGCGCTGCTGATGACCTTGCTGCTGAGCGCGGCCTTCGTGCTGCCCGCGCTGTGGATCGGCATGCTGCTGCGCACCGAGGTCGGCGTGGCGATCGCCGCGGTCACGGCGCAGATCCGCGAGGGCGCCTTCGTGCTGCCCGAGTTCGTGCGCACGCTGCCATGGATCGGCGACGACCTGCAGGCGATGCTGGGCGAACTCACCCGCGAGCCGGAGGCGCTGCGCACCCAGCTCACCGAGTGGGTGCGCCAGGGCAGCGATCTCGTGCTGACGCTGATCGGCGACGTCGGGCGCAACGCGGCCAAGCTGGGTTTCGCGCTCATCACGGTGTTCTTCCTCTACCGTGACGGCGAGTACGTGCTGGAGCAGGTGGTCGCGGTGCTGCGCCGCTTCCTCGGCGAGCGCCTCGACCCCTATCTGGCGGCGGTGGGCGGGATGACCAAGGCGGTGGTGTGGGGCCTGATCGCGACCGCGATCGGCCAGGGCTTCGTCGCCGGCCTGGGCTACTGGTGGGCGGGCGTGCCGGCGCCGGTGCTGATGGGGGCGATCACCGCGGTGATCGCGATGATCCCCTTCGGCACACCCTTCGCATGGGGTTCGATCGGGGTGTGGCTGCTGCTCACCGGCAACACCGTCGAGGGCATCGGCCTGCTGCTGTGGGGCGCGCTGGTGGTGAGCTGGGTGGACAACCTGGTGCGCCCGCTGGTGATCAGCAACGCCACGCGCATCCCCTTCCTGCTGGTGATGTTCGGCGTGCTCGGCGGCCTGGCCGCGTTCGGCCTGGTCGGGCTCTTCCTCGGCCCGGTGGTGCTGGCGGTGCTGATGGCGGTGTGGCGCGAGTGGCTGGAGGAGTCCGAGTTCGCCCGCCTCGCCGCCATCGCCTCGCCCGCCGGGGGGCGGGAGGAGGGCGAGGACGCCGGACGATCCTGATCCGCCGCGTTCGCGCCTGCCGGCGCTCCTACATGAACCACCCCGCGTCCCGGATCGCCTGTAGGAGCTGCGGCAGCTGCGAACCCGGCGGTATAGCAATCGGCGCGCGTGCAGAACCCCGCCGCCGCGTTCGCGCCTGCCGGCGCTCCTACATGAACCGCCACGCGTCCCGGATCGCCTGTAGGAGCTGCGGCAGCTGCGAATCCGGCGGTTCGGTAAATGACGCGCGTGCAGCACTGCGCCGCCGCTTTCGCGCCTGCCGGCGCTCCTACATGAACCGCCACGCGTCCCGGATCGCCTGTAGGAGCTGCGGCAGCTGCGAACCCGGCGGTTCGGTAAATGCCGCGCGTGCAGCACTGCGCCGCCGCCTTCGCGCCGGCCGGCGCTCCTACATGAACCACGACGCGTCCCGGAGCGCCTTATGTCGCGGGGCTCAGGTGCCGTACTTGCGGGCCAGGGTGTCGTGAAGCGCGACGAACTCCTGCGACAGCTTGTGCTTCGGGTCGAGGTGGATCATCGGCTTGGCCTGCTCGTGCGATTCCTTGATCTTGATCGAGGCCGACAGGTAGGGCTGCAGCACCGGCAGGCCCTCGTCGATGAGCTCCTGCACCACCTTCTGCGGCAGGCTGGCGCGCGGCTGGAACTGGTTGACCACGATGCCTTCGACCTCGAGGCCGCGGTTGTGGTCGGACTTGATCTCCTGCACGTTCTCGAGCAGCGAGTACAGCGCCTTGCGGGAGAACTCGTCGCAATCGAAGGGGATCAGGCAGGCATCGGCGGCGATCAGCGCCGAGCGGGTGAAGAAGTTCAACGCGGGCGGGGTGTCGATGAAGACGCAGTCGAAGTCCTGCGCCAGCTCCTCAAGAGCGTCGCGCAGCTTGTAGATCTTGTAGCGCGACTCCAGCTTCGACTGCAGCTCCTCGAGCTGCGGATGCGAGGGCATCACGTGCAGGCGCTCGAAGGGGGTGGCGACGACGAACTCCGCGGTGTCGCGCGGGTTGAGCTTGAAGTTGAGCGTCTGGTCGAAGAAGTCCGCGAGCGTCGCATCCAGGCCGTCCACGCCGGCACCGAGCAGGTACTGGGTGGAGTTGCCCTGCGGGTCGAGGTCCACCACCAGGGTGCGCTTGCCCTGAGCGGCGGCGATCGCCGCGAGGTTGCAGGTGATCGTCGACTTGCCCACGCCGCCCTTCTGATTGAATACCACCCGTCGCATCGCCTTCTCCCCTGTCGTCATGTGCGCGCGGCTGCTCGCCGGCCCCGCATTCTGCCAAAAACCGGCGCCGCCGGCGCGCCAGGCAGACGCAAGGCGCGATTCCACGTGATCCTGCGCATCAGCGGCGGGCGTGTCCAAGGTCGGGGCGCTGGAGTACACTTCCGGGGCGTCGGTAGCCGGCGATCCCGAGCCGGACGGCGCCAACATAAAACAAGCAGGTCTGCGGTCGAGTTCCGAACAGCGTCCAGCCTCCCGAGCGGCAAGCCCGGGACGGCCTGTGCTGCGTCGCGATCCCGGCGCGGCCTCGACGAACTCACAACGGCTACCTCACAGACACGAGAGGGGAGAACATGGATCAGGATTTCATCACAGCAGCGCTCGACTACCACCGCTCGCCGACGCGCGGCAAGATCTCGGTGGTGCCCACCAAGGGCCTCACCAACCAGCGCGACCTCGCGCTCGCCTATTCGCCCGGCGTGGCCGCGGCCTGCGACGCCATCGTCGCCGACCCCGCCGAGGCCTTCGAGCTCACCAGCCGCGGCAACCTCGTCGCCGTGGTCACCAACGGCACCGCGGTGCTCGGCCTGGGCAACATCGGCCCGCTGGCCTCCAAGCCGGTCATGGAAGGAAAGGGCTGCCTCTTCAAGAAGTTCGCCAATATCGACGTCTTCGACATCGAACTGGCGGAGAACGACCCCGACAAGCTGATCGAGATCATCGCCGCGCTCGAGCCCACGCTGGGCGGCATCAACCTCGAGGACATCAAGGCGCCCGAGTGCTTCTACATCGAGAAGAAGCTGCGCGAGCGCATGAAGATCCCGGTCTTCCACGACGACCAGCACGGCACCGCGATCATCTCGGCCGCCGGCCTGGTCAACGGCCTCAAGGTGGTCGGCAAGAACATCGCCGACGTCAGGCTGGTGTGCTCCGGCGCCGGCGCGGCGGCGATCGCCTGCCTCGACATGATGGTCAGCGTGGGCCTGCGCCGCGAGAACATCTACGTGTGCGACTCCAAGGGCGTCATCTACGAGGGCCGCGAGCCCAACATGGAGCCGACCAAGGCGCGCTATGCGCAGAAGACCGAAGGTCGCACGCTGGGTGACGTGATCGCCGGCGCCGACGTCTTCCTCGGGCTGTCCACCGCCGGCGTGCTCAAGCCCGAGATGGTGGCGAAGATGGCCGACAAGCCGCTGATCTTCGCGCTCGCCAACCCGAACCCCGAGATCCTGCCGGCCGATGCCAAGGCCGTGCGCCCCGACTGCATCGTCGCCACCGGCCGTTCGGACTTCCCGAACCAGGTCAATAACGTGCTGTGCTTCCCCTTCATCTTCCGCGGTGCGCTCGACGTCGGCGCGACCACGATCAACGAGGAGATGAAGCTCGCCTGCGTGAAGGCGATCGCCGAGCTGGCCGAGGCCGAGGCCAGCGACATCGTCGCCAGCGCCTATGGCGGCCAGGAGCTCAGCTTCGGCTCCGAGTACATCATCCCGAAGCCCTTCGACCCGCGCCTGATCGTCAAGATCGCGCCCGCGGTGGCGAAGGCAGCGATGGATTCGGGTGTGGCGACCAAGCCGATCGCCGACCTCGAGGCCTATGCCTCCAGTCTCAACGCTTTCGTCTATCAGTCCGGCATCGTGATGAAGCCGGTGTTCTCGGCCGCCAAGGCGGTGCCGCTGGAGCAGAAGCGCGTGATCTACGCCGAGGGCGAGGACGAGCGCGTGCTGCATGCGGTGCGCGTGGTGCTCGACGAGGGGCTGGCAGCGCCGATCCTGATCGGTCGCCCCGAGGTCATCGAGATGCGCATCAAGAAGATCGGCCTCAACCTCAAGCCGGGGCGCGACTTCGAGATCGTCAACCCCGAGTCCGACCCGCGCTACCGCGAGCTGTGGTCCGACTACTACGCGCTGATGAAGCGCGACGGGGTCACCCCGGACCTGGCAAAGGCCAAGATCCGCCGCGACACCACCCTGATCGGGGTCATGATGCTGCGCCGCGGCGACGCCGACGCGCTGGTCTGCGGCACCTTCGGTTCCTACGACTACCACCTCAAGCAGGTGGCCGACGTGATCGGCCTCGCCCCGGGGGCCAAGCAGTTCGCGGCGATGAACCTGCTGCTGCTCACCAAGCGCATGCTGGCCATCACCGACACCTACGTGAATGAAAGCCCGAGCGCGGAGGAGGTCGCCGAGATCGCGCGCATGGCGGCCGACGAGCTGCGCCGCTTCGGCATCGAGCCCAACGTGGCGCTGCTGTCGCACTCCAGCTTCGGCAGCTCGAGCTCGGCCTCGGCGCGCAAGATGCGCCGTGCCTGCGAGATCCTGCGCGAGACTTCGCCCGATCTCAACGTCGATGGCGAGATGCACGGCGACGCCGCCCTGTCCGAGGAGATCCGCGACAAGCTGCACCCGGATTCGGGCCTGAAGGGCGAGGCCAACCTGCTCGTGATGCCCAACCTGGACGCGGCCAACATCTCCTTCAACCTGATGAAGGTGGCCAACGGCGACGGCGTGTCGGTGGGGCCGATCCTGCTCGGCGCGGCCAAGCCGGTGCATATCGTGACGCCCTCGGCCACCGTGCGACGGCTGGTCAACATGACCGCGCTCGCGGTGGTCGACGCCAAGGAGTCGCGCAACGCCGGGGCCTGAGGCCCGCTGGCGGTGCCGGTCGGCACCGCCCCGGCGCGAGCCTCCCGCGACGGGGTTCGCGCAGCGTGTTCCTGGGGCAGCTCCGCGAGGGGCTGCCCCGCTTTGTTTCCTTCTTCCCCGACAGGCGATCCCGATGCCGAAGACCACCTCCCCGCGCGCGCTGCTGTTCGCCGGCGCGCTTGCCCTGAGCGCCCCGGCCGCGCAGGCTGCCGACTGGCTGCTCGCCTCCTCCAGTCCGCGGGTCGTGCCCGGCCAGCGCTTCGAGGTCGTGGTGATCGGCGAGGGCCGCGCGGCGGAATGGCCGGCGCGCCTGCCGGCGAGCATCGAGCTGCCTGGGGGCGGGCCCTCCATCGCGGTCGAGCTGGTCGCGATCGGCAAGGCGGCGGCGGGGGCCGGCCAGCGCCGCTACTTCGCGCGCTGGCCGATGGAGGTGGCCGGAGTGGCGGCGCTCGCGCTCGTCGGCAGGCCCTCGGCGCGGGTGCTGCTCGATGCCGGCGCGCCGGCCGGCGTGGCCGCAGCCCCTGCCGTGCCGGCCGCCGTCGTGCCCGCGGTGCCGGTCGCCGCTGCGGCTGCACCGGCCGCGGTGGCACCGATGGCCCCCGTCGCCGCGGCTCCGGCCGACGCGGTGCCGGTCGAGCCCTCGGGCTTCGGCTTCCACGAACCGATGTACTTTCTCATCGGCGGTCGCGACCCGGTGTCTGCGCGCTTTCAGTTCAGCTTCCGCTACCGCATCTTCGACGAGCAGGGCGTGGTGGCGGAGTCGATCCCGGTGGCGAGCGGGCTCTACTTCGGTTTCACCCAGACCTCGCTGTGGGACCTGCAGTCCGAGTCCAAGCCCTTCCGCGACTCGAGCTTCCGCCCCTCGCTGTTCTACCGCTTCGCCCTCGACGATCCCGACAAGCGCGGCTCGCTGGCGCTCTCCGGCGGCTACGAGCACGAATCCAACGGCCAGGAGGACATGCCCTCGCGCAGCATCGACACGCTCTTCGTGCGCGCCGACGCGCGTCTGCGCCTGGACGAAGCGGGCACCTACCTCGGCGTCGTGCCCAAGGCGTGGACCTACCTCGACCGCGAGGACAACCCAGACATCGCGCGCTACCGCGGCCACGCCGAACTCGGCCTGCGCCTCGGCCGCGACGACGGCTGGCTGTTCTCCACGCTGATCCGTCGCGGCACCGAGGGCAAGATGGGCACGCAGTACGACCTGTCCTATCCGATCCGGCGCAGCGTGTTCTCCGGCGTGGGCGCCTTCGTGCATCTGCAGGCCTTCAAGGGCTACGGCGAGACCCTGCTCGAATACGACGAGAACAAGGAAGCGCAGTACCGCATCGGCGTCTCGCTGGTACGCTAGAGCGCGCCCAACGGCCGTGCCCGACCAACCCCAAGGAGAATCCGATGAACCATGCGATCCGAATCCACCGCACCGGCGGTCCCGAAGTCCTGCAGTGGGAGGCCGTCGAGCTGCCGCCGCCCGCGGCCGGCGAGGTGCGGCTGCGCCACCATGCGGTGGGGCTCAATTTCATCGACACCTATCACCGTAGCGGCCTGTACCCGCTGCCCTTGCCCTCGGGGCTGGGCATGGAGGGCGCGGGCGTGGTCGAGGCGGTGGGCGAGGGCGTGGCCGGGCTGAAGGTGGGGGACCGCGTGGCCTACACCGGTGGCCCGCTGGACGCCTACTCGGAGGCGCGCAACATCGAGGCGCGCCACCTCGTGGCCTTGCCGGACGACCTCTCCTTCGAGCAGGGCGCGGCGATGATGCTGCAGGGCATCACCGCGCAATACCTCTTACATGCCACCTACCCGGTGAAGGCGGGCGAGACCATCCTGGTGCATGCGGCGGCCGGCGGCGTCGGCTCGATCCTCGTGCAGTGGGCCAAGCTGCTCGGCGCCACCGTGATCGGCACCGTGGGCAACGACGACAAGGCGCAGCGCGCGCGTGCCCTCGGCTGCGACCACGTCATCGTGTACTCGCGCGAGAAGTTCCCCGAGCGCGTGCGCGAGCTCACCGGCGGCGCGGGCGTCGCGGTGGTGTACGACTCGGTGGGGCGCGACACCTTCCTCGACTCGGTGGCCTGCCTGCGCCGGCGCGGCACCATGGTGAGCTACGGCAACGCCACCGGCGCGGTCGCCCCCTTTGACTGCGCGCTGCTGCACAAGGCCGGCTCGGTCTATGTCACCCGTCCCGGCCTGCCCGACTACATCGCCAGCCGCGCGGAGTTGGTCGAGCGCGCCGCGGCGCTGTTCGAGGTGGTGCGCAGCGGCCGGGTGAAGATCGAGATCCTGCAGCGCTACGCGCTCAAGGACGCCGCCCAGGCGCACCGCGATCTCGAGGCGCGCAAGACCACCGGCTCCACCATACTGCTTCCCTGAGTGCGCTTGCGCGCCCGCGCCGGGCGCCGCTGCGGCCGGCAGGGGGCGTCCTAGTCGAGCAGCACATAGCGGCCGTCGCGGATCTGGGTGAAGTAGACCGTCCGCGGCGTGTCGCCATTGGCGTCGAAGGCGATCTGCTGCTGCAGCCCCTGGAACGGGGCGTGGCGCACCAGGGCCTGCTTGAGCGTCTCGTCCTCCGTGCGCCTTTGCATCGCGTCGAACAGCACGGTCGCTGCGTCGTAGGCCAGCACCGAGCTGTATCCGGGCTCGCGCTGGAAGCGCTTGAAGTAGGCGCTGCGGAAGGCCTGGTAGCGTGCCGAGCGCTCGTCGCGGTCGAAGGCCTGCACGATCACCAGCCCCTCCAGCGCCTTGCCGCCGAGCTCGATCAGCTTCTCGCTCGCCGCCCACTCCGCCGCGGCGATCGGCAGCTGCGGCGCCTGCAGCTTGGCGTGCTGGCACAGCCGGGTAAGGTCGATCGCCGCGGCGAGGAACATCAGTCCATCGGGTTCGGCAGCGAGCATCGCGCGCATGACCTCGCCGAAGTCGGCGTCGGGCCGCGATTCGAAGGTCACCGCGGCGACGGTCTTGCCGCCCAGGCCGCTGAAGGCGGCCTCAAACTCCCTGAACCACGATTCGGTGAAGGAGCGGTTGCGCAGGTCGTAGGCCACGGCCACCCGGCGCTGCCCCTGCGCGAACAGCCGCCTGGCGTAGTCGTGGGCGTTGTCGCGGGTGGTCCGGTTGATGCGGAAGAGATAGTCGTCGTTGCCGTAGAAGTCCATCGAGGTGATGGTCGGGCTCACCATCACCACCCGGTTGCGGTTGATGTGCGGCAGCGCGGCCGCCGCCATCGCGCTCGCGAAGGGACCGACGATGGCCTCGACCTTCGCCTCGATCAGCTCCGCCGCGCCCTTCGCGGCGATCTCCCGCGTCTGCGCGTCGTCGCGCACCAGCAACTCGAGCGGCCGGCCGTGGATGCCGCCGGCGGCGTTGCGCTCCTCGAGCGCGAGCTGGACGCCGTTGCGCCCGGCCTCGCCGACGTCGGAGGCACGATGGCTCAGCCCCCCGAGGAAGCCGATTCGGATGGGCTCGCGGGGCTGGCAGCCGAGCAGGGCGAGACTGGCGAGGGCAGTGGCGAGGACAGGGCGGATCATCGGCGGTTTGCGGGTGGTTTTAGAAGATTAGAGTCTATAATCGCGAAGATAAACTGAAACGTCAAAAACATCACAAAGTTTGGATGTGCCTGGCGTTTATCGTGCCGATTCACTCTCAAAGACCAGACCTGCGCGTCGCCGCGCCCGGTCCGGGGCGCCCGGCCTGAAACGAAAGATGGACCACTTCCCGACCGCCTTCGACGGCACCCGAGCGCGTCTTCCACGAGCGACGGCAACGCGCGCGGCCGTGTCGCCGTCGCAGCCCGGCACCCGCAGGAGCGCTGAACGATGAGGCCGAGCACAGGCGCGCAAGGCGGCGCGCGCTGGTCGATCCGTGCCCGTCTGCTGGCGATCGGGCTGACCCCGCTGCTGCTGGGGTTTCCGTTGATCATGGCGCTCCTGGTGTTCTGGGGCGGTTCGTATTTCGACCGCATCGTCATCGCCAACGCCAGGACCCACCTCGCCGGCAACGAGCGCTATCTAGAGGACGTGCGCCGCCAGGCCGAGGAGCGCGTGGGCCAGCTTGCCGAGTCCAGGCCGATGCGGCGCCTGCTCGACGAGGCGGGCCCCGCCGAGGAGGTCGCGGCGATCCTCGCCAGCCGGGCGGAGACTGCAGGGCTGGATTTCCTCGTGATCGCCACGGCCGAGGGTGAGGTGCTGGTCGGCACCGCCGGACGGCCGCACGGCGGCCGGTTGCCACGCAGCTTCACGCTCCGCCAGGCGCGCCAGGGCCTGGCGGCCGCGGCCTTCGAACGCCTTGACCCGAACCAGCTCGCCGCGATCGATCCGGGCCTGCCAGCGCGGGTGCGCGTGCTCACCCCGGCTGGGCAGGCTCGCCCTGGCCTTGGCGGCGTCGAGGAACACGGCTTGCTGCTGACGGTGGCCGCACCCATCGCATCGGCCGCCGGCGAGGTGGATCGGGTTCTCTTCGGAGGACTCGCGCTGAGCGGCAACGAGGCCCTCGTCGATCGCATGCGCGATGTCGTCTTCCCGGCCGGCACCCTGCCCGACGGCACCGAGGGCCAGACCAGCCTGCTGCTGGACAGCCGGCGCGTCGCCACCACCTTGCGCCTGGCCGGCGGCGAGCGCGCGGTGGGGAGCTTTGCCGAGCCCGAGGTGCTCGCCCACGTGCTCGAGCAGGGCAACATCTGGCTGGCGCGCGCCAGCGTTCTCGGTGAATCCATGATCGCCGGCTACGCACCGATCCATGATGGCGACGGCGAGCGCATCGGCATGCTCTTCTCCGGCTTTCCCGAGGCGCCCTACCAGCGCGAGAAGCTGCAGCTCTTCGCCGCCGTGGGCGGACTCTTCTTGCTGCTGACCTTGCTGCTGTCCGGGCTCTACGTTGGGTGGTCGCGCCGGATCACCGCGCCGCTGACGCGCATCATGGGCACCATGAGCGCGGCGGCGGCGGGCGATCTCTCCGCCCGCGTCGGCGCGCCCGAACGCGACGACGAGGTCGGCCGCCTCGGGCGGCAGCTCGACACCATGCTCGACGCGCTTACCTCGGAGACCACCCGCCGCGAGGCGCTCTTCGACAACATGCGCGACGGACTGGTGCTGATCGACGCGAACGGTGCGGTGCGCGATTGCAACCGGCAGTTCGCCGCCATGCTCGGCTACACGCGCGAGGAGGCCCGCGGCCTGCACGTCTGGGAGTGGGATCGCAGCATCGAGCGCCCCGCGCTGATGGACATGCTGCAGCGCACCGACGCCCTGCAGAACCTGTTCGAGACCCTGCAGGAGCGCAAGGACGGCAGCCGCTTCATCGCCGAGGTCTCATCGAGCCGGGTGGAGTGGGGCGGCGACTCCTACGTGCTGGCGATGCAGCGCGACATCGGCGCGCGCAAGCAGGTCGAAGCCGAACTCGAGCGTCATCGCGAGCACCTCGAGGCCATGGTGCGCGAACGTACTGCGGCGCTTGCCGAGGCGCGCGACCAGGCCGAGGCCGCCAGCCGCGCCAAGAGCGCCTTCCTCGCCAACATGAGCCATGAGATCCGCACGCCGATGAACGCGATCATCGGCCTGTCGGAACTGCTGCTGCGCGAGGGCAGCGACGGGCGCAGCAGCGATCGCCTCGGCAAGATCCAGGGCGCGGCCCATCACCTGCTCGGCATCATCGACGACATCCTCGACCTGTCGAAGATCGAAGCCGGAAAGCTCGGGATCGAGCGCGCCGAGTTCGTCCTGTCCGATCTCGTGGGCCGTGCGGTGGCCCTGGTGCGCGAGCGCGCCGGTGACAAGGGTCTGCGCCTGCGCCGCGAGATCGACCCGGTGCTGCCCCGTGCGCTTGCCGGCGATCCGGTCCGCCTCACCCAGATCCTGGTCAATTTCCTCTCCAACGCGGTGAAGTTCGCCGATACCGGCGACATCGTCGTGCGCGCCCGCCAGGTTGCCGCGGAGGGCGGGATGGTTCACCTGCGCCTGGAGGTGGTCGATCAGGGCATCGGGATCGATCCCGCCGAACAGCTGCGCATCTTCAAGGCTTTCGAGCAGGCCGACGGCTCGGTGACGAAGAAGTACGGCGGAACCGGGCTCGGGCTCGCGATCAGCAAGCGCCTGGCGACGCTCATGGGCGGGGAGATCGGTGTCGAGAGCGCGCCAGGGCAGGGCAGCACCTTCTAGATCCGCGTGCCGCTGGCGGTCGTGCAGCCGTCGGTCCAGCCGCTCGCGATTGCTGCGGCGGCGCCCGCGGCCGTCCCGGCGGCGTCGAGCGCTCACCAGCTGCTGCGCGAGACGCGCGCCGGGCGGCGCATCCTGCTCGTCGAGGACCACCGCATCAACCAGGAGGTGGCCAAGGCCTTGCTGCGGCGCGCCGGGCTGGTGGTCGAGGTGGCCGAGAACGGCCGGATCGGGCTCGATCGCGTGCGCGAACACGACTACGACCTGGTGCTGATGGACATCAGCATGCCGGTGATGGACGGGCTGGAGGCGACGCGCGCGATCCGCACGCTGCCGGGCCGCGGCGCCGACGTGCTACCCGTCCTGGCGATGACCGCCAACGCCTTCGAGGACGACCGCGAGGCCTGCCTGGCGGCCGGGATGAACGACCACATCGCCAAGCCGGTGATCCCCGAGAAGCTCTACGCCGCGCTGCTGCACTGGCTGCCGGCGGCGACGGACGGCAGGGCGCGCGAGGCTGCAGCGCAGGGCGTGGAGGGGGGCGAGCTCGGGTAAAATCGGCGCCATGACTGCCGACCCGAACACCCCCGACCTGGCGCCGCACCAGCCGCGCTTCGTCCATCTCCGCCTTCACTCCGAATACTCGATCACCGACGGCATCGTCCAGCTCGACCAGGCGATCGCCGCCGCGGCGGACGACGGCATGCCGGCGCTCGGCGTCTCCGACCTCGCCAACCTGTTCGGCATGGTCAAGTTCTACAAGGGCGCGCGCGGCAGGGGCATCAAGCCCATCGTCGGCGTCGACGCCTGGATCCGCAACGAGGCCGAGCGCGACAAGCCCCACCGCGTGCTGCTGATCTGCAGGAACCGCACGGGCTATGGCCAGCTGTGCGAGCTGCTTACCCGCGCCTACCTCGAGAACAAGCACCGCGGCCGCGCCGAGATGCGCCGCGAGTGGTTCGAGGGCGGCGCGGCGAGCGCGCTGCTGTGCCTGTCGGGCGCGATGAGCGGCGACATCGGCGCGGCGATCGCGGCCGGCAACCTCGCGCTTGCCGAGCAGCTCGCCGCCGACTGGGCGCGGCTCTTCCCGGGTGCCTTCTACATCGAGCTCCAGCGCGCCGGCCACCCCGGGACCGAGGGCTACATCCGCCACGCGGTGGATATCGCCGGCCGGCTCGGCCTGCCGGTGGTGGCGACCCATCCGGTGCAGTTCCTCAAGCGCGAGGACTTCAAGGCGCACGAGGCGCGGGTGTGCATCGCGCAGGGCTACGTGCTCGCCGACAAGCGCCGGCCGCGCGACTTCACCGAGGAGCAGTACCTCAAGAGCCAGGCGGAGATGTGCGCGCTCTTCGCCGACCTCCCGGAGGCGCTCGAGAACGCGGTCGAGATCGCCCGCCGCTGCTCGCTGACGGTGCAGCTGGGCAAGAACTTCCTGCCGCTCTTCCCCACCCCCGAGGGCATGACGCTCGACGACTTTCTGGTCGAGGAGGCGAAGAAGGGCCTGGAGGAGCGCCTCGTCCAGCTCTACCCGCACCCCGAGGAGCGCGAGCGGCAGCGCCCGCGCTACGAGCAGCGCCTGAAGTTCGAGACCGACACGATCATCCAGATGGGCTTCCCCGGCTACTTCCTGATCGTGGCCGACTTCATCCAGTGGGGGAAGAACAACGGCGTGCCGGTCGGCCCGGGGCGCGGCTCTGGCGCGGGCTCGCTGGTGGCGTATTCGCTCAAGATCACCGACATCGACCCGTTGGAGTACGCGCTGCTGTTCGAGCGCTTCCTCAACCCCGAGCGGGTGTCGATGCCCGACTTCGACATCGACTTCTGCCAGGACAACCGCTACCGCGTCATCGAGTACGTGCGCGAGCGCTACGGCAAGGACGCGGTGAGCCAGATCGCCACCTTCGGCACCATGGCCTCGAAGGCGGTGGTGCGCGACGTCGGCCGCGTGCTCGACCTGCCCTACGGCCTGTGCGACCGGCTGTCGAAGCTGATCCCGATCGAGGGCGCCAAGCCCGTCTCGCTGAACAAGGCCTACGAGATGGAGCCGCAGATCGGCGAGATGATGGCCGACGGCAACGACGGCGAGTCGGTGCGCGACCTGTGGAGCCTGGCGCAGCCGCTCGAGGGCTTGAGCCGCAACGTCGGCATGCACGCCGGCGGTGTGCTGATCGCGCCCGGCAAGCTCACCGACTTCTGCCCGCTCTACATCGCCGACGGCGACGACGCCACGCCGGTGTCGCAGTTCGACAAGGACGACGTCGAGGCCGTGGGCCTGGTGAAGTTCGACTTCCTCGGCCTGCGCAACCTCACCATCATCGAGCTCGCGCTGGAGTACGTGGCGCGTCTGGAGGGCAGCCGGCCCGACCTGATGAGTCTGGGCTTCGAGGACCCCGCCGCCTACCAGATCCTGAAGGACGCCAACACCACGGCGATCTTCCAGGTCGAATCGGACGGCATGAAGAAGCTGCTGAAGAAGCTCGCGCCCGACCGCTTCGAGGACATCATCGCGGTGCTCGCGCTCTACCGTCCCGGTCCGCTCGGCTCGGGAATGGTGGACGACTTCATCCTGCGCAAGAAGGGCCAGCAGGAGATCGACTACTTCCACCCCGACCTCAAGGCCTGCCTGGAGCCGACCTACGGCGTCATCGTGTACCAGGAACAGGTGATGCAGATCTCCCAGATCATCGGGGGCTACACGCTGGGCGGCGCCGACATGCTGCGCCGCGCGATGGGCAAGAAGAAGGCCGACGAGATGGCCAAGCACCGCGCCACCATCGCCGAGGGCGCGAAGCAGAAGGGCTACGACCCGGCGCTCGCCGAGCAGCTCTTCGACCTGATGACCAAGTTCGCGGAGTACGGCTTCAACAAGTCGCACACCGCGGCCTACGCGGTGGTCACCTACCACACCGCCTGGCTCAAGGCGCACCACTGCGCGGCCTTCATGGCGGCGACGATGTCGTCCGACCTGGACAACACCGACACGGTCAAGATCTTCTACGAGGACACGCTCGCCAACGGCATCAAGGTGCTGCCGCCGGATGTGAACACCTCCGACTACCGCTTCGTGCCGGTGGATCGCAAGACCATCCGCTACGGCCTGGGCGCGGTGAAGGGCGTGGGCGAGCCGGCGGTGCGGGCGATCCTCGCCGCGCGGCAGAAGGGCGGAGACTTCCGCGACCTGTTCGACTTCTGCGAGCGGGTGGACCGGCGCATGGTGAACCGCCGCGTCATCGAGGCGCTGATCCGCGCCGGCGCGATGGATACGCTGGCGGGCCACAAGGGCCTGGACCGCGCGCAGCTGATGGCGACCGTGGCCTTGGCGATGGAGGCGGCCGAGCAGGCGGCGGCCAACGCGATGCAGGGCGGGCTCTTCGACCTGATGCCCGAGGCCGCGGGCGCGGCGCCGGAGTTCGCCAGGGTGAGGGCGTGGAGCGAGCGCGAGCGCCTCAAGGAAGAGAAGCTCGCGATCGGCTTCTTCCTCTCCGGCCACCCCTTCAACGCCTTCAAGCCCGAGGTGCGCCGCTTCGTGCGCCGCACGCTGGCCCAGCTCGAGCCCTCGCGCGACCTCACCACGCTGGCCGGGGTGGTCATGGAGCAGCGCACCAAGATGGGCAACCGCGGCAAGATGGTCTTCGTGCAGATCGACGACGGCACCGAGCCCCGCGAGGTCACGGTGTACTCCGAAGTGCTCGACGCCAGCCGCGGCAAGATCGTCACCGACGAGGTCGTGGTGATCGAGGCCAAGGTGAGCAACGACGACTTCTCGGGCGGGCTACGCATCATCGCCGACCGCGTGCTGACGCTGGGTGAGGCACGTGGTCGCTTTGCGCGTGCCCTGCAATTGCGCATCAATGGAGAGGTCGGCAGCACGGGCGGGCCGGTAGCCGCAGCGGGCAAGCTGCAGACCTTGCTCGAGCCTTTCCGCGAAGGGGGCTGCCCGATTCGGGTGAGGTATCGCAACGCCGCCGCCGAGGCCGAGCTCCCGTTCGGTGATGGCTGGCGTGTGCGCCTGGACGATGCCCTGCTGGAGAGCCTGCGCGAATGGCTGCCGGGCGAGGCGGTCGAGGTGGTGTACCCCTGAGGCGCGATCGTTTAGGCAGGGGCGCCGCCAGGCGCAAAGGCGGCCCTTGCGCATCCGACCGAGCTTACGACCGCGGCGTCGGTGCGCGGCGGCTGGCGTTCCTGCAGGCGCATGGAGCCGCGATGCTTCCCGTAGGAGCGCCGGCAGGCGCGATAGCGGCCGTTCGGTCTCCGCCCTGCGTCGGCCGCCCGCGGTAGCGGCGGGGCTGTGCTCAAAGCGTCGGGCGTTGTTCGAAGCCTGTGAGCTGCTCGAGCGCGGCCTCGAACACTTCCACGCGCGACACGCGCGCGTTCGACGGGCCGCGGTGGGCCCAGGCGACGAAGGTCTCGACCGCGGCCGTCGCGCCGATCGCGAGCGCCTCGACCGTCCCGTCGCCGCGGTTGCGCACCCAGCCGGCGAGGCCGAGGCGGGTGGCCTCGGCGGTGGCGCTGCCGCGATACCAGACGCCCTGCACGAGACCGTGGATGCGCAGGCGGCGGGCGATGATGTCGGGTGCCGGTGCGGTTGCATCCGGAACCGCCGAGTTTCCGCACGGCAACTGCGAGGCTCGGCCGGGCATGGACGATTTCCCGTCAGGCATAGGCGATCTCCGGTTCGCGCCCGCCCAGGCGCTGGGCGCGGATCAGCGCCTCGGTGAGGTTGGCGGTGATGTTGTCGTCGCCGAGCTTGTCGCTGAAGCCCGAGCGGAACACGATCGAGCCGGGCTGCGAGTTGAGCCCGCACAGCACCAGGTGGGCGCCGCGCTTCTGCAGGTTGCGGTGCAGGGTCTGCAGGATGTCCAGCCCGGTGGTGTCGATGTTGATCACCTTGTCCAGGTCCAGCACCACCACCTCGGGGTGGCCCGGTAGCCCGAGCAGCAGGTTCTCGAGCTTGTTGGCGGCGCCGAAGAAGAGGCTGCCCTTGAGCTTGTAGGCGACGATGCGCGGCGTGCCGTCGGGGTGGGACAAGGCCTCGACGCCGTAGAAGTCCTCCAGCGGGACGCGGTCGATGCGGGTGAGGTCGGACATCCGGTAGATGAAGAACAGGCTCGCCAGCGCCATGCCGATCTCGACCGCCAGGGTGAGGTCGAACACCACGGTGATGAAGAAGGTGCCGAGCAGGATGGTGCGGTAGTTCAGCGAATAGCGCGCGAGTTCCTTGGGCGCGAAGGCGTGCCATTCGCCCATGTTGATCGACACGATGACCACGATCGCCGACAGCGTGGCGAGCGGGATGTGGCTGGCCGCGGGGGCGAGCGCGAGCACGATCGCCAGCAGCACGCCGGCGTGGATCATGCCCGCGATCGGGGTGCGGCCGCCGGTGCGGATGTTGGTGGCGGTGCGGGCGATCGCGCCGGTGGCGGCGAAGCCGCCGAAGAGCGGCGCGGCGACGTTGGCGATGCCTTGCGCCATCAGCTCCTGGTTGGGGTCGTGGCGGTCGTCGATCTGGCTGTCGGCCACCCGCGCCGACAGCAGCGACTCGATCGCGCCGAGCAGCGCGATCGTGATCGCCGGCGCGATCAGCTTGCCGAGCGTGGACAGGCTCAGCTCGGGCAGGCCGAAGGCGGGGATCTCCTGCGGGATGCCGCCGAAGCGGCTGCCGATGGTGTCGACCGGAAGCGCGACCAGGGTGTTCACCGCGGTCATGATGATCAGCACCGCGAGCGGGCCGGGCAGGCGGCGCATCCACGCGGTCCTGGCCGCCTGGCGGTTCCACGCCACCAGGATCACGAGCGAGGCCACCGCCACCGCCACCGTGGGCAGGTGCAGGCTCGGCAGCGCTGCCGCGAGCGCGGCCATCTTGGCGAAGAACTCGCCCGGCAGATCGGCGATCTGCAGGCCGAGGAAGTCCTTGATCTGCGAGATGAAGATCACCACCGCGATGCCGTTGGTGAAGCCGATCACGACCGACAGCGGGATGAAGCGGATCATGTTGCCCAGGCGCAGCGCACCCATGGCGAACAGCAGCACGCCCGACATCATCGTGGCGATGAGCAGGTTCTGCACGCCGTGGTCGACCACGATCGCATATACGATGGGGATGAAGGCGCCGGTGGGGCCGCCGATCTGCACCCGCGAGCCGCCGAAGAAGGCGATCAGGAAGCCGGCGACGATCGCCGTCCAGATGCCGGCGGTGGGCGACATGCCGGAGGCGATCGCGAAGGCCATCGCCAGCGGCAGCGCGAGTACGCCGACGGTGATGCCTGCAGACAGATCGCCGACGAGGCCTGCCCGGCTGTAGCCGGGCAGGGTGTCGAAGAGCTTGGGACGGAAGTCGAGTTTCATGCTGTCTCCGCTGCGTACTGGTTCAGGACGGGGCGCGAGGCCCGGGCGGCGCCGCCCGCGTCGATGGCAGGCAGGCGGCGCGGAGCGCGGAGACGATCACCCTCGGCCGGCGTGATGCAGGACGATCCAGCGTTTCGAGGGGGTGAGCGGCATGACGGCTACTCGGGGCGGGTCACTTCACCTTCATGCCGGGGAGCGCGCCGGCGTCGGGCGAGAGCAGGAAGATGCCCGGCGTGTTGCCGGCGGTGTCGGAGGCGGCGAGCACCATGCCCTCGCTCAGGCCGAACTTCATCTTGCGCGGCGCGAGGTTGGCGACCATCACCGTCATGCGGCCGACCAGGGTGGCCGGGTCGTAGGCCGACTTGATGCCGGCGAAGACCTGGCGCGGCTTCGGGTTGCCGGCCGCGTCGGTCTCGCCGATGTCGAGCGACAGGCGGATGAGCTTGTCGGCGCCTTCGACGTGCTGGGCGTCGGCGATCCTGGCGATGCGCAGCTCGACCTTGGTGAAATCGTCGATCGAGATGTGCTCGGTGGCGGTCTCCGCGGCCTGCGCCGAATGCTGCTGCTTCTCGGCGTGGCGCTGCTGGGACGAGGCGGTCTTTGTGTCCCTGGCGTCCTGCGCGGGTTTGTCCGCCTTCGCCGGCGCGGCCGCGGTCGGGGCGAGCGACTCGCGGTTGGCCTCGAGCAGGGCGTCGATCTGCTTGCGCTCGACGCGGGTCATCAGGTGGCTGTATGCCTGGATGGCGTGGCCGGCGGGCAGCGGGGCCCAGTCGCCCTGCCAATCCATCGCCGGGATGGCGAGGAAGGCCTCGACCTGCGCCGCGAGCGCCGGCAGCACCGGCTTGAGGTAGCGGGTGAGGTCGCGGAACATGGTCAGCGCGGTGCTGCACACGGCGTGCAGGCGGGCCTCCTGGCCTTCCTGCTTGGCCAGTTCCCACGGCTTGTGGTCGTTCACGTACTGATTGGCGAGATCGGCCAGGCGCATGATCTCGCGCAGCGCGCGGCCGTAGTCGCGTTCCTCGTACGCGTTGGCGACGCGGCCCTCGGCCCAGGCGGTGGCGAATTCGGCACAGGCTGCGGCATCGGCCTCGCCCAGCCTGCCGTCGAAGCGCTTGCCGATGAAGCCGGCACAGCGGCTGGCGATGTTCACGAACTTGCCGACGAGGTCGGAATTGACCTTGGCGATCATGTCGTCGAGGTTGAGGTCGACGTCTTCCATGGTGCCGTTGGACTTGCCGGCGAAGTAGTAGCGCAGCCACTCGGGGTTGAGCTTCTGGGCGATGTAGGAGTGCGCGGTGATGAAGGTGCCGCGGCTCTTGCTCATCTTGGCGCCGTCGACGGTCAGGAAGCCGTTGACGCACAGCCGGCTGGGCGTGGCGTAGCCGGCGAACTTCAGCATCGCGGGCCAGAACAGGGCGTGGAAGTAGAGGATGTCCTTGCCGATGAAGTGCACCATCTCGGTGCCGGCGGCGGCGGCGCGGCTGGCGTCGGTGTAGTCCTCGACGGCGATGTGCTCGCCCGCGGCGGCGCGCTTGGCGGCGAGGTTGCGGAAGCTGGCGAGGTAGCCGATCGGCGCGTCCAGCCACACATAGAAGTACTTGCCCGGCGCGCCCGGGATCTCGAAGCCGAAGTAGGGCGCGTCGCGCGAGATGTCCCAGTCGGAGAGCTTGTTCTCGCCTTCCTCGCCGAGCCACTCCTTCATCTTGTTGGCCGCTTCCGCCTGCAGGCGGCGTTCGCCGGCGGCGTTGGTGCCCCGCGTCCATTCGCGCAGGAAGGCGACCGCGCGCTCGTCCGAGAGGCGGAAGAAGTAGTGCTCCGAGGTCTTGAGCACCGGCTTGGCGCCGGACACGGCCGAGTAGGGGTTCTTGAGCTCGGTGGGGGCGTAGGCCGCGCCGCAGGCCTCGCAGTTGTCGCCGTACTGGTCGGCCGCACCGCACTTGGGGCATTCGCCCTTGATGAAGCGGTCGGGCAGGAACATCTCCTTGACCGGGTCGTAGTACTGCTCGATCGAGCGCGTGTCGATGAGACCGCCCGACTTGAGCTTGCCGTAGATGTCCTCGGCGTAGAAGCGGTTCTCGACGCTGTGCGTGGAGTGGTAGTTGTCGAAGGCGACGCCGAAGGCGGTGAAGTCGCGCAGGTGCTCGCCGTGCACGCGCTCGATGAGCTGCTCGGGGGTGAGGCCTTCCTTCTCGGCGCGCAGCATCACCGGCGTGCCGTGGGTGTCGTCCGCGCACACGTAGTGCACCGAATGACCTCGCATGCGCTGGAAGCGCACCCAGATGTCGGCCTGGATGTAGCCCACGAGGTGGCCGAGGTGGATGTCGCCGTTGGCGTAGGGCAGGGCGTTGGTGACGAGGAGCTTGCGGGACATGATGGGTGCGGGGGTCGGTGCCGGATAAAGGCGAGAGTTTAACAAAGCGGCACGCGCTACCGCGCCGTGGCGAGCGCTCAGGGCATGGGCGAGAGGATCAGCTCGATGCGGCGGTTGCGCACGCGGCCTTCCTCGGTGGCATTGGAGGTGAGCGGATCGGCCTCGCCGCGGCCGTCCGCGGTGAGGCGGTCGAGCGCGATGCCGCGCTCTTGCAGCCATGCCACCACCGCTTCGGCGCGTGAGATCGACAGGCGCAGGTTGACCATCTCGCTGCCCTGGCTGTCGGTGTGTCCGAGTACGCGCACCGCCACCCCGGGCTCGGCGGCGAGCGCCGGCGCGAGCGCATCGAGCGCGCGTCCGAGTGCGGGGCGGATCTGCGCGCTGCCGCTGGCGAAGCCGTCGGCGACCGGAATCTGCACGTGGAAGCCTGCCGTGTCGACCTTGCCGAGCTCGACCCCGGCGATGCCGGCGGCGGCCTTGCCGAGCTGCTCGTGCAGGGCACTCCAGGATGGCGCGGGCGGCGCGGTGCGCACGAGGGCGTGGCGGTGGATCGCGTCGGGCTCTGCTCCCGACCCGCCACCCGGCGTGGCGCACGCGGCGAGCAGGCTGGCAAGCACGGCGGCGGAGGCGAGGGCCGTGGGAAAGGCGGATTTGCGGCGGGTGTTGCGAGAAGTCATGTGCGTGGGGCGCCGGTGTGCGGCGCGCGGGAAGTTCGTCGAACGGATCCTGCGGGCGGGCGACCCGGCCTGCGGAGTAACCCTGCGCAGAACGCGGGTGAGTCCGGCGCTGCGCTCCGGTATGATTCTGCCGCTTCCACCCGGCGTCGGGTGCACCGATTTTCGAGGAAAACGCGATGAGTCTTGACCAGCAAACCGTCACCGAGGCGCTCAAGCAGGTGATCGACCCCAACACCGGCAAGGATTTCGTCGCCGGGCGCAGCATCCGCAACCTGTCGGTGCAGGGCGGCGAGGTCCGCTTCGACGTCGAGCTCGGCTATCCGGCGAAGAGCCAGCACGAACCGATCCGCGCACTGCTGAGCGAGGCGGTGGCCAAGCTTGCGGGCGTCGAGCGCGTCGCCGTGACGGTGTCCAGCAAGGTGGTCGCGCATGCGGTGCAGCAGGGCGTCAAGCTGCTGCCGGGCGTGCGCAACATCATCGCGGTGGCCTCGGGCAAGGGCGGCGTGGGCAAGAGCACGACGGCGGTGAACCTCGCGCTGGCGCTGTCCGCCGAGGGCGCCCGCGTCGGCCTGCTCGACGCCGACATCTATGGTCCCTCGCAGCCGCAGATGCTGGGCATCGGCGACCAGCGCCCGGTGTCGGAGGACGGCAAGACGATGATCCCGCTGCAGGCCTTCGGGCTGCAGGCGATGTCGATCGGCTTCCTGATCGACCCCGACACCCCGATGGTGTGGCGCGGGCCGATGGCCACGCAGGCGCTCAACCAGATGCTCAAGGACACCGCCTGGGACGACCTCGACTACCTCGTCATCGACATGCCCCCGGGCACCGGCGACATCCAGCTCACCCTGTCGCAGAGCGTGCCGGTGACCGGTGCCGTGATCGTCACCACGCCGCAGGACATCGCGCTGCTCGACGCGCGCAAGGGCGTGAAGATGTTCGAGAAGGTGGGCGTGCCCATCCTCGGCGTGGTCGAGAACATGAGCATCCACATCTGTTCGAAGTGCGGCCACGAGGAGCACATCTTCGGCCAGGGTGGCGGCGAGAAGATGTGCGCGGACTTCAAGGTGCCCTTCCTCGGCGCGCTGCCGCTCGACATCCAGATCCGCACCGAGGCCGACAGCGGCGCGCCCACCGTGGTCGCCGATCCGGACGGTCGCATCGCCTCGATCTACAAGCAGATCGCGCGCAAGGTGGCGGTGCGCATCGCCGAGCGCTCGAAGGACATGACGCACAAGTTCCCCAACATCGTGTTCAAGTCCGCCTGATCGCGCGCGCCGCGCCCGCCCGCTGCGGCGGGCGGGCGCGGCAGCCGCCGGCCTCGCCGGCTCGTTCGTTCTCCGTTCGAGCTGCGCCTTTCGCCCGCAGCCCGCCTGCCTTACACTACGCGGCTTTTCACGGACGGCTCCCGCCGCCCGCACCGCAACCCGCCGGAAGACGCGCCCATGTCCATCAAGTCCGACAAGTGGATCCGCCGCATGGCCGAACAGGCCCGCATGATCGAGCCCTTCGCGCCGGAGTTGGTGCGCAGCAACGAGAGCGGGCGAATCGTGTCCTACGGCACCTCGAGCTACGGCTACGACGTGCGCGTGGCGAACGAGTTCAAGATCTTCACCAACATCAACTCGACCATCGTCGACCCCAAGGACTTCGACGCGCGCAACTTCGTCGACTTCACCGGCGACGTGTGCATCATCCCGCCGAACTCCTTCGCGCTCGCGCGCACGGTCGAGTACTTCCGCATCCCGCGCAGCGTGCTGACCGTGTGCCTGGGCAAGAGCACCTACGCGCGCTGCGGCATCATCGTGAACGTCACCCCGCTCGAGCCCGAGTGGGAGGGCCACGTGACCCTCGAGTTCTCCAACACCACGCCGCTGCCGGCGAAGATCTACGCCAACGAGGGCGTGGCGCAGATGCTGTTCTTCGAGTCGGACGAGGTGTGCGAGACCTCGTACAAGGATCGCGGCGGCAAGTACCTCGGCCAGACCGGCGTCACCCTGCCCAAGATCTGAGCGCCTTCGCTTCGCACGACTTCTTCCACGGGGCCGCCTGACGGCCCCTTGTGCTTTCTTGAACCACTTTCGGTAACGCGCGGGCAATCTTCGCCGGAGTACACTGCCGGTTTTACCCGTCCCGCCCGGACCCGCTGGAGACGACCAGGATGAGATTCCACTTCCCCATCATCATCATCGACGAGGACTTCCGCTCGGAGAACACCTCGGGACTGGGGATCCGCGCGCTCGCCAAGGCGATCGAGGAAGAGGGCATGGAAGTGCTCGGCGTCACCAGCTACGGCGACCTGACCTCCTTCGCGCAGCAGCAGAGCCGCGGCTCGACCTTCATCCTGTCGATCGACGACGAGGAGTTCTCCTCGCCCGAGGCCGCGGCCAAGGCGATCGCCGACCTGCGCGCCTTCGTCGAGGAGATCCGCTTCCGCAACGCCGACATCCCGATCTTCCTGCACGGCGAGACCCGCACCACGCGTCACATCCCCAACGACGTGCTGCGCGAGATGCACGGCTTCATCCACATGTTCGAGGACACGCCGGAGTTCATCGCGCGCTATGTGGTGCGCGAGGCGAAGAACTACCTCGAGTCGCTGGCGCCGCCCTTCTTCCGCGCGCTGACGCACTATGCGGCCGACAGCTCGTATTCCTGGCACTGCCCGGGCCATTCGGGCGGGGTCGCCTTCCTGAAGAGCCCGGTGGGGCAGATGTTCCATCAGTTCTTCGGCGAGAACATGTTGCGCGCGGACGTGTGCAACGCGGTCGACGAGCTCGGCCAGCTGCTCGACCACACCGGTCCGGTGGCGGCCTCCGAGCGCAACGCGGCGCGCATCTTCAACTGTGACCACCTGTACTTCGTCACCAACGGCACCTCGACCTCGAACAAGATGGTGTGGCACACCACGGTGGCCCCCGGCGACATCGTCGTCGTCGACCGCAACTGCCACAAGTCCATCCTGCACTCGATCATCATGACCGGCGCGGTGCCGGTGTTCCTGACCCCGACGCGCAACCACTACGGCATCATCGGCCCGATCCCGCTGGAGGAGTTCTCGATCGAGAACATCCAGAAGAAGATCGAGGCCAACCCCTTCGCGCGCGAGGCGAAGAACAAGAAGCCGCGCATCCTCACCATCACCCAGTCGACCTACGACGGCGTGGTGTACAACGTCGAGGCCATCAAGGATCTGCTCGACGGCGAGATCGACACCCTGCACTTCGACGAGGCCTGGCTGCCGCACGCCGCCTTCCACGATTTCTACGGCGACTACCACGCGATCGGCGCCGACCGCCCGCGCTGCCGCGAATCCATGGTGTTCGCCACCCAGTCCACCCACAAGCTGCTCGCCGGCCTCAGCCAGGCCTCGCAGATCCTCGTGCAGGACTCGCAGACCCGCAAGCTCGACCGCGACATCTTCAACGAGGCCTACCTGATGCACACCTCGACCTCGCCGCAGTACGCGATCATCGCGTCGTGCGACGTGGCGGCGGCGATGATGGAGGCGCCGGGGGGCACGGCGCTGGTGAACGAGTCGTTGTCGGAAGCCGTGGAGTTCCGCCGCGCGATGCGCAAGGTCGATGCGGAGTTCGGCGAAGACGAATGGTGGTTCCAGGTGTGGGGGCCGGAATACCTCGCCGAGGAGGGCATCGGCCACCGCGCCGACTGGACACTGAAGGCGGGCGAGCGCTGGCACGGCTTCGGCAACCTGGCCGAGGGCTTCAACATCCTCGACCCGATCAAGGCCACGATCATCACCCCGGGCCTCAACATGGATGGCGACTTCGCCGAACACACCGGCATCCCGGCGGCGATCGTCACCAAGTACCTCGCCGAGCACGGCATCATCGTCGAGAAGACCGGCCTGTACTCCTTCTTCATCATGTTCACCATCGGCATCACCAAGGGGCGCTGGAACACGATGGTGACCGAGCTGCAGCAGTTCAAGGACGACTACGACCGCAACCAGCCGCTGTGGCGGGTGATGCCCGAGTTCATCGCCAAGCACCCGCGCTACGAGCGCGTCGGCCTCAAGGACCTGTGCGACCAGATCCACAGCTTCTACAAGGCCAATGACGTGGCCCGCCTGACCACCGAGATGTACCTCTCGGACATGGTGCCGGCGATGAAGCCCGCCGACGCCTTCGCCAAGATGGCGCACCGCGAGATCGAGCGCGTGGTGCTCGACGAACTCGAGGGCCGCGTCACCGCGATGCTGGTCACGCCCTATCCGCCGGGCATCCCGCTGCTGATCCCGGGCGAGCGCTTCAACGCGACGATCGTGCGCTACCTGAAGTTCGCGCGTGACTTCAATGCGCGCTTCCCGGGCTTCGAGACCGACATCCACGGCCTGGTCAAGGGCGAGGACGGGCGCTATCACGTGGATTGCGTGAAGGGCTGAGACTCGCGCGGCGCGGGGGGCGTCGAACGAAGAGGGCCGCGTGATGCGGCCCTCTTCGTTCGTTGCGGTGGCAGTGCCGGCGCTCCTGACGGCTTCAGCGCCGGCGGTAGCGTACGAAGTCGAAGTCGAAGGCGTTGTCTGCGTCGGCGTGGTGTGCCTCGCGGCACTCCTCGACGAACTGCGCCGGATCGAAGGCGGGGAAGTGCGCATCGCCGTCGATGTCGGCGTGCACCTCGGTGAGCTCGAGGCGATCGGCGTGGGGAAGCAGCTGGGCGTAGAGCTGGGCCCCGCCGATCACGAACAGCGTCGGCGCCCCGCCGACGGCGGCGATCGCGGTCGCGGGGTCGGCGAAGCATTCGGCGCCTTCGGCGCGGAACTCCGGGTCGCGGCTTACGACGAGGTTGCGTCTTCCGGGCAGCGGACGGCCGAGCGACTCCCAGGTCTTGCGTCCCATCAGGATGGGGTGGCCGAGCGTGAGCGCACGGAAATGCTGCAGGTCGGCCCTGAGCCGCCACGGCAGCTCGTTGTCGCGTCCGATGGTGCCGTTGCGCGCGACCGCGGCGATGAGGACGATCTCGGGTCGATTCATACCGCCACCGGAGCCTTGATGTGCGGATGCGGGTCATAGCCCTCGAGCGCGATGTCCTCGAAGCGGAAGCCGAAGAGGTCGCGCACCGCGGGATTCAGGCGCAGCGTGGGCAGGGCGCGCGGCTCGCGCCCGAGTTGCTCGCGTGCCTGCTCCAGATGGTTGCTGTACAGGTGGCAGTCGCCGCCCGTCCAGATGAAATCGCCCGGCTCGAGTTCGCACACCTGCGCCACCATGTGGGTTAGCAGCGCATAGGAGGCAATGTTGAAGGGAACGCCAAGGAAGATGTCCGCGCTGCGCTGGTAGAGCTGGCACGACAGCCGCCCGCCGGCGACGTAGAACTGGAACAGCGCGTGGCAGGGCGGCAGGGCCATGTCGTCGACCTCGCCCGGATTCCACGCCGAGACGAGGTGGCGGCGCGAGTCCGGGTTGTGCCGGATGCTGTCGACGACGCGAGCGAGCTGATCGACCGTGCGCCCGTCCGCGGTTTCCCAGCTCCGCCACTGCTTGCCATACACCGGGCCGAGTTCGCCGTCGGCGTCGGCCCATTCGTCCCAGATCGATACGCCGTTTTCCTTCAGGTAGCGGATGTTGGTGTCTCCCTGCAGAAACCACAGCAGCTCGTGGATGATCGAGCGCGTGTGCAGTTTCTTGGTGGTCAGCAGCGGAAAGCCGTCCTGGAGGCGAAAGCGCATCTGCCAGCCGAACACGGATAGCGTGCCGGTCCCGGTCCGGTCGGTCTTGGGGTCGCCGTGCTCGAGCACATGGCGCATCAGGTCGAGGTACTGTCGCATGCTCGCTTCCGGTAAAAAGGCGTGATTCTACTGTGCGGAGGCAAGGGGCTGGGCTGCGGTGACGCGGACGCCTCCCGATCTCGCGTTCGTCATGGTGGCTGTGCGGTGGACACCGCCTTCCGCGCTGGTTCAGAATGTGGCGAAACGTCGCGTGCTCGAGCGCTTTTCCCATCCGGGGAAGCGCTGGCGCGTCTTGTGCGGAGAATGGCCTTTGGATCAGCCCAGAACGCTCGATTACACTCCCGCCGGCGTGCTTGCCGGCGGCGGGAATCCGGTTGTGGGGCTCGAGGCTGCGACGGCAACCTTGCGGGCGTTGTACAAGCCGGGTAGTCCGAAGACCGAAGTCGCAGGGCTGCACGTCGTGTCCAGCTTCGACGATGCCTTGCGCGAGGCAGTCGAGCGCTCCGCGCCGATCGGGGTGCGCGCATCGGGCGATCCCGCTTCGGGGCATGACCACGCATGGTGGGTGCGTTGGCTTGCCGGTGTGCGTGACGCCTGGATGGCGGTGTGCGACGGCTACTGGTGTCTTTCCCCATCGAATTCGGTGGCCGGATCGGAGGCGACCCGCCTGCGGCTGGCAAGCGCCGTGGTCGAGGCCTTGAAATGGTCCGCTTGTGACCGCTTCGGTCCCGACGAGGTGCTGTGGGCGCGGATCGGCCAGCTCTTTGCCGCGTCTCCCGAGGCCCGCGACAGCGTCGTCGGTGGGGACGTCCACAACATCGGTCGGGAGTATCTTCGCGCGGTCGCCCACTACAGCATCAATCTCGACCAGGTCGAACTCGAGATGGGCATCGCGCTCGGCCACGTCGTGGATGTCTGCCTGCCGTTCCTGTCGCTCGATCGCCGTGCTGCCGATGTGCCCCAGTATGTCGTGATTCCGGAGGAGGGCACCATCCCGGCCCGGCAGATGGGAAAGCACCGGGAAGGGGAGTGGCGTTTCGCGCCCTGGGCGGCGGGCGAGTTGCTGGCCGAGTTCTCCAGGCAACTCGCGCGCTCCATCGTACCTGCACCCTTCGGCCGTCTCCCGCTCGAGCATGCACGTGCCGCCGTCGAATACCTGCGCATGCAGTGGTCGAAGGCACCGCCGGTGCGGACTCGGCGCCGATACCTTCAGGACGCGAGCGCGGACATCGCGCGTGGGCTCCATGCATGCACTGCCGTCATTGGCGGGCAGCCTCTTCCGGTGCCGCGGAACTGGAGGGTGGTCGACTTCAGTCGCAGCGGGCTGCAGATCGTGGCCAACAGCGATCCAACGCGGGCCTGGCCAGATATCGGAGAACTGCTCGGCATCCATTTCGTCGATGGTGACGGTTGGCAGCTTGGCATCGTGCGGCGACTGCGCATGTGGGCGACGCATGCCGGCCTGGGCATCGAACTGCTCGCACGATCGCCTTCGCTCGGGGTCGTCGATGATGGTCGCAACAGTGTCGACGGGATCCTGTGCGACGTTCCAAGCAAGGGGGAGGCTTTGCGCGTCCTCCTGCCTGCAAACGCCCCTGCCCTCGCCGAGCCGGTCTTCGTAAAGACTTCAGGGTCGGTCTGCAAGTTGCGCTCACTGGGCGTCCTGCGTCGCGAAGCGGGCTATCAACTGCAGGTCTTCCAGGTCCTTTGAGTCCCTCGGTGGTCGCCACCGGGCTCCGTGCCCGCAGACCGCCAGCGTTTGAGCGAATCGCCGCCTGTGCGCCGCATTCTCGCCCGTCTGCACTGCGGACTTCAATGCAGCGGTTCCTGCAGGAGGGCCGGCAGGCGCGAACGGCGGCTGCAGCGTTCTGGATGGGTGCATCAGTATTTTTGCTGTTTTTTGTAGTTGACCGTTGGATTCGGGTGTCTATAATGCGCACCTCTTCCAGCGCGGCAGTGCTTGAACGCAGGCGCAGCGGTGCAGGGAGGGTTGGAGCGGTTGGGTGTTTCGGGGTCGGGTCGTTCGGGTGTTTGCCGGGGCGGCGCAAAAAAAGATTCGCGAGATGCTTGACAGGGTGATGTAGGTTCTACATAATCTCGCTTCTTCGCTGCGGCAACGCAGCGATTCTTTAAAAACTTGGACAACCGATAAGTGTGGGTGCTTGGTTGTTGCGGTCGGCGACTTTGGTCGCGGAAGTATCGCAATGATTGGTGCTCATGCTGATGAAAGTCAGTTATTTGAGTACTTTGCTGGATTGAACTTAAGAGTTTGATCCTGGCTCAGATTGAACGCTGGCGGCATGCTTTACACATGCAAGTCGAACGGCAGCGGGGGCTTCGGCCTGCCGGCGAGTGGCGAACGGGTGAGTAATGCATCGGAACGTGCCCATGTCGTGGGGGATAACGTAGCGAAAGCTACGCTAATACCGCATACGTCCTGAGGGAGAAAGCGGGGGATCTTCGGACCTCGCGCGATTGGAGCGGCCGATGTCGGATTAGCTAGTTGGTGGGGTAAAGGCCCACCAAGGCGACGATCCGTAGCGGGTCTGAGAGGATGATCCGCCACACTGGGACTGAGACACGGCCCAGACTCCTACGGGAGGCAGCAGTGGGGAATTTTGGACAATGGGCGCAAGCCTGATCCAGCCATGCCGCGTGAGTGAAGAAGGCCTTCGGGTTGTAAAGCTCTTTCGGCCGGGAAGAAATCGTGTTCTCTAACATAGGACATGGATGACGGTACCGGACTAAGAAGCACCGGCTAACTACGTGCCAGCAGCCGCGGTAATACGTAGGGTGCGAGCGTTAATCGGAATTACTGGGCGTAAAGCGTGCGCAGGCGGTTTGCTAAGACAGGTGTGAAATCCCCGGGCTTAACCTGGGAACTGCGCTTGTGACTGGCAGGCTAGAGTACGGCAGAGGGGGGTGGAATTCCTGGTGTAGCAGTGAAATGCGTAGAGATCAGGAGGAACACCGATGGCGAAGGCAGCCCCCTGGGCCTGTACTGACGCTCATGCACGAAAGCGTGGGGAGCAAACAGGATTAGATACCCTGGTAGTCCACGCCCTAAACGATGTCGACTAGTCGTTCGGAGCAGCAATGCACTGAGTGACGCAGCTAACGCGTGAAGTCGACCGCCTGGGGAGTACGGCCGCAAGGTTAAAACTCAAAGGAATTGACGGGGACCCGCACAAGCGGTGGATGATGTGGATTAATTCGATGCAACGCGAAAAACCTTACCTACCCTTGACATGTCTGGAACCTTGCTGAGAGGCGAGGGTGCCTTCGGGAGCCAGAACACAGGTGCTGCATGGCTGTCGTCAGCTCGTGTCGTGAGATGTTGGGTTAAGTCCCGCAACGAGCGCAACCCTTGTCACTAGTTGCCATCATTTGGTTGGGCACTCTAGTGAGACTGCCGGTGACAAACCGGAGGAAGGTGGGGATGACGTCAAGTCCTCATGGCCCTTATGGGTAGGGCTTCACACGTCATACAATGGTCGGTACAGAGGGTTGCCAAGCCGCGAGGTGGAGCCAATCCCTTAAAGCCGATCGTAGTCCGGATCGTAGTCTGCAACTCGACTACGTGAAGTCGGAATCGCTAGTAATCGCAGATCAGCATGCTGCGGTGAATACGTTCCCGGGTCTTGTACACACCGCCCGTCACACCATGGGAGTGGGTTTCACCAGAAGTAGGTAGCTTAACCTTCGGGAGGGCGCTTACCACGGTGAGATTCATGACTGGGGTGAAGTCGTAACAAGGTAGCCGTATCGGAAGGTGCGGCTGGATCACCTCCTTTCAAGAGATCAGGCCGCGACGGCCAAGTATCCACAACTTATCGGTTGTTCAGGCGAGAAGAGCCTCGGATGAGGGTCTGTAGCTCAGCTGGTTAGAGCACCGTCTTGATAAGGCGGGGGTCGTTGGTTCGAACCCAACCAGACCCACCAAATCAAGGGATGCTCGAGACAGGGGGGCTGTAGCTCAGCTGGGAGAGCGGCGGCTTTGCAAGCCGTAGGTCGTCGGTTCGATCCCGACCAGCTCCACCAGCGCAGGGTGGAAAATCCTGCAGTGTGGAAAGTCCTCGAGGGGTGTGTGGCGTCAGGCGTGACGAGTGGGACGTGCGTGGTGTGCACGGCACTCCTTACTCCTGACTCTTCACGAGTCGTGCTCTTTAACAAAGTGGAAGAAGTGTAGTACGTACCGAGCCGGTGCGTACTGCAAGTTGTGTGATTGCATTGATCCGGCGCTGAGCTTGTCAGCGTAGCGTCGGGTCGCACAAACGAGTTCGTTCCTGTACGCGGGCCTTCGCGGTGGCAACATCGAGGAGGGTCCAAGGTTATAGGATCAAGCGACTAAGTGCATGTGGTGGATGCCTTGGCGATCACAGGCGATGAAGGACGTGTAAGCCTGCGAAAAGCGTGGGGGAGCTGGCAATAGAGCTTTGATCCCACGATGTCCGAATGGGGAAACCCACCCCGCAAGGGGTATCCCAGACTGAATCCATAGGTCTGAGGAGGCGAACCGAGCGAACTGAAACATCTAAGTAGCTCGAGGAAAAGAAATCAACCGAGATTCCGCAAGTAGTGGCGAGCGAACGCGGAAGAGCCTGCACGACTAAACCATCAGCTTAGCAAAACGGTCTGGAAAGTCCGACGATACAGGGTGATAGTCCCGTATGCGAAAAGCCGGTGGCGGGTCTGAGCGTGCGACAAGTAGGGCGGGACACGAGAAATCCTGTCTGAAGATGGGGGGACCATCCTCCAAGGCTAAATACTCGTGATCGACCGATAGTGAACCAGTACCGTGAGGGAAAGGCGAAAAGAACCCCGGGAGGGGAGTGAAATAGATCCTGAAACCGCATGCATACAAACAGTGGGAGCCTCGTAAGGGGTGACTGCGTACCTTTTGTATAATGGGTCAGCGACTTACGTTCAGTTGCGAGCTTAACCGAATAGGGGAGGCGTAGCGAAAGCGAGTCTGATAAGGGCGTCAGAGTAGCTGGGCGTAGACCCGAAACCGGATGATCTATCCATGGCCAGGATGAAGGTGCCGTAACAGGTACTGGAGGTCCGAACCCACTAACGTTGAAAAGTTAGGGGATGAGCTGTGGATAGGGGTGAAAGGCTAAACAAATCCGGAAATAGCTGGTTCTCCCCGAAAACTATTTAGGTAGTGCGTCGTACGGACACTTGCGGGGGTAGAGCACTGTAATCGTTGGGGGGGTCATTGCGATCTACCCCGCGATAGCAAACTCCGAATACCGCAAAGTGATATACGGCAGACAGACATCGGGTGCTAACGTCCGGTGTCAAGAGGGAAACAACCCAGACCGCCAGCTAAGGTCCCAAATGCATGGCTAAGTGGCAAACGAGGTGGGAAGGCATAGACAGCTAGGAGGTTGGCTTAGAAGCAGCCACCCTTTAAAGAAAGCGTAATAGCTCACTAGTCGAGTCGTCCTGCGCGGAAGATGTAACGGGGCTCAAGCCATGAACCGAAGCTGCGGATGTGTCTTTGACACGTGGTAGGGGAGCGTTCCGTAAGCCTGCGAAGGTGTCTCGTAAGGGATGCTGGAGGTATCGGAAGTGCGAATGCTGACATGAGTAGCGATAAAGGGTGTGAAAAGCACCCTCGCCGTAAGCCCAAGGTTTCCTGCGCAACGTTCATCGGCGCAGGGTGAGTCGGCCCCTAAGGCGAGGCAGAAATGCGTAGTCGATGGGAAACAGGTCAATATTCCTGTACCGCTCTATGATGCGATGGGGGGACGGAGAAGGTTAGCTCGGCCATCTGTTGGAATAGGTGGTTTAAGCGTGTAGTCGTGCCGCGTAGGCAAATCCGCGTGGCTTAGATGAGGCGTGATGACGAGGATCCTCGGATCCGAAGTGAGTGATACCCAGCTTCCAGGAAAAGCCTCTAAGCTTCAGTCATAGAGTGACCGTACCGCAAACCGACACAGGTGGGCTGGTAGAGAATACCAAGGCGCTTGAGAGAACTCAGGAGAAGGAACTCGGCAAATTGATACCGTAACTTCGGGAGAAGGTATGCCCCTGGTACGTGAAGGCCCTCGCGGCCGGAGCGGAACGGGGTCGCAGAGAATCGGTGGCTGCGACTGTTTATTAAAAACACAGCACTCTGCAAACACGAAAGTGGACGTATAGGGTGTGACGCCTGCCCGGTGCCGGAAGGTTAAGTGATGGGGTGCAAGCTCTTGATCGAAGCCCCGGTAAACGGCGGCCGTAACTATAACGGTCCTAAGGTAGCGAAATTCCTTGTCGGGTAAGTTCCGACCTGCACGAATGGCGTAACGATGGCCACACTGTCTCCTCCTGAGACTCAGCGAAGTTGAAATGTTTGTGAAGATGCAATCTCCCCGCGGCTAGACGGAAAGACCCCATGAACCTTTACTGTAGCTTTGCATTGGACTTTGACGGGACTTGTGTAGGATAGGTGGGAGGCTATGAAACCGGGACGCCAGTTCCGGTGGAGCCATCCTTGAAATACCACCCTGGTGTCGTCGAGGTTCTAACCCAGGCCTGTGAATCCAGGTCGGGGACCGTGCATGGTGGGCAGTTTGACTGGGGCGGTCTCCTCCCAAAAGGTAACGGAGGAGTACGAAGGTCACCTAGGTACGGTCGGACATCGTACTGATAGTGCAATGGCAAAAGGTGGCTTGACTGCGAGACCCACAAGTCGAGCAGGTGCGAAAGCAGGTCATAGTGATCCGGTGGTTCTGTATGGAAGGGCCATCGCTCAACGGATAAAAGGTACTCTGGGGATAACAGGCTGATTCCGCCCAAGAGTTCACATCGACGGCGGAGTTTGGCACCTCGATGTCGGCTCATCACATCCTGGGGCTGTAGCCGGTCCCAAGGGTATGGCTGTTCGCCATTTAAAGTGGTACGTGAGCTGGGTTTAAAACGTCGTGAGACAGTTTGGTCCCTATCTGCCGTGGGCGCTGGAAGTTTGAGAGGGCCTGCTCCTAGTACGAGAGGACCGGAGTGGACGCACCCCTGGTGTACCGGTTGTGACGCCAGTCGCATCGCCGGGTAGCTATGTGCGGAAGAGATAACCGCTGAAAGCATCTAAGCGGGAAACTCGCCTCAAGATGAGACTTCCCCGGGGCCTCGAGCCCCCTGAAGGGTCGTTGAAGACCACAACGTTGATAGGCCGGGTGTGTAAGCGTGGCAACACGTTCAGCTAACCGGTACTAATTGCCCGTGTGGCTTGATCCTATAACCTTCAAAACAAAACGAACTCGATCCTCTGGACATCACACGATCTCCAGACAATCACACAACACTTCTTCCAATCTTTGCTTCAGCAGCCAAAACGCTGAAGAACAAGTCAAAGTCTGACGACCATAGCTGTGTGGAACCACCCCTTCCCTTCCCGAACAGGACCGTGAAACGCACACGCGCCGATGATAGTGAGGTCCGCCCTCGTGAAAGTAGGTCATCGTCAGACTAACCCACAAAACAACGCCCCACGCACCTCTTCGTGCCTGGGGCGTTGCGCCGTATACCCGTCACGAGATCCAACGCGTCGCCTCAGAGATCTTCCCGAAAGCAGGTCCGCCTGCAGGTCGAAACCGGACTGTGCAACCGTTCGGCTCCGCCACCGCAGCCGAGGCCTTCGTTGCTGGCCTGCGCTGCCATCCAGTGTTTCATCCCGACCTGCGCCGCTGTCGTAAGTGGCTGGCGATGCGCTGCATCGCATCGCCTCGCCGGGGCGACGCAGGTCGCGAGCACCGTGGATCAGCCGCGGGCCGGAACGAGAATCTCGGCTTCGCCGTCCATGACCACCTTGTCGCCCACGGTGCAGACCGTCGAGAAAACGGCGCGACGCTTCTCGGCCTTCAGCTCCTTGACGGTGACGCGCGCCACGACCGTGTCGCCGATCTTCACCGGGGCCTTGAATTTCAGGCTCTGCGACAGATAGATGCAGCCGGGGCCTGGCAGGCGGGTGCCGAATACCGCCGAGATGAGCCCGGCAGATAGCATGCCATGCGCGATCCGGCCGCCGAACATCGTGCTCGCGGCAAACTCTTCATCGAGATGGACCGGGTTGGTATCGCCCGAAACACCAGCGAACATGAGGATGTCGGCCTCGCTGACGGTGCGCGAGACCGAGGCGGTCCGGCCAACGTGCAGGTCTTCGAAACCGAGGCCGTAGACCTCGCTGAAATCGCGTTGAGGTTGGGTCACTTGCTTCTCCTTGTATGAAAGCGTTCTGGGGTAACGTAGCCGACGCTACAACCTTCGCATGCTAAAATCAACCGCGAATGTTGCAGTGCGGCATTTCCTCTTCCGATGGCGCGCGTGTGATTGTGCTCGTCGGGTTCGAAATGGGGGCCTGAGCGGCCTTCGACGTGATGTGCGTCACGCGTGTCCGGTCAGCGATTGTCTAAGCTCAAATCGTGAGCGGGGGGGGGGGCGAGCGCGTCGCACTCCGCCAGGGTCCTCCAGCTTGGGACCGCTCCATCTCTTCTCAAACCAATGCAGAGGCCCTCGATGTTGAAGGTGTTCAGCCATTACCTTCCCACGCACACCCTGCAGCAGGTGTTGTTCGACGCATTGACGCTATTTGCGGTCGTGCTCGGGGCAGTTGCGTTGCTCGTTACACCCACAAGTGCGGTCGATTGGGCGGTCTGTATTCCGTCGGCGCTCACGTTCGCTGCGAGCATGATCGCACTCAACGCGGCGATGGGCTTGTACCGGCCGGTGTACCAACGCTCGCACCGGCAGGCCTTCGCACGCGTGGCGCTCTCGCTCACGGTCAGTGTGCCGGTAGCCTATCTCGTTTTCGGGCTGTTGCCGTGGTCCGAGATTGAGCCCCATTCGCTCCAGGTCAGTGTACTGCTGCTCCTATGCTTCCTCCTTCTTGCGCGCGGCCTGGTCAATCAGCGTCAGGCGTCGGCCCTGTTCGTGCCGAGGGTGCTGATCGTCGGGACGGGGAGGGACGCGAGGATGGTGCATCAGGACCTGACACGGCCGTTGCAGCGCAGTGTCGACGTGGTCGGTTTCCTGCCGGTCGGGGGCAATGAACGCATCGAGGTCGAGCCGCGCGAGGTGCTTCCGCCGGGCAGTCTGCTCGACGTCGTGCGCAACCTTCGCGTGGACGAGGTGATCGTCGCGGTCCGCGAGCGCAGGGGGGGAGTGCTTTCCTTGCGCGAGCTGCTCGATTGCAAGCTCCTTGGCACGCGCATCCTCGATCTGTCGAGCTTCTTCGAGCGCGTCCAGGGCCAGGTGCGGCTGGATTCGCTGCGGGCCAGCTGGCTGATCTACGGGGACGGCTTTCGCCAAGGCTGGACGCGTACCTTCGTCAAGCGCTGCTTCGACCTCGTGGTCGGCACTGTGCTCCTGCTCGTAGCGATGCCGGTGATGGTGTTGACGGCCCTGTTGATCGTCCTGGAGGACGGCGCGCCGATCTTCTACTCGCAGGAGCGGGTGGGGCGGGGCGGTCGACCCTTCCGGGTGATCAAGTTCCGCAGCATGCGCCGGGACGCGGAGAAGGACGGCAAGCCCAGATGGGCGAGTTCGAACGACGATCGCGTGACACGGATCGGACGCTTCATCCGCAAGCTCAGGATCGACGAGCTTCCGCAACTCTTCAACGTCCTCAATGGCGACATGAGCCTGGTCGGCCCGCGCCCGGAGCGCCCGTATTTCGTCGATCAGCTGACCCAGCAGATCCCGTTCTACGCCGTGCGCCACTGCGTCAAGCCCGGTGTCACGGGTTGGGCGCAGGTGCGGTACCAGTACGGAGCCTCGGTCGATGATGCTGCCGAGAAGCTCCAGTACGACCTCTATTACGTGAAGAATCACTCCTTGATTCTGGATACGCTGGTGCTCTTCGAAACCGTCCGGGTAGTGCTGACGGGCGAAGGCGCGCACTGAGCCCGCGCGCGCGGGCCGAAGCCGCAGGTGATTCGGGCGGGCATGTGCTGCGGATGAGACGGCGAGGGGGGCGGGGTGGCTGAGGTTGCGATCTGGAGCTATGGGGTTGCAGCCGTAGCCTTTGCCTTCTTCGCGCTATACATTTTCTTCGCCTGGAGGGGGGCGCTTCCGGGTGGCGTGTTGTTCGCCGCCGTCGCCATTTCTGGTCTGTGGGCAGCATGTTCCGCGCTCGCCGCGCGTGGAGACGGGGCGCTGATCGGCACCGTCGCGGTCATCCTCGACGTTGTGCGCGTGGCTGCCTGGTACGCGTTCCTGATCGTGCTCTCGCGACCTCTGTGGGGTGGATGGTTGCGCTGGCCAGCGTATGCGGCCGTGGCGGCCGTGTCGCTGCAGATTCTTGCGCTGATGCTCGAGTGGGCGGGGCTCGCGGGTACGCTGCCGGTAGAACCCGTTATCGGTGCGTGGCTAACGCATGCGGTCGTGGGGCTGATGCTCGTCGAGCAGCTCTACCGGGGCATGCCCTCCGTCTCGCGTTGGGGGCTCAAGCCGCTCTGCCTCGCACTTGCGGCGGGATACATCTTCGAACTCTACCTGTTCGCCGATGCCTTGCTGTTCTCGCGCCTCGACGCCGACGTCTTGGCGACACGGGGTATCGCCCATGCACTGCTGATCCCGCTGATCGCGATTGCCGGAACGCGCAGCCCGTCGTGGACCCTGCGCATGTCGGTCTCGCGCGAGGTGGTGTTCCATTCGACCGCGCTGGCCGGGGCGGGGCTCTATCTCCTGGTCATCGCCGGCGCCGCCTATTACGTGCGCTACTTCGGTGGCGACTGGGGACGCGCGCTGCAGATGGCGCTCCTCTTCGCGGGGCTCGTGCTGCTCGGGGCGCTGCTGTTCTCGGGGGCGGTGCGCGCCCGCCTGCGCGTCTTCATCAGCAAGCATCTCTTTCCCTACCGCTACGACTACCGCGCCGAATGGCTGCGTTTCACCCAGGCGCTGTCTTCTGCCGACCGCAGCCTCGATCTCGGGCAGTCGGTCATCAAGGCCCTGTCCGATCTGGTGGAGAGTCCCGGGGGAGCGCTGTGGCTTGCCGATGGCTACGGCAAGTGCAAGCTGCATTCGCGCTTCAACCACCCCGTGGTCGATGCCGTCGACAGCCTCGACTCGCCGCTGTGCGCCTTTCTGGCCGGCCGAGGCTGGGTGGTCGACCTCGAGGAGTACCGCATGCAGCCCGGACGCTACGAGGGGCTCGTGCTGCCGGCGTGGCTCTCGCATCTCGACGACGCCTGGCTGGTCATTCCGCTGCAGACGGCCGAGCGCCTGATCGGGTTCGTCGTGCTCAGTTCTCCACGCGCGCCCTTCGATATCGACTGGGAGGTGCTCGACCTGCTCAAGACGGCGCAACGCCAGGCTGCAGGCTATCTCGACCGCATGCTTGCGGCCGAGGCCCTGCTCGAGGCGCGCAAGTTCGACTCCTTCAACCGCATGTCCGCCTTCGTGGTTCATGACCTCAAGAACCTCGTCGCCCAGCTCTCGTTGATGCTCAAGAACGCGCAGCGCCATCGTGACAACCCTGAGTTCCAGCAGGACATGCTCGAGACGGTGGCGAACGTGGAGGCGCGCATGCGCGGGCTGATGACCCAGCTTCAGGAGAAGCGCTCGATCGATCCGCCGCGGGCGCTGGATCTGCCCGCACTGCTGCGTGCGGTCTGCGACTCGAAGCGCGGGCAGCTGCCGGTCGTCGAGATCGCACTCGAGGGCGCCGGGTCGGTCGAGGTCAGCGCCCACCCGCAGAGGCTGGAAAGAATCGTCGGTCATGTCGTGCAAAATGCACTGGATGCGACGCCACAGGATGGTAAGGTCACCTTGACTCTCGCAGCCGGGACGGACGGGCGGGCGAACGTGGTCGTCGAGGACAATGGTTGCGGGATGACTGCAGAGTTCGTCCGCGAACGGCTCTCGCGACCCTTCCAGACCACCAAGTCGAGCGGGATGGGGATCGGGGTCTACGAGACCAGGCAGTACCTCGAGGAAATCGGTGGTGCGCTGCACTACGATAGCGAGGTCGGGCGCGGCACGCGCGTCACCATCGAGCTACCCCGCATCCGGCGTGAGGACGGGCAATCTACCGCGATGGGCACATAGACAGTGAATTCGACGTCAGACAAGCAGCGCACCCTCCTGATCGTGGAAGACGATCTCGCGCTGCAAAAGCAGATGCGCTGGGCATTCGACGCCTGCGAGACCGTGGTCGCGAGCGATCGCGAGAGCGCCATCGCGCAGCTTCGCAAGCACGAACCCGCGGTGGTCACGATGGACCTCGGGCTGCCGCCTGCGCCCGACGACGTGAGCGAAGGGTTCAAGCTCCTGCGCGAGATCCTCACGCTCGCACCCGACACCAAGGTCATCGTGCTCACCGGACAGCACGACCGCGAGAACGCGGTGAAGGCCGTCGGCCTGGGCGCCTACGACTTCTTCGCCAAGCCCTTCGAGCCGGAACTCCTCAACCTCACCATCGAGCGTGCATTTCGCATGCACGACCTGCAGATGGAGAACGCTCGCCTCGCCGCGCTCGAAGGCAGCCCGCTCTCCGGTCTGCTCACCCGCGACCCCGGCATGCTCAAGATCTGCCGCACGATCGAGAAGCTCGCCTCCGCGTCGGCCACCGTCGCCCTGCTCGGCGAGAGCGGTACCGGCAAGGAGATCCTCGCGCGCGGACTGCACATGTTGTCGCCGCGCGCGCGCGAGCGCTTCGTCGCGATCAACTGCGCCGCCATCCCCGACACCCTGCTCGAGAGCGAACTCTTCGGCTACGAGAAAGGCGCCTTCACCGGCGCGGTGCGCCAGACCCTCGGCAAGATCGAGACCGCCAACGGCGGAACGCTCTTCCTCGACGAGATCGGCGACCTCCCGCTCGCCCTGCAGGCCAAGCTGCTGCGTTTCCTGCAGGAGCGCTCGATCGAGCGCATCGGCGGGCGCGAGGAGATCCCGGTCGATGTGCGCATCGTGTGCGCGACGCATCGTGATCTCAAGGCACAGATCCAGGCCGGCGTGTTTCGCGAGGACCTCTACTACCGGCTTGCCGAGATCGTCATCGAGATCCCCGCCTTGCGCGAGCGCGAGGGCGACGCGACCTTCCTCGCCCACGCCTTCGTGCAGCGCTTCGCCAAGGAAAACGGTCGCCGCGCCCCGATGCTCGCCGACGACGCCCTCTCGGCGATCGAAGCCCATCGCTGGCCCGGGAATGTGCGCGAGCTCGAGAACTGCATCAAGCGCGCCGTGATCATGGCCGACGGCGACTGCATCAGTGCAGAGGACCTCGGCCTCGCCGCCGGGGACGAGGACCTGTCGATCTTCAATCTCCGCCAGGTGCGCGAGGATGCCGAACGCGCCGCCGTCCTCAAGGTCATTGCCCGCACCAACGGCAACATCGCGCGCGCTGCCGAGATCCTCGGCGTCAGCCGCCCGTCCCTATATGATCTGCTCGGCCGTTTCGGCCTCAAAAAGGAGAATGGTTCGTGAGCCAAGTCCGTAGTCGTCGTTCGCGCTGGTCCGGCCGTGCCGCATCCGGTGTCGCTGCTGCTGCCCTGTCGGTATTGCTGCTCGCCGGCTGCAGCGAGACGCCCGAAGAGATGGTGGTGTCGGCGAAGGCCTTCATCGAGAAGCAGGACCTTGACGCCGCCAGCATCCAGCTCAAGAACGCCCTGCAGCAGAACGGCAACCTCGCCGAGGCGCGCTTCCTGCTCGGGCGGATCAATCTGCGCCAGGGCAATGTGGCGGGTGGAGTCAAGGAGTTGCAGCGTGCGCTCGAGCTCGGCCATCCGCGCGACGTGGTCGCGGTCGAGCTCGCCCCGGCATTCGTCGCCGCGGGTGAGGTCGACAAGCTCTTCGCCGAGTTCGGCGACCCGCGTGTGAGCGAGCCCAAGGCGCTTGCGGCGGTCTTGGCGGCACTGGGCGACGCTCACCTGGCGCGACGGGACGTCGACAAGGCGCGCGCATCCTATCTCGAGTCGATCGCCGCCGCGCCCGACGAGGCGCGGAGCCATATCGGGCTCGCCCGCACCACCGCCCTCAAGGGCGATCTCGCGGCCGCCGAGGCCGAGGTTCGCGAGGCCGTCCGGCGCTCGCCGGAGGCGGCCGAGGCCCACGCACTGCTGGCCGATCTGTTGATCGGCCAGGGACGCGCCCCCGAGGGGGTCGAAGCCCTGCGCGAAGTCGTGCGCCTGCAGCCGAAGTCGGTGAATGGCCACTTCGCCCTCGTCAGCCAGTTGCTGCGCGGCGGCGACATGGCCGCGGCCGATGCTGCGCTGGAAAGCATGCGCTCCGTGGCGGGCAATCATCCATTGACCCGCTACCTGGTCGCGCTCCGGCATTTCCGCGAGAACCGCTTGACCGAGGCTCGCGACGACGTCATGCAGGTCCTCAAGGACGCGCCGCAGCTACTGCCCGCGGATCTGCTCGCGGGCACCGTCCTCGTACGCACCAATGAGCATGCTTTGGCGCGCACCCATCTCGACCGGGTGCTGCAGGCGGTGCCTGGACATCTCGGCGCTCGGCAGGCCCTGATCGTCTCCCACCTCGCCACCGGCGAATCCAAGCGCGCGCTCGAACTGCTCCAGCCACTGTTGCAGGCGCAGCAGCCGAGTGCCCGCCTGCTCGGGCTGGCGGGGCAGGTCTTCCTCGCCAACGGCGACTTCGAACGCTCGGAGGAGTATTTCGAACTTGCGTCGAAGGCGAGCCCCGATGATCCGAGGGCACGCATGCGGCTCGGCGTGGCGCGCATGGCGGGAGGCGACATCGACAGCGCCTTCGAGGATCTCGAATCCGCGGCGCGCATGGACGAGAGCGGGATCCAGGCGGACCTCGCGCTGGTGGTGGGTCACCTGCGCCGGGGCGAGATCGACAAGGCGCTCGCCGCGCAGGCCGAACTCGAGCGCAAGCAACCGGACAATGTGCTGGTCGACAACCTGCGTGGCGGGCTGATGCTCGCCCGACGCGACATCCCGGCGGCACGAGCGGCCTTCGAGAAGGCGCTCGCCCGGCAGCCCGGCTACCTCGCCGCGGCGATCAACCTGGCGCGGCTCGACCTCGCCGAACGCAAGCCGCAGGATGCGATTGCCCGTCTCGAGGCCGTGGTCAAGAACGACCCCAAGAACGTCGAGGCCTTGCTGACGCTCGCCGAGATCCAGCGCGCCACGGGGGCGGCAGCGCCCGAGGTGCTGCGCACGCTCGAGCGCGCCGAGGCGGCTTCGCCCGGCAGCGTGCGGGCGAACCTTGCCATCATCCAGCACCTGCTCTCGCAACGGCAGGCCACACAGGCGCTGCAGGTGGCCCAGAAGGTCGCGGCTGCGCACCAGAGCGAGCCGCGCGCGATCGAGGCGCTTGCCCGCACCCAACTTGCCGCGGGTGACAGTCAGCAGGCGATCGCCGCGCTCAATCGCCTGGTCAACCTGCTGCCGGCGTCGCCGCAGCCGCTGGTGGCCCTCGCCGACGTGCATCGTTCGCTCAAGGACGGCCATGCCGCGGAGCAGGCCTTGCGCAAGGCGCTGAGCATCGCCCCCGATCTCATCGACGCACGCCAGCGCATGATCGCGCTGGCGCTCGAGCGCAACGACAGGAAGCTCGCCCTGCAACTCGCCGGCGAGGCCCAGTCGCGGCAGCCCGAGCTGCCCGCCGGCTACCTGCTCGAGGGTGACGTGCATGCGGTCGCCAGCCAGTGGTCGGAGGCCGCGGCTGCCTACCGCAAGGCGCTCGATCGCAAGGGCGGAGGCCAGGCTGCGGCACGCCTGCATTCGGCCCTGGTCCGTGCGGATCGCAAGGCGGACGCGGCACGCATGGCCGACGCGTGGCTGAAGGACAATCCGTCCGATCTCGTGTTGCGCGGCTACCTGGGCGAGCTGGCCCTTGGCGAAAAGCGCTACGCCGACGCGGTCAAGATCTTCGCGCGCATGTCCGAGATGGCCCCGCAGAACCCGATCCTGCTCAACAACCTGGCTTGGGCGGCCAACGAGGTGAAGGATCCGAAGGCGCTGGAGTACGCCGAGCAGGCGCTGCGGCTTGCGCCCGAAAATCCGGCGATCATCGATACCGTAGGCACCATCCAGGTGGAAAGCGGTGCAGTGGATGCCGGTCTGGCGAACTTGCGTCGTGCCGTTTCGATCGGCCCCGACCTGCTGCCCTTGCAGCTCAACCTCGCACGGGCGCTGGTCAAGGCCGGGAAGAAGGACGAGGCGCGCACGCAACTGCAGGCCCTGATGCCGCGCCTCAAGGATGGCACGCCCATGCATCAGCAGGCCGCCGCGCTGATGAAGGAACTCTGACCCCCGGCGAGGCCGGGGCAGAAAGACGAGCAGCCGATGAACCCGCCTGCGCTTGCCGCTGCCCTGCCGGCAGCGGCAGCGTCGCTGCATGGGATTGAGAGCCAGGCGGGATTGTCAGGGCTGCCCGCTCTGTGCGATAAGGAAGCATGAACACGCGCAAGAACAGGACATCGCTTGCCGGTCGGACCGCGAGGCTCGCCTCGCGGGCGCGTGGGCGTGCGCGCGGGGCGGTCGCCGTGGCGCTTGCCTTGGCGTGGTCGGTTCCTGCCGTGGCCGGGGAGGGGGCGTTCGAGCGCGCACTTGCCGAGCAGGCGCGCTATCTCGCCACCGAGGCGCTGGCCTACGAGCACGGCGAGGGCGTGCCGCGCGACCAGCCCTACGCGGCGCTGCTGTACTGCGAATCCGCTCGCCTCGGCGATGCCGAAGGCATGTATGCGCTCGGCTGGATGTACGCGAACGGCCGCGGTGTCGAGCGCAACGACGCCTACGCCGGCACGCTCTTCGCCATGGCGGCCGCGAAGGGCGACGAGCACGCGGAGCGCATGTTGCGCTACACCGGCGAATACACCGGTGAGGTGCCGGATTGCCTGCACACCCCTTCGAGCCAGATCGTGCAGCGCTGGCCGGTCGAGGCCCTGATCGCGCGCCTGCCTGCGGCCCGCCAGGCGGTGGCGCGCATGCTCGCCGAGCTCGCTCCCAAATACGGTGTCCGCCCCGAGTTCGCGCTCGCGATCGGGCTCACCGAGTCGGCGCTCAATCCGCAGGCGCTCTCGCCCAAGAACGCGATGGGCGTCATGCAGCTGATCCCCGCCACCGCCGAGCGCTTCAACGTCGGCAAGCCCTACGACCCCGAGCAGAACATCCGTGGCGGCCTGGCCTACCTGCGCTGGCTGCTGGCCTACTTCGAAGGTGACATCGCGCTCGCCGCCGCCGGCTACAACGCGGGCGAGGGCGCGGTGGACCGCTACCGGGGCGTACCGCCCTACCGCGAGACGCGCGCCTATGTCGAGCGCATCCTGCGCCACGTCGGCCAGGATCGCCATCCCTACGACAGCCGGGTGGTCGCGCCCAGCCCGATGCTGCGCAAGCTGCGGCTGGCCCTCGAACAGGAACACGAATCGTGAATCCCGGCGCGACAATGCCGGCGCGGCGTCGCCTGCTGGCCTGCGCGCTGGCGATTCCGCTGGCGCTTGCCCTCACCCCCTGCGCGCGCGCCGACCTGGTCTCCACGCTCGCGCGCGTCAAGCCGTCGGTGGTCGGAGTCGGGACCTATCAGCGCACGCGCAGCCCGGCCTTCGTGTTCCGCGGCACCGGCTTTGCGGTCGGTGACGGCATGTCGATCGCCACCAACGCGCACGTCCTGCCCGACCAGGTCGACAGCGCGAAGCTTGAACAGCTCGTGGTCGTGCTGCCCGGCGACGGCCTCACCGGGGCGGTACGACCGGTGCGGGTCGTGGCAAGCGAACGGGCGCAGGATCTCGCCCTGCTGCGCCTCGAGAGCGGTCCTGCGCTGCCGGCGCTACGCCTCGCGGGCGGCGGCGGGGTGGTCGAGGGGCAGGAGGTCGCCTTCACCGGCTTCCCGATCGGCGCCGTACTCGGCATGACCCCGGTGACGCATCGCGGCATCGTCTCGGCGATCACGCCGATCGCCATCCCGCAGGCCAACTCGCGCGACCTCAACCCGGCGCTGATCCGTCGCCTCGCCACCGACCCCTTCCGGGTGTACCAGCTCGACGCCACCGCCTATCCCGGCAACAGCGGCAGCCCGCTCTACGACCCCGCCACGGGCGAGGTCATCGGCGTGCTCAACATGGTGTTCGTGAAGTCGACCAAGGAGAAGGTGCTCTCCGACCCGTCGGGCATCAGCTATGCGATTCCGGTCGAATACCTCCACCGCCTGATCGCATCCCAGCGCTAGGCGCGCCCCGGCAGAGGATCAACGGCAGAAGATCGACATCAGGCCTCGCCCAGGATCTCGTCGGCGAGCGCCGCCGGGCTTGCCACCGCGCGCCAGTGCGGCGCCATCTCGCCCGCCTCCAGGCTGCCATAGCCCCAGGTCGCGGCGATGAAGGGCAACTGGTTGGCATCGGCCGATTCGCCATCCTCGCCGCGATCGCCCACGTAGACCGCATCGGCGCGGTCGATGCCGCGATCCTGCAGCAGCCGCGCGATCATCGCCGCCTTGTCGGGCAGGCGCGGCTCGAACAGATCGAGTGCATACACCGCCGCGAAATGGCCGCTCCAGCCCAGATGTTCGAGGATCAGCCGCGTCGGCAGCAGGCGCTTGTTGGTCGCGATCGACAGCGTGCAGCCGGCCGCGCCAAGGCGGCGCAGCATCGCGTCGACTCCTTCGTAGGCCGCGGTCTGGCGGTAGCCGGTGCTGTCGTAGCTCGCCTTGAAGCCGGCCGCGAGCGCGTCGATCACCGCGGCGTCGCGGGTGCCGGCGAGCATGCGCAGGGTCTCGAGCAGCGGCGGGCCGACGATGCCCGCGTCGATCGCGATCACCGGCCGGTGTCCGGTGCTGGCAAAGGCGTCGCGGTAGCTTGCGAGGATGGCGGGGGCGGAGTCGATGAGGGTGCCGTCGAGATCGAAGAGCACCTGGCAGTAGCGGGGCATCGGGCTTGACCGGTCGGGAAGCGGGTCCGGTCCCCGAATCGGGCGCCTGCCGAGCAAGTGGCCCCCAACCGTTTACAACACCGAAATCGCGAATGAGTGGTCCCGTCACCAGGAATCGAACCTGGATCTGGCGCTTAGGAGGCGCCCGTTCTATCCATTGAACTATGACGAGGACTCGGGGACGCGCATTCTAGCCGTTCGGCGGCGTCGGACCAAGCGCCGCTTCATCCGCCCGCGGCGGGAACAGGAAGGCGTGCGGCGTGCGCAGCAGGCGGCGCAGCAGCAGGCCGCCGAGCGAGCGGCTCTGTGCGAAGGTGATGCGGCGCGCGCGCATCGCCACGCTCAGCGTCAGCGCGAAGCTCACCGCCAGGTTGGTGAGGCCGATCAGCAGCACGCCGGCGAAGGCGATCGCCGCGGTCGTGAGCGGGATCGAGAAGTCCAGCGCGGCCGAGGCGTAGCCGAGGTAGGCCGACGAGAAGGCGATGTGGCGGATGTCGATCGGCAGGCCGAACAGCACCCCCAGGCCGGTGGCGCCACCGAGCAGGAAGCCGAAGAAGAAGTTGCCGGCGAGCGCCCCGATGTTCTGCTCGACGTAGTCCGCCAGCCCGTGCAGCCGGCGCTCGCCGAGCAGGCGACGCAGTCCGCGCAGCTGGGTGAGGCGTTGCGGGATGCGGTTGTAGGCGGAGAGGTTGTCGTAGTAAGCGGCGATCAGCCCGGACATGAACAGGCAGACGCCTGCGATCGCGGCGAAGAACGCCGCGCCGCCGAGCGGATGGATCTCGTCGAGCAGCGTGTGCGCCTTCTCGGGGCTGATGAAGTGGCTGCCGGTGGCGAGGTGGATCAGCACGCCCACGCCGACCGCCACCGGGATCGCCACCCCGATGTTGCCCAGGATGGCGCCGATCTGGCTGCGGATGGTGCGCACGATCAGGTCGGCGAGCGCCTCCAGGTCGCGCGTCTTGCCCTTGGCCTCGCCGATCGAGGCGGCGATCGCGTTCGCGGTCATCGCCGGCTGCTTGGTCGCCACCGTGCCGCCGAGCATGTGGATCAGCACGAAGCCGAGGCCGTAGTTGAGGCAGAAGGAGAGCATCTCGTTGAGGGGCGCCATGCCCTGGCTGCCGAGCACGATCTTGTTCGCCGCCATGAAGGCGATGATCAGCCCGCCGAGCGCAGCCGAGGCGAACAGGCCGAAGTACTCGCTGCGCGAGCTGGTGATGTAGTGCTCGCCGGTGCGGCTCGCGCTCTCGGTCATGCGCAGCGACAGCAGCTCGACGTTCTGGCCCCAGTAGTCGGCCAGGATGTTCTTGCGGCATTCGGCGCGCACCAGGGTCTTGAACAGGCGCACGATGCGCGGCGCCGCGTCCTCGACCACGCGCCGCGTGCGCAGCTCGCCGAGCAGGGCGATGAGGTCGTGGATGCGCTCGAGGTGCTGGCGCAGGCGCTCGAGCTTGAAGGTCAGCGTCAGGCTGGTGCCCACCCGCATCGCGCGCTTGCGCACCCGCTGCAGCACCTCGTCGCACTGGTGCAGCATCACGGTCAGGTGCTTGTCGTCGGCGATCAGCGCGCCGGGGGTGGTCCACCATTCCTTGTAGTGGCCGATGTAGGCGAGCAGCTCGGCGTTCTGCGCCAGGAAGGGGGATTCGTGCTCTTCCAGGTGGGGGTCGATGCGCACCAGCTCGCGGTCGAGCCCGATCGCCGAGACGTGGAAGGAGAGCACGCGCAGCGACTCGAGGATCTCGCCCACCGCGCTCGGCAGCGGACTGGCGTCCTCCTCGAACATCGGCGTCTGGTGACCGACCAGCAGGCGCAGGAAGTCCTGCCAGTCCTCGTCAGGGATGGCGCGCACCCACTCCTCGTCATCCACGCGGTGGAAGACTGCGGAGAGGAGGTCCTTGAGGTGGGCGGTGTCGAGCAGCTCGGGCAGCATGCGGCTGCCGAAGCGGCGCGAGGTCTCGGAGAAGAAGCCGGTCGAGGGCAGCAGGCCGGAGGAGACGTACATCGTCACCTGCTTGCGCCCGGCGAAGAGCTCGAGGACCGCCTTGCGCAGGTTCGCCAGGAGGTCGGGCCGGCGTGCGAGCAGGTTGCCCAGCTCACGCAGGTTCCCGGCGGCCGTGTCGGCCTCGGTCGGGCGCGCGGGGCGCAGCTTGTCGACCAGCGCGGACCACAGGCGGACCGGGTCCTGGTCGGCCTGGCCGAAGCGTTCGAGCAGTTTTTCCATTCGTTTCCTGTGTTCCGTATCCGCCTTGCGGCCGCGCAAGCTGCGGCCGTCGCGCGCCGATCCGGGTCGCCGCGCAGCGGTTTTGTGCACTGCATTATGCGGGATTCCGCCCGAGCCGCCAGCGCGGGGCTAAAATCGCCACCCCGAACCGAACCCGCGGCCCGCGCGCCGCGCCCGCCAAGATGCCGCTCCTCGCCGTAGATAACGCCTGCCTCGCCTTCGGGCACGTCGACCTGCTCGATCATGTGAGCTTCCAGCTCGACGCCGGGGAGCGCGTGGCGCTCATCGGGCGCAACGGCTCGGGCAAGTCCAGCCTGCTGCGTGCGCTCGCCGGCCAGGCGGCGCTCGATGATGGCACAGTGTGGCGACAGGCCGAAATGGTCACCGCGTACGTACCGCAGGAGCCCGATTTCGAGCTCGAGCGCGATGTCTTCGAGACCATCGCCGACGGCCTGGGCGCCGCCGCCCGCCTTTTGGTCGACTACCACGCCGCCATGCTGGAGGTCGCCGAGCAGGCCAGCCCCGCGGCGCTGGCCAGGCTGGACGGCCTCCAGCACGCGGTCGAGGCTGCCGGCGCCTGGCGGCTGAACCAGCGTGTCGAGCAGGTCGTGGAGCGTCTCGGACTCGACCCGGCGGCAAAGGTTTCCAGCCTGTCGGGCGGTGGCGTCAAGCGCGTGGCGCTGGCGCGCGCGCTGGTGGCCGAGCCCGACCTGCTGCTGCTCGACGAGCCCACCAACCACCTCGACCTCGACGGCATCCTGTGGCTGGAGGGGCTGATCCGCGACTTCCGCGGCGCGGTCATCGTCATCACGCACGATCGCATCTTCCTCGACAGCGTCGCCACCCGCATCATCGAGCTCGACCGCGGCAAGCTGGCGAGTTACCCCGGTCGCTTCTCCGACTACCAGCGCCGCAAGGCCGAGGAACTCGAGGCCGAGGAGAAGGCCGCCGCGCGCTTCGACAAGTTCCTCGCGCAGGAAGAGGTGTGGATCCGCAAGGGTGTCGAGGCCCGCCGCACCCGCAACGAAGGTCGCGTGCGCCGGCTCGAGTCCCTGCGCCGCGAGCGCGCCGCGCGCCGCGACCGCCTCGGCGACGTCAGCCTGGCGGTGGATACCGGCGACAAGAGCGGGCAGATGGTGGCCGAGCTCACCCATGTCTCCAAGCGCTACGGCGACAAGGTGGTGGTGCGCGACTTCTCCACCCGCATCCTGCGCGGCGACCGCATCGGCTTCATCGGCCCCAACGGCGCCGGCAAGACCACGCTGTTGAAGCTCATCCTCGGCGAGGTCGAGCCCGACGAGGGCACGGTGCGCCGCGGCACCCGCCAGACCGTGGCCTACTTCGACCAGCTGCGCGCCCAGCTCGACCCCGAGCTGCCGCTCACCGAGGTCATCAGCCCGGGCTCGGACTACGTCGAGATCGGTGGCGAGAAGAAGCACGTCATCGGTTACCTCGGCGACTTCCTGTTCGCGCCGCAGCGCGCACGCTCGCCGGTCAAGTCGCTCTCCGGCGGCGAGCGCAACCGCTTGCTGCTGGCGCGCCTGTTCGCGCGCCCGGCCAACGTGCTGGTGCTGGACGAGCCCACCAACGACCTCGACATCGAGACCCTCGACCTGCTCGAGGAGCTGCTCGCCGGTTACGACGGCACGCTCTTCCTGGTCAGCCACGACCGCGCGTTCCTCGACAACGTCGTCACCCAGGTGATCGCCGCCGAAGGCGACGGGCGCTGGGGCGAGTACGCCGGCGGCTACGGCGACTGGCAGCGCGTGCAGGTCCGGCGTGCCGAGGAGGCCGCCGCGCGCGAGGCGACGGCGCGCGAGAGCGCCAGGCGCAGCGCCCCGCCCGCGGACAAGGCGCGCGCCGCCGAGCCCAAGGCGGCGAGTCGCCCCACCAGGCTGTCCTTTAACGAGAAGCGCGAGCTCGAGGCCTTGCCCGAGCGCATCGCCGCGCTCGAGGACGAGCAGGCCGCGCTGCACGCGCGCATGGCCGACCCGGCGCTGTACCAGAACGCCCCGCAGGAGGTCGCACAGATCAAGGCCCGGCTCGAGGCGCTCGACGGCGAGATCGATGCCGCGATGCTGCGCTGGGAAGCGCTCGAGTCGCGCGCCGCGGGCTAAGCGATGTTCGCGCCTGCCGGCGCTCCTACACAAACCGCCGCGGCTTCGATCGTCGTGCGGGAGCGGCGGCAGCCGCGAATGGAGAACCGGCGCGGCTTTGATTGTCGTGCAGGAGCGGCGGCAGCCGCGAATGAGGAGGCGGCACGGCGTGGATTTTTGTGTAGGAGCGGCGGCAGCCGCGAATTTGGCGCTGCAGCGCGCGCCGCCGGCGTGGTCGCGTGATGGCCAGGCCGCATTCGCGCCTGCCGGCGCTCCTACAGGAGCCGGCGCGGCTCCGATCGTCGTGTAGGAGCGGCGGCAGCCGCGAATGGAGAATCAGCGCGGCTTCGCTTTTCATGTAGGAGCGGCGGCAGCCGCGAATGGAGAACCGCCGCGGCTTCGATTTTCATGTAGGAGCGGCGGCAGCCGCGAATGGAGAACCGGCGCGGCTTCGATTGTCGTGTAGGAGCGGCGGGAGCCGCGAATGGGGCGGTCCGGCAAGCGCCGGCTGAGTCCGGCGTCAGAACACCCCGATCTGCGCGAACCAAGCGGTCGCCGCGCTGGCGCCCAGGAACACTGCGGCGTGGAAGGCGGCGAGCCAGCGGTACTGGCGGCCGATGCGCTCGGGGGCGAGATCCGAGATCAGGTACAGGCGGCCGTCGCTCGGCCGGCGCATCAGGTGCAGCTCGGGCGCGGCGAGCGCCTCGGCCTGGCGCTGGCGCACCTCGCGGCGCGCCTGGGCGCGGGCGAGTTCCCACTCGCGCAGGCCGATCTCGCCGTCGCCGTCGAGGTCGAAACGCTGCAGCAGGGCGGGGCGGTCGGCCTTCCAGGCGGCGAGCAGCTCGCGCACCTCAGCCGCGGTGTCGGTGCGCACCTCGGCGCTGCCCAGGGTGGCGAAGTCGCCGATCACATATAGCTTGTCGTGCTCGATCAGCGACCACTGCGTGTAGCGCAAGTCGTCGCGGACGAACACGTCGCATCGCCGCACCAGCATCTCGGCGCCCTCCGGATCGACCACGCAGCGCGCGCTGCCGTCGTCGAGCAGGAAGGATGCGTCGCTGGTGTCGGCGCTCACCAACCGCCACTTGCCGTCGCGCTGGCGGCGCTCGATGCGCAGGCGGTACCACAGCACTGGCAGCGCATTGGCCGGCGACAGCAACGGGTCGCCGGCGAGCGCCGCGCCGCGGCCCTGCAGCTCGGTGTAGCCCTGCGCCGCCGAGGCGACGCGCGCGGTCGGGGTGTCGGCGATCAGGCGGGCGTGGCGCAGCGCGCGCAGGGTGCCGAACAGGCCGCTGCCGAGCAGCACCGCGAGCGCGGCCAGGCTGCCCGGCCCGGGGCCGAGGCGCAGCGCGAGCGCAATCGCGCCGAGCTGGATGGCCGGCAAGGCGAGGTCTGCCCGCAGGTGACGAAGGTGGACGAGCATGATGGGATGGCTGGTGGGGTCGAATGCGCCGGGGGAGGGGGCGAGGCCTGCGGGGTGATCGCCCACCGGCTGCTGCCGTGCCTCCGAGCCGGCCCGCCTCGCACGCGATGCCGCGCGCGCCCCGCCGCGCGCGCTCAGCTGCCGAAGAGGGCCTTCAGATCCACATCCGCCTTCTCGGCGACGCTGAACTGCAGCAGCGGCTGCTCGGCGTAGCCGAGCGGGCGCGCGATCAGCAGGTCGGGGAGCTGCTCGATGCGTACGTTGTGCATATTGACCGCCTCGTTGTACCACTCGCGGCGGTCGGCGATGGCGTTCTCGAGCGCGGTGATGCGGCTCTGCAGCTGCATGAAGTGCTCGTTGGCGCGCAGCTCGGGGTAGGCCTCGGCGACCGCGAAGAGCTGCCCCAGGCCGCCGCGCAGCAGGTTCTCGGCGGCGCCGAGCGCGGCCACGTCGCGGGCCTCGCGCGCCTGGGCGACGCGGGCGCGCGCCTCGGTCACGCGCGCCAGGGTGTCCTGCTCGAACTGCTTGTACTGCCGGCACACCTCGACCAGCTTGGGCAGCTCGTCGTGGCGCTGCTTGAGCAGCACGTCGATGTTGGCCCAGGCCTTGGCGAGGTTGTGCTTGAGCTGCACGAGGCCGTTGTAGATCACCACGCCGTACACCAGCGCGAGGACGACGAGGCCGAGGAGGACTGCGCTGCCGATGCTCATTTCGGGGTCTCCGTTGCGAATGCGCGCATCTTATACTCGCGGCCTCGCGCCACCTGTTGCGCATGCCACGGTGGCGGCGAATCGCCTCCCTTGCAGCGGAAATCCCATCTTGTCCCTCCCGTCTTCCCCCCTCGCGGCCCTCGCCTTCCTGCGCCGCCCCGCGGTCGTCATGGCCTGCGGGGCGCTGATCCTCACCCTGGCCATGGGCGTGCGCCACACCGGCGGCCTCTTCCTGCAGCCGATGACGCTCGACCACGGCTGGTCGCGCGAGCTGTTCTCCTTCTCGATCGCGCTGCAGAACCTGCTGTGGGGCGTGTTCCAGCCCTTCGCCGGCGCCTTCGCCGACCGCCACGGCGCCGGCCGCACCCTGGCGGGCGGGGCGGTGCTGTACGTCCTCGGCCTCGTGGTCATGGCCTATGCCGACAGCGCGCTCGGGCTCAACCTCGGCGCCGGCCTGCTGATCGGGATGGGCCTGTCGGGCACCACCTTCAGCGTGGTGCTGGGGGTGATCGGGCGCATGGCCGCGCCGGAGAAGCGCAGCCTCGCGCTCGGCATCGCCTCGGCCGGCGGCAGCTTCGGCCAGTTCGCGGTGCTGCCGGTCGGGCAGGGGCTGATCACCGCCGTCGGCTGGCAGGATGCGCTGCTGTGGATGGCGCTGGGCATTGCCTTCATCATTCCGCTTTCCGCCGCGGTCACCGGCACCAGCGCGCGCGGCGGTGGCGTCGAGCAGTCGCTGCGCCAGGCGCTCGCCGAGGCGATGCGTACGCCGAGCTTCCACTTCCTGTTCTGGAGCTTCTTCGTGTGCGGCTTCCAGACCGCCTTCGTGATGCTGCACCTGCCGGCCTACGTGGTCGACATGGGCCTGTCGGCCAATATCGGCATGAGCGCGGTGGCGATGATCGGGCTGTTCAACATCTTCGGCTCCTTCCTGTCGGGCTGGCTGGGCGGCCTGTACAGCAAGAAGTGGCTGCTGGCGTGGATCTACGCGCTGCGCATCGTGGCCATCCTGGCGCTGATGCTGTTCCCGCTCAGCCCGCTCACGCTCTACGTCTTCGCCGCGGTGATGGGCCTGCTGTGGCTGGGCACGGTGCCGCTCACCAGCGGCCTGGTGGGCTGCATCTTCGGCATGCGCTACGTCGGCATGCTTTACGGCATCGTCTTCCTCGGCCACCAGATCGGCGGCTTCCTGGGCGCCTGGCTGGGCGGACGCATCTTCGACCTCAGCGGCTCGTACGAAATGGCGTGGTGGCTGTCGATCGCGCTCTCGGTGATGGCGGCGGCGCTGTCGCTGCCGGTGCGCGAGGCTCCGCTCGCTCGGCTGGCTGCGCGATGAAGAAAGCGCTGCTGCGCCTGGCGCTGGTCGTGCTGGCGGCGATCGTGCTCGGCCTGCTCTTCGCCGCCTACCAGCAGCCGGCGCTGCTGCTCGACTTCAGCAACCTGATCCTGCTCTGCGGCTGAAGGGGCTGGCCGCGAGCCGCCGGGCTGCGGTGCGCTCCGCTCACTCCGCCTGCGTGTCCGGCAGCAGGCCGGCACGCAGATCGGCCGGCACGCCCAGGCGCTGCAGCAGGCTCTCGCGCGGCTGGTGCAGCAGCGCCTCGAGCTCGGCCAGGTCGTCCTGCAGCGCCGGGCTGGTCCAGCCGCGCGCCTGGTGGCGGGCGAAGCGGGTGGCGAGCGTGATGGTGCGCACGCGCGGGTTGTCGGCGTGGTCGCTGTCGAGCAGCCCGGCGAGCAGGCCCGGCAACCGCCACGCGGCGATCAGCGCGTGCTGCAGCTCCGCGGCGCTGACGCCGAAGACCTCGCGCTGCACCTCGGCCGCGGGCCGCGCGGGATCGGCCTGCCGGCGCGCGATCGCCTCCAGGGTGAGCGTCGGCGCATGGATCGCGCACACGATCTCGGTGGCCTCGCGCAGCAGGGTGGCCACGGTGATCTCCTGCACCTCGTGATCGCGCCGCATGGTCGCGAACTCGCGCGCGAGCGTGGCCGCGCGGCGTGCGCGCGCGATCAGCTTGAGCACCACGACGAGCGCCTTGGGATGCGCCGCGAGGGTGTCCTCCACCGTGGGCAGCGCGGAGAAGGCGGTGAAGAAGGGCTCCACGCCCAGCATCAGCACCGCGCGCTCGATGGTGGTGATGTCGTGGTTCTGCGAGGCGCGCCGGTTCGACTCGAGATGCGTGAGCAGGCGCAGGGTCATCAGCGGATCGGCGAGCACCACCGCGGCGATCTCGCGCGCGCCGGGCGGGTGTTCGGCGCCGCGCAGCTCCTCGAAGGCGCGCGCGGTGTGGCGCAGGACGGGCAGCCCGGCGCGGCTGAAGGCGTCGATGTAGGCTGCGGACGAGGGCAGGGGGCTGGGCAGCAGGGGCATGGTCGCGGTCTCTGGCGCGGTCGGTGTGGCAGCGGTGCGGCGCACGGGATCAATCCGGATTGACGGCTGCCGCGGCGCGAACTTGAGGCGGCGAACGGTGTTCGGGCAGATTCCGAGTTGCAGCTATAATTATGAATCAGCGCGGCCGCAGGGCTGCACGCCACATCGACAGGAGACTCCCGGATGAATCCCTTCAAGGCCTTCGTGATCGACCAGGACGAGAACCGCAAGGTGGTCGCCGGCATGCGCACGATGAGTGTCGACCAGCTCGACGCGGGCGAGGTGACGATCCGCGTGCACTACTCCAGCATCAACTACAAGGACGCGCTCGCCGCGACCGGCGCGGGCAAGATCATCCGCCGCTTCCCCTGCGTCGGCGGCATCGACCTGTGCGGCGAGGTGGTCGGCAGCGCCGATGCGCGCTTCCAGCCGGGCGACAAGGTCATCGCCACCAGCTTCGACATCGGCGTAGCCCACCATGGCGGCTTTGCCGAGTACGCGCGCGTGCCGGCGGGCTGGGTGGTGCCGCTGCCAGCCGGGCTGGACCTCTTCGAGGCCATGGCGCTGGGCACCGCCGGCTTCACCGCCGCGCTCGGCATCGTGCGCATGGAAGACAACGGCCTGGCGCCGGCCAACGGGCCGGTGGTGGTCACCGGCGCCACCGGCGGCGTCGGCGCGCTCGCCATCGACATGCTGGCGCAGCTCGGCTACCACGTGGTCGCGCTCACCGGCAAGGAGGCCGAGGCCGACTATCTGAAGATGCTGGGCGCGGCCGAGATCCTGCTGCGCTCGTCGATCGACTTCGACAAGGTGCGGCCGCTCGAGGCGGCGCGCTGGGCCGGCGCGGTGGACAACGTCGGCGGGCAGATCCTGCACTGGGTGCTGGCGACCATGAAGCAGGCCGGCACGGTGGCCAGCATCGGCAACGCGGCGAGCTTCAACATCGACACCACCGTGTTCCCGTTCATCCTGCGCGGCGTGAGCCTGCTCGGGGTGGATTCGGGCTACATGGGCTTTCCGACCCGCCAGCGGGTTTGGGACCGCCTGGCGACCGACCTCAAGCCGCGCCACCTCGCTGCCATCACGCGCACGATCGACTTCGACGCGCTGCCGGGCGCCTTCGACGACTTCATCCACGGCCGCGTCAAGGGCCGCACCGTCGTGCGCATCGGCGCCTGAGCCCGCTGCCATGGACCAGGCGCCGACGACCGACGCGGACGGCAGGCTGCCGCGCATCCTCGTCGTGGACGACTCGCGCATGGTGCGCGCGTCCATCGTCAAGCATATCCGCGGCCGCTTCGAGGCGCGCGAGGAGCCCGACGGCGAGGCCGCGTGGGAGGCGCTGCTGGTCGATCCGGCGATCGAGATCGTGCTGACCGACATCGGCATGCCGCGTCTGGACGGCTACGGCCTGCTCGAGCGCCTGCGCGCCTCGAAGCTGCCACGGGTGCGCGACCTGCCGGTGGTGATCATCTCCGGCGACGAGGACGAGTCCGCGCGCGAACGCGCGCTCGCCCTCGGTGCCAACGGCTTCGTCACCAAGGGCACGGGCGGGGTCGAGCTGCTCGCCACGCTGATGTCGCTGCTGCGCCTGTCCAAGGCACAGGGCGAGCTCGAGCGCAGCCGCGCCGCGCTCGAGCGCCAGAGCCCGGTCGACCCCGAGTCGGGGCTCGCGACCGAGGCCTACCTCGAGCACCACGGCGCCCAGGCAGTGGCCGAGGCGCGCCGGCGCCAGGCCGACATCGGCGCGATGGTGATCGGCATCGACCAGTTCGACGAGCTCGCCGCGCGCTACGGCGTGCAGGTCGTGCAGCTGATCCTGCGCAAGCTCGGCAAGCTGGTGAGCGGGCGCATCCGCGCCGAGGACACCTTGTCGCAGCACGGCCAGGCCTGCTTCGCGCTGCTGTCGCCGGGCATCGACCGCGTGTCCACCTGCGCCTTCGCGCTGCGCCTGCGCGAAGGCGTCGAGAAGCTGGTGATGGCCTACCGCGACGAGCGCATCCGCGTGACGCTGAGCATCGGCGTCGCCAGCGCGGTCGCCGATGGTCGCGAGGCGATCGGCGCGCTGCTCGCGCTCGCCCAGGAGCGCGCCGACCAGGCGCGTGCGGCGGGTGGCAACCGCGTCGTCGCCGAGGGCGGCGTGGTCGACCCGGCGGCGATCGAGCGCGAGCTCGCGCGCATCCCCAGCGTCGATGGCGCGCTGCGCCTGCTGCGCGCTGGCGCGCGCGACGAGGTCGCCGGGCAGCTGCCCGCGCTCGTCGGCGCGCTGCTGCCGCTGCTCGAATTGCTAGAATCCAGGCTTCAATCCGGACTACCGCTCGCAAGACTCCGCGAGTTCCACGACAAGGGCGGGGGCGGATGAGCGGACGGCGGCCGCAGCTGCGGGGCCGTCCGAAAAGGGGTGTGCAAGCGGGTTTCGAGGCGCTGTCCCGGCGCCGAGGGGCCCGCACACGTCGCGTGCAACAACACGATCATTGAAGGCAGACGGGAGAGGAAGCAATGACCGATTACCAGCAGTTCCACCGCCGTTCCATCGAAGACCGCGACGGGTTCTGGGCCGAACAGGCCCAGCTCGTGCATTGGAACAAGCCCGCAGAGCAGGTCTGCGACTATTCCAAGCCGCCGTTCGTCAAGTGGTTCAAGGGCGGCGAGACCAACCTGTGCTACAACGCCGTCGATCGCCACGCCGCCACGCGCCCGAACGACCGCGCGCTGGTGTACATCTCGACCGAGACCGACGAGGAGAAGGTGTATTCCTTCGCCGAGCTGCAGCGCGAGGTCGAGCGCATGGCGGCGATCTACCAGGAACTCGGCGTCCAGCGCGGCGACCGCGTGCTGATCTACATGCCGATGATCGCCGAGGCCGCGTTCGCCATGCTCGCCTGCGCGCGCATCGGCGCCATCCACTCGGTGGTGTTCGGCGGCTTCGCGGCCGGCTCGCTCGCCACCCGCATCGACGACGCCAAGCCGGTGCTGATGGTCAGCTCGGACGCTGGCATGCGCAACGGCAAGCCGGTGCCCTACAAGCACCTGGTGGACGAGGCCTGCAAGCTCGCGGAGTTCCCGCCCGCCAAGGTGCTGATCGTCGATCGCGGCCTCGACAAGGGCTTCGCCAAGGTCGCAGGGCGTGACGTCGATTACGCCGAGCTGCGCGCCAGGCACATGGACGCCCAGGTCCCGGTCGTGTGGCTGGAGTCCTCCGAACCGAGCTACATCCTGTACACCTCCGGCACCACCGGCAAGCCCAAGGGCGTGCAGCGCGACACCGGCGGCTACACCGTGGCCCTGACCGCGTCGATGAAGCACATCTTCACCGGCGGTGCGGGCGAGACCATGTTCTCGACCTCGGACATCGGCTGGGTGGTCGGCCACAGCTACATCATCTACGGCCCGCTGCTCGCCGGCATGGCCACGATCATGTACGAGGGCACGCCGCTGCGCCCCGACGCCGGCATCTGGTGGCAGATCGTCGAGAAGTACAGGGTCACGGTGATGTTCTCTGCGCCCACCGCGGTGCGCGTGCTCAAGAAGCAGGACCCGGCCTTCCTCAAGAAGTACGACCTGTCCTCGCTCAAGCACCTGTTCCTGGCCGGCGAGCCGCTGGACGAGACCAGCCACCAGTGGATCATGGAAGAGCTCGGCATCCCGGTCATCGACAACTACTGGCAGACCGAGACCGGCTGGCCGATGCTCGCCATCTGCCGCGGCGTCGAGGACAGCCCGATCAAGCTCGGCTCGCCCGCCTTCCCGGTGTATGGCTACGACCTGCGCATCTTCCGCGAGGACGGCACCGAGTGCGGCGCCAACGAGAAGGGCATCGTCGGCATCCTGCCGCCGCTGCCGCCGGGCTGCCTGTCGACCGTGTGGGGCCAGGACGAGCGCTTCGTCAGCACCTACTTCACGCTGTTCACCGAGCCGGTGGTGTATTCCTCGTCCGACTGGGGCATCAAGGACGACAAGGGCTACTTCACCATCCTCGGCCGCATGGACGACGTCATCAACGTCGCCGGCCACCGCCTCGGCACGCGCGAGATCGAGGAGGCCGTGCAGACCCACCCGGCGATCGCCGAGGTGGCGGTGGTGGGCGTGGCCGACGAGCTCAAGGGCCAGATGCCGATGGCCTTCGCGGTGGTCAAGAACGCCGCCGACGTCGACACCCCCGAGAAGCGCGCCGCGCTCGAGAAGGAGGTCATGAAGAAGGTCGACGAGAGCCTCGGCGCGATCGCGCGTCCGGCCCGTGTGCACTTCATCAACGGCCTGCCCAAGACGCGCTCGGGCAAGATGCTGCGGCGCTCGATCCAGGCGCTGGCCGAAGGCCGCGATGCGGGCGACCTGACCACGATCGACGATCCGAGCACGCTCGAGCAGATCAAGGTGGCGCTGAAGGGCTGATTGTTCACCAGCTTCCGCGGGACTGCCGGCATGGCGGACTCCCGCGAGGGGGCCGCGGTACGCTGCGGCCCCTTTTTTGTGCGCCCAGCATGGGCGCACCCTTCGGATCGCCCGGTGCGGACCGGCATGCCGGGTGGTGTGGGAGGGGATCGGTCAGGAATCCTGGCCGCCCCTGTCCCGATCAGGGCTTTTCGAAGCCGCGGCCGATTTCCTCGTGTACTGCCCGCCAGAACGGACGCATGAGGGAGCGCATGTTGCGGATGATGCTGTCGACATCCATCATCGATGGGACGCGGACACCGCGATGGGATATCGGTGCGCCGATCTGGCGGATATCGACGCCCAGCTTGGAGAAATGACTTGCCAGCCGTGGTTCCGTGAGGACGAAGAGGGTTTCGATGTCCTTGTGGACCGCCAGCGAGATCGCCCCGAGATACAGTCCGATCGGGATATAAGGGAAACGCGGCTGTGTTGCGCTTCCGAAGTCCTCGTTGCTGATGCTGGCTGCGACACGGTCTTCGCCCTTGCGTCGCCGGAATGGTGCCCGCACAGCCAGTCGTGACACCTCTGCGATCCGGTCGCGCCGCAGTGCGGCCGTATCGACGATGCGTGGATCGAGTGCGCCCGCGCAAGTGCGCTCGAACGGCAGGGGCGCATCCGGATCCTTCGGATCGGTCAGCACGAGGCGGGCGCATCCGACCAGAGTATGCGGTTCAGCGACTCGCCGTAGCAGGCAGTGCAGGCTATGTGCATCAAACGTGTCGATTTCCCGTCGGTCGGCGCGCTCCGGCTCGAACCGGAGTTCCTCGCAATAGACCTCGTGCCGGATGCGATAGACGTCTTCGCGGAGCGTGTCGTCCAGCGCTGCGTCGATGCGGAAGTGCTCACGAAAGCCCTTGCCCAGATTGAAAAGCCCGAAGAGCGACATGTCGATGGTTGCCAGCGTGATTTGACCGGACCGGCGAGTGTGCCGGCTTGCTTATGGATGATATTCGATTCACCTCCAATGTGCCGAGCAGAGTCGGCGGTTCCGCGCTCCGGCAGGGTGGTTCTCGCGGCAGCGCAGACCGTTCCGCAGTGCATGTACTTGGGGTAGAGTGAAATCCTTCATTTCGTCCGATCTCGGGAAATCGTCCGATGGAATCAAGGAACCGTTCAGGGCGCTTGCCCGTCGGCGTGCTGGCCGAGTTGAATGCGGTGCTCGGCGCCGAACACGTGCTCACCACGCCTGAAGCGCTAGACCAATATTCTCGCTGCACCATCCCCTGGCGCACCGAGTGCGCGGTAGTCGTTTTTCCAGCCTCGACCGAGGAGGTCGCTGCCACCATGCGGATCGCCGCGCGCCACGGCATACCCGTGTGGCCGTCCAGCAAGGGGCGCAACTGGGGTTACGCGACGACACTCGCCTGCACCGACGGCGCGATGGTTATGATCCTCGAGCGGATGAATCGCATCCTCGAGGTCAATGAGGAACTTGCCTACGCCGTCATCGAACCGGGCGTGACCTATGAACAGTTCAACGCCCATCTTGCCGAGCACGGCCACAAGCTGTGGATCGACTGCATCGACGGCACTGCGCAGGGCAGCGTGATCGGCAACGCGATCGAGCGTGGTGTGGGCGAGACGCCGTACGGCGATCATTTCGGCAACCTCTGCGGGCTGGAAGTCGTGCTCGCGGACGGCGAGGTGGTCCGCACCGGAAGCACGCGAGAGGGCCTTCACACCTGGCATACCCATAAGTGGGGCGTCGGTCCTTATCTCGAGGGCTTGTTCACCCAGTCGAATCTGGGCGTGGTGACCAGGGCCGGGATCTGGTTGATGCCGGCGCCGGAGTGTCATGAGTCCTTCGTTTTTCAAGTCTCTGACGAGTCCCACATGCCTGCAGTCGTCGATGCGTACCGCAAGCTCGCCCTCGGGGGCGTCGTCACGACGAAGATGCACCTGATCAACGATTTCGTCTCGCTCACGATCCTGACGCAGCGGATCGCCGAGCCAGTGCCGCAGGGCGGGGCGCTCACCGATGCAGACTTGGGCATGCTGCGTAGCAAGTACGGTGTCGCGCCATGGAGTTGCGCTGGTGCGATTTACGGGACTCGCAGCCTGGTGCGAGAGCAGCGCAGACTGATCCGCAAGGCGCTCGCCCCTTACGGCCGGCTGATTTTCGTGGCTGACTGGCAGATTCCCTGGATCGAACGCATTGTCAGGTGGGCGTGGAAGAGCGAAGCCTTGCGCGGGATGACGCAAAGACTGGCCGGCACCTCGCTCCCTGTGCTCGAGTCGGCGCCCTTCGTGCATAAGATCCAGCGTGGTGTTCCCACCGAGTATTTCGTCAAGCATGCCTACTACCGGGCGCGCCGGCCGCCGCCCGTCGGGGCCGTGCACCCGGCGCGAGACAATTGCGGGCTGATCTGGTTCGCTCCGATTCTCCCGTTCACGAATGCGCATCTGTGGCCCTACGTGAGCGATACCAAGGCCCTGTTTGCCGCCCACGGCTTCGATTACTACGTTGCGATGCTGCTGATGAATCCCCGCTCGATGATCTGCCTGATGGCAATCATCTACGATCGGGAGGATCCCGACGAGGTTGAGCGCAGCAGGCAACTCTATGCAGCGCTGCTCGATCACATGTGCAAACGATGCTACGAGCAGTATCGCGCGGGACTCGCCGCGTGGGACACGCTTCATGACGATGCGCCGGAGCTCAAGCGCCTGAACGATCGCATCAAGGCTGCGCTCGATCCAGCGAACATCCTCGCGCCGGGCCATTACGGCGTGGGTACCAGCGAGCGTGAAGCGCGCCACCCGACCACGCCGGATACGGGCGGACAGGCGTGATCGCCGTCACCGACGTCGCGCGGGAAAGACGGCGTCCGCGCGTGCTATTCGTCGCGGACGCGGTCACGCTCGCGCATCTCGCTCGTCCGGTCGCGCTCGCGCGGGCGATCGATCCCGAGCGCTTCGAGGTGCATCTGGCTGCGGATCCTCGTTTTGCGCGCTTTCTCGGGCCATTGTCCTGCGCACTGCATGAGCTCGAGACGATGCCGAGTGATCGTTTCCTGGACAATGTGGCGCGTGGGCGGCCCCTTTACGATGCGGCCACGCTGCGCGCTTACGTGGCTGCGGACCTTGCGCTTCTGGAGGGCTTGCGTCCCGACGTGGTGGTTGGCGATCACCGCCTCTCGCTGTCCGTGAGCGCGCGGCTGGCTGGCGTGCCTTATCTGTCGCTGGTCAACGCGTATTGGAGCCCCTATACGCCGACGCGTCGCCTGCCCATGCCTGAGCTGCCCATTGGTCGTGTGCTGCCGTCGGCACTCGCAGCCTGGCTGTTCCGCGCGGTGTGGCCGGTGGCCTCGGCACTCCAGTGCAGGCCGCTCAACCGTGTGCGGGCCGAGCACGGACTCGCCGGACTGGGCAATGACTGGTTCAGCGTCTACGCCGATGCCGATCGGACTCTCTACGTGGATGCAGCGGAACTTGTGCCGACGGTCGACCTGCCCCCCTCGCACACGTATATTGGGCCGGTGTCGTGGTCGCCCGCCGTTCCCCTGCCCGAGTGGTGGGATGCACTCCCCGACGACCGGCCGCTGGTCTACGTCACGCTGGGAAGTTCCGGGCGAGCGGAATTGCTCGACGTGGTGTTGCAGGCACTCGCCGGCCTCGATGTGCTGGTCATGGTAACCACCGCGGGCAAGGCCATCCCCCGGAGCGTACCGAGCAATGCAAGGCTGGTCGATTTTGCCCCGGGCGAGCGTCTCGCAGCACGCGCGGATCTGATGATCTGTAACGGTGGCAGCCTGACGGTCTACCAGGCCCTCGCCGAGGGCAAGCCGGTACTCGGCATCGCTGCGCACATGGATCAACAGTTGAGCATGAGCTACGTCGAATCGGCTGGAGTTGGAGTCTGCGTGAGAAGCGACTCGTTGTCGATAGCTGGTCTGCGTGCGCGGGTCCGGGACCTGCTGGATGATTCCGCCATTCATCTGCGCGCGCGCGAGATGGGGCGTAGCATCGCAGGCTACGATCCGGTGGCGCGACTGACGGCAGTGGTGGACGAGGTGCTCCGTGGATGATCTCGCGGCGGTGACGGATCGGATTTGGGACTGCGTGGTGGTCGGCACCGGCGTGGGGGGGGCGACCCTGGGTCATGCCTTGGCTGCTGCTGGCCAGAGGGTGCTGTTCGTCGAGAAGGGGCGGGCGGGTCTCGAACCCTCGGACGGGTTGCGCGGTTTCTATCCCGAGACGCATTTCGAGGAGGCTGCGCTTGCCGCTCCCCGCCACCAGGCCTTGTTGCGCCAAGGAGGGCGCTGGAGCGAAGAGGTCCTCTCGGGGGGCGGCGGCTTCGTTCCCTTGTTGGGCTGCGGGGGGGGCGGCAGCAGCGCGCTCTTCGGCATGGCAATGGAGCGGTTCTTCCCGGAGGACTTTCGCCCTGGCCCCCGTTTGCATGCGCTGGCCGGCGGCTCCTCGCTGCCGGATGCGTGGCCGGTTTCCTACGAGGAGATGCTTCCCTTCTACCGTCGCGCCGAGCGACTGTATCGCGTGCGCGGCGCGCGCGACCCGCTGCGCCCAGCCGACGAGGCCTTGCCCGCCGCCCCAGTTCCGGGGCCGCACAATGCGGAACTGGCCAGGCATTTCGCTGCCGCGGGTCTGCATCCTTATCGTTTGCCGCTCGCATGCGAGTTTGTGAACGATTGCGCCTGCTGTCAGGGTTTTCTTTGCGCGCGCGATTGCAAGAACGATGCAGCGCGTAGCTGCCTGAGGCCGGCCGTCCGTGAGCACGGTGCGGTATTGCTGGACGAGTGCGAGGCGATCACGCTCGAGGCGGCGGGCGATCGCATCACCGCCCTCGTGTGTCGGCGGCACGGGACGGAGTTCCGTGTCCGTGCCAGGCATTACGCCCTCGGTGCAGGTGCGCTGGCGACCCCGTGCCTGTTGCTTTCGTCGCGCTCACCGGGCTGGCCCGACGGGCTCGCGAACCGTTCCGGACTGGTTGGACGCAACCTCATGCGTCATGGCGTCGATCTCTACCTGGTCTTCACGCGCGCGCGGGGCGATCCGCGGTCCAAGGAGATCGGGCTGAGCGATTTCTATGTTGGCGCAGGAGAAAAGCTCGGCACCCTGCAGTCCTTTGGCGCCTTGCCGCCCGCTTCGATGCTGGCCACGGAGGTGATCGCCGATGCGTCCGCTGCGCTGCCGTTCGCTGGCGTCGTGGCGAAGGCGATGCGACCGCTGCTTGAACGCGGTCTGGCGGCCTTGTTCCGACGGGGAGTGCTGCTGGCAGGGATCATGGAGGATCTTCCTTACCCCGACAACCGTATCGAGGCGGGCGATCCACCACGGGTTCATTACGTCCTGCGCGAGCCCGATCGAGCCCGCCTGCGGCTCTTCCGGCAAGGCATTGCGCGCGCGCTGAAACCCTATCGATTTCTCCCGCTCCGGCAGGCGGAGAAGAACCGAATGCTCGCGCACGTGTGCGGGACCTGCCGCTTCGGTGACGATCCGGCAAGCAGTGTGCTCGATCGCAACAACCGCGCGCACGGAGTCGCCAATCTGTATGTGGTCGATGCCTCGTTCTTTCCCTCGAGTGGCGGAACCAATCCCGCCTTGACGATTGCGGCGAACGCACTGCGCGTGGCGGAACACATGCTGACCCGGAATCACGCGGAGGTTTGACGAGGATGCAAGGGATGCTTGCAGGCAATGCGTCGCCACGGGTCTTCCGCGAGGGATTCTTCTGTCTGCGCCTCGAGACCGAAGTGTTCGTCGATGCACCGGTCGAAAGCGTCTGGGAGATCCTGGTTCGCGTCGATCGCTATGCCGAGTGGAATCCAGCCCTTCCGGAGGCCGCTGGCGAAGCCGTCGTCGGTGGTGAATTGCACGTCCTGATCGAGTGGCCCGGCCTCAAGCGCGATCGCTACCGGCTTCGGGTGACCGAAGTCGAGGCCGGGAAGAGCTTTGCCTGGCTCGGGCATTTCGGCGTGCGTGGTCTGATGGACGGACTCCACCGCTTCGAACTGGAGCCACGCGCAAGCGGCGGGGTGGTCGTGAGGCAGCGAGAAACATTTTCCGGATTGCTCGTGCCGCTGTTTGCCCCGTGGTTGCGCGACAACGTGCTGCGCGGTTTCGTGCAGGTTAACGAAGCCCTCCGGGAACGCGTCGAAAGCGAACGCCGAGCGGCTGCGAGCTGAGCCGGCCGTGATGACTCAGGCGTGGTCGCCGGGGCCCTTGAGGCGGGATGCTGGGACGCCCCCCCAGATCTCGCCACTGCCGATCACGGTACCGGTCTTGACGACCGATCCTGGGAGCAGTACGGCACGGCTGCCAACGCGCACCCCGGGCATCAGGATGCAGCCCACCCCGACGGTCGCGTTCGCACCGACATGTACTTCACGCATAACGAAGCGCTCGCCCCACATTGTGTGCGAGGTGACGATACAACCCTCACCGAGAACGCAGCCTTCCTCGAGGACGGTGAGCCCCGGATCGAGGATCTTGCCCGCCACTGCCACCTGGCGCCCCACCCGGGTGCCGAACAAGGCATAGAAGGCCGCACGTGCGAAGACCGGAAAATAGAGTGACAACGCCAGTTTGCCGAGTTCGGCGACAACATGCCGCACTTTCCACTGGGTGAACTGTTCGTGTGCGAGGTCATATTCACCCTCGCGCAGCGGATGAAAGCGTCCTAGCAGCGCCAGAGAAGCGGCCGTGCACAGCCCATAGGTCGCTGGTGCCAGCAAAGCGCCGACCACCTGTGCGAAAGATCCGGCCAGCGTCGTGACGAGGGGCCAGCATAGGGATAGCGCGAATGCGGACGCTGCCAGATTGAGTCCGATCAACAGCGTGGAAAGCAGGAAATCCCGGGCATCAGTCTTCATGTAGCGATTCTAGCCTGCAGAAAAAGAAAGAGGCCCGCAGGCCTCTTTCTGATGCGCTTCGAACCGGACTCAAGCCTTGCGGCGGCGAGCCAAGCCGGCACCGACCAAGCCGAGGCCGAGCAGGGCCAGCGTGGCGGGTTCGGGAATGAGGTTCACGTTCGCGTCGGCACGGATGGTCCGGTCAGCGATCGAGGCGACCGGCGTCCAGCCGTTGGCAGCGTCGAAGAAGTTTTTGGTCTGGAAGGAGGTTCCTTCGTTCGGACCGAACTGCAGCGTGGTCCTTGAGGAGTAGTCGCTCGGAACCGTGGGCAGGAAACCCACGACGTCGGCGAGGTTAGCAGGATCGTCCCAACCGGCCTGAGCCAAGGTGAGGGGGCCCTTCAGGTTGGCAACGCCACCCGCCTCAGTTCCGTCGGTCGAGAAGGAGGTCGGAAGGGAGGCGCCGCTGACGCTGCCGTCGGCGATCAACAGGCCGTCAGTGTAGCCAGTCCCGGCCAACACTTGAGCCGTGCTCGTGATGAAGCTGTTGCTGAGAGTGGCGTCGTCATAGAATACGGAAACGCGACCGCCGGAAATGGGCTGAACCAGTGCAAAGCCCGGGGTAGCAAAAGTCACGATCTCGTTGAACACGGCGGCGACGGTGAGCTGGTAGCTACCACCCGGCTGGGAGGCCCACGCAAGGTTGGGCGACGAGACACCGGTGTTGAACGCGCTGACTACGCCTTGGTAGTAGGTGGTCACGATATCACCGACGGCCAGCGTGCTGCCGGTCGGAGAGAGCTGGGTGCCACCGACGAAGAACGCCGCCGAACCCTGCGAGTAGATGTCGAAACCGTCGATGTTGAGCAGCAACCCGTCGTTGAAGGTCGCACCGTTGGACGTGTTGAAATTGCCAACCCAGGGGGCCGCCTGAGCCGCGCCCGTAGCCATGCCGGCGAGCAGGACCGCTGCTGCGAGAGTCTTGAGTTTCATGAGTGACCTCATTGTGTCGATTAGCTTCAAAGTTCACCCGAGATTCATTCGCCGGGCCATGCATCAATAAGCAAACGCCGTGCCACTAATCGTTGATCCTGGGTAAGGCACGGAAAATAAAAGGAAAATAGATTCTGAAAAGTGTCCGATTGAAAATGATCCTGGGTTTTGTCGTGGTGAGTGTAAAAAAAACCGACACTCTGCGGCTGGCTGGCTGGCTGGCTGGCTGGACTGTCTCCATGGGCAAGACCAAGGGGTTTCTTTCGGTGTGCTGCCTTGGGAGGGCATGCAGGCAAGGTGGGCGACAGGCTAAGATGAGGAACTTGCGCAAGCGGAGGACCGACGTGGCGGTGGCATATCGGGGGAGCAAATGAGGCTGCCTGGCGCGTTCGCCTATCTCATCCAGGAGTATCGTGCCGCCGCGCGCAACGTCACGCGGCAATACCGGCGCAGCCTTTTCGGGGTGATCGCGGTCGCCTTTGGTGTGGTCGCGCTGGTGCTGGCGACGGGCTTCGTCGAGTGGATCTTCTGGGCGACACGCGAGGGCACGATCCAGAACGGACTCGGGCACGTACATGTGGTTCGCGACGGCTACCTCGAACACGGCCAGGCGGATCCCTTCGAGTTCCTGGTGGACGACGGACCCGCCGAGCTTGGCCGGCTTGCGGCCGTCCCTGGACTGAAGGTCATTGCACCGCGCCTTGCATTCAACGGCATGATCAGCCATGGGGAGCACACCCTGTCCTTCCTTGGGGAAGGCGTCGATCCGGAGGCCGAGCGTGTCCTCAGCAGGGCGATGATCGTGGCCGAAGGCTCCGTCCTGTCGGGTGCGTCGGACGAAGGGATTCTGCTTGGTCGCGGCTTGGCCGAGAACCTCGGAGTGCGGGTGGGGGACCGGGTTGTCCTGCTCGCAAACACGGCTGCCGGCGGCCTGAATGCGGTGGAGGCGGTGGTGGCAGGATTGTTCACCACCGTTAGCAAGGCCTACGATGACTCTGCCGCGAGGATGCCGCTCGCGCTCGCGCAACGCCTGCTGCGGACAGAGGATGTGCATCGCCTGATCCTCGTTCTCGACGATACCGCGCGGACCCCCGCGGTGCTGGAGTCGTTGCGCGCCGGCCACTCCGGGAGCGGCCTCGTCTTCGTTCCCTGGTACGAGATGGCGGATTTCTACAGCAAGCTCGTTTCCCTGTTGTCACGCCAGATGGGCGTGGTACAGACCATCATCGGCATCATCATCGTGCTCAGCATCTCCAACATCATGATGATGAACGTTTTTGAGCGCACGGCGGAGATCGGCACCTGCATGGCCATCGGACGGACCCGCCGCCAGATCTTGCGGCAGTTCCTGTTCGAGGGACTGACCATTGGTCTCACCGGGGCCGCAATGGGCGCAATCCTTGGCGTCGTCGGTGGATTCGCGATCTCCTGGGTGGGGATCCCCATGCCGCCGCCGCCCGGCATGTCCGAGAGCTATCGCGGCGAGATCCTGGTGACCGTCTCGCTGTTGGTACAGGCGCTTGGCCTTGCCCTCGTGACCACGCTCGCAGCGAGTGCCTACCCAGCCTGGAAGGCTTCGCGGCTGGAGATCGTGGACGCCCTTCGTCATAACCGCTAGGAGTCTGCCGCACCATGTTCAGGCTTGCATTCCGCAACATCGTCCGTCAGCGCTTGCGGACCGCAATGACGCTCGCAGCGATCGTTTTCGGGGTGATGGCGCTGATCCTCAGCGGTGGATTCGTGCACGACGTCTATCACCAGCTTGGCGAGGCGCTGATCCATTCGCAGTCGGGACACATCCAGGTGGCGAAGGAAGGGTTCCAGGAGCGTGGCGCGCGTAGCCCGGAGCGTTACGTGATCGAGGATTCTGAGGGCCTGCGCGGCTTGCTCGCGGCCCGGCCGGGCGTCGAGGACGTCATGGCACGGGTCAACTTCTCCGGGCTGATCAACAACGGCCGGTCGGATTGGGCCATCGTCGGCCAGGGCGTGGAGGCAGACAAGGAGGCTGTCCTCGGGAGCCAGCTCAAGATCACAGCCGGCCGCCAGCTCGGCGCGGCGGATCGATACGGCGTCCTCCTCGGCCAGGGCGTGGCGCAGGCACTCAAGCTGGAACCGGGCGACTACGTGACGCTGCTTGCGAATACGCTCGATGGGGCGCTGAACAGCCTGGAACTCGAGGTTGTCGGGGTGTTCCAGAGCTTCTCGGCCGATTTCGATCTACGCGCGGTCAGCATTTCGCTCGAGGCTGCGCAGGAGTTGCTCGGCACCGCGGGAGTCAATACGTTCGTGATTTCCCTGCGTGAGACCCCACTCACCGAGTCGACCGCTGAGGCCTTGCGCTCAGGCCTGGCAGGGAGCGGTTTCGCTGTGCTGACCTGGCGTACCTTGAACTCCTTTTACGAGAACACGGTTGCGCTGTACGAGCGGCAGTTCGGTTTCCTGCAACTGATCATCCTCGTGCTCGTGCTGCTGGGAGTCGCCAACAGCGTGAACATGAGCGCATTCGAACGTGTGGGCGAGTTCGGCACGATGATGGCGCTCGGCAACCGGCGCGGTGACATCCGCCGGCTGGTGATCGTCGAAAACGTCCTGCTCGGCATGATCGGTGGCGGCTTGGGCGTCGCGCTGGGCGGTGTGAGTGCGCTGGTGCTGTCCGCGATCGGGATCGAAATGCCACCGCCCCCGAACGCGAATCTGGGCTATACGGCGCATATCCGCCTGGTGCCCAGCGTGCTTGCGAGCAGTTTTTCGGTGGGACTGGTCGCCACCGTGCTCGCATCCCTGCTGCCCGCCTGGCGGGTCGCTCGCATTCAGCCGGTCGATGCGCTGCGCAGGAACGCATAGGTCCGGTGTCGGCGCCGCTTTGGCGGCTGCTTGCTCAAGGCGATTGGCGAGGGCCGTATTTCGCCTTCAGATAGTAGGACAGCACCACCGGAAGGTACTCCCCCCAATCGGGCAGGCGAAGCGAACGCTCGGCGAGTCGTGCGACGAAGACCCGGTTGTCGAAGCCCTGGTTATCGGCCAGGTAGTCGAGATAGATCGGGAGGGTGGACAGGGCCCGCCGCATTCGCGGCGGCGCGACCAGCGCACCGATGCGGGGCAGGGCGGCGAACAGCCGATGCGGCACGGTGAAGCATGGCGGCAGGCGATGCCCGTGGTCGCGGAAGGCTTGGCGCAGGATGGGGCGCAACTCGTTCAGGCGTGGTGAGCGCTGAGGACCCGAGCACAGGTGGAAGATGCTGCCGGCGGTTTCGGGGCTGCGGCTCGCGTCCACGATGGCGCGTGCCACCCAATCCACGGGAATCACATCGAGGCGTACCTCGCCGAAGTCCGGGTAAAGGCCGAAGGTCTTGCGGCCACTCATGAACTCGGCGATGAAATAAAAGATCTGGAAATGGATGATGCGCCCGTCGCGCGAGTCGCCGATCACCATGCTCGGCCGGTGCACCGTGACTGGCAGGCCCTCGGTGTCGATCGCGTGGCGAACGAGCTGCTCGGCTTCCGCCTTGGATTGCTCGTAGCTGTTATGGAACTCGCGCGCTTCGTCGATCCAGCGTTCCGGCAGCGCCCCCTGCCGCTTCCCTGCGATGCCAACGGTGCTGACGAACTCGACCTTTCTCAGCAGGCTTCGCGCCTGCAGGGCACGGGCAAGCGTGAGCACCTCTCGTGCCGAGCCGATGGCCGAGGCGCGGGCCTCGTCGAGCGTCTCGTTCATGCGGACGCTGGCGGCACAATGGATTACATGGGTGGTGTCCTCGCAAACCCGAGCGTAGTCCACGGCCGACAGTCCGAACTGCGGCAAAGCCGCATCGCCGCGCAGCGGCTCGATGCGTCTGCGATCTGCGTTCTCCGGGGCGATGCGCCAGAACTCGCAGAGCGACTGGAAGCGCTCCTCCAGATGAGCCGGCGTGCGAGCACGCAGCAGGATCCTCAGCTTCGTGGCAGGGTCGACCAGCAGCAGAGGGACGATGGCGCTGCCAACGGCGCCGGATGCGCCGGTCAGAAAATAAGTGCTCATGACGAGGTGATCACAGGAAGTGCGGTGGTCGCGCCGCGCTCGGTGCGGCTGGCCGGGCGTGAATAAGCCTCATCGATCTGCGTGCGGAAACCGAGCTCGACGGGTCGCCGCCGGATCTTGAGGTTGGCGGTCAGTTCGCCGGTCTCGATGGAGAAGGGACGGAATGTCACGATCAGCGCCCCTGGACGCTGATACGGGGGAAAGATCCCGCATGTCGCCACCACATCCGCAGCGATTCGTTCGAGAACTGCGCGCTCGCCGCCTGCTCCCTGCAGCGAATGGGCGGCGAGTGCGAGGATCGCCACCGGATACGGACGATCATGTCCGATCACGACGGCATGCTCGACCCCGGGGATGCTCCTGAGTGCCCCCTCGATCGGTGCCGGTGCAATGCGGCGGCCGGTGGAGGTCTTGAATACATCGCTCTTGCGCCCCTCCAGCCACAGGTAGCCCGCATCGTCGATGCGCGCATAGTCGCCGGTGTGGAGGAAGCCCTCGGCGTCAATCGGCGAACCTTCGTCGGTGCCTTCGTAGTAACCCCCGAAAACGCACGGGCCGCGAACGAGCAATTCGCCGTCATCGGCGATGCGTAGCTCGTTGCCCGGCAACACGTGCCCCACGCTGCCGAAGCGGAAGTCATCCGGCGTGTTCATTGCGATCGGTGCGACGTTCTCGCTGATCCCGTAGGCTTCGAGTACCAGCCAGCCCAGGCCGTGCAGGCGTTCTGCCAGCCACACCGGCAAGGGGGCGGAGCCGCTCACCATGAATTGGAGATTACGCCCCATGACTGCCCGGATGCGGGCGAGCACGCGATCGGCGAGTGGCAACAAGGCGCGCGTCAGCATGTCCGCCGAACGCCGTTCCCGGCGTGCGCGTGCGGCGCGCATGCCGATTGCCCAGGAGGTCTCGAGCAGCACGCGGAGCGGCAAAGGCTTCGATTCGATCTCCCTGACGATGCCCGCATGCAGCTTCTCGAAGAAACGTGGTACCCCGATGAAGAAGGTGGGCTCGGTCTGCGGCAGCACGCTGGCGATGGTATGCGGATCAGCGATGAAATAGGACGCCGCGCCGCGGCGCATCGCGCAGAAATTCACCATGCGCTGGAACAGGTTGGAGAGCGGCAGCCAGCACACCAGCCGTGCATCCGAACGGATGTCCGGAAAACGCTCGAGGATCAGGTCGGAGGCTGAGATGATCTGTCGATGGGTGTAGGCGATGCCCTTGGGCTGTCCCGTGCTCCCCGAGGTGAAAACGATCGTGGCCACCTGATCGGGCTGCGGTGACCGGCTCTTCTCCAGCGCGCTCGCGGTGGCGAGCAGGGTCGCCAGGAGGTGGGTGCCCGAGGTCTTCGCCTCGCCGCTCGAGATGACCGCCAACTCGGGGGCGTGCCAGCACTCTGCAATCCGCTCGAGCTGGCCTGGATCGGTGGTGAAGATGATCCGTGGGCGGGTAGCCTCCAGGATGTGGCGCAGGTTGCGTGGAGCGTCGTGCAGATCGAGCCCGATCACGGCACAGCCGACGGCCATGGCGGCGAACTGGCAGATCTCCCAATCCGGCGAGGTCGGCATCATGATCGCGGCACGGTCGCCATCGCGAAGGCCGAGGTCGGCGAGCGCCGCCGACATGGCTTCCACCCGGGCAAGCACCTGACCCCAACTCAAGGTGTCCCATCGCTCGCTGCTGCCCGGATGCCGATACAGGTATGCGATATGTTGCGGCGTCTCGAGCGCGCGCGAGCGCAAACGGTCCAAAAGGCTCAGTGGCGCATCGTCCATGATGCTCAGCCCCCACGCAGCATGGGAGGATCGTACGCGCCGCGCGGCAGCGTGATGCGCAGATCCGCATCATCCAGGCCGAGCCACTTCATGCTGCGCCGCACCTCGCGGCCCAGGCCGATCTTGTGCCGGATCATCAGATCGACGATGGGAGCCATCACGCGCCAATAGCGCAGACTCGCCCGGCCCTCGCGGATCAATGCGGCGAACTCGGGCGCATAGGGGTTGTAGCCGAAATTGTGCAGATCGGAATACATCATCAGCCAGTTGATCGGGTAGTTGCTCACGATCGGGCTTGCATGTGTGCTGCGCCGGACCAGTCCAAGTTCGGTGACCTTGCGGACGACCTGATCCTGATCGTACTCCCAGGCGTGATAGGGGGCGATATAGCGCGGGAATCGTGTGCCGGCCGGCAAGCGCAGCGGGTTGTAGAACGCTTCGAGTTCGTCTGCGGAGAACTCGCCGCATTCCTTGAGGTGTGGCGGCGTCCAATCCTCGCCACTGACGAGCGCGGGGGCGAACTCGTAGAGCATGCGCTCGGGCTCTGGCTGGCCGGGGGAGTAGCCGGCGAGCACGAGCGGGATGTTCTTCTCGATCGCGAGCCTGATCGCCGCGCCCTCGAACAGCGGCGCATAGACGTAGGACACTGAATACACCGCTCCGCGTGCTTCCTGATTCTTCAGCAGGTAGCGGAACAACTTGGTGAGGAACGCATGGGCAGGGGTGAAGACCAGATGGTCGATATCAAGCTTGCGCAGCGCCAGGCGGATATTGGCCCATGCGATCGGAGGCAGGTCGATGTCGCAGGTGAAGGCCAGAACACGCATCCCATACTCGACCTTGAGTCGGTGAAGGAGGAAGAGGCTATCCTTCCCACCGCTCAGCGGAACAATACAGTCGTAGCTCGAACCGGCGTGGTTGCGCGCCGCCTCCAGGCTTGCCTCAAGGTCCTCGCGATACCGACTGGCGTCCGGCTGCGTTGTCCGGCGGGTAGGGGTCGCCCGGCATGCGGCACACACCCCCGAAGAATCGAGATCGGCACCCGGAGCCGCTTCCGGCAGCAGGCATTTTTTGCATTTTCTCACGGAGTCTCCCCATTGCTGCGTTAATTCTAGGTCCGAACGATGCGCGAGACGTCGAATTGACGCACGAAACCATGAGCGCTGTCCATGTTCGACACGGTGGAGCCGTCCGTGTGACAGCCCCCCCCTGCAGGCTTCGGCGGACACATGGCGGTCCAACTGACCAATAACGCCAGCGACGCCGGACAGCTTCCGGGGGAGGGGCTGCTGGCCGTGCACGCGAGCTTGGAGCAGCGACCGCGCCCGGCGCTTGCCGATACCGGCAACCGCTCGGAGCAGGCGTTCAGGGGCCTGGACGGCTGCGGCACCGAACTGGTGGCGTTGGGCCGTGAGGGAAAGCACCCGTTGAGCTGCGACCGGCAACGCAATCCACGCACGGCAAAAAAATGGCCGACAGACTCGACAGCAAGGCGGGTAAGGCGGCCTACGCGCGACGAAAATGGATTGCCGCGCCGCCCAACGGCTGGATCAAGAACGTGTTGGGATTACGACAGTTCAGCATGCGGGGCCTGGAGCGCGGCAACGCGGACTGGAGGTTCGTCGGTATGGCGCTGAATCTGCGCAGGATGTGCTCGCTGCGCGCGGCGTGAAGGACGAAGGGCCGGAAAACCCGGCGCGCCCTGCTCCAGCGTTCTGCCGCGCGGACCCCTAGCTCCTGACGTTATGGCTAACCATGTTGTCCCGGTGGACCACTTCCGGTTCGTCGACATAGCCCAGCAGATTTCCGATCTCCGCGGTCGGCCGGCGCGCGATGCGCCGGCATTCCGATGCGGAGTAATTTACAAGACCCCGCGCCACCTCCTCGCCCGCGATATTGCGGCAGGCCACCACCGCGCCGCGCTCGAAATCGCCGCGCACCTCGACCACCCCCACCGGCAACAGGCTCTTGCCGCTCTTCAGCGCCGCCACCGCGCCGTCGTCGATGACCAGGTCGCCGGCGAGCTGGAGGTGGTCGGCCAGCCACTGCTTGCGCGCCTGCAGCGGCGTGCTGCTGGCGTAGAGCAGGGTGCCGAGCGTCTCGCCCGCGGCCAGGCGCAGGATGGGGTCGGGCTCGCGGCCGCTGGCGATGCAGGTGTGGGCGCCGCTGCGCGCGGCGCGCTGGGCGGCGCGGATCTTGGTGATCATGCCGCCCTTGCTGATCGCGCTGCCCGAGCCGCCGGCCATGGCCTCGTACTGGCGGTCCTCGGCGCGGCCCTCGCCGATCAGCGTGGCGGCCGGGTCCTTGCGCGGGTCGGCGGTGTACAGGCCCTGCTGGTCGGTGAGGATGATCAGGGCCTCGGCCTCGATCAGGTTGGCGACGAGCGCGCCGAGGGTGTCGTTGTCGCCGAACTTGATCTCGTCGGTGACCACGGTGTCGTTCTCGTTGATGATCGGCACCACGCCGAGCGCGAGCAGGGTGGTGAGCGTGCTGCGCGCGTTGAGGTAGCGGTTGCGGTCGGCCAGGTCCTCGTGGGTGAGCAGGATCTGCGCGGTGTGCAGGCCGTGGCGCGAGAAGGCCTTCTCGTAGGCCTCGACCAGGCCCATCTGGCCGACCGCGGCGGCGGCCTGCAGCTTGCTCATCTCGGTGGGGCGCTTCGTCCAGCCCAGGCGCTGCATGCCGGCGGCGATCGCGCCCGAGGACACGAGCGCGACCTCGCGCCCCTCGGCGCGCAGCGCGGCGATCTGGCGCGCCCAGGCGTCGAGCGCGTCCTTGTCGAGGCCGGCGCCGTTGTTGGTGACGAGGGCGGAGCCGACCTTGACCACGAGGCGGCGGGCGTTGCGGAGCTTGGTTCTCATCGGGTTGCGTGCGGGCAGCGGAGAGAGTGGGGCGGCAAAGGCTGCGAAGTGCGCGCCGCCCGCCGGGCGGCACGCGGGATGGGTTCAGCGCGGCGGGGGAGCGTCGTCCTCTTCGGCGTCGGGCTCGTCCTCGGGAAGCTCGTCGTCCGCATCGAGCAGGGCCTCGCGCTCGTAGGCGGCGTCGGCGGCGGCGCGCTCGGCGTCCGCGGCGGCCAGGCGGGCGGCCTCGGCAGCCTCGCGCTCGGCGCGCTCGGCCTCGATGCGGTCGCGCTCGGCGTCGAGCAGGTCCTGGATCGCGAAGATCAGCGCCTGCGTGCCTTCACCCTTCATGGCGGAGATCTGGAAGTGGCGCTCGACCGGGCCGTAGGCCTCGAGGAAGGCGGCCACGCGCTCGGCGCGCTCTTCCTCGGGGATGAGGTCGAGCTTGTTCAGCACCAGCCAGCGCGGCTTGGCGTACAGGTCCTCGTCGTACTTGCGCAGCTCCTCGGCGATCGCCTTGGCGTCCGCGACCGGATCGGCCTCGGGGTCGAAGGGGGCGAGGTCGACCAAGTGCAGCAGCAGGTGCGTGCGCTGCAGGTGGCGCAGGAACTGGTGGCCCAGCCCGGCGCCCTCGGCCGCGCCCTCGATGAGGCCGGGGATGTCGGCGATCACGAAGCTGCGCGCCTCGCTGGTGCGCACCACGCCGAGGTTGGGCGCGAGCGTGGTGAAGGGGTAGTCGGCGACCTTGGGCTTGGCCGCGGACACGCTGCGGATGAAGGTCGACTTGCCGGCGTTGGGCATGCCGAGCAGGCCGACGTCGGCCAGGACCTTGAGCTCCAGGTGCAGGTTGCGGTATTCGCCTTCCTTGCCCATGGTCTTCTTGCGCGGGGCGCGGTTGGTGCTGGACTTGAAGTGGATGTTGCCAAGGCCGCCGCGGCCGCCCTGGGCGATCAGCACGGTCTTGCCGTCCACGTCGAGGTCGGCGACGAGCTCGCCGGTCTCCTGGTCCTTGATCACCGTGCCGACGGGGAAGCGCAGCGTGATGTCGTCGCCGCCCTTGCCGTAGCAGTCGCGGCTGCCGCCGTTCTCGCCGCGCTCGGCGCGGAAGCTGCGGGTGTAGCGGTAGTCGATCAGGGTGTTGAGGTTGCGGTCGGCCACCGCGTACACGCTGCCGCCGCGGCCGCCGTCGCCACCGCTCGGGCCGCCCTTGGGGATGTACTTCTCACGGCGGAAGGTGGCCGCGCCGTTGCCGCCGTCGCCGGCGTACACCTCGATGCGGGCTTCGTCAAAGAACTTCATGCCTGATCAACCTCTTGGCGGGGCAGGCCGGCAGGCGCACCCCGAAAATGAAAAAGCCCTACCACCGGGATAGGGCTTTCGATGCTGCAATGCGAACCGGAGCGCGATCAGGCCGCTTCCGGCACGATGATCACGGTGCGGCGACGCGACGGGCCCTTGACCGCGAACTGCACGACGCCGTTGGTCAGCGCGAACAGGGTGTGGTCCTTGCCGATGCCGACGTTGTCGCCCGGGTGGTATTCGGTGCCGCGCTGGCGAACGATGATGTTGCCGGCGAGCACGAACTGGCCACCGTAGCGCTTGACGCCGAGGCGTTTCGATTCCGAGTCGCGGCCGTTACGCGAACTGCCGCCAGCTTTTTTGTGTGCCATGTCGGATTACCCCCTGCGCCTTAGGCCGAGATCGCTTCGATGCGAAGCTCGGTGTAGTTCTGACGATGCCCCTGGTGCTTCTGGTAGTGCTTGCGACGGCGCATCTTGAAAATCTTGATCTTGTCGTGACGGCCGTGGGAGACCACGGTCGCCTTGACGGAAGCCCCGGCCACAACGGGCGTGCCGATCTTGACGGCATCGCCTTCACCGACCATGAAGACCTGGTCGATGGTGATCTCGGAACCCACGTCGGCCGGTATCTGTTCTACCTTGATCTTTTCGCCGGCAGCGACGCGATACTGCTTGCCACCGGTTTTTATCACCGCGTACATGGTGTTGCTCCAGTTGATGGGTCTGCGAAGAATCGCGCACGATAGCCGAGTCGGCCCCGGAAGTCAATGCAAAACGCCCCCGCCGCCCCGCCCCGGTTTGCGGTGGTGTCCTGTCGGAGTTGCGGCAGCTGCGAACCCGGCGGTCCGGCCCCGCTGCAGGAGCTGCGGCAGCTGCGAATCGGGCCGACCGGCAAGCGACACGCGTACCCTGTTCCACCGCCGCTTTCGCGCCTGCCGGCGCTCCTACATAAACCGCCGCGCGCCCCGGACCTCCTACACAAACCCCCACGCGTCCCGGACCTCCCGTAACCACCACGCGTCCCGGGACCCCTGTAGGAGTTGCGGCAGCTGCGAACCCGTCGGTCCGGTAATCGACGTGCGTACGGAAATCCACCGACGCCTTTGCGCCTGCCGGCGCGTCTACCCGGCCGGGGCGGCGAGGGTGGGCAGCAGGGCGTCGAGCGCCTGGTGCTCGGTGCGGTAGCTCGAGTGCTTGCCGATACGCGACCACAGCCCGTCGCGTTCCATGGCGTCGATCACCTGCTTCTTGAGGCCGCAGAAGGCGATGGTCTGCCCCTGGACGTGGAAGCGCTCGACCAGGCTGGCGAGCGTGTGCAGGCCGGTGGCGTCGATGGCGTTGATGCCGGCGGCCGAGACCAGCACGATCTTCACGCCGTCCTGCGCGCGCGCCGCGCCAAGCATGGCGTCCTCGAAGGTGGCGGCGGTGACGAAGCTGAGCGGGCTGTCGAAGCGCAGGATCACCAGCTGCGCATGCGGGTGGGGCAGGTCGAAGCGCTCGCGGTCGCGGTAGGTGCCGTCCTCGTGCAGGCCCAGCAGCGCCACGCGCGGGCGCATGCCGCGATACACCAGCAGCGCGAGCGACAGGATCAGCCCGGTGAACACGCCGTTCTGGATGTTGGGCGCGAAGGCGAGCGTGGCGAGGAAGGTGACTGCCGCGGCCGCGCCGTCGTCGCGGCTCGCCCGCCATGCGCGCAGCATCACTCCGGTGTCGATCAGTCCCGCCACCGCCTGCAGGATGATCGCCGCCAGCACCGGCTTGGGCAGGTGCCAGAGCAGCGGGGTGAACCACAGCAGGGTGACCAGCACGAAGGCGGCGGTGACCAGCGAGGACAGGCCGGTGCGCGCCTCATTGACGTAATTGAGCGCCGAGCGCGAGAACGAGGCGCTCACCGGCAGGCCGCCGGTGAAGGCGGCGGCGAGCTTGCCCAGGCCCTGGCCGACGAGCTCCTGGTCCTGGTCCCAGGGCTGCCGGGTGCGCCCGGAGATCAGCTTGGCGCTGGAGGCCGCCTCCATGAAGCTCACCATCGCCACCACGAAGGCCGCCGGCAGCAGCGTGGCGATCAGTTCCGGCCGCAGCGGTGGCAGGCTGAAGCCGGGCAGTCCGGCCGGCACTTCGCCCACGACCGCGCCGCCCTGCGCCGCGAAGCCGGTCCACGCCGAGATCGCGATCGTCGCCGCCACCACCAGCGGCACGCCGGGCAGGCGTGGCCACAGGCGCTTGAGCGCGACCAGCGCGACCAGGCTGCCGACGCCGAACGCCACCGCGGCCGGTTGCAGCGCGTCCAGCCCGCCGAGCGCGCGCACGAAATCGACCAGCAGATGATCGGAGTGCGGCATGGCCAGCCCGAGCAGCGGCGGGATCTGGGTGAGGCAGATGATCAGCGCCGCGGCGTTGACGAAGCCCATCAGCACCGGCACCGACAGCAGGTTGAGCAGCCAGCCCAGGCGCAGCACGCCGAGCGCGAGCTGGAACAGGCCCGACAGCAGCGCGAGCAGCAGCGCGAGGCCGACGAGGTCGTCCCCGGGGCTGCCCGCCAGCGGCAGGATGCTGGCGCCCACGAGCAGGCTGGTCAGCGCCACCGGGCCGGTGGACAGCTGGCCGCAGGAGCCGAACAGGGCCGCCACCACCGCCGGCACCAGCGCGGCGTAGAGGCCGATGTGCGGCGGCAGGCCGGCGAGCTTGGCGTAGGCCAGGGCCTGCGGGATCAGCACCAGCGCGACCGTGACGCCGGCGACGAGATCGCCGCGCAGCCCGTGCTCGCGCCATTGCGCGGGCCAGGCCAGGAAGGGCAGCAGTCGGTGCGGGCGGGACATGGATGGGAGGCGGGCGGGCGAAGGCGGGGGCGAGGATGAAGCCGAAGGCGGACGCGAAGCGAGGACGGGACGGAGCGAGGACGGGCCGAGGCCCCCTGATGGCCGAGGCTGCACCCGGCCCTCATGGTAATGACAAACTGCCAGACCGCACACCTCGCGTGTCCCGAGCCTGGCGCGGTCGTGCGGCATCGTCGCCGATTCCGGGCGGCGTCCGTCGCGCGCATAATCGGCGCGTTCGCCGTCTTCGCGTCTTCCCGTACGCCTCCACACGCACCGCCGCCATGGCCCAACGACGCATCCCGCCCATCCAGTGCCTGCTCACCTTCGAGGCGGTCGCGCGCCTGCGCAGCGCGAGCCGCGCGGCCGAAGAGCTGTGCGTGACCGTGAGCGCGGTCAGCCACCGCCTGCGCCAGCTCGAGTCCCACCTCGGCGTGCGGCTGTTCTCGCGCAGCGACTTCACCCCGACCGCCGAGGGTGCGGCCTACCTTCAGCAGGTCGGCGTCGCCCTCGCCGCGCTGCGCGAGCTGCCGGGCGAGCGCGCGCCGGCCGTGGCGCCGCGGCTGCGGGTGGCGGTGACGCCCTCGTTCTGCCGCCAGTTCGTGATGCCCAAACTCGAGCTCTTCCGCCGCGACTGGCCGGAGATCGAGCTCACGCTGCAGGTGTCCATCCCCTTGCGCGACGTCGTCGCCGAGGAGGCCGACCTCGAGATCCGCTACGGCGCCGGCGGCTACACCGACCTCGAGCACCGCCTGCTGCTGTGCGACGACGTGGTCCCCGCCTGCAGCCCCGCCTTCCTCGCCGAGCACGGCCCCTTCGACGGCTTCGCCAGCGTGGCCGAGTGCAGCGCCACGGCGCTCGTGCGCAGCCCGCTCGAGCCGTGGTCGAACTGGTTCGCGCATTGCGGGCTGACCCTGCCCGAGCCCGCGCGCGGGGCGCAGTTCAACGACCTCGGGCTGGCCTACGATGCGGCGGCGAGCGGCTTCGGCGTCGCCTTGGTACGCCAGCGCCTGGGTGCGGCGTGGTTCGACGGCGGGCGGCTGCTGGCGCTGTCCTCGCGCCCGCTGCGCTCGCCCCACGCCCACTACCTGTGCTGGCGCCCGGGTGCGCTCGAGCGCTGGGAATGCGCCGCGTTCGCGGACTGGCTTCAGGCCGTGCTGCCTTGAGGCACCGCCGCGCGGGTTGAATTTTCTTCAAGGCGCTGGAGAAGAGGCGTCAAGCAGGCGCCCGGCGCGACCCTCTATACTCGCTGCAGGCTGGAGGGGCCGCTGCGTCGGCGCGGATTTCGCGGTGGCGGCGCGGTGGACGAGGCGCGATCGGCCGCGCTTGGCAAGGAGACGACGATGATGCTGGAAAACGAAGTACTGGCGTTCGGCGAGACCGAGGGCGATTTTTCCGCGGTGGACAAGGCGCGCGTGATCGAGGCGCTGAGTCGGGTTCTGCCCGCCGGCACGCTGATGTACGACGCCGAGGACCTGCGTCCCTACGAGTGCGACGGCCTCGCCGCCTACCGCGCGCTGCCGCTGGTCGTGGCCCTGCCGAGCACCGAGGAGCAGGTGGTCGCGGTGCTGCGCATCTGCCACCAGATGGGCGTGCCGGTGGTGGCGCGCGGCGCGGGCACCGGGCTGTCGGGCGGCGCGCTGCCGCACACCCGCGGCGTGCTGCTGTCGCTGGCGCGCTTCAACCGCATCGTCGCGCTCGATCCGCTCGCGCGCACTGCCGTCGTGCAGCCCGGCGTGCGCAACCTGGCGATCTCCGAGGCCGCGGCGCCCTACGGCCTGTATTACGCGCCCGACCCGTCCTCGCAGATCGCCTGCTCGATCGGCGGCAACGTCTCCGAGAACGCCGGCGGCGTGCATTGCCTCAAGTACGGGCTCACGGTGCATAACCTGCTGCGCGTGCGCGGCGTCACCATCGAGGGCGAGATCGTCGAGATCGGCTCGGGCGCGCTCGATTCGCCGGGCTACGACCTGCTGGCGCTGGTGACCGGCTCCGAGGGCATGCTGGTGGTGCTCACCGAGGTCACCGTCAAGCTGGTGCCCAAGCCCCAGCTCGCGCAGTGCGTGCTGGCGACCTTCGACGACGTCGTGCGCGCCGGCGACGCGGTGGCGAAGATCATCGCCGCCGGCATCATCCCCGCCGGCCTCGAGATGATGGACCAGCCCGCCACCGCGGCGGTCGAGGAGTTCGTGCGTGCCGGCTATCCGCTCGACGCCAAGGCGATCCTGCTGTGCGAGGCCGATGGCACGCCGGAGGAGGTCGCCGAGGAGGTCGACCGCGTACGCGCGGTGCTGCAGGAAAGCGGCGCCAGCGAGATCCGCGTGTCGCGCGACGAAGCCGAGCGCCTGCGCTTCTGGGCCGGGCGCAAGGCTGCCTTCCCGGCGGCGGGGCGGATCTCGCCCGACTACTACTGCATGGACGGCACCATCCCGCGCAAGCGCATCGGCGAGATCCTCACCGCGATCCAGGCCATGGAGGGCAAGTACGGCCTGCGCTGCATGAACGTCTTCCATGCCGGTGACGGCAACCTGCACCCGCTGATCCTGTTCGACGCCAACCAGCCCGACGAGCTCGAGCGTGCCGAGGCGTTCGGCGCCGAGATCCTCGAGCTCTCGGTGGCGCTCGGCGGCACCATCACCGGCGAGCACGGCGTCGGGCTGGAGAAGATCAACCAGATGTGCGCGCAGTTCACGACGGCGGAGGTGCGCCAGTTCTTCCGCGTCAAGGCGGCCTTCGACCCGCCCGGGCTGCTCAACCCCGGCAAGGCGATCCCCACGCTCAACCGCTGCGCCGAGTACGGGCGCATGAAGGTGAGCAAGGGCCATGTGCCGTATCCGGACATCCCGCGCTTCTGAACCGGGTGCGTGAGTTGCGCCGCTCCACCCGGCGTCTTGACGGTTCATGTAGGAGCGCCGGCAGGCGCGAACCGGCGCCTCCGCCATCGATGCACCTGCCTGCCCCGACGACCGCCTTCGCGCCTGCCGGCGCTCCTGCACGAAACGGCGCGGTGATCGGAAGGGCGCGGCGTCGCCCGCGGCAACACACCGACGACCGCTGGCGCGGTCGGGCAAATGAATGACTGGACGATGAGACGATGACGACGATCGAGAAGGAATGGGCCGAGCGCGTACGCGCGGCCGCGGCGGCGCGCACGCCGCTGTGCCTGCGCGCTGGCGGCAGCAAGGATTTCTACGGCGGGCCGCTCGCGGGCGAGCCCTTCGATCTGCGCGCCAACCACGGCGTGGTCGCCTACGAGCCCACCGAGCTGGTGGTGACGGTGCGCGGCGCTACGCCGCTTGCCGAGCTCGAGGCGGTGCTCGCCGACAGGGGCCAGTACCTCGCCTTCGAGCCGCCGCACTTCGGCCCCGGGGCCACGGTAGGCGGCTGTGTCGGCGCGGGTCTTTCCGGGCCGCGGCGGGCGAACGCCGGCGCGGTGCGCGACTTCATGCTCGGCGTCAAGCTGCTCGACGGCCGCGGCGAGGTGCTGCGCTTCGGCGGCCAGGTCATGAAGAACGTCGCCGGCTACGACATCTCCCGCCTGGTCACGGGCAGCCTGGGCACGCTCGGCATCCTGCTCGAGGTCTCGCTCAAGGTGCTGCCGCGTCCGGTGGCCGAGGCCACGCTGCGCTTCGAGCTCGACGAGGCGAGCGCGCTGCGGCGCGTCAACGAATGGGGCGGCCAGCCGCTGCCGGTGTCGGCGACGCTGTGGCAGGACGGTGTGCTGCACCTGCGCCTTTCGGGCGCCGAGGCGGCGGTGCAGGCGGCCTGTGCGCGGCTCGGCGGCGAGGCGCTCGCGCCTGGCGCGGCGCAGGCCTTGTGGACCGCGGTGCGCGAGCAGACCCTGCCCGGCTTCGCGGTAGAGGAGGGCAGCGTGCTGTGGCGGCTGTCCGTGCCCTCGACCGCGCCCGCGCTCGGCCTGCCCGGGCGCCAGCTCGTCGAGTGGGGCGGCGCGCAGCGCTGGCTCGCGGGCGCCGCCGATGCGCAGGCGGTGCGCGCGCGCGCCGTCGAGCTTGGCGGCCATGCCACGGCCTTCCGCGCCGGCGATCGCGCTGCCGGCGTGTTCCAGCCCCTGGCCGCGCCGCTCGCGGTGGTGCATCGCCGATTGAAGCAGGCCTTCGACCCCGCGGGGATCTTCAACCCCGGCCGTCTCTACCCGGAGTTCTGAGCCATGCAGACCCAGCTCGCCGATTTCATCCGCGACACCCCCGAGGGCCGCGAGGCCGAGGAAATCCTGCGCAAGTGCGTGCATTGCGGCTTCTGCACCGCCACCTGCCCGACCTACCAGCTGCTCGGTGACGAGCTCGACGGCCCGCGCGGGCGTATCTACCTGATCAAGCAGGTTCTCGAGGGTGCCGAGCCCACCGAGAAGACCCGCCTGCACCTCGACCGCTGCCTCACCTGCCGGTCGTGTGAATCCACCTGTCCTTCCGGCGTGCACTACAGCCGCCTGCTCGACATCGGCCGCGCGGTGGTCGCCGAGCGCGTGCCGCGCCATGGTGGCGAGGCGCTGATGCGGCGCACGCTGCGCGAGTTCGTGCCGCGGCCCAGGCTGTTCGGCCTGGCGATGGGGGCGGGGCGGGCGGTGCGCGGGCTGCTGCCCAAGTCGCTGCAGGACAAGGTGCCGACGCTGCGCCCGGCCGGTGCATGGCCGGCGCCGCGCCACGCGCGCCGGGTGATCGCGCTCGCCGGTTGCGCGCAGCCGGCGATGGCGCCCTCGATCAACGCCGCCGCGGCGCGCGTGCTCGACGCCCTCGGCATCTCGATGGTGGAGCTGCCCGGCGCTGGCTGCTGCGGCGCGGTGCGCTTCCACCTCGACGACGCCGAGGGCGCGCGCGCCGACGCCCGCCGCAACATCGACGTCTGGTGGCCCGACATCGAGGCCGGGCGCATCGAGGCGATCGTGATGACGGCCTCCGGCTGCGGCGTGCAGGTGCGCGACTATGGCCACCTGTTGCAGCACGACCCGGCGTATGCCGAGCGCGCGCGGCGAGTCGCCGAGCTCACGCGCGACATCGCCGAGCTCGTCCTCGCCGAGGGCGAGGCCCTGCGGGCGCGGCTCGCCGCCCGCGCGCAGCCGCGCGAGCCGCTCGCCTGGCACGCGCCCTGCACGCTGCAGCACGGCCAGCGCATCCGCGGCACGGTCGAGTCCCTGCTGACGGCGGCGGGCTACGAACTCACCCCGGTGCGCGATGCCCACCTGTGCTGCGGTTCGGCGGGCACCTACTCGATCCTCCAGCCCGAGCTTTCCGGCCGCCTGCGCGCGAACAAGCTCGACGCCCTGCTCGAGGGGGGTGCCGGGCGGATCGCCTCGGCCAACATCGGCTGCATCACCCACCTGCAGGCGGGCACGGACAAGCCGGTGCTGCACTGGATCGAGCTGATCGACGCCCGCCTCGGTACGGCCTCGTGATGAACCGCGCCGGGCGTGACGGATTTCACGCCCGGCCTTAGCCCCGGACGGCATCCTGCCGCCTGAGCCCTGTGCCGGGTTGATATCATCCCGTGATCCGTTCCGATCGCGTCCACCCTATCCCCATGCCTTTCACCGCCGAAACCTGTGTCGCCATGCATCTGGGCGACCGCAAGGAACAGCAGGACCGCGTCGCACTGTTCGGCCACCCGAAGCGCCCGGGCATGATGATGGCGGTGCTCGCGGACGGCATGGGCGGCCATAGCGGTGGCGCCATGGCCGCCGAGCAGGTGCTGATGCGCGCGCGGCAGAACTTCGAGGCCTACGCGCCGCTGCACGAGACGCCCGAGCACCTGCTGCGCAGCATCATCGACGAGGCCCACGTCGTCATCAAGCTGACCCGCTTCACCAGCGAGCAGGACCCGCACAGCACCGCGGTGGTCTTCATGATGCAGCAGGGCAAGGCCTACTGGGCGCACTGCGGCGATTCGCGCATGTACCACTTTCGCGGCACGCGCACGATGTCGGTAAGCGGCGACCACTCGCTCGTGGCCGAGCTGGTGCGCAAGGGCCGCCTGGACGATCGCAGCGCGCTCCGTCACCCGCAGCGCAACGTGCTGCTATCCTGCCTGGGCAGCGACCGCGAGCCGCGCATCGACTACGGTCGCGAGGAGTCGCCCCTCGGCGGCGACGCCTTCCTGCTGTGCTCGGACGGTCTGTGGGCACATTTCACCGAGTTCGAGCTCGCCTCGACCCTGCAGGAGTTTCCTGCGCGTGCCGCCGCAGAACGCCTGGTCGCGCTCGGCCGCGAGCGCGCCGGTGGCACCGGCGACAACATCTCGCTCGCAGTCGTCAAGCTGGTCGAAGCCCGCACCGACGCCGCCACCCCCACCCGGCCCGCCATCGCACGCTGAAACCACCGGGTCGTCCCCAGCCACCCTGCAGGCGCTGCGGCAGCTGCGAACCCGGCGGTGCGGCAATCGACGCGCGCACAGAACTCCACCGCTGCCTTCGCGCCTGCCGGCGCTCCTACATGAAACCACCCCGCGTCCCGGGCCCGCCTGTAGGAGCTGCGGCAGCTGCGAATCCGGCGGTGCCGCAATCGACGCGCGCACAGAACTCCACCGCTGCCTTCGCGCCTGCCGGCGCTCCTACATGAGAAAGATTGCGGAGATGGTGTTGCCGCTGCACGAAGATGGTGCGCGAAGCTTGATTGAAGTTAATATCGATACGTGTCGGTCTCGCGGGCCCGCCAGTCGGGGCAGGGAGAGACAACAATCAAGAGGCATGCGACCGACGCGTCATTCTTCGAACCCCTCTAACCTCTCAATATGGAGGAGTACATCCATGCCTCTGGTCATCGGAGTGCTCAAGGAAATCCATCCTGGCGAACGGCGTTTGTCCGTCGTCCCCGACGTGGTGAAGAAATACCAGGGTCTGGGCGCCAGCGTGGTGATGCAGAAGGACGCCGCCAAGGGTGCGCACTTCCGCGAGACCGACTTCGCGGACGTCAGCTGGGTCGATAGCGCGGCCGATGTCGTCGCCGCGGCCGACGTGGTCCTGTGCGTGCAGCCGCCCTCGGCCGAGACCCTCGCCGCGATGAAACCCGGCAGCGTGCTGTGCGGCATGTTGCAGCCCTGGTACAGCGCCGAGCGCGTGCAGCAGCTCGTGGACGGCCAGGTCTCCGCCTTCGCGCTCGAGCTGCTGCCGCGCATCTCGCGCGCGCAGAGCATGGACATCCTGTCCAGCCAGGGCGCGGTCGCGGGCTACGAGTGCGCGCTGATTGCCGCCGACCACTCGCCCAAGTTCTTCCCGATGCTCACCTACGCTGCCGGCTCGATCCGCCCGGCCAAGGTGCTGGTCATCGGCGCCGGCGTCGCCGGCCTGCAGGCGATCGCCACCGCGCGCCGCATCGGCGCCATGGTCGAGGCCTACGACGTGCGGCCCGAGACCCGCGAGCAGATCGAATCGCTTGGCGCCAAGTTCGTCGACACCGGCGTGTCGGCGGTGGGTGCGGGCGGTTATGCGCGCGAGCTCACCGAGGAGGAGAAGGCCAAGCAGGCCGAGCGCCTCGCCAAGGCGGTGGCGCAGTGCGACGCGCTCATCACCACCGCCGCCATCCCGGGCAAGAAGGCGCCGCGCATCATCACCGCCGACATGATCGCGCGCATGAAGCCGGGCGCGGTCGTGGTCGACATGGCGGCCGAGACCGGTGGCAACGTCGAGGGCACGGTGGCTGGCGAGAAGGTGTGGATCAACGACGTGCTCGTGATCGGCCCGACCAACATCCCCAGCCGCATGCCGGTGCATGCCTCGGAGATGGTCGCCAAGAACCTGTTCAACTTCATCTCGCCCTTCATCAAGGACGGCGCGCTCGCGCTCGACTGGGAGGACGAGGTCATGGCCGGCAGCTGCCTGGCGCATGCGGGCGAGCTTCGCCACGCGGGCGTCAAGCAGGCGCTCGGACTGTAAGGAGGAATTCGCAATGGATGGCTTTACCGCGTTGTACATCTTCGCGCTGGCCGCGTTCACCGGTTACGAGGTGATCTCGCGCGTGCCGGTGATCCTGCACACCCCGCTGATGTCGGGTTCCAACTTCGTGCACGGCGTCGTGCTGATCGGCGCCATGGTGGCGCTCGGCCATGCCGACCCGGAAAGCCCGCTGCAGCTGCTGATCGGCTTCTTCGCGGTGTTCCTCGGCGCGGCCAACGCCGCCGGCGGCTACATCGTGACCGAGCGCATGCTGGGCATGTTCAAGGCCGGCGGCCGCAAGCAGGGGGGTGAGCAATGACCTCGAACTGGTTCGTCAACATGGCGTACTTCATCGCCGCCATCGTGTTCATCTTCGGCCTCAAGGCGATGAGCTCGCCGGTCACCGCGCGCAAGGGCGTGGTGTGGGCCGGCTACGCGATGATCGCCGCGACCCTGGCCACCTTCTTCATCCCCGACCTGCACAACATCGGGCTGATGGTGGTGGCGATCGTGCTCGGCGGCGGCGTGGCCTGGTACAGCGGCAAGGTGGTCAAGATGACCGACATGCCGCAGATGGTCGCGATCTACAACGGCATGGGCGGCGGCGCCGCGGCCGGCATCGCGGCGATCGAGCTGGTGCGCGGCGTGCCGCACGACGCGGTCACGTCCACGCTGCTCGCGCTCGGCGCGGTGATCGGCGCGGTGGCGTTCTCGGGTTCGTGCGTGGCGTTTGCCAAGCTGCAGGGCCTGATGACCAAGGCGATCCGCTTGCCGGGGCAGAACAACATCAACTTCCTGCTCTCGGTCATCACCATCGGTATCGGCCTCACCGTGGCCTACTCGGCGCACCCGGGCGGCTTCGAGATCTTCCTGTTCTTCGTGCTCGCGCTCGCGCTCGGCGTGATCCTGGTGATGCCGATCGGCGGCGCCGACATGCCGGTGGTGATCTCGCTGCTGAACGCCTTCACCGGCCTCGCGGTCGGCTTCAAGGGCTTCGTGATCGGCAACCCGGCGCTGATCGTGGCCGGCATCGTCGTCGGCGCCTCCGGCATGCTGCTCACCCAGCTCATGGCCAAGGCGATGAACCGCCCGATCAAGAACATCATCTTCGCGCCGATCACCGGCGCCGCGGCCGAAGGTGGCGAGGCGGTCGAGGGCACGATGCGCGAGCTCTCGTCGATGGATGCGGCTGCGCTGATGCGCTACGGCCAGAAGGTCATCATCGTGCCGGGCTACGGCATGGCGGTGGCGGGCGCGCAGCACAAGGTGTGGGAGATGTCGCAGCTGCTCGAGGAGGCGGGTGTCGAGGTGGTGTTCGCGATCCACCCGGTCGCGGGCCGCATGCCGGGTCACATGAACGTGCTGCTGGCCGAGGCCGGCGTGCCCTACGACAAGATCTTCGACCTCGACGAGATCAACGCCGACTTCGCCCAGGCCGACGTGGCCCTGGTCATCGGTGCCAACGACGTGGTGAACCCGGTCGCGCGCACCGACAAGTCGAGCCCGATCTACGGCATGCCCATCCTCAACGCCGACATGGCGCAGAACGTCATCGTGGTCAAGCGCGGCAAGGGTGCGGGCTACTCGGGCATCGAGAACGCGCTGTTCTACAAGGACAACTGCCGCATGCTCTACGGCAGCGCGCAGGAAGCCATCGGCGAGGTCATCCAGCACGTGAAGTCGATGGAGGGATGATGCCGAACCGCCCGCCGGCCCCAGTGCCGGCGGGTTTCGCTCAAGCCGGAAGTGCATCGGGCCGTAAGGGCAGGGGTCTCCCCTGTACCTGCGGCCCGATGCACGTTCACATTCCGCGGCGCTTTCTCGCCCTTTCGCTTGCCCTCTCGCTCGCCCTGTCCGTCGGCCCGGTCCTCGCCCAGAGGGCGCCCGCGGCGGCCGCCGCGCCCGCCGCGAGCGCGCCGACGCCCGAGTGGCGGCGCACCGACGGTTATCGCTTCCCGGCGCTCGCCGACAGCGTGCGCCGCCTGCAGTTCGCCGCGCAGGCGATGCAGCTGCGCGAATACTGTGCCGATCGCCGCGTGCCGGACGAATTCGTGCGCGAGCGCCTGCAGCGCTTCGGCCGCATGACCGGGCGCGAGGAGACCTGTGCCAGCCTGGCGGACTATTGAGCCGATCCGCGTGCGCGAGCGAGCGGCTCGAGCTCCCCGCTCCGGAGTGCTGTCGGTTTTTTTTACACTCACCCTTCCTTCCTTGCGTGATCGACTCGTGGGCGGGTCGATCTTCTCATGCATTCAACGACTTGCCGCATAGGCATGTTTGATGCTTCCACTCGTGTTTGCCGGTGGCTCATGCCACCCAACCGCACGCCCAGGGAGCACCAGAATGAGCCTCTACACCGAAGAGAAGGTCAACAGCTACAGCCCCGACTACCAATACCAGCCTTCGGTATCCCCGCTCGCAGGCGGCGGATACGTGGTGGTGTGGACCTCGCGCGCCCAGGACGGCAGCAACGACGGCATCTACGCGCAGCGCTACGACGCCTCGGGGATTCCGGTCGGGCCCGAGTTCCGCGTCAACAGCAGCACCAGCGGCTACCAGGTCGAGGGGCAGGTCACTGGCCTGTCGGACGGCAGCTTCGTGGTCCTGTGGACCGACCAGAGCGGCCTGGATGGCAGCAGCTACGGCATCTACATGCAGCGCTACTCGGCGCTGGGCGTCGCGCTCGGCGGCCAGCAGCGCGTGAACGCCACCACCAGCAGCCAGCAGGAGCTGCCCACGGTCGCGGCCTACGACGGCGGCTTCGTCACGGCGTGGGCCTCGTACAGCCAGGACGGCAGTGGCTGGGGGATCTACGCGCAGCGCTACGCCAACGACGGCAGCGCGGTCGGTGCCGAGTTCCGGGTGAACTCCACGACCTCGGGCGAGCAGTACGAGCCCGAGGTCGCCGCGCTCGCCGACGGCCGCTTCGTGGTGGTCTGGCGCGACAACAGCCAGGACGGCAGCAGCTACGGCGTCTATGCGCAACGCTACAACGCCGATGGCACCGCCGCCGGCAGCGAGTTCCGCGTCAACACCGCGACCTCCGGTGCGCAGTACGAACCGGCGGTGGCGATGCTCGAGGGCGGCGGCTTCGTCGTGACCTGGCGCTCCGACAACCAGGACGGCAGCGGCGCCGGGGTGTACGCGCAGCGCTACGCGGCCGACGGCTCGGCGCTCGGCGGCGAGTTCCGCGTCAATGAATCGATCAACGGCAGCCAGTACCAGCCCGAGGTGACGGCGCTCGCCGGCGGCGGCTTCGCCGTCACCTGGCGCAACGACAACTACGACGTGTCCGGTACCGGGTCGTACCAGGACGTCTACGTGCGCGAATATGACGCGGCCGGTGCCGCGCTCGGCGGCCAGGTCAAGGTCAACACCCCCACGCCGACGCAGACCTCGCAGTACGAGCCGGCGATCGCCAGCCTGGGCGCAGGCAACTACGTGGTCGTCTGGCGCTCCGACAATCAGGAGGCGGACGGTGGCTATTCGGGCATCTACCAGCAGCTCTTCGGCGATCCCGCCGAGCTGCCCCGCCAGGCCAATCCGGAACTGAACGAGCTCGGCGGCACGCTGGTGTTCGGCGAGAACACCGTGAACGCCGCGCCGCAGCTCCTCGATGCCGTGGTCAGCCTGCACGACGCGGATTCCGCCGACTTCGACGGCGGACGTGTCGAAATTTTTTACACTCGCTTCGGCAGCGCCGAGGACCAGCTCGGTGTGCGTGACGAAGGCACCGGCGTCGGCCAGATCGGCGTCTCGGGCAGCACAGTCAGCTTCAACGATGGCAGCGGCGCGGTGGCGATCGGCACGATCACGGGCGGCACCAACGGGGCCGGACTGGTGATCGAGCTCAACGCCAACGCGAGCATCGACGCGGTCGAGCAGCTGCTGCAGAACCTCACCTACGCCAACACCTCGAACAGCCCGCAGGCCGAGCGGAACATCGCGGTCCGGGTCTACGACGGCGACGGCGGTGCGAGCACGGCAAGCGAGCTGCGTATCCAGGTCGTGCGCGAGGAGGACGGCGCGGCGCGGGTGTGGGCGGAGGAGGTGGTCAACACCTGGACCGCGAGCACGCAGGAATGGCCCTCGACCGCCACGCTCGCCGATGGCAGCTACGTGGTGGTGTGGGTCTCTTCGGGGCAGGACGGCAGCAGCGGCGGCATCTACGGCCAGCGCTTCGCCAACAACGGCGAGGCGCTCGGGGGCGAGTTCCGCGTCAACACCCTGGGCAATGGCGATCAGAGCTGGCCGCAGATCACGGCGCTGTCGGACGGCGGCTTCGTGGTGAGCTGGCAGGACAGCGCCGGCAACGACGGCAGCGGCTGGGGCAACTTCGCGCAGCGCTTCGACGCCGCCGGCAACGCGCAGGGCGGGCAGTTCGTGGTCAACACGACCACCTCGAGCACGCAGTATCACGCCAATGTGGCGGGCTACGACGGCGGCTTCGCCGCGGTGTGGTCCAACGGCTCCGACATCTACCTGCAGCGTTTCGACAACGCCGGGAGCAAGCTCGGCGGCGAGACCCTGGTGAGCACGATCCCGGGCAGCGCCTCCGCGCAGTCCGGCGCGCAGTACGTGCCCGACGTGGCGGCCTGGACCGACGGCCGCTTCGTCGTGGTGTGGACCGATGCGGGCGCCAACGACGGCAGCGGCGATGGCGTCTTCGCGCGCATCTACACGCCGGGCAGCGGCTTCGGCACCAGCTTCCTGGTCAACACGACCACCACTGGCAACCAGAGCTACAACGGCTACGGCGAATACGTCGCCAACGTGGCGGTGCTCGCCGACGGCGGCTTCGTGGTGGTGTGGCCGTCGAGCGACACCGACGGCAGCGGCTGGGGCGTGTATGGCCAGCGCTTCGACGCCACGGGCAACAAGGTGGGCGGCGAGTTCCGCGTCAATGAGACGACCACCGGCAGCCAGTACATGTCCGAGGTGACCGCGCTGTCGTCCGGCGGCTTCGTGGTGGCCTTCTACAACGACAACTACGACGTCTCGGGGAGCGGGACGACTTCCGACGTCTATATCCGCGAGTACGACGCCGCGGGCAACGCGGTCGACGGCCAGCGCAAGCTCGTCTCGCCCGACAACAGCACGGCCTACCAGCCGGTGGTGGCCGACCTCGGCAGCGGCAACTTCGCGGTGATCTACAGCAGCTACGCCACCAGCGCCAACGGCGGCAACAACACCCATGAGATCCGCCAGCAGCTTTTCGGCGACGCCGCCGAGCTGGCGCGCTCGGCGAGCCCGCAGCTCGCGGACTTCACCGGCACGGTCAGCTTCGTCGAGAACGACGTCAACACCGCCCTGCAGGTCATCGACGCCGCGGTGGGGCTGAGCGACCCGGATTCGGCCAACTTCTCCGGCGGTCGGCTCGACCTCTTCTACCTCCAGGGCGGCAGCGCCGAGGACCAGCTCGGCGTCGTGCATCAGGGCGATGGCGCGGGCCAGATCGGCGTCGCCGGCAACACGGTGAGCTATGGCGGAGTCGCGATCGGCACGATCAGCGGCGGCGCCGACGGCGCCAACTTGCGCATCGACTTCACCAGCACCGCGGCCACGGTCGAGGCGGTGGAGGCGCTGATCCAGCGCCTGGGTTATGGCAACGACGACCAGAACCCCAACGCCAGCCGCACGCTCGGCCTGCGCGTCAGCGACGGCGACGGCGGCACCAGCAACCCCAACATGCTGACGATTACGGTGAGCTCCAGCGTGGACGGCGCGCCGCGGGTGTGGGCGGAGGAGGTGGTCAATACCTGGACCGCGAATGCGCAGGAGTGGCCGGCCACGGCGACGCTCGCCGATGGCAGCTATGTGGTGGCCTGGCAGTCCAACGGTGGCCAGGACGGCAGCGGCTGGGGGATCTTTGCGCAGCGCTTCGCCAGCAACGGCGAGGCGATCGGGCCCGAGTTCCGCGTCAATACCCTGGTCGGTGGCGACCAGAGCTGGGCGCAGATCGCCGCGCTGTCGGACGGCGGCTTCGTGATCAGCTGGCAGGACAGCGCCGGCAACGATGGCAGCGGCTGGGGCAGCTTCGCGCAGCGCTTCGACGCCGCAGGCAACGCCCAGGGCGGGCAGCTCCTGCTCAACACCACGACCTCCGGCACGCAGTACCACACCAACGTCGCGGCCTACACCGACGGCTTCGCGGCGGTGTGGTCCAACGGCAGCGACATCGTCCTGCAGCGCTTCGACAACGCCGGGGGCAAGCTGGGGGGCGAAACCCTCGTCAGCACCGCGGTCGGCTCCGCCTCGGCGCAGTCCGGCGCCCAGTACCTGCCCGACATTGCGGCCACGGCCAATGGCGACCTGATGATCGTGTGGGCCGACGGGGGGGGCAACGACGGCAGCTCCCACGGTGTGTTCGGGCGGCTCTACGACGCCGACACCGCGACCTTCGGAAGCAGCTTCCTGGTCACCACGACGACCGCCAGCTACCAGGGCTCCGCGAGCGACGAAAATCATGCCCCCACGGTGTCCACGCTCACAGGCGGCGGCTTCGTCGTCGTGTGGTCGTCCTACGACCAGGAAAGCGCTAGCACCTGGGGCGTTTACGGCCAGCGCTTCGACGCCGCGGGCGGCAAGGTGGGCGGCGAGTTCCAGGTCAACGAGACCACCGCCGGCAGCCAGTACATGGCCGAGGTCACTGCGCTGTCGTCTGGCGGCTTCGTCGTCGCCTTCTACAACGACAATTACGACGTCTCGGGGACCGGGACGCAGAACGACGTCTACATCCGCGAATACGATGCCGCGGGCAACGCCATCGACGGCCAGCGCAAGCTCGAGTCGCCCGACAACGGCACGGCGTATCGGCCGGTGGTGGCCGACCTCGGTAGCGGCAACTTCGCGGTGATCTACAGCAGCTACGCCACCAGCGCCAACGGTGGGAACAACACCCACGAGATCCGCCAGCAGCTCTTCGGCGACGCCGCCGAGCTGGCGCGCTCGGCGAGCCCGCAAGTCGGCGACTTCACCGGCACCGTCAACTTCATCGAGGACGAGGTCAACGCTGGCCTGCAGCTCATCGACGCCGCGGTGGGCCTGAGCGACGCGGATTCGGCCGACTTCGCCGGCGGGCGCCTGGACCTGTACCACATCCGCGGCGGTAGCGCCGAGGACCAGCTCGGCGTCGTGCACGAGGGTAACAACGCCGGGCAGATCGGCGTCGATGGCAGCACGGTGCGCTACGGCGGAGCCGCGATCGGCACGATCAGCGGCGGGGCCGATGGTGCCAACCTGCGCATCGACTTCACCAGTGCCGCGGCCACCGTCGAGGCCGTCGAGGCGCTGATCGAGCGCCTCGGCTACGCGAACACGGACGTAAGCCCCAACGCCAGCCGCACGCTCGGCCTGCGCGTGAGCGACGGCGACGGTGCCAGCAGCGATGCCCGCATGCTGACGATCACGGTGAGCCCGAGCCTGGACGGCGCGCCGCGGGTGTGGGCGGAGGAGGTGGTCAACACCTACACGCCGAGCACGCAGGAGTGGCCGGCGGCGGTGGCGCTCGCCGACGGCAGCTACGTGGTCGCGTGGGCCTCGTACGGCCAGGATGCGGCCAGCACATGGGGAATCTACGCCCAACGCTTCGCCAACAACGGCGAGGCGCTCGGGGCCGAGTTCCGCGTCAACACACTCGTCAACGGCGAGCAGAGCTGGCCGCAGATCGCGGCGCTGTCGGACGGCGGCTTCGTGGTGAGCTGGCAGGACAACGGCGGCAACGACGGCAGCGGCTGGGGCAGCTACGCGCAGCGCTTCGATGCCGCGGGTGTCGCCCAGGGCGGGCAGCTCCTGCTCAATACCACCACCTCGGGTACGCAGTACCACACCAACGTCGCGGCCTACCCCGGCGGCTTTGCCGCGGTGTGGTCCAACGGTAGCGACATCTACCTGCAGCGCTTCGACAATGCGGGGGCCAAGCAGGGGGTCGAGACCCTGGTCAGTACCGCGCCGGGCAGCGCCAGCGCGCAGTCGGGAGGCCAGTTCGTGCCCGACGTGGCCGGACGCGCCGACGGCGACCTGGTGATCGTCTGGGCCGACAGCGGTGCCAACGACGGTAGCAGCAACGGCGTCTTCGGCCGCATCTACGATGCCGGCACCGACACCTTCGGCAGCACCTTCCTCGTCAACACGACGACGGACAACCAGCAGTCCGCCGGCAACAACGGCGACCACGCGCCCAACGTCGCGGTCCTCGCGGATGGCGGCTTCGTGGTGGTGTGGTCGGCCTACGACCAGGACAGCGCCAGCACATGGGGCGTCTATGGCCAGCGCTTCGACGCGGCGGGCGTCAAGGTGGGCGGCGAGTTCCGGGTCAACGAGACCACGGCCGGCGGGCAGTACCAGGCCGAGGTGACCGCGCTGTCGACCGGCGGCTTCGTGGTGAGCTTCTATAACGACAACTACGACGAGTCCGGAGCCGGCACGCAGAACGACGTCTACATCCGCGAGTACGACGCCGCGGGCAACGCGATCGACGGCCAGCGCAAGCTCGAGTCCCCAGACAACAGCACGGCCGCCGAGCCTGCGGTGGCGGACCTCGGCAACGGCAACTTCGTGGTGGTTTATAGCGGCTACGCGAGCAGCGCCAACGGCGGCAACAACACCAACGAGATCCGCCAGCAGCTCTTCGGCGATGCGGCCGAGCTGGCACGTCCGTCGGCCGACCCGGTGCTCGACGACCTGCGCGGCACGCTCACGCTGTCCTACGACAACGCCTCCCCGTTCTACGCGGGCACGGCGCGGACCCTCGATGCGGCCGTGCTCGTGCGCGATGTCGATTCGGCCGATTTCGATGGCGGCAGCCTGATCGTGCAGTTCCTCGACGGCAGCCCGACCTCGCACGCGAACGAGACCCTCGGATTCGCCGCCGCAGGCCCGATCACCGTGTCCGGCAACGAGCTCAGCTACGGCGGCAGCGTGATCGGCACCTTCAGCGGCGGGGCGGCGGGCGCGAACCTGGTGGTGAGTTTCGATGCCGACGCCACCGCCGAGGCGGTGCAGGCGCTGGTGCAGAGCCTGACCTACGTGAACGCGGCCCCCGGCAGCAGCCAGACCGACCGCTACCTCGGCTTCCGCCTGTTCGACGGCGACGGTGGGGCGAGTGCCGCGCAGCAGATGCTGGTGCGCATCCAGGCGAGCGTGAGCCCGGCGACGGTGGATCTGCAGGATCTCGAATCGGCAGTCACGCTGGCGGAGTCCGCCGCCGAGGCCGGGGTGGTGCTCGACCCGGGCGTGCAGCTCGCCTACAACGGCGCCACCGGCTTCAACGCCGGCAGCCTCACCGTGTCCTATGTCTCGAGCAGCGGCCGGGTGGACGACCAGCTGTCGATCCGTGACGAGGGCTCCGGTGCCGGCCAGGTCGGCGTGTCCGGCTCGGACGTGAGCTACGGCGGCACGCTGATCGGCACGATCGCTGCCGCCGACAACGGCGTCAACGGCGACCAGCTGGTGATCAACTTCAATGCCAGCGCGACCGCCGCGGCGATCGAGCGCGTGCTCGAGAACCTGAGCTACCGCACGAGCTCCGACGGCCCGCTCGCCGCGCGCACGATCCAGGTGGTGGTGCGCGACGGCGCCGGCGTGGCGAGCAGCGCCAGCCAGATGGTGATCAACGTGACGCCGGAGATCGACGGTGCCAGCCCGCTGTTCGACGAGCAGCAGGCCAACACCTACGAGGCGGATTATCAGATCACGCCGGTCGTGACCGGCCTGCAGGGCGCGAACGCCGGCGGCTATGTGGTGGTGTGGCGCTCGGATGGCGCGCAGGACGGCAGCTCCTACGGCGTCTATGGCCAGCGCTACGACGCCAAGGGCGCTGCGCTCGGCGCCGAGTTCCAGGTCAACACCTACACCCAGAGCAGCCAGTACGAGCCCGAGCTCGCCTCGCTCGCCAACGGTGGCTTCGTCGTGGTGTGGCGCTCGAGCGGCCAGGACGGCTCGGGCGAGAGCGTGCACGCGCAGATCTACGGTGCCGACGGCCTGCCGGTGGGAGGCGAGTTCCAGGTCAACACTACCACCGTCTACAGCCAGTACGAGCCGGCGGTGGTCGGTCTGTCGGATGGCAGCTTCGTGGTGGCCTATCGCAGCGACTACACCGACGCGAGCGCGAGCTACGCCCAGGACGTGCTGGCCAAGCGCTACGCGGCCGATGGCACCCTGCTCGCCGACGAGTTCACCCTCAACACCACGGTCTCGGGTACCCAGTTCAACCCGCGCCTGGCCGCGCTGCCCGGTGGCAAGTTCGTCGCGGTCTACGGCGACGCAAGCAGCAACGACGGCAGCGGCTACGGTGTGTTCAGCAAGGTGTTCAACGCCGACGGCTCGGTGGCGGTGGCCGAGCAGGTGGTGCCGACCACGGTCGCCGGCAACCAGTATGGCCACGATGTGGCGGTGCTGGCCGACGGCGGTTACGTCGTGGTGTGGTGGTCGTCTGCCGACGACCAGATCCACGGCCAGCGCTTCGACGCTGCTGGCGCGAAGAGCGGCGGCCAGTTCCAGGTCAGCACGGCCGACAGCGTTCCCTTCCAGGACTATGCGCGCGTGGCCGCGCTCGCCGACGGCGGCTTCGTGGTCGCCTGGGACAGCTACACCAACCCGGCGGGCAGCTATACCTACGATGTGCTGTTGCAGCAATTCGATGCTGCGGGCAACAAGGTCGATGGTCCGATCGTGGCCAACGCGAATACCGCCAGCACGCAGTACCTGCCCGACATCGCCGGGCTTACCGGCAGCAACTTCGTCGTGGCGTGGGCGAGCTACGACCAGGAGGCCGGCAGCGCCAACAGCTACGGCGTGTTCACCCGCATGTTCGGCGAGCCCGGCACGGTGACGCGCTCGGCCGCGCCGGAACTCGCGGATCTGGTCGCCAGCGTGAGCTACGCCGAGAACGCGGTGAATGCCGCGCCGCAACTCATCGACGCCGCGGTGCGCCTGTCGGATGCCGACTCGGCGAACTTCGCCGGCGGCCAGTTGGTCGCGGCGGTCATTCCGGCCGGACAGAACCAGGCGGTGTACCAGCTCGCGCAGGACCAGCTCGGTATCCGCAACCAGGGCACCGACCCGGGCCAGATCGGCGTGTCGGGCAACACCGTGAGCTACGGTGGCGTCGCGATCGGCACCCTGGTGTCGAACGGTGCCAACGGCGCCGACTTGGTGGTGAGCCTGAACGCCAGCGCGACCCCGCAGGCGGTCGAGGCCCTGATCGAGAACCTGACCTACGCCAACAGCTCCACCGATCCGGCGGCGAGCCGGCTGGTGAGCATCCGCGTCAATGACGGCGCCGGCGGCGCCAGCGCGGCGCACACGGTGCAGATCACCGTGACGCCCGAGCTCGACGGGGCGAGCAGGCTCTTCGGCGAGCAGCAGGTCAACAGCTATGAAGCCGACCAGCAGACCACTCCGGCGGTGAGCTCGCTGCAGGGGCCGAATGCGGGTGGCTACGTGGTGGTGTGGCGCTCGGATGGCGCGCAGGACGGCAGCTCCTACGGCGTGTTCGGCCAGCGCTACGACGCCAAGGGGGCGGCGGTCGGCGCCGAGTTCCAGGTCAATAGCCAGAGCCTGGATGCGCAGTACGAGCCGGCGATCGCCTCCCTGCCCGACGGCGGCTTCGTCGTCGCCTGGCGCTCGGATTCCCAGGACGGCTCCAGCGCGGGGATCTATGCCCAGCGCTACGGCGCCGATGGTGCTGCCATGGGCGGCGAGTTCCAGGTCAATACCAGCACGGCCTCCAACCAGTACGAGCCGGCGGTGGTCGGACTGACCGACGGCAGCTTCGTAGTGGCCTACCGCAGCGACTACACCGCGGCGACTTCCAACTACCCCTACGACGTGCTCGCCCAGCGCTACGCGGCCGACGGCAGCCCGCTCGGCGGCGAGTTCACCCTCAACACCACCACCGCATCCACTCAATTCAACCCGCGCCTCGCGGCGCTGGCGGACGGCAAGTTCGTCGCGGTCTACGGCGACACCAGCGGTGCCGATGGCAGCGGTTACGGTGTCTTCGCCAAGGTCTTCAACGCCGACGGTTCGGTGGCGGTGGCCGAGCAGGTCGTCCCGAGCACGGTCGCCGGCAACCAGTACGGTCACGACGTTGCGGTGCTGTCTGACGGCGGCTTCGTCGTGGTGTGGTGGTCGGCGGACGACCTGATCTACGCCCAGCGCTTCGATGCGGCGGGGGCGAAGGTCGGAGGACAGATCCAGGTCAGCACGGTAGAGAGCAGTTCCTATCAGGACTACGCGCGCGTGGCCGCGCTCGACAACGGCGGTTTCGTGGTCGCGTGGGACACCGGCAACCTCCCTGGCGGCAGCAGCCAGGATGTGGTCGTCCAGCAATTCGACGCTGCCGGCAACAAGGTCGACGGCGCGACCCTCGTCAACACGACGATCGCCAGCACCCAGTACATGCCGGACATCGCCGGGCTCGCCGGCGGCAACTTCGTCGTGACGTGGGCAGGCTACAACCAGGAATCCGCTACCCCGAATACCTACGGCGTGTTCTCGCAGATCCTGGGTACGCCGGGCTCGATCGTGCGCTCCGCGGCGCCCGAGCTCGTGGATGTGGCGACCGGCGTCCGCTTCGACGAGAACGTGGTCAACGCCACGCCGCAGCTCATCGACGGCGCGGTGCGCCTGTCCGATGCCGACTCGGCGAACTTCGCCGGCGGCCAGCTCGTGGTGAGCGTGCTGTCGGGCTACGGCAACATCCAGCAGGCCCAGCTGGTGCAGGAGGCGCAGACGCAGGACGCCTTCGGCATCCGCCACCAGGGCAGCGCCGCCGGCCAGGTCGGCGTCTCCGGAACCACGGTGAGCTATGGTGGGGTGGCGATCGGCACCGTCACCTCGGACGGCCAGGACGGCCGCGACCTCGTCGTGGCCTTCAACGCCAGCGCCACCGCCCAGGCGGTGGAGGCGGTGATCGAGAACCTGACCTACGCCAACAGCGTGTCCAACCCGGTCGCCACCCGCACGGTGTCGATCCAGGTGAGCGACGGTGCCGGCGGCGCGAGCGCGCCGCGCCTGGTCACGATCGAGGTGACGCCCGATTACGACGGCGCCCGCCCGCTCTTCGAGGAAGAGGTGGTCAACACCTGGACGCCGAACGGGCAGAGTCAGCCGGCGATGGCGCGGCTGGCAGACGGCGGCTACGTCACGGTGTGGACTTCGCAGGGTCAGGACGGCTGGGGCTACGGCGTGTACGGCCAGCGCTACGACGCGCAGGGCGTGGCGGTGGGCAACCAGTTCCAGGTCAACGACTACACGCCATACGACCAGGTCGAGCCTGCGATTGCCAGCCTGAGCGGCGGCGGCTTCGTCGTGGTGTGGACCGACCGCGGTAGCGCCGACGGCAGCGGCTACGGCGTGTTCGGCCAGCGCTACGACGCCGACGGCCTGCAGGTGGGCGAGGCCTTCCTGGTGAACGCCAGTACCAGCAGCAACCAGTACCAACCGACCGTGGCCAGCCTGGGAGGCGGCTTCGTGGTGGCGTGGCGTTCGGATGGCTATCAGGACGGCCGCTATTACGACGTCTTCTTGCAGCGCTTCGACGCCAACGGCCAGCCGCTCGGCGCCGAGACGCGCGCCAACACCAGCTCAGGCCTCGAGAACAACTACCAGTACGAACCCGCCATCACAGTGCTCGCCGATGGCAGCTTCGTGGTTACCTGGCGCTCGGATGGCAACTCGGATGGTGACGGGGGCTATGCCGGGGTCTTCGGCCAGCGCTTCGCTGCCGACGGCAGCGCGCTCGGCGCCGAGTTCCAGATCAACACCTACACTCCGTACTACCAGTACGAACCCAGCATCGCCGCGCTCGCCGACGGCGGCTTCGTGGTGGCGTGGACCTCGTACTACCAGGACGGCGGCAGCACGACCGGCGTCTTCGCGCAGCGCTATGACGCGGACGGCACGCCGGTCGGCGACGAGTTCCGTGTCAACACCACGACCAATGCCAATGAGGAGCAGCCTTCAGTTGCCGGCCTCGACAACGGCGGCTACGTGATCGCGTGGGCCGCGGGCGGCGAGATCTGGCTGCAGCAGTACGACGCCGCCGGCCTGCCGGTGGACGGCCAGACCCGGGTGGATGTGAAGGACGCCAACTGGGCCCAGACCCCGGTGGTGCTGGCGCTGGCCAACGGCAACTTCGTGGTGAGCTGGACCGACTACCGCGACGACACCGACGCCAACACCTACGGCATCTTCCAGCGCGTGTTCGGCGACCCGGCGGACTTCAGCCGCCAGGCCAATCCGGAGCTGGTGGACGTGGCCGAGTCGGTGACCTTCCGCGAGAACGCGGTCAACCTCGCGCCGCAGCTGATCGACGCGGGCGTGGGCCTGGTCGATGTGGATTCGGCCAACTTCGACGGCGGCCGCCTGGAGGTCGACTACATCAGCGGCTACGGTGGCCAGGACCAGCTCGGCATGGAAGGGCTGGAAAACCAGGACCAGCTCGGCATCCGCTCCGAGGGCGACGGCCCGACCCAGGTGCGCGTGTCGGGGCTGAACGTCTATTACTCGGGCGTGCTGATCGGCACCATCGTCGCCGACGGCAGCAACCACGGCAAGCTGGTGGTGGCGTTCAACGCCGACGCCACGGTGCCGGCGGTCGAGTCGGTGATCGAGAACCTCACCTACCAGAACACCTCGAGCAACCCCTTCGTCAGCCGCACGATCTCGATCCGCGTGACCGACGGTGACGGCGGGGCGAGCGATGCGAAGTTCGTCACCATCAACGTGACGCCCGAGGTCGATGGTGCGGTGCCGCTCGGCCTCGAGCACGAGGTGAACACCACGGTGGCCGGCCAGCAGACGAACCCGGCGATCGCCCACCTGGCCGACGGCGGCTACGTGGTGGTATGGACCGACGAGGGCGGGGCGGACGGCAGCAGCTACGGGGTCTATGGCCAGCGCTACGACGCCGGCGACAACGCGGTGGGCGGCGAATTCCGCGTCAACACGACCACGACCGGCGCGCAGTACGAGCCGCAGGTCGTCGGCCTGTCCGGTGGCGGCTTCGCCGTGGTGTGGCGCTCCGACAACCAGGATGGCAGTGGGGCCGGCGTGTATGCGCAGGTCTTCGACGGTCTCGGCGCGGCGGTCGGCGGTGAAACCCTGGTCAACACGATGACCACCAGCAACCAGTACCAGCCCGATGTCGCCGCGAGCGCCGATGGTGGCTTCGTGGTCGCCTGGTATCACGACTACTACAGCGCCTCGAACGCCGAGTACGCGGACATCTTCTTCCAGCGCCTGGACGCGAGCGGTGCCAAGATCGGCGCCGAGACGCGCGCCAACCCGCCGCTCGGTTCGACCTTCGTCTATCAGTCGGAACCTTCGATCGCCTGGCTTGAGGACGGCGGCTTCGTCGTGGTGTGGACCGACTCGAGCGGCACGGACGGCAACGGCTACGGTGTCTTCGGCCAGCGTTTCGACGCCAGCGGTAACGCGGTGGGCACCGCCTTCCGCGCCAACACCTACACAGACGGCAGCCAGCACGAACCCGACGTGGCCGCGCTGGACGATGGCGGCTGGATCGCGGTGTGGCGCTCCGAAGGGCAGGACCTGAGCAGCGCCGGCGTGTATGCGCAGCGCTACGCCGCCGACGGCACCACCGTCGGCGCCGAGTTCCGTGTCAACACGACCACATCGAGCAACCAGTACGAGCCGGTGGTCACCGGCCTGGCCAATGGCGGCTGGGTGGTGAGCTGGACCGATGCCTACGGCGCGGCCAACACCTACGACGTCTTCCTGCAGCAGTACGACGCGGCAGGGCGCCAGGTGGATGGCGAGACCCTGGTCAACAGCTACGTGCCCTCCGTGCAGCAGCAGCCGGCGATCACCGCGATGGCCGACGGCGGCTTCGTGGTGGCCTGGTCGTCCTATGTGTATTCGAGCGACGGCAACGGCGACGGCCTGCCCGACGGCGGCAACGACACCTACGAGATCCGCCTGCAGCGCTTCAGCAACACCGCGCCGCAGATCTCGCCCTTCACGGTCAATGGCCAGGAAGAGGCGGTGATCGTGCTCGACGCCCAGCTCTTCATCGACAGCTTCAGCGATGCCGAGGGCCAGAACCTGGCGGCGATCCGCATCACCACGCTGCCGGCCGAGGGCACGCTGAAGGTGGATGGCGTGGCGGTGTTCCCGGGCCAGGAGGTGAGCCTCGCCGAGCTGCAGGCCGGCAAGCTCAGCTACCAGGGCGACGTGGATTACTTCGGCCTCGACCAGTTCGCCTGGACCGGCAGCGACGGCGTGGCCTACGCGCCCAACCCGGTGTTCTCGATCATCAATCTCGCAAATGTGAACGACGCGCCCGCGCTGCAGGCCGGCGCCGACGACACCGCGGCCGAGGGCACCTGGTTCAGCCACGCGATCACGCTCGGCGACCCCGACCCCGACACCCACCTGATCACGGTGGACTGGGGTGACGGCTCGGCGCCGACGCAGTATTCGACCAGCGAGGCGGTGTTCAATATCTGGCACTACTTCCCGGACGACGGCAGCTACACCGTGACCGTGACCGCGGACGACCAGGCCGGGCAGGGCAACAGCGTCGAGACCGACAGCTTCCAGGTGGTGGTGTCCAACGTGGTGCCCGACCTGTGGTTGTCCGGTGACGCCACGGTCGAGCAGGATCAGCCCTACACGCTGACGCTGGGTAATGTCTCCGATCCGGGTGACGACACCGTCAGCGAATACCGCATCGACTGGGGCGATGGTTCGGCGGTGGAGGTGATCGCCGCCGGCGACCTGCCGGCCAACCGCGAGCTCGTCCACACCTACACGAGCACGGGTGACCGCACGATCTCGGTGAGCCTGGTGGACGAGGACGGCACGCACGCCAACGTCGAGACGCGCGCCGTGCAGGTGAGCGCGCCTGCCGAGGTGCTGACGGTGAATGCGGGTGCGGACCTGACGGTGAACGAAGGCCAGTTCTTCGTGCCTTCGATCAGCTTCGCCGATCCGACCGACACCGACCCGGCCGGCCGCCTCTACACCATCGACTGGGGTGACGGCAACACCAGCAGCGGTCGGACCTTCAACCCGTCCGCGCTCGGCGTCGGCCACACCTACGCCGACGGCGACGCCACCTACACCGTCACGGTGACGGTGGACGACGACGGCGCGCAGTCGGGCAGCGACAGCTTCGAGGTCACGGTGAACAACGTGGCCCCGACGCTGAACCTCACCGGCGGCGGCAGCGTGGCCGAGGGGGCGTTGTATACCCTGGCCATCTCGCACAGCGACCCGGGCGCCGACACCATCGCCAGCTACACGATCGACTGGGGCGATGGCGGTCCGGCGCAGGCGGTGACCGCGGCCGCCCTGGCCGCGGCCGGCGGCAGCGTGACCCACGTCTATGCCGACGGCGCCGCCGGCGGCACGGCGCGTACGATCACGGTGAGCGCCACCGACGAGGACGGCACCTGGACGCAGACCAAGGCGCTCACGGTGGACAACGTCGCGCCGACGATCGCGCTGACCGGCAACCTCACCGTGGATGAAGGTTCCACCTTCACGCTCAACCTGGGCGCGGTCACCGACCCCGGCCAGGACACGCCCACGAGCTACACCATCAACTGGGGCGACGGCGCGGTCGAGGTGGTGAGCAGCCTCGGCGACTACACCCACGTGTATGCCGACGGCACCACCAACCGCACGATCACGGTGCTGGTGACCGACGAGGACGGCCAGCATGCGAATGCCGGCACCCACACGGTCACGGTCAACAACGTGGCGCCGTCGGTCGCGCTGACCGGCGCCGAGCAGACCGGCGAGGGCGCGTCCTACGAGCTCGCCCTGGTCGGCAGCGACCCGGCGGGTACGGCGGACACACTCTCCTACAGCATCGACTGGGGCGATGGTTCGCCTGCGCAGGTGCTGAGCGCTGTGGAGCTCGGCGCGCTCGGCGGCAACGTCGAACACGTCTTCACCGACGACGAAGATGGCCTGGCCAATGCCACCGACCGCACGATCACGGTGACGGTGAGCGACGAGGACGGCGGCAGCTCGACCACCACCAAGACGGTGACGGTGAACAACGTCGCGCCGGTCGCGGCGGTGTCGGGTGCGGCCACGGTCGCGGAGGCCGCGAGCTACACGCTGAGCGTGGGCGCGGTGGTCGATCCGGGCACGGACAGCGTGTCCGGCTACTCGATCGACTGGGGCGACGGCAGCGTCGTCAGCTTCACGCCCGCTGAATGGGCGGTGGCTGCGGGCAGCTTCAGCCATGTCTATGGCGACGGCGGCCTCGGTGGCACGCCGGTCCAGATCACGGTGCGCGCGACCGACGAGGACGGCGAGCACGTGCTCGGCACCCAGGCGGTGACGGTGGAGAACGCCGCACCGAGCGCGGTGCTCGGTGGCGCGGACGCGAGCGACGAGGGCGCGTCCTACGTACTGAGCCTGGCGGGCAGCGACCCGGCGGGCGGTGCCGACACCCTGAGCTACAGCATCGACTGGGGCGACGGTTCGTCGGTCCAGGTGCTGAGCGCTGCGGAGCTCGACGCGCTTGGCGGCAACGTGGCGCACGTCTTCGCGGATGACGAGGACGGTCCGGTCAATGCCAGCGACCGCACGATCACGGTGACGGTGTCCGACGAGGACGGCGGCAGCTCGACCACGACCAAGACGGTGACGGTGAATAACGTGGCGCCGACGATCGACGCCACCGGCGCCACCACGGCGACCGCCGGTCTGGCCTACACGCTCGACCTGTCGAACTACTTCGATCCGGGCGCCGACACCCTGCTGGCGGACGGCATCGAGGTCGATTGGGGCGACGGCACGGTGACCCAGGTCGGCACGCCGGGCGAGCTCAACCACACCTACGCCAGCGCCGGCACGCCGACGATCCGCGTCAGCCTCACCGACGAGGATGGCCGCTTCGCCGACGTGGCGACGATCGCCCTCACGGTGGCCGCGCCGGCCGATACCGTGACGATCGCAGGCCAGGCACCGGGTGCGGTGGCGGAGGGGGAGACCTTCACCCGCAACATCGTCTTTACCGACGGCGAGGACAGCGGCGGCGACGGCTGGAGCTACGACGTCCTCTGGAACGACGGCGTGCTCCAGAGCGGGACCACGACGAGCCCGGGCTTCGTCCTCAGCCGCGCGGCGGCCGACGGCGCCGCGACGCTGCAGGCCACCATCACGGTCACCGACACCAGCGGTGCGGACAGCGACACCGAGGAGCTGGTGCTCGAGGTCGCCAACGTCGCGCCGGTCGCCGCGGTGAGCGGTGCAGCCACGGTCGTCGAGGCGACGAGCTACGCGCTGAGCGTGGGCGCGGTGGTCGATCCGGGCACGGACAGCGTGTCCGGCTACTCGATCGACTGGGGCGACGGCAGCGTCGTCAGCTTCACGCCCGCTGAATGGGCGGTGGCTGCGGGCAGCTTCAGCCATGTCTATGGCGACGGCGGCCTCGGTGGCACGCCGCTCCAGATCACGGTGCGCGCGACCGACGAGGACGGCGAGCACGTGCTCGGCACCCAGGCGGTGACGGTGGAGAACGCCGCACCGAGCGCGGTGCTCGGTGGCGCGGACGCGAGCGACGAGGGCGCGTCCTACGTACTGAGCCTGGCGGGCAGCGACCCGGCGGGCGGTGCCGACACCCTGAGCTACAGCATCGACTGGGGCGACGGTTCGCCGGTCCAGGTGCTGAGCGCTGTGGAGCTCGGCGCGCTCGGCGGCAACGTCGCGCACGTCTTCACCGACGACGAAGATGGCCTGGCCAATGCCACCGACCGCACGATCACGGTGACGGTGTCCGACGAGGACGGCGGCAGCTCGACCACGACCAAGACGGTGACGGTGAACAACGTTGCCCCGGTCGCGGCGGTGTCGGGTGCGGCCACGGTCGCGGAGGCCGCGAGCTACACGCTGAGCGTGGGCGCGGTGGTCGATCCGGGCACGGACAGCGTGTCCGGCTACTCGATCGACTGGGGCGACGGCAGCGTCGACAGCTTCACGCCCGCTGAATGGGCGGTGGCCGCAGGCAGCTTCAGCCATGTCTATGGCGACGGCGGCCTCGGTGGCACGCCGCTCCAGATCACGGTGCGCGCGACCGACGAGGACGGCGAGCACGTGCTCGGCACCCAGGCGGTGACGGTGGAGAACGCCGCACCGAGCGCGGTGCTCGGTGGCGCGGACGCGAGCGACGAGGGCGCGTCCTACGTACTGAGCCTGGCGGGCAGCGACCCGGCGGGCGGTGCCGACACGCTGAGCTACAGCATCGACTGGGGCGATGGTTCGTCGGTCCAGGTGCTGAGCGCCGCGGAGCTCGACGCGCTCGGTGGCAACGTGGCGCACGTCTTCGCGGATGACGAGGACGGCCCGGTCAATGCCAGCGACCGCACGATCACGGTGACGGTGTCCGACGAGGACGGCGGCAGCTCGACCACCACCAAGTCGGTGACGGTGAACAACGTCGCGCCGACGATCGCGCTCGCGGGTGCGCCGACCGTAGTTGAAGACGTCGGCTATACCCTCACGCTCGGAGCGGTCACCGACCCGGGCACCGACACGGTGGTCGAGTACGTGGTCGACTGGGGCGACGGCAACGTCGAGTCCTACGCTGCGACCGGCGACGTCAGTCACGTCTTCGCCGATCCCGGCGTCTACCAGATCAGCGTGGCGCTGAGCGACGAAGATGGACTGCACGCGGCCGCAGGCAGCCTTCCGGTGACGGTCACCGCCGGAGGTGGTGGCAACACGCCGCCGACGGTGCAGGACGAGACCTACACGGTCCATGCCGGCGATGTGCTGGTGGTGAGTGCGGCGGCGGGCCTGCTCGCCAATGACTCGGACGCCGACGGCGATGCGCTGCTGGTACTGAACTACACGCCGCCCGCGAACGGCGTCATGAACCTGCTCACCGACGGCAGCTTCACCTACACGCCGGATGCGGGCTTCGTGGGCAGCGAGGTGCTGACCTATACCGTCAGCGACGGCACCGATACGCGCACCGGCACGGTGACGCTTGTGGTCGAGAACGAGGCGCCGACGGTGCAGGACGAGACCTACACGGTCCATGCCGGCGATGTGCTGGTGGTGAGCGCGGCGGCGGGCCTGCTCGCCAACGACTCCGGACGCCGACGGCGATGCGCTGCTGGTGCTGAACTACACGCCGCCCGCGAACGGCGTCATGAACCTGCTCACCGACGGCAGCTTCACCTACACGCCGGATGCGGGCTTCGTGGGCAGCGAGGTGCTGACCTATACGGTGAGCGATGGCATCACCACGCGCACCGGCACGGTGACGCTTGTGGTCGAGAACGAGGCGCCGGTGGTGCAGGATGAGACCTACACGGTCCATGCCGGCGATGTGCTGGCGGTGAGTGCGGCGGCGGGCCTGCTCGCCAACGACTCGGACGCCGACGGCGATGCGCTGCTGGTGCTGAACTACACGCCGCCCGCGAACGGCGTCATGAACCTGCTCACCGACGGCAGCTTCACCTACACGCCGGATGCGGGCTTCGTGGGCAGCGAGGTGCTGACCTATACGGTCAGCGACGGCACCGAGACGCGCACCGGCACGGTGACGCTTGTGGTTGAGAACGAGGCGCCGACGGTCAACGACGAGAGCTACTCGGTCCAGGCCGGGAGCGTCCTCACCGTGGATGCGGCGTCTGGCCTGCTCGCCAACGACTCCGACCTGGACGGTGATGCGCTGCTGGTGCTGAACTACATGCCGCCGACGAATGGCGTCATGAACCTGCTCACCGACGGCAGCTTCACCTACACGCCGGATACTGGCTTCGTGGGCAGCGAGGTGCTGACCTACACCGTTAGCGACGGCACCGAGCAGACTACCGGCACGGTGACGATCGTCGTCGAGGCCTCGGTCCAGACCGAGCGCATCGGCGATGCGCCGGCGCGGGTGACGAGTTCGGCCCAGTTTGCTACTGCGTGGAGCGATCCGCTGCTGCACGGCATTCGCCATACCGATGACGCGGATGCGGCGGCGCCGACCTGGAGCGCGGTGCAGTTCAACACGCTCAACAGTGCCGTGTTGTCCGGTGGTGACATCTACAACGGGGATCTCGGCGTCAGCGGACAGGTTGCGGCGACCAGCAGCGTGCGCCAGGAAATCGACGGTACCGAGGCGCTACGCTTCGATCTCGCCGCGCAGGCAAGCAGCGTGACGGTCGACCTGTCGCGCTTCTTCGCCAGCGACGACGGCTCGATGCACTTCGAGGCCGGACGCCTGCGCCTGCTGGATTCAAGCGGCAATGTCGTCGCCGAGACGGGCTTCGTCGCCGACTCGACGACCGGCAACAAGACCGTGACCCTCGACGCCGCCGCAGGCTTCAGCACCATCGAGCTCAGCGCCGGCGCCTACAACGGCAACGACTTCGTGTTCGGCGCGTATGCCGATGCGGGCGGTGATTTCGCCACGGCGATCTATACCGATTCCGCAGGGCAGGCACACGGCAGCGAGTTCCTGGTCGACTGGATCGAGGTCGATTTCCAGGTGCCGCTGGTGGGGGTGGCCGACCCGATCGGGGGCTGAACTGTCGGAACTTTTTACAGGGCACTTGCTGACGTATTGCAAGTAGCTGAAAACAATGGCCTTCAATGAATGGCACGGTTTTCGCTAATGCAATACGTCGGTTTTCAAAACAGAGGGTACAGAGATGAATGCAGGCAATTTGGGTGGACCGCTGATGCGCAGCCTGTGTGCGGCAGGGCTGATCGCCGCGGCGCCGCTCGCGAGCGCGGCCGTGCTGGTGTCGCAGCCGTTTTCCGCCGGGGGGGAGAGTTTCCTGTCGACCTTCGATGGCGGCTTCATCAACGCGGATTCGTTCTCGCTCGGTGGCGCGGTGGACGTGAGTTCGATCGCGTGGTGGGGGACGGAGGCTGCGGGCGGCGGTAGCTTCTCGGTGCGGGTCGCGTCCTCGCTAAATGGGCTGCTTTCGGCCTCCGCCTTGGGTGGCACCGTCGTGAGCGCGTCGGCCAACGCTACGGACAGCGATCAACGGGCGCTCCACCGATTCGAGCTGACGCTCGGAAGCGCGCTCGGACTCGGTGGTGGGACACACTACCTTGCGATCGGCTACGAAGACGCCAATTCCGAGTGGCATTGGACAGCGGGCAATAACGGCGACTCGGTCAGTTACTACAGCGATGCTCAGGATTGGCCCGAAGACGACGTCGACTTGTCGTTTGAGGTGGTCGGCGAGCGTCGTCAGACCGTTCCCGAGCCCGGCATCCTCGCGCTGCTCGGTCTCGCCGGCATCGGTGGCCTGCTCGCGCGTCGTCGGCGTCTTTGAGGCGTTGCACCCGAGCCGAGCGTTGAGCCCGGCTCGGAAAATTCGCAGCGCCCGCAGCTCCTACATCCCGTCCCGACCGCGACGCCCCTGTAGAGGTGCGCCGGCAGGCGCGAAAGCGGCCGTGGAACGCGCGTCGTGCCGGTCGGAGCCGCCCAGTTCGCCGCTGCCGCAGCTCCTACATCCCCTCCGGACCGCGACGGTTCATGTAGGAGCGCCGGCAGGCGCGAATGCGGCGGTGGACTGCGGGCCGCGCTCCTCGGAGCCGCCGGGTTCGCAGCTGCCGCAGCTCCTACATCCCCTCCGGACCGCGACGCCCCTGTAGGAGCGCCGGCAGGCGCGAATCTTCAGGGATGTCGCCGGACGCGGTCGCCACCGCCCGCGGCCGCGATCGCGGCCGCGAACTCGCGTGCCGCCAGCGGCCGCCCGAACAGCGGGCCTTGCTGCAGATGGCAGTCGAGCGCGCACAGGAAGGCCTGCTGGCCGCGGTTCTCGACCCCGCGCGCGTAGATCTCCAGCCCCAGGGTGCCGGCGAACGCGCCGACCGCCTCGACGATGGCCTCGCTGTCCTCGCTGCGGCCGACCCCGCGCACCAGCTCGGGGTCGAGCTTGAGCGCGGCGAGCGGGTAGCGGCGCAGGCGCGGGATGGACGACAGGCCGCGACCGAAGTCGTCGATCGACAGGCGCACGCCGGTGGCGGCGATGCGCTCGAGGGTGGCGGCGAGCGTCGGGCTGTCGAGCGCGAGCACCTTCTCGTCGAGGTCGAGCTCCAGCCGATCGGCCTTCAGTCCGGACGCGCGCAGCGCGGTGGCGACGCGGACGGCAAAGTCGCCGCGCATCAACTGTTCCACCGCGACATTCACGGTGAGGCGCAGGCGCGTGCCATCGTGCGCCGGCGGCCAGTCGGCGGCGTGGTGGCAGGCAGTGGCCAGAACCCAGTCGCCGACGTCGGCGAGCAGGCGGGGGTCGCCGACCGCATTCATGAACTGGCGGTAGGGCAGCACGCCGAACTCGGGGTGGCGCCAGCGCAGCAAGGCCTCGCCGGCACGGGTGCGGCCGGAGCGCGCATCGACCAGCGGCTGGAAGTGCAGGGTGAGCTCGTCGGCCTGCAAGGCGTGGCGCAGGCCGCGTTCGAGCTGGCTGCTGTCGAAGCCGGGGCCGTCGAGGCGGGTGTGGAAGGCGCTGCAGCGGTTGCCGCCGAGCCGGCGTGCCTGTTCGAGCGCGCTCCTGGCGTTGCGCAGCAGGGTGTCGAGGTTGCGCCCGTCCTGCGGATAGAGGGCGAGGCCGGCGCTGGCGGTGATCCGCTGCGGCCCCCCGCCGAGCTCGAAGGGTTCCGCGACCGCGCGCAGCAGGCCTTCGGCGAACTGGTCGGCATTGCCCGGATGTTCGGGGTCGGGTAGGAGCACGATGAAGCTGTCGCTGCGCTCGCGCGCCACCAGGGCCTCGGGTCCGGCCGCGGCTGCGAGCCGTCGCGCGATGCGGCGCAGGACCTCGTCGCCCGCGCTCTCGCCCAGGCTGCGATTGACCGCGCCGAAGCCGTCGAGGTCGAGGCGCGCGATCGCGATGCTGCCGTGGCGGCCGGCGGCGCGCACCGCGCAGTCGCCGAAGCGCGCCTCGAGCATGCGGCGGTTGGCCAGACCGGTGAGCGGGTCGTGGCTCGTCAGGTACATCGACATCGACGGCGCGTCGTCGAATGCGTGTCTGGCCCCAGCCGTCGGGCTTGCGGCTGTGAGGTCGGGATCCCTCGTTGCGTCCTCCTCCGTGGCTGCGGGCGGGCTCAGGATGATCGCGTGGATGCCGGGCCGCAGCCGCGGCGCGCAGTTGAACTCGAGCGTGCGCACGCCGCCATCGGGGAGGGCGAAATCGAGGCGGCCGCGGCGTTCGCCCTCGATCAGGAGGCGCGCGCGCGCGGCGAGGAAGGCCTGGCCGTCGGGGAAAAGGTTGGCGAGCGGACGCCCGGCGACATCGCGGTAGTCGCGGCCGAGCAGGCGGCAGGCCGCGCTGTTGGCGTCGAGCACGACCTCGTCGCCGGTGATGAGCAGGCCCTCGTCGAGCAGCTCGAGCAGGGCGAGGTAGACGCCGGCCTCGGCACCCTCCGAGAGGTCCGCGACGAAGGGCTCGACAGGGGAGGGGCCGGGGGAGGGCGGCAGGCCCGGCGGGCGTCCGGAAGGGTTCACGACGGCGTGGAAGCGCAGGGGAAGTCGGTGCAGGCACCCCGGGGAGGGGGCCTGCAAGTGAGGTCACAGCATAGCCGATGCCTGCATTCCGCCGTGCGGCGAATAGGGGGCGCCGGCGGCCCTTATTTGCGCCCGAGGCCGCCGAGCAGCACCGCGATCGGGCGCTGGTGGCGGCGCAGCGGGTCGGGCTTGCCGGCCGCCGCGGCGGTGGGCTGGGTCGGCTCGGCAGCGACGACGGGCGGATTGACCGGCTCGTAGGGCTTGGAGAAGTCGAAGCCGTCGGCGGCGACCGTGGAGCGGCCGCGGCGGGGGCCGGCGCGCAGGCCGTCGCGCTCACGCGCCGGTTCGCGGCGGCCCTCGCCGCCGCGTTCGGCGCCACGTTCGCGGCTGCCGGAGCGCGGCGCCGGGGCGCGTGCCTCGGTGTCGGCCGCTGCAGCGGCCTGCCTGCGCCCGCGATGGGCGCGGCTGCCGGCCTCGTGGAAGTCGGGGTCCGGGTCGAAGCCCGGGACGACCTCCTGGGGGATCTGCAGCTTGATCAGCTTCTCGATCTCGGATAGCCAGTGCTTCTCTTCCGAGCTCACCAGCGAGATCGCGTAGCCGTGGTGGCCGGCGCGGCCGGTGCGGCCGATGCGGTGCACGTAGTCCTCGGCGGTGTGCGGCAGCTCGAAGTTGATCACGAAGGGCAGCTCGTCGATGTCGAGCCCGCGCGCGGCCACGTCGGTGGCGACCAGCACGCGCAGCTTGCCCGACTTGAAGGCCTCGAGCGTGTCCGTGCGCTGCTGCTGGCCCTTGTCGCCGTGGATGGCGTCGGCCGAGATGCCGCTGCGCTCGAGGTAGTGGGCGAGCCGTCCGCACATCAGCTTGGTGTCGACGAAGACCAGGGCCTGGGTGTCGGGCTTGTGGCGCAGCAGGTGGGCGAGCAGGTTGCGCTTCATGCCCGAGGACACCGGGTGCACCACGTGGGTGATGGTCTCCGACACCATGTTGCGGCGTGCCACCTCGATCAGCTGCGGGTCCTTCAGCATCTGGTCGGCGAGGCGCTTGATCTCGTCCGAGAAGGTGGCCGAGAACAGCAGGCTCTGGCGCTGCTTGGGCAGCAGGGCGAGGATGCGCTTGATGTCGGGGATGAAGCCCATGTCGAGCATGCGGTCGGCTTCGTCGAGCACCAGCACCTCGACCTGCGACAGGTTGATCGACTTCTGCTCGATGTGGTCGAGCAGCCGCCCCGGCGTGGCGATGACGATCTCGATGCCGCGGCGCAGCTCGGCCTGCTGCGGGCGGATGTCGACGCCGCCATACACGCACACCGAGCGCAGCGGCAGGTGCTTGCTGTAGGTCTTGACCGACTCGAACACCTGCATGGCCAGTTCGCGCGTGGGCGCGAGGATCAGCGCGCGCGTCTGGTGGCGGGCGGGCGAGGTGCTGGTGTTGGCGTGGCGGGCGATGCGGTGCAGTAGCGGCAGCGTGAAGCCGGCGGTCTTGCCGGTGCCCGTCTGGGCGCCGCCCATGACGTCGTGGCCGGCAATGACGGTCGGGATGGCCTGGCGCTGGATGGGCGTGGGCTCGGTGTAGCCGGCGTCGGCGACGGCCTGGAGAAGTTCGGGAATGAGGCCGAGATCGGCAAAGCTCATGGGTGCCTTCGGGTTGTAGACGGTCGACGCACGACCGCCGGATTTCGGAAAACCCGGATTATACACGGCGCAAAAAGCGTTACCGGACAGGGGCTTCGGTCGCCGCCTCGGTGGGAGCGGGCTGGCCCGCGCATCCGGTGCCTGGCGGCGCGCTCAGCGCTTGAGCGTGAGGAAGGCGGTGACCTCCTCGCGGTCGTGGTAGAGGTGCTTGATGCGCAGGTCGTAGGGGCCGACGCTGGCGAGGCGCTTGCGGATGAGCTCGCGGCACTGCTCGACCGCCTCGACGCGGCGCTTCATCGGCAGCTTGAGGTTGAAGACGGTGTAGCGACAGCGCCCGGTGGCGACCCACTCGGCCACCAGCGAGGCGATGCGCGAGGGCTGCTCGACCATGTCGCACACCATCCAGTCCACCGGCCGGTGCGGGCGCCAGGTGAAGCCGTCGGCCTTGAGGTGCTCGACCATCTCGGTGGCCATCACGCTGTCGCGCAGCGGGCCGTTGTCGATCGCGGTGACGCGCAGGCCGCGATGCACGAGCTGCCAGGTCCACCCGCCCGGCGCGGCGCCGAGGTCTACCGCGCGCTGGCCGGCGCGCAGGATGCTGTCGCGCTCGCCCTCCTCGAGCAGGGTCATGAAGGCCTCGGAGAGCTTCGCGGTGGAGCGGCTGGGCGCGTTCGAGGGCATGCGCAGGCGCGGGATGCCCATCGGCCAGGTCGAGCACTGCCCGGGCTGGCCGGCGGCGAGCCAGGCGGTGGTGGCGCTGGTGAACAGCACGTGCAGCACCGGCAGCCCAGCGCGGCTGCTGCGCAGGCAGCCGGCCTTCTCGAGCGCCTTGGCGAGCGGCTCGGTGAAGCGCTTGCAGAAGCCCGAGCGCTGCTTGGCCTCGTCGGTGTCGGGGGTCTCCAGCATCACGCCCGAGAAGCGCTGGCCGCTGGCCTTGACCGCGTCGACGATCGGCGTGGCGCGGTCGCGCTCGGGCAGGTCCTCCACGCGTGCGAACCAGGGCAGCAGCTGGCGCGCGAACACCGGGCGGCGCCAGTCGGTGGCCTCGCCGAAGCTGCCGAGCGGAGTGGGCTCGAAGGTCTCGTAGATCACGTAGCCGGAGTCGGGCTCGGCGCGCACGTAGCCGATCAGGCCGGCTTCGGCGGCGATGTCGTCGAGTTCGGCGGCGAGTTCCTTCTCGAAGCCGGCGCGGCAATAGCCGAGGAGGCCGGCGCAGGCGAGCGCGGCGGCGGGGGTGTGCTGGTTCATGGGGTCGGTGCGCGCAGGGGCTGCAGTATGATGGGTCCGCACCGGGCCGCGCGGGCGGCGGCCGGAAACGGAGCAAGGCAGCGGATGATAAGCCGCGAGCGCCGCGCTGGCGAGCATGGCGCTCGCACCCGCCGCCGCCTTCGCGCCTGCCGGCGCTCCTACAGGAGGTTGCCGCGCGATGGCTCGTGTAGGAGCGCCGGCAGGCGCGAAGGCAGAGACCTCCGAGGCGCCCGGGTCCATGTAGGAGCGCCGGCAGGCGCGAAAACGGCGGTCGGGCCCGGGACGCGCGTCGATTACCGGACCGCCGCGTTCGCAGCTGCCGCAGCTCCTACGGGCGGTCCGGGACGCGCGGTGGTTCATGTAGGAGCGCCGGCAGGCGCGAATATGTCCAAACAGGGAGTCGAGGATGACAGCACGTGAGATGGAGTACCGCCGACTGGGCGGGTCGGGGCCGCGGGTGTCGGCGGTGTGCCTGGGGACGATGACCTTCGGCCAGCAGAACGGCGAGGCCGAGGCGCACAGCCAGCTCGACCTCGCCGTCGAGCGCGGCATCGACTTCATCGACACCGCCGAGATGTATCCGGTCCCGGCGCGTGCCGAGACCAGTGGCGAGACCGAGCGCATCGTCGGCAACTGGCTGGCGCGCCAGGCGCGCGAGAAGCTGGTGATCGCGACCAAGGTGGCCGGGCCGGCGCGCAGCCTGGAGTGGATCCGCGGCGGTCCGCTCGCGCTCGACCGCGCCAACATCCGCGCCGCGGTCGAGGGCAGCCTGCGCCGGCTGCGCACCGACTACATCGACCTGTACCAGTTGCACTGGCCGGCGCGCAACCAGCCGCTGTTCGGCCAGCTGCCCTTCGATCCGGCGCGCGAGCGCGACTGCACGCCGATCCGCGCCCAGCTCGAGGCGCTCGCGGAGCTGGTGGAGGAGGGCAAGATCCGCCACGTCGGCCTGTCGAACGAGCAGCCCTGGGGGCTGATGGAGTTCGTGCGCCTCGCCCGCGACAGCGGCCTGCCGCGCGTGGTGTCGGTGCAGAACGCCTACAACCTGCTCAACCGGGTGTACGAGTACGGCATGAGCGAGATCACGCTGCGCGAGGACGTCGCGCTGCTGGCGTATTCGCCGCTCGCCTTCGGCCACCTGTCGGGCAAGTATCTCGCCGACCCGGCGGCGCACGGGCGCCTCACCGAGTTCGAGAATTTCGGTGTTCGCTACGCCAAGCCCGGCGTACGCGCGGCGGTGGAGCGCTACGCGGAGATCGCGCGCCGGCGCGGCATGAGCCTCACCGCGCTGGCGCTCGCCTTCGTGTATTCGCGCTGGTTCGTGGGCAGCACCATCGTGGGGGCGACCTCGGTGGCGCAACTCGCCGAGAACCTGGACGCCTGGCATCGGCGCCTGGACGAGGACACGCTCGCCGAGATCGAGCAGGTTCATCAGCTGCACGCTAACCCGGCGCCGTGAACGCCGCGGCGATCAGTGCGCCGCGGACGCTGGCGGCGTGCCCGCAGGCGTCGTGCGGGCGGCCGCGGTCGGCGGCGTGCCCGGGACGAGCTGCGAGGGCACGACCTCGAGCTTGTGCTCCATCATGTAGTCGTTCATGTCGCGCCAGCCCGCAAACACTGCCGCCTTGGAAGCCCCGGGGTTGAGCGAGTAGCAGTCCTCGAGCGAACGCCCGGCGTGACGGCAGGCGCTGCCGACCGCGCGGCCCTCGGCCTCGACCTTCGAAGGGTTGGGCAATTCGAGCACCTCGGCGAGCTGGTCGCAGCCGGCTGCGAAGGGCAGCAGGGCGAGCAGCACGAGGTGGCGCAGCGACCGGGATGGGGTGGGGCGGGGCATGGCGATCCGGGGGGACGATCTACTGTGCAGATTATCGGCTGCGATCGTCTGATCTTGAGCGCGTCGAGTGTCGTGTGCGCGGCACGCTCGCTCCGGACCATCCCCCAAATCGATGACGCGCGGCTCTATAATCGCGCCCGCTTCCGGGCCGTTCTGCCCGGCTCCCTTTCGTGTGTGTCGATTCGATGAACAAGATGCGTTTCAAGGCCTTGGCCGCAGCGGTCGCTGTCGGTGGTCTCTTCTTCGCGCCCGGGTCGGTGGCCCAGGCCAGCGCCCAGCAGCAGGTCCAGCTCTTCCACCGCCTGCCCGACGCCAAGGCGGCGGCGCTGAAGGATCTGGTAGCGCGCTTCAATGCCCAGTCCAAGGACGTGCAGGTCGTGCTGTCCGCGGCGGACTGGCGCTCGGGGGCGCCCCACCTGATGATCCTCGAAGGGGACGACGAGGAAGAGTTCATCGCCGGCAAGCCGCGCTTCAAGCCGCTTCACCAGCTCATGAAGGAGAGCGGGGTACCGCTGAAGACCCTGCGTCCGCCTGCGATGATGACGCGCACCCCGGTCGACGCCAAGGGCCAGCTGCTGGCGCTGCCGGTGGGCCTGTCGACCCCGGTGCTGTTCCTCAACCGCGACGCGCTGCGCCAGGCCGGACTCAACCCGGACACCACCCGGATCAACACCTGGTTCGAGCTGCAGGAGACCCTCGGGCGCCTCGCCGACACCGGCCACACCTGCCCCTACACCGTGGCCGAACCCGGCCGCGTGATGGTGGAGAACCTCTCGGCCTGGCACAACGAGCCGGTCGCCACGCAGAGCGGCAAGACCACCGTGCCGAGCTTCAACGGCATGTTCCAGGTCAAGCACGTGGCGATGATGGCGAGCTGGACGCGCGCGCGCTACCTGCACGTTTTCAACCAGCAGTCCGAGGCCGAGCAGCGCTTCGCGAGCGGCGAGTGCGCCGTGATCGCGGCGCCCTCGGCGAGCTGGACCGACTACCGCCGTGCCGGCAAGGTCGATGTGGCGGTGTCCAAGCTGCCCTACTACGACGACTTCCCCGGCGCGCCGCAGAACACCATCGCCGACGGCCCCGCGCTGTGGGCCTCGGCGGGCAAGAAGCCGGCCGAGTACAAGGCGGTGGCGCGCTTCGTGAGCTTCTGGCTGCAGCCCGACAACCAGGTCGCCTGGCAGCGCGAGACCGGCTACCTGCCGCTCAACCGCGCCGGCCTGCTGGCCTCGCGCAGCGAACTGCTCGGTCATGACCTCGAGAACGTCCAGGTCGCCGTCGACCAGCTCGCCAGCAAGCCCGCCACGCCGCAGTCGTCGGCGCAGCCGGTGGTCGACCGCGAGAAGGTGCGTCGCATCCTCGACGAGGAACTCGCCGGCGTCTGGGCCGACCAGAAGGCCGCGAAGGAAGCGCTCGACAACGCGGTGACGCGCGCCCGTAACGGCAACTGACGGCGTCCATCCCCCGCACGCGGCGCCCGGGGCGCGGCTTGACGCCGCGCGCGGGCGCCGCCTAAGATCCACGACTTTTCCGCGAGCCAGAACGCCTTGTCCGTCCAGCAGCTCTTCGCGCCGATCGCCGCCGACATGCAGGCGGTGGATACGGTCATCCGCAACCGACTGCACTCGGACGTGGCCCTGATCCGTCGCATCGCGGAGTACATCGTCGGCAGCGGCGGCAAGCGCCTGCGCCCCGCGCTGGTGCTGTACGCGGCGGGCGCGCTGGGCTATCGCGGCGTCCATCACCACGAGCTCGCGGCCGTGGTCGAGTTCATCCACACTGCCAGCCTGCTGCACGACGACGTGGTGGACGAGTCCGACCTGCGCCGCGGCAAGCGCACCGCCAACGCCGCCTTCGGCAACGCCTCCGCCGTGCTGGTCGGCGATTTCCTCTATTCGCGCGCCTTCCAGATGATGGTCGGGGTCAACGAGATGCGCGTCATGCGCGTGCTCGCCGACGCCACCAACATCATCGCCGAGGGCGAGGTGCTGCAACTGCTCAACTGTCACAACGCCGACGTCGTCATCGACGACTACCTGCGCGTGATCCGCTACAAGACCGCCAAGCTGTTCGAGGCCGCCGCGCGCCTGGGCGGCATCGTGGCCGGCGCGGACGACGCGCTCGAGCAGCGCCTGGCCGACTTCGGCATGCACCTGGGCACCGCCTTCCAGCTCATCGACGACGTGCTCGACTACTCGGCCGACGAGGCCGACACCGGCAAGCATCTCGGTGACGACCTCGCCGAGGGCAAGCCGACGCTGCCGCTGATCCACGTGATGCAGCACGGCACGGCCGAGCAGGCGGCGCTGGTGCGCCACGCCATCGAAGGCGGCGGCCGCGACGATTTTGCCGCCGTGCTCGCGGCGATCCAGTCGAGCGGCGCGCTCGAAGAGACGCGTCGCTACGCCGAGGCGGAGGCGAAGCTCGCAATCGACGCGATTTCGGTGCTTCCCCCTTCCAATTACAAGGAAGCGCTGCTACAATTATCGGACTTTGCAGTTCGGCGAAAACACTGATATAGTTTCTGGCTTCGCAGGACAGCAAAAAGCAGTAAAAAGTGTCGGGGAATAGCTCAGCCTGGTAGAGCACTGCGTTCGGGACGCAGGGGCCGGAGGTTCGAATCCTCTTTCCCCGACCACCCTTTCCCGGAAAACGCCCAAGTGAGTCGATCACTTGGGCGTTTCCTTTTCCGCCTGTCCGTGCAAGCCGCAGCGCTGGATCAAGGAGGTCCTCGACCATGCGCTTCATCCTTTTCGTCCTGATCCTGCTTGGGATGATTTTCCTGCTCGCGTCGATCCGCAAGGGCGTGCGTGCGGGGGCCGGCCTGACGCTGGGCGTGATCCTGTCCGGACTCGGTTTCGTGGCCTTGCTGCTCCTGCTGCTGGTGGTGGGCGGGCTCTTCTGAACCCTCCGATACGCTCGCGCTCAGGGTTCCAGCGCGCACACCAGGGTATGCACCGCGCGATGGGCGGGGAGGTCGACCGCGCGGTCTGCGGCCATCCGCAGCAAGGCGCCGGTGATCGCGTCGATCTCCGTGCGCCGGCCAGCGAGCATGTCCTGCAGCATGCTCGCCCGGTTGGTCGCCGTGGCATGGGCGACCGCATGCACACGGGCGAGCGCGGCCGCCTCGTCGAGGTCCAGGCCCTGCGCGCGCAACACCGGCAGGGCCTCGCGCACCAGGGTGTCGAGCAGCACGCGATGCGGCGGATCGAGCAGCGCGCCGTTCGGCACCCGGAACAGCGCCGCGAGCGGATTGATGGCAGCGTTGACCAGCAACTTGGCGAGGCGCGCGTGCGCGATGTCGGGGGCGACGCGGGCACGCAGCCCCGCGCGGACCAAGAGTTCGGCGACCGCTTCGAAGCCGGGCGGCACCAGCGTCTCGCCCGCACCCGACGGATGCACCCGGTCCCCTCTGTCACCCCGCTCGCGATAGGCACCCTCGGTGGTGATGCCCTGATCGACCCGCGGCGCCGCGCAGTGCGCGCGCAGCAGCTCCCCGGTCAGCCCGTTCTGCAGGGATAGCACGCCCAGCGGGCGCATGCGGCTGGCGGTTGCCGCCGCCGTCGCGGTGTCGCCTGCCTTCACCAGCACGATCACCCAGTCCGCCTCCGGCGCCTGCTCCGGTCCGAAGGCCTGCGGCCGAAAACCTCGCCCATCCACCTCGACGCCGGCACGCAGCCGCGCCGCCGCCGCCGCGTCGCGTGCGATCAGCGCGACCGGAACGACGCCTTCGAGGCGGGCTGCGAAGTGCAGGCCCAGTGCGCCGGGTCCGATGATGGCGAGCGCGAATCGGCCCGATGCCGCGCACGCAGCTGCGACGCTGCGCGCCGAGACGTGCGCGGTTGGGGAGGACGTCGATCGGGGCTGTGTGGCCGGCGGGGCGGGGGACTCTGTCATCGAAGCGGAGATCCTGTCAGGGGCGAGCGGACCGGAATGAGGCCGGTGGGCCGTGGTGTGCGCGTGCTCCGGCGGTGCCGTTCCGAAGCAGCGCGGGCATGGATTGTGGAGCATCCGGAGCGGGCTGTGCGGCCGCGCGGCGCATGAATGCCCGGATCGGGGCGTTTTCTCGGGTGTGGCACAGCGTTTGCGCAGCCCGTTCTCGATCCGTCCGCCACGCGGACGGGTCGACGGCATCCATACCATCCGAGGGGACATCCATGCAAAACAAGCTTTCCAGCCACCGCCACGCCCGACCCGCCATCACCGCCGCGCTGCCGGCTGCGGTGGCGGCTGCGCTGCTCGCGCTCGCCGCCACGCCGGTCAATGCGATCGGTTTCTCCCAGGGCGACGCCACGCTCGACATCAACGGCACGGTCAACGGCTTCTACTCCCACCGCACCGAGGAGCGTGCAGGCGTCAAGACGACCGACTCCGCACTCACCAACGGATTGCTGCCGGGCTGGATCAACTTCGTGTTCACGACCAAGGTGGAAGGTCTGGACATCAAGGCCCATGTAGGCTTCGCGCCCGGCATCAACGACAAGTCGGACGTGGTCGGCCTGCCCAGCGACCCGAGCTGTGGTGGCGGCACCGGCTGCGACAGCCCCTTCACCCAGATCGACACCCGCAACCTGTACTTCCAGTTCGGCAACGCCGAATGGGGCACGGTCAAGCTCGGGCGCGACATCGGCCTGTTCGGGCAGAAGATCATCCTGTCCGACATGACCCTGCTCGGGCTGGGCGGCAACAGCTACGCGTCGACGCCCTTCAACACCACCTTCGGCATGATCGGCCACGGCTACATGTACACCGGCTTCCAGCCGCAGATCACCTACACCACGCCGGCCCTCGGCGGCTTCTCGGCCTCGGCGGGCATCTTCGATCCCAACAAGTTCGCCGGCGACGAGACCAAGGACCCCGGCTTCCAGGCGATGGCGAACTACGACTGGGCGTCGGGCGCGGCGAAGGGCTCGTTGTGGGCGGGGGCGATCCACCAACGCACCAGCGGCGCCGGCAGCTTCAACGCCAGCGGCTTCGAGCTGGGTGCGAAGATCGGCATCGGCGCCTTCGAGGCGGTCGCCTACGGCTTCGACGCGAGCGGGCTGGGCCTGTCGACGGTCGGCGCGCTCTACCTGTCGCCCTTCGGCAAGACCGACGGCAAGGGCTATTTCGTGCAGACGACCTATACGGTGGGCAAGACCAAGTTCGGCATCAACTTCGGCGAGAACCGCGACAGCGGCGGCGCGCTGGCCGACACCAACAAGTTCCGCTCCGCTACCGTCGGCGTGTATCACAGCCTCAACAAGTACATCACCCTGGTGGGCGAATACAACCAGGAGAAGGGCGATGGCGACGACCTCTTCGCGGGCGACCTGAAGACGCGGACCATCTCGGTCGGCGGCATCCTGATGTTCTGAGGCTAGGACGCAGGGTTCCGGAATTGCGGGGCGGCACGACGCGGGCGCGCCGCCCTCCGATGGTTCTGCCCGGGACATCAAACGTCGCGAATCTGCAGCAACTTTCGTGCTGCCGTGGAGATCCGCTCCGCGCTGTCGGGCCTGTCGGCATCTATCCACTGCAGTGGCAGCAGCAACATCGCGAGACCGTCCGTCAGCGAGGTCTCGCACAAGCGGATGCACAGCAGGGGTTTCTCGAGAGCATCGGCGAAGCGGAGCTCTCGCCGCACGATCCTGGAGGCTGCCGCGGCAGGGCTGAGCACCAGGACAAAGAGCGAGCAGTTGCGGATCTGCCCTTCGAGCACGGCGTTCCAGTCCTCGCCGCCGTCGATACTCGTGTCATGCCACGTTTCAATCCCGCTGCCGTCGAGGATCCCGCGCACGGCGAGCATTCTGGCCGTGTCGACATGCGCGTAGCTGATGAAGGCGTAGCGGCGCCCGGTCACGGCCGGACGGATGGGGCGAAGCGACGGCAGGTCGTCGTCGAGCGCCAGCAGTTCGAGACAGGTCTCGTGATCGACCGCGTGCGCGGCGACATAACTCGCATCCGCAGCGCACGCATCGTCGAACGAACAGGCTAGGGTCAGGTTGTCGGTGCAGCGGTCCTGCGAAAAGCTCACCTCGGGCCCCGCGTCGAAACCGGGATAGCACTTTCGGAACAGGGCCACCGCGCTGTTGCGGAGCGCAGCGGCGGCGGCTTCGCTGCCGGCCAGAAGGAACTCCTCGCTCAGCCAGCGGCCGTATCGCGCCCGTTCGACGAGGGCGTGCTGTTGTCGCAATACGCGGGCAGGCAAAGCCGGGAGCCGGTCCTGGCGATCCCGGTTGAGAAGGATCTCGCGCAGTTGCGCGGGCGCGGGACGGAAGCCGTAGAGATTGACCTGATAACCATGCGCTGCATCGTCTCCCTCGGCGATCTGCGCTCCTGTCGCGGCCATGTGCGCCCAGGCCGCGGCGGCGCGGAACGGACAGGCGATCCAGGTATCGCCGGAGCGGTAGCGCGGGCTGTCGACGAGCGCCTGCAGCGAAGGGCTGCTCGCCAGCATCGGATCGAAGTCTGCCGGGCTCGTCGGGACGCGCACGTTTCCCTTCTGCCTGCCGAGCTTCTCGAGCGTGGCCAGGCAAGCTTCCAGGCTGGGGGCGGCTGCGGCAGGCGCCATGCATTGATAGGTGAGGGTCATGCCGATGGCGGGAGCGAAGACCACTCGTTTCGACAGGGTGACCTGATCGACGAGGGCCAGCGTCTCGAGGACCCGGCTCGCCGTGCTCCGCGTTTCGGGATCCCAATCCGACGCCGCGCCGGGTGCGAGCGTCAGCGCGCCGTGCACCCACTCCTCGTCATCCGCCTGAAGACGTTCGAGCCACATGGTTCAGGACTTGCGGAAGAAGCGCCGGCGCGAGCCGTTTGCTGCCGAGGGCGACGCCTCGATCAATTTCTGGCGCGACTCACGGACGATGCTGAAATCGACTTCCTGGTCGATCTCCCGTTCGCGCAGCACGTCCTTGACGAGGCTGCTCAGGTGGGTGTGGGTGGCTTCGAGCAGGAAATTCGCGTCGGTGATGTCGTACTCGTTGATCTGGTGGTACTGCGTCTCGATGCCGACGAGCTCCACCTTCAGCCCGTCGCCGTCCTGGTATCCCTTCTGGAGCGCGCGGTCCTTCCAGGACAGGAGATTGACGTGCGCGTCCCAGCCGACGAACAGATCGCGGCCGTAGCGATCGATGCGTACGAAAACGATGGCTCGCCGCAAGGTCAGTGCCAGCTGCTGGCGTTCGACCTTGTCTTCCGCGCCGCTGTACCAGATGTTTTCGCGCCGGATCGAGATCGGCTCGCTCGCGTCCGAAAACCTGTCCGCGAGCATTGCCTCGAACCGATCCAGCACGACATCCCGTTGCTCGCCGAGATCACGGACGACCGTCTGCCAAGAATCCAGCCCGCGCAGGTCGCGTGGCGGATGCGGCGGACAGGCCGCCACGATGCGGTAGTTCGGTGGCGGGACATGGAAATGCCGATACGCCAGGTAAGCCCCCAGTCCGACCAGGATCGTGATCGCCGGCGCGGCACCGAACGCCAGCAAGGCGAGCGCCAGACCCGCGAACAGGCCGATCATCTTCAGCGCCGCCCGGGCCGAGGTCATCAGCGGGGCCTCGAAGAGAGCGATCCTTTGCTGCTCGCGTGTCAATTGCCATGGCATCTCGCGCGCCCTCGCCCCGGTCCAGCGGAACGGCGGCGACGCTCCGCCGAGGCAGGCTGCCATGAGCGCGATCTGCTCCGACCCGAACTCGTATGCGGAGGTGATGCGCCTGCGCCGCCCCAACTGGTCGATCTCGAAGTCGACGAGAACCGGGATCATTCCGAACGGTTGGGGCTTGAAATCCATCACCAGGTTGGTGAGGAAGCTTCCTCGTTCGTCGCGGATCACGCAGTCTACCCGCAACCACGGGACGCTGACCGCGTCTGCGTCTACGTAGATGCGGAACTTCGTGTTCCGCTCGCCCAGCGCTTTCTCGAGCGCTCCTGCGATGTGCTTGCACTGGCGCCGTGCCTCGGCGATCTCGCTCACGTCGCCCGTCCGCACATCCGGGCTCATCGCTCTCCACACCAGGTCGCGGATCGTCTCGGTGCTGGCGGGCCCCTTCTTGCGCCGAAGATAAAGCGCGAGGATCACGCCGCCGATCGCGAGCCAGACGAATGTCGTCTCCGGATCCAGGCCGAAATGGGTGGGCAGGAGATAAAGCGACCACGCCGCCCACTCAATGGGGTACCAGAGCTGTGTCGGCAAGGATTCGTCGAGGGGCAGGGGGGCGTCCTCGATCGCCTCGGTCGGGGCGCCCGCCCGGACTTCTGCCGGCACGCCGGCGCAATCCGTTCCGTCGGTGTCGGTGGCGCACAGCAGCGGTTCATCGCAGGCGCCATCGCGCGCATAGCCGCAACTGTCGTCCGCGTATCCTTGGGAGAGGCCGAGAAGTACCCCTCCGACCAGGAGCAGAGCTTTCGTCAGACGAGTCATTCTCGATCCCTCCGGAGAGGATTCATGTCTTCGGTATAGCAGAGCACGATGCGTTGGCCAGTTCATCGTCCATGTGCCCTGCGGGGCAGTCCGCATCGACGGCGGTGCGCGCCACCGTTCGTGGAGCACCTGGAGCAAATGGAGCAGTCCGGATTTGCTCCGAATGCCCCACGGAGCGTCCGGGGCGTCCGTTTGAAAAACGCTAAGTCGTTGTTGAGAAAGGAGGAGGCTGTCTGGCACGGGGGCTGCAGGGTGGGTGTGTGGCGAAACCGCCCGCAACCGAAACCACACCAGGAGACGACACCATGCTGTATGCACTGCCCGGCCAGGCCGACGCCAAGCTCCAGTACAAGACCCGCTACGACAACTTCATCGGCGGCCAGTGGGTGGCCCCGGTCAAGGGCCAGTACTTCGACGTGGTCACCCCGATCACCGGCCAGAAATATACCCAGGCTGCGCGCTCCACCGCCGAGGACATCGAGCTCGCCCTCGACGCCGCGCACGCCGCCTTCCCGAAGTGGGGCAAGACCGACGCCACCACCCGCTCCAACATCCTGCTCAAGATCGCCGACCGCCTCGAAGCCAACCTCGAACTGCTCGCCTACGCCGAGACCGTCGATAACGGCAAGCCGATCCGCGAGACGCTCAACGCCGACATCCCGCTCGCCGTCGACCACTTCCGCTACTTCGCCGGCTGCCTGCGCTCGCAGGAAGGCGGCATCTCGGAGATCGACGAGAACACCATGGCCTACCACATCCACGAGCCGCTGGGCGTGGTCGGCCAGATCATCCCGTGGAACTTCCCCATCCTGATGGCGGCCTGGAAGCTGGCGCCGGCGCTGGGCGCGGGCAACTGCGTGGTGCTCAAGCCCGCCGAGTCGACCCCGATCTCGATCCTGGTGCTGATGGAGCTGATCGCCGACCTGCTGCCGCCGGGCGTGCTGAACATCGTCAATGGCTATGGCCGCGAGGCCGGCATGCCGCTCGCCACCAGCAAGCGCATCGCCAAGATCGCCTTCACCGGCTCCACCTCCACCGGCCGCGTCATCGCCCAGGCCGCCGCCAACAACCTGATCCCGGCCACGCTCGAGCTGGGCGGCAAGTCGCCCAACATCTTCTTCGCCGACGTGATGGACAAGGACGATGCCTTCCTCGACAAGGCGATCGAGGGTCTGGTGCTGTTCGCCTTCAACCAGGGCGAGGTGTGCACCTGCCCGAGCCGTGCGCTGATCCAGGAATCGATCTACGACCGCTTCATCGAGCGCGCGGTCAAGCGCGTCGCCGCGATCAAGCAGGGCAGCCCGCTCGACACCGACACCATGATGGGCGCGCAGGCCTCCGCCGAGCAGATGAGCAAGATCCAGTCCTACCTGCAGCTCGGCAAGGAAGAGGGCGCCCAGGTGCTGATCGGCGGCGCGCGCGCCCAGCTCGACGGCGACCTGGCCGACGGCTATTACATCCAGCCGACGCTGTTCAAGGGCCACAACAAGATGCGCATCTTCCAGGAGGAGATCTTCGGGCCGGTGCTCGCGGTGACCACCTTCAAGGACGAGGCCGAGGCCCTGTCGATCGCCAACGACACCCTGTACGGCCTGGGCGCCGGCGTGTGGAGCCGCAACGGCAACGTCGCCTACCGCATGGGCCGCGCCATCCAGGCCGGGCGCGTGTGGACCAACTGCTACCACGCCTACCCGGCGCACGCGGCCTTCGGCGGCTACAAGGAGTCGGGCATCGGCCGCGAGACGCACAAGGTCATGCTCGACCACTACCAGCAGACCAAGAACCTGCTGGTGAGCTACAGCGAGAACAAGCTCGGCTTCTTCTGATCAAGGCGTTCTCCCTCCCTTGCCCGTGAAGCGGGTGAGCTTCGCGGGGGCGGGCGACCGCCCCCGTTTTTCATTCTGGAGGTTCATGACATGGTCGAACGCGTCATCGCCACTCCCGCGGCGCTCGAACTGATCGAGCAGCTCAAGGCCGGGCACGGCCCGGATCTGATCTTCCACCAGTCCGGTGGCTGCTGCGACAACAGCGCCGCCAACTGCTACCTCCCCACCGACCTCACCATCGGCCCCTACGACGTGCATCTGGGCGAGATCGGCGGCGTGCCCTTCTACATCAGCGCCTCGCAGTACGAATACTGGAAGCACACCCAGCTCATCATCGACGTGGTCGAGGGCCAGGGCGGCACCTTCTCGCTGGAAGGCGGTACCGGCAAGGCCTTCCATACCCGCTCGCGGCTCTATGACGACGCCGAGATGGCGGCGGTCGAGGCGGAGGATCGCGCCCTCGGCCGATAGGATCTCGCGATCGTCGGATTTTTCTCCATTGCTCCACACTTCCTGCGCCGCACTTGCGGCATGATGCTTGCTTCAGTCGTTGGACGAGACGGCCGCGGTCCGATCCCCGGAGCGGCCGGGACGACGATGAAAGAGCCCGGGCGATGCGTTTCGAGCGCAGGCGCACCGCGGCCGCAGGTGGAGACGAGACGATGGTCGATAACACGGTGCATGCCGCGCAGGCGGCGGTGATCGAATCGCTGCGCAGGCAGTTTTCCGCGTCCGGCCAGGTGCCCGACGCGGGCCTGCCGGTTCCGGTGCTGCGCTCGTGGGCGCGCTGCCAGCGCCTCGGGCTGGACATGGGCGAGCGCGTGCGCCCGCCGAGCACCACGCGCGGCGACCTGATGGTGGCGCGCGAGCGCAGCGCGGCCTTGCTTGCGCACGCCAGCGGCGTCATGGAGCATCTGCACGAACAGATCCGCTCGTCGGGCAGCATGGTGCTGCTCGCCGACGCCAGCGGCATGATCCTGCACGGCATCGGCGATCCGGCCTTCGTCGACCGCGCCAGCCGCGTCGTGCTGCAGGCGGGGGCGAACTGGAGCGAATGCGAGCGCGGCACCAACGCGATCGGCGCCGCCCTGATCGAGCGTGCGCCGGTCGAGGTGCTCGGCGCCGAACACTATCTCGACTGCAACGGTGTGCTCACCTGCAGCGCGGCGCCGATCTTCGACTGGCGTGGCGAACTCCTCGGCGCGCTCGACATCTCGGGCGACCACCGCAGCCACCAGCCCCACACCCTCGGACTCGCGCGCATGGGCGTGCGCCTGGTCGAGCGTCGGCTGTTCGAGAGCGAGCATGCGCGCCACGCGCTGCTCTCCTTCCACCCGCGCCCCGAGGGCGTCGGCGGCTTGCAGGAAGGCTTGCTGGCGATCGATGCGGACGGCGAGATCGTCGCCGCCGACCGCCAGGCGCGAGCGCTGCTGGGCACCGACGAGCGTCGTGCCGTGGGCCTGGGGAATTTCTCCAACCTGTTCCGCGGCGGCTTCGGCACGCTGATCGGGCGCGTGTCGCGCGATCCGGCGGCCTTGATCGAGCTCGAGCTGCGCTCGGGGGCACGGGTTCACGTGCGCGTGCGGGTGAGCCCGGCCTGGCAGGTCGGTGTGCACGCTGCACCGGCGGGTCCGGCCCGGGTGGTCGCGGCCCCCGACCCCTCGCGCTCGGCGCGCGGCGGCGTCACGCTCGAAACACTCTCGACCGGCGATCCCGCATTGCAGTTCGCGCTCGACCGCTGCGCGCGCATCGTCGGGCGCAGCATCCCGATCCTGATCCAGGGTGAATCCGGCTCCGGCAAGGAGTTGCTCGCGCGCGCCTGCCACAACAGCGGGCCGCGTGCCGACGGTCCCTTCGTCGCGGTCAACTGCGCGGCGATTCCCGAGAACCTGATCGAGTCCGAGCTCTTCGGCTACGTCGGCGGCGCCTTCACCGGTGCGCGCAAGGAAGGGGCCATCGGCCGCATCCAGCAGGCCCATGGCGGCACGCTTTTCCTCGACGAGATCGGCGACATGCCGCTGGCGATGCAGGCGCGGCTGCTGCGCGTGCTGCAGGAGCGCTGCGTGCAGCCGGTGGGCGCGGGCACCGCGGTGCCGGTCGACATCGCGCTGCTGTGTGCGACCCACCGCCAGCTCGGCGAGCAGGTCAAGGCCGGGCGCTTCCGCGAGGACCTGTACTACCGGGTCAACGGCCTGAGCGTGCAGCTGCCGCCGCTGCGCGCGCGCAGCGACCTGCAGCGCATCGTGCGCCGCCTGCTCGACGGCAGCAGCCACCATCCAGAGCCGGCGCGCATCGACCTCGCGCCCGAGACGATGGCGATCCTCGCGGCCTACCCCTGGCCGGGCAACATCCGCCAGCTGCAGAACGTGCTCGAGGTCGCGTTGGCGCTGCTCGACGAGGGCGAGACGAGCATCCTGCCGCTGCACCTGCCCGAGGAGGTGCTGCAGGCGGCAGGGGAGGCGCCGCCGCGCTCCGCGTCGCCACTCTCCCCAACACCGCTCTCCGAACGCGTGGCGCGCCCCGTGCGACTCGCCGACGACCCCGAGCTGTTCCCGCTGCGACGCGCCCGAGCACTCGACGACGAGGCCATCCGCGCCGCGATCGCCCGCTTCGACGGCAACCTCTCCGCCGCCGCCCGCCATCTGGGCGTCGCGCGCAACACGCTCTACAGGAGGATGGGACGGCCGTTCTGAGGCGCACGGCAGCCCAGGACCCACAGCGCCCGCCCATTCGCGCCTGCCGGCGCTCCTACAAGAGCCCGTGATCCGCGCCGGTTCCTGTAGGAGCGCCGGCAGGCGCGAAAGCGGCGCTCGCCCACCCGACGCACATTCCTTTCCCCGCGGCCTTGTTCGCGCCTGCCGGCGCTCCTACAAGAGCCCGCGATCCGCGCCGGTTCCTGTAGGAGCGCCGGCGGCCGCGCTCAGAACCGGTAGCTCGCGCTCACCCCGGCATACACGCTGCGCTCGGGGCCCGGTTCGTAATAGCGCTTGTTGCTATCACCGACGATCACGGAGCCGACGTATTTGCGATCGAGCACGTTATCCACGCGCAGCAGTTGCCCGAAGGTCCAGGGCCCTTGTTGCTGCTCCGCGGACAGCCGCAAGTTGAAAAGCGTGTAGGCCGGCGCGCTGCGGTCGTTGTTGAGGTCATTCACCTCGACCTCGCCCCGATGCAAGACCTCTCCGGCGAGCGTCACCCCGGGGGCCGCCTGCCAGGCGAGTTCGGCGAACGCCGCGATGCGCGGAACGCCTGGGATACGGTTGCCGGCCGCCACGGTGGTCCCGCGGCTCTTGAAGGCCTCGTCGTATTCGGCCTGCATCCAGGTCAGCGAGGCCCGCGCCGTAAGCGTGCGGGTGAGCTCCGCCTGGGCGGCGATCTCGATCCCCTGGCGCAATGTCCGGCCGGCGTTCTGGTAGCTGGTACGGCCTTCTTCCGAGGCCAACACGACGATCTCGTCGTCGGTCTCGATCCTGAACAGCGCGGCGTTGATCCGGGCGTCGTCGCCGACGAAGGTCTTGATGCCGATCTCCGCCTGGCGGCTGGTGCTCGGACGCAGGCCGAAGTTGAAGCCGGTGGTGGGTGTCGCGTACGAGAGCTCGTTGAGGGTGGGTGTCTCGTAGCCCGCGCCCACGCTCGCATAGAGGTTCGTCGCCGGACTCAATGCGTAGCTCACCCCCAGCGCCGGCGTGGTCTTGCTGAAGCGTACGCTGCCGCTGTCGTCCGGGTTGTCGGTGTTGATGTAGCGATCCTCCACCTTGAACGACACGCGCGAATGGCGGGCGCCGAGCGACCACTGCCACGGTCCGCTCTTCCACAGCGCCTGGACATAGGGGTCGATGCTGGTGATGGTGTCGAGCTCGTCGCGGCGCAGGCGCCCCTTCACGCCGAGCGTGCTGCCGACGAAGTTCTCGTAGCCGCGACGATCGTCCTCGGAGTGGTCGTAGTCGATGCCGGCGGTCAGGGTGAGCTCGCCGCTTCCCATCGTGCGCTGCGAAATCCAGCGTAGCCCCATGCCGTGAAAGTCGCGGTCGAAATCGACCACGCCACCGGCATGGCGCGGGCTGGACTGGAAGCCTTTGGAAAAAGACTGGTACTGGGTCACCGCGCGGCGCCCGGCATAGGCGGACAACTGCAGGCGGTCCTCGCCTAGCCGGCGCTCGTAGGTCGCTCCGCCCTGAACATGGTGGATGCTCTTGCGTGTGTTGTAGCGGGCTGCATAGGAGCGCTTCGGCGTCGCGGGGTCGAGCGGATCGATCGTGAGCGACTGCGGATCGCGCTCGTAGGTCTCCCAGGTCACCCCCAGCGGATCCTCCGTCTCCGGCTGGCGCAGCCCGTTCGCCACCAGGGTCAGCGTGCTGTCCTCGTCCGGGTTCAGCGTCAGCTTGGCGAAGCCCTGGTCGCGGCGGGTCTTGCTGTGGTCGCGGTAGCCGTCGGTGTCGAAGCGCGAGGCGTCGAGCACGAAGCCGACGCCATTCTTCTCGCCCTCGGCGCCGATGCCGAACTTGGTCGTGCCCCAGCTGCCGCCGAGCACGCTGGCGCGCACGCGCGGATCGCCCTCGCCCTTGCGCGAGAAAAGCTGGATGACGCCGCCGGCGTGGTTGCCATAGACGGTGGCGAAGGGGCCGCGCATCACCTCGATGCGTTCGGCGGTGTCGAGGTTGAAGGTCGCGGCCTGGCCCTGGCCGTCCGGGTTGGTGGCCGGGATGCCGTCGGCGATGAGCTTGACGCCGCGCACGCCGAAGGCCGCGCGCGCGCCGAAGCCGCGCACCGAGATCTGCAGGTCCTGGGCATAGTTCTGGCGGTTCTGGATCACCAGGCCGGGCACGCCGGCGAGCGCCTCGGAGGCGTTCACGCCGAGGTTGCCGGCCTGGTTGGCGCGCATGTCCACCGAATCGACCGAGTAGGGCAGCTCGAAGCTCTCGGTGGCGGCGGGTGCGCCGGTGACCACGACCGGGTTGAGCGCCACCGCTCCCGGGTCCGCCGGCTGTGCGCCGGCGAGGCAGGCGAAGCCCGCAAGTGCGCCCGGAACGCCGAGGCGGAGCAGGGCTGCGAGCTTCTTCGCGCGCGGGGGCTCGTGGCTGGCGACGGGGAGGGTGGGGGCGGTGGGGATTGCGCGCTGCTCGGCTTTCACGGTCGGACTCCTCTGCGGGCGTGACTTTCCAGGGGATTGTCGCGGATCGCCGCTCGCCCCGGCCTCGACACAAGCTCCAGCGCCGCCTACAGAAAATCATGAGTCTCGCGCCCGCAGCCGCATGCACGGCGCGCGAGGGTGGCGGCGCCGGCTCGGCGCGCCCGCGCCGCACCGGCTGCCCGAGGGCACGAGGGGCTTGCCATGTACCCGCAGGGGACGCGCGATCAGGAGCGCTCCGGCTGTACCGGCGTGACCGCCTTGCGCACGAAGCAGCCATCGCGGCGCACGAAATCCCACTGCTCGATCAGGCAGCTTCCACCCGCTGCCGACCCCTGTTGCGCCGGTGCGTCGTGGGCTCCGGATGGCTCGTTCCAGCGCACGATATTGACCGAGTTGGGCACCTCGGCGCGCGTGCGCGAGGAGACGGCGGTGCCGGCCTGGAGCACCCAGAGCCGGCGCGCCAGCCCCGGCGGTGCCAGCGTGTAGGGCAGGTGAATGTGCCCGCCGAGGACGAGGTCGGCGCCGGCGACCGACCAGGCCTGCAGCGCGGCCTGGTGGCCGCGCAGCAGGTTGGCGCGGTCTCGGCTGCGGATCACCGCTGCGGGCTGGTGCACCACCACGACGCGCAGCTGCTGCGGACTCGCGGTGGCCAGCAGGCCTGCCACGCGATCGATCTGCGCCGCCGACACCTCGCCGTTCTTGTGCCGCCAGGCGCGCGTGGTGTTGACCCCGACGACGAGCAGCTCTGCCGACGCGTGCACCGGCTCGAGATCGGCGCCGAAGGCCCCGGCCCAGCGCGCGTACGGGCGCGTCAGGCGCGCCCACGGGTCGAACAGGGCGATGTCGTGGTTGCCCGGCACCGCCAGGACCGGCGCGCCCAGCCGGTCGACGAAGGCCTTCGCGGCGCGAAACTGGCCGGGGCGCGCGCGCTGCGTGACGTCGCCCGCGAGCACCACCAGATCCGGCCGCTGCTGCGCCGCCAGCGCGACCAGGGCCTCGACCACCGATCGCCGCTCGGTGCCGAAATGCGTGTCCGCGATGTGCAGGAGGACGCTCATGCCGCCGCCCTCATGCGCCGGCCGCAGGCGAGTTCGCCCTGCCAAGCACCTGGAGCAGGTACAGGGGCTTGTCGAGCACGCCAATGTGGATGGGCGCGCGCATTCGCGCCACCTCGCCGTCGAAGGCCACCATGACCTCCCTGCGACCGCGCGCCAGCCTGGGCTTCACCACCATGTGGGTGAACTCGAAGCCTTCCACGCCGGCGGCTTCGCCCAGCCGACCCATCGCTCCGTGAAGCATCAGCCCGAGCATCGACAGCGTGCCGATGGGCCGCAGCATCAGCGCGGCCAGGCAGCCGTCGCCGGGGGTGCCGGCGACGGTGTCCGCGGGCTCCGCGCCGAGCTGCTGCAGCTGCAGCCGGTTGTTGCCGACGAAGAGGGTCAGCGTCTGCACGTCGCGAACCGTGGAGCCCATCTCGATGTGCAGGCGCAGCCGGCGCTGCGCACGCAAGAGCGTCGCGCAGCCGGCGACGAAGGCCACCCAGCGGCTGCGGCCGAAGCGGGCCTTGTAGGCCTCGCGGTCCTGCAGCAGCTCGGGATAGACGCCCAGGCTGGCATTGACCAGGAAGACGCGGTCGTTGATGGCCCCTACCTGCACGGGTCGCGGATGCGCATCCAGCACTTGGCGCATCGCGGCCGCGGGCTCGGTGGGGATGCCGTGCGTGCGCGCGAAGTAGTTGAAGGTCCCGTAGGGGATGACTCCCATCGGGCAACCCGCCGCGTGCGCGGCCTGTGCCACCGTGCCGAGGCTGCCGTCGCCGCCGACGGCGACCACCGCCGTGTTGCGCGCCAGCGCCGCCGCTGCGGCTTCGGTGGCCACGCGCGCAAGCTCGTCCGGCGCGCAGACCAGCAGCTCGCCCCTGCGGCCCCGGGCGGCGAGGGTCGATTCGATCACGGCACGCTTGGCATCGACGTCGAGCGCGCCCGCGGCGGCGTTGATCACGAACAGCAGGGCGGATTCCGGGTCGAGGCGCGGGACCGGCATCGCGGCGCGGCGTGTGCCGTCGGCGCCGATCGACGCGGGCTGGAAGGCATCGCTCATGCTGCACCCGGTTGGCGAACGTCGTAGGAGGGCCCGCGGCATGGGGCCTGCGGACGAGGAGGGCCCAACCGTACCACCAAAACGCTCTCCCGACCCCGGCGCGCAAACGGCGCGCGCCGGTCGCGGCGGCGCCTTCCGCAGCGGGGCTCGACCCGGGGGAACCGTCGAAGGTCGGAACCTGTCCGAACTTTCGAGCGAAAATTCGATGTTCCCGCAGCAGCGCAGACACCCTCGTGTCTCGTACCGATCGATCACCCTTGGACCGTCATGGAAGACCAGGACCCCCGCGCACCCAGCCGATCCGAGTTCCTCAAGGCCAAACGGCGGGCAAGCGTGGAACGCATTGCCGGGGCGCATCTCGCGTCCATGGACGGCACGATGGCCGAGGCCCTCGGCCAGAGCAACCGGCAGCGGCTGGTGTGGCTGTCCCTGCTGGCGATGCCGCTGCTTTTTCCGGTCGCGCTCCCGGGCATGGCCTCGGTGGTCGGCGCCTTCTGCCTGCTGATCGCCTTCGGGCTGTGCGTCGGCCAGCCCGTGCCCTTGCCGCGCTGGCTCGCCCGGCGCGAGATCGACGGTCGCGCGAGGGCGCTGCTGCAGCGCATGTTCGGCCGCGTCGTCGGCATCGTCGCGTCCCTCGGCCGCCCCCGCCTGCTGCGCCTGAGCGACCGCCCGGCGCGCGTGCTCAACGCCTCCATGCTCTCCATCGCCGGGCTGTCGATGATGACGCCCGTGCCCATCATCAGCTTCGACAACGTGCTGCCCGCGCTGGCCATCGTGCTGATCTCCTGGGGCTTGCGCCTGCGCGATGGACTGATGCTGCTGGTCGGCTACCTGGTGACGCTGGTGGCGGCCGCCTCGGTGCTGCTGCTGTGGTGGGGAGGCAGCGCCGCCGTCGCCGAATTGTTCGCGCTGGCGGGACTCGCTTGGGGCCGATGATCGCAGGCAGCCGAGCTGCGGACACGCAGTGCCGCGCATCGCGCCGACCTCCGCCCATGCAGTACCTCTCGAGTCATGCCGCCACCGTACTCGGTATTTTCACGAGGCCCGGTTCCGGGCTTTCACGATGCGGAGCGTTCTTCTCCCGGTCAATCTTGCAGGCATCGTCGTCGAAGCGGTCGGCGGTGCTTGCGAGCGTCCCCCATCCCGCAGGGACACAAGACAGGAGAAGCGATGAAGATCCGCGTGCTCGGCTCCGCAGCCGGTGGTGGCTTTCCGCAGTGGAACTGCAACTGCCCCAACTGCGACGGCCTGCGCAAGGGAGGCATCCGCGCCCAGGCCCGTACCCAGTCTTCGATTGCCGCCAGTGGCGACGACGAGAACTGGGTGCTGTTCAACGCCTCCCCCGACGTGCTGCAGCAGATCCGGAGCTTCCCGGCGCTGCAGCCGGCGCGCGCGCTGCGCGACACCGGCATCGCGGCGATCGTGCTGATCGATGCCCAGATCGACCACACCACCGGCCTCTACATGCTGCGCGAGCATCGCGAGCCTTGGCCGGTGTGGTGCACCGCCTGCGTGCGCGAGGACCTGTCGGTGGGCAACCCGGTGTTCGGCGTGCTCGGCCACTACAGCGGAGTCGACTGGCGCGAGCTGCCGCTGCAGGTGCGCTTTGCCATCGACGGCGCGCCCGGCCTCGGCCTCGAGGCCCTGGCGCTGACCAGCAATGCGCCGCCCTACTCGCCGCACCGCGACCGCCCGCAGCCGGGCGATAACATCGGCGTCACCCTGGTCGATGCGGCCAGCGGCAAGCGCCTGTTCTACGCCCCCGGCCTCGGCGAGATGGAACCCCAACTGTGGGCGGCGATGCAGGCCGCCGACTGCGTGCTGGTCGACGGCACCTTGTGGACCGACGACGAGATGATCCGCCTCGGCGCCTCGCCGAAGACCTCGCGCGCCATGGGCCACCTGCCGCAATCCGGCCCCGGCGGCATGCTCGAGTGGCTGGACAAGCTGCCGGCCACCACGCGCAAGGTGCTGATCCACATCAACAACACCAACCCGATCCTCGACGAGGACAGCCGCGAGCGCGCCGAACTGGCCGCGCACGGCATCGAGGTCGCCTTCGACGGCATGGAGATCGCGCTGTGAGCTACATCGACCAGACCAGCATCGAGCACACCGCGGCGCTCGCCGCCCGTGCGGACGACCTGCCGCCTTGGAGCCCGGCCGAGTTCGAGGCCCTGCTGCGCGAGAAGGGCACGAGCTACCACATCCACCACCCCTTCCACGTGATGATGGCCGAGGGCAAGCTCACCCGCGAACAGCTCCAGGGCTGGGTGGCGAACCGCTTCTACTACCAGATCTCGATCCCGGTGAAGGACGCCGCCATCCTGTCCAACTGCCCGGAGCGCGCGATCCGCCGCGAGTGGATCCAGCGCATCCTCGACCACGACGGCTTCGAGATCGGCGACGTCAAGGACCCCGGCGGCATCGAGGCCTGGATCCGGCTGGGCGAGGCGACGGGTCTCTCCCGCGACGACGTCACCTCGCTGCGCTTCGTCGCGCCCGCCACGCGCTTCGCGGTCGACGCCTACATCGACTTCGCCCGCCGGCGCCCTTGGCAGGAGGCGGTGGCCTCCAGCCTCACCGAACTCTTCGCGCCGCACATCCACCAGCAGCGCCTGGACACCTGGCCGACGCACTACCCCTGGGTCGACGCCGCCGGCCTGCAGTACTTCCGCAACCGCCTCACCCAGGCGCGGCGCGACGTCGAGCACGGCCTGCGCTTCACGCTCGAGTACTTCAGCCGGAGCAGGGCGATGCAGCAGCGCGCGCTCGACATCCTGCAGTTCAAGCTCGACGTGCTATGGGCAATGGCCGACGCGATCATGCTGAGCCAGTGCGAGGTGGCGATCCGCGGGCCGCGCCGCTGCTGAACGGACTTCCGCTGCGGGCGGCCGTCACAGGCGTGGCGCACGCGCGAGCGGCGGTCGATGCGCGCGTGGGGCGATGGCGCCGGGTGCGTTCAGTGGGCGCCGCGCAGCTTCTGCACCAGCATCACTCCCGCCAGCACGACGGCGCCGGCGAGGATGCCGACCCCCGCGCCCGCGCCGGTGTTGATCAGCGCGCCGCCCACACCGCCGAAGCCTTCCGCAAAATGCTCCACCGCGTGCGCCGCCGTCGGCCAGCCGTGCAGCAGGATGCCGCCGCCGACCATGAACATCGCCGCGGTGCCGACTACCGACAGCGTCTTCATCAGCCAGGGCGCGAAGCCCAGGATGGCGCCGCCGATGCGGCGGGTGAAGGCCGAGGTGCTGCGCTGCAGGTGCAGGCCGAGGTCGTCGAGCTTGACGATGCCCGCCACCAGCCCATACACGCCCACCGTCATCAGCAGCGAGATGCCCACCAGCACCGCCACGCGCTGGCCGAGCGAGGCCGCGGCCACGGTGCCGAGGGTGATCACCACGATCTCGGCCGAGAGGATGAAATCCGTGCGCACCGCGCCCTTGATCTTCTCCTTCTCGAAGGCGACCAGGTCCACGTTCGGGTCGGCGACCGCCTGCAGGGTCTCGCGGTGCTCGACCTCGTCCTCCGCCTTCGAGTGCAGGAACTTGTGCGCGAGCTTCTCGAAGCCCTCGAAGCACAGGAAGGCGCCGCCCAGCATCAGCAGCGGGGTGATCAGCCACGGCGCCAGCCAGCTGATCAGCAAGGCGGCCGGCACCAGGATGGCCTTGTTGACCAGCGAGCCCTTGGCCACCGCCCACACCACCGGCAGCTCGCGGCTGGCCTGCACGCCGGTGACCTGCTGGGCGTTGAGGGCGAGGTCGTCGCCGAGCACGCCGGCGGTCTTCTTGGCGGCGACCTTGGTCATGGTGGCGACGTCGTCCATGATGGTGGCGATGTCGTCGATGAGTGCGAGCAGGGTGGTTCCGGCCATGATGTAAGGGTGTGAAGGCAAAGGCGTGATGGTGACAGAAAACCGGCGCCTGCAGCCGCGCGCGGTGCCCGTGGCGTCGCCCGATCCGGTGCGCGCGTTGCCGGGCGGCGTATTCCGGAACAATTTCGCGGAACAATTTCGCGGTGTGCGGGCGGTGGTCGCGGCGTTACCATGGGTACCTGTCGATCTCGAAGGGACGAGCGCCCATGCCGGTGCAACTGCTGTTGGCCATGCTGCGCAACCCCGCATCCACCGGCGCGGTGATGCCATCGTCGCGCACGCTGGCCAATGCGATGGCGGGCGCGGCGGTAGGTGCCGACACCGTGGTCGAGCTCGGCGCCGGCACCGGCCCGGTCACCGAGGCCTTGCTACGCCGGCTGCCCGGCGTGCCGCTGATCGCGGTCGAGCTCCAGCCCGCGCTGGCGCGGCGGCTGCAGGCGCGCTTTCCCACGGTGGATGTGCGCCAGGCGGCGGCGAAGGAGGTCGTCGACGGCCTCATCGAGCGCCCGGGGCGCGTGGTGCTGGTGTCCAGCCTGCCTTTCCGCTCGCTGCCCAGGGAGGTCGCGGCCGAGACGGTCGATAGCCTCTGCCGATTCCTCGCCCACGACGGCGAGCGCAAGCTCGTGCAGTTCACCTACCAGCCACGCGCGCCCTTCGCCGTGCCGCGCCAGCTGCGCTGGCATCGGCGCGCGGTGGTGTGGCGCAACACGCCGCCGGCCGGGGTGTGGGAGCTGCAGGCGGTGCGCTGAGGCCGGCGCGGCCGCCGGGCGGCCGCGGGCGCCGTGGCGTTCATGCCCAGCGCGAGAAGTCCTCCTCGCGCTCGAAGGCGATCGTCGCTCCGTCGGCGAGCAACTCGCGGATGCGCCAGGGCACGCCCTCGGCGTCGAGTTCCACCAGGCCGATGCCGGCGCCGCCGAGCAGGCGGCGGCCGCGCGCGGCGCCCTCGTAGCGGCGCGGGGTCACGCGCATGTGGCGGCGGCGGGTGAACCAGTTGAGCGGCGAGCGCGGCGAATACATCCAGCGGTTGAGGCGGTCGAGCACCCCGAGCAGCCGCGGCGGGAACTCGTTGCGCACGCCGCTGCTGCAGATCTGCCAGATGTCCGGCCCGCGCACGCGGCCGCGCAGCTCGACGTCGTAGACGAAGGAGTAATGCACGTCGCCCGAGAGCACGACGAAGTTCCGCGGCGTGCGGCGGTGGCGGAAGATGTTGAGGATGGCCTGCGCCGAGCCCGGGTGCGCCATCCAGTTCTCCGCATCCACCATCAGCGGGTGGCCGAACCAGGTGAAGATGCGCTGGATGGTCTCGATCAGCTTGACGCCGAAGATCGGCGCCGGCGACACCAGCAGCACCGCGGGCAGGCCGCGCAGCACCTGCTGCAGGTCGGTGAGCGACTCCCAGTCCATCAGCCCGGAGGGGCGGCGCGCGGTGCGCTCCGAGCGCCAGCGCCGGGTGCGGGTGTCGATGACCACCAGCGGCGGGGTGGTCGGCCAGGTGTAGTGCCAGTCCTCGAAGCGCAGCAGGGCGTCGATGCAGTCGTCGTGCGCCTGCGCGCCGGGCGCGTCCAGGCTGCGCTGCAGATGCTCGACGAGCGCGTCGTCGAAGGCGTTGGGGCGGTTGCCCCAGGCCTGGTTGATCGCGTAGGCCACGATCGCGTTGCCGATCACGCGACGCGAGAAGGGGTGGCCGTAGGCGACCTCCTCCCATTCGCGGCTCAGGTTCCAGTCGTCGGTGACGTCGTGGTCGTCGAAGATCATCGCCACCGGCACGTGCGCGAGCGCGCGCCGCACCGCCGGCAGGTCGGCGACGAAGGCCTCGATCAGGCCCTGCTCCTTCTTCCACAACGCGGCGTCTTCCTCGGAGAGGCCCGGCGGCGGCGCCACGCGCAGCTCCCTCCAGGGCGCGGGCGACCACACCAGCAGGTACATCGCCAGCACCTCGGCGAGCGTGATCAGGTGGTTGTGTGCGCTCGCCGAGGTGAACACCGGCTTCTCCACGCCGCCGAAGAGGACCTCGAGCAGGGCGTAGTTGCGCTTGTGCCGGGGCAGCAGGGTCTCGCGCCGGTAGTAGCAGGCGGGGTGGCGGCGCAGCGCGTCGGCGTCGCGGACTCCGGTCTCGCCTGCGGCCTCGAGGCGCTCGGCGGGCAGGGCGAGGCGGTCGAGCAGGGCGTGGATCGCGCCCAGCATGGGGCCGGCGACGTCGTCGGCGTAGATCTGGTCGCCGGTCAGCACGAGCGCCGAGGGCCAGCCGGGCAGGCCGTCGGGGCCGGGCACCGGCTCGGCGTCGGTGGCGCCGCGCGCAATCAGCTCGGCGAGCAGGCGGTCGACGCGCACGAGGCCGTCGCCGCCGTCGTGGTGCGGCTTGCGGCAGGAGCCGTGCAGTAGCGCAGCGACGCGCGGCGCGAACACGAAGCCGGGGAGCGTGCGCCCCGGATAGCACAGGTCGGGTGCCCAGTCCTGCCAGCCCAGCCAGGGCGCGGCCTCGTCGTCGGCGGGGGCGAGCTCGAGCGCGTAGCCGATCCAGCGGCTGGCGGGCAGCTCGGCCGCGAGCGCGAAGTCGAGCAGCAGGTAGTGCAGGTGGTCGCCGGCGCGCAGGCTGCGGCATTGCGCGCGCCCGGCGGCGTCGGCCGCGCCGGCGGGGCGGATCTCGCCGCCGCCGTCCGGGTGCAGGACGATGCGCGCGCGCAGCGGGCGGGTGCTGGCGAGCCAGAGCACGACCCGGCGCGCCTCGACCCGGCGCAGGATGGGGCCGGCGAGGACGAGGTCGGTGGAGTCGGGGCCCCTGGAGTCGTGGCCCACGGGGTTGGGAGTCGCGGCTGTGGGCGCGCTCATCGGCCGTCCGAACGGGATGCGTATTTCATGTCCGCTTTATATCAAAGCGGCGCCGAATGCGTCACCCGCAACACCATGGCGCGCCCGCCGCGGTGCCGCTCGCGCCCGCTCAGCGGTCGACCATCGCTTCGTGCTCGAAGTCGCCCTTCAGGTCGGCCTCGGCCGCCTCGACCAGGCCCGGGTGGTGCTTCCACATGTCGGCGACGAGCGCCTCGAAGGGGAAGTCGTCGAAGGTCCCGCGCTCCTTCACGTACTCCATGTGGCGTTCGTCGCGCGCGTTGTAGGGGTGCATCAGCGAGTCGGCGCGGCCGTCGAACTCGAGCGGGTGGACGTCGAAGCGCTCGCACATCTGCAGGTTGAAGGCCGGCGTCGCCTTTACCCAGCGGCCCTCGAGGTACATCGCGACGTAGCCGTGCCAGCGGTACACGTCGCCGCCGACCAGCTGGCGCAGGCGCTCGGTGCTCAGGTGGTTGCGCACGTCGGCGAAGCCCACGCGCGCCGGGATGCCGGCGCCGCGCGCGACCGCGGTGAGCAGGTTGGCCTTGGGCACGCAGTAGGCGGCGCCCTCGATGAGGGTGCGGCTGGCGGTGAAGTACTCCCTGCGCATGTAGAAGCGATAGGGGTCGTAGCGGATGCCGTCGCGCACCGCGTAGTACAGCTTCACGGCGCGCTCGACGGGGTCGACCGCGTCGCCCAGGCTCTCCTCGATGAAGGCGCGCACGCGCGGGTGCTCGAAGTCGAAGAAATAACTTGGTGCCAGAAAGTCCTGCGGATCCGTCTCCTTGCGCATTCCCGCTCCTCCTCGGTGTGTCCTTGTGGTCACGGGAGTGTATCAGGGGAAGTTGACGTGCGCGTCAACAAAATTCGCGCGAAGGGACTTCAGCAACAGGGGGCCGACTCGCCTGCGGCTACACTTCGATGAGCCCGCAGCGCACCGCGACGAGCGCGATCTCGGCGGCGTTGGAGACCTCGAGCTTCTGCTTGATGTGGTAGAGGTGGGTGCCCACCGTGCTCGGGCTCAGGCTGTGGCTCTCGGCGATCTCGGCCACGCTGCGCCCTTGCGCGAGCTGCAGGAAGACGGCGAACTCCTTCTCGGTGAGCGCGGCGACGGGATCGCCGCCGCCGGCAAACTGCGCGAGCGCGAGGGCGGGCGCGATCGCCGGGTCGATGTAGCGCTGGCCGCGCGCGACCGTGGCCACCGCATGCAGCAGCTCGTCCGGATGGGCGCGCTTGGACAGGTAGCCGCCCGCACCGGCGCGCAGCGCGCGCGCGGGGATCTGCGCGTCGTCGTGCGCCGACAGCATCAGCACGCGCGCACCGGGGTGGTGGGCGAGCACGCGTTCGAGCGCGCCGAGCCCGCCGATGCCCGGCATCGACACGTCCATCAGCAGCAGGTCGGGTTGCAGCGGACCGAAGGCCTGCACGGCTGCCTCGCCGCAGTCGGCCTCGCCGACGACTTCGGCACCGGCGCCTTCGAGCAGCAGTCGAAAGCCCATGCGCACCACCGCGTGGTCGTCGGCGAGCAGGATGCGCAGGGCGTGGAGGGAAGGCGGTTTCATGATCACGTGACCGGGACGGGTTGGGGGAGGCGGGCGCGCACGCACAGGCCGCCGTCGGGCGGGCTGAGCAGTTCGAGTCGACCGTGGAGTTCGGCGAGGCGCTCGCGCATGCCGGCGAGGCCGTGGCGGCCGGGAGTGGGCTGCGCGCCCAGGCCGCGGCCGTCGTCGCGCACCTCGACCTCGATCTCCGCCTGCCCGTTGCGATCGACGCCTTCACGGCGCAGGCCGATGCGGACCTCGACCGTGCGCGCATGGGCGTGGCGGGCGACGTTGGTCAGGCTCTCCTGCAGCACGCGCAGCAGGGCGAGGCCGACGCCGTCGTCGAGTGGCTCGTCGCGAGCGTCGCCCAGGGGCTCGATCGCGCAGCGCAGCTCGATGCCTTCGTGATGGCTGGCCCACAGCGCGCAGTAGGCCTGCAGGGTGTCCTCGATGCGCTCGTGCGCGGCCGGCGCGTCGCGGCGCAGGCGCTGCAGGATCGCGTGCACGCCGTCCTGCATGTGGCCGGTCATGGCGAGGATGGCCTGCGCGCTGCCGTGGATGCCGGGCTGTTCGGCGCTGCGCTGCAGGATGGCGCCGGCGATCGAGCGCACGGCGGTGATGCTCTGGCCGAGCTCGTCGTGCAGCTCGCGCGCGATCGCGCGCCGCTCCTGCTCGAGCCGGGCCTGGATCGTGCGCGCGAGGTTCTGATCCGCTTCCAGGCGGGCGTTGGTCGCGCGCGACTCGTCGAGACTGTCGGCGAGGCGGTTGTAGCTGCGCGCCAGCAGCGCGAGCTCGCGCGTGGCGTATTGCGGCAGGCGCTGGTCGAAGCGCCCGCTGGCGCCATGTTCGAGCGCGGCGTGGATCTGCTGCAGCGGCGCGAGCGCGCGCCGGATCGCCAGGCGGGTGGCGAGCCACAGCGCGAGCAGCAGCGCGCACGCCCAGCCGAGCGCGGCGACGAGGTGGTCCCAGGCGTCGAGCACCGCACGCGAGGTGTCGGGCGTCAGTACGACTTCCAGGGCGCCGGCGTCGAGCCGGCGCGCGCCGAGTTCGGGCGCGATCTGCGCCGCGAACCAGGCCGGTGCATCGCGGCCCGCCTTGTAGGGCGACTCGGGCGAAACGTAGAGCCGCTGCCCGCCCGCAGCGAAGACCTCGAGCCGGTTGGCGCGGATGCGCCCGACCGCGGCGAGGCGACCCAGCAGGCGCTCGCGCGCCTCGGCCTCGGCCCCACCCTCGCGCCGCTCCGCAAGCACGACGACGAGCCATTGCTGCGCGACCCGGGTCGCGGCCTCGACCTCCTCGTGGATGGCCTGGCGCGTCTCGCGCATCCACACTGCCGCGCCGATCCCCATCAGCACCGCGATCAGCACGGTGAGCACCAGGCTCAGGCGGGCCTGCAGGCTGGGCGTGCGCGCGCGATTCATGATGCGTGCCGGCGCAGGCTGGCCTGCGCGGAGAAGCCGCCGCCGCGGCGGTCGCGCAGCACGAAGGGCTGGCGCAGGCCGAGCGCGGCATAGCCGACGATGCCGCACCACTGGGTGGCGAAGCAGGCAGCGGCGCCGCCCGCGCTGAAGGCGCAGGGGGCGAGGAGGGCGCGTGCGGTGTGGTTGGCGAGCATGACCGCGCCTTCGGCATCGAACAAGACCAGCGCCTCGAGCGGGGTGCCGAGCACGCTCGCGTAGCGGTGGAAGCGGAGCAGCAGGAAGCCCTGCGGCTCGGTCTCGATGAGGCGGTGCTCGATGATGCAGGCGGCGGTGTGGAGCAGCGCGTTGGCGTGGCCCAGCCATTCCACCGGAGCCGCGTCGGCGTCGAGGAAGCCGAGCAGGGCGCCGGCCGGCGGCAGGATCGGCACCGCGATGCCGAGCTGGCCGGGCGGCAGCGCGGCGCTGGCAGGGGTGGTGGGAGAGGACTGGGCCGCGGCCGCCGGGGCGTCGGCCTGCGGCGTGGCGGGCGGCCGTGCGCCTGCGGGCAGCGTGCCGCCTTGCGCGCCGATCGCGCGCAGCACGCCGCCGGCGCTGTCGGCGAGCAGCACGGTGATGCCGGGGCTGTCGAGCTGGCGGTGGAGATCCTCCATCGCGGGTGCGGACAGCGCGAGCAGGCGCTCGCGGTCGAGCGCCACGCCGGCGACGCGGCGCTCGTGCGGCGCATCGTCGGTGTGCTGCCCGAGCATGAGCGTGGTCGGTGCCCCCCGCATGGGAGCGGGAACTGCGGAGGCTGCGGGAGTGGGAAGACTGGACATCGCTGTGGTGATCCTGGAGTCGCTGCGGACAAAGCCGCCCGTCGTCGCCCATGCAGGATTCGTGCCGAGGATGACGAGGGGGTTCCGCCCGCGGTGGGGCCTGCCTGCACGGGGCCGTCGGCGCGCCGTTGTTGCGTCCCTGAGCAGAGTTGCTCCCAAACGGAACAGTCGCCGCTGCGCCAGCCCTGTCACGCCGCGGGCAGCCGTATGCCCGACAGGGGGATCTCGAGCGCTGGCACGGAACCTGCTGGGAGACGCATACAACAAACATGCGCCCGTTCGCCTGGTCGCGCACCACCACGGAGGAGACCCCATGCCCCAGCTCTTTGCCCGCCTGATCGGCGTCGTCCTGCTGGCGCTCGCCGCGGGCAGCGCCGCGCTCGCCGCCGACCGGCCCGTGGTGCGGGTCGGCGTGCTGCAGTTCGGCACGGTGAGCTGGGAGCTCGAGACCATGCAGCGCCACGGCCTGCTCGAGCGCGAGGGCGTGGACGTCCGCGTCGTGCCGCTCGCGCTCAAGGACGCGGCCAACGTCGCTCTCCAGGGCGGCGAGGTCGATGTCATCGTCAACGACTGGCTGTGGGTGGCGCGCATGCGCTCGGAGGGCGCGGATTTCGTCTTCGTACCCTTCTCGCAGGCGGTCGGCGGCATCCACGTGCGCCCGGATGCCGCGATCGCCGGCTTTGCCGACCTGCGCGGCAAGCGCCTCGGGGTGGCTGGCGGTGCGCTCGACAAGAGCTGGCTGCTGCTGCGCGCCTATGCCCGCCGCACCGTCGGCGAGGACGCCGCGAGCTTCCTGCGTCCGCAGTTCGCCGCGCCGCCGCTGCTCAACGAGCTGGTGACGCGCGGCGAGCTGCCCGCGGCGATGAACTTCTGGCACTACGGCGCGCGCCTCGCCGCCGCCGGCATGCCCGAGGTGCTGGGCATGAAGGAGATCCTCGCCACCCTCGGCATCGGCGACGAGATGCCGCTGGTGGGCTGGGTGTTCGGCGAGCGCTGGGCGCAGGCCAACCCGGCGGCGGTGGCGGGCTTCCTGCGCGCCTCGACCGCGGCCAAGGCGCTGCTGCGCGAGTCCGACGCCGCCTGGGAGGCGTTGCGCCCGTCGATGCGCGTCGACGACGAGGCGAGCTTCGCCGCGCTGCGCGAGGGCTTCCGCGCCGGCATCCCGAAGGGGGCGGGCGAGGAGGGTGAGCGCGCCGCAGCGCGCGCCTTCGCGATCCTCGCGGCCGAGGGCGGCGAGGCGCTGGTGGGGCGCGCCCGCGAGCTCGCGCCGGGCACGTTCTGGCATGGGGGCGGCGGGCGGTGAGCGCACAGCGCTTCGCCCCGCCCGCATCCGCCGTGCCCGCGCGTCCCCCGGTGCCGTCGCCGACCTCCCCGCACGAGCCGGCCGCCGCCGCGGCGCAGGGCGCACCCGCCTGGCGCGAGGAACGCCGGCTGCGCATCGCCTCGCTGCTCGTCTTCGTGCTGCTCTGGCAGCTCGGCGCAAGCCTCGCCGACAGCCGCACGCTGCCCGATCCCCTCGCCGTGCTGGCGCGCATCGGCGCCGAGACCGCCTCGCTCGCCCTGCCCGGGCACCTCGCCGTGACCCTCGGCCGGGTCGCGGTCGCCTTCGCGGTGGCGATGCTGGTGGGCGCGCTGGTCGGCATGGCGATGGGGCGCTGGCGCAAGGTGGACGCCTTCCTCGACGCCTGGCTGGTACTCGGCCTCAACATCCCGGCGCTGGTCACCATCATCCTGTGCTACGTATGGTTCGGCCTCAACGACTGGGCGGCCATCCTCGCGGTGGCGATCAACAAGATCCCCACCGTCGTCGTCACCGTGCGCGAGGGTGCGCGTGCGGTCGACCCCAAGCTGCTCGAGGTTGCGCGCGCCTACCGCCTGGGCCGGCGTACGACCTTCCTGCGCGTGTATCTGCCGCAGCTCGTGCCCTACCTGATGGCGGCGGCGCGCGCGGGCCTGTCGCTGATCTGGAAGATCGTGCTGGTGGTCGAGCTGCTCGGGCGCAGCGAGGGCGTGGGCTTCCAGCTCAACGTCTTCTTCCAGTTCTTCGACATCACCGGCATCCTCGCCTACACCCTGGTCTTCGCCGGCGTGGTGCTGGCCGCCGAGGGCTGGGTGCTGCGTCCGCTCGAGCGCCGGCTCGGCGCCTGGAGGGCGTGAACATGCTCGACATCCGCATCGACACCAAGCGCTACCCCGACCGCGGCGGGCGGCCGCACCTGGCCTTGTCCGGACTGCGCATGCAGGTCGCGCGCGGCGAGTTCGTCTGCGTGGTGGGGCCCTCGGGCTGCGGCAAGAGCACGCTGCTCGCCATCGTCGGCGGGCTCGATCGCGCCTGTGCGGGCGAGGTGAGCATGGACGGCGCCGCGCCGGCCGACCTCGGCTTCATGTTCCAGGAGCCGCGCCTGATGCCGTGGATGAGCGTGCTCGACAACGTGCTGCTGGTGGTGCCCGACGGCCTGCGCGAGCAGGCGCGGGCGCGGGCGGTGGAGTTGCTGCGCGCGATGGAGCTCGGCGACGTGCTCGACGCCTACCCCGGGCGGCTCTCGGGCGGCATGATGCGCCGCGTCGCGCTCGCCCGCGCCTTCGTCAACGAACCCGCACTGCTGCTGATGGACGAGCCCTTCGTGTCGCTCGACAGCCCGACCGCCAACCGCCTGCGCGCGATGCTGGTGGCGCAGTGGCAGCGCTGCCAGGCGAGCGTGCTCTTCGTCACCCATGACCTGCGCGAGGCGCTCGCGCTCGCGGACCGTATCTGCTTCCTGTCGCCCTCGCCGGGGCGGGTGGTGCTCGAGTACACGGTCGATCTGCCGCGCCCGCGCGATCCTTCCGGTGCGCAGCTCGAGCAGCTGCATGCGCAGCTGCTCGCCCGCCACCCCGAGCTGCTCGCCGGCCTGCCGGCGCTGCGCGCGGAGGCCGCCCATGACTGAGGCGCGCGCGGTGCTGCTCGAGGCGCGCGCGGTGCGCAAGGCCTACGGCGCGCGTCCGGCCCTGAAGGGGGTGGACCTGGCGGTGCATGCGGGCGAGTTCGTCGCCCTGCTCGGGCCCAACGGCGCCGGCAAGAGCACGCTCTTCCAGTTGCTGACCGGCCTGTTCGACGCCGACGCTGGCGAGCTGCGGGTGTGCGGCGAGGACATGCGGCGCACGCCGGTGCGCGCGCTCGGGCGCATCGGCGTGGTGTTCCAGCAGATGACGCTGGACCTCGACCTCAGCGTGGAGGCCAACCTCGTCTTCCATGCGCGCCTGCACGGCATCGGCGGTGCCGAGTCGCGCGCGCGCATCGCCGACGTGCTCGCGCGCGTCGGCCTCGCCGAGCGCCGCGCCGACCGCGTGCGCGAGCTCTCCGGCGGCAACCGGCGCAAGGTCGAGCTCGCGCGTGCGCTGCTGCACCGGCCGGCGGTGCTGCTGATGGATGAGGCCACGGTCGGCCTCGACCCGGCCTCGCGCCGCCATCTGCTCGACGAGGTGCTGGCGCTGCGCGCTGCGGGCGTCGGCGTGCTGTGGGCCACCCATCTGGTCGACGAGGCCGAGGCGGCCGACCGCGTGCTGGTGCTGCATCGCGGCGAGCTGCTTGCGGCCGGCCCGCCCGCCGGCCTGACCGCCGCCGCGCAGTGCGCCAGCCTGTCCGAGGCCTTCCTGAAACTCACCGGCGCGCCGCAGGCGGCCGAACGCGAATGATTTAGACAACCGGCATTCCGCCGCAAGAGGCCGCTGCGACCACACCCTGCGGCCATTACAACCAGGAGACGACCCGCATGACCCGACCCACGACCCCGATCCGCTGCCTCGCCGCGGTGCTGAGCCTCGGCCTGTTCGCAGGTGCCGCGCTCGCCAAGGACACCGGCTACCTGTTCGTCAGCAGCGAGAACGACAACGCGGTGACCGTGCTCGACGGCAAGAGCTTCCAGGTCGTCAAGGCCATCGCCACCGGCGAGCGCCCGCGCGACATGAAGCTCTCGGCCGACCGCAGCCAGGTCTTCGTGATCGCCAGCAACAGCGAGCGCGTGGACGTGATCGACATCGCCAAGCTGGAGGTCGTGCGCAGCATCGACGTCGGCGAGGACCCGGAGATGTTCGACTTCGCCAAGGATGGCAGCCGCATCTACGTCTCCAACGAGGAGGACGCCGAGGTCTCGGTGATCGACGTCGTCGCCAACAAGGTGCTGGCGAAGATCGAGGTGGGCGAGGAGCCCGAGGGCGTGCTCGTCGGCAAGGACGGCAGCCGGCTCTACGTGACCTCGGAGGTGGCCAACATGGTTCATGTGATCGACACCGCCAGCAACGCGATCCTCGCCAACGTGGTGGTCGGCAACCGCCCGCGCCGCTTCGCCGACACGCCCGACGGCAGCGAGGTGTGGGTGACCAACGAGCTCGGCGCCTCGGTGACGGTGCTCGACGCGAAGGCCAACGTGGTGAAGGAGACGGTGACGTTCGCGCCCAAGGGCTTCCGCAGCGACGACGTGACGCCGGTCGGCATCACCATGACGCGCGACGGCAAGACGGCCTACGTCACGCTGGGCCGCGCCAACCACGTGGCGGTGGTGGACGTCGCCACCCGTAAGGTGCGTGACTACGTGCTGGTGGGCAACCGCGCCTGGGGCGCGACGCTGAGCCGTGACGAGTCGATGCTGGTGGTGGTCAATGGCCTGTCGGACGACATCTCGCTGGTCGACACGAAGACCAACAAGGTGCTGCGCTCGGTGCCGGTCGGCCGCGTGCCCCACACCGCGGTGATCGACGATTGAGGCCGCTTTCGCGCCTGCCGGCGCTCCTACATAAACCCTCGCGCGTCCGGAAGGAATGTCAGAGCGGCGGCAGCCGGGAACGGTAACCGCCGCGCGTCGGGAAGGGACGTAGGAGCGGCGGCAGCCGCGAACAGGGACGATCGATGGAGATGAACATGAATTCGCGTGCCTTGACGCACCTGGCCCTGGTGGCCTCGCTGCTGTTGTTCGCGCTCGTCGCCGGGGCCGCGGAGGTGGTCCGTTTCGGCTACCTGGAGCTCAACGAGGACCCGCGCTACGACGAGCGCAAGGCCTTCTTCCGCACCTTGTCGCGCCCGCTCGGTGCGCCCTTCGCCGGTGCGGAGGTGGCGCTGCGCGAGTCGCGCTTCGTCGGCCAGGCGATCGGGGTGAGCTTCGATCTCGTGCGTGCGCGCGGTGCCGACGCGCCCGCGCTGCTCGCCGAGCTGGAGAAGCTGCACGCCGAGGGCGTGCGCCACTTCCTGATCGACGCGCCGGGCAAGGTGGTGGCCGAGCTCGCCTCCGCCACCCGCGGCCGCGAGCTGCTGCTGTTCAACGTCTCGGCGCCCGACGACGCGCTGCGCCAGGCGCAGTGCCAGGCCCACCTCTACCACACGATCCCCAACCACGGCATGCAGGCCGACGCGCTCGCCCAGTTCCTGGTGGCGAAGAAGTGGCGCAACGTGCTGCTGCTGCAGGGGCCGCGCGACGAGGACAAGCTCGTCGGTGCCGCCTTCGAGAACTCGGCGCGCCGCTTCGGGCTGAAGATCGTCGACAGAAAGGACTTCGTCCTCAGCAACGACCCGCGCCAGCGCGAGCTCGGCAACGTCGGCCTGCTCACCGCCGGCGGCGACTACGACGTGGTCTTCGTCGCCGACAGCGACGGCGAGTTTGCGCGCAGCGTGCCCTACGACACCGTGCGCCCGCGCCCGGTGGTGGGCGCCGAGGGCCTGGTCGCCGAGGCCTGGCACTGGGCGTGGCCGCGTCACGGCGCGCCGCAGCTCACCAGCCGCTTCGAGAAGCAGGCCAGGCGCCACATGGGCAGCGCCGACTGGGCGGCCTGGGTGGCGGTGAAGGCGGTGGTCGAGGCGGTGGTGCGCACCGGCAACGCGCCCTTCGACAAGCTCGTCGCCTACCTCGGCGGCGAGGAGATCACCATCGACGGCTTCAAGGGCAACCGCCTGTACTTCCGCGACTGGGACCGCCAGCTGCGCCAGCCGCTGTTGATCGCGACCCACAACGCGGTGATCGAGCGCGCGCCGCTGCAGGGCTTCCTGCACCAGACCAACAACATGGACACGCTCGGCTTCGACCGCCGCGACAGCCGGTGCAAGCCGTGACGGGGGCGAGGGGCGGGTGGCGGAGGAGGTGGGGGATGATTCGGCACGGGACGAGCGGGGCGTGCGCGGGTTCGGGCACGAGGGCGCCGGCGCGGCCCCGCGCGGTCGAGGCTGCTCCGGGGGCGGCCGGAGCGGGCTTGCTGGAGGCGCTCGCATGAGCCCCGTTCATGCGTGGCTCGCGCTGCAGGCGGTCGCCAGCCGCGAGATCGCCAAGTTCGTCCGCCAGGGCGGCCGGCTGGCCTCGGCGCTGGTGCGGCCGCTGCTGTGGCTGGTGGTGTTCGCCGCCGGCTTCCAGAACGTGTTCGGGGTGTCGATCATCCCGCCCTACGACACGTATATCCCCTACCAGACCTACATCGTGCCCGGCCTGCTCGGCATGGTGCTGCTGTTCAACGGCATGCAGTCCTCGCTGGCGATGGTGTACGACCGCGAGATGGGGGTGATGCGCCTGCTGCTCACCGCGCCGCTGCCGCGCTGGTACCTGCTGCTGTGCAAGCTGCTCGCCGGGACCTTGCTGTCGGTGCTGCAGGCCTACGTCTTCCTCGCCGTGGCGGCGCTGTTCGACGTCGGCGTGCCGTGGTCGGGCTGGCTGTACGCGCTGCCGGTGCTGGTGCTGGCCGGCATGATGCTGGGCGCGCTCGGCCTCTTGCTGTCGGTGAACATCCGCCAGCTGGAGAACTTCGCCGGCACGATGAACTTCGTCATCTTCCCGATGTTCTTCCTGTCGCCCGCGCTCTATCCGTTGTGGAAGCTGGAGGAGTCGGGCGCCACCGTCATCCACTTCCTCGCCACCTGGAACCCCTTCACCCACGCGGTCGAGGCCATCCGCTTCGCGCTCCACGGCCAGGTGGCGGTGCACTCGCTGGCGATCGTCGCCGGCTGCCTCGCCGTCTTCTTCCTGCTCGCCGCCTGGGGCTACGACCCGCAGCGCGGCCTGCTGCGGCGCACCGGCAAGCCGGGCTGAGCGCCCGGAGCCTGGCGCTCGGCGGGGAAACGAGCGGGCCGCGGGATACAATCCGCGGCCCGTTTTTTCGTGCTCTCCGCCCATGCCCGCTCCGTCCGCCGCTCCGCCGATCGATTCCGACTGCTTCGCGCTGCTGGACGATTGCCACGCCACCGCGGCCGCGCCGAGCAGCCGTCTCTACGGCGGCCTGGTGCGCGTGCATCGCTGCGCGGACCCGTCCACGCTGGAGGCGATGTGGGCCGCGGTGGACGCCGACCTGCGCGCCGGCCTGCACGCCGTGGTGCTGGCCGACTATGAATGGGGCGTGCGGCTGAACGGCGTCGTGGCCGAGGGGCCGGGGCCGGGCGCGGGGCCGGGGGCGGGCGGCAGCCTGCGCGTGCTGATGTTCGCCACGCTGGCGCGGCGCTCGGCCGCGGAGGTGGAGGCCTGGCTGGCGGAGGCCGAGGCGCGGGAGGCGGAGTCCCCCGCGGTGGCGCCGGCGCCGGCCGGGGCAGGCGAGGACGCCAGGCGCGCCGGCCCGGCGCCTGCCGGCGCGCTCGGCCTGCGCGCCTCGGTCGATCGCGCGGCCTTCGAGGAGGCGATCGCGCGCATCCACGCCGCGATCGCCGAGGGCGAGACCTACCAGGTCAACTACAGTTACCGCCTCGATCTCGAGACCTTCGGCTCGCCGCTCGCGCTCTACCGCCGCCTGCGCGCGCGCCAGCCGGTAGCGTTCGGCGCCCTGATCCGCCTGCCCGCCGAGGCCGGCGGGCCGGACTGGGTGCTGTCGTGCTCGCCGGAGCTCTTCCTGCGCCACCACGACGGCGTGCTGCAGGCGCGCCCGATGAAGGGCACCGCCGCGCGCAGCGGCGACGACGCGGCCGATGCGCTCGCCGCGCGCCGGCTCGCCGCCGACGCCAAGAACCGCGCCGAGAACCTGATGATCGTCGACCTGCTGCGCAACGACCTCGGCCGTGTCGCGCGCACCGGCAGCGTGCGCGTGCCGGCGCTGTTCGAGGTCGAGCGCTACCCGACCGTGCTGCAGATGACCTCCACGGTCGCGGCGGAGCTGCCCGCGGACGTCGGCTTTCCCGCGCTGCTGCGCGCGCTGTTTCCCTGCGGCTCGATCACCGGCGCCCCCAAGCACCGCACGATGCAGCTCATCGCCGAGCTCGAGACCACGCCGCGCGGCCTCTACACCGGCAGCCTCGGCTGGATCGACGCGCCGCGCCCGGGGCACGCCTGCGGCGACTTCTGCCTGTCGGTGGCGATCCGCACGCTGACGCTGGAGCGCATCGAACAGGGCGCCGATGCGCTCGCCGGTGCGCGGCATCGCGGCCGCATGGGCGTGGGCGCCGGCATCGTCATCGACAGCGCGGCCGCCGACGAATACGCGGAGTGTCGGCTCAAGGCGCGCTTCCTCAGCGCACTCGACCCCGGCTTCGCGCTCTTCGAGACCATGTACGCGACCCGCGAGGCCGGCGTGCGCCAGCTCGACCGCCACCTCGCCCGCCTCGAAGCCAGCGCCGCCGCGCTCGACTTCGTGTTCGAGCGCGCACGCGTCGAGGCCGCGCTCGGCGGCCAGCTCGCCGCGCTGCCGCCGGCCACGCCCTCGCGCCTGCGCCTGGCGCTGCACAAGGACGGCCGCCTCGAGCTCGCCGCCACTGCGCTCGACGCGCTGCCGCCCGGCGCGGTCACGGTGCTGCTCGCCGAGCGCCCGCTCGACGACCCGCACGGCCTCGGCGCGTACAAGACCACGCTGCGTGCGCGCTACGACGAGGGCCTCCGCGCTGCGCTGGCCGCGGGCGCCTTCGACACGCTGTTCTTCGACTCGGCGAGCCGCCTCACCGAGGGCGGGCGCAGCAACGTCTTCCTGCTCCTCGATGGCGAGTGGCGCACTCCGCCCGCCGGCCGCGGGGTGCTGCCCGGCACGATGCGCGCCGCGCTGCTGGAGGATCCGGCGTGGGCCGCGCGCGAGGCCGAGCTGCGCGTGGAGGACCTGCTGCGCGCGCAGCGCATCGTGCTGACGAACGCGCTGCGCGGGGCGGTGGAGGCGAGGCTGGCGGGTGCGGGCAGCAGGGACTGAGCCGCCCGCAGGCACTTACGCCGGCTGCGTGCGGGATTTGCGGCGGCGCGTGGCGGCCAGGCCCCCAAGGCCCAGGCCGAGCAACGCCAGCGAGGCAGGTTCGGGCACCGGGTTCGGATCGACGATCACGCCGCCCTCCTGCTCGAAGCCGGCGTAACGTACCTGCTCCTGCGAGTTGTTGTAGAAACCGAATTGCCCCGAAGTGAAGGCGCTGTCGCTCACCGTGGTGTCCCACAAGGTGCTTGCTCCCTGCTTGACCACGACGCGGATCACGCCGGGCGTGAGGTTGAATTCGAGCAGGAAGTCGTAGAGGGCATTGTCGGCCCAGCCGGCGGTGCCCGAGTGATTGGTGGCCAGCACGCTCATGTCGCCGAAGTTGACCTGGTTCTCCCAGAACTCTTCCAGCGACAGGTCGTTGAGACCGTTTCCGGTCGCACCCGCGAATTTTTTGATCGTCATGCCCTCCGCCGCGGTCCGGCCGACGTAGCCCTGTGTGCCCTGTTTCCAGTCGAACAGGTAGAAGTTGCTGGAGTTCTGGTAACCGAACACGAAGCCCATGTAGTCGTCGTCAGAGCTGGACTGGACCTGCCAGGATCCCTCCATCTTGTAACTGGTCTGGTTCAGGTTGTTCAGATAGAACGAGGGGTCGGCGTTGACGGTTTGCTTGACGGCAGTGTTGCCGGATTCGAGGACCCAGTTGCCTGCCGGCTGGCCGCCAGTGTAGGTGAGGGTCAGTGGCGACCAGCCCGACAGGTCGAGCGCAGCGGCGTTTGCTCCGGCGGCGGCGGTGAGCAGGCTCACGAGTGCGAGTGATTTGAAGGTCTTTGGCATGTCCTTGCTCCTGATTGGTACGGTGAGTCGACACGCGTCGAAGATAGCCGGCGCGATCGCCGGTGCGTGGTCTCTAATCGGCGCCGTACAGATGCGAGCAAGTCTCGCGCCAAGATCACGAAAGGAATGGATGAACGTCGATTTTTCAATGGCTTGAGAACGGTTTTCGTCGCTGTCGTCCAAGTGTTCGGGAGTGGGTGGGCGAGAGGTGTAAGAACTTCCGACACTTCGGCGCCCGTGCGGCGCGCAACCTGAATCCGTCACGGGCGCGGCGTACCTACGTAGAGGAGCGGGGGCGAGTCGCGGGCTTTCCCGGTGAGCGAGCAGGCCCTCGCATCGGGTGATATCTTTTGGCCGGCGGTCCCGGTGCGACGGTCCCGGTTTGACAGGCTGGAGGCCCGCGGCTAACCTCCGCGGCGTTTCATGGTTGCCTGCCCTCACCGGCCGGCATGAAAAGGGAATCCGGTAACACGCCCGCGCGTGCAATCCGGAGCTGCCCCCGCAACTGTATGCGACGAGTCGCGTGCCCATCTGGCCACTGGAGTCTCTCCGGGAAGGCTGGCACGAGGCGATGACCCGCAAGCCAGGAGACCTGCCATGGACATCACCTTCATTCGTTTAGGGCGGGGTGTCCCTGACAAGAGGCATGGTCCATACCATTTCACTTGCTCGTCTCGCAGATGATCCGGCAGGTCCCTGCGTCCTTCGCGGCGCCGGGGAGGCTCGGACGCGTCCGCCGGAGATCCCGCCCGCCTGTCCGGGGTCTCCGCCATGTCCGTCGTCGCCAGTCCTGTCTCCTCCACGTCCCTCGCCGCGGACGATCGCAAGCGGCACCGTCACCCCGGTGTGCTGATCCGGTTCGCACCGGCGGATGCCGAGCGCATCCTCGACCACCTCGTGGCGCTCGATGTCGATGATCGCTTCCTCCGCTTCGGCTACGGCATCGGTGACGAGGGCATCGCTCGCTACGTCGCCCGCATCGACTTCGCGCGCGACCACGTCCACGGCCTGACCGACGCGGGCGGACGGGTCGTGGCGCTCGCGCACATCGCCGCCCGTGACGGTGAGGTCGATTTCGGTCTCAGCGTGGTGCCCGCCTGGCGCCGCCGCGGCTTGGGCCGGGCCCTGTTCGCCCACGTCGTCGAGCTCGCAGCGCTGCTGCGCGCGCGGCGCGTGCTGTGCCACAGCATCAGCCCCGCGGTGCTGCACATGGCCGGCGCCTGCGGCTTTCGCCGCGTGGGCGGCAATCCGGCCGCGCCCCTGGTGCTGGACATTCCATTCGGCTGATGTCTCGGCTACCGGCGCACTCGACCGGGTTTTCACCCGGCTCCGGCGACGCGACGGAAGCCATTTCGGCGGAGCTTCAGCGGGAAGCTGCGCCAAACCGCTGAATCCAGGGCTCACGCCGCAGTGAGCGGCACCGCGAACTTCGGGAACGCCCTGAGCAGCTTGGCGTCCATCGTCACCAGTTTCACGTCCAGGCGCATGGCCAGCGCCGCGAACTCGCAGTCATACGCGGAACAATCGGTGTCGCGCACGAGTTCCAGAACCCGCTGCGAGTCGACTTCATGCTCGTTGCCCGCAAGCAGGCTCTCCGCCTCGGCCTGCAAGGCGCGTGCATCATCGAAAGCCAGGATCTTTCGTCGCAGGTAGCCCGCGAGAATGCTGCGGAACTCGCTGCGCCACAGCACTGGCGCCACCCACTCCGGATCACGCTCGAGCAGCGCCTCGGCGTGTGGAGTGAACTCGGTCGGCAGGTACAGGTACGCCAGGACGTTGGTATCCACCACGATCACAGGCGGTCCTCGCGCTTTAAGGCGTCAATGTCGTGCGCCCTGAACTTCGACTCTGCGAGAGCAGCCCGCAATGCGCGGGCACGGGCCAGTCGCTCACTCGGATCGATCCTGCCCGGCAGTAACACGGTTTCCAGGCACACGATCGCCTCGCTGTTCAGGCTGCGCCTGTGCGTTACCGCCGACGCCTTCAGACGCTGGTATATCTCATCCGGAATATTCTTCAGGGTCAGCGTAGTGGGCATCGCAAGCTCCTTCCAAAGTGGAACCATAATGGTTCCCTGAAGCCGGTGCGTCAAGCTGATGTCTCCACCATATCGACCACATCGCGCGCCAGGTGCGGTTCGGGCAGCCAGTCCTGCACCGATGGTGGCGGAGGTACGCCGTCTGGCGATCGATCGGACGAAAGCGGCTCCATGCGCTCGGGCTACAGGGGCGACGCGTCACTTTGCAGATGGATGGTCCGCCAGGTTGCTAGACGCTGCCCAGCAGCTGCGCCAGACAGGTCGCCCCCGATTCGGAGAATGCGCGGTGGACCTGCACGCCGGCGGCGCCGCTCGCGCGGAGTTCGGCGACGTCGCTTGCCTTGCGGATGCCGCCCACTGCCACCACGGCCGGACCGTCGGACACTGCGGTGATCAGTGCGTGCAGGCGCGAGAGGCGCTTCGGGTCGTCGTCCGGCAGCACGGCCGTGAGCAGGTCGAAGCCCGCCGCCGCTGCGGCTAGCGCGACCGCCGGCGGCGCCTCGTCCGCCCCGCCGAGCCTGAACTTGAGCGCGAGCGGAACCCGGCGCGGCAGTCCGGCGCGCGCTGCCGCCACCGCGCGCAGCGCGTCCGTGACGAGCGCCAGCCTTGCGGGCGCCAGCAGCGGCGCGCAGGCGCGCGCGGACAGGTTGAAGCTCAGGTAGTCCGCCACGTCCCAGGCGCCATAGAGCCCGGCGATCCAGCACGCGGCGAGCGCCCTGGGCGCTGCGTCTGCGGGCTGGCCGAGGCCGATGCCGATCGCGCCGGGCGCGCGCGGGGGCAGGGCGGCGAGCCGGGCGCGCAGCGCGGCCAGCTCCGCGCCCGCCCGCGGCCCGACCGCGACGGTGCCGAACTCCACGCTGCCGAAGCCGAGGCCGAGCAGCTCCGCGGCGCGGGTGCCGTCCTTGTCGATGCCGCCCGCCAGGCCCGGGCGGGCGTGCCAGGGGAAGGACGACTTGCTCATCGCCGAGCCCTCCGATCGCTGCACGGCCACCTCCCCGGTGGAGGTGGGCACGTCCCTTTGCGCGGTCGCGCTCATGCGTGGGCTCGGGCGAACTCCGCCATGAAATCGGCGAGCGCGTCGGCGCCGGCCTGCGGCATGGCGTTGTAGAGGCTGGCGCGCAGCCCGCCGACCTGGCGATGGCCGCGCAGGTGGTGCAGGCCTCGGGACGCGGCCGCGGCGAGGAAGGGCTCGGTGAGGGCGTCGTCGGCGAGATGGAAGCGGACATTGACCGGCGAGCGGTGCGCGGCGGCCACCGGAGCGCGGTAGAAGCCGCCGCTGCCGTCGATCGCCGCGTACAGCGTGGCGGCCTTGCGGCGGTTGGCGGCGCCCATCGCGGCGAGCCCGCCGGCTTCGGCGATCCACTCGAAGACCAGGCCGGCGAGGTGGATCGCCAGCGTCGGCGGCGTATTGAGGCAGCTGTCGGCCTCGGCCTGGCGGCGGTAGTTGAGCGCCGCGGGCACCGCGGGCGCGGCGCGTTCGAGCAGGTCCTCGCGCACCACCAGCACGCACAGCCCGGCGACGCCGAGGTTCTTCTGCGCGCTGGCGTAGAGCAGGCCGAAGCGGGCGACGTCGAGCGGCGCGGTGAGCAGGCACGAGGTGGCGTCGGCCACCAGCGGGATGTCGCCGGTGTCGGGCAGGGCCGGGTAGGCGAGGCCGTCGACCGTCTCGTTGGGGGTGATGTGGCAGTAGGCGCAGTCGGCGGGCAAATCCCAGCGCCCGGCCGGCGGTGCGGCGAGCGGCGCGTCGCCCGCGAAGCCGGGTGCGGCGACCGCCTCGCAGTAGCGGCGCGCCTCGGCGATCGCGCGCTGCGCCCAGTAGCCGGAGTCGGCGTAGGCCGCGCGGCGCGCGCCGCCGAGCAGGTTCATCGGCACCAGCGCGAACTGATGCATGGCGCCGCCGGCGAGGAAGAGGATGCGGTAGCCGGCGGGCAGCTCGAGGAGCTGCGCCAGGCGCTCGCGCGCGCTGTGCAGCGTCGCGCGGAAGGCGTCGCCGGTGAAGGGGCGCTCGAGCGCCGAGGCGCCGTCCGCGCCGCGCGCGAACAGGCTGTCGCGCGCGCGCTCGAGCACCGCGTCGGGCAGGCGCGCCGGGCCGGCGGCGAAGTTCCAGGCGGTCGCGGGGTTCATCGCTCGTAAGCCCTCGCGTTCAGCCCGCCAGCCCGCCGTGGCTGCTCGCGGCCATGAAGAACAGCAGCGGGATCGACAGCATGGTGTTGGTGCGCGAGGACAGGTGGGTGATGCGCGAGCAGCGCAGGCGCTCGTCCACGCTCGCCGGCACCAGGCCGAGCACCTTCTGCTGGTGCGGCCACAGCACGAACCAGACGTTGAGCATCATCAGGGTGCCGATCCAGGTGCCCAGCCCGATCGGCGCCAGCGCGCCGTCCAGCGTGAGCGCGCCGGCCAGCCAGCCGCGCTGCCACAGCATCAGCAGGCCGGCGCTCCACGCCACCACCGAGGCCCAGCGGAAGAAGCCGTGCTCGCGGTTGAGCAGGGCCTGGAAGCGCGGGCTGGTGTCGTCGGTGAGGTCGGCGGCGGCGAGCGGCCGCCAGCCCGGGCGCTGCACCACGCTGGAGTAGTTGTGGCCGACCCAGATAATCCCGGCGATGAAGTGCGTCCAGCGCAGCGCGAGGTCGAGGAGCGGGTCCATGGCGCTTTCAGCCGGCGACGAGCGGCAGCAGGGCGGCGAGCACGGCGGTGAGCAGCAGCCCGAGCGCGATCGTGCCGGTGGCGGTGTCGTAGGGATGGCGCATTCAGCCCTCCATGAAGGCGGTGGAGACCGCGCCGGCGGCGCGCTTGATGAGCGGCTTGCGAAAGCGCAGCGGCGCCACCACCCCGGCCACCGCCTGCTGCACCAGGTGGTGGTGCGGCGAGCGGCTGCACGCCGGGTCGGTGTTGGCGGCGTCGCCGGTGAGCAGGAAGGCCTGGCAGCGGCAGCCGCCGAAGTCCTTCTCCTTCTCGGAACAGGACCCGCAGGGCTCGGGCAGCCAGTCCAGGCCGCGGTACTTGCGGAACAGCGGCGACTCGTGCCAGATCCAGCCGAGCGGCCGGTCGCGCACCGACTCGAACTCCAGCCCGGGGATCACCCGCGCCTCCTGGCAGGGCATGGCGACGCCGTCGGGCGCGATGGTGAGGTGGATGGCGCCCCAGCCGTTCATGCACGCCTTGGGGCGGCCCTCGTAATAGTCGGGGATCACGAAGTAGATCGTCATCGCCTTGCCGAGCCTGGCGCGCCATTCATTGACCACGCGCTCGGCCTCGCGCACCTGCTCGAGCGTGGGCATCAGCTCGTCGCGGTTCAGCAGCGCCCAGTTGTAGTACTGGATGTTGGCGAACTCGATGTACTCGACGCCGAGCCCGGCGGCCCACTCGATCATCTCGCCGATCAGCTCGATGTTGTGGCGGAACACCGGCATGTTGAGCACCATCGGGAAGCCGTGCGCCTTGATCAGGCGCGCCGCCTCGAGCTTGTGCGCGTGGGCGCGCGCCCCGACCAGCGCGTCGGTCATGTCGGCGCGCGTCGATTGCAGCGAGAGCTGGATCTGCTTGAGGCCGGCGGCCTTGAGGGCGAGCAGGCGCTCCTCGTTCAGGCCGATGCCCGAGGTGATCAGGTTGGTGTAGAAGCCCAGCCCGTCGGCACAGGCGACCAGCTCCTCGAGGTCGGCGCGCTGCAGTGGCTCGCCGCCGGTGAAGCCGAGCTGCAGCGCGCCGATCTCGCGTGCATCGCGCAGCACCTGCTTCCACTCCTCGGTCGACAGCTCCTTCGCGGCGTAGTCCTCGAAGTCGAGCGGGTTGTTGCACCAGGTGCATTTGAGCGGGCAGCGGTAGGTGAGCTCCAGCGACAGCCACAAGGGCTTGCCCTGGCCGTCGAGGCGGAGTCCGTGGGTTTCGAGTCCGTGGCTTTCTTTGGGCATGGCGTGTGTCCTCCGCTGTCGATGGGGCCATGTTGCCGTTCGGGCGCGGCCGCGGCGTCCTGATGCTCTGCGATGCGGGCTGGCGATTTTCTCTAGCGGGCGCGTTGGGCGGCGTAGAGGCCGCAATGGCGGGCGGCGTGGCCAGGGTGGGCGCGGGTGGCGACGCGGTCGAGCGCGGCGATGCAGGCGGTGGCCATCTCCGGCGCGAGTCCCGCATGGCCCGCGCCGGGGATCTCGACGTAGTCCGCCTCGGGCAGGGCGCGGTGCAGCGCGCGGGCGGTGGCGGGCGGGCACACCGGGTCGTCGGCGCCGTGCACGATCGCAGCCGGCAGGTGGCGCAGCGCGGCGCAGGCGGCGAGCAGGCGCGCGGCGTCGGTGAAGCAGCCGTGGGCGAGGTAATGCGCCTGGATGCGCGCCTTGGCCAGCTCGCGGGCGTCGGGCGGCCCCGGGAGGGGCGGCTCGCCCATCAGCGCGCGCTCGTGGTCCAGCCAGTGGCGCGCGGCGGCGCGCTGGGTCGCGGGGCGGCCGGCGAGCGTGCACCGGCACCAGGCGGCGAGCAGATCGTCCTCGGCCTGCGGCGATCGCATCCGCGGCAGGCGGATGCGCGCCTCCCGCTCGAGGCTTTCGCGCAGCCCCGGGGCCTGCGGCGGGATGCGCCCGACGTAGGCGCGCAGCTCGGCTGCCGATGCGAGGAAGATGCCGCGCAGCACTAGGCCGGCGACGCGGTCCGGATGCGCGCAGGCGTATTCGAGCGCGAGCAGGCTGCCCCAGGAGCCGCCGAACACGATCCAGCGCTCGATCGCCAGCGCCGCGCGGATGCGCTCGATGTCGGCGACGAGGTGGGCGGTGGTGTTGGCGCGCAAGCCGCCCGACGGCGTGCTGCGGCCGGCGCCGCGCTGGTCGAAGAGCACGGCGCGAAAGCGCGCTGGGTCGAACAGCCGGCGCTGGCGCGGGCTACAGCCGCTGCCCGGGCCGCCGTGCAGGAAGACCACTGCGATGCCGTCGGCGCGGCCGCATTCCTCCACGTGCAGCACGTGGCCGTCCCCCACCGCGAGGCGGTGGGTGGCGAACGGCGCCGCCTCGGCGAACAGCGGCGACGCGCCGGCCGGGGGGGCGCCGGCCGGAAGCGCCAGGGCGGCGTCCATCAGGCCGCGCGCAGCCAGCCCTTGTCGCAGGCCAGATCCACGAAGGCGCGCACGCCGTCGGCGATCTCCGCGGCCTGTGCGGGAAAGGCCGCCTGCAGCTCGGCGACGATCGCCGCGACCGTGCGCGCACCGTCGCAGCGCTCGAGCACGGCTCCGGCCGAAGGGTTGAGTTTGATCAGGCCTTCCGGGTACAGCAGGATGAAAGCCGACTGGCTCTCTTCCCAGCGAAAGACGTAGTGGGGCGACAGCCGCGGGCGGGCGTCGGCGGGCAGGGTGGCGGTATCCATGGCGGTCGGTAGCGTCGGCGGCAGCGGCGGAGGCGGTGGCGAACCGTCTCCGCCGCTGCTGCGGTCAGCGCACGCTCAGCGTACGTATACGTAGGCCGTGACTTCGAAGCCGAGACGGATTTCGCAGTAGGCGGGGGTTTCCCAGGTCATGGAGCTCTCCTCGTGTGACGGGGCCGCACCGTGCGACCCCTTGACGCATTGTTCTCCGGCGGATGTGGCGCCGGCCAGCCGGGAATCGCGAATGAGGGCTCGCGAAAATCATGACGTGAGAGGGCTGGGGGCTGCGTTTCGCCGCCCCGGTAACCGGGCGCCCGATGGGCTACATTGAAATCATTCGCCCGGTTCGGACGGCAGTCGCGAGAGGACCTGGAGCGCGGCCGCGACGTGGTCGGCGCCGCAGACAAGGGCCAACGGTGGATCGATTTGGAGCAGGCTGGGCGACAGGTCGCGGCCATGAGCGGACAGCCAGAGATCGCGCCGCTAAGCGGACATCCTCTATTTACATGCGGTATGCTGAGCGCGTTTCACAGTTGCAGTATTTGCCACTGTGTCATGGAGTGCCGATGGACGTACTGACAAGGCAAGGTGCTGTCTTAATGCCGATGATTGGTTGGATGGAACATGATGTTACGCAGCAGTTCAGTCGCTCTGAAAAAAGTTGGAGCGCTTCATCATTCCCGCTTTCGATGTGGGGTAACAAATGCCGCTTATTCTTTCTGACTCTGCGCTTGACTGGTCACTAAAACATGTCGCAGCATGGGGTGACACTGACATCTTCCCGACCGCGTTCGAGTTTGACGCAATCGCAGACGACTGGAAGAACGTCAAGGCATCAATTCAAAGTGCAGATATTCTCAAGTGGACTGTACGTCCATTCCGACGTTGTCTAGTCCCGAAGCATCGGTTCGGATTCCGCATTTCAAAGCAGCTAGACCCGTTGGACTTCCTGGTCTTCACTGCATTGATTCACGAAGTGGGCGAAAAGCTTGAAGCTTGTCGCATTCCTGTTACGGACAATATCGTTCACTCCTACCGATTTGCGCCTGACCCTACTGGCCGCATGTTTTCGGACAAGTTTACGTACAGGAGCTTTCAACAAGCATCGCACGATGCGTGCGACGCATACGCACCGAGTCACATCGTTATTGCAGACATCGCTGATTTTTTCCCGAGGCTGTACACGCATCGGATTGATAACGCCCTTGACAGCGCCCTTGGGCTTGGTCACATGCATTCGGGAGCGCTCAAGCAACTTATTGGTCACTGGGCTGGCGCGTATTCATATGGTATCCCGGTTGGCTCTGCCGCTTCACGACTCGTGGCCGAAGTCTCCATTTCGGACATTGATCAACTCTTGCTTTCGGAAGGTGCTCGTTATGTGCGCTACTCCGATGATTTCAGATTCTTTTGCACGTCGGAAGCAGAGGCATACAAGTACTTGACTCTTGTTGCCCGTGCGCTTATTGACAACCACGGGCTTACGCTCCAGCAGAACAAGACCAAGATCGTTCCAGTCGACCTCTTTCGAACAAAGTACTTGCGGGAGAACGAGAAGCGTGAGCTTGATACTTTGTCGGAACGGTTCTATGACTTACTCGAAGAGATAGGGATTGAAGACACCTACGGAGAGATCGACTATCTCGCTTTGGCGCCTGAATATCAGGAGGCAATCCACCAACTCAACCTTGAAGGCATCCTTGAAGAACAAATCAACGAAGAAGAGCCAGACCTGTCTCTCCTGAAGTTTCTGCTACGGCGACTTGCACAGCTTGGCGATACTGATGCCATCAACCTGATCTTTGATAACTTCAGCAAGTTTGTTCCAGTAGTTCGAGAAACCGTCGAGTATCTACTAAGCATTGAGACGCTCTCCGCCACTAAGAAAAAGGAACTCGGCGAACGGCTAATAGAGATTTATCGAGACGAGACATCGACGGCATCACATCTCGAATACTCTAGAATGTACCTACTACGGCCGTTCGCCTCGGATGGAGAATGGAATTCTGACGATCAATACGTCAAGGTTTTTAATGACAGCCTTGATGAATTCTCTCGTCGCGAGATACTTCTTGCAATGGGTCGTAGCAAGAAGGATTTCTGGTTCAGGAGCAGAAAGCAGAACCTTCAAGAAATGACCGCTTGGATACGGCGAGCTTTCATCTACGGAGCTTCGTGCCTACCTACTGACGAGTACAAACACTGGATTCGAGGAATCGACGGTCAACTCGATCAGGTTGAACGGGCAGTGGCGCAGTGGGCGAGAAAGAACCCAATCGCATGAATTGCAGAAACTTGGCTTTTCATTCCTGCGCCCCAATCCATCGTTCCACCGGACCTGCGCGAAAAGCCGCGCAGACCGGTGAATTCAAACGTTCGGCCTCAATTTACGCAGAGCGTTGCCCGTGCAGGTGATGGACGAAACATACCAAGGGCATCGAGTATTCGCTGAACTGGAACGTTATATGGAGTTCTATGGGCAATTGTCTATGTCCGTTTTTTCGTTCGCGACGATGGGCACAAAGGCTATCTGCAATATCGACACTTACGTCTACTCCTCAATGCAGGGTACGTTCGAGTCGATGAGAACAATTCTGCTCGCAGGTCGCATCAACGACGCCTACACATTACTACGGAAGTACCATGATTCCGTAATAATCAATGTTTACTCGAATCTGTACCTTCTCGATAATTTCAACATCGAAAAATTCATCGTCGAAAAGATAAACAACTGGCTCCAGGGAAAAGAGAAGCTGCCGGAGTACCGCGTGATGTCCCAATATATAAGAACCTCCGACGCCCTTAAACCAATAAATAGCGTTTTTGGGATCGATGATCGATACAAGAGAATCCGCGATAGATGCAACGATCACACGCATTACAACTTCTATCGCCATGCAATGCTGAATGATAATAAAGTGCACATAGAAAATCGAGGCTGGTGGCTTGACCGTTTTTCTTCGGACGTGCGAGACCTATTTATTCTTCACCTAGGCTACATCTTCTTCTTGAACGGTCACTACATGATGTCTAGTGACCACATGGATGCGCTTGAGTGCGGCATGCAACCGGAGGAAGATTCGCAGTATTGGGTGGCCCCATTTATCCAAGAGGTGTTCGACGAGCTTATTACGCCGAGACGCCCGGACGTTACGTTTGCGATAAAGGCGAGCTCCGCGATGCAACTCTCATGAGCCAATTTAGGCCCACGCCTCCGCGCTTCACGCTCCGACTGCCCCTCACTTCCCCGCCGAACGACAGCTTCCCTGGCATTCCAGTGACTGCAGTGGGTCGAAGCGAGCCAGTAAAAGATGAGAAGATGAAAGACCTTGTCCCGCAACGCGAATAACTCCCTCAACGCTTCCCTAAGTGAGTATGAGTGATGAAATCCACGCAAAAGATCGCTGTCGTTCTATCGGCACTTACGCTCATCTCCTGTTCTAATGAGAAAGGAGAGCCACCACTGTCAGCCTCTCAGGAATCGGCCGCACACCCCACTGACATTGTTTGCTCGTACGCCCCCAGCCAAAGCGCAGTCGTGGCGAACCTCAGTAGTGGGGCAGGTGGCAGCGCCGCAGTAGTCGCTGCGCTAGCGCAAGCACTTGGCCTTTCGGTCGTCCCGCACAGCAGTGGCGCCCTGATACTCACCGGTGGTAGCGGGTACATTGCGGGCACAATTGGGGCTGCTGCTGCGGGGCCGGTCGTCATCGGAGTCGGAGTTCTCGCTGCGGGGTCTGCTGGGGTCGTTGAAATCTTGTGCGCGCCTAAAAACCATCCCGATATGGTGGCAAAGGTGCATGCCGCTGCTGCGGAGTTCGCGAGCCGCAGCAGTAGGGCCGCGTCTGAGTCTGCTGATGTAGTGCGCTCATTCGTTGCCGAGCGTCGCATCGCGCTTATGAGGACGGGTGAAGAGGCCATCGCTTATGCCAATCGTAAGAGCATCGAAGTCTCAGAAGCCTTAAAGCAGGACTAGCCCTGATGCCTGCAATGACGTCTAACCCCCTAACGCAGACAAGCGCGCAAGGGCGTGGTGTTACGCGTCATTCAGCTCGGACGTTGAACGTGAGCTTCTCACAGGCGCTAGTGAGTGTTGCGGATCGGGTTGAGACCGTCGAGGTCGGACTGCCTGACTGCTGCGAAAGATAGGAGTTAGAGGTCTCACTGCGGCCACGAGCCGCCTATGGGAACCTGCGGCCCATAGCTGCCGCCCGGCAGAAGCGCTATGCTTTCCGCGTAGACAAGCGCGGGGGTCCGCGCAAGCTGCATCGACGACTTATGAATGCCGCGTTTGCTGTCGGTTGGTTTTGCATGCCGGACGATTTCGCTATGAATACAGCTTTCCACGCGACACATTATTCGGCTTACCCTTGTTATCCCGCAGGATTGCGGCCTACAACACGAGCTCTCCGCGCAGAATAGGCTGCACATGGAAATCTTCCTCTCCTACTCTGGGAAAGACTCCTTTGAAGCCGGCCTTCTCCAGTTCGCCCTCGAGCGCCTCCTGGAGGACTTGGGTGTCACTGTATGGACTTACGAGCGCGATCAAAACAAGGGGGAGCGCAGGATTGCACACAGTTTGAAGACCCGTGTCCAACGATCCAGCGCTGCAATATTCCTTGCATCTCCAGCCACGTTCGCATTAGGGGCGGCTCAGTGGATGGAACTGGCATACGCGGACGCGTTTGATGTGCCCATCTACGTGCTACTTCACCGACTCTCGTTCGCCGAGCTCAAAGCTAAAGAGGAGGGAGTCCCTCCTCTGCTCCTAGAAGGTCAGTGCAATCCGTCATCGCAATGGAAGGATGTGGTCGCGGCGATTCGCGCTCAGCTGGTGGCCGACGTCCCAGGCCAAGCTTAGAGAGCTACATTCATGGCTACGCATCGAAAACCGCAAAAGGTGTATGTCTCCTATGCGAGGAGTGACGCTCCGAGGATTGAAGGTATTCTTGCTAAGTTAGCGGACCTAGGCCTTGTCCAACCATCCGACGAAGTCATCTCGGACAAGGATCTAGAGCCTAAGCATGGCGCGCTTCGGGAAGGGGTACGACGCCAGATTCAATCTGCCTCAAAGGTGGTCGTCGTTTGGACCAAGGCCAGTGCTGAATCTCAGTGGGTCAATTATGAGATCGGCCTTGCGGATGCCTTTGGTAAGGCAATCATTCCTGTGGTCCGGCGCAACGATTTGTCGAGCCTTCCGTACTTGCTGCAGGACCTACAGGCTGTCGTAGTTGAAGACGACGGCTAACCTCGCGATGCACGGGACGCGCCGAACAGCGTCAGCTAGATTTGCCAGCGATGTACCGCTGCGCCCGTGATCTTGCACGCTAGTCATTTGACCTCAATGTCGATCACAACCGAAATTCAATCGCTGTCCGTCCGGGAGTTGTTCGCGTCGTTCGTCGCTCTTCTCGGCGAACTGCGTCGTCGTGGCGTAGTTAGGAGCACGAACAATCCCGTCGCTGATTTTTCTGAACTGTTGTTCGAGAAAGCGCTGTTACTCCAACTCGCACCAAAGTCTACGAAAGGCTATGACGCCACGGATGCTCATGGACGAAAGTACGAGATCAAGGGCCGCCGCCTCACTGCACACAATGGATCTCGGCAACTAAGCGCTCTTCGCGGCCTTGATCAACAACACTTTACCTATCTCGCTGGTGTCCTCTTTCGCGAAGATTTTTCTGTCCTGCGAGCTTGCTTGGTGCCGCATGAGCAAGTCTTGGCGCAATCGACCTATCGAAAGCATACGAACTCGTGGATATTTCAGCTCCGAGATGGTGTTTGGGATCTTCCTGGGGTCATGGACGTCACGCCGCAACTCCAAGAGGTGGAACGTGTTCACTTCGGCTAACTCTGCAATGCAGCAGACCGTCAGTGGACTAAACCGCTCGCGCGGTAGGGGTGTGCTGAACCGCTCGTGACGAGCATCGAAGTTCGTGGTTTCCATCGGCAGCAGGCTTGCCATGTTGGGAGATGAGGCAATCGGCCTCATTTTCGACAGGAGCAAGCCATGGATACCCCGACTCGTCCCGTCAGCCCCTTGCGCCAGCGCATGCTCGACGACATGCGGATGCGCAAGCTCACCCCCAAGACGCAGAGTGCGTACATCCGTGCGGTGTGCCGGTTCACGCGCTATCTGGGGCGCGCGCCCGATAGCGCCACGGTGGAGGACCTGCGCAACTACCAGTTGCACCTGGTCGATACCGGCACCTCGCCGATGTCGCTCAACGCCGCCATCAGCGGGCTGAAGTTCTTCTTCGATATCACGCTTCAACGCGGCGAGTTGATGGCACGAATGCAGCCGGTCCGGCTGCCGCAGCGCTTGCCGGTGGTGCTCAGCCGCGAGGAGGTCGCGCGCCTGATCGCCGCCTGCAACAATCTCAAGCACCAGACGGCGCTGTCGCTCGCCTACGCGACCGGACTGCGAGCGAGCGAAGTGGTCTCGCTCAAGGTCAGCGACGTCGACAGCGGGCGCATGACCCTGCGGGTCGAGCAAGGCAAAGGCCGCAAGGATCGCTACGCGATGCTCTCGCCCCTGCTGCTGGAGCGGTTGCGCGTGTGGTGGCGGGTCGCCCGGGCGCAGGGCAAGATGCTCGATGGCGGCTGGTTGTTCCCGGGCCTCAACCCGATCGAGTCACTTAGCCCGCGTCAGCTCAATCGCGCTGTTCAGGCCGCCGCCCTGGCGGCCGGCATCGACAAGCGGGTGTCGATGCACACGCTTCGCCACTGCTTCGCGACCCACCTGCTCGAGCAGAAGGTCGACATCCGCATCATCCAGGCGCTGCTCGGCCACAAGAAACTCGACACCACGGTGATCTACACCCAGGTCGCCACCGACCTGCTGCGCGAAGTCGTCAGTCCGCTGGAGACCTTGCAGTCGGCGTAGGCGCATCGTGGCTCGCCCCGCACTGGAGGTCGCGGACATCTTCCGCGCCTTCGGGCCGGCGTGGCGTCTCGCCCAGCACGGCCACTTGAGCCTCGGGCAGTTGAAGGTCATGTCGGCCATCGAACAGTGCCGCACTGCGGCGCTGGGTGGGCATGTGCTGCGCTGTGAGGCCTGCGAGCAGATCGACATCAGCTACAACTCGTGCCGCAACCGGCACTGCCCGAAGTGTCAGGCGCGGGCTGCCCAGCGTTGGCTCGAGGCCCGGCAGGCGGACCTGCTGCCGGTCGAGTATTACCACGTGGTCTTCACGCTGCCCGCGCCGATCAGCGCGTTCGCCTACACGAACAAGGCGCTCGTCTATCGGCTGCTGTTCGAGGTCGCAGCCGAGACGCTGCTCACCATCGCTGCCGATCCGAAGCACCTCGGCGCGACGATCGGCGCCACGCTCGTGTTGCACACGTGGGGTTCGGCGATGACGCACCACCCGCACGTGCACGGCATCGTCCCCGGGGGCGGCCTGTCGGCCGACGGCCAGCGCTGGGTTGCCTGCCGGCGCGGCTTCTTCCTGCCGGTCCGCGTGCTCTCGCGCCTGTTCCGGCGGCGTTTCCTGGAAGAGCTGGCGAAGGCGCACCACGCCGGCGTGCTGCGCTTCTTCGGCGAGTTCGCCCCGTTGGCGCAGACGGCCGCGTTCCTGCGCTGGCTCTCGCCGCTGCGCACGAGCGAATGGGTCGTCTATGCCAAGCGGCCCTTTGCCGGTCCCGAGGCGGTCCTCGCCTACCTGTCGCGCTACACCCATCGGGTGGCGATCTCGAACCGTCGCCTGGTGTCGCTCGACGCCGGCAGCGTCTCCTTCCGCTGGAAGGACTACCGCGCCAAGGGGCGCACCCGCCACAAGACGATGACGCTCACTGCCGAGGAGTTCATGCGCCGTTTCCTGCTGCACGTGCTGCCGTGCGGCTTCCACCGCATCCGGCACTACGGATTGCTCTCCAACGCAGGACGGCGGCAGCACCTAGCGCATGCGCGCGAGTTGCTCGTCGCGACGCCGCCAGACGATCCACACGCCATCGCGGTGGAGCCAGCCGCCGCGCTGTCGACCACGCCCACCGCCGGCTTCGTGTGTCGCTGCTGTGGATCGGTGATGCGCGTCATCGAGACCTTTGCTCGGGGTGCGACGATCCGGGCGCCGCCACTCCATGGGGCGACCTCATGACCGGGCATCGCGTCCACGCCCGCAGCCTTCCGCCAGCACCCGTTCGGACGGGCCTGGTCGAAACCCGCTGCGCCCGCCACGCGCCTTCGCATCACATGTCGCGCTGCACTGACGCCGCCCATGCCACCGAGGGCGGGCAACGGCTTCACGCAACACGCCGCACATGGCGCAGCACCATGCACATCGCGTACCTGCGCGGTCGGGCGGCGCTCAAATGCCCATAGCGCTGCGCCCCGATTGAACGGCCTCGCCTCGTTTCGCGGTTTCCTCCCCCGGGCTTTGTCCAACGCCTGCCCACCGACCTGGGTCGGATATTCATCGCCGCGAGGCAGGGGCAGGCGTCGAACAAAGCTAAACAAAAGCTGCACCTTTGCCGTGCGGTAATTCTCACGTCGAGGGTCAGCTTCTCTCGCTGCTGACTGGCCGCTCCGGGTCGCTATGCAAATCTATCCATAGCGACCCCTATGCATAGCTCTCAACTATGTAGAGTCGCGGCTGGCGGGACGGCATTTGATCAGCAATTACGCGGGCAAGCGGCGCGTTCGGGCGTGAGCAGCTACACATAGTTTTCCGGCCCATGTTCACTGGCGGCTCCACAACCTGGAGACTGCCATGCGATCCAAGCTTTCGTCTCGATCCGAATCCTCTGTCCGCACGCGCGGCTGTACTCAGCTGGAGCGGCATGTTCCGGCATACCGCGAGTACCTGCTCGGTCGCGGCAACGCTTCCGGCTATGTGCGCAGCTGCGAAGCGGCCGTGATGCACCTATCGATGTGGATGCACCAGACCAACCTGGGTCTGGCCGACGTCGATGAGACGCTCGTGGTCGAGTTCCTCAAGGGCCATCTTCCCCAATGCAACTGCGAGACGAGTGCCCGTCACCCAGCTTGCGTGCGCGCTGCATTGGCGCACCTTCTGGTCGTGCTGCGCGAGGCCGGTGCCATCAGGCCCAAGCCACAGGACGAGACGGCAGTCGGGGAGGAACTGCGTCGCTACGACCAGTACATGACACAGGTCCGAGGACTTGCCCCTAAGACCCGCGAGGGCGCGCTTCGCCTGGTCGGGGCCCTTCTTCGCAAGCACTTCGGTGATGGCGACATCCAGTTCGAGCTCCTCACGGCCGAGCACGTACGACACTTCTTCGCCTTGCAGGCCAAGAACTACAGCACACCGTCGAGCCTGGGCGCCGTGGTCGCCTCCCTGCGCGGCTACTTCCGCTGGCGTGCGTCGCTGGGCGACCGTACCCATGCGCTGGTTGGTGCTCTGGCCTATCCGGCCAACTGGCAGTTGGCATCGTTGCCCAAGTCGCTGGAGCCGGCAGAGGTCGAACAACTCGAGGCCGCCCTTGGCCAGAGCGGCCCGTCGATGCTGCGCGCCGACGCCATAGTGCGCTGCGCGCTCGACCTGGGCCTGCGAAGCAGCGAGATCGCACAGTTGAACCTGGACGACATCGACTGGGAAGCCGGCACGATCACACTGCGCCGCACCAAGGGCCGGCGTGAAGACGTAATGCCCTTGCCTGAAGCAACAGGGCGAGCCATCGCCCTGTACCTGCGCGACGAGCGGCCCAAGACCCAGCACCGGATGGTCTTCGCCCGGCATATGACGCCGCGCGAGCGACCCATCGGGCCGGACCTCGTGCGCAAGACCATCCGCCAAGCCTATGCGCGCGCCGGTCTTGCGCATACGCGTTCGCACCTGTTGCGTCACACGATGGCCAGCCGTCTGCTGGCCGGCGGTTCCTCGCTCAAGGAGGTAGCCGACGTGCTGCGGCACCGCTCGCTGAACACGACGCTGATCTACGCCAAGCTCGACAGCAGGCGTCTCGTCGAAGTGGCTTTGCCTTGGCCCGGGACCTCCGCCCTCGCCACAGGGAGGCTGTCATGACGATAGGACTGACTGCGCTTGTGGATCGCTACCTCACTGAGCGTCGTACTCTGGGCTTCCAACTGCGTTCGGCCGCCTACAGCCTGCGCAGCTTGGCCGAGTATGTTCGGCGTACGCGCCATCGCGGCCCTCTGACCCTGGAGGTCATGGCCCAGTGGGCGCGTCTGGATAGCCACGCAAGCGTCGATCCCCGGACTTGGGCGCGGCGGCTCAAGCAGTTGCGCTCCTTCACGCGCTGGATGCAGCAGTTCGAGCCGGCCACAGAAGTCCCCGACGACACGATCTTCGGTCGGCTGCCCGAACGCCAGGCGCCGCACATCTACAGCCAAGAGGAAGTGCAGCAGTTGCTGGCCGCCGCGCGTCAGCTCGGCCCCAATCCCGGCCTGCGCGGCCTGGTCTACGAGACGCTGTTCGGCTTGATTGCAAGCTGCGGACTGCGTCTGTCCGAGGCGTTGTCGCTGAACCTTGGCGACGTGGATCTCAGGCGCGGCCTGCTGACGATCCGCCGCACGAAGTTCGCCAAGTCGCGCCAGGTGCCGCTGCATCCGAGCACAGTCAAGGCCTTGGGCCAATACCGCTGGACTCGAGACGTTGCGGGCGCCTCACGTGACGACGACGCGCCGTTCTTTATCGGCACACGGGGCCGCCTGTTCGGCAAGCCGATGCACGGGCATCAGGTGGAGCGCGTCTTTGCCACGCTGCGCAGCGACCTGGGGTGGGTCAACCGTGGTACGCACCACGCTCCGCGCATCCATGATCTGAGGCACACCTTCGTGGTGAGGCGCATCCTGCTGTGGCAGCAACAGGGCATCGATGTGGACGCGGCGATGCTGTCGCTGTCGACCTACGTCGGTCACGCGATGGTGACCAACACCTACTGGTACCTGCAGGCGGTGCCGGAATTGATGGCGGTGGCCGCGCAGCGCTTCGAGTCGTGCATGCCGGAGCTCAACCATGGGTGAAGCGCGCCTCAACCGAAAGGGCTCTCCGCCAAGCTTCCCGGCGCTGGTGCAGCAATTCTTCACCGAGTACCTGGTCGCACAGCGCGCACTCAGCCCGCGTACAGTGGCCTGCTACCGTGACGCGATGACCTTGTTCCTCGGGTATGCGGCCAAGCAGCTGGGCAAGCCGCCAATCGCCATGCAACTCGTGGACATCACGCCGGAGTTGATCCTGAAGTTCCTGGCCCACCTGGAGCACGAGCGGCACAACTCGGTGCGCAGTCGCAACCTGCGGCTTACCGCCTTGAGGGCGTTTCTGAAGTTCGCCGGCCGACGCGACGTGACGGCGCTGCATGCCGTCGAGCGCGCAATGGCCGTGCCGATGAAACGCTTCGAGCGGCCGCTGCTGGGTCACCTGACGCGCCCGGAGATGATCGCCGTGCTGGGACAGCCTGGCACGGAATGGACTTCGCAGCGCGACCACCTGCTGCTGAGCCTGCTGTACAACACCGGCGCGCGCGTCTCGGAGATCGTCGGAGTGCGCGTCGTCGACGTGGTGCTGGACGGCGCGGCCTGCGTCCACCTGCATGGCAAGGGTCGCAAGGATCGCTCGGTGCCGCTGTGGAAGACCACTGCGGCGGCCATCCGCGCGTGGCTAAACGCCAACCCGCACCTACGTGATTCGGCGGCATTGCTGCCCAATCGATCCGGGCATCCGATGACCCGCTGTAACGTGGCGCAGCGACTGGCGCTGGCGGTGGCCAGAGCCGGCGCAAAACAACCGAGCCTGAAGACCAAGCGCGTATCCCCGCATACCGTGAGGCACACGACAGCCATGCATCTTCTGCAAAGCGGTGTGCCGTTCAACGTGATCGCACTGTGGCTCGGTCACGAGAGTACGAACACGACGCACCGCTACGTCGAGGCCAACCTGGAGATGAAGGAGAAGGCACTTGCCCGGCTCGAAGCACCTGACATCAAGCTCAAGCGCTTCCGTGCCGGCGATGAACTGTTGAGGTTCCTGCAGACCCTGTAACTATGCAAAGCACACCACGCCCCAGTGCGGCCGTCGACCGAGCGAACAGCCATGCTGGGGGGTGCCCCTACGCATAGTTGAGAGCTATGCATAGGGGTCGGATCGAGACAGCCAAAATTGATTCGCCGCGCTCACGTACAGCAGCTTTGGAGGCTATTATCAGACCGACCTAAGCCGACGTTCGCTCTGATAACAGCCTATTGCGCTGAGTGCCTGCTTGAGTATCAAGGCTTCCCCCTCAGGATCCACTGACGTAGAGATCGCAAGCTTTAAAGAGGGCCAACCATTCATCATTTACAGCCCATGTGTCGCCGATACATCTCGGGGTTGTGACCTTCCGGAACTTTCGCGCACGGGTCGTCGGCATAACCACGCAGCACGTTGTAGCGCTCGATCTGCTGGGGCGCCAGGAACGGCACCGTCTTGTAATGCTGGGAGAGATGGATGAAGCGGAGTTCGGTTCTTGCCGACTCCGCCTCGGCGAGCATGCGGCGCAATGAGGTTTCCTCTACAGCACCTTCCGAAAATGCCGCCTCGAGAGCAGCTTCTGCAGCAATGAGTCGCTCACCAGCGGGTATTGCCGCGTTGCGCATGTCGTCGAAGAGTGCTTGGACCTTTTCGATCTGATCCTGGGAGAGCGGAATCTGATCTTTCAGCTCGAGCAGATGTGCCGGCCCCGGCATGCCATTGAGTTCGGCAGGTAATGCAAGACCCCACCCCCCTCCGCGCCGGAGTTCCTTGATGTCAGCGTCCGACAGCGACTTGATGGCGCGTTCCTGCATGCCGGCATAAGGTGTATCGGCTCCGTGGTTATGCTGCGCCAGAACCGCCGTTGGCAAGGCGAGGCTCAGTGCAAGCAGAATGGCGGCCAGTTTCACGTTCATCTCCTTATGGTGGCGTGTTGGAATTCTGCAGATGGAGGACGGCCGAAGCATCAGAGGCTGCCACCCTTGAAGAGTTTCCTGCCGCGCCGAGGATTGGGGGCAAGGTGGCCGTCGTCGCGTGCGCCAGCAGTGGGATCGGGAGAACGATCGCCGAGCACGATGCGGAAGAGGGGCCCGGGTGGTGTCTTTCGCGGACAGCACCGTGGAAGCCCTCCATACCAAGTTTTCGGTCAATCTCTTCTACGCGGCGGAGATCGTGCGTTTCCTCGTCCCCCGCATCTGCAAGGGGCTCGATTCGGTTCGTCACCAACTTCCCGACCCAGTTGGGCCCCTGCGGCCAGGAGATCGTCGTGGATGGCGGCTACACGATGGGGTGAGCTTCGTCGCGCCTTCCCGGCCGCGGCGGGCCGGCTGGACAAGGCGCTCATCCGGCATAAAATGAATGCAAAGCGGTGCCAATCGAGATGCCGCCAGGACGTCCCGACAGAGCCATTCGGACTTCATCAATCGGGAGAAGATCGTGCCTGCCAGAACCAACAAAAATGCCGCTCCGGTCGTTTCGACCCCGTTCAGCCGGGTGCTCCAGTCGGTCGCTTCGCCGAACCGTGCCGCGCTCGATGCGAAGATGACGAAGGAGGTCATTCGCATCGCGCTCGCGCTGGATCCGGTCCGGGCCGAACCGCTCGGTGCCCGCTTCAGGCCACCCGTCAAGCTGGATCCCGACAAGCTGCGGATCGACACCTGGGTGCGCCTGGATTTCGACCTGGACCTCGACGGCAAGCCATTGGGCGATGGCACCCTGGCCAGCGATGCCTACGGGCTGTCGATGAGCAATCCGGTCGGCAATGGCCCGGCATACGTGCGTGCCACGACTTTCGGGACGAGCACCACCAATGTGGTTTCGATCCACCCGAAAGGAGTTTATCCGGCGTTCTACGCGAAGGAGGGCGCGATCGATGTGGTCTTCGATCGTCCGACCGACAGCGTGTCGGTGGATGCCTATCCGATCAACACCACTCAATGCCCCGAGACCCTGACCTTTTGCCCGTCGCGACCGTACATGGAGGCCTATGACGCACAAGGCGCGCTGCTGGCCAAGGCGCTCTATCCGGGGAACGTGCCGTTCTCCTTCGACATGGGGGACGGCTGGCAGACGATCCGCATCGACCGCACAAGCCGTGACATCTCCCGGGTCCGGATTTCATGCCAGCAGTGCGGTTGTACGACGCCGAACAAGGCCGTCTTCGACAACCTGAGCTATCACTTCCAATTGCCGTGAGTGATTGGGGCGCCGGGCTCGCCGGGGCCGTGGCGCCCCGCGAGCTGAGGAACTGTACGGTGGTGGTGGCGCCGGCGCCACCGTTCATTTTAGAGCTCGTATTCCAGCTTGAAGCGCAGGGTGTAGTCGGGCGTGCCGTCGGTGACGCCGAAGAGCAGGCCGACGTCGTAGTTCAGGCGCTGTCCGCCGGCGGTCTTCAGGCGGCCGAAGATCGCTGGCCCTAGCTTGTGTTCCTGGTCGTCGCGCGGGGCCCAGTCGTTCCACTTGCCCACCTCGCCCATGCCCTGCACGCCGTAGTAGAGGCTGTGGGATTGGCGGTAGAGCAATTGCCACTGGTAGCCGAGGACGGTGCCGGACTCGTCATCGTCCTCGCCGAGCGCGTGCGTTTCGTCCGCGTCCTCGTCGCCATCCTCGTCGCCATCCTCGTCCTCGGCGTCGTCACCGTCTTCTTCGGCGCGCACGTCCCAGCTGCGCTCGAGCAGCAGGTTGGCGTTGAGCAGGAAGCGCCCGATCTTCGTCTCGGACAGCAGCCCCAGGGTGGATGACCAGCCTTCCGCGCGCTCGCGCGGGCGCTCGAAGCCGAGCAGCAGGCTGAGTGCGACCGGGGCCTCCTCGTCGATGATCAGGCCGAAGCGATTCTCCCACTCGAGGCCGTCGTACTTCATGTCATCGCCGGGCTCGCGTTCGAACTCGACGCCGAGCTCGGTCGCCCAGCGATCCGTCACACCCGCTCCAAACGAGAGCTCCAGACCGTTCGTGGGCTTGCCGTCCCTGTTCCGTTCCGTACCGAATGCGAACTCGAATTCGCGTTCGCCCCGCTCGATGTCGGGGGCGATCACGCCCTCGGCAGGCGAAGCCAGTGCCGTCGTGCAGCCCAGCGCGAGCGCGGCGATGCTCAGAAGTGGTCTTGTCCTCATCTTGTCTCCCTGGTTCCTCGGTGGAAATGAACGTGCTCCACAGCAATCGCCATGCCACTTCGAGCTCACGCTGCAGGGGGCGGTGAGTGTGCCCGGCACTGCCTGGACAGGCGTGTGACCGGTTCCTAAGCTGAAAGAGAGGGGAGATCGACAAGGCCGAACCGACGGGCTGGTCGTCGGCCGCAAGAACGGGAGGCAGTCATGGACCAGGCGGGCAGCACCTCGATCGGCAAGCGAATTCTCGGCGCGCTGGGCGCGTGCCTGACGGCCGCGTGTGCGTCGAACGCGCCCTATCACACGACATCGGAGGACGGCGGGGCGTGCAGGACCGACCCAGATTCGCCGGCGTGTCGCAGCAGCGCCTACCAGGAGTTCGAGCGCTTCGACCTCGCCTTCGCCGAGTTCAGCGAGCGCGGCAACGCCTTCGACGACGCAAGGGTCGAGGCCGTGCTGGCGAAGATCGCGGCCAAGGCGCGTGCGGACGGCGTGGTGCTGATCGTGTTCGTGCACGGATGGAAGCACAACGCCAGCGAGGACGATCCGAACGTGCTCAGCTTCAAGGATTCGCTGGAGACGATGACGGGGGTGCTCGGCAGTTCCTTCGCGGGGACGGCGCTGGGTTCGCGCCGCCTCGTCGGCGTCTATGTCGGCTGGCGTGGCGCCAGCATCGAGCTGCCCTTGTTGAAGGAGCTGACCTTCTGGGATCGCAAGGCGGTCGCGGAGGAGCTCGGGAGCGGCGGGGTCACGCGCCTGCTGCTCGACCTCGACCGGATCACGGCCGGCGAGGCGCGCAACGTGATGGTGGTGGTCGGCCACAGCTTCGGGGGCGCGATCGTGGTGCGTGCGCTCTCCGACCTGATCACCGAGCGTGTGACCAACCGCGCGGACGACGAGCGCGCGCGCGTCTTCGCGGATGGAGTGCTGGTGCTGAACCCGGCGATCGAGGCCAACCAGGCCCTGCCGTTCGTGGAGGCGGCGCTGCAGCGGCCGTACGCGCGGGACCAGCTGCCGCTGTTCATCTCGATCAGCTCGGACGCGGACGCAGCCACGCATTACGCCTTCCCGGCGGGCCAGACGATCGGGTTGGCGACGTGGCGGCAGGCCGACCTTCAGCGTTCCTACTACCACGACCGCAGGGCGCCGGAGCAGCCGCTGCCCCTGCGCGAGCGCCATCTCGACGCCACCACGGCGGGCAACTTCGCGCCCTTCCTCACCCATCGCCTGCACGCGGATGGAGAGGGCGACGCCTTGCGCTTCACGCTCGACACCTGCGAGGCCGCGGGCGAGCGATGCCGGCCGATGGGATGGACCACGCTGTCGGGCCAGCCTACGATTGGTCCACTGCCGGCGCACTACCCGCTGTATTTCATCAAGACCGACAAGTCGGTGATGACGGACCACAACGACATCTTCAACCAGAAGGTGCGCAGCTTCGTGTTCACCGTGATCGACGATGTCGTGCGCCGCGCCCTCGCAGGCGGCGTGAAGGCCGCGAGAGGCGAGGGCGAGCCGCCGCTGATCGCCTCGCCCGAGCGCTTCGCGGCGCGGATGAACGCCCTGTGGAGCCAGATGGGATCAGGGGCCCGATAGCCCCTCCGCCGCGCCCCGGATTTCGTAGGAGCGACGCAAGTCGCGATCGGCGGCGCGGGCGGAACGGGTGTGCTCACCCGGGGGCGAGCCGGCAGGCCGCGTACTTGAACTCCGGAATCTTTCCGTAGGGGTCGAGCGCCGGGTTGGTGAGCAGGTTCGCCGCCGCCTCCACGTAGCAGAAGGGCACGAAGACCATGCCCTCGGGCATCAGCGGGTCGGCGCGCGCGGCGAGCGTGATGCGGCCGCGGCGGGTCTCGATCGTCAGCGCGGCGCCGGGGGCGAGGCCGAGGCGGGCGAGCTCGCCGGGGGCCAGCGTGGCGACGGCGGCCGGCTCGAGCGCGTCGAGCACCGCGCTGCGCCGAGTCATCGCGCCGGTGTGCCAGTGCTCGAGCTGGCGGCCGGTGATCAGCACCGTGGGCCAGGCGGCGTCGACAGGCTCGTCGGGCGGTAGCGGCACGGCGGGGCGGAAGCGCGCGCGTCCGCTCGCGGTGGGGAAGCGGTCGTCGAAGACCACGTCCTTGCCCTGCGCGTCGTCGGCCGCGCAGGGGGTCGTGACCGCGCCCTCGCGCTCCAGCCGCGCCCAGTCGATGTGGTCGAGCGAGCGCATCGCGCGCTTCATCTCGGCGAAGACCTCGCGCGGGTGGGCGTAGTCCCAGTCGAGGCCGAGGCGGCGGGCGAGCTGCTGGATGATCCACCAGTCCGGTCGCGCCTCGCCGGGCAGCGCCACGGCGGCGCGGCCGAGCTGGATCTGGCGGTTGGTGTTGGTGACGGTGCCGTCCTTCTCGGGCCAGGCCGAGGCGGGCAGGATCACGTCGGCGAACTGCGCGGTCTCGGTCACGAAGAGGTCCTGCACGACCAGGTGCTCGAGCCTGGCGAGCGCGGCGCGGGTGTGGTGGAGGTCGGGGTCGGACATCGCCGGGTTCTCGCCCAGGATGTACATGCCGCGTACCTTTCCGGCGGCGATCGCGTCCATGGTCTCGACCACGGTGAGGCCGGGCTGGGCGGGGAGCGGCGTCGCCCACAGCTCCTCGAAGGCGGCGCGGTACTGCGCGTCGCCCACCGGGCGGTAGTCGGGCAGCACCATCGGGATGAGGCCGGCATCCGAGGCGCCCTGCACGTTGTTCTGCCCGCGCAGCGGGTGCAGGCCGGTGCCGGGGCGGCCGACGTGGCCGGTGGCGAGCGCGAGCGCGATCAGGCAGCGCGCGTTGTCGGTGCCGTGCACATGCTGCGAGATGCCCATGCCCCAGAAGATCATCGCGCGTTCGGCGTTCGCATACAGGCGGGCGATGTCGCGGATCTCGTCCGCCGCCACGCCGCACAGCGGCGCCATGGCCTCGGGCGTCATCGGCGCGACGTGGGCGGCGAGCGCCTCGAAGCCCTCGGTGCGCGCGGCGATGAAGTCGCGGTTGCACAGGCCCTCGCCGATGATGACGTGGAGCATGGCGTTGAAGAGCGCGACGTCGCCCCCCGGCGTGAAGCGCACCATGCGGTGGGCGTGCTGGCCGAGCACCAGGCCGCGCGGGTCGAGCACGATCAGCTTGGTGCCGCGCTTGGCGGCCTGCTTGAACCAGGTGGCGGCGACGGGGTGGTTCACCGTAGGGTTGCAGCCGGTGAGGATGACCACGTCGGCCTGCGCCGCCTGCATGAAGGAGGCGGTGACCGCGCCCGAGCCGATGCACTCCATCAGCGCGGCGACCGAGCTGGCGTGGCACAGCCGGGTGCAGTGGTCGACGTTGTTGGAGCCGAAGCCGGTGCGCACCAGCTTCTGGAACAGCCAGGCCTCCTCGTTCGAGCACTTCGCGCTGCCGAAGCCGGCGAGCACGCCGGGGCCGTGGGCGTCGAGCAGGCGGCGCAGGCCGGCGGCGGCGAAGTCGAGCGCCTCGTCCCAGCTTGCCGGGCGGAAGTGGCTGAGCGGGCTGGCTGGGTCGAAGGCCGGATCCACGCCCTTGGGCGAGCCCGCGCGACGGATCAGCGGGGTCGTCAGGCGGCCGTGGTGGTTGGGGTAGTCGAAGCCGAAGCGGCCCTTGACGCACAGGCGGTTCTCGTTGGCCGGGCCGTTGCGGCCCTCGACGAAGAGGATGCGCTCGTCCCGGATGTGGTAGGTGAGCTGGCAGCCCACGCCGCAGTAGGGGCACACCGAATCCACCTTGCGCTCGGCGCAGGCCGAGTCGCCGCGGCCGTCCGCGTCGATCAGGCTGGCCGGCATCAGCGCGCCGGTGGGGCAGGCCTGCACGCACTCGCCGCAGGCCACGCAGCTGCTGTCGCCCATCGGGTCGTCGAAGTCGAACACGATCGTCGCGCGCGCGCCGCGGTGGGCGAGGCCGATGACGTCGTTCACCTGCACCTCGCGGCAGGCGCGCACGCACAGGCCGCAGGTGATGCAGGCGTCCAGCGCGACGTGGATGGCGGGGTGGGAGCGGTCGGCCGGGCGGGGCGCGGGCGCGTCAGTGGCCGCGTCCGTGGCCGCCGCGGCGGGCAGCCGCATCTGCTCGACCAGTTCCCAGAAATGGCTGGAGCGGTCCGGGCTGTCCGCGCGCGCCGGCTGGTGCTCGAGCAGCAGTTCGAGCACCCCCTCGCGCGCTTGCCGGGCGCGCGCCGAGCTCGCGCTGTGCACCACCATGCCCGCCCGCGCTTCACGGATGCAGGAGGCGGCCAGGGTGCGCTCGCCCTCGATCTCGACCATGCAGGCGCGGCAGTTGCCGTCGCCGCGATAGCCGGGGGCGTCCTTGAAGCACAGGTGGGGGATGCGCTCGCCGGCGCGCAGCGCGACCTGCCACAGGGTTTCGCCGGGGAAGGCCTGCACCGGAACGTCGTCCAGCGTGATCTCGAAGGCAGCAACGGTCGCCTCCCGCAGGCCGGGATGCACCGCGTCCTGTTTCTGTAGGAGCGGCGGCAGCCGCGAGCTTTTGGCTTGTTCCCCGCCCGTCGTCGGTGAAACGGACGGACGGTCGGGCGGAATGCTGCTGCCGATTGCGTCTGCGTCGGTGTTCACGATGTCGCCCGGCGAGGGCGAAAGGCTCGCGGCTGCCGCCGCTCCTACAGGGTGGTCGATCGCCGGCGTTCGGGGGCCCATCGGCGACGTGGGGTGGTCGATCGGCGTTGCAGGGGGCGGGGTCTCGTGCAGCGTGGTGCCCGCGCGCGCGAGCTCGGCGGGGAAGAAACGCAGCAGGCTCGCGACCGGATTCGGTGCGGCCTGGCCGAGGCCGCAGATGGATGCGTCGCGCAGGGTCTGCGCGAGGGACTGGAGGCGCGCGAGGTCCCAGTCGTCGGCGCGGACCTGTTCGAGCAGCTTCTCGGTGCCGAGGCGGCAGGGCGTGCATTGGCCGCAGGACTCGTCGGCGAAGAAGGCGAGCAGGTTGTCGGCGACGGCGCGCAGTTCGTCCTGGTCCGAGAGCACGATGATCGCCGCCGAGCCGATGAAGCAGCCGTGGGGCTGCAGGGTGTCGAAGTCGAGCGGGAGGTCGGCGAGCGCGGCGGGGAGGATGCCGCCCGAGGCGCCGCCGGGCAGGTAGGCGAGCAGGCGATGGCCGGGCTGCATGCCGCCGCAGTGCTCGTCCACCAGCTCGCGCAGCGTGATGCCGGCGGGGGCCAGGTGCACGCCGGGCTTGTTCACCCGCCCCGACACCGAGAAGCTGCGCAGCCCGCTGCGCCCGCGCCGGCCCTCGCCGGCGAAGGGAGCGCCGGCGGCGAGCAGCGGGATCCAGTACAGGGTCTCGACGTTGTTCACCAGCGTGGGGCGGCCGAAGAGGCCGAGCTCGGCGACGAAGGGCGGGCGGTGGCGCGGCTTGCCCGGCTTGCCTTCGAGCGACTCGATCAGCGCCGACTCCTCGCCGCAGATGTAGGCGCCGGCGCCGCGACGCAGCACGATGAAGCCGGGCGCGGCGAGGCCGGCGGCCTCGAGCTCGCCGATCGCCTCGCGCAGTACCGCGTGCAGGCCGGGGTATTCGTCGCGCAGGTAGAGGTAGATCGCCGCCGCGTCGATGGCGAGCGCGCTCGCCAGCGCGCCTTCGAGCACCCGGTGCGGCGCGGTCTCCAGATAGTGGCGGTCCTTGAAGGTGCCCGGCTCGCCTTCGTCGGCGTTGACCACGAGGTAGCGCGGCGCGGCGCCGGCGCGCACCGCCTGCCACTTGCGCGCGGTCGGGAAGCCGGCGCCGCCCAGCCCGCGCAGGCCGGCTTCGGCGAGCCGGGTCTGAAGCGCGTCGATGGTGGTCGCGCCGCTGCGCAGGCGCTGCACCAGGGCGTAGCCGCCGGCGGCGCGATAGGCGGCGAGGCGCTGCCAGGCGATGGGCTCGGGTTCGAAGTCGCCGTGCGCGAGCGCAGCCCCGACCGTGGCCGGGGTGGCGTGGGTCAGGTGGCGGCGACCGAGCTGGGCGACCGGGGCCTGCTCGCAGCGCCCCATGCAGGGCGCGCGCAGCACGCGGATGTGTGCCGGGTCGAGCTCGGCGTCGAGCGCCGCCCGCAGCGCCTGCGCGCCGGCGAGCTGGCAGGGCAGCGAGTCGCACACGCGCACGGTGAGCGCCGGCGGCGCGGGCTCGCCCTCGCGCACCACGTCGAAGTGGGCGTAGAAGGTGGCGGTCTCGTACACCTCGGCCATCGGCAGGTTCATCCAGTCGGCGAGCGCGCGCAGGTGGCGCAGCGAGAGGTGGCCGAAGCGGTCCTGCAGCGCATGCAGGTGCTCGATGAGCTCGTCGCGATCGCGGCGGGCGCCGGCGAGCAGGGTCTCGAGCTCGTTGAGCGCGGCGGGGTCGGTCTGGCGGCCGCGCAGGCCGGGACGGGTGCGGCGACCGGTGGCGGCCTGGAGCGATGAGGGGGAGGCAGAAGGCATGGCGATCGGATCCGGAGTGCGGCGGGCGCGGGCTCAGCGGCGCCCGACGAGGCGCGCGGCGCCGACCACGATGCGCGCCATCAGCGCGCGTACGGCGTCGCCACCGGGGGAGTCGAGCGTCGGCGGGCGCCAGGCGAGGGTGGCGTCGCGCGGGGTGTGCGGCAGACTGTACACCGCGATCGACAGCGGGCACAGCGCGATGTGCTCGCGTGCCTCGGCCACCAGGCGGGCGGCGAGGCCGGCGCTGCAGAAGCTGAGGATCTCGGCGTCGCCGTAGAGCGCGGGGTCGTGGCCGAGGTCGGGCGCGGTGCGCTCGAGCATGGCGCCGAAGCGGCTCACCACCGGCGCGCTCAGGCCCTCGTCGGCGATCGCGTCGGCGAGCGCCTCGCGCAGGTCGGCGAAGGGCACGCCGGGGAAGTGCTCGACCATGATGCCCTCGCCAGGCGCGGCGAAGCTCGTCGCCGACGCGAACGCGAACGCGGCGCAGGTGGCGGCCAGGCGCAGGGTGCGCAGCAGGAACCGGGCGCGCGGCAGGCACAGGGCTGTGGTGCGCTTGCGCGGCGGCGTTCGCGCGGTCGCGCGCGCCGGCCGCAGGCCGGGTCGTGAAGGGATCGGTGCCGTGCTCGGCCGCGCCTCAGGCGCGCTTGTTGCTTCGTTCATGTCCTCACCTCGACCGGAGCCGCAAGGCCATGCGCCCCCTCGTTGCACGATTGCTGACCGCCTGGATCATTGCACAGGCCCCCACCTCGGCGCACGCGCTCGATCCGGAGGAACTCGACGCGCTGGTGGCGCGGCCCAGCATCGGCCTCTACAAGGCCTACGCCGAGTTCAAGATGGCGCGCTACGACAGCGCGCGCGAGATCTGGAGCGCGCTCGCGCAGGCGGGCGTGGCGGAGGCCTGGTTCCACCTCGGCATCCTCGCCGAGGATGGCCTGGGCGAGCCGCGCGACCCTGCCGCGGCGCTGGAGCGCTACCGCCGCGGCGGCGAAGCGGGCTCCAGCAAGGCGCAGTACCGGCTCGGGCTGCTCCATCTGGAGGGCCGCCTGGTGCCGGCCGACCCGGTGCAGGCGCGCTACTGGCTGGCGGTGGCCGCCGCCAACGGCGATGAGGAGGCCGCCCGTCGGCTGTCTGCGCTGCCCGGACCGATGCCGGCCGGGCAGTGAGACCGCGTGTCGGCGCGCGTCGGCGGGCCTGACGCCTGCATGCCGCGCCGGCGACGGCTTCGCCGCACGCTCGGTGCGGCTGCGACCGCGGCACCCGCGTTGCCAAACTGGCGTGTTCGGCGTGATCGGTGTGATCGCGGCGCGTTCGAGCGGGTCCCGCCCCGCTCAGCGCGACGCCTTCGCGCGCGCGGCCTCGAGCACGGCCCGCTCGGCGGCGGGGAAGAGGTGCACCACCGAGCGGCGGAACTCCTCGTTGACCAGCGCCAGCCCGGCGAAGCGCGGCGGGATCGGGGTCTGGAAGAGCTCGGTCATGTCCTGGCCGGACTCGGCGCCGGCGCGGATGGTTTGCGCCAGCCAGCCGAGGTAGTCGCGGGTCTGGCGCAGCGGGGCGAGGTCGGTCGCGGGCTCGCCGTGGCCCGGCACCCAGCGGCGGGCGGGCAGGCCTTCGAGGGTGTCGAGCGCGGCCAGCCAGCGCGCGATGTCGGCGTGCGGCGTGGTGGGCGTGCGGTCGTGGAAGAGCAGGTCGGCGGCGTACACCGTGCCGCTGTCGTGGTCGATCACCACCAGGTCGGCGACGGTGTGGCCGCCGAGCGCGCGTAGCTCGACGTCGCGCCCGCCGATGCGCTGGCGTCCGGCGGCGAGCGCGCGCTCGGGGACGACGACCTCGGTGTCGCGCATCCAGTCGCCGTTGAGGCGGTACATGTTGGCGTTGAAGCCTTCGCCCTCGCTGCGGATCGCAGCGATGGTCTCCGGCAGCGCCGCGAGCGTGGCGCGCGGGAAGGCCTGATTGCCGAGGAAGTGGTCGGGGTGCTGGTGGGTGTTGACCACCAGCACGATCGGCAGGGGCGTGACGCGGCGGATGGCGGCGAGCATCTGTTCGCCGTAGCGCTTCGACGAGCCGGTGTCGATGACGATCACGCCCTCGCTGCCGACGATGAAGCCGGTGTTGACGATGTTGCCGCCGTTGGCGAAGGAGAAATCCTCCTTGAGGCCGACGACGACCCAGGCGCCGGGGGCGAGCTCGCGCGGCTGCAGGCGGTAGTCGAAGTCCTCGGCGTGGACCGGCGGGCTGATGGCGAGCAGGGTGCACAACGCAAAGAGCAGCCCGGCGAGCAGGCTCCGCAGCGCGCGGACGGCAGGGCGGCGGTGGAGCGCCGGGGCGGAGGAGGCGGATCGGCTCATCGGGTCACCCAGGCGTCGATGCGGTTGCCGTTGTTGTCGCGGCCGGCCACGTGCAGGCGCGCGCCGGGGGCGGCGGCGCGCAGGTCGAGCGTGAAGCTCGGGTTCTCGGAGACCGGCTCGAGCGGCTGGATGCGGCTCAGCGTGCGGCCTTCGGCGTCGGTGATCACGATGTCCTCGATGTGGAAGGCGGGGATGCCGGCGGCCAGGCCGGTGTCCATCGGGTGGATGATGCGCATGCGCAGGCGCTCGCCGCCGTCGACCCGCGGCCACAGCTTGCCGTTGACCTCGTTGAGGCGCTCCTGCCACTCCGGCGAGCCCGAGCCCACCGACGGCAGCGTGCAGCCGCCGCCGGTGGCGGTGACCCAGGCGCCGCCGACATGCCACACGCCGTCGGCCGTGCGCGCGGCGGCTCGCACCGGCGAGGACTGCTGCAGCTTGATGCGGAAGCCCAGGCGCGGCTGGGCGGCGCCGGGCTCGAAGCGCAGCGCCTTGACGATCGGGTTGAAGTCGGCGAACACGATCAGCTCTTCCACCGCGGGCAACCCGCTTGCATCGACGCTGACCGGGACGTTGAGCGAATCCTCCGCGACCGCCGGGCCGCTCACCCTGACGCGCTCGTCGAAGACCACCGTGGCGTCGGCGAAGAAGCTCTTGCGCATATCCTCCCAGCGCGGCGAGTCGAGCGGGTCGGCCTGCGTGCCGGCTGCCGCGGTAGGTGCAGTGCTGGTGGAGGGGGCCGGCGTGGAGGCGGCGGGCACGGACGAGGCTGCCAGCGCCGGGGCGGCGGCCGTGGCCAACATGCCCAGGGCGGTCGTGGCCGCGGCAATCCAGGCGAGGGCGGGACGGGCGGACGGTGTCATCGGGACTCCTGTGGTTCGGCGCGCGATGCGCACGCCTGGGTGCAGGACGTCGGTCATGCAAACCACGTGCCAGCGCCGTCGTCACGGCGCCGTTGCGGCTTGGCCGCGCGGAGGCGCCGGCCGGAGCAACTCGCAGCAAGGGGGCTGTTCCGAAGCGAAACACCCTGTGCTCAAGTGTTACAGCAGGTGTTCGGATTGCGCCGGCTGCTGGAGCAGCGCAGGCGCCGAATGGGGGGCGCGCGGGCCTGGCACGGGCTTTGCGGTGATGTCGTGGTCCGGCACGTACGCGGCGCCGGAAGCTACACCACCCGGAAAAGCTTCGAAAGAAACCCAAGGAGGAGTCGATGATGAAAAACGATAAGCGTCCGCGCAGCCTGCCGGCAATGCTGACCGCGCTTACGGTCGCGCTGGCTGCAGCGGGAATGGGCGCCACGGCGCAGGCCGCGAGCGTGACCGACGAGGACATCCTGAAGGATGCCGAGACCACCCATCAGATCGTCACCAACGGCCTGGGCACCAAGGGCCAGCGCTACAGCCCGCTCGCCAAGGTCAATGTCGACACCGTGAAGGACCTGGTCCCGGTGTGGGCGTTCTCCTTCGGCGGCGAGAAGCAGCGCGGTCAGCAGTCGCAGCCGCTGATCCACGACGGCAAGATGTTCGTGACCGCGTCCTATAGCCGCATCTATGCGCTCGACGCCAAGACCGGCCAGAAGCTGTGGAAGTACGAGCACCGCCTGCCCGAGGGCATCATGCCGTGCTGCGACGTGATCAACCGCGGCGCCGCGCTCTACGGCGACCTGGTGATCTTCGGCACCCTGGATGCGCAGATCGTCGCGCTCAACCGCGACACCGGCAAGGTGGTGTGGCGCGAGAAGATCGACGACTACAAGGCCGGCTACTCGATGACGGCTGCGCCGCAGATCGTCAAGGGCATGGTCATCACTGGGGTGTCGGGCGGCGAGTTCGGCGTCATCGGCCGCGTCGAGGCGCGTGACGCCAAGACCGGCAAGAAGGTGTGGGTGCGCCCGGTGGTCGAGGGCCACATGGGCTACAAGTACGACAAGGACGGCAAGGAGATCGAGAACGGCATCTCCGGGACGACCAACGCCACCTGGCCGGGCGACCTGTGGAAGACCGGCGGCGCCGCGACCTGGCAGACCGCCTACTACGATCCGGATGTGAACCTGATCTTCATGGGCACCGGCAACCCGGCGCCGTGGAACTCCTGGCTGCGTCCGGGTGACAACCTGTACTCTTCCTCCACCGTCGCGGTCGATCCGGACACCGGCAAGATCGTCTGGCATTACCAGAACACGCCGCACGACGGCTGGGACTTCGACGGGGTGAACGAATTCATCTCCTTCGAGTACAAGGATCCGAAGAGCGGCAAGCTCGTCAAGGCCGGCGCCAAGGCCGACCGCAACGGCTTCTTCTTCGTCAATGACCGCACCAACGGCAAGCTGCTCGGCGCCTATCCCTTCCTGACCCGCATCGACTGGGCCAAGGGTTACGACCTGGAGACCGGCCGCCCGATCACCAACGACGACAAGCGTCCGCCCAATCCCTTTGCCGAGGGCGCCGCCGGCGAGGGCGGCAAAGGCAAGCCGGTGTTCGCGGCGCCGTCCTTCCTTGGCGGCAAGAACCAGATGCCCATGGGCTACAGCCCCGACACCGGCCTGTTCTACGTGCCGGCCAACGAGTGGGGCATGGACATCTGGAACGAGCCGGTGAGCTACAAGCGCGGCGCGGCCTACCTTGGCGCCGGCTTCACCATCAAGCCGCTGTACGAGGACTACATCGGCGCGATGCGCGCGATCGACCCGGTCACCGGCAAGATCGTCTGGGAGGTCAAGAACAACGCGCCGCTGTGGGGCGGGGTGCTCAGCACCGGCGGCAACCTGGTGTTCTATGGCACGCCCGAGGGCTACCTGAAGGCGGTCAACGCCAAGACCGGCGAGGAGGCGTGGAAATTCCAGACCGGCTCGGGCGTGATCGCGCCGCCGGTGACCTGGGAAGTCGACGGCGAGCAGTACGTCGCAGTGGTCTCGGGCTGGGGTGGCGCGGTGCCGCTGTGGGGCGGCGACGTCGCCAAGCGGGTGAACTTCCTCGAGCAGGGCGGCACCGTCTGGGTGTTCAAGCTGCACAAGAGCTGATCGCGGTGCCTGCGGCGGCCTGCGGGCGGCCGCAGGCCTTGGCGCCGCACTCCCCGCGGCCCGGACGCGATGGCGCCCGGGCCGCGTCGTGTCGGGAGGCTGCGTGAGCGGCTGCGGGCGCGGCGTGAGGAACAGACAGGATTTTTCGGCAACATGGAGCATTTCCGATGAGACAGATACAGCTATCCAGCTTCGCCACCGCGGTCGTGCTCGCGGTCGGCGTCGGGACGGCCGCGCATGCGGCCGACCGCGCGACACCTCGCGAGGCGCGCACGATGTTCGAGCAGGCCGTGCGCTACATGGAGGAGAACGGCGCCGAGCGTGCCTTTGCAGCCTTCAACGACCGCCAGGGCAACTTCGTCCGCAAGGACCTCTACGTCTTCGCGATCGACGACAAGGGCGTGTATCACGCCAGCGGCGCGGCGCCCGAGGCGCTGGTCGGGCTCAAGGTCCTCGACACCACGGACGCGGCGGGCAACCCGCTGTTCCGCGAGATGATCGACGCCACCCGCGTCACCCAGGAGGCGACGGTGCGCTACGTGTGGCTGAACCGCGCGACCAACAAGGTCGAGCCCAAGGTGAGCTACGTTCGCAAGCTCGGCCAGTACGTGGTCGGCGTGGGCTACTCGGCGCCGCGCGCGAGCGCGGATGACGCGCGCGCGATGCTCGAGCGCGCGGTAGCGGTGGCGCGCAGCGAGGGCGGCGCGCAGGCGGCGGCGCGCTTCAACGACCGCCGTGGCGAATTCGTCAAGGACGACCTCTATGTGTTCATGGTGAACATGGAGAGCGGCCGCTTCGAGGCGATGGGCATGAACCCCGCCTTGTCCGACACCGACGCGCTCGGCCTGCGCGACGCCGCCGGCAATGCCTTGGTCGCCGAGATGATCGCCAGGCTGCAGAAGGCCGACGAGGCCACGGTCGATTACGTGTGGCGCAACCCGGTGACCAACGCGGTCGAGAACAAGCGTTCCTATGTGCGCAAGGTCGGGACTTCGCTGGTCGGCGTGGGTCACTACCTGGAGTGAGTGCAGTTGGTTGCTCCGTTATGGAGCACATGCTCCAGTGCGGAGCAGGGTGGAGCAACAAGAAGGCCCGCGCTGCGGGCCTTCGTCGTTTTCTGGGCGTTGAGTGCCGGCGACTGCAGCTGAATTCGCGCCTGCCGGCGCTCCTACATGAACCGCCGCGCGTCCCGGACCTCCTGTAGGAGCTGCGGCAGCTGCGAACCCGGCGCTCCGGTGATAGATGCGTTTCCCGGACGCCACCGCCGCCTTTTCTGTAGGAGCGGCGGCAGCCGCGAATGGGCGGTGGACGGGCGAGGCGTGTGGGTGGGGATCGTGCCGCCGTGTTCGCGCCTGCCGGCGCTCCTACATGAACCGCCGCGCGTCCCGGACCTCCTGTAGGAGCTGCGGCAGCTGCGAATGGGGGGGTGACGGGGCGAGGCGTGTGGGCGGCAGTTGTGCCGCCGTGTTCGCGCCTGCCGGCGCTCCTACAAAAACCGACGTGTTTCCGGAGTCTTGTAGGAGCGGCGGCAGCCGCGAACCTTTGGAGGGATGTGCTCGGTCGGCGCTGCAGCGAAGCGTCAGGGCGTGCGCTGCTTCACCCCGTGTGCGGCGAAGATCCGGCCGAGCTCGCCGGAGCGCTGCAGCTCGGCGATCGCGCCCGACAAGGCCTGCTCCAGGCCGCCGTGCTCGGCCTTGACCGCCATCCCGAGCGGCCAGGAGTTGACCCGCAGCTCGGGCATCGACAGGGTGTCGAGCGCGATCGCCGCGTCGCCCCCGAGCGCGGCCTCGAGCTCGGAGCGCGAGGCCATGACCGCGGCGACCTCGCCGCGCTTCATCGCCGCCACCGCCTCGCCCACGCTGCGGAAGTGGGTGACGTTGGGCTGCAGGCGGCCGCCCAGGATGTGGCGCAGGAAATCGCTTGCGTGCGAGTCGAGCTCGGCGCCGATGCGCTCCTGCTCGAACACCCCGAAGCTGGCGTCGGCCGAGCCGCCCGGGGCGGGCACGCGCTCGGGCAGGCGGGCGAGCGCGATGGTCTCGAGGTGGTAGGGGCCGAAGATCTTCACCTGCTTGTTGGCGGCGGCGAAGCGCGGGTCGACCGGCACGTGCAGCATCACGTCGCCCGGCTTGTGGCCGAGGTAGTGGCCACGCCAGACCATGTTGCGCAGGTCGTCGTTCATGTTCTCGTCGGCGGGAAACTCCACGACCTGCGGCTGCAGGCCCAGGCGTTCGGCGAGGGCGCGCCCGAGCGCGGTCTCGATGCCCTTGCCGGCGCTCGACCAGGGCGCGAAGTTGGCGTAGACCGCGACACGCAGCGTGCCCGGCTGCTGCAACTCGAGCTCGGCCGCGGCCGCCCGTGCCGGGCTGGCGGCGAGGACGGCGAGCGCGCCGGCGGTGAGCAGGAAGCGGCGGCGATCAGTTTTCATGGACGGTCTCCAGCCAGGCGCGGATGGCCCACATGGCCTCCTGGGTCAGCATGCCCTCGAAGGGCGGCATGTAGACCGCGCCGTTGCGGGTGACGCCGTTGCGGACCTTGCCGATGAAGAACTCGTCGGTGTCGTCGTCATTGATGTCGAGCAGGCGCAGGTCGGGTGCGATGCCGCCGGAGACCGCGCCGAGGCCGTGGCAGCGCGCGCAGTTCTGGTTGAAGGCGGAGTCGCCGATGCGGATCGCGTCCTTGTTGCCGCGGTAGGGGTTCGCTGTCACCCAGGTCTCGCCGAGCTGCTTGAGCGAGGACGTATCGACCGCCTGCGGCGTGACGTCGCCGTGGGCGTGGGCGAATGTGCTGGCGGCGGCGAGGGCGAGGCCGGTTGCGGTGATCGCCAGGCGCTTGCGCAGGTTCTCCTTGATGGTACGAGTATTCACCTTGTCTTCCTCTTCGATGTGGTGGTGTGTCGATCAGGTCCGGTTCACCCCGGATGCAGGTCCTACTGCAAACCCTGTGCCATGTGCGTCCAGCGCTCGGAGCATGACCTGCCTCAAGTTCAGGCCGCCATGGCGACAGCGGCCTGGCAGGATTCCTGCTTGCTCCTTCGCCGCCGGAGCAGCGGGTTTGTATCGATCCGCATCAGGTGCTACGTTTTGAATCGAAGTGAGAGACGACTAGAGGCGGTCGCCGGCCGGATCGGACGGAACGACTGCCCGGAGGAGACATGGAAGTCATGCAACAGACCGCGACGGCGCCGGCCGTCCGCGAGGACGCGATCCGCCTGGCGCGCAGCCAGTTTTTCGGGGAGGGGCGCGCACCCGATGCGGGCCTGTCCCCGCTCATCGTCGAGTCGTGGCTGCGTTGCCGCGAGCGCGGGATGGAGGCCGACGGCCGCAGCGACGTCGACAACGCCGGCCGCCTGCAGCTGGCCGAGGCGCGCGAGTGCAACCGCGGCCTGCTCGACTACGCCAGCGGGGTCATGGAGCATGTGTTCGAGCAGATCCGTGCCTCGGGCAGCCTGGTGATCCTGTCGGACCCGCAGGGCATGATCCTGCACAGCCTGGGCGACGCCGAGTTCGTCGACCGCGCGAGCCGGGTGGCGCTGCAGCCGGGTGCGTGCTGGAGCGAGGCTGCGCGCGGGACCAACGCCATCGGGACCGCGATCGCGACCGCCGCGCCCACGGTGGTGCTGGGCGGGGAGCACTACCTCGACCGCAACGGCTTCCTGTCCTGTACCGCGGCGCCGATCCGCGACCCGCGCGGGGCGCTCGCAGGCGTGCTCGACGTGTCCTGCGAGCAGCGCATGCACCAACGCCACTCCCTCGGCCTGGTGCGGCTGTCGGTGCAGCTGATCGAGAAGCGCCTCTTCGAGGCCGAGTTCGCCAACCACATCCTGGTCGCCTTCCACGAGCGTCCGGAGTACGTCGGCAGCCTGCAGGAGGGCCTGGTGGCGGTTACGCCGGAGGGACACCTGGCGGGCGCGAACTCGATCGCGCGCGAGTGGATCGGGCGCCGCGTCGAGTGCGGCGGCGGGGCCTCGTTCGCCGAGCTCTTCCGCCAGGGCCTGGGCAAGGTGGTCGATCGCGCGATGAGCTCGAGCGACGCGCTCATCCGGCTCGGCCTGCGCGACGGTACCGAGATCCACGTCCAGCTGCGCTCGCTGCGCCCGCGCTTCACCGCCTTCGGCGCGTCCCAGGCCGGCGAGGGCGGGCGCAGTCTCGCGGCGGAGCCGATGCCTGCGGCGGTCGGCTGCGCGCCCCCGGCTGCGCCGGTGAAGGCGGGGCCGGTGAAGGCGGCGGAGGGGCCGATCACGCTCGCGGATCTGGCTACCGGCGACGTGGGCATCGGGCGCGCGGTCGATCGTGCGCGGCGCATCCTCGGCAAGGACATCCCGCTGCTGATCCAGGGCGAGTCCGGCGTGGGCAAGGAGCTCTTCGCGCAGGCCTTCCACAACAGCGGGCCGCGCGCCGACAGGCCCTTCGTCGCGCTCAACTGCGCCGCGGTGCCGGAGACCCTGATCGAGTCCGAGCTCTTCGGCTACGTCGGCGGCGCCTTCACCGGCGCGCGCAAGGAGGGTGCGATCGGCAAGATCCAGCAGGCGCACGGCGGCACGCTCTTCCTCGACGAGATCGGCGATATGCCGCTGGGCATGCAGGCGCGCCTCTTGCGCGTGCTGCAGGAGCGCTGCGTGACGCCGGTGGGTTCGGTCAAGTCCATCCCGGTCGACATCTCGCTGGTGTGCGCGACGCACCGCGTGCTGCGCGATGCGGTCGCGCGCGGCGAGTTTCGCGAGGACCTCTATTACCGCGTCAACAGCCTCACCGTGACCTTGCCCGCGCTGCGCGAGCGCAGCGACATCCGCTGCATCGTCGAGCGCATTCTCGCCCGCGAGTGTCGCGAGGCCGGGCTGCAGGGCGTGTGGATCGGCGACGAGGTGATGCGCTTCGTCGAGCGCCACGGCTGGCCGGGCAACGTGCGCCAGTTGCAGAACGTGATCCGGGTCGCGGTGGCGCTGCTCGACGAGGGCGAGCGCGAGATTCGGCCGGAGCATCTGCCGGAGGATCTCTTCCTCGCCGATCCGGTCGACGGTGCCAAGGCGCCGCCGGTCGCAGCGGCCGCGCCGGTCGCGACGGCGGCGAGTGCCGCGGCGCCGTTGGTGGCCGATGCGCTGGCGAGCCACGGTGCGAAGCGCCTCGACCAGCTCGAGATCGAGCTGATCGAGCGTGTCATGCGCGAGGTCGGCGGCAACCTGTCGGCGGCGGCGCGCACGCTCGGGGTGAGCCGCAACCGCCTCTACCGCAAGCTCGGACGCGCGGGCGGAACGTCCTGACTCGGGTAATCCCTGCTTGCCCGAGGGCAGGCACGACCTATGCTTGTATTTGCATAGGTCGTGCCGCGGGCAGTGCTCTCACACCCGGGCGACCGAACGCTGGAATCGATAAACGACAAGGAGACGATCGATGTGGAAAGCACTGCACATTGATCCCGCGAAGTGCACCGGCTGTCTGCAATGCGAGATGGCCTGTTCCTACGAGCACACCGGGGTCATCAATCCGAGCAAGTCGCGCATCAAGGTGTTCAACTTCGAGCACGAGGGCCGCAAGGTGCCCTACACCTGCACGCAGTGCACCGAGGCCTGGTGCCTGAACTCCTGTCCGGTGGACGCGATCCGCATCGACCTGACGACCGGCGCCAAGATGGTGTTCGAGGACACCTGCGTCGGCTGCAAGGTGTGCACGATCGCCTGCCCGTTCGGCACCATCAACTACAACCAGGACACCGGCAAGGTGCAGAAGTGCGACCTGTGCGAGGGCAACCCCGCCTGTGCCAGCGCCTGTCCGACCGGGGCGATCACCTATGTGGACGCCGACTGGACCGGCATCGACAAGATGCGCGCCTGGGCCGCCAAGGCCAACACCCCGGCTTCGGCCGCTGCCTGAGGAGGATGCGTCATGGGATGGAATCGCAAAGTCCTGCGCGTGAACCTCACCGCGGGAACCTGTACCGAAGAGCCGCTTAACATGCAGTGGGCCGACGAATACCTCGGCTCGCGCGGCCTGGCCACCAAGTACCTGGTGTCCGAGATCGACCCCAAGGTCGATCCGCTGTCGTCCGACAACAAGATGATCATGGCCACCGGGCCGCTCACCGGCACCATGGCCTCGACCGGCGGGCGCTACACGGTGATCACCAAGGGGCCGCTGACCGGCGCGATCGCGTGCTCGAACTCGGGCGGCTTCTTCGGCGCCGAGATGAAGTTCGCCGGCTGGGACATGGTGATCTTCGAGGGCCGGTCGGCAAAGCCGGTGTGGCTCTACATCGAGAACGACAAGGCCGAGCTGCGCGACGCCTCCGGCCTGTGGGGCAAGAGCTGCTGGGAGACCGAGGAGAAGATCAAGGAAGAACTGCAGGACCCGCTGGTGCGCATCTCCTCGATCGGCGTCGCCGGCGAGAACCAGGTGCTCTACGCCTGCATCGTCAATGACCTGCACCGCGCCGCCGGGCGCTCGGGCGTGGGCGCGGTGATGGGCTCGAAGAACCTCAAGGCGGTGGCGATCCGCGGCACCAAGGGCGTGTCGGGCATCAAGGATTTCGGTGCCTTCCTGAAGGCCACCAACGACGCCAAGAAGGTGCTCGCCGACAACGCGGTCACCGGCCAGGGCCTGCCCAAGTACGGCACCCAGGTGCTGATGAACGTGATCAACGAGATCGGCGCGCTGCCCACCCGCAACCACCGCGACGTGCAGTTCGAGGACGCCTCGAAGATCTCCGCCGAGGCCATGCACGAGAAGCGCGAGTCCGACGGCAAGACCCACTTGGTGACCAACGCCGCCTGCTTCGGGTGCACCATCGCCTGCGGCCGCATCTCCGAGATCGACAAGACCCACTTCACCGTCAAGAACAGCCCGAAGTACTGGGGCGCTTCCGGCGGCCTGGAGTACGAGGCGGCGTGGGCGCTCGGCGCGGCCAACGGCGTGGGCGACCTCGAGGCGCTGCAGTACGCCAACCTGATCTGCAACGAGCAGGGCATGGACCCGATCTCCTTCGGCGCCACCGTGGGCGCGGCGATGGAGCTCTACGAGCTCGGCATCCTGACCGACGAGAAGATCGGCATGGCCGCGCCCTTCGGCTCGGCGCAGGCGCTGGCGAAGATGGTCGAGATGACCGCGGTGGGCGAGGGCTTCGGCAAGGAACTCGGCCTGGGCAGCAAGCGCCTGTGCGAGAAGTACGGCCGCCCCGAGCTGTCGATGAGCGTGAAGGGGCAGGAATTCCCCGCCTACGACTCGCGCGGCATCCAGGGCATGGGCCTGGCCTACGCCACCTCCAACCGCGGCGCCTGCCACCTGCGCGGCTACACCGTGGCGTCCGAAGTGCTCGGCATCCCGGTCAAGACCGACCCGCTCGCCACCGAGGGCAAGCCCGAGCTGGTGAAGGCCTTCCAGGACGCCACCGCGGTGTTCGACTCGGCCGGCATCTGCGTGTTCACCAGCTTCGCGTGGACCCTGGCCGACGTGCAGCCGCAGGTGGCCGCCGCGTGCGAGGGCGACTGGAGCATGGAGAAGCTGAACGAGGTGGGTGAGCGCATCTGGAACATGGAGCGCATGTTCAACAACGCCGCCGGCTTCACCGCCAAGGACGACAACCTGCCGCCGCGCCTGACCCAGGAAGCGGCGAAGACGGGGCCGGCCAAGGGCCTGGTGAACCAGCTCGACAAGATGCTGCCGCACTACTACGAGGTGCGCGGGTGGACGCCCGCGGGCGAACCCACCGCGGAGACGCGGGCGCGGCTGGGCCTGTAGGTTCCGCCCACCCTGTAGGAGCGCCGGCAGGCGCGAACGACGGCCTGGTTCGCGCCTGCCGGCGCTCCTACAAGGGGGCGTGACGGCCTGGTTCGCGCCTGCCGGCGCTCCTACAAGGGGGCGTGACGGGCTGGCTCGCGCCTGCCGGCGCTCCTACAAGGGGGCGTGACGGCCTGGTTCGCGCTTGCCGGCGCTCCTACAGGGGCGTCGTGACGGCTGGTTCGTGCCTGCGGGCGCGCCTGCAGGCGTGCTGTTTACCTCCGAAGTGTTTCACCCGAGGACGCTGCAATGAAACACCTGATTCTCGGCAACGGCCCCGCGGGCGTCGTTGCCGCCGAGACCCTGCGCAAGGTCGCGCCGGCCGACGACATCCTGATGGTCGGCTTTGAAGACGCGCCGCCGTATTCGCGCATGGCGATTCCCTACCTGCTCGAAGGCAACATCGACGAGTCGGGCACCTACCTGCGCAAGGACGCCGGCCACTTCGAGCGCCTGCGTATCCGCCAGCTGCGCGGCCGTGCGGTCGCGCTCGACACCGACAAGCGCAAGGTGCTGTTCGACGACGGTCACTTCGAGCACTACGACCGCCTGCTCATCGCCACCGGCTCGCATCCGGTGCGTCCGCCCATCCCGGGCGTGGACCTGCCCTCGGTGCACACCTGCTGGACGCTTTCCGATGCGCGCGCGATCGCCGCCCACGCCAAACCGGGTGCGCGCGTGCTGCAGCTGGGTGCCGGCTTCATCGGCTGCATCATCATGGAGGCGCTCGCCAAGCGCGGCGTGCAGCTCACCGTGGTGGAGATGGGCGACCGCATGGTGCCGCGCATGATGACGCCCAAGGCTGGCGGCATGATCAAGCGCTGGGTCGAGGACAAGGGCATCCGCGTGCTCACCTCGGCCGGCGTGCAGCGCATCGACCGCGGTGGCGACGTGGACAGCGATGCGCCGCTGGTGGTGAGCCTGTCCACCGGCGATCGCCTCGACTGCGACCTCGTGATCGTCGCCGCAGGCGTGGCGCCCAACGTCGGCTTCCTGGACGAGACGCCGGTGCATGTGGCCAAGGGCGTGCTGGTGAATGACCACATGGAGACCAGCGTTCCCGGCATCTTCGCCGCTGGCGACGTCGCCGAGGCGCCCGACCTGTTCACCGGCGCACACCTGGTGTCGGCGATCCAGCCCAACGCCGCCGACCAGGCGCGCATCGCCGCCACCAACATGGCGCGCGACCTCGTGTACGAGTCGCGCCTCAACGGCGTGCTGGCGATCAACGTGCTCGACACGCTCGGGCTGATCTCGTCCTCCTTCGGCCAGTGGTGGGGAGAGAAGCCCGAGGCCGGCGGCAGCGGCGTGGAGATGGTCGACGAGGCGCGCTATCGCTACCTGAGCCTGCAGTTCAAGGACGACGTGCTGGTCGGCGCCACCTCGATCGGTCTGACCCAGCACGTCGGCGCGCTGCGCGGGCTGATCCACGGCCAGGTGAGGCTGGGCGACTGGAAGGATCGTCTGCTCGCCAACCCGCTCGCCTTCGTGGATGCCTACGTCGCGCGCAGCCAGCAGCCGATGGCGCTGGCGCGCTGAGGGGGCCGACTTGGAGACTCGTGTGACGATCCGCATCGCCTTCAAGCTCTTCGCCTCGCTGTCGGACTACCTGCCCAGCGGCCATCGCGGCAACCGGCTCGAGCTCGAGGTGGACGAGGGCACCACGGTGGCGGAGATGATCCGGCGCTACAACGTGCCCGAGCGCAGCGCGCATCTGGTGCTGGTGAACGGCCACTTCGTGCCGCCTTCCGAGCGGCCGCGCAAGCGGCTGGCCGAGGGCGACGAGCTCGCGATCTGGCCGCCGATCGCCGGCGGCTGAAGCGGTGGCCTTCATCGCCGGCCCGGTCCCCGAGTCCTTCGAACGCCGGGTCACCGCCACGCCGCAGGAGTTCGCGCGCGACCTGCGCCAGGCCTGGCCGGCGGTCGTCGCCGAGGCCGGCGGCTTGCGCTTCAGCCTGCACGAGGGCGTGCAGGCCCTCGTCATTGCCATCGAGCCCGCCGGCGTGCGTCGGCTGGGCCTCTTCGAGCTGCCCCAGCTCGACGTGCGCTTTCGCTTCGGCCCCGGCGAGGAGCCGGCGCGCCGCGCACTGCTCGCACGCCTGGACCGCGGGATGCAGAAGGGCGGGGGTTGAGCGGCGCGGCGGCTGGCCTCATCCTGTGTACGCTTCGAATCGTTTCTTGAAGGACTGCCGATGAGCCATGGATACGTGGTGGGCCACATCACGGTGAAGGATGCCGACAAGTGGGCGGAGTACCGCGGCAAGGTGCCGGACACGCTGGCGCCGTGGGGAGCGGAACTCCTGTTTCGGGGTCACCGGGTGGCGAGCTTTTCCGGCGACAGCCCGCATGCGGACATCGTCGTCATCCGCTTCCCGAGCGCGGCGGCGGCGAGCGGCTGGTTCGCCTCGCCGGCCTACCAGGCCCTGATCCCGCTCCGCGAGCAGGCGGCCGAGGTCCTGCTGCTGTCCTACGAGGACTAGCCCGCGGGGCCTTTGCCGCTTGCGGGCGCCCGAGCGAGGCCGCGAAGGGCCCGTCGGCGTTCCGGCTGCGGGGGCGTTTCCGGTATCCTCCCCGCCGATGTCCGCCTTCGCCGCCACCTTCTCCGACGCGCTGTCGCTGCTCGCCCATTTCGACCACACGGTGCTCGAGATCGTCGCGCTGTCGCTGCAGGTCAGCGGCGCCGCGGTGCTGCTCGGCACGCTGATCGGGCTGCCGCTCGGGGCCTGCATCGCGGTCGGGCGGTTTCCGGGCAAGACCACGCTGTCGGTGCTGATCAACGGCATGATGGGCCTGCCCTCGGTCGTCGTGGGCGTGGTGGTGTACCTGATCCTGTCGCGCTCGGGGCCCTTCGGCGCGCTCGGCATGCTGTATTCGCCGGCGGCGATGGTGGTGGCGCAGACCCTGCTGGTGGTGCCGCTGATGGCGGCGATCACCCGCCAGGTGGTGGAGGACGTTTGGGCGCGCTACGCCGAGGAGCTGCAGGTGATGCGCTTCTCGTGGTGGGACAGCGTCACCACGCTGCTCCACGACTGCCGCCACTCACTGGTGGTGGCGGTGCTCGCGGGCCTGGGGCGGGCGATGAGCGAGGTGGGCGCGGTGATGATCGTCGGCGGCAACATCGACGGCGCCACCCGGGTCATGACCACCGCGATCGCGCTCGAGACCAGCAAGGGCGACCTGGCGCTGGCGATCGCGCTCGGCGTCGTGCTGATCGTGATCATCCTCGCGCTCAACGCGCTCGCCTACGTGCTGCGGCAGTGGGCGATGCGACGCTTCGGGTGAGCCCTGCCATGCCGATCTTCCCGCTCTCCATCCACGACCTGCGCTTCGCGCCCGACGGGCGGGAGGTGCTCGCCGGCGTGGACCTGGAGCTGGGCGAGGAGGGCATCACGCTGGTGCTCGGCCCCAACGGCGCCGGCAAGAGCGTGCTGCTGCGCACGATCTGCGGGCTGCTCGAGCCGAGCGCGGGCCGCATGGCCTGGGGCGGCGCCGGCGGTGCGCGGCCGCAGCAGGGGGTGATGATGGTGTTCCAGCGCCCGATGATGCTGCGCATGTCGGTGCTCGACAACGTCGCCCTCGGGCTCAAGCCACTCGGCGTGGCCGGCGCGGAGCGGCGCCGGCGCGGCGTGGAGATGCTCGAGCGCGTCGGCCTCGCCGACCGCGCCGGCGACAGCGCGCGCCAGCTCTCCGGCGGCGAGCAGCAGCGCCTCGCGCTCGCGCGCGCCTGGCTCACCAAGCCGCGCCTGCTGCTGCTGGACGAGCCCACCGCCAGCCTAGACCCCTCGGCGAGCGCCGCGGTCGAGCGCATCATCCGCGAGATCCGCACCGACGGCACGCGCATCCTCATGGTCACCCACAACCTCGGCCAGGCCACCCGCCTGGGCGACGACATCGTCTTCATGGCGGGCGGCCGGGTGTGCGAGCACACCCCGGTGCGCGCCTTCTTCGCTCGTCCGCGCTCCGAAGAGGCGCGGCTCTTCATCCAGGGAGAACTGCCATGGCGGATGCGCTTTCAAGGCGCCTGAGGTCCACGCTGTGGGCCGGCGGCGCGGTGCTGCTGTTCGGCAGTGTCGGCGTCACCTGCGGGATCGGCGTGCGGCAGGTGGAGGAGGCGCGGCCTGTGGCGGGAGGGCCGCACGTGGCGGAGGAGGTGGAGCGGACGAGCACTGCCGTCGTGCCGTCCGCGCTCCACGCTGCGGACGCGCCGGACGGGTCGGGCCACGATGAGGCGCGCGCGGCCGCCCTTACGGCCGGAAGCGCGGCGCAGGCGCCACGATGAACGCCACGCCCGCCCGCCTGCCGCTCGCCGCCCTCGTGCTGTTCGTGCTCGCGGCGCTGTCGCTCGCGGCCGCGCTGTTGTGCTTCGCCGGTTCCGGCACGCTCCTGCACCCGGCCCTGTCCGACCCGATGGCCGGGCTGGCCTTCCTCGTCTCGGCGATCGCGCTCGCCGGCACCGGCGCCTTCCCGCTGGTCTTCGCGCGCCTCGCGCGGCGCGACGCAGCCTCGAAGCTGCCGCCCGGCGCCTGACTCTTCACGCCTTACTCCTGACGCCTCACGCCTTCCAGTGCCCCGACTTGCCGCCCAGCTTCTCCATGAGCTGGATGCCCTCCATGCGCATGCCGCGGTCCACCGCCTTGCACATGTCGTAGATCGTGAGCAGGCCGACGTTGACCGCGGTGAGCGCCTCCATCTCGACGCCGGTGCGGCCGACGGTCTCGGCGGTGACCGTGCAGCGGATCGCGCATTCGGCCTCGTCGAGCTCGAACTCGACCGCGACGCGGGTGAGCGGGATGGGGTGGCAGAGCGGGATCAGCTCGCTGGTGCGCTTGGAGGCCTGGATCGCGGCGATGCGGGCGATGCCGAGCACGTCGCCCTTCTTCGCGCTGCCCGACTTCACCATGTCGAAGGTGGCGGGCAGCATGTGGATGCGGCCGCTGGCGACGGCGACGCGACGGGTCTCGGCCTTGGCGCCGACGTCGACCATGTGGGCCTGGCCGTCGGCGTCGAAGTGGGTCAGCGGGCTGGATTCCGGAGTGCTCATGGTGGGGCAGGGCAGAAGATTCGGAGGTGCCGCGGCGGAAATCGCCCCGCGGCGAGAGCGCCGCTACACGCCGATACATCGGCGCGGGAACGGGCGCGGGTCGGCGGGTATCATAGCACCCGATGATGCGCCGACCCCTTGCCCTGCTGCTCAGCCTCGCCCTGGCCCTGCCTGCGCCGGTGCCCGTGCTCGCCGCCGATCTGCCCGATCTCGGCGACGTGGCCGCGTCCGAACTCTCGCCGGCGGCCGAGCGCCGCATCGGCGAGCAGATCATCCGCGAGATCCGCTGGCGCGACGCCGCCTACCTCGACGATGCCGAGGTCGAGGAGTACGTGAACCGCCTCGGCCAGCGCCTCGCCGCGGTGAGCAGCAATCCGGGACTGGACTTCGACTTCTTCGTCGTGCGCGACGCCACGCTCAACGCCTTCGCGCTGCCCGGCGGCTTCATCGGCGTGCATACCGGGCTGATCCTGGCGGCGGAGAGCGAGTCCGAGTTCGCCTCGGTGCTTGGCCACGAGATCGCCCACGTCACCCAGCGCCACATCGCGCAGATCGTCGGCAGGCAGAGCCAGTCGGCGATGCTGATGATCGCCTCGATGCTGGTCGCGGTGCTGGCCGCGCGCAGCAACTCGGACGTCAGCCAGGCCGCGATCGCCGCCGGCCAGGCCGGGGCGATCCAGTCGCAGCTCGGCTACACCCGCGCCTTCGAGCGCGAGGCCGACCGCGCCGGCCTGGAGACCCTGGACAAGGCCGGCCTCGACGTGCGCGGCATGCCCGGCTTCTTCGAGCGCCTGCAGCGCAACACGCGCGTCTACGAGAACAACGCGCCCGCCTACCTGCGCACCCACCCGCTGACTACCGAGCGCATCGCCGACATGGAGAACCGCGTCGCCTCGATGCGCTACCGCCAGGTGCCGGACTCGGCGGATTTCCGCTTCGCACGCGCCAAGCTGCGTGCCAACGCCGGCCAGCCCGCCGAGGCGGTTCAGGAACTGCAGGACCGCCTCGCGCGCGAGCCGAAGGACGAGGCGCTGGCCTATGGGCTTGCCCGGGCGCTGATGCGGGCCGGGCGCCTGGATGACGCCGAGGCCCGCCTGCAGCCGCTGCGCGCGCACTCCGCGGGCGCGGTGTGGGTGGAGGGGCTGGCTGCGGAGATCCGCCTCGCGCGCAACGACCCCGCGGGGGCGATCCGCATCCTCGAGGCCGCGCAGAAGCAGTCCCCGTCCACCCGCAGCCTGAGCTACGCGCTCGCCGATGCGCGCATCCTGGGCGGAAGGGCGGACGCCGCCGCGACCGAACTGCGCCGCCGCATCGGCGACCGCAGCGGCGATCCGCGCCTGTGGCAGCTGCTGTCGCGCGCCTACGCCGCGCTCGGAAAGCGCACCGAACAGCATCGCACCCAGGCCGAGGTGTATTACCTGCGCGGCAGCCTGCCGGCCGCGATCGAGCAGCTCGAGATCGCGCGCCGCGCCAACGACGGTGACTTCTATACGCTGTCGGCGGTGGATGCGCGCCTGCGCGAGCTCAAGCAGCGCCTGCTCGAGGAAAAGCGCGAGCGCTGAGCGGCCTTGTGCCGCAGGTCGCACGGCGTGACGGGCGCGCCTTCCGGGGCGCATGGCCATCCTTTAGAATCGGCCGCCTTCAATACGACCCTATCAGGGAGCGGACATGAGATACGACAAGGAAGTGGATGCGCGCGGGCTCAACTGCCCGCTGCCGATCCTGCGGGCCAAGAAGATGCTGGCCGAGATGCAGAGCGGACAGATCGTCCGCGTGCTCGCGACCGATCCGGGCTCGGTGAAGGATTTCCAGGCCTTCTCCCGCCAGACCGGCAACGAGCTGATCGGCCAGGGCGAGACGTCCGACAAGGCGTACGAGTTCTTCCTGAAGCGGAAGTAGCGCCGCCTTCGCGCCTGCCGGCGCTCCTACATGAACCACCGCGGCTCCCGCCTCCTGTAGGAGCGGCGGCAGCCGCGAACATGGCGGTGGGGCGGCGGTGGGCGTTGTCGGGTTGGGTCGGCTGCATTCGCGCCTGCCGGCGCTCCTACATGAACCATCGCGGCTCCCGCCTCCTGTAGGAGCGGCGGCAGCCGCGAACATGGCGGTGGGGCGGCGGTGGGCGTTGTCGGGTTGGGTCGGCTGCATTCGCGCCTGCCCGCGCTCCGACATGAATCATCGCGCGTCCGGGAGGCATGTCGGAGCGGCGCGGGTCCCGCCTCCTGTAGGAGCGGCGGCAGCCGCGAACCGGGGTTCAGAGGCTGCGGGCGCTGCGACGCCCGCGTGCGCGTTCCTCAGCCGCCGAGCTTCACCAGCTGCGGCTTGAGCTTCTCCACCGTGGCCTTGAAGCCCGCGAGGCGGTCGCGTTCCTGCTGCACCACCGCGGCCGGGGCGCGGTCGACGAAGCTGGCGTTGCCGAGCTTGCCTTCGGCCTTGGCGATCTCGCCTTCGAGGCGGGCGATCTCCTTGCCCAGGCGCTCGCGCTCGGCGGCGACGTCGATCTCCACCTTGAGCATCAGGCGCGTCTCGCCGGCAACCGCGACCGGAGCGAGCTCGTCGGCGCCGATCTCGTCCACGACCTGCACCTCGGCGAGCTTGGCCAGGCCGGCGAGGTAGGGCGCGTACTGCGCGAGCGCTGCCTTGTCGCCCGCGGCCACCAGCGGCAGGCGCTGCGCCGGGGAGATGTTCATCTCGCCGCGCAGGTTGCGGCAGGCGTAGATCATGGCCTTGAGTTCGGCGACCTTCGCCTCGGAGGCCTCGTCGATGCGCTTGGGCTCGGCCTGCGGGTAGCGCGCCTGCATCAGGCTGTCGGTGTCCTTGCGCCCTGCGAGCGGGGCGACCGTCTGCCAGAGTTCCTCGGTGATGAAGGGGATCAGCGGGTGCGCCAGGCGCAGCACGGTCTCGAGCACGCGCAGCAGCGTGCGGCGGGTGGCGCGCTGCTGGGCCGGAGTGCCGGACTGGATCTGCACCTTGGCGAGCTCGAGGTACCAGTCGCAGTACTCGTCCCAGACGAACTCATACACCGCACGAGCGACGAGGTCGAAGCGGTAGGCCTCGAAGTGTTCCGCCACCTCGGCCTCGGTGCGCTGCAGGCGCGACACGATCCAGCGGTCGGCGAAGGAGAAGTCGAGCACCTCGGTGGTGCAGGCGACGGCCTCGCCGATGCCGCAGTCGTGGCCTTCGCAGTTCATCAGCACGAAGCGGGTGGCGTTCCACAGCTTGTTGCAGAAGTTGCGGTAGCCCTCGCAGCGCGCGAGGTCGAACTTGATGTCGCGGCCGGGGCTGGCGAGGCTGGCGAAGGTGAAGCGCAGCGCGTCGGTGCCGAAGGCGGGAATGCCCTCGGGGAATTCCTTGCGCGTCTTCTTCTCGATGCTCTGCGCCTGCTTGGGGTTCATCAGGCCGAAGGTGCGCTTCTTGATCAGCTCGTCGAGCGCGATGCCGTCGATGAGGTCGATCGGGTCGAGCACGTTGCCCTTGGACTTGCTCATCTTCTGGCCTTCCGCGTCGCGGATCAGGCCGTGCACGTAAACGTGCTTGAACGGGATCCTGCCGGTGATGTGCCTGGTCATCATGACCATGCGCGCTACCCAGAAGAAGATGATGTCGAAGCCGGTGACGAGCACGGTCGACGGCAGGTAGAGGTCGAGCGCGTCGTTGCTCTTCTCCGGCCACTCCGCCGTCCAGTCGAGCGTGGAGAACGGCCACAGCGCGGACGAGTACCAGGTGTCGAGCACATCGTCTTCCTGGCGCAGGTGGCCGGCGTCGTGGCGGGCGTGGAGGAGGGCGAGGCGCTCGGCGATCTCGGGGTACTGCTCGGCGGTCTGGCCTTCGCGCTGGCGTGTCTGCACCTCGGCGGTGAGCGCGTCGATGCCGCGCTGCAGGTCGGCCTTCCAGGCGCGGATCGCCTCTTCTTCGCAGGTGGCGACGTAGATGCGGCCTTCCTCGTCGTACCAGGCCGGGATGCGGTGGCCCCACCACAGCTGGCGCGAGATGCACCAGTCCTGGATGTTGTTGAGCCACTGGTTGTAGGTGTTGACCCAGTTCTCGGGGTAGAACTTGATCTCGCCCGAGGCCACGACCTCGAGCGCCTTCTCGGTGATCGACTTGCCGTCCGCGCCAGGCTTGGACATGGCGACGAACCACTGGTCGGTGAGCATCGGCTCGATGACGACGCCGGTGCGGTCGCCGCGCGGCACCTGCATCTTGTGCGCCTTGACCTCGAGCAGCAGGCCGAGCGCCTCGAGCTCCTCGACCACCTTGTCGCGCGCGGGCACGCGGTCGAGCCCGGCGACGCCCGCCGGCATCGGCACGCTCTCCAGGGTGACGCCGTCGGCGGTGTAGCGCTCGGCCACCGCGGGCACGGCGCCTTCGAGGGTGAGCACGACGATGGTGTCGAGCTTGTGGCGCTGGCCCACCGCGTAGTCGTTGAAGTCGTGCGCCGGCGTGACCTTGACGCAGCCGGTGCCGAACTCGCGGTCGACATAGTCGTCGGCGATGATCGGGATGTGGCGGCCGGTGAGCGGCAGCTCGACGGTCTTGCCGATGAGGTGGGCGTAGCGCTCGTCCTCGGGATGCACCATCACCGCGACGTCGCCGAGCAGGGTCTCGGGGCGGGTGGTGGCGACCGTGAGGCCGCGCAGCTCGCCGATGGGGCCGTCGGAGAACGGATACAGGATGTGGTAGAGCTTGCCGTCCTCTTCCTCGGACACCACCTCGAGATCGGACACCGCGGTGCCGAGCTTGGGGTCCCAGTTCACCAGGCGCTTGCCGCGGTAGATCAGGCCCTCGTTGTAGAGGCGCACGAAGGTCTCGGTGACCGTGCGCGACAAGCCCTCGTCCATCGTGAAGCGCTCGCGCTTCCAGTCCGGGCTGGTGCCCAGCCGGCGCATCTGGCGGGTGATGGTGCCGCCGGAGTACTCCTTCCACTCCCACACCTTCTCCAGGAAGCGCTCGCGGCCGAGATCGTGGCGGCTGACGCCTTGGGCGTCGAGCTGGCGCTCGACGACGATCTGCGTGGCGATGCCGGCGTGGTCGGTGCCCGGCTGCCACAGCGTGTTGTCGCCACGCATGCGGTGGTAGCGCGTGAGCGCGTCCATGATCGTCTGGTTGAAGCCGTGCCCCATGTGCAGCGTGCCGGTGACGTTGGGCGGCGGCAGCAGGATGCAGAAGGCGGCGGGGTTCGACTTGTCGAGACCGGCGTCGAAGTAGCCGCGGGATTCCCATTCCGGGTACCAGCGACGTTCGATGTCTGCGGGCTCGAAGCTCTTGGCCAGTTCCATGGTGTTCTACGCGCGTGAGGGCAAAGCGCGGATTATAGCGGATGCGGCGCAGGCGCCCCGGTGCGAGCGCGCCGCGGGGCTTTGCCTGCGTCCGCTTCCGCGCCTTGGGTTATGGGATTGCGCAGGTCTCCTGCAGCAGCGCCGCCAGGCGCGAAAGCGGCCGCAGGGGTGGCAGACAGGTTGGTGCGCGGGCCGCCGGTTCGTGGCGGCCGCCGCTCCTAACGCCCGGGCGGGTGGTCGGGCCTGCGGTCTTCGAACAGGCTGCTGACCCGTGCCGAGATCTCGGGGAGCAGGGTGGCGCGCAGGTGGGCGAGGGCTTCGTCCTGGATGCGCTCGCCGAGGCGGTCGAGCTCGCGGGCGATGATCTGCGGCAGCTCGCGTGCGGCCCACTCGTCGATCTCGCGCGCAATCGCGGTGTCGAGCTCGACCAGGCGCTCGGCGAGTTGCTGCTCGGCTGCCGCAACGCTCGGTGGTGGTGGAGGGGATGGTGCGGCAGGCTGAGCGAAGGTGTCGACGGGCTCGGGCGGCGCGGCGGGCGCGCGTGCATGCGAGACTTCGCCCGGCGCAAGGCTGCGCACGAAGGCGGGCTGCGCTGCTGCGGCAGCCGCGAGCGAGGACTCGGTCGGCTGGAAAATCTCCGTCGGCAGGTCGAGATCGTCCACCACCTCGGTGAGGATCGGCAGGTCGTCGTCGTCGAAGGCCTGCATGGCCGCACCGCTTGGCGTCGCGTGGACTGGTTCGGCGGCGTCGCGGTCGGTTGAGCGCTGCGTACCTGGGGAGGAGGGCGCCGTGTCGCCGCGGTGGCGGCGCAGCAGGGCATCGGCCTGGCCGAGCAGGTCGTCGGCACGCTCCAGTTCGTCGTCGTCGGGGAAGTCCTGCCAGTCTTTCACAGCGCCACCCTGCGTTCGGCGTCGAAGGCCTTCAGTTCGTAGCCGCGCTGGCGGTAAGCGGCCCAGCGCTGGCGGGCGGCGTGCACCTCGGCGGCGTCACGACCGACGATCTCGACCACCATGCGGAAGCCGTCCGCCTCGGCGGGGAGGTCGTCGGCGAGGTTGAACAGCATGTCGGCGTGCGGCCACGGGCAGGGCTCTCCCGCGGCGCCGAGCACCACCGGGGTCTCGGCCGCGAGTGTCGAGGCGACGCCGACGTGGGGCACGAAATCGAGCGGCACCGCAGTCCACAGCACTTGGTCGAGCCGACGCAGCTGCGTCGCGTCGGTGCAGCGCAGGGCGACCTTGCGGCCGCGTGCGTAGGCGCCCGCGACCAGCTCGTGCGCGAGCGCGAGCCGGTCTGCGGTGTTGTGGTAGAACTGCACGCGCGGCGCCATCGCGGCCGGCGACCGATCCTCAGGCCGCATGGGCGCGGGCGCGCCCGATCAGGAAGCTGCTCAGCAGCGGCACCGGCCGCCCGGTGGCGCCCTTGGCGTCGCCCGACACCCAGGCGGTGCCGGCGATGTCGAGGTGGGCCCACTTGTAGGCCTTGGTGAAGCGCGCCAGGAAGCAGGCCGCGGTGATGGTGCCGGCGTAGCGGCCGCCGATGTTGCCCATGTCGGCGAAGTTGCTCTTGAGCAGCTCCTGGTATTCGTCCCACAGCGGCAGCTGCCAGGCGCGGTCGCCCGATTCGGTGCCGCGCTTCAGGATCTCGGCGGCGAGCTCGTCGTCGTTGGCGAGCAGCCCGCTGGGGATTTTGCCGAGCGCGACCACGCAGGCGCCGGTGAGCGTGGCGATGTCGATCACGCACTCGGGCTTGAAGCGCTCGGCGTAGGTCAGCGCGTCGCACAGGATCAGGCGGCCCTCGGCGTCGGTGTTGAGCACCTCGATGGTCTGGCCCGACATCGAGGTCACCACGTCGCCGGGCTTGGTGGCGCCGCCGCCGGGCATGTTCTCGGTGGTGGGAACCAGGCCGACGAGGTTGATCGGCAGGCCCATCTGTGCGACCGCCTTGAAGGTGCCGAGCACGCTCGCCGCGCCGCACATGTCGAACTTCATCTCGTCCATCTCGGCGGCGGGCTTGAGCGAGATGCCGCCGGTGTCGAAGGTGATGCCCTTGCCGACCAGCACGACGGGCTTCGCCTTGGCCTTGCCGCCCTTGTACTGCATGACGATGAACTTGGGCGGCTGGTGCGAGCCGCGCGCCACCGACAGGAAGGAGCCCATACCGAGCTTCTCCATGTCCTCGCGCTCCAGCACCTCCACCTCGAACTTGTACTGCTTGCCGAGGGCCTCGGCAGTCTCGGCCAGATGCGTCGGCGTGCAGATGTTGCCCGGCAGGTTGCCAAGGTCCTTGGCCAGTGCCATGCCGGCGGCGATCGCATGGCCCTGCATTGCGGCGGTGTCGAGCTCGGCGCCGAGCTCGCAGCTCACCAGCAGGCTGAGCTTCTTCGCGCCGCGTTCCTTCTTCGCCTTCTTGTCGGACTTGAGCACGTCGAAGCGGTAGGCACCGTCGGCGAGCATGCGCGTGGCCTGCTGCAGCCGCCAGGCGGCGTCGCGGCCCGGCAGCTCGATGTCGGCGAGTGCCACGACCGCGTCCTTCGCCGGTCCGCCGGAGATCGCCTTCGCGGCGGCGGCGAGGGCGTCGCGGAAGGCCTTGTCGCCGAACTCGTCGTGCTTGCCCAGGCTCACCAGCAGCACGCGCTCGGCGTGCACGCCGGGCAGGTCGTGCACCAGCACGCTGGCGCCGGCCTTCTCGTCGAGGTCGCCGCGCTTGATCAGGGTCGCCAGGCGGCCTTCGGCGGCGCCGTCGGCCGCTGCGGAGAGGGCGGGGAGGCGGCCGTCGGCAAAGGCGCCGAGCACGAGCAGGCCGGTCTTGAGCTTCGCCGGGCTGCCGGTCTTTATGGTAAATTCCATGCGCTTTTCCTTGTTTGGATGCCTGGTTTCGATTGCCGAAGATTATGGCGCGTTCGCAACCGGGGCGTCAAAAACGCTTCCGATCGACATCGGCCGTGGCGCGCAGCCCGGCCCCATCCCGGTATCGACCCCCGCCCGATGATCTTCCGGCGTGCCCTGCAACGGGAATTCGCGCAGACGGCCGCCGCGGTTTTCGTGGCGCTGTTCGCGATCCTGATCTCCACCGTGCTCATCCGCCTGCTCGGCCAGGCGGCCGGCGGTCGCGTGCCGCCCGACGCGGTGATGGCGCTGATCGGCTTCGGCGCGCTCGCGCAGCTGCCCACGGTGCTCACCCTCACGCTCTTCATCGCGGTGCTGGTCTCGCTCTCGCGCAGCTATCGCGACTCCGAGATGGTGGTGTGGTTCGCTTCCGGCGTGCCGCTCACCGCCTGGATCCGGCCGGTGCTCCTGTTCGCGCTGCCCATTGCCGTGGTGGCTGGTGCGGGCTCGATCTACCTGTCGCCATGGGCGCAACAAAAGAGCGGCGAATACCGCGAGCGTCTGGAAAGCCGCGACGACACCCATCGCGTCGCCCCGGGCGTGTTCCGTGAATCGACCAGCGCGCAGCGGGTGTTCTTCGTCGAGGTCGGCGCCGGCGAGGATGGCCGGGTGCGCAATGTCTTCGTCAGCGAGCAGACGCGCAACGGGCAGCTCGTGGTGATCGCCTCGGCGGAGGGTTATCTGCGCAGCGACGAGGAGGGCCGGCGCTTCATCGTGCTCGAGAAGGGCCGGCGCTATGACGGCACCCCTGGCACGCCCGAGTACCGGGTGATGGAGTTCGAGCGCTACGAGGTGCAGGTCGAACAGAAGCAGGTGGCCGGGCAGCAGGCCCGCATCCGCGCGCTGCCCACCGCGCTGCTGCTCGCCCAGCCCGAGGCACGCGGCCTCGGTGAACTGGTCGGGCGCTTCGGCGTACCCCTCGTCGCGCTGCTGCTGGCGCTGATGGCGATCCCGCTGTCCTTCGTCAATCCGCGCGCCGGGCGCGCCAACAACATGCTGGTGGCGCTGCTGGTGTACCTCGTCTATAGCAATGCGATCTCGGTGTTCCAGTCCTGGGTGGCGCAGGGCAAGCTGCCCTTCGCGGCCGGCCTGCTGTTGCCGCATGTGGTGGTGCTGGCTGCGCTCGCGCTGATGTTCCACAAGCGCCTGGCGATCTCGCCGTTCTGGCGGAGGCGCGCATGAGCCCGGTGCTGCTGCGTTACCTCGCACGCGAGATCTTCGCCGCCAGCGCGCTGGTGTTGGTCGCGTTCCTCGGCCTGTTCGCCTTCTTCGACTTCATCAACGAACTCGAGGACGTTGGCAAGGGCGGCTACACGCTCTACCAGGCCCTCGTTTATGTGGCGCTGACCCTGCCTGCGCGGGTCTACGAGCTGATGCCGATCGCGGTGCTGATCGGCACGCTTTACGCGCTGGCGACGCTGGCGAAGAACTCCGAGATCACCGTGATGCGCGCCTCGGGCATGTCGAACGGCCTGCTGATGAGCGTGCTCGGCCTGATTGGCGGTGTGTTCGCGGTGCTGATCTTCCTGATCGGCGAATACGTCGCGCCGCCGGCGGAGACCGCAGCCGAGGAGTGGAAGCTCACCGCCACCCAGGCCACCGTGTCGCAGCAACTGCGTTCGGGTTTGTGGGTGAAGGATGGCCGCCTGGTCATCAACGTGCGCACGCTCATGCCTGACCGCACGATGCGCGGCGCGCGCGTCTACGCCTTCGACGACGACTATGCGCTCGAATCGATCGCCGAGGCGGCGACCGGCGTCTTCGATGGCAGCGGGGAGTGGAAACTGCTCGATGTGCAGCGCACGCGTTTCCATGGCGACCGCACCGAGGTCGAACGCCTGGCCGAGATCCGCTGGCGCTCGGAGCTGACCCCCGAGGTGCTCGGCGTGCTGATGGTGTCGCCCGAGCACATGCCCTTCGGTCGCCTGTGGACCTACATCAACCACCTGCGCGACAACAACCAGAACGCCGACCGCTTCGAGATCGCGCTGTGGAAGAAGCTGATCTATCCCTTCACCGCGCTGGTGATGATGGCGCTGGCGATGCCCTTCGGCTTCATCCACGACCGCATGGGCGGCGCGAGCGCGCGCATCTTCATGGGGGTGATGCTGGGCGTGGGCTTCCACCTGCTCAACGGCCTGTTCTCCAACCTCGGCATGATCAACGCCTGGCCGCCCTTCATGGCCGCGCTGACCCCCAGCCTGATCTTCCTCGTCGCCGCGTTCTGGCTCATGCACCGCGTCGAGCGGCGCTGAGCCGGGGCTGCTGGGCGGGCGGGTTGCGCTCGTGCGAGCGGGCCTGCCCGCGAACGGACGTTCGACGAGGCTCGATTCGCGGGCAAACCCGCTCCCGCACGAGGAAATCGGTGAACAAAAAAACGGGCCCGAAGGCCCGTTCCGATGAAGCGACCGCCGGAGCGATCAGCCTTCCTGTTGCTGCTGGGCGGCACGCTTGGCAGCGGCAGCCTTGTAGTCCAGCTTTTCCTTGATGCGCGCCGACTTGCCCGAGCGCTGGCGCAGGTAGTACAGCTTGGCGCGACGCACGTCACCACGACGCTTGACCTCGACGCCGGCGACCAGCGGCGAGTAGGTCTGGAAGGTACGCTCGACACCTTCGCCCGAGGAGATCTTGCGGACGATGAAGGAAGAGTTCAGGCCGCGGTTGCGCTTGGCGATGACCACGCCCTCGTAGGCCTGCAGACGCTCGCGGTTGCCTTCCTTGACCTTCACCTGGACGATCACGGTGTCGCCGGGACCGAACTCGGGGATGGTCTTGCCCTGCGAGACGCGGGCCATTTCTTCCTGTTCGAGTTGCTGAAGCAGGTTCATTGCAGATACTCCATCGATGTTATCGGCCTTCGCCTCTTGCGTCGGCCTGGCCGCAGAGCAGGTCGCAACCTGATGCGCGCCGTTTGTGAAAGGACGCTCAGCCGCGCTGGGGTTCCAGTGCGTCCTGCGTCCCGGCTTGCTCCTGCCTGAACTCGTCAAGCAGTTTCAATTCGGTCTTGCTCAACGGCCGCGCCCCGAGCAGGTCGGGCCTGCGCAGCCAGGTGCGGCCGAGGGACTGCTTCAGCCGCCAGCGGCGGATCGCCGCGTGGTTGCCCGACAGCAGCACATCGGGCACCCGTTCGTCTTCGTACAGCTCCGGCCGCGTGTAGTGCGGACAGTCCAGCAGCCCGTCGGCGAAGGAATCCTCCTGCGCCGAGCCGGCGGTGTTCAGCGCGCCGGGCAGCTGGCGCACGATCGCATCGAGCAGCACCATCGCCGGCAGCTCGCCGCCCGACAGCACGAAGTCGCCGAGCGACAGTTCCTCGTCGACCTCGCGGTCGATCAGGCGCTGGTCCACGCCCTCGTAGCGCCCGCACAGCAACACCAGCGCGGGCTCGGCGGCCAGCTCCAGCACCACCTCCTGCGCCAGCCTGCGCCCTTGCGGGGACAGGTAGATCACCCGCCCGCTGCGGCCGAGCGCCGCTTGCTGTGCCGCGCGTGCGGCGCGGATCGCCTGCGTCAGCGGCTCGGCCAGCATCACCATGCCGGGGCCGCCGCCGTAGGGGCGGTCGTCCACCGTGCGATGCGGATCGCTGGTGAAGTCGCGCGGGTTGTGAAACTCCAGCGCGTACAGCCCGCGATCGATCGCCCGCCGGGTGATGCCGCTGCCGGTGAGCGCGGCGAACATCTCGGGGAAGAGGGTGACCACGTCGTATCGACGCGGCCCGCCCGCAACGCCCGGAGGGCTCGCCTGCTGCGTCTCGCCTTGCGGGATGTGCGGATTCACCGGCCTTCCACAGTCCCGTGTTACCAGTCTTTCTGCCAGGCGACCCGGATGCGCCGGGTGGCCAGGTCGACGTCGAGCACGTAGGCCGCGACGAAGGGGATCAGGCGTTCGACCGCCTCGTCGCCATTGCCTTCACGTACCTGCAGGACGTCGTGCGCGCCGGTCGAGATCAGCCCTGCGACCGTGCCGAACGCCTCGCCCGCCTCGTTTTCCACCGCCAGGCCGACGAGGTCGCCCCAGTAGTACTCGCCCTCGGCAGGCTTGGGCAGGGCCTCGCGCGGCGCGCCGATGTAGAAGCCGTCGACGGCCTCGGCCGCGCCACGGTCGGCCACCTCGGCAAGCGCGGCCACCAACCCCTTGCCGTGCGCGCGACAGGCGGTCAGCGTGTATTGCTTCCACGCCTCGGCGGGCGCGTCGTCGTCGCTGCACAGCCACCAGTGCGACATCTTCCGCCACGAGGCGGGGTCGTCACCGAAGGGGTGGATCTTGATCCAGCCCTGAACGCCAAAAGGGGCGACGATGCGCCCCAGTACGATCATGCGCCGCTCAGCCGCTGATCGACGTCGGTCAGGCCGCGGCCGTGGCAGCCTGCTTGACCAGGCGGGCGACGGTGGGCGACAGCTGGGCGCCGTTCTGCTGCCAGTAGGCGAGACGCTCGGCGTTGATCACGAGACCCTTTTCGGCGCCCGAGGCGATCGGGTTGTAGAAGCCGACGCGCTCGATGAAGCGACCGTCGCGGCGGTTGCGCGAATCGGCAACGACCATGTTGAAGAACGGGCGCTTTTTGGCGCCACCACGGGCAAGGCGAATGACGACCATCTGGATGTTCCTGATCGGTGGATGCGAAAAACCGCGGATTATAGGGGAGTCGCGCGCTGCGGACAAGGCTTTCTTGTCCGTCGCCAGCGCTTCCGCCCCTCTCGTCCGATCCCGTGCAGCATGGGCGCGCGGTGTTGCGGCGTGCTTGCGGCGGAAGGGGATAGAATGCAGGCACCTTCAGTCTTTCGCCGGGGACCATGGAAGCGCCGTCGACACCGTCCGATGCAGAGCAGTCGCTGCTCCGCTGGCTCGAGAGCGAGCCGGCGGACGCCGTCGAGGACGATCTCGCTGCGCTGCGCGCGCACCTGCTCGACGCCTTCGGTGGCGCTGGCCCGGGCACGAACGAGGTAGTGCTGCGTGCGCTTGCCGAGCGCATCGGCGACATCGGCGCGCGTCTGCGCCCCCTGATGATTGCACGTCAGCTCCCGGTGGAGGTTGCGCTCTTCGAGGCCAACGAGCAGTTGTGCGCGCTCGCCCTGGACGTCGCCGCAGCGATCGCGGGTCTCGCGGGGAGTGGCAGTGTTGCGCGTTCCGGGGCCGAGGCCGAGCTTTGCGAGTACGCGATCGGCCTGGTCACCGAGGTGTTCGCGCTCTGTGAGTTGGCCGCCGCGCCGCCCCCGGCCGGGACCTGGCGGCTGGCACACGACTTTGCCGCCCGCCGCCGGATCGCCACGGCGGCCCCCGACGATCCCTTGCGCTGCGCCTACGTGCGCCTGCTCGCGGTCGCGGTCGCGCAGCCCGAAGGGCTTACCGGGCGAGAGATCGCCTGGCTGTACGACTTCCTCGATGCGCGTGTGCTCAGTGCGGCGGTCCTCGTGCACGGCGTGGGCGACACGAGCGCGTCGGCGTGGTGGATCGACCTCGGCGCGGATCTCGCGCCACAGGCGGTCTCGCGCCGGCCGGCGCCCTCCGGGTCGATGCTGGGCGGCGAGGTATGGAGCTTCAATCCCCGTCCGATGGCGCAGAAGCTGGGCGAGTGCATCGAATGGGTGACCGCCCGCATGACCGCGGCGGAGCTTGCCGGGATGCAGGGCGAAGTCGAGCCGCTGACGGCCGAGGAGGATCTCTTTCCGCCTGGCCTGTCGCCCCTCGAGACGGTGGCCTTGCTGCGTCGCCTGCGCAGCTACTGGATGGCGGCGCCGGTGCGCGGGCAGCCGCGGCGCCAGCATCAATACGTGGTCCAGGTGGGGATCGGCCTGCAGGCGGTGTGGGACCTCGGTGGCGGGGGTACGGCCGAGGTCGACTCGCTCCAGGAGTGGATGGTCCTCAACGAGAGCCCGGGAGGGCTCGCGATCATGAGCGTGGCCGGGGTTCGCGGCGAGATCGAGGCGGGGGGCGCGCTCGCCTTGCGCCGTGAGCAGGGGCAGGCCTGGTCCGTGTGCATCGTGCGCTGGGTGCGCAGTGATCTGCCGGGGCAGGTGGAGGTCGGGCTGCAGATCATCGGGCAGTCCTTCCACCCGGTGATGGTCGGGTTCCGCGGGCGCGCGGTGCAGCAGCTCTCTCCTGCGCTGGCCTTGCCGATCATGGAGCCCTTGCGCCGTCATCCGGCAATGCTCGCGGTCGCAGGCACCTACGCCTCGCGCCGCTTCGTATTCGTGCGCGAGACGCAGACGGTCTATGTCGCGCAGGCGCGTGCGCTCGGGCTCGACCTGCAGACGCCGAGCGTCGAACTTTTCCAGTACGAGATCGATCCCTATCCGATCTGAGCGCCGCGCCTGCGATTGCCCTGGGGGTGCGCGGTCGGCCGGCGGTGACGGCGCGATATAATCCGGCCTCTTTCTGGAGCAGGCATCCGATGCACGAAATCCTCGTCCTCTACTACAGCCACCGCGGTTCGGTGCGCGCGCTCGCCGAGCACATCGCCGCCGGCATCCATCAGGTGCCGGGCGCGGTGGCGCGGGTGCGTACGGTGCCGCGGGTGTCTACCGTGTGCGAGGCGGTCGAGGACGACATCCCGGCCTCGGGGCCGCCCTACGTCGAGGTGGCCGACCTGGAGGAGTGCGTCGGCCTGGCACTCGGCAGCCCGACGCGCTTCGGCAACATGGCGGCGCCGATGAAGTACTTCCTCGACGGCCTCGCGGGCGCCTGGCTCAACGGCGCCCTCGAGGGCAAGCCGGGCTGCGTGTTCACGTCCTCGTCCAGCCTCCACGGTGGGCAGGAGAGCACGCTGCTGTCGATGATGCTGCCGCTCTTCCATCACGGCATGCTGGTGCTGGGGCTGCCGTTCTCCGAGCCGGCGCTCGGCGAGACGCGCACGGGCGGTACGCCCTACGGCGCGAGCCATGTGTCCGGGAGCGAGGGCGATGCCGCGCTCAGTGCCGAGGAGATCGCGCTTGCGCAGGCGCAAGGCCGACGCCTGGCCGAGGTGGCGATGCGCCTGGCGGGGGCGCGATGAACGCGCGCGCGCTGAGCCTGGTGTCGAGCGCCGCGCTGCTGGCGCTGATCGTGCTGTGCGTGGTGTGGGAGGGCTGGCTCGCCCCGCTGCGTCCGGGCGGCTCGTGGATGATGCTGAAGGCGCTGCCGCTGCTGCCGGCGGTGTTCGGTGTGCTGCGCGGCCGGCGCTACACCTCGCAGTGGCTGTCGATGCTGTCGCTGCTGTATTTCACCGAGGGCGTGCTGCGCGCCTCCGACCCCGGCCTCACCGGCGTGTTCGCCTTGACCGAGGTTTTCCTCGCAGTAGTGCTGTTCACCAGCACGATGCTGCACGCGCGCGCGACGGCGCCGTCGCGCGCGCAGGGCGCAGACCCCATGTAGGAGCGGCGGCAGCCGCGAACCGGGCTGCCCCATGTAGGAGCGGCGGCAGCCGCGAACCCGTCGGTCACCGCGGTGCCCGCGGAGCGTTGCGCCACCGGTCCGCGACCGCCGCCGGCATTCGCGCCTTCCGGCGCTCCTGCAGGAGGCGCCTGGTGCCCCTCACACCTGCGGGTTGAGCCGCTCCGCGCCCGCGTGCAGCTTGTTGAGCGCGTTCAGGTAGGCCTTGGCCGAGGCGACGATGATGTCGGTGTCGGCGCCCTGGCCGTCCATCACGCGGCCGTCGCGCGACAGGCGCACGGTGACCTCGCCCTGGGCGTCGGTGCCGCTGGTGATCGCGTTCACCGAGTACAGCAGCAGCTCGCTGCCGGTGGTGGCGACCGTCTCGATCGCCTTGAAGGCGGCGTCCACCGGGCCGGAGCCGTTGGCGCGCGCCTGCTTCTCGGCGCCGCCGATCGACAGGGTGATTTCGGCCACCGGGGTCTCGCCGGTCTCGGAGTGGAAGCGGGTCGACACCAGGCGGTACTGCTCGGGCGCCGGCGTGACTGCCTCGTCGCGCATCAGCGCGGTGAGGTCCTCGTCGAAGATCTCCGACTTGCGGTCGGCGAGCTCCTTGAAGCGCGCGAAGGCCTGGTTGAGGTGCTCCTCGCTCTCGATCTCGATGCCGAGCTCCTGCAGGCGGGCGCGGAAGGCGTTGCGCCCGGAGAGCTTGCCGAGCACCAGCTTGTTGGCACCCCAGCCGACGTCCTCGGCGCGCATGATCTCGTAGGTCTCGCGGTGCTTGAGCACGCCGTCCTGATGGATGCCCGACTCGTGCGCGAAGGCATTGGCACCGACGATGGCCTTGTTGGGCTGCACCGGGTAGCCGGTGATCTGCGACACCAGCTTGGAGGCCGGCACGATCTGCGTGGTGTCGATGCCGGTCTCGACCGGGAAGATGTCGGCGCGGGTTCGCACCGCCATGACGATCTCCTCGAGCGAGGCATTGCCGGCGCGCTCGCCGAGGCCGTTGATCGTGCATTCGACCTGGCGCGCACCCGCACGCACCGCGGCCAGCGAGTTGGCCACGGCCAGCCCGAGGTCGTTGTGGCAATGCACCGACCACACCACCCTGTCGGAGTTGGGCACGCGCTCGATCAGCGTGCCCACGGTGGTGGCGAACTGCTCGGGCACGTTGTAGCCCACGGTGTCGGGCACGTTGATGGTCTTCGCGCCGGCGTCGATCACGGCCTCGAAGATGCGCACCAGGAAGTCGATCTCGGAGCGGCCGGCGTCCTCGGCGGAGAACTCGACGTCGTCGGTGTACTCGCGCGCCCAACCGATCGCCTTGACCGCCTGCGCGACGACCTCGTCGGGCGTCATGCGCAGCTTCTTCTCCATGTGGATCGGGCTGGTGGCGATGAAGGTGTGGATGCGGCCGCGCGCCGCCGGGCGGATGGCCTCGCCGGCGCGGCGGATGTCGTGCTCGTTGGCGCGCGCCAGCGTACAGACGGTGGACTCCTTGATCGCCTCGGCGATCGAGCGCACCGCCTCGAAGTCGCCGTTGGAGGCGGCGGCGAAGCCGGCCTCGATGACGTCCACGCGCATACGCTCGAGCTGGCGGGCGATGCGCAGCTTCTCGTCACGGGTCATCGACGCGCCCGGGCTCTGCTCGCCGTCGCGCAAGGTGGTGTCGAAGATGATCAGCTTGTCTTTCATGGCTTGCTCCCGGGGTCGGATGAGGCGCCCTCGACGGGCGCGGCGGCGGTGTCGCCGGCTTGTTCGGTATGGGTGGGGGAGGCCGGGCTGGCAGGTTCGGCCCGGTGCGAGCGGCGTCGGCGCCAGCGCAGCGCGGCGACGATGTAGCCGGAGCCGGCGTAGGCGAGGAAGAGGGCGAACAGGATGCCGGGCGGGTAGCTGGAGATCAGCGCGAAGGCGAGCACCAGCGCGATCAGCACGATGAAGGGTACGCTCTTGCGCAGGTTGATGCTCTTGCCGCTCCAGAACAGCACGTTGCTGACCATGGAGACGCCGGCGAAGATGGTCAGCACCGCGGCGTACCAGCGCAGGTCGTCGCCGGCGAAGCCGTTGTCGATGCCCACCCACACCATGCCGGCGACCAGCGCCGCCGCCGCCGGGCTGGGCAGGCCCTGGAAGTAGCGCTTGTCGACCACGTCGATGTTGGTGTTGAAGCGCGCCAGGCGCAGCGCGGCGCCGGCGCAGTAGATGAAGGCGGCGACCCAGCCGAGCTTGCCGAGGTCCTGCAGCGCCCACTCGTACATGACCAGCGCCGGTGCGGCGCCGAAGGAGACCATGTCGGAGAGCGAGTCGTATTCGGCCCCGAACTCGCTCTGGGTGTTGGTCAGGCGGGCGATACGGCCGTCGAGGCCGTCGAGCACCATGGCGACGAAGATGGCCACCGCGGCGTACTCGAAGCGCTGGTTCATCGCCTGCACGATCGCATAGAAGCCGGCGAACAGCGCGGCGGTGGTGAACAGGTTCGGCAGGATGTAGATGCCGCGGCGGCGCTTGTCGGGCAAGGGCAGCGGGGCGTGTTCGATATCGGGCACCTTGGGTGTCGCCTCCGTGGAATCCAGAATCGTCATTTTAGCGCACGCACACGCGCGCCCGGCTGCAAAAGCGCTCGCCGCCGTACCGCAGCCGCGCAAGGCACATGGCCGCCGCCGCAACGAAAAAGGCCGGCACCGCGACTGCGGTACCGGCCCTTGGACCGAACGCCGGGGCGATCAGTTCTTCGACTTGTCGACCAGGGCCTTGGCCTTGATCCAGGGCATCATGTCGCGCAGCTGGCCACCGACCTTCTCGATCTGGTGGTCGGCGTTGAGGCGGCGGTAGGCGGTCATGCTCGGGTAGTTGGTCTTGCCCTCGAGGATGAACATCTTCGCGTACTCGCCGGTCTGGATGCGCTTCAGCGCGTTGCGCATGGCGGCGCGCGACTGCTCGTTGATGACCTCGGGCCCGGTCACGTACTCGCCGTACTCGGCGTTGTTCGAGATCGAGTAGTTCATGTTGGCGATGCCGCCCTCGTACATCAGGTCGACGATCAGCTTGAGCTCGTGCAGGCACTCGAAGTAGGCCATCTCGGGCGCGTAGCCGGCTTCAACCAGCGTCTCGAAGCCCATCTTGACCAGCTCGACGGCGCCGCCGCATAGCACGGCCTGCTCGCCGAAGAGGTCGGTCTCGGTCTCTTCGCGGAAGTTGGTCTCGATCACGCCGCCCTTGGTGCCGCCGTTGGCAGCGGAGTAGGACAGCGCGATGTCCTTGGCCTTGCCCGAGCGGTCCTGGTAGATCGCGATCAGGGTCGGGACGCCGCCCCCGCGCAGGTACTCGGAGCGCACGGTGTGGCCGGGGCCCTTGGGGGCGACCATGATCACGTCGAGGTCGGCGCGCGGAACGATCTGGTTGTAGTGCACGTTGAAGCCGTGGGCGAAGGCGAGCACCGCGCCTTTCTTGATGTTCGGCTCGATGTCGTCGCGGTAGACCTGCGGCGCGGTCTCGTCCGGCAGCAGGATCATGACGAGGTCGGCGGCCTTGACGGCTTCGCCGATTTCCTTGACGGCCAGGCCGGCGGCCTCGGCCTTGGCCCAGGAGCTGCCGTCCTTGCGCAGGCCGACGGTGACATTCACGCCGGAGTCGCGCAGGTTCTGGGCGTGGGCGTGGCCCTGCGAGCCGTAGCCGACGATGGTGACCTGCTTGCCCTTGATCAGCGAGAGGTCGGCGTCCTTGTCGTAGTAAACCTTCATGTCTTTCCTTTGGTTCGATGTGGAGCGGGGGAGGGGGGAGCTCAGACCTTCAGCACGCGGTCGCCGCGGCCGATGCCGCAGACGCCCGAGCGCACGGTCTCGAGGATCAGTGCCGGGTCGATCGCGCCGATGAAGGCGTCGAGCTTGCCCTGGTTGCCGGTCAGCTCGACGACGTAGGAGGCGTCGGTGACGTCGATGATGCGGGCGCGGAAGATGTCGGCGGTGCGCTTGATCTCCTCGCGGTCCTTGCCGGTGGCGCGCACCTTGACGAGCATGAGCTCGCGCTCGATGTGGGCGGCCTCGGAGATGTCGACGACCTTGACGACCTCGACCAGCTTGTTCAGCTGCTTGGTGATCTGCTCGATGATCTCGTCCGAGCCGGTGGTGACGATGGTCATCCGCGACATCGAGAAGTCCTCGGTCGGGGCCACGGTGAGCGATTCGATGTTGTAGCCGCGCGCCGAGAACAGGCCGGACACGCGCGACAGCGCGCCGGATTCGTTTTCGATCAGGAGGGAAATGACGTGACGCATGGTGATGGATTCCGGATTCGGTGGGAGGCGATCAGAGGTCTTCGGCCGACAGGATCATCTCGGTGAGACCCTTCCCGCCCTGCACCATCGGATAGACGTTCTCGGTCTGGTCGATCTGGAAGTCGAGGAACACGAGCTCGTTCCTGTGGGTTGTGAACGCCTCCCGCAGCGCGCCCTCGACGTCGGCGGGACGGTCGACGCGGATGCCGACGTGACCGTAGGCCTCGGCCAGCCTGGCGAAGTCGGGCAGCGAGTCCATGTAGGACTCGGAGTAACGGCCGCCGTGGAAGAGCTCCTGCCACTGGCGCACCATGCCCAGGTAGCGGTTGTTCAGGTTGCAGATCTTGATCGGCAGGCGGAACTGCTTGCAGGTCGACAGCTCCTGGATGTTCATCTGGATCGAGGCCTCGCCGGTCACGCAGGCCACCGGCACGTCGGGGTTGGCGAGCTTGGCGCCCATGGCGTAGGGCATGCCCACGCCCATCGTGCCCAGGCCGCCCGAGTTGAGCCAGCGCCGCGGCTTGTCGAAGCCGTAGTACTGCGCCGCCCACATCTGGTGCTGGCCGACGTCCGAGGTGATGATGGCGTCGCCGCCGGTGACTTCCCACAGCTTCTGGATCACGAACTGCGGCTTGATGATCTCGTCCGAGTTCTTGTAGACCATGCACTTGCGGTCGCGCCACTGCTCGATCTGTTTCCACCACGCGGCCAGCGCCTCGGGGTTGGGACGCGCCTCGCCGGATTCGAGCTGGCGGATCATCTCCTCGAGCACTTCCTTGACGTCGCCGACGATCGGAGTATCAACGCGCACGCGCTTGGAGATCGACGACGGGTCGATGTCCACATGGATGATCTTGCGCGGCTCCTCGGCGAAGTGCGCCGGGTTGCCGATCACGCGGTCGTCGAAGCGGGCGCCGACGGCGAGCAGCACGTCGGAGTAGTGCATCGCCATGTTGGCCTCGAAGGTGCCGTGCATGCCCGGCATGCCGAGGAACTGGCGGTCGCTCGAGGGGTAGCCGCCGAGGCCCATCAGGGTGTTGGTGATCGGGTAGCCGAGGAGCCGGGTGAGCTTGGTGAGCGGTTCGGCCGCGTTCGACAGCACCACGCCGCCGCCGGTGTAGATCATCGGGCGCTTGGCCTCGAGGAGCAGCTGCACCGCCTTCTTGATCTGCCCCGAGTGGCCCTTGGTCACCGGGTTGTACGAGCGCATCGAGATCTCTTTCGGATACTCGTACTCGCAGCGCTGCATCGACACGTCCTTCGGGATGTCGACCAGCACCGGGCCGGGGCGGCCGGTGCGGGCGAGGTGGAAGGCCTTCTTCATCGTCGCGGCGATGTCGCGCACGTCCTTGACGAGGAAGTTGTGCTTGACGCAGGGGCGGGTGATGCCGACGGTGTCGACTTCCTGGAACGCGTCCTGGCCGATCGCGGCGACCGGCACCTGGCCGGAAATGATCACCATCGGGATCGAGTCGCAGTAGGCGGTGGCGATGCCGGTGACGGCGTTGGTGGCGCCGGGGCCGGAGGTCACCATGGCGACGCCGACCTTCTCGGTGCTGCGCGCGAAGCCGTCGGCGGCGTGCACCGCGGCCTGCTCGTGGCGCACCAGCACGTGGCGGACCTTGTCCTGCTGGAAGAGCGCGTCGTACAGGAAGAGGACCGCGCCGCCCGGGTAACCGAAGACATACTCGACCTTTTCTTCCTGCAGGCACCTGATTACAATTTCGGCTCCGGACAGCACCATCGCGAACTCGCTCTATTGGGGTTTTGAATAAACGCAGAACGTTACCGGCCGGTCGCGGTTTGGTCAAGGCTGCAGGCGGTCCCGGATGAGGCGGGCAGGCGCGCGCAGCGAACCTGGTCGCGCTCTTGACGTTGTCCTGCGCCTGCCGCTGCCACAGGCTTTCAGCCTGCCGCCGCGCCGGCGGTCGCTCGACGCTGTCCCTGCTCCCTGTTTTCCCGCCGCAACGCCCATTTTCGTGCCGCACCGATGCGGCCGCCTGGATCGACTCATGACGCGTAGCAAGAGCCGGGCCGGCAAGGCCGCTCCTGACGGGGTGCCTGCCGCCCAGCCCCCGGCACGAGATGCCCTCAACCGCAAGGACACGGCCGGTGCGACCGCCAGCGACCGCCCCAGCGCGGAGCTCGCCGGGCTGCGTCGCCGCCTCGCCTCGATGCTCTACGAGTCGATGCTGCTGCTCGGCGTGCTCGCGCTCACCTTCCTCGTGCCCTACCTGATGCTCGGCATCGCCGCCGAGTTCGCCCCGCCGGGCTGGCTGCTCTGGCTGCATGTGTTCGGCGTGCTCGGGGTCTATTTCGTGTGGTACTGGCGACGTGGCGGGCAGACCCTGGCGATGCAGACCTGGCGGCTGAAGATCGTCACCGCTGCCGACGGCCGCATCGCCTCGCTCGGGCGCTGCTGGCTGCGCTACGCGCTCGCCTGGTCTTCGGTGCTGCTCGGCGGCATCGGCCTGGCGTGGGCGCTGGTCGATCGCGATCGCCAGTTCCTCCACGACCGCCTCGCCGGTACCTGCATCGTGCTGCTGCCCACCCCCGCGAAGGGCTGAGCGGCCACTGGCCGTCCGGCCCGTGCACTCCGGGAGGCCGACGGTCCCGGGGGGCGGATCGGTTACCATTCGATCACAGGCACTGCTTGCGCTCCGCGCGCCCCCGTACCCCGGGTGCCTCGCGGAGTGACACGAGGATCGAACGATGGCCGCGATGCTGGCCCACGGGCCCTACGCCGAATTCGCCGTGCTGCTGATCATCTCCGCGCTGGCCGGGGCGATCGCGGTGCGCCTGCGCCAGCCGGTGCTGATCGCCTACATCGTGGTCGGCATCCTGGTCGGGCCGGCGGTGTTCGGTATCGTCACCGCGCACGATCAGGTCGCGCTCCTCGCCGAGATCGGCGTCACCGTGCTGCTCTTCGTGGTCGGCCTCAAGCTCGACCTCCACCATATCCGCCACATCGGCCCGGTCGCGCTCGCCACCGGCCTCGGCCAGCTCGGCTTCACCATCGTGTTCGGCTTCCTCATCATCGTGCTGATGGGCAAGAGCCTGATGGAGGCGCTCTACGTCGCGGTGGCGCTGACCTTCTCGAGCACGATCATCGTGGTCAAGCTGCTGTCGGACAAGCGCGAGCTCGACTCGCTGCACGGGCGCATCGCGGTGGGCTTCCTGATCGTGCAGGACGTCGCCGTGGTGCTGGCGATGATGACCATGAGCGCGCTGCGCGGCGCCGGCGAGGATGCCGTGCTGGCCGTGGCGGGACAGCTCGCGCTGCGCCTGGTGGGGGCCACCGCGCTGATGTTCGTGCTCATGCGCTACGTCCTGCCCTGGCTGGTGCACGCGATGGCGCGCTCGCAGGAGCTGCTGCTGATCTTCGCCATCGCCTGGGGCACCGGGCTCGCCGCGCTCGGCGAGGTCGCCGGCTTCAGCAAGGAGGCGGGCGCCTTCATGGCCGGGTTCTCGCTCGCCTCCACCGCCTACCGCGAGGCGATGAACGCGCGCCTGACCGGCATCCGCGACTTCATGCTGCTGTTCTTCTTCGTGGATCTCGGCGCCAAGCTCGATTTCTCCACCCTCGGCGGCGAGCTGTGGCCGGCAGTGATCCTCTCCTTGTTCGTGCTCATCGGCAATCCGCTGATCGTGATGGCGATCATGGGCTACATGGGCTATCGCAAGCGCACCGGCTTCATGGCCGGCCTCACCGTGGCGCAGATCAGCGAGTTCTCCATCGTGTTCGTGGCGATGGGAATCACCCTCGGCCACATCGGCGTCGAGGCGCTCGGCCTCACCACGCTGGTCGGGCTGGTCACCATCATGATGTCCACCTACCTGATCCTGTACTCGCAGCCGCTCTACGAGCGCCTCGCGCCCGTGCTCGGCGTGTTCGAGCGCAAGCGCCCCTTCCGCGAGCTCGCGGTCGAGCGCCAGGGCAGGGCGGCGGGCCAGCCCGACATCGTGGTGTTCGGCCTCGGCCGCTACGGTGCGCGCCTGATGCGCCAGCTGCGCCAGGCCGGCATCGAGGTGCTCGGCGTCGACTTCGACCCCGAGATCGTCCGCCAGCTGCGCCGCCAGCGCCTGCCGGTGCGCTTCGGCGACGGCGAGGACCCCGGCTTCCTCGAATCCCTGCCGCTCGCCGACGCGCGCTGGGTGGTGACCACCTTCCCGCAGTGGGACTCCAACCGCGCCTTCCTGCACGCGCTCGGCGAGGCCGGCTTCAAGGGCCGCATCGCCGGCGTGGTGCGCGACGACATCCACGGCGCCGCGCTCGGCGCCGCAGGGGTGGAGCGCGTGCTCAACCCCTTCAACGACGCGGCCGACTACGCGGCGCGCACCTTCGCGGCGGAGATCGCCTACGAGGACGCCCACCGCGCGGATATCGCCGACGCTGCCGGCACGCAAGCCGCTGCGCCGGCGCGGCCGCCCGCGAGGCCCCAGGAGACTGAACGATGAACCCGATCCGCACTGTCGTCGCCCCCACCGACCTCTCCGCGCTCGCCCGCCACGCCGTGGTGCGCGCCTGCCTGCTCGCCGCCGAGCTCGGCGCGCGCCTGTCGCTGCAGCATGTGGTCAATGCCGGCGCGCTCGACACCCTGCGTCACCTGCTCGATGCCGACGCCGCCGGCGTGCAGGAGAAGCTGCTCGCGGAGGTGCGCGGCGAGGTCGAGGCGCTCGCCGCAGAGATGCACAGGCGCCACGGAGTCGTGCCCGAGCAGCAGCTGGCGGTAGGCAGTGTGCTCGGCGAGATCGTCGCTCACGCCGAGGCGGTCGACGCCGACCTGCTGGTGATGGGTGCGCGCGGCGCCGGCTTCATGCGCGAGCTGCTGATCGGCTCCACCACCGAGCGCGTGCTGCGCAAGTCCGTGCGGCCCATGCTGGTGGTCAAGCAGATCGCCCACGAACCCTACCGCCGCGTGCTCGTGCCGGTGGATTTCTCCGCGCGCGCACTCGAGGCCTTGCAGTTCGCGCAGTGCGTGGCGCCGCAGGCCGAGTTCGTGTTGCTGCACGCCTTCGAGGTGCCCTTCGAGGGCAAGCTGCGCTACGCCGGCGTGGAGGAGAATGCGCTGTCCTCTCTGCGCGTCAATGCCCGCCGCGAGGCGGGTGCGCAGATGAAAGAGCTGGTCGCGTGCGCCGGCCTCGACGAGAACCGCGTGCGCCGCATCGTGGTCCACGGCGAGGCCACCACGCAGATCCTCGAGCAGGAGCAGGAGCAGGACTGCGACCTGATCGTGATCGGCAAGCGCGGCCACGGCCTGCTCGGCGAGATGCTGCTCGGCAGCGTCACCAAGCACGTGCTCGCGCGCTCGACCGCCGACGTGCTGGTCTGCGACCGCAAGCCGGACTGAGGCGCGCCGGGCGAGTTCCGGCGGCGCTCGTGCCGGCCCGCTTCGGCCCGGGCGCATCTTTGCGCCAGGTAAAGCCTGCCCACCCTGTGCGGCTCGCCCGCCAGGGCGTACACTCGCGCCCTTGCCGCGCCCGCGAGGCGCCGATGGAGAACTCATAATGAAAACCGAACATGCCCCGACGATCCAGCGCGCCGACTACCGGCCGCTGGCGTGGACGGTCGAGACCGTCGACCTTCACTTCCGCCTCGACCCCGAGGCCACGCTGGTCACCAACCGCATGTGCTGCGTGCGCAACCGCGACGCCGCCGACGGCCCGATCCGGCTGTGGGGCGAGGTGCTCGAGCGCGTGTCGCTGACCGTGGACGGCCAGCCCCCGCAAGGGCTGCACGAAGACGGCGGCGCCATCGACATCGACGCCGCGGGCGATCGCGTGGTGGTCGAGGTCGTCACCCGGGTGGATCCGCGCGCCAACACCACGCTGTCGGGCCTCTACCTGTCGAACGGCGGCTTCTTCACCCAGTGCGAGGCCGAGGGCTTCCGCCGCATCACCTGCTTCCCCGACCGCCCCGACGTGATGGCACGCTACACGGTCACGCTCGAAGCCGACCGTGACGCCTGCCCGGTGCTGCTCTCCAACGGCAACCTCGTCGACGAGGGCCTGCTGCCCGAGGGGCGCCACTACGCGAAGTGGGAGGATCCCTTCCCCAAGCCCTCGTACCTGTTCGCGCTGGTCGCAGCGAAGCTGGTCGCGCTCGAGCGCACCGTGACCACGATGTCGGGCCGCGAGGTGCTGCTGCAGGTGTGGGTGGAGGAGGGCAACCTCGACCGCGTCGAGCACGCGATGGATTCGCTGGTGCACTCGATGCGCTGGGACGAGGAGACCTTCGGCCTGGAGCTCGACCTCGACCGCTTCATGATCGTCGCGGTGGCCGACTTCAACATGGGCGCGATGGAGAACAAGGGGCTGAACATCTTCAACACCAAGTTCATCCTCGCCAAGCCCGACACCGCCACCGACCTCGACTACGAGAACGTCGAGAGCGTGGTCGCGCACGAGTACTTCCACAACTGGACGGGCAACCGCGTCACCTGCCGCGACTGGTTCCAGCTCACCCTCAAGGAAGGCCTCACCGTCTTCCGCGACCAGCAGTTCTCCGCCGACATGCTCGCGCGCGCGGCCGGCCCCGAGGGCGCGGCTTCGGCGCGCGCGGTCAAGCGCATCGACGACGTGCGCGTGCTGCGCGCGGCGCAGTTCCCGGAGGACGGCGGGCCGATGGCGCACCCGATCCGCCCCGACAGCTACCAGGAGATCAACAACTTCTACACCGCCACGGTGTACGAGAAGGGCGCCGAGGTCATCCGCATGCTGCACACCCTCCTGGGGCAGGAGGGCTTCCGCAACGGCATGGACCTCTACTTCAGCTACTTCGACGGCCAGGCGGTGACCTGCGACGACTTTGTCGAGGTCATGTCCGAGGCCAACAACGGCTTCGACCTCGACCAGTTCATGCGCTGGTACGAACAGGCCGGCACGCCGCGGGTGAAGGCGAGCGGGGTGTGGAACGCCGCCGACGACAGCTACACGCTGACGCTGGCGCAATCGACCCCGGCCACGCCCGGCCAGCACGTCAAGCAGCCGCTGGTGATCCCGGTCGCGGTCGGCCTCATCGGCGCGGACGGGCGCGATCTGCCGCTGCAGCTCGAGGGCGAGGCCCAAGCGGGTGCCTGCACGCGCGTGCTCAAGCTCACCGAGGACGAGCAGACCTTCCGCTTCGTCGGCGTCGCTGCCGAGCCGGTGCCCTCGCTGCTGCGCGGCTTCTCGGCGCCGGTGATCCTGGAGCTCGACGAGGATGACGCGCGCCTCGCCTTCCGCATGGCGCACGACGCCGACCCCTGCAACCGCTGGGACGCCGCGCAGCGCTACGCCGAGCGCGTGGTGCTGGACCTCGCCGCGGATGCCGGCGCCGAGGTGCCGGATGCCTTCGTCGCCGCCTTCCGCACGCTGCTGAACGACGGCGCGCTCGACCCCGCCTTCCGCGCCCAGGCGCTCGCGCTGCCGGGCGAGGCCTACCTGCTCGAGCGCATGTCGCCCGCCGACCCCGCCGCGCTGCGCAGTGCGCTGGTGCGCATGATGCGCGCGCTTGGCGCCACGCTCACCGCCGACTGGCTGGAGGTGGTCGAGCGCCTGCAGGTACGCGGCGAGTATCGCTACCACCCGGGTGACGCCGGCCGCCGTGCGCTGGTGAACCTCGCCCTGCGCTACCTCGCCGCCGCCGGCGTGGCCGAGGGCCTGGCACTGGCCGAGGCGCGCTTCGCCGCCGCCACCAACATGACCGAGCGCTTCGGCGCGCTCGCCGCGCTGGTGCAGAGCACGAGCCCGGCGCGCGCCGCCGCGCTGCAGGCCTTCCACGACCGCCATCGCGGCGATGCGCTGGTGCTCGACAAGTGGTTCGCGCTGCAGGCCGGCGCCTGGCGCTGGGGTGAGGAGGCCGAGCCGGCGCTTGCGCGCGTGCGGGTGCTGCTCAGCGACCCCGCCTTCAGTCTGTCGAACCCGAACAAGGTCTACGCGCTGCTGGGCACCTTCTTCCGCGCCAACCCGGGCGAGTTCCACGCCGCCGACGGCAGCGGCCATGCCTTCTGGGCCGAGCAGGTGATCGCGCTCGACGCCCGCAACCCGCAGGTCGCGGCGCGCGTGGCGCGGGCGCTGGAGAACTGGCGCCACTTCACCCCCGCCCTGCAGGCCAGCATCCGCCCGCAGCTCGAACGCGTGCTCGCCGCGCCGGGCCTGTCCGCGGACGTGGCCGAGATCGTCGGCAAGGCGTTGGGGGCGTGAGGCGTGAGGGGTAAGGTGTGAGGTGAGCGGCGGCGCGGGCCTGGTTCCTGCGCGCTTCTCGTCCGCGCAAACGACGACGCCGGAACCGACTCCCGTCGGCTCCGGCGTCTGCATTTCTGGCGGCGGTGTCGCCGCGAGGCTCACTCCGCGGCGAGGTCGCCGGCGATGTAGCTCTCGAGCTGCTTGATGGTCTTTTCGTGCTGGGTGACGATGGACTTCACCATGTCGCCGATGGTGACGATGCCGATCACCTTGCCTTCCTCGACCACCGGGATGTGGCGGAAGCGCTTGGCGGTCATCGTCGCCATCACGTCGTCGGCGGTACCCGTCAGGCTGACCGTGTAGGGGTTGGGCGTCATCAGGTCGCCGACCTTGACGTCGCGCGACACCAGGCCCTTGAGCACGACTTTGCGGGCGTAGTCGCGCTCGGTGAAGATCCCGACCAGCTTGTCGCCGTCGGTGACCAGCACGCAGCCGATGTCGAACTGCGCCATCAGCGACAGCGCGTCGAAGACCGAGTCGGTCGGGCGCACCGCATGGAAGGTGCCGCCTTTCGCCTCGAGGATCTGTTTTACCGTCGTCATCATCTTTCCACTCCCCCTTCTTCGTTGAAATGCGCGCCGCAGGTCGCGGCCGGGCCTTTATTCGCGGGTTTTACGGTTTTTAACCAGATCCGCCCGCCGATGCAAGCGCGGCCGCATCCGGATCCAGCCTCCCGCTTCAGATTTCCAGGTTGTCGATCAGCCGGGTGCGGCCGAGTTTCGCTGCCGCGAGCACGACGAGCGCCTCGTCCGTCTGCGTCGGCGGCTGCAGGTCGAGGCGGCGGCGCACGGCGATATAGTCGGGTGCCCAGCCCGCGGCACCGAGTTCGGCCATCGCGTCGGCTTCCAGCTGCGCGAAGTCCCGTCCGCCCGCACGCACCGCGTCGCGGATGCCCGCGAGCAGGCGATGCAGCAGCGGCGCACGCGCACGCTCGTCCGCGCTCAGGTAGCCGTTGCGCGAGGACAGCGCGAGCCCGTCCACGGCACGCACCGTCTCCCCGGCTACGACCTCGATCGGCATCGCCAGTTCGCGCACCATGTTCGACAGCACCATGAGCTGCTGGTAGTCCTTCTTGCCGAACAGCGCCACCTCGGGTTGCACGATGTTGAGCAGCTTCATGACCACGGTGGCGACCCCGCGGAAGTGGCCGGCACGGAACTCGCCCTCGAGGATGGACACCTGCTCGGCGGGCGGATCGACGTGGTAGCGCTGCGGCTGTGGGTACATGACCGACTCGTCGGGCGCGAACAGGTGCTCGACCCCGGCGGCGGCGAGCTTCTCGCAGTCGGCGGCGAAGGTGCGCGGGTAGCGCTCGAAGTCCTCGCCGGCGCCGAACTGCAGGCGGTTGACGAAGATGCTGGCGACCACGCAGCCGGCGTGATCGCGCGCCTGGCGCATGAGGGCGATGTGGCCCTCGTGCAGGTTGCCCATGGTGGGGACGAAGGCGACGCGGCCGGCGCCTGCGCGCGCGGCGCGCAGGCTGTCGATGGTTTCGTGGATCTGCATGCGGGCTTCCTCGCGTACGCGACGCGGGTTCAGTAACAGTGCTCGGCGGCCGGGAAGCTGCCGTCCTTGACGGCGGCGACGTAGCGCGCGACCGCCTCCTCGATGCTCGCCGCGCCGTCCATGAAGTTGCGCACGAAGCGCGCGGTCTTGCCGGGGAAGACACCGAGCAGGTCGTGCAGAACCAGCACCTGGCCGTCGCATGCAGCGCCGGCGCCGATGCCGATGGTGGCCATGCTGGACAGGCTGGCAGTGATCTCGCCGGCGAGCGCGGCGGGCACCATCTCCATCACCATCAGCGCCGCGCCGGCCTGCTCGAGCGCCAGGGCGTCGGCCTTGAGGCGCGCGGCACCTTCCTCGCTGCGCCCCTGCACGCGGTAGCCGCCGAGCTGGTGCACCGCCTGCGGGGTGAGGCCGATGTGCGCGCACACCGGCACGCCGCGCTCGACCAGGAAGCGCACGGTCTCGGCCATGAACGCGCCGCCTTCGAGCTTGACCATCTGCGCCCCCGCGGCCATCAGGCGCGCGGCGTTGCGCATGGCCTGCTCGCGGTTCTCGTGGTAGCTGCCGAAGGGCATGTCGGTGACGACGAAGGGGCGCGCCCCGGCGCGCGCCACGCATTCGGTGTGATAGGCCATCTGCTCGAGGGTCACCGGCAGGGTGGACTTCTGCCCCTGCAGCACGTTGCCAAGCGAGTCGCCGATCAGGATGGAGTCGACCCCGGCACGCCCGAGGAGGGCGGCGAAGCTCGCATCATAGGCGGTGAGCATCGCGATCTTGCGGCCTTCGGCGCGCATCTTGCCGAGTTCGAAGAGGGTGACGGGCTTCTGGTCCTGGAGATAGCTCATTCATCGCTCCTGTTGGGAGGCGGCAGTGTCGGCCAAACTGGTGCGTTGCACAAGCCTCGTGGCCCTCGCCGCGCGACGGCAGGGCGAGCTCAGTCCGCGTAGCCGAAGAACTCGCGGTAGCTGCGCATCTCGCGCAGGCGCTCGAGCAGCAGCTCGAAGTCCTCGTCGCGGTCGACCGGGTTGAGCTTGCCGGCATCCACGATGAACAGCGGGGCGGCATCGTACTGGTAGAAATACCGGGTATAGCGCTCGGCGACCTGCTCGAGGTAGAGCTCGGTGATGCGGCGCTCGGCGTCCAGCCCGCGCTTGCGGATGCGCTCCATCAGGGTGTCCGGGCGCGCCTGCAGGTAGATCACCAGATCGGGGCGGGGGGCGTTGCGCGGCTGCAGGCCGTCATGCACGCGGCGATACAGCGCGAGTTCGTCTGGCGACAGGTTCTGCTCCGCGAACAGGTGGTCCTTGTCGAACAGGAAGTCGGCCACCACGCGACGCTCGCCCTCGATCGGGCCGAGTGCGGCGAGCTGGTCGATGCGCTGGAACAGGAAGGAGAGCTGGGTTGCCAGGCCCCAGCGCTCGGACTGCTGGTAGAAGCGGCCAAGGAAAGGGTTGAGCTCGGCCTGCTCGAACACCGCCTCGGCCTGGAGACGGTCGGCCAGGCGGCGGGCGAGGGAGGTCTTGCCGGCGCCGATCGGACCTTCGACGACGATGTAGCGGGCCTTGTCGAGCATGCTGGGCTGTCTTTGCGGCGAGCGCGCGTCAGTTGCGGAAGATGAAATACACCGCGCCGAGCATACACAAGGCCGCCCACAGGTAGTCAAGCTTGAGCGGCTGCTTCATGTAGAGCACGACGAAGGGTACGAAGACCAGCAGGGTGATGACCTCCTGCATGATCTTGAGCTGGGCGAGGCTGAGCGTGGTGGCGCCGATGCGGTTGGCGGGCACCTGCAGCAGGTATTCGAAGAGCGCGATCCCCCAGCTCACCAGCGCTGCCACGTACCAGGCCTTGGTCTGCATGTTCTTCAGGTGGCCATACCACGCGAAGGTCATGAAGACGTTGGAGGCGGTGAGCAGCAGCGCGGTCTGCACCCAAACGGGAATCGAGCTGACGGACTGGATCCAGGCGGCCATGGGCGGACGGAGGGCGGGTCAGGGGCGCGGCGAGGCGGCGGGCGGCGGCACGCGTTCGATCGCCTGGCCGGCGAGCGCAGGCAGCAGCGCCGCGATCGCGCCGCGGCCGGGGATGCTCGCCGCGGGGTCGATCTCGGCCAGCGGCAGCAGCGCGAAGGCGCGCTCGTGCATGCGCGGATGCGGCACCTGCAGCCCGGGTTCGTCGATCACCGCGTCGCCGTGCAGGAGCAGGTCGAGGTCCATCGTGCGCGGCGCCATCGGAAAGTCGCGGCGGCGGCCGGCGTCGTGCTCGATGGCGAGCAGGGCCTCGAGCAGCGGACGCGGCGCGAGCGTGGTGTCGAGCGCGATCACGGCGTTGAAGTAGTCGGGCTGGCCGGCGACGCCCACCGGGGCGCTGCGGTACAGCGAGGAGCTTGCCACGACGCGGGTGCCGGGCAGCGCGTCGAGGCGCTGCAGGGCGTCGGCGAAGGCGGCAGCCGGGTCGCCGAGGTTGGCGCCGAAGGCGACGTATGCGCGGATCAAGCGGGCGCGCTCAGGACGGATCGGCAAGGGTAGCTTCTGCCGCCGCGGCGTTCTCGCCGGCAGGCTTGCGCTTGCGGCGGCGGCGCTTCTTCGCCGCGGGCGCGGCGTCGGGCGGTGCCTGGCGCAGCAGCGCCTCGCGCCGGTCGGGCCCGGCATGGGCGAAGTCGTCCCACCAGTCGACGATCTCCATCGGGATCTCGCCGGCCTGCGCGCGCAGGCGCAGGAAGTCCCAGCCGGCGCGGTAGCGCGGCTGCTCGATGACGCGATAGGGGGCCTTGCCGGCGCGCTTGTCGAAGCGCGGCTGCAGCGCCCAGATGTCCTTGATGTCGCCGGCGATGCGGCGAGTGATGGCGAGCTTGCCGGCCTGCGCGTCGAGCACCTCGTCCATGGCCTCGAAGAGCGCGGGCTGGCTGTGGTCGCCGGCGGCCTTCTTGTTCTCCCAGGTCTTCAGCACCTCGTGCCAGAGCAGGGTGGAGAACAGGAAGCCGGGCGACACCGACTTGTCCTGGCGCACGCGCTCGTCGGTGTTCTCCAATGACAGGGTGACGAAGCGCTCGCCCATCGGCTGCTCGAGGATCACGTCCAGCAGCGGCAGCAGGCCGTGGTGCAGGCCCTCTCCACGCAGTTGCTGCAGGCACTTCAGCGAGTGGCCGGAGAACAGCAGCTTGAGCATCTCGTCGAAGAGCCGCGCCGCCGGCACGTTCTCGAGCAGCGGCCCCATCTCGCGGATCGGCTGGCGCGCCGCGGGGTCGATGGTGAGGCCGAGCTTGGCCGCCAGGCGCACCGCGCGCAGCATGCGCACCGGGTCCTCGCGGTAGCGCGTGCGCGGGTCGCCGATCATGCGCAGGGTCTTCTGCTGGATGTCGGCGACGCCGTGGTGGTAGTCGACGATGGTCTCGGTGCCGGGGTCGTAGTACAGCGCGTTGACGGTGAAGTCGCGCCGCGTGGCGTCTTCCTGCTGGCTGCCGAAGACGTTGTCGCGCAGCACGCGGCCGTGCTCGTCGGTCTCGGCGCTCTCGGCGTCCTGGCTGGCGCGGAAGGTGGAGACCTCGATCGTTTCCGGGCCGCTCATCACGTGCACGATCTTGAAGCGGCGGCCGATGATGCGCGAGCGGCGGAAGGCGGCGCGCACCTCCTCGGGCGTGGCGCTGGTGGCGACGTCGTAGTCCTTGGGCGGCTGGCCGATCAGCAGGTCGCGCACGGCGCCGCCGACGACGAAGGCCTTGAAGCCCTTCTCCTGCAAGACCGCGCACACCTTGCGCGCGGCCGGCGACAGCTGCTCGCGGCGGATGCCGTGGCGTTCGACGGGGATGATGGCGGGTTCGTGGCGTGCGGGGGTGGCCGGGCGCTTGAAGACCTTGCGCAGCAGCTTGCGGATCATCGGGAAAGGAGTCGTGCTTGCATAAGCGGGCAATGATAACCGATCGAATCGTCCGCACGCTGCGCGAACGCGGCGGTCGCGCAACAGGCGCGGGTCGCGGTGCCCACCGCCGCCTTCGCGCCTGCCGGCGCTCCTACATGAACCGCCGTGCGTTCCGGACGCGCTCCTACGCTAACTGCCGCGTGTCCCGGCCGCGCTGTAGGAGCTGCGGCAGCTGCGAACACGGCGGTCGGATCATCGACACGCGTCGCTCTCGGTCGGCGCCATTTTCGCGCCTGCCGGCGCTCCTACATAAACCGCCGCGCGTTCCGGACGCGCTCCTACGCAAACTGCCGCGTGTCCCGGCCGCGCTGTAGGAGCTGCGGCAGCTGCGAACACGGCGGCCGGTCATCGACGCGCGTCGCTCTCGGCCGGCGCCATTTTCGCGCCTGCCGGCGCTCCTACATAAACCGCCGCGCGCCCCGGACGCGCTCCTGCGCAAACCGTCGTGCGTCCCCGCCGCGCTTCCGGGGGGTGCAGGAGCGGCGGCAGCCGCGAAGCGTCAGCGCAGCGAGATCACCGGCCAGCCGGCGGACTCGGCGTGGGCGCGCAGGGTGGGGTCGGGGTCGACCGCGACCGGGTCGGTGACGCGCTGCATCAGCGGCAGGTCGTTGTGCGAGTCGCTGTAGAACCAGCTGTGCTCGAAGCTGCCCAGGTGCAGGCCGAGCGACTCCAGCCAGGCGTCGACGCGCTCGATCTTGCCCGCCTTGAAGGCCGGCGTACCGCGCGGCTTGCCGGTGAAGGCGCCGTCCTGTTGCGCGGGGATGGTCGCCACCACGTGCGGGATGCCGAACTCGCGCACGATCGGACCGGTGACGAAGGCGTTGGTGGCGGTGACCACCGCGACCAGGGCGCCGCTGTCGAGATGCTCGCGCACCAGCGTGCGCGCCTTGGGGGTGATCATCGGACGGATCGATCGCGTCATGAACTCGCTGTGCCAGGCGTCGAGCTGTTCGCGCGGGTGGCGGGCGAGGGGGGCGAGCTGGAAGTCGAGGAAGGCGAAGATGTCGAGCGTGCCCGCCTTGTACTGCTCGTAGAACTCGATGTTCTTCGCCTCCTGCACTTCGCGGTCGAGTACGCCCTTGCCGATGAGGAACTGCGCCCAGGCGAAGTCGGAGTCGCCGGCGAGCAGGGTGTTGTCGAGGTCGAAGAGGACGAGATTCACGATCGGGCTCCGCAAGATGGTTCGGGTGGGTGAGGATTCGAAGGAGGCGGTGCGCGTGTCGGGCGCCGCCTTCGCGGGTTCAGATTTCCAGCCCCTGCTGGATCATGTCGCGCAGCAGCGGCAGGGTGATCGGGCGCTTGTGCTCGAGCGAGGCGCGGTCGAGCGCGTCGAGCACCTCGCGCAGGCTGGAGAGCTCGCGGCGGCCGTGGCGGAGCAGGAAGTCCACCACCTCGTCGGCCAGGCGCAGGCCGCGCCGCGCCGCCAGGGTGGCGAGGATCTCGGCGCGCGCGGCGTCGTCGAGGGGCTGCACCTGGTAGATCAGGCTCTGCCCGATGCGGGTGCGCAGGTCCTCGCGCAGCGCCAGGCCGAGCGGGGCGGCGGGGCCGCACAGCAGCAGCGACTGGCCGTTGCCGCGGGCGCGGTTGAAGGCGTTGAAGAGCGCGATCTGCGCGGCGGCGCCGAGCTGGTCGACGTCGTCGATCGCGAGCAGCGCGTCCGGCGTTTCGGGCAGGTCGTCCTCGACGGTCGCGGCGGCGAGGAGGTGGGCCGGCCGGCCGGCAGTGCGTGCGGCGTCGACCGCGGCACGCAGCAGGTGGCTGCGTCCGCTGCCGGGCGCGCCCCACAGGTAGATGTGGCGCGCGGGCAGCTGCGCCGCCATGGCGGGCGAGGTCAGCAGCGACACGGTGGCCACCAGCTCGGCGTTGGCGCCGGCGACGAAGTTCTCGAGCGTGGGCGGGGCGTCGGGGCGGATGTCGAGGACGAGCTGCTTCATGGGCGCTCGAGCTCGCGTGCGATCACCGGTCGCGGCTGCGTGCCGAGATACACCGGGCTGGCAAGCCAGGCCTGGCGCACCTCGCGCAGGCCCACCAGCAGCGCGGCGCCCACCGGCAGCGCGACCAGCACGCCGACGAAGCCGAAGAGCTGGCCGAAGGCCATCAGCGCGAAGATCACCGCGAGCGGGTGCAGGCCGATGCGCTCGCCCACCAGATAGGGCGTGAGCAGGAAGCTCTCGACCAACTGACCGAGCGCATACACGATCGCCACGCCGATCAGCGGCGGCCAGCCCTGCGCCTGCAGCAGGGCGGCGACGATGGCGAGGATCAGCCCGCCGCCGAAGCCGACATAGGGGATGAACACCAGCAGGCCGGTGAGCACGCCCACCGGCAGCCAGAAGTTGAGCCCGGCCAGCCACAGCCCGGCGCTGTAGAACGCCGCCAGCAGCAGCATCACCGAGAGCTGGCCGCGCAGGAACTCGGACATCACCGAGTCGATCTCGGCGAGGATGCGGGTGGTGGTGGCCACCCAGGGCCGCGGCACGATGCGCTCGAGCTCGTCGAGGATGCGCGGCCACTCCTGCAGCAGGTAGAACATCACCAGCGGGATGAGCAGGACGTTGGCGGCGAAGCCCAGCACCGCCATACCGCCGCTCTTGAGATGGGCGAGCACCACCGGCACCAGCTCCTGTGCGCTCGTCCAGTTGTCGGCGATGAGCTGCTGGAACTGCTCGGCGTTGAGGCGGACGTCCACCCCCAGGCGGGCGTCGAGCAATGGCGCGATGTTGAGGTTGAACATCTGCACCAGCTCGGGCAGGCGGCGCACCAGCAGCACGCCCTCGCGATACACCATCGGCACGAGGATCAGCGCGAGCGCGATCAGCAGCAGGCCGAGCGCGCAGATCACCAGCAGCACCGCGAGCGGCCGCGGCACGCGGCGCGCGACCATCCAGTTGACCGCCGGATCGCAGATGTAGGCGAACACCGCGCCCACCACGAAGGGGGTGAGGATGGGGCCGAGCAGCCAGAGCAGGGCGATCAGGGCCGCGCCGGTCGCGGTCCAGGCGACGGTTTGCAGGCGATCGACGCGGGGAGGCTTCATTTAAAGTAAAATCGCGGGCTTGGCGCGGGCGAGAGCCGCCCGCAGAACACGTAAATGTAGCCACTTGGCGTTGCGGCCTCAAGCTCGGTTCCACCGGGCATGCGGCGAGGCCCGGCAGCCTGCGAGCTCGAAGGAACGATCTTGGCCGACCATCACCCCGAACCGCTGGATCCCCAGCCCTCCCTTTCCTACCGCGACGCCGGCGTGGACATCGAAGCGGGCGACGCCCTCGTCGAGCGCATCAAGCCCTTCGCCAAGCGCACCATGCGCCCCGAGGTGCTGGGCGGCATCGGCGGCTTCGGCGCGCTCTTCGAGCTGTCGAAGAAGTACAAGGAGCCGGTGCTGGTGTCCGGCACCGACGGCGTCGGCACCAAACTCAAGCTCGCTTTCCAGCTCAACAAGCACGACACCGTCGGCCAGGACCTGGTGGCGATGAGCGTGAACGACATCCTGGTGCAGGGCGCCGAGCCGCTGTTCTTCCTCGACTACTTCGCCTGCGGCAAGCTCGACGTCGACACCGCCGCCGACGTGGTCCAGGGCATCGCCCGCGGCTGCGAGCTCGCCGGCTGCGCGCTCATCGGCGGCGAGACCGCCGAGATGCCCGGCATGTACCCCGAGGGCGAATACGACCTCGCCGGCTTCGCGGTCGGCGTGGTCGAGAAGGCCGACATCATCGACGGCAGCAGGATCGTTCCGGGCGACGTGGTGCTCGGCCTGGCCTCGAGCGGCGCGCACTCCAACGGCTACTCGCTGATCCGCAAGATCGTCGAGCGCGCCGGCACCGACATGATGGCGCCCTTCCACGGCCGCCCCTTCCGCGACGTGGTCATGGAGCCCACCCGCATCTACGTCAAGCCCATGCTCGAGCTCATGCGCGCGATGCCCGGCGTGGTCAAGGGCATGGCCCACATCACCGGCGGTGGCATCACCGAGAACGTGCCGCGCATCCTGCGCGAGGAGCTGACCGCGCGCATCGACGGCGACACCTGGGCGCTGCCGCAGATGTTCCGCTGGCTGCAGTTCGCCGGCGGGGTGAACCAGGACGAGATGTACCGCGTCTTCAACTGCGGCATCGGCATGGTGGTGATCGTGTCGGCGGCCGAGGCCGAGGCCGCCGAGGCGAAGCTGACTGCCGCGGGCGAGACCGTGTATCGCATCGGCGTCATCGACACCCGCCGCGAGGGCGAGGCGCAGACCATCATCGACTGAGCGATGCACGCCGGCGCGCAGAGGGGCGACCCCGCGCGCGCCGTCCTTGCGGGCCATCCCTCTGCGCCGTATTTGCGGAATCGTTCGCGTCCGCTTCCGCGCGTCCCTTTCGCGTATCTCTGTCGCGTATCCCTCGGCGCACCCCCGGGGGACCGTTCCATCCCGCCGGCCAGGAGCGCTCCGCGCCATGGGCTACCGCCTCGCCGCCGACGCGGTGCTGCTGCTTCACCTGGGCTTCATCGCCTTCGCCGTGCTGGGCGGGCTGCTCGCGCTGCGCTGGCGCCTTGCCCCCTGGCTGCATCTACCCGCGGTCGCCTGGGCCGCGTGGATCGAAGCGAGCGGTGGCTTGTGTCCGCTCACTCCGCTCGAGAACCGCCTGCGCGTGCTGGCCGGCCAGTCCGGCTACCCGGGCGGCTTCATCGAGCACTACCTTGTTCCCCTGATCTATCCCGGCGAGCTCACCCGCGAGCTGCAGCTGGTGCTCGCCGGCTTCGTCGTGCTCATCAACCTGGCGGTGTACGCCTGGGTGTGGCGTCGCCGGGCCAGCCGGGCGCGGTGACGCGCGCGGCTGCGGCCGGGGCCGGCCAGATCATTCGCTCCAGCCCTCGAAGCCGCGCGAGGCCTGCGCCGGACGCGCGAAGCCGCCGCTGATCCACGCGGTCGCGCTCGCTACGCCGAGGCGGAAGTCGGGCGGCACGCGCACCTGCGCGACCTCTTCGCCGAGCTCGTCGAAGGCGCTCAGCGTGGCGTAGGGCTCGTACTCGTCGGGGGTGATGTCGAGGCGGACGTCCCACTGTGCGTCGAGCGCGAACACCGTGAGGCGCTTGTGCAGCATCGCGTGCGCCTGCTGGCGGTGGCGCTGCAGGACCTCGCTGGCGGTCTTCACCAGGGTGTTGAAGGCGGCCTGGTCGAAAGGCTTGGGGTTCTTCTTGTCGCGCCCCATGGTCCATGGGCCCACCAGCGCGGGCTCGGCCTCGCCGTCCTGCAGCATCTCGACCGCCCAGCCGTCGTCATCCTCGTTCTTGATCACGCGCGCGGTCCAGCCGTCGAGCTGCCAGAGGCGGTCGCTGCGCAGCGCGGCGGGTTGGTCGGCTTGGGAAGGGCTGGTCGGATCGTGGTCGTCGAGGGTCATGTCGGAGGCGTCGGGATTCATGGGCATGCTTGCACTGCTGGCGCCCTCGTGCGCGCCGCCGCTTACCGTGGCAGCGACGGCAGGGCAGGGGCTGGCCGGATGCGAGGGTGCAGCCGCTGCGCCGGGCCCTGCCGCCACGGAGGCGGGAGCCGGGACGGCCAGGGGCAGCGACAGCGCTGCGGGAAGTTCGGCGTCGGGCAAGGCCATGCTTGCGGCGGATCGTCGCCGGGGCGGTTTCGCCCGGAGTTCCGCCGCGGGTGGCGGGCCTCCGGCTGCCGCGAACAGGGGGATCTGGTCGTGCGTCATCTTCAGTCTCGCTCAATGGATGTAATTTTATACAGCTTTTTGTGCGAAACAAGGGATGCGACGGCGCGGATGCCGGATCAGGCCCCCGATCGCGACTTGCGTTGCCCCCGATCGGGGGCCTGCGCAGGCGTGGGAGCAGCTGCGGACTTCGTCATCCGCGTCGCTGGAGGCCCCGCCCTGTTCGCGGCTAGCGCCGCTCCTACAGGAACCCGGAGGCGCGGCGGCTTCTGCAGGAGCGCCGCAAGGCGCGATTGTGGCTTCAGGTCACCACCGTCGGAGCCTCCATGCCGCTGTGCCTGCGGATGCCGGCAAGCTCGTCCGCGATGCGGACGAGCGCACCGAGCGCCTCTTGCACCGGGTGACCGTGGCGGGCGGCGTCGGCCTCGTAGCGTTCCAGATAAACGCGCAGCGTGGCGCCCTCGGTGCCGGTGCCCGACAGGCGGAAGACGATGCGGCTGCCGTCGGCGAACAGCAGGCGCACGCCCTGGCGGGTACTCACCGAGCCGTCGACCGGGTCGGTGTAGGCGAAGTCGTCGGCGGTGGCGATGCGCAGCCCGGCGCCGCAGTCGCGTCCGGCCAGCGCAGGAAGCTGCGCGCGCAGCTCGGCCATGAGCGCATCGGCGCGCTCGGCGGGGATGCCCTCCCAGTCGTGGCGCGAGTAATAGTGGCGGCCGAAGCGCGCCCAGTGCGCACGCACCAGGTCTTCGACCGAGCGCCCGGTTACGGCGAGCAGGTCGAGCCAGAACAGCACCGCCCACAGGCCGTCCTTCTCGCGCACGTGGCTGGAACCGGTGCCGTAGCTCTCCTCGCCGCACAGCGTGGCCTGGCCGGCGTCGAGCAGGTTGCCGAAGAACTTCCAGCCGGTGGGCGTCTCGTGGCAGGGGATGCCGAGCGCCGCGGCGACCTTGTCGGCGGCGCGCGAGGTCGGCATCGAGCGTGCGATGCCGGCCAGCCCGGCGCGATAGCCGGGCACCCGGGTGGCGTGCTCGGCGAGCACCGCCAGGCTGTCGGACGGGGTGACCACGAAGTCGCGGCCGAGGATCATGTTGCGGTCGGCGTCGCCGTCCGAGGCCGCGCCGAAGTCGGGCGCGTCGGGGCCGGACATCGCCGCCATCAGCTCGGCCGCGTGCGCCGGGTTGGGGTCGGGGTGGTGGCCGCCGAAGTCCTCCAGCGGCTCGCCGTTGATCACCGTGCCGGCGGGCGCGCCGAGCTGGCCCTCGAGGATGGCGCGCGCGTACGGCCCGCTCACCGCGCTCATGGCGTCGAAGCGCATGCGGTGGCCGGCGGCGAACCAGGCGCGCATGGCGTCGAAGTCGAAGAGTTGCTGCATCAGCTCGGCGTAGTCGGCGACCGGGTCGATCACCTCGACGCTCATGCCGCCGAGCGTGCGCGTGCCGAGCGTGTCGAAGTCGATGTCGCCGCCTTCGCTCTCGATGCGGTACTCGGCAATCTCCAGGCTGCGCGCGTAGATCGCTTCGGTGAGCTTCTCCGGCGCGGGGCCGCCGTTGGAGGCGTTGTACTTGATGCCGAAGTCGCCGTCCGGCCCGCCCGGGTTGTGGCTGGCCGACAGGATGAGGCCGCCGAAGGCCGCGCGGCGGCGGATGACGGCGCTGACCGCCGGCGTCGACAGCAGCCCGCCGCGGCCCACCAGCACGCGGGCGAAGCCGTTGGCCGCCGCCATGCGCAGGATGGTGCGCACCGCCGTGCGGTTGTGGAAGCGGCCGTCGCCGCCCAGCACCAGGCTCTGGCCCTCGTGCCCGGGCAGGGTGTCAAACACGGCCTGGACGAAGTTCTCGAGGTAGTGCGGCTGCTGGAAGACGGCGACCTTCTTGCGCAGGCCGGAGGTCCCGGGGCGCTGGCCGGGGAAGGGGCGGGTGGAGACGGTCTGGATGCTCATGAGCGTGTGGGCGGATGGCAGGAAAGGAGGATCGGGCACTTCATCAGTTGCGCATGTTGCGCTGCAACCGTCATTGAACGTCTTCGCGGGGAAGTTCTCAAGGGCCTTGGTCGCAGGACCACGCCGGGGCCGGGCTCCGGCGCTGCGTTCGCGCCTTCCGGCGCTCCTACAGGAAGCGCTGCGGCGCCGATTCCATGCAGAGACTCCGGCCCGCGCCGGTTCATGCAGAAGCGGCGGCAGGCGCGAAAGCGGCGATCGCCTACCCGACGCGCATCCCTTGCCCCGCGGCCCATTCGCGCCTGCCGGCGCTCCTACAAGAGACTCCGACCCGTGCAATGATGCTGCTCACGTTGTGGTGCGTTTCGCCTCAGAGAGCTTGTTCTCCCGGATGGCAGCAGCCCCTACGCCGACTGGTTCTCGACGCTCGATGCCGTTGCGGCCGCGAAGCTTGCGGTTGCAGCGGCACGGATGGAGCGGGTCAACCTCTCCAACGTGGAGTGGTTTCGCGGCATTGGAGAGTACAGGATCGATTGGGGCCCCGGATATCGCATCTACCTGGCGAAGGATGGGCTCGAGTTCATCGTGCTGCTCGGCGGCGGAAGCAAGAAGCGCCAGCAGCGCGATATCGATGAAGCGGTGGCCTTGTGGGAAGACTTCAAGCGGCGCAAGGCCCGGATGAAGAAAGGAGCCTGACCATGGCACTGACCCGTGACTTCAAGCAGACGGTCGCAACTCGGGTGCAGCGTGATCCTGCGTTTGCGCAAGCGCTTCTCGATGAGGCGATCACCCTGTTCATCAACGGCGAGCCCGACACCGCAAAGCTCGTCCTGCGCGATCTCGTGAACGCGACCGTCGGCTTCGAGTCCCTCGCCGAGGAGATCCACAAGCCCGCGAAAAGCCTGCACCGGATGTTGTCGGCATCCGGCAACCCGACGATGAGCAACATCTCGGCGATCTTCGCCGCCATCAAGCGGGCGCTCGGGGTCGAAGTGCGCACGACCGTCTTCATGGCATGAGTGCGAGCGTCCAGCGGGATGCGCGCTCGCACTGTCGGGCCTGAGGAGGCCGGGTGCGCGATTCAGGAGACTGCCGCACTCCCGCCCACATCCTCCAGAAACGCGACGTCCGCGCGCACGAACCCCAGCAGCAGGGCCGCCAGCGCCGGATAGACGTCGAAGCGCGGGCGGGCCTGCTGGCAGCACTCGACGAAACGTGGCAGCCAGTTGAGCAAGGCGGTGCGCAGGAAGTCCGCCTGGGTCGCGGCTGCGATGGGGATGTCCTCTGCGCTCGACGCCGCCCCGGCCAGCTTCGCCATCAACGCCAGTAGCACCGTAATCGGGGTACGTCCCCGACTTTTTTCGCCATGAGATATGCTGATGGCAATTTGATCGGCTCTTGATTAAGTGTAACCATTTCACTATTCTGGCGATGACCAACTACGACATCGTGGGCGACTGGCGGATCCGCATCAACGGCATGGAGCATGGGGTTCCTCACGTTCATGTGATCTTTCGCGATGGAAGCCGTGTGTCGGTTGCGATCGAGACGGGCGAAGTGTTGGTGGGCGGGGTGCAGCCACTGAAGCGGCTGGTCGCCGCGCTGGCGGACATCCGCGCAAACAAGGCGAAGTACCTGGACGAATACCGGAGGCTCAATCCATGAAGACGCCCCCCCGCATCGAAACAGCCCGTGTGACGGGCGATCTGAAGCTCGAGATCGGCTGGAGCACGGGCGAAACCTTGCCGGTCGACCTGTCCGATCTCGCCCAGCCGCCCTTCGATGCGCTGCGCACCCCGGACTTCTTCGCACGCATGACGCGTGACGAGTGGGGGCACGGGCTGGATTGGCCGGACGGGCTGGGTCTGGGCGCCGACCGGCTGTACGAACTGTCCCGCCGGCAGGCCGGCCTGCCGACGGCCAGCGAGTTCAACGACTGGATGCAGCGCAATGGCCTGTCGCTTGCGAGCGCAGCCGAATCGCTCGGCATGACCAGGCGCATGATCGCGCACTACCGCACCGGAAGCCGGCCGATTCCGAAGGTGGTCGGGTTGGCCTGCCTCGGGTGGGAATCGCGCAGGCGGCAGCGGGCGGCGTGATCGCTGCCCCTGCCTGGGGTGGCGCGATTCAGGAGACTGCCGCACTCCCGCCCACATCCTCCAGAAACGCCACGTCCGCGCGCACGAACCCAAGCAGCAGGGCCGCCAGCGCCGGATAGACGTCGAAGCGTGGGCGCGCCTGCTGGCAGCGCTCGACGAAACGTGGCAGCCAGTCGAGCACGGCGGTGCGCAGGAAGTCCGCCTGGGCCGCGGCGGCGGTGGGGATGTCCTCTGCGCTCGACGCCGCCCCGGCCAGCTCCGCCATCAACGCCAGTGGCACGGCGAGGTGGTCGGCGGGTTCGCGGAAGTCGGCCTGGATGCTCAACCCGCTTGCGGCGAGGAAGTCGCGCATGCGTGCCTCGGCCGCGCCGAAGAGCGGCGAGGCGCTGTCGGTGCCTGCGTAGGCCGAGGCGTAGGGCAGGGCGCTGGTCTTGCCGTCGAGCAGGAAGAGCTGGGCGAAGTCGGCGGCCAGCTCCAGGCGCGGCAGCTGCTCGGCGCGCAGGGTGGCGATGGCCGCGTCGAGGCGTTGCACCTCGGCCTCGAGGCTGAGCTCGGCCAGCCCCGCGAAGGGGGCGAAGCCCCCGTCGGCGAAGTGGCTGCGATACAGCGGCTCGGACACCTCTTCCGCATACAGCCTGGAGAACCAGCCGTACAGCCCGGCGCGCTGCGTGCCCGCAAACTGCCACTCCTCGTGAGAGAGGGGCACGGAGTCGGCTGAGCTGCCGACGTCCCGAGCCGCCCCGGGCGCGGCCGCGGATTGCGTCTCGGCGCTCGCGCGGGGGGCGGCTTCGGCCGCCGCACCTTGCCTGTCGTCCGTATCGGTGCTCATCACGCCTTCACCTCCCGCCCTTCCGGATCGACCTCGATCGGGCCGCCGAAGGACGTCACCGCCGGCGCGGTGCCGACGAATTTTTCGATCTGCACCAGGCAGGTGTTGGCGCTGGTGGCCTGCGCGAGGCTGGAGGTGCCGATGTCCAGCGTCAGCGTGTTGGGGTCGCCGTAGGTGTCGAGCGCGCCGATCTCCGGCCCGGTCGGTCCGTACCAGGCGCCTTCCTGGATGCGCACCACGCCGCGCGGGAAGTTGTCCGAAACGTGCGCGCCGGCCAGCAACTGGCCGCGGTCGTTGAAGACGCGCACCAGGTCACCGTGCTGGATGCCGCGCGCGGCGGCGTCCTCGGGGCCGATGAAGACCGGCTCGCGCCCGGCGATGGCGTAGGTCTCGCGCAGCGGCTCGGATTCGCACAGCTGCGAGTGCAGGCGCTTGTCCGGGTGCACCGACTGCAGCCACAGCGGGAAGCGGTCGGAGCCGGGGCCGCCGTGCGAGCGCTCGGTCTTCTCCATCCACACCGGGTGGCCCTTGCAGTCGGCGTAGCCGTAGCGCTCGATCTTGCGGCTGAAGATCTCGATGAAGCCGGACGGCGTGCCAAGCGCGTTGACCTCGGCGTCGTCGCGGAAGTCGGCGTGGCGCACCCAGGGCTTGCCCTCGGGGAACATCACGTAGCCCTTCTGCCAGAACTCGGCGAACGGCGGCATGGCGATGTCCTTGAGGCCGTTCTCCTTGCGGCAGTCCTCGTAGATCTTCTCGACCCACTGCATCTCGTCCATGCCGCGGGTGTATTCGGCGTCGCGGTTGAAGCGCCGGGTGAGGCCGCGGAAGATCTCGAAGTCGGGGCGCGAGTGGAAGAGCGGGTCGATGAGCTTTTGCATCGCGATGATGCCGCGGTTGCTGTACGAGCCGTAGCCGTCGAGGTCGTTGCGCTCGAAGGGGGTGCACGCCGGCAGCACGATGTCGGCGAAGCGGCAGGTCGCGGTCCAGTTGTAGTCGATGGCGACCACGGTCTCGAGCTTGCGCCAGGCTTCCTTCATGCGGTTGCGCTGGGGCTGGCGGTGCCACTGGTTGCAGCCGCTGAAGATCGCCATCTTGTAGGGCGGCAGCTTGACCTTGCCGCCGTTGAAGTCGATCTCCTTGCCCGGCTCGAGCAGGGCGTCGATGACGCGCGCGATCGGCACCACCGCGCTGTAGCCCTTGAAGTCGGTGTTGTCGTGCCTGGGCTTGCGGCCGGGGTCGAGGTTGAGCGGGAAGGCGCCGGGCATGGCCGCGCCCGACGAGGATACGCCCACCGAGCTGTAGTGGTGCGCGTAGCTGATGCCGCCGCCGGGCAGGCCGATCTGGCCGAGCATGGCGGCGAGCACCGCGCCCATCCAGTAGGGCTGCTCGCCGTGCTGCTGGCGCTGCACCGCCCAGCCGAAGATGAGCTGGGTGCGATGCCTGGCCATCAGGCGGGCGAGCTCGCGGATGCGCTCGGCGGGCACGCCGCAGATCTGCTCGGCCCATTCGGGCGTCTTCTCGACCATGTCCTCGGTCTTGCCCTGCAGGTAGGGCAGGAAGCGGTCGAAGCCCAGCGTGTAGGTGTCGAGGAACTTCTGGTCGTGCAGGCCTTCCTTCACCAGCGTGTGCGCGATGGCGAGCATCAGCGGCACATCGGTCATCGGGTGGATGTACTGGTGCTCGGCGCCGCCGAGGTAGTCGAGCGTCTTGCTCTTGACCGGGTCGATGCAGATCGCCTGGATCGACTTGTCGGCGACCTTTTGCTTGAGTTGTTCAAAGTAGGCGTAGGACTCGTGGGTCTCGGTGTTCCAGCCCACCTGCAGGTTCTTGACCGGGTCGTTGGCCCAGAACACGACGAGCTTGCTTTCCTTGAGGATCACGTCCCAGGAGGTGCCTTGCGAATACACCTCGGTCGAGCCGAGCACGTAGGGCAGGATCATCTGCCCGGCGCCGGTCGAGTAGTCGCCGATGGTGCCGACGCTGCGGCCGTGCATGCCGACGCCGCGCACCATGTGGTTGCCGCAGCTATGCACCTGGCCGACCGAGCGCCAGCCCACGCCGCCGGTGTGCAGCGCCCACGGGCCGTAGTCCTTCTGGATGCGCTCGAGTTCTTCGTAGAACAGGTCGAGCGCCTCGTCCCAACTCACCCGCACGAAGCGATTGTCGCCGCGCTGGCTGGTGTCGCTGAGGTGGCGCTTGCGGTACCAGTCCAGGCGCACCATCGGGTAGCGCACGCGGGACGGGCTGTAGATCAGGCCGAGCAGACCCTTGATCATCTCCGTCGGGTGCTTGTCGAGCTCGAAGGGGCGGATGTCGACCACGCGGTCGCCGACCACCTTGGCGCGGATGGCGCCGAAGTGCGAGCCGGAGATCTTCCAGGTGGTGATGTCGTCGCCGACCGCGGCCGCCTCGCCGGCCGCCAGCGCGGACCGGCTGGCGAGCAGGGCGGGCGCGACCAGCGCGCTGCCCGACATCGTGGCCAGGGCCTTGAGGAAACCTCGCCGAGAGTAGTTCATGGTGTTCAACTCCTGATCAGGGACGCGCGGTCTGCAGGGCGGAATCGGGCGAGCCGGCGCCGTGCGACGTGCTGAAATCGGACGAATGGGTCTGCAGGTACTTGAGCACCACGCGGGCGGTGTCGTCGTCCATGCTGGTGAAGCCGACCATGCCGCCGAAGAGGCCGGGCCAGGTGTTGGCGTCGAAGTGCGCTTCCTCGGGCTGGCGGTGGCACACGCTGCAGCTGCTGCTGTAGCTGGCGCGGGCGATCGACCACACCGGCTCGACGCTGTCGAGCACGCTGCCCTTGCGCATCCACGCGCTGGCGGTGACCTGCTGCCATTCGAGGCCGGTCATCGGGTCCTCGCGGGTGTCGAGCACCTTCACGAAGCTCGCATCCTGCGCCACCTCCTTGTCGAGCACGGCGCTGGTGATGTTGAGCCCGAAGTGGCTGTACCAGACGCGGCCGTAGCCCTTGTTCTTGCGCCACAGCGCCAGCTCGACGCGCTGCGCGTCGCCCTTGGTCTCGAGCACCTTCACCTGGGTGGCCACCTCGATCGCGCCGATGCGCTTCGTCATGCCTTCGTCGGCATAGAGCTCCTGCGGCACGACCAGGAAGTAGTCCTTGCCGGCATCCACGCTCTGGCCGGCGGCGGAGGACACCAGGGTGTCGAAGGCCGGGTTGCGCGCGCCCTTCATCTCGGGCAGCTGGTGGGCGACGCCCTTGTGGCAATCGACGCAGCTCTGGTTGCGCTCGGCCGCCTTGCGCATCGCCACCTGCGAGGCCGGGCGCATCTTGTCGAAGTCCATGTCCTTGTAGTCGTGGCAGGCGCGGCATTCCTTCGAGCCGTTGGCCGAGAAGCGCTTCCACTCGCGCTGCGCCAGCACGATGCGGTGCTCCTTGAACTTCTCACGGGTGTCGATGGTGCCCAGCAGCTGGCCCAGCACCTCGCGGCTCGCCTGCATCTTGCGCGCCACCTTGTCGGTGAAGTCGTGCGGCACGTGGCAGTCCGGGCAGCGCGCGCGCACGCCGGTGCGGTTGTTCCAGTGCACCGTCTTCTGCAGCTCGGGCAGCAGGTTGTCGTGCATGGTGTGGCAGCTCAGGCAGAACTCTTCCTTGTTGGTGGCTTCCATGGCGGTGTTGAAGCCCTGCCAGGCCAGCACGCCGGCGATGAAGCCGCCGGTGACCAGCACGCCGAGGCCGATACGCACGGCGGGCTTGAGGAAGAGGTCCCTGAGGGACCGAAGCAGATTTTTCATTTGAGTGCTCCTGCGGGTTGTCCGATTCCAGGCCGGGCGGTGCATGCCGCGAGGCCGATGCTTGCGCGTGGAGGAGTCAGGACGGAGGGCCGAAGACCAGGATCTGCAGGAACCAGACCACGAAGCCGTAGGCCGCGATCGCCAGCGTCATGGTGATGGGCAGGCCGATGAAGGCGAGCAGCAGGAACCTGCGCCACTCGCCCGGACGCCCGGGGGCCTGCGCACCCGATGGGGCGGAATGCCCGCTTGCTTGATTGTTCATGTCTCGATCTCCGCGTCGATGCGTTTCCCGGACGGGGCCCGATGCGATGCGCGCGCGGCGCGGGGTCGGCTCGGGCATGGAAGCGTCCGGTACAAAAACCACATCCCGATCATAGGCATCGGGTGTTAACGCCGGGGGGAGATTTGTCAATGGAAAGGAGGTGCTGTGTTAATGGCATTAACACTGCAGCCGCGCACCGACTGCCCGCGCCGGCGTGCGGGCTGAAGCTGCAATCACTCGTTTCAAGTCGGTCGATGTCCGCGAGCGCCTCCGGGCGATCGCATCTGCATTCGAGCACTACCGGAGTGACCGATGTGCGCTGCTTCATATACCATACCCCCCTATCTTATCGGGGGCGTTCAGGTGAGCCATACCATCCGTGACAAGGCCAAGCTGCTGGCCCGCGTCCGTCGCATCCGCGGCCAGGTCGAGGCGCTCGAGCGCGCGCTCGAGGCCGGGAAGGAATGCGCCGAGATCCTGCACCAGATCGCTGCGGTGCGCGGCGCCACCAACGGGCTGATGGCCGAGGTGCTCGAGGAGCACGTCCGCACCCACATCGCCGACCCGGCGATCACCGACGCCGCCGAGCGCACAAAGGGCGCCGACGAGTTGATCGGCGTCCTGCGCACCTACCTCAAGTGAGCCTTGCCATGCCTACCGACAACCTGTCCGCGTGGACGCACGACCACGTCTTCGATACGGGCAACGCGCTCGCCGAGCGCAGCACCTGGGTGGTGATGTGGATCACCGCTGCGGCGATGGTCATCGAGATCACCGCCGGCTGGTGGTTCAACTCGATGGCGCTGCTCGCCGACGGCTGGCACATGAGTTCGCACGCCTTCGCGATCGGCCTGTCCGCGCTGGCCTATGCCGCCGCCCGGCGCTACGCGCAGGACCGGCGCTTCGCCTTCGGCACCTGGAAGATCGAGATCCTGGGCGGCTTCGCCAGCGCCATCTTCCTGCTCGGCGTGGCGGCGATGATGGTGGTCGGCTCGATCGAGCGCATCGTGTCGCCGCAAGCCATCCAGTACCGTGAGGCAATCGCGGTCGCCATCCTCGGCCTGGCGGTCAACCTCGTGTGCGCGCTGATCCTGGGCAAGGCGCACCACCACGGGCATCATCCCCATCACGGCCACGACCACCCCCATCACGACCTCAACTTGAAGTCCGCTTACCTCCACGTCATCGCCGATGCGGCCACCTCGGTGCTGGCCATCGTCGCGCTCGTGGGCGGATGGATCTACGGCTGGTCCTGGCTCGACCCGGTGATGGGCATCGTCGGTGCGGTGCTGGTCGCCGTGTGGGCGAAGGGCCTTCTGGTCGAGACGGGCAGGGTGCTGCTCGATCGCGAGATGGACCACCCGGTCGTCGCCGAAATCCGCGAAGTGGTCGAATCCGGCCCGCAGGCGGACGACACGCGGATCATCGACCTGCACGTCTGGCGCGTCGGCAAGGAGGCCTACTCGTGCGCCATCGCGGTGGTTACACGTGACGGCGCGCTCACGCCCGACGCGGTGCGTGCGCGCCTGGCGGTGCACGAGGAGATCGTCCATTCGACGATCGAGATCCATCACCACAACGGATCTCGCGAAGCCCCTGGTGGGGCAGGGGCGTGAGTGTAGCCCCGGATCACGACAGGAGTCGGCATGCACGAACTCAAATGGACCCAGGCCGAGAAGAAGGCCGCACGGGGCTTGTTCGACGTCGCGCTCGAGCGCGAGATGACGGACTACATCGCCCGCTTCAAGGCGAGCGCCGCCGCGATCGAGACGCCCGACGCGCTCTGGGCGCTGCTTCGGGAGGCCGAGCAGAAGCGGCGCGAGCTCGACGAGCGTTACGATTTCCGCTATTCGGTCTTGGTCTTCGTGTTCGCGGGGCTGCTGCGTCGAGGCCTGATCGACGAGGCGGAGCTGGCTGCGCTTGGGGAGGGCAAAGCGCACCTGATTGCAGAACTGGCGAAGATGTGATGACCGTCGGGCCACCCGAGAAGGGGGCTGATATCGCCCACCCGCCGGGGCGATCGCACGAACGGGATGGCCGGCTCGAACAGCGCTCGTGGTAGCGGGCTTGTCTGCGCAACGGGTCCCTGTCGGTGCTCGTTGCGGGCAAGCCCCACTCCCATGGTGCCTTCATGCGATTGCCCAGGTTCACCCGCTTGGCAGGGATGCCGTGCGCGATTAGATTCGGTGCTTCGGCGCCGCAGGCGGCCGAAGCGAACGACCTTTACATCGACTCCGCCAGCTTGGGGGGTGCAGGAGACAGAAAATGAGAAACATCCAGATCTTCGAGCTTTCGCAGGGCGGCAGTGGCGCGGTCCCGGACGAGGCGGCGGCCGATTTCGCGGCCGACGTGGCGTGGGCGAAGGAGCAGGGCGCGCACATCGAGCGCTTCAGCTTCGCCGAGCAGCCGGACGAGTTCGCCCGCAACGCGGTCGTCGAGGACTTCGTCGAGCGCTCCGGCTACGACGCGCTGCCGCTGGCCCTGGTCGACGGCGAACTGGCCGTCGCCGGCCGCCATCCCACCCGCAACGAGCTCGCGCGCTGGGCCGGGCTCGCCCAACCGGTCGCCGCGGGGGGATGTTGCTCGGGCGGGCACTGCGGCTGAGGTCGGGCAGCTGGGGCGGGGATGGCCGAGGCGGAGGGTGAGGCGCGATGGCTGAGGCGGGGTTGAGGCCTTCCATTCGCGCCGATGATCCGGCTGCCGAATTCGCGGCTGCCGCCGCTCCTACAACCCGCCGGACGGAGTCGGTTCATGTAACCCGCCGGACGGAGTCGGTTCATGTAACCAGCCGGTCGGCGTCGATCCCCCGCAACGCGTCGAGCCCCGCCGGTTCATGTAGGAGCGCCGGCAGGCGCGAATGCGGCGCATGAGATCCCACGGCGGTCGAACATCCGACCGCCGAATTCGCGGCTGCCGCCGCTCCTACAAGCCGCCGGGCCGCGTCGGTTCGTGCACCTCGATGGGCGGAGTCGGTTCATGCAAGCCGCGGGGCGGTGTCGATCGCCGCAACGCTCCGAGCCGCGCCGGTTCATGTAGGAGCGCCGGCAGGCGCGAAAGCGGCGGCTCGGCATGTGCCGCGCCCGAAGTAGCCGCTCCAACGTTGCGTCCGCGCGGATCCAGGCCACGCTTCGATGGCCGCAGGATTCCTCGGGGACTTCCGTCCGCGACTCTTGACAGAGACCCTCCCGTCATCTTGATTGAAAGCGGGTGGCGCCGATGGGGGGCGGGATGTGCGACTCTGCTTCCCGGCGAGGATGGATGGATCTTGGCGGGAGGTGCGCGACATGGCCGCATACTGGGATGAAGCCGCGATGCAACGGGTGCTGGTGATGCCGAGTATCCTGGCGATCGGAGATTCCTGGTTCTGGTACCCCTTCCCCGGCGGCAGCCTGATTCGCTATCTGGGGCCGATCGTCGAGAGGAAGGAGCACACCATCCTCGCGTACGGCATGAACGGCGCCGAGGCCTTCGACTACATCGATGGCAAGTACAAGGACCGGATCACCGGTGCGCTGCGTCGATATGGAAACAGCCTGTCGGCGGTGTTCATCAGCGGCGGCGGCAACGACTTCGCGGGGTTCAACGACATGCGGCCCCTGCTCGCGCTGGACTGCAGCGGCGCGCAGTCGGCTGCCGACTGCTTCCGCAGCGGGGACGGCGGGCTCGGGCATTTCCTGGAGCGCATGGACGATCATTACCGGCGCCTGATCGGCCTGATCTACACCCACACCTCGCTCGACTGTCGCATCCTGATGCATTCGTACGACTACGCGATTCCGGATGGTCGCGGCGTCGCGGGCAAGGCCGGCTGGCTCAAGCCCGCGCTGGTCGATGCGGGCGTCCCGGAGGCGCTTCAGCGCGACTGCGTGCGCTATCTCATCGATGCGTTTCACGCCATGCTCGGGCGTGTCGCTGCGGGCGATCCAGCCCATCTGCTCATCGTCGACAGCCGGGGCACGCTCGCGGAAAAGGATTGGGCGAACGAGCTGCACCCGAAGGGCAAGGGCTTCAAGAAGATCGCCAAGGAACGCTGGAAGCCGGTCCTCAAGGGAGCAGGGCTGGCCTGACCGGTCGACGGATGCCGGGCTTTGCAGTCAGGAACCGATGACATGGATTTTCTGCTCGCGCTGGATGTGCTGCTGGGCCTGTCCCTGATCTACCTGGTCTTCGCGCTTGCGGTGACGTCGATCAACGAGTTCATCGCCGCCGCGCTGAGCAGTCGCGCGCGCTGGCTGCGCAGGGGGATCGCGAGCCTGCTCTCGGCGGACCCGCGGTCGCTGGACACGGAGCGGGCGGACGAGGTGCTCGACTCGCCCTTCCTGTCGCACCTGGGTACGCGCGGCGTCTGGAAGACCTTCCGGGTGAGCTATGTCTCGGCGTGGCAGTTGACGCAGGGCGTTCTCTCGCAGGTCCAGGGCTTCAAGGAGGACGCCTTCGCGCGGGTCGGCGACATTCGGGCGCTTGCCGAGCAGCTGCCGGCAAACGCGCCGATGCGGAGCGCCCTCATCGACCTCTGCGCCCGCGCGAACGGCGACCTGGCGAAGTTCCAGCTCATGCTGGACGACTGGTTCAAGACCTTCGAGGATCAGCTGACCGCGTGGTACCGGCAGAAGACGCAATACGTGCTGGTCGGGATCTCCTTCTTCGTCGTGTTGACGATGAACGTCGACACGATCGATCTGGCGCGGCAGCTGTCCGCCGACCCCAGGGTGCGGGCCCAGCTGGTCGAGCAGGCCATGAAGGTGGCCGACGCCGCCGATCTCGCGGCCCTTCTCGACACGGCGGGACGCGATCGCGCACGCAAGGAGCATGAGGAAGCCCTCAAGCGTCGCGATGAGGCGGAGAAAGGCTTCCGTTCGGCTTGTCAGGCGCCCGAGGTGGAGGAGGCGTCTGCGCGAGCCTGCGCCGACGCCACCGGCAGGCAGGACGAGGCACGGCGCGAAGAGGTGGCGAAGAGGGCGGCGCTCGCCGCCGAGCAGAAGGCCCTGGACTCGAGGGTCAAGGAGCGGGCGGACGCCTTGTCCGCGAGCGGGCTCATGATCGGCTGGAAAGGTGGCGAGTTCGCACAGGCCCTGGCAGGCGGGAACTGGCTGGCCAAGCTGGTGGGCTTGCTGCTATCCGGCTTTGCGATTGCGCTCGGTGCGCCGTTCTGGTTCAACGTGCTGAAATCGGTCGCGTCGGTGCGCTCGGTGGGGGCGAACGTGAAGGAAAAGGCGGATTCGGCGGGGTGATCGCTGAGGCGGGATGCAGGAGCCCCCATCGTCCCACGCGTCTGCGAGCAGCTGGATCGATGGCGAGACGCAACAAACTCCTTGAGTCGGTCGGTCATAATGCGTAGGTAACGCACCTACAAGAACAACCGCATGAACCAGCAAGCCCTCTCCGCCCTCATCTGGTCGGTCGCCGACCTCTTGCGCGGCGACTTCAAGCAGTCCGAATACGGCCGCGTCATCCTGCCCTTCACCGTGCTGCGCCGGCTCGACTGCGTGCTGGCGCCGACCAAGGCGGCGGTGCTCGCCGAGTACCGCGACAAGGAGCAGGTCGGGCTGCCCTTCGAGCCCTTCGTGCTCAGGAAGTCGGGCGTGCCCTTCTACAACGTCAGCGCCCTCGACCTGCCCACGCTCGCCGGCGACCAGGACCACCTGCGCGCCAACCTGCACGCCTACATCCAGGGCTTCGCGCCCGACGTGCGCGACATCTTCGAGCACTTCGACTTCGCCAACACCGTCGAGCGCCTGCACAAGGCCGGGCTGCTCTACCTGGTGGTGGAGAAGTTCGCCCACATCGAGCTCCACCCCCGCCGCGTCGACAACGTCCAAATGGGCCTGGTCTTCGAGGAGCTGATCCGCAAGTTCGCCGAGATCTCCAACGAGACCGCCGGCGAGCACTTCACCCCGCGCGAGGTCATCCGCCTGATGGTGAGCCTGCTCTTCATCGAGGACGACGAGGCCCTGACCCGGCCCGGCATCGTGCGCACCATCTACGACCCCACCGCCGGCACCGGCGGCATGCTGTCGGTGGCGGGCGAGCACCTGCACGACATCAACCCGGGCGCGCGCATGAGCATGTACGGCCAGGAGCTCAACCCCGAGTCCTACGCCATCTGCAAGGCCGACATGCTGATCAAGGGCCAGGACGTGCGCAACATCGTGCTCGGCAACACGCTGTCCGAGGACGGCCTGCTCGGCAAGCTGTTCGACTACATGCTCAGCAACCCGCCCTTCGGCGTGGAGTGGAAGAAGGTCGAGAAGGAGGTGCGCCGCGAGGCCGAGGACAAAGGCTTCGCCGGCCGCTTCGGGCCGGGACTGCCGCGCGTGTCGGACGGCTCGCTGCTCTTCCTGCTGCACCTGATCTCCAAGATGCGCCCGGCCGAGCAGGGCGGCAGCCGCATCGGCATCGTGCTCAACGGCTCGCCGCTGTTTACCGGCGGCGCCGGCTCGGGCGAGTCCGAGATCCGCCGCTACCTGCTCGAGAACGACCTGGTCGAGGCCATCGTCGGCCTGCCCACCGACATGTTCTACAACACCGGCATCAGCACCTACGTGTGGATCCTCACCAACCGCAAGGTCGAGGACCGCAAGGGCTGGGTGCAACTGATCGACGCCTCGAGCTTCTGGCACAAGATGCGCAAGAGCCTCGGCTCCAAGCGCAAGGAGCTGTCGGACGCCCACATCGCCGAGATCACCCGCCTGCTCGGAGAATTCCTCGAGGCCGAGCAGGCGGTGGTGAACGACGCCCAGGGCAAGGAGCTCGAGCGCGTCACGCTCTTCCCCGAGGTGCGCTGCCCGGCCGCGCCCGAGGGCGGCAAGGTCAAGCGCGTGCCCATCGCCCGCGTCTTCCGCAACGAGGACTTCGGCTACCGCACGATCACCATCGAGCGCCCGCAGCGCGACGCCGCCGGAAACGTCGTGCTCGGCGAGCGCGGCAAGCAGAAAGGCAAGCCCCAGCCCGACAGCGCGCTGCGCGACACCGAGAACGTGCCGCTGTCCGAGGACGTGCAGGCCTACTTCGAGCGCGAGGTGCTGCCCCACGCCCCCGACGCCTGGATCGACCACGACAAGACCAAGGTCGGCTACGAGATCCCCTTCAACCGCCACTTCTACGTCTTCGAACCGCCGCGACCGCTGGCGGAGATCGACGCGGACCTGAAGCGCTCGATGGATCGGATCAAGCAGATGATCGAGGGGTTGGCGGGATGAGGGATCGGGACCAGAGACCGCAGGACGGGATTGTCTCGGCAGCGATGAGACAAATGCCGCAGCGTGGCGCGGGCCAGGCCTGCGTCGCAAGGAAACTGTCGGGCCGAAACTGCTCGGCGCGCGTTAGAATCGTGCCCAACAAAACCCCCAATGCCTCTACCGACGCGCATGCGCGGCACGCACAAACCTGGGGGTTACTCTTTTCCCGGGACGCGGCTGTCGTCCTGGACAACACACCCGCCATGCCTCTCGAAGAAGCGCTCTTCGGCGGGTTTTTTGCGTCCAGGGTTTTTAATCGTGCCGGCGCTGCTGACAGCATTTCGCCGGTCGCGCTACGTGGAAAAGTCGCACCGCCAGCGCGACGAAAAGGTCAGGCCGTGATGGGGACGCGGGAGGGACTGGCGCGATGAGCTTTCCACGCTATCCCGACTACAAGGACTCGGGCGTCGAGTGGCTGGGGGAGGTGCCGGGGCATTGGGCTACCCCGCCGCTTTATCTTCGCTACTCGGTCGAGCTCGGAAAGATGCTCGACTCGTCGCGGATCACCGGCGACCACCTCGTTCCGTACCTTCGCAACGTCGATGTCCAGTGGGGCCGGATCAACTTCGATGACTTGCCCGAGATGGACATCGAGGAGTCGGAATATGGTCGCTACACGGTGGCGCCGGGTGATCTGCTCGTTTGCGAAGGAGGCGAGGTCGGGCGTGCGGCGATCGTTCCGGAGAGGAGCGGCACGATCGGCTTCCAGAAGGCGCTCCATAGGCTGCGCGCGTTGGCGGACGACGAGCATCCCGCGTTCATGTATTTCGTGCTTTCCTGGGCGGCGCTTCGGGGCGTGTTCAGTCAAAGCGGGCTATCGACGATTGCGCATCTGACGGGCGAGCAGCTTCGTAAGTACCGCTTTCCCAAGCCACCGATCCCCGAACAGGTGCAGATCGCCGCCTTCCTCGACCGCGAAACCGGGAAGATCGACACCCTCGTCGCCGAGCAGCAGAACCTGATAGCGCTGCTGAAGGAAAAGCGTCAGGCGCTGATCTCGCACGCAGTCATGAAGGGGCTGGATCCGGATGTGCGGATGAAGGATTCCGGAATGGCGTGGCTGGGGGAGGTGCCGGCGCATTGGCGAGTCTGTGCGCTGCGGCGCGCGATCGCCGAGATCGAACAGGGGTGGAGTCCCGATTGCCATGCGCGTCCCGCCGAGGCGGGCGAGTGGGGCGTGCTCAAGGCCGGGTGCGTCAATGGCGGCAAGTACCGTCCAACCGAGAACAAGGCGCTCCCGTCGGAGTTGCTGCCTGACGAGTCCTACTGCGTGGAGGTCGGCGATGTCCTCATGTCTCGCGCGAGTGGCTCGCCCGACTTGGTCGGATCGACGGCGCTGGTGCGGGAGACGCCAGGGCGTCTGATGCTTTCCGACAAGATCTTCCGGCTCCGCCTTGAGATCGATGTCGATCCGGCATTTTTTGTGGCGATGTTGAACGCTCGCGCCTTGCGGGCGCAGATCGAGCAGGCGCTGAGTGGTGGCAACGGCCTGGCGAACAATCTGCCCCAGTCGAACTTGCTTGCGTTCGTTTGTGCTTTGCCGCCTGAGGAAGAGCAGATTGCGATCGCCGCACGACTGAATCGTGACATCGAAGGCCTCGATCAGTTGATGGCTGAGGCGGAGTCGACAATCAGTCTTCTAATCGAACGCCGCACCGCCCTGATCTCCGCCGCCGTCACCGGCAAGATCGACGTCCGCCACCTCGCCGTCGCCTCCGCCGACCGCACCCCGGAGCCCGCATGACCCCCGCCGCGCGCCCGCAGACCATCCAGATCGCCCTCGCCCTCGGCGACCCGCGCCGCATCCGCATCGAATCGGGGCCAGGCACTCGTTGTCCCGGGCGCTCGCCATTACGCGACTAGCAAGGAATACCAATGGCAATTTTCGAGATCACTCAGACCGGTCTGAAGCCGGTCGCTGAAACACGGTTCGACGCGGAGGGGCTAAAGGAGCGTGCTGACATCCAGCGGCTTGTTCGCGAGAACATCAACATCCTTGAGGACGGGCTCATGGTCATCGCCGAGGAGTTCGGCGAGTGGATGGACAGCAGCCGTCGAATCGATCTTCTATGTCTCGATACCGACGCGAATCTTGTCGTTGTTGAACTGAAACGCACGATCGATGGCGGCCACATGGAACTGCAGGCTATCCGCTATGCAGCCATGGTGTCGGCGATGACTTTTGATCAACTCATCGATGTGCATGCACGTTTCCTGAATCGGGGAAGTCCGAACACCGAGGGCGCACGGGCTGCAATCCTCGACTTTCTCGGCTGGGCGACGCCTGACGAGGAACGCTTTGGTGAGGACGTCCGCATCATCCTGGCGTCCGCCGATTTCGGTAAGGAGCTAACGACAGCCGTGGTCTGGCTTAACGACCGAGGACTCGATATACGCTGTGTCAGGCTCAAACCCTACAAGATCGCCGACGGGCGCATTTTGCTCGACGTCCAGCAGTTGATTCCGCTGCCGGAGGTCGCCGAGTTCCAGACCCAGATCGGCATCAAGAAGCAGGCTGAGCGCTCGCAAAGCAACAGCCGTCACGAGGCGCGTCTGAAGTGGTGGGCTGCCTTGCTCGAATACGCGCGCACGCAGACGCCGCTCCATGCGGGTCGCAGCCCTACCCGCGACACGTGGATCTCAGGAAGCGGGGGTCGGGCCGGCTTTGCCATGATTTACACCACTCGCGAGACCGAAGCGCAAGTGCAGGTCTGGATTGGTTTAGGGGCGGGGCGCGATGCTGAGAACAAGAGAGCTTTCCACGCGCTGAAGGCCCATCAGGCGCAGATCGAGCAGGCCTTCGGTGCGCCGCTGGACTGGCTGGAGATGCCCGGAAGGTCGGGATGCCGAATCTGCAAGGTATATCCCGGCGGCTATCGATCGCCTGTAGAGGAGTGGCCCGAATTGCATCGGACGCTCGTGGCCGCAATGGTTAGGCTTCATGGCGCGTTCGCCGACACCATCCGGACGCTGCAGTTCTAGGCTTCGGTGGCTGTCAGGATGACGACGGGCCCCGGCAGGCGCGGGTGACTTGGCGTCTCTCCCCAATGGCAAGTCTCAGCCGTGATAATCTAGGTCATGCCTGAAATCAAGACCATCGACGAAACGCACACGATTTCCGATAGGCGCGGCAACGGCAAGCTGCGCCGGGAGGTCTGGGTCGACAAGGCCACGGGGCGTGTGACGCGCTACAACCTCGCATACATCAACCACAAACTTTTTGCAGGCGATAACGGGCGGGTCGTCGGTTACGACAATGCCCACGACGGTCACCATCGCCACTACTTCGGAGTTGTAGAGCCCGTCGAATTCGTCAGCTTCGAGGATGTCGAAGAGCGGTTCGAGGAAGACTGGATTTCGCTGAGGAGCAGTAAATGAGCAAGCTCACAATCAAGACGGGAACCGAAGAGGACTTCTTCAAGCGTGGGCGCAGGCTGGCAAAGATGGCGGATCTTGGCGAGCGCCTACCGGAGGAACGCATTCTCAGCTTCGAGGACCCTGCCGACGTGATGAAGTTGATCACGGCGACGCGTCTCGCCCTGTTCCGGACGGTGAAGGAAACGCCCGGTTCGATCACCGAGATTGCGGATCGTCTGCATCGCGATCGCAGTGCGGTAAAGCGGGACATCGATGAGTTGGCGCGGGCCGGCTTGGTGACCGTGGCGGAGAAGGTGCTGCCAGGTCACGGGCGCATGAAGGAAGTCAGGGCGGCGGCGAGCCGGTTCAGTCTGCAGGCCGAGATTTCCTGATTGGCGGCGCGTTAATGACTTCTCCAACGCCATGACGAATCCGTTCAAGACCTGCACCGCCTCCCGATGACCGCCCTCCACACCGAACAAACCCTAGAAGACGAGATCTGCCGCGACCTCGCCGCCGCCGGCTGGCTGCACGAGGCGGGCGACGCGGCGCGCTACGACCGCGCGCTGGCGCTGTTCCCGGACGACGTCGCGGGCTGGATCCAGACGACGCAGCCCGAGGCCTGGGCGAGCATCGAGCAGACCCACGGCGCCAACGCGCGCAAGGTGGTGTGCGAGCGCCTGCGCCGCACGCTGGCCGACCACGGCACGCTGCACGTGCTGCGCCAGGGCTTCGAGATGCTGGGGCTGCGGCGGCCGATCGCGACGGCGCAGTTCAAGCCCGCGCTGGCGATGAACGCCGAGCTGCAGGCGAAGTACGCCGCCAACCGCCTGCGCGTGGTGCGCCAGCTGCGCTATTCGCTGCACAACGAGAACTGCATCGACCTCGGGCTGTTCGTGAACGGCATCCCGGTGGCGACCTGCGAGATCAAGACCGACTACACCCAGGCGGTGGAAGACGCCGTGCTGCAGTACCGCAAGGACCGCCCGCCGCGCGTGGCGGGCAGCAACGCGGTGGAGCCGCTGCTGGCCTTTCCGCAGGGGGCGCTGGTGCATTTCGCGCTGAGCAATTCGGCGGTGCGGATGACGACCAGGCTCGATGGCTTCGCCACTGTGTTCCTGCCTTTCGACAAGGGCGACGCCGGCGCCGCGGGCAACCCGCCCAACCCGGCGGGCTACGCCACCGACTACCTGTGGAAAGCGGTGTGGGCGCGCGATTCGTGGCTGGAGATCCTCCACCGCTACATCGTGCCGCGCAAGAACGACGCCCGGCAGCTCGTGAACACCATCTTCCCGCGCTACCACCAGCTCGACGCCACCCGCGCCATCGTCGCCGCGGTGCGCCGCGACGGGCCGGGCGACAAGTACCTGATCCAGCACTCGGCCGGCTCGGGCAAGACCAACTCGATCGCGTGGACCGCGCACTTTCTCGCCGACCTGCACGACTCCGACAACCGCAAGGTCTTCGATACGGTGGTGGTGGTGTCGGACCGTACCGTGCTCGACGACCAGCTGCAGGAGGCGATCACCGGCTTTGAGCGCAACCGGGGCGTGGTCGCGGTGGTCAAGGGCGAGGGCGCGAGCAAGAGCCAGGAGCTCGCCGAGGCGCTCGCCGCCGGCAAGTTGATCGTGGTGTGCACGCTGCAGACCTTTCCCAAGGCGCTCGACAAGGTGCGCGAGCTGGCGGCGACCGAGGGCAAGCGCTTTGCGGTGATCGCCGACGAGGCGCATTCCTCGCAGACCAACGAGACCGCGGCCAAGCTGAAGGAGGTGCTGTCGCCGGCGGAGCTCGCCGAACTGGCGGACGGCGGCGAGTTCGACACCGAGGATCTGCTCGCCGCGCAGATGCAGGCCAAGGCGGCCGGCAAGGAGTTGGGCATCACCTTCGTCGCCTTCACTGCCACGCCCAAGGACAAGACGCTGCAGCTCTTCGGCACCCGGCCGGATCCGAGCCGCCCGCCCGCCGATGACAACCTGCCCGCGCCCTTTCACGTGTACTCGATGCGGCAGGCGATCGAGGAGGGCTTCATCCTCGACGTGCTGCAGAACTACACCAGCTACAAGGTGGCCTTCAACCTGGCGCACGAGGGCGGCGCCAGGTATTCCGAGGTCGATCGCGACGCCGCCGTGAAGGGCATCATGGGCTGGGTGCGGCTGCACGAGTACAACATCGCCCAGCGCGTGAACATCGTGGTGGAGCACTTCCGCCAGCACGTCGCGCCGCTGCTCGGCGGCCAGGCCAAGGCCATGGTGGTGACCGCCAGCCGCAAGGAGGCGGTGCGCTGGCAGCTGGCGATGCGCAAGTACATTGCCGAGCACGGCTACGGCATCGAGACCCTGGTGGCGTTCTCGGGCGAGGTCGAAGACCCGGAGTCCGCGCCCGAGCCGCTCGCCGAGACCAGCGCGCTGATGAACCCGCGCCTGCGCGGGCGCGGCATCCGCGAGGCCTTCAAGGGTGGCGACTACGCCATCCTGCTGGTGGCCAACAAGTTCCAGACCGGCTTCGACGAGCCGCTGCTGTGCGGCATGTACGTGGACAAGCGCCTGGCCGGCATCCAGGCCGTGCAGACGCTGTCGCGCCTGAACCGCGCGCATCCGGGCAAGGACACCACCTACGTGGTCGACTTCGTCAATGACCCCGACGAGGTCCTCGCCGCCTTCCGCGTCTATCACACGACCGCCGAGCTCGCCGGCGTCAGCGACCCCGAGCAGATCTACACCCTGCGCGCCAAGCTCGACGGGCTGGGCTTCTACGACACGTTCGAGGTCGATCGCGTGGTCGAGGTGGTGCTGCGCGGCAAGGACCAGTCCGCGCTCGATCGCGCCCTGGTGCCAGTGGCCGACCGCCTGATCAAGCGCCACGCCGCCGCCCGGCGCCGCCTGCGCGACGCGGATGAAGGCAGCGCCGACGCCCACGCCGCCCGGCTGGAGCTCGACGCGCTGGTCCTTTTCAAGCGCGACATCGCCACCTACGTGCGCCTGTACGGCTTCCTGTCGCAGATCTTCAACTACGGCAACACCGATATCGAGAAGCGCGCGATCTTCTTCCGCCTGCTGCACAAGGTGCTCGACTTCGGCCGCGAGAGCGAGACCGTCGACCTGTCCTCGCTCGCGCTCACCCACTACACGCTCAAGAACCTCGGCACCCGCCGCCTGGCGCTGGACGCCGGGCAGGGCGAGTACAAGCTCCAGCCCAGCGGCCCGGGTGGCGGCGAGGTGCGCGACAAGCAGAAGGCGGCGCTCGACGAGATCATCGCGCGCGTTAACCAGCTCTTCATCGGCGAGCTCACCGAGGGCGACAAGCTGCTCTACGTGAACAACGCGATCAAGGGCAAGCTACTCGAATGCGAGACGCTGATCGAGCAGGCGGTGAACAACACCAAGGAGCAGTTCGGCAATTCGCCCGATCTGGATGCGCGCATCCTGGACGCGGTGATGGACGCGTTGTCGGCGTTCACGTCGATGAGCCGGCAGGCGCTGGAGTCCGAGCGCATCCGCGCCGAGATCAAGTCCATCCTGCTCGGCCCGGGGCGGCTGTATGAGCTTCTGCGCGCGCAGGCTGCGGGCGGCCGCGGCTAGATCTCGAATGTCCGACACCGGCGCGGTCTTTCTTGACGCGTACTCGGCGACCACAGCCACGCCCGCTGCACGAGCGGGCCGGGAAATGGCCTCTCGACTGGCGTCGTGGCGACGGCTACAAGCGAACGACGCCGAAAGGGGCTCGAGCGCCAAGGCTTCCACGACGCGCGGTGCGACCGGCGAGCTGGTGACGATGCGACCTGCACTTCCCATCGTCTAAGCGTTTTCGGGAAGTGGGGTTGGATGTGGGGTGAAACAAAAAAGCGCCCCGGAGGGCGCTTGATTGCTGGTGTTCTGGCGGACAGGGCGGGATTCGAACCCGCGTTGGGATATTATCCCAAACACGCTTTCCAGGCGTGCGACTTAAACCACTCATCCACCTGTCCGGGGAAGCGCGGCATTATAGCCGCAAGGGCAGGGATTAGAAAGCGCTTTTTGTGCGCTGCGCTGCCCGCCGTCGCCCCTCCGGTCACGATACGCCTGACTGCCGCAGCGCCTCGAGCTGCGCCGCGACTTCGCCGGCGAGGGCGTCGAGTTCGGCGTCGAGCTCGGCCAGCAAGGGATGGTCTCGAGCGATGCAGACGTCGGGGTGGGCCTTGCCGTACGCCTCGATCTTCTTCACCAGGGCGACCGCCTGGGCGGCACGCAGCTGCGACAAGGCGCCGCGCAGGCGATGGGCGACGCGCGCCAGCTGCGCGATCTCGGTGCCTGCGATGGCCGCGTGAAGCTGCTGGCGGGTGTCGGCGAGCCAGGGGGCGAAGGTCTCCAGCACCGCACGCACGGCGGCGCGGCTCTCGGACATGTCGCTGCTCAGGGCGGCGAGGTCGAAATGGGAGGGAGATTCGGAGTGGTCGGGTGCCATGGCGGTCTCGGTGCTCATTCGTTCGGTGCGTGTCCGACCACGTCCTTCAGCGCGCCGATGGTGACCGGCTTGGTGATGACCGCGTCGAAGCCGCCGGCGAGGTAGCGCTGGCGCTCGACCTCCATCGCGTGCGCGGTGTAGGCGATGATGCGCACGCCGCTCCAGGCGGGGTTGGCGCGGATCATCCGGCAGGCTTCCTCGCCGCCGAGGTCGGGCATGGAGATGTCGAGCAGCATGAAGGCGGGCTGCACTTCGGCGAGGCGCGCGAGCATCGGGATCGCGCTCGCGAAGTCCTCCACGGTCCAGCCCAGCCGGCGCAGGAGCAGGCGGGCGACGGCGATGTTGACCGCGCTGTCGTCGATGATGAAGGCGAGCTTGTTCATGGTTGCGGGCCGCCCCCAGTGGCGGCAGAGTGGCGCGGCAGGTGCAGGGTGAAGGTCGAGCCCTTGCCGGAGAGCGAGTCGAGGCTGATCGTGCCGCCCATCAGGTGGGCGAGCCGGCGCGACAGCGTGAGGCCCAGGCCGGTGCCGCCGTGGCCGCGGTTGAGGAAGGATTCGGCCTGGTAGAAGGGCGCGAAGATGCGCTCCTGCTCTTCCCGCGCGATGCCGCTGCCGGTGTCGGCGATGCGGATCGACACGTCGTCGGCGCCGGCGGCGAGGCTGACCAGGATGTGGCCTTCGCGGGTGAACTTCACCGCGTTGGAGAGCAGGTTCTCGATGATCTGGCGCAGGCGCACCGGGTCGGCGTCCACGATGCATGGGTGGGCGGGCAGGTCCACCCGCAGGTCGACGCCCTTCGCCTCTGCATTGACCTTGTGCAGCGCGGCCACCGAGGTGATCAGCGGGACGAGGTCGATGCTCTGTTCCGCCAGCGTCAGCCGGTTGGCCTCGACCTTGGCGAGGTCGAGGACGTCGTTGACCACCGCGAGCAGGTGGCGCGCGCTGTCGTGGATGGTGGTCGCGCACTCGCGCTGCTCGGGGTCCTCGAGCTCCATGCTGAGCAGCTCGGCGAAGCCGATCACGCCGTTGAGCGGGGTGCGCAGCTCGTGCGACATGTTGGCGAGGAACTCGCTCTTCATGCGGTTTGCCTGCTCGGCGGTGTGGCGGGCATCCTCCAGGCTGCGGATCGAGCGCTGGACGGTGTCGGCCATGCGGTTGAAGGCGCGGGCCAACTCGGCGAGCTCGTCGCCGCCGGTCGCATGGAGGCGGTGGTCGAGGTCGCCCTGCTCGAAGCGGTGGATGCCATCGACCACCTGGGTGATGCGGCGCGAGAGCAGATTGGCCATCCAGATCGCGATCAGGATCACCGCGAGCACCATTGCCAGGGTGGAGGCGGCCAGGCTGGTGGTGGTCCCGCGCAGGCTGTCGGCGATGTCGCCGACCAGGGTGTCGCGTTCCTGCTGGGTGAGGGCGTCGGCGTCGCCGATCATCTTGCCGATGCGCTCGCCGGATTCGGTGGCGGCGCGATGGAAGTCTTCCACGTTGGCGCCGATGGTCACGTAGCCGAAGCCGCGCGGGCTGCGGCCGTAGGGGCCGGTGTAGTAGGGAATGGTGGCGACGGTGGTGAGCTTGCGCACGCCGGTGAAGAGGATGTTGAACGAGCCCGAGCCGCCATGCTCGGTCATGTCGTGCCAGCCCTGGCACTGCGGCGAGAAGTCGAGGAAGCGGCAGTCGAGCCCGACGAGGCCGGAGGCGGTGGACTCGGGGTGGGGCTCGCGGCCGAGGCGCTGGTCCTGGTAGGGCGTCAGGGCGGCGGAGAAGGCCGGCCAGGACTGTCCGCTGCCGCGCCAGGCCTCGTAGAGCTCGCGGTCGAGCCAGGGTACGGTGCGTTCGCCGGTCGCAGGGTCGTAGCCGTGGATGAAGTAGTCGCGCGCGTGCGAGATGTTGTGGCCTTCGTCGTCCCAGATGAAGGCGTAGTTGCCGGAGGCGGGGTCGGCGATCGGCGCGAAGCGCTCGGAGGTCGGGCGCAGGGTGTCGGTGAAGGCCATCAGATGCGCGTGGTCGAGCGCCAGCGTGACGTAGCCGACGATCCTGTCCTCGCGCAGCACCGGGGTCGCCCACCGGATCAGCCCCTGGAAGCGCTTGCCGACCGGGTTCTCCAGGCCGGCATAGCCGGAGTCCTCCGGGGCGAAGGGCTTGCCGAGGGCCTTCGCGCGCGCGGGGGTGTAGTCGCCGATCCAGTGCGTGCGCACCTGGGCGCCGATCACGCGCGAGACGTGGATCTCGCCGGGGCGCAGGGCCTGCAGTGCGGGCCAGTAGGTCTCCGCGCGCACGAAGGTGTTCTCGCGCCGGGTGATGTCGCGCAGACCTGCGTCGAGGAGCAGGCGGCCGGTGTCGCTGAGCACCTTGATGCGCTCGCGGCCGTCGAGGTCGATGAAGCTCATCTCGAGGAAGAGCGGGCGCGGGGTGCCGCGCATGTGGGTGTCGGGTGCGCGGTAATGGAAGCTGTCGGAGTTGTCCGGCAGCGGGGCGCGCACCAGGGCGAGCTCGCGGGGCTGCGGATCGCGCTCGACCCAGCGCTCGCCCTCGGTGTCGAGCGTATAGGGTCCGTGCTCCTCGATGTTGCGCACGCGGGCGTCCATGAAGCTGCGATAGCTCGCCTCGTCCGTGGGCAGGCTGGCAGCCAGCCGGACGTCGCTGTCGCGTTCGCGGAGGAACTGCGCGATGCTGCGCGCGGTGGCGGTGGTGAGCGTCTCGATGGCCTCGCGCGAGCGGTCGTCGAGGGCATCGATGGCGTCGTCGATCGCGGTCTGGCCGGTGCGCATCTGCGTGTCGCGCATCACGTCGGACATGCTGACCGCGCGCAGCGTGACGAGCTGGCCGAGGTCGCGCGCCGCGCTCCAGGCGAACACCGCGAGCAGCACCAGCGGTACGACCTTGATCGCGATGAAGATCGCGACCAGCTTTGCGCGCAGGCTCATGCCGCGGATCGCGTGAGGGGTTTCCATCGTGCGGGGGCGCGTCAGCTGGAGCGCTCAGCCGGCGTGGCGAGCGCGGCGGCGTATCGAGATCAGCGCCTGGACGTAGCCGTGAAGCTCGTGGAAGGGGATGGGCTTGCGATACACCGTGATGTCCTCGGGCAAGCCGCCTGAAGCGGCGATCTCCTTGGGGCCGAGCGCGGACACGACGACGATGGCGATGTCGCTCGAGAGCGGGTTGTCACGCAGGCGGCGGATCATCTCGAAACCGTCGATCCCGGGGATGCGCAGGTCGGCGATGAGCAGGTCGGGCGGCTCGCGGCCCACCTCGACGAGCGCGTCGAGGCCATGCTCCATCACGTGAACGTCGATCGGCAGGCTCCACGTGAGAAAGGTCTCGCGATAGATGTTCTGCAGCAGGCGATCGTCCTCGACCACCATCACGCGCAGGCGATCACCGCCGCTGCGAGTCGGCGCAGAGGGCGAGCGTGCTCGGGCGAGCAGGGCGTCGACCGAGTCCTGGCGGATGCGGCGGTGGCCGCCGGCGGTCTTCCAGCCGGCCAGCGTTCCGCTTTCGACCATTTGCTGCACGGCACCGAGCGACAGGCCGAGCTGGCGCGCTGCCTGGGCAGTGCTGATGAACTCGGATTTGGAGTCGGGTTTTCCGGCCATGTGGATCTGCGATTCGATGGAATGATTAAAAGTACCAGAATTATGGCACCGGGGGGGCCGGGCGCGAAGGGAATTTTCAGGATGGAGGCATAGACCCGACCCGGGTGCGCAGCGGACGAGCGGGGCCGCTACAATGAAGTGGTTGCGGTTGGCCGCGGACGTCGTGGACGTTCGCGCTTGCCGCCTTGGAAGACTTCCGGATCGCCGACCATGAACACTTCGAAGAACGTGCTGGGCGGAGCCTTGCTCGCCTGCAGCTACTCTCCACTGACCGGGTTCTACCGTACCGGGTGCTGCGAGACCGGTCCCGACGACCTCGGTCGCCACGTCGTGTGCGTGAAGGTCGACGCGGCCTTCCTCGACTTCTCGCGGCGAGCCGGCAACGACCTGTCCACGCCGCGACCGGAGTACCGCTTCGCCGGGCTCAAGCCGGGCGACCGCTGGTGCCTGTGCGCGCTGCGCTGGAAGGAGGCGCTCGACGCGGGCGTGGCGCCGCCGGTGATCCTCGAGGCCACCCACGAGGCGGCCCTGCGTGTGATCGACCTCGATACCCTCAAGGCGCACGCATACGGCACGGCGCACGGCCCGAGCGCCTGATGGACGACGTGCGCGCGCCGCTGCGCGAGCGCCTGGCCGGGCTGCTCGCGCTGCTCGAGGCCGGCCTGGTCGAGCGCCGGCAGGTGCTGCGCGCGAGCCTGCTCGCCGCGCTCGCCGGCGAGCACACCCTGCTGGTCGGGCCGCCGGGCACCGCCAAGAGCGCGCTCGCGCGCCGCATCCACCTGGCCTTTCGCGACGCGCGCTATTTCGAGCGCCTGCTGACCCGCTTCACCGTGCCGGAGGAGCTCTTCGGGCCGCTGTCCATCCGCGCGCTCGAGGAAGATCGCTACGAGCGCCACGTCGCCGGTTTCCTGCCCGACGCCGCGGTGGCCTTCATCGACGAGGTCTTCAAGGCCAACAGCGCGATCCTGAATGCGCTGCTGACGCTCCTCAACGAGCGCGAGTTCGACAATGGCGCGGGCCGCCTGCGCTGCCCCCTGATCAGCGTGGTGGGCGCGACCAACGTGGTGCCCGAGGACGAGGTGGCGGAGGCCTTCTTCGACCGCTTCCTGCTGCGCCTGACGGTGGCGCCGGTGAGCGCGGAGGGGTTCCGGCGCCTGCTCGGGGAGGATCGTGCGGCCTTGCCGGAGGCACTCGCGCCGCCGTCCGCGCTGCAGCTCGACGAGGCCGACCTCGGTGCGCTCGCGCAGGCCGCCGCTGCTTGTGCCTTGCCAGCCGCGGTGCTCGACCGCCTCGCCGAGCTGCGCGCATGGCTGGCGGGGCGTGGCGTGTATGTGTCCGACCGACGCTGGGTCAAGCTCGCCCACCTGCTGCGCGTGGCCGCGGCGAGCGAGGGCAGGGCGGCGGCGAGCGAGTGGGACCTGGGCCTGGTGCCGTATTGCGTGGCCGCCGACGAGCCGGCGCGGCTGGCGGTGGCGGAGTGGCTGGCGGCGCGCCTCGGGGTCCGCGAGGCATGGTCGCCGCCGCGCATCACGCGGGTGGTGGAGGCCTTCGAGGCGCAGCTCGCCACCGAGCGCGAGGCCAGGGACCTCGACTACGACGAGGCGGGGCGGCTGCGCTTCACGGCGAGCGACCCGGCGGCGCAGGCGGGCGAGCTCGCGGGTGCGATCGGCGACGCCAAGGGCGGGTCGGCGGCGCTGCGCATGAGCTATGCGCGCATGCGGCGCTACGGCAGCCTGCACATCGGCGCGCGTACCGCCCAGCTCGACGGCGTGCTCGCGCGCCTGGCGGCGTACCGCGGCGAACTCGGCGCGCAGCGTGCGGCGCTCGAAGCCTGGGCGGAACAGGCGCTGTGGGCGGACCCGGCCTTCATCGCCGCCGCGCGTGCGGGCCTCGAAGCGGTGGATGGAGCGCTGGCGGGGCTCGAGGCCCGCGCGCGCGGCGCGCGTGCCGGCTTCGAGGCGCTGCCGCGGCTGGAGCAGGCGGGCGTGGCGCCCGCGGCGGTCGAGCACGACGCGCTGCCGGAGTGAGGGTCGGGTGAACGCGGCGGCCGGAGCGGGTGCGGGCGGTGCGTCGGCCGGCGGTTTGCCCGCCGGCGCGACGTCGGCTGCGGACCCGTTGGTCGAGAGCTCCTCGGTCGCGAGCTCCTCGGTGGCGGCCTCCTCGACTGCAAGCCGGTCGGCCAACGACGAGCCAACCGCTTCGGCGGCCGCCGAGCGCACGTCCGCGCCGCGCCTGCCCGGTGCCGCTGCGGCCGCCGAGGCTCCACCCGTCCCCCGGCTCTTCGAGGCGCTCGAAGCCCCGCTCGCGCCGCTCGACCGCCTGCCACGCGCGCTCTGGCTCGGCGGCATGACCCACTCCGGCGGCGAACTCGCCGGCCGCCTCGGGTCGCTCGAAGCCTGGCGCGAGGCGCTGCTCGCCGGCGGCCTGCCTCCGTCTTCTGCGGCCTGGCCCGAGGCGGAGCTTCGGCAGGCCGTGCTGGAGGTGTTCGGACGCCTCGGGCTGCCCGGCTACTGCGCCGACCAGCCCGAGCTGGCCGATACCGTGCTGCAAGGCCTGCTCTTCCACCTCGACCTCGTCGTCGACTACCGCGACCGCGGCGACACCGAGGCTGCGGCGCAGGCGAGGGCGGTGGATTCCTTCGCCGCCGACTGGGCCGAGCGCTGCGGCGACATCGATGAGCTGGTCGGCGCCTTCGGCGATCTCGGCGACCTGCTCAAGAACACCCGCTGGGACGCGCTGCGCGGCCTGCTGCGCAGCACCGAATGGCGCGAGGTGCTGCGCATCCGCGCACTGATCGAGCGCCTGCCCGAGCTCGCCCGCATCCTGCGCGCGCTCGGCCGCGCGCGCCCCACCGACGAGTTGCTTGAATCCAGCCAGGCACTGCAGGCGGTGGTCGAGCAGGCCGAGGTGCAGCGCAGCGTGGCGCGCCGGGTGCGGGTGCCGGATCTCCCCGGCGAGACGCGCGGCGTGCAGCGTTCGGGCCGGATCGCGCGCATGCTGCCGGCCGAGGCGATGCTGCTCGGCCATCCGCGCCTGCGCCTGGTCTGGCACGCGCGCCGCGCCGAGCGCACGCTGCTGGCCTACGAGGACGACGACCATCTCCAGGAGGACTGCCTGCGCCCGGCTCCGGTGCTGCGTCCCATCCAGCGCCCGGCGCCGGAGCGGCGCCTCGAGCGCGGGCCGATGCTGGTGTGCGTGGATACCTCGGGCTCGATGCAGGGTGGCGCCGAGGCAGTGGCCAAGGCCGTGGTGCTGGAGGCGGTGCGCTGCGCCCACGCCCAGCGCCGCGCCTGCCGGGTGTATGCCTTCGGCGGGCCGGACGAGGTCGTGGAGATGGAGCTCGGCGTCGATGCCGAGGGTGTCGGCCGGCTCGCCCGCTTCCTCGGCCAGGGCTTCGGGGGCGGCACCGACATTTGCGGCCCGCTCGAGCGCGCGATCGCCCGCCTCGACGAGGCCGGCTGGGAACTCGCCGACCTGCTGATCGCCTCCGACGGCGAGTTCGGCGCCACCCCTGCGCTCGCCGCCCGCGTCGGGGCCGCGCGCCGCGAGCGTGGCCTGCGCGTGCAGGGCATCCTGATCGGCGACCGCGAGACCATCGGCCTGCTCGAACTCGCCGACGACATCCATTGGGTGCGCGATTGGCGGCGCTATGGAAGCGATGCGGGCAAGGCGGGTGCGGGCGACGCGGACAGCCGGCGTGGGGTTGGCACCAGCGCGAATGCCCCGACCGCTGCGGCCGACGGCGGCTCGCCGGTGCATTCCAGCCATCTCACCGCAGACTATTTCCCCGGCGCCCTGCGCACCCCCGAGAACCGTGCTGCCACCCTTACCCCCGAGGCCGCCGCCGCCGCCATCCGCGCCGGCCGTCACCGCGGCGAAAGCCCTTGAGCCGCTTTCGCGCCTGCCGGCGCTCCTACACAAACCGTCGCGGTCCACGGGGTGGCGCCAACATGAGCCGCCGTGGGCCGGTGCGACGAGGGCCAAGCTGTCGCCGCGGTCCGCGGTGAGGTGTCCCTGAATCAATCGCCGCGCTTCGGGGCGATGTAGGAGCGGCGGCAGCCGCGAATGCAGCGCTGCAGCAACTGGCGCGGTTGCGGGCAATCGACGCCGCTTTCGCGCCTGCCGGCGCTCCTACACAAACCGTCGCGGTCCACGGGGCGGCGCCAATATGAGCCGCCGTTGGCCGGTGCGATGAGGGCCAAGCTGTCGCCGCGGTCCGCGGTGAGGTGTCCCCGAATCAATCGCCGCGCTTCGGGGCGACGTAGGAGCGGCGGCAGCCGCGAATGCAGCGCTGCAGCAGCTGGCACGGTTGCGGGCAATCGACGCCGCATTCGCGCCTGCCGGCGCTCCTACAGGGGGGTGTCCGGCCTTCGGTAGGGATCGTCGAGCCTTCGGGGGGCGTGCCGCCGTGGTAGGCTCGCCCGACCCCACCGCCCGGCCTTGCGCCGTTGTCCATCATGACCTTCGCCACCGACCTGATCGCCGAACTCGAACGCGCCACCGCCGGCCACTCGATCCCGCGCGTGCGTGCGCTGCACCTGCCGCCGCCGGAGGCGGCCGAGTCGCGCAACGGCGAGTTCTGCGCGCTCGAGCTCGACGACGGCGCGCTCGGCCTCTCCTACGTCCTGCTCGGCGGCATCCTGCCCCGGCTCGCCGCCTCGGACGACCCGCACACCATCGTCGGCATGGATGCGCTGCAGCTCGCGCGCGAGTTCGTCGCGCCCACCGCCGGCGCGGGGGGCGATGCGGAGATCCGCCGCACGCTCGGCTTCGCCGCGGCCAATGCGCTGTCGCGCACGGTGATGGAGCGCATGGGCTTCGCGCCGCCGCGCGCCATCGACTCGATCGGCGGCATCGACCCGCAGGCGGGCGACCACGTCGGCATGGTCGGGCTGTTCACGCCGCTGCTGAAGCAGGTCACCGCCGCCGGCGCGCAGCTTACCGTGATCGAGCTCAACCCGGACTACGCCGGCCACTACGACGGCTACCGCGTCACCCTCGACGCCGCCGCGCTCGAAGACTGCAACAAGGTGCTGTCGACCAGCACCATCCTGCTCAACCACACGGTCGACGACATGCTCGCGCATTGCCGCAAGGCGCAGCGCATCGTGCTGATCGGCCCGAGCGCCGGCTGCCTGCCCGATCCGCTGTTCGCGCGCGGCGTCACCGTGGTCGGCGGCAGCTGGATCACCGATCGTGCCGGCTTCATCGACGCGCTGCGCCGCGGCGAGTCGTGGAGCGGCTTCGCCTACAAGTTCGCGCTCGCCGCGGCAGACTGGCCAGGGCTGCCGGAAAACCGCTAAGGTTGCGGCCTCGCGTCCGGGCAGCCGCCACGCTGCCCGCAAAACAATAAAGATCGAACCCCAACATGCACCTGACTCCCCGACTCGTCTTCTTCCTCGTCCTGCCGCCCCTGCTGTGGGCGGGCAATGCGGTCGTCGGCCGCCTCGCGATCGGCAGCATGGACCCGCTCTGGCTCAACGCGGTGCGCTGGATGCTCGCCTTCGTGCTGCTGCTGCCGCTCGGCTGGCGCGCGCTCGGCACACCCGCGGCACGTGCGCAGATCCGCGCGCGCTGGGCCCACCTCGCAGTGCTCGGGCTGATCGGCGTGGGTGCCTACAACGCGCTGCAGTACATGGCGCTGCGCACCAGCACGCCGCTCAACGTCACCCTGATCGCCTCGAGCGCGCCGGTGTGGATGATGCTGATCGGCGCCGTGTTCTACCGTGTCATCCCTCGCCCGGTGCAGGTCCTGGGCGCGCTGCTGTCGCTGCTCGGCGTCGCGCTGGTTCTGTCGCGCGGCGACCCGACCGCGCTCGCGCGCGTCGAGTTCGTCGAGGGCGACCTGTTGATGCTGCTCGCCATGCTGGGATGGACCGGCTACAGCTGGATGCTCGCCCGCCCGCCCGCGCACATGGCGGGCGAGGCTCGGCCGAAATGGAACTGGGCCGAGTTCCTCGTCGCCCAGTGCGTCTTCGGCGTGCTCTGGGCGGTGGCCGCCGCCGCCGCGGGCGACGTGGTGTTCCCGTCCGGGCCGACACAGTGGTCCTGGGGCCTGGTCGCCGCCATCGTCTACATCGCCGTCGGCCCGTCGATCATCGCCTACCGCTCCTGGGGCGTGGCGGTGGCCGAGGCCGGGCCGGCCACCGCGGCCATCTTCTACAACCTCACCCCGCTCTTCGCCGCGGTGTTCTCCGCCGCCGTCATCGGCGAGTGGCCGCGCCCCTACCACGGCATCGCCTTCCTGCTCATCGTCGGCGGCATCCTTGTCAGCACCCGCGCCGCGGCGCGACGACAGGCGGCGTGAACGCGGTCTTCGATCTGCTGGCTGAGCAGCGCATCCTCGAGGCGCTGCGCAACGGCGACTTCGACCATCTCCCCGGCGCGGGTCGGCCGCTGGTCATCGAGGACGAGCCCTTCGTCTCCCCCGAGCAGCGCATGGCCAACCACATCCTGCGCAACGCCGGCTTCGCCCCGCCGGAGATCGGCCTGCGCCGCGAGATCGCGCGGCTGCGCGCGGAGATCGCAGGGCTGGAGGAGGGCAGCGAGCCATGGCGCGCGCAGCGCAGGCGGCTGGCGGAGATGATCGTGCAGCTGCAGGAGATGGGGCGGGGGTGAACTAAGTTCGCAGCCCGTCGCATCGTCGGCAACACGGTACGCAAGCCTTCCGGCGCGGCTTCAATAGTCGGTCTCGAAGCGCTGGCCGGTCTTGGGGTGGATGTACCAGCCCCTGCGCAGCACCTTGCCGTTGTAGATGTAGGCCTCCTGAAAGTCGCCCCCGGCGTGGTGGAACTTGGAGCCGTCGGGCCCGGTTCCGACTCCGCGTTCGAGATCCCAGCCGATGAGCGGGCCGTCCGGGTGGATGCGGATCTTCAGCCGAAAGCCGCCGCCGTTGCGGCGCCGGTCTTCGAGGAGGGACTCGGGGATGCGGGAGGCGACGGGGACGGTGTAGTTGCCGAGGGTTATGCCGCCGTAGAAGGCGCGGCCGGGCAGGCCGCGCTTGAGCGCGCCGTCCGGTTCCTTCTCGATCTTGTCACGCCATTCCACGCGCAGGAACTTCGGGACGCCGAAGTCGGCGCCGTAGCTGCTCGTGATGCGGCCGTTCGGCGGATTGAGGCCCGAATGCGCAAAGAACAAGTGACCGTCCTCGTCGAAGATGTTCAACCCCTGGACGTAAAACAAGGAATCGACACGAAGCTGCCCCCCCTGAAGCCCTCGAAATTTTTGCTTCAATGCTGCCTCTTCAGCGCTCAAGGGGCGCGCTGGCTTTGCAGTGGTACGCTTGCCGCCGAAGCCGCATGCGCTCAGTAGAATTCCGCCGGTGGCCATCAACAGTGCGCGGCGGACTGGAGAGGGGGGCCGCGGCGGGGGGGGAAGGGCTTGCATTGCTTTTCTCCTCATCTGTGTTTGTGCCAGGTTAGCGGTCGGGGAAGCGGTAGCCGTTTGCCTTCAGCCAGCCCATGTAGCCCGCGATGTCCACCGTTCCGGTCCGGTTGCCGGTGAGTGCCTTCCAGGTCTCGTCCGGGTCGTTGCCGACCGGTCGACCGTCGTAGCGGATATAGCCGTGCGTGTCGGCGTTCACCATGCTCCGGTCCTCGAGGGCGGTGAAGCTCATCGTGCGCTGGGTGGTCCCGCTCACCGCGCCGCGCACCTCGCGATCCTCGACGCGCAGCAGCTCCCATTCCGTGCGCGTCGAGTCGCCCTCACGGATTTCCCGGGAGATCACGTGCTTGTCCGGATTGTCCGGATGGCCGATCCGCAGGCTGTTGCTCTGGTCGTGGATGATGGGGTCGGTGGTAGGAATTGGGTCAAGACCGGATGGCTTCATCTTTACATCCGCGAACTCTGCCTGTTTCACCATCCAGTTCAAGGCAACAAAGGACAGTTGGTTCTCGCCTTCCGCGTAGCCACCCCCGATATCCGCATGGGCGCCGATGAAGCCGCGCTCGATCCGCACCTGTCCCTGCGTACGGCTGCTCGCGCCGATCGACTCCAGCGGGAAGCCGCCCTGGTGCAGCTTCTCGTCCAGATTGCGACGCGTTTCGTCCCAGAATGCGGCATTGAAGGGGTAGCCGCCTGCGTCCCAGCCGATCGGCTGGCTGCGGTATTCGTTCAGCGCCACCGCATGCGCGACGTAGGCGAACTCGTCCGGAATGGCGAGACGGTAGTCCGCTGCGAAGGGCAGGTCGGTGCTCAGCACGGTGTCGAACAGGCCCATGAAGCGCAGCTTCACCGGCTGGCAGCGCGTGACTTCGCGCCGAGTGCCGGGGTCGATGGCCGGGTAGCGGATCAGCTGCCTGCCCTCGTGTTCGACGAGAAGCTCGGTCAGCGTGTTCGCGAACTCGCGGGCCTGCGCGGCGCCGCGGCTGAAGCCCATGACGTCGATGTTCATCACGGTGTTGTCGTCCAGGGCCTCGGCCTCGTCGACGAAGTAGTCCCACATGCGCTCGATGCGTTCCCGGCCAGTGTAGTTGCCACCGCGATCGGGAATCGGGCCGAATCCCTTGGGCAGGATGTCCTCGTAGGCCTCTCCTAGGTAGTTTCTTCGCCCGTTCTCATGGTGGCGAGTGCCCACCCCAGAGACGTAGTTGCCGGGACCATCCGCGTACAGGTCAAGAAATCGAACGACATTGGTCTCCGAGCCGCCGAGCCGCTCGAGCTCGCTCACCTCCGACGAGTTGTCTGTCCCATCGAACGCAAACAACACCAGCCCATCCGGATCCACCTTCCCGAGCGGATTGAACGCCGCGTACGCATATGGGTTCGGCCCGTCCGGCGTGCCGAGTGGGTCGGGGGTGAGGTACTGGCCCTCGCCCGGATCGTAGTAGCGCGCGCGGTTGTAGTGCAGGCCGGTCTCGGCGTCGAAGACCTGGCCGGGGAGGCGCAGGTCGAGGGTGAAGTCGGGGCGGGCCGGCGAGGGGGTGAGGGTGGCGGCGCCGAAGGGGGCGTAGCGGGCGCGCCAGATCGGCTGGCCGGCCGGGTCGGTGGCGAGCTCGGGGGCGCCGAGGTGGTTGGTGTGCAGCCAGGCTAGACCGGCCTGCGGGTCGAGCCAGCTCTGCACGATGCGGCGCAGGTCTTCGAGGAGGCGGCGCGCGGAGCCGGTCTCGGTGGCGGGCTGCGCCGGGATGTCGAGCACGGCGAGCGGCAGGTCGGCGAGCCAGAGGTACTGGCGAACCAGCCTGCCATCGGCGTCGAGCTCGGCGAGCGGCTGACGGGCGTCGTCGTGCACGATGTGGGTGGTGGTGGGTGCGGCCGTCGCGGGATCGAGGCGGGTGCGCAGGATGCGCAGGCCACGGTGGTCGTAGGCGTAGCGGGCGATGCTGCGCTCGCCGTCGCGGACCTCGGTGAGGCGGCCGAGCGCGTCCCATCGCAGGCTGCGCGCGCCGAAGCGTCCGGGCTGACCGCTGGCGTCGTGCTCGGCGGCGGTGAACGCCTCGCCCGCCCGGTCCGCGGCGAGGCCTGCCGCCGCCGGGTTCGTTTGGTGCGGGCCCGATGACAGCGCACGGTGGCTGGCTGCCGAGAAACGCGTCGGGCGGGTGTTGCCGGCCAGGTCCTGCTGCGCCGCTGCGCCTTCCTGGGCGAGGACACGGCGCTGGTGAGGGTCGTAGGCGTAGCGCCACACGCCGGTTTCGGCCAGCGTGCCGTCGTCGTCCCTCCACTCCACGCTGGCGACGAGCTGGTTGCGGAGGTCGTAGGCCTGGCTGCGGCGTGTCGAGGGCAGCGGGCCGTCTGGTTCATGCCGGCGTTCGTGCAGCAGGTTGCCTTCCGGATCCCATCGGTACTCGTGATCGAGGAGGAGGGGGCCCGCGTGCGCGGCGTTCTCCTGCGGCTGCGGTCCGGCTTCTTCCTGCGTGCTGGCGTGCGCATCGGCGCCTGTCCCTGCGGCGTGGGCCGCGGAGATGCCGAAGATCCGTTCGATGCGCGCGGCCAGCGGCTGGCCGGGTTCGATCGGCAGCAGCGTGCGCGCGTTGCGGAGTGGGGTGCCGCGCGCGTCGGCACGCAGATGGGCGACGCGGACCAGGGTGCCGGCGCGCGTGCGCTCGTGCACCGTGCGCACGCCGTTGCCGGCCTGGAAGCTGCGCAGTCCGAAGAGGTCGCGCTCGAACGCGCTGGCGATCGTCTGCTCGCGTGCCAGCGCGTGCAGCCAGGATGTGGCCACCGGCTGGCGCTTCAGCGCGACGACCTGGCCCTGGCCGTTGCGCTCGTAGCGCAGGCGGCTGCCATCGGGCAGGGTGGAGGCGACGAGACGGCCCGCGGCGTCGTGCTCGTAGCGGGTGACCACGACGAGTTCGCCGTCGTCGCGCTTCAGGCTCACGATGCGCGCGCTGCGCAAGCCGCGCGGGTCGTACTCGTAGCGTTCGCGCCCGTTCGGATGCTCCACTTCCATCAGGCGCGGGCCGTCGTAGCGCCAGCGCGTGGTCTCGGTGGTGCCGCTGTGACCGTCGGTGATCTGCTGGGCGAGGATGCGCCCGCGCAGGTCCCAGGTGTAGCGCGCGCGATGGCCGAGGGCGTCGCCCATGGCGACGAGGCGGCCGGCGGCGTCGAAGCTGCGCCAGCGCGTGCCGGCGTCGGCGCTGTGTTCGAGGACCGCTCGCCCGAAGTCGTCGTGGATGATGCGTGGGCGGGCGGGCGGCGTCGTCGCGATCGCCTGGTCGCGCCGCGGGCGGATGGGCGGCAGCAGCTCCCGGCCATGGCTGTCCAGGAGTCCGACGAGCCGGCCGGCGTCGTCGTAATGCAGGCTGCGGGTGAAACCGGTGTCGTCGCCGATGTCGGCCAGGCGCCCGCGCTCGTCGTAGCGCCAGCGGCGGCGAAGGAGCCGGCTGGTGCTGCGCAGCGCGGCCTCGACGACGCGGCTCTCGTGGTCGTAGGTCCAGGTCTTCAGGGCGCCGAGCGCGTCGGCGTGCCACTGCAGGCGCCCGGCGGCATCGTAGGCGCGTCGCCAGCGCGGACGCAGGTGGTCTTCATCCTCGCCGGTGCGCAGCTCGACGAGATTGCCAAAGGCGTCGTATGCGGCGGCGTGGCGGTGTTCGAGCGCCTCGCCCGGGGAGCCGCTGCTCCACTCGATCGGCTGCCCCGCGGCGTCGTGGCGCAGGCGGATTTCGTGGCCTTCTGCGTCGCGAACCCGCAGCGGCAAGCCGGTGACCGGGTCGGAGTCGATCTCGCTGCGCCGGCCGCCGGGGCCCTCGACTGCGCGGATGAAGCTGCCGCGCTCGTCCCAGTGCAGGCGGACGCGGTCGCTGTCGTGCGGGCTGGCGTCCGGTCCGTCGGGCAGGGGGCCGTCGAGCTCGACGAGCACGCTGCGCCCGTTGATCGTGGCGTAGCGCCAGTGGAGGCGGCGCTCGATCGGCACGGGATTGGGCCGGCCCTCGGTGTCGATCGGGCTGAAGCCGGCTTCGCGCAGCTCGACGGGCTGGCCCGCCGCGTTGTAGCGCAGCTCGATGCGGTGCTCGCGGCCGGGGATGACGCTGGCACGGATGACGGCGCGCGGCGGGGGCGTCGCGCCAGGCTCGAGTTCATGCGCCGCGCCCTCCGAAGGGGCGTCAGCGATCGCCGATGCATCGGCATGCTCGTGGCGAGCGCGGTCGAGCAGGCGCGGCCGGGCGCCGGTGAGGTCGGCGCTCAGCGTCTCGACGATGCGGCCGTAGGCGTCGAAGCGATGCTGGGTGGAGGTGCGCGGCCGGCCTTCGGCATCCAGCGTGGTGAGGACGCGCAGTCGGCCATCGGGCGTGTAGCCGTAGCGGACGTTCGTGGGGCCGCAGCGTGCGCAGCCGGGGCCGCGCACCTCGAGCAGGCGGCGCTGGCCGGCGATCACCGCGCCGAGGTAGGTGGTGCGCTGGCCGAGGCTGTTGGTGAGCTCGGTGCGGCCGCGCGCCGGGTACTCGAGGCGCACGTCCTCGGGCCCGGTCTCGCCCTCCGCCGGCAACGCGCCGCGCACCGAGCGGATGCCGCGCCCGGCGGCGTCGTAGGCGTAGCTGGCGATGCGTTGGGGTGCGGGCGGGCCGTCGGGCTGGCGGGCGAGCACGCTGATGCCGGTGAGCGCGACCGGGTGGCGCGGGTCCTCGTAGTGGTATGCGCGGGCGGCGGCCCCTCCGCCCGTCGACGCCTGCGGACCGGGGTAGTCGACGCGGACCAGTCTTGTGGCGGCGGTCTTGCGTGCCGTGCGACTCTTTGCGGGTGCCCCGCGCTTGCTGGCCGGGCTCCTGTCGCTGGTAGTCATCTGCCTGCCGTGCAGGGGACCTGGTCCGGCTGTCGCGCCCGCGTGGGTGCGTGTGGGGATCGCGACGCTCTCCTGTGTGAACGAGAAGCGCCCGAGCGGACTGTCGATATGCGCGATGCCATCCGAGCCGTTGCCCCGAGGAGGGTAATGCAGCTGCAGGCTGCGGCCCTGCGGATCGGTGACCTGCACGAGCCGACCCGCCTGGTCGTGGCGCAGCGAGACGAACTCGCCGCTCGGCAGCAGGATCTGGACCAGTCGGCCAGCGTGGTCGAACAGGAGGCTGCGGCCGTCGGGCCAGCGCCAGAGGTATTCGTCGCCGCTGGTGCGGGGGCGGATGCGGATCTCGCCGCGGCTGGGGTCGCGGCTGGCGCAGCGCTGCGGCTCGCCGGGCCGGCGGGCGAAGATCACCCGGGTGCCGTCGGCCTGGAGAATCTCGAGCCGATCGTCGCGGATGTCGAGGCGGGTCTCGTAGGACAGCCGCCAGCCGCTGCCGAGCGCACCGGCATCGCCCAGGCGGGCACGCCAGCTGTTGTAGTGGCGGACGATCTCGAGGCCGAGCACGCCAGGCAGCGCCGGGAGGTCCACCTCCTGCTGGTACTTGTTGCCCGAGAGCACGTCGATCGGGTTCCCCGCGCCGAGGTCCTGGCCAGTGGCCGATCCCTGGCTGGCCGGACCGCTGGCGTTGCCGCAGGGGTTGCCGGCGTTGTTGGCGACGCATTGCCCCGCCGCGGGGGGCTCCGGGGCCGCGGGGACCCCCTGTGTGGTGTCCGGTGCGCAGTTCATGGTGATTCCGCACCCGCTCTGCTGGATGCCGCCCAGCGCGACGCCCGATTGCGAGGATGCGGTCCCGGCCGCCAGGCCGGGGCGCACCGAGAGGAAGAGCGCCGCCAGCAGCGCGGTGCCCGCCAGCATCGCACGGTGCCGGCGACCGACTTGCGCGTGCTGGCTTGCGTGCGAGCCGAAAACCGGCTGCCGTCGAACGGGCGTCGTCGGGCAGGAGAGTGCCGATGGGGGCTTGCAGCCAGACGTCGGCGCCGCGATCAGCATTCAGGTTCCTCCTCGGCGGCGTCGGTGTCCTCCGCATCCTCGGTCGGGTCGGCGGTGTCGGCTTCCGGCCCGGTTTCCCCGTCCGATGCCGTGGCGTCGTCCGGCGCCCCGTTCTCCCCGGCCGAGAGCGGTGTTTGCGGTGGCGTGTCTGGGGTGGCTGGGTCGGGCGTGCACAGAGGATCCGTGGGGGTGCAGCCGGGCAAGGGCGTCGCTGCGGGAGCTTGGGAGTCGCCGCCAGCTCTCGTGCGCGGCCGGATCGCATCGTTCTCGATGGCGTCCGACTGCATGCGCAGCGTGACCTGGCTCACCATCGGGATGCGACCGGCCTCGACCAGGCTGCGGCGGAAGGTGTCGTCGTCGTCCGGATCGAGCGTGCGCAGCGCCCAGGTGAAGAATCGTCCGGCGAGGGGAACCTGCTTGGCCGGCGGCAGCCCCCAGGTCACGCGCAGCTTGAGCAGGTTGGCGTCGGCCAGTGTCTGGCCCGAGCGGTTGCTTGCCGGATCCGCGTTGCAGTTCGCGCGGTCCGCGGGACAGCCGAGCACGCCCAGCTGGGCGGATGGAAGCACTCGTGCGCTGGTCTGCAGGCGTTGCGCGGCCGCCGGGCTATGGTAGTCGTCGAAGCTCTCGCGGGTGGGCGAGACGATCTCGATGCGCAGGGCGGTGGCGAGATCGAGCTGGGCGGCGGCGAAGGAGTCGGCGATCTCGGCCAGGTCGCGACCGCCGCCGTAGTAGGAGGTCATCGCGCGTGCAAAGGCGAGGCGCATGCTCGCCAGCCCGGCGTGGGCGACGCTCCCGGCGCGCGCGGCCTCGAAGCTGGCGTAATTGACGATGCTGCGGGCGTGGTAGGCGAGCCCCGTCTGGAGCATGGCCAGTGTGAGCGCAAGCAGGGCAGGCGCGACGATGACGAATTCGGCCGCACCGGCGCCGCGGAGGACGCGGCGTCGGGATCCTTGAAGAGGCCGTCGCTGCGGCGGCAACGGTGGGGGCGGACGCATCATGCGTGGGGCGCGGCACAGATCCGTCGCGCGCTCCGCCCTGGAGCAAGTCCCTCGCGCCGCGCCGCGCCGGGTGCCATCTCGAGCACGGCGGCGGCGCCCAAGCAATGCGCGACCCGCCAGGGCGCGAGCGCCTCGCGCACCGCGAGAACCGTGCCACGCGCGTCGATGAACACCACGTCGATGGCGAAGCCCATCCCGAAGGTGTGGACCGACCAGCAGGGGTCGATCAGCAAGGCCTCGTCGGCGGCGAGGGGGCCGCGTCCGAGCAGGCCGCGGGTGCGTTGCAGGAAGCTGCGGGCGACGAGGACGCGCATGCTCAGAGTCCCATGGTCATGAACTTCACCGCGATCGGAAAGCCGAGCACGATGAAGGTGCAGGGGAAGATGCAGGCGATCAGCGGCAGCAGCATCTTCACCGGCGCCTCCATCGCCGCCTTCTCGGCGCGGGCGAAGCGCTCGGCGCGGCGCTGCTCGCCCTGCGCGCGCAGCATCGGTCCCAGGCTCATGCCCATGTTCTCGGCCTGGATCACGGTGGAGACGAGATTCGCGATCGCCGGTTCGCCGACGCGCTCGGCCAGGCCACGCAGCGCATCGGCGCGCGACTTCCCGGCACGGACGTCGCGCAGCACGCGGTGCAGTTCCTCGCGGAGCGGGCCTGCGGGACCCTTGGCCGCAGCCTGCTGGAGTGCGCCGGTGAGGTTGAGCCCGGCTTCGACGCAAAGAGTGACGAGATCGAGCACGAAGGGGAGCTGCTTGAGCATCAGCCGGCGTCGCGAGCGGATGCGGTCGTCGAGCCAGGACCAGGCGATCAGGATGCCGGCGGCGGCGCCCGCCAGCGCCGGAATCGTCGCGGGCAACCCCCAGGCATGGGCGAACCCGAGGCCGATGGCGAGTCCGCACAGCGCGACGACGGTGCGGTGCGCGAGCAGCTGTGCCGGGGAGATTGTGTAGTCGAGCCCGGCCAGGCGCAGGCGTACGGCAAGCCCTGCCTGCAGGCGTCCCGGCAGCAGCGGAGCGATCAGGTGCGCGATCCAGCGCGTGGGCCACCACAGCAGGCGCAGGAAGCGAGGCGGTGTGTCGAGCCAGGTGCGATCCTCGGGCTGGACCGCACCGACGCTACGCGCGAGCGCAGTGACGATGCCGGCACTGCCGAGGCCGGCGAGCAGGGCCACCGCCGCGATCGCCGTGCGTTCGTCGAGCGCAAGCATTTGAGCGAGGTTCATACGTCGATCGCCACGATGCGCCGGATCAGCAGCACGCCCAGCACCTCGAGCGTGGCGATCACCGCGAGCGTCGCCCAGCCGGGCGGCGAGTGCCACAGGAAGGCCATCGCCTCCGGCTCCATGCGGTCGAGCACCAGCAGCAGCGCGAGCGGCAGCATGCCGACCACCACCGCCTGCAGCTTGCCCTGCGCCGTGAGCGCGCCGATCTTCCCCTCCATGGCGAGCTGGCTGCGCACCGTGAGTGCGGCGCGCTCGAGCGCTTCGGCCAGGCTGCCGCCGGTCTCGTTGGCGATCCGCATGGCGGCGATCACGAGGGTCAGCGAGGGCAGGCGCACGCGCTCGGCGAGATGGTCGAGCGCTTCGTCGAGTGGGATGCCGAGGCGGTGCTCGCGCAGGGTGAGGTCGAACTCCTGGGCGATCGGCGGGCGGCCTTCGCGGACGAGTTGCTGCAGCGCCACGGTCATCGACACGCCCGCGCGCAGCCCGCCGGCGATGACCTGCAGCGCGTCGGGCAGCTGCTGTTCGATGAGGGCGAGCCGGCGCCGGCGCAGCAGCCCGAAGGCGAGACGCGGCAGCAGGGCGAGCGCGCCCGCACTGGCGAGCGCGAGCAGCGGCTCGCCGCTTACGAGCCAGGCGCCGACGCTCCCGACCGTGACCGCGAGCAGGTTGAGCACGAAGAGGCGCGCCGGGTCCATGAACAGGAAGAGCTCCTCGAGCTGCAGGTGGGCCTCGGCGGTGAAGCGTTCGCGGTAGCGTGCGAGCGCGTTGCCCGCGATGCGCATCGCCGACCACGCGAGCAGGGCGGACGCGAGTCCGAAGGCGAGGGTGGCCAGCAGCACGGCGGGCGAGGCGGCCAGGGTATTCATGAGCGGCTCCGGTCGAACGGGTGGAGGTCGAGCGCGACGCCCTGGCGGCGCAGTTCTTCGTAGAAGCCGGGGACCGCATCGCAGCCGGTGAAGTGGCCGCCGCCAGGGTCGGCGGCGGAGTCGGCGCCGCGGCGCTCGAAACGGAAGAGTTCCTGCAGCTGGATGCGTCCGCCCTCCATGCCGGTGAGCTCGGTGATGCTGGTGACGCGGCGCGCGCCGCAGGCGAAGCGGGTCTGCTGGACGATGACGTCCACCGCGCTGGCGATCTGCTCGCGGATCGCGGCGAGGGGGAGATCCATGCCGGCCATGAGGACCAGGGTCTCGAGGCGGGCGAGCGCATCGCGCGGGCTGTTGGCGTGCAGCGTGGTCATCGAGCCCTCGTGGCCGGTGTTCATCGCCTGCAGCATGTCGAGCGCCTCGCCCCCGCGACACTCGCCCACCACGATGCGGTCCGGGCGCATGCGCAGCGCGTTGCGCACCAGGTCGCGGATGCTGATCGCGCCGCGCCCTTCCAGGTTGGCCGGGCGCGCCTCCAGGCTCACCAGGTGGCTGTGGCGCAGGCGCAACTCGGCGGCGTCCTCGATGGTGATGATGCGCTCGCCGTCGGGGATGAAGTTCGACAGCAGGTTGAGGAAGGTGGTCTTGCCCGAGCCGGTGCCGCCGGAGACGACGATGTTGCGCCGCTGCTCGACACAGATGCGCAGGAAGCCGGCCATGTCGTGCGAGAGCGAGCCCATGCGCACGAGATCCTCGACCTCGAGTGCCCGACGCGCGAACTTGCGGATGGTCAGCGTCGGCCCCTTGAGGGCGAGCGGCGGGATGATCGCGTTGACGCGCGAGCCGTCGCGCAGGCGGGCATCCACCATCGGCGAGGATTCGTCGATGCGGCGGCCGAGCGGTGCGACGATGCGTTCGATGACGCCGAGCACCGCGCGGTCGCTGGTGAAGGTCGTCGGGTGTGGGGCGATGCGGCCGCCACGTTCGACGAAGATCTGGTCGTAGCGGTTGACCATGATCTCGCTCACCGCCTCGTCGGCGAGCAGGGCCTCGAGCGGTCCGAGGCCGATCGCCTCGTCGAGCACCTCGCGGCACAGCTGTTCGCGGTCCAGGGCCGGCGGCAGCGTGGCCTCGGCGGCGATGATCTCGCGCACGAGCGCGGTGGTCTCGCTGCGCAGTTCGCCGTCCGACATGCGGTTGAGATCGCGCCGACGCAGGTCGATGGTGTCGAGCAGGCGCTCGTGGATGCGCTTGCGCCAGGTGAAGTCCGCGTTCGACGCCAGCGTCGACGGGCGCGGCTCGATCGCTGCGCGCGCCGACGCGTCGGGGGCGGCTTCGACCAGGCCGGCACGCCGATCCGTCGCCGGCGAGGCGGGGGCGGGCGTCGGCTCTGCGGTCGTGGAGGGGGGCCTGCGCGGGGTGCGGAAGAACATTCGGGGCTCCGGTCAGCTGCCGCCGTAGAGGGCGTTCCACGCGGGATCCGCAGGTTCGCGCACCACCGGCGCGGGCTCGGGTGGGGGCGCGAGGGCCTGCTCGGCGCGGTGTTCGAGCAGTTGTGCGCGCGGGTCGAGCAGGCCTTCGCCGGGTTCGAGCAGCCACGGGGTGACGAAGACCACCAGTTCGCTCTCGCGGTTGTTGAAGCGCGTGGAGCGGAACAGGTGCCCGAGGACGGGGACCTCGCCGAGGTAGGGGACGGCGTTCTCGTCGCTCTGCTGTTCGCGCTGCAACACCCCGGAGAGCACCAGGGTCTCGCCGTTGCGCAGGTTGAACTCGGTCTCGGTGCGGCGCGAAAGCAGCCCGGGCACGCCCTGGGCGGCGACGCTGCGGTCGAGCGAGCTGACCTCGGTGCGGATGCGCGCGCGGATGGTGCCGGCGGCGTCGGCGACCGGTTCGAGGATGTTGAGGCGGACGCCGTACTCCTTGAACGTCACGCTCGGCGTGCCGGTGGCGGATGCGACCGGCACGGGGATCTCGCCGCCGGCGAGGAAGCTGGCCTCGCCGCGGTTGCGTGCGGAGAGTCGCGGAGAGGCGAGGATGACCGCGTCTCCCTTCTGCGCGAGCAGGTTGAGCCGGCCGAAGAAGCTGCCGACGAGGGCGGCGTTGGCGGCAAAGGGCGAGACGCGGTCCGCCTCGATCGACACTTCCGAGCGTTGCTCGCCGGTGCCGAGCGTGCGCGTCACCGTGGCGCCGGTGCGGTTGTCGTGGTACAGGTCGCCGATCACGCCGATGCCGAGCAGCGGCTTGCCCTGCGTGGTCCAGTCGATGCCGAGGTCGCGCAGGCCGCTGCGGCTGATCTCGACGAAGCGCACGTCGAAGGCGAACATGCGGTCCAGGCCGACGCGGCTGGTGAAATCGATGAGCTGCGGAAAGCGCTTGGCGAGCTCGGCCACCTTGTCGCGCTCGGCGTCGCTGAGGCCTTCGCCCTCGATGACGACGTTGTCGCCGATGGTGCGCGTGCGCAGCCGCGGGACGTCGTGCAGGAAGCCCTGCAGGTCGCGTGCGATGCGGGCGGTGTCGGTCTGGCGGACGGTGATCTTGATGCGCTGGCTGCGGCCCGAGCGGGACCACACCTGCAGCATGGTGTCGCCCGGCCCGTTGGCGATGAGCAGGATCTCGCGCTCGTCGAGGACCGCGGCGGAGAGCACCTTGGCGTCGCCGACCGCGAGGCGCTGCGCGTCGCGCTGGGGCAGCACGCGCGTCTCGCCGGCGAACATCTGGATCTCGTGGACGACCGGCAAAGCCGCGCGGCCGGCCTCGATCGGCACGCTCGCCGGTGGCCGGACCGGCGGCGCAGGCAGGGCGAGGACTGGCGCGCCGAGGAGCAGGGTGGCGCACAGCAGGCTGCGGAGAGGCCCGCGGAGGCCCACGGGGTGGATCGGATCAGTCCGGGTCATGGGCGGGCTCTGCTCGCGGGGCGGGGCGGGAAAGGGGAGAAGAGGTCGGGATCAGTGCGGGGTTCTCGACGCCGCCGTAGATGACGGGTACGCCACCGGCCGTCGGCGCGGGTGCGAGTCCGAGCAGGGCGAGTGCATCGGTGCGCAGCAGTGGCGCCGTGCGAATGTCCTGGGGATTGCGCAGCACCGCGGTCAGGCGGGCCAGTGCGCGTGCGGCGACGAGCCGGGTCGCCTCTTCCTCCGATAGATCCAGGGTCAGGGTGCCGAAGGTGCCGCCGAGGGGATCGCCCGCGCCAACGTCCTCGCCCGGCCGGGTTCGGCTCCCGGTCGCGAGCACGCGTACGCCTTGCAATAGGGGCATGGTCAGGTGCTGCTTGTCGCGCTGAACGGTCGCGAGCAGGTCGATGCGATCGCCCGGGCGCAGCAGGCCCGAGAGCGAGCTGGTCTCATCGACCGGGATCGTGGTCGCGCGTCGACCCGGGGCGAGGTGCGCGGAGAGGCTGGCGGGGCGCCGCTCCTCCAGCTGCGACCACACCAGCGGCTCGCCGCCGCGGGCCGGCTGGGCGAGCACCGCGCCCGCGGCGCGCTCGAACTGCTCGGGCGTGATCGCGCTCGAGTGCAGCCATTCGACCGGGACTTCGCGGATGGCGACGAGGTCGTGGGTGAGGGGGGTCCCGACCGCGAGGTCCGTCTTGGCGACGACCGCACGACCCATCTGGCCTTGCTGGCGCAGTTCGATCTCGCTGGCGCGCTCTTCGAGGTAGCGTGCGGCGAGCCATGCGGCACCCAGGCCGAAGAGGGTGGCGACGGCAAGAATGATCAGGTTGCGGGGGACTCTCTTGGGCATGAGCGGGTCAGATGGGGAGTGAAATGCTGCTGAGAAAGCGCGCGAAGCCGGTCGCCACGGCCTCGGCAAAAAAGAGGACGAGCGGCTTGCCATCGAATGCCGGAAGCGCGAAGACGCCGAGCACGATGGAGAGGATCAGCAGATGCTCGGTCATCGCCTGGCCGCGCAGGTGTGGGATCTGCCTCATCGCCCGTCCTGCACGCCGTGGTCGATCATCTGCAGCGTCACCGTCGTCCCGCTGCCGTGGCGGGTGACGGTCGCGACCGCCTCGCGGCCGCGGGCGCCGAACCAAAGTCCAAGGCCTTCCAGGCCGGGCCGGGTGACCGGGACACGGCGCTCGAGCGCGAGACCGAGGATCGAAAGCTCGCGTACGAGGCGGGCCGCAGCCCAGGAGGGCGAGGATTCGTCGTGCCAGACCAGGATGCGTGCCCGGCGAGCGCCATCGTTCGTCTCGAGATCGGTGCTGAGCAGGCTGTCCGCTGGCCGGCCTGGAGCTGGCGACGCGGGGGCCGCGGCGAGTGAGAGATCGGACTCGGACAGGGTGCCCTCGGTGCACGGGGACGGCGCTGCCCGGCATGGACGCAGGCGCAAGGTGCGCAAGGCCGTGCCCTGCTTCCAGGAAAGGATCTCCCAGTCGTCGATGCGCGCGGTCAAGGGCTTGCCCTCGACCGCTTTCTGGTAGAAGGCGCGCACGCCGGCTGCCGAGGTCTCTGCCTCGAACTGGCGGATTCGGGTCGGCACGCCGTGGACGCGGGCGTCGTCGATTACCGGCGTGATGCGGGCTCCGGCCAAGGGCGGCAAGGGTTCGGGCAGGGCGGCTCCGGCGTGGGGGCCGGCCAGCAGGGTGAAGGCGACCCACAGGCCTGCGAGCGCGCCATGATCCCGCCCTTGGGGGCGGGGATTGGAGGTCGGGTGAGGCGAAGCAACTCGCGCTGGCATGTTCAGCACCCTTCTTCGAGACGGTCGCAAGGCAGGATCTCGGCTTCGACGCGTCCGACCTCGATCGCCTCGTCGAGCACCAGCGGTGGCAGGACGCGCCCGAGCGTGTTGCCGATCAGCGCCAGCGGCTGGATCGGGTAGGCGAGCGGGCCGGCGTCTTCGATCCGGCGGGCGTACTCGGCCGAACCCGCCGCCGACCAGTTGTGCCCGAGCAGGACCTGATGACGATGGATCGTCAGCCCCAGCGTGTCGAAGGGCGCCAGGCCGGGGACGTTGCGTGGAGACACGCGGATCGTTCCGGTGTATTCCGTGCCGGCGGGCAGGTCGAGCCCGAGCGATCCGGCGAGCAGGGCCGATGCGGGTGCAGTGTCGGTGTGCGAGCCGAGCTCGACGCCGACCCGGCTGGCCGGATCGCTGAGGAGGTGTTCGCCGCGATGATCGGTCCACAACGGGTTGGCCGGACGTCCGCTTGCGGTGGCGTCGGCGGGCCGGCTGAGGATCGGTGCCGCGCTCGGCGAAAAGATGCGCTCGCGGACCTGGGCGGCGAGCGCCTCCGCCGTGGGTGTGCGCCGGGCAGGGCCCGTGATCGCGGTCTCGAAGGCCACGTAGCGTGCGGCCTGCTCGGTGGTGTGGGCGAGGTCGAGATACTTGCCGAGCAGGGGCAGGCTCATGAAGAGCGGCACGAGGACCAGGGCGAGCACGAGGAACTCGGTCGTCGACTGGCCGCTTTCTGCTGGGCGCGCAATCGCGAGGAGCAAGTGGCGGGGCTTCATGGCAGCGCCATCCCTTCCTGCCGCCCGGCGGCCCAGGCACGGTCCGTCGGGGTCACGGCGGTGAGCCTGGCATGCCAGTAAGGACTGTACAGGCTCGCCCGCTCGGTCTTGTGGTCGCTGCGCGCCGCGGGACGCTCGAAGAAGACCTCGGCGCGCGCCATCGCGGCGAGGTGGCCGCCGGGGGCGGTCGCATCGAACGCACGCAGGTTTCCCTGCGGTTGCACGCTGCCGATCCCCCCGGAGCCGCGCAGCCTATGGCGTGCCTTGGCGACGTGGACGGTCACGCCGGAGCGGTGATCCGCGGTGGCGGAGAGGTCGCGCAGTTCGCGGGTTTCCGGCAGCCCGCTGAAGCGCGCTGCCCCCGCGTCGACGATCGCAGGCTCGGCCAGCCTCAGCGTCGTGATCGGATTGCTCGTGTAGGTGTTGCCGTGATGGCCCCGCCGCGCATCGGCTTCCTCGTCGCCTGCGAAGCTCGCACCGCCCCAGGCGAGCGGCGTGCGACGCCAGCGCCAGCGCCAGCGCTTCATCCGCTGGCCCTGGTGTTCGAGCGTGTCGAGCGCGCGCCATTCGTCGTAACCGATCAGCTCGGTGCCGCCGCGTCGCTTGAGTTCGACCTTGCGCTGCAAGGGCGGGAGGTTCAAGCCGCGGATCGACCACACGCGCTCCCGGGTGAAGGCGTCGCGGGAGCGTAGCGTGACGTCGGCGATCCGTTCGCGCGCATCTCCTTGCGCGGAGTCCCTCGCCATGGCGCGGGTCAGGTTGCGGAAGTCGTGGCTGATCGGGTTGATCGAGGCCCGCATGTCGGGGTCGATCCGATGCACGAATTCGTTTGCGAACCCGGCCTGGGCGATGCCCGTGTCCAGGCTCGCGTGCATCACGCGCTGCGAGAGCGACAGCGCGTTCGCGACTGCGTCGTGGGCGGTTGCGATCGCGCCCAGCGCGGTATCGAGGCCCTCCACGATGGCACGCAGCGAGCCGCCGCTCCCGACGTCCAGGTAGGCGCTGCCATTGACCCCGGCGAGCAGTTGCAGGAGCCGCGGGTACTCGCCGGGCTTGTACAGCCAGCTCATGGCCACCTGGTTCAGGGCGGGAGCGCTCCCGACCGCCGTCTCGAAGTAGTGCATCCACGAGATCAGGCTGATCGCCTGCGCGATCGCGACCTCGTTGGCGACGATGGCCCGGTTGGTGTACGCGTCGTAGTTGAGCGCGCGTGCCTCGAGAGTGGCGACGCTCCAGGCGGTGGCGTCGGCGGCATTGGTGAGGCGCAGCTTTTCGTCCACCGTCCTGCCGCCGTTGAACATCAGCAGCAGCACGGCCGCGGTGGCGAAGACGAAGAAGAGCCCGAGCACCAGCGCCTGGCCGCGCTGCGGGGCCGCCCCGGGCGAGTGCCTTCCGACACCGGGGCGCGGGAACACGACCATGCGGGTGCGCTCGGGGAGGCTGTAGCGGCGGGCCGAACTCAGCGGCCCGCGTTGCCGGTGTAGGTGTCGAGCGTGCGGGCCGTGTTGGCCTCGGTCGCCGCCTTGCCGGCCGCGGTTTGCGCGGCGCTCTTGGCAGTGCCGCCGTCCTTGCCGGCGATCTCGGTGGCGATCGCGGCGGTCTGGTTGCGCACCGTCTGTCCGAAGTATTGATAGACCGCGATCGCTCCGACTGCGATCAGCGCCACGATGATGATGTACTCGGTCATGCCTTGACCGCGCTGCTGCCCGAGTCCGCTGCCTGCCGCCATGATCGCCTCCCGCCGGTAAATGATGAAGGAATAATGACAAACGGGATGAGTCGAGTCAATATGCAAATAAGATTCCTTGCGCAGCGTCGCCGGGGGGGGGTAAACGCGAAAGCCCGCTGCAGGGCATGCAGCGGGCTTCCATGGAGCGGCTTCGTCCGGTGCCGGCTCAGCGCGCGATCGGCTTGTAGCGGATGCGCCTGGGCTTGGCGCCTTCCTCGCCCAGACGCTTCTTCTTGTCTTCCTCGTATTCCTGGTAGTTGCCCTCGAAGAAGAACCACTGCGAGTCGCCCTCGGCCGCGAGGATGTGGGTGCAGATGCGGTCGAGGAACCAGCGGTCGTGCGAGATCACCAGCGCGCAGCCGGCGAACTCCAGCAGCGCGTCTTCGAGCGCGCGCAGGGTCTCGACGTCGAGGTCGTTGGACGGTTCGTCGAGCAGCAGCACGTTGCCGCCCTGGATCAGCGTCTTGGCCAGGTGCAGGCGGCCGCGCTCGCCGCCCGACAGGTTGCCGACGATCTTCTGCTGGTCGCCGCCCTTGAAGTTGAAGCGGCCGATGTAGGCGCGGCTGGGCATCTCGAAGCGGCCCACGGTGAGCACGTCGGCGCCGTCGGCGATGGCGTCGAACACGGTCTTGTCGTTGGCCAGGCCCTCGCGGGTCTGGTCGACCGCGGCGATCTTCACCGTGGCGCCGATCTCGACCGTGCCCGAGTCCGGCTTGTCGCGGCCCTCGATCATCTTGAACAACGTCGATTTACCGGCGCCGTTGGGGCCGATGATGCCGACGATGGCGCCCGGCGGGATGGCGAAGCTGACGTTGTCCATCAGCAGCTTGTCGCCGAAGGCCTTGCTGACGCCGTGGAACTCGATGACCTTGTCGCCGAGGCGCTCGCCGGGCGGGATGAAGATCTCCTGGGTCTCGTTGCGGCGCTGGTATTCGACGCTCGCCATCTCCTCGTAGCGGGCCAGGCGGGCCTTGGACTTGGCCTGGCGCGCCTTGGGGTTGGAGCGCGCCCACTCCAGTTCGGTCTTCATCGCCTTCTGGTGCGCGGCTTCCTGCTTGGCCTCCTGCGCCAGGCGGTCGCCCTTCTGCTCGAGCCAGGACGAGTAGTTGCCCTTCCAGGGGATGCCGTGGCCGCGGTCGAGCTCAAGGATCCACTCGGCGGCGTTGTCGAGGAAGTAGCGGTCGTGGGTGACGGCGACCACGGTGCCGGGGAAGCGGGTGAGGAACTGCTCGAGCCACTCGACCGACTCGGCGTCGAGGTGGTTGGTGGGTTCGTCGAGCAGCAGCATGTCGGGCTTGGACAGCAGCAGCTTGCACAGCGCGACGCGGCGCTTCTCGCCGCCGGAGAGCTTGCCGATCACGGCGTCCCAGGGCGGCAGGCGCAGCGCGTCGGCGGCGATCTCCATCTGGGTCTCGACGTCGTTGCCGGCGGTGGCGAGGATGTTCTCGTACCTGGCCTGTTCCTCGGCGAGCTTGTCGAAGTCCGCGTCGGGCTCGGCGTAGGCGGCGTAGACCTCTTCGAGCTTCTGGCGCGCCTCCATGATCTCGCCGAGCGCGGACTCGACCTCTTCCTTGACCGTCTTGGCGGGGTCGAGCTCGGGCTCCTGCGGCAGGTAGCCGATGCGCTGGCCGGCGAGCCACTGCACCTCGCCGTCGTACTCCTTGTCCACGCCGGCCATGATGCGCAGCACGGTCGACTTGCCCGAGCCGTTGAGGCCGAGCAGGCCGATCTTGGCGCCGGGGAAGAAGGAGAGGGAGATGTCCTTGATGATCTGACGCTTGGGCGGAACGATCTTGCTCACGCGCAGCATCGACATGACGTATTGGGCCACTACGGGTACCTCGTTGACGGTGTTCGGTGGGGCGGAAAAGGGCGGAGTCTACCCGAGTGGGCAGCGGCCGGCACGCATGGAGCTTGCCGCTAGCCGATTGGGGTATTACGCTGAGGCGACGTGTAAGAAATACAGGAAGGAGAGAATCGAGATGCACACCACACTGACGAGCAAGGGGCAGGTGACGATCCCCAAGCACATCCGCGACGCGCTGCATCTCGAGCCCGGATGCGCGATCGAGTTCCGCATCAATCGCGAGGGCGAGGTCGTCCTGACGCGCCCCGGTGAACTGCGAGACGAGGCTGATCGCTTCGAGCGCCTGCGCGGCAAGGCCGACGTCAAGTGGCGCACGGACGACCTGATGGCCTTGCTGCGTGGCGACGACTGATGCTGCTGGTCGACACCAATGTGCTGATCGATGTGCTGGAAGACGACCCGCGCTGGGCAGATTGGTCCATCGACATGCTGCGTCGGCAGTCGCAAGTGCATCGACTTGCGATCAATCCCATCATCTACGCCGAACTTTCCTTGACCTTCTCGACCGTCGAGGCGCTGGAGGAGGCGGTCACCGATTTCGGCGTCGAAGTCGTCGAGATCCCCAGGCCGGCGCTCTTTCTCGCGGGCAAGGCCTTCGTCGCCTATCGCCGTAACGGCGGCCAGCGGACCAACGTTCTGGCCGATTTCTTCATCGGTGCCCATGCCGCGGTCGAAGGCTGGCCAATCCTGACGCGCGATCCGCGCAAGTATCGGCAGTATTTTTCGTCGGTCGAACTCGTGGCGCCTTGAGGCGTGCAGGGGCCTCCGGTGGCCTTTACTGCGTCAGAGCGTCCGGCACCAAGCTCGAGAGATGGGCAAGCAAGCTGTCGTCAGAAGTGGCGTATGTCTCGTTGGAGCCACACCGGTGCCTCGTGCGTTCAGCGTCGTGCCGCCGCTCGATAGACTGCGCTGCGCTCCCGCTTGCCGACAGCGACCACCACCACGATGAGTTCTTCGTCCCGAACTTCGTGGAACAGCCGATAGCCCACGCTGCGCAGCTTGATCTTGTAGCGGTCGGGGTGTCCGCTCAACCTGGCGGCCGGCACACGGAGCGCGTCCAGGCGTTCGGCGAGCTTGTTCTTGAACTGTTCGCGGATGCTTCCATCGAGCTTGCGCCACTCGGCCAAGGCCTCGTCGACGAAGCCCAACTCACAAGTCATCGAGGCTCACCTTGACGACCGGCTGGCCAGCGCGGGCATCGGCGAGCGCGTTCAGTTCAAGATCTTCCAGCCGTTCCATCATCTCTTCGAACACCTTTGCGGGAACGCAGTAGAAGGCGGGGGCATTGCGGTTGAGGATCGCAACCGGGAAGCCTTCCCCGGCAGCGACCGTGCCCATGGGGTTTTTCTTGAGTTCGGAAACGCTTGCGGTCGTCTCGACCAGTATCTGATGTGCCATTTTGAGCGTCCTGAAGACCGGATACGAGTACGTAGAATAGAACTTGAAGTGGAGGATGCGACTCCGCGGAGAGGGCCCGGTTTTCGCACTCGAGCGCTTCCTCCACGTCTGAGCCGGGACGCGGATGTGGTCTAAAGAATCCCCTCGATGTCCTTCACCAACTCGTCCGGCGTGGTCGTCGGCGCGTAGCGTTCGATGTGCTGCCCATCCCGGCTCACCAGGAACTTGGTGAAGTTCCACTTGATCGCCTCGGTGCCGAGGATGCCCTTGGCGTGCTGTTTCAGGTACTTGTACAGCGGATGCGCGCCGTCGCCGTTGACTTCGATCTTGGCGAACATCGGAAAAGTCACGCCGTAGTTCTTCGCGCAGAAGGCGCCGATCTCCTCCGCGCTGCCGGGTTCCTGCGCGCCGAACTGGTTGCAGGGGAAGCCGAGCACGACCAGGCCGCGGTCCTGGTAGGTCTGGTGGAGCTTCTCCAGCCCGGCGTAGTGCGGGGTGAGGCCGCACTGGCTGGCGGTGTTGACGATCAGCAGGACCTTGCCGGCGTATTCGCCGAGGGTGGTCGTGCCGCCGGCGAGGCGTTCGACCGCGATGTCGTACAGGGGCGAGCTCATGGGGTGGGTCTCCGTGCATGGCGTGGATGCGGGCCCGCGGCATGGCGGGCGTCGCGTGCTTGGAGCCGCGCCGGCCACGGCAAGTTTCCGCCGTGCCGGGGGATTCAGCTGTGACGGTCCAGGAAGCGCTCGATCTCGCGCGCGTGTGCGGGGCGGGCGATCAGGTTGCCCTGCAGCTGGTGGCAGCCGTGCATCTGCAGGAAGGCGCGCTGGGCCTCGGTCTCCACGCCTTCGGCGATCGCCTCCAGCCCGAGGCTGTGGGCCATGCCGACGATGGCCGCGGCGATCTTGCCCTCGGCACCATCGCTGCCGATGTCGCCGACGAAGCTGCGGTCGATCTTGAGCGCATTGACCGGAAACTGGCGCAGGTAGTTGAGCGAGGAGTAGCCGGTGCCGAAGTCGTCGATCGACAGCCGCACGCCCATCTCGCGCAGGCGCACGAGGGTGCGGATGGTGCGATCGACGTCGCGCATCAGCATGGTCTCGGTGAGCTCGAGCTCGATCAGCCCGGGGGCGAGGTGGTGGCGCTCGATGGCCGCGGCCACGGTCGCGACGATGTCCGGTTGGGCGAGTTGGTGCGCCGAGAGGTTCACGGCGAGCGGCGGCACGTCGAAGCCGGCGTCGAGCCAGGCGCGCTGCTGGCGGCAGGCTTCCTCGAGCACCCACTGGCCGATCGGCACGATCAGGCCGGATTCCTCGGCGAGCGGGATGAACTGCCCCGGCGCGACCATGCCGAGCTCGGGATGCTGCCAGCGCAGCAGCGCCTCGAAGCCGCCGAGGCGGCCGTCGGCGGCGCTCACCTTGGGCTGGTAGTGCAGCAGCAGTTCGCCGCGCTCGGCGGCGCCGCGCAGCTGGTGCTCGAGCAGCAGGCGGCCGAGCGAGCTGGTGTTCATGTCCTCGGCGTAGAACTCGAAGGCGTTGCGCCCGGCCTCCTTGGCGCGATGCATCGCGGCATCGGCGTTGCGCAGCAGGGTCGATTCGTCGCTGCCGTCGCGCGCGAAGAGGGCGATGCCGATGCTCGCCGTGATGCTGATCTCGTGCTCGCCGAGCCGGCACGGCAGGGCGATGGCGTCGAGCAGCCTGCGTGCGGTGTCGGCAGCGACGTCGGCGGTGGTGGCGTCGGGCAGCACGATGACGAACTCGTCCCCGCTCAGGCGCGCGAGGGTGTCGGTGTCGCGCAGCACGCGCCGGCAGCGCGCGCAGACCTCCAGCAGCAGGCTGTCGCCGCGCTCGTGGCCGAGGGTGTCGTTGATCGTCTTGAAGCGGTCGAGGTCGAGCAGCAGCACCGCGGCGCCGCGACCGTCGCGCCGCGCCTGCAGCAGGGTCTGGCCGAGGCGGTCGTTGAGCAGCGCGCGGTTGGGCAGGTTGGTGAGCGGATCATGGTGGGCGAGGTGCAGGATGCGCGCCTCGGCCTCCTTGCGCTCGGTGATGTCGGAGAAGATGCCGATGTAGTTGCACGGCCTGCCTTCCTCGCCGTTGCCCTCGCCCTGCACCGCGGTGATCGACAGCCACTCGGGGTAGATCGAGCCGTCGCGGCGGCGATTCCACAGCTCGCCCTGCCACTTGCCGCGGCTGGCGAGCGTGGACCACATGCGGCGGTAGAAGCCGGCGTCCTGGCGGCCGGAGTTGAGCAGCGCGGGCGAGCGCCCCACGACCTCCGCCGGGCTGTAGCCGGTGATGCGCGAGAAGGCCGGGTTGGCGGCGATGATGCGGCTGTGCGCGTCGGTGATCAGCATGCCCTCGCTGGCGTTGGTGAACACGGTGGCGTAGAGGCGCAGCTCGGCCTCGGCGCGACCGAGCGCGGCGGCGTGCTCCTGCAGGTCGGCGTGGGCCTGGGTGACGCTGAGCGAGACCTTGCGCAGGCGCAGCGCGGTGAGCAGCAGGTAGGCGCCGAGCGCGAGCGCGGCGAGCACCAGCAGCACGCGCTGGCGGTGCATGCGGGTCTGCGAGGCGGAATAGCCGTCGGTGTAGCTCTCGACCAGGCGTTCGCCCTCGCGCGCCGTCTGCTGGGCGAGGAGCTGGCGCAGCAGGCGGTCGGCCTCGGCCTCGGTCCTGGTCTCTGTGTCGGCGCCGTTCTGCGGCGGCGCGTCGAGGAGCACGCGCAGCGCGCCGATCGTGGCGCGCTTGTCGGCCTGCAGGGTGGCGTAGTGCCCGAGCTGGCGGTGCACGGCGGCCGTCTCGCTGTCGGTGAGGAAGTCGGGAACGCGGCCGAGGTCGCCGATCAGCGCTTCCATGCGCGCGAGGTGGGCGTCCGCCCCCTGCCAGTCCCCGGCGAGCCCGAGCCGGCGGGCGAGCGCGGCGGCGTCGAGCTCGGCATCGACCTGGCGGATCTCGCGCAGGTCGCGCGCGTAGCGCAGGTGCTCGTGTGCCGAGCTGGTGCCGGCCTCCACCACGATCCAGCCCAGCCCGGCGAGGCCGATCAGCGCGAGCACGAGCAGGCGGATGCTGCTCGTCGTCTGCAGCAGCAGCGCGAAGGCGGCGCGCGTCACGCTCCCTGCTCCGGGGCGTGGTGCCGGAGGACACGGAGCGAGTCGGAAATCGGAGAAAGCGAGGAGGGCAGGGCGAGCACGGGCGGATGCTAGCGGCGCGCTCTGTCCTGGAATTGATCTAGATCAAAGGTTGCGCGATAGGACACGCGGATCGGGCGTGCCGATCCACTGTCCGCAAGGTCTCTCCCGCCCAGACCTCATTTCTCCACGAAGGCACGCTCGATCACGTAGTCGCCGGCCACGCCGATGCGCGGCGACATCGTGAAGCCGAGCCCGTCGAGCAGGTCGCAGCAGTCCTTGTTCATCGCCTGGCTGCCGCAGATCATCACGCGGTCGCGCGCGGGGTCGAGCGCCGGCAGGCCGATGTCGGCGAAGAGGCGGCCGGATTCGATGACGTGGGTGATGCGGCCGGTGTTGCGGAAGGGCTCGCGGGTCACCGTCGGGTAATAGACGAGCTGCTCGCGCACCTGATCGCCGAAGTATTCGTGCTGCGGTAGCTCGCGGGTGATGAAGTCGGTGTAGGCGAGCTCGGAGACGAAGCGTACGCCGTGCACCAGCACCACCTTCTCGAAGCGCTCATAGGTCTCCGGATCCTGGATCACGCTCAGGAAGGGCGCCAGCCCGGTGCCGGTGGCGAGCAGGTAGAGGTTCTTGCCCGGTTTGAGGTCGTGCAGCACCAGCGTCCCGGTGGGCTTCTTGCTCACCACGATCGGGTCGCCCGGGCGCAGGTGCTGCAGGCGCGAGGTGAGCGGGCCGTCGGGCACCTTGATGCTGAAGAACTCCAGATGCTCCTCGTAGTTGGGGCTGGCGATGCTGTAGGCGCGGGTCAGCGGCTTGCCGCCGACGTCGAGCCCGATCATCACGAACTGGCCGTTCTCGAAGCGCAGCCCGGGGTCGCGGGTGGTGCGGAAGCTGAAGAGGGATTCGTTCCAGTGATGGACGCTGAGGACGCGTTCGGTGGCGAGGCTGCTCATGGTTGCGGGTCTCTGCAGGCTGCGTGAGGTGGGAATGGGGCGATTCTAGGTCGTTCTCTTTACCTGTATCGTGGATAATCTTCATATCCTTAATCGACGTAATCGATATGCGATTCACCCTCCGCCAGATCCAGGTCTTCGTCGCGGTGGCCCGCGCCGAGAACGTCTCCCTCGCCGCCGAGAGCCTCGCACTGTCGCAGTCGGCGGCGAGCGCGGCGCTCGCCGAGCTGGAGAGCCGGTGCGCGCAGCCGCTCTTCGACCGCCACGGCAAGCGCCTGCGCATCAACGAACAGGGCAGCCTGCTGCTGCCGCATGCGGTCGAGCTGCTCGACCGCGCCGCCGAGTTCGAAGGCCGCATGCGCGGCGAGCAGGGTCTCGGCCCGCTGCGCGTGGGGGCGACGCTGACCATCGGCAACTACCTGCTGCCGCTGATCGTGTCGGATTTCCTCCAGGCCCACCCGGAGAGCCGCGTGCATCTGCAGGTGCGCAACACCGCGACCATCGCCGAGCGTCTGCTGCATCACGAGATCGACCTCGGCCTGGTCGAGGGGCAGGTGGTCGATGCCGAGTTGCACACCGAGCCCTGGGTGGAGGACGAGCTGGTGGTGTTCTGCGCGCCGGGGCATGCGCTGGCGACACGCGGGCGCGCGCGCGTGGATGAACTCGCGGGGCAGCCGTGGATCCTGCGCGAGCGTGGCTCGGGTACGCGCGAGACCTTCGATCGCGCGCTGCGTCATCACCCTGGCGGGGTCGTGCCGCGGCTCGAGCTCGAGCACACCGAGGCGATCAAGCGCGCGGTGGAGAGCGGCCTGGGCCTGGGTTGCCTGTCGCGGCTGGCCTTGCGCGACGCCTTGCGGCGCGGCAGCCTGGTGGCGGTGGAGGTGCCCGAGCTCGACCTGCGCCGGCGTTTCAGCTTTGTCTGGCATCGCGGCAAATACCACGGCGCCGCGCTGCGCCGCTTCGTCGAGGACTGCCGTGCCTTCACCGCCGGCGCCCGCCGCAGCGACGAGATTCCGCTGCCGCCGGTTGCCTGAGCCCCGCATTCGCGCCTTCCGGCGCTCCTACAGAAACCGGCGCGGCGACGATGTGCGCGCAGGAGAACCGCCGCAGTTCCGGATGTTGTAGGAGCGGCGGCAGCCGCGAAGACTGCCGTGTCACGAGCGACGGGGGCTTGCGCAGCCTGCACCGCCCATTCGCGCCTGCCGGCGCTCCTACAGAAACCGGCGCGGCGACGATGTGCGCGCAGGAGAACCGCCGCAGTTCCGGATGTTGTAGGAGCGGCGGCAGCCGCGAAGACTGCCGTGTCACGAGCGACGGGGCCTTGCGCAGCCTGCACCGCCCATTCGCGCCTGCCGGCGCTCCTACAGAAACCGGCGCGGCGACGATGTGCGCGCAGGAGAACCGCCGCAGTTCCGGATGTTGTAGGAGCGGCGGCAGCCGCGAAGACTGCCGTGTCACGAGCGACGGGGCCTTGCGCAGCCTGCACCGCCCATTCGCGCCTGCCGGCGCTCCTACAGAAACCGGCGCGGCGACGATGTGCGCGCAGGAGAACCGCCGCAGTTCCGGATGTTGTAGGAGCGGCGGCAGCCGCGAAGACTGCCGTGTCACGAGCGACGGGGCCTTGCGCAGCCTGCACCGCCCATTCGCGCCTGCCGGCGCTCCTACAGAAACCGGCGCGGCGACGATGTGCGCGCAGGAGAACCGCCGCAGTTCCGGATGTTGTAGGAGCGGCGGCAGCCGCGAAGACTGCCGTGTCACGAGCGACGGGGCCTTGCGCAGCCTGCACCGCCCATTCGCGCCTGCCGGCGCTCCTACAGAAACCGGCGCGGCGACGATGTGCGCGCAGGAGAACCGCCGCAGTTCCGGATGTTGTAGGAGCGGCGGCAGCCGCGATTGGCTGCCGTGTCACGAGCGACGGGGGCTTGCGCAGCCTGCACCGCCCATTCGCGCCTGCCGGCGCTCCTACAGAAACCGGCGCGGCGACGATGTGCGCGCAGGAGAACCGCCGCAGTTCCGGATGTTGTAGGAGCGGCGGCAGCCGCGAATGTGCGCCTCAGGCCGCGCCGCGGCGGCGGAAGTCGCGCGGGCGGAAGCCCAGGGCGAACAGGGTCGCGAAGTAGGCGAGCACGCCGCCCAGCACGATCAACGCCAGGCGCAGACCCCGCTCCAGCCCGCCGATCTGGGTCCACAGGCTCGCCGGCCCGCTCGCAAACCACAGCGTCGCGCCCATCACGCCGAGCGCGACCAGCAACTTGAGCGCGAACGAGCCCCAGCCCGGCTGGGGGATGTACACCTCGCGCTTGCGCAGCCCCCGATACAGCAGGGCGGCGTTGAGGCAGGACGCCAGGCCGATCGCCAGCGCCAGGCCGGCGTGACGGAGCGGAACGATGAACGCGAGGTTCATCAGCTGCGTCGCGGCCAGGGTCAGGATGGCGATCTTCACCGGCGTGCGGATGTCCTGGCGCGCGTAGAAACCCGGTGCCAGCACCTTCACCAGGATCAGCCCGGTCAGGCCCACGCTGTAGGCGACCAAGGCGCTGCGTGTCTGCATCACGTCGCTCGCAGAGAACGCGCCGTAGTTGAACAAGGTCGCCGCCAGCGGCACCGCCAGCAGCGCGAGGCCGAGCGCGGCGGGCAGGGTCAGCATCAGGGTCAGGCGCAGGCCCCAGTCGAGCAGCGAGGAGAACTCCTCGGCCTTGTCGTCGGCGTGCAGCTTGGAGAGGCTGGGCAGCAGGATGGTGCCCAGCGCCACGCCGAGCAGGCCGGCAGGGAATTCCATCAGGCGGTCGGCGTAATACAGCCAGGACACGCTGCCGCTCTCGAGGAAGGAGGCGAAGATGGTGTTGATCAGCAGTGAGATCTGGCTCACCGACACGCCCAGGATCGCCGGCGCCATCAGCTTCATGACGCGGCGCACGCCGGGGTCGGCGAGGTCGAGGTCGAAGCGCGGCATCATGCCGATCTTCATCAGCGGGCGGACCTGCAGCGCGAGCTGCAGCAGGCCGCCGAGGAACACCGCCCAGGCCAGCGCCAGCACCGGCGGGTCGAACCAGGGCACCGCGAACAGCGCCATGCCGATGAAGGCGATGTTGAGCAGCACCGGCGTGAAGGCCGGGATGGCGAAGCGGCTCCAGGTGTTGAGCACGCCGCCGGCGAGTGCCACCAGCGACATGAAGAAGATGTAGGGGAAGGTGATGCGGGTGAGCTCGACGGTGAGCTCGAACTTGCCCGGATCTCCGGAGAAGCCCGGCGCCGACACGTAGATGATCAGCGGCGCGGCGAGCGCGCCGAGCGCCGCGACCACCGCCACCACCAGCCCCAGCACGGTGGCGACGCGGCTGACCAGGGTGTGGGTGGCGGCCTCGCCCTGGCGGTTCTTGTACTCGGCGAGGATGGGCACGAAGGCCTGCGAGAAGGCGCCCTCGGCGAACATGCGGCGCAGCAGGTTGGGCAGGCGGAAGGCGACGAAGAAGGCGTCGGTCGCCATGCCGGCGCCGAAGGCGCGCGCGATCACGAGGTCGCGGACGAAGCCCAGGATGCGGGACAGCAGGGTCATGCCGCTGACGGTGGCGAGCGCGCGCAGGAGGTTCATTCGGTGGGTGCATGCGCCGGCCGGCGGCGCACGGAAAATGCGGAGCGCGCATCATAGCCGTCCGCCGCTGTCCCGATAAGCGGAAAGACGGAAAACACGCTTGCATTCACCGTGGCGGGTCCATATAATCGCGGACTTTTCCAGAACCACCAATACGGACTTCAAATCTATGGCCAACTCGGCACAAGCTCGCAAGCGCGCCCGTCAGGCGACCAAGGCCCGCGCCCACAACGCCAGCCTTCGTTCCCGCCTGCGTACCGCGATCAAGGCCGTGCGCAAGGCCATCGTGGGTGGCGACAAGGCGGCGGCTCAGTCGGTCTTTCGCACCTCGATGAGCACCATCGACAGCATCGCCGACAAGAAGATCATCCACAAGAACAAGGCTGCTCGCCACAAGAGCCGCCTGTCGGCCGCCGTCAAGTCGATGGCTGCCTGATTCTTGCCGCATGCCGGCGCTCCGGCGCCGAGATCGAGAAAGCGACCTGCGGGTCGCTTTTTTGTTGGGCGTCGTGCGCATGAGGGCGGCGGGAGTCCTGTTCGCCTGTTCGCGCCTGCCGGCGCTCCTACAGGGGCGTGCCCGGGATGGAAGGGGGCCGCAGCCGCAAGGGTCGATGTAGGAGCGGCGGCAGCCGCGAACGGAGTTTGCGCAGGCGTCACGGTCGATGCGGGAGCGGCCATTCACGCAGGTGCTGCGGTTCATGCAGGGACGGCGGCAGCCGCGAACGGGTGCTCCCGCAGGCGATGCCGTCTCAGAGCGGCGCGTCGCCCACCCACTCGATCTGGAGGTTGTTGTCGTTGGCGAAGTTCACCATGAACTTGTAGGCCAGCGGCTCGACGTCGTAGAGGCGGGCGTCGACAAGGACGGTCTTGTCGCCCTTGAGCGTGCAGCCGGGGCGCACGTAGGGCGAATACGTCATGCGGTGATCGGCGCCAAAGGCGGACATGACACCGCACAGGCGGTCGGACCAGTCGCTCGGACGGAATTTCTTCCCCTCCCTCGTGACCCCGACGATGATGAAGTTCTCGATCTTCTGATTCATGTGTGATGCCTTGGCGGCTTCGGGGATGCGCATGTTCCGGTTCTTCGTCGCCGGAATCAGGACGGCCGCGATTCTAGCAGAAATCCCCCGCGGCCAATCCGGCCTGCATCGCTCTGGCAGGGCTGCCGGTCCACCCGCCCGAGGCAGCCGTCCGAGTGGTGCTGCACGAGGGTGCGGCAGGCCCTGCGCAGCCTGCCGCTTATGTACAGGTCCGGCCGTTTTGGCTTAACATCGGCACATTTCCTGCACGGCGGCGTCTGCCGCCGTGTGCGTTTTTCGGCTTCGCACAGATCGAGGTAAGCCCATGTCCCATGTCATGAATACCTACGCCCGCCTGCCTGTGGCCTTCACGCACGGCGAGGGCGTGTGGCTGTACGACGAGACGGGCAAGCGTTATCTCGATGCCCTCTCCGGCATCGCGGTGAACACGCTCGGGTACAAGCACCCCCGCCTGGTCAAGGCCATCGCCGACCAGGCCGAGCGCGTCCTGCACACGTCCAATCTGTACCGCATCCCGCTGCAGGAGCAACTCTCCGACCGCATCGCCGAGGCCGCGGGCATGGACGAGGTGTTCTTCTGCAACTCGGGCTGCGAGGCCAACGAGGCGGCGATCAAGCTCGCACGCATGTACGGCCACAACAAGGGCATCGAGCTGCCGCACATCATCGTCATGGAAAGCGCCTTCCACGGCCGCACCATGGCCACGCTGTCGGCCACCGGCAACCGCAAGGCGCAGGCCGGCTTCGAGCCGCTGGTGCAGGGCTTCATCCGCGTGCCGTACAAGGACATCGAGGCCATCCGCAAGGTCGGCGAGCACAACCACAGCGTTGCCGCGGTGATGCTCGAGATGATCCAGGGCGAGGGCGGCGTCAACGTCGCCGACGAGGCCTTCCAGCGTGAGCTGCGCGCCCTGTGCGACGAGAAGGGCTGGCTCATGATCTGCGACGAGGTCCAGTGCGGCATGGGCCGCACCGGCAAGTGGTTCGGCTGGCAGCATGCCGGCACCAGACCCGACGTGATGACGCTGGCCAAGGGCCTGGCCTCGGGCGTGCCGATCGGTGCCTGCGTCACCAGCGGCCTCGCCAAGGGCCTGTTCGGGCCGGGCAACCACGGCTCCACCTTCGGCGGCAATCCGCTCGCCTGCGCGGCGGGCCTGGCCACCTTCGACGCCATCGTCGAGGACAAGCTCATGGACAACGCCGTCGCCGTCGGCGAGGCGATCCGCAAGGGCATGGCCGAGGCGCTCGCCGGCGAGGCTGGCGTGGTCGACATCCGCGGCCGCGGGCTCATGATCGGCATCGAGCTCGACCGCCCCTGCGGCGTGCTGATGGCGCGCGCCGCGGAGCACGGCCTGCTGCTGTCGGTCACCTCCGAGCGCGTGGTGCGACTGCTGCCCGCGCTCACCTTCACCACGGCCGACGCGCAGACCCTGGTGTCCATGCTGGCGCCGATGATCCGCGACTTCCTCGCGAACGGCTAAGGACCGCGTATGAGTTCTCCCATCAGGCACTACCTGCAGTTCAAGGATTTCACCCGCGAGGAATACGACTACGTGTTCGCGCGCGCGAAGTGGATCAAGGACAAGTTCAAGCGCTACGAGCCCTACCACCCGCTCTTCGACCGCACGCTGGTGATGATCTTCGAGAAGGCCAGCACGCGCACGCGCCTGTCCTTCGAGGCCGGCATGCACCAGCTCGGCGGCTCGGCGATCTATCTCAACACCCGCGACTCGCAGCTCGGCCGCGGTGAGCCGGTGGAGGACGCCGGCCAGGTCATCTCGCGCATGAGCGACCTGGTGATGATCCGCACCTTCGAGCAGGACATCGTCGAGCGCTTCGCCGCCAACTCGCGCGTGCCGGTCATCAATGGCCTCACCAACGAATACCACCCCTGTCAGATCCTCGCCGACATCCTCACCTTCATCGAGCACCGCGGCTCGATCCGGGGCAAGACGGTGGCGTGGATCGGCGACAGCAACAACATGTGCAACACCTGGCTGCAGGCCGCCGAGGTGCTGGACTTCAACGTGCATGTGTCGACCCCGCCGGGCTACGAGGTCGAACCCGAGCGCGCCGGCCTGTTCGGCACCAACCACTTCGAGCAGTTCGCCGACCCGATGGAAGCCTGCAAGGGCGCCGACCTGGTGACCACCGACGTGTGGACCTCGATGGGCTTCGAGGCCGAGAACGAGGCGCGCATGAAGGCCTTCGCCGACTGGTGCGTGGACGCCGACATGATGTCGGTCGCGCACCAGGACGCCGTCTTCATGCACTGCCTGCCCGCGCACCGCGGCGAGGAGGTCACCGCCGAGGTCATCGACGGCCCGCAGTCGGTGGTGTGGGACGAGGCCGAGAACCGCCTGCACGCGCAGAAGGCGCTGATGGAATACCTGATGCTTGGCCGCATCGAGAGCTGAGCCGACGAACAATCACGGCACGCACGGGCGTGCGCGCCGGCAACACCGCAGGAAACAGGAAAACAGCATGAGCGACGTCAACAAAGTAGTGCTCGCCTACTCGGGCGGTCTGGACACTTCGGTCATCCTGAAGTGGCTGCAGGACACCTACCAGTGCGAGGTGGTCACCTTCACCGCCGACCTCGGCCAGGGCGAGGAACTCGAGCCGGCGCGCACCAAGGCGCTGAAGTTCGGCATCAAGCCCGAGAACATCTTCATCGACGACCTGCGCGAAGAGTTCGTGCGCGACTTCGTCTTCCCGATGTTCCGCGCCAACACGATCTACGAAGGCGAGTACCTGCTCGGCACCTCGATCGCGCGTCCGCTGATCGCCAAGCGCCAGATCGAGATCGCGCGCGCCACCGGCGCCGACGCGGTGTCGCACGGCGCCACCGGCAAGGGCAACGACCAGGTCCGCTTCGAGCTCGGCTACTACGCGCTGATGCCGGGCGTGAAGGTCATCGCGCCGTGGCGCGAGTGGGACCTGCTGTCGCGGGAGAAGCTGCTCGCCTACGCCGAGAAGCACGGCATCCCCATCGAGATGAAGCACAAGCAGGGCGGCTCGCCCTACTCGATGGACGCCAACCTGCTGCACATCTCCTTCGAGGGCCGCCACCTCGAGAACCCCGCCGCCGAGGCCGAGGAGTCGATGTGGCGCTGGACGGTGTCGCCCGAGGCTGCGCCCGACGCCGCCGAGTACATCGACCTCGAATTCGAGCACGGCGACCTGGTCGCCATCGACGGCAAGCGCATGAAGCCGCACGAGCTGCTCGCCAGGCTCAACGAACTCGGCGGCAAGCACGGCATCGGCCGCCTCGACCTGGTGGAGAACCGCTACGTCGGCATGAAGAGCCGCGGCTGCTACGAGACCCCGGGCGGCACCGTCCTGCTGCGTGCGCACCGCGCCATCGAGTCGATTACGCTCGACCGCGAAGTCGCCCATCTCAAGGACGACCTCATGCCGCGCTACGCCAGCATGATCTACAACGGCTACTGGTGGAGCCCCGAGCGCCGTGCCATCCAGGCGCTCATCGACCACACCCAGCAGACCGTCAACGGCTGGGTGCGCCTCAAGCTCTACAAGGGCAACGTCATCGTCACCGGCCGCGACTCCAAGACCGACTCGCTGTTCGATCCGACGATCGCCACCTTCGAGGACGACGCCGGCGCCTACAACCAGAAGGACGCGCACGGCTTCATCCGCCTCAACGCGCTGCGCATGCGCATCGCGGCCAACGCCAAGGCCAAGCGCGGCTAAGCCCGCAACGGACCCCTGGCGATGGACAACGAAGCCTTCATCCTCGGACTCACGTTCGCCGAGTTCGAGGATCTCGCCCTCAAGCTCGGCCTCACCGGCCTGATCCTGTTCATGGTCTTCATCATCTGGAACCTGGGCAAGGAATCCAAGGCCGGCCGCTACGGCATGATGTGGCTGTTCCTCGGCCTGGGCGTGGGCTTCGTCGGCTTCATCGCCAAGGGCATCATCCAGAAGCTGCTCGGCATCGAATAAGGAAAATCCAAGCGATGGGCATCACCGCCAAGCTCGACGGCGTCGCCGTCACCACCCAGGCCAACGTCTACTTCGACGGCAAGTGCGTCAGCCACAGCGTGCAGTTCGCGGACGGCACGAAGAAGTCGGTCGGCGTCATCCTGCCGGCCTCGCTCACCTTCAACACCGGCGCGCCCGAGATCATGGAAGGCGTGGCCGGCTCCTGCCGCGTGCGCCTGAAGGGGGCCGCCGAATGGAAGACCTACGGCGCCGGCGAGTCCTTCGACGTGCCGGGCAACTCCAGCTTCGACATCGAGGTTGCCGGCGAGCCCTACCACTACATCTGCCACTTCGGCTGAGCGGGGGAGGGGAGCCATGCCGTCTTTCGACATCCTGTCCGAGGTCGACCAGCCCGCGCTGCGCAACGCGGTCGAGCAGGCCAACCGCAAGGTCGACGGCCGCCACGACTTCAAGGGCACGAGCGCGAAGATCGAGCTCGCCGAAAAGCTGCTGACGCTCTACGGCGACAGCGACTTCCAGCTCGAGCAGATCAAGACCATCCTGCTGCCCGAGATGACCAAGAAGAACGTGGATGTGCGCTGCCTGGACTATGGCGACGTGCAGAAGATCTCCGGCAACAAGGTCAAGCAGGAGGTCAAGGTACGCGTCGGCGTGGAGCAGGAACTGGCCAAGAAGATCGTCAAGCTGTTGAAGGACAGCAAGATGAAGGTGCAGGCCGCGATCCAGGGCGACGCCGTGCGTGTGTCCGGCGCCAAGCGCGACGTGCTGCAGGAGGCGATCGCGCTGGTCAAGAAGCAGATCACCGACTTCCCGCTGCAGTACGGCAACTTCCGCGACTGAGCGGGAAGGCTGGGCCGGAAAGCCGACGGGCGCCGCGAGGCGCCCGTCGTGTTTTCGGACACGTCCGGCAGGAGGAAGGGCTCAAGCCCTTGCGCTCGCTGCCGTTATGTCCTCCATCGTCATCGGCCCGCTCGGGGTGGCCGTCAGGAGAATCGACATGGACGCATCCGCAATCGCCGCGATGGCATCGAACAACGCGCTCGCGCAGGTGCAGCAGGAGGCCTCGGTGGAAGTGCTGCGCAAGGCGCTCGACCTCCAGGGCCAGAGCGCGATGCAGTTGCTTCAGGCGATTCCGCGCCCGCCTGCGGTAGGGAGCACCGCGGGCGGCGTCGTCGACACCTGGGCTTGAGTCAGGAAGCCGAAGCTCCGCGGCGACGGCGGATCAGCGTCATGCCGAGCAGGCCGCCGCCCAGCAGCGCCAGCATGCCGGGCTCGGGCACCGTGCTGGTGGATTCGTCGATGCGGAGATCATCGAGGGCGAAGTTGAATTTGCCCGCGACGTTTTCGCTGATCGGCTTGCAGTCCGCGGTGGTATCGCAGGTAGTGGCCATTTGGAGCGTGTCGATGTTCCACCGATCGTCGAATTCAACGAACAGCGGCTGCAGGCTGAGCATCACGGTCTTGGACAGCTTGGTTCCACCTGCGGTGCCGATGAAATCGAGGGTCAGGCCGTTGTAATACGCAGAGGTGAAATACCCGCTGTTGAGCCGGAAGCCATCGTTCGATGTGACGGAAGCAGGCGAGCCCGCGAAGTTCAAGGCGATGTTCTTCGGCGACTGGACGCCGGACACGTATCCCGTGTCTGCGAACTCGGGGCTCGATGAGGGGTCGAGGGCCACCATGTTCGTCCACGTCAGGCCGCTGTAGGTGGTGAATTCCTGGCCACTGGTGAGCGAGTCGAAGTCGATCAGCGTCGCGTGCGCGCTGAAGCTCAGGCTGGTGGCGGCCAGAGCGCCGATCAGGGTCTTGGTTTTCATGGTTTTCCTGTTCCAGTCGCAATATTCGGGTGGTGGTGCGAGTGTGGTGCTCATAAGCAAGTACTGTGCCTTCTAAGAAAAACTCGCAAAAACAAGCTCCTGCCGACTGTGCTTGGAACAGGCTGTAAATTTTTCCGACAGAATCCTTCCGTTCCCCTGGCTGTGCGGATTCGATCGACGCCATTCGGTGCCGCGCTGCCGCAGGTCCTGTCGCTCGCGCCGCTCGTCGTGCAAGGCTGGGGTCGCGCACGTGGTCGGGTTAGGCTGTTCATGGACATTCCGTCGATCCTCTGCACCGAAGAAGCGCACGCATCATGAAAACTACCGCACAAGCAGGCTTCACCCTGATCGAGCTGATGGTCACCGTCGCCATCCTCGGCATCCTCGCCTCGATCGCGCTGCCCGCCTACAACGACTACCTCGTCAAGGGCCGCATCCCGCAGGCCACCTCCGGGCTGGCGAACGGGCGGGTGCTGCTCGAGCAGTGGTTCCAGGACAACCGGACCTATAAAGCGGTGCCAACCGAAGGTGGTGGTGATTCTTCACCGCCCTGTCCGGCCAATACGCAGTACTTCACCTTCAGCGGCTGCCCGTCGGAGAGCGCCACGACCTACACCCTCACCGCGACCGGGACCGGCGCGATGAGCGGTTTCGTCTACACGATCAACGAGTCGAACACGATGACTTCGACCACCTCCTGGGGCGACAGCGGCAACTGCTGGGTGGTCTCCAAGAACGGTGGCTGCTGAGTGAGGCCGTGGATGCGGGTCGCAAGGCCTGCGGATGGGGTGCTGGCGATGAAATCGAAGTCCTTTCTTGTCAACGCGCGACGATGCGCTCTCGAGCGCGGGTTCTCCCTCGTCGAGCTGATGGTCACGGTGGCCGTGCTGAGCCTGTTGATGACGCTGGCGGTCCCTTCCTTCAACGAGTGGATCCAGAACGGCCGCATTCGCACCGCGGCGGAGTCGATCCAGAATGGGTTGCAGGTCGCGCGCGCGGAGGCGGTGCGGCGCAACGCTCGGGTCGAGTTCGCCCTCGTCGGTACGGGCGGCGGCTGGGTGGTGCGGTTTGCGGGCGGCGGGGCGACCATCCAGGCGCGCTCGGGCAGCGAGGGCGCCGGCGGCGTGGTGGTGAGCGCCGTACCGGACGATGCGACCACCGTGGTTTTCGACGGGCTGGGCAGGGCCGACAACACGCTGACCCAGATCGACATCGACGTGCCGACCTCTGCCTTGCCGGCCGCGCAGTCGCGCGACCTGAGGATCACCATCGGCACCGGCGGGGTGCGCATGTGCGACCCCAACGTGAGCGGTTCCACCGATCCGAGGAAGTGCTGATCATGGGTATGCGTGCTTCTCGCCGTCCTCGCGGCGCCAGGGGGATCATCCTGCTCGAGGTGCTCATCTCGGTGCTCGTGCTGGCCTTCGGTGTGCTCGGCATCATCGGCCTGCAGGCCGCCGCGATCCAGCACACCACCTCGGCGAAATACCGCACCGACGCGAGCTTCATCGCGAATGCCCGCATCGGCGAGATCTGGGCGGGACCGAACGCGCCGGGTACTTTCGGCGAGGCGGATACCGATGTCAGCGCGGCCTTTCCGGGCGCATCGCTGCCCAATGGCAAGCGCACCACGACGATCGCGGGCGAGCGCGTCACGGTGACGGTCACCTGGCAGGCGCCGGGCGCGGACCGCGTGAGCAACGTCGTCGTCGTCGCGCATGTCGCGAAGTAGGAGTAGAGGACATGGGACGGAATTCGGCACAGCGCGGCCTGACCCTCGTGGAACTGCTGGTGGGCCTGGCCACCGGGCTGGTGGTGCTGCTGGTGGCCTCGCAGGTCATGCAGGCTTTCGAGGGGCAGAAGCGTACCAGCACGGGCGGCAACGATTCCCAGACCAACGGGGCGTTGGCGGTGTATCTGCTCGAGCAGGAGATCCGCATGGCGGGCTACGGGCTCTTCGGGCCCGAGGGGGCGTACTGCAGGAACGGAATCAACATCTACAAGAACAACGGTGCGGCCGGCGAGGTGGTGATGAACGCGTTGTCGCTCGTGCCTGCGCGCATCATCGATGGCGGCGACGGAGCGGATTCGATCGTCCTGATGCGTAGTGACGGGGCGGCCGATGCGCTGCCTTTGTCGATCGTCAAGAACATGCCCAACCCTTCTTCGATTGTCACGGTGGGCAGTGACGGGGGACTGCAAGAAGGTGATCTCGTTGTGCTGGGCGATCGAGGTGGCAACAAGGTCTGTACGGTGATGCAACTTTCGCAGCCGCCGAAGAACACCGGCAACGGAGTGAACTTGGTTCACAACTCCGGGAACGGCTCTCCCTACAACCCTAAGGACCCTTTTCCCGTTGCGTATGTGGTTGGAGACATTGCGTTCCGCTACGGCGACGGTACTTCCTTCGGACGCCGCTTCTCCGTGCGTTGCGATCACCTGGTCGAGAGCGATCCGGTCGATGTCGCCGACGCCGCCGTGACCTGTGCCAACAGCACGCCGATGGTCGCCCAGGTCGTCGACCTGCAGGCGGAGTATGGCGTCGTCGATGGTGGCGCGCTGACGTGGCGGAGCGCGACCGGCGACTGGGCCGCGCTCGACGCCGACGAGACCGCGCAGATCCGCGCCATCCGCGTCGGCGTGGTCACGCGTCACCCGCAATTCGAAAAGACGGCGGTGCCCGCTGCGCAGGCTCCCGCGTGGATGGGGGAGGCGACGACGGACCTGATCGCCGCGAACCCCAACTACCGTCATCGCGTCTTCGAGACCGTGATCCCGCTGCGCAACGTGGTCTGGGCGCCATGAGGAGGAGAGCATGAACCTGCATGACCGAAACCAGCCCCGGGTGCAGCGCGGGATCGTGCTGTTCACCGTCCTGATCGCGCTCGTGGTGCTGTCGCTCGCATCGGTGGCCTTGGTGCGCTCGATCGACACCGGCACCACGATCGCAGGCAACCTGGCCTTCCGCCAGGCGGCGACCCAGGCTGGCGACGCCGGGACCGAGGCGGCACTGGCCTGGATCCAGGGGCAGATCGCCGCCAATGGCGGGATTGTCCTGCAGACCAGCAAGGCCTCGGGGTACTACGCCACCTCCCGCTCGGGCTGCGACCTGACCGGAGGCTTGACCGCCTCGACCGCCGACAACGTGCGCTGGGAGGCGGGGGACCCTGACAATCCCGACTGCAACATGGTCGCGGCCGCCGTCGCGGACAATCTCCTGCCGCCGGGTTACACCGCGACCTATGTCATCAACCGGATGTGCAATGCCGACGGGCCGCCGAATGGCACCAGTCCAGGGGGCGTCACCGTGGCGTGTGAAATGTACACGCGTACCAGCGCGGCGGCTGAGGACGGGCGTTCGATGACCAATGTCGGGTATCACGCGACCAATGCGCAGTCGTCCCAGTTGTTGTATCGGGTGACGACGCGTGTGGCAGGACCGAACAACGCGGTCAGCCACGTGCAGGTCGTGCTGGCCAATTGAGAGGTGTGGGAAATGTCGTTCAAACGCTTGAACTCCGACTCCGGGCGATCCGCTTGCGCGAATCCGCGCGTTTCTCGCGTCCGCCTGCTCAAACGTCTGTTCCTCGGCCTTTGCGTGGCGACCGCGGCGAATGGGGCAGAGGTGGAAATCGCGGACACGCCGATTCCGACCGGCGGTGCCATCCAGGTCAAGCCCAACATCATGTTCGTGCTCGACGACTCGGGCTCGATGGAGTGGACCTACCTTCCGGATGCGGCATCGTATCCGCCGTATTGGGTGCGGTCGAAGAAGGGTTTCGAGGTCGTCCGGCCCTATGGATTCGCCAGCCCAGCCTGCAATGGCATGTATTACGACCCTGCGGTCAAGTACGTCCCCCCTGTCAAGGCCGACGGGACCTCATACCCGGCGGCGTCGTTTACCGCCGCCAGGAAGGACGGCTTCGACGGCGCCTCGGCGGTCGTCGATCTGAGCAAGGATTTCCGCGCAGCCGATTGGGATTGCGGCAGTGCGGACGGCGGTCGCTGCGATCCGAAGGAGGCGGCCTATTACTACAAGTACAAGCGGCCGAACAAGGGACCGCTTCCCCTGGAATATGTTTACAAGGCGAATGGGAGCCTGGATACGGGAGCGGGCATCTACAAGTATTGCAACCTGGGCATCGGCACGAGCGACGTATTCGAGAAGGTGACCAGCTCCGCAACGGGCTTCGACAAACAGAACTTCGCCAACTGGTATTCGTACTACCGTTCGCGCATCAACGCGATGAAGAGTGCGTCGGGCAGGGCATTCGGCCAGCTGCTCAATCCGGACGGGCTTCGCATCGGCTTCTCGACGGTGAGCGAAACCGGGGTGACGGCGGATGACCGGGGCCGCTTCCAGCCGCTGGGGGACTTCTGCGCCGCAGGTAGCGACAAATGCTCGCCCGACAACCAGCGCAGTGAATTCTTCAGGATGCTGTACAAGACTCCGGCGGACGCGTGGACGCCCTTGCGAGGTTCCCTCGCCAAGATCGGCCGCATGTATGCGGGTTTCGACGGCAGCAGTCGGCTCAGCGCAAGTGACGACCCCGTGCAGTATTCCTGCCAGCAGAACTTCGTGATCATGGCGACGGACGGTTCGTGGAACCAGGACAAGAATGTGCCGTTCAACATCGCGAACTCGGGCGGCGTGGGGGACCGCGATGGCGATGCGCCACGGCCGATGCTGGATGCGTATAAGGTCAAGAACTCCCTGGCCGACATCGCGATGTACTACTACGAGACCGATCTGCGCGATGCCTCGCTTGGCAACTGCACGGGCAGGATCGAGGGTGAGGATGTGTGCTTCAACGACGTGCAGGGTGGGGGCCGCGACGAGAAGGCCTCGACCCAGCACATGACCACCTTCACGCTTGGCTTCGGCATCGACGGCCTGCTCAAGTACACCGAGAACTACGAAACCGGACTGGAACTCGACTACTCCGCCATCCTCGGCGGTTCGAAGAATTGGCCGGACCCCAGGACGACCGAAACGAACGAGACCGCGACCTTCATCGAGCGCGTCGATGACCTCTGGCACGCGGCGGTGAACGGGCGCGGAGCCTACTTCAGCGCGAAGACGCCGGACGCGGTGGTCAGCGGCTTGGTGCGCGCGCTGAACACCGCGGCGGCGCGCACGGGGGCGGGTTCTGGCGCGGCGACGAGCAGCCTCGAGCCGGTTGCGGGCGACAACTACGCCTACGTGGCGAGCTACCGCACGCAGCACTGGGATGGCGACCTGCAGGCGCGAGAGATCAATCTCCGCAGCGGGACGCTCGCCTCCGAGCCCGACCGGATGTGGTCGGCCCAGGCGAAGCTGGATGAGTTGGCGGCCGGGACGGGATGGAGCAGCCGCAAGATCTACATGAAGGGAAGCGGGAAGACGCGTCTCGACTTCACCGCGAGCAATGTGCGCTCGGTGCATTCCTCGCTGCCGGACGCACTGACCAACGACGTGATCGACTTCATCCGCGGCGACTCGTCGAAGGAAGACCAGGCGGGCAACGCCACCCGTACCCTGCGCGATCGCCTGCATGTGCTCGGGGACATCGTCAGTTCGCACCCGGTCTTTGTGCGGCGACCGCCGTACAAGTATTCGGACTCCGGCTACGCCGACTTCGTCACGGCCAAGAGCGCTCGGGCAGGGATCGTGCTGGTCGGGGCGAACGACGGGATGCTGCATGCCTTCGATGCCGACACCGGCACGGAGCGCTGGGCGTACGTGCCGTCGGCGGTGATCCCGAACCTGCACAAGCTGGCGCACAAGGACTACGGCAAGACCAGCGGGGTGCCGCACCAGTACTACGTGGATGGCGCGATCGCGGTCGGGGACATCTGCGTCGCGGACGACTGCGACGACGCCGGAGCGAGCGACTGGCGCACCATCGCGGTGGTCGGGCTGGGCAAGGGCGGGCGCTCGTATTTCGCCCTCGACATCACCGACACGACCAATCCGTCGATCCTGTGGGAGTTCGGCAATGCCGACGATTCGGATCTCGGCCTTGCGTTCGCCAATCCGGTCATCACCAAGCACGGCGGCAAGTGGGTGGTCCTGATCGCATCGGGCTACAACAACGCCTCGACGGGTGACGGCAAGGGGCGCTTGTACGTCCTCGATGCCGAGAGCGGCGACAAGGTTTCCGAGATCGTGACCGACAACGAGTCCGACCCGTCGAAGAGCGGCATCGCGAGGGTCAGCAACTGGGTCGATAACATCCGCCTCGACGACACCACGCGTTATGCCTACGCAGGCGATCTCTCCGGCAGGCTGTGGCGCTTCGATCTTACCGCCGAGACCGCGACGCTGCTCGCGAGCTTCGGCAGCACGCAGCCGATCACGACCCGGCCGGAGCTGGCGGAGGTCAAGGCGAGCGACGGTACGCTGAAGCGGGTCGTCTTCGTCGGGACCGGCAAGTATCTCGGCCAGGGCGATCTGGACGATGCCTCGGTGCAGTCGATCTACGCAGTGCGCGAGCCGCTCGCGGATACGGGCTGGGGCAATTTCCGCGCCGCGGCGGGTGTGGTCCAGCAGGTGATCACGGCGAGCGGGGCGACGCGGACGATCACCGAGGAGTCGGTCGACTGGACGACGGGTCCCGGATGGTTCGTCGATCTGAGCGCCGAGGCGGGCGAGCGGATCAATGTGGATTTCAAGATCGTCAGCGGCGTGTTGACGGCGGTGACGAACGTCCCCGAGCGCGAAGCGTGCACGGTCGGCGGCCGGAGTTACCTGTATTTCTTCGATTACCGCACCGGAAGCAGCGTCGAGACCGTGGAGGGCTTGAAGGTGGGCGAGCTCCTGACCCAGGCCTTGGGGGTGGGTTTGGCGGTCATCCGCCTGGAGGGCAAGGAAGTGGCCATCATCAACACTTCGGACAATCGCCAGATCAGCCTGCCGGTGCCGCCCGCGTCGTTGAGCGGAACATTCCGCAGGTTCATGTGGCGGGAGTTGGTCACCGAGCAGCCTGGGCAATAGCGAGGAGCTGCACGGCATGTCCCGCAACGATGTTTTCCCCCGGTCCTGGCCGAGCTTGCGGCCGGGGCGCCCAGCCCCCGGATCGAGGACTGCCTTGAAACGATCCTGCGCGCTCCTGCTCGGGGGGGTCTGCCTCGCCTCACCCGCGCTGGCGCTGGACGTCGTCATGGCCGGCGCGCTTGGAAACAAGGCCGTGCTGGTCGTCGATGGAGCCGCGCCGCAAACGATCCGCGTGAACGAGGCCACGCGCGAAGGTGTCCGGCTGCGTGCGCTCGCCGGCCAGACGGCGACGCTCGAGCACGACGGGCGAACTTTCCAGCTGCGCGTCGGCGAGCACGCCGCCAGCGCGCCGGGTGCGAGCGTCGCGGAGGCGAGCCTGGTGTCGGATGGGGGCGGGCACTTCTTCGCCGATGCGAGCGTCAATGGCAGGAGCGTGCGGGTTCTGGTGGATACCGGGGCCACCCTGGTGGCGCTCGGCCGCAACGAGGCGGTGCGGCTCGGGATCGACTACCGTTCCGGCCAGCCCGGGCAGAGCGAGACCGCCAACGGCACGGCGCGGGTGTGGCGGGTGAAGCTCGATTCGGTCGAGCTCAAGGGGATGCGCCTGTATGGCATCGAGGCGGCGGTGCATGAGTCCGAACTGCCCTACGTCCTGCTCGGCATGAGTTTTCTCGGCCGCATGGACTGGCGGCGCGAGGGCGACCGCCTGCTGCTCAAGAAACGTTACTGAGGCATGGCGTGAATCCTGGAAGTGCAAGGCATGGTCTTCCTGCTCTGGAGCGCATTCGCCTGCGGCTCGCCGAGGGCCCGCGCGGGGAGGGCGAGTTCAACGGCGATGGTCGCGACCTCGCGCGCTCGCGTCCGCCCAAGCCAGCGGCGGTGCTGGTGCCGCTGGTGGTGCGCAGCGAGGCCCCGTCGGTGCTGCTGACCCGGCGCACCGACCACCTTCACCACCACCCGGGGGAGATCAGCTTTCCCGGCGGCCGGCTCGAGGAAAGCGATCCCTCGCCGGCGCACGCCGCGCTGCGCGAGACGGAGGAGGAGATCGGGCTCGCCCGCCGTCACGTCGAATTGATCGGTGCGCTGCCCGACTACTTCACCGGCACGGGTTTCCGCGTGACGCCGGTGGTCGGCGTGGTGCATCCGCCGCTCGAATTGACGCTCGACGCCTTCGAGGTCGCCGAGGCCTTCGAGGTGCCGCTCGCGCACTTCCTCGATCCGCGCAACCATCAGGAGCACAGCATCCTGCACGAGGGGCGGATGCGGCGTTTCCACGCGATGCCCTGGCACGGGTATTTCATCTGGGGCGCGACGGCGGGAATCCTGATGTCGCTCTATCGTATGCTGCAGGACGAAGCCTGAGCGTGTCGGCCGCTGCCGCGCCTGCTGCGCGTGCTTGCCTTTGTGCTATCTTGCCGCACCGATAAACCCGCTTCATGGGCGGGGCCGCTGGCGCCCGCGATGCTTTGGCTGCATGACCTTCTTCTCCCTGATCCTGGCGCTCGTGCTCGAACAGCTGCGTCCGCTGCCGGCGCGCGGCTGGACGGTGCGCGGGGTGCGCGGCGTGGTCGAGGGGGTGCGCGCCCGTTTCGATGCTGCCTCGGCCGCCCAGGGGCGTGTGGCCTGGCTGCTCCTGGTGCCGACGGCGGCGTTCGCGAGTGCGTTCGGCTTCTGGCTGCTGTGGGAGATGCATCCGGCGCTGGCCTTTCTCTTCAACGTGGTCGTGCTCTACCTGTGCATCGGCTTTCGCCACGACACGCGCTTCTTTTCGGCGATCCACGTGGCCCTGCGACTGGGCGAGCCGGAGGGCGCGCGCAGCCTGCTCGAGGACTGGCGCGGCACGCGCCATGACGGCGCGTCGGCGAACGAGATCGCCCGCCTGGCCATCGAGGAGGCGCTGGTCGTCTCGCACCGCAGGCTGTTCGGCGTGATGTTCTGGTTCGTGCTGCTGCCCGGCCCGAGCGGGGCGGTGATGTACCGCCTCGCCGGCTTGCTGGCCGAGGAGTGGGGCGGGCGCGATGCTGGCGCCGCGGGCTTCGGGCGCTTCGCGCGGGGCGCGCGCGAGGCGATCGAGTGGCTGCCGGTGCGGATCACCGCGATCGTGTTCTCCATCATGGGCAACTTCGAGGATGCGATCTACTGCTGGCGTTCGCAGGCGGTGCTGTGGCCGGAGAGGTCGTCGGCTATACTGATCGCAAGTGGTGGCGGCGCGCTGGGCGTGCGGCTCGGCATGCCGGTTCATGAAGCCGGCGAGCTCTTGGACCGGCCCGAGATGGGCCTGGGGAGCGAGGCGGGCGTCGACCATATGCAAAACACAGTGAGCCTGCTCTGGCGGGCTCTGCTCGTGTGTCTGTTCCTGCTCTTCCTGCTCGCGGTCGCGGGCTGGGCGGGGCGGTGACACGTCTAATCTCAACAAGGGAGTGGGTTATGGCAAATCGTGAAGTCGTCGTTCTGAGTGCTGTTCGTTCCGCCGTGGGTGGCTTCGGTGGTTCGCTGAAGGACATGGAGCCGTCGGACCTCGGCGCCGTGGTGATCAAGGAAGCGATCGCGCGCGCGGGTGTGGATCCGAAGGCGGTCTCGTTCGCCTCCGTCGGCCACTGCATTCCGACCGACTCCCGCTACGCCTACGTGTCGCGCGTGGCGACGATCAATGCCGGCATGTCGATGGATTCCGTCGCCTTCCAGGTCAGCCGCCTGTGCGGCTCGGCGCAGCAGGCCATCGTCAGCTCGGCCCAGGCCATCATGCTGGGCGATGCCGACTTCGCCATCGGCGGTGGCGTCGAGGTCATGTCGCGCGGCGCCTACCTGCTGCCCGCGCTGCGCAGCGGCGCGCGCATGGGCGACACCAAGGCCATCGACTCGATGGTCGCCGTGCTGACCGACCCGTTCGGCGTGGGCCACATGGGCATCACCGCCGAGAACCTCTGCACCAAGCACGGCATCACCCGTGAAGAGCAGGACGCCTTTGCGCTCGAGTCGCAGAAGCGCGCCGCCGCGGCGATCGCCGAGGGCCGCTTCAAGGGCCAGATCGTTCCGATCACCTTCGAGACCCGCAAGGGCACCGTGGTGTTCGACACCGACGAGCATCCGCGCATGACCACCATGGAAGCGCTGGGCAAGATGAAGCCGGCGTTCAAGAAGGATGGTTCGGTCACCGCCGGCAACGCCTCGGGCATCAACGACGCCGCCGCCTTCCTGGTGCTGGCCGATGCCGCCAAGGCCGCGTCCGCCGGCCACAAGCCGATCGCCCGCCTGGTGTCCTACGCCATCGCCGGCGTGCCCAACGAGGTGATGGGCGAGGGCCCGATCCCCGCCACCAAGCTCGCGCTGCAGCGTGCCGGGCTGAAGCTGGACCAGATCGACGTGATCGAGTCCAACGAAGCCTTCGCGGCGCAGTCGATCACGGTGAACCGCGGCCTCGGCCTCGACACCGCCAAGGTCAACCCGAACGGCGGCGCGATCTCGCTCGGCCACCCGGTCGGCGCAACCGGCTCGGTGATCATCACCAAGCTGCTGCACGAGCTGATCCGCGTGAATGGCCGCTACGGCGTCGCCACCATGTGCATCGGCGGCGGCCAGGGCATCACCACGGTGTGGGAACGCGTGTAAGCGCTTTCTCCAGCACACGAAAAACCCGCGCAGCCGAGAGGCTGGCGCGGGTTTTTTTCGTCCGCGTGGTGCGCGGCCTCCACCGCTCCTGCAGGGCGGCGGCTCATGCCGGAGCGGCGCAAGCCGCGGTCTTCACTCCGCGTCCTTCTCCAGCTTGATCGACGCCGAGTTGATGCAGTAGCGCAGGCCGGTGGGCTGGGGGCCATCCTCGAAGACGTGGCCGAGGTGGGCGCCGCACTGGTGGCAGAGGACCTCGGTGCGCAGCATGAAGTGGCTGCGGTCTTCGGCGGTCTCGACGTTGTCGGGCTCGGCCGCGGTCCAGAAGCTCGGCCAGCCGCAGCCGGCGTCGAACTTGTGCTCGGAGCGGAAGAGCGGGGCGCCGCAGCACACGCAGCGGTAGGCGCCCTTTTCCCAGACGTCCCAGTACTCGCTGTTAACGGCGGTCGATTCCCGCACAAATCCGGCGTCCACCGCCGGCACGGCACAGCATGACCTTGATCTGGTGAGCGGATAGCGGCTGTTTGCTTGATGGGGTCAGGGGCGTTGGAAGGCGCCCGTAGGGCGACTGGAAACGCCCCTGACCCCGGCGCGCCGATGGCGGGCGGGGTGTTCGTGCAATCGGGAGGGAGGGCGTTTGGCACCCGAGTGGCCGATGCGCGCACAATCGGGCTCGGCCTGTGGCAACGCAGGCGCGACACCGGCTCAAACCGCCAAGTCATCCCCAGTGTCGCGCCCCACACCCGCGCAAGGCTGCGCGGTCGTTGCGCCCGTAGTCTTTCACGAAGTGGGCGCTGGCGTCGAGTCTCCCACGGGCCTCAAGGCCCATGGAGTCGACCGGACGACGCTATCTCTGTGCCGCGTGCCGCGCGGCAGTGCTGATCTGCAGCCACTGTGATCGGGGGCAGCGCTATTGCGCCGCCGGCTGCGCCCAGCGTGCCCGCGCGGCCTCGCTGCGGGCAGCCGGCACGCGCTACCAGGCGAGCTTTGCGGGGCGCCTGGCGCACGCGCAACGCCAGCGCCGCTACCGCGCGCGACGCCAGGAAGTGACGCATCAGGGTTCCCCGCCGCCGGCCCCGCCTGTTGAAGTAAGGACCGCGCCGACCGTGCCCGAGTCCGTACCGTCCGCGAGCGGGCAGTGCCACCTGTGCCACCGCGCACTGTCCCCGTTCGTGCGTCAGGACTTCCTGCACTCCCCGGTTCGGCGCCCTTGCCCCCGATCCGAACGGAGTCCGCCCCGCCATGGCCCTGTCCCCTGAACACGAGGCGCAGATCCTGCGCTACTACCACGCCGAGCGCTGGCGCATCGGCACCATCGCCGTGCAGCTCGGGCTGCACCGCGACACCGTCGCGCGCGTGCTCGCCCAGGCCGGCCTGCCCCGGCACGGCCCCGTGCAGCGCGCCTCGGCGATCGACCCCTATCTGCCCTTCCTCCACGAGACGCTCGCGCAGTTTCCGCGCCTCACGGCCGCGCGGCTCTACGACATGGTGCGCGCACGCGGTTACCCCGGGCGCCCCGATCACTTCCGCCACCTCATCGCCCGCCACCGCCCGCGCCCGAGCGCCGAGGCCTACCTGCGGCTACGCACCCTGCCCGGCGAGCAGGCCCAGGTCGACTGGGGGCACTTCGGGCACCTGACGATCGGGCGCGCACGCCGTCCGCTGATGGCCTTCGTCATGGTGCTGTCGTGGTCGCGCCAGATCTATCTGCGCTTCTTCCTCGATGCGCGCATGGAGAACTTCCTGCGCGGCCATGTCGGCGCCTTCGAGTGCTGGGGCGCGGTGCCGCGCATCGCCCTCTACGACAATCTGAAGAGCGCGGTGCTCGAGCGTTGCGGCAACGCGATCCGCTTCCACCCGACCCTGCTCGCGCTCGCCGGCCACTACCGCTTCGAGCCGCGCCCGGTGGCGGTGGCGCGCGGCAACGAGAAGGGGCGCGTCGAGCGCGCGATCCGCTACGTGCGCGAGGCCTTCTTCGCCGGATGCGCCTTCGCCGATCTGGACGACCTGAACGCGCAGGCCCAGGCCTGGTGCGAGGGCGCCGCCGGTGCGCGGCGCTGCCCCGAGGACGCCTCGATGACGGTGGCCGAGGCCTTCGCGGCCGAGCGCGAGCGCCTGCTCGCGCGGCCCGAGACACCGTTTCCGACCGACGAGCTGCGCGCGGTGTCGGCGGGCAAGACCCCGTACGTGCGCTTCGATCTGAACGACTACTCGATCCCCCACACCCATGTGCGGCGCCCCCTCACCGTGTGCGCCGACCCGCTGCGGGTGCGCATCCTCGACGGCGAGGACGTCATCGCCACCCATGCGCGCAGCTACGACCGCCGCCAGCAGATCGAGTGTGCCGCGCACCTTGAGGCGCTCGTTGCACACAAGCACGCGGCCAGCGCCCACCGCGCCACCGACCGCCTGACGGCGGCCGTGCCGGCCTGCCAGGCGCTGCTCGCCCAGGCCGCCGAGCGCGGCGAGCCGCTCGGGCGCACCACGCGCGCGCTCACCGACCTGCTCGACCGCTACGGCGCGGGCGAACTGGCCGTTGCCGTCGACGAGGCGCTCGCGCGCGGCGTGCCGCATCCCAACGCGGTGCGCCTGGCGCTCGAGCGCCGGCGCGAGGCGCCCCCGCCGCTGGGCGTGCCGCTGCCCGCGCATCTGAAGACGCGCGACGTCACCGTGCGCGCCCACCCCTTGGCCGGCTACGACCGCCTGCTGGAGGACGACCATGACGACGCCTGAACCGCTGCTCGCGCGCGCCCGTGCGCTGCAACTGCACGGGGTGGTGAGCCACTGGGCCGAGTGCGCCCAGGCCCCGTGGATCGCCCCGCTCATCGAGTGGGAGGAGACCGAGCGCGCCCGACGCTCACTCGAGCGCCGGCTGCGCTGCGCGCACATCGGCCGCTTCAAGCCGCTGGCCGACTTCGACTGGCGCTGGCCCGAGCAGTGCGACCAGGCCGCCATCGCCGAGCTGATGACACTCGGCTTCCTCGAGACCGCCACCAACGCCTTGCTGGTCGGCCCCTCCGGGCTCGGCAAGACCACCATCGCGCAGAACATCGCCCACCAGGCGGTGCTGCGCGGGCACACCGTGCTCTTCACCACCGCCGGCCAGCTCCTGGGCGAGCTCGCCGCGCTCGACTCCGACTCCGCGCTGCGCCGCCGCCTGCGCCACTACGCCAGCCCCACGCTCCTGGTGATCGACGAGGTCGGCTACCTCTCCTACTCGAACCGCCACGCCGATCTGCTCTTCGAGCTCATCAGCCGTCGCCACGAGAAAAAGAGCACCCTCATCACCACCAACAAGTCCTTTGCCGAATGGTCCGAGGTGTTCCCCAACGCCGCCTGCGTGGTCGCGCTCATCGACCGCCTGGTCCATCACGCCGAGATCATCGCCCTCAAGGGCCCGTCCTGGCGCCACAAGGAAGCCCAGGAGCGCGCCGCCACCAACGCCCGCAAACGCAAATCCGCACGGAGTCCCGCATGAAGACCGACCACCCGCCGTCCGGGCTGCTGCGCGGCCTGGACCTGCTCATCGACGCCGACTGGACGCCCGAGCAGGCCCGGGCCGTGATCGAGCTGCTCGACGATCTGCGCGAGCGCATCTGGGCGCACTACGAGCTCGCCCTGTTCGAGCACTACCGCCAGGACCGCCTCACGCAGGCCGAGCTGCCGTTCGACGATCCGTCGTTCTGATCGAGCCCCGCCCCCAGCACAACGAGGGCCGACGCGCGCGGCCCTCGTGCCGTTTACGGCGCCGCCGGCGCCCACTCGACGACGCCGTTTAACGACGCCGTTTAACGACGCCAGATTTGTGCGGAATCAGGGAGCCGGCAACACTCGCCGGTGAACGCGCGCTCGGTGCCCTTTTCGCGGGTGACGCGGTACTGCAGGTCGGAGAGCTGCCGACGCCATTCGGCGTCGGGTTTGTCGACTTCGCGGGCCATGGCTACCTCGTGGCGGATCAGTGGAGATGGCGCGGCGCCTGCACACCCTGCTCCTCGGGCATCTCGGCATGCACGACCTCGCCCTCGGGGGAGGGGTAGAGCGGGGCGCCGCAGTCGTCGCAGTACTCGAGCGGGAAGTGGTGCTCGAGGGACACGACGTCGGTGAGACCGGATTCGCGCAATACGGTTTCGATCTGCGCGACGCAGTCGGTGGTCTCGTCCTCGGCGCCGAGCAGCGGCCACACCACGCCGTGCACCACCGCGTCGCGACCCCGCGCGGTGAAGCCGATGCGGTATTCCTCGAGGTTGCGATCCCAGAACGGGGCGACCACCGCGCGCAGGTTGGCGGCGGGCGTCTCCAGCGTGGTGGCGAGGAAGGCGACCGATGCACGCACCGAGTAGGGGCGGCTGTCCTTGTCGGCGGCCCGGCTGGCGGCGAAGTAGGAGTCGGGCAGCACGAGGTCGACCGCGCAGCCGGGCAGCAGCGGGGTGAGGCAGGCGCCTCCCTGGGCACGCCATTGCTCGAGCGCACCGTCGCGCGTGCCGTCGGGCTCCTGCCAGCGGAACAGCGCGGCACCGCGCGGCACCGCCACCGCGGCGAGCAGGTAGCGGGTGTCGGAGAGGAACTGCGCGGTCTCGGGCATGCCCTCGGTGTCGATGTGCAGGTCGAGGTTGTCGACCGCCGCGCCGCAGATCACCTTGGCGAACTCCGCGGTGGCGCAGTAGCCCTGCGGGAGCTGGTCGGGGCTGAAGAGGAAGTCGGCCACCGACAGCCTGGCGCCCTTGGCGAGCACGTGGGCCTGCAGGTGCACGCGCAGGTTGGCGAGCACCGCGGCGGGGATGTTGGTGGCCGGGATGCGGTAGCGCGACCATGCCAGCACCGGTGCAGCGATCAGCACGACGTCGTGCCCGGCGATGCTGCCGGCGGCACATTCGGCACGCGACTCGATGTTGTCGGCGAGCTCGTCGTAGGCGCGAGCGTCGGCACTGAAGAGATGGTCGAGCGCGGCGTTGAGCACTTCCTCGTCGTTGTCGGCCAGGGTCTCGTCGATCAGCCTGGCGAGCTGCGTCTCCCAGTAGTGGTCCTCGATCCGGCTGCCGGACTGGGCCAGCCCGCCGGCGAGCCAGGCGAGTTGTTCGGCAGTGCGGCCGAGGCCGCCGCGGCGCTTGAGGCGCGTTCTTTTCATGTCGGGTTCCTGTTGCGCTGTTCGGGGTGCCGGCTTGGGCGACACCCATGACCCCGCATTCTACCAATGCCGCAGGAAAACGCCGGTCGAAGCACCCGCCGTGCGCTCAGAAACCCGGGCGATCGACCCGGATGGTCTGCAGGATGGTGGCGGAGATCTCCTCGATCGACTTTGCCGTGGAGTCGAGGCAGCGGATGTTCTCGCGGCGCATGAGCTTGTGCGCGGCGTCGATCTCGTAGCGGCAGTTTTCCAGCGAGGCGTAGCGGCTGTTGGGGCGGCGTTCTTGGCGGATCTGCGACAGGCGCTCGGGGGCGATGGTGAGGCCGAAGAGCTTGCCGCGGTACTTGTGCAGCTCGCCGGGCAGCTTGTTGCGCTCGAAGTCCTCGGGGATCAGCGGATAGTTGGCCGCCTTGACGCCGAATTGCATGGCCAGGTACAGGCTGGTGGGAGTCTTGCCCGAGCGCGACACGCCGACCAGGATCACGTCGGCCTCGGCGAGCTCGCCCTCGCTGGAGATGCCGTCGTCGTGCGCCATGGCGAAGTTGATCGCCTCGATGCGGTGCTTGTAGTTGAGGCTGTCGGCGATGCCGTGGAAGCGACCCACGGCATGGGTGGAGCGCTGGCCGAGCTCGGCCTCGAGCGGTCCGATGAAGCGCTCGAAGAGGTCGAGGAAGAGCGCATCGGATTTGTGCAGTGCATCAACCGTGGCCTGATTGACCAGCGTGCTGAACACGATCGGGCGCACGCCGTCCTCGGCTGCGGCCTCGCGGATCTGCGTCGCGCAGTCGATCGCCTTGTCGATGTCGTCGATGAAAGGCGCGCGCACCTGCCGGAAGCGCGCCTCCGGAAACTGCGCCAACAGGCTGTGGCCAAGGGTTTCGGCGGTGATGCCGGTGCCGTCGGAGACGAAGAAGACGGTGCGGCGGGCGATGTCGTTCATGATTTCGGACCTTGCGGCCCCGACCGGGGAGGCGGGGCGTGTATTGGGGCAAACCCTGTGATGCGGCACAGCACAAAAAATCGTACACTGCCGTTCGCGATATTCTGCTTTCTCCCCAACATTTGCGGAAGCCACCCATGACACGCTACGTGATTCCCTTCAACGAACTGCGCATGTCCGACGTCGAGAAGGTCGGCGGCAAGAACGCCTCGCTCGGCGAGATGATCAGCCAGCTGCCTTCCAGCGTCCGCGTCCCGGGCGGCTTCGCAACCACCGCCGAGGCCTATCGCGAGTTCCTCGCCCACGACGGCCTGGCCGACCGCATCAACGCCGCGCTCGACGCGCTCGACGTGGATGACGTCGATGCGCTCGCCAAGACCGGCGCGCAGATCCGCCAGTGGATCGTGGACCTGCCCTTCCCGGCCAAGCTCGAGGCCGAGATCAAGACCGCCTACGAGGCCATCACCGCCGAGGGCGAGGGCAGCTTCGCGGTGCGCTCGTCGGCCACCGCCGAGGACCTGCCGGACGCCTCCTTCGCCGGCCAGCAGGAGACCTTCCTCAACATCCACGGCTACGAGAACATCCTGCACGCGATGAAGGAGGTGTTCGCGTCGCTGTACAACGACCGCGCGATCGCCTACCGCGTGCACAAGAACTTCGCCCACGCCGACGTCGCGCTGTCGGCCGGCGTGCAGCGCATGGTGCGCTCGGACTCGGGCGCCTCGGGCGTGATGTTCTCGATCGACACCGAGTCGGGCTTCGACCAGGTGGTGTTCATCACCGCCTCCTACGGCCTCGGCGAGACCGTGGTGCAGGGCGCGGTGAACCCGGACGAGTTCTACGTCCACAAGCCCACCCTGGCGCTCGACAAGCCGGCGATCATCCGCCGCAACCTCGGCTCCAAGCTCATCAAGATGGTGTTCACCGACAAGGCCGTGGCCGGCAAGTCGGTGCGTACGGTCGATGTGCCCGAGGCCGACCGCAACCGCTTCTCGCTGACCGACGCCGACGTGCTCGAGCTCGCCCGCTACGCGGTGATCATCGAGAAGCACTACGGCCGCCCGATGGACATCGAGTGGGGCAAGGACGGTGTCGATGGCAAGCTCTACATCCTGCAGGCCCGCCCCGAGACGGTGAAGAGCCAGGACTCCGGCCTGGTGATGGAGAAGTACCGCCTCAAGCAGTACGGCAAGGCGCTCACCCACGGCCGCGCGATCGGCCAGAAGATCGGCGCCGGCGTGGTCCGCATCGTCGGCGACGCCTCCGAGATGAACCGCGTGCAGGCCGGCGACATCCTCGTCACCGACATGACCGACCCCAACTGGGAGCCGGTGATGAAGCGCGCCAGCGCGATCGTGACCAACCGCGGCGGCCGCACCTGCCACGCCGCGATCATCGCGCGCGAACTCGGCATCCCGGCCATCGTCGGCTGCGGCAATGCCACCGACGTGCTGCACGAGGGCGAGTCGGTCACCGTGTCCTGCGCCGAGGGCGACACCGGCTACGTGTACCGCGGCAAGCTGGAGTTCGAGGTCATCACCACCGACATGGGCAACCTGCCCGAGATCCCGGTGAAGATCATGATGAACGTGGGCAACCCCGAGCTCGCCTTCGAGTTCGCGCAGATCCCCAACGGCGGCGTCGGCCTGGCGCGCCTGGAGTTCGTCATCAACAACATGATCGGCATCCACCCCAAGGCCATCCTCGACATCGGCCAGGTGCCGGCCAGCCTGCGCGACGAGATCAACCGCCGCTCGCGCGGCTACGCGACGCCCAAGCAGTTCTTCATCGAGAAGCTGGTCGAGGGCGTGGCCACCATCGCCGCGGCCTTCTACCCGAAGCCCGTGATCGTGCGCATGTCCGACTTCAAGTCGAACGAGTACCGCAAGCTGCTCGGCGGCGAGATCTACGAGCCGGAGGAAGAGAACCCGATGCTCGGCTTCCGTGGCGCCTCGCGCTACATCGCGCACAGCTTCCGCGACTGCTTCGAGATGGAAGTGGCGGCGATGAAGAAGGTGCGCAACGAGCTCGGCCTCACCAACGTGCAGATCATGATCCCCTTCGTGCGCAACCTCGAAGAGGCCGCCGGGGTGGTGGACCTGCTCGCCGAGCACGGCCTCAAGCGTGGCGCCAACGATCTCAAGCTGATCATGATGTGCGAGATCCCGTCCAACGCCATCCTGGCCGAGCAGTTCCTGCAGTACTTCGACGGCTACTCGATCGGCTCGAACGACCTCACCCAGCTCACCCTGGGCCTGGACCGCGACTCGGGGCTGGTGGCGCATTCCTTCGACGAGCGCGATCCGGCGGTCAAGCAGCTGCTGTCGATGTCCATCCAGGCCGCGAACAAGCTCGGCAAGTACGTGGGCATCTGCGGCCAGGGCCCGTCGGATCACCCCGACCTGGCCGAGTGGCTGATGGACGAGGGCATCCAGACCATCTCGCTGAACCCCGACACGGTGGTCGATACCTGGCTCAAGCTCGCCGCGCACGGCAAGCGCTGAACCTCGCCCACGCGGGCTGTCGCATCGAGGGCGCCGACCGGCAGGGTCGGCGCCTTTTTTATGCATCCAGGCGTTGCAGTCATGCCGCCGGGAAAGGCTTCCCGCTAAGATGCGCGCTTGTCTTGCTTGCGGATTCGAGGGGATCGGATGTCGGGCTTGGGGAACGAGTTGCCGGGTGACGTGCCCGTCGAGCCAGGGCAGGAGGGGGTGCAAGCGGCGCCACGGCGCGCCTCGGCTGCGCTCGCGGAGCTGGAGGCGCGCGTTGCACGGCAGGCGCAGATGCTGTCGGTGCTGTCTGCCCTGCAGCGCGGCATGCTGGTGGGGCGCTCCTCCTCCGACACCTTCTCGGCGATGCTCGACCACCTCCTCGCGCTGACCGGCAGCGAGTACGGCTTCATCGGCGAGGTCCTGCACGATGAAGCCGGGGAGTCCTTCCTGCGCATGCACGGGCTCAGCGACATCTCGTGGAGTCCGGAGTCGCGCACCCTCTTCGAGCGCATGCGTACCGGTGGCTTCGAGTTCCACAACCTCGACACCTTGTTCGGTGCGGTCGTGCGGACCGCCGCCCCGGTGATCTGCAATGCGCCCGCCGGCGATCCCCGCGGCGCGGGGCTGCCGCCCGGACACCCCGAACTGCGGGCCTTTCTCGGCCTGCCGCTGTTCCACGGCGGGCATTTGATCGGCATGGTCGGGCTGGCGAATGCGGAGCAGGGCTACGACCAGGCCTTGATCGTCGAGCTCGAGCCCATGCTGGTCACCTGCGCGAGCATGATCATCGCGCTGCGCACCGAGGAGGACCGCAAGACCGCGCGTCGCGCCCTGGAAGAGAGCGAGCGCCACTTCCGCGAGCTCGCCAACAGCAAGTCGGCGCTGATCTGGACATCGGATGCCGAGGGCGGGTGCAACTACTTCAACGACACCTGGCTGCAGTTCACCGGCCGCACGCTGGAGCAGTCCCGGGGCACGGGCTGGGCGGCCGACTTGCATCCGGACGACGCCGAGGGTTGCCTGAACACCTGGAGGAAGGCCTTCGCGCGCCGGGAGCCGTTCCGGATGGAATACCGCCTGCGCCATGCCGACGGCGGCTTCCGGTGGATCTCGGACGAGGGCAATCCGCGCCGCGACCCCGACGGCACCTTCCTCGGCTACATCGGCTATTGCTACGACATCACCGAGCGCAAGCGCGGCGATCTCGCGCTCGATGCGCTCGCGGCGCGCTATGCGCGGCTGTCGGGCGAGGGCTTCTACGAGGCGGTGTGCCGGCACGTCGTCGAGGCGCTCGATCTGGATATCGCCTTCGTCGGCCAGCTCTGCGCCGATGGGGCGCACGTCGAGGTGCGCGCGGGCTGGGGCGACGGCGGCGTCATACGTCCGTTCCGCTACGCGCTCGCCGAGTCCCCCTGCGACGGCACGGTCGGGCGGGGGGCGTGCATCTACCCGCGTGGGGTGCATGAACGCTTTCCGCGCGACCGCGAACTCGTGCGCATGGGCATCGACGCCTATGCCGGCGTGCCGCTGTTCGACCGCGAGGGGGGCGTACTCGGCCTGATGGTGGCGCTGCGCCGCAAGCCTTTCGACGACGAGGCGGCAGTGCGCACCCTGCTCGAGATCTTCGACGACCGGGTGGCGGCCGAGCTGGTGCGCGAGCGCGCCGAGCGCGTGCTGACCGGGCGGATCGCGTTCGAGCGCCTGGTGGGGCGGATCTCGTCCGAGCTGATCCTGGCCGCGCCTGCCGAGCTGGACGGGCACCTCGACCAGGCCCTCGGCGAACTCGGCCGCTTCGCCGAGGCCGATCGCGCCTATGTGTTCCAGGTCTCCGAGGACGGCTGCCAGCTCGACAACACCCACGAGTGGTGCGCCGAGGGCATCGAGCCGCAGATCGACAAGCTCCAGGGCCTGCCCTTCGACGACTCGCTGCTCTTCCTGCGCACCATCAAGCAGCTCGGGATCGTCGACTACCCCAGCGTCGCCGCGCTGCCGGCCGAGGCCGAGGCCGACCGCGTGCTGCTCGAGGCGCAGTCGATCCGGTCGGTGCTCGGGGTGCCCATGGTGGTGGACGGGCAGGTGCGCGGCATCATAGGGCTCGACGCGGTGTGCCGCGAGCGCTCCTGGACCGACGAGGACAAGACCCTGATGACCCTGGTGGGCAACGCCTTCAGCGGGGTCATCGAGCGCAAGCGCGCGCACGACGGGCTGTTGGCGAGCGAGGCACGCTACCGGTCGGTGGTGGAGAGCGTGCGCGAGGTGATCTTCCTGCTCGACGGGGAGGGGCGCTGGACCTTCCTCAACAAGGCCTGGGCCGACATCACCGGCCATCCCCTGGAGGAGAGCCTCGGCCGCCATTTTCTCGCCCACGTGCATGCCGACGATCGCGAGCAGCACGGCGAGATGGTCGAGCAGGTGCTCGCGGGCGAACTCGAGTCCTGCACCCACGCCGCGCGCTACCGCTGCGCCGGCGGCGGCTTTCGCTGGCTGGAGATGAGCGCGCGGCGTGCGCTCGATGCGCAGGGCCGGGTCGTGGGGCTCTCCGGCACGCTGACCGACATCACCCGGCAGAAGGAGCACGAGTCCCGCCTCGAGTACATCGCGCACTACGATGCACTGACCGGGCTGCCCAACCGCGTCCTGCTCAGCGACCGCATGCAGCGGGGGATGGCGCAGGCGCGCAGGCGCGGCCAGCAGCTCGCGCTCGCCTACATCGACCTCGACGGCTTCAAGTCGATCAACGACACCCTCGGCCACCAGGCTGGCGACCAGTTGCTCACGGTGGTGGCGGCGCGCATGAAGGCGGCGCTGCGCGAGGGCGACAGCATCTCGCGCCTGGGGGGCGACGAGTTCGTCGCGCTGCTGCTCGATCTGCCCGACGTCGAGGCCTGTGAATTGCTCGTGCGCCGCCTGCTCTGCGCGGTGTCGCAGGCGGTTGCGCTCGCGGGGCAGGAGGTGAAGGTCTCGGCAAGCGTCGGGCTCACCCTTTACCCCCAGGCTGAGGAGGTCGATGCCGACCAGCTGCTGCGCCAGGCCGACCTCGCGATGTACCAGGCCAAGCTTGCCGGCAAGAACCGCTACCACGTCTTCGACACCGCGCACGATCGCTCCCAGCGCGGCCGCCACCAGACCCTGGCGGCGATCCGCGGGGGCTTGCGCGCGAGCGAGTTCCAGCTCCTGTACCAGCCCAAGGTGAACATGCGCAGCGGCGCGGTGGTAGGGGTCGAGGCGCTGATCCGCTGGCGCCATCCGCGCCAGGGCGAGCTCGAGCCGGCGGCCTTCCTGCCGGCGGTGGCCGATCACCCGCTCGCGGTCGAGATCGGCGACTGGGTCATCGAGCAGGCGCTCGCGCAGGTTGCCGCCTGGCAGCGTGGGGGCTTGTTCCTGCCGGTGAGCGTGAACGTGGGCGCGCGTCATCTGCAGGCGGCGGATTTCATGCTGCGGCTGCAGGCGGCGCTCGCGCGTCACCCCGAACTGGGACCGGGTGCACTGGAACTGGAGGTGCTGGAGACCAGCGCGCTGGAGAGCATCACCCAGGTCACGCGCATCGTCGAGGCCTGCGCAGGCATCGGCGTGTCCTTCGCGCTCGACGACTTCGGGACGGGGTATTCCTCGCTCGCGTATCTCAAGCGGCTACCGGCGGCGCGCCTCAAGATCGACCAGCTGTTCGTGCGCGGGATGGTGGATGACGCCGAGGATCTCGCCATCCTGAAGGCGATCATGGGGCTCGCCCATGCCTTCAAGCGCGAGGTGGTCGCCGAGGGCGTGGAAGAGGTGGAGCATGGCAGCCTGCTGCTGGAGCTCGGTTGCGAGGTGGCGCAGGGCTACGGGATCGCGCGGCCGATGCCGGCGGAGAGGATCCCCGCCTGGGCGGCGAGCTGGTCGCCCCCCGCGCCGTGGCGCCTGGCGCGGGCCTGAGCCGGCGCCGCGCCCGCCCCCCCGTGCGAGGGAGCGGGCAGGGTGCTTCAGGATGGGAGCGGGCTCAGGCGACGGCGACCGGGATCTTGCCGATCTTCGCCTGCCATTCCTTCGGCCCGGTGTTGTGCACGCTGGTGCCCTTGGCGTCGACCGCGACCGTCACCGGCATGTCCTGCACGGTGAATTCGTAGATCGCTTCCATGCCGAGGTCGGCGAAGCCGACGACCTTGGCTTCCTTGATCGCCTTCGACACCAGATAGGCTGCGCCCCCGACCGCCATCAGGTAGGCCGACTGGTTGTCCTTGATCGCCTCGATGGCCACCGGACCGCGCTCGGACTTGCCGATCATCGAGATGAGGCCGGTCTTCTCCAGCATCATGCGGGTGAACTTGTCCATGCGCGTGGCGGTGGTGGGGCCGGCGGGACCGACGACCTCGTCGCGCACCGGGTCGACCGGGCCGACGTAGTAGATCACGCGGTTGGTGAAGTCGACCGGCAGCTTCTCGCCCCTCTCCAGCATGTCGGCGATGCGCTTGTGCGCGGCGTCGCGGCCGGTGAGCATCCTGCCGTTGAGGAGCAGGATCTGGCCCGGCTTCCAGGAGGCGACCTCTTCCTTGGTGAGGGTGTCGAGGTTCACGCGGGTGGCGACGTTGGTGTCGGCCTTCCAGGTGACCTGCGGCCAGTCCTCGAGCTTAGGGGTCGGCAGGTGCGCGGGGCCCGAGCCGTCGAGGTGGAAGTGCACGTGGCGGGTGGCGGCGCAGTTGGGGATCATCGCCACCGGCAGCGAGGCGGCGTGGGTCGGATAGTCCATGATCTTGACGTCGAGCACGGTGGTGAGGCCGCCCAGGCCCTGGGCGCCGATGCCGAGCGCGTTGACCTTGTCCATGAGCTCGAGGCGGAGCTCCTCGACGCGGCTGAGTGCGGCGCCGGAGGCGGCCTTCTCGCGCAGCTCGTGGATGTTGACGGGCTCCATCAGCGATTCCTTGGCCAGCAGCATCGCCTTCTCCGGGGTGCCGCCGATGCCGATGCCGAGGATGCCCGGCGGACACCAGCCCGCGCCCATGGTCGGCACGGTCTTGAGCACCCAGTCGACGATCGAGTCGGAGGGGTTGAGCATGACCATCTTGGTCTTGTTCTCGGAGCCGCCGCCCTTGGCCGCGCAGATGACCTCGACGTCGTCGCCCGCGACGATCTCGTAGTGCACCACCGCCGGGGTGTTGTCCTTGCTGTTCTGGCGTTTGCCGGCCGGGTCGAGCAGCACCGAGGCGCGCAGCTTGTTGTCGGGGTGGTTGTAGGCGCGGCGCACGCCCTCGTCGATCATCTCCTGGACGCTCATCTTGGCGTCCCACTGCACGTTCATGCCGACCTTGAGAAAGACCACCGCGATGCCGGTATCCTGGCAGATCGGGCGGTGGCCTTCGGCGGCCATGCGCGAGTTGGTCAGGATCTGCGCGATCGCGTCCTTCGCGGCCGGGCTCTCCTCGCGCGCGTAGGCCTCGCCGAGCGCCTGGATGTAGTCGAGCGGGTGGTAGTAGCTGATGTACTGGAAGGCATCCGCGATCGACTGGATGAGGTCTTCCTGGCGAATGATCGTCATGGCGCTTGGTCTCCGGAATGACATGGGGGCAGAATGACGCGACCGGGCCGCGAGGCCCGGAGTGGCGCCGGATTCTACCACCGGCCCCGCCGGCCGTCGCTGGCGAGGCGGTGTAAGTCCTGTGTAAGATAGCTGTTCTCTAATGCCGGCGTTTCGAACGGCATCCGAGTGTCCGGACGGGGAGGGCCCGCAAGGGGGCGTCGGCGTTCGGGCAAATCAAAGGCTGGGTTCAACCAGCCCACCCGCAACGGGTAGCTTCAACCATTTGAACAGTTGAGGAGAGGTGAGCATGTCCAACGAGCAACAAGTCCGCATTTACAACCCCTCGGAAGAGATGGTCAAGAACGCAGCGGTGTCCGGCATGGACGGTTATCGCGCGCTGTGCAAGGAGGCCGAGGACGACTACGAGGGTTACTGGGGCCGCCGCGCCAAGGAGTTGCTGGACTGGAAGGAGCCCTTCACCCAGGTCCTCGACCAGTCGAACGCGCCTTTCTTCAAGTGGTTCGCAGACGGCAAGCTCAACGTCTCCTACAACTGCCTCGACCGCAACGTCAATAACGGCCTCGGCGACAAGGTCGCGCTGATCTTCGAAGCCGACGGCGGCGAAGTCATCCGCATCACCTACAAGGACCTGCTCGCCCGCGTCAGCAAGTTCGCCAACGCCCTGCGCGGCATGGGCGTCAAGAAGGGCGATCGCGTCATCATCTACCTGCCGATGTCGATCGAAGGCGTGGTCGCGATGCAGGCCTGCGCCCGCATCGGCGCGACCCACTCGATCGTGTTCGGCGGCTTCTCCGCCCAGGCCCTGCGCGACCGCATCGAGGACGCCGGCGCGGTGGCCGTGATCACCTCCGACGGCCAGTTCCGCGGCGGCAAGGCGCTGCCGCTCAAGCCGATCGCCGACGAGGCGCTGTCGCTGGGCGGCTGCGACTCGGTCAAGAACGTCATCGTCGTCAAGCGCACCGGTGCCGACGTCGCCATGGTCGCCGGTCGCGACACCTGGTACCACGACGCGGTCGCCAACCAGTCCGAGACCTGCGAGCCGGAGTGGGTCGAGGCCGAGCACCCGCTGTTCATCCTCTACACCTCGGGCTCCACCGGCAAGCCGAAGGGCGTGCAGCACTCCTCGGGCGGCTACCTGCTGCAGGCCGTGCTGTCGATGAAGTACACCTTCGACATCAAGCCGAACGACGTCTACTGGTGCACCGCCGACATCGGCTGGGTCACCGGTCACACCTACATCACCTACGGTCCGCTCGCCTGCGGCGCGACCGAGATCGTGTTCGAAGGCGTGCCGACCTATCCGGACGCCGGCCGCTTCTGGAAGATGATCCAGGACCACAAGGTCAGCATCTTCTACACCGCGCCGACCGCGATCCGCTCGTTGATCAAGGCCGCCGACAACAACCCGGCCGTGCATCCGAAGCAGTACGACCTGTCCTCGCTGCGCATCCTCGGCTCGGTCGGCGAGCCGATCAACCCGGCGGCCTGGGAGTGGTACTACGAGAACGTCGGCGGCGGACGCTGCCCGATCGTCGATACCTTCTGGCAGACCGAGACCGGCGCGCACATGATCACCCCGATGCCGGGTGCGACCCCGATGATCCCGGGTTCGTGCACGCTGCCCTTCCCGGGCATCATGGCCGCGGTGGTCGATGAGACCGGCACCGAGGTGCCCTGGGGCCAGGGCGGCATCCTGGTGGTCACCAAGCCGTGGCCGTCGATGATCCGCACGGTGTGGGGCGACCCCGACCGCTTCAAGAAGACCTACTACCCCGAGGACTTCAAGGGCAAGCTCTACCTCGCGGGCGACGGCGCCATCCGCGACGCCGAGACCGGCTACTTCACCATCACCGGCCGCATCGACGACGTGCTCAACGTCTCCGGCCACCGCATGGGCACGATGGAGATCGAGTCGGCCCTGGTCGCGCACGAGAAGGTGGCCGAGGCCGCCGTGGTCGGCCGCCCGGACGACCTCACGGGCGAGGCGATCGTTGCCTTCGTGGTGCTGAAGGGCGCGCGTCCCACCGGCGAGGAAGCCGCCAAGGTGGTCAAGGAACTGCAGAACTGGGTCGGCCACGAGATCGGGCCGATCGCCAAGCCGAAGGACATCCGCTTCGGCGAGAACCTGCCCAAGACCCGCTCCGGCAAGATCATGCGCCGCCTGCTGCGCCAGCTCGCCAAGGGCGAGGATGTCACCCAGGACACCTCGACGCTCGAGAACCCGCACATCCTCGAGCAGCTCAAGGGCTGATGCAGTGCAGGCCGGGCGCCCCGCGCCCGGCCGCTCCTGAACGACAGGAGGAAGCCGGCCAGCGAGCCGGTGCCGGGGGGAGACCGGGTACGCGCAAGGCGTGCCCCTGTTCGTGCGTCGCGCCGACCCTGCCGCAAAGAGCAGGGCGGTGCTGCGCCATTTCGTTTGCCGTGGCTCGTTTCATGGGAGCGACAGGATGCGCAAGGGTCTGGCCGGGCAGCGCCTGGTGGCCGTGTTCATCGCCGGCCTGGTGTTGCTGAACTATCCCATTCTGTCCCTGTTCGACCGCCCGCAGACCGTCCTCGGGCTGCCGCTGCTCCACGTCTATCTGTTCGCGGTGTGGATCGCGCTGATCCTGGTCGTGGCGTGGATCGTCGAGCGCGGGGCGCGCTGATGCGGAGGTCGTGATGCTGCCGGGCTGGCTGATCGTCGGCGCCTCGTTCGCCTACCTGCTGCTGCTGTTCGCGGTGGCCTACTTCGGCGACCGGCGCGCGGACGCCGGGCGCTCGGTCATCGACAATCCCTGGGTTTTCAGTCTATCGCTCGCGGTGTATTGCACCGCGTGGACCTATTTCGGCAGCGTCGGTCGCGCCGCCTCGGGCGGGCCGTGGTTCCTGCCGACCTATCTCGGGCCCACGCTGGGCCTCACCCTGGCCTGGCTGGTCGTGCTCAAGATGATCCGCATCGCGCGCAGCTACCGGGTCACCTCGATCGCCGACTTCGTCGCCTCGCGCTACGGCAAGAGCCACCTGCTCGGCGGGCTGGTCACGCTGATCGCGGTGGTGGGCATCGTGCCCTACATCGCGCTGCAGCTGAAGGCGATCTCCAGCGGCTACGCGCTGCTGGTGGGCGAGCACGACACGCTGTTCCGCATCGAGAGCCAGTCCGGCTGGTGGCAGGACGGCACGCTCTACATCGCGCTCGCGCTCGCCGCCTTCACCGTGCTGTTCGGCACCCGCCACCTCGACACCACCGAGCGCCACGAGGGCATGGTGGCGGCGATCGCCTTCGAGTCGGTCGTCAAGCTGCTGGCCTTCCTCGCGGTCGGCGTCTACGTCACCTACTGGCTCTACGACGGCTTCGGCGACCTCTACGCGCGCGCCGCGGCGGTGCCCGAGCTGCAACGCCTGCTCGCCTTCGACGGCGCCGGCCGGCTCGGCTACGGCGGCTGGTTCGCCCACGTCCTGCTGGCGATGCTGTCGATCATCTTCCTGCCGCGGCAGTTCCAGATCGCGGTGGTGGAGAACGTCAACGAGCAGCACCTGCGCCGCGCCACCTGGGTCTTTCCCGCCTACCTGCTGGCGATCAACCTCTTCGTGATCCCGGTCGCGATCGGCGGGCTGCTGCATTTTGGCAGCGGCACGGTGGACCCGGACACCTTCGTGCTGACCCTGCCGCTCGCGCATGGGCAGAATGCGCTCGCCTTGCTCGTGTTCATCGGCGGCCTGTCCGCAGCCACCGGCATGGTGATCGTGGAGGCGATCGCGCTGTCCACGATGGTGTGCAACGACCTCGTGATGCCGATGCTGCTGCGCAGCCGGCGGCTCGACCTCGCGCGCGAGCGCGACCTCACCGGGCTCCTGCTCGGCATCCGCCGCGGCGCGATCGTGGTGCTGCTGCTGCTCGGCTATCTCTACTTCCGCCTCGCCGGCGAGGCCTACGCGCTGGTCAGCATCGGCCTCATCAGCTTCGCCGCGGTGGCGCAGTTCGCCCCGGTGGTGATCGGCGGCATGTATTGGCGTGGCGGCACCCGCGAGGGCGCGCTCGCCGGCCTGCTCGCGGGCTTCGCGGTGTGGGTCTACACGCTGCTGCTGCCGTCGTTCGCCAAGTCGGGCTGGCTCGATCCGGGCTTCCTCGAGCACGGCGTGCTCGGCCTAGGCTGGCTCAGGCCCGAGCAGCTCTTCGGGCTCACCGGCCTGGACAACATCAGCCACGCGCTGTTCTGGAGCCTCCTCGCCAACATCGGCTGCTACGTCGCGGTGTCGATGCTGCGCGTGCCGACCGGGCCGGAGGCCACCCAGGGCGCGCTCTTCGTCGATGTGTTCCGGCGTGGTGACGCGCCGCCGGCCAGCTTCTGGCGCACCGGCGCCGAGGCCGGCGAGCTGGTGCCGCTGGTGGCGCGCTTCCTCGGCCAGCGCCGCACCGAGGAGGCCTTCGGCGCCTACGCGCGCTCGCATGGCCTGCAGCGGGTCTCCGAGCTCAAGGCCGATCCCGAGCTGGTCCACTTCGCCGAGACCCTTCTCGCCGGCGCCATCGGCAGCGCCTCGGCGCGGGTGATGGTGTCGACCGTGGTGCAGGCGGAGCCGCTCGGGCTCGGCGAGGTCATGGACATCCTCGACGAGGCCTCGCAGGTCCGCGCCTACTCGCACAAGCTCGAGGAGAAGTCGCGCGCGCTCGAGGCCGCGACCGCCGAGCTGCGCGCCGCCAACGAGCGCCTGCAGGAGCTCGACCGCCTGAAGGACGACTTCATGTCCTCGGTGACGCACGAGCTGCGCACGCCGCTGACCTCGATCCGCGCGCTCTCCGAGATGATGCTCGACGATCCCGACATCGACGTCGAGGATCGCCAGCGCTTCCTGGGCATCATCGTGTCGGAGACGGTGCGCCTGTCGCGCCTGGTGAACCAGGTGCTCGACATGGCCAAGATCGAATCCGGCCACGCCGAGTGGCACAACACCGACATCGACCTGTGCGAGCTCGTGCGCCACTCCGGCGACGCCACGCTGCAGCTCTTCCGGGACCGCGGCGCCGAGCTGCACCTGCACCTGCCGGAGTCGGTGCCGACGCTGCGTGCCGATCACGACCGCCTGCTGCAGGTGATGCTCAACCTGCTGTCGAACGCGGCGAAGTTCGTGCCCACGGGCAGCGGTCGGGTGGACGTGACGCTGAGCTGCGACGGCGAGCGCTGTCGCGTCGCGGTGAAGGACAACGGACCGGGGATCGAGCCGGCCCAGCAGCCGGTTGTATTCGAGAAGTTCCGCCAGGGCGGGGACGAGCGCTCGCGGCCGCAGGGCACCGGCCTGGGCCTGCCGATCAGCCGCCAGATCGTCGAGCACTTCGGCGGTCGGCTGTGGCTGGAGTCCGTGCCGGGCGAGGGCGCGACATTCTCCTTCGAGCTGCCGCTGAAGTCGGCGGCGGGCGAGGGATGACATAGAATATCGGGCGGGGAGGAGACGCTGATGGACAAGAAAGTACTGATTGCCGACGACGAACAGAACATCGTCATTTCGCTGGAGTTCCTCATGAAGCGCGAGGGCTATCAGGTCGAGGTGGCCAACGACGGCGAGGAGGCCGTGCGCCGGATCCGCGCCTCGCGGCCCGATCTGGTGCTGCTCGACGTCATGATGCCGAAAAAGAGCGGCTTCGAGGTCTGCCAGGAGATCCGCTCCGATCCCGAGATGGCGGGGATCCGGATCCTGATGCTCACCGCCAAGGGCCGCGACACCGAGGTCGCCAAGGGCCTGGCGCTCGGTGCCGACGCCTACATGACCAAGCCCTTCTCCACCCGCGAGCTGGTGGACAAGGTGCGCAGCCTGCTGGAGCACTGAGCCATGCAGGCACGTACGCGATTCATGCTCGCGGTCGTCGTGCTGTTCCTGCTGATGACCGGACCCTTCCTGCTCACTGCGCTGATCGTCTGGGTCGAGACCGCAGGCGAGGCGCGCGAAATGCTGGTGAAGGTGCTGTCGCCTCACCTCACGCTCGGCACGCTGCTCACCGCGATGGGCTTCGCGGCCGGCGTGGGCGTGGTGCGGGTGCTCTTCCGCCAGTACGTACAGGGGCTGCTGCGCATGTCGGAGAACCTGCGCCTGATGCTCGGCGCCAACCGCGGCTTCCGCGTGCAGCCCGAGGGGCCGCCCGAGGTTCAGCAACTCGCGGTCGCCGCCAACGAGCTCGCCAGCCAGCGCGATGCGCTGCTGGAGGACGTGGAGGCGCAGATCGCGCGCGCCAAGGCCTCGGTCGAACTCGAGAAGGACCGCCTCGCCGCGTTGATGTCCGAGCTCACCCAGAGCGTCGTGGTGTGCAACCTCGACGGCCGCGTGCTGCTCTACAACAACCGTGCGCGCGCGCAGTTCCGCGCGCTCTCCGAGGCCCCGGGCGTGGCCGGCGGCGGCGAGCTGATCGGCCTCGGGCGTTCGATCTACGGCGTATTCGAGCGCAACCTGATCGCGCACGCGCTCGACACCATCCAGCAGCGCCTGCGCCGCGGCGCCACGCAGGCGCAGGCCAACTTCGTCACCACCACCCGGGCAGGCCAGCTGCTGCGCGTGCAGATGGCGCCGGTGCTGTCGCTGGCGGCGCCGGCCCTTGCGGCCGCGGCGGAGGGCGAGACCGCGGGCGGACAGGGCGCGGAGCAGGGTGACGCGGGTGTGGTCGGCGCGGCGGACGAGACCTTGCCGGCGACAGCGGCAGCCGCGGCTGCGGAGGGCGCCCCGGAGCGCACGCTCACCGGCTTCATCCTCATGCTCGACAACATCACGCGCAACTTCGAGACCGAGTCGCGCCGCGACCAGATGCTGCACAACCTCACCGAGGGCAGCCGCGCCTCGCTCGCCAACGTGCGCGCAGCGGCCGACATGCTGGAATTCGAGGACCTCCCCGACGAGATGCGCACGCGCTTCCGCAAGGTGGTTCGCGACGAGGTGCAGTCGATGAGCCAGCGCCTCGACCAGACCGCCAACGAGTTCGCCGATTCGCTGAAGGCGCGCTGGCCGCTCGAGGAAATGTTCGGCGCCGACCTGATCGCCGCGGCGCAGCGCCGCATCGAGGCCCGCATCGGCCTGCCCACCAAGCTCGAGGAGGTCGACGAGACGCTGTGGGTGAAGGTCGACAGCTTCTCGCTGATCCAGGCCATCACCTACCTTGCCAGCCGGCTGTCGGACGAGTTCGAGGTGCGCGAGGTGCGCTTCCGGCTCACCGCGGCCGGTCGCCTGGTGCACCTCGATTTGATCTGGTCCGGGCAGGCGATGAGCACCGAGACGGTGATGAGCTGGGAGCTCGAGCCGATGAAGATCGAGGACGAGAGCAGCCCGCTCACCGTACGCGACGTGATCGACCGCCACGACGGCGAGATGTGGCTCGAGCGCGAGAAGGTGCGCCACCGCGCCTTCTTCCGCATCCTGCTGCCGGCGGCGACGCCCCAGGAGCAGGCCGAGGCCGAGACCTACCTGCGCGGCGAGAGCCGGCCCGAGTACTACGACTTCGACCTCTTCGCCTGGTCGGAGAAGTCCCACGCGCTCGACGACCGCCTGCTCTCCGAGCTCAGCTACACGGTGTTCGACACCGAGACCACCGGGCTCAACCCCTCGCAGGGCGACGAGATCATCCAGATCGGCGCGACCCGCATCCTCAACGGCAAGCTGCTGCGCGCCGAGTCCTTCGAGCAGCTGGTGGACCCGGAGCGTCCGCTCGCACCCGAGTCGGCGAAGATTCACGGCATCACCTCCGAGATGCTGCGCGGCCAGCCCACCATCGACAAGGTGCTGCCCGCCTTCCACGCCTTCTCCGCCGACACCGTGCTGATCGCGCACAACGCCGCCTTCGACATGCGCTTCCTGCAGCTCAAGGAAGAACAGACCGGGCTGCGCTTCGATCACCCGGTGATCGACACCCTGCTGCTGTCGGCGGTCGTGCACCCCAACCAGGAGTCGCACCGCCTGGAGGCGATCGCCGAGCGCCTCGGGCTGACCATCATCGGGCGTCATACCGCGCTCGGTGACGCGATCGTGACCGCCGAGGTCTTCCTCAAGCTGATCCCGCTGCTCGCCGAGAAGGGCATCCGCACGCTGCGTGACGCGCGCGAGGCCGCCGAGAAGACCTACTACGCGCGGATCAAGTACTGATGACCCGGGCGCGCGGGCCGAGCGGAGAGCGTTCCCCTTGAGGCGCAACCTCGGCTTCGCGCGCCAGCTGCGCCGCTACTACGGGATCTATACCCTCGGCTTCGCGGTCTTCGTCGTGCTGCTGGCGATCGGCGAGAGCATGGGGCTTTCGCAGCAGCTCATCGGCCACGTCTTCCTGTTCGTCACGATCGCGATCTACGCCACCATCGGCGTGCTCTCGCGCACCTCCGACGTTTCCGAGTACTACGTCGCCGGGCGTCGCGTGCCGGCGCTGTTCAACGGCATGGCGACCGCTGCCGACTGGATGAGCGCGGCGTCCTTCATCGGGCTGGCCGGAACCTTGTACTTCAGCGGCTTCGAGGGCCTGGCCTTCGTGACCGGCTGGACCGGCGGCTTCGTGCTGGTGGCCCTGCTGCTCGCGCCCTACCTGCGCAAGTTCGGCCAATACACCATCCCGGACTTCCTCGGCGCGCGCTACCAGGGCAACGTCGCCCGCCTGGTCGGCCTCTCCGCCGCGGTGCTGGCGAGCTTCGTCTATCTGGTGGCGCAGATCTACGGCGTCGGCCTGGTGACCAGCCGCTTCGTCAGCGTGGAGTTCGAGATCGGACTCTTCATCGGGCTGGCCGGCATCCTGGTGTGCTCCTTCCTCGGCGGCATGCGCGCGGTGACCTGGACCCAGGTGGCGCAGTACGTGATCCTGATCATCGCCTACCTGGTGCCTGTGGTGATCCTGTCCTACAAGCTCACCGGAATTCCGATCCCGCAGGCGGTCTACGGGACGGTGCTGCAGCAGATCAGCGCGCGTGAGGACGCGCTCTTCGAGGCTCCCTCCGAGCGCGAGGTGCGCGATCTCTACACCGCGCGCGCGCAAGACTACGCCGACAAGATCGCTGCGCTGCCCGCCTCGCTCGAGGACGAGCGCCGGCGCATGATCGAGGAGCTCAACGGCATGCGCCTGGGCAACGCGCCGGCGCGCGACATCGCGCTTGCCGAGCGCGCCCTGCGTGACCTGCCGCGCACGCCGGCGCAGGCAAGCGAGGCCTGGCAGCGCGCCCGCGCCGAGGCCCTCGAGCGCGCCCGACCGCCGCCGCGCCACGCCGAGGCGCATCCGGGCGCCACCGCGGACGAGTCCGCCACCGCGCGCAACAACTTCCTCGCGCTGATGTTCGTGCTCATGGTGGGTACGGCGGCGCTGCCGCACATCCTGATGCGCTACTACACCACGCCCGGCGTCATGGAGGCGCGTCGCTCGGTGCTGTGGTCGCTGTTCTTCATCTTCCTGCTCTACGTCACCGCGCCGGCCTACGCCGTGTTCGCCAAGTGGGAGGTCTATAACAACCTGGTCGGCTCGAGCATCGCGATCCTGCCCGACTGGGTGGCGTCCTGGGGCAGGGTGGGGCTGGTGCGCATCGAGGACCTCAACGGCGACGGCATCCTGCAACTGGCCGAGCTGCGCCTCAATACCGACGTGATCGTGCTCGCCACGCCGGAGATCGCCGGCCTGCCCTACGTCGTCTCGGGCCTGGTCGCGGCGGGGGGGCTGGCCGCCGCGCTGTCCACCGCCGACGGTCTGCTGCTGACGATCTCGAACGCGTTGTCGCACGACCTCTACTACAAGGTGATCAATCCCCAGGCCACGACCCACCGCCGGCTGGTGATCTCCAAGTCGCAGCTGCTGGTGGTGGCGGTGGTGGCGGCCTGGGTTGCGTCGATGCGGCCGGACAACATCCTCTTCATGGTCGGCCTGGCGTTCTCGATCGGCGGCTCGGCCTTCTTCCCGGCGCTCGTGCTGGGCATCTTCTGGAAGCGCGCCAATCGTCCCGGCGCGGTCGCCGGCATGCTCGCGGGGCTGGCGGTCACGGTCTTCTACGTGGTGCACACCCACCCCTTCTTCGGCGGCTCGATGGTGAACGCCTGGTTCGACATCAACTCGATCTCGGCAGGTGTGTTCGGCGTGCCGCTCGGCTTCGCAACCATCGTCGTGGTCAGCCTGCTGACCAAGCCGCCGCCTCAGGAGATCCAGGACCTGGTCGACTACGTGCGCTACCCCGACATTCCAGGTCAGAACCGGCCGCATCACTGAGCGGGTACTTGAAGCGCGGCGGATGCGCCCCACATAGGGTTTAGTTCAACGAATCCCGAGGATCGTCCCCATGCGCTTCGACAAGCTCACCACCAAGTTCCAGCAGGCCCTGGCCGATGCACAGAGCATCGCCGTGGGCAACGATCAGCAATTCATCGAGCCGCTGCACGTGGTGCAGGCCCTCCTTGATCAGGACGACGGCGGCAGCGTGTCGCTGCTGCAGCGCGCCGGCGTGAACGTGCCGCCGCTCAAGACCGCTGTGGGGCGCGCCATCGGCCGCCTGCCCAAGGTCGAGGGCCATGGCGGCGAGGTCAGCATCGGCCGCGACCTCAACAACCTGCTCAACGTCACCGACCGCGAAGCGCAGAAGCGCGGCGACCAGTTCATCGCCAGCGAGATGTTCCTGCTCGCCTTGTGTGACGACAAGGGCGAGGCCGGCCGCCTGCTCAAGGAAAACGGGCTCGCGCGCAAGGCGCTGGAGGCCGCCATCGAGGCCGTGCGCGGTGGCGCCAATGTCGGCACCCAGGACGCCGAGGGCCAGCGCGAGTCGCTCGCCAAGTACTGCCTCGACCTCACCGAGCGTGCGCGCAGCGGCAAGCTCGACCCGGTGATCGGCCGCGACGACGAGATCCGCCGCGCCATCCAGATCCTGCAGCGCCGTACCAAGAACAACCCGGTGCTGATCGGCGAGCCGGGCGTGGGCAAGACCGCGATCGTCGAGGGCCTGGCGCAACGCATCGTCAATGACGAGGTGCCCGAGACCCTGAAGGGCAAGCGCGTGCTGTCGCTCGACATGGCGGCGCTGCTCGCCGGCGCCAAGTACCGCGGCGAGTTCGAGGAGCGCCTGAAGGCGGTGCTGAAGGAGATCGCCCAGGAAGAGGGCCGCATCATCGTCTTCATCGACGAGCTCCACACCATGGTGGGCGCCGGCAAGGCCGAGGGCGCGATCGACGCCGGCAACATGCTCAAGCCCGCGCTCGCGCGCGGCGAGCTGCACTGCATCGGCGCCACCACGCTCGACGAATACCGCAAGTACATCGAGAAGGACGCCGCGCTCGAGCGCCGCTTCCAGAAGGTGCTGGTCGAGGAGCCCAGCGTCGAGGCCACCATCGCCATCCTGCGCGGCCTGCAGGAGAAATACGAGATCCACCACGGCGTCGACATCACCGACCCGGCCATCGTCGCCGCGGCCGAGCTGTCGAACCGCTACATCACCGACCGCTTCCTGCCGGACAAGGCGATCGACCTGATCGACGAGGCGGCTGCACGCATCAAGATGGAGATCGACTCCAAGCCCGAGGTCATGGACAAGCTCGACCGCCGCATGATCCAGCTCAAGATCGAGCGCGAGGCGGTGAAGAAGGAGAAGGACGAGGCCTCGCAGAAGCGCCTGCAGCTCATCGAGGAAGAGCTCGCCAAGCTGCAGCGCGAGTACAACGACCTCGAGGAGATCTGGAAGGCCGAGAAGTCCAAGGCCGCCGGCTCGGCCCACATCAAGGAAGAGATCGACGCGCTGCGCGCGCAGATGGCCGAGTTCCAGAGGAAGGGCCAGCTCGACAAGGTCGCCGAGCTGCAATACGGCAAGCTGCCGCAGCTCGAAGGCCAGCTGAAGATGGCCGAGCAGGCCGGCGAGAACGCCACGCCCAACAAGCTCCTGCGCACCCAGGTCGGCGCCGAGGAGATCGCGGAGGTCGTCTCGCGCGCCACCGGCATCCCGGTGAGCAAGATGATGCAGGGCGAGCGCGAGAAGCTGCTCAAGATGGAGGACAAGCTGCATGAGCGCGTGGTCGGCCAGGACGAGGCCGTGCGCCTGGTCGCCGACGCCATCCGGCGTTCGCGCGCCGGCCTTTCGGATGAGAACCGGCCCTATGGTTCCTTCCTCTTCCTCGGCCCCACCGGCGTGGGCAAGACCGAGCTGTGCAAGACGCTGGCGAGCTTCCTGTTCGACTCCGAGGAGCACCTGATCCGCATCGACATGAGCGAGTTCATGGAGAAGCACTCGGTCGCGCGGCTGATCGGCGCGCCCCCGGGCTACGTCGGCTACGAAGAGGGCGGCTACCTGACCGAGCAGGTGCGGCGCAAGCCCTACAGCGTGATCCTGTTCGACGAGGTCGAGAAGGCGCATCCGGACGTGTTCAACGTGCTGCTGCAGGTACTCGACGACGGCCGCATGACCGACGGTCAGGGGCGCACCGTGGACTTCAAGAACACCGTGATCGTGATGACGTCCAACCTCGGCAGCCAGATGATCCAGGCCATGGCGGGCGACGACTACGGCGTGATCAAGCTCGCGGTGATGGCGGAGGTGAAGACGTATTTCCGCCCGGAGTTCATCAACCGCATCGACGAGGTGGTGGTGTTCCACGCGCTCGACGAGAAGCACATCGCCGGCATCGCGAAGATTCAGCTGCAGTACCTCGAGAAGCGCCTGGCGCGGCTGGAAATGGGCATGGAGATCAGCGATGCGGCGCTCGCCGAGCTGGCGACCGCCGGCTTCGACCCGGTGTTCGGGGCGCGGCCGCTCAAGCGTGCGATCCAGGAGCGCATCGAGAACCCGCTCGCGAAGGCGATCCTCGAAGGCCGGTTTGCCGCCAAGGACCGCATCCGCGTCGATGCCGAGGGTGGGCAGCTGGTGTTCCAGCGCGCTACGGCCCCCGTCTGAGCCGGAACGCCCTGCAGGAGCTGCGGCAGCTGCGACCATGGTAGTCGGGGTATCGACGCGCGTCGCCTTCGGTCGGCGCCGCTTTCGCGCCTGCCGGCGCTCCTACACGAACCGCCGCGCATCCCGGCCGCCCCTGTAGGAGCTGCGGCAGCTGCGAACATGGCGGTCGGGGTATCGACGCGCGTCGCCTTCGGTCGGCGCCGCCATCGCGCCTGCCGGCGCTCCTACATAAACCGCCGCGTGTCCGGGCCGCGCTGCAGGAGCTGCGGCAGCTGCGAACATGGCGGTCGGGTCGTCGACGCGCGTCGCCTTCGGTCGGCGCCGTCTTCGCGCCTGCCGGCGCTCCCACATAGGCGCGGCGGGCTCGTCAGGCGAGCGCGGTTGCACGCTCCCAGGCCCACTCCTCGAACGCCTTCACCCCCAGCGGCCGCGAGAACAGGTAACCCTGCATCGCACCACACCCCCGGCTGCGCAGGTAGGCGCGCTGCTCCTCGGTCTCCACCCCCTCGGCGACCACTTCCATGCCCAGGTCGCGGGCGAGCGAGAGTGTGGCCGAGGTGATCGCCACGTCCTCCGGGTTGTCCGGCAAGCCGTCGACGAAGGAGCGGTCGATCTTGAGCCGGCGCAGCGGCAGGCGCTTCAGGTAGGACAGGCTGGAATAGCCGGTACCGAAATCGTCCAGGGCCAGCGTCAACCCGAGCGCCACGAGCTGGTCGAAGCTCGCGACCAGCTCGGGCGTCGCGTCCATCAGCGCGCTCTCGGTGATCTCCAGCTCGATCCGCGCGGGGTCGGCGCCGGTCTCGGCGAGCACGCGCGCCACCGTGGCGACGAAGTCCCGCCGGCGGAACTGCAGCGCGGAAATGTTCACCGCGACGTCCAGCGGCGGCAGGCCCGCGTCGCGCCAGCGCACCTGCTGCAGGCAGGCCTCGCGAAGCACCCATTCGCCGAGCGGCACGATCAGCCCGCTCTGCTCGGCGAAGGGGATGAACTGGTCGGGCGAGAGCAGGCCGCGTTCTGCGTGCTGCCAGCGCACCAGCGCCTCGCACCCGCAGACCCGGCCGGTCGCGCCGTCGACCTGGGGCTGGTAGTGCAGACGCAACTCGCCGATCTCGATCGCGCGTCGAAGCTCGGCCTCGGTTTGCAGGCGGCGGGTGACGCGCTGGGTCATCTCGGGGAGGAAGAAGCGATAGGCGTTGCGCCCGGACTCCTTGGCCTCGTACATCGCCGTGTCGGCATGCTTGAGCAGCGTGTCGATCTCGCCGCCGTCGGCCGGGTAGAGCGCGATGCCGACGCTCGCGCCGAGATGCAGCGGCTGGCCGTCGATCTGCAGCGGCCGGGCGAGCGCTTCCAGGACGCGTTCGGCCACGCGTGCCGGCTCTTCGGTGTGTGCAAGGCGCGACAGCAGGATCACGAATTCGTCGCCGCCGAGGCGGGCGACCAGGTCTTCCTCGCGCACGCAGCCGCTCAGGCGGCAGGCCACCTGGGCGAGCAGACGGTCGCCGGCGGCGTGGCCGAGCGAATCGTTGACCGTCTTGAAGTGGTCGAGGTCGAGGAACAGCACCGCGCAGCGGTCGTCATGACGCACCGCGTGGCGCAGCACGTCCTGGGCGTGGTCTTGCCAGGCGCTGCGGTTGAGCAGCCCGGTGAGCGGGTCGAAGCGGGCGAGGTAGCGGATGCGCGTCTCGGCTTCGCGCAGCGCGGTGACGTCCTGCGCGGTGCCGCGGATGCGGCGCAGGCGGCCGTCGACATGCTCGCCTTCGATGCGGAACTGCAGGGTCCGCATCGGCAGGCTGTCGGTATTGCAGTCGAGCATGATCCGGCCCGGCTCGGTGGCGGCACGCTCGATCGCGCCGCTCAGCGCGGCGCGGCTGGCCGGCGCGATCGATTCGATCAGGTCGGCGAGCGAGCCGAGCCGCTGTTGGCTGCGGTCGAGCAGGAGGCGGAGCTCGTCCGAGGCTTGCAGGCCGACGCGCCCTGAGAGCGTCTCCCAGCTGCCCAGGCGGGCGATGCGCTGCGCGTCGACCAGTGCGGCGCGGTTCTCTTGCAGGCGCGCACCCGCGGCCTCGAGCTCGGCGGTGCGAAGCTCGACCAGGGCCTGGATGCGGCGGCGGTTGCCCGTGGTGATCAGCAACAGCGCACCGAGCATGCCGCTGGCGAGTACACCGACTGCGATCGTGCCCCAGGCCGCCCAGCTGCGCAGGCCCTCGGTGTATTGGGGCAAGGCACGGGTTTCCAGCGCCCAGTGGCGACCGGCGAAATCGATGGAAGTGACCTGCGTCAGTGCGTGGTCCGGCCAGACCGAATCCTTCGCGGGGTGGTCGCCGGCGAGCAGGGCCGCTTCGGGCGGGGCGTCGCCATCGGAGAGGCGGACGTCGATGCCTTGCTCCTCTGCCTGGCGCGATATCGCAGCGAGCAGGTCGTCCATGCCCAGTGCCGCGGAGATGAGGCCGAGCGGTTCGCGGCGGGATGCGTCCGCGGTGGAGGCGAGCACGGCCTGGTAGAGCACGACGGCGTGCTGCTCCCCATGCGCCTGCACGAGTCGCATGCGGGCGGTGGCGGCGGGTTGACCGTCGGCGAGTGTGCGCCGGATCGCCTCGCCGGAGATCGGGAAGGAGAGCGGGTCCATGCCCAGCACCGTGCGGTTGCCGTCCTCGGGCTCGACGCGGGTGACCGGGAAGTACACCCGACGCTCGGCGGCAGGCGAGGTCTGTCCGGCGGCGTCGCGGTCGAGGACGCGGAAATCCGTCTGGTACTCGTCGCGCATCGCCTCCTCGAACGCGGTGCGTGCGGCGTGCGGCAGGTGCTGGTTCCAGGTGAAGCTGCGCGTGCCGGGGTGGCGTTGCATCCATGGCGCGACGAACTCGTGGAAGTCGCTGCGCGAGACGTGATCGCTCGCGAGCAGCAGGCGCTCGATCGAGCGCACCATGTCGACCTGCTCTTCGAGGCGTTTCTGCAGCAGGCCCGAGAGGTGGACGCTGTCGCGCTCGAACTGCGCGCGCAGCCGCGAGTTCTCCCAGCTCACGACCTGCTGGTAGGCCAGCGCGAGCAGCACGAGTGCGATCGACATCGGCAGTGCGACGCCGAGCCGGCGCGGGCGCCAGTCCTGCGCCGGGCGGCCGATGAAGACCAGGGTCAGCGGCGCGGCGACGAGCATGCCCAGGGTGTCGCCGGTCCACCAGGTCCACCAGTTGAAGAATGCATCGGCTGCCGGGATGACACCCGCCTGGACCAGCGCGGAGACGCCGATCGTCGAGCAGACCAGGCCGCTCAGCGGCACGCAGACGCCCAGGAAGCGCATCACCGAGCCGGCCGTATCGAGCTTGTCTTCGGGGGCGAGCAGCCGGCGCGCGAGCACTGCGCCGACGACTGCCTGCAGCGCGGCGCCTGCCGGGACGGCGAGCGGGCCGAGCAGGTTCCAGCCCGGGCTGCCGAGCAGCGGCCAGGCGGTGGCGAGCTGGATCAGCGCCGAGCCGGCGAACACCGCCGGCCACAGGCGCAGCCCGAACACGAACAGCGCCGCGAGCGCGATGCCGGCTGGCGGAAAGAATGGAGCGGTATACCCCGGCGGGATGGCGAGGTGGATCGCGGGGTAGCCCACCGCCCAATAGAGCAGGGCGAATCCGAGTCCGGGGAGAAGGCGAGCGCGCATCCGCGCAGTATATTGAGAGTAGTTCGCACCCCGGTGTGACGGATGGCATGCTGCGGACCCGAAGCCGGGGCATTGCGCTAAACTGCGGAACTTTCGCGCCGGCGCCCGTTCCACCGTGCTGCGCTTCATTGTCCTTTCCACGGAATACGAGATGTTCGAGGCTGTTCGCAACAACAAACGCGTCGCGCAGGTGATCCTGGCGATCCTGATCGTCCCCTTCGCCTTCTTCGGAATGGACGCCTACTTCAGCGACTCCGGTTCCGCGAACGAGGCGGCGCGCGTCGGCGGCACCAGCATCGGCGCGTGGGAGTTCGACCAGGCCCTGCGCGAACAGCAGGACCGCCTGCGCCAGGACGGCGGTGGCCAGGTCGACCGCGCGCTCCTGGAATCGGCCGAGTTGCGCCGCGCGGTGCTGGAGAACCTGATCAACCAGCGCGTGCTCGCCCTCTACGCCGCCGAAAACCGCCTCGTGGTGACGCCGCAGCAACTGCAGGAGACCATCGCCGGCGTGCCGTCCTTCCAGGAGAACGGCAGCTTCTCGCTGCAGCGCTACGAGAACCTGCTGCGCGCCCAGGGCATGACGCCCGCCAGCTTCGAGGCGCGCCTGGCGCAGGACGTGCGGGTGCAGCAGATCGTCGCGGCGGTGGGCGATGCCGGCATCGTCCCGCAGCAGTCGGCGCGGCGCTTCCTCGATGCCCAGCTCGAGTCGCGCAGCGTGCGCGAGTTCCGCCTCTCGGCGAAGGCGCTGGCGGCGGACGTCAAGGTCGACGACGCGCAGATCAAGGCCTACTACGACGCCAACCCGGCGCGCTTCGAGCAGCCTGCGCGGCTGCAGGCCGAATACCTCGTCTTCGACCGCGCGGCGGTCGAGCGTGGCATCGCGGTCGCGGACGACGAGGTGCGGGCGTTCTACGACGGCAACCCGCAGCGCTTCGGCGTGGCCGAGGAGCGCCAGGCGCGCCACATCCTGCTCGCCCTCGACCAAGGGGCCGAGCAGGCCGAGGTCGATCGCGTGATGGCCGAGGCGCGTGCGCTCGTCGAAGCGCTGCGTGCCGACCCGGCGCGCTTCGCCGCGCTGGCGAAGGAGAAGTCGCAGGACCCCGGCTCGGCCGGCAATGGCGGCGATCTCGGCTTCTTCGCCCGCGGCATGATGGTCGGCGCCTTCGAGGATGCGGTGTTCGCACTGGACAAGGGCGCGATCGGCGAGCCCGTGCGCAGCGAGTTCGGCGTGCATGTCGTCCAGGTCACCGACGTCAAGCCATCCGCGGTGAAGCCCTTCGAGGAGGTGCGCGAGGAGATCGTCGCCGAGCTGCGCGCCCAGGAGGCCGGCCGTCGTTTCGCCGAGCTGGCCGAACAGTTCTCCAACACGGTCTACGAGCAGCCCGACAGCCTGCAGCCTGCCGCCGAGGCGCTCGGCCTGAAGACCGCCACCACCGACTGGATCAGTCGCGACTCCGCCCCCGCGGCGCTCGCTGACGAGCGCGTGATCTCTGCCCTGTTCAGCGACGAGGCGGTGCAGAAGAACCGCAACACCGAGGCCATCGAGATCGGCAACGGCACCCTGGTTTCGGCGCGGGTCAAGGCCTTCGAGCCGGCGCGCCGGCTGCCGCTGGAAGAGGTGCGCGAGCGCATCGTCGAGCTCGTCCGCGTCGAGCAGGGCCGGGTGAAGGCCGCGAGCGGGGGCGAGGCGATGCTGGCCGCGCTGCGCAAGGGCGAGCCGGCGGCGGCCAGCTGGGGGGAGGTGCGCAAGCTGCAGCGCGGCGCCCCCGGGTTGCCGGCGGCGGCGATGCAGGCGGTGTTCTCGGCCCCCGCCGGGGCCCTGCCGGCGCACGTCGGCGTGCAGTCCGCCGAGGGCGACTACGTGCTGTACCGTATCGAGGCGGTCGAGCGTGCGCAGATCGGCGACGAGGATCCGCGCGTCGCCGCGGTGGCCGGGCAGTACCGGCAGCTGCTTGCCGGGCGCGACTTCGGCGCCTTCCTGAGCGAGCTGCGCCAGCGCTACGAGGTGACGATCAACCCGACCGCGCTGCAGGTCGAGCAGCGCTGATCCCCTTCGGCATCCGCCCTGTCGCCGTTGCGGCGAGGGCGGCACGGAAACGCAAAAGCCCGGTTTCGAGACCGGGCTTTTGCGTTTCCGCCTGCTGCAGGCGGGCGGCGGCCTTATTGCGGCAGCGGCAGCGCGTTGCCGAGTGCGGTGGTGTTGAAGCCGCCGTCCACATACATCACCTCGCCGGTGACGCCGCTGGCGAGATCCGAGCACAGGAAGGCGGCAGCGTTGCCGACTTCCTCGATGGTCACGTTGCGGCGCAGCGGGGCGTTGTGCTCATTGAACGCGAGCAGCTTGCCGAAGCTGCCGATGCCGGACGCCGCGAGCGTCTTGATCGGGCCGGCGGAGATCGCGTTGGCGCGGATGCCTTCCGGGCCGAGGGTGACGGCGAGGTAGCGCACCGACGCCTCCAGGCTGGCCTTGGCGAGCCCCATGATGTTGTAGTTGGGCATGGTGCGCACGGCGCCGAGATAGGACAGTGTCAGCACGCTGGCGTTGCGGCCCTGCATCAGCGGGCGCGCGGCCTTCACCAGCGCCGGGAAGCTGTAGGTGCTGACCTCCTGCGAGATGCGGAAGGCCTCGCGGGTGAGGCCGTCGAGGAAGTCGCCCTCGAGCGCCTCGCCGGGTGCGAACGCGATCGAATGCACCAGCCCGTCGAGACCGTCCCACTGCTGGCCGAGTTGCTCGAAGAGGCCGGTGATCTGCGCGTCGTCCTGCACGTCGAGCGGGTAGATCAGGCTGCTGCCGAAGTCGGCGGCGAGCTTGGCGACGCGGTCCTTGAAGCGGTCGTTCTGATAGGTGAAGGCGAGCTCGGCGCCTTCGCGGTGCATGGCCTTGGCGATGCCGTAGGCAATCGAACGGTTGCTGAGCAGACCGGTGATGAGGATTCGTTTGCCGGCGAGAAAGCCCATGAGAGATGACTCCGAATGACAAGACGGCGATTATAGCGAAAAACCGTCAAAACCCTGCGAGGGACAGGACTTTCCGCACCGTGGTGGAACGAAGGGCGGGCGGTGGAGCGGGTTCTGCGGGGGGCTGCCGCGGCGCTGCGGCTGGAGTTCGGCTGCCGGTCCGGCGCCGCGCGCGGATCGCAAGCGCGTGCGAAACCTGCCAGAATCCGCGCTTCGATCAAAGCTCCTGCCTGCCCGTGCGCCGGTTCTCCAGTCCTCTCCGGATCCTCGCCCAAGCCCGCCCGAGCCCGTCTGCGCATCTGCGCAGGGCGGCCGCATGCTTGCGCGCAACGGGGGCCGCGCTGGCCGCAGGGCTGGCGGTGGCCGGCTGCGGGCCGGTCTGGAACGACCCCTATCCGGCGGCCGAGCGCGGCGAGCACATCCTGTATACCGCCTTCACCGAGCGTCCCAAGCATCTCGATCCGGTGCAGTCCTATAGCGAGGACGAGGCGAGCTTCCTGTACCAGATCGTCGAGCCGCCGCTGCAGTACCACTACCTGAAGCGCCCCTATGTGCTCGAACCGGCAACCGCCGAGGCCATGCCGCGGCTGCGCCGGCTCGACGCCGGCGGACGTGAATTGCCGCCGAATGCCGACCCGGCCAAGGTGGTCCGGACCGTGGTCGAGGTGCGCATCCGCCCGGGCATCCTGTACCAGCCGCACCCGGCGTTCGCGCTCGACGAAGCCGGCAGCCCGCGCTACCTCGGCCTCGGCGAGGCCGACCTGGACGGCGTGCGCGGCCTCGGCGACTTCGCCGTGACCGGCACGCGCGAGCTCGAGGCGCGCGACTACGTCTACCAGATCAAGCGCCTGGCGCATCCGCGCCTGCATTCGCCGATCTTCGAGCTGATGGCGGAGTACCTCCCCGGGCTCAAGGACTTGCAGGCGGCGCTGGCCGCGGCCGATGCGGCGGACGCGGCGCAGGGAGGCGGGGACGGGCCGCCCGGCTGGCTGGATCTGGACCGTTTCGACCTGCCGGGCGTCGAGGTGGTGGACCGCCACACCTGGCGCATCAGCCTGCAGGGCGCCTATCCGCAGTTCCTGTACTGGCTGTCGATGCCTTTCTTCAGCCCGGTGCCGCGCGAGGTGGACCGCTTCTTCGCCCAGCCCGGCATGGCCGAGCGCAACCTCACGCTCGACTGGTGGCCGGTGGGCACCGGGCCCTACATGCTGGTCGAGAACAATCCCAACGCGCGCATGGTGCTGGCGCGCAACCCGAACTACCGCGGCGACCCCTATCCCTGCGCCGGAGAGCCCGGTGACGCCGAGGCCGGGCTGCTCGCCGACTGCGGCAAGCCCATGCCCTTCATCGACAAGGTGGTGTTCTCGCGCGAGCGCGAGGGCATTCCCTACTGGAACAAGTTCCTGCAGGGCTACTACGACGCCTCCGGGGTGTCCTCGGACAACTTCGACCAGGCCGTCAGCCTCACCAGCCAGGGCGAGGTCACGCTGTCGGACGACATGCGCGACAAGGGCATCCGCCTGCTCACCTCGGTGTCGCCGTCGATCTTCTACCTCGGCTTCAACATGCTCGACCCGCTGGTGGGTGGCGGCGCGTCGAAGGCGGACAAGGAGCGCGCGCGCAAGCTGCGCCAGGCGATCTCGATCGCGCTCGACATGGAGGAGTTCGTGTCGATCTTCCTCAACGGCCGCGGCCTGCCGGGGATGAGCCCGCTGCCGCCGGGCATCTTCGGTGCGCGCGAGGGGCGGGCGGGGATGAACCCGGTGGTCTATGAATGGCAGGGCGGCGACGCGGACGGGCGCCCGCTGCGCCGTGGCGTCGACGCGGCGCGCCGCCTGCTCGCCGAGGCCGGCTGGCCCAACGGGCGCAACGCGCAGACCGGCGAGCCGCTGGTGATCAACCTCGACACCACGCCCGGCGGGCTGGGCGACAAGGCGCGCTCGGACTGGCTGGCGAAGAAGTTTCGCGATCTGGGCGTGCAGTTCGTGGTGCGCCCGACCGACTTCAATCGCTTCCAGGACAAGATCCGCCAAGGCAACGCGCAGCTCTTCTTCTTCGGCTGGAACGCCGACTATCCCGATCCCGAGAACCTGCTCTTCCTGCTCCACGGTGCGCAGGGCAAGGTGAAGTTCAACGGCCAGAACGCGGCCAACTACGAGAACCCGGAATACGACGCCCTCTTCGAGCGCATGAAGGCCATGCCCGACGGAGCCGCGCGCCAGCAGCTCATCGACCGCATGGTGGCGATGCTGCAGCAGGACGCGCCGTGGATCTTCGCCTTCCACCCCATGTCGTATTCGCTGCAGCACGGCTGGGTGCTGAACCGCAAGACCGGCGCCATGGTGCGCAACACCATGAAGTACCAGCGCATCGACCTCGAGCGTCGCGCCGCCGCGCGCGCGGCGTGGAACGAGCCGGTGACCTGGCCGCTGCTGCTGGTAGCGGCGCTGCTCGCCGCGCTGGTGGCGCCGGCGGCGATCCACTGGCGTCGGCGCGAGACCGCCACCGCGGCGCCGAGCGCGGCCGGGCCCGGCGCGGGAGGAGGGCGCTGATGCTGGCCTACCTGCTGCGCCGCCTGCTGTACGCGGTGCCGATTCTGATCGGGGTGAATCTGCTCACCTTCGTGCTCTTCTTCGTGGTGAACTCCCCCGACGACATGGCGCGCATGCACATCGGCGTCAAGCGTGCGACGCCCGAGGCCATCGAGCGCTGGAAGGCCGAGCGCGGCTACGACAGGCCGATGTTCCTCAACGACGCCGCGAGCGGCAGTGCGCGCTTCACCGAGACCATCTTCTTCGACAAGTCGCTGCGCATGTTCGCGCTCGAGTTCGGCCGCGCCGACGACGGCCGCGACATCGGCCAGGAGATCCGCGACCGCATGGGGCCGTCGCTGGCGATCGCGCTGCCGACCTTCCTGCTCAGCCTCGCGGTGTCGATCAGCTTCGCGCTGCTGCTGGTGTTCTTCCGCGCCACCTACCTGGATTTCTGGGGCGTGGTGCTGTGCGTGGCGATGATGTCGATCTCGAGCCTGTTCTACATCATCGGCGGGCAGTGGCTGGTCTCCAAGCTGTGGGCGCTGGTGCCGATCTCGGGCTATGCGCCGGGGCTGGACGCGGCGCGCTTCCTCGTGCTGCCGGTGCTGATCAGCGTGATCGCGGGCATCGGCTCGTCGGCGCGCTGGTACCGCACGATCTTCCTCGAGGAGATCTCGAAGGACTACGTGCGCACCGCGCGCGCCAAGGGCCTGTCCGAGCTTGCGGTGCTGTTCCGCCACGTGTTGCGCAACGCGTTGATCCCGATCCTCACCGGGGTGGTGGTGGTGATCCCGCTGCTCTTCATGGGCAGCCTGCTGGTGGAGTCCTTCTTCGCGATCCCCGGACTGGGCAGCTACACCATCGACGCGATCAACGCGCAGGACTTCGCGGTGGTGCGCGCGATGGTGTTCATCGGCTCGGTGCTCTACATCGTGGGACTGATGCTCACCGACCTGTCCTACACCCTGGCCGATCCGCGGGTGAGGCTGCAATGAGCACATCGAGCGGGATCCTCGGCTTCCAGCCGGTCGTGCTATGGACCGACGCGCTGCTCTTCGTGCTCGTCGCGCTGGCGCTGCTCTCGGCCTTGCGCGCCCGTACGCAGGCGCCGCTGCGCGCGGCCTGGCGCAAGGTCGGGCGGCGGCCGGCCGGGATGGCGGCGGCCACCGTGCTGCTCGCCTTCCTGGCCGTCGGCCTGGTCGACAGCCTGCATTACCGGCCGCTGCTGTCGGCGGTGGAGCGCGTGGCGGGCGTCGGTGCGCCGGCCGGCTCGGCGCCTGCGGCGCCGGTGGTGTCCACCGAGGTGCTGTCCGCGCTCGACGCGTTGCTCGCGCCGCTGCGCCTGCGTACCGAGAAGACCTACTCCGCGCCCTTTGCGTGGACCTTGTACCAGCGCGAGACGGTGGAGACGGCCGACGGCGGCCAGGTGCGCGACTACCCGCGCCTCACCTACGGCGCCGCCCACCTCGGCGCGGACGTGGCCGCCGCACGCGGTGGCGACGTGGCGCTGCGGCTGGTGAGCGCGCTCGCGCAGGCGGCGCTCGCGTGGCTCGTCGCCTTCCTCGTGCTCGCCAGCCTGGTGTGGCGCGGCAGCGGGCTGCGCTGGGGCGAGGTGGCGCGGGCGATGCTCGCCGGGCGTACCGTGCTGGCCTGGCGCGCGGCGCTGGTGACGCTGGCGGTGCTGCTCGCGGTGGCGGCGGTGTGCGTGGAACTGGCGCCGCTCTACCACGTGCTCGGCACCGACAAGGTGGGGCAGGACGTGCTCTACCTGGCATTGAAGAGCGTGCGCACCGCGCTGGTGATCGGCACCCTGACCACGCTGGTGATGATGCCCTTCGCGGTCGCGCTCGGCATCGCCGCGGGCTACCTCGGCGGCTGGGTGGATGACGCCGTGCAGTATGTGTACACCGTGCTCAACGCCATCCCCGGCGTGCTGCTGATCGCCGCGGCGGTGCTGATGATGCAGGTCGTCATCGATACCCACCCGCAGTGGTTCGACACCGCCGCCGAGCGCTCGGACGCGCGCCTGCTGGCGCTGTGCTTCATCCTCGGCATCACCAGCTGGACCGGGCTGGCGCGTCTCTTGCGCGGTGAGACGCTCAAGCTGCGCGAGCTCGAGTACGTGCAGGCGGCGCGCGCCTTCGGGGTGCGCACCCCGGCGATCCTGCGCCGCCACATCCTGCCCAACCTCATGCACATCGTGCTGATCGCGCTGGTGATGGACTTTTCCGGACTGGTGCTGGCCGAGGCCGTGCTGTCCTATGTCGGCATCGGCGTCGATCCGTCGACGATCAGCTTCGGCACCATGATCAACATGGCGCGTGCCGAACTCGCGCGCGAGCCGATGGTCTGGTGGTCTTTGGCCGCGGCCTTCGCGTTCATGTTCGTGCTCGTGCTCGCCGCCAACCTGTTCGCCGACGTGGTGCGCGACGCCTTCGATCCGCGCCGCGCCTGAGCACGCCCTCGCCCGCATCCGCCGGGCCGACCATGACGAGGATTCCCCGATGAGAGCGCTTCGCTTCGACAACCGCTTCGTGCGCGAGCTGCCCGCCGATCCCGAGCCCGACAACCACGTCCGCCCGGTCCATGGCGCGTGCTACTCGCGCGTGATGCCCACGCCGGTAAAGGCACCGCACCTGCTGGCGTGGTCGCGCGAGGTGGCGGAGATCCTCGGCCTGGACGAGGCCGACGTGCGCAGCGCCGAGTTTGCCCGCGTCTTCGGTGGCAATGGCCTGCTGCCCGGCATGGAGCCCTACGCCGCGTGCTACGGCGGCCACCAGTTCGGCAACTGGGCGGGGCAACTCGGCGACGGGCGCGCGATCACGCTCGGCGAGTCGATCAATGCGCGCGACGAGCGCTGGGAGCTGCAATTGAAGGGCGCCGGGCCGACGCCGTATTCGCGCTTCGCCGACGGCCGCGCGGTGCTGCGCTCCTCGCTGCGCGAGTTCCTGTGCAGCGAGGCGATGCATCACCTCGGCGTGCCGACCACGCGCGCCTTGAGCCTGGTGGGCACCGGCGAGACCGTGGTGCGCGACATGCTCTACGACGGCAACCCCCGGGCCGAGCCGGGCGCGGTGGTGTGCCGGGTGGCGCCGTCCTTCATCCGCTTCGGCAACTTCGAGATCTTCGCCTCGCGCGGCGAGGAGGCGCTGCTCGAGCGCCTGATCGACTTCACCATCGCGCGCGATTTCCCCGAGCTGGCCGCCGAGACCGACGCCGCGGCGCGGCGCATCCGCTGGTTCGACGAGGTGTGCCGGCGCACCGCGGTGCTGGTGGTGCACTGGATGCGGGTGGGCTTCGTGCATGGGGTCATGAACACCGACAACATGTCCATCCTCGGCCTCACGATCGACTACGGCCCCTATGGCTGGGTGGACGACTTCGACCCCGAGTGGACGCCCAACACCACCGACGCAGGCGGCCGGCGCTACCGCTTCGGCAACCAGCCCTACATCGCGCACTGGAACCTGTGGCAGCTCGCCAACGCGATCTACCCGGTGGTGCGCGAGGTCGAGCCGCTGGAACGTGCGCTCGCCGCCTATGCCGAAGTGCATGATGCGAGCTATCGCGACATGATGCGCGCCAAGCTCGGCCTGGCCAAATGGCGCGTCGGGCAGGAGGGCGACGACGGCCTGCTCGAGCGCCTGCACCGCCTGCTCGCGGCCGGCGAGGTGGACATGAGCCTGTTCTTCCGCCGCCTCGCCGAGGTCGATCCGGCGGCGCCGGCGCTCGAGCCGCTCGCCGAGGCCTTCTACGACCCCGCGCGGCGGGCTACGGCGGACGCCGAGCTGCTCGGCTGGCTGCGCGAGCACGGCGCGCGCGTGCTCGCCGAGGGCCAGCCGGCCGCGGCGCGGCGTGCGGCGATGAACCGGGTCAACCCCCTCTACGTGCCGCGCAACTACCTGGCGCAGCAGGCGATCGACGCTGCGGAGGCGGGCGACACTGCGGAGCTCGAGACCCTGCTCGAGGTGCTGCGCCGGCCCTACGACGAGCAGCCCGGGCGCGAGCGCTTCGCCGCGCGCCGACCGGACTGGGCGCGCGACCGGCCCGGCTGCTCGATGCTGTCCTGCAGCTCCTGAACGCCGGTGGGCCGGCGCGGGTTACCGCCAGCGCATGCCTCCTGCGGGCGGACCGGACGGGCGGGATAGTCCTTTCGGAGTAGCGCTCCTTCGATCGGCCAATGGCTATCGGTCCTGCCACGGTCTAGGATGGAATCGGAGGAGGAACCGTCGCAACCCACGCCGACGGAACGAAAAAGAACCGTGTCCACAATCGTCCTGACCCAAGCCGACGAGTCGCATGTTCGTCCGGCGCTGCCGCGCAAGGCCACTTCGCCACGCGACGCCTTGGCGCGCATGCCGATCCTGCTCGGCAGCGGGGCCGCGGTGCTCGACGAACTCGCGCAGGGCGCCGAGTTCGTGCGCCTGTCCTCCTCGGCCACGGTCTTCGAGCGCGGCTCCCAGCCCACCGGCCTGTTCTTCGTCTGCAACGGCGCGGTGCGGCTGATGGTGAGCGGGCCCGAGGGCAAGGACAAGGTCGTCGAGCTCTTCGAGCCCGGCGGCATGTTCGGCGAGATCGGCGTGTTCACCGGCGCGCGCTACCGTACCTGGACGCAGGCGGTGGGGTCGGTCGTGCTGATACACGTGCCGCGCGAGCGCGTGCTGGCCGCGGTCGCGCTGGACAACGCGCTCTCCAACCGCATGCTGGTCGCGGTGTGCGCGCGCATCCAGCGCCTGATCGACGCGATCGGCAGCACCGCCGGCGGCCCGGCGGCGGTCCGCGTGGCGAGCTACCTGCTGGAACAGCTCGAGCGCGGTGCGCGCAGCGACGGCTGCATCATCCTGCCGGCGCCCAAGAAGACCATCGCCTCCCTGCTCAACCTGACCCCCGAGACGCTCTCGCGGGTGTTGCGCAACCTGGTCGAGGAGGGCGTGCTCACGGTGAGCGGCCGCCGCATCCGGGTGCGCAACCGTGCGCAGCTCGCCCGCCTGCTGACGCACGACGAGGCGGTTCTACCCCTCTGAGCTCAATGGGGCTAGTCACTAAGCACTAGTCCAGCCCCTCGTCGATACGGCCCATCCCGTGCTTTTGGCGAATGGTGCGACGCCACGCCCGAGCCTATCCTCACCCCGGAAAATTCGTGACCGTCGGACCTTTCCGGAGCGCAGTGGGAAATGGCTAGTCGAAAGTTTCAGCAGATGTCCGTGCTCGTGATGAGCACCACCGCTTTCACCGTCTGTTTTGCCGTCTGGATGTTGTTCGCGGTGATCGGCATCCCGATCAAGGAAGTCCTCGCGCTCAACGAAACCCAGTTCGGCCTGCTGGCGGCCACGCCGGTGCTGACCGGCTCGCTGATCCGGCTGCCGCTCGGCATGCTCACCGACAAGTTCGGCGGCCGCATCGTCTTCTTCGTGCTCATGCTATGCACGGTGCTGCCGATCTATCTCATCGGCCACGCCACCGAATACTGGCAGTTCCTCGTCGCCGGCCTCTTCGTCGGCTTCGCGGGCGGCTCCTTCTCGGTGGGCATCGCCTACTGCGCGCGCTGGTTCGAGCGCCAGAACCAGGGCTTCGCGATGGGGGTGTTCGGCGCCGGCAACTCGGGCGCCGCGGTCACCAAGTTCGTCGCCCCCACGCTGGTGGTGATGTTCGGCTGGCAGATGGTGCCGCAGGTGTATGCCGCGGCGATGCTGATCACCGCGATCGCGTTCTGGTTCTTCACCTATGACGACCCCGAGCACCGGGTGCACTCCTCGGTGACCTTCCGCGACCAGCTGCGCGTGCTCAAGGATCCGCGCGTGTGGAAGTACTGCCAGTACTACTCGATCGTGTTCGGCGGCTACGTCGGCCTGTCGCTGTGGCTCACCAAGTACTACGTCAACGAGTTCGGCATGGGCATCCAGACGGCGGCCCTGCTCGCGGCCTGCTTCTCGCTGCCCGGCGGCGTACTGCGCGCGGTGGGCGGCTGGCTGTCCGACCGCTACGGCGCGCACAAGGTCACCTGGTGGGTGATGTGGGCGTCGTGGATCTGCCTGTTCCTGCTCTCCTACCCGAACACCGAATTCACCGTGCAGACGGTGGAGGGGCCGCGCACCTTCAGCATCCACCTCAACGTCTGGGTGTTCACCTTCCTGCTCTTCATCGTCGGCATCGCCTTCGCCTTCGGCAAGGCCTCGGTGTTCAAGTACATCTCCAACGAGTTCCCCAAGGAGATCGGCGCGGTCTCCGGCATCGTCGGCCTGGTGGGCGGCATGGGCGGCTTCCTGCTGCCGATCATGTTCGGCGCCCTGGTCGACCTCACCGGCGTGCGCTCGAGCGCCTTCATGCTGCTCTACGGCGTGACCTGGGTTTCCCTGATCTGGATGTACCTGACGGAAGTGCGTCGTGTCGACATGTTCGACGGTCACGAGACCGCGGTCGACTCGTCCAGGGCCTGATTCGCAAGACAACGAGGAGTGGGTTTCATGCAAGCAAGCAATGTCGCGGCGTCGAGCCCGGCGGTCACCAGCAGCGTCGACCTCGTCGATTGGCGCCCCGAGGACGAGACCTTCTGGAAGGAGAAGGGCTCGCGGATCGCCAACCGCAACCTGTGGATCTCCATCCCCAGCCTGCTGTGCGGCTTCGCCGTGTGGCTGATGTGGGGGATCATCACGGTGCAGATGGCCAACGCGGGCTTCCCCTTCGCGCCCGACCAGCTCTTCTCGCTCGCCGCGATCGCGGGTCTGGCGGGTGCCACCACGCGCATCCCGGCGTCCTTCTTCATCCGCATCTGCGGCGGCCGCAACACGGTGTGGCTGACCACCGCCCTGCTGATGATCCCGGCGGTGGGCACCGGCATCGCGCTGCAGAGCCTGGAGACGCCGCTGTGGGTGTTCCAGCTCATGGCGCTGCTGTCGGGCATGGGCGGCGGCAACTTCGCCTGCTCGATGGCCAACATCTCCACCTTCTTCCCCAAGCGCCTGCAGGGCACCGCGCTCGGCCTCAACGCCGGCCTGGGCAACTTCGGCGTGACCACCTCGCAGCTGCTGATTCCCGCGGTGATGACCATGGGCGTGTTCGGCGCGCTCGGCGGCGACGCGATCCCGCTGGTCAAGGACTCGGCCACGCTGATCGGCAAGATCGCCGCCGGCACGCCCACCTACGTGCAGAACGCCGGCTTCGTGTGGCTGCTGCTGCTGGTGCCGCTCGCGGTCGTCGGCTGGTTCGGCATGAACAACCTGCTCACCGTGTCGCCCAACATCGGCTCCACCGGCGCGGCGCTGGGCAAGATCATCCTGTTCTACGGCATCGCCCTGGTGGTCTCGGCGATCGGCCTCTACCTCTACCTGCCGAGCGGGCTCGGCGTGCTGGCTGGAGGCGGGATGTGGATCATGCTGCCGCTGGTCATCCTCGGCACCCTGTACGGCATGAAGTTCGCCGCCAGCGGCGAGATGAAGACCAACCTCGACAAGCAGTTCGCGATCTTCCGCAACAAGCACACCTGGTCGATGACCGCGCTCTACGTGGTGACCTTCGGCTCCTTCATCGGCTTCTCGATGGCGCTGCCGCTGTCGATCACGGTGATCTTCGGCAACACCCACGTCCTCGACCCGGCCACCCAGGCCTGGGTGCATGCGAAGAACCCGAACGCCCCGTCGGCGCTGATGTTCGCCTGGATCGGCCCCTTCGTCGGTGCGCTGATCCGTCCGGTGGGCGGCTGGATCTCGGACAAGCTGGGCGGCTCGATCGTGACCCAGTGGATCTCGATCGTGCTCGTGATCGCCTCCGCGGTGACCGGCTACGTGATGTTCCTGGCCTACCACTCGGCGACGCCGGAAGAGTACTTCTTCGTGTTCATGGCCCTGTTCGTGCTGCTGTTCGCGGCCTCGGGCATCGGCAACGGCTCGACCTTCCGCACCGTCGGCTTCGTGTTCGACAAGGACGAACGCGGTCCGGTGCTGGGCTGGACCTCGGCGGTGGCGGCCTACGGCTCCTTCATCGCCCCGGTGGTGATCGGCGGCCAGATCAAGGCCGGCACGCCCGAATATGCGATGTACGGCTTCGCCGTTTTCTACGCGCTGTGCGTAGTCCTCAACTGGTGGTTCTACCTGCGCAAAGACGCGTACATCCAGAACCCCTGATTCCCGCCCGACCGACGGATTCCCTTTTCAACCAGACTTTTACCGATCGCGCTTGATGAACGAAGCGACGACTTGAGAGGAGCAAACCATGAGTCATTTTCTCGATCGCCTGAGGTTTTTCGACAAGGTCAAGGAGACCTTCTCGAACGGACACGGTATCGTCACCAATGAAGACCGCAACTGGGAGGATGCCTACCGCAACCGCTGGCGCCACGACAAGGTGGTGCGCTCCACCCACGGTGTGAACTGCACCGGCGGCTGTTCCTGGAAGATCTTCGTCAAGAACGGACTGGTGTCGTTCGAGATGCAGCAGACCGACTACCCGCGCACCCGCGAGGACCTGCCCAACCACGAGCCGCGCGGCTGCCAGCGTGGTGCCTCGTTCTCGTGGTACCTGTACTCGCCGCACCGCATCAAGTACCCGATGATCCGCGGCCGTCTGCTCGACCTGTACCGCGCCGAGCGCAAGGCCGGTCGTGACCCGGTCGAGGCCTGGGAGGCGATCCAGAAGGATCCCGCCAAGCGCGAGAAGTACGTGCACGTGCGTGGCCTGGGCGGCTTCGTGCGCACCAGCTGGGACGAGGTCACCGAGATCGTCGCCGCGGCCAACGTGTACACGATCAAGAAGTGGGGCCCGGACCGCATCTACGGCTTCTCGCCGATTCCCGCGATGTCGATGATCTCGTACGCCGCCGGTGCCCGCTACCTGTCGCTGATCGGCGCCGCCTGCGGCTCGTTCTACGACTGGTATTGCGACCTGCCCGCCGCGTCGCCGCAGACCTGGGGCGAGCAGACCGACGTGCCCGAGGCCGCCGACTGGTACAACTCGACCTACCTGATCATCACCGGCGCCAACCTGCCGATGACCCGTACCCCCGACGCCCACTTCGCCACCGAAGTGCGCTACAAGGGCACCAAGATCGTGTCGATGGCGCCGGACTACGCCGAGTACGTCAAGTTCGCCGACCTGTGGATGCCGGTCAAGCAGGGCACCGACGCCGCCGCCTTCCTGGCCATGGGCCACGTCGCGCTGAAGGAGTTCCTGGTCGAGAAGCAGGACCCGTACTTCACCGAGTACGCGCGCAAGTACACCGACCTGCCGATGCAGGTCGTGCTGCGCAAGTATGGCGAGGGCTACGTGTCCGACCGCAACCTGCGCGCGTCCGACTTCGACAACAACCTCGGCGAGGCCAACAACCCCGAGTGGAAGACCATCGTCTTCGACAAGAAGAGCGGCCGCTTCATCGCGCCGAACGGCACGATCGGCTTCCGCTGGGGCGAGGAGGGCAAGTGGAACCTGCTCGAGAAGGCCGGTGCCGACCAGGCCGAGACCGAGGCCGAGCTCACCTGCATGGGCAGCCATGACGAGGTCGTCTCGGTGGGCTTCCCGCACTTCGTGCCGGGCGAGCCCGCACTGCTGTACCGCAACGTGCCGGCCCGCCGCCTGAAGCTCGCCAATGGCGAAGAGGCCTTCGTGACCTCCGTGTTCGACATGCAGGTCGCGCAGTACGGCATCGACCGCGGTCTGGGCGGCGGCAACGTGGCCTCGTCCTACGACGACGCCAACGTCGCCTACACCCCGGCCTGGGCTGCCAAGCAGACCGGCGTCAAGGCCGCCGACCTCGAGCGCACCGGCCGCGAGTTCGCCGAGAACGCCTCCAAGACCCGCGGTCGTTCCATGGTCATCATGGGCGCGGCGATCAACCACTGGTACCACAACGACCTCGCCTATCGCGCGATCATGAACCTGCTGCACATGTGCGGCTGCGTGGGTCAGACCGGTGGCGGCTGGGCGCACTACGTGGGTCAGGAGAAGCTGCGTCCGCAGGCCGGCTGGGCGCCGATCGCGTTCGCGCTCGACTGGCAGCGTCCGCCGCGCCACATGAACTCGACCTCGTTCTGGTACTTCCACACCGACCAGTGGCGCTACGAGACGGTGGACGCCGACTCGCTGCTGTCGCCGGCCGGCCCCTGCCGCAACAAGGGCTCCTCGCTCGCCGACTACAACGTCAAGGCCGTGCGCATGGGCTGGCTGCCGTCCGCCCCGCACTTCAACCGCAACCCGATCGAGCTGGCCGAGGAGGCGGCGCGTGCCGGAGCGACCGACGAGGCGAGCGTGTCGAAGTACGTGGTCGACCAGCTCAAGTCGGGCGCGCTCGACGTGTCCTTCGCCGACCCGGACGCCGAGGAGAACTGGCCGCGCAACCTGATCGTGTGGCGTGCCAACCTGATCGGCTCGTCGGCCAAGGGCCACGAGTACTTCCTCAAGCACCTGCTGGGCGCGCAGAACGGCGTGATGCAGGAAGGCGGCGCGGGCAACAACTGCAAGGAAGTGAAGTGGCGCGAGCACGGCCCCACCGGCAAGCTCGACCTGATGGTGGACGTCAACTTCCGCCTCAACTCGACCGGTGCCTATTCGGACATCATCCTGCCGACCGCGACCTGGTACGAGAAGAACGACCTCAACACCACCGACATGCACCCCTTCATCCACCCGCTGGGTGAGGCGGTGACGCCGGGCTGGGAGTCGAAGTCCGACTGGCAGATCTTCCGCACGCTGGCGAAGACCTTCACCGCGCTCGGCGCCAAGCACCTCGGCACCCGCAAGGACGTGGTCTCGCTGCCGATGCAGCACGACTCGCCGACCGAGCTCGCCACCCCGATGGGCGTCGGCAAGGACTGGAAGCACGGCGAGTGCGAGCCCATCCCGGGCAAGACCATGCCGATGCTCAAGCTCGTCGAGCGCGACTATGGCCAGATCTACAACAAGTACATCGCGCTCGGCCCGCTGATGGTCAAGCTGGGGAACAACGTCAAGGGCCTCGACTGGGACACCACCCAGGAATACGAAGAGCTCAAGAAGTGCAACTACCCGGTGCAGGTCGAGGGCGTCTCGAAGGGCATGCCTTCGCTCGAGGAAGACATCTACGTCTGCGACTCGGTCATGCGCATGGCGCCCGAGACCAACGGCGAGGTGGCACACAAGTCGTGGAGCGCGCTGTCGAAGAAGACCGGCATCGACCACCACCACCTGTATGCCGGCCGCCACGAGGACAAGATCACCTTCCGCGACATCGTCGCCCAGCCGCGCAAGATCATCACCGCGCCCACCTGGTCCGGCATCGAGTCGGAGACCGTGTCCTACACCGCGGGCTACACCAACATCCACGAGCACATCCCGTTCCGTACCCTGACCGGCCGTGCGCACTTCTACCAGGACCACGAGTGGTTCCTCGACTTCGGCGAAGGCTTCTGCACCTACAAGCCGCCGGTCGACCTCAAGGCCCACGAGAAGGTGCCCGACAGCGTGCGCAACAAGCCGCACCTGACCCTGTCGTGGATCACCCCGCACTCCAAGTGGGGCATCCACTCCAGCTACCAGGACAACCTGCGCATGCTGAACCTGTTCCGCGGTGGCCCGTACGTGTGGCTGTCCGAGGAAGAGGCCGCGACCATCGGCATCAAGGACAACGACTGGGTCGAGGCGATCAACGCCAACGGCGCCACGGTGGCCCGCGCGGTGGTCTCGCAGCGCATCCCGCGTGGCATGGCGATCATGTACCACGCCCAGGAAAAGAACGTGAACGTGCCCGGCTCGAACACCACCGGCAAGCGTGGCGGCATCCTGAACTCGGTCACCCGCGTCATCGTCAAGCCCACCAACATGGTCGGCGGCTATGCGCAACTGGCCTACAGCTTCAACTACTACGGCACCGTCGGTTGCCAGCGTGACGAAGTCGTGGTCATCCACAAGATCGAGGACCAGGACATCGACTGGCTGGAGCGTCCGCTCACGCCCGAACGCGAAGCCCAGCGCAACCCCGTGGGCATCGGCAAGAAGTAAGCGCCGACTCGAGACCAGAGATTCAGGAGAAACAAATGAAAATCCGCGCGCAATTCGCGATGGTGTTCAACCTCGACAAGTGCATCGGTTGCCACACCTGCTCCGTGACCTGCAAGAACGTGTGGACCAACCGCAAGGGCGTCGAGTACGCCTGGTTCAACAACGTCGAGTCCAAGCCCGGCATCGGTTACCCGAAGGAGTGGGAGAACCAGGACAAGTGGAAGGGCGGCTGGACCAAGCTCAATGGCAAGCTCGAGCTCAAGGCCGGCGGTCGTCTGAAGAAGATCGTGCAGATCTTCTCCAACCCGAACCTGCCCGAGATCGACGACTACTACGAGCCCTTCACCTACGACTACGCCCGTCTGCAGAACGCGCCGCTGTCCGAGGCCGCGCCGACCGCGCGTCCGGTCTCGCAGATCACCGGCGAGAAGATGGACAAGATCACCTGGGGCCCGAACTGGGAAGACGACCTCGCCGGCGAGTTCGCCTCCCGTGCTCGTGACAAGAACTTCTCCAACATGGAGAAGGAAATGTACAAGCAGTTCGAAAACACCTTCCACATGTACCTGCCGCGTATCTGCAACCACTGCATCAACCCGGCGTGCGTGGCCTCGTGCCCGTCCGGCGCGCTCTACAAGCGCGAGGAAGACGGCATCGTGCTCGCCGACCAGGACCGCTGCCGCGGCTGGCGGATGTGCATCTCGGGCTGCCCGTACAAGAAGGTGTTCTTCAACTGGGAGTCGTCCAAGGCCGAGAAGTGCGTGGGCTGCTACCCGCGCGTCGAGAACGGCATGCCGACCGTCTGTTCCGAGTCCTGCGTGGGTCGCATCCGCTACAACGGCATCATCCTGTACGACGCCGACAAGGTCTCGGCCGCGGCCAGCGCCGACAACGTCCAGGACCTGTACCAGGAGCACCTGGACATGTTCGTCGATCCCTTCGACCCGGCCGTGATCGAGCAGGCCAAGAAGGACGGCATCACCGACGACTGGATCCTCGCCGCGCAGAAATCGCCGATCTACAAGATGGCCGTGCAGTGGAAGATCGCCTTCCCGCTGCACCCCGAGTACCGCACGCTGCCGATGATCTGGTACGTGCCGCCGCTCTCGCCGGTGCAGTCGCAGATCGACCAGAAGGCGCTGCCGACCGAGGCCGACGGCGTGATCCCGAAGGCTTCCGCGATGCGCCTGCCGGTCAAGTACCTGGCCAACCTGATGACCGCCGGCAAGGAGCAGCCGATCGTCGACGCGCTCAACCGCATGATCGCGATGCGCTCCTACCAGCGCTCGGTGCACGTCGAGGGCACGCCCGACACGCGCGCGCTCGACGCGGTGGGCATGACCGAGGACATGGCCAAGGAGATGTATCGCTACCTGGCGATCGCGAACTACGAAGACCGCTTCGTGATCCCGACCTCCAAGGAAGAGATGCGCCTCGAGGACTACCACGGCTTCCAGGGCCAGGCCGGCTTCAGCTTCGGCAGCGCCTCGTCGGTCGGCATCTCGCCGAACTCGCTGTTCCCCGAGCGCCGCAAGGAGTCGATGGAGCCGCGCAAGCCGGTCCCGCACGCCGACGAGATGCACGACGTCACCGGCGAACGCTACTGAGGAGACTGAACCATGCAGACCTACAAGCTGCTTGCCGTGCTGCTCGACTACCCGGGCAGCGAGATCGTCGGCGACCTGCGCGCCGCGGTCTCGGAGCAGGGCGGCGCGCGGGGTCTGGTGCGCTCGGTGGACACCGACAAGGTGTTCACCGAGGCTGAGCACGAGAGCATCGCCGGTTTCATCGACTGGATGCTCGCTCAGGACCAGACCGAGCTCGAAGGCCGTTTCGTCAAGACCTTCGACCTCACTCCCGAGCACAGCCTGCACCTGACACACCACGTGTTCGGCGACGACAAGAACCGTGGTCCGGCGCTGATCGACCTGTCGGAGTTCTACAAGTCCTACGGACTGCAGCACGACGAACACGAGATCCCGGACTACCTGCCGATGATGATGGAGTTCGTGTCGCAACTCGAGGAGACCGAGGCGCGCGTGTTCCTGACCGACGCGGTGAAGGTGTTCAACGTGCTCGCGACCAACCTGGAAAAGGCGGAGAGCCCCTATGCGGCGCTCGTTCGCGTGATCGAAAACCACAGCTCGCTGGCCCGCATGGCCGCCTGAGGAGAAGACGATGTCCCTGACCAACCTGATTTTCGGGGTCTATCCCTACATTGCGCTGACCGTGTTCGTGATCGGCAGCTGGATCCGTTACGACAACGAGCAGTACACCTGGAAGACCGATTCGTCGCAGCTGCTGTCCAAGCAGGGCATGATGCTGGCGAGCAACCTGTTCCACGTCGGCATCATCATGATCTTCTTCGGCCACTTCGCTGGTCTCGTGCTGCCGCACGGGCTCTGGCTCGGCCTGGGGATCTCCGACCTGGCGCACCAGTGGATCGCCATCATCGCCGGCGTGATCTTCGGCATCATGTGCCTGGTCGGTGGCTCCATGCTGTGGTATCGCCGCATGTACAACCCGCGCGTGCGCATCAACAGCCGTCGCAGCGACGTGTTCATCATCACCTGGCTGATGGCCACGCTGATCCTCGGCCTGCTGACCGTGCCGTTCTCGATCGGTCACGCCGCCAAGGGTGATCCGGCCGTGATGCTTGCGCTGGCCGAGTGGGTCAAGAGCATCCTGCTGCTGAACCCGCAACCCGAGCTGATGACCAAGGTCGATCCGATCTTCCGTGCGCACATCTTCTTCGGCATGACGGTGTTCCTGGTGTTCCCCTTCACCCGCCTGGTGCACATCCTGACCGCGCCGTTCAGCTACCTGACGCGCGCCTACCAGATCGTCCGGACCAAGCGCCGCCTGGCCTGAGGCTGAAGCGAAGGGCAGGGCGGGCGGCCGACACGGCCGCCGGCCTTGCCTTTCGACCTTTTTGCCCCTAGCTTGCGCGGATGCGCAAGAAAGCACCGATTCTCATGTTCATCCGCAGCTCGGGCCTGTCGGTCAAGATCACCGGCATGCTGCTCGGCTTCTTCCTCGTGGCGCTCGCCGCGATCGCGCTGACCCTGTTCATCTCCTGGCACCTGGAGGGCGCGGCGGCGGCGATCAACGATGCCGGCAGCCTGCGCATGCGGGTGTACCGCCTCGCTCATCACCTCGCGCGCGCCGACGTCGAGAAGATCGACCGCAGCGCGTTCGCCGCCGACCTGCAGGAGCGGATCGATGATTTCGACGCCGTCCTCTCCGTGCTGCGCCGCGGAGATCCCTCACGGCCGCTGTTCGTGCCACGCGAGGACGGCATCCCCGAAGACCTGGCGAAGATGGCCGACAACTGGGCGACGCGCAGCCGCCCGATCCTGAGCGCGATCGTCGCCGACCCGAGCCCGCAGAACCTGCACCTGCGCGGGCTCGAGTTCGATGCCGCCGCCGAGGCCTGCGTCGACTCGATCAATCAACTCGTGCTGCGCATGGAGCAGAGCTACGCGCGCAACACCAACATCCTGCGCACCTCGCAGGTCATCCTGATCGCGCTCGCAGTGATCGGCACGATCCTGCTGCTGCGCTTCTTCTTCCTCACCGTGATCCGCCCCGTATTCGAGCTCCACGAGGGCGTCAAGCGCATGGGCCAGGAAGATTTCGACGCCCGCGTGCCGGTATTGTCCAAGGACGAGTTCGGCGAGCTCTCGGCCGGCTTCAATCGCATGGCCGCCCACCTGCAGAGCGTCTACGACACGCTCGAGGAGCGCGTCGCGGCCAAGACGCGCAGCCTGGAAGAGAAGAACCGCGAGCTCGAGATCCTTTACGACATCGTCGCCTTCCTGCGCGAGCCCAACGACGTCGATACGCTGTGCAAGGGCTTCCTCGAGCGCGTGCAGAAGACGCTGGGTGCGAGCGCGAGTTCGGCGCGCCTGCTCGACCTCGAGTCTCGCAACCTGTGCATGATCGTTCACGACGGGCTGGGCGAGGACTTCCTCGATCGCGAGGAGGTCCTCGCCTGCGGCGAATGCGTGTGCGGCGAGGCGGCGCAGGGCAGCGGGTTGTCGCTGACCCTGGACGTGCGCAACGCCTCACTCGCGGTCACCCGCGATGCCTGCCTGCGCGCCGGCTTCCGCACGGTCTCGGCGACCTCGATCACCGCCAACAAGCGCGCGCTCGGCGTGTTCAACCTGTACTTCGATCATTCGCAGCCGATCGGCGACGCCGACCGCCAGCTCCTCGAGACGCTCGGTCAGCAGCTCGGCATCGCGATCGAGAACCAGCGCCTGCATGCACGCGAGCGTGAGCTCGCGGTCTCGGAGGAGCGCAACCTGCTCGCGCGCGAGCTGCACGATTCGATCGCGCAGGGCCTGGCCTTCCTGAACCTGCAGGTGCAGATGCTCGAGCGCGCGCTCGCCGAGCAGCGCGCCGAGGACGTGCGCACGACGGTGGAGATGTTGCGCCGCGGCATCCAGGAGAGCTACGAGGACGTGCGCGAGCTGCTGGTGCATTTCCGCACCCGGGTCGAGCAGCAGGACCTCGATGCCGCGATCGCGGCGGCGCTGCGCCGGCTCGCGGAGCAGACGGGCATCGCCACCGATCTCGACGTACAGGGCGACGGCGCGCCGCTCGATCCCGAGGCCGAGACCCAGGTGCTCTACATCGTCCAGGAGGCGCTGTCCAACGTGCGCAAGCACGCCGGCGCCGGCACGGTGTCGGTGAGCGTGCGCCGCGGCCGCGACGGACTGGCGGTGACGGTGCGCGACGACGGGGTCGGCTTTGCCGAGGATCGTGACACCACCGACGGCGAGGCGCACATCGGGCTGCAGATCATGCGTGAACGCGCGCTGCGGATCGGCGGACGTTTCGCGGTGCGCTCCTCGCCCGGGCGCGGCACCGAGATCCGCCTGGAGCTGCCGCGAACCAACGAGGTGGAAGCCTGATGACCGAAGCCAAGATCCGCGTCCTGCTGGTGGACGATCACACCCTGTTCCGCAGCGGCATCCGTTCCTTGCTGCAGAGCTACGCCTGCTTCGAGGTGGTGGGCGAGGCCGGCGACGGGCGCGAGGGCATCCGCCTCGCCGGCCAGCTGCGGCCGGACGTGGTGCTGCTCGACAACAACATGCCCGGGCTCTCCGGCCGCGAGGCTGCCCGCCTGATGCTCGAGGAGGCTCCGGAGACGCGCGTGCTGATGCTGACCGTCTCGGAGGATGCGGACGACCTCATCGAGACGCTGCGCGCGGGGGCCTGTGGCTACCTGCTGAAGAACATCCAGGCCGAGACCCTGGTGTCCGCGATCAAGACGGCGGCGCAGGGAGAGTCGGTGGTGTCGCCACAGATGATGGGCAAGCTCTTGAGCGGCGTGCGCGGCACCCCGGGCAGGGCGGCGAGCGGCGGGCTCCCGCCTGCGCCGGCGCCGCAGGGGAGGAGCACGTCCGTCACCGGGGCCGAAGCCGCCGAACTGGACAAGCTGTCGCCGCGCGAACGCGAGACCCTGCAATTCATCGCACGCGGGCAGAGCAACAAGGAGATCGCGCGCGCACTCGAGCTCGCCGAGAGCACGGTGAAGATCCATGTGCAGAACATGCTGCGCAAGCTCAACCTGAGCAGCCGCGTGCAGGCGGCGGTGTTCGCGGTGGAGAAGGGCCTTGGGCAGGGGCCGGAGACCTGAGGCTCGGCGCCGCAGGTCGGCGGTCGCGCCCCGGGCTCAGCGCAGCTGTGAGGCGAGGTCGCGGAACACGCCGCCGAGCAGCTTGACTTCCTCGCGATGGTGCAGTGCGATCGTCTCGGCCAGGCGTTCGCCTTCGGCCGTGAGGTGCACCTCGACCGCGCGCCGATCCTCGCGCCCTGGGCGACGCTCGACCAGCCCCAGCTTCTCACAGCGCGAGACCAGCGACACCACACCGTGCTGATGAGCCTGCAGGCGCTCGGCGAGCTCGCCGATGCAGGCCCATTCGCGTCCGGGATAGCCCTTGACCTGGAGCAGCAGCAGGTATTGAAGGTTGGTGATGCCGTGACGCCGGGTGAGCAGCTCGGAGAAGCGCAGGAAGCGGCGCAACTGGTAGCGGAAATCGGCGAGGGCCTCGAATTCGGACTTGTCGAGTGGAGTGTTCATCGTGTGCGGATTTTATCTTCTTCCGCCGTTGCTTCGGCAGCCCGATCGCGAGATCGTGCTTGCAATCCGGCGCTTGGGGATTAATATCAAATCGTGATGTAAAAAAAGAGCGGCCGCCGATTCGAACAGATCCACAAGGTGGCGGCCGGATTCCCACCCGAAAGAGGAGACCGAATCATGGACGTGATGCAATTTCCCCGCATGGTCGTTTCGAGCCGAGACGGCTGGGATCTGGTCGCGCAGGCGCGGCCCCCGATGGACTGGCTGTTCCGTCGCCTGGTGCTGCCGATGTCCCTGCTGCCGCCGCTGATGATCCTGCTTGCTTCGGGGGGCGTGGGCGAGCGCGTGTTCCCCGAGGCGGGTTTCGGCAACTGGCTGATCGCCGCGGTGCTGTTCTTCGTGGCCGAGCATTTCAGCGTGCCGATCATGGCGAACTCGATCCGCCAGGCCTCGATGGCCAAGGACGGCAGCAATCGGCTCGAGGATGCCTACGCGGTGGCGGCGATCGCGCCGGTGCCGCTGTGGTTGTCCTCGCTCGCGGTGGTGTTCGGCAGCGCGTGGTTCGTGGTGCTCGTCGGCCTCGTCGCGCTCGGCGCCTCGGCCATGCTCATCCGCCACGGCGTCGATCGCCTGCTCGGCATCGAGGAGGACGTCGAGGCGAGCGAGGTGGCGATGCAGGTCACCAGCTTCGGCGTGCTGACCTGGCTGGTGCTGCTCTCGATCGCCGCGGGCGCGGTGATGCTGCTGTGAGGCGCCTCGGTACGCTCAGGCCTTGACCCGCATCAGGCGCTGCTTCTCGCGCTCCCAGTCCTTCTTCTTCTCGTCTTCGCGCTTGTCGTGCAGCTTCTTGCCCTTGGCGAGCCCGATCTCGAGCTTGATCAGCCCTTTCTTGTAGTGCAGGTCGAGCGGCACCAGCGTATAGCCGGCGCGCTCGACCTTGCCGATCAGGCGGGCGATTTCCTTCTTGTGCAGCAGCAGCTTGCGCGTGCGCGTGGGGTCGTGGCGCACGTGGCTGGACGCGGTGGTGAGCGGGGTGATGTGCATGCCGAAGAGGAAGATCTCCTCGCCACGGATCACCACGTAGGATTCCTTGATGTTCGAGCGACCGGCGCGGATCGCCTTGACCTCCCAGCCTTCGAGGACGATGCCGGCTTCGTGCTTCTCCTCGATGAAGTAGTCGTGAAAGGCCTTGCGGTTTTCGATGATGCTCATGGTTGGGCGTCTCGTGGCGGCGCGGCCCTGAGCCGGCGCATCCGTATGCGGTAGAATCGCGGATTTTAACAGTTCGGCCGCACCTCCGTTCCGTCGTGGTGGTGCCGCCCGCGACCTTGCCCATGGCCGAAGTCAATAAGCTCGTCCTGATAGAGTTCACCCCCGAGCAGATGTTCGAGCTCGTCGATCGCTGCGAGGAGTACCCGCTGTTCCTGCCCTGGTGCGGCGGCACCGAATTGATCGAGCGTACCGAGACGATCACCGCCGCGACGCTGCACATCAACTACCACGGCATCAAGGCGCACTTCAGCACCGAGAACACGAAGCGCTACCCGCAGGAGATGAAGCTGCGCCTGACCGATGGGCCCTTCACCCATCTCGATGGCCTCTGGCGCTTCACCGCGCTCGGCGACACGGCGTGCAAGGTCGAGTTCCAACTGCGCTACCAGTTCGCGAGCAAGCTGCTGGAAAAGGTGCTCGGGCCGGTGTTCAACCACATCGCGAACACCTTCGTCGATTCCTTCGTCAAGCGTGCCGGCCAGGTCTACCGGGCAGGGCAGGGGAGTGCAGCATGAGCGGGTTGATCAACGTGGAAGTGGTGTACGCGCTGCCGCAGCGCCAGGAGCTGGTGCATGTGCGTCTCGCCGAGGGGGCGACGGTGCGCGACGCGCTCGAGGCGTCCGGCCTGTTGCAGAAATATCCCGACATCCAGCCCGACCGCGCCAACAAGCTGGGCGTGTATGCGAAGCTGGTCAAGCTCGACACCGAGGTGCGCGACCGTGACCGGGTGGAGATCTATCGCCCCTTGATCGCCGATCCGAAGGCGGTGCGCAAGAAGCGCGCCGACGAAGGCAAGGTCATGAAAAAGGGCGGGGGACCGGCCGAAGCGGCCGAGTGAAGCGTCGTCGCTGCAGGGAGCCCGGCGCGGTGCGCGCCCGGCCGTAGATGGCGGAAGCGGCCTTTCGAGGGGGGCGTCCAGCGCCTACCTGCAGCGTTCGGCGATCTGGCGCTCCAGTCGTGCCATCTGCTCCGCGCGCGCCTGGTCGTCGAGGAACTCGCGTTCGCCCCTGGCGTTGAAGCGGACCATGCGCTGGCCGGCGCGCAGGGCAGCGAGTTCGTGCTGGGCGCTCGTGCAGAAGCGTTGCGTCTCGTCTCTAGCCGCAGCCTCCTCGGCGCGCTTGGCTTCGGCTTCCGCTTCGGCGGCGCGGCGCTCCTGGAAGGCCTGCTCGCGTTCGGTGAGCGAACGCGGTGACGAGGGCGAAACGCTGGGCTGCGGGTCTGCAGCGCTGCTCGCCTCGCCACTCGGGCGTGCGGGCGGGGCGCCGCGGAGCAAGGTCGCCTCGACGGCCGCGGGCGGCATGTCGCCGTAGTGCGTGCGTCCGTCCTTGTCCTTCCAGCTGTACACCTGGGCGCAAGCGGGGAGAGCGTTCAGCAGCAGGGCCAGGATCGCCACCGGGGCGAGTCGACGGTTCATCGGCACAATTCTCCGCGGCGAGCCGCTTACGTGGTGCAGGAGCGCTCTGTATAATACGGATTTGGTCGAAAGGAAAAAAGCCATGCGAGTGATCCAGAAGGCGCTGACCTTCGATGACGTCCTTCTCGTTCCCGCCCACTCCACGGTCCTCCCGCGCGACGTTAGCCTGCAGAGCCAGGTTACGCGCCGCATCCGCCTGAACGTCCCGCTCGTCTCGGCCGCCATGGACACGGTGACCGAGAGCCGCCTCGCGATCGCGCTCGCGCAGGAGGGCGGCATCGGCGTGGTGCACAAGAACCTCACCCCGGCGCAGCAGGCCGGTGAAGTGCACAAGGTCAAGCGCCACGAGTCGGGCATCCTCAAGGATCCCATCACCATCCCGCCGACGATGACCGTCGGCCAGGTGATCGCGCTGCAGCGCCAGAACCGCTTTTCCGGCGTGCCGGTGGTCGAGGGCGGCAAGGTCGTCGGCATCGTCACCAACCGCGACACCCGTTTCGAGACCAATCTCGACCAGCTCGTCTCCGAGATCATGACCCCGCAGGACCGCCTCGTCACCGTTCGCGAGGGTGCCAGCCTCGAGGAGGCACGCGAGCTGCTGCGCGTGCACCGCCTCGAGCGTGTGCTCGTGCTCAACGAGGCCGGCGAGCTGTGCGGCCTCATCACGGTCAAGGACATGATGAAATCCACCGAGCACCCGCTCGCCGCCAAGGACGAGCAGGGTCGCCTGCGCGTGGCCGCCGCGATCGGCGTGGGCGCCGGCACCGAAGAGCGCGCCGAGCGTCTCGCCGACGCAGGCGTGGACATGATCGTGGTCGACACCGCCCACGGCCACTCGCAAGGCGTGCTCGACCGTGTCACGTGGGTCAAGAAGCACTTCCCCCACATCGAGGTGGTCGGCGGCAACATCGCCACCGCCGACGCCGCGCGCGCGCTGGTCGATGCCGGCGCCGACGGCGTCAAGGTCGGCATCGGCCCAGGCTCGATCTGCACCACCCGCATCGTCGCCGGCGTGGGCGTGCCGCAGATCAGCGCGATCGACAATGTCGCCAACGCGCTGGCGGGTACGGGCGTGCCGATGATCGCCGACGGCGGCATCCGCTTCTCGGGCGACATCGCCAAGGCGATCGCCGCGGGCGCCAACGTGGTCATGCTCGGCGGGCTGTTCGCCGGCACCGAGGAGGCGCCGGGCGAGACGGTGCTGTTCCAGGGGCGCTCCTACAAGTCCTACCGCGGCATGGGTTCGCTCGGTGCGATGGAGAAGGGCGCGGCCGACCGCTACTTCCAGGAAGAGAACACCGGCAACATCGACAAGCTCGTGCCCGAGGGCATCGAGGGCCGCGTGCCCTACAAGGGCTCGGTCACGGCGGTGATCCACCAGCTCGTCGGCGGCCTGCGCGCCTCGATGGGATACCTGGGTTGCGCCGACATCCCGAGCGTGCACGCGCGTGCCGAGTTCGTGCAGATCAGCTCGGCGGGCATGCGCGAGTCGCATGTGCACGACGTGCAGATCACCAAGGAAGCGCCCAACTACCAGATCAGCTGAGCGCGCTCCTTCGAGACATCCGGGCGGCTGCGAGGCCGCCCTTCCTTTTTCGACGTTCGAGATTTCCGCCCCATGGCCCATCAGAAGATCCTCATCCTCGATTTCGGCTCCCAGGTCTCCCAGCTCATCGCGCGCCGCGTGCGCGAGCAGCAGGTGTACTGCGAGCTGCATCCCTTCGACGTCTCGGACGAGTTCGTGCGCAGTTTCGGCGCCCAGGGCGTGATCCTCTCCGGTGGCCCCAACTCGGTGTACGAGGCCGAGGACTGGCGCGCGCCGCAGGCGGTGTTCGAGCTCGGGGTGCCGGTCCTGGGCATCTGCTACGGCATGCAGACCATGGCCAGCCAGCTCGGCGGCAAGGTCGAGAGCTCGGCCAAGCGCGAGTTCGGCTACGCCGAGATGCGCGCGCGCGGACATTCGAAGCTGTTCACCGGCATCGAGGATCGCACCAATGCCGAAGGCCACGGCCTGCTCGACGTGTGGATGAGCCACGGCGACAAGGTCACCGGGTTGCCGCCGGGCTTCAAGGTCATCGGCAGCAACGAGTCCACCCCGATCGCGGCCATGGCCGACGAGGCGCGTGGCTTCTACGGCGTGCAGTTCCATCCCGAGGTCACGCACACGATCAAGGGGCGCGAGATGATCGCGCGCTTCGTGCACGACATCTGCGGCTGCGGCCACGACTGGAACATGCCCGACTACATCGAGGAGGCGGTGCAGAAGATCCGCGAGCAGGTCGGCGACGAAGAGGTCATCCTGGGCCTGTCGGGCGGAGTCGATTCGTCGGTCGCGGCGGCGCTGATCCATCGCGCGATCGGCGACCAGCTCACCTGCGTGTTCGTCGATCACGGCCTGCTGCGCCTCAACGAGGGCAAGCTGGTCATGGAAATGTTCGCCGGCCGCCTCCACGCCAAGGTCGTGCATGTCGACGCCACCGAGCAGTTCATGGGCCACCTCAAGGGTGTCACCGACCCCGAGCAGAAGCGCAAGATCATCGGTCGCGAGTTCGTCGAGGTCTTCCAGGCCGAGGCCAGGAAGCTGCCGAACGCGAAGTGGCTGGCCCAGGGCACGATCTACCCCGACGTGATCGAGTCCGGCGGCGCCAAGAGCAAGAAGGCGCACACCATCAAGAGCCACCACAACGTCGGCGGCCTGCCCGAGACGTTGGGCTTGAAGCTGCTCGAGCCGCTGCGCGACCTGTTCAAGGACGAGGTGCGCGAGCTCGGCGTGGCGCTCGGTCTGCCGCACGACATGGTGTATCGCCACCCCTTCCCGGGGCCGGGTCTGGGCGTGCGCATCCTCGGTGAGGTTCGCCAGGACTTCGCCGACCTGTTGCGCCGCGCCGATGCGATCTTCATCGACGAACTGCGCGCCGCCGACTGGTACGACAAGACCAGCCAGGCCTTCGCGGTCTTCCTTCCGGTCAAGAGCGTCGGCGTGATGGGCGACGGCCGCACCTACGAATATGTGGTGGCGCTGCGCGCCGTGCAGACGCAGGACTTCATGACCGCGCACTGGGCCGAGCTGCCGCACAGCCTGCTCGGCAAGGTGAGCAACCGCATCATCAACGAGGTGCGCGGCATCAACCGCGTGGTGTACGACATCTCGGGCAAGCCGCCAGCGACGATCGAGTGGGAGTGATCGACCGGGCCTGACGCCCTGGAGTCAAAGCCTGACGCCTGAGGACGTCGGGCTTTTTTGTGTCGGGCGCCTCGGCGGCGGCCCGCGCCGTCCTGCTCCGCCGGCGCGGTCGATGCGGCCGTGGTCGCCTGCAGCCCCCCTCCGCCGATCAGGCCGCTGCACCGAGCCGATCCTCTGCCCACTGCATCACCTGCTCGGAGGGGACCTCGGCGCAGCGGCCGCACAGCGTGTGGCTGGCGAGGCGTGCGCGCGTGAGCGAGGGGGAGGGGAGGCCACACAGCAAGCGCGCGACGGCCCGGGGCGAGGCCAGCGCCTGGCCCGTGCCCGCACGCAGCGCGCCGAGTTCGACGGCGAGGGTCTCGGGGATCGCCGACGTGCCGCGCTCGCATACCGAGGCGGCCAGGCCCTGGCAGCCGGTGCATTGGCCGCAGGGCTGGGGCAGGATCTCGCCGAGGTGGGCGGCGAGCGCGGCGCTGTGGCAAGCCGACAGCCCGGCAGAGTCGAGGACCTGTATCAGCCGCGCGTGCTCGGCCTTCTCGCGCTGCAACATCCGTCGGTGCAGCGCGGTGGCGAGGGCCTCGCGGTCGTCGGGCGCGCGCAGAAGCCGGTAGCGGTGGCGCACCCCGGTCACCTTCACTTTCAGCATGGCCTGTTCGCCCAGCCAGTCGAGCGCGCGCACCACCCGCTCGCGCTCGCACCCGAGGACCCGCGCAGCTGCGGCGGGATCGATGCGGAACCAGAGCCGCTCCTTGACCGCGAGGCGGAGCAGATGCGCGAGGAAATGCCGGCGCTCGCCGTCGAAGCGGGCGAGGATCTGCGCCGAGCTCATGAGCGGCTTGAAGCGGTAGTCGGCGTAGAAGGGCGTGCCGCCCTCGAGGAAGCCATCGAGCTCGAGGTGGGTGAGCAGCGTGCGCAGCACCAGCAGGCGCAGGTCGTGGCGTGCGGCCAGGTCGGTGAGCGCGAGCTCGAGCTCGCTCCCTGCCTCGGCGAAGCGTTCGTCGGGGAGGCTGCCCAACGCCGCCTTGTCGGGCGTGTCGCAGTGGATGAAGTCTTCCAGCACGTTGACGTCGCGGATGACGAGCAGCAGGTGGCAGGTCGAGGGCCTGCCGTCGCGTCCGGCGCGGCCGATCTCCTGGGCGTAGTTCTCCAGGCTCTTGGGCAGGTTGTAGTGGTAGACGCAGCGGATGTCGGCCTTGTCCACGCCCATGCCGAACGCGATCGTCGCCACCACGATGGCGCGGTCCGAGGCCATGAACCACTCCTGCACCGCAGCGCGCTCGTCGTCCTTCATGCCGGTGTGGTAGGCGCGCGCCGGCCACGCCGCGGCGGCGAGGGTGGCGGCAGGCGTCTCGGCGGTCTTCTGCAGGCTGACGTAGACGATGGTCGGGCCGGGGGCACGCTGTGCCAGCAGGCCGAGCAGGGTGTCGCCGCGTCGGCCGGCATCGACCGCGGAGACGAGCAGCTGCAGGTTCGGGCGGTAGAAGCCGGAGCGCTCGGGGGCAACGTGGCGCAGGCGCAGGCTGCCGTCGCGCAAGGCCGCCATCAGGGCGCGGTGTTCGTTGGTGCCCAGGGTCGAGTCGAACTGGGCCGCTGCGATGCCGCGCGCGGCCAGCCCATCGATCGGGTCCTTCATCAGCGCGATCAGGGGGGAGACCAACACGGTCACACCGGCAGCGGCGCCGGCAGCTGATCGCACAGGGACTTGCCACCGCCCGTGGGGAATACGGCCGCGGCCGATCTGCCCGCCATGAGGTGCTCGATCACCGCCTGCTGGCCGGGGCGGAAGCGGCTGTGGCCGAAGTGTTGCTGCAGCGCGCTGAGGATCGGCTCGGATGTGCTCATAGGGGATGACGTTGCGAAGCTGCGAGGCGTCGCACCAGTAACGGGATATGCTCGATCAAGAATGACAAGGACATTGGCACAAGGGCCCCTTGGGTGCGTGGAGGCTTGCGGCCACGGCGATCGAGGTAAGATCCGGCCATGAACGAACTCCGCCCCCGCCTGTTTCGCGACTGGTCCGCGATCGTCCGCACCACCGTCAAGCTGTGGCTGGAAGCCCAGGTCTTCGTGCACGCCGCGGCGCTCGCCTTCTTCACCGTGTTCTCGGTCGCGCCGGTGGTCATCGTGGCGGTCACCGTGGTCGGCCTGGTGCTCGGCGAGAGCGCGGCCGAGGGACGGATCGCCGAGCAGCTCGAGGTGGCGATCGGGCCGGAGGCGGCCGCGACGATCCAGACCGCGGTGCAGAACAGCCGCATCCAGCATAGCGGGCTGCTGCCCACCGTCGCCGGTTTCGCCGCGATGCTGTTTGGTGCGACCACGGTGTTTACGCAGATGCAGAACGCGCTCAACGCCATCTGGGGAGTGGCGCCGCGACCCACGCGCAGCAGCGTGTTCATCTATCTCAAGACCCGCCTGCTCTCGCTCGCCGTGGTGCTCGGCATCGGCTTCGTGCTGCTGGTCTCGTTGTCGCTGAGCATCTTCGTGCGCGCGCTCGTCGCCTTCGCGCAGGACTGGCTGCCGGTGCCGGTGGGCTTGATCATCGGGCTGGACTGGGCGATCGCGCTGCTGGTGGTCACGCTGCTCTTCGCGACCATCTTCCGCGTGCTGCCCGACGTGGTGCTGCGCTGGCGCGACGTGCTGCCGGGCGCCTTCGTCACCGCGCTGCTGTTCGCCCTCGGGCGCGCGCTGATCGCTATCTACCTGTCGACCACCGCGACCGCGTCCACCTACGGCGCGGCGGGCTCGCTGGTGCTGCTGTTGCTGTGGGTGAATTATTCCTCGCTGATCCTGCTCTTCGGCGCCGCCTTCACCCGCGCCTACCTCGAGGCGTGCGGTTGTGCCGTGCGCCCGCGCGCCACGGCGGTGCTGGTGCATCGGCAGCTGATCGAGGATTGACCGCGGCCGCGGCGCGCGGCGCAGCGACGTTCAGTTGCGCAGCAGCTGCAGCTTGAAGTGCTGCTGGATGAAGGACTGGAAGCTGGCGACGCCCTCGAAGGCGAGGCGCAGTTCGCCTTGCTGCATCGCGTTCAGCTGGTCGAGCGCGATGTAGTTGCCCGGCTTGCGCCCTGCGCGCAGGGCCTCGACCTGGCCGCGCAGGCGCATCCGCACGAGGAAGTCGAAGGCTGCGCGCAGGTCGGCGACCTGTTCCGCCTTGAGCACGCCGGCCTCGATGAGCGCCTCCATGCGGTCGTGCGTGCTGCCGTCGAGCCGGCGCGCCTCCATCGCCAGCGCCTTGATGCCGTCGGTGATGGCGAAGATCCCGGCCTTCTTGAGGTCGACCTCGCCGCGGTGCTCGCCGGACTTGTCCACCTTGATGCGGCCGAACCAGCCCAGCGGCGGCGCGAAGTTGACCATGTTCTGCGCCATGCGCACGAGGAAGCCCTGTTCGTGGCTCATGTAGTGCAGCGCGTGCTCGCGCAGGGTGTCGGCGAGCTCGCGCCGACCGTAGAGCGGGCGCAGGTCCATGAACATGCTGCCGGTCATCACGTTCTCGGGCGTGGGTGCGGACAGCCACTGCGTGAGCTCGCGCTTCCAGGCCGTGAGGCTGCGCCGCCAGGCCGGATTGCGCGCCATGATGCCACCGGGGCAGGGCGGCACGCCGATCGAGATCAGGGCCTCGATGAGCTCGTGGGAGAAGGCCTCGAGCCGGGCCAGCTCCTCGCCCTGCACCGAGTCGGCGTAGAGGATCGCGTTGTCCTGGTCGGTGGAGAGCGTCTGCTCGCCGCGCCCCTCGCTGCCCATCACCACGAAGGCGAAATCCGCGGTGAGGTCCGGGTAGCGGTCGCGGCGCAGCAGGTCGATGAGGCGGATCAGCACCTGGTCGTTGAGGTTGGCGATCAGCTTCACGGTGTCGCGTATCGCGATGCCGGTGCCGGCGAGGTGCACGATCAGCTTCTGGATGCGCTGGTGGAGCTCGCGCAGTGCATCGATCGAGTCCGCCTTCTCGATGTCGAGCACGAGCTGGTGGGGCGAGTGCGCCTGCAGGCGCAGCAGGTCGGTGACGGTGACGATGCCGGCGAGCGCACCCTTGCGGTCGACCACCACCAGGCGATGGATGCCGTGGCGCGACATGCGGTAGAGCGCCTCGTAGAGTACGTCTTCCTCGCCGATGGTGATCACCGGCGCGCTCATCACGTCGCGCACCCTGAGCCCCGCCGGGTCGCGGCCGGCGGCGATCACCTTGTTGCGCAGGTCGCGGTCGGTGAGGATCGCGGTCGGGCGCTCGCCCTCGACGACGACCACGCAGGAGATGCTCATCTCGCGCATGCGGCCGACGATGTCGACCAGCACGTCGTCGGCGCCGCAGCTCACCACGCGGCGCTGCTCGATGTCCCGGATCGGACGAAAGAACTCGTTTTCTTCTGCCATGGCTGCTCCCGGGGACGCATCGAATGCGTCATTTTACCCGGGCGCGGCCGCTTCAGCCCGTCGCCGCGGCTGCAAGCACCAAACCGGGATCGAGCGCGACCACCTCACCCACCATGATCAGCGCCGGCGCGCGGATGCCCGCCGCGCGTACCGCTCCGGGCAGGGTCGCGAGCGTGGCGTGGACGCCGCACTGGCGCGGCGTGGTGGCGGCGTGGATCACCGCCGCCGGCGTGTCCGCCGCGAGGCCGTGCGAGATCAGCTGCGTACAGATGATCTCGAGCGCGCCCAGGCCCATGTAGATCACCACCGTCTGGCGCGGGCGGGCGAGCGCCGGCCAGTCAAGGTCGACGGTGTCGTCCTTGAGATGGCCGGTGGCAAACACCAGCGTCTGCGCGTGCTCGCGGTGGGTGAGCGGAATGCCGGTCGCCGAGGCCGCGCCTGCTGCGGCGGTGATGCCGGGGACGATCTCGCACTCGATGCCGGCGTCCAGCAGCGCCTGCATCTCCTCGCCGCCGCGCCCGAAGATGAAGGGGTCGCCGCCCTTGAGCCGCACCACGTCCTGCCCTTCGCGTGCGAGCTCGACCAGCAGGCGGTTGATCTCGTGCTGGGGCAGCGCGTGGTTGCCGGCCTCCTTGCCCGCGTAGAGACGGCGGGCGCCGGGCGGGATCAGCGCGACCACGGCTTCGCCGACGAGATGGTCGTAGACGACGGCCTGGGCGCCGGTGATCAGGCGCAGCGCCTTGACGGTCAGCAGGTCGGGGTCGCCGGGGCCCGCGCCGACCAGATGGACCTTGCCGTGGCCGTGGGCGCGCATGGGCTGCGGGCGTTCGCCGGGGCCCTCCGGAGCGCCGCGGGGCGGCAGGGCGGCGCGACTGGCGCGAAGGAAGCGCGACTTGACCGCGCCTGCCGGCGAAGCATCCGATCGAAAGGTTCCTGCCTGCATGATGTGGGCTCCAGCACCGTCTCTTGAAATCCGTTGCGGCGAAAAAGAACTCCGCCAGGGGCCGGAAAACCGCTTGTCCACGACACCGCGAAATCCTCGTGCGGGCGCATGGCGACGTCGTTCCGGCGTCCCCGAACTTTATCCTCGGAGTTGATGTGGAAAATTAATTCACATCAAGGATGGGGCTGGCCCGGAAAAACCATACTGCCATCACACTGTTGTTTCACATCCCGTGTCGTGTAAGGAGAGGGCAATGCAAAAGAAAGGTTTGTTCGGTTCGGCGCTGGCGCTGGCGATTCTGCCGCTGGCCATGAGCAGTGCTTGGGCGGCGGATGCGCCCAAGCTGACCGCAGAAGAAATGGAGAAGGGCAAGCTGATCTACTTCGAGCGCTGCGCGGGTTGCCACGGTGTGCTGCGCAAGGGCGCCACCGGCAAGAACCTCGAGCCGCACTGGACGAAGACCGCTCCGGATGGCACCAAGCTCGAGGGCGGCACCCTCAAGCTGGGTACCGAGCGTCTCGAGAAGATCATCTCGTACGGCACCGAAGGCGGCATGGTCAACTACGATGACATCCTGACCAAGGAAGAGATCAACCTGATGGCGCGCTACATCCAGAATGAGCCGCCGATCCCGCCCGAGTTCTCGCTGAAGGACATGAAGGACAGCTGGAAGCTGCTGGTCCCGGTCAAGGACCGTCCGACCAAGCAGATGAACAAGGTCAACCTGAAGAACGTGTTCGCGATCACCCTGCGCGACGCGGGCAAGCTGGCCCTGGTCGACGGCGACACCCACAAGATCTGGAAGATCCTCGATACCGGCTACGCGGTGCACATCTCGCGCCTGTCGGCTTCGGGTCGCTATGTGTACACCGTCGGTCGCGACGGCCTGACCACCATCATCGACATGTACTACGAAGAGCCCACCACGGTCGCCACCGTGCGCCTGGGTTCGGACGCGCGTTCGGTCGACACCTCGAAGTTCAAGGGCTACGAGGACAAGTACCTGATCGGTGGCACCTACTGGCCGCCCCAGTACTCGATCATGGACGGCGAGACCCTCGAGCCGATGAAGATCGTGTCGACCCGCGGCAACACCGTCGATGGCGACTATCACCCCGAGCCGCGCGTGGCCTCCATCGTGGCCTCGCTCACCAAGCCGGAGTGGGTGGTCAACGTCAAGGAAACCGGCATGATCCTGCTGGTGGACTACAGCGACATCAGCAACCTGAAGACCACCACGATCGAGTCCGCCAAGTTCCTCCACGACGGCGGCTGGGACGCTTCGGGCCGCTACTTCATGGTCGCCGCCAACGCGTCGAACAAGGTCGCCGCGGTCGATACCAAGACGGGCAAGCTCGCCGCCCTGGTCGACACCGCCAAGATCCCGCACCCGGGTCGTGGCGCCAACTTCGTCCATCCGGAGTTCGGCCCGGTGTGGTCGACCGGCCACCTGGGTGACGCGGTCGTCTCGCTCATCTCCACCGCTTCCGACGATCCCAAGTTCGCCAAGTACAAGGCGAACAACTGGAAGGTCGTGCAGGAGCTGAAGATGCCGGGTGCCGGCAACCTGTTCGTGAAGACCCATCCGAAGTCGAAGAACTTCTGGGCCGACGCGCCGATGAACCCCGAGCGTGAGCTCGCCGAAGCCGTGTTCGTGTTCGACAAGGCCGACCTGAAGAAGGAGCCGATCCGTCTCGACGTCGCCAAGGACTCGGGCCTGCCCGAGAGCAAGGCGATCCGCCGTGCCGTGCAGCCGGAGTACAACGAAGCGGGCGACGAAGTGTGGATCTCGCTGTGGGGCGGCAAGACCGACCAGTCCGCGATCGTGATCTACGACGACAAGACGCTGAAGGTCAAGAAGGTGATCACCGACCCGGCGATCGTCACGCCGACCGGCAAGTTCAACGTCTACAACACGATGCACGACGTCTATTGATCGATCTTCCGGTCAAGCTTTGAAAAACCCCCGCGCCCCTGGCGCGGGGGACCGAGGGGAAGAGTTCCATGTCTGAACAAAACAGCGACAACTCCAAACAAGAAAATTCGGGCGGCCTGTGGGCACGCCTGCGCCGTCCTTCCGGTAAGTCGCTGGGCGGTCTGTTGGCTGTTGGATTCGTGGTGGGCGTGCTGTTCTGGGGTGGTTTCAACACCGCGCTGGAAGCCACGAACACCGAGAAGTTCTGTATTTCGTGCCACGAGATGTATGACAACGTGTACATGGAATACAAGGAAACCATTCACTACAACAACCGGACGGGCGTACGTGCGACCTGCCCGGATTGCCACGTTCCCAAGGACTGGACGCACAAGATGATCCGCAAGGTTCAGGCGTCCAAGGAACTGTGGGGCAAGATGGTGGGCACCATCGACACGCGCGAGAAGTTCGAGGCCAAGCGCCTGGAGCTGGCGCGCAACGAGTGGAAGCGCATGAAGGCCTCCGACTCGCGCGAGTGCCGCAACTGCCACAGCTTCGAAAGCATGAACAAGGATTCGCAGAAGCAGCGCGCGCGCAAGCAGCACGAGATGGCGCTCGAGGACAACATGACCTGCATCGACTGCCACAAGGGTATCGCCCACCACAAGCCGGAAGGCATGACCGAGGAAGACGAGGAGTAAGATCCCTCGTGCATCACAGGCCAACCCAAGCACAGCGAGGATATGACGATGAAAAAAACGATGATTGCCGGCGCCGTCGGTGCTCTCCTGGCTCTCGGTACGGGTAGCGCGCTCGCGGCTGCGCCCGACTGGAGCAAGGTGGAGGGCAAGGACATCACCGCCTTCTATCCCGGCGTCTCGCCGATGGAGTGGATCCAGAAGGGGACCGAGCACGGTGGCGCGCGCGCACTCAAGAAGGGCGAGACCTGTGCCGACTGCCATAGCGACGAGGCGGCGGACATGGGCAAGAAGATGGCCAGCGGCCAGAAGATCGAGCCCACCCCGATCGCCGGCAAGGCCGCCTTCATCCCGGTGAAGGTGCAGGCCGCGCACGACGGCGAGAACCTCTACGTCCGCTTCTCCTGGAAGCAGCCGGCTGCCTCGGGCGCCGCGAAGATGGACGACAAGAACCCGGTCAAGATCGCGTTCATGCTCGAGTCGGGCGGCAAGGTCGAACTCGCCGACCAGAGCGGCTGCTGGGCGACCTGCCACACTGATTCGCGCACCATGCCGGGCGCGGACGAGGCCAAGACCAAGTACGTCAAGGGCGGCTCGCTCGCCGAGGGCAAGTTCTACGATCTCTACCAGTGGCGTAGCGGCGAGAACAAGGGCTACAACGGCTACGTCGCCGACAAGCGCGTGATGGAAGGCGGCAACGCCCTGGTCAGCGCCGAAGGCAAGAAGGACGGCGACAGCTGGTCGGTGGTGTTCACTCGCAAGCTCGCCGCCGGCGATGGCGACGTGAAGCTCGAGTCGGGCAAGGCCTACAACTTCGGCTTCGCGATCCACGACGACAACGCGGCGGGCCGTTTCCACCACGTCTCGCTCGGCTACAAGCTCGGCCTCGACACCGATGGCCACATCAAGGCGGCCAAGCAGTAACCCGACCTGATCCCGCCCGCGCTCCCGGGCGGTGTTCGATACGGCGGAAGCATCCGGCGAACCCGGGGCTTCCGCCGTTGTCATTTGCGATGGATCCATCGCGACCTTGCGGTCGCCTGTGCCTGAAACGGAGATGTCGATGAATGCGAGATTCGCCCCCGCCTGCCTGCTTGCCGCCGCCTTTTCGTTCGCTGGCGGCAGTCCTGCTTTGGCTGCAGAGCATCAGGTCATCGTGGAGAAGTATGCCTTCGCACCGATGGAGTTGCGCATCAAGCGCGGCGACACCGTGACCTGGGTGAACAACGAGAAGCGGGTGAGCCACTCGGTGCTGATGATCGGGCGCAGCGAGGAGTCCGAGCGCTTCTTTCCCGGTGAGAAGTGGTCGCGCGCCTTCCCGGAAGCGGGGCGCTTCGAGTACCGCTGCGGCCCGCATCCGGAAATGCTCGGGGTGGTGATCGTAGAGGACTGATTCGCGCCGTCGCACCCGCCCGCCGCCACCGCCGCAGCTCGCGCAAGCGACGGAGGAGGGCGGGCAGATGGGGCCGGCGGAGGCGCTAAAGCTGGCGCAGCGGTGCGGGCAAGACCCTGTGTCCGTCGAGGTTGATTCGAGTCAAGGTTTCGACACGGTCGAGAGGCCATGCTCCGTCCGAAGCCTTACCGCCGGATGCCAGCATGAAGATTCCGCCACTCCTCGCCCACGCCGTGGTCCTCCTCGGCGCTGCGCTCGTCTCCGCCTATGCCGCGGCATCCGAGCGCGCACCCGTCGAACCCGATCCGGCGCGCGCGCGCGAACTGATCCACATCGTCCGCCAGGACTGTGGCTCCTGCCACGGCCTGACTTTCAAGGGCGGGCTCGGGCCCGCGCTGACGGCCGAGGCCCTGGCCGACAAGCCGGCCGAAGGGCTCGTGGCCACCATTGTCGGCGGCCGCCCGGGCACGCCGATGCCGCCCTTCCAGACCATCCTGTCCGAGGCCGAGGCCGAGTGGATCGTCTACTGGCTGATGCGCGGTTTCCCCGCCGACGCCGGCCTGCCGCAGGCCGCCGCACGCAACTGAACCATCGCCGTCCGTGCTCCAGCGACTCGAGCGGGCGTGGACGGCAGTCTCCCCGGTGGCGGCCCGCCACCCCAAGCTCCCGGAGTTTCCATGTCTTCCCGTGAAGTTCGACTCGCACCGCCCGCCCTGTGGGGCGTGGTCCTCTCCGCCATGGTCGTGCTGCTGTCGGCCTGTTCGAGTACGCCGCCTGCCGCCTTGCGCGGCACCGGCGACCTCGGCGTGGTGATCGAGCGCGCCGACGGCAAGGTGAAGGTGATCGAGACCACCGGGCGCAGCGTGCTCGCCACGGTGGCCGGCCTGGGCGATCTCTCCCACGCCTCGGTGGTGTTCTCGCGCGATGGCCGCTACGCCTTCGTGTTCGGCCGCGACGGCGGGCTGACCAAGGTCGATCTGCTCGAGCGTCGGATCGTAGGCCGCAAGGTGCAGGCGGGCAACGCGATCGGCGGCTCGATCTCGCACGACGGCAGCCTGGTGGTGGTGCAGAACTACGAGCCGGGCGGCATCAAGGCCTTCGACGCCGACACGCTCGAACTCGTCGCCGACGTGCCCGCCACCACCGAGGACGGCACCCGCTCCAAGGTGGTGGGCCTGGCGGACCTGTCGGGCAAGCGCTTCATCTACTCGCTCTTCGAGGCGGGCGAGATCCGCATCACCGACTTCTCCGACCCCAGGAAGCCGGTCACCCAGCGTTTCGCCGGCGGCAAGCAGCCTTACGACGCGCTGGTCACGCCCAACGGCCGCTACTACATCGCCGGCCTCTTCGGTGAAGATGGCCTGGCGCTGATCGACCTGTGGAACCTCGACAAGGGCAGCCGCAAGATCCTCTCCGGCTACGGCCGCGGCGAGCAGCCCCTGCCGGTCTTCAAGATGCCCCACCTGCGCGGCTGGTCGGTCGCCGGAAACCGTGCCTACCTGCCCGCGATCGGGCGTCACGAGGTGCTGGTGGTCGACACGGACACCTGGCAGGAGGTCGATCGCATCAAGGTCAAGAGCCAGCCGGTGTTCGCCATGGCGCGTCCGGACGGGCGCGAGATCTGGGTGAACTTCGCCTTCCCAGACAATGGCTGGGTGCAGGTCATCGACACCGTCAGCGGCAAGGTCACCGACACCCTGCAGCCGGGCCGCGGCATCCTGCACATGGAGTTCCTCTCCAAGGGGCACGAGATCTGGCTGTCGGCGCGCGACGACAACAAGGTCGTGATCTACGACACCGCCAGCAAGCAGCAGATCGGCGGCTTCGACTCGGCGAGCCCGAGCGGCATCTTCTTCACCACCCGCGCCGCGCGCACGGGCTTCTGATGCCGCGCCAGGCCATCCTGCCCGAGGCGCTCGACGCCACCGGCTTCCGCCTGCTCAACGAGTGGCAGCGCGACTTCCCGCTCGAGCCGCGGCCCTTCGCGCGCATCGCGCAGGCGGTGGGCGCCGCCGAGGAGGACGTGATCGCGGCCTACCGCGACCTGGCCGCGCAAGGCCTGGTGAGCCGGGTGGGCGCGGTGTTCGCGCCGCGCCGCCTGGGCGCGAGCGCGCTGGCTGCGCTGGCCGCGCCGCCCGAGCGCCTGGAGGAGGTCGCCGCGCGCGTCACGCGCGAACCCGCGATCAACCACAACTACCAGCGCGAGCATCGCTACAACCTGTGGTTCGTGGTCACCGCGGCCTCGCGCGCGCAACTCGACGAGGTGGTCGCCGGCATCGAGCGCGACACCGGCTGCGCGGTCATCGTGCTGCCGCTGGAAGAAGAGTTCCACATCGACCTCGGCTTCGACCTCAAGGCGGGCGGGGCGGGGCGGCGCTCGCACGCGGGCCCGCGCGCCGGCGAGCCGATCGCGCTCGGCAACGCGGACGGCGGCTGCGAGCTGCCGGCGGTCGAACGCCAGTTGATCGGCGCGCTGCAGGGTGGCCTGGCGCTGGAGGCGCGGCCCTTCGCCACGCTGGCGGCGCGGGTCGGTCTCACTGAGGATGCGGTCATCTCCTGCATCGCGCGCTGGGTGGACGAAGGCCTGATCCGCCGCTTCGGCGTGGTCGTGCGCCACCACGAGCTCGGCCTCGAGGCCAATGCGATGTGCGTGTGGGACGTACCCGACGCCGAGGTCTCCGCGCTCGGCCGCCGCCTCGCGCAGGAGGCCGCGGTCACGCTGTGCTACCGGCGCAGCCGCGTGCTGCCCGACTGGCCCTACAACCTGTTCTGCATGATCCACGGCAGCGCGCGCGAGGAGGTGCTCGCCGCGCGCGACGACCTCGCCGTGCGTCTGGGCCTCGACCGCCATCCGCATGCGGTGCTGTTCAGCTGCCGGCGCTTCAAGCAGACCGGCGCACGCTATCTCGGCGCCAAGGACCTCGCCCATGTCTGAAGCCCATTCCGCCGCGGTCGCCGGCCGTCGCGGCGTCGCCGCGAAGCGTACGCCCGACGAGGTCGAGCGCCGCCTGATCAACGCCATCCAGGGCGAGTTCCCGCTTTCGGAACGCCCCTTTGCCGAGGTCGGGGCCGCGCTCGGCCTGTCCGAGGACGAGGTGATCGCGCGCCTGCAGTCGCTTCTCGACGACCGCGTGCTGACGCGCTTCGGGCCGATGTACCAGATCGAGCGCATGGGCGGCGCCTTCTGCCTGGCCGCGATCGCGGTGCCCGAGGCGCAGTGGGCGAGCGCGGTGGAGGCGGTCAACGCCTTCCCCGAGGTGGCGCACAACTATCGCCGCGAGCATGCGCTCAACATGTGGTTCGTGCTCGCCACCGAGACGCCCGAAGGCATCGCCGACTGCGCGCGCCGGATCGAGGCCGCGACCGGGCTGGTGGTGCATCTGTTCCCCAAGGAACGCGAGTACTTCGTCGAGATGAGGCTGGTGGCGTGATGACGAGAGACATGCCGGATAACGCAGCGCTCGTGCGGGCCGACGCCCGCGACGAGGCGGCCAGGAGCGCCGATGAAGCTGCCCGCGTCGAACTCGACCGCCGCATCGTGCTCGCCACCCAGGGCGGCCTGCCGCTGGTGGCGCGTCCCTACGCCGCGGTTGCCGAGACGCTCGGCGTAGCCGAGGGGCTGGTGCGCGAGCGCCTCGCCGCCATGCTCGCCGACGGCCGCATCCGCCGCATCGGCGCGGTGCCCAACCACTACGCGATCGGCTACACCGCCAACGGCATGAGCGTGTGGGACATCGATGCCGCCGTGATCGACGCGGTCGGCGAGCGCGTCGGCGGACTCGACTTCGTCACCCACTGCTACCGCCGCCCCCGCCACCTGCCCGACTGGCCCTACAACCTGTTCGCCATGGTGCACGCCGCCAGCCGCGAGGCCGCGCTCGCACGCGTCGAAGAGATCGCGGCGCTGATCACCGCGGAGTTTCCCGGTGCCTGCCGCGGCTGCGACGTGCTGTTCTCGTCCGGCATCCTCAAGAAGACGGGGCTGCGGATCGGCGGCTAGGCACATCCGGCGCGCCGGTGTTTCTGCATGCGCCCAAGGCCTTTCTGCCCGCGCCGGGCACCCTTGACGCGCATCATTTTCATTCGCGGGCGCCTCGGGTGAAATGGCCTCCATTCAGGAGGCTCCCATGTTCCGCATCTCCCAATTCATCCGCGAGCTCGACCACCCCACGCCCGCCGGCCCGCGCCGCAACCCGCCGGGCCCGGTGGTGATCTGGAACCTGATCCGGCGCTGCAACCTCACCTGCGAGCACTGCTACTCGATCTCGGCGGACAAGGATTTCCCCGGCGAGCTGAACACCGAGGAGGTGTTCAAGGTCATGGACGACCTCAAGGCCGCGCGCGTGCCGGTGCTGATCCTGTCCGGCGGCGAGCCGCTGCTGCGCCCCGACATCTTCGACATCGCCCGCCGCGCCAAGGGCATGGGCTTCTACGTCGGCCTGTCGTCCAACGGCACCCTGATCGACGAATCCAACATCGACGCCATCGACGGCATCGGCTTCGACTACGTGGGGGTGAGCCTCGACGGCATCGGCGCCACACACGACCACTTCCGCCGCAAGGAGGGCGCCTTCGAGGCCTCGATGCATGGCATCCGCCTGTGCCGCGAGCGCGGCATCAAGGTCGGCGTGCGCTACACCATGACCGAGGGCAACGCCCACGACCTGCCGGCGCTGCTGAAGCTGGTCGAGGACGAGCACATCGACAAGTTCTACTTCTCGCACCTCAACTACGCCGGCCGCGGCAACAAGAACCGTGCCGGCGACGCGCACCATCGCACCACCCGCGAAGCCATGGAGCTGCTCTTCGAGACCTGCCTGGACCTGCACCGGCGCGGCATCGACAAGGACTTCGTCACCGGCAACAACGACGCCGACGGTCCCTTCCTGCTGCACTGGGTGCAACGGCGCTTCCCCGACAAGGCCGCGCACATCGAGGCCAAGCTGCGCCAGTGGGGCGGCAACGCGAGCGGGGTGAATGTCTCCAACATCGACAACCTCGGCATCGTGCACCCGGACACCATGTGGTGGCATGTGCCGCTGGGCAATGTGCGCCAGCGCGCCTTCGGCGAGATCTGGAACGACCTCTCCAACCCGCTGCTGGCCGGACTCAAGCAGCATCCGCGCAAGCTCGAAGGGCGCTGCGGGGCGTGCAAGTACCTGGACATCTGCAACGGCAGCTCGCGCGTGCGCGCCGAGCAGGTCACCGGCAACCCGTGGGCGGAGGACCCCGCCTGCTATCTTCTCGACGAGGAGATCGGCGTGACTCCGGCGGACTACGGCGCCGAGCGCGTCGTCACCACGCCCTGGACCCGCATCGACAAGGTCTCCGCATGAAGCGCCACGCCACGACCCTGAGCAGCGTGCTCGCGCTCGCCGGCGCACTCTCCGCAGCGCTCGTCGCCCTGCCTGCATCCGCCTCTGCGGAGAAGGCGGCCGCGGGGGCGGCCTCCGCCGCAGCTGTTTCGCCCGCGGCCATCGACGTACCCGCGCTCTACGCGCAGCACTGCGCGGCCTGCCATGCGCCCAACCGCCTCGGCGCGATGGGGCCCGCGCTGCTGCCCGACAACCTCGGGCGCCTGCGCAAGAGCGAGGCGGCCAAGGTGATCGCCGAGGGCCGCGCGGCGACCCAGATGGCCGGGTTCGCCGCGCAGATGAGCAAGGAAGAGATCGCCGCGCTCACCGAATGGATCTACAGCCCGGTGGTGCCCGCGCCGCGCTGGACCGACGACGACATCCGCGCCTCGCGCATCGTCCACGTCGACCCCGCGACGCTCTCGGACAAGCCGGTCTTCGACGCCGACCCGATGAATCTCTTCCTGGTGGTGGAGGCGGGCGACCATCACGTCAGCGTGCTCGACGGCGACAAGCTCGAGCCGATCTTCCGCTTCCAGTCGCGCTTCGCCCTGCACGGCGGGCCCAAGTTCGCCGCCGAGGGGCGCTACGTGTTCTTCGCCTCGCGCGACGGCTGGATCACCAAGTTCGACCTGTGGAACCTGAAGGTCGTGGCCGAGGTGCGCGCCGGCATCAACACGCGCAACGTCGCCGCCTCGCCCGATGGCACCCACGTCGCGGTGGCCAACTATCTGCCCAACACCCTGGTGCTGCTCGACGGCGATCTCAATCTGGTGAAGACCATCGAGGCCAAGGACCGCGACGGCAAGAAGAGCTCGCGGGTCTCGGCGGTGTACGACGCCACCCCGCGCCAGTCCTTCATCGCCGCGCTCAAGGACGTCGGCGAGGTGTGGGAGATCAGCTACACCAAGGCGGTCGAGGACATCCCGGTCAGCTACATCCACGACTACACCCAGCGCGAAGGGACCTTCATCCCCGGCTACCTCAATCCGCGCCGCACCATCCTCGCCGAGGTGCTCGACGACTTCTTCTTCACCCAGGACTACTCCGAGCTCATGGGCGCCTCGCGCGAGGGCGTCGGTCAGGTGGTGAACCTCGACGTGCGCAAGAAGATCGCCGACCTGCCGCTCGACGGCATGCCGCACCTGGGCTCGGGCATCACCTGGGAATGGAAGGACCCCGCCGCCGGGCCGGACGCCAAGCCGCGTACGGTGATGGCGAGCACCAACCTCAAGGCCGGCGAGGTCACCGTGATCGACATGAAGACCTGGGAGGTCGTCAAGCGCATCCCCACGCGCGGCCCGGGCTTCTTCCTGCGCAGCCACGGCAACAGCCGCTACGCCTTCGTCGACTCGATGATGAGCCCGGAGGCCAAGCACATCCTGCAGGTCATCGACAAGCACACGCTCGAGGTGGTGAAGGAGATCACCGGGGAGCCCGGCAAGACGCTCGCCCACATCGAGTTCACCCGCGACGGCCGCCATGCGCTCGCCAGCCTGTGGGAGGACGAGGGCGCGGTGATCGTGCTCGACGCGCAGACCCTGGAAGAGGTCAAGCGCCTGCCCATGCGCAAGCCCGTGGGCAAGTACAACGTCTGGAACAAGATCACGCGCGAGGAAGGCACCAGCCACTGATTCCTTGCGGCCGGGCAGGCGTCCGGCCGTGCGCAGCTTCACCCGTCTTCAACCCCTTCAGCACAAAAGAGAACCGAACATGGCGCTGATCCGCCTCGACGAACCGACCACCAAACGCATCCCGCCCGACACCTTCTCGCTGTGGGCGCTCGCCTTCCGTCCCTTCTACCTGCTCGCGGCGCTGTTCGCCGCGATTGCCGTGCCGGTGTGGGCGGTGGCCTACTCCGGTGCGATCGAGCTGCCGATGCCGGGCATCTGGTGGCATGCGCACGAGATGATCTTCGGCTTCGCGATCGCGGTGATCATCGGCTTCCTGTTTACCGCGGGGCGCAACTGGACCGGGCTCGACACGCCCACGGACAAGCCGCTGATGGTGCTCGCCGCGGTCTGGCTTGCCGGCCGCCTGGCGATGGCCTTCGGCAGCGGCGCCTGGGTGGCGATCGTGGACCTCGCCTTCCTGCCGGTGGCCGCGGGGATGCTGCTCAAGGTGCTGATCAAGGCCAAGAGCAAGCGCAACTACTTCGTCGGCGCGCTGCCCGCCATGCTGGCGCTCGCGAACCTGTTCTTCCACCTCGCCGTGCTCGGCGTCATCGAGGCCGACCCGCTGACCGCGATGCACCTGGCCCTCGGCCTGGTGGTGGTGCTCGAGACCATCGTCGGCGGTCGCGTCATCCCGATGTTCACCTTCAACGCGGTGCGCGGCGTCAAGCAGTGGCGCAACGTGAAGCTCGACTGGGCGGCGGCGATCGCCACCGGCATCGCGCTGCTGCTGTGGGCGCTCGGCGCCGGCGCCTGGGCGGGCGTGGTGTCGTTGGTCGCGGCGGCGCTGCAGGCGGTGCGGCTCGGCGGCTGGAACCCGTGGGCGACGCGCAGCCAGCCCATCCTGTGGGTGCTGCAGCTGGCCTACCTGTGGATTCCGCTCGGCCTCGCGCTGGTCGCGCTGACGCAGTTCGGCGTGCTGCCGCGCTCGGCCGGCATCCATGCGCTGGCCATCGGCGCCACGGGTGGGCTGATCATCGGCATGATCACCCGCACCGCGCTCGGCCACACCGGCCGCATGCTGACCGCCGGGCGCATCGAGACCGCCGCCTACGCGCTGGTGCTGCTGGCCGCGCTGGTGCGGGTGCTGACCGTGGCCTTCATCCCCGCTGCGCAGTTGGGCGGCGTGCATGCCGCGGCGACGCTGTGGTCGATCGCGTTCCTGCTCTACCTGTGGCGCTACGCCCCCTACCTCTGGTATGCCCGCGTGGACGGAAAGGAAGGCTGAACGCCTGATCTGGCGGAGCGGTGAGCGCGTCGACGATGCGGAGGGTCGCGACGATGTTCGCCGCTCCGGGGGTCTCTTCGCCGGCGCACCCTTGCGGACGCCGCGCGCTCCGTGATCGCGATCGCGTGTCGTCGCCGGAGACTTTTTCGCCCTAGCGCGGAAGGGTCATGGTAAAGCGAGTGAGGCCTTCCGCGGATCGCGCGGCGATCTCTCCCCCGTGCGCGCGCACGATGGAGCGCGTGATCGCGAGTCCGAGTCCGGCGCCTTCGCCTCGAGTCTCGCGCTGGGCGCTGGCGCGATGGAAGCGCTCGAAGATGCGCTCGATCTGGTCGGCGGGGATGGGGGCGCCGGGATTGCAGACGACGAGGCGGATGGCGGTGGTGTCCGCCTCGATCGCGATCGTGATCCGCTCGCCGTCCGGCGTGTGCCGCAGCGCGTTGGAGATCAGGTTCGACAAGGCGCGCCGCAGCATCAGGCGATCCCCGTGCACGCTCGCCCGCCCCTGGCGCAGGATGCGGACCCGGCGTTCCTCGGCCAGCGCTTCGTAGAAATCGATCAGCGCATCGACCTCGCTCGCCAGGTCGACGACCTCGCCGGCATGCGCGAGCGTGTTCTCCTCGGCCTTGGCGAGAAACAGCATGTCGCCCAGCGTGCGCGCGATGCGCTCGTACTCCTCCAGGTTCGAGGCGAGGATGTCCTGATACTCGGCGCTCGTGCGCGGCCGCGACAGCGCCACCTGGGTCTGCGTCATCAGGTTGGAGATCGGCGTGCGCAGCTCGTGGGCGATGTCCGCCGAATAGTCCGACAGGCGCTGGAAGGCGGTCTCCAGGCGGGCGAGCATGCCGTTGAGCGCCTCGACGTGGTCGCGCACCTCGGCGGGCGCGTCGCGCGCATCCAGGCGCTCGCCGAGACGCTCGGCGGAGAGCTCGCGCGCGGTCTCGGTGACCCGGCGCAGCGGCGCCAGCCCGCGATGCGCTGCGAACCAGCCGAACACCGCCGCGACCAGCGCGGCGAGCGCCACGCCCGCCCAGGTCGCACGCTGCGCCGAGGCGAGGAAGTGGGTGTGATGGGAGAGGTCGAGGGCGACGAGGATCTCCAGCTGGGGCTGGAGGCCGCCGTCCGCCGCGGCTGCGGCCGCCGGGAGCGCGACCGTCCCCCGCAGCCCGAGGTAGGGGTGGCCGTCGACCTCCCAGCCTGGCTCCTCGCTCGTCACCGCCTGCCCCGCACGCTGCGCCGCGCTGAAGTGCGCCGGATGGATCAGCCGCAGCACGCGCCCGTCGGCGTCGCGCACGCGCACGCCCACGTTGTCGTGGCCGACGAGCGCGGCCTCCACCGCATCCAGGCGCGCCTGCAGCGGCGTGGCGTGGTCCACCTGCTGCAGCGTGTTGCGGATCAGCACGAGCTTGCCGTGCAGCTCGTGCAGGTCGAGCTCGTGGAAGTGCGCGTCGAGCATGCGCCCGTGCAGCAGCGCGGCCAGCACCAGCAGGGTCGCGGTGAGCGCGGCGAACAGCGCCGCCAGGCGCGCGGTCAGCGAGATACCGTGGCTCATCGCGGCGCGGGCTCGGCGGCCTCGAGCACGTAGCCCATGCCGCGCACCGTGCGGATCAGCTTGGGCTCGAAGGCGTCGTCCACCTTGGCGCGCAGCCGGCGCACGGCGACCTCGATCACGTTGGTGTCGCTGTCGAAGTTCATGTCCCACACCTGCGAGGCGATCAGCGAGCGCGGCAGCACCTCGCCCTGGCGGCGCAGCAGCAGCTCGAGCAGGGCGAACTCCTTGGCGGTGAGGTCGATGCGCTGCCCGCCGCGCGTCACCCGGCGGCGCAGCAGATCGAGCTCGAGGTCGGCCGCGCGCAGCACCTCGGCCTCGGGGCTGCGCCCGCGCCGCAGCAGCGTGCGCACGCGCGCGAGCAGCTCGGCGAAGGCGAAGGGCTTGACGAGGTAGTCATCGGCGCCCAGCTCCAGCCCGCGCACGCGGTCCTCGACCTGGTCGCGCGCGGTGAGGAAGAGCACCGGCATCGTGCGCCCGCTGCGCCGCAGCGTCTGCAGGATGCCCCAGCCGTCGAGCGAGGGCAGCATCACGTCGAGCACCAGCAGATCGTGCCCGCCCTCGAGCGCCAGGTGCAGGCCGTCGAGCCCGTCGCGCGCGAGGTCGACGACGAAGCCGGCCTCGCTCAGGCCCTGGCGCAGGTAGTCGCCGGTCTTGGCCTCGTCCTCGACGATCAGGATCTTCATGCGGGTGTTTCCGTGGGGTGAGTGGATTGGGTGGAGTGGGTTGGGGGCGTTGAGGCGGTTGATGCCGTTGAGGTCGTCGATTCCGCTGATGCCAGCGCCGAGTGCCGGTGCGGAATGATCGCGCGGGTTCCGTCTGCGCGGATTTTGCCCGAGGGCGGTGGGGAGGGTGTTGGATTACGGAAATGTAATCGGCGCGTCAGGCTGGTGTCGGGGAGCGGCTTCGATACTGGCGGCGAGTTCCCGGGCAGCCCGCCCGGCCCGACATCGAGAGGCTCGCGACATGAAGAAACCGCTCCGTTCCGCCGTCTGTTGCGCGTTCGCCGCGCTGTCCGGCTTTGCCGCGCCGGTGAGCGCGCTCGCGCAGGGCGGCCATTCCGCGCACCACGGCACGGCCGTCGCCACGCCGGCCGCGGCCGAGCTCGCCGAGGGCACGGTCCGGAAGATCGACCGCGCGGCCGGCCGGATCACCATCGCGCACGGACCGATCGCCGCGCTGGAGATGCCGCCGATGACCATGATGTTCCGTGCCACCGATCCGGCGATGCTCGACCAGGTCAAGGTCGGCGACCGCATCCGCTTCGCCGCCGCGGAGCAGGACGGCGCGCTGGTGGTGACCAAGCTGGAAGCGGCGCGCTGATGTGGCGGCACCGGAGCGTAACGCGCGTCGCAGCTGCAATGCCCGTTCGCGGCTGCCGCCGCTCCTACAGGGGCATGTCGGTTCGTGTCGGGCGTCGGGGGGCGGGGAATGCGTCGGGTGCGCGCCGGTTCATGTAGGAGCGCCGGCAGGCGCGAATGCCGCCGCCCCCGATCGCGCCGGGGATTCATGTAGGAGCGCCGGCAGGCGCGAAGACGGCCGCGCCGTAACCGAAAGCGGGCGTCGCAGCTGCAATGCCCATTCGCGGCTGCCGCCGCTCCTACAGGGGCGTGTCGGTTCGTGTCGGGCGTCGGGGGGCGGGGAATGCGTCGGGTGCGTGCCGGTTCATGTAGGAGCGCCGGCAGGCGCGAAGACGGCCGCGCCGTAACCGAAAGCGGGCGTCGCAGCTGCGTTGCCCATTCGCGGCTGCCGCCGCTCCTACAGGGGCGTGTCGGTTCGTGTCGGGCGTCGGGGGGCGGGGAACGCGTCGGGTGCGCGCCGATTCATGTAGGAGCGCCGGCAGGCGCGAATGCCGCCGCCCCCGATCGCGCCGGGGATTCATGTAGGAGCGCCGGCAGGCGCGAAGACGGCCGCGCCGTAACCGAAAGCGGGCGTCGCAGCTGCAATGCCCGTTCGCGGCTGCCGCCGCTCCTACAGGGGCGTGTCGGTTCGTGTCGGGCGTCGGGGGGCGGGGAATGCGTCGGGTGCGTGCCGGTTCATGTAGGAGCGCCGGCAGGCGCGAAGACGGCCGCGCCGTAACCGAAAGCGGGCGTCGCAGCTGCGTTGCCCATTCGCGGCTGCCGCCGCTCCTACAGGGGCATGTCGGTTCGTGTCGGGCGTCGGGGGGCGGGGAACGCGTCGGGTGCGCGCCGATTCATGTAGGAGCGCCGGCAGGCGCGAATGCCGCCGCCCCCGATCGCGCCGGGGATTCATGTAGGAGCGCCGGCAGGCGCGAATTGCGGCCTTGGGTGAATGGATGACCTCTCGCTCATCATGAAAAACGATCTTTCCTCCCTTGCGCGGAGGTCCCTGCTGCACGGGGCCTGCATGCTCGCGCTCGCAACGGGCCCCGGCCTCACGGCCGCGCTCGCGCAGCCGCCTGGCGCCACGGGCGAGCTTCTTCCTCGCCACACCGGCGAGCTTCCTCCCGGCTCCACGGGTGAGCTTCCTCCCGGCTCCACGGGCGAGCTTCCTCCTCGCCACACCGGCGAGCTTCCTCCCGGCTCCACGGGCGAGCTTTCCCCCCGCTCCAAGGGAGAGCCCCCCCTCGGCGCGAGCGCACGCAGCCTGATCGACCAGGCTCGCCGGACCAATCCCGGCTTCGCCGCGGCGCGGGCGGAGGTGGATGCGGCGCGCGAGCGCGTGACGCCCGCCGGGGCGCTGCCCGATCCGCGCTTCGAGCTCGAGCTGATGGACGCCACCAACACCATGAGCGGGCGCTCGGCCTCGCTGCTGCCAGGGCGCGTGGGCGAGACGCGCTACCGCATCGTCCAGCCGCTGCCGGGCTGGGGCAAGCGCGAGCTGGCGGTGAAGGCCGCGCAGGCGCAGGTGGGCCAGGCCGAGGCGATGCGCGACGCCGCCTGGGTGGAGCTGGCCGCGAGGATCGAGGCGCTGTGGCTGCGCTACCACGCGGCCGACCGCGAGCGCGGCCTCGCCCGTGATGCGCTCGCCCTGCTGCAGGGCCTGGAGGCGCTCGGCCTCGCCCGCTACGAGCTCGGCCTGCTGCCGCAGCAGGCGGTGCTGCGCATGCAGCGCGAGATCACCGCGCAGCGCCTCGCATTGGTCGACATCGAGCAGCGCCGCCAGGGCCTGGCGGCGGGCCTCAACGGCCTGCTCGGGCGCGCGCACGACGCGCCGCTGGCGGCCCCGGCCGATCCCGATCCGCTGCCCGAACGCCTGGAGGCGGCCGCGCTGGTCGATGCGCTGGCGAGCGCCAACCCCGAAGTGCAGGTCGCGGCCAACGGCATCGACCGCGCCCGCGCCGAACGCGAACGCACCTACCAGGACCGCCTGCCCGACTTCGCCGTCGGTGTGACCAACAACCGTCCCGACGAAGGCAAGGCGTCCTGGGACGTGATGTTCGAGGTGATGATCCCGCTGCAGCAGTCCAGCCGCCGCGCGCGCGAGCGCGAGGCCGAGTACCTGCTGATGGCGGCCGAGGCCCGGCGCGAGGACGCCCGCGCCCGCGCCAGCGGCGAGCTGGGCGGCGCCGCGTCGATGTACGCGCGCGGTCGCGAGACCCTGCGCCTGCTCGATCACACGCTGCTGCCGCAGGCGCAGGCCACCCGCGACGCCAGCCGTGCGGCGCTCGCCAGCGGCACGGTCGACTTCGACAGCGTGATCGAGGCCGAGCGCCAGCTCATCGACATCCGCGTGCGGCGCCTGCAGACCGAGCTCGAGACCCGCCTGGCGCTGGCCGAGATCAAGAAACTGACCGGGGAGTTCAAGTGAGCCTTGCGCTGCGCATGACGACGGTGGCGGTCGCGCTGGCGATCGCGGGGGGCGCGGGCTACTGGCTCGCGCGCGTGCAGCACGGGGCGGCGCCCGCGACGCCGGTTGCGGTCGCTGCCGCCGCGCCGGTGGCGGGAGCCGCGGCCGAGGCAGCCGGCGGGGGCTCCGGCGAGGATTCCGGCAGGGGTTCCCGCGGCGGCTCGCGCGAGGGCTCCGGCGTGGGCCCTGCCGACGACTCCCGCGGCGGCGAACGCCAGATCCTCTACTACCGCAACCCGATGGGCCTGCCCGACACCTCGCCGGTGCCGAAGAAGGACTCGATGGGCATGGACTACCTCCCGGTCTACGCCGACGACCGGCCCGACGACCGCGGCGCGGTGGTGGTCAGCCCGGCGCGCATCCAGACCCTGGGCGTCCGCACCGCCGTGGTCGAGCGGCGCGCGGTCGATGCCACGGTGCGCGCCAGCGGCCGCGTCGAGATCGACGAGCGCCGCCAGGTGGTGGTGGCGCCGCGCTTCGAGGGCTGGATCGAGCGCCTGCAGGTGAACGCCGTGGGGGACGTGGTGAAGAAGGGCCAGCCGCTGTTCACCGCCTACAGTCCCGAGCTGCAGTCCGCCGGCGAGGAGCTGCGCATCGCCGAGCGCCTGGCCCGCGACAGCGCGGCGCACGACCCGCTGGCGAGCGAATCGGCGCGCCGCCTCGCCGAGGCGACGCGCGCGCGCCTGCGCAACCTGCAGGTCGCCGGCCAGTCCGGCGCGCGCCAGGTCTTCCATGCGCCGGCCAGCGGCGTCGTGCTCGACAAGATGGCGGTCGAGGGCGGGCGCTTCATGGCGGGCGAGGCGCTGTTCCGCATCGCCGACCTGTCCAGGGTGTGGATCATCGCCGACCTCTACGAGCAGGACCTCGCCCGCGTGCAGGTCGGCCAGGGCGCGCAGGTCGTGCTCGACGCCTGGCCGGGGCGCAGCTTTGCGGCGCGGGTGGGCTACCTGTACCCGACGCTGGACACCGCCACGCGCAGCACCCGCGTGCGCCTGGAACTGGACAACGCCGAAGGCCTGGTGCGCCCCGGGATGTTCGCGCAGGTCGTGCTCGCGGTCGGCGACGCCACCCCGAAGACGGTGGTGCCAGTCTCGGCGATCATCGACGACGGCGAGCGCCGCGTGGTGCTGCGCGCGCTCGGCGAGGGCCGCTTCAGGCCGCAGGCGGTGAAGCTCGGCGAGCGCGGGCGCGAGTGGGCCGAGGTGCTCGAGGGCGTGGAGGAGGGCGAGCGCGTGGTCGTGTCCGCCAACTTCCTGATCGACTCCGAGAGCCAGCTGAAGGCCGCGCTGGCCAACCTGATGGCGCTCGAGGCCGATGCCGCCGCCAGCGCCAACGCCGCCGCGCCCGCCGCGCGCCCGCGCTACGACACCACGGGCAGGCTGGAGGCGGTCGATCTCGAGACGCGCAGCCTGACCCTGAGCCATGCGCCCATCCCCGAGCTGAGGTGGCCGCGCATGACCATGGACTTCCAGCTCGCCGACCCGGCGCTGGTGCAGGGCGTCGCACCGGGCAGCGCGGTGCGCTTCAGCTTCGAGGTGGGCGAGCCGGGCGAGTACGTCGTCACCCGCATCGAGGCCGCGCAGGCGCAGCCCGACGCGGGCGGCGACGTCGACGCGGCAGGCCGCGCGGTGCCGGGCGGCGGGAGCGGCGCCGGCGCCCATGGAGGCCATTGAGATGGCGCCCTCCGAATCCTCCACGGCCGCCGCCGTCCCGCCCGCGCCGCCTGCCGGCGCCGCCACCCCCGGCGCCGCCAACCCCAGCGTAGCCAGCCCCGGCGCGCTCGACCGCCTGATCGACTGGTCGGCGCGCAACGTCTTCCTGGTGCTGCTCGCTACGCTCTTCCTCGTCGCCGGCGGCCTCTACGCGGTGCACAAGACGCCGCTCGACGCGCTGCCCGACCTCTCGGACGTGCAGGTCATCGTCTACACCGACTTCCCCGGCCAGGCGCCGCAGGTGGTCGAGGACCAGGTCACCTATCCGCTCACCACCTCGATGCTGGCGGTGCCGCGCGCGAAGGTGGTGCGCGGCTTCTCGATGTTCGGCGCGTCCTACGTGTACGTGATCTTCGAGGACGGCACCGACCTCTACTGGGCGCGCTCGCGCGTGCTGGAGTACCTGAGCACCGCGGCCAGCCGCCTGCCGCAGGGCGTGGCGCCGCAGATCGGCCCCGACGCCACCGGCGTGGGCTGGGTGTACCAGTACGCGCTGCTCGGCCGCGACATGAGCCTCGCCGAGACGCGCAGCCTGCAGGACTGGTACCTGCGCTATCCGCTCAGCCAGGCCCATGGCGTGGCCGAGGTCGCCAGCATCGGCGGCTTCGTGCGCGAATATCAGGTCAGCGTCGATCCGCTGCGCCTGGCGGGCTACGGCATCACGCTCGACCAGGTCACCCAGGCGATCCGCGCCTCCAACCGCGACGTCGGCGGCCGGGTGGTCGAGCTCGCCGAGAAGGAATACATGGTGCGCGGGCGCGGCTACCTGCGCGGAGTGGAGGACATCGCCGGCATCGTGCTGAAGGCCGAGCGCGGCACCCCGGTGCGGGTGGGCGACGTCGCCCGCGTCGAGCTGGTGCCCGCCGAGCGCCGCGGCATCGCCGAACTCAACGGCGAGGGCGAGGTCGCCTCGGGCATCGTGATGGCGCGCTTCGGCGAGAACGCGCTCGAGGTCATCGGCCACATCAAGGCCCGGCTCGCCGAGATCGCGCCCGGCCTGCCCGCGGGCGCCGAGATCGTGCCGGTGTACGACCGCTCCGAGCTCATCGAGCGCGCCATCGCCAACCTCCAGTGGACCCTGCTCGAAGAGAGCCTGATCGTCGCCGCGGTGTGCGTGGTCTTCCTGCTCCACGTGCGCAGCGCGCTGGTGGCGATCGTGACCCTGCCGCTCGGCATCCTGTTTGCCTTCATCGCCATGCGCGCGCTCGGGCTGGGCTCGAACATCATGAGCCTGGGCGGCATCGCGATCGCCATCGGCGCCATGGTGGACGCGGCGATCGTGATGATCGAGAACGCCCACAAGCGCCTCGAGCGCCTGCCCGCGGGCGCCGGCGAGGGCGCCCGCGCGGCGGCGATCGTGCACGCCTGCAAGGAGGTCGGCCCGGCGCTGTTCTTCTCGCTGCTGGTGATCACGGTGTCCTTCCTGCCGGTGTTCGTGCTCGAAGGCCAGGAGGGGCGCCTGTTCTCGCCGCTCGCCTTCACCAAGACCTTCGCCATGGCGGGCGCGGCGCTGCTGTCGGTGACCCTGGTGCCGGTGCTGATGCTGTTCTTCGTGCGCGGGCGCATCCTGCCCGAGGCCCGCAACCCGGTGAACCGGCTGCTGATCGCGCTCTACCGCCCGCTGATCCGCGGCGTGCTGCGCTGGCGCTGGGCGACGCTGGCGCTGGCGGTCGCGGCGATGGCGGCGACCGTCGTGCCCGCGCGCCAGCTCGGCTCCGAGTTCATGCCCACGCTCGACGAGGGCACGCTGTTCTACATGCCGGCGGCGCTGCCGGGGATGTCGGTGACCGAGGCCGGGCGGCTGCTCGCCACCACCAACCGCATCCTCAAGACCTTCCCCGAGGTCGCGTCCGTGTATGGCAAGGCCGGCCGCGCCAACACCGCCACCGACCCGGCGCCGCTGGAGATGTTCGAGACCGTCATCAACCTCAAGCCCAAGGACCAGTGGCGGCCGGGCATGACGACCGACGGCCTGATCGCCGAGATGGACGCCGCGCTGAAGTTTCCCGGCCTGGCCAACTCGTGGACCATGCCGATCAAGGCGCGCATCGACATGCTCAGCACCGGCATCCGCACCCCGGTGGGGGTGAAGGTCTTCGGCAAGGACCTGGAGACCCTGGAGAGGCTCGCCCAGGCCGTCGAGGCCGCCGTGCGCAAGGTGCCGGGCGCGAGCAGCGCCTACGCCGAGCGCGTGGCCGGCGGTTACTACATCGACATCGAGCCGCGCCGCGACCAGCTCGCGCGCCACGGGCTCAGCATCGACATGCTGCAGGAGGTCATCGCCACCGCGCTCGGCGGCGAGACGGTGACGACCACGGTCGAGGGCCTGGAGCGCTACGCCGTGTCGGTGCGCTACGCGCGCGGCCTGCGCGACGACCCGGCGCGGCTCGCCACCGACGTCTTCGTGCCGACGATGAACGGTCCGATCCCGCTCGGCCAGCTCGCCGAGGTCAAGCTGACGCGCGGCGCGCCCGCCATCCGCACCGAGAACGCGCTGCTGGCCGCCTATGTGTATGTGGACACGCGCGAGGCCGACCTCGGCGCCTTCGTCGAGCGCGCGCAGCGCGCGGTCGCGGCGGAGGTCGCCTTCCCGCAGGGCTACTACGCCACCTGGAGCGGCCAGTTCGAGAACATGGAGCGCGCCAAGGAGAAGATGAAGATCGTCGTGCCCTTCACGCTGGCGCTGATCTTCGTGCTGCTCTACCTCAACTTCGGCCGCCTGGCCGAGACGCTGATCGTGATGCTGTCGGTGCCCTTCGCGCTGGTGGGCGGGGTGTGGCTGATGTGGTGGCTGGGCTACCAGATGAGCGTGGCGGTGGCGGTCGGCTTCATCGCGCTCGCCGGCGTGGCGGCCGAGACCGGCGTGATCATGCTGATCTACCTCGACCAGGCCTGGCAGGAGATGCGTGCGCGCTGCCGCGCCGAGGGCCGCGCGCCGGGGGTGGCGGAGCTGCATCGCGCGATCATGGAGGGCGCGGTCGAGCGCGTCCGGCCCAAGATGATGACCGTGGTCACCATCATGGCCGGCCTGCTCCCCATCCTGTGGGGTAGCGGCACCGGCAGCGAGGTCATGAGCCGCATCGCCGCCCCGATGGTCGGCGGCATGGTGTCGTCGACCGTGCTGACGCTGGCGGTGATCCCGGCGCTGTATGCGCTGGTGAAGCGGCGCGAGCTGGGGTGAGGGCAGTGCGCTCCATTCACGCGCTCCCGTCCCGCAGCCATGCCGGTTCCTGGTGTGACGCAGGTGGCGGAGCACACGGTTCGGCCGTCGGCGTGGCCGGCCAGTACCGACCGCCGCAGGGCACGCCTTGCGGCGCTCCCGCGCGGGCGGTCCGTCACCCGCGCGGGGTCAAGGCGACGCTCATCCACGCCGTCCCCGGCGACTTCTCCACCACGATCCGCTCCCCCGCGAGCCGGTAGGTCAGCTGGCAGCCAAGCCTCGGGTTGGACAGGACCGCCGGGTTGAAGATCGCCACATTGTCGCCGGCGGGCCGGCGGACGGACTGGATGAGGAGGCCGGGGTGGCCCTCGTGACGAATCCGCGCCCCGACCGATTGGCTGAAGGCGTAATCCGCTGGATGCAGGAGATCCGGGTACTCCCCGGTAACCCCGCGGAAATCCAGCAACGCGGCCGCGCAGGCGACCCAATACACCGTACGTTCCGCGACCACCGCCTCGCGTTCGTACCCGGCATCGCTCAGCAGGCCGTGATACCAGTGATGGGCCGATTCGAAGACCGTGGTCTCGATCGTTTCCGATCCGTACCAGACGCCATGGCTGCCATCCGAGAAGCGGCTCGCCTGCCAGTGCCGGAAGGGCCAGTCGATCGCGTTGAACCAGGCGGAGTCCTCGAAGGGACGGTCGATGACCGGCGTGTGCGAGCGATACGGCGGCGGCTTGACCGCGTCCTCTACCTGCTGGGCCAGCGACCACTCGGCCGGGTTGTCGGTGAGGTCGTCGAACAAGTCCTGCGACTCGCGCAGGGAGACGATGTTGCGTGCGACGTCGCGGCGGAGGTCGGCCAGCGTCAGGCGTGCAAAGAGGGAGTTCACCGGACGCCCCGTTCAGACGCCGCGCGCGCGATCCAGATAACTCCGCACCATCAGCAGCCCGGCAAAGCCCCATTCCTTGACGACCTCCACCGGGCTGAGGTTGTCGAAGGCCTTGTTGCGGGTGCTCATCCAGCGGTAGGCGAGGTCCCGGTTGTGCGGGAAAAGCAGGCGCAGGTTCTTGTGGATGCCCAGCAAGTGGCCGACGCGCTCGTACTGGTCGCGGCTGGTGCCGATGGCTTCGCCCTTGCGGTAGCGCGCAAGCGCCGCGCGGTTGCTGGCGGCGATCCCGAGCAGCGCGGCCTGATCTTCGGTGCTCAGCTTCCAGTGGTCGAGCAGGGTCATGACCATCCTGGCCAGCGCGCCACGGTCTTGTGATGTAGTGGTTTCGCGTTCGGCGATGGCACCCATGGCGCACTCCTCGTTTTGCGTGGTCGGTACGATGAGTGTAGCGATGCGTTGCGAAAAAAACAAAGATTGGAAGAAACGAAACGTAGAGCGAGCGGGGGGCAAGGGTCGGTGAGGGCCGGATGAGGGCCGGATGGGGCAGCTCTTTCATCCGACTCTTCCGGCGCTGCGCCGGAACCCGCCGAACGTTCAGGGCAGGAAGCGGCCGAGGCGGTCGAGTTCGCTTGCGAGGCGCGCCTGATCCTGGGCACCCCCGGGCTGCAACAGCGGAAGCAGGCGTTCGATGCGGGCGCGCAGGATGTGATAGACGTCGAGCAGCTCGCCGTCTGCGCGCCGGGCGAAGAGGTGCCGCTGCAGCGGGTCATGCACCGTCCAGCGGACGTGGAGCGGCGCGTCGGCGCGATGCGGGCAGGCGTGGTCGGCGCGCATCGAGCACAGGGAAATGAGCACGTCTCCCGCGCGCAACGCCGCGCTGGGCGTTTCTGCTGTGGTCGGGCCGGGCCGGATGCCCTGGCGCTCGAGCAGCGCGAGCGCGGCCGGCGAGGGCGGCTCGTCGCGGTCGCAGGCGACGCGGCGGGCCTTGCAGTGGCACGGCGCCAGATGGTTGAAGATGGCCTCTGCGAGCAGCGGCCGGCAGTCTCCGCCTTTGCCTACGAAGAGTATGTCCATGCTGTCGGACTCCCGGTCCTTGCCAGCCGGTGTCGCTTCCCCGCCCGGGGGGCGACGCGCTGACCCCGAGAGTGTCCGCTTCGATTGTTTCAATCCGGTGAAGGCTCCATGTGCCTGTCACGGAGCTGTCACGCTGCCGTAAGACGATGGCGGTGGGCGCCGGGTTTGGCGCGTGATCGGGAAACGCACATGGACAATCGCGAAATCGCCGACCTGCACCGCAGGATCGAGCGTGAACTGCTGGACAGCTACGACGAGGAGCTGGAGCTCGAGCTCGACGACCAGCGCTTCGACGAGATCGGCTCGGGCGAGGCCCCGCCCGAGAGCGCGGACGAGCGTGCCAAGCGCCGGCGCTATTTCACCGAGCTGCTGCGCCTGCAGGGCGAGCTGGTGAAGCTGCAGGACTGGGTGGCCACGACCCGGCATCGGGTGGTGATTCTCTTCGAGGGCCGCGACGCGGCGGGCAAGGGCGGGGTCATCAAGCGCATCACCCAGCGCCTCAACCCGCGCGTGTGCCGGGTGGTTGCGCTGCCTGCGCCCAACGACCGCGAGCGCACGCAGTGGTATTTCCAGCGCTACGTGCCGCATCTTCCGGCGGCAGGCGAGATGGTGCTGTTCGACCGCAGCTGGTACAACCGCGCCGGCGTCGAGCGCGTGATGGGCTTCTGCACCGACGCGGAGTACGAGGAGTTCTTCCGCTCCGTCCCGGAGTTCGAGCGCATGCTGGTGCGCTCCGGGATCCAGCTCATCAAGTACTGGTTCTCGATCACCGACGAGGAGCAGCATTTCCGCTTCATGTCGCGCATCCACGATCCGCTCAAGCAGTGGAAGCTGAGCCCGATGGACCTCGAGTCGCGGGCGCGCTGGGAGCGCTACACGGTCGCCAAGGAGACCATGCTCGAGCGTACCCACATCCCCGAGGCCCCGTGGTGGATCGTCGAGGCGAACGACAAGAAGGCGGCGCGGCTGAACTGCATCCACCATCTTCTCGGCCAGATGCCCTACACCGAGGTGCAGCGGCCGCTGGTCGAGTTGCCCGCGCGCGTGCGCAACGCCGACTACACCCGCCATCCGGTTCCGGCGGACATGATCGTGCCGGCGTGGTTCCGCTGATTTCCTAGGTCTGGCCGGTTCGCATCCTGGTGCGCGCCCGGTCTGGCGTCGGCGTGGCACCGGGCGCGTGGTGATCCGCGCAGGAGAACCCGTCCGTGCGCGTGACCGTGGAGGCCTGCGCGAGGATCGCGTCGAGGATGTCCGGGACCTCGAAGAGCGCCTGGTTGTCGATGCGGCGGACGCTGGCCTGGAAGTCTTCGAGGCGATCGAGCAGGCGGGCGACCGCCAGGTCGATGGTGCGGAAACCGGTATGCACGACGCCGAGCCCGTTTTCGCGGATCCATTCCGCGTTGTAGCGCTCCTGGGGCATCGTCCACGCGTTGTCGACGACGATCACCGGCAGCCCCTGCTGCACGGCCTCGCTGATGCTGCCCGGGCCGGGCTTGCCGATGAAGAAGTCAGCGAGGCGCATGTAGTAGGGAATGTCGGAGGTGAACTCGACCACCAGGCGCGGCGCGGCGCTGGGGAGCGCGCGCAGCTTCGCCGCCAGTGCCTTGTTGTGTCCGCACAGGAAGATGGTCTGTGTCGTCGCCGCCAGGCGCTGCGCGATGCCGAGCATCGCGCGCGAGCCGTGTCCGCCGAACAGGACCAGCCCGGTGGGCCGCCGGGGGTCGAGGCCGAGCCGCGCGCGTTCCGCGCTGCGGTCGATTGCGAGCGGCTCGTAGAACTCGGGACGCAGGATCATGCCCGAGGTCGCATGCACGCGTTGCGTGTTGTGGCCGAGCGCGAGCGCCTGCTCGACCGCCCGCGGCGTGCCGCAGATGAAGTGCTGGGGCTGTCCGGCCTCGATCCAGAAGTTCGGCGGCAGGTCGGCCAGGTCGGTGAGCAGGGTCGCGTAGGGAACGCCCGGCAGGGCACCTGCCAGGCTCTCGTAGAGCGCGCGGTTGAAGTTCGGGATCAGCGAGACGACCAAGTCCGGCTCGGTGCGCAGCCAGTGTTCCTGCAAGGACCGCATCAGCAAGGGGTGGCCGAGACGGATCGCGGCCTGGAGCAGCTTCAGCTCCTGCGTCATGCCCAGGGTCCAGCCGCGCGCCAGACGCTTGTTGTACCAGTCCTCCGGCCGGCTGCCGGTGAGCGCGCGAAAGCGTTCCTGAGGGTCGAGGACGGCGAAGAGATCGACCGTGCGCACGCGCCACGAAGGCCTCTGCCGCTGCAGGGCAGCCTCGAGCGCGAGCGCCGAGGCGCGGTGGCCGCCGCCGGCGTTGAAGTAGATCAGATCGACGGTCGTGGTGCTCATGGCGTGCTCCCGGCTGCGGGCGCAGGCGTGGTGTCGGTCATCGGGGCCATCGGTCGGGCGTCCTGGTCGTCACCGTCAGCATTGAAGCCCAGCGCATGCCGGAGGCTGTCGGCGAACTCGGCCGGGGAGGCGTGGATGAAGGCGTCCGGGACGCCGTAGGCGTCGGTCAGGCGCTGCCGGTCCTCCGCGCCATAGGCGACGATGAAGGGATACATGCCCGCACCCAGGGCGGCGAGGTAATCGCTGTACTCGTCGCCGCACGCGTAACAGCGCGCGGGGTGGATGCCGAGCCGATCGCGGGCCTGGCGGAAGTGGGGCGTCTTGTCCTCGCGCAGGGAAAGGCAGGCGAGGTGATCGAAGGCGTCGAGGTCGATGTCGTGGCGGCGGAAGAGCTGGCGCAGGGTTTCCGCGGGCTCCACGGTGACGTTGCGCGTCACCAGGCCCACGCGCACTTCGGGGGCGTCGAGCAGCTGTTGCAGCAGTGGCGCGATGCCAGGGTAGAGCCGGGCTTCGTCGCGATAGAACCCGGTCAGCGTCGCCAGCAGCCGTTTGCGGCTCTGCTTGCCGAACTGCCTGCGCAGGTTGTTGGGAAACTCGCGCAGCCCGCCGAGATACTTGAACAGTCTGCGGCGCTTCTGGAAGCGCTGCAGATCGCCGATCGCCATGCCGTGGCGCAGGAAGCTCTGCTCGACGGCATGGAAGGCGTCGATGGTCGTTCCATCGGCGTCGAAGATCACCAGCCGGTCGGGGTTCCGATAAGCAGTCATGCCGGAAAGCTATCTCAGCCGTGCGACGGATTCGTGACGGCGGCGTGACGTATCGCCCGACGGTCGAACGGCCGGCGCCGCCAAGGCACCCCGATCGCACCCGGCATCCGTTCCGGTCGAGATCGTCGTCTTGTCTGGTTCGCCAGACGGATCAGCGAGCGGGTCTGGCGTCAGGCCTTGCTCTTCTCGAGCAGCCCGTGCTTGATGGCGACGTGGGTCGGGAGGTTGAACCTGGAGGGTAGCTGGCGGCGTTTGAACCAGCCGTAGCGCGAGTGTTCGCGATTCAGGCGCGGGGCGAGTTCGCGCTCGACCTCGAGCAGGAAATAGTGCAGTTCGCGATCATCGGCATCGCGATGGCGGATGGTCGAGATCCGCCTCAGTGCCTTGCGCTTGATCCGCAGCCCGGCCTCCTCCGCGAGCTCTCGTGTCAGCGCCCGGGCAGGCGCCTCGCCACGGTCGACCCGGCCGCCGAACAGGTTCCAGGCGCCACCGTTATTGACGGCCTGGGAGCGTTTACCGAGGAGATAGGTGTCCGTCTTCGTGCAATGAATCACTGCCCAGACACCCGGGGGCGGTGTGGAGGAGAGACGTTCCTTGGCCATGTTCGCGAGAGGATCGTTATGGATTCGAGCGGGAGACGGTCAGGCAACAATATAAAGCGTTTATATAATATAAATATGGCGAATTTATTTCAGCTACTTGACGAAGGATGAGCTGTCCATGCGGGCTGCTAGTGGCGCAGCAGAAACACCCCGGCCATGACGATGGTGCCTGCGAGGATTCCGCTCTGGAGCCGACCCTCCTTGAACCAGAGCGCGCCGATCAGCACCGCAAAGATGACCGAACTTTCGCGCAGCGCCGCCACCACGGCGACCGGGGCCCGCGTCATCGCCCAGAGCACCGTGGCGTAGGCGAGCATGGCCGCCATCGCTCCGACGAGCCCGAGCCGCCAGTGGTCGAGGGAGTAGCGGCGCAGCGCGCTGGCGTCGCGGCGCAAGCCCGCGAGCAGGACGCCGATCGGTTCGAGCAGGCTGAGGAAGAACACATAGGCCAGCGGGTTGCCCGCGAGGCGCGCACCCTGGCCGTCGACCAGCGTGTAGGTGGAGATGGCCAGCGCGTTCAGCACTGCGGCGTGGGTGGACGGGTGCGTGGCGATGCGGGCGAGTGTCAGGCCGGAAGCGAAGCCGATGCCGATCACCCCGCAGCTGATCAAGGCGATGCCGGCAGCGCCTTCCGGACCGAGCGCCTCGCCGAGCACGGGGCCGGAGAGCAGGCCGACGATCAGCGGTGGCAGGCCGCGCATCAGGGTGTAGCTGGTGGCGAGCTGCCCGCCCTCGTAGGCCCTGATGAGCAGCATGATGTAGGCGCTGTGGATGACGGCCGAGAGCGCCAGGTAGGGCCAGCTCGCGGGCGCGGGCAGGCCGGTGAAGAGCAGGCCCGCTGCTCCGAGCGCCGCGCTGAAGGCATGCAGCAGCAGCGTGTAGAGGCGTTTGTCGCCCGCGCCCCGGATGAGCGCATTCCAGCTCGCGTGCAGCAGGGCGGCCGCGAGGACGGCGAGGGCGATGCCCGGCGTCAGCCCCATGTCAGGCCCGGGACTCGGCGTCCAGGGCTGCGACGATGCGCTCGAGCGCCCACCACAGGTCGGCCTCGTCGATGTTCAGCGGGGGCGCCAGCACCAGGACCTTGCCCTGGCCGACCTTGAAGGAGATCCCGTCCGACAGGCAGCGGTACAGCACGGCTTCCGCGAGGTCCTGTGCGCCGCGGGTGGCCGTGTCCCTCAGCTCGATCCCGATCAGCAGGCCGGCCGAGCGTATCGAGGCGACGGCCTGGTTCTTGGCGCGTTCGAGGTAAGCCATGACGGCCTCGCCGAGGCGCAGGCTGCGCGCCAGCAGTTGCTCTTCCTCGATGACGTCGAGCACCGCGAGTCCCGCCGCACAGGCGAGCGGGTTCTTCTCGTGGGTGTAGTGTCCGAGCGAGATGTGCTGGCCGACATCGAAGCGCGACCTTGCGATCAGGGCCGCCAGCGGCATCGATCCGCCACCGAGTCCCTTGCCGATGACGACCATGTCCGGCTCGATGCCGTAGCGTTCGATTGCAAAGAGATGCCCGGTGCGACCGAGTGCGATCGGAATCTCGTCGAGAATCAGCAGGGCGCCGTGGCGGTCGCAGATCCGGCGCAGGCGACGGTAGTAGTCGGGCGGTGGAATCTGCACGTCGGTGCAGCGGATCGTCTCCACCACGACGGCGGCGACGTCGCCCTCCTTGCGCAGGCAATAGTCGATGTAGTCGACACAGCGCAGGGCGCAGGTGCCGCCGCAGCCGAAGACGCATTCCGCCGGGTCGCAGGGAGGAACGTGCTCGGTGCCGGGGAGCAGGGGGCCGATACCCCGGCGGAACACGGCCTCGCCGCCGAGCGAGATGGCGTCGAGCGAGGCGCCGTGGAATGCGTCCCACATCGACAGGGTCTTGAAGCGGCCGGTGACCAGGCGCGCGAGCTTGAGCGCCATGCCGATGGCGGCCGTGCCGCCCGGGGCGAACAGGAGCTTCGCCTCCTCCATCGGGGCCGCTATACACAGTCGGCGTGCGAGCTCGATGGCGTGGCGATTGGTGTAGCGGCGCGGGCTGAAGGGCAGCGCTTCCAGCGTCTCGCGCATGGCCGCCATCACCCGCGGGTGGCCATGGCCGACCTGGTGGAGGCTGTTGCCGTGGAAATCGAGGATGCGGCGCCCTGCGGTGTCGGTCAGCCATGCCCCCTGCGCGGCTTCGAGGACGTTGAGGCAGGGGGTGCTCATCGACTGGTGCAGGAACCAGCGCGCGTCCTCGTCCAGCAATGCGCGGGTCTCGCCGTCGATATGCGTCGACTGCCACGCCGTCCGGCGATCGCTGAGATTGACGTCGCCTTCGGATCGGTCGAACTCAGCGCGCATGGTGGGCTTCCGTGTAGGCGCCGTCGCGCAGCATGCGCTGGCGCCCGCCTTGGGCGTGGGTGAGGAGGGCCTGCGCGCAGCGTTCGCCATCTCCGCTGGCCAGCAGATCGACGATCGCGCTGTGTTCGTCGGCGAAATGGGGGATCGCCATCGGTGCGAACAGGTTGCGGCGGCGGAAGAGGGTGAGTTGCTTGACGAGCTTGCGATAGATGTCGAGCAGGGAACGGTTGCCGGTCATCTCCACGATCTGGTCGTGAAACCGCAGATTGAGCACATGGAACCCGTCGATGTCCTCGGTGGCCGCAGCCGCCTGCATGCGGTCGGTCATGCTCCGCAGCGCCGCGAGCTGTACCGGGGTGATCCGGCTCGCCAGCAGCCGGCCGGCCATCGCATCGAGGCCGGCCCGCACCTCGTAGATGTCGGCGGCCTCGTCGAGCGCGATCTCGCGCACGAAGGCGCCCCGGTTCTTCTCCTGGCGGATCAGCCCGGACTCCTCGAGCATCCGGAACGCCTCGCGCAGCGGACCGCGCGAGACGCCGAGGCGCTCGGCCAGCGCCACTTCGTTGAGCTTGGCACCGGGCGCGAGCTCGCCCGAGAGGATCGATTTTTCGACCGACTCGGCAACCAGTCGGGTGAGCGAGGTGCTCTGCACCAGGGTCAGGGCGGTGTCGGTCGGGTCGGTGAGCAGGGCGGGCATTTCGAGCGGCAGGAGACGGGTTGGAATCGGCAGTGTAGCTGATTTTCCGTTTTGTAGATTGTCAACAATCTGCAATCTGCCCCCTCTAAGCTGTTGGCAGTCTAGTCCGGCTCCTTGACCTTCGCGTGACAGGAGCAGGCCCGGCATCCGCTTCGCCCCTTTCCTCCCGGAGACCCCGCATGACGCTGAAACGCCTCGCCCAAAGCCTCGCCGCCCTTGGCCTCGCCCTCTCGGTGGCGCTGCCCGCCCACGCCGACAAGTCGGTGCTCAACGTCTATACCGCGCTCGAGACCGACCAGTTGAAGGCCTATCAGGAAGCCTTCAACAAGCAGTATCCCGACATCGAGATCAAGTGGACCCGCGACTCGACCGGCATCATCACCGCCAAGCTGCTCGCCGAGAAGGGCAAGCCGGTGGCCGACGTCATCATGGGGGTCGCCGCCTCGAGCATGGTGGTGTTCGACCGCGAGAACATGCTGCAGCCCTACGCGCCGCAGAACCTGAAGGAGATCAACCCGAAGTTCCGCGATGCGGCCAACCCGCCGAAATGGGTGGGCATGGACGTATGGGGTGCGGCCGTCTGCTACAACGTGGCCGAGATGCAGAAGCAGGGCCTGCCGCGCATCGAGAGCTGGAAGGATCTGCTCAAGCCCGAGTTCAAGGGCAAGGTGGTGATGCCCAACCCGAACTCGTCGGGTACCGGCTTTCTCGACGTGACCGCCTGGCTGCAGATGTTCGGCGAGAAGGGCGGTTGGGAATACATGGACAAGCTGCACGACAACGTCGCCGTGTATACGCACTCGGGCTCCAAGCCCTGCGTGATGGCGGGGGCGGGGGAGTTTCCGGTCGGCATCTCCTTCGAGTACCGCGCCAACACCGTGCGCGAGAAGGGCGCGCCGATCGACGTGATCTTCCCGAGCGAAGGCCTGGGCTGGGACGTCGAGGCGATCGCGATCGTCAGGGACACCCCGCGCCTCGAGGCGGCCCGCAAGCTCGCCGACTGGGCGTCGACCCGCGAGGCCAACGAGCTCTACGCGAAGAACTTCGCCGTGGTCGCCATCCCGGGGATCGCCACCCGCCTCAAGCACGTTCCCAATGACTACGAGCAGCGCCTGGTGAAGAACGACTTCGCCTGGATGGCGCAGAACCGCGACGCGATCCTCGCCGAGTGGCAGCAGCGCTACGCCAACAAGTCCGAAGCGAAGAAGTAAGACTTCGGCGCTCACGTTGCCCCGGCACTCGTCCGGCCGGGGCGACGCTCGTCTTTTCCGGGATCACGCATGGAACACCTCGAAATCCGCAACCTGACCAAGCGCTTCGGCGCCTTCGTCGCGCTCGACCAGGTCGATCTGGCTGTCGCTCGCGGGGAGTTCCTCGTGCTGCTCGGACCGTCCGGGTGTGGCAAGACGACACTCCTGCGCGCGATCGCAGGACTGGAGCGGCAGGATGCCGGCGAGATCTTCCATGGGGGCGACGAGATCTCGCAGCGATCCCCCGCGCTGCGTGATTTCGGCATCGTCTTCCAGTCCTATGCGCTGTTTCCGAACCTGACCGTCGCCGACAACGTGGCCTACGGACTGAAGAGCCGCAAGGCCGATCGGGGTGTGGGCCGGGACGGTGTGCGCCGGCGCGTCGCCGAGATGCTCGATCTGGTCGGCCTGCCCGGCATCGAGCACAAGTACCCGGCGCAGCTTTCGGGTGGCCAGCAACAGCGTGTCGCGCTGGCGCGTGCGCTGGCGACGGCGCCCGACCTGCTGCTGCTCGACGAGCCCCTGTCTGCGCTCGATGCGATCGAACGCGTACGGCTGCGATCCGAGGTTCGCCAGTTGCAGACCCAGTTGGGCGTGACCACGATCATGGTGACGCACGACCAGGAAGAGGCGCTGGCGATGGCCGATCGCATCGTGGTGATGAAGAGCGGTCGCATCCAGCAGGTCGGCGCTCCCCGGGACATCTACCGCGCACCGGCCAACGACTTCGTCGCCGACTTCATCGGGCGCGGCAACCTGATCGAGGGCGCAGCCGCCGGGGCGCGCCATGTCCGCATGCGGAATCTGACCCTGCGTTGTGCCGAGCCCTTGGCGCCCGGTCGCTCGCACCGGTTCTACGTGCGCCCCGAGGACATCTGCCTGTACGACACCCTCGATCGGTGCGAGAACAGCTTCTACGCGCAGGTGCAGAAGCATGAATTCCTCGGTGCCTACTCGCTGGTGACCTTGCATGCGCACGACCTGGCGGAGCAGCCGCTGGTGGCGCAGTTCTCCAGCAACTACCTGGCGGGACGGCCGATCGCAGCGGGGGCCACGCTGCGCATCGGCATCCCGCCCGAGCATCTGCGCCCGATGCCGGAGCCGGCATGACACGACTCGCATGGTCGCTCCCACGGCTCGGCGAGGGCCGGTCGACGAGCGAGCGCCTCGGCACCGGCTTGCTGGTGGGCGCCGCGCTGCTGCTGTGCGCCTTCCTGATCCTGCCGCTCGGGGTGCTGCTGTTGGGGAGCCTGTTCGACGAAGCGGGCGAGCTCAGCCTTGTGCGCTTTGCCGAATTCGCCTCGACACCCGGGATGGGCCGTGCGGTCTGGAACACGATCTGGGTCGCGGTGGTGGTCACGGTGCTCACCGTGCCGCTGGCCTTCCTCTACGCCTACGCCATCCAGCGCGCCTGCCTGCCGCTGCGCGGGGTGTGGCGGATCGTCGGGCTCTCGGCCTTGCTCGGGCCCTCGCTGGTCGGCGCGATCTCCTTCATCCAGTGGTTCGGCACCCAGGGGGTGCTCAAGAGCTGGCTGGGCGAGCACTCGGTGTACGGACCGATCGGCATCATCATCTCGACGGTCTATGCGAGCTTCCCGCATGCATTGATGATCCTGGTCGTGGCCCTTGCCACCGCCGATGCGCGCCTGTTCGAGGCCGCCGAGGCGCTGTCGGCCTCGCGCTGGCGCAAGTTCGTCACCGTGACGCTGCCGAGTGCGCGCTACGGGCTGATCAGCGCGGCGCTGGTGGTGTTCTCGTACTCGGTCAGCGAGTTCGGCATCCCCAAGGTGATCGGCGGCAATTTCCCGGTGCTCGCGGTCGAGGTCTATGTGCAGGTCGTCGGCATGCACAACTTCGGTCGGGGCGCGGTGGTCGCCTTGCTGCTGCTGTTTCCGGTGCTGCTGGCCTTTCTCGTCGACTGGCGCATCCAGCGCAAGCAGCAGGCCAGCCTCACCGCGCGCGCCGTGCCCTATGTGCCGCGCCCCGACTGGCGGCGGGATCTGCCCCTGCTTGCCTACTGCGTGCTGGTGAGCGTGGCGATGCTGGGCGTGCTGGGCATGGCGGCCTACACATCCTTGGTCAAGTTCTGGCCGTACAACCTCGAACTCTCACTCACCCATTACCGCTACGGCCTGGCCGAGGCGGGCGTGCTCGATGCCTACCTCAACAGCTTGAAGATCGCCGGCCTGACCACGCTGGTCGGCACGCCCTTCATCTTCCTGGTGGCCTATCTGGTGGAGAAGAACCGCTCCGGCCCGGCGTGGCTGCGCCCGCTGGTCCAGGGTGCGGCGGCGCTGCCGATGGGCGTGCCGGGGCTGGTGCTGGGCATCGGCTACATCCTGTTCTTCAACCACCCGTCGAACCCCTTGAACGGCCTCTACCACACGTTGGCGATCATGGTGATCGCCAACGTGGTGCATTAATACACCTCCTGCCACCTCACGGCGCTGACCTCGCTGAAGAGCATCGACCGCGAGTTCGAGGCGGTGTCGGCCTCGCTGAAGGTGTCGCAGTTCGTGACCCTGTGGCGGGTGACGCTGCCGGTGTGCCTGCCGGCCGTGCTCGAGATCGCGCGCTACCTCTTCATCAACGCGATGACCACCGTGTCCGCGCTGGTCTTCCTGTACTCGCCCGAGACCCTGCCAGCCTCGGTCTCGATCCTGAACCTGGACGAGGCGGGCGAGCTCGGGCCGGCCGCCGCGATGGCCACGCTGATCGTGCTCACCTGTGCGCTGGTCAGCCTCCTGTATTCGCTGCTCACGCACTTCCTGTTCCGTCGCCAGCAGGCGTGGCGGAACCCGAACCGATAGGAACCCGGAGAATCCATGTACTCGACCGATCGCGATCCCCTGCTGCTGACCCCCGGGCCGCTGACGACCTCGCTGCGTACCAAGCAGGCCATGCTGCACGACTGGGGCTCATGGGATGCCGCCTTCAACCGCGTCACCGGCGAGCTGTGCCGGCAGCTCGTGGACATCGTCCATGGCGCCGACACGCACGTCTGCGTGCCCCTGCAAGGCTCGGGCACCTTCTCGGTCGAGGCCGCGCTGGGGACCCTGGTGCCCCGCCACGGCAAGGTGCTGGTGCCCAACAACGGCGCGTATTGCGCGCGCATCGTCCGCATCCTCGGCTACCTGGGCCGCGAGGCGGTCGAACTGCCATTTCCCGAGGATTGTCCGGCCGACCCTGCAGCCATCGAGGCGGCCTTGCTCGCCGACCCGGCGATCACGCACGTGGCGCAGGTGCATTGCGAGACCGGGACCGGCATCCTCAATCCCCTCGCCGGGATCGCCGCCGTGGTCGCACGCCAGGGGCGCGGCCTGATCGTCGATGCGATGAGCTCCTTCGGCGCCATCGACATCGATCTGCGTTCGCTCGCGATCGATGCGGTGGTCGCGGCCTCGGGCAAGTGCCTCGAGGGCGTCCCCGGCATGGGCTTCGTGATCGTGCGCCGGGCTGCGCTGGAGGCCGCTGCGGGGAACTGCCATTCGCTGGCGCTGGACCTGCACGACCAGTGGGCCTACATGCAGAAGACCACCCAGTGGCGCTTCACGCCGCCCACCCACGTGGTGGCCGCGTTGCACGAGGCGCTCGCCCAGTACCGCGAGGAGGGCGGGCTGGCCGTGCGCGGGGCACGCTACGCGCGCAACTGCGTCGCGCTGATCGAGGGCATGCGCGGGCTGGGCCTGCGACCCTTCCTCGCCCCCGAAGTGCAGGCGCCGATCATCGTCACCTTCCATGCGCCCGCACATCCGGCCTACGACTTCAAGGCGTTCTACGAGCGGGTGCGCGAGCGCGGCTTCATCCTCTATCCAGGCAAGCTGACCCGGGTCGAGACCTTCCGCGTGGGCTGCATCGGCGCGCTGGGTGGCGCAGACATCGAGAAGGTGGTGGCGGCGGTCGGCGAGACGCTGCGCGAAGCGGGCATCGTGCTGGGGGCAGGATGAGTGCCGACCTGGACCGCGCGCGCGACATCCTGATCATCGGCGCCGGCATCTTCGGTGCGGCCATCGCCTGGTCGCTCGCCCGCCAGGGGCAGGGGCATCGGGTGACGATTCTGGAGCGTGGACACCCTGCAGGCGGAGCGACCAGTCGAGCGGCGGCGCTGGTGACGCAGATCCGCGACGACCCGGTGCTCGTCGCGCTCGCCCGGGAAACCTTCCTCGCCATGCAGGCGCTCGAGGCGGAAGGCGAGCATCTCGGGCGTCACCACGCCGGTGCGCTTCATGTAGTGTCCCGGCAGGGGGCCGAGGCCTTGTCGCAGCGCGCCGAGGCCGCAGCCGCCCTCGGGATCCGCAGCGAGCGACCGAGCCGTGCCGAGGTGCAGGCGCGTGCGCCCTGGTTGCGACGGCAGGCCGGCGACTGCGCCGTGTTCTTCCCGGAGGACTGCTACGTCGACCCCTACCTGCTCGCCTCGGCCTACCTGAAGGCTGGCGTTCGCGGCGGGGTGCGCTTGATGCGGGACGCCGACGTCCGCCACGTGCTGCATGCCGACGCGCGGGTGACCGGGGTCGAGTTGAGCGACGGGCGGCGCCTTGAAGCGCGCGTCGTCATCAATGCGGCCGGTGCCTGGGCGAACCTGCTCAGCGTCGAACTGGGCCTTCCCCTGCCGATGGCGCCCGTGCGCAGCCACTACTGGATCACCGAGCAAGCGCCGATCTTTCCGCGCAATGGCGCGATCGTGTTCATGCCCGAGATCCGCGCCTACGCCCGCCCCGAAGTCGGCGGCCTCCTGTTCGGCATCCGCGAGCGCTCCCCCGCGGTGGTCGATGCGCGCAAGCTTCCGGCGGACCTGAGCGGATTCGTGTTCGATCCGGCCGATGCGGATGGCTGGGAGAGCCTGGCCGAGGGGGCCGATCCGCTCGAGGGTTTCTTCCCCGCAGTGCGGTCGCTCCGCATCGCGCATTACGTGACCGGGCCGAGCAACTACACCGATGACGCTCAGCTCATCCTCGGCGCCTCGCGCCGCATCGATGGGCTGTTCGTCGCCTCCGGCTGTAACGGCTCGGGGATCACCTTCTCCGGCGGTGTCGGCAGGCTCCTCGCGGAACTCGTCCTGCACGTGTCGCCGTTCATCTCGTCCGCGCGCTTCGACCCGGCGCGGCATGCCCCCTTCGACCCCTATGCGCCCGCATTCCTCGCCCGCTGTGCGGCGACGCGCGCGGGCAAGGCGTCCGGGTGAGCGATCACCACTTCCCAAGACAGGAATACACCACCATGCAGCATCGACTCGAAGCAGTGATCTTCGATTGGGCCGGCACGACCGTCGATTTCGGCTCCTTCGCTCCCACCCAGATCTTCGTGGACGCCTTCAGGCAGGCCTTCGATTTCGAGCTTTCGCTCGCCGAGGCACGCGGGCCGATGGGCCTCGGCAAGTGGCAGCACATCGAAGCGCTCGGTGCGGACCCCGTCGTCGGCGCGCGCTGGCAGGCCCGCTTCGGCCGCCCGATGAGCCATGCCGACATCGACCACATCTACCGGACCTTTCTACCCTTGCAGGTCGAGCGCGTCGCCGCCCACGCGGACCTGATCCCCGGGACGCTGGAGACGATTGCGGCGATTCGTGGGCGGGGCATGAAGATCGGCTCCACGACCGGCTACCCTCGCCAGGTGATGGAGCGGCTGATGGCAGCGGCGGAGGCGAAGGGCTATGCCCCCGACTGCACCGTATGCGCCGACGATCTCGAGGCGGGGGCCCGCCCCGGCCCGTGGATGGCCCTGCAGTGCGTGCTGGATCTCGGCATCGGCAGCGTGGCCCGCTGTGTGAAGGTGGACGACACGCTGCCCGGGATCGCGGAGGGGATCCATGCGGGGATGTGGACCGTCGGCCTGGCGCTCTCGGGCAGCCCGGCGGGCTTGACGCTGGCCGAGTACGAGACGGCATCGGCCGAGGAACGCCGCGCGGTGCGCGAGCGCGTCACCCCGGCCTTCGTCGAAGCCGGCGCTCATTTCGTCATCGACACGATCGCCGAACTGGTCCCGGTGCTGGACGAGATCGAGGCGCGGCTTGGAAGAGGGGAGCGCCCGTGAAGTGCTCACCCGCCTGAGTGCAGCGCTTCGATCCACGTCGTCGGGGCAGCCGGGGGCTACGATGCCCACGGCATGGCTCCGCCCATCCAGGTGTCAGCCGGCCTAGACCTTGTGTCGCTCCCGCAGCTTGGCCATGTTCCGGTGCCATTCCGTCAGCGCGTCGCCGTCGTCGATCAGATCTGCGATGCGCGGCTTCGGGAGTGCGCGCGCCCCCTGGTAGTGGAGCGTTGATCGGTGCGCGTCGCCCGTGATGAAGCGGTGCGAGTTTGCGGCGGCCTGGTCGAGCGGATCAAGTGTGCGCTGCATGTGTATCCCTCCTGTCAATTGCTCTGGAAACTCCCGCATCGGTCGCTTGTGCGTCTGCCCGAACACGGCGGATGGTTCGGCTCGCAGGAGATTCTCCGCCCGAGGATCCGATCTTCCGGTTACGTTTTTGTGACGGTGCCGGCCCCGGTGCCGCAGATGCCCCATTTCAGCGAGCCCTGGATGACCAGGATCATCAGGCCGTCATCCGCCCCTGTCAGAGTGTGGGTGGTGGCATGGCCAGTTGCCGTGCTCCGCGATCTGGACGAGCAGCGCGCCGATGAGACCGAATGCAGACATGCCGGGGCACTCCGGCCGGATCCCGCAGCGTTCGAGCCCCGTCCGCTCGACACCGCTGCGGCTGCCCCTGCACATTCCGGTGGCCGTGCTGTTCTCGCTGCTGATCCTCGGGGTGGGCGCGACGATCTCGCTTCATCATTTCCGCGAAACCAGCGCACTCCTCGAGGCGGCAAACCAGCGTCTGTTCCGGGCGCTTGCCGAAGATGTCCGTGCGGCCCTCGAGGACGTCGAGCGTTCGGTTCGACGCGCATTCATCCTGCTCTCGACCTCGCCGCTCGCGGACGCGGCGGGCTTCGCAGAACGCCTCCGGTTCCTGCCGGAGCTCACCGGACTCATGGCGGCCGACCCGCTGATCGACTCGGTCATGGTCGGGTACGGCGACGGCGGCTTCTTCCTTCTGACCCGCGCCAGCGCAAGCCAGACAGGGCGGGGTGAGGCGGTGTGGACGCTGCTCGACGCCGGCAGGTCCGAGCAGCACGACGCTCCGCCAGTGCCGCTCGAGTACCGCTTCGACCGGGACCTGCGTTTCCTCGGCTCCTCACCGGCGTCGGCGGCACCCTCCGAGCCGCGCCTGACCGACTGGTATCGCCGCGCGGCGGCGAGCAACGCGCTGATCGTGTCGCCACCCTACGCATTGCGGCACTCGGGCTCGCGCGGACTCACTTTCGCCCAGCGCAACGGTGCGGCCGTGGTCGGTATCAACGTCGATTTTGCCGCACTGTCCCTGGCGATGTCCCGGGAGTCGGCCATACCCTCGACGCTGGTGCGCCTTCTGGCGAGGGACCGCAGCGTCATCGCGGGACACACTGCGCCGGCTGGCGCAGGGGCTCCGGAGGGTGACGTCCTGATTACCCGAGCCCTGGACGCGCCCGCGGGCGATGGGTCATCGACACGCGTCCTCGAGGATGCGGCCGGACGGAGCTGGCACGTTTCGTTGGCGCCGCTCGCCGGTCTCGGCGACGACGGCTGGACCCTGGCCGTGGCCGTCCCGGACGATGAGATCTTCGCCGAGGCCCTCCGCCAGCGCGAGCGCTCGATTCTCTTCACGATCGTCGCCGTGCTGCTCAGCCTTCCGCTCGCATGGGGCCTGTCCCGCCTGCTGACGAAACCCCTGCACCGACTGTCGGGCGTGGCGCATGCGGTCTCGGCGTTGCAGTTCCGCTCCGGGGCGGAAACCCACTCGATCATCCTGGAGGTCGACCGCCTGGCGGGGGCGATCGCGATGATGCAGGCCACGATCGCGCGCTTCATCGAGCTGGGGCGCGACCTCGGCACGGCCCGGGATGTGCGCAGCCTCTTGCTGGAGGTGCGCGCCGGCGCGCGTGAGGTGGCCCAGGTGCCGTGGTGCGCGGTGCACGTGTTCGCCCTGCATCGCAGTGGCGCCGGCTGGCTCGATGCCAGTGATGGCAGCGACTCCCTTCCGGAGGAGCTCGATTGGTCCCGCCTTCCGGATCCGCAGGCCGCGGGCGACGGACCGTTCAGCGTCCGGATTCCGGCATCGGCCGGCGCCGCCTGGCAGGTGTTGCTGATTCCGCTGCAGATCGGCAATGGTCAGCGACTCGGTACCCTGGTCCTCACCGACCGCGCCGCAGCCGCCAGCAGCCTGCAACGCAGCGAGGTCGTCGGCTTCCTGGCCGCGCTTGCCGGTTCCGCGGCGATCGCGCTGGAGAACCAGCGTCTCCTCGACGGTCGCAAGGATCTGTTGCACGGCGTGATGCGCCTCATCGCCGAGGCGATCGATGCCAAGTCGCCGTTCACGGGCGGCCATTGCCGGCGCGTACCGCAGATCGCAACCCGACTGGCGCGCGCGGCGCATGATTTCGACAGGGGGCCGCTGGCGGCCTACCGGCTCGATGCCTCGGGCTGGGAGGCGCTGCAGATGGGGGCGTGGATGCACGACTGCGGCAAGCTCACGACGCCCGACTACGTGATCGACAAGGCCACCAAGCTCGAGACCCTGCACAATCGAATCCACGAGATCCGTACCCGCTTCGAGGTGCTCAAGCGCGACGCCGAGGTCGCCTATTGGAAAGGCGTGGCGCAGGGGCTCGATGAGGGGACGCTGCGGCAGCGACGCGACACGGCCTGGCAAGTGCTCGACGAGGAGTTCGCGTTCGTCGCGCGCTGCAACGTGGGGGGAGAGGCGATGACGGAGGCGGACGCCGAACGCCTGCGGCAGATCGCCCGGCGACGCTGGATGCGGACCCTGGACGACGGCCTCGGCCTGTCCACCGCCGAGCTGGAGCGCCGCGCGCACCTGCCGGAGCGCCCGCCTCCGGCCGAGGAGGCGCTGCTCGCGGATCGCCCCGAGCATATCGTTCCGCGTCAGGACAGCACGCGCTTTGCGCCCGGGAACCCGTGGGGGTTCTCGATGCGGCCGCCCGCTGCACTCTACGATCGCGGCGAGCTGCACAACCTCACCGTCGCGCGCGGGACCTTGACTGCCGAGGAGCGCTTCAAGATCAACGAACACATCGTCGAGACCATCCTGATGCTCGAGCGCCTGCCGTTTCCGCCAGACCTCGCCAGCGTTGCGGAAATCGCGGCCGGGCACCACGAGACGATGGACGGGCGAGGCTATCCGCGCGGCCTGTGCGCAGCGGCCCTGAGCGTCGAGGCGCGCATCATCGCGATCGCGGACATCTTCGAGGCGCTGACTGCACACGATCGTCCGTACAAGACCGCGCACAGCGCCGACGAGGCGCTCGCCATCATGCGCACCCTGTGTGCCCGTCGGGTGATCGACCCCGATCTGTTCGAGCTCTTCGTGGCCTGTGGCGCATGGCGGGACGATGCGGCTGCGGGAGGCGAAGCGGCAACGGCGGCCTCGGCGATGCAGCCGCCGGACGCACATTGAGATCCAGGGCCGGCCCCCCGCCCGCAGCGCAAGCGGGCTGACCGACAGGACGGCCTACTTCTTCGGTCGCCCGGTCTTGATGCGCTCGATGCGGCCGACCGCCTCGAGGAATGCCGCGTCATCGGCGAGCGCCAGCATGGCCAGCCCGGCGCGCAGCAGCTCGCTCTTCTTGACCTCGGCGCCGCTTTTGAGGGCACGCTGCTTCAGGCTGGCGAAGAGGGCGTAGTCGTTCTCTGGCAGGGTGAAGCTGTCGCGAACGAGCTTGGGCTTTGCAGGCGCATGCTTTTTCGCCTTGGTGGCCTTGGTGGCCTTGGGTGGTTCTGCGGGGGCCGGGGCGTCGACCGCAGCGGCATTCTTGACCGGCGGTGCAGCCCGCTTCCTTGCGGGAGCGGGCTTCGAGGCGTCCGGCGCGGCGCTTGCAACGGGAGCCGGCGCCTTTCGCGGCTTTGCCTTCGCAGCGGGCTTCGCCGGGCTTTTCGGGGTGGCCGGCACCGGCGCTTCGGTCTGCGGGGGGACCGCAGCCGGGGCGGCGGCCGTCGCGGGCGCCTCGTCCGTCTTGGGCGTTGCCTGGATTTCTTCGTTCACGTCGCTCTCCCGAGCAGGTTTAAAAAGGGATAAACTGTATAAACAATTTATAACTTTAGCGTCCCGAGAGCAATCGAAATGCGCAGGATCATGGTGGCCAATCCGAAAGGGGGCAGCGGCAAGTCGACGCTGGCCGTGCATCTGGCGAGCTGGTTTGCGAGGAACGACGAGCTCGTCTATCTCGGCGACCTCGATCGGCAGCAGTCGACCGCTCGATGGCTGGCCGGACGGCCGCGCAGCCTCGCGCCCATCCGCCACTGGGACATCGCGGGCGACGAGTTCGATGCGCCACCCAAGGACTGCACGGTGGCGATCCTCGACACGCCGGCGGGTCTGCATGGCAAACGCCTGAAGCTGGCCTTGAGCGCGATGGACAGGATCGTGGTGCCCGTTTCGCCGTCGCGCTTCGACATGCTCGCCAGCCGCGACTTCTTCGAAGAGCTCGCCGAGACGAAGGCGGTGCGCAAGGACCGGGTGGACATCGCGATCGTCGGCATGCGGGTCGATCCGCGCACGAACGCCTCACGCCTGCTCGTGGAGTATCTGCAGCAGTTCGACCTGCCCCTGATCGCCTGCATACGACAGTCGCAGCGCTACGTTCAGGCGGTCGAGACCGGGGTGACGCTATTCGATGGCAATCGGATCGATCCCGTCGATCAGCTTCACTGGAGGCCGCTGCTCGACTGGCTGGTCAGGCGACGCTGAATCGGCCGGCGAGCGGCTGTCGCCGCTCGCGATGCTCGACGCGAGCTGCCCGCGAGCAGGGCAGGCCGAGCTACCAGGGAGTGCGCCCCCAAAGCACGGGCCTCGTCTCTTCCAGCACGCGGCTGCGCAGGCCCGAATAGCGCGGGCCATGCCACCCGAGCACGAAGCCGGCGGCCAGCGACAGCGAGGGGGCCGCGTGTGCCCAGATCTCCAGGCGGCCGCGCGCCACCTCCAGGTCCTGCAGGAAACCGAGCGTGGTCTGCGCCTGGGTGAGCCGCTCCAGGTAGGAACGCACCGTCTTGCGACCCAGCAGGGGCGCGAAGAACTCGACCGCGTAGCGCAGATCCTTCAGGCCGATGCGCAGCCGGTGCAACTGTGCGGGCTCGAGACTCGACGCGGCATTGAAGCGCTCGCGCGCGCGTCGCCGCGCGCGAACCAGCCGTTCCCGGGCGAATTCGGTCAGCTCGAGACCTGGGGCGGGCCCGCGTCGTGGCAGTTGGAGCAGGTCGGCATTGAACGCGAGGGCAATGCGTGCCTGCTCTTCGGGATCCAGGGCGCGCTTCGCCGCTTCGTTCGCGGTGTGTCGTTCCCGATCTACGACGTCGACCAGATCGCGAAACGCGACCGTGCCGATCAGCCATTCCGGTGCGATGGCGTCGAGCAGCTCGGTGCGGAGGACATCGAGATCCCGCGCCGGCCCGAAACGGTCGGCGTTGTCGCGAAGGCGCTGCGGCCACGTCTCGGTGAAGGCGCTGGGCAATGCAGGCGCAAAGACCTTCATTGCGGACCGCAGCCGTCTCAGCGCAACCCGGATCTGATGGATGAATTCCGCCGCCTGGTCCGCCTCGGCGTGCGACGCGCCGGCGACATTGCCCTGCCACTGGCGGACGCACGATCGGGCCAGGGCGACGAAGGCTTCCTCGACCGTCAGCCCGCGCTGCAGAGGAGAGGTTTCCGCATGCAGAGGCTGCGGCTGGCCTGCTTCGGGGATGCCTCGGTCCTGGTCCTGAACCATCTCGCCTACCTCGGGAGAAGTGCACGAAGCCATTGAACAACACGCGTCGGACAAGGATAAGACAGTTTGCGGAGGTTCGAGCCGCGCGGTTCCGGAGCGGCGCTTGCGACGGACGGGGTCCTGGCACGGCATGCGGATCGCGCCGGGCGCCCGCCCCGCGACGGCAGTCGTCGACTGGAATGGCCGTCACATTCGAGGCGGACAATGGCGGGTTCATTCAGAAGCTGACGGTCGCTCGTTGCAGTACCGACGTCGTCCCTGCGCGTGCGGCTTCGGCAGACCTCGCGGCTTCTGTCCGCACCGAATCGTGGAAGCGTTTCATGAGCATCCGACAAAACCTCGTTGTCCTCATCGTCATCACGGCGACCTTGCTGCTGTCCATCGGCGTGATCGGCAAGACTCAGTTCCTGCGCCATGACGAGATGACCCGGACCCTCACCGACAATGCGATCCCGGGGGCGCTGGTCGCGGCCGACCTCGTCGCCGATCTCAAGCAGGCCGAACTCGACCTGATCGAACTCGTCTTTGCACCGGATCCGGACATCGCCGCGAAGGCGCAGGAACGGCTGCGCATCCAGCAGGAACGGGTGTCCGCGAATCTGGATACGCTGGAACGGCTGCCCTCGACGGCCAAGGAGAGCGGCCTGCTCGAACATGCACGGCAGCGGCTTGCAGATTACCGGGCCGCCACCGACGAGGTGCTTGCCTATGCTCGAGCGGGGCAGCGTGTGTTGGCGGAAGCGAGCCTGTACGCCAACGTGGCCGGCTACAAGGACGAACTCCAGCAGGTGCTCGGCGACCTCCGCGTCGAGAAGGGCCGCAGCAAGGACGCGTCGGTGGTCGCGGTGCGGGAAGAGCTTGCGCGCACGATGCGCGTGCTGGGCTGGGCCGGCGGCGTCACGCTGCTGATCCTGGTCGCACTGGTCTCCCGCCTGCACCGCAGTATCGTGCGACCGCTGCGTGCGATGGAGGCCACGATGACGGACATCGCCGTGTCCCTGGATTTCACCCGGCGCGTCGCCGTGAGCCGGAACGACGAGATCGGGCAGTCCGTGCGTGCCTTCAACTCCTTGCTCGACACCCTCCAGCACAGCCTGGGCGCCATCGTCGGCATCATCCGCAGCAACGAGAGCGCGACGGCCGAGATGCACCAGTCGGCGCTGGTCGTGGCGGACATCGCCGCGGAGGGCGGCGATGCGTCGAAGCGCATCCAGCACGCCGTCCAGTCGATCGAGCAGCATATCCTCGAGATCGACCGGGAGTCGCGGCAGGCCGGCCGGATCACCGAGGCGTCGAGCCAGGAGGCTTCCTCGCGCAGCGCGGTGATCCGCGAGACGGCCAACCGGATCGATGCACTGGCCGCCCATATCGACGCCGCCTCGGCGCAGGTGTTCGCGCTCGCCGGTGAGGTGGGCGAGATCGAGAGCGTGGTCACCGAGATTCGCCAGATCGCCGACCAGACCAATCTGCTGGCGCTCAACGCCGCGATCGAGGCCGCGCGGGCGGGGGAGACGGGGCGCGGCTTCGCCGTGGTCGCCGACGAAGTGCGCAAACTGGCGGAACGCTCGGCTGCCGCGACCGAGCTCATCAACCAGCGCATCGGTGGCATACGCCGTGCCTCGCACGACTGCACCGGACTGATGCAGCGGGTCGGTGTCGAGATGGAGCAGAGCACGAGCCTGGCGCGCTCGGCGGGCGAGGCCATCGAATCGATCGAGCAGTCGGCGACGAGGGTGATCGACGTGGTGGGCGAGATCATTCGCCTGGTGCAGATCGGTCAGCGCTCGGGCGGGGAGATCGTCGCGCAGGTCGGCACGATCGACGTGTTGCTGGACCGGGCGCAGCAGGCGGCCGCGCACACCAAGCTTGCGGCCGACCACATACGCGGGATTTCCCGCGACCTGGCCACGATCGTCGCGCGCTTCCGGATCGAGCAGCCGTCTGGGTCCGCAGCGGGTTGATCCGCTCCGGCCAGCCTCGGCGGCGACCCACCGTGCCGCCCGGTCTCGGCGGCGAAGCCTGCGGCGCGGTCCGCGCCGAGGCAATGCCGCAAACCCGAGTCCTGGCCATTGTCTCGAAATCCGGAACAGTGTTTCGTCTGGATGATGGTTTATCCCACTCCGGCGGCGCCGTAAAGTGCTGTCCATGGTCGCACACCGGCTTGCAGCGGCGGGCCCGATGCGGACCCGGATCGATGCCGGCCGGCCGGCGAGCCAGAGCCATGGCCGCGCAACTGGAGAACCCTGATGCAAGCACTGCCCACCCTGTTCGTCTCGCACGGCGCGCCCACCTTCGCGCTCGAACCCGGCCTCGCCGGCGCCAATCTCGCCGCGCTCGGCCGTCGGCTACCGCGCCCTCAGGCGGTGCTGGTCGTGTCGCCGCACTGGATGACGCGCCAGGCGCAGGCTACGCTGTCGCTTCGGCCCGAGACCATCCACGATTTCGGCGGCTTCGATCCGGCCCTCTACACGCTGCAGTACCCGGCCGAAGGCGCCCACCTCGCCGCACGCCGCGCGCTCGAGCTGCTGCAGGCGGCAGGGCTTCCCGCCACCCCGAATGCCGATCGCGGCCTCGATCACGGTGCCTGGGTGCCGCTGATGCACCTGTACCCCGAGGCCGACATCCCGGTGTTCCAGGTGTCGCTGCCGGAGTGGCTCGATGCCGATGGCGCCTACGGCTACGGGCGCGCGCTCGCGCCGCTGGCGGACGAGGGCGTGCTGATCGTGGGCTCGGGCAGCCTGACCCACAACCTGTACGAGTTCCGCCTCGGTGATCCGCGCGCAGAGGCCTATGCGGCGGAGTTCGCGCACTGGGTGTGCGACGCGGTGCTGGCGGGCGACCACGCGCGCCTGCGCCAGGCGCTCGCGATCGCACCGCATGCCCGCCGCGCGCATCCCACCGCCGAGCATTACCTGCCGCTGCTGGTGGCCGCCGGTGCGGCCGCGCAGGCCCTGCCCGCGAGCGTCATCGAAGGGGGCATCGTGCATGGCGTGCTGTCGATGGATTCCTTCCTGTTCGGTAGCGACCTCCGCTTGATGCAGGGTGCCGACGCGAACAAGGCATTGCCCCACTGAGGCCCGACCATCATCGCCGAGGTCCTCCCGGATCTGGGGCAGGATGCGGATGCACGCGTGGCCGGTCGTGTGAAGGCCTTGGCCGCCCGAGTCGGCCGCCCTTGACAGTGCCCGCTTCAGCTCGCCGTTGAAGCGAGTACTCTCAGTCGCGGCTGGGTGCCCACGTGGATGCCGCTGCCCGATTCCTTGGCGGCCTTCTTGGCAACGGCAGCGGCCGAGGCGACCTCTTCCGGACTCATGAACTGGCCGTCGGTGATCTCCACGATGCCGGCGGCAATCGTGGTGAGCGGGAAGAAGGTCTTGAAGCCGCGGCGGTCCTCGCTCTCGAAACCGTTGCTGGCGAGTTCGGGGCCATCGAAGAGCGCGCGCGCGCGCAGATTGAAGTCCTGCACGGCGGCCTTGCAGCGCTCGCGCCAATTCTCGCTCTGGAACAGCGCCACGAAATCGTCGCCGCCGACGTGGCCGACGAAGTCCTGCGACAGATCGGCATTCTTCACGATGACCTGGGCTGCGAGCTTGATCATCTCGTCTCCTCGCCAGTAGCCGTACAGGTCGTTGTAGGGCTTGAAGTTGTTCAAGTCGAAGTACGCTGCGGCAAAGGGGACCTGCGAGTCGAGCAGGCGGCGAATGTGCTCCGTGATCGGAATGTTGCCGGGCAGGAAGGTGAGCGGGTTGGCGTGGCGCGCCGCCTCGATCCGGCGCTCCGTCACCGCGCGCACCAGGCTCTCGCCGGTGGCGAGCCCGGCGTAGCGGCCGTCTTCGGTGATGATGAAGCCTTCGTACAGATAACGCTGGTCGTCACCCGACAGCACCGGGATCAGTGAGTCGATCGTAGCCGTCGCCTCGACGCGCAGCGGGGTGGCGTTCATGAACAGGGTGCAAGGACGGCGACCATAGAGCTCGCGCGAATAGGGTTGGGCGAACTTGTCGACGAAGCTGCGGCGGTTCACCAGGCCGACCGGGTAGTGCTTGTCGACCACCGCGACCGCATGCAGCTCGGAATGGTTCGTGAACAACTGCATCAGGTCTGCGTTGGACATGCTGGAGCAGACCGTCGGTGCGGGCACCTTGAGGCGTCCGATGGTGTCGGCAATATCCGGGCGGGGAGAGGAGTTCGGCAGCACCGAGATCTTCGACGAGCTCAGCACGGCACGCGCCTCCTTGCCGATCTCTGCAGCGGGCGAGGCCGTCGGTCGGGCAAAAAGATAGCCTTGCCCGAAGTGGCAGCCTAGATCGCGCAGGACGGCCAGCTCTTCGGCGACCTCCACCCCCTCTGCCACCAGCGGCGTGCCGAAGGTGGTGCACAGGTCCAGGATCGCCCGCACGACCTGGACCTTGCGGCTGTCGAGGTGGATGCCCCGAACGAAGAACTTGTCGAGCTTGACGATCTGGGGCTTGAGTTCCGCCCACAGGCGCAGGCTCGAGCGACCGTCGCCGAAATCGTCCAGCGCCAGGCCCACCCCCTGACCGGAAAGGGTTGCGAATGCCGCGCGCAAGGCGTCGGCATCGTCCACGCGCTCGTGTTCGGTCAGCTCGAGGATGAGCCGGGAGGGCGGCAGGCCCGTGTCGACCGCGCAGCGCAACAAGGCGCCGCCGCCTTCGCGACCAAAGGCCGCAATCGACGATGCGCTGAGGTTGAGAAAGAGCTTGCCCGCGAGATGAAGGCCGGCGAAGGCCTGGATCGCACCCTTGCAGGCTACGGCCTCGAGTTCCAGGCCGAGATTGCACGCCTTCGCCATCCGCAGCAACTCGTCGGGGCGCTCCAGCGGCGTACCTGCAGGCCCGCGCATCAAGGCCTCGTAGCCGAGCACGGTCGATCGGGCGATGTCGACGATCGGCTGAAAGACGAAGCGCAGCTTGTCCTGGTCGAGAATCTGGCGCAGCTTCAGGGTAAGTCCGGCGTTGTACAACATGCTGGTTCCGCGTACGAGGCAACGCGGCAGGATGGCATGTGGGCATTAAGCTGCGATGAAGCCGATCCGCTTCCACGAGCGGGGCCGTGTGCTTTAGGGCGGGATCGTTCGGGCGCGAGGACAAGATCGCGGGCCACCTTTAGGCGGCCCGCAAGCGCGAGGCCCGGGTGGCCGGGGCGGAAAGAGGACCTCGGCCCGCTCACGATAGAAGCCCCTAAGGAAACGCGTGGCAGCCCCGAATGGATAGGGACCGCAGGGAGGCAGTACCCGACGCAGATCCAGATCATGCAAGCGGGTGGCAGACGACGAATTGTAGGACGGGGTGGATTTTGTAGAACAAAGGCCCCTGTGGATCACTCCACAGGGGCCTTGCTGTACTTGGGGCGACATACCGGAATCGAACCGGTGACACCTGGAGCCACAATCCAGTGCTCTACCAACTGAGCTAATGCCGCCACTGTGGAACCCCGGAGAACCGGAATTCCGATAAACCTTTCCTGGCCTGCCCGGCAGGGATCGAACCTGCAACCGCCGGCTTAGAAGGCCGGTGCTCTATCCAATTGAGCTACGGGCAGCTTCCGACGGGCAGTCGGGATGTGAGCTGGTCGGGGTGGAGGGATTCGAACCCCCGACATCTTGCTCCCAAAGCAAGCGCGCTACCGGACTGCGCTACACCCCGAGAGCCGCGAACTATACAGATGCCTTTTTGCTTCGTCAAACAAAATTTGCGCGCTGCGAAAAAACCCTGGAATCACGTGCTGGCGTGGCTTCCGGGGCGCGGTACGGCGGCCTTCGCTGCGTCGCGGCGGGCACGCACCACGCGCAGCAGGTTGGCGAAGAGCCAGCCGAATTCGACCGCCAGCACGATGCCGGCAACCGGGGCGAGGATCGGCACGAAGACCGCGAGGCAGAGCGTGGCGAGGCTGGCGCTGCGCACGCGGAGCTGGCGGCGGATCGGGGTGTCGGGCAGCAGCTTCTTCATGTTCGGCGCCTTGAGCCCGGCCTGGGTGAGGTGCAGCCAGGCGAGGAAGGGCACGATCTTGTAGAGCATCGCGGTGATGGTGCCGCCGAAGCCGCCGTGCAGGATCAGCACGCCAGCGAGGATCGGCCACCAGTCGGCGTCGGACCACAGCGAGATCACCAGCACGAGGACGCCGGCGAGCGCCGCGTACATGGCCTCGCGGAAGGCGAGGAAGGGCGTGTCGGGCTTGCTGCGGCGCGAGTGCGCCTGCAGGTACAGCGTGGTGCCCGCGTAGCCGGCGCCGAGCAGGCCGAGCGCGATGATGGCGATGAAGCGCGCGGTGTCGATCGCGAAGTATTCGGCGAGGGTCCACAACACGAGCGTGGCGGTGACCGCCGGCGCCCACAGCGTGGTGAAGCGTTGCGGATAGGCCGCGGTGATCTGGAACATCGGCACCACGACCCAGCTCGCGGCGGCGAGCAGTACCGCGGCCCAGCCCATCCAGCCCCAGCCGGCGTGCAGGTTGACCACGGTCGGCAGTGGCACCGGCAGCGCGAGGCCGCGGGTGAGCACGAGCACCAGGCTGAAGCCGAGCGCGGCGGTGACGACGAGGCCGGCGAATGCCATGCGCAGGTCGCGCGGGGTGCGGGTGTTGTTGCCGGTGCGTGCGCCGCGGCTGAGGCCGAGCGCAGCGGCGGAGAGGAAGACGAAGAGTCCGCCCACGAGGAGTACGGCGCCGCCGAGCAGGACATCGGGCGCGCCGGCACCCAGCCCGTAGGCGAGCCCGGCGGTGCCGAGCGTCATCGCCACGTGGGTGACGCCGGCAATGCGCAGCGGCGCGGGCATGCTCGCGCCCGCCACCACCGGCATGACCTGCAGCAGCGCGCCGAGCATCACCTGCAGCATGAAGCCGGCGGCGAAGAGGTGCGTGATGGCGAGCGCGCCGGGCGTCCACCGCGAGACGAGGATCTCTCCGCCGAAGAGCAGCGTCAGCCCTGCCACCACCCCGAACAGCGGGGCGGTGAGGAAGAAGCGGACCGGAGCGGAGAACGGCGGGGTGTCGTCGTAGGAGAGGCCCGGCCCCATCATCGCTGGCGAATCCGGATCTCGACCGCGCCGTCGTCGCGGAAGGCTTCGGTGTGGCCGTAGCCGTCGCGATCGAGGATGCGCAGCAGCGGGTGCGGCATGCGATCGAGGATGAGCAGCATCTCCTCGTCCTTGGCGAGGGCCATCAGTCCTTCCATGGCGCGCTCGAAGGGCTCGGGCGGCTCCAGGCCGCGGGCATCGACGACACGTCCGCTCATGCTGCGCGGGCCTCCACGAGGTGCTTGCCCACCGAGGCCGACAGGCGCTCCTGCTCGTCGCCGGGCAGGCGGCTGTCGAGCATCGGGTAGATCACGCTTTCTTCCTTCATGTTGTGCTGCTGCATCATGATCAGCAGGGTCTCGGCCTCGCCGGCGAAGTCGTCGGCGTCCTGCTTGTCGAGGGCGTACTGGAGGGCGGCCAGGGTGTCGCGCATGTTCTGGTGTTCGTGGCGCATCACCATGGTGGGGCCCTGGGTCATGCCCGTGGCCTGCTCGAAGGCCGGGAAGAGGGTGCTCTCCTCGGCGTCGAAGTGGGCGTTGAGCGCATCCGCGAATTTCTTCAGCGCGGCGGCCGCGTCGGCCCAGTCGCCGTCGGAGGCGAGCTCCTCGGCGCGGGCGAAGATGCCGTCACAGTCGCGGTGGTCGTGGGTCATGAGTTCGGAAATGGTATTCATCGGAGTCTCCTCTCTGGCGGGTGTTCCGAATTCTCCGCAGGGGGCGACAAACGGCATTGATGCAAGTCAAGGGCATTCCGATATGTTGGAACTGCAACAATTTGTCCTGCAGCAGATGCGTCTACGCTTGGGTGCGGTGACGCTTGCAGGCACAATGCGGGCTTTTTTGCCGGGGGCGCGGGTGGTAGACGAGAGGCGGTGGGGCGGGGCGGAACATGGCCGGACGCGCGCCTGCACGAGTGGCTGGGTGCGCGTGTTCCTGCCGTTCGCGCTCGGCTACTACCTGTCCTACCTGCTGCGCACGGTCAATGCGGTGATCTCGCCGCGGCTCACCGACGAGCTCGGCCTGTCGGCGGCCAGCCTGGGGTTGTTGACCAGCGCGTATTTTCTTGCCTTCGGGGCGGCGCAGATACCGGTCGGGATCGCGCTCGACCGCTTCGGCCCGCGCCGGGTGGAGGCCGCGCTGCTGCTGCTCGCCGCGCTCGGCAGCGCGCTGTTCGCGACCGCCGATTCGCTCGGCGCGCTCGCGGGGGCGCGCGCGCTGGTAGGCCTGGGCGTATCGGCCTGCCTGATGGCGGCGCTGAAGGGATTCGCGCTGTGGTATCCGCCCGAGCGCCAGAGCTCCATGATCGGATTCATCATGGCCGCAGGTTCGCTCGGCGCGCTCACCGCCAGCGTGCCGCTCGAGGCGGTGCTGCCGGTGCTGGGCTGGCGCGGTGCGTTCTGGATCATCGCCGCGGTGTGCCTGTTGGCGGCGGTGCTCGTGCTGCGCGCCTTGCCCGATTCGCCCGCCGCGGCGGGCGAGCCCTCGCTGGCGGCGGCGCTGCGCGTGGTGGCGGGCATCTTCGCCGCCCCCGCCTTCCTGCGCCATGCCGCGGCCTCGGTGTTCTTCGTCGGCGGCTTCATGGCGCTGCAGAGCCTGTGGGTGGTGCCCTGGGTGATGAACGTGAATGGTTTCGACCTCGCCGGGGCGGCGACGGTGCTGGTCGCCCTCAACCTCGGCAACCTTGCCGGCCAGCTCTCGGTCGGGTTCTTCGGCGTGCGCCTGGCGCGCGCCGGCGTCGAGCCGGTGAGCCTGCTGCGTGCTGGCTACGGGGCGATGCTGGTGGTGCAGGGGCTGATCCTGTGGTCGGGCTTGCCGGTGCTGCTGCTGTGGACGCTCTTCGGCCTGCTCACCGCGGCCAACTCGCAGATCTACCTGTCGGCGGCGCGTGCCTTTCCGCCCGCGCTGTTCGGCCGCGTCAGCACCGCGCTCAACCTGATGGCCTTCGCCGGCGCCTTCGCCGTGCAGTGGGGCTTCGGTATCGGCCTTGATTTCATGCGCGACGGGGGCGTGGAGCTGACGCGCGCGCTCGCCTTCGGCTTCGGCGGTCTGCTCGTCCTGCAGCTGTTCGCCTACATGCCGCTGCTCGGGCACGTGGCGGCGCATCGGCGCGAGGGCGATGCGTGAGCGCGTGCGCGGTGCGTTTCGCGATGTTGCGTGTGCACACCTTCCTTACCCGAGCGTCGCAAAGCGGCGCAAAATAGCGGCCTGCCGCCTTCCTGCGCATGCCATGCGGGCTCCTGCCGCATGATGTGCGGGCAGTTCCAGCGACGAATTCATCCTGATGGAGCTTCCCATGCCTGAACCCACGACCGACTCGACCGTGCAGCCGCCCCGGCGCAAGGGGATGCGTCGGACGTTGTGGACGGTCGCGATCCTGCTCGCGCTGTCGGCCGCCGCCTATCTCGCCGTACCGCCGGTGGCGCGGCACTACACGCAGAAGCTGCTCGGCGAGACGCTCGGTCGCGAGGTCGTCGTCGAGCGCGTGCTCATCAACCCCTTCCGCCTCACCGCCGAGGTGGGCGGGCTGCGCATCATGGAGGCCGACGGCAGCACCGAGGCGCTGGGCTTCGAATCGCTGCGCGCCAACCTCGAGCTCGAGTCGGTGCTGCGCAAGGGCATCGTCCTGCACGAGCTCGCGCTCGACAAGCCGCGCGTACACCTCGCGCTCGAGGCCGACGGCCGCCACAACTGGACGGACGTGCTCGAACGCATCGCCGCGCTCGGCGGCGAGGAGCCTGCAGAGGACGTGCCGCCGACGCTGTTCTCGATCGGCAACATCCGCATCAGCGACGGCCTCGTCCGCGTCGACGACCGCGTGCGCGGCATCACCCACGAGCTCTCCGAGCTGGGCGTCGGCGTGCCCTTCGTGTCCAACCTGCCGGTGCGGGTGGATGTCTTCGTGCAGCCTTCGCTGTCGGCCAAGCTCAATGGCGACGCGCTGCTGCTCAACGCGCGCACCAAGCCCTTCGCCGAATCGCAGGAGACCATCCTCGATGTCGCGCTGAAGGAGTTCGACCTCACGCCCTGGGTCGCCTACCTGCCGATCGAGCCGCGCTTCCGCCTGCCCTCGGCACTGCTGACGACCAATGTCGAGCTCTCCTTCAGCCAGCAGGCCGATGGCGCGCCGGTGCTGTCGCTGCGCGGCCCCCTGCAGGTCGACAGGCTCGTGCTGCAGGATCGCGACGGCGCGCCGGTCGCCAGCGCGGACGAGGTCGAGCTCGAGTTCGCCGACGTGCAGCCCATGATCGGGCGCTGGCACTTCACCCGGCTGCGCCTGGCGCGTCCGGAGATCGATCTGGTCCGCCTGAAGGACGGTGGCCTCAACGTGCTTGGGCTGATCCCGCCGCCGGCCGCCGAGGGCGCGAGGAAGAAGGGCAAGGCCGCGAGTGCGACCGTGGACAAGGCTGCCGCGCCGGTGGCGAAGGAGCCCGTCGAGCCGGCCGTGGCCGCCGCGCGGGCGGGGACGCCGCCGGCCGTGTCGGCGGACGGAAAGACGGTGGCCGATGCGAGCGCCGCGGCTCCGGCTGCCCCGGCCACCCCGGCCGGGCCTGACTTCCTGCTCGCGCTGATGCGTATCCGCGACGGCGTGCTGCGCTTCGAGGACCGCAGCCTGGCCGAGCCCTTCCGCGCGCGCATCGAGGCGATCAACCTCGACATGCGCGACCTCGCCACCGAGGGCGAATTGCCGGCCGAGATCCGCCTCGATTACGTCAGCGACGCCGGCGAGAAGTTCACCCACGAGGACGTGCTGCGCCTGTCGCCTTTCCAGTATTCCGGCAGCCTGCAGTTCGAGTCGATCCGCCTGCCGCGCTATGCGCCCTACCTTGCGGCGGCGATGCCCGGCGCCTCGATCGGCGAGGGCAGCTTGAGTGGTGGCGCGCAGTACCGCGTGACTCTCGGCAAGGACGGTGCGCCGGCGGTCGAGGTGAGTTCCGAGGCGCTCGCGCTGCGCGACTTCGCGCTAGTGCTCAAGGGCGCGAAGACCCCCGCCCTGAGCCTGCCGGCACTCGACGTGCGCAGCGCCACGGTCGACCTCGCCGGGCGCAGCGTGCGCATCGGCGGCGTCGAGCTCAAGGGCGCGGCGGTGTCGGCGGTGCGCGCCAAGGACGGCGAGTTCGACCTGGTGAAGGCGCTCGTGCCGCCGCCGGGCAAGGCCGACAAGCCCGCGGCACCTGCGGCGAAGGTCAAGGCCGAACCCGACTGGGTGGTCGCGGTGGATAAGCTCGCGCTGCGCGGCGCCTCAGTGCGCCTGGATGATCGCAGCGTGGCGCGGCCGGTGGTGACCACGCTCGAGGGCATCGACTTCGAGCTCGACGGCTTCTCCACGGAGAAGGGAGACTCCATCCAGTTCAAGCTCGACTCCAGGCTGAACAAGCGCGGCAAGGTTGCAGCCTCGGGTCCGCTGACGATCGCGCCGCTCAAGGCCGATCTCGCGCTCGATCTGCGCAGCGTCGACCTGCTGCCGTTGCAGCCCTACGTGCTCGAGCAGACCAAGATCGCGATCTCGCGCGGCAACCTCACCACCAAGGGCCGCCTCAAGCTCGACACCGACCGCCGCGGCAAGCTGCTTGCGAGCTTCAACGGCGACGTCGGGGTGGCGAACTTCGCCTCGGTCGACCGCTTGAACGCGACCGACTTCCTGCGCTGGCGTACGCTCGCGATCGGCGGCATCGACGCGCGCCTGGAGCCGTTCTCGCTCGGCGTCAAACGCATCGCACTGGATGATTTCTACACCCGCCTGATCCTGGACAACCAGGGCCGCCTGAACCTGCGCGAGATCGGCGGGGTCAAGGGCGAGCCCGAGCCGGCCGCGAAGCCGGCCGCCGCGGTGGCCCGGACGACGGAGCTCGACGAGGGCGGGGTGCAGGCCGAGCAGCGCGCCGAGGGCCAGCGCACCGCCCCGGTCGCCCCCCCGGGGCCGCCGCCTCCGCCGGTGCGCATCGACCGCATCGAGCTCAAGCGCGGCAACGTGGCCTTCAGCGACCGCTTCATCCGCCCCAACTACGACGCCAACCTGACCGGGCTCGCCGGCACGATCACCGGCTTTTCGACCACCTCGGACAAGCTCGCCAAGGTGGACATCTCCGGCAAGGTGGACAAGAGCGCGCCGCTGTCGATCACCGGCGAGCTCAACCCCTTCCGCCAGGACGCCCACCTCGACATCCTCGCCTCGGTGAAGGACTTCGAGCTCACCGGGCTGTCGAGCTACTCGGGCAAGTACGTCGGCTACGGCATCGCCAAGGGCAAGCTGTCGGCCGAGCTCAACTACAAGATCATCGAGCGCCAGCTCACCGCGACCAACCGCATCTTCCTCGACCAGCTCACCTTCGGCGACAAGGTGGACAGCCCGGATGCGGTGAACCTGCCCGTGCAGCTGGCGGTGTCCTTGCTCAAGAACAGCCGCGGCGAGATCGACCTGCGCCTGCCGGTGACGGGCACGCTCGATGACCCGCAGTTCAGCGTCTTCGGCCTGGTGATGAAGATGCTGTTCAACCTGATCGGCAAGGCGATCACCTCGCCGTTCGCGCTGCTCGGCTCGGCGCTCGGCGGCGGCGAGGAGCTCTCGCAGCTCGACCTCGCCGCGGGCACCGCGGCGGTCGGCGAGGCGGAGCAGGGCAAGCTGAAGACGCTCGCGCAGGCGCTGGTCGATCGTCCGGCGCTGCGCCTGGACATCGTCGGTCGCGCCGACCCCGCCACCGACCTCGACGGCCTGCGCCAGGCCGCGCTGATTAACGCGGTGCGCGCGCAGAAGCTCAAGGCGATGATCGCCAAGGGCCAGGCCGCGCCCTCGCTCGAGGAGGTCGAGGTGGGTGAGGCGGAGTATGCCGAGCTGCTGAAGAAGGCCTACCGTGCCGCGGACTTCAAGAAGGAGCGCAACATGATCGGCATGGTCAAGGACATCCCCGTGCCCGAGATGGAGGCGCTGCTGCGCGCCAACGCGCAGGTCGGCGACGACGACTTGCTTGCGCTCGCCCGCGCGCGCGCGCAGGCCGTGCGGGATTGGCTGGCGGGAGAGGGTGGCGTGCCCGGCGAGCGCATCTTCGTGCTCGAGCCCAAGGTCGAGGCCTTGGGCGAGGGCGGCGAGGTGCAGTTCTCGCTGCGCTGAACGCCGGCGGCCCTCGCGCCTGCCGGCGCTCCAACATGAACCATCGTGCTTCGGCGTTGGTACGACGATCGTCTGCTTAGGCGTTCGTACATGCACCGTCGCGCTTCGGCGTGGGTACGTGGCCCGCCGCGCTCGCGGCCCCTGTAGGAGCGCCGGCAGGCGCGAATGGGGCGTTGCGGTGGCGATTGGCGTCGGTGGGGCGGCCACGTGCGACCCTCAGAACATCCCCATCTCCAGCCGCGCGGCCTCGCTCATCATCTCGCGGCTCCACGGCGGGTCCCACACCAGCTTCACCTCGGCCTCGGCGACGCCGGGGATCTGCAGCAGCTTGTCACGCGCCTCGTCGGCGATCAGGGTGCCCATGCCGCAGCCGGGCGCGGTGAGGGTCATCGCGGCGGCGATGTGGAACCTGCCGTCGGGCAGCGCCTCCGCGGTGCAGGCGTAGACCAAGCCGAGATTGACGATGTCGATCGGGATCTCGGGGTCGTAGCAGGTGGCGAGCTGCGCCCACGCGGCCTGCTCGACGCTTTCTGCGGTCTGCTCGCCGTCCGCGGCGACCGGCGGGGTGGCGGCGAGCTGCGGCTCCAGGCCGAGCGCGTCGGCGTTGCGCTCGTCGATGCGGTACAGGTTGCCCCCGCACATCACCGTGATCGAGCCGCCCAGGCGCTGGGTCACCAGCGCGTAGGCGCCCTCGGGGAGCGTCTCCGCCTTGCCCCAGGGCACGCTCACCGCCGCGCAGTCGCGCTGCAGCACGCGGGAATCGGTTTCGCCGTAGTGGTCGCCCATGATGTCGTGCTCCTCGAGGTCTTATTCGGTGTGTGCGGTTTCGTGCTCGCCGACGAGCGCGTTGTGCAGGGTGTGCCAGGCGAGCGTGGCGCACTTGACCCGCGCGGGGAACTCCTTGACGCCGGAGAGCACCTCGAGCTTGCCGAAGTCGCGCGCCGGGTCGGCGGCCTCGCGGCCTTCGGTGAGCAGCGCGTGCACGTCGCGGAACAGCGCCTCGACCTCCGCGACCGGCTTGCCCTTGACCGCCTCGGTCATCAGCGAGGCCGAGGCGGTGGAGATCGCGCAGCCGTGGCCGACGAAGCTCGCCTCGCGCACGATGCCGTCCTCGACCTGCAGGTACACCGTGAGCTGGTCGCCGCACAGCGGGTTGTGGCCGTCGGCGTGATGGCTGGCGGCGGGAAGCGGGCGGTAGTTCCGCGGGTTGCGGTTGTGATCGAAGATCACCTCCTGGTACAGCTCGCGCAGCGAATCCTGCATGTCGCTCATGCTTGCCTCCGCGTGCCGAACAGCGCCTGCGCCTTGTGGATCGCCGCGACCAGCGCGTCGAGGTCGGCGAGTCCGTTGTACAGGCCGAGCGAGGCGCGTGCGGTGCCGGGGATGCCGAAGCGCGTCATCAGCGGCATCGCGCAGTGGTGGCCGGCGCGGATCGCCACGCCCTCCGAGTCTAGGATGGTGCCGAGATCGTGCGGGTGAATGCCGTCGACCAGGAAGGAAAGGATGCCCGCCTTCTCGCGCGCGGTGCCGACCAGGCGCACGCCGGGAATGTCCTGCAGCGCGCGCGTGCCGTACTCCAGCAGCGCCTGCTCGTGGGCATGGATGCGCGCCAGGCCGACGCCCTGCATGTAGTCGATCGCCGCGGCCAGGGCGATCGCGCCGGCGATGTTGGGCGTGCCGGCCTCGAAGCGCTGCGGCGGTGGGGCGAAGGTGGTGTTGTCGAAGGCGACGGTGCGGATCATGTCGCCGCCACCCTGCCACGGCGGCATGTGGCGCAGCAGCTCGGCGCGACCGTAGAGCGCGCCGATGCCGGTGGGGCCGTAGAGCTTGTGGCCCGAGAAGGCGTAGAAGTCGCAGCCAATCGCCTGCACGTCCACCGCCTGGTGGGCCACCGCCTGGGCGCCATCGACCAGCACGAGCGCGCCGAGCTCGTGCGCGCGCCGGGTCATCTCGGCCACCGGGTTGACCGTGCCGAGCGCGTTCGACACGTGGGTGATGGCCAGCAGCCGGGTGCGCTCGCCGAGCAGGCCCTCGAAGGCTTCCATGTCGAGCTCGCCGTTGTCCTGCACCGGGATCACCTTGAGCACCGCGCCGGTCTGCTCGCACACGAGCTGCCAGGGCACGATGTTGGAGTGGTGCTCCATGGTGCTGAGCAGGATCTCGTCGCCTGCGGCCAGGCGCGGTCGGCCCCAGCTCTGCGCCACCAGGTTGATCGCCTCGGTGGTGCCGCGGGTGAACACGATCTCGTCGGCGCGCGCGGCGTTGAGGAAGCGCTGCACCGTGGCGCGTGCGCCGTCGTAGAGCTCGGTGGCGTGCTGCGACAGCCAGTGCACGCCGCGGTGGATGTTGGCGTTGGACTCGCGGTAGAAGCGCGCCTCGGCCTCGATCACCGCCGCCGGCTTCTGTGTGGTGGCGCCGTTGTCGAGGTAGGCCAGGCGGCGGCCATGCACCGGTCGCGCCAGGATGGGGAAGTCGGCGGCGAGGTCCAGGATGGGCGTCTGCGCGCCGGGATCGCGCGGAGCGTTCACAGCAGTTCCTCCAGTCGGGCGCCTTCGGGCAGGCGTTCGAGCAGCGCGGCGCGGCCGAGCGCGCGCAGCGGCGCGTGGGCGATGCGCTCGAGCACCTCGGCGGCGAAGGCGTAGGTCAGCAGCTGGCGGGCGTGCACCGCATCGACGCCGCGGCTGCGCAGGTAGAAGAGGGCGTCCTCGTCGAGCTGGCCCACGGTGGCGCCGTGCGCGCACTTGACGTCGTCGGCGTAGATCTCGAGCTCGGGGCGGGCGTCGGCCTCGGCCAGGCGGGACAGCAGCAGGTTGTCGCAGCGCTGCATGGCGTCGGTGCGCTGGGCGTCCTGGGCGACCAGGATGCGGCCGGTAAACACGCCGCGCGCGCTGCCGTCGAGCAGGCCGCGGTAGAACTCGCGGCTCGTGCCCTGCGGGCGGGCGTGGTCGATGCGGGTGTGGTGGTCGACATGGCGGCGGCCGTCGGCGTGATAGAGGCCGTTCAATAGCGCCTCGGCGCCCTCGCCGGCGAGCCGGGTGCGGATGTCGTTGCGTGCCAGGCGCGCGCCGAAGGACAGCGAGTGCGAGGTGAACACCGCGCCGCGCGCCTGCTCGGCCTCGATCGTCGCCAGGTGGATGGCCTCGGGGGCCTCCTGTTGCAGCTTGAGGTGCGTGACATGGCTGTCCTGCGCGGCGAGCACGCGGGTGACGGCGGTGGTCAGCGTGCTGCCGGCGGCGCCGGCCGGGTAGTGCTCGACGATCGTCGCCTGCGCGCCGGCATCGGCGACGACGAGGTTGCGCAGGTGCTGGTCGGCGGCGGTCGCGGCGATGAAGACGAGGTGGATCGGTGCTTCGACCATGCTGCCGCGCGCCAGGCGGATCCAGGCGCCGTCGGCGGCCAGCGCGGCGTTGAGCGCGGCGGGTGCCTCGCCGTCGCCGGCCTGGCCGAAGGCGGCCTCGACCTTTTCGGGGGTCTGGGCGAGCGCGTCCGCGAGGCTGCCGATGCGCACGCCGCCGGGAAGCCCGCCGATGGCGGACAGCGCGGGGGCGAAGTGCCCATCCACGAAGACCACCCAGTGGCCGTCGTTATGGGCCAATTCCGGGGCCAATTCCGGGGCCGATCCCGGTGCCGATTGCGGGGCCGACTTCGCGCCCTGCTGCGCGGCGTCTTGCGCGGCGCCACGTGCCGCCTGGTAGCGTGCGCGCAGCGCCGCCACGACCGTCTCGGGGGCAACCGCCTCGCGCACCGCCAGCGCCTGCTGCGCCATGAAGGCGAGCGAGGTGTGGCGCCAGTTCTCGCGCCGCGTCGTCGGCCAGCCTTCGTCGGCGAAGCGGTCGATCGCGTCTTCGCGCAGGCGGACGAGCCAGGGCAGGTCGGCGCCGGGTAGCCCGGCGGCGGTGTCGCGATGGCGTCCGAGCCAGAAGTCGATCGCGCTCATGGCCGCGCTCCCACGGACGCGCCGCCGGCCTTGCCGCCCTGCGCCGCGTCGATCCAGCCGTAGCCGTGCTCTTCCAGCTCGAGCGCGAGCTCGCGTCCACCCGAACGCACGATGCGGCCCTGCGACAGCACGTGCACCTTGTCGGGCACGATGTAGTCGAGCAGGCGCTGGTAGTGGGTGATGACGATCATCGAGCGCTCGGGCGAGCGCAGGCGATTGACCCCCTCGGCGACGATCTTCAGCGCGTCGATGTCGAGCCCCGAGTCGGTCTCGTCGAGCACCGCGAGCCTGGGCTCGAGCAGCGCCATCTGCAGCACCTCGTTGCGCTTCTTCTCGCCGCCCGAGAAGCCTTCGTTCACCGAGCGGTAGAGGAACTCCTCCTTCATGCCGACCGCCTTCATCTCGGCCTTCACGCGCGACAGGAAGTCCATCGCGTCGTATTCCGGCAGCCCGCGGTGACGGCGCACCGCGTTGACCGCCGCCTTGAGGAAGTAGGCGTTGGACACGCCCGGGATCTCGACCGGGTACTGGAAGGCGAGGAAGAGCCCGGCGCGCGCGCGCTCCTCGGCGGGCAGGGCGAGCAGGTCGGCGCCGTCCCAGTCCACGCTGCCGTCGGTGACGGTGAAGGTCTCGCGCCCGGCCAGCACCTGGGCGAGCGTGCTCTTGCCCGAGCCGTTGGGACCCATGATGGCGTGCACCTCGCCGTCGGCGACCTCGAGGTCGAGGCCCTTGAGGATGTCCTTGCCGTCGATTGCGGCGTGCAGGTTGTTGATTTTCAGCATCTCGATTCTCCTGTGGGTCCTTAGCCGACGCTGCCTTCGAGGCTCACGCCCAGCAATTTCTGTGCTTCCACCGCGAATTCCATCGGCAGTTCCTTGAACACCTCGCGGCAGAAGCCATTGACGATCATCGACACCGCGTCTTCCGCGCTGATGCCGCGCTGCATCGCGTAGAAGAGCTGGTCCTCGCCGATGCGCGAGGTGGTGGCCTCGTGCTCGACGTGGGCCGTGGGGTGGCGCACCTCGATGGTTGGGAAGGTATGCGCGGCGCAGCGGTCGCCGATCAGCAGCGAGTCGCACTGGGTGTAGTTGCGCGCGCCCTCGGCCTTGGGCGTGACCTTGACCAGGCCGCGGAAGGTGTTGCTGCCGCGCCCGGCCGAGATGCCCTTGCTGAGGATGGTGCTGCGCGTATTGCGCCCCATGTGGATCATCTTGGTGCCGGTGTCGGCCTGCTGCAGGTTGTTGGTCAGCGCCACCGAGTGGAAGTCGCCGACCGAATCGTCGCCGCGCAGGATCACGCTCGGATACTTCCAGGTGATCGCCGAGCCGGTCTCGACCTGGGTCCAGGAGATGTGCGAGCGCGCGCCGCGGCAGTCACCGCGCTTGGTGACGAAGTTGTAGATGCCGCCCTTGCCGTCCTTGTCGCCCGGGTACCAGTTCTGCACGGTGGAATACTTGATCTTGGCGTCGTCGAGCGCGATCAGCTCGACCACCGCGGCGTGGAGCTGGTTCTCGTCGCGCATCGGCGCGGTACAGCCCTCGAGGTAGCTGACCGACGCGCCTTCCTCGGCGATGATCAGCGTGCGCTCGAACTGGCCGGTGTCGCGGGCGTTGATGCGGAAGTAGGTGGACAGCTCCATCGGGCATTTCACGCCCTTGGGAATGAAGACGAAGGAGCCGTCGGAGAACACCGCCGAGTTCAGCGCGGCGTAGAAGTTGTCGCCCGGCGGCACCACGGTGCCGAGGTACTGGCGCACCAGCTCCGGGTGCTCCTTCACCGCCTCGGAGAAGGAACAGAAGATCACGCCGTGCTCGCCGAGCTCCTTCTTGAAGGTCGTGGCCACGCTCACCGAGTCGAACACCGCATCGACCGCCACGCCGGCCAGGCGGGCGCGCTCGTGCAGCGGCACGCCGAGCTTCTCGAAGGTACGCAGCAGCTCGGGATCGACCTCGTCCAAGCTCTTGGGGCCGTCCTTCTTCGATTTGGGCGCGGAGTAGTAGACGATGTCCTGGAAGTCCACCGGCGGGAACTGCACCGCGGCCCAGGCGGGCGGCGTCATCGTCAGCCAGTGGCGGTAGGCCTCGAGGCGCCAGTCGAGCAGCCAGTCGGGCTCGCCCTTGCGCGCGGAGATGAGGCGGATGATGTCTTCCGACAGGCCCTTGGGCACGGTGTCGGTGTCGAGCGTGGTCTCGAAGCCGGCGGCGTAGTCCTGCTCGAGGAAGGCGCCGATGGCGTCGCCGCGGCGGGCGGGGGAGGTGGCGGCTGCCGGGGTGGGGGCGTTCATCTTCAGATCTCCTGTTCTTCTGCACGCGCGGTCGGGAGGCAGGCGGCGCTGCGCGCGGGGCCGTGGATGCGGTGTTCGGTGGTGTGCGGGGGCGGAAAGGCGGCGCCGGGGCCGGGGTGGACCATGTCGGCGATGTTGACCGCCTGCAGTGCCTGGCGCACCACGGTGTTGATCCGCATCCAGTTCTCGCGGATGCGGCAGTCGGATTCGATCGCACACACGCCGCTGTTCGAGCTGCACTCGGTGAGCCCGAAGGCCTGCTCCTCGAGGGCGTCGATTACGTCCGCCACGGTGATGCGGTTCGGCGGGCGGGCGAGCGTGTAGCCGCCATGCGCACCGCGCTGGCTGGTCACCAGCTCGTGGCGGCCGAGGGTCTTGAGCACCTTGCTGACCGTGGGCAGGCCCAGGCCGAGCGCCTCGGCAAGGCCGGTCGCGCTGTGCACGCGATCGGGATGCCCGGCCATGTGGGTCAGGATCAGGGTGCCGTAGTCGGTGAGTTTGCTGATGCGCAGCATGGCAATGTGCTCGCGGGGGTGGGTTCGGGATTAAAAGTACCAAAACGGTACTGTATAGTCAAGCCGCGGAGCATCTGCGACTTTCCGGCAGCGCCTGCATGAAACCGACGTGCTTCGGGTGGGCTGTAGGAGCGCCGGCAGCCGCGAATCTGGCGGCGTGGGCTCGGTGGGTGTCGGGGTCTGTACCGCCGCATTCGCGCCTGCCGGCGCTCCTACATAAAACCGATGCGGTTCGGGTGGGCTGTAGGAGCGCCGGCAGGCGCGAATCTCCTACATAAAACCGACGCGGTTCGGGGGGGCTGTAGGAGCGGCGGCAGCCGCGAATCTGGCTGCGGGGGCTCGGTGGCGGTGCGGGTCTGTACCGCCGCATTCGCGCCTGCCGGCGCTCCTACATAAAACCGACGCGGTTCGGGGGGGCTGTAGGAGCGGCGGCAGCCGCGAATCTGGCGGCGTGGGCTCGGTGGGTGTAGGGGTCTGTACCGACGCATTCGCGCCTGCCGGCGCTCCTACATAAAACCGATGCGGTTCGGGGGGGCTGTAGGAGCGGCGGCAGCCGCGAATGCGGTGTTTGGAATTGGCGCCGCCATGACGCAGCGCCGCGGCTATGATTCGATCAGAGCGTCCGATCGGCGCCGGGCCAACGATCTAGAGGATTTGAACGACATGGAACCCGTCAGCGGCTGCAGCTATGTCATCCGCCTGTGCAGCGGCGAGCTGCGGAGGTGGCGCTTCGAGGGCGTGGATGTGCGCGGATTCGGCTGGTGGCTGGACGAGGAGACCGGGTTCGGCTTCTCCGATGCGAGCCTGATGTACGCCTGGGAGATCGTGGAGCGCGCCGACGATGGCTGAGCCCTGGATGCTGCGCGTCGCGCTCGCCTATCCGGCCTCGCTGGCGGTGCCTTGCGCCGGCCTGGTGGTGCTGGCGATGAACTGGCCGGTGGAGGTGCTTGGGGATCAGGGCCTCGCCTCTTTTTCAGTCGGCCTTGCCGGCGTGGCGGCGTGGACGCTGACCGAGTACGTCCTCCACCGCTGGATGCTGCACGGGGTGGAGCCGTTCCGGTCTTGGCATCGTGTCCATCATCACAATGCGGCGCTGCCGATCCGCGTGCCGGTGCTGTTCAGCCTGCTGCTTGCGGCGACGGTGATCGGCCTGCCTGCGCTGATCTCGGGCGGGAGTGCGTTCGCCGCGCCCTTGTCGGCGGGCATGTTGCTCGGCAACCTCCTGCAGGAGTCGGTGCACCACCGCCTGCACGACACCCAACCGCTTGGCGACTGGCTGGAGGCGAAGCGGCGTCTGCACGGCTTCCATCATTTCCGCGACGAGCGCCGAGGCTACGGCACGCTGACGGATTTCTGGGACCGCATCTTCGGCACGCTGCCGCCGCGCGCCTGAACGCGCTGCGGCCTCAAGCGCGCAGGCGCGCCACCCGCCAGGCCAGCACCAGCCAGCCGGCGATCATCAGGCTGCCGCCGATCGGGGTGATGGCGCCCAGCCAGCGGGGCGCGCCGAGCGCCATCAGGTAGAGCGTGGCACAGAAGACCAGGGTGCCGGCGGCGAGGAGCAGGGCCGCAAGGCGGCTTCCCGGCACGCGCGCAGCGCCGATCGCGAGCAGGCCGAGGGCGTGCCACATCTGGTACTGCACGGCGGTCTGCCACCAGCCCTGGGCGGTGGCGTCGAGCGCGCCGCGCAGCGCATGCGCGCCGAAGGCCCCGAGCGCGACGCCGAGCGCGGCGAGCAGCGCGCCGGCGAGGAGGGGGAGGCGAGAGGATGGATCGGTCATGGAGAGATGGCGTGCGAGTCGGCTGCAGTCGTTGCGGTCATGGAGCCGTGCGTGAAAGGCTCGCGGCTGCCGCCGCTCCTGCAAGGCCGCGGAGCACGACGGTTTCCTGTAGGAGCGGCGGCCGCCGCGAATGGCCGAGCCGCCGGCGACGGCTGACGCCTAACGCCGGACTTCCCTCACGCCAACCCCTCAGCCTTCAACACCGCCTGCACCGCCGGGCGCGCGGCCACGCGGGTCTGGAAGGCCGTCAGGTTGGGCCACTTCGCCAGGTCGATGCCGACGAACTTCATCCAGCTCAGCACGGTGAAGAGGTAGCCGTCGGCGACGCTGAAGTCCTCGCCCATCAGGTAGGGCTTGCCTTCGAGTGCCTCGTTCACATAACCGAGGCGACGCTCGAGGTTGGCGCCCGCGATCTCCTTCCACTCCTTGCCCGAGGCCGGGTTGAAGAAGGGGCTGCAGGACTTGTGCAGTTCCGATCCGATGAAGTTGAGCCAGGACTGCAGGCGATAGCGCTCGATGCTGCCGTTGGCGGGGGCGAGCTTCTTCGCCGGCGCTTGGTCGGCGATGTACTGCACGATCGCCGCGCCTTCGGTGAGCAACTCGCCGCTGTCGAGCAGCAGCGCCGGCACGTAGCCCTTGGGGTTGCTCTTCCAGAAGTCTGCGCCACTGGCGGTCACCTTGGTCTTGAGGTCGACCGCCTCGGTCTCGTAGGGCAGGCCGGATTCCTCCAGCGCGATGTGGGGCGAGAGCGAGCAGGCGCCGGGTTTGAGGTAGAGCTTCATGTTGTCTCCTGGGGCTAGGGGTTGGGAGGGACGATTATGCCCCGCCGCGCCGTGGATCAGTCACCCCGCGCTCGGGTGCGTCATGTAGGAGCGCCGGCAGGCGCGAAGGCGGCGGTCGTTCGATTGCCGGTGCATCGATTCCCCGAGCGCGGCATTCGCGCCGGCCGGCGCTCCTACAGCAAACCCCGGGCGTTGTCGGTTCCGGTCGGGGCGATGCGCAGCGGCACTGTGACCGGGCCATCGTTGATGAGTTGCACCTTCATGTCGGCGGCGAAGCGGCCGGTCTGCACCTGCGGGTGGGCGGCGCGCGCCCGCGCGACGAAATGCTCGTAGAGCGCCTGGCCGGTCCGCGGGTCGGCGGCGTTGGTGAAGCTCGGCCGGTTGCCGCCCGAGGAGTCGGCGGCCAGCGTGAACTGGCTGACCACCAGCAACCCGCCTTCCACGTCCTGCACCGAGCGGTTCATCTTCCCGGCCTCGTCGGAAAAGATGCGCAGCTTGAGCATCTTGGCGAGCAGCTTGTCGGCCTCGGCGGGGGTGTCGCCGCGCTCGGCGCACACCAGCGCGAGCAGGCCGGGGCCGATCTCGCCGATGGTTTCGCCGTCGACGATCACGCGTGCTTCGGAGACGCGTTGCAGGACTGCGAGCATCGAAAATCCTTACGACAGGGGCTTCTGTAGGAGCGGCGGCAGCCGCGAACTGGGCGAGCGGATGCTCGGCGCGCGTGCCGGTCTCCACCGCCGCTTTCGCGCCTGCCGGCGCTCCTACAGGAGAAACGACGCGGGTCGAGGGGCTGTAGGAGCGGGGGCGAAAAACACGGGACAGACTGTGATTCGAAAGATACGGGACAGACCACGATTCCGCTGCGCGGCCGCAGTCTGCCCCGTTCAGGTGCGCCAACTACCTCATCAAACCGCCGCCAGCGCCTGCTCCAGGTCGGCGATGATGTCGTCGATGTGCTCGATGCCGATCGACAGCCGCACCATGTCGGGCGACACGCCGGCCTTGGCGAGTTCCGCCGGCGAGAGCTGGCGGTGGGTGGTGGAAGCCGGGTGGCAGGCCAACGACTTGGCGTCGCCGATGTTGACCAGGCGGGTGATCAGCTTCAACGCGTCCTGGAAGCGGCCGCCCGCCTCGAACCCACCCTTGACGCCGAACGACAAAATGCCCGAGGCGCGCCCGCCCATGTACTTCTTCACCAGGCCGTGGTCGGCGTGGTCGGGCAGGCCGGCGTAGTTCACCCACTCGACCTTGGCGTGCTTCTTCAGGTACTCGGCGACCTTGATCGTGTTGGTGCAGATGCGGTCCATGCGCAGCGCCAGGGTCTCGATGCCTTGCAGGATCAGGAAGCTGTTGAAGGGCGAGATCGCCGCGCCGGTGTTGCGCAGCGGCACCACGCGCGCGCGGCCGATGAAGGCGGCGGCACCCAGGGCCTCGGTGTAGCACACGCCGTGGTAGGAGACGTCCGGCTCGTTCAGGCGCTTGAAGCGCGCCTTGTGCTCGGCCCAGGGGAACTTGCCCGAATCGACGATGGCGCCGCCGATCGAGTTGCCGTGGCCGCCGAGGTACTTGGTGAGCGCGTGCACCACGATGTCGGCGCCGTGCTCGAAGGGGCGGCACAGGTAGGGCGAGGGCACGGTGTTGTCCACGATCAGCGGCACGCCGGCCTTGTGGGCGATCTCGGCCAGGCGCCCGATGTCGGTGACGTTGCCCAGCGGGTTGCCCACCGATTCGCAGTAGATCGCCTTGGTGCGCGCGTCGATGAGCGCGGCGAAGCTGTCCGGGTCGCGGTAGTCGGCGAAGCGCACCTCGATGCCGAACTGCGGGAAGGTGTGGGCGAAGAGGTTGTAGGTGCCGCCGTATAGGGTCGAGGCCGAGACGATGTTGTCGCCGGCCTCGGCGATGGTCTGGATGGCGTAGGTGATCGCCGACATGCCCGAGGCCACGGCGAGCGCGCCGATGCCGCCTTCGAGCTCCGCCACGCGCTGCTCCAGCACCGCGGTGGTCGGATTCATGATGCGGGTGTAGATGTTGCCCTGCACCTTGAGGTCGAAGAGGTCCGCGCCGTGCTGGGTGTCGTCGAAGGCGTACGAGGTGGTCTGGTAGATCGGCACCGCGACGGCCTTGGTGGTGGGGTCGGGCGAATAGCCGCCGTGCACGGCGATGGTCTCGAGCTTCATGGGTCAGGTCTCCCCTTGGGTGAAAGTGGCGGGGAGTATAGCCAGCGCGGGCTGGATACGGGCAGCCCGGTCGCTGGATCGGTGGCGGCGAGGCCCGCAAGCCGGCGCTCCCGATCGGTAAGGAGCCGAGCCTGTCCGCTCGCGACGCAAGCCGAGCGGACGTTTGTTGCGCGGAACGATCGCTTCCCCCGCGCCGGATCGCCGCGCCTCGGGCATCATGGCGCGCTTCACAACCCGAGAGGCAGGCGAACCCCATGTATCCCATCCACGGCACCGACGCGCAGTTGCTGCTGGCGACCCTGATCGCCGCGAAGAGGCGACCCGCCGCGCTGACCGATATCGTCGCGGCCGCCGAGTTCATGGGCTTTCCGGTCACCGCGCCCGCGGCGTGGGCCACGGCCTTCGAGCGCTTCGTCACCCACGGGCTGTTGGCCGCGGTGGGCGAGGGGTACGCGCTGACGCCGGCCGCCTTGCAGCTGGTCGAGGGCCTGCCGAAGAAGGCCGAGGCCGACGAGCGCGTGTTCCTGGTGCGCGAGCGCCTGGCGGCCTACAAGCCGGCCGCCGAGCATGCAGCCATCGAGGTCGGCGCCGGGCAGTTCGAGGCCGCGCTGCAGGAGCACGCCAGGCTGGCGCAGCAGGGCGGCAAGAACCTCCTGATGCCCAAGCCCAAGCGCGAAGACGAGGACGTACGCAGGCGTCCGTACGGGGGCCGGCCCGGCGGCGGTCGCTTCGGCAACACCCGGCGGCGTCCGTGATGGCCTAGCGCGAACTTTGCGGCGCCGGCCGCTCCCCTTATCCGAAGCGGGTCGGCGGCACCACCCGGCCCACGCTGTCGTGCTCGATCTCCGGCGCGCCCGTCTCCGTGCGCAGCGGGATCACGCCCGCCCACACCGGCCACTCCAGGTCTTCCTCGTCGTCCTTCACGCCCCAGTCGCGCACCTTGGCCGAGGCCTCGTCGAGTGCGATCCGCAGCACGGTGGTGGCGTTGAGCTCCTTGTCGTTGATCGGGCGCAGCGTGTCCCAGCGCCCGGGGTAGAGCCCGTCGATGAAGGCGCGCAGGCTGGCGAGCTTGTACGCGGGCTCGGTCACCGCCTCGAAGCGGCCGTAGATCACCACCGAGCGGTAGTTCATCGAGTGATGCAAGGCCGAGCGCGCCAGCACCAGGCCGTCGGCGAGCGCGATCGTCACGCAGGCTTCGCCGTCCGTCAGCGCCTTCAGCATGCGCGAGCCCTTGGCGCCGTGGATGTACAGATGCCCGCCCTCGCGCCAGTGGATCGTCGGGATCGCGTGCACCATGCCGTCGATCTGGAAGGCGACGGTGCACAGCATCGCCGCGTCGACGATGGCGGCGATGCTGTCGGCGTCGTAGTGCGCGCGCTCGGGCAGGCGGCGGACGCGGGTGCGCGGGGAGGGGGCGGTGGTGTGGGGCATGGCTTCAAGGCTCCGAAGGTTTCGACCACGCCATCCTAGGTTCGTGGTGGTACCTTGCGTAGTGCCACAGCAACCCACACGAATGGAGCCACGATGGAGCTCGACTGGCTGCTCGCTCCGCCCCTGCCCGCGGCCGTGCCGCGCCAGCGCGTGCTCTACCTGCGCCTGCGCGAGGCCATCCTGAGCGGTCGGTTGCCGGCCAATACGTGCCTGCCCGCCAGCCGCAGCCTCGCGGCGACGCTCGGCATCGCGCGCAACACGGTGCTGTTCGCCTACGAGCAGCTCGTCGCCGAGGGCTGCCTGGTCGCGGACCGCCAGGGGACGCGCGTGGCGACGCTGCCTGCTGCAGTGCGCGCCGCGCAGCCAGCGTCGCCTGCGCGGGAGGCCTCGCCGACCCTGTCCGCGCGCGCCGCGGCGGCGCTGCAGCGCGAGCCGGCGCGCGACGCCGAAGCGCTGCCGTTCTCGCCCGGCGTGCCGGATTTCGGTGCCTTTCCCTTCCGCGCCTGGCGCGCCTGCCTCGAGCGTGCGTGGCGCGACGCCGGCTGGCGGCAGCTCGGTTATGCGGCGCACGGTGGCGATCCCGCCTTGCGCGCGGCGCTCGCGGCCCACCTGACGAGCGTGCGTGGCCTCGCGGTGGACGCCGCGCAGATCCTGATCACCAGCGGCACGCAGGCGGCGCTCGACCTGTGCGCGCGCCTGCTCGCCGATCACGGCGACACGGTGTGGGTCGAGAACCCGGGCTACCTCGCCGCCCGCGTCGCCTTCGGCCTCGCCGGCCTGCGGGTGCACGACGTCGCGGTCGACGCCGAGGGCCTGGCCCCCGGCGCCGACGATTGGCAGCATCGGCGACCGCGCCTGATCATGGTCACCCCCTCGCACCAGTACCCCACCGGGCGGGTGATGTCGCTGGCGCGCCGGCTCGCGCTCATCGAGCGCGCCCGCGCGGCCGGCGCCTGGATCGTGGAGGACGACTACGACAGCGAGTTCCGCCGCGCCGGCCCGGCGCCGCCCGCGCTGTTCGGCCTGCACGCCGACGCCCCGGTGGTCTATGCCGGCACCTTCAGCAAGACGCTGTATCCGGGCCTGCGCCTGGGCTACCTGGTGCTGCCGCGCACGGTCGCGGACGACTTCATCCACGCCGCGGCGCGCGCCACCCGCGCCGGGCAGGGCATCGAGCAGCGCGCGCTCGCCGACTTCATCGCGCGCGGCCACTACACCACCCACGTCCGTCGCATGCGCGCCCGCTACAGCGCCCGCCAGGCTGCGCTGCGCGCCGCCCTGCAGCAGGCCTTCGGCCCCGGGCTGGTGCTGTCGGGCGGCGAGGCCGGGCTGCATCTGGTGATGTGGCTGCCCGATGCGCTCCCCGATGTCGCGGTGGCGCAGCGCGCCGCGCGGCTCGGGCTGGGCGTGCGCGCCCTGTCGGCTTACGCCCGCCCGCCGGTGGGCTGCAACGGGCTGGTGCTCGGCTACGGGAACCTGGACGAGGGCGCGGTCGAGGGCGCGGTGGCGCGGCTGAAGCGGGCGGTGGCGGGGTGATTCCGCCGCGACCATCGGCCGCAACCGTTCGCACACACCGCAAGGCTGCCGGCCCGGGCGGCCGATGCGTTATCCTCGGGCCCCGCGCGCAGGCCGCAGCGGACCTGCTGTTCCCGCGCTCGGCCGCCGGTCGCGGCTACAATGACATCAACATCGATTCGAACGGCTCCCACCCATGCCCATCCTCGACTGGCTGAACAAGCGCCAGGCCCTGCAGGCCGCCGCGGCCGTGCCTTACCGGCTGATCGAAGTGGACGCCGTCCACGGTGACCCCGCGGCCGACAACTGGCTGATCCAGGGCGACAACCTCGACGCGCTCAAGGCGCTGCTGCCCTTCCATGCCGGCCGGGTCAAGTGCATCTACATCGACCCGCCGTACAACACCCGCTCGGCCTTCGAGCACTACGACGACAACCTCGAGCACAGCCAGTGGCTGTCGATGATGGCGCCGCGGCTGGAGCTGCTGCGCGAGCTGCTCGCCGAGGACGGCAGCATCTGGGTGTCGATCGACGACAACGAGGGGCACTACCTGAAGGTGTTGATGGACGAGGTGTTCGGGCGGGGGAATTTCATCGCGAGTAATGTCTGGCAGAAGCGCTATTCGCGGGAGAACCGTGAGGCAATCGGCGATGTGCACGATTATGTAATCACATATGCGAAGAACCCCGACGCCTTCAAAAAGTGCCGCAATCGCATTCCGCCGGATGACGTGCAGGCCAAGATTTACCGTAATCCAGATAACCCCAATGAAACCGATCCAACCAAACGTTGGCGTGGCCTGCCAATGACTGCGCAGGGATTTCGACCGAATCAGATGTATGAGATTGTCGCGCCAAACGGGAAGCGACATCGTCCACCTGAAGGTCGCTGCTGGTCGACGATCGAAGGCGAATTCAAGAAGCTGCTCAAGTCGGGTCGCATCTACTGGGGACGTGACGGCAATGCACAGCCAAGCGTGATTCGTTACTTGTCTGAGGTGGAAGGCTTCGTTCCATGGACGTGGTGGCCGCACGAGGAGGTTGGTCACACGGACGAAGCAAAAAAGGAATCGAACACCCTCTTCGGTGCCGATACGAGCTTCGCTACACCGAAGCCCGAGCGCTTGTTAGAACGTGTCCTCCACATCGCCACCAACCCCGGCGACCTCGTCCTCGACAGCTTCCTCGGCTCCGGCACCACCGCGGCGGTCGCGCACAAGATGGGTCGGCGCTACATCGGCATCGAGATGGGCGAGCACGCGCACACCCACTGCCTGCCGCGCCTGCAGAAGGTGATCGCGGGCGAACAGGGCGGGATCTCGAAGGCGGTGGACTGGCAGGGCGGCGGCGGGGTGCGCTTCGCCCGCCTCGGCGCGCCGGTGTTCCTGCCCGACGGCCAGGTCGACCCCGCTATCGGCTTCGCCACGCTGGCGGCGTGGATCTGGTATCAGGAGACGCGCACCCCGTGGCGGCCCCAGGCCGCCGACGCGCAGCCGGCCTCGCCGCTGCTCGGCGTGCACGAGGGGCGCGCCTACTTCCTGCTCTTCAATGGCGTGCTCGGCGACCGCCGGCCGCAGGGCGGCAACGTGCTGACCTCGGCGGTGGCGGCGCTGCTCGACGAGGCGGCCGCAGGCGCCGGGTTGGCGGCGGGCACGCCGCGGGTGGTGTTCGGCGAGGCCTGCCGGCTGTCCGAGATGCGCCGGCGCGCGCTCGGCATCGACTTCCGCCAGATTCCCTACGACATCCGCGCGCGACAGGAGGCTCCGGCATGGCGCTGACCCTCAAGCGTTACCAGCGCGAGGCGCTCGCCGCGCTCGCGCGCTTCTTCGCCCTGGCCCGCGGCGCGCGCGACGAGGCCGCGCTCGACGCCGCCTTCCGCCAGACCCTGCTCGAACAGGAGCACGCGGCGGAGACGATCCCGCCCTATCTGGCGCAGGGCTTCGTCAACGACGATGGGGCCACGCCCTACGTGTGCGTGCGCATCCCCACCGGCGGCGGCAAGACCCTGCTCGGCGCGCACGCGCTCGCCGCCGCGGCCCGCCACTACACCGGCCAGGACCGGCCGCTGGCGCTGTGGCTGGTGCCCACCAACGTGATCCGCCAGCAGACGCTCAGCGCGCTGAAGACCCCCGGCCACCCCTACCGCGAGGCGCTGGAGGCGCATTTCGGCGTCGATGGTGTGCGCGTGCTCGACATCGCCGACAGCGACCAGATCCGCCCGCAGGACATCGGCGCGCGTGCGCTGGTGATCGTCGGCACGCTGCAGACGCTGCGCGTGGACGACACCTCGGGGCGCGACGTCTATGCCTACAAGGAGGACTTCGAGCCGCATTTCGAGCGCGCCCCCGAGCTGCCCGGTTTCGAGCGCGTGAGCGAGCGCGACCTCGAGGTCCAGCCCTACCTCGGCCGCGCCGACCTCGGCAAGGTCAAGCGCAGCTTCGCCAACCTGATGTACTGGCACCGCCCGGTGGTGATTATCGACGAGGCGCACAACGCGCGCACGCCGCTGAGCTACGACAGCTTCGCCCGCCTGCGCCCGGCGGCGCTGATCGAGATGACCGCCACCCCGGTGCGCCAGGGCCGCCACCGCAGCAACGTGCTCTACCACGTCTCGGCCGAGGAGCTCAAAGCCGAGGAGATGATCAAGCTGCCGATCGTGCTGAGCGCCCATCCCAACTGGGAGGAGGCCGTGCGCGACGCGCTGCTCACCCGCACCCGCCTCGCCGAGGAGGCCGCGCGCGAGCTGGCCGCGGGCGGCGACTACCTGCGCCCGATCCTGCTGTTGCAGGCCGAGGACAAGCGCGGCGAGATGAACGTGGAGCGCCTGCGCGAGCACTTGATCGCACAGGAGAACATCGCCCCCGAGCGCATCGCCGTCGCCACCGGCACGCAGCGCGAGCTCGACGGCGTGAACCTGTTCGACCCGGCCTGCCCGGTGGAGGTGGTGATCACCGTCGAGGCGCTCAAGGAGGGCTGGGACTGCTCATTCGCCTATGTGTTCTGCAGCCTGCAGAACGTGGGCTCGAGCCGCGACATGGAGCAGTTGCTCGGCCGCGTGCTGCGCATGCCCTACGCAAAGCGGCGACGCAGCGAGCTGCTCAATCGCGCCTATGCCCACCTGGCGAGCGCCCAGAGCACGCGGGTGGCCGGGGAGCTCGCCGACCGCCTGGTGGCGATGGGCTTCGAGGAGCTGGAGGCGGTGCAGGCGGTGTTCCCGACCAGTCTGCCGCTGTGGGGCGACACGGGCGCGGAGGGCGAGCCGTCCGCCCCGGCCTTGCCTGCGCTGGAGCTGGTGCTGCCGGCGGCCGCGGCGGCCGAGCTGTTCGCGCTCGACACGGGCGCGGGGACGCCCGCACTGCGCATCGAGACCCGGCCGGATGGCGAGCTGCGGGTGAGCCTGGACCAACCGCCACCGCCCGAACTGCGCGCCGCGCTGGTCGCGGCAATCCCCGAGCGCAAGGCGCGCGACGCCCTGACGCGCGAGCTCGACCGCTTCGAGCTGCGCCACCGGACCTTCGCCTCGCCCTCGCAGCGTGGCGTGGCGTTCCGCCCGCTGCCCTTGCTGTGCGTGCGTGATGCGCAGGGCGAGCTGGAGCTGGCCGAGCGCGAGACCCTGCTCGATCTCGCCGGCTTCGTCCTCGCCGACCAGCCGCCCGAACTGCCCGGCTTCCGCCCCGACGAATCGCCGGGCGCCTACCTGGTGGATCTGGACCACGGCCATCTGCGCATCGAGCAGGAGCGCGCCGCTTACGCGGTCAACCTGGATCTGGTGCCGACCACGGTGACCGAGGCCGACCTGCTGCACTGGCTGGACGCGCGCCTGCGCGAGCCCGGCACGCCGCAGCCGCAGATGCTCGCCTGGCTGGGTCGCGTGCTGCGCTGGCTGGTGCGCTACGAGGGCCACACGCTGACCGCCCTGGTGCGCCACCGCAACCGGCTCGCCGACGCGCTCGCCGAACGCCTGCGCGCGCTGCGCGAGAACGCGCAGCGCCAGGGCCTGCAGCGCGTGCTGAGCGGCTTCGAGACGCCGGCCTGCATCAGCGCCGAATACGTCTTCGTGTTCGGTCGCGGGCTGTATCCGGCCCGCCCGCCGTACTACACCGGCCGCCACCGCTTCGCCAAGCACTATTACGGCGTGATCGGCGATCTGCAGGAGGCGGGCGCGCGCCAGACCGACCACGAATATCACTGCGCGGTCGCGCTCGACGACCTGCCGCAGCTGCGGCACTGGGTGCGCAACCTGCCGCGCTTTCCGGAGTTCTCGTTCTGGCTGCCGACCGCGAGCGACCGCTTCTATCCCGACTTCGTCGCCGAACTGGAGGATGGTCGCCTGCTGGTGGTCGAGTACAAGGGCGAGGGCTACAAGAGCGCGGACGACGCGATCGAGAAGCAGCGCGTGGGCGAGCTGTGGGCGCGCCTGAGCGGCAACCTGTTCCTGCTCGCCGTGGAGCGGGACGCGCAGGGGCGTGGCGTGGCCGAGCAGCTGCGCGCCTGCGTCGGCGGTGTTGCGATCGCGGAGCATGCCCGGGTGGTTGCGTTGGTCGACATCGCCTTCGACGGTGGCGCGGTGCCTGCCGGCAGCGTGGGTACGGTGGTGTCGGTGTATGACGAAGGTGCCGGCTACGCGGTCGAGTTCGGCGCGGTGGCGGGGGAGATGGGCGTGGTCTTCGCCGCTGCCGGTGCGCTGCGCAGGGTGTCGTCGTGATAGGGGCACGCAAGCTGCCGGGCGTGGAGTGCGCTCAGGTCGAATACAGAAAGGTGGTCGATTACCTGCTGGCCACAGCCCACCCGGACGGCGCATCGAAGGCGCGCTTCTTTCTCGCCCGCGGCGCGCGTTCGGAGGCCTGGGAGGTCTTCGCAAAGACGCTGGTCGAGCACGCGCGCCTTAACTCGGTTGCCAGCGTTCGTGACGACCCGGCGGGGCGGGCACGTTTGTTCCAGGTCGATTGTCATGTCCGGATGCCGGACGACTCGACACCGTGCATTCGCACCGTTTGGGAATTGCGCGCGGGCGCAGCCTGTCCTCGGTTGGTGACTGCCTACCCCGCTGCGTGACCAGTGCGCGAGCCAGCACTCCGGTTGGCTGGCCCCGCGCGTCTGGGGCCTATCGAATGCGCTTGAACAGCGCGTCCACCTGCTTCTGGTGCTTTGTGAGCTTGAAGGATTCCGGCTTGTACGGCCCCAGCCAGTCGAGAATCTCCTGGCTCTCGGCGCTGCGCGGCGAGCGCTTGGCCTCGAGAATGTTGTAGTAGCCGGACACGCCGCCGCAGTCTTCCGGCGGGCAGGCGCGTTCGCCGTCGAGCAGGGCGGCGGGTTTGCGCAGCGGATCGCTCGGCAGGCGCTTTTCGATGGTGATGCGGTGGCGCCAGCCGTCGCCGAAGTCATACTCGTAGATGAAGCTGCGGCGGCGGCCGATGACCTGCCCGAGTTCGACGTCCTCGCCGGGCAGGACCCCTTCGTCGAACGGGTTGTCGTAGTCGTCGCCCATGCCGATGCGATGGTCGCCGACCTTGAACTCGTGCAGGTGCGCATCCTCCCAGCCCATCGCGGCCTGGATCACGTGGTGCAGCGCCTCGAAGCTGAGGGTGTTCTCCACTTCGACACGGCGCCAGATCGGCGGGTCGATGTCTTCCAGGGCGATGTGCAGCACCAGCCGGCGCTCCGGGTAGTCCTGGGGCAGATCGTCCAGCGGGTCGTCCGCAGCCGCCTCTGCCCCGAGGGTGTGCAGGGCTTCGATCAGGGCACGGTTGTCGTGGCGCGGGTCGGCGGCGAGCACGGCCGTCCAGTAGTCCGCGCGCTCGCGTGCCTCGATGTCGCGTCCCTCGGCGAGCAACAACAACACTTCCAGATGCGATAGCGACGGGTCGTCCGGGGTCAGATGGCGCGCCTCGTTGAAGGCCCGCCAGGCGTCGCGGATGTCGCCGCGGTCGGAACAGACCGTTGCCTCGCGTTGCAGTCCGGTACTGCGCAACACGCGGTTGTGTGACTTTTTCAAACGCTCGACCAGCGCGTTGCGTGCGTCGTACTGCTGCCGTGCGAGATAGCAGTTCATCAGGATGTTGGCGGCGTCGGCGGCGCGTTCGTCGAGCTTTCCGAGGTCGATGAACAGGGGCTCGAGCAAGGCGATCACGTCGTCGAAGCGCTGCTCGTCGCACCAACGGCTGGCGACCAGCGCCAGGATGTGGGGTGAGACGCCTCGCGAGACAGGCTCGCCGAGCCGCGTTCGGGGCAGGTGATCGAGCACCCGCCCGAGCATTTCGTCGGGCGGCAGGATCAGCGGGCCTTCGTTACCTGCGCCGCAACATTGCTTGTACTTGCGTTGCGAGCCGCAGGGGCAGGGCGCGTTGCGCTCGGGGGGCGCAAGCTTGCGCGGACGGAAGTGATTCTCGGGAATCGGGGTGGCGTTCCACAGCTCGTACGCGAGTCGTACCGCCATGCCTTGGGCAGCGCGCTCGATTTCGGCCGGTGTGCCACCTTGTTCGTTGACGACCAGTGCGGCCAGCGGTCGCAGGGCCTGGCGCAGGTGGGCGATCACGGCGGCGATGTCGTTGGACGCGATGATGACGCCGACAGCGCTCTGGAAGGCGCGATCCATGATTGTCTGGAGGTCGGCATCAGTCAGCACGGGTTGTTGCATCGCTGGCATCGTCGGTTTGGCGCGGCTGTTCATGGATTCATCTGACTCCCTGGGCGTGGGGCGAACCTTAGCTTTTTGTCGCGCGTTACGTCCATCGACTTTGTCGATGTCGCTGCACGCATGGTGCTGCGCTTGGGCCATGGCACGACGAGCCGTTACACTCGCCGGCCTGATTGCATCGCCCCTTGGAATCCCGCCATGGCCCAACTCGTCCTCCACCCCGGCAAGGAACGCTCGCTGTTCCGCCGCCACCCCTGGATCTTCGCCGGCTCGGTGGATCGCCTCGACGGCCGCGCGCGGCCGGGCGACACGGTGACGGTGGTGACCGCCGAGGGCAAGGCGCTGGCGCGCGCGGCGTGGTCGCCGTCCTCGCAGATCCGCGCGCGGGTGTGGAGCTTCGATGCCGAGGCGGCGATCGACCATGCCTTCTTCAAGCGCGCGGTGGCGGCCTCGGTGGCGCGGCGGGTGGCGATCCCGGCGCTGCGCGGGCAGGAGGGCATGCGTCTGATCCACGGCGAGTCCGACGGCCTGCCCGGCGTGATCGCCGACCGCTACGGCGACGTGGTGGTGCTGCAGCTCACCAGCGCGGGCGCGGACAAGTGGCGCGACGCCATCGTCGCCGGCCTGGTGCAGGCGACCGGCTGCGCGGCGGTGTATGAACGCTCCGACTCCGAGGTGCGCGGGCTGGAAGGTCTGGAGTCGCGCACCGGCTGTGCGCACGGCGAGCTGCCGGCGGGCGGGCTCACCATCGTCGAAAACGGCGTGCGCATGGAGGTGGACGTGGAAGGCGGGCACAAGACCGGCTTCTACCTCGACCAACGCGACAATCGGCTGCTCACCGGCCAGCTCGCCGGCGGGCGCGCGGTGCTCAACTGCTTCTGCTACACCGGCGGCTTCTCGCTGCAGGCGCTCGCGGGCGGCGCGGCCTCGGTGCTGTCGATCGACTCCTCCGGCCCGGCGCTGGCGTCGGCGCGCCGCAACCTCGCGCTCAACCCCCAGCTCGACGCGAGCCGCGCCGAGTGGCAGGAGGCGGACGTGTTCAAGGCCCTGCGTGCGCTGAAGGAAGAGGGCCGCAAGTTCGACCTGATCGTGCTCGACCCGCCCAAGTTCGCGCCCTCGGCCGCGCACGCCGAGCGCGCCGCGCGCGCCTACAAGGACATCAACCTGTTCGGCTTCCGGCTGCTCAACCCAGGCGGCATCCTGATGAGCTACTCGTGCTCGGGCGGCATCGGCCAGGAGCTGTTCCAGAAGATCGTCGCCGGCGCGGCGATCGACGCCGGGGTGGATGCGCGCATCCTCTACCGGCTCTCGGCCGCACCGGACCATCCGATCGGGCTGGCGGTGCCGGAAGGCGAATACCTCAAGGGGCTGGCCTGCCAGGTGGGGTGAGCGGGGCAGGGACCGTGTTCAGCTTGCGTTCAGATTGCGGCGGGCACACTGTCTGCACCGAAACCCGCCGGAGAGTGAAGATGAAGATCCGATTCCGTTCCCTGCTGGCCGCGGCCGCGCTGCTCGGCGCCGGCGGGCTGTTCGTCTCGGGTGCGAGCGCCGGTGAGCGCGTGCGGGTGGAAGAGATCCGCCAGCTGCGCGAGAGCGGGCAGATCCTCTCGGCCGAGGACATCCTCGCGCGCAGCCGCGCCCTCCAGCCCGGCCAGGTCGTCGGTCTGGAGCTCGAGCGCGAGGACGGGCGCTGGATCTACGAGGTCAAGCTGATCGACGAGCGCAACCGGGTGCACGAGCTCGAGCTCGATGCCGCCAGCGGTGAAGTGCTCGACCGCGAGGAGAAGTGAGCGATGCGCCTGCTCGTGGTCGAGGATGATGCGGCGCTCGGCGAGCGCCTGCGCACCCGGCTGGTCGCCGAAGGCTACGCGGTCGACCTCGCGCGCGACGGCATCGACGGCGCCCATCTGGGCGCGACCGAGCCCTATGACGCGGTGATCCTCGACCTCGGCCTGCCCGGCAAGCCCGGGCTCGCGGTGCTGCGCGAGTGGCGCGCGGCGGCGAACCGCGTGCCGGTGCTGATCCTCACCGCGCGCGACGGCTGGGCCGAGCGCGTCGAGGGCCTGCAGGCCGGCGCCGACGACTATCTCGGCAAGCCCTTCCACGTCGAGGAGCTCCTCGCCCGCATCCAGGCCCTGCTGCGGCGCGCCGCGCCGGTGCCCGACACCGAGCTGCGCGCCGGCGACTGGCGGCTGGACGAGGCGCGCCAGTGCCTGGTCGATCGTGCCGGCAACGAGCAGGCGCTGACCGCCACCGAGTTCCGCCTGCTGCGCTACTTCATGCGCCACCCCGACGAGGTGCTGTCGAAGACGCGGCTCTCCGAGCATGTCTATGACTACGACGCCGAGCGCGACAGCAACGTCATCGAGGTCTACGTCCGCCGCCTGCGCGGCCTGCTCGGCAACGAGCGCATCGAGACCCGGCGCGGGCAGGGCTATGTGTTCCGCAGCGGCGACTGAGGCGCGCGCGCGCGGGCCGGCCGCAAGATGAACTCGATCCGCCGCCGCCTCTCGCTCACGCTCGCCCTGGTGCTGCTCGTCGCGGGCGTGCTGCTGGCCTTCGCGCTGCGCGACTTTCCGCGCCGCATGGTCGAGGAGCACGTGCTCGCCCGACTCGATCACGACGCCGACCTGCTCTATGTGCATCTGCTCGACGCGCTCGCGCGCCAGGAGGGCGAGGCGGCGCTGGAGACCAGCCTGCTCGCCGCGGCCGGGCCGGGCTACGACCTGCCCTTGTCGGGGCACTACTTCGTGGTGCGCCTCGGCGAGCGGCAGTGGCGCTCGCGCTCGACCTGGGATGCGGACCTCGACCTGCTGGCCGGCAGGGAAGACGGCGTGTCGCCTCGGCTCGCCGGGCCCGCCGGGCAGGCGCTGCTGGTGCTCGCGAAGCGCTTTCCCGATAGCACCGACGGCCGCGCGGTGAGCATCGCGCTCGCCGAGGACGTGGCCGCGATCGACGCCGCGATTGCGGCCTTCCGCGTGCAGGCGCTCACCGTGCTCGGGCTGGCGCTGCTCGTGCTGCTGGTGCTGCAGCGGCGGGTGCTGGTGCGCGGGCTGGCGCCGCTGGACGAGGCGGTGGAGGCCTGCCGGCGCCTGGAGCGCGGCGAGGCGGTGCAGTTCGAGGCCGACGCGCCCGCCGAGGTGCGGCCGCTGCTCGCCGCGGTCGAGCGCCTGTCGCGCCATCAGGCGCAGCGCCTCGGGCGTATCCGCCACGCCGCGGGCAACCTCTCCCACGCCCTCAAGACGCCGCTCGCGGTGCTCGGCCAGAGCGCGGACGCGCTCGCGGCGCGCGGCGACGCGGAGGGCGCCGATGCGATCCGCGCCCAGCTCGAGACCATGCGCGCGACCATCGAGCGCGAGCTGCGCCGCGCCCGCCTCGCCGGCGGCGGCGCGGGCGGCGCCGGCTTCGCGCTGCGCGCCCAGCTCGGCGCGCTCGTCGAGGTGCTGCAGCGCTTGCACGCCGGGCGCGGCCTGCGCATCGAGCTGGAGGCGGATGAGCGCACCTGGCCGGTGGACCGCGAGGACATGCTGGAGCTCTTCGGCAACCTGCTCGACAACGCCTGCAAGTGGGCGCGTGCGCGCGTGCGGGTCGTGGTGGTGCCCGATGCCGAGACGGCGCGGCTCGCCTTCAGCGTGGAGGACGACGGGCCCGGCGTGCCGCCCGAGCTGCTCGATCGCCTCGGCACCGCCGGCCTGCGCGCCGACGAGTCCCGCCCCGGCCACGGCATTGGCCTGGCGATCGTCGGCGACATCGTCGCCCAGTACGGCGGCACGATCCGCTTCGGGCGCGGCAGTGCGCTCGGCGGCCTGCGCGTGGACGTCGAGCTGCCACTGCTCGGTTGAGGGGGCTTGCGGCGCGGGTCGTCGGCAGGGGGCAGGGGCCGGAGTATCCGACTTTGCTGAATTGCTCGCGCGGGACTAAGATAGTGAGCAATTACTCACTAAAGCGAGAGCCAGCGTGCGTGCCAAACCCCTCCCCGCCGAAACGCGCCGGGCGGTCACCGTCGAGGCGGTGATCGAGCTGGCGGCCGAGCGTGACCCCGGCGAGATCACCACCGCGGCGATCGCCAGCCACATGAAGCTGACCCAGGGCGCGCTGTTCCGCCACTTTCCCAGCAAGGACGCGATCTGGGAGGCAGTCATGGAGTGGGTGGCCGAGCGCCTGCTGGCGCGTGTCGACCGCGCGGCGGCGCAGGCCGCCTCGCCGGTGGCGGCGCTGCAGGCGGTCTTCCATACCCATGTGGATTTCGTGACCGAGCATCCGGGGGTCCCGCGCATGCTGTTCGGCGAGCTGCAGCGCGCCGAGGCCACGCCGGCGAAGCGGCTCGCGCGCACCCTGCTCGAGCGCTACGGCGAGCGCATCCGCCGCCTGCTCGAAGCTGGCAAGGCTGCGGGCGAGGTGTCCGCGGCGCTGGACATCGAAGCGGCGGCGACGCTCTTCGTCGGCACCCTGCAGGGCTTGATCATGCAGTCCATGCTCGCGGGCGACCTGCTGCGCATCCGGCGGGACGCGCCGCGCGTCTTCGCCATCTACCTGGCCGGCATCCGGAGCGCGACATGAGCCTGCTCAAGACCAAGGCGCGCACGCTCGCGCTGATCGCGGTGATCGTCCCGCTGCTGGCGGTGTTCGCGAATGTGGCGATGCGCTCGGGCCCGCTCGCCCCGGTCAAGGTGACGGTGATCCGGGTGGAGGAGGGCGTGGTGGCGCCCGCGCTGTTCGGCATCGGTACGGTGGAGGCGCGCCACGCCTACCGCATCGGCCCCACCGCGGCGGGACGGGTCAAGCGCGTCGACGTGCAGGTGGGCGAGCGCGTGCGCGCCGGGCAGCTGCTCGCCGAGATGGAGGCGGTCGACCTCGCCGATCGCATCCGCGCCCAGGAGGCCGCGCTCGGGCGCGCCGAGGCGGCGGTGCGCGAGGCCGAGGCGCGCCAGGGCTTTGCGCGCGCGCAGGCGCGCCGCTACGACCAGCTAGGCAGCGTGCAGGCGGCGAGCGCCGAGCTCGCGCTCACCCGCCGCCAGGAGCTCGAGGTCGCCGAGGCCGGCCTCGCCGCCGCGCGCGAGGAGCGCACGCGCGCCCGCGCCGAGGGCGCCGCGCTGCAGGCCCAGCTCGCCAACCTGCGCCTGCTCGCGCCGGTCGATGGCGTGGTCGTGCTGCGCGAGGTGGAGCCAGGCACCACGGTCGTGGCCGGCCAGGCGGTGGTGGAGGTGGTCGATCCGGCGACGCTGTGGGTCGACCTGCGCCTCGACCAGGTCAACGCGGGCGGCCTCGCCGCCGGCTTGCCGGCCCGCGTCGTGCTGCGCTCGCGCAGCGGCGAGGCGCTCGCCGGCCGGGTGCTGCGCGTGGAGCCGAAGGCCGACGCGGTGACCGAGGAGCTGCTCGCCAAGGTGGTCTTCGACCGCCTCCCCGAACCGATGCCGCCGCTCGGCGAGCTGGCCGAGGTCAGCTTGGCGCTGCCGCCGCTGCCGGCCGCGCCGGTGATCCCCAACGCCGCCGTGCGGCGCGAAGCCGGCGTGGTCGGCGTGTGGCAGGTGAGCGGGGAGGGCGAGCTGCGCTTCGTGCCGCTGCAGCTGGGCGCGAGCGATCTCGACGGGCGCATGCAGGTGCGCGCGGGCCTGGCGGCGGGCGACGAGATCGTCGTCTACAGCGAAGGCGCGCTGCGCGCCGGGCGCCGCATCGAGGTCGTCGCCGCGCTGGACGGAGGCGCCAAATGATCAGCCTCGCCGGGCGCGACATCCTGCACGGCTGGGGCAAGTTCGTGTTCACCGGCATCGGCCTGGGGCTGCTGATCGGCGTCACCCTGGTGATGGCGGGCGTGTATCGCGGCATGGTCGACGACGGCAAGGCCCTGCTCGACAACAGCGGCGCCGACCTGTGGGTGGTGCAGCGCGACACGCTCGGCCCCTATGCGGAGTCGTCCAGCGTCCAGGACGACCTCTACCGCAGCCTGCTCGGCCAGCGTGGCGTGGCGGGCGCGGCCAACATCACCTACCTGACCATGCAGGTGCGCAAGGGCAGCGCGGACGTGCGCGCGATGGTGGTCGGCATCGCCGCCGGCCAGCCGGGATCGACGCCGGGCTGGCCGCCCTACCTGGTCGCCGGGCGGCAGATCACCCGCGGCCACTACGAGGCGGTGGCCGACGTCGCCAGCGGCCTGCGCCTCGGCGAGCGCGTGGGCATCCGGCGCAACCAGTACACCGTCGTCGGCCTCACGCGGCGCATGGTGTCCTCGGCCGGCGACCCGATGGTATTCATCCCGCTCAAGGACGCGCAGGAGGCCCAGTTCCTCAAGGACAACGACGCCATCCTGCAGGGCCGCCGCCGCACCGAGGCCAACCCCGCGCTCAACCGTCCCGGCGTGCCCGGCCTGCTCGACGCGGTGCTCGCGTCGCAGAGCGCCAACCCGTATGTGAATGCCGTGCTGGTCACGCTCGCGCCGGGCCACGCGCCCGACGAGGTGGCCGAAGCCATCCGGCGCTGGCAGCGCCACACCGTATACACCCGCGCGCAGATGGAGGGCATCCTGGTCGGCAAGCTGATCGCCACCTCGGCGCGCCAGATCGGCATGTTCCTCGTCATCCTCGCGGTGGTGAGCGCGGCCATCGTCGCCTTCATCATCTACACGCTGACCATGGACAAGATCCGCGAGATCGCGGTGCTCAAGCTCATCGGCACGCGCAACCGCACGATCGCGGCGATGATCCTGCAGCAGGCGGTGGCGCTCGGGCTCATCGGCTTCGTGGTCGGCAAGATCGCCGCCACCTGGTCGGCGCCCTTCTTCCCCAAGTACGTGCTGCTGGTGCCCGCCGACACGGTGGCGGGCTTCGCGGCGGTGATGGCGATCTGCGTGCTCGCCAGCCTGGTGTCGATCCGGCTTGCGCTGCGCGTCGATCCGGCCGAAGCGATCGGAGGCTGACATGGAGCGAGCGACGAGCGCCGGCAAGGGCATCCTGATCGAAGGCCTCACCAAGCGCTACGGCAAGGGCGACACCGCGGTGGATGCGTTGAAGGGCGTGGACATGCGCGTCGCCCCGGGCGAGGTCGTCGGCCTCATCGGCCCCTCGGGTTCGGGCAAGAGCACGCTGCTGAAGTGCCTCGGCGCGGTCATCGACCCCAGCGCGGGGCGCATGACCCTGGGCGAGGAGTGCATCTTCGACGCGGGCTGGAAGGTGCGCGACCTGCGCGCGCTGCGCCGCGACAGGATCGGCTTCGTGTTCCAGGCGCCCTACCTGATCCCCTTCCTCGACGTCACCGACAACGTCGCCCTGCTGCCGATGCTTGCCGGGGTGCCGAACGCCGAGGCGCGCGCGCGGGCGCTGGAACTGCTGGGCGCGCTCGACATCTCGCACCGCGCCGCGGCCATGCCCTCGCAGCTGTCGGGCGGCGAGCAGCAGCGCGTCGCCATCGCCCGCGGGCTGGTCAACCGTCCGCCGGTGATCCTCGCCGACGAGCCCACCGCGCCGCTCGACAGCGTGCGCGCGATGGCGGTGGTGCGCATCCTCAACGACCTGGCCGCGCAGTTCCAGACCGCGATCATCGTGGTGACCCACGACGAGAAGATCATCCCCACCTTCAAGCGCATCTACCACATCCGCGACGGGGTGACGCACGAGGAGGCCGGCGAGGGGCGGCTGGTGCGCGCGGCCGGGTGAGGGCCGCTCGTGCGGGGCGGTCGGCGGGCTCCGCGATGCCGCACGCGACCGGCGGTGCGGCGCGGAAGGTTTTTGCCTCGGGGCATGGAACATTTTGCGCGGCGTTTCGTTTCATTGTGCAGGAAGGCGATTCCGCCCCCTGAACCCACGACGAAAGGACCTCTTCGACATGCAATCCCGTTCCTCCTCCCGCCTGCTGGCCTGCGGCGCCGTCGCGATCTTCGCCGGCCTGCTGTCGACCGCCCCGGCCGTGGCGGCCGACAGCCATCGCCACGACACCCACGCCGCGGTCCTCCAGCTCGACCACGGCGCCAGATGGCAGACTGACGCCGCGCTGCGGACCGGCATGGAGGCGATCCGCGACGCGCTCGCGCGGGCCATCCCGCAGGTGCACGCCGGGCGCTTCGATGCCGCGCAATATCGTGCGCTGGCCGAAGGGGTCGAAGGGCAGGTCGCCTACATCGTGCAGAACTGCAAGCTGAAGCCCGAGGCGGACGAGGTGCTGCACGCGATCATCGGCAGGCTCGGCGAGGGCGTCGAGGTGATCGGCGGCCACGCCGCCGGAACGAAGCCGGAGGAGGGCGTCGTCCACCTCGCGCAGACCCTCGACGACTACGCCGCGCACTTCGACCACCCGGGCTGGAAAGGGCTGGAGACGGGACACTGATTCGACAGCGGCAGCGGAGGACGGCCTGGTGACGGATCTCCCGCGCGCATGATCGGCGAGCGTCCGAGCAGTGGGGCGGACGCGGGCGCGGACACGGGCGAGGCGCGCGAGCTCGCCCGCGCCCGCGCTGGCGACGTGGCCGCCTTCGGCGCGCTCGTCCGCCGCCATCAGGAGCGCGTGTTCCGCTTCCTCCACCGCATGCTCGATGCCCGCGAGGAGGCGATGGAGCTGAGCCAGGACGTCTTCGTCAAGGCCTGGCAGGCCTTGCCCGGCTGGCGCCCCGAGGCGGCCTTCTCCACCTGGCTGCTGCAGATCGCGCGCAACGCGGCGCTCGACCAGTTGCGCCGCCGGCAGGTGGTGCGCTTCGCGCCGCTGGAGGAAGGCCTGGAGGTCGCCGACGAGGCCCCGGGGCCGGAGGCCCGCTATGCCAGCCGACAACGCCAGGTCCAACTCGAGCGCGCGTTGCGGCGGCTCGCCGCCGAGCACCGCGAGATCCTGCTGCTGCGCGAGGTCGAGGGCCTGGCCTACGGCGAACTGGCGAGCGTCCTCGGCATCGCCGAAGGCACGGTGAAATCCCGCCTCGCACGCGCACGCCGCGCCTTGCTCGAACATTTCGACCCGCACACCGGAGCCTCCCATGAATAGCTCTTGTCCCACAGGGTCGTGCCCTTCCGGGCCGTGCCCCGCCGACGAAGCGCTGTCGGCCCTCGCCGATGCGGCCCTGCCCTCCGAGGCCGGCACCGGACTGATCGCGCACTGCGCGGGCTGCCCGCGCTGCACGCGCCGGCTCGCCGAATTGCGCGCCCTGCGCGACGCCTTTGCGGCGCTCCCCGCCATCCGCCTCGAGGTCGATCTGGCAGCACAGCTGGTCGACCGCCTGCAGGCGGGCGCGACGCCGGCCGCGCGCAAGCGCAGGCAGAGCCCCTGGTCGGTGCGCTGGGCGGATCGACTCCGCCCGCCGACGCCCTGGCGCTTCGGCCTCTCTCCGTTCGCCGGTTCCGTCGCGGCCGTCGGGCTCGGGCTGTGGCTGGGCGGACTGCTGATGGAGCTCGAAGCGCCGCGGTCGCCGCCTGCAGCGAACACGACGCTGGCCGCCATGAGCGTGTTCGGCGCCGTCCCACCGGGAAATCTCTGTCCGCGGGCCGGGGCCTGCGGCGCAAGCGGGAGCACGCGATGAAGACCACCAAGCCTGGAATGGCGCTGCTGCTGTCGGTCGCGCTCAACCTCGGCGTGCTCGGCGCCGTGCTGCTGGATCGGCTCGGGCCGGGTGCCGCCGCCACGCCGGCGCCGCCCCTTCATCGGGTATTGGCGCTCGACGAGGCGCAGCGCGCGCGTTGGGAGGCGGTCGAAGCGCCCTTCCTGCAGCAGTTCGAGGCGGCCGCCGTCCGCCTGGAGCGTCACCGCCACGCCCTCGTCGAAGCGCTCTTCGCCGAGTCGATCGACCCGCTGCGCATCGAAGCCGAGCGTGCGGCGATCGCCGAGCTGCAGCAGGCCCAGCAGCGCCTGATCATCGAGCAGCTGATCGCCGAGCGCGCGATCCTCGACGTGCGCCAGCGCGAGCAGCTGCTCGGCCTGCTCCTTGCCCAGCCGCCGGCACGCACCACGGTCGAGGACCTGCACGCGCGCCCGACGCGCTAGCGCATCTCGAACGCCTCCTGGTGGAAGCGCGCGCCGCCCATGCCGAGTCCGCGCAGTCCCTCGCGCAGGCTGGTGGCGAGGCCGCGGGGCCCGCAGAACCAGATCTCCGGCGCCGCGCCCGCGCGCGGGCGGTCGCGCAGCGTCGCCGCGGTGAGGCGCTCGTTGCGGGCGCCGCTGATCACGTGCAGGCGCACCGCGGGCAGGTTTGCGCACAAGGCCTGGAGGCGGGCGACGAAGGGGTCGGTCGCATGCTCGCGCACGCTGTAGTAGAAATCGACGTCGGGCGCCTGCTCCGGCCTCGCCTGCAGCGCCTCGAGCCAGGCGAGGAAGGGGGTCACGCCGATGCCGCCGGCGATCCAGATCTGCTCCCGCCCGTCCAGCGACTGCGGCAGATCGAAGCATCCATAGGGGCCTTCGATCTGCATGGGCCGACCCGGCTGCAGGCGCTGCGCGAGGCCGCGGGTGTAGTCACCCAGGGCCTTGATCTGGAAGCGCACCCGACGGTCGCCGCGGTCGGCGCCGGCGATCGTGAAGGGATGCGCACCCTCCAGGCGATCGAAGGTCGCGAAGGCGAACTGCCCCGGCCGGTGTCCGCGCCAGCCCTCGTCGAGCCGGCAGACCACCTCGGTGACGCCCGCGCCGGCGTCGCGGACCGACTCCACCACGCCGCCGACGCGGCGGTCCTGGCCGATGCGCCCGGCCAGCACCCGCACGCTGGCGACGCTGCCGGCGGCGATCAGGCTCGCCAGCAGCACGCCGACCGGTTGCGTCCAGTAGTCGAGCGGCGCCAGGAAGGCGGCATGGAAGGCGAGCGCCAGGTACAGGACCGGCATCCCCTTGTGAACGTAACGCCAGATCCGGAACGGGAAGCGCTTCCACAGCGTCAGCACCAGCATCGCCAGCAGCGCGTAGATCGCGAACTCGCCCAGCTCCTCGGCGACGTCGCGCATGGCTTCGAGCAGGCCGCCGCCGTGATCCTTGGGCAGGCGCCCCTCGCGCCCCCACAGCGTCTTGATGAGGTCGTCGGAGAGCTCGACCAGCCAGTGCAGCGCCGCGAAGCCGACCGCGAGGATGCCGGCCCATTTGTGCACACGGTAGATGCGGTCCATGCCGCCGAAAAAACGCTCCAGCCGGGCCGGACGGGTGGCGAGCACCATCGCCAGCGACATCAGCGCGAAGGACCCCAGGCCGGTGAGCGTCAGCGCGTGCTCGCGCACCGCCCAGGGATTGCCCGGCGCGCTGGCGACGGCGCCCGTCGCCGACAGCATTTCCACGCCCCAGGCCAGGCCGACCAGGGCGATGAAGGCGGACAGAAAGCGTTTCATGATCCGGTCCCTCCTTCAGTCGTCCTCGAAGTAGCCCTTCGCGGCGTCGATGTGGCACGCGGTGCAGTTGGCCTTGCTGCCGACGTCCTTGCGGGTCCACTCGGAGCGCGGGACCTCGTCGTGCTCGTGCACCCACTTCGGCAGTTCGGTGATGCGCAGGGGGGCATCGCCGGGGCGCAGGCCGCGCAGCAGCTTGCCCGGCTGCCCGCGCGCGTCGCCGGCGTGATCGACGAGGTAGCGGGTGATCGCGGCGGTGGTGTCGGCATCGACGCTGGCGTCGTCGCCGAAATGGTTCTCCAGTTCGCCCATCATGCGTCTCCACGACGCCGCAGGCAGCATCGACGCCGGAAAGGCGATGTGGCAGCTCGCGCACTCCTGCACGGTGAGCGGGTCGGTGACCGGCGGATAGAAGTCGTCGTCGCCGGCCTGGGCGCGGCCGAGCAGCATGAGGGTCACGGCGATCGCGGCGGCACCGAGGGCGAGGGGGCGAAGGGCGGGGGTCTTCATGGCGGGTCTCCGGAGCGGCGTTATTGGGTGCTCATCCAGGCGAGCCAGTCGCCCTTCTCGCGTGCGCTGCACTCGCGGCCGAGCACCTCGTTGCAGTTGCGCTTGAACCATTTTTCGACCTTCGCCGGATCGCCGTAGCGCGTGGCCGACACCGACACCGCCATCGGCTCGATGGCCTTGCCGGTGCGGGTCTGGCCGGCGGCGCGCGCGTTCTCGCCATGGCAGGAGGTGCAGGCGGGCGTGTCGGGCTTGCCGAGGCCGTGGCGGGTGCGGTGCAGGGCTTCGCCGCGTGCAGCGGAAAAACCCGCAAAGGCGGGGTCGGCGGCGCGCGCCTCGGCGGCGTAGCGCTCCAGTAGGGCGGCGCTCGGGGCGGCGAGCGCCCCGGCACTGGCGGCGAGGCCGCACAGCAGCGCAAACGCGCGGAATTGGCTGTTCATGGTTCGTTCCTTGATCCGGGCTGAGGACTCGACCGGACGGGCATCGCGGATGCCAGCCGTCCGGAATCGCGAGCCCAGTGTGCAAGTGCGCCACTGAATCGAACCTGAACGGAGAAAGAGCGTGCGCCAAGGAGCGGCGGGCGCGGGCGCCGATGCGCCCGCACGCTGCCCGCGCTCAGCGCATGTCGAAGAGTTCCTGGTGGAAGTCGGCCGCCGGCAGGCCCCGGGCGACGAAGCCCTCGCGCAGGGCCTGGCCGAAACGGCCGGGTCCGCAGAACCAGACGTCCGCCTCGGCCCATCCCGGCACCGTGTCGCAGATGCGCGCCACGTCGAGGCGGCCGTCGCGCGCGCTCACCAGCACGTGCAGCCTCACGCACGCCGCCTGCGCATCGCGCTGCAGGCGGGCGATGAAGCCTTCGTCGGGTTCGGCGGTGCTGTAGAACAGATCGACCTCGCGCCCGTCGGGCGCCACCGCGAGCGCCTTCATGCGGGCGATGAAGGGCGTGATGCCGATGCCGCCGCCGACCCAGATCTGCCGGCGCTTGCCGCCGACGCTGCCGCTGGCGAAATCGAAGCGGCCATAGGGGCCTTCGACGGTGACGAGGTCGCCGACCCGGAGCAGTTCGGGCAGGCGCGCGGTGTAGTCGCCGATGCCCTTGATCAGGAAGAACAGCCGGCCGTCGCCCTTCCAGCCCGAGGAGATGGTGAAGGGGTGCGCCCCTTCGTCCGTCGAAAAGGTGACGAAGGCGAACTGCCCGGCTTCGTGCCCCGGCCAGCGGTCCTTGAAGCGGATCGCCACCTTGAGCACGCGGTTGTCGGGGAAGGGCACCAGCTCCTCGATCTCGCCCACCGCCTTGCGCCGATGGCCGACGCGTCCGGACAGGGACACCACGGCGGCGACGCTGCCGCCGGCCATCAGCACGGCGAGCACGATGCCCATCGGCTGCGCCCAGTAGGCAAAGGGCGTCAGCAGCACCGAGTGGAAGACCAGCGCCAAGTAGGCGACGGCCAGCAGGCGGTGGGTCTTGAAGAACAGGCGGTAGGGGAAGCGCTTGGTGAGCGCGATCACGATCAGCACCACCGCCGCGTAGAAGGCCCACTCGCCCACCGATTCCGCGAGGCCACGCTGGGTGCGGAAGAAGATCTCGACCGGGTCGGTGAGCGTCGGCTTCGGCCCCCGCTCGGGCTTCACCAGCCAGCCCCAGCCCACCGCCCACTTCGTGCCCTGCGCCCACAGCCAGTGGATCACCGCGAACACCAGGCCGGTGATGCCCAGCCACTTGTGCAGGCGGTAGGTCTTGTCCAGCCCGTCGAGCAGCGGCTCCACCCGCACCGGGCGCAGCGCCAGGATCATGCCCACGCTCATGACGCCGATGCCGATCACGCCGGTGTAGTTGATCGCCACCGTGCGCAGGGCAAAGTATTCATAGCCGTTGGGCAACAGCGGATCGGCCATCCACCACAGCAGGCTGAGCAACAGCAACAGCCCAGCGTACGCAAACCGGATGTTGTTCATCGTCTGCTCCATTCGCTCGAGATCCCGCGTCCGTTGCGGTGCATAGGGTGCGCGCGTCATCGGACCGACTGCTTTGATTGTGCCCCGGCGGCCGCTGGCCCGCCTTGTCGCAGCGCAAACGAAAGCGCCGCAGTGCCGCCGGCCACGCCCGGCGGCAGTCGGTTCAGCTCCAGTTAAGGATGGCAGCGCCATGCTCCGCGCTGTCCTCACCACGGAGCCCTGCCAATGATGACCGCGACCCTGCTCTCCCCCCTGTTGCTGGCACTTGCCGCCGGCATCGCCGCCCCCGCGCACGCCGCGGGGCGTGAACCGGCATCCCTGCCGCCACAAACATGCCAGTCGATTCGCCATGAGCTCGATGCGGTCGCGACCCATGTGAGCGAGGCGCGCGCGGAGCGCGCCGGCGCAGCGACGGCGCCCGACCCCTACCTGACGCTGGCGCGCGCGCTCGAGTCCCACCTCGACGCCTTGCACGCCAACCTGCCGGCACCGGCGACGCAGCGCGCGCAGGCCAGCGTGCTGGTGAGCGACATGCGCGACGCCCTGGTGCTGGTGCGCGGCGCAACCCGCCCCGATGCCCGCCAGCTCGCGCTGCAGCGCCTCGACGCCGATCAACGGCTCTACAATCGGGTGCTGGAGACCCTCGGGTGCTCCGCCAGCCGACCCACCGCCCTGTGAACCGATGACCTCCATCACGCCGCGTCAGGCCCTGCTGCTCTCGCTCGCCGCCGCGCTCAGCACCATCGCAATGAAGACCGGCGCCTGGTGGCTGACCGGCTCGATCGGCTACCTGTCCGACGCGCTCGAGTCGGTGGTCAACCTGGCCGGCGCCGGTTTTGCGTTGTGGATGGTGTCCTACGCGCAGCGCCCCGCCGACGAGGATCACCAGTACGGCCATGGCAAGGCCGAATACTTCTCCGCCGCGTTCGAGGGCGGGCTGATCTTCATCGCCGCGCTGATCATCCTGCTCACCGCCGGTGAGCGCCTGCTCAATCCGCAGCCGATCGGCGCACTGGGGCTCGGCACCCTGCTGTCGGTCGGCGCGAGCCTGATCAACTTCCTCGTCGCGCGCGTGCTGCTGCAGGTCGGCCGCGCGCACCGCTCGCTCGCCCTCGAGGCCGACGCGCGCCACCTGATGGCCGACGTGTGGACCACCGCCGGCGTGGTGTGCGGCGTCGGCCTGGCGGTCGTCACCGGCTGGAGCTGGCTCGACCCGGTGGTCGCCGGCGCGGTCGCGCTCAACATCCTGCGCGAGGGCTGGGAGCTGATGCGCCGCTCGATCGACGGCCTGATGGACCGCGCGCTGTCCGACGCCGAGGTGGCCGCGATCGAGCGCACGCTGGCCGAGGCCTCGCCACCCGGATGCTTCCACAGCAAGCTCCGGACCCGGGCGGCGGGCGCGCTGCACTTCGCCCACGTCGAGCTGTGCGTGCCCGGCGACTGGACGGTGGCCGAGGCCCACGCCGTGGCCGACGCGCTCGAACGCGTCGTGCTGGAGCGCACCGGCACCCGGCTCGCGACCCACCTCGAACCGATCCCGCCCGCCGCGCCATCGGGCGCGGAGACCGACCTGACCTGAGCGCCGCCCGATGCACCTGCTCATCGTCGAAGACGACCGCACGATCGCCGAGAACCTCTACGACTACCTCGAGGCGCGCGGCCACCAGTGCGACTACGCCGGCTCGATCGCGGCGGCCTCGGCCCTGCTCGCGCGCAGCGTGTTCGACGCCGTGGTGCTCGACCGCAACCTGCCCGACGGCGACGGCCTCGCGCTCGCGCGCCGGCTGCGCGCCGAGGGCTGCGCCACGCCGATCCTGGTGCTGACCGCGCGCGACACGCTGGAGGACAAGCTGCTCGGCTTCGAGGCCGGCGGCGACGACTACCTGGTCAAGCCCTTCGCGCTGCAGGAGCTCGAGGTGCGCCTGCTGGCGCTGGCGCGGCGCAATGCCGCGCGCGCGGCCGATCCGGTGTTGCGCTACGGCGCGCTGGAGTTCCGCGCCGCGACCCAGGCGCTGCACCTCGACGGCAGGCCACTCGCGCTGCCACCGAAGCCCCTGCGCCTGGTCGCCGAACTGCTCGCCCAGCCCGAGCGCGTGTTCTCCCGCCGCGAGCTGGAGCTCGCGGTGTGGGGCCACGAGCAGGACAGCAGCGACAACCTGCGCAGCGTGCTGCACACCCTGCGTCGCGCCCTCGGCGACGACGCGCCCGTTCAGGTGGTGAATGTCCATGGCCTCGGCTACAAGCTCGTCAGCCGCTGAGGGCGGTGCGCGCCATGGCTGGCGGCGCTGGCTGCCCGGCGGCATGCGCGTGCGCATCGCGGTCTCGGTCACCGCGATGCTGGTCGTGCTCATCGTGGCGCAGTCGCTCGCCCTGGTGCGGCTCAACGAGGAGATGGAAGAGGAGTTCATCGACGGCACGCTCGACGAGCAGCTGCACTACAGCATCGAGCACAGCCGCCGGCTCGGCACCCTGATCGGGCCGCAGACGCCGAACATGACGCTCTACCGCTTCGCGCCGGGCGAGGCGCTGCCGCCGGGCCTGAACCCGGCGCTGGCCGCGCTGGCGGTCGGCAAGCACGAGGACTGGTCGGCCGGGCGCGAGCTACACGTCGCGGTGCGCGAGGCGGACGGCCAGCGCTACGTACTGATCTACGACGAATCCGAGCACCGCGCGCGCGAGACCGCCGTCGTCACCACGGTGGTGATCGGCGGGCTGGCCCTGACCGCCCTGTCCTTCCTCCTCGTCTATGCCATCGCCGCCCGGCTCACACGCGCTCTGGAGACGCTCGCCGAGCGCGTCGAGGGGGAGCGCGACGGCACGCCCTTCGCCCAGCCCGGACTCGACGCCGAGCTCCTCGCCGTGGCGCGCGCGCTCGACCGCGCCGAAGCGCGCCAGGCGGCCCTGCTCGCGCGCGAGCGCGACTTCAACGCCAACCTGTCGCACGAACTGCGCACCCCGCTCGCCGGCATCCGCAGCGACGCCGAGATGCTGCTGACCGACCCCGCGCTGTCGACCAAGGCCCGCCGCCGCGCCGAACGCATCGTCGCCACCACCGACCGCACCGCCACGCTCGCCCACAGCCTGCTGTTGCTCGCCCGCGAGGCCCGGCCGCAGGGGGCCGAGCCGGTCAACCTGGGCGCCGCGGTGCGCGACGCCTGGGCGCGACTGCAGGCGGCCGGCAAGGAGGCCGAGGCGGTGGCCATCCGCATCGACCCTGCGGCCGAGGTCGTCGCCGACCCCAGCCTGCTGGCGCTGGTGCTGCACAACCTGCTGGAGAACGCGCTGCGCCACGGCGAAGGGCGTGCGATCGAGGTCGTGCTGGAAGGGCGGCAACTTGCCGTGTGCGACCGCGGCCCCGGCTTCGGCAGCGAGGACCCGATGCGCAGCTTCGAGCGCTTCCGCCGCGGCGGCGGCAAGCCGGGGCACGGCCTCGGCCTGGCACTGGTGCAGCACATCTGCACCGCCTGCGGATGGACGGTGCACGCCGCCAACCGTCCCGACGGCGGCGCCTGCCTGACGATCGACTTCGAACCCGCCGCCGCTTGAGGCCCACCGGGCGCAGCGCAGGCAGATCGCGCTCACACTTTCCTCACACCCGCATCACGCTTTCCTCACGCGCGCCTGCGTAGATTGCGCCGATCCTTCCCAGGCTCTGCGCAACCATGTCCGATCCGCGTCTGTCCCTCGTCCCACCCCTGGCAAGCCCGACCGCCGAACCGATATCCGTCGGCGGCAGCCTTCGGCGTGCCTTGCCGCTCGGCTCCGCCTCGACGCTCACACGCGCCTGGGCTGTCGCGCGGCGCTGGCGCCCGGCGCTATCCACCGAGGCCCTGCTGCTCGGCCTCGGCCTCTACTTCACGCTCGCCTGCAACACCCCGTTCTGGCGCGCCCTGCTCGCCAGCCGCGGCGGCGAAGGCGGCGCCCTTTTCTACGTGCTGGCGATCGGCGTCGCGCTCAGCGCGCTCAACGTGCTGCTGCTCGCGCCCTTGCTCAACCGATGGACGACCAAGCCGCTGCTGGGCGGGCTGATCCTGGTCGCCGCGGTGTCGAGCTACTACGCCGGCCACTTCGGCGTGTATTTCGACCCGAGCATGCTGCGCAACGTGCTGCGCACCGACCTCGCCGAGGCGCGCGAGCTGCTGACCCCCGGCTTCTTCCTGCAGGTGGCCGCGCTGGCCCTGCCGCCGCTCTTCGTGCTGCAGCGCGCCCGCCTGCGCCGGCGCCCGCTCAAGCGCGCCCTGGCGATCCGCGCCGCGACCATCGTGCTCGCGCTGGTCGTGGCCGCCGGCGCGCTCGGCAGCGTGTTCAAGGACTTCTCCGGACAGATGCGCAACCACAAGGAGCTGCGCTACCTGATCACCCCGGCCGCGCCGCTGTGGTCGCTCGTGCGCGTGCTCAGCCGCGACGCGCAGACGGCCAATCTGCCGCGCCAGTCCGTCGGCGCCGATGCCCGCCTGGGGGCGAGCTGGGCGTCGGCGAAGAAGCCGGCGCTGTTCGTGATCGTGGTCGGCGAGACCGCGCGCGCCGCCAACTGGGGGCTGGACCGCGGGGCGGGGCCTTCGCCCATCCGCGATACCACGCCCGAGCTCGCCCGCCGCGACGTCATCAACTTTCCGGACGTGACGAGCTGCGGCACCAACACCGAGGTGTCGGTGCCCTGCATGTTCTCGCTGCAGGGGCGGCGCGGCTACGACGAGGACGCCATCCGCGGCAGCGAGTCCTTGCTCGACGTGCTTCGCCACGCCGGCCTGCGGGTGGTGTGGAACGACAACCAGTCCGGCTGCAAGGGGGTGTGCGCCGGCGTGGAGAGCCTGCGTCCCGATCCCGCCGCCTTGCCCGCGCTGTGTGACGGCGAGCGCTGCCTCGACGAGGCCCTGCTCGAGAGCAGCCGCAGCCTGCTGCGCGACGCCGACGGCAACCTGGTGCTCGTGCTGCACCAGCTCGGCAACCATGGCCCGGCCTACTTCCGCCGTTATCCGGAAGCCTTCCGCCGCTTCACGCCGACCTGCGACGACGAGGACCTGTCGAAGTGCTCCCGCGAACAGGTGGCCAACAGCTACGACAACGCGCTGAGCTACACCGACCACGTGCTCGCGCGCAGCATCGATCTGCTCGAGGAGCTGGCGTCGCGCTACGACACCGCGCTGCTCTACGTCTCGGACCACGGCGAATCGCTCGGCGAGAACGGCCTCTACCTGCATGGGCTGCCGTACTCGATCGCGCCCGCGGAGCAGACCCGGGTGCCGATGCTGATGTGGCTGTCGTCCGGCTTCGCCGCGCGCAACCGGGTCGATGCGGCGTGCCTGCGTGCGCAGGCTGCCCGGCCCGCGAGCCACGACAACCTCTTCCACACCGTCCTGGGCCTGCTCGACGTGCGCACCGCCGTCCGCGACGACGCACTGGACCTCGCCGCCCCCTGCCGGAGCTGAGCACATGCCGACCAACGAACTCGTCACCCCGCTGCCGGTGCCCGCGCTCGATGCGTCGCGGCGCTGGCTGCGCGCGCAGTCGGCGTTGCTCGGCCTCGGCGCGCTGCTGTTGTACTGGACCTTTGAGCGCACCGATCTGGATCGCCGCCTGGCACACGCGCTGTTCGATGCCGAGCTCGGTCTCTTTCCCCTGCGGCACAGCTGGTTCCTCGAGGCGGTGATGCACAAGGCGGCCAAGCAGGCCACCTACGTGCTGGTGGCGGCGAGCCTGTATGTGTGCTGGCAGGGCTGGCGGGGCCGGCTCGCATGGCTGCCGGCGCGCAATGCCTTGCTCGCGGCGATCGGCATGCTCGCGATCCCGCTCGCGACCTCGACCGCGAAGCTGCTGACGGCGCGCTACTGCCCCTGGGACATCATCGACTTCGGCGGCTACGCACCCTATCTCGGCCTGTTCGAGGCCGCTCCGTCGGGGCTCAAGGCGGGGCAGTGCTTCCCGGCCGGGCACGCGTCGACCGGCTTCCTGTGGATCGTCTGGGCGGTGGCACTGCGACCGGCCGGACCGCGGGCGGCGCGCGCCGCCCTGGTGGCGGGCCTGCTCGCCGGCGGCATCCTCGGCACGGCCCGCATGCTGCAGGGCGCGCACTTCCTGTCGCACACGCTGTGGACGCTGTGGCTGGCGTGGGCGGCGAGCTTGATCCTGGCGGTGGCCGTGCGCGCCGAGCTCGGCTTCGGCGATCGGCGCCGCGTGTGATGCGATCGGGCTGCGCCGGAGCGCAGCCCCTGTCCTTCAGCGCACGTCGACGCGGCCGTTCCGCGTGCGCTTGATCCCGGTGATCATCGCCCCGACCAGGTTGACCCGCTCCAGGCGCCCGATGACGATGGCCGCCGCGGCATGGATGCCAGCGAGCGCGATCAGGGTGGTGGCGAGGCCCGCGTGCAGCTCTTCCAGCCACTCCTCGCCCCAGAACAGGTCCGTGGTCTGCAGGAAGCCGGTCAGGCCCAGTGCGAGGACGAGCGTCATCAGCGCGAGCATCATCAGCGCGCCCAGGGGATTGTGGCCGGGCTGGAAGTCATGCCTGCCGGCGCGGATCGCCGCCAGGTGGGCGCGCAGCCGCACGGGGGTCGGGAAGAAGTTGGCGAAGCGTGCGTATTCGCTGCCGACGAAGCCCCAGACCAGGCGGGCGACGACGAGACCCGAGGCGGTGTAGCCGACGAACTGGTGCAGCGTCTCGCCGTCATCGACGACGAAGAAGTTCAGGATGACGCAGCTCACCAGGCTCCAGTGGAAGACGCGCACGAACGGGTCCCAGACCCGCAGGGCAAGTTCGGAATCGGGCGGGCGCATGGCAGAGGCTCCTTGTCGGGTGGAGGAGGGCGGCGCGCGGCCGCGCGCCGCCCCGATGGCAGGTCACTTGCGTTCGAGTTCGGCGCCGGTCTCGGGATTGAAGTAGATCTCCACCTTCTTTCCGTCCTTGTCGAAGCCGTAGATCTCGTAGCAGTCGTTCTTGGTCACCTTGAAGTTCTTGATCTTGTAGCCCTGGGCTTCGACCTTGGCCTTGAAGTCGGCCTCCTTCATCCACTTCTCCTTGGGGGCGGTGCAGGTCGGGCCGGCGAGGGCCGAGGTGGAAACGAGCGCAGCGGCGGCGAGGGCGAGAATGCGGTTCATGATGGTTCTCCTGTCTGTAGGTCGGATGCGTTCCGATCCGGAACACGGGCGCAATCTAAGCCGCTGCACATGAAGGGAAGCTGAACTCGCGGGTGCACGAAGAGGCGTGCCTGCGGGCGAGATCGGTCACATTCGCACCTTGCGGCGCTCCTACGGAAACCGTCGCCGATTCAGCGCGGGTTCAGGGTGGCGCGCGCAGAGTGGGTTCCGTCGCCAACCAACCGGAGATGATCATGACGACCCGACTCATCCGCAATACGGTTTCCCTGGCCGCGCTGCTGGCCTTGTTCACGATCCAGGCCCACGCTGCCGAATCCGGCACTGGGGCCCCGGCCGCCGCACCCATGCAGGCAGGCGCATCCGCCGGCGCGGACCCGTGTGCGCAGCTGCGTGCGCAGATCGCGGCGCAGACGGAGATCCTGCCGCGCCCCAACGTCGAGCTGCTCGGCAAGGTCGGCGCCAACGAGCAGTGCCATTTCACCTCGGCGGAGACCTACCGTGCAGCCTGGGGCGCGAAGCCGCTGAATCTGCCCGAGCCGCGCGGCGGGGCGCGCGACGAGGACGACTGATCGCCTTGGGAGGCGGCGCCGCGCGCGGTCGGCGTCGCCTTAAGCTGCGCTTAAGCCAGCGCGTGCAGGATCCGGTCCAGTTCTCATCAACGGACCCGGATACACATGGATCTCCCATGGCTCGATCACCCTGTCAGCCCGGCCGCCGGTGCACCGCCCGCGGCCCGCAGCCTTCGCCTGCTGGCGGTCGATGACGCCCGCCGCGCCGCGCTGGAGGACTTCGTCCGCGCACGCTTCGCCGCGCATTACCGGGCGCAGGTGCGGCACTTCATGCCCCGGCTGTTTGCGCTCGAAGCCGCCGATGGCAGCCTGCACGGCGCGGTCGGCTGCCGCGGCGCGGCGGAGCAGGGGCTCTTCCTCGAACGCTACCTCGACGAGCCCGTCGAGAGCGTCATCGCGCGGCGAACGGGCGAGCGGGTGGAGCGCGAGGGGATCGTCGAGGTCGGCAACCTCGCCGCCCACGGGGCCGGCACCGCGCGCCTGCTGATCATCGCGCTCACCCGCATCCTCGCCGCCGAGGGCCTGCGCTGGGTGTGCTTCACCGGCACGCCAGCGCTGATCAACAGCTTTCGCCGCCTCGGTCTCGACCCGCTCACGCTCGGTCCAGCGGATCCGCGCCGCATGGGAGCGGAACTGCCGGAGTGGGGAAGCTACTACGAGGCCGGCCCGCTGGTGATGGCGGGGGAGATCCCGGGTGGGGACCGCGCCCTCGCGGGCGCGGGGCGCTATTTTCAGCCCGAGCGCGAGGAGCCGGCCCGTGTCCGATGCCTTTGACGCCCTGCGGAGCACGCTTTTGCACCACGGGGCCCGCCTCGCGCTTCGTGGCGAGGGCGAGGAGATCTCGTACGCTCGACTGCTCGAAGCGATCGCCGAGCGTCGGGGCGTGCTCGAAGCGGTGGGTGCGCGGCGCGTGGCGCTCGCGCTCGACAACGGCCCGCAGTGGGCGCTCTGGGATCTCGCGCTGCTTGCCGGCGGGCAGGTCTGTGTGCCCTTGCCCGGCTTCTTCTCGCCGACTCAGCAGATGCACGTGCTCGACAGCGCCGGCATCGACACGCTGATCGTCGATCCGGCGGCCGCAAGTGCGACGCCTTTTGCGGGCTTCGTGCCGGTGGCGCCCGGGATCCTGCAGCGCACGCCGCCGCAGCTGCCGGCGCTGCCCGCGGGCACGGCGAAGATCACCTACACCTCCGGCAGCACCGGCCAGCCCAAGGGGGTGTGCCTGAGCGCGGCTGCGCAGCTCGCCGTGGCGCACAGCGTCGCGCAGATCGGCGAGGGCGGCGCGGTCGAGCGCCATCTGGGCGTGCTGCCGCTGGCGACGCTGCTCGAGAACATTGCCGGGCTGTACGCCGGCCTGCTGGCCGGTGCGCGTGTGGAGCTGCTGCCGATGCGCACGATCGGCTTCAGCGGCGGCGGGGGGTTCGATCCGGCGCGCTTCCTGCAGACCCTGCATGCGCATCGACCGCATAGCCTGATCCTGTTGCCGCAGATGCTGCTCGCCCTGGTCGGAGCCGCCGAGCAAGGCCATGCGCTGCCCGCCGGCCTGCGTTTCGTCGCGGTGGGCGGCGGGCAGGTGTCGCCGCGGCTGCTGCAGCGTGCCGAAGCGCTCGGGCTGCCGGTGTACGAGGGCTACGGCCTGTCGGAGTGCGCCTCGGTGGTGTGTCTCAACACCCCGTCGGCGCGCCGTATCGGCACGGTGGGGCGGCCCTTGCCGCACGCAGGGGTGCGCATCGGCGACGACGGCGAGGTGCAGGTGCGCGGCGCGCGCATGCTCGGCTACCTCGGCGAGGCGCCGCCGGCGGACGCGTTGGCGGCCGACGCGTGGCTGGGCACCGGCGACCTCGGCCATTTCGACGACGGCTTCCTGGTCCTGCACGGGCGCAAGAAGCACCAGTTCATCACCGCCTACGGGCGCAACGTGAACCCCGAGTGGGTCGAGGCGGAGCTGGTCCAGCAGGGAGCGATCGCGCAGGCCTGGGTGCACGGTGAGGCCTGCCCCGAGAACCTCGCCGTGCTCGTGCCGCGCCGCGCCGACTGCAGCGACGTCGAGCTCGAGGCGGCGGTGGCCGCCGCCAACGCGGGCCTGCCCGACTACGCGTGCGCGCACCGCTGGCTGCGTGCCGAGGCGCCCTTCACCCTGGCAAACGGCCTCCTCACCGCCAACGGCCGCCTGCGCCGCGCTGCGCTCGCGGCGCACTACCTGCCGCGCAGCGGCGCCGATGGCGGCGCCCCGGGCGTCCACTTCACCTCCTTCAGCGACGAGACCGAAACATGAGCTTCTTCCAGCAACTCCAGGACCAGACCGTGGCCGAGCGCGACATGCTGTTCGCCGCGCCGATCATCCAGCAGGCGCTCGCCGGCAAGGTCGCGCTGCCGAGCTACATCGCCTTCCTCACCGAGGCGTATCACCACGTCAGCCACACCGTGCCGCTGCTGATGGCCTGCGGCGCGCGCCTGCCCGCACGGCTCGAATGGCTGCGCGGCGCGATCGCCGAATACATCGACGAGGAGTACGGCCACCAGGAGTGGATCCTGAACGACCTCGCCGCCTGCGGCGCCGACCCCGAGGCGGTGCGCCGCAGCCAGCCGGCGCTCCCCACCGAGCTGATGGTGGCCTATGTCTACGACCGCATCGCGCGCCACAACCCGGTGAGCTTCTTCGGCATGGTCAACGTGCTCGAGGGCACGAGCATCGCCCTCGCCACCCGCGCGGCGGGGTCGATCCGCAGCGGCCTGGGGCTGCCGCCCGAGGCCTTCAGCTACCTGAACTCGCACGGCAGCCTCGACCTCGAGCACATGGACTTCTTCGCGACGCTGATGAACCGGCTCGACGAGGACGACGACCGTGCCGCGGTGGTGCACACCGCGCGCGTCGTGTATCGCCTGTACGGCGACATTTTCCGCGGCCTGCCGCTGGCGGCCTGAGGAGCGCCGCGATGGAACTGAACGGAAGCCGCGTGCTGGTCACCGGCGCGAGCGGGGGCATCGGCGAGGCGCTGGTCGAGCAGCTTTGCAAGGCGGGCGCGCAGGTGCTGGCGGTCGGTCGCGACGCGGACAAGCTCGCGGCCGCGCAGGGGCGCTTTCCGCACGCGCTGCGCGCGCTCGTCGCCGATCTCGCCACCCCCGCCGGCGTCGATGCGGTGGCTGCCGCGGCGCGGGATTTTGGCGGCGTCGACTGCGTGGTCCAGGCCGCCGGCCTCAACCGCTTCGGCCTCGTCGAGCAGCAGGACGACGAGGCCATCGCGGCCCAGGTTGCGCTCAACCTGGTGGCGCCGATGCTGCTCTCCCGGCGCCTGCTGCCCTTGCTGCGCGAGCGCCCGCGCGCGGTGCTGCTGTTCGTCGGCTCGACCTTCGGCGCGATCGGCTATCCCGGCTTCGCGCCCTACAGCGCGAGCAAGTTCGGTCTGCGCGGCTTCGCCGAGGCCTTGCGCCGCGAGCTCGCCGACGGCCCGGTGCGCGTGCTCTACCTGGCGCCACGCGCGACGCGCACCGCGATGAACGCCAGCGCGGTGGTCGAGATGAACCGCGCGCTTGGCGTGGCGATGGACCCGCCGCCGCAGGTCGCCGCCGCGATCGTGCAGGCGCTGCGCGACGAGTCGCCCGAGCGCCACCTCGGCTGGCCGGAGCGCTTCTTCGCCCGCCTCAACCGGCTGCTGCCGCGCGTGGTCGATCGCGCCCTGCGCGGACAGCTGGCCACCATCCAGCGTTTCGCCCATTCCGAACCGGAGGAAAACCGCCCATGAACATGCCCGACCACAAACCGTTCGCCACCGCGACACTCCGCCTCGCCCGCCGCGTCGCGCTCCCGCTTGCCTTTCCGCTCCTTTCCCTGCTGGGCGCGCCGGCCGCCTTCGCGCTCGCCGACACCGGCAAGGCCGAGCTCCAGGCCGTGCAGGGGCGCTGGGCCGACATCCACTACGGCCTGCCCGAGAAGCAGCGCGAGGCGGCCTTCGCCGAGCTCGCCGAGCGCGCCGCGAGGGCGGTCGCCGTCGAGCCCGAGGCGGCCGAGCTGCGCATCTGGCACGCCATCGTCCTGAGCACCTGGGCAGGGGCGAAGGGCGGGCTCGGCGCGCTCGGCCTCGTCAAGGAGGCCAAGGCCGAGCTCGAGACCGCCCTGCGGCTCGACCCGCGCGCGCTCGACGGCTCGGCCTACACCAGCCTCGGCAGCCTCTACTATCAGGTGCCCGGATGGCCGCTGGGCTTCGGCGACGACGCGCAGGCCGAAAAGCTGCTGAAGCAGGCCTTGGCGATCAACCCCGGCGGCATCGATCCCAATTACTTCTACGGCGACTTCCTGTCGCGGCAGAAGCGCTACGCCGAAGCGCGCACGGCGCTAGAGAAGGCGCTCGCCGCCTCCGACCGCCCCGGGCGTGAGAGCGCCGACGCCGGCCGGCGCGCGGAGGCGCGGCGCCTGCTCGAGCAGGTGGTCGCGAAGCTGGCGCAAGGCGCGCAGTAAGGGTCCAATATGCGGATCAACGCAGCGCCCATGAATGCAGGGAACACGAGGGAGGGAAGGGATGCGCATCCTGCTCGTCGAGGATGATGCCGCGCTCGGCGAGGGGATCCGCGTCGCGCTCAAGCCGGAGGCGTACACGGTCGACTGGGTGCAGGACGGCGCGGGCGCGCTGCACGCGCTCACCCACGAGGACTTCGCGCTCGCCGTGCTCGACCTCGGCCTGCCGCGCATGGACGGGCTCGAGGTGCTGCAGCGCCTGCGCGCCGCAGCCAACGCGGTGCCGGTGCTGGTCCTCACCGCGCGCGACGCCACCAGCGACCGCATCGCGGGGCTGGATGCGGGCGCGGACGACTATCTGGTCAAGCCCTTCGACGTCGACGAGCTCAAGGCCCGCATCCGCGCGCTGCTGCGCCGCAGCGCCAATCGCGCGCAGCCGGTGCTGCACCACCGCGAGGTGCTCCTCGACCCGGTGAACCAGCAGGTGAGCTACCGTGGCCAGCCTGTGGCCCTGCAGCGCAAGGAGTTCCTGCTGCTGCACGAGCTGCTCGCCCAGCCCGGACGCGTGCTGACCCGCGACCGCCTGCAGCAGGCCTTGTACGGCTGGGGCGAGGAGGCCGAGAGCAATACGCTCGAGGTGCACATCCACCACCTGCGGCGCAAGCTCTTCCCCGAGCTGATCCGCACCGTGCGCGGGGTGGGCTATCTGGTGGACAAGGTCTGATGGGCTCGATCCGTCGCCGCACCTTGCTGCTCGTGCTCGGCCTGCTCGGCATCGCGCTCGGCGGAATCTCCTTCCTCGGCTATCGCGACGCCCGCCACGAGATCCAGGAGCTCTTCGATGCCCGCCTCGCCCAGCAGGCGCGCCTGCTCGCGGGGATGATCCCGGGCGGCATGGCGCCGGACGCGCGCAACGCGCTGCAGGAAGCGCTCGATGCAGGGGGCCTCGGTGTCGCGGCGGGGAAGGAGACGGGCGCCGAGCGCGAGGACGGCGACGAGGCGCTGGCGCTGGGCCACGAGTACGAGGGCAAGCTCGGCTTCGTGGTGGTGGACGAGCAGGGGCGGGTCCTGCTGCAGTCCGCGGCGGCGCCGCTCGGGGCGCTCGACATGCTGCTCGCCGCACGCTCCGGGGGCGCTGCGCCGCGGCGGCTCGCCGAGGCGGGGGAGGCGCTTGCGGGCTATCACACGGTGAGCCTGCACGATGGCGCCTGGCGGCTGTTCCTGCTGCGGGATGCGCGCGATCGCCAGTGGATCCTGGTCGGCGAGCGCGAGGACGTGCGTGGCGAACTCGTCGGCAAGGTCACCTTGCGCAGCCTGCTGCCCGATCTCGTGGGGCTGCCGCTGGTCGCCCTGCTGGTGTGGCTGGCGATCGGCTGGGGGCTGCGCCCGCTCGCGCGCATCGCCGAGTCGCTGCAGGCGCGCGGCCCGGACGACCTCTCGGCGCTCGCGCTGCAGGATGTGCCACAGGAGCTCGATCCGGTGGTGGCCTCGCTCGACCGCCTGCTGCAGCAGGTCAACGCGCTGCTCGAACGCGAGCGCCGCTTCCTCGCCTACGCCGCGCACGAGCTGCGCACCCCGCTGGCCGTGCTGCGCATTCATGCGCAGAACGCGCTGCAGGCGCCCGATGCGGCGGATCGCGACGAGGCGCTTCGACTGATGGGCACGGGCATCGAGCGGGCCACCCGGGTGGTGGCGCAGTTGCTGACACTGGCCCGCCTCGAACCCGACGCGAGCCGGCCGAAGAGGCTGGTGATCGACCTGCTCGCGCTTGTCCGCGAGCAACTCGCCGAGCTCACCCCGCTCGCCGACGAACATGGTCAGGACCTCGCCCTCGAGGCGGACGAGGGGGCCGACTTCCATCTCGAGGGCGACGCCGGCAGCCTGGGCATCCTGATGCAGAACCTGGTGGGCAACGCGGTGCAGCACACGCCGCCCGACGGCTGCATCCGCGTGCTGCTGGAGGCCTCGCCTGCGGTCATCGTGCTGCGCGTGCAGGACAGCGGCCACGGCGTGCCGCCGGCGCTGCGCGAGAAGGTGTTCGAGCGCTTCTTCCGCGCCGGTGGCGGGGAAGGCGCGGGCCTCGGCCTGGCGATCGTCGCGCGCATCGTCGAACTCCATGGCGGGACGATCGCGCTCGACGATTGTCCCCTCGGCGGCCTGGAGGTCCGCGTCGTGCTGCCGCGCTCGCCTGCCGTGCGCGCTGCTGCGGGGCTACACGCCGATACTGAAAACCGCGCAGTGGGGGGCTAGATTGGAATCAGGCCGTGGTGCCCCGTCGAGGCTGGTGGCGCGGGGGGCACGACGGGATCGCTTCACCATCGTCAAGGAGGTCGCCATGAAGAATCGCATCTTGATCGCCAGCACGCTCGCGTTGTTGATTTCCGGTGCAGTGCAGGCGCAGACCGCTGCCGCGCCCGACGACACGCCCGTCTTCGGCGCCCAGATCATGACCGAGCAGGAGCGCGTGGAGCACCGCGAGCGCATGCGTGCGGCGGGCACGCCCGAGGAGCGCGAGCAGGTCCGCCTGGAGCATCACAAGCAGATGGTCGAGCGCGCCCGCGAGCGCGGCGTGACCCTGCCCGAGGAGCCGCCGATGCGCGGCGGCATGGGGCCGGGGGCAGGAAAAGGTCTCGGCGCCAGCATGGGGCCGGGCGCAGGCCGCGGACCGGGAGCCGGAATGGGGAGCGGCGCGGGCATGGGTCCGGGCTCGGGCATGGGGCCGGGGGGCGGGCCGGGTCCGCAGACCGGTGAAGGGCCGCGTGGCGGTGCCGGTCCTGGCGGAACGCGTTGAGTCGCGCTGCGGACCCGTGTAGCAACGGTTGCCGAAAGCTCCCGGGGGGCGCCGCGGCGCCTCCCGCGCTCGTCTGATCACTTCTTGTCGCGTTTGACTTCGACCTCCAGGATCTCGCCGCTGCGGGCGTTGACCTTGACCTCGACGCGGCGGCCCTGCGGGTCGATGGCCGTCGCCTCGTACTTGTTGCGCTCGCGCTCGATCTTCTCGAAGTCGCGATAGCCGTCGGCTTCCAGCCGGGCCTGGACCTGCTGTAGGCTCAGGGTTCCGGCTTCGGCCGGAGCCGTGGTTTGCGTTGCCGCGGGGGACTTGTCCAGCGCGAAGGCGGGGACGAGCAGTGCACCGCCGCCGAGCAGGCCGGCGCCGAGGGCGAGGGTGGCGATGAGGGTGTTCGTGCGCATGATCTTTCTCCTTGGGGGCTTGTGCGGTCGCGCTTCGACCGTGGGTGCATCCTGCGCCCGGGTGCATGAAGCCTTGCTGAAGGAGGTTTTCAGGGATTTCTCAGCTGCGCCGGGTGGGTGACGCGGCTCGATCGCCGCATTCGCGCCTGCCGGCGCTCCTACATGAACCGGTGCGCACCCGAAGCGTTTCCACCCTCGACGCCCTGCGCGAGCCGACATGCCCGTGGCGTTCCCGCACTTCGACGCCGCACACGAACCGGTACGCCCCTGGCGTTCCCGCATCTCGACGCCCTACACGAACCGCCGTCCCCTGTAGGAGCGGCGGCAGCCGCGAATTCGGCGATCCGGCGACCGACGCGCATCGTAATCCCGCGCGCCGCATTCGCGCCTGCCGGCGCTCCTACATAAACCGACGCGTACCCGAAGCGTTTCCACCTCTCGACGCCCTGCACGAACCGACATGCTTCTGGCGTTGCCGCATGTCGACGCCCTACACGAACCGCTGCCCCCTGTAGGAGCGGCGGCAGCCGCGAATTCGGCGATCCCACGACCGACCCGCGTCGTGATATCGCGCGCCGCATTCGCGCCTGCCGGCGCTCCTACATGAACCGGCGCGTACCCGAAGCGTTTCCACCCCTCGACGCCCTGCGCGAGCCGACTTGCTTTTGGCGTTGCCGCATCTCTAAGCCCTGCACGAACCGACATGCTTCTGGCGTTGCCGCATCTCGACGTCCTACACGAACCGCTACCCCCTGTAGGAGCGGCGGCAGCCGCGAATGGGGGCCGCGAATGGGGGGCCGCGAATGGGGGCCGCGAATGGGGCGCTGCTCGATCAGAACGGGTAGAGTTCAGCCTCCCCGACAAATCAGCATTTACCGATGAAGAAGAACCTCTGGCTGCTGGCGATCGCGCAGGGCCTGTTCCTGACCAACAACGTGGTGTTCATCGCCATCAACGGACTGGTGGGCTTCAGTCTGGCGCCGGTGGGCTGGATGGCGACGCTGCCGGTGATGGGCTATGTGGTGGGTGGGGCGCTGTCGACCGGGCTGGTGGCGCGCAGCCAGCGCCGCTGGGGGCGGCAGGTGTCCTTCCAGCTCGGCCTGCTGGTGGCCTTCCTCACCGCGCTGCTGTGCGCCTTCGCGCTCTCGATCGGCAGCTTCTGGCTGCTCGTGGCGGGCACTGTGATCGCCGGCTACTACAGCGCCAACGGCCAGCTCTACCGCTTCGCGGCCGGCGAGCTGGCGCCGCCGTCCTTCCGCGAGAAGGCGGTGTCGCTGGTGCTGGCGGGCGGGCTCATCGGTGCGGTGATCGGGCCCAACCTGGCCAACCACACGCGCGAGGCGCTCGGCGCGCCCTTCCTCGGCTCCTATCTCGCGCTCGCGGTGGTGGCGCTGGTGTCGATGGCGGTGATGGCGGGCATCCGCTTTCCGTCCGAGCCGGCTAAGAAGCCGGGCGCCGACGGCGGGCGGGCGCTGGGCGAGATCGTGCGCCAGCCGGTGTTCATCGTGTCCGCGCTGGCCGCGGCGATGAGCTACGGCGTGATGAACCTGCTGATGGCGGCCACCCCGCTGGCGATGGACGTGTGCGGCATGCCCTTCTCGGACGCGGCGCTGGTGCTGGAGTGGCACGTGATCGGCATGTTCGCGCCCGGCTTCTTCACCGGCCACCTGATCAAGCGCTTCGGCGTGCTGCAGGTCATGGGCGCGGGCGTGGCGCTGAACTTCGCCTGCGTCGCGGTGGCGCTCTCGGGGCAGGATCTGCACCAGTTCCTGGTCGCGCTCTTCCTGCTCGGCGTGGGCTGGAACTTCCTGTTTACCGGCGCGACCACGCTGTCGATGGAAGCCTATCGCCCGGAGGAGAAGGACAAGGCGCAGGCGGCGATCAACTTCGTGGTGTTCGCGGTGATGGCCTTCACCTCCTTCGCTTCGGGTGCGCTGGTGACGACGCAGGGCTGGGACCTGCTCAACGTCGGCTCGATCGTGCCGCTCGCGCTCACCGCGGCCGCGCTGGCGTGGCTGGCGCTGCTGCGGCGGCGTGCGGCGGCCGGGCTGGGCGCATGAACTTCCTCGCCCACGCCTGGCTCGCCGGAGAGTCGCCCGCGCTGGTGGTGGGCGGGGTCTTCGGCGACTGGGTCAAGGGACCGCTGCCGGGCACGCTGCCCGCCGACCTCGCGCGCGGAGTGGCGCTGCACCGCGCGATCGACGCCTTCGCCGAGACCCACCCGGCCTTCCGCGCCAGCCGCGCGCGCGTGTCGTCGGCGCGGCGGCGCTACGCCGGGGTGCTGGTCGATATCTTCTGGGACCACCTGCTGGCGCGCGACTGGGCGCTGCACGCGGAAGGGCCGCTGGCGCCCTATTGCGCCGGGGTGTACCGGCAGCTCGCGGCGCGCCGGGCGGACCTGCCCGCATCCGCCCATCTCGCGCTCGAGCGGATGGCGCGCGAGGACTGGCTGGGCAGCTATGCCGGGCTGGAGGGCATCGCGGACGTGCTCGCGCGCATGGGCCGGCGGGCGCGCCAGCCCAACCCGCTCGCGGGCGCGGAGGTGGAGTTCGTGGCTGATCCGGCGGGCTTCGCGCAGGACTTCGCCGACTGGCTGCCGGACGCCCGGCGCTTCGTCGCGGAGTGGCTGGACGGGCGCGGGCGGATTGGCCCGGTTGGCGGCGCGTAGCGCTGATTCAGGTCAGGTGGACCGGGCGCGCGGCGAAGGCCTCCGCGAGGGTGGCGAACTCGCGGCTGCGGTCGGCGCTGAGGCGGTAGAAGACGCGGTCGTCCTGCGTGCGCCCGCAATAGCTGCGGATGACGACGCGCTCGATGCCGGGGATGCCGCGGTTGGCCTCGACGGTCTTGATCGCACCCGTGCCGGTGTCGTAGACGCCCGGGCGCTCCCTGAATCCGAAGGGGTCGTCGGTCTTGTGCGCGCTCATGGAAAAGACTCCTCGAACCGGAATCGCAACGGAAACAAGGATAGCACCGGCGGGCGCGGGAGTGCCCCGGAGCGGCGTGTGGATGTCGGCGCAAGGTGGTTGGAGAGCGCGGGTCTTCAGTGGAAGTCCCGGCTGCGCGCGGCGAGGCTGCCGAGCAGGGGCGAGTGGTCCACCACCCGGCTCGCTACCAGATGCACGACGCGGCCCTGGCGGCGGATCTGGCCGAACACGCCCATCAGGCGCGCGCCGAGCAGGATGCGGCGCTGCTGCTCGAAGAGCTCGGGGCGGACGATCACGTTGGTGAGCCCGGTCTCGTCTTCCAGGGTGAGGAAGAGCGTGCCCTTGGCGGTGCCGGGGCGCTGGCGGCAGGTGACCAGGCCGGCGCCGCGGGCGAGCATGCGGTCGGGCGCGGCGGTGATGTCGGCGGCGGTGAGAAAGCGCAGCGCCGCCAGCTGGTCGCGCACGAAGGACAGCGGGTGGCGGCCGAGGGTGAAGCCGAGGCGGGCGTAGTCGGCGAGCAGGTCCTCGGTCTCGGCCGGTGCGTCCAGCGTGGCGGCGACGTCGCCGCCGGGGGCCGCGGCGAGCAGGCCGGGCAGGGGGGCGGCGCCGCTCGCCTGCCACAAGGCCTGGCGGCGATGGCCGGCGAGGCTGGCGAGCGCGCCACCGGCGGCCAGCGTGCGCAGCGCGCCGGCGTCGAGCCGGGCGCGCGCGGCGAGGTCCTGGGTGTCGGCGAAGGCGCGTTCGCCGCGCGCGGCGACGATGCGGGTGGCGGCGTCGTGGCCGAGGCCGCGGATCATGCGCAGGCCGAGGCGCACCGCGGGCTGCGGGCGCACAGGCGACGTGTTCGCCTCCGGTGCGCCGGGGCTGCTCGCCAGCTGGGTGTGTGCTGGCAGTGGGGGACAGGGCGCTGGCTGCGCTGATGGAGTGCCTGGGGGCTCGGGGGCCGGATCTGCCGCATGTTCGGCGGTGGGCTCCAGCGTGCAATCCCACTCGCTCACGGTGACATCCGCCGCCCGCACCTCCACTCCATGCCGGCGGGCGTCCTGGATCAGCTGCGAGGGCGCATAGAAGCCCATCGGCTGGCTGTTGAGCAGCGCGGCGAGGAAGGCCGCGGGCTCGAAGCATTTCAACCAGGCCGAGGCATACACCAGCAGCGCGAAGCTGGCGGCGTGCGACTCGGGGAAGCCGTAGCTGCCGAAGCCCTCGATCTGCTGGCACAGGCGCTGGGCGAAGTCGGGGTCGTAGCGGTTCTTCGCCAGCCCGTCGAGCAGCTTCTGGCGGTAGCGCTCGAGCTCGCCCTTGCGCCGCCAGGCGCCCATCGCGCGGCGCAGCTGGTCAGCCTCGCCGCCGGTGAAGTCGGCCGCCACCACCGCGAGCTGCATCACCTGCTCCTGGAAGATCGGCACGCCCAGCGTGCGCGCGAGCACACCGCGGATCTCGTCGCGCAGGCCGGCCATCGGGTCCTCGCCGCGCGCCACGCGCTCGCGCGCCTGCAGGTAGGGATGGACCATGCCGCCCTGGATCGGCCCGGGGCGCACGATCGCGACCTCGACCACCAGGTCGTAGAAGCGGCGCGGCTTGAGCCGCGGCAGCATGGTCATCTGCGCGCGCGACTCGACCTGGAACACGCCGACCGAGTCGGCGCGCGACAGCATCGCGTATACCTCCGGCCGTTCGCGCGGGATCGTCGCCAGCGTCAGCGCCCGTCCGCGCCAGGCCGACACCAGCGCCAGGCCGCGGCGCAGCGCCGACAGCATGCCGAGCGCGAGCACGTCGATCTTCATCAGGCCGACCGCGTCGAGGTCGTCCTTGTCCCACTGGATCACGGTGCGCTCGGGCATGGCGGCGTTCTCGACCGGCACCAGCTCGTCGAGGCGGCCGCGCGCGATGACGAAGCCGCCGACGTGCTGCGACAGGTGGCGGGGAAAGCCGATGAGCTCCTCGGTGAGCGCGACCAGCCTCTGCGTGACCGGGCTGTCAGGGTCGAGCCCGGCCTCGGCGAGGCGCTCGGGCAGGATGCGGCGGCCGTCGAACCAGTGGTGCTCGCGGGTGAGGCGCTCGATCTGCGCTTCGTCGAGGCCGAGCGCGCGGCCCACGTCGCGCAGCGCGCTGCGCGAACGGTAGCGGATGACGGTGGCGGCGAGCGCGGCGCGGTCGCGGCCGTACTTGCGGTAGAGGTACTGGATGACCTCCTCGCGGCGCTCGTGCTCGAAGTCGACGTCGATGTCGGGCGGCTCGTCGCGCTCGCGCGAGATGAAGCGCTCGACCAGCATGATCCCCAGCTGCGGGTCGACCTCGGTGATGCCGAGCGCCCAGCACACCACCGAGTTGGCCGCCGAGCCGCGGCCCTGGCACAGGATGCCGGCCTCGCGGGCGAAGCGCACGATGTCGTGCACGGTGAGGAAGTAGGGCTCGTAGCCGAGCTCGGCGATGAGCGCGAGTTCATGCTCGATCTGCGCGCGCACCGTGGGCGGGGCGGGGTCTTCGGCCGGCGGCGGCGCGGCGGCGATGGCAGTGGGCGCCGCCGCGCGGCGATCGCTGGCGGCCTCGCCGTAGCGCCAGGCCAGCCCGCCCTCGACCAGCCGGCGCAGCCAGCTCGGCGGGGTCTCGTCCGCGGGGACGAGCTCGGCGGGGTACTCGTAGCGCAGCTCGTCGAGGCCGAAGCGGCAGCGCGCAGCCACCGCCAGCGTCTCGGCGAGCAGCTCGGGGGGGTGGCGGCGGGCGAGGGTGGCGCGCTCGTGCAGGCGCAGCTCGGCGTTGGGTGCGAGCGCCAGGCCGGCCTCGGCCACGCTGCAGTGCAGGCGCAGTGCGGTCATCACGTCGGCGAGCGGGCGCCGCGTGGCCTCGTGCATCAGCGCCCCGCCGGCGGCCACCGCGCGGATGCCGGCGGCCTGGGCGATGCGCAGGATCCAGTGCAGGCGGGCGGGGTCGCGCCCGTCCAGGCGCGGGGTGTGGGCGATCCAGGCGCGCCCGGGGAAGCGCTTCGCCAGCCAGCGCGCCTCGCTGCGCAGGGCGATGGCCGCGTCGAGCGGGGCGTCCGGCGGCGGGAAGCCGTCGGGCGGGATCAGCAGCGCCAGGCAGCCGGGCAGGGCTTCGGCGGCGGCGCCCTCGCCCTCGCCCTCGCACTCGCGGACGGCGTCGAGCATCGCGCGCGTGAGGTGGTAGCGGCCCTTTTCGGCGCTGCGCCGGGCCTGGGTGACCAGGCGCGAGAGCCGGCCGTAGCCGGCGCGGTCGGCGGCGAGCAGCACGAGGCAGGGGCCGTCGGCGAGGCGCAGCTCGCAGCCGACGATCAGGCGCGGGCGGCCGGCCTCGGGCAGGGCCTGCAGCGCGCGCCAGGCGCGCACCACGCCGGCGAAGGAGCACTCGTCGGTGAGCGCGATCGCGCGGTAGCCGAAGGCCGCCGCCTGCGCGACGAGCTCCTCGGGGTGCGAGGCGCCGCGCTGGAAGCTGAAGTTGCTCAGGCAGTGGAGTTCGGCGTAGGCGGGAAGCATGGGTAGACTGTAAAAAAATACAGTCTTTCGAGCAAGCCGGTTCGGAGCGTGCCCCGGCGATTGCGGGTCCACCGCAATCGCGTAATCCGGACCTGCTGTTAAACTTGCGCTCTTGACGACACCCTGCCGGCCACGGTGCCGGCCAAACCCCTTTCTCGAAGAATTTCCGGCCGCACGGCCACAAAGGAGACCTCCATGTCCTTCCCCCTGTCCCGCAAGGCCCTGTTCGGTGCGCTGGCGCTCGCGTTCGTGGCGGCGATGCCGGTTCACGCCCAGCAGAAGTCGGTTGCCATCACCGCGATCGTCGAGCACCCCGCGCTCGATTCGGTGCGCGACGGGGTCAAGGAGGCGCTGGCCGCGGCCGGCTACGAGGACGGCAAGAACCTCAAGTGGCAGTACCAGAGCGCGCAGGGCAACACGGGCACGGCCGCGCAGATCGCGCGCAAGTTCGTCGGCGACAAGTCCGACGTCATCGTCGCGATCGCCACCCCCTCGGCGCAGGCGGTCGTGGCCGCGACCAAGGACATCCCGCTGGTGTATTCCGCGGTGACCGATCCGGTGGTGGCCAAGCTGGTGCCCTCGATGGCGCCCTCCGGCACCAACGTCACCGGGGTGTCGGATGCGCTCGAACTCGGCAAGCAGATCGAGCTCATCAAGCGCGTCGCGCCGGCTGCCAAGCGCGTCGGCATCGTCTACAACCCGGGTGAGGCCAACTCGGTCGTCGTGGTCGAGCAGCTGCGCGAACTGCTGCCCAAGCACGGCCTGAGCCTGGTCGAGGCCGCGGCGCCGCGCTCGGTGGACGTCGGCTCGGCGGCGCGCAGCCTGATCGGCAAGGCCGACGTGTTCTACACCAGCACCGACAACAACGTCGTGTCGGCCTACGAGGCCCTGGTCAAGGTCGGCATGGACGCCAAGATCCCGCTGGTGGCGGCCGACACCGACAGCGTGGCGCGCGGCGCGGTCGCGGCCTACGGCATGGACTACAAGGCGCTCGGCGTGCAGACCGGCGAGATCGTGGTGCGCATCCTCAAGGGCGAGCAGCCCGGCGCGATCGCCTCCGAGACCAGCAACAAGCTGTCGCTGCACGTGAACCCGGGTGCGGCGCAGAAGCAGGGCATCACCCTCGCCGAGGACCTCGTCAAGTCGGCCTCCAAGGTCGTCCAGTAAGCGGATCGTCCGCAGCCTCGCGCGGCCGTCCAAGCCCGGCCGCGCGGGACGTCGCCCCGGCGCACGCCCCGCTCGATCCTCACCAACGGTAATCCCCCAATGTCGCTCTACACCTTGCTCGGGGCGCTGGAGATCGGCCTGATCTTCAGCCTCGTCGCCCTCGGCGTGTACATCTCCTTCCGGCTGCTGCGCTTTCCCGATCTCACCGTGGATGGCAGCTTCCCGCTCGGCGGTGCCGTCGCCGCGACCATGATCGCCGCCGGCTACGACCCCTTCACCGCGACCATCGCGGCGACGCTGGCCGGCGCGGTCGCCGGCCTGGTCACCGGCTGGCTCAACGTCAGCCTCAAGATCATGGACCTGCTCGCCAGCATCCTGATGATGATCGCGCTGTACTCGATCAACCTGCGCGTGATGGGCAAGCCCAACGTGCCGCTGATCACCGAGCCGACCGTGTTCAACCTGCTGCAGCCCGAGGCGCTCGCCGACTACGTGTTCCGCCCGCTGCTGCTGGTCTTCGTGGTGCTGGCGGTCAAGCTCGCGCTCGATGCCTATTTCTCCACCCAGAGCGGCCTGGCGATCCGCGCCACCGGCTCGAACGCGCGCATGGCGCGGGCGCAGGGCGTCAATACCGGCATGGCGATCCTCGCCGGCATGGCGCTGTCGAACGCGCTGGTGGGCCTGGCCGGGGCGCTGTTCGCGCAGACCCAGGGCGGCGCCGACATCTCGATGGGCGTGGGCACGATCGTCATCGGCCTCGCCGCGGTGATCGTGGGCGAGAGCCTGCTGCCCTCGCGCAAGCTCTACCTGGCGACCATCGCGGTGATCGTCGGTGCCATCGTGTATCGCTTCTTCATCGCGCTCGCGCTCAATTCGGACTTCATCGGCCTGCAGGCGCAGGACCTCAACCTCGTCACCGCGGTGCTGGTGACGGTCGCGCTGGTGGTGCCGCGCCTGCGCGCGCACTGGTCCGGCAAGAAAGGAGCCTGACATGCTGAAGGCAACCGACCTGCGCCTCACCTTCAATCCCGGCACGCCGATCGAGACCCAGGCCCTGCGCGGCATGTCGCTCGAGATCCCGACTGGGCAGTTCGTCACCGTCATCGGCTCCAACGGCGCTGGCAAGTCGACCTTCCTCAACGCCGTGTCGGGTGAGCAGCGCGTCGACAGCGGCACGATCGAGATCGACGGCATCGACATGACCCGGCAGCCGGTGTGGGGGCGCGCACGCCACGTCGCGCGCGTGTTCCAGGACCCGCTCGCCGGCACCTGCGAGGACCTCACCATCGAGGAGAACATGGCGCTCGCCAAGATGCGCGGCGAGCGCCGCGGCTTCTCCTTCGCGGTCAAGCCGGCGCTGCGCGAGGAGTTCCGCGCCCAGCTCTCCACGCTGGGCCTCGGCCTGGAGAACCGCCTGTCCGACCGAATCGGCCTGCTTTCGGGCGGCCAGCGCCAGGCGGTGAGCCTGCTGATGGCGGCGCTGCAGCCCTCGCGGCTGCTGCTGCTCGACGAGCACACCGCGGCGCTCGACCCGCGCACCGCGGCTTTCGTTCTGGAACTCACCGTGCGCATCGTCGCCGAGCACAAGCTCACGACGATGATGGTCACGCACTCGATGCGCCAGGCGCTCGATGTCGGCCAGCGTACCGTGATGCTGCATCAGGGGCGGGTGGTGCTGGATGTGTCGGGCAAGGAGCGCGAGGGGCTGGACGTGCATCACCTGCTCGACATGTTCGAAAAGGTGCGCGGCGAGAAGCTCGACGACGACGCGCTGCTGCTGGGGTAGCGCGTGGGTGTTGCGGGGCGCGCCGTGCCGGTGGCTAACGCGAAGGTGGGGTACGGCGGCCTCGAATCACCCGGGCATGTCTCGAAATTTTGCGTTTGTGATGAAGATTTTCGAGATTGTGTCCGCGGATTGTTTCGGCCAGCAGGAGACATAGCGGCTGAAAAATCTCCTCCAACGCGAACGGCGGGTAACCGATCTGGGACTGGTCATCGGCCTTCGACAAGTACTCGGTCTGCGCTGATCGCCATTTTGCACGGCCCACTGTCTTTCCTCTGGGCATCCAGATTCCAGTTGTGGCCGGCACTTCCTCTCGAAAAATCCGCCTCCACCGCTTGCGCAATATACGTCATTGACGTACATTGCGCGGGTGAGAACAGTTGCTGAAACCGCTATCTTCCAACGCTATGCCAGTGAAGTCTGGTCGGAAGTCGAGCGCGTTGAGTTCATCAACTGGATCGCGGCCAATCCAGAAGCCGGTGACGTTATCCGGGGAAGTGGCGGCTGCCGTAAGGTGCGTTGGACATCTGCGGGACAAGGAAAACGCGGCGGTGCCAGGGTCATCTACTTCAACGCGAACACCGAGACCATTTGGTTGTTGATCGTCTACAAGAAAGCCAAGTTCGACAATCTCCCCACGTCCTTCTTGGCGGAGTTGAAGCAAGGAGTCGAAGATGCCCTCTGAGATCGAAAAGTTCCAGCAGGATTTGCTTGAGTCCGTCAAGCAAATGAGACGTGGCGAGGCCGTGTGCACCACGCGTGTCGAGTTGCCCGAAGCAGCTCAGGCTCGCGCAAAGACGGGCTTGTCTCAGCAAGCCTTTGCGGAGCTCCTTGGCGTGTCCTCCAGAACGCTCCAGGAGTGGGAGCAGGGTCGTCGGTCGCCCACGGGTGCCGCCAAGACGCTGCTCCGTGTTGCCGTTGCTCACCCCGAAGTCTTGCAAGAATTGCGTATTTGAATCAATGCACATCGGGTAGTTTCAAAAGTCCATATGAGCGGCAGCTTGACGACCTGCATGCTGTCGTCGCGCTTGAGAATGTCATCAGGCGGCTCCGGGTCGGATGCAGTCAGCAAGCGCGGCGAGGGATCGTGCTCATCCTTGAGTTGTGCGCACGAATGGCGCACAATGAACGCATTGTTTTCCTAGGAGCGCTCGATGAACTCCCTGACCAAAGACACCCGCCTGCACATCCGTTGTGACCAGGAAGTTCGGCGTCTGCTCGACAAGGCGGCGGCCTATGCGCACATGAGCGTGTCGGAGTTCGTGCTGCGAAACGCTGTCGAGCAAGCCCAGACCCTGGTTCAGCAGCACGAGGCCATCACGCTGTCGCAGCAGGATTTTTCCGCGTTTCTCGATGCCCTGGATTCACCGGCTCACCCCGCTCCGGCCTTGCAGAGGGCGTTCGCCCGCCACGCCAACCAGGTGCGCTGAGTGAAGTATGGCATTCGCGCGCTCGACAACGAGACGGCGACCGCCGATTTTCGATGTGGGGAGGCGGCGCTGGATGAATACCTGCACCGCCATGCCAGGCAGGACGTCAAGCGCGGAGTGGCGCGGGTGTTCGTGGCGACGCCGGCCGATCTGGTCAGCGAGGTCGCAGGCTTCTACACACTGAGTGCAGCCAGCGTTGCCGCCGAAAAGCTACCCGAGTCCTTGCGCAAGAAGCTGCCGCGTTACCCCGTCCCTGCCGCCTTGCTCGGTCGGCTAGCCGTGAGTGTACTGGCGCAAGGGCAGGGCTTGGGTTCCATCTTGCTGGTCGATGCTTGCAAGCGGGTGGCCGCGGCCAGCCAGACGCTCGCGGTGGCGGCCATCATCGTCGATGCCAAATCGCCCGCGGCGGCTGCTTTCTACAAGCACTTCGGATTTGTCGAGCTTCCTGGCCAGCAGGGGCGCTGGATGTTGCCGAGATCTCACTTCGTTCAAGGCCTTTGAACGTCAGATTGTTTTGGGCGAATGGCTGTCCTCGCCGCGCTTTCCTCCCCTCACGACCGCCGATGTCACGGGCGATCGCTTAGAATCCGCGCTTTGCCCAAGACTGCATCCACGCTCCCATGTCCCAGACCTCCGCTTCCCGTCCCGTCCGCACCCGCTTCGCCCCCAGCCCCACCGGCTACCTGCACATCGGCGGCGCGCGCACCGCGCTGTTCTCCTGGGCCTTCGCCCGTCGCCACGCCGGCACCTTCGTGCTGCGCATCGAGGACACCGACGTCGCGCGCTCCACCCCCGCGGCGGTGCAGGCGATCCTCGACGGCATGCAGTGGCTGGGCCTGGAGCACGACGAGGGCCCGTTCTACCAGATGCAGCGCATGGACCGTTACAAGGAGGTCATCGGCCAGATGCTGGCCGCCGGCACCGCCTACCACTGCTACATGTCGTCCGAGGAGCTCGACCAGATCCGCGAGGCACAGCGCGCACGGGGCGAGAAGCCGCGCTACGACGGGCGCTGGCGCCCCGAGGCGGGCAAGACCCTGCCGCCGCCGCCCGAGGGCGTGCAGCCGGTGGTGCGCTTCTGCAATCCGACCGAAGGCGTGGTGGCATGGGACGACCTGGTCAAGGGCCGCATCGAGATCGCCAACGCCGAGATGGACGACTTCATCATTGCGCGCGCCGACGGCACGCCCACCTACAACTTCTGCGTGGTGGTGGACGACTGGGACATGGGCATCACCCACGTCATTCGCGGCGACGACCACGTGAACAACACCCCGCGCCAGATCAACGTGCTGCAGGCGCTCGGCGCCGAGGTGCCGCTGTATGCGCACCTGTCGATGATCCTCGGCGACGACGGCACCAAGCTCTCCAAGCGCCACGGCGCGGTGAGCGTGATGCAGTACGACGAGGACGGCTACCTGCCCGAGGCGGTGATCAACTACCTGGCGCGCCTGGGCTGGAGCCATGGCGACGACGAGGTCTTCAGTCGCGAGCAGTTCGTCGAGTGGTTCGACCTCGACCACATCACGCCCTCGGCCGCGCAGTTCAACACCGAGAAGTTGAACTGGCTCAACGCGCAGTACATCAGGAAGGCGGAGGACGGCTTCCTCGCCGCGGAGGTTGCCAATCGCCTGGCGCGTCGCGAGGTGAATCCCGAGACCGGGGTTAGCCTGGAGGCGGTGGTGGCGCTGTACAAGGATCGCGTGGCCAACCTCAACGAGCTGGCCGATGCCGCCGAGCTGTTCGTGGCCGACGTGCATCCGGCGCCGGAGGTGGTGGGCCAGCACCTGACGGACGTTGCCAAGGTCGCGCTCGCCAGCCTGCGTGTGCGCCTGGCTGCGGCGGAGTGGAACAAGGCGGCGCTCAGCCAGGCGATCAAGGACACGATGGCCGAGCATGGCCTGAAGATGCCGCAGGTGGCGATCCCGCTGCGTGTGGCGGTGCTCGGCGTGCCGCAGACGCCGGCGATCGACGCCGTGCTGGAGGTGCTCGGTCGCGAGCGCGTGCTCGAGCGCCTGGATCGCCGCCTCTGAGATCGGCGCTGTTTTCGCGGCTGCCGCCGCTCGTACAGGGGGCCGCAAGCGCGACGGTTCATGTAGGAGCGCCGGCAGGCGCGAAGGCCATGGGCGAGATTCTGCCTGCGAGTCGGTCGCTCATCCGCCCGATTCGCAGCTGCCGCAGCTCCTACAGGCGGGTCCGGGACGGGCGCCGGAGCGCCGGCAGGCGCGAAGGCGGCGATGGCGTCCGGGACGCGCGTCGATCACCGGCTCGCCGGGTTCGCAGCTGCCGCAGCTCCTACAGGCGGGTCCGGGACGCGTGGCGGTTCATGTAGGAGCGCCGGCAGGCGCGAAAGCGGCGGTGGTATCCGCGACGCGCGTCGATCACCGGACCGCCGGGTTCGCAGCTGCCGCAGCTCCGACAGGCGGGTCCGGCACGCGTGGCGGTTCATGCAGGAGCGCCGGCAGGCGCGAAAGCGGCGGTGGTATCCGCGACGCGCGTCGATCACCGGACCGCCGGGTTCGCAGCTGCCGCAGCTCCTACAGGCGGGCCGGGACGCGTGGCGGTTCATGTAGGAGCGCCGGCAGGCGCGAAAGCGGCGGTAGCCTCCGCGACGCGCGTCGATTGCCGGAGCGCCGGGTTCGCAGCTGCCGCAGCTCCTACAGGGGGCCGGGACGCGCGATGGTTCCTGTAGGAGCGCCGGCAGGCGCGAAAGCGGCGGTGGCCTCCGCGACGCGCGTCGATTGCCGGACCGCCGCGTTCGGAGCTGCCGCAGCTCCTACAGGCGGGCCGGGACGCGCGGGGGTTTGTGTAGGAGCGCCGGCAGGCGCGAAAGCGGCGGTGGCGTCCGCGACGCGCGTCGATTGCCGGACCGCCGCGTTCGGAGCTGCCGCAGCTCCTACAGGCGGGCCGGGACGCGCGGTGGTTCATGTAGGAGCGCCGGCAGGCGCGAATGCTACGGTCGAGAGCTGGTGGCGAGGCGGGTCAGGCGGCCTTGCGCATCGCGCGGCTGCGCGGCTCCGCGGCGGCTGCGGACTGGAAGACCTCGACGCTGCCCAGCTTGCCTGCTTCTTCCAGCATCGACTGCATCGAGGCCTGGAGGTCCTCGAAGTGGCGGCTGCCGAGTTCGAGCAGCTCGTTCTGCGCGCCCGACACCACCTCGTTCACCTGCTGCAGGTAGTTCCCGAACTGCTCGAGCGCCTGGCCCTGGGTCTCGCGCTGTTTCGCGAAGCCGGCCTCGAGATCGCTGCCCGGCTGGGCGAGCGGCGCCGCCGAGGCGGCCTCGCACAGCGCGCGCGCGGCGCCGAAATTGAGCGCGCACAGCTTCTCGGAGGCGTCGAGCGCGATCAGGGCATAGGCCTGGAACTGCTCGAAGCCGTTGCGGGTCGAGTGGGCGAACTGCTGGAAGGCCGGATGGGTGTTCATGGCGAAGTCTCCGCTAAAGGATGCCGGGTGGATCTCTCAGCTCATGATGTTAAACGGCGACCCGTTTCGGGCATATACAGCGTTCGCAGTGTTTGGGCTACCGGTTTCAGGGTAGTCGCGGATGCGGGCGGAGGCGGTCAGGCCGCGCCGCCCGGGTTCGCGCTCGGGCTGATGCCGCTGTGGATCGCGTAGCGGGTGAGCTCGGCGACGTTGTGCAGGTCGAGCTTGCGCATCAGGTTGCGGCGGTGCACCTCGACCGTCGAGGCGGCGATGTGCAGCCGCTCGCCGATCTGCACCGAGGTCAGGCCCTCGGCGATCAGCTGCAGCACCTGGCGCTCGCGGGCGGTGAGCCGCGGGGCGGCTGCATACACGCCGGGGCTGTCGCGCAGCGCATCGGCGACCGTCGCGGCGACCTCGGGGCACAGGTAGCTGCGCCCCTCGCACACGGTTCGGATCGCGCGCAGCAGCTCGTCGCCGGCCTCGCCCTTGGTGATGTAGCCGCGCGCGCCGGCGGCGAGCAGGTCGATCACGAACTGGCGGTCGGCGAAGGCCGACAGGCCGATCACGCGCAGTGCCGGATGGCGCGAGAGCAGGCGGCGGGTGGCCTCGATGCCGTCCATGCCCGGCATCGCGATGTCCATGCAGACCAGGTCGACCGGCTGTGCGTCGGCGATCGCGAGCACCTCCTCGCCGCTCGCCGCCTCGGCGACGACCTCGAGCTCCGGGTCGCGGGCCAGCAGCGCCCGCAGCGCGTGGCGGAACATCTGGTGGTCGTCGGCAAGCAGGATGCGCAGGCTCATCGGGTCGTCTCCGCGGGGTGGAGCTCGGCAGGCAGGTGCACCTCGATCACGGTCCCATCGCCGGGGCGGGTATACAGCCGGAAGTCGCCACCGGCGAGCTCCACGCGTTCGCGCATCGTGATCAGGCCCAGGCCCGGCGTGCTGCCCGCCTCGCCGAGGCGGGAGAGGTCGAAGCCGACGCCGTCGTCGCTGATCTGCAGCAGGACGCCGTCGGTACCGGCGCGGAGCTCGATGCGCACGCTGCCGGCGCGGGCGTGCTTGGCGCAGTTGGTCAGCGCCTCCTGCACGAGGCGGAAGCACAGCGTCTGCGTCGCCCGCGAGAGCGCCGGCGGTGCGCTGCCGGACTCGGCGTCGATGCGTACATCCAGCCCGGTGCGGGCGCGGAACTGGGCGACGTACTCGCGCAGCGCCGGGACGAGGCCGGAGTAGTCGAGCGTGGCCGGGCGCAGGTTCGTGCAGATCTCGCGGATGCCGGCGGTGGTGTCGGCGAGCAGGGCCGAGGCGTCCTCCAGCAGTGGCGCCAGTTCGCTGCGGGCCGATTCGGGCAGGGCGTCGGCGAGGTTGGAGAAGAGGATCTGCAGCGCGGCGAGGTTGGGGCTGGCGCGGTCGTGCAGTGCGCTGGCGAGCTCGCGGCGTTCGCGCTCCTCGATCTCGACGAGGTGGCGGGAGAGCGCCTCCAGGCGTTCCAGATGATCCAGGCGCTCGGACTCCAGGCGCCGGCGCTCGGTGATGTCCTGCACCGTGCCGTAAAGGCGGAACACGCGCCCGCTCTCGTCGGCGACCGGCACGATCACGGTGAAGTGGCGACGCTCCTCGCCCGAGGGCAGCAGGACCTCCTGCTCGAGGGCGCAGCGCCGGCCGGTGTCGATCGCCTCCCAGAACAGGTCGCGGGTGCGATTCGTCGAGTCCAGGCTGAAGTAGCCGAGCGCCTCGTTGAGGTCGGGCACGCCGAGGGCCTCCGGACGCTCGAAGAGGCGGAAGAGCTCGCGCGACCAGTGCATGCGGCCGGTGTGGCGGTCGAGCTCCCAGTCGCCGACGCGCGCGAGGTCCTGGGTGGCGGCGAGGCGGAACTCGGCCTTTGCCAGCGCGGCGCGCAAGGCTTCGAGCCGGGGCGACTTCATTCGCGCACCGCCGTCTTGCCCGCCGGGCGCAGCACGAAGCGCGCCGGATCGATGGCACCGAGCAGATCGCGTTCGAGCGGCGCGGGGTCGCCCTCGAGCTCGCTGGCGAGCAACTCTGCAGCCAGCGCCGACCACACCAGGCCGCGTGCGCCGTAGCCCGAGAGCGCGTACAGCCCGGGGTGGCGCGCCAGTTCGTCAAGCCTGCGCGCGGGCGTGGCGTCGGCCAGGGCTGCCGGAGCAGGCAGGGGCAGGGCGCCGATCATCGGCAGGCGGTCGGGCGAGGCGGGGCGGAAGCCCACCCGGCCATCAAGTCGGGCGGGGTCGAGGTCCACGCCCCGGGTGGCGACGAAGCCCGGCAGCATGGCGGCGAGGCGCTGCAGGTTCTCGGTGTGGTCCTCGGGGCGCAGGTCGGGGTCGGGGTCGTCCACCGCGAAGGTGGCGCCGGCGCAGCGCAGGCCGTCCACGGCCGGACTCACGTAGCCGCCGCGGCACACCACCACCCGCGGCGCGCTGCCCACGGTGGAGGCAAGGTGGGAGACCTGGCCGCGCGCGCTCACCACCGGCAGGCGGGCCTGCTCGAAGCCGGCGATGCCGGTGCCGGGCGCGAGGATCGCCACGGGGGCGCTTGCGATCGTCCTGCCGTCGGGCCCGTGTGCGTGCCAGGCGCCGCCGCCGTACCCGAGCCGCGCCACGGTCTGGCCGAAGTGCCCACGCACGCGTCCGCCCGCCGCCTCCAGGCTGGCCGCGCACAGGCTGGGCGGCTGCACCCAGCCGCTGCCGGCGAACCACCAGCCGCCATTGGCGACCGCGCAGCCGGCGAGCTCCGCCGCCTCGTCGACGCCGACGAAGCGCAGGTGATCGGTCGGCAGCGCGAGGCGTTCGACCACCGCGCGCATCTTGACCTCCTGCGCTGTGTCGCGCCCCAGGTGGAGCACGCCGCAGTCGTCCGCATGCAGCGCGAGGCCGCGCGCCTGCAGTTGATGGATGCGTCGCCACGCGTACAGGCTGCCGGCGCGGGTGAGCCGGCTCATGCGGTTGTCGTCCAGGCTGGGCAGGGGGCGCAGCACGCCGGCGAGGTTGCCCGAGGCGCCACTGGCTGGCGCAGGGGCGCGGTCGATCAGCTCCACCGCCCAGCCGCGCTCGGCGAGGCGCTCGGCCACGGTGCAGCCGGCGATGCCGGCGCCGATCACGAGCGCGTGGCGACCGCCCGAGTCCGCCTGCGGCGTCGAGCGCGCGTGGGCCTCGCGTGCCAGCCGGCCGCGCAGCATCTGCCACTTGGTGCCGAAGCCGGGCGCCTTCTCGGTCGCGAAGCCCGCGCGGCGCAGGCCCTCGCGCACCTCGCCGGCGACCGACCAGGTGGCGAGCGTCGCGCCGGGGGCGGCGAGGCCGGCGAGCAGGTGGAAGATGCGCTCGGACCACAGCGCGGGATTCTTCGCCGGCGCGAAGCCGTCGAGGTAGAGCGCGTCCGCGCGCGCGTCGATGCGCGCGAGACCCTCGGCCGCATCGCCGAGGTGGAGCGTGAGGGTGACGCGGCCGTCGTCGAGGTTCAGCCGGTGCAGGCCGGGCGCGAGCGCCGGCCACTGCGCGCGCAGCTCGGCCGCCAGCGTGGCGAGATCGGGCCAGGCGGCGTGGATGAGGGCGAGATCCTCGCGGGTGAAGGGGTGCAGCTCGCAGGAGACGAAGTGCAGGCGCGTGCTGCGGCGCGCGTCCTCGCGCCACGCGGCCCAGGTGGCGAGGAAGTTCAGCCCGGCGCCGAAGCCGGTCTCGACGATGGTGAAGCGCTCGCGCCCCTGCCAGCGCTGCGGCAGGCTGTTGCCGGCGAGGAAGACCGTACGCGCCTGGCCGAGCGCGTCGTCACGCGAGTGGTAGAAGTCGCCGAAGCTGCCCGAGTACAGCAGGCCCTCGGGCGAGCGCTCGAGGCGGGCGGGAAGGATCGGCATGGCCAGGGCAGGCGCGGGCTGCCGGCGCGAGGCGCGCAGACGCCCCGCGCGGCGGCCTCCGTGCTTAGAGCTCGGGTTCCGGGATGACCAGGCCCGCGGCGGCCTCGGGGCGCATCTGCGGGAACAGGATCACGTCGCGGATCGCCGGCGCGTCGGTCAGCAGCATCACCAGGCGGTCGATGCCGATGCCGCAGCCGCCGGTCGGGGGCAGCCCGTACTCGAGCGCGCGGATGTAGTCGGCGTCGTAGTACATGGCCTCTTCGTCGCCAGCCTCCTTGGCCTCGACCTGGGCGCGGAAGCGCGCGGCCTGGTCCTCGGGGTCGTTGAGCTCGGAGAAGCCGTTGGCGATCTCGCGGCCGACGATGAAGAGCTCGAAGCGCTCGGTGATGTCCGGGTCGGTGTCCGAGGCGCGCGCCAGCGGCGAGACCTCGACCGGGTAGTCGATGATGAAGGTCGGTTCCCACAGCTCGGCTTCGGCGCAGGCCTCGAAGAGCTGCAGCTGCAGGCTGCCCAGCCCGCCCGGCTTCACCTTCTCGCCGAAGGCGACGATCTTCTCCTTCAGCCAGGCGGCATCCGCCAGTTGCTCCGCGGTGAAGCCAGGGTGGTACTTGCGGATCGCCTGCACGATGGTGAGGCGGTGGAAGGGTTTCGACAGGTCGAGATCGCGGCCCTGGTAGACGAAGGATTCGGTGCCCAGCGCCTCGCGCGCGGCGTGGCGGATCAGGCCCTCGGTGAAGTCCATCAGCGTGCGGTAGTTCGCGTACGCCTCGTAGAACTCCATCATGGTGAATTCGGGGTTGTGGCGCGGGCTGAGGCCTTCGTTGCGGAAGTTGCGGTTGACCTCGAACACCTTCTCCAGGCCGCCCACCACCAGGCGCTTGAGGTAGAGCTCGGGCGCGATGCGCAGGAACAGCTCCATGTCGAGCGCGTTGTGGTGGGTGGTGAAGGGCTTGGCCGCGGCGCCGCCCGGGATCGGGTGCATCATCGGCGTCTCGACTTCCAGGAAGCCGTGGCCGGTCATGTAGTTGCGGATCGACTGCACCATGCGGCTGCGCGCCACGAAGGTGAAGCGCGACTGCTCGTTCATGATCAGGTCGACATAGCGCTGGCGGTACTTCTGCTCGACGTCGGTGAGGCCGTGGAACTTGTCGGGCAGCGGGCGCAGGCTCTTGGTGAGCAGGCGGATCTCGGCGGCCTTGACGGTGAGCTCGCCGGTCTTGGTCTTGAACACGGTGCCGACGCAGCCGACGATGTCGCCGATGTCCCAGGTCTTGAACTGGGCGTAGACGTCCTCGCCCACCGCGTCGCGCTGCACGTAGAGCTGGATGCGGCCGGAGAGGTCCTGGATGGTGACGAAGCTCGCCTTGCCCATGATGCGCTTGAGCATGATGCGGCCGGCCACCCTGACCTCGACCGGGGTGGCCTCCAGCGCCTCGGTGTCCTTGTCGCCATAGAGCTCGTCGAGCTTGCCGGCGGTGTTCTCGCGCGAGAAGTCGTTGGGGAAGGCACGGCCGCTCGCGCGCCAGGCGGCGAGTTTCTCGCGGCGCTCGGCGATGAGGTGGTTTTCGTCCTGGGGCTGGGGCGTGGTCTGCGTCTGGTCGGACATGGTCTGGGTGTCGAAGCTCTGAAAGGGGATGCGCCGCAGCAGGCGGGGCGCGAAAGGCGTAATTGTGGCAGGGCCGGCAAGGCGCGGCAATTGCGCGACGCGCCGAATGGCTGGGGCATCCTGTCCGAGTGCGCGCGTGTTCCGTGTCTGCGGGCGGTGAAATGTACCGCCCGCAGCTAAAGTCCCCGCAACGGGGACCGATAAGACTGGGGTTGATTCACCGTCCCCACGGAACCCCAATGAGCACCTTCCGGCAAATCTACGAAGGCATCGAGAAGACCTTCTGGAACTCGCTGACCAAGAAACTCTTCAGCTTCCTGCTGTTGTTCGCGCTCAACCTGGGCTACCTCGTCATCTGGCTGGATCGGCGCGAGGCCGTCGAGGTCGCGCTCGCCAAGGGCACGGTGGCGCCGGAACTCCTCGCGTCGGTGGCCGAGGCCTTCGACGTCGGGCTCTATGCGATGCTGGCGCTCTCGGCGCTCGCGCTCGTGATGCTGCTCGGCCAGATCCTCTACCTGCGTCACCTCGTCGTGCGTCCGATCCGCGTCATCACCGCGATCTTCGAAGAGATCGCGCGCGGCGAGGGCGACTTCTCCCGCGACCTCCCGCTCACCACGCACGACGAGCTGCGCGAGCTCGCGGCGAGCTACAACCGCTTCGCCGCCAAGATGCGCGAGATCATCGGCAAGGTGCGCTCGATGAGCGTCAACATCGCGCGCGAGGCCGTGCAGGTGAAGCTCGGCGTGGAGAACTCCGCGCGCGACGCGCAGCGCCAGGGCGACATGACCCAGACGGTCTTCGATGCCAGCACGCGCTCGACCGAGGCGATCGGCGAGGTGTCGGTGAGTGCGCGCGCGATCGATGCCTCGACCCTGCGCAACCTCGACATTGCGCGCGAGTCGCTCGGCGAGGTCCAGAACGTCGCGGCCAAGATCCTTGCGGTGAGCGAGAAGCTGCAGCGCTTCAACAATACGGTGGACGAGCTCTCGCAGCGTTCCGAGAGCGTCAAGGAGATCGCGGCGCTGATCCGCGAGATCGCCGACCAGACCAACCTGCTCGCGCTCAACGCCGCGATCGAGGCAGCGCGCGCCGGCGAGGCCGGGCGCGGCTTCGCGGTGGTCGCCGACGAGGTGCGCAAGCTCGCCGAGCGCGTCAACAAGGCCACCCAGGAGATCGTCGGCAACATCAACGGCATGCTCGAGCTGGTCGGCGACACGCGCGCCGAGAACGAGGTGATCAACGGCGACGTCGAGCAGACGCGCGACGTGGTGACGCGCTCGGCCACGCAGTTCGAGCACATGGTGGGCGAGTTCGAGCGCACCGGCGGGCAGCTCTCGCAGATCGCCGCCGGCATGGCCTCGCTGACCGAGACCAACGCCCATGTGCACGCCAACGTCACCGACATCCACCGCCTCTCCGCCGAAGTGGCCGGGCGCATGGAGAACTGCGAGCAGCGCACGCTGGCGCTCACGAAGTCCACCGAGGCGGTGCAGGAGCTGGTGTCGCGCTTCAAGATCGGCAGCGGCGCCTTCGATCTGCTGGTGAATGAGACGCGCGGCTTCCGCGACCGCGTGCAGGCCGAGCTTTGCGCGATGGCCGAGGCACGCATCGACGTCTTCGATCGCAACTACCGACCGGTCGCCGGCACCAATCCGCCCAAGTTCAAGGTCGTCTGGGGCGATGAATTCACCCGCCGCTGCCAGCGCATCCTGGACGACAGCCTCGAGCGCGCCCGCGGCGCAGTGTTCGCCGTCGCGGTGAATGCCGACAGCTATCTGTCGGCGCACAACACCCGCTTTTCCAAGCCACTGACCGGCGATCCCGAGAAGGACCTGGTGGGCAACCGCACCTGCCGCAAGTTCGAGCGCCCGCCCGAGGTGCGTGCAGCCCGCAACACCGAGGCGATGCTGCTGCAGACCTACCTGCGCGACACGGGCGAGGTGCTGTGCGACATCGCCATGCCCATCATGGTCAATGGCCGCCACTGGGGCAACGTGCGCGTCGGCATGCCTGCCGAGGCGTTGCTGGAGCGCTGAACGCGGTCATGGGCACGCGACTCAACGACCTGTAGGAGCGCCGGCAGGCGCGAATGCAGCCACGGAGATGGCACCACGGCCCGGCGGATTGTAGGAGCGCCGGCAGGCGCGAATGAAGCCACGGAGATGGCACCACGGCCCGGCGGGTTGTAGGAGCGCCGGCAGGCGCGAATCCAGCCACGGAGATGGCGCCACGGCCCGGCGGGTTGTAGGAGCGCCGGCAGGCGCGAATCCAGCCGTGGGCGTGCCCGCTGGCGTCGATTTCCCACGCGCCGCTTTCGCGCCTGCCGGCGCTCCTACATGGAACATCGCGGCTCCGGGCGGCTGGGGCGGGCCTGGGTGCTTGCGACGGCCTCGCCCGTCAATTCACCGCCCGGTGCAGCGAAAGCAGCCGCAGGGATGGCGCCACGGCCCGGCGGATTGTAGGAGCGCCGGCAGGCGCGAATCCAGCCACGGAGATGGCGCCACGGCCCGGCGGATTGTAGGAGCGCCGGCAGGCGCGAATGCAGTCGTGGGCGTGCCCGCTGGCGTCGATTTCCCACGCGCCGCTTTCGCGCCTGCCGGCGCTCCTACATGAAACATCGCGGCTCCCGGGCTGCTGGGGGGGCTGGGTGCTTGCGACGGCCTTGCGCGTCAGTCCACCGCCCGTTGCAGTACGCCGATCGGCGGCGCCCAGTCGGTGCCGGGCGGCTTCTTGCGCGTCACCAGCGTGAGCTGCGCGGGCGCGAAGACGTTGGCGTTGTGGGTGACCGGGGTGGTGATCAGGTACTGCGCGCGGGTGGCGCGCAGGAAGGTGCCGACGCGGTCGATGTTGGCGACGTCCAGGTGGGCGAAGGGCTCGTCGATGAACACGAAGCCGCCCGGGCGGGACTCGTCCATCAGCAGGCCGATCAAGAGGATCAGCGACTTCATGACCTGCTGGCCGCCCGAGGCCTCGCCGTCGTTGAGGCCCACCGCGCCCTTGCGGTCGAAGTCGAAGCGCACCTCGAGCCCGGCCTGGGCGAGCGAGAGGTCGTCGTTGTCGAGGTGCGGGGTGGGGCAGTCCACGCTGAGGTTGGCGAGCTCGCCGAGCGCCTTCAGGTTCCTGGCGTACTGGCGCACAGTGGCGCGCAGCTTGGCGATGTAGGCGGCGCGGGCGTTGTCGGTGTGCAGGCGTGCGGTGGTGCAGTAGCCCTGGCGGTTGAGGTAGTCGCGCTCGCGCAATGCGACGTCGGCGGCGAGGCGGTCGCGAACCACCACCACCGCGGGATCGGTGATCCACTCGCCCTCGTCGAGGTGGCGGCGCAGGCGCTCGAGCTGCAGGCGGGCGCCGCGCGCGTCGCCGTATTTCTCGGCGAGCAGCGCGAGCTCGCCGGCGTCCAGCCAGTGCCCCGGCATGCCGCGCCGTCGCCGGCGCAGGGCGAGGATGCGCTCGGCCTGGGCGCGGCGGCGCGGGCCGTGCTCGCGCGCGATGTCTGCCAGGCGCAGCTCGACGGCCTTGAGCTCGCGGTTGCGGCGGTCGAGCTCGATCTGGATGCCGTTCAGCTTGTCGGCGAGGCGGTCGATCTCGCCGCGCGTCTCGGTGCGTTCGGCGATCGCCTCGGTGAGCGTCTTGCGCGCGGCAGACAGCTCGGCTTCGGCGCTGGCGTAGGCCTCGGCGCGGGCGGCGAGCAGCTGCGCCGACTGCAGGCCGAGCAGGCGCTGGCGCAGCGTGGTGAGGCGGGCGCTGGCGGCGTCGAGCTTGGGGCGCAGGGCCTGGAGCTGCCTGTCGAGCCCGCCGATCTCGTCCTGCAGTGCGGCGATGCGCGACTGGCGGGCGAGCTCGCCGAAGTGGAACTCCTGCGGCCGGCCGAGGTGGCGGGCGCCGCGGCGCTCGCGGTGGTAGCCGTCGCGGGTGATCCACTCCTGCTCGCGCGGCAGATCGCGCGCGGCGTGGGCGTCCTCGACGCGGCGGATGCGGTTGAGCAGGTCGGCAAGCCAGCGCGGCACCGGCGCGCCGAACTCCACCACCTCGGCCAGGCTCATCGGACGCGGCGGCGGGGCGGATTCGCGCTCGGCCACGATGAAGTGGCGGAAGCGCTCGCGCTCGCCGAGCGCCCAGGCGGCGTGGCGGTCGGTTTCGCGCTCGAGCAGGATCAGGTAGCGGTAGGGGCGCAGGATGGCCTCGAGCGCGGCCTGCCAGGCGGGGTCGGTGACCTCCACCACCTCGGCCAGGCTGCAGTGCGCGATGCCTTCGGCGCTCAGCCTGACGCGGAAGCGCGCGACCTCGGCGTCGCCCGGCGCGCCGGCGCGGTTGCGCTCGCCGCGCAGGGTCTCGCCGCGCTCCTCGAAGGCGGCGACCAGCTCGCGCTCCTTGCGGCGCAGCGCGGCGAGCGCGGCGTCGGCCTCCTCGTGCTCCTTCTCCAGCGCCACGGCGTCGGCGCCGTGCTCGCTGGCGAGCTGGGCGCGCAGCATGTCGCGCTCTTCGAGCAGCCTGTCGAGGTCGCGCACGCGGTCGTGGGCGGCGAGGTAGCGCTGCTCGGAAGCGCGGTCGTCATCCTTCAGGCGCTTGCGCTCGGCCTGCGCGGCCTCCTGCTCGGCGCGCACGATCTCCAGGCGCTGGCGCGACTCGCGCTGCTCGACGAGCTTGTCGGCGCGCTCTTGGCCGACGCGGCAGAGGGCCTCGCGCTCGGCGGCGAGCTCGCGCTCGAGCTCGGCGACCTCCAGGCGCGGCACGATCTCCGCTTCCAGCGCGTGGATCTCGTCGGCGAGCTGCTTCCACTCCAGGAAGCGGTTGGCCTCGGCCTTCTTCTCCTCGGCCTGGGTCTTGAGGCGGTCGAGGTCGATGCCGAGCTCCCCGAGCTCGCGTTCGGCGGACTTCTGCTCCTCGCGCGCGGCCTGGTAGTTGTCCAGCACCTCCTTGTCGCCGAAGACGTCGAAGACCAGCTCGAGCAGCGCCTTGGGGGAGTATTCGCACAGCTTGTCGGTGTCGCCCTGCTCGAGCGCTAGCACCTTGGTGATCGCCGGGGTCAGGCCGCCCCAGGCCAGGCGGTGCTGGTAGTCGCGCAGGCCGATCCAGTCGTTGGAGCTCTCCAGCGTCTCGATCGGCAGGTTGCCGTCGACGATGGTGTAGTCGCGGATCCAGTCGCCGCCGGCCTTGCGGATGCGGCAGGCGAGGGTGACCTCGTCGGCCAGGCAGGGGAAGAAGGGCCGCTTGCCGGTGTGGCCGGGCAGGTTGGCGACCACCGCGCGGATCCACGCGAAGCTGCGGTCGGCGCGGCGCACGTAGCGGCGGAAGTCGCGCTTGCCCGAGCAGCGCAGCGCGAACAGCGTGCGCAGAGCGTCGAGCAGCGTGGTCTTGCCCGAGCCGTTGGGGCCGACGATGGTGATGATCTGCGCGTCCAGCGGCAGCGCGAAGCGCCGCCAGAAGTCCCAGTGGACGAGCTCGAGGGTCTTGATGTGGAACATGGGCCGGGGTCGCGGTGAGGTTCAGCGCCGCTGCAGCAGCAGCCCGCACTCGAGGTGGTGGGTGTAGGGGAACTGGTCGAAGGCTGCGGCGGCGGCGATGCGGTGGGTGGCGGCGAGCGCGGCGACGTTGGCGCGCAGGGTCTCCGGGTTGCAGGAGATGTAGAGGATGTGGTCGAAACCCCTCGCCAGCGCGATCGTGCCCTCGTCGAGGCCGGCGCGCGGCGGATCGACGAAGAGCGTGGAGAAGCGGTAGCCGGCCAGGTCCACGCCCGCCATGCGGCGGTACTCGCGCCCGCCGGCGAGCGCGTCGCTGATCTCCTCGCTCGCCATGCGCACCATGGTCACGTTGGCTACATTGTTGTCGGCGAGGTTGGTGTTCGCCGCGCGCACCGAGGTCTTGCTCATCTCGGTGGCGAGCACGCGGCCGAACAAGGGCGCGAGCGCGACGGTGAAGTTGCCGTTGCCGCAGTAGAGCTCGAGCAGGTCGCCCGGGCCTTGCGGGCGCGCGCCCACGGCCTTCGCCTGCGCGCGCGCCCAGCCCAGCATGTGCTGGTTCACGCCGCCGTTGGGCTGAGTGAAGCTGCCTTCGAACTGCTGGTAGCGCAGGGCCAGACCATCGACCTCGAGCACCTCCTGCACCCAGTCGCGATCGAGCACGATCTTCTGCTTGCGGCTGCGGCCGATGAGCTGGATGTCCAGCGCGGCGGCGAGCGCGCGCGCGGCGGCCTCCCAGGCCTCGTCGAGCGGGCGGTGGTAGACCAGGCTCACCAGGCACTCGCCGCTCAGGGTGGCGAGGAACTCGACCTGGAAGATCTTGCGCCGCAGCGGCTCGCTCGCCTTGAGTGCGTCGCGCAGCCGCGGCATCAGGGTGGCGATGGGTTCGGCGGCGGCGGGGAAGGTCTCGAGCAGGATGGGCTGCTTCGGATCGGCGCTGTCGAACATCGCGTAGTCGATGCGGCCTTCGTGATGCCATAGGCGGAACTCGGCGCGCAGGCGGTAGTGCAGCGGCGCGGAGCGGAAGACCGCAGGCTCGGGCAGGTGGAACTCGGCGAAGTCGGTGCGGTAGCGGTCGAGCTTGGCGGCGAGCTGGTCCTCGTAGCGCGCGGGGTCGATGTGGGGCAGGGGCATGGGTTCAGCCTTCCTCGTCGAGGGCTTCGGCCTCGTCGGGCAGGACCTCGGCGAGCTCGAAGGCGTTGTGCGCGGGCGGCGGGTGGCCGGCGGCGTCGAGGATCTCGCCCAGGGTGCCGTGGATGATGCGGTCGGCCATCACGCGGTAGTCGAGGGCGAGGTCGAGCAGCGGGCCCTCGGTGATGAGGCCGTTGCGGCGCTCGATGAAGCCGAGGCGGGCGAGCTTGCCGAGCATGAAGTTGCGCACCTTGGTGCGGCCACCCAGGCGCGGGCCGAAGTCGGCGATCAGCGAGGCCTCGGTGAGCGTGCCCGAGACCGCGTCGCCGTGCGCCACTGGCTTGTCGCCGCCGAAGAGGTCGGTCTGACCGTCGTCGACCAGCTCGCGCCGGGTGACCTGGCGCTCGCGCTTGGGCAGCACGATCAGCGCCCAGAGGATGACCAGCAGCGCGATCTCGTCGCGGGTCAGGCCCAGGTTGCTGGCGGCGTACTCGCGCCCGGCGCCGAACACCGGCTCGGCCAGTTCGGGCTGCAGCGCGACGCCGACGTGGGCGGCGTAGGGGTTGTCGAGCAGGCGCAGGCCGACGTCGGCGAGGCGGCGGTCGAGCTCGAGGCGGAAGGTCTCGTCCACCAGCGCACGCCGCACCAGGCGGTCGCTGCGCGGCAGCCAGCGCTGCGCGAGCAGGCGCGCGGTGAGGGTCTTGAGTTCGTGTTCCATGGAAATCCTGGTGGCTCAGGCCGGGGCGGCGGCGCGCGGGCGCACCTCGCCGAGCGTCATCGCGGCGATCTCGTCCTCGCCGACCGCGGTCAGCGTGTCGCCGAACTCGACCTCCAGCGGCAGGCGCATGAAGCTGCCCACGGGGCCCTCCTCGGGACCGCTCTCGGCGCCGTCGGCGAGCAGGGCGAGCAGCGACAGGCGGTAGCTCGCCGGTGCGAAGCCGCCGCCCGCGATGATGCGGTGCAGCGGTTGCGGCGCGGGCAGGGCCTCGAGGCGGTGGGTGAAGTGTTCGAGCAGGCGCAGATCCTCGGCCTGGGGGGCGAAGCCGGTCGCGGCCTCGTCGGCCGGGGGTAGGGTGGTGTCGGCCGCGGTGGCGGTGCCGCCGCCTTCGAGCAAGGCCTCTGCGCGGTCGAGCAGCTCGTGCCCGCCAGCGAGCAGCGGCAGCTCGGGCACGCTCGCGCAGGCCTCGGCCGCAAGCGTGGCGATCGCGGCCGCGTCGAGCCCGCGCAGCCAGGCGGCGACGTCCGAGGACGAGATGCCCGAGGCGCCCAGCGTCACGCGCTGCGCCTCGATCTTGTTGAGCGCGCGCTGGAAGGAGGCGTCGGCGCGCGCCAGGCGCGACTGCGCCAGGCCGATGCGCTGCGCGATGCGGGCGATGTCGAAGTCGACCTCGGGGTCGGCGAGCAGCCTGTTGAGGAGCTCGGTGCCGCGCTCCAGCCAGCGCCCATTGGCCGACAGGCGACGGCGGGCGTCGAGGATGCGGAACTCGGAGCCGGAGGCGATCGCCTCCTCGAAGTGCCAGGTGAGGTCGTTGAGCTTGGAGAGCAGGTGGCCGAGCGACTCGGCGGTGATGCCGCCCACCGCCTGCAGGCCGGCGAGCTGGGCGGTGAGGAAGCCGAGCTCGGCGTCCTCCTCCTCGCCGAAGCGCAGCAGCATCGCGATTGCCGCCACCGCGTTGCGGCCGTGGTCGGAGAGCGCGTAGTGGCCGTCCTCGCCGATGGCGAGCAGGCCGTTGTCGCGCAGGCGCTTCAACACCGTCTCGAGCTTGACCGCGTCGAGGTAGGTGAAGCGCGCGCGCAGCGCCTCGGGCGCCCAGCGCGGCGCGTCGGCCTCGCGGCCGATCTCGCGCAGCACCAGCAGGCGCATCAGCACCTCGGCCTCGGTGCCGCGGAACAGCGTGATGAAGGCGTCGAGCAGCGGGCGCGCGGCGTTCAGCGCCGCGAGCTCGGGCACTTCGTCGGCGTCCACGCCCGCGGCGAGGAAGTCGGAGAGGAAGGGATCAGTCATCGATCATCGGATCTTGCAGGCGCCGATCGGCAGTTTCGCGGACAAGCCCGCTCCCACAAGGCCGCAGCGATCGCCGTGGGAGTGGGCTTGCCCGCGAACGTGGGCTCAATGCCGGTCGGTAGCGAGCTCAGACGCCCTGCTTGAGGCTGGCGCCGATGAAGTCGTCGAGGTCGCCGTCGAGCACGGCCTGGGTGTTGCCGACCTCGTAGTTGGTGCGCAGGTCCTTGATGCGCGACTGGTCGAGCACGTAGCTGCGGATCTGGTGACCCCAGCCGATGTCGCTCTTGGAGTCTTCCAGCTTCTGCTGCTCGGACTGGCGCTTGCGCAGCTCGGCCTCGTAAAGGCGCGCCTTCAGCATCGACATGGCCTCGGCCTTGTTCTTGTGCTGCGAGCGGTCGTTCTGGCACTGCACGACGATGCCGGTGGGCTCGTGGGTGATGCGCACCGCGGAGTCGGTCTTGTTGATGTGCTGGCCGCCGGCGCCGGAGGCGCGGTAGGTGTCGATGCGCAGGTCGGCGGGGTTGATCTCGATCTCGATCGAGTCGTCGACCTCGGGATACACGAACACCGAGGTAAAGCTGGTGTGGCGGCGCGCGTTGGAGTCGAACGGCGACTTGCGCACCAGGCGGTGGATACCGGTCTCGGTGCGCAGGTAGCCGTAGGCGTATTCGCCGGAGAACTTGATCGTGCAGTTCTTGATGCCCGCGACCTCGCCCTCGGTCTCTTCCATCAGCTCGACGCTGAAGCCCTTCTTTTCGCCGTAGCGCAGGTACATGCGCTCGAGCATGCCCGCCCAGTCCTGCGCCTCGGTGCCGCCGGCGCCGGCCTGGATCTCGATGAAGCAGTTGTTGGGGTCCATCGGGTTGCTGAACATGCGGCGGAACTCGAGCTTCTCGATCGCGCCCTGCAACTCGACGAGGTCGGCCTCGACCGCCTCGAAGGTGTCGTCGTCGTCCTCGGCCTCGGCGAGTTCGAAGAGATCCTTGAGGTCGCGCGACTGCGCGTCGATCTCTTGCAGCGTCAGCACCACGTCCTCGAGCTGACGCTTCTCCTTGCCGAGCTCCTGCGCGCGCTCGGCGTTGTTCCACACCGCCGGGTCTTCCAGTGCGCGGTTTACCTCTTCGAGCTTCGATGCTTTCTCATCGTAGTCAAAGATACCTCCGTAGTTCGCGACCGCGGGCGGCGAGGTCGGCGAGTTTTTCGGCAATGGCGTTCTGGCGTTCGGCTTCCATGGCGAGGCTCCGGCGGAATCTGGAAAACCGCGCATTATACCGCCGCGAAGCCGTCCGCTGCAGGCGAGCTTCATCGACAGCGCACTTCATCGCCAAGGGCTTCGTCTCCGCCGCGAAGCTGCGGGGCTCGCCGCGCGTAGATGGTGCCCGGGATGGAGCATCCGCAGGCGGGGCGATTACAATTACGCCCCGATACGGGGCGGCATGCCGTCATCAACTCGGCGAATGCTCAAGGAAATCGTCAGGCGGACACATGCAGCACGACAGCAGGAAGATCCTCGGGGGACTGATCGCCACGGTGCTGGCGCTCAACCTGTTCATCGCAGGACTGCTGGGTTATGCGATGCTGGAGGCGAAGTCCCGCAAGGAGCGCGAGGTGCGCACCACGGTCGAGAACCTGGCCCTGCTGCTCGACCAGAGCGTCAGCTCCTCGGTGCGCGAGATCGATCTGATGCTGCGCGGGGTCCAGCTTCGGGTCGAGCGCGAGTTGCGCGAAAAGGGCCGGCTGCAGCGCGACGATTTCGACTCGGCGATCGTCCTGCATCGGGACGGGCTGTCGCAGACGGCCCAGGTGCGCGTGAGCGACTCCGCGGGAACCGTTGTGCTCGGCGACCGGGTCACCTCCGAGACGCGCACGAGCTATGCCGACCGTCCGTTCTTTCGCGATCATCGTGAGCTGAACGACGGCGAGACCCGGGCGAGCAAGCTGCTGCACGGGCGCATCGCCAACACCTGGATCGTCGTGTTCTCGCGCCGCTACAACACGCCCGAGGGCGACTTCGCCGGCGTCGTCACCGCAGCCGTGCCGGCCGATCACTTCCAGCGCCTGCTCTCGGGCCTGCAGCTCGGGCCGCACGGGATCGCGCTGGTGCGGGACCTCGACATGACCTTGGTCGCGCGCTGGCCGCGTCTCGATGCCCCGGCCGGGGTGATCGGCGGGCGCGGCGGCTCCCTCGAGCTGAGCGAGATCGTCGCCTCCGAGGTCCGCGCGCAGTCCTTCTACAGCGCCCGAACGGCCGATGGCGTGGCGCGGATCAACGCCTACCGCCGGCTCGAGCGCCTGCCGGCCTTCGTGGTCGTCGGCTGGGGCGAGAAGGACTACCTCGCCCAGTGGCGGGAGGACGTCGGCAAGGCGATGCTGCTGTGGGTGCTCTTCCTCGGTGTGACCGGGCTGGCGGCCTGGCTCCTCTACCGGCTGGTCGCCGCGAACAACCGTGCCAACGAACGCAGCCGCATCCTGCTGCAGAATGCCAGCGACGGCATTCACATCACCGATGCCGACGGCGCCGTCATCGAGGCCAGCGACGCCTTCTGCCGCATGCTCGGGCGATCGCGCAGCGAGGTGGTCGGCATGCAGGTCGGGAGCTGGGATGCCTGCCATTCGGAGGACGCGCTACGCGCGCGGATGAGCGAGCTGTTCGCGTCGAGCGAAGTGCACACCTTCGAGACGGCGCATCGCCGCAAGGACGGGAGCGCGTACCCGGTCGAGGTGACCTCGTTCCCGCTCGAGGTGGACGGCCGGACGGTGCTGTTCAACTCGGCGCGCGACATCTCCGCGCGCAAGTCGGTGGAGGCCGAGGTTAGGAAGCTGGCCTACTTCGACTTCCTCACCGGGCTGCCCAACCGGCGGCTGCTGATGGAGAGGCTGGAGCGCGCACAGGCGAGCTGCGCGCGGGACGGGACGGTGGGCGCCTTGCTCTTCATCGACCTCGACAACTTCAAGGCGGTCAACGACACCGTCGGCCATCAGGAGGGGGACCGGCTGCTCGTGCAGGTCGCCGCGATCCTCGCGCGCTGCGTGCGCAAGGACGACACCGTGGCCCGGCTCGGTGGCGACGAGTTCATCGTCATGCTGGAGGCGCTGGCCGGGGACGGGCGCGAGGCGGCGGAGCAGGCCTCGGCGGTGGGCAACAAGATCCTCGCGGCGCTGAACCAGCGTTTCCAGCTCGGCAGTTCGGAACATCGCACGTCGGTGAGCATCGGCGTGAGCCTCTTCGGCGAGCTGGCCGACGAGCCGGTCGACGAGCCCCTCCGACGCGCCGACATGGCGATGTACCGGGCCAAGCTCGGCGGACGCAACGCGGTGTGCTTCTTTGATCCCTCGATGCAGGCCGACGTGCACGCCCGTGCCGACGTCGAGGCCGGGCTGTGGGTCGCGCTGGAGCAGCGCCAGTTCGTGTTGCATTACCAGCCACAGGTCGCTGCGGACGGGACGGTGCTCGGCCTGGAGGCGCTGGTGCGCTGGCAGCACCCGGTGCGGGGCCTGGTGCCGCCGGACGAGTTCATTCCGCTCGCCGAGGAGTGCGGCTTGATTCTTCCGCTCGGACGCTGGGTGCTCGAGGCCGCCTGCGCGCAGCTGGCGGCGTGGGCGGAGCACCCGCAGCACAGCCGGCTGGTGATCTCGGTCAATGTCAGCGCGCGCCAGTTCCTGCATGAGGACTTCGTCGCCGGCGTGGTCGCCGCGCTCGAGCATGCGGGGGCCGATCCGCGCCGGCTCGACCTGGAGCTCACCGAGAGCTCTCTCGTGACCGACATCGACAAGGTGAGCGCGAAGATGGAAGCGCTCAAGGCGCGCGGCGTGGGCTTCTCGCTGGACGATTTCGGGACCGGCTATTCCTCGCTCGCCTACCTCAAGCGCCTGCCGCTCGACCAGCTCAAGATCGACCGCAGCTTCGTGCGCGACATCCTGGTGGATCCGAACGACGCCGCGATCGCGCGCATGATCATCGTGCTGGCGGAGAACCTCGGCCTGCGCGTGATCGCGGAGGGCGTGGAGACCGCGGAGCAGCGCGAGTTCCTCGCCGGAAACGGCTGCTCCGCCTATCAGGGCTACCTCTTCAGCGCCCCGCAGCCGATCGCCGCGCTGGAGGGCTTCCTCGACGCCCGAGCGACACGGGCGCCGCGCTGAGCTAGCCTCAGTCGGCGCGTTCGAGATCCTCGATCACCGCCGTCAGGAAGCGTGCCGCCTCGCCGCCGGTCACCACGCGGTGATCGAACGACAGGCTCAGCGGCAGCACGCGGCGCACCGCCGAGGCGCCGTCGACCGCGCGCACCTGCTCGTGCACCCGCCCGGCGCCGAGGATGGCGACCGTGGGCGGCACCACCAGCGGCGAGGCGTACTTGCCGCCGATCATGCCGAAGTTGGACAGCGTGATGGTGTGGCCGCGCATCTCCTCGGGCGGGATCTTCCTCGCCTTGACGTCGGCGCGCATGCGCTCCAGGCCCTGGCGCAGGTCGTCCGGGCTACGGTTGGCGACGTCGCGCAGCACCGGCACGAAGAGCCCGTCGGGCAGGTCGACCGCGATGCCCACATGCACCTGCGGCACCAGCCGGCGTGCCATCGCGTGGCTCTCGTACCAGGCGTTGAGCGCCGGCGCGGCGCGGCAGCCGGCGACGAGGGCGCGGATGAGGCGCACGGTGACGTCGGTGCCCGGCGCCCAGGCGTGGATCACCGCATCGTCGATCACCGTGGCGCCGGCGACCTCGCTCTGCGCCAGGCTCATGTTCTGCGCCATCGCCCGGCGCACGCCGCGCAGCGGCTCGGCAGGGCCAGCCTCGGCGAGGACGCGCGCGGCGCGCTGCACGTCCTCGCGCGTGATCACGCCGTCGGCGCCCGAGGGCGTGACCATCTCGAGCTCGACCTTGAGCTGGCGGGCGAGCGCGCGCACCGCCGGAGTCGCGCGGATCGCCGGGCCGCCGTGGGCGGCGGGCGTGAGCGCGGCCGGCGCTTCGGCGCGCACCTCCTGGCCGACCTGCATCTCGCCGACCACGGTGCCGGTGTCGGCAGTCTCGGCGCCGCCCTCGAAGCCGGCGAGCGGGGCGCCCACATGCACCAGCTGGCCGGCCTCGCCGTACAGTTTGGCGACGCGGCCGTCGTAGGGGGAGGGGATGTCCACGATCGCCTTGGCGGTCTCGACCGAGACCAGCGGCTGGTCGGCGGCGATCTCGTCGCCCGCCTTGACGTGCCATTCGACGATCTCGGCTTCCTGCAGTCCTTCGCCCAGGTCGGGCAGCTTGAAGATCTTCATGACGCCTCCAGGGTCTTGCGCGCCGCCGCGACGATGCGCTCGACGCTCGGCAGGTACTGGTACTCGAGCCGCGACAGCGGCATCACGGTGTCGTAGCCGGTCACGCGCTGCACCGGCGCGAGCAGGGAATACAGCCCCTCCTCGGCGAGGCTGGCGGCGATCTCGGCGCCCAGGCCGGCGGTGCGCGCGGCCTCGTGCACGATCACGCAGCGCCCGGTGCGCGCGACCGACTCCAGGATGGTGGGCAGGTCGAGCGGCTTGAGCGTGGCGACGTCGATGACCTCGGCCGAGATGCCCTCGGCGGCGAGCGCGTCGGCGGCGGCCTGGGTCTCGTGCAGCATCGCGCCCCAGCTCACCAGGGTGAGGTCGGTGCCGCCGCGCAGCGTGAAGCACACGTCCAGCGGCAACGCCTCGCCGTCGTCGACGACCTCCTGGCGGAACAGGCGGTACATCCGCGTGGGCTCGAGGAACATCACCGGGTCAGGGTCGCGGATCGCCGCGAGCAGCAGGCCGTAGGCGCGCGCGGGCGAGGAGGGCATGACCACGCGCAGGCCGGGGGTGTGGGCGAGCATCGCTTCGGGGCTCTCGGAGTGGTGCTCGGGCGCGTGGATGCCGCCCCCGCAGGGCGTGCGCACCACCAGCGGGCAGGCCAGCCGGCCGCGCGTGCGGTTGCGCAGGCGCGCGGCGTGGTTGACCAGGTGGTCGATCGCCGGATACAGGAAGCCGGAGAACTGGATCTCCGCCACCGGCTTCAGGCCCATCGCCGCCATGCCGATCGCGGTGCCGACGATCGCGGTCTCGGCGAGCGGGGTGTCGACCACCCGCCCGGCGCCGAAGCGCTGCTGCAGCCCGGCCGTGGCGCGGAAGACGCCGCCGTTGGCGCCGATGTCCTCGCCGAGCAGCACGACCGCTTCGTCGCGCGCCAGCTCGTGGGCGAGGGCCAGGTTGACCGCCTCGACAAGGTTGATCTCAGCCATGATCGCCTCCCGGTTGTCCGCCCGCGGTGCGGGGCGCGAAGCGCAGGGCCTCGTCGCGCTGGGCCGCGAGCGCGGCGGGCAGGGTCGCGAAGAGGTGATCGAACATCGCCGCGGTGGTGGGCGGCGGGGTGCTCAGGTAGGCCTCGACCGCGGCGTTCACGGTATCGGCGCATTCGCGCGCGAGCGCCTCTTCCTTCTCCGGCCCCCAGGCGCCGAGTTTGACGAGGTGGTTGCGCAGGCGGGTGAGCGGCTCGAAGGACCACTGCTCCTGCACCACCGCGGGGTCGCGGTAGCGTGAGGCGTCGTCGGCGGTGGTGTGGTCGCCGAGTCGGTAGGTGACCGCCTCGATCAGGGTCGGACCGCCGCCGGCGCGGGCCTTGGCGAGCGCCTCGCGGGCGACGTGGTGCACCGCGACGAGGTCGTTGCCGTCGACCTGCACCCCCTCGACGCCGGCGGCGATCGCCTTCTGCGCCATCGTGGCGGTGGCGCTCTGCGCGCTGCGCGGCACGGAGATCGCCCACTGGTTGTTGCTGAGCACGACCAGCAGCGGCGCCTTCCACACCGCGGCGAAGTTGAGCCCCTCGTAGAAGTCACCCTTCGAGCTGCCGCCGTCGCCGAGGAAGCACACCGCTGCCCGTGCCTCGCTGCGCAGCCGGAAGGCATAGGCCGCGCCCGCGGCGTGGCAGACCTGGGTGCCGATCGGCACGCAGTTGGGGAAGTCGTGGCGGGCGTCGGCGAAGTCGCTGCCGCGCTCGTCGCCGCCCCAGTAGCGCAGGCTCTCCTCGATGCGCACGCCGCGCACGAGCTGGGCGGCGTGCTCGCGGTAGGAGGGAAAGAGCGCGTCTTCCGGGAGCATCGCGCTCGCCACGCCGACACCGATCGCCTCCTGCCCGAGCGCGGAGGCGAAGGTGCCGAGCTTGCCGGTGCGCTGCAGCGCGATCGCCTTGGCGTCGAAGCTGCGCGTGAGGTACATCGCGCGGTACATCGGGATCAGCCGCGCGGGGTCGTGCGCGAAGTCGGGCAGCGGCCCGAGCGCCTCGCCATGCGGGTCGAGGAAACGAACGTGATCGATCTGGAACCGGGCGACAGTGCTCATGGCGTGCTCCCTTCAGGCTCGGTCGGCCCCGCATGCCTGCGCTCCCCGGTCGGGGTGGGTCTCCTCTGGGCGCCGGTGGCATCCGGGCGTGGATGTCGTCGGCGACCGGGTGGCGGCGCCGCGACGTTGTGCGTTTGCGGGGTTGGAGCGCGGGCGTGCGCGGATGTTCCCGAGCGCGGCGCCGCTGGGTCAGCGCGCGCCGGCGAGGCCGCTGCGATGGAGGTCGCGATAGGCGACGTGCAGGCCGCCCTCGTCCTGCCAGAAGAAGGCGGCCTCGAGGTAGGCCGGCCAGCGCCCGGGGCCGGGCGGCGGCGGGCCGAGGAAGCGCGCCGCCGCGATCGCGAGCAGGATGTCGTGGGTGACGAAGACGTGCACGCCGGGCGCGCTGGCAGCGATCGCGAGCATGTGCGTGGCGAGGTCCTGTGCGCCCACACGCGCCGGGCGCGTGCCAGGCAGGTCCTCGTCGGTGGTCGCCAGGCGCGCCATGATCCCCTCGCTGCCGAGGCGCCTCCAGTTCTCGCCCGCCAGCGCGCGGTCGAGCACCCAGGCGCCGGGGTCGCCGAGCATGCGGTCGGTGACGATCGGCGGCGTGTCGCCGGCCACGCGCGCGAACACCTCGGCGGTGTGCACGCAGCGCTGCAGCGGGCTGGTGTGCAGGCTGCGCAGGCGCCCATGCAGGCGCTCGCCCAGGCTGCGGGCGAGCGCGACGCCTTCGGCATTGAGCGTGTTGGCGTAGCCGAGGTCGCCGGGCGGCAAGGGGTCGCGCACCGAATGGCGGACCAGCATCGCCACGCTGCGCTCGGCCGGCACCGCGTCCAGCCAGCGCAGGGTGGCGGCGGGGACCTGCCAGTCGGAGGCTTGCGTGCTCATCGCGGCGGGGCCGGTCTACGCCGCCTCGAAATGCTCGAGCATCAGTTGCACGCTGGCCACCCCGTTGTACTCATTGACGCCGAGGCGGAAGGCGGCGTGGATCTGGCCGGCGGCGCCCTCGGCGTGGTTGAAGCGGATGGCCTCGTAGCGCGTGCTGCCGCGCGAGAGCTCGAGCTTGAGGTGCTTGTCCTTCAGCAGGCGCTGGCGCTCGACGCGGAACACGTCGTCGAAAACGGGCGCCGGAAAGCCCTGGCCCCAGATCTCGTTGTCGAGCATGCGCGCGGCGTCGAGCGCGAAGTAGCCGGACTCGAGGCTGCCGTCGGTGTCGACGCGGCGCTCGAGCTGGGCGGGCTCGAGCAGCTCGCTCACCACCTCCTCGAAGGCGGCGTCGAAGCGCGCGAGCTCGGATTCGCGGATGGTGAGGCCGGCGGCCATGGCGTGGCCGCCGAAGCGCACGATGAGGTCGGGCTGGCGCTTGGTGACGAGGTCGAGCGCGTCGCGCAGGTGCAGGCCGGGGATCGAGCGCCCGGAGCCCTTGAGTTCGCCGTCGTTGGCGCGTGCGAAGGCGATGGTGGGGCGGTGCAGGCGTTCCTTGATGCGGCCGGCGACGATGCCGATCACGCCCTGGTGCCAGTCGGGCTCGAACAGCGCGACGGTGGCGCGGTTGCCGGCCTCGAAGCCTGCCAGTCGGTTGAGCGCCTCTTCCTGCATGCCGGCCTCGATGCTGCGGCGCTCGCGGTTGAGCTTGTCGAGCTCCTGGGCGATGTTCATCGCGCGTCCCGCATCGTCGGTGATCAGGCACTCGATGCCCAGGCTCATGTCGGAGAGCCGGCCGGCGGCGTTGAGGCGCGGGCCGATCATGAAGCCGAGGTCCATGGTGCTGGCACGCGCCGGGTCGCGCCCGGCGAGCCCGAACAGGGCACGGATACCGGCCTGCATGCGCCCCGCGCGCATGCGGGCGAGGCCTTGCGCGACCAGGATGCGGTTGTTGCGGTCGAGCTTGACGACGTCGGCCACGGTGCCGAGCGCGACCAGGTCGAGCAACTCGGCGAGGTTGGGTTCCTTGCTGCCGGAAAAGGCGCCGCGCTCGCGCAGCTCGGCGCGCAGGGCGAGCATGGTGTAGAACATCGCGCCCACGCCGGCCAGCGCCTTGCTCGGGAAGTCGCAGCCGGGCTGGTTGGGGTTCACGATCACGTCGGCCTCGGGCAGCACGTCGCCGGGCAGATGGTGGTCGGTGATCACCGTGGCCATGCCGTGGGTGCGCGCGGCGGCGATGCCCTCGACGCTGGCGATGCCGTTATCCACGGTGATCAGCACGTCGGGCTCGAGGCGCGCGGCGATCTCGACCATGGCCGGGGTGAGGCCGTAGCCGAGCGTGACGCGGTCGGGCACCAGGTAATGCACGTCGGCGCCGAAGGCGCGTAGCGCGCGCACGCCCACCGCGCAGGCGGTGGCGCCGTCGCAGTCGTAGTCGGCGACGATGACCATGCGCGCGCCGGCCTCGATGGCGTCGGCGAGCAGGATCGCGGCCTCGGTGGTGCCGGTGAGCGCCTCGGGCGGCAGCAGGTTCTTCAGGCTGGTGTCGAGCTCGTCGGCGCGGGTGATGCCGCGCGCCGCGTAGAGGCGGGCGAGCAGGGGATGCAGGCCGGCATCGGCGAGGCGGGCGAAGGCTTGCTGCGGGATGGCGCGAGGCTGGATTCGGGTCATCGGTCGAGGAACAGGTGGCTAAGGGCGCCGTTCATGGGCACACCGCCGTGCTTGCGGCTCGCGCCGCTCCTGCAGGGCATCGGGGCCGCGATGGTTGGCGTCGGGGTCGCGGTGGTTTTCATGGCGTCGCGATGGTTTCTGTAGGAGTGCCGGCAGGCGCGAACGGCGGCACGCCGGCGACGATGGCGCTTATTGCACCGCCGTGTTCGCGGCTCCCGCCGCTCCTACACAGGGGCATCGGTGGGGCCTGGACGGTGGGGCGTCTGCATCGGCGCGGGGGCGATGGATTTCAGCAGTGCGTCGAAGGCGTAGGGCTTGCGCCAGAACTTCCAGCGCTCGCTGCGGTGCAGTTCCAGCTGCAGCGTGCCGCGATCGCCCGGTGCGGTCAGGCGCACGGTGTCGAGGCGGCCGGCGCGGAAGGCTTCGGCGAGCGGGGCGAACCAGTCGCGCTCGAGCGTCTCCAGGCCGCGGCGCCAGGTGTCGAGGTCGAGCTGCTGGGCGGGTTTGCGCAGCGCATCGAGCACGACCAGCGTGTCCTGCGTCAGCGCCGACCCGGGATCCGGCGCGCCGACCGCGACGCCGGCGGCGCGTGCGAGGCCGATGCTGATCGGGTCGGTGGCCTGCACCTGGCGCGCCGGGGCCTGCGGCGGCGCGTCGAGTGCGCCTGCGCCCCACAGCCACACGCTATTGACCGCACGCCGCCCGGCCTCCTCGCGGGCTCGGCTGCGCGCGTGGTTATGCAGCACGATCTGCGCCTCGTTCATGGTGCGCTGCCACAGGCGGGCATCGTCGCCCTCGGGCAGGAAGTGCTTCACCGGGCGCCCGGTCACGTCGTCGAGCGGGTAGAGGGTGACCGCGGTCGGCCGATGCAGGCGCAGGTACCAGCGCGTGGGCGTGCAGGCTTCGAAGCGGCCGAGATCGGCGAAGATGGCGTTGAGCTCGGCGACCAGCTCGGCGCTCTCCGCTGCGTCCAGCTCCTCATCCGGAAAGGCCTGCAGCAGCAGGTGCTCGCGCGCGAACGAGAGATTGACCGGGTCCGCGCAAAGCCAATGTCCAGCCTGCTCGGGCGTGGGCGCATCGGCCTCGCCCAGGCGGCGGAGGGATGCCATCGGCAGCGTGTCTCCGTGCACGCCGAAGAGGCGCGCGAGCTGGCGGTCGTAGGGCTCGAAGGCCGTCACCTGCCGCCGCCCGCGGCCGAGCAGGCTCGCCAGCCCGCCGAGCCCGAGCCCGGAGGCCGGGCCGAGCAGGGTGACGACAGGCCACAACAGGCCGGGAATCAGGAGCTGGATCTGCATCGGGAACGCATCCTTGGAAGCGCGCGAGTCTAGCATGCGCGGCCCGGCCGACCCGCCGCGCGTATCGCCGCCGTCGCAGGCGCCGAGGCTTGACAGAACGTGGTCGAAGGAATTCAATTGATTCGCATGAAGCAATCAGGTGATCAAAATGTCTGCCAGCAAGCCAAGCCCGTCCATCCGTGAGCCCGCCGTCCCTTACGCTGCGCGCGGCGCAGCGGGTGGCGTGAGGGGCGGGGCCAGTATCGAGCACTACCTGCACGCTGCGTCGGCCCTCGAGCGCGACCACATGGTGCGTGAGGGCTTCGAGCCCGGCTCGCTCGATGCCTTCGCGCACCGCTTCGGGCGCAGCGGGCGCAGCCTGGCGCAACTGCTGGGCGTGGCGCCGGCCACCTACGACCGCCGTGTGCGCGAGGGCAAGCCGCTGTCGCAGGACGACTCCGACCGCGTCGCCCGCCTCATCGACGTCGAGTGTGCGGCCACGCGTGTGTTCGGGGACGAGGCCGCCGCCCGCGAGTGGCTCGGCGCCCCCATCCCGACGCTGGGCGGCGCGATCCCCATCGAACTGCTCGTTACCACGCCGGGCCACCAGGCGGTGATGAACGCCTTGCGCCGCATCATGGCCGGTACGGCCGCCTGATGGCCGCACGCACGGCCACGCTGTGGCGGCTGGCGCAGGACTGGATCGACCTGGAAACCGGCGCGCTGCTGTGCGCCGCCGAGGACTTTGCCTGCGCCGGCAACGACGCCGCCGCGGCCGGCGGGCGCTGGAACAGCGTCGCCCGGCCGGTGATCTACCTGGCCGACAGCCTCGCGCTGGCGCAGCTCGAAAAGCGCGTGCATACCCCCATGCGCCCGCCGCGCGACCTGGTCGCGGTCGAGGCGATCGTGCCCGCCGCGGCCGTGGCCAGCGCCGAGGGCGTCGTGCTGCCGGACGACTGGGGTGCGGACAACGTCGACTGGTCGGTGGGCAGCGCCGCGTCGCAGTGCATCGGCGACGACTGGCTGGCGCGCGGCACATCCCTCCTGCTGCGCGTGCCTTCGGTGGTGGTGCCGGTGGGCTGGAACTACCTGCTGAACCCCGCGCATCCGGATGCGCGGCGGGTGGCGACCCGGCGAATCGAATACCGGCCCGATGCGCGGCTGTGGTGAAGGGGATGAGCAGGGTGAGCGGGCGCCTCACGCTCAGGCTTCGCGATCGGGTTGGTTGGTCGGCTGTGGCGTTCGGTCATCCTGCATGGCGCGTCGTGCCTCGATCAATCTGTCGCCGCTATGACGCTCCCCGCGTGGTCGAGCGACCGGTGTCATGTTCCTCGAGTTGGGGCTCGGGGCGTGAGCCCGATTTAAAGCGTCGCTTTCCATCTGAAGGAGAGGGGGTGCGGATGAATGATCACGTCTCCCGGCGAGTGTCGTGGCCTTGATCCGGTTGTCCGCTGGCAAGCCATTTGGTCTGGGTGACGCGACAAGAGGCTCCAGGCTGTCGGATTCCTTTACAGTCCGGCTCTCAGGCTCATGCTGGGATAACTCAAGACTGACTCAATGTGCTGATATCAAATAACAAATTTTAAATGGCACGGTTAATGCTTTCCGGTGAGCGCAAAGCTAACTCGAGATGTTCGTATCGCAGGCAAAGGGGAGCATATGAAAACCAAGCTGTTGTCGATTCTTGCGGTGGGCGCGCTCGCCGCACATGGGCCCTCCTGGGGGGCGCCGATCAACGTGGCGATCCTGTCGGGCAGCAGTGGCAGTTCCGCATCGTCGCTGACCGCAGCACAGTTCAACGATGACACCTACTACGATTTCTCCGCCACGGTCATCAGTGGCAGTTCGGTGAGCTCGGTGGGCGATCTGTCGGGCTACAACGCAGTCGTTCTGGGCGGAAGCGGTTACAGCCAGAACGAGTACTCGGGAGCCACCCTGGATGCCGTGCTCGGCTTCCTCCAGAACGGCGGTGGCGTTGTCACGGCGGGGTGGTACCGATTTGGCGTCATCAACACCTCGGGCCAGGCTGCCACGAGTGCCGATGCGGTCACCCCGGTCGTCACGGGTGGAGCCTACGATTTCGCAAACGGTACTACTGTCCTCATCAACTCCGTTACTCACGACATTACCGCCGGCGTGGGGAACATCTTCGTCTCCGATTGCTGTATCGAGACCGCCACGGCATTGGATGGCGGGGCCACGGCGCTGGCCACCATCGACAACGGCCAAGTCGTTGTCGCTTACCAGGAAACCCTGGGCCGTTCGGTGTATCTCGGCCTGCTGTACGAGGCCAATGAGGGATATGGTACCGACGCCCTGCGCAGCGGCGATGCTGACCGACTGCTCGAGCAGAGCTTGGCGTGGGCTGCCGGCGCCGACCGCAATGACGTTCCGGAGCCCGCCACCCTTGCCGTATTGGGCCTCGGCCTGGCCGGCTTGGGCTTGTCCAGGCGGCGCAAGAGCGCGTGAAGGGATTCGCCTGAATCGAGACGCCCGGCCCTGCGCCGGGTTTTTCATGTGGTCCCTATCAGCGTGGTCCTGCACGGACGTGAAGACGCGACTGAGCGGGGCAAGCGGACACCGGGCGGAGGGCGGGTGGCCTGATCCGCTGTTCTTCAGGGCGCACCGTGCGTCAAGACGTGTTTCCTCGCGCCCCGGCTTCGGGTGGCCTTCAGGGTGTTCCCCGGGCGGAGGGGCAGCGGGCTCCGGACCGGGGGCGCGGTGGCACGGATGCCGCACCCGCCCGCCTCGCCCGATACAATAGCGCCCATCATGCGCTCACACCCTGCCTCCAACGCCCTGGTTTCCGTTGGCGAATCAACGGTTTCCAGCATCCTCTCCGCGGCCGCCCGCAGCCGCCGCGCCGCCCCCTTCCTGCCCATGTCGCGCGCCGAGATGGACGTGCTCGGCTGGGACCAGTGCGACGTCATCCTGGTGACCGGCGACGCCTATATCGACCATCCCAGCTTCGGCATGGCGCTCGTCGGACGCCTGCTCGAGGCGCACGGCTTTCGGGTCGGCATCCTCAGCCAGCCCGACTGGCACTCTGCCGAGCCCTTCCGTGCGCTGGGCAGGCCGCGGCTGTACTTCGGCATCACCGCGGGCAACATGGACTCGCTGGTCAACCGCTACACGTCCGACCGCAAGATCCGCTCCGACGACGCCTACACGCCCAACGCCGAGGCCGGCAAGCGCCCCGACCGCGCGGTGACCGTGTACGCCCAGCGCGCGCGCGAGGCCTATCCGGGCACGCCGATCGTCATCGGCAGCATCGAGGCAAGCCTGCGCCGCATCGCCCACTACGACTACTGGTCTGACAAGGTGCGGCGCTCGGTGCTGCCCGACTCCAAGGCCGACATCCTGCTCTTCGGCAACGCCGAGCGCGCGCTGGTGGCGCTGACCCATCGGCTCGACGCAGGCGAGCCGATCGAGTCCATTCGTGACTTGCGCGGTACCGCCTTCATGGTCAAGCCGGGCTGGAAGCCGGCCGCGGACTGGCACGAGCTCGACTCGCGCGCGCTCGACAAGCCCGGCCGCATCGACGCCCATCCGGACCCCTACGCCATGGAACCGACGGCCGCTGCGCCCAAGTCCGCGGCCGACGGCGCCCAGCCGGTGCGCATCGTGCCCGCGGCCGAGCGCCTGGCGGCGCGCCGCGCCGACCGTGCACGCACGGTAATCCGCCTGCCGTCCTACGAGGAGGTCAAGGACGACCCGGTGATGTATGCCCACGCCTCGCGCGTGTTCCACCTCGAATCCAACCCTGGCAACGCACGCGCACTGGTGCAGTGCCACGGCGAGGGGCCAGGCGCGCGCGACGTGTGGATCAACCCGCCGCCGGTGCCGCTGACCACGCCCGAGATGGACTTCGTCTACGACCGGCCCTTCGCGCGTGCGCCGCACCCGCTCTACGGCGGCGCGCGCATCCCGGCGTGGGACATGATCAAGTTCTCGATCAACATCATGCGCGGCTGCTTCGGCGGCTGCACCTTCTGCTCGATCACCGAGCACGAGGGCCGCATCATCCAGAGCCGTTCGCACGAATCGATCATTCACGAGATCGAGGAGATCCGCGACAAGTCGCCCGACTTCAAGGGCCACATCACCGACCTCGGCGGACCCACCGCCAACATGTACCGCATGGCGTGCAAGAGCAAGGCGATCGAGGAGAACTGCCGGCGGCTGTCGTGCGTGTATCCGGGGATCTGCGAGAACCTGAACACCGACCACTCCTCGCTGGTCGAGCTCTACCGCAAGGCGCGCGCGGTGCCGGGCATCAAGCGCATCACCATCGGCTCGGGCCTGCGCTACGACCTCGCGGTGCGCTCGCCGGAGTACGTGAAGGAACTCGTCACCCACCACGTCAGCGGCCTGCTCAAGATCGCCCCCGAGCACACCGAGGAGAACACGCTCTCGAAGATGATGAAGCCGGGCATCGGCGCGTATGAGGAATTCCGCCAGATGTTCGAGAAGTTTTCGGCGCAGGCGGGCAAGAAGCAGCACCTGGTGCCGTACTTCATCGCCGCGCACCCGGGCACGACCGACGAGGACATGCTCAACCTGGCGCTGTGGCTGAAGAAGAACAACTTCCGCCTCGACCAGGTGCAGACCTTCCTGCCCACGCCGATGGCGCTGGCGACCACGATGTACCACTCGCGCAAGAACCCGCTGAAGAAGGTCTCGGCGGATTCCGAGGTGGTCGAGACCGCGCGCGCCGGCCGCATCCGCAAGCTGCACAAGGCCTTCCTGCGCTGGCACGACCCGGAGAACTGGCCGCTGCTGCGCGAGGCGCTGATCGAGATGGGGCGCGCCGAGCTGATCGGCAACGGCCCGCACTGCCTGGTGCCGCGCCAGCAGCCGGCACAGCTCGTGGCCGCGCAGGCAGGGGGGGCGCGCGAGGGCGCCGGGCGTCCTGCGTCCAAAGGCCGCGAGGCCGGTCGCGCGCCCGGAGCGGCGGGTCGCAAGGGCGACGCGGGCGGGCGCGGGAGCGCAGCCCGCGGCTCACCAGGCGGGGCGGGCGAGCGCAAGCCGGGTGGCTGCGCCAAGCCGCGCAGCCGGCGCGGCGCTTAGGAGGCCTGCTGCGTCTCGAGCCGGTTGCGCCCGCCGGCCTTGGCGCGGTACATCGCCTCGTCGGCCCGTCGCAGCAGGTCTTCGGCGCGCTCTTCGCCACCGTCGAAGCAGGCGATGCCGATGCTGGGCGTGCTGCGGTGTCGTACCGTCCCGAGGTCGTAGGGTGCGTTCAAGTCGGTGAGGATCTTGTCGGCGATCAGCGTCGCCTTGTCCGCCGCCTCGGGCGCGGCCTCGCCGAGATCCTCCAGCATCACCACGAACTCGTCGCCGCCAAGGCGCGCCACGGTGTCGCCTTCGCGCACCGCCTTGCGCAGGCGCGCCGCGATCTCGCATAGCAGCTGGTCGCCCGCCTCGTGACCGTAGGTGTCGTTCACCCGCTTGAAGTGGTCGATGTCGATGAAGAGCAGGGCGCCGTGGCGGCCATGGCGTCGGGCGTTGGCCAGGCCCTGGCGCAGGCGGTCGAGCAGGAAGCGGCGGTTGGGCAGCTGGGTCAGCGTGTCGACGAAGGCGAGGTTGCGGATCGCCTCTTCGGCGGTCTTGCGCTCGGTGACGTCGATGATCACGCCATCGAGCCGCAGAGGCTTGTCGTCCACGTCGACCGCCACCCGACCGCGCTCGCTGACCCAACGGATCCGTCCGTCGCGTCCGCGCATGCGGTATTCCACCTCGTAGTTGGCATGGCAGGCACATGCGTTCTCGATCGCGGCGACGATCGCCGGTACGTCTTCCTGCAGGATGAAGTCGCCGAACGTGACCCGGCCCGACATGAACTCGTCGGGCGTCGCGCCGGTGAGCAGGGTGATCCCGCGGCTGATGTGCATCACCTTCCATGGCACCTCGATCTGGCAGCGGAAGACGACGCCGGGCACGTTCTCGACCAGGGTGCGGAACTCGTCCCGGCTGCGTGCGAGATGAAGGGCTGCGGCGTGCATGCGGCGGCGGTGGCGGGCGTTGCTGTGCATCACCGCGAACAACATGACGCTGAGCGCGCTGCCGCCGTAGAGGATGAGCGCCGGCTCGGCGCTCGCGTGGTCGGCCTCGAAGGCGGGCGTGCTGCCGAAGCTCGCGATCCATTTGCGGCCGGCGACCTCCACCTCGTGGCTGGCGACGTAGCGTGCCGTCCGGTCGTGCCCTGCCGATGCGTAGAGCAGCGTCTGCAATGACTCGTGCAGATCGTGGAGCTCGATGTGGGCATCGCGCAGGTCGTCGCGGAAGATGGCCTGCATCATGTCGAGGGCGCGGAACGGGGCATAAACGAAGCCGAGCAGGGCCGCACGGCGTTCCTCGACCGTGGCGAGCGGTCTGTCCTTCGCATACACGGGCAGATACATCAGGAAGCCGGGCTGGACCTCGGTGCCGAACTCCTGGACCAGGATCACCCTGCCGCTGAGGGCGGCGCGTCCCGTGTCGCGCGCGCGCTCCATGGCCTCGCGCCGCACCGGTTCGGAGTACATGTCGTAGCCGAAGGCGCGTCGGTTGCGCGCATCGAAGGGTTCGAGAAAGACGATGCTGCTGTATTGGGCGCGAGACCCGGGCGGATGCACGTCATAGTCCGGAAAGCCTTGGCTGCGGACCTCCGCGACGTGGGCGGCCAGCGCGGACGCCGGGAACATGGCGGTGAAGCCGGTGCCCTGTATACCGGGCAGCGAGCGTTCGAGGTGGAGGGCCGCGACATACTCGCCCCATTCGGCGCGGCTGACCGCGTCGCTCGCCGCGAACAGCGCGGCGCCGCCGTGCAGCACCTGTTCGTAGGCCTGCATGCGCGAGAGCAGGTTGTCGCGGGCGAGCGCGGCGTGGTTGGCGAAGCGATCGCGCGTCCGGTCCTCGAGATGCTCGCCGACGTATCGCCACAGCACCAGCGTCAGCAGCACCCCGAACACGAGCGCGAGCCAGGCGGCGGTGCTGCGATCGAGCATGCCGCCAGTGCGAACCTGTGGAGAGCCGGCGTCCTGCGTCATGAGCGGATGATGTGCGACTGGAAGGCTTGCGCACGAGTGTTCCACGAATCGCGCGGGGCTGCCAGCCCGCGCGCGCCGCCGAACCCGCGACAGGGCTTACATCCGCATGCGTTTCGAGGTCGCGCGCGCGGCCGCCAGCGGGCACAATGCCGGCCTTGTCCTTCCGGCCACCGGCAACCGCAAGCAATGCCATACGAACTCCTCGTCGGCCTGCGCTACACCCGCTCGCGCAAGCGCGCCCAGGGGCGCAACCGCTTCATCTCCTTCATCTCCCTGGTGTCGATGTTCGGCATCGCGCTCGGTGTCGCGGCGCTGATCGTCGTGCTGTCGGTGATGAACGGCTTCCAGGAAGAGCTGCGCACCCGCATCCTCGGCGTCGCCTCGCACGTGCAGGTGCAGAGCCCGGAGGGTGGGCTCATGGCCTGGCAGCAGGTCGCCGACGAATCCCTTCGCCACCCGGCGGTACGCGCCGCAGCGCCCTACGTGCAGGAGCAGGGCATGCTCTCCTTCGACGAGGGCGTGCGCGGCACGCTCGTGCGGGGGGTGATCCCGTCCGCGGAGGACAAGGTCGCCGACTTCGGCCGCTACATGCAGGCGGGCAGCTTCGATGCGCTGGAGGCCGGGCGCTTCGGCATCGTGCTCGGGCGCGACCTCGCCGCCGCGCTGCGCGTGCGGCTCGGCGAGAAGGTCACCCTGATCGCGCCGCAGGGCCTGGTGACCCCGGCGGCGGTGCTGCCGCGGGTCAAGCAGTTCGAGGTGGTGGGGATCTTCGAGGCCGGCATGTACGAGTACGACTCCAGCCTCGCGCTGGTTCACATCGCCGACGCCCAGGCGCTGTACCGGCTGGGCGACGCGGTGAGCGGCGTGCGCTTGAAGCTCGACGACCTCTTCGCCGCGCCGCGGGTGGCGCGCGAACTCGCGATGACGATCAGCGAGCCGGGCCTCGTCGTTGCCGACTGGACGCGCAGCCACGCCAACTTCTTCCGCGCGGTGGCGCTCGAGAAGACCATGATGACGCTGATCCTCTTCCTGATCGTCGCGGTCGCGGCCTTCAACATCGTGTCCACGCTCGTGATGGCGGTGCAGGAGAAGTACGCCGACATCGCCATCCTGCGCACGCTGGGCGCGAGCCCGGCCTCGATCATGGCGATCTTCGTGCTGCAGGGCTCGGTGATCGGCCTGGTCGGCCTGGCCGCCGGTGTCGCGGGCGGGCTGGCGATCGCGCACAACCTCGACGTGGTGATCCCGGCGCTGGAGACGCTCACCGGCGCCACGCTGTGGAACAAGGAGATCTACTACATCAACGAGCTGCCTTCGCAGGTCCTGTGGTCGGACGTCAGCACCATCGTCACCGTGTCCTTCGTGCTGACCCTGATCGCCGCGCTCTACCCGAGCTGGCGCGCCTCGAAGGTCAATCCCGCGGAGGCGCTGCGCTATGAGTGAAATCCCGAACAGCGGCGCCCAGCCCGCGGTGGTCGCATGCACCGGCCTGTCGAAGCACTTCCGCGAGGGCGCGGAGGCGGTGCGCGTGCTCGACGGCGTCGAGCTCGAGGTGCGGCGCGGCGAGCGCGTCGCGATCGTCGGCTCGTCCGGCTCGGGCAAGAGCACGCTGATGCACCTGCTCGGCGGGCTGGACGTGCCCAGCGCCGGCAGCGTGCGGCTGATGGGGCAGGACTTCTCGACCATGTCGGAGGCCGCGCGCGGCCGGCTGCGCAACGCCGCGCTCGGCTTCGTGTACCAGTTCCACCACCTGCTGCCGGAGTTCTCGGCGCTCGAGAACGTCGCGATGCCGCTCTACATCCGCCGCGTCGCGCGCGCCGAGGCGGACGAGCGCGCCGCGCAGATGCTGCGCGAGGTCGGCCTCGGCCACCGCCTCGACCACGCCCCGGGCGAGCTCTCCGGCGGCGAGCGCCAGCGTGCCGCAATCGCGCGTGCGCTCGTCACCCAGCCCGCCTGCGTGCTCGCCGACGAGCCCACCGGCAACCTCGACCGCCGCACCGCCGGGGCAGTGTTCGACCTCATGCTCTCGCTCAATGAGCGCCTGGCGACCAGCTTCGTGATCGTGACTCACGACGAGACCCTGGCCGCGCGTGCGCAGCGCACCTTGCGCCTGGTGGACGGACGGCTGGGCGGCTGAGAAAGGAAATTTCCCGGCGGCGGCCCGGGATGGGTCAAGTTCTGCCGGAAACGACCGTATACAGGCTCGAAGACCATCCTGTCCGGCCTCCGCGCCGGGAATCGAGCCATGAAAATTCTCTTCCAGCCTGCTGTCCGCCTGCTCGATCGCCTGAGTTATCCGCTCAAGTTCGGGCTCATCATCCTCGTCTGCGCCGTCGCCTCGGTGATCCTGCTCGTGCAGATCTTCACCAGCCTGCGCGACGAGATCCGCGTCACCGAACGCGAGATCGCCGGCCTGCATCTGTTCGATGCCGGCTTCGGCGTGATCCTCAAGACCCAGCAGCACCGCGGCCTGTCCGCCGGGGTGCTGGGCGGCAGCAGCGAGCTGGCGCCCAAGCGCGAGGCGAAGGCGGCCGAGCTGCGTGCCGCGATCGGCGCGCTCGACGCAGCCATCGACGGCGATGCGGGCTGGTCTGGGCTGCGCGCAGGCTGGCAGGCACAGCGGGGCGAGCTGGTGCGCCTAGCCGACAGCGGACTCTCCATGCCGGGGGCGGAGAACTTCCGCCTGCACACCGCCACGATTGCCGGCCTGATGCGCTGGCTCGGCGAGCTCGGCGACGCCTCCGGGCTGTCGCTCGACCCCGAAGCGGCGAGTTCGAACCTGCTCGCGCCGCTGCTCGGAGCGCTGCCGGAGCTCAGCGAGCGTCTCGGTCAGTTGCGCGCCCGCGGCACGGCGCTGAGCGCCCGCCGCGAGCTCTCGCGTAGCGACGAGCACGCCCTGGTCGCGTTGCTCGCCGAGATCGGCCGCGCCGAATCCGCCGTGCTGGAGCGCCTGCGCCGCACCGCGGCGGCCAATGCCAGCCTCGCCGGCAGTGTCGACGGCATGGGCCGCGAGATCTCCGAGGGGGTCGCGCGGGTGCGCGAGGCCACCCGCCAGGAGCTCCTCGACCAGCGCTTCGGCCTGAGCTCGACGGCCTTCTTCGATCTCGTGACGGGCGCGATCGACACTGCGGTGCGCAACTTCGACCAGGTGCTGCGTCCGGAGGTCGGCCGCCTGCTCGCGGCGCGCCTCGACCGCCTGAACCAGCGCCTGAACACCCAGGTGGCGATCTCGGTGCTCGGGATGCTGCTCGCCGGCTACCTCTTCATCGGCATCTACCTCGCCATCGTGCGCTCGGTTCGTGAGCTCTCCGCTGGCGCACAGGGCTTTGCCGCGGGCGACTATCGCAGCCGGGTGGACTTTTCCGCTCGCGACGAGCTCGCCGAGGTCGCACGCCAGTTCAACTCGATGGCCGATCACGTCGCCGGCCTGATCCGCGACATCCAGACCGGCGCCGCCCACGTCGGCAGCGCCGCCACCGAGATGTCGGCCTCGGCGCGTCGCGTGCTGCAGGGCTCCGAGACCCAGAGCGACGCCGCCTCCAGCGTCGCCGCAGCGGTCGAGGAGATGACGCGCGGCGTCGACGGCATCGCCCACCACGCCTCGACCGCGCAGCAGCTCGCCGAGGACTCCGGCCGCCTGTCGCAGGAGGGGCGCTCGGTCATGGAGCAGTCGGTGGCCGAGATGGAGCGCATCGCCGAGGCGGTCGACCTGTCCAGCGAGGCGATCCGCGAGCTCGGCGAGAAGTCGCGCCAGATCAACGCGATCGTCGATTCGATCCGCGACATCGCCGACCAGACCAACCTGCTCGCGCTCAACGCCGCGATCGAGGCGGCGCGCGCGGGCGAGACCGGGCGAGGCTTCGCTGTGGTGGCCGACGAGGTGCGCAAGCTCGCCGAGCGCACCTCGCTCGCCACGCGCGAGATCGGCGGCATGGTGGCGGCGATCCAGCAGGGCACCGAGCGCGCGGTCGACACCATGCAGCAGGGCGTGCAGCGCGTGCGCGACGGCGTCGAGATGAGCAACCGCGCCGGCTCGTCGATGGCACAGATCAGCGCGGGCGCCGACCAGGTGCTCACCGCGGTGCGCGAGATCTCCACCGCGCTGCACGAGCAGAGCCTCGCGAGCAACGACATCGCGCGCAACATCGAGCGCATCGCCGACATGACCGAACACAACAGCGTGACCGTGCGCGAGACCGCGGCCACCGCCGAGACGCTCGAGCAGCTCTCCGGCACCCTGCGCGAGCAGGCCAGCCGCTTCCGCGTGTGATCGCCGCCGCGCCACGAAGCTAAGGGTTGTCGAGGAGCCCGGGGATCGGCGCGAAGCTTGCGCCGACTCCCGGGCTCGATCATTTGCGAGCGGGCAAGGAGTCGCAGCGCTTGCGCCGCTGCCGCCACTGGCGGATCAGCCACAGCCGCCAGCCCCAGCGCACCGCCAGATACGAGACCATCGACAGGCTCGCCGCGAGCACGATCAGGCCGACCACCAGCGGGCGACCCAGCTCGCCCGCCCAGGCGGCCAGGTCGGTGGCCCAACGCGCAGGATCGAAGCCCGCGAATTCGGGCGGAGGGACGAAGTCGACCTCGCCGTCCCCCGAGATCTGGCTGCCGATCGCGAAGGCCGCGACGTAGAGCGGCACGATGGTGAGCGGGTTGCTGTACAGCGTGGTGATGAGTGCCAGCGGCAGGTTGACCCGCAAGAGCACGCACAGGAGCGCCGCGCCCGGCATCTGGAAGGGGCCGGGGATCAGGCCGCAGAACATCCCCACCGCCACCGCCCCGGCCGCCGAGTGACGGTTGAGGTGCCACAGCCGCGGGTGCAGCAGGGTGGACGCGAAGGGCCGCAGCCAGCGGTTCTCGCTGACGCTGCGGTGATCGGGAAGGAAGCGTTTGAAGAGCTTGCGCATGGCGTCGGTCCGGGTGCGCGAGTCTAGCAAACATGGGGAGCGCGGGAGCGACGTCAGTGCGGATGCCGAGCGCCGCCTTCGCGCCTGCCGGCGCTCCTACAGAAGCCGCCGCGCGTCCCGGGCGTCCTGTAGGAGCTGCGGCAGCTGCGAACCCGGCGGTCCGGCGATCGACGCGCGTACAGAACTTCACCGCCGCCTTCGCGCCTGCCGGCGCTCCTACAGAAGCCGCCGCGCGTCCCGGGCGTCCTGTAGGAGCTGCGGCAGCTGCGAACCCGGCGGTCCGGCGATCGACGCGCGTACAGAACTCCACCGCCGCCTTCGCGCCTGCCGGCGCTCCTACAGAAGCCGCCGCGCGTCCCGGGCGTCCTGTAGGAGCTGCGGCAGCTGCGAACCCGGCGGTCCGGCGATCGACGCGCGTACAGAACTCCACCGCCGCCTTCGCGCCTGCCGGCGCTCCTGCATAAACCGTTCCGCGTCTGGAGGCGCGTGTAGGAGCGGCGGCAGCCGCGAATGGGGCGGTGCCGACATCGGGATGTGGGTGCGGGCCTTGCTTGGCGTCCAACCGCTGGCGGCGTTGCGCCAGGTGGTTCGGGTGGAACCGGTCGGTGAAAGAACGCGCTCCCGGGAATGTCTGAGACATAATGAATGCCATGCGCATCATTGCTCTCGGCTTTCTTGCAGGCACGCTCCTCGTCCAGAATGCGGACACGCTCGACGGCCTCACGGTCGCGGGCGGGCTAGGGGTGGGCGCGGCGGTGGGCTTGCGGCTGGCCTTGGCGCAGGGCCTCCTCAGGGTTCAAGCGACCCGACGCCGGGTTGGTATCGCCCTCACCGCCTTCGCCGCGCTCGCCGCAGGCGTGGCCTGGACAGCGTGGCGGGCCGAGGTCCGCCTGGGTGACGAGCTCGCCGGTGCGCTCGAGGGCGTCGAGCTGCGGCTGCGGGGCAGGGTGGCCGGGTTGCCACGGGCGAGCGGGCCGGGCTGGCGCTTCGACTTCGAGGTCGAGCCCGACACGCCGGGCGTACCCGGCCTCGTGCAGCTCGGCTGGCGACCCGAGGGAGGCGATGCCGACACCAACGCCGACTCCGTGGCGCCGCGGATGCTGCCAATGCCCCGCCCGGGCGAGCGCTGGGCGCTCACCGTGCGCCTGTGGCGGCCACACGGCTTCGCCAATCCTGCGAGCTTCGACTACGAGGCCTGGCTCCTCGAGCGTGGAGTGCGTGCCACCGGCAGCGTGCGCGGACCGGGCCGTCTCCTCGACGAGCAGTCCGCCACCCTCATGCAGCAGGTCCACCGCCTGCGCGCAGTGGTGCGGGAGCGCCTGCTTGCAGCCCTGCCCGGGGGGGAGCAGTCCGGCCTGCTGGTGGCACTCGCAGTCGGCGACCAGCAAGGCATCGACACCGCCCAGTGGGAGATCTTCCGCCGCACCGGCGTCGCCCACCTGGTGTCGATCTCGGGCCTCCATGTCGGGCTCGTTGCCATGTTCTGCGGCGGGCTCGCTGCGATGGCCTGGCGCCGGCTGCCGGCCCTGGTGCTGCGTATGCCGGTTCAGCGCGCGGGGGCGCTGGCGGGGCTGGCCGGGGCGACCGCCTATGCGCTCCTCGCCGGCATGGGGGTGCCGGTGCTGCGCGCGTGGCTGATGCTGCTGGTGGGTGCGCTCGCGCTGTTCGTCGGGCGCCGCATCGCGCCTTCGCGGGTGCTCGCGGTGGCGCTGCTGGTGGTGCTCGCGGTGGACCCGTGGGCGGTGCTGTCCGCCGGTTTCTGGCTCTCCTTCGGCGCGGTGGCGGTGATCCTCGCCGTGCTCGGCGGGCGGGTGGCGCCAGCGGCCGGCTGGCGCGGCGCGCTGCGGGTGCAGTTCGCGATCAGCTTCGCGCTGGTGCCGCTGCTGCTCGCGCAGTTCCAGTCGGTCCCGCTGCTGTCGCCGCTCGCCAACCTGATCGCGATCCCGCTGGTGAGCTTCGTCGTCACGCCGCTGGTGCTGCTCGCGATTCCCTGGCCGACCCCCTTGCTGCTGGTGCCGGCCGACCTTGCCGCGGGCTGGATGATGGCGTTCCTTGCACCCCTCGCAGCGCTCGAGATGGCGGTGGTCGAGCGTGCGCTACCGCCGCCCTGGCTGTTCGGCTGCGCACTCGCGGCGGTGGCGATGCTGCTGCTGCCACGCGCAAGCCCGGGTCGGCTGGTGGCGCCGGCCCTGCTGGCCGGGCTGCTGTTCTGGCAGCCGCCACGTCCGCAGGAGGGTGGCTTTCGCGCCTGGGTGCTGGATGTCGGGCAGGGCCTGGCGGTGCATGTACAGACGCGCGCACACGACCTCCTGTACGACAGCGGCCCCCCCTTCGGCAGTTCGACCGATGCCGGCGAGCGCGTGATCCTGCCGTGGTTGCGCGCGGCCGGCGTGCGCCGGCTGGACCGGCTGGTGCTGTCGCATCCGGACGCGGACCATGCCGGCGGTGCGGCCTCGCTGCTCGGTTCGATTCCCGTGGAGCGGGTGCTGGCTGGACAGGCTCGCGATGCGCGCGAGCGTGCGGACTGGTCGGAACGGCTCGGCCAGGGACGCGAGCCTGCAGACTGTGCGCTTGCGCCGGCGTGGCAAAGCGACGGCGTGCGCTTCGAGGTACTGCATCCTGCGCCGGAGGGCCCGCCACGCGATCAGGCCTCCGGCGCCCACGACAACGACGCTTCGTGCGTGTTGCGCATCTCCGCTGCGGCGGGTGCGCTGCTGCTGACCGGCGATATCGGCACGATCGCCGAGGCGAAGTTGATCGCGCGCCAGGCGCCGGCAAGCCTTGCTGCCGCGGTCGTGGTCAGCGCCCATCACGGCAGCCGTTCCTCGTCCTCCACAGCCTTCGTGGATGCGACGCTGCCGGAACACGTGATCCACTCGGTCGGTCGGCGCAACAGCTTCGGCCATCCGCACCCCGAGGTGTGGGCACGCTGGGCCGATGCCGGTGCTCGCAACTGGCGCACCGATGCGCAGGGCGCGATCGTGATCGAGTTCGCTGCTGCGCCCGGGGATGGCGTACAGGTGAGCGCCGTGCGCGAGACGCGGCCGCGCTACTGGCACGGCCGCTGAGGCCGGAGAGGAATGGGTGACGGCAGGCAAAAGGGCGTCGAGGAGCCGACGCGCGTGCCGGTTCCGGGCGCCGCCTTCGCGCCTGCCGGCGCTCCTACAGGAGGCGGGGCGGCTTCGATTTTCTTGTTGAGGAGCGGCGGCAGGCGCGAAGACGGCGGTGCGCAACGCGATGCGTGCACGGCCGGATCATCCTGTTCATGCGTCCCGGCCGCCTCGCTTCGGGCTAGACTTGCAGTCACCCGAAGCCCGATCGGAGTACCCGCGCCTCATGTCCCTGCTCGACTCGCTCAAGAAGCTCTTCCGCCCGTCCGCGGCGGAGTCCGCCGCCGACCGCAATACGACGCAGGGGGGGCAAACGCTTGCCGTGGGGCATGAACCCACCATCGGCAGCCCGCTCCAGCCGCGCGCGCGGCGGGTGCTGTGCAGCGGGCCGCATGGTCTGCACAACATGGCCTATACGGAATGGGGCGACGCGAAGAACCCGCGCGTGCTGGTCTGCGTGCACGGCCTCACCCGCAACGGCCGCGACTTCGATGACCTCGCGCGGGCGCTCGCCGGCGAATACCGGGTGGTGTGCCCGGACGTGGTCGGGCGCGGGCGCAGCGACTGGCTGGCGGACAAGGCGGACTATGGTTTCCCGGTGTACGTGGCGGACATGGTCACGCTGATCGCGCGTGCCGACGTCGAGGAGGTGCATTGGGTGGGCACCTCGATGGGCGGCATCATCGGCATGCTGCTCGCGAGCCAGCCCGCCACGCCGATCACGCGCATGGTGTTGAACGATGTCGGACCGGTGATCACCGCCGCCTCGCTGCGCCGTATCGGCCAGTATGTCGGGCGCGCGCCGCGCTTCGCCGACCTGGCGGCGGCGGAAGCCTACATCCGCGAAGTGGGCGCGCCCTTCGGCGCGCTCGCCGACGCGCAGTGGCGACACCTCACCGAATATTCGGTGCGCCGCATGGACGACGCCGAGGGCGGCTACGCGATGATCTACGACCCCGGCCTGGGCGAGGTCTTCCGGCTCAACCCGGTCCCGGTCGATATCGACCTGTGGCCGGTGTACGAGGCGATCCGCTGCCCGACGCTGGCGCTGCGCGGGGCCGAGTCCGACCTGCTCGAGGCGAGCACGCTGGCGGCGATGGGCACGCGCGGGCCGCAGGCGCGGACGGTGGAGTTTTCCGGGGTCGGCCACGCGCCGATGCTGATGGATGCGGCGCAGATCGCCGTGGTGCGCGACTTCCTGCTCGGCACCTGAGCACGCGGCGCCAGGCTGCGGCGGGGTGTGCACGATGGGCGGTCGCGGCAGGTGAGGCTCCCGATCGTCGTCCCGCTCGGGCAAGGCGCCCGCGCACGGCGGTCTACCAGCCCGGGTTCAGCCGCCGCGCCTCGGCGATCTCGCTGCGGATGGCGCGGAAATGCTCCCAGCGCCGCGGGTGGATGGCGCCGGCCGCGAGCGCGCCGAGCAGCGCGCAGCCCGGCTCGCTGTCGTGGCGGCAATCGCGGAAACGGCAGCGCCCCAGATGGGGACGCAGCTCGACGAAGGTCTCGGCGAGATCGTCCGCCGCGAGGTGGGCGAGCCCGAAGACCTGCAGGCCGGGGCTGTCGATCAGCCAGCCGCCGCCTGCTTCATCCGTCTCCAGCGGCAGGCGGTACAGGCGGGCGAAGGTCGTGGTGTGCTTGCCGGAGTCGAGTGCGTCCGAGATCTCGCGGGTGGCGGCCCGGGCCTCGGGCACGATGGCGTTGGTGAGGGTCGATTTGCCCATGCCCGACTGGCCCACGAAGATCGCCTGCAGGCCGGCGAGGCGGGCGCGCAGCGCATCCGCGCCCTGCAGCGCGGACACCTCGACGACCTCGTAGCCGAGCTTGCGGAAGGGCTCCAGCTGGCTGCGCGCGGCCTCGAGGCGCTCGGCGAGGTCGGCCTTGTTGAGCACGATCAACGGCACGATGCCCTGGCTCTCGGCCGCCGCGATGCAGCGCGACACCAGCAGGTCGGAGAAGCCCGGCTCGGTGGCGACCACGATCACCAGATGGCTGAGGTTGGAGGCGATCAGCTTCTCGCGGAAGGCGTCCGACCGCCACAGCAGGTTGCGCCGCGGGTGCAGGGCCTCGATGACGCCCTGGCCGTCGCCGCCGGGCACGAGTTCGACCTCGTCGCCGCAGGCGTAGCTGCTCTTCTTGCCGCGCGGATAGCACTGCAGTCGGCCGCGCGCGGTGTCGACCTCGTAGTGGCGACCGAAGGCGGCCACGACCAGGCCGTCGATGCGGCCTTCGGAGATGGTGCCGGCGTGGGTGCGCTTGCGCATGCGGCTCACCGCTGCAGCGCCTGCAGGCGCGCGATGCGCAGCGCGGCGGGCGGATGCGAGTCGTGGAAGCGCGAGTACAGCGGATCGGGCGTCAGCGTGGACGCGTTGTCGCGGTAGAGCTTGACCAGCGCGCTCACCAGCTTGCCAGCGTCGGCCTGGCGGGCGGCGTAGGCGTCGGCCTCGAACTCGTTCTTGCGCGACCAGTGGCTCAGCACCGGCGCGAGCGGGAAGCTGAACACCGGCAGCACCAGCGTGAAGAGGGCGAGCGCGCTCGCCATGTCGCTGCCCTGCATGCCCAGCCCGGAGAAGAACCAGGGCTGCTGCGCGAGCCAGCCGAGGAGCGCGAGCACGCCCAGGCTGGCCGGAGCGAGCACCGCCAGGCGGCGCACCAGGTGGTGATGATGGAAGTGGCCGAGTTCGTGGGCGAGCACCGCCTCGACCTCGTCGGCGTCGAGCTTGTCGAGCAGGGTGTCGAAGAACACGATGCGCTTGGCGGCGCCCAGGCCGGTGAAGTAGGCGTTGCCGTGCGCCGAGCGGCGCGAGCCGTCCATCACGAACAGGCCCTTGGCGCGGAAGCCGCAGCGTGCGAGCAGGGCCTCGACGCGCGCCTTCAGCGCAGCATCGGCGAGCGGGGTGAATTTGTTGAACAGCGGCGCGATGAAGGTCGGCCAGATCACCATCGCGAGCAGGTTGAAGCCTAGCCAGAAAGCCCACACCCAGGCCCACCATAGCTCGCCCATCGCCAGCGTCAGCCACAGCACCCCGCCGAGCAGCGGCAGGCCGATGAGCGCGGCAAGCGCGGCCTCGCGCAGGGTGTCGGCGAGGTAAAGCCGCGGCGTCATGCGGTTGAAGCCGAAGGCCTTCTCGATGCCGAAGGTGCGCAGCAGCGCGAAAGGCAGCTCGAACAGCCAGCCGAGCACGCCCAGGCTGGCGAGCAGCGCCACGCCGTGGCCGAGCCCGCCTGCGGGCAGAACGCCGGCCCAGGCGTCGTGCACCGCCTGCAGCCCGCCGCCGAGCGTGAGCAGCAGCACGAAGCCGGCGTTGGCCACGGCGTGGATGGCGGACAGGCGCGCGCGCGCGAAGGTGTAGTCGGCCGCGCGCTGGTGCGAATGCAGCGGGATCGAGTCGGCGAAGGGCTGCGGCACGGCGTCGCGATGGCGGCGCACGTGGTGGGCGTGGCGGTGCAGCAGGCCGAGGCCGAGCATGGTGCCGGCGAGCAGGAAGGCCAGGAACACCAGGGAGAAGGGCTGCAAGGCGAGCGGCGAGAGCTGGAAGAGGGCGGAATCGGTCATTGCGGTGCGCAGGCGGTGGATGGAAGTTGCGGCTCCCGGCATGCACGCAGCCCGGCCCGCGTTGCCATTCGACGCCGCCCGTGACGGCCTGCCTCGATCGCACCGCGCCGGAACCGGCAGCCTGTACGATCTGTGACACAATCGCGCCCTCGATTGTTTCGCAGGAAGGCCCCGAAAAAGGGCCGCAACGATTATGGCACAGGACCCGAAGACGCTGATATGGCTGGACATGGAGATGACCGGCCTCGAACCCGACCGTGATCGCATCATCGAGATTGCGATCGTGCTCACCGATGAGGCGCTCGAGGTGATCGCCGAAGCGCCGGTGATCGCCGTCCATCAGCCCGACAGCGTGCTCGACGGCATGGACGATTGGAACCGCAACACCCACGGCAAGTCCGGGCTCAGCGCCCGGGTGCGCGCCTCCACGGTGTCCGAGGCCGAGGCCGAGGCGCAGGTGCTGGCCTTTCTGCGCGAGCATGTGCCCGCGCGCACCTCGCCGATGTGCGGCAACTCGGTGTGCCAGGATCGCCGCTTCCTGGCGCGCTGGATGCCCGAGCTCGAGGCCTGGTTCCACTACCGCAACCTCGACGTGTCCACGCTCAAGGAACTGGCACGGCGATGGCGTCCGGAGATCTACGCGGGGGTGAAGAAGGCGGGCAGCCACACCGCACTCGCCGACATCCACGAGTCGATCGCCGAGCTGCGCCACTACCGCGACCACTTCCTGCGCCTCGCCTGAGCACCCGCCGGACGAGGGTCTTGCCATGAGGATCGATCCCGCGGCGCTGTTGCGGAGCCTGCTCGCCTGGGCGCGCCGCCACCGGCGCGTGCTGATCGTGCTCGCGCTGCTGTCGCTGTTCTTCAGCGTGCTGGGCTATTTCACCAATCCCGTTTCGCTGCCGGGGATGTGCAAGATCTACGGCTGAGCCCGGCGAGGGCCCGCACTCAGCCGCCGGCGCGGCGCAGCAGCCGGAAGGTCTCGGCGCGCTTGCCTGCGCCGCGGCGGTATTCCCAAACGGTCTCCCACTCGGGCGCGAGCGCAGCGGCCTGGCCGCGGCGCTCGACGTGCACCAGCAGCAGCGCGCACGGCGTGGCGTCGGCGTCGATGGCGCGCGCGCGCAGGCCCGCGAAGTAATCCATCGACAGCCTCATCGCGTCGGGCAGCCCCGTGGTGGCGATGCATTCCTTCGCCTGGGCGCCACGCTCGCCGCGGACCGCGATCTCGAGCGACTCCACCACCGCGCGGTAGCTGCGGCCATGGTCGAACCAGGGCATCAGCAACACCACCGCGAGGCTCCACAGCATCACCAGGCCGATTGTCCAGTTTGCCGGGGCACGCGCGGGCGAACGCGGCAGGCGCGCGACCAGCAGTATCCACAGCGCGCTGATCGCCACGCCCGCGAACAGGCGCAGGTCGGCGTCGGGCGGCACGAAGTCGGGAGCGTTGCGCGCGACGTGGCGCGCGAGGCCGGTCGGCCAGCCGACGACCTGGGCGCTCCATGCCAACCAGACCAGAAGGCCGAACACCGCCAGGCTCATCAGCGAGAACCAGTCGAGCGCGCTCGCGGCACCGCGGCGCAGGCTGGCCACGCCACCCGCCGCGAGCAGGGCGAGTGCGGGCACCAGCGGGATCAGGCGTGCCTGCGAAAGGTCGTCGATCGCCAGCAGCCAGGCCAGCGCGAGCACGCCGCTTGCGAGCGGCAGCAGGATCGCCAGTCCGCCCGCCTGCCGGCGACCGCGCCACAGCGCCCACAGGGCCAGCGGCCACAGCGGCCACATGAACCAGGCGCCGAGCTCGAGCAGCCGCGGCAGTTCCGCGGCGCGCAGCGCCGGCCCGCCGAGCCACTGCCATTCGTTGCGCAGCCACAGGCCCAGGAGTTCGGGTTGCTGCAGGTGCAGCGCCAGCGGCCAAAGCGCGGCGATCGTCATGGCGGCGCACAGACCGAGCAGCAATGCGCCGCTGGCGCGCGGGCTGCGGCAGTCGGCGCTGAGCAGCATCGCCAGAGGCAGCAGTGGGGCGCTCATCCACAGGCCGCCGAAACCTGCAGCGAGGAAGGCCAGGCCGCTGCCCACGCCTGCCTTCAGGCCGCCAGCGAGCGGCCGCCCGGGCAGCTCCGCGAGGCCGGACAGGGTGAGCGCGAGCATGGCGAAGAGGGCGAGCAGGGGCTGCGTCTCGTGCGCATGCAGGACGAGCCCCAGCGTGCCGAGACCGAGCAGCGCGGCGGGCGTCCGTGCGCTGCGGCCGTGAAGCGCCTCTGCAGCACGCGCCAGCCACCAGATCGCGAGGGCCACGAAGAACGCGCTCGCCAGGCGGGCCCCGGCATGCGCGGGCAGAAAGGCAGCGGTGAGCGCGGAGAAGGCCGAGGCGACCCAGTAGTAGAGCGGGGGATGCTCCACCAGGGGCTCGCCGGCAAGCAGCGGAAACAGCCAGGACTCACCGCGCAGCATCGCCAGCACCGGACCGAAATGGCGCGCGTCGTCGCCGCGCCAGGGGTCGTGCGAGGTCAGGCCGACGAGCAGGTACAGGCCGACCAGCAGGGTCAGGCCGATCGTGCCGTAAACGCGGCGCTGGAACAGGGTGGGCGTGGCGGGATCGCGGATCATGCGGGCATTGTGCGTCGGAGTGGCTGCGCGGACCAAGCGCGGCGGAGGGGCAGGGCGGAGCGGGGGAGGCGTGCCGGCGACGGGCAACAAAAAAAGGCAGCTTGCGCTGCCTTTCTCGGTGTCTGCGGAATCCTGCCGCGACCGCACGGGGCGGTGAGGATTCCGGCGATGCGGCGGATCAGCTCGCGCGCTGGACGTTGCCGTACTTCTGGCGGAAGCGCTCGACGCGGCCGGCGGTGTCGACGATCTTCTGCTTGCCGGTGTAGAACGGGTGGCAGGCCGAGCACACTTCGACGTGATACTGAGGCTTGCCCATGGTCGAGCGCGTCACGAAGGTGTTGCCGCACGAGCAGGTGACGTTGACGTCGGCGTACTTGGGATGGATGTCCGCTTTCATGGTGGTTTCCTGAATCTTGCGGGCGGAGGTTGTGACCGCCCTGTGTCGTAAAGCGCGTCATTATCAGCCAGCCGGCCGATCCTGACAAGGAAAAACACGGCCCGAGCGCCTCGCCGGGCGGTTTTCAGGCGTGGGACCGGTACAATCGCGCCCCTGATCAACCACCGAGGGGGACCCAGCGTGCGCCTGCTGCTCGCGCCGATGGAGGGCGTGGCCGACTTCGTGCTGCGTGACGTGCTGACCGCGATCGGTGGCTACGACCTCGCCGTGTCGGAGTTTGTCCGCGTCTCCGGCACCCTGCTGCCACGGCGCATGTTCGAGCGCATCTGCCCCGAGATCCTCACCGGCGGCCGCACCGCCGCGGGCACGCCGGTGGCGGTGCAGCTGCTCGGCAGCGATCCGGACCTGCTCGCCGGGAACGCCGCACGCCTGGCCGCGCTGAGCCCGCACGGCATCGACCTCAACTTCGGCTGCCCAGCCAAGGTGGTGAACCGCCACGGTGGCGGTGCGATGCTGCTCGACCGCCCGCGCCTGCTGCACGACATCGCCGCGGCGGTGCGCGCGGCCGTGCCCGCCGACGTCCCCGTGACGGCGAAGATGCGTCTCGGCATCGCCGATCCTTCGCAGGCCATCGACTGCGCGCAGGCGCTCGCCGAAGGCGGCGCGCAGGCCATCGTCGTGCATGCGCGCACCCGCGATCAGGGCTACCGCGCGCCCGCCCACTGGGAGTGGGTGGCACGCATCGGCGACGCGGTGCGCGTGCCGGTGACGGCCAACGGCGAGGTTTGGGGCGTGCCTGACTGGGCGCGTTGCCGCGCGGTCTCCGCCGCAGAGGACGTGATGATCGGCCGCGGCGCGGTGTCCGATCCGTGGCTCGCGCGCCGCATCCGCGGCGAGCGCGCCCCCGAGCCCGACGAGCACGACTGGGTCGAACTGCACCCCCACATCCTGCGCTACTGGGAGGGCGTGCAGGGGCGCGCGGCGCCGGTGCATGCCTGCGGCCGGCTCAAGCTGTGGCTTGGCATGCTGCGGCGCCACTACCCTGCGGCGGGCCGGCTGCACGAGGCCGTGCGCCGCGTGGTCCACCCCGCGCGCATGAACGAGGAGTTGCGCCGCCACGGCATCCCCGCCCGCGACCACCTGCCCGCCACCGCTGTCGATGCGCCCCGGCAGACCTGCACCACGACGTGTCCCGACCGATGAGACCGGCCCGATGAGCTACGCCAACTCCCGCATCCCGCAGAGCGCCCAGCAGGGCGTGCACGAGGCGCTCGCCGAGCGCGTGCGCAAGCACCTCGAGCACCCCTTCCGCAAGCCCTGCACCGACTACAATCGCGCTGCACTCGCCGAGGCCCTCGCCGACTGGGACCGCAGCGCCCCGCTGATCCTCGACGCCGGCTGCGGCGTCGGCCACAGCACCATCCAGATCGCGCGCCAGTTTCCCGACCACTGGGTGATCGGCGTCGACCAGTCTGCCGATCGCCTCGCCCGCCGCAAGCCCTATCCCGAGGCGCTGCTGCCGAAGAACATGGTCTTCGTGCGTGCCGACCTGGTCGACTTCTGGCGCCTGCTCGACGAGGCCGGGCTGCGCCTGGCGCGCCACTACCTCCTCTATCCCAACCCCTGGCCCAAGATCGGCCACCTCGGCCGGCGCTGGCATGCGCACCCGGTGTTCCCGTGGATTCCGCGCCTCGGCGGCGTGCTGGAATGCCGCAGCAACTGGAAGGTCTATATCGAGGAGTTCGCCTGCGCGCTCGGCCTCGTGCTCGGGCGCGAGGTCGCGTGGGAATGCTTCGAGGCGGCCACGCCGCTCACCCCCTTCGAGCGCAAGTACCGCGACTCGGGGCAACCGCTCTACCGCATCGGGCTGGATCTCGCGGCCGCGGGCTGATTCCGCAAGATCGTGCTTGCCCGCCGCGCCGCCTTGGGCCACCCTTGGCGCCGGTCACAGGAGATTGCCATGAACGGTATGGAAGAGAAGGGCGCGGACGCGTCCGCGCTGCGCACGATGAGCGACGAGGACTTCGAGGCGCTGGAGGAGATCCTCACCTCGGACATCGTCCCCGAGGACTGCATGGACCTCGAGATGCTCGACGGCTACCTCGCCGGCGTGATGATCTCGCCGCGGCCGATCGCGCCCGAGCGCTGGATGCCCGGCGTGTGGTCGGCGCACGGCGACGAGGTCGGCTTCGGCTCGGGCAGCGGCCTGCAGCGCGCGATCCGCCTGGTGAAGGCGTATCACAACGAACTGCTCGCGACCCTGGGCCTGGACGACGAGGACGAGGCGTGCTGGGAGCCGTTCTGCTTCGCGGTCGCCGAGGGCGACGGGCTCAAGCTCGGGGAGGCCTGGGTGGACGGCTTCGCGCAGGGCCTGGACCTGTGGCCGGAGGGCTGGGAGGAGGGACTGGACGCGGAGGCGGTCGAGGCCGTGCGCGAGACCCTCGACGAGGTGCTCGCGCCCTGGGGCGAGGAGGACGCTGCCAAGGCCGACGACGAGACCCGCCTGGGCTGGCTCGCCGACGTGGGCGAGGCGGTCAACGACATCTTCGCCCACTGGCGCGACCTCGGCCTGCCGGCCGCCGAGCCGCTGTCGACCGAGGCCCCGCGCAAGCCCGCCAGCGCCACCCCCGGCCGCAACGACCCATGCCCCTGCGGCAGCGGCAAGAAGTACAAGAAGTGCTGCGGCGCCAACGGCGCCGAGGCTGAGGGCGAGGGCGAGGCGGAGGGCTGAGGCTCTCCGGCCGCCAGGCAGGAGCGCCGACGGTGCTTGATCGTGTCGGCCGCGTCGCTTGCCCGGCGGCCGTTTTTGCGGCTGCCGCCGGTCCTGCAGGGGCGTTGCCGGCGGGCGGGGCGCTTGGGCGCGGGTTGCCGCTGTGCGCGTGCCGCGTCGGTTGCGCGGCGGCCTTTTTTTTGCGGCTGCCGCCGTTGCTACGGGGGGGCTTCGGTGGGGAAGGGGCTGCGGCTCCGATGGCGGGCGGGGCCGGGTGCGATGCGAGGCGATTTCCTGCTGTTGAAAATATTTCGGAAAATGCTTTCAGGTCGCTGAAAACAAAGCGCTTTATGGCCTCTTTTCGGCGCTTTGCGGTGGCGCTAGAATGCGCGCCCCACGGCCCTCGGCCGGTCCTCTCCGGGCCTCGCTCATGGATGAGTTCAACCCCTGCCTCGACTGCGGCATCTGCTGCACGCACTTCCGGATCTCCTTCTATTGGGCCGAGGCGGACGACGCGCCGGGTGGCTTCGTGCCGGCGGAGATGACCGAGAAGCTCAACCATACGCTGCGCTGCATGAAGGGGAGCAACCAGGTGCCGCGGCGTTGCAGCGCCCTGACGGGAGAAGTCGGCCGCGGCGTGTCGTGTTCGATCTATGAGAACCGGCCTACGCCATGCCGGGAGTTCCCGGTGTACTTCGAGGACGGCACGCCCAACCCGAAATGCGACGAACTGCGCGCGACCATCGGCCTGCCGCCGCTACCGCAGAGCCCGCTGCCGCGCGCAGCGTGATCGCCGGACCCGCGCGCGCCTAGGCGCCACGCGGCCGGCACACCGCTGCGAGTACCGCCAGCGGACCGTGCCGGCGCAAGCCGTCGATCTGCGCGCGGTCGCGCACGAAGAGCGAGCCGGCCCACGCGAGCGAGTTGAGCGACACGTCCTCCCACTTCTCGTGCGTGCGCGGCACCAGCAGCAAGGCGCAGCGGCTCACAAGCAGGTTGTAGGGCGGCATCGGATCGGCGGTGCAGGGCAACTCGAGCCGGGCGCAGGCGAGGCGGAAGGCGGCCTGCAATGCCGCGCCGGCTTCTTGCGGACGCGACCAGACGGCTTCGTCCAGGCCGACCACCGCGTGCGCCCAGGGAAGCGCAGGGTTGTCGAGCGTCTCGCCGGGCCGCAGGGCCGGGAGAAAATCCTCCAGCGCCGAGGCCTGCGCCGGTACCCACTGCAGGTGCTTGTGCGCCTGGCTCGCGCCTGCGACCCTGCCGCCGTTATAGAAGCCCAGCCCGCCATGCGCCCCCACGATCGTCGCGAGTGCAGCGAAATCCGCCTCGTCCAGCGGGGCGCGCTGGTCCTCGAACTGGCGGGTGACGACGAGCAGGTGGCGGTCGATCACCGGGAACTTGTTCAGCACGACGAGGTGGTCCTTGCCGAGCGGCGCTACGGTGAGCGCAGGCTCTGGGGGCAGGAAGGGGTTGAAGTCAGGCCGCCGGGCGGTGACGGTGTCGACCCGGGCGCGATCCTTGAGCGCCAGCGAGGACACCCAGCGCACGGAAAAACGCAGCCCGTCCTGCTCCAGCCAGTCGAGTTCGGTGCGGATCGGCTGCAGTGCCCCGCTGGCGAGCGCCGCGGCGATCACGCGGTCGGCGCGCTCAAGCAGGTCGGGAGCGGTGTCCGGTGCTCCCGGCGGGGAAACGGGGCTTGCGGCGCCGCACGCGGAGTCGGGGATGGGCGCAGCGGCGGCAGGCGGAGACTGAGCCGCGGACGCTGTGCCGGCGGCCGGGGCGTCGGCGTTTGCGGGGACGGCACTTGCTGGAAGGTGTGCGGCGTGCGTGCTGGTCATGGGCGGGCGTGCGGGAGACAATGCCGCCATTTTGACACGTGGACCCGCGCGCGCAGTCGCGCCGGGCAGGAGGGATCGCGATGGCGATACGCTTTGAAGTGCGCGGGGAATACATCCAGCTCGACCAGTTGCTCAAGGCCGCCGGCCTGGTCGATTCGGGCGGCGCCGCGCATGCGGCGGTGGAGGCCGGGACGGTGAAGGTCGACGGCAAGCCCGAGTCGCGCAAGCGTGCCAAGCTGCGCCCTGGGCAGCGGGTGTCGTTTGCTGGCGAGGCAATCGAGCTGGTCGCCGACGGCGCGGCATAGCGCGTTCATGCAGGAGCACCGGCAGGCGCGAAAGCGGCGATCGGTTCCCCGCCCACGGCCATCGCCGGCTCGGTGGCTTCGCGGCTGCCGCCGCTCCTACATCGGTTCCGCCGCGCGGGCGCATAGGTAGGAGCGCCGGAAGGCGCGAAAGCGGCGATCGGTTCCCCGCCCACGGCCATCGCCGGCTCGGCGGCTTCGCGGCTGCCGCCGCTCCTGCATCGGTTCCGCCGCGCGGGCGCATAGGTAGGAGCGCCGGAAGGCGCGAAAGCGGCGATCGCCCCCCGCCCACGGCCATCGCCGGCTCGGCGGGTTCGCGGCTGCCGCCGCTCCTACATCGGTTCCGCCGCTCCTACATCAGCTACGGTTTCTACCGGGGGAGCCGGTGAGTGTCACAAGGCGTCCGGGAGCTTCAAGGCAACTGTGGGGACCGCTCCTTGCGCCCGCGCTGCGCGAGCAGATCCCAGATGCGTCCGCCCGGCAGGTCGCGGCCGCTGAGGATGTATTCGAGCGTGTGCTCGTTGGCGAGGATCAGGTCGATGTCCTCGAGCGCGCGCCGGGTGCCGGCGAAGAGCAGCTCGTCGCCGGGGCGGATCTTCTCGTCGGGGGCGGGCGTCATCACATGGTCGTCGTCGTCGCGATCGAGGTAGAGCACCTCGCAATCGAGCGCGATCGAGCGGTCGGCAGGCGAGCGCAGCAGGCGCTCGAGCGTGATCGTCTCGCCGCGCATCAGCCGCCGATACAGCGCCGGGGCGCGCGACAGGTTGACGCGCTGGCTGCGGATCTCGGGCACCCTCCAGCCGAGCCGATGGGTCAGGCTGTTCAGCAGCGCGCCGCACCACTGCTCGTCGCGGCGGCGGATCTCGTCGAGGAAGGGCGCGAGCAACGGCGTGCTCAGGATCGCGATGCACTCGTGCGCGATCACCCGGCTAGGCACCACGGTGATGTCCGACTCGAAGGCTTCGAAGAGGGCCCGATTGGATTCGTGATTCTGGCGCAGGATCACGAAGAGCTCCTTGTTGAGCTCTCGTGCCGTCACCGCGATGGACAGGTTGTCGACATCGGAGCTGGTGCCGCACACGATCCCGGTCGCCTCGCAAACGCCGGCCTCGAGCAGCGACGCGGCGCCGGTACCGTCGCCCTGCACCCAGCGGTGGATGCCGTCCGGTTTGGGATCGATGTCGATGATGGTGACCGGCACCGCCTCGGAGTCCATCGCATCCACCAGCAGGCGGCCGAAGCGCCCATGGCCGCACACGATCCAGTTGCCGCGCGGCGGGTCGCGGCGCTGCTCGACATCGCTGCCGGGCAGGCCGGTGAGCCAGTCGAAGAGCTGCGAGGCCTTGGGCGCGTGCAGCGAGAGCGCGAGCGTCTCGCTGAAGCGCTCGAAGGGGTTGAGAATGTGGCGGGTGCCGAAGGAGGCCATGTTGGCCGAGGTCGCGGTGCGCTCGGCACGGCATAGCGCGGGCAGGCGCGGTGCGAGCAGGCGGGCGGCGATCGCGATCGCCAGGTTGGTGGCGTCGTCGTTGGTGAGCGCGATCACGCCGATGCAGCTCGGGTGCGTGAGGCCGGCGAACGCGAGCGTCTCGGGGTTGGCTGCGTCGGCGCAGAGCGCGGCGACGTCGGCCGAGTAGCTGTGCAGGTCGAGCTCGCCGAGCTTGTTTTCATCCACCTCGATCACTACGACGCGCAGCCCCATGCGGTCGAGCGCGTCGCAGATCAGGCGGCCGGTCTCGCCGTAGCCGCACACCAGGTAGAAGGGCTCGCGCAGTCGCCGCACCGATCGCACGAAGCCCTGCATCGAGACCGCCTGGCGCAGGCTGCGGTCGGCGAGCAGGTTGAACACCGAGCCGAGCGTGTAGGCCCAGCCGATCACGGACAGGTAGATGCTGACGATCACCCACAGCCGCTGCTGGTCGGAGAAGGTGTAGGGGATCTCGCCGAAACCGATCGTGGTCGCGGTGTAGCTGATGAAGTAGAAGGCGTGGAAGAAGCTGAGGTAGCTCGTCTTGCCGTCTATGACCGGGCCGGGCACCAGGGTGAGCCCGAGCACTGCGATCGCGAACAGCACGATCAGCAGGATCAGCGGCGCACGCATGCGCCGCAGGATCAGCAGGAAGATGCTGTGGTGGCGGGCGAGGGCCTGCTGCACGGCTCGGGCCTCGGCGCGATGGCGTTCAGCGGCGCTGCATGATGGTCTCGGCGATCAGGATGATCACCGACACCACGTTGGCGAAGAGCGCGCCGCCCGAGAGCGAGACCACGCGCGCGGTCATCTCGGGGCTCAGGCCGCCCTCGCTAAGGTGGGCCGCGTAGCCCCACACCATCGCCGCGGCGATCAGCTGAAGGTCGGCCACCAGACTGGTGGACAGATGCACCGCGCCGATCTGCGTGCGGTCGCCGAACTTGAGCACGGTGGCGATCAGGCTGACGACCAGCGCGGCGAAGAGCTCGTAGACGTCGTGGTGCGCGGGGTTCTCGATGTCGCCGACGAAGAAGCCGAAGTTCAGCGTGGCCGCCAGCACGATGAAGAAGCCGAAGATGACTTTCTCGAGGTTCATGATCTTCCGTTGGGTGCGCGCGATGACGATGGGGCAATTATGCGCCGGCCACGGCCGCGATGTCGCGCGGCGTGGGCGGTGGGGCGGATTTCAATCGTGGAGGTCGCCGTCCACGTAATACCAGTGCCCGCCTTCCATCACGAAGCGGCTGGTCTCGTGCAGGCGCTGCGCGCGCCCGCCGATGCGGCAGCGGGCGAGAAACTCGACCTCGGCGCGGTCGTCGGCGAGTGGGCGGTGGGCGCGCACCTCGAGGCCGATCCATTTGGGCTGCGGCTGCTCGTCGAGCGCGAGGTCCTGCGGGCGGGTGGAGGGGTGCCAGCTCGCGAGCAGGTAGGCGGTGTCGTGCAGGGTAAAGGCGGTGTAGCGCGAGCGCATCAGTGCCTCGGCGGTGGGCGCCGGGCGCTCGCCCGACAGCGCCGGGCCGCAGCACGCGCCGAAGGCGCGGCCGGAGCCGCAGGGGCAGGGAGTGGCGGGTTTTTTCATGGGGCGGGAGTATAGCGAGCCGGACCGGGGCGCATGCAGGACGGGCGGTAGCCGCGAATAGGACCGACCGGAAACGGGCATGGATGGGCGAGGCAGGCGCGGTGTTCGCGCCCTCCGGTGCTCCTGCAGAACGGCGTGCGTGCAGGAGCGCTGGAAGGCGCGGATGCAACGCGGTGCTCAGCGACCTCCCAGGATCCCGCGCAGCACATAGGGCAGGATGCCGCCGTGGCGGTAGTACTCGATCTCGATCGGGGTGTCGATGCGGCACAGCAGCGGCACCGACCGCCGCGAGCCGTCGGCGCGCTCGATCTGTAGCGTGAGCTGTTGCCGTGGTGCCAGGCCGGCGGCGATGCCTTCCAGCGTGAACTGCTCGCTCCCATCGAGCCCCAGCGCCTGCCAGCTATCCTCGCCGACGAACTGCAGCGGCAGCACGCCCATGCCGACCAGGTTGGAGCGGTGGATGCGCTCGAAGCTTCTCGCCACCACCGCCTTGACGCCGAGCAGCGCCGTGCCCTTGGCGGCCCAGTCGCGCGACGAGCCGGTGCCGTATTCCTCGCCGGCGAAGACCATGGTCGGCACGCCGCGCGCCATCCACGCGTTGGCCGCGTCGTACACCGTGGTCTGCTCGCCGTCGAGCAGGGTGTAGCCGCCTTCCACACGGCTGCCGTCGGGGTTGGGTGGCAGCATCAGGTTTTTCACGCGCACGTTGGCGAAGGTGCCGCGCACCATCACGTCGTGGTTGCCGCGGCGCGAACCGTAGGAGTTGAAGTCCTTCTTCTCCACCCCCTGTTCGCGCAGCCAGCGCCCGGCCGGGCTGGTCTCGCGGAAGGAGCCGGCGGGCGAGATGTGGTCGGTGGTCACCGAGTCGCCGAGCAGCAGCAGGGCGCGCGCGTCGCGGAGGTCGCGCGCCGGCGGCGGCGTCATGCTGAAGCCGTCGAAGAAGGGCGGGCAGGCGATGTAGGTGGAGGGCGGCCAGTCGTAGACCTGCCCGCTGGGGGCGGGGATCGCGTTCCACAGGTCGTGGTCACGGGTGAAGTCGGCATACAGCCGGCGATAGGTAGCCGGGTCGGTGGCGAAGGGGACGGCGGCGGCGATCTCGTCCGAGCTCGGCCAGAGCTCGCGCAGGAACACCGGCCGGCCGTCGCTGCCGGTGCCGAGCGGCTCTTGAGTCAGGTCGATGTTGGCCCGCCCGGCGAGCGCGAAGGCCACCACCAGCGGCGGCGAGGCGAGGTAGTTGGCGCGAAGGTTAGGGTGGATGCGGGCCTCGAAGTTGCGGTTGCCTGACAGCACCGCGGCCACCACCAGGTCGTGCTCGGCGATCGCCTCGTTGAACTCGGGAGCGAGATCGCCCGCATTGCCGATGCAGGTGGTGCAACCGTAGCCGGCGAGCGCGAAGCCGAGCGTGGCGAGCGGCTCGAGCAGGCCGGCCTTGCCGAGGTAGTCGGTGACCACGCGCGAGCCGGGCGCGAGCGAGGTCTTGATGTGCGGCTTCACGCGCAGGCCGCGTTCCACCGCCTTCTTCGCCAGCAGGCCGGCGGCGAGCATGACCGCAGGGTTGCTGGTGTTGGTGCAGGAGGTGATGGCGGCGATCAGTACGTCGCCGTGGCCGAGGTCCACGCCCTCGCGCGCGGTGGCGAAGCGGTCGTCGAGCTGGCCGGGCTCGCGGCCGAAGCCGTTCTCGGACACCGGCGCTGAGAACAGGCGCTCGAACGCGTGGCGCATGGCGGGCAGGGCGATGCGGTCCTGCGGGCGCTTGGGGCCGGCGAGCGAGGGCTGGATGGTGGCGAGGTCCAGCACCAGCGTGCGCGTGTAGTCGATTTCGCCCGCGCGCGGCACGCCGAACAGGCCCTGGGCGCGGAAGTAGTCTTCCATCAGCGCGCACTCGGCCTCTTCGCGACCGGTGGCGCGCATGTATTCGATGGTCTTCCCGTCCACCGGGAAGAAGCCCATCGTGGCCCCGTATTCGGGCGCCATGTTGGCGATGGTGGCGCGATCCGTTACCGACAGGCTGGCCGTGCCCTCGCCGAAGAACTCGACGAACTTGCCCACCACCTTCTCGCGCCGCAGCATTTCGGTGACGGCGAGCACCAGGTCGGTGGCGGTGGTGCCGGCAGGCAGGCTGCCGCGCAACTCCACGCCGACCACGTCGGGGGTGAGGAAGTACACCGGCTGGCCGAGCATCGCCGCCTCGGCCTCGATGCCGCCCACGCCCCAGCCCACCACGCCGACGCCGTTGATCATGGTGGTGTGCGAGTCGGTGCCCACCAGCGTATCCGGGAAGCACAGGCCGTCGCGGGCGCGCACGCCGCGGAAGAGGTATTCCAGGTTGACCTGATGCACGATGCCGATGCCCGGCGGCACCACGCGGAAGGTGTCGAAGGCCTGCATGCCCCACTTCATGAACTGGTAGCGCTCGCGGTTGCGCTCGAACTCGATCTCCATGTTGCGGCGCAGTGCGTCGGGTGTGCCGTAGTGGTCGACCTGCACCGAGTGGTCGATGACGAGGTCGACCGGCACCAGCGGCTCGATCAGCTTGGCCTCGCGGCCCTGCGCCACGGCCACGCTGCGCATCGCGGCGAGGTCGGCCAGCAGGGGCACGCCGGTGAAATCCTGCAGCACCACGCGCGCGACCACGAAGGGGATCTCGGCGCTGCGCTCGGCCTCGGGCTGCCAGCTCGCAAGCTCACGCACGTGCTCGGCGGTCACCTTGTCACCGTCGCAGTGGCGCAGCACCGCCTCGAGCACGATGCGGATCGACACCGGCAGGCGCGAGATGCGACCCACGCCGGCCTCCTCCAGCGCGGGCAGCGAGTGATAGGAGAGGCGGCCGTCGGAGGAGGGCAGGGGGCGGAGCGTATCGAATGGGGTGGCGGACATCGCGGGTCTCCTGTTTGTGTTGGGGCCAATACACAGGATAGCCGGTGGACGGGGAAGTTCCTGCAGGAGCAGCCCGCCTGCCTTTGTAGGAGCGGCGGCAGCCGCGAATGGAGGGCAGCGTCGGCAGGCCCCCGAGCGTCGCCTTCGCGCCTGCCGGCGCTCCTACATGAACCACCACGCGTTCTGGGCCTCCTTTAGGCGCTGCGGCAGCGGCGAATCCGGCGGTCCGTAAAATGACGCTCGTCCCGGAAGCCACCACCGCGTTCGCGCCTGCCGGCGCTCCTGCATGAACCGCCACGCGTTCCGGACCTCCTGTAGGAACTGCGGCAGCTGCGAGTCCGGCGGCGCGGAAAATGACGTTCGTGCCGGAAGCCATCGCCGCCTTCGCGCCTGCCGGCGCTCCTGCATGAACCTCGCGCTCGCCGCCCCTGCAGGAGCGGCGGCAGCCGGGAATCGGGCCTTGCGGCAGGTGGCGCGCTCGGGGGGCGACCACCGCTTTCGCACCCGCCGGCGCTCCTGCGGTAACCACGAAACGCGGGAGGTGCCGGGTGCGCGGGGATATCCCCCGCGGCGTGACGAAGGCGTAGAATTAGCCGGCTCGAATGGCGGGCGACGAGCCTCGGTGCTGCACTGCACCGCAAGTCTTATAAAAGACATATAATCTCGCCCGATCCGGTGGGGCCGACCCGTCCGGAGTCCCGATCACCGCCACCTAGTGAGGAAGTCGCCGTGCTTGAAGCCTACCGTGCCCATGTCGCCGAACGTGCCGCCCTCGGCATCCCGCCGCTGCCGCTCTCCAAGCAGCAGGCCGCCGAACTCGTCGAGCTGCTGAAGAACCCTCCCGCCGGCGAGGAAGCCTTCCTCGTCGAGCTGCTCACCTACCGCGTCCCCGCCGGCGTGGATGACGCCGCCAAGGTCAAGGCCGAGTTCCTGGCCAAGGTCGCCAAGGGCGAGGAAGCCTGTGGCCTGGTGTCGCGCGCCAAGGCCACCGAGCTGCTCGGCACGATGCTGGGCGGCTTCAACATCAAGCCGATGATCGACCTGCTCGGCGACGCCGAAGTGGGCGCGGTCGCCGCCGAGGGCCTCAAGAAGACCCTGCTGATGTTCGACTACTTCCACGACGTCAAGGAGCTGGCCGAGAAGGGCAACGCCAACGCCAAGGCCGTCATGCAGTCGTGGGCCGACGCCGAGTGGTTCACCAGCCGCCCGGAAGTCCCCGCCTCGCAGAAGCTCACCGTCTTCAAGGTCACCGGCGAGACCAACACCGACGACCTCTCGCCCGCGCCCGACGCCTGGTCGCGCCCCGACATCCCGCTGCACGCGCTGGCCATGCTCAAGAACCCGCGCCCGGGCATCACCCCGGAAGAAGCCGGCGTGCGTGGTCCGGTCAAGTTCCTCGAAGAGCTGCGTGCCAAGGGCAACCTGGTCGCCTACGTCGGTGACGTGGTCGGCACCGGCTCCTCGCGCAAGTCCGCCACCAACTCGGTGCTGTGGTTCACCGGCGAGGACATCCCCTTCGTCCCGAACAAGCGCTTCGGCGGCGTGTGCCTGGGCTCCAAGATCGCCCCGATCTTCTTCAACACCATGGAAGACGCCGGCGCGCTGCCGATCGAGATCGACGCCGGCCAGATGGACATGGGCGACGAGATCGAGCTCAAGGTCGACGCCCAGTCGGGCAAGGTCACCGCGCTCAAGAATGGCGCTGTGATCGCTGAATCGCAGCTCAAGACCCTGGTGATCCTCGACGAAGTGCGCGCCGGCGGCCGCATCCCGCTGATCATCGGCCGCGGCCTCACCTCCAAGGCGCGCGAGGCCCTCGGCCTGCCGCCCTCGACCCTGTTCCGCCTGCCGCAGGCTCCCGCCGACACCGGCAAGGGCTTCTCGCTGGCGCAGAAGATGGTCGGCCGCGCCTGCGGCATGCCGGAAGGCCAGGGCATCCGCCCGGGTACCTACTGCGAACCCAAGATGACCACCGTCGGCAGCCAGGACACCACCGGCCCGATGACCCGCGACGAGCTCAAGGACCTCGCCTGCCTCGGCTTCTCGGCCGACCTGGTGATGCAGTCCTTCTGCCACACCGCCGCCTACCCGAAGCTGGTAGACGTCAAGATGCACCGCGAGCTGCCGAGCTTCATCAGCACCCGCGGCGGCGTCGCGCTGCGTCCGGGCGACGGCGTGATCCACTCCTGGCTCAACCGCCTGCTGCTCCCCGACACCGTCGGCACCGGCGGCGACAGCCACACCCGCTTCCCGATCGGCATCTCCTTCCCGGCCGGCTCCGGCCTGGTGGCCTTTGCTGCGGCCACCGGCGTGATGCCGCTCGACATGCCGGAATCGGTGCTGGTGCGCTTCAAGGGCAAGATGCAGCCGGGCGTCACCCTGCGTGATCTGGTCAACGCCATCCCGCTGTACGCAATTCGCCAGGGCCTGCTGACCGTCGAGAAGAAGGGCAAGAAAAACGTCTTCTCGGGCCGCATCCTCGAGATCGAAGGCCTGCCGGACCTGAAGGTCGAACAGGCCTTCGAGCTCACCGACGCCTCGGCCGAGCGCTCCGCCGCCGGCTGCACGGTCCACCTCAACAAGGAACCGATCGTCGAGTACATGAACTCGAACATCACCCTGATGAAGTGGATGATCGCCAACGGCTACCAGGACGCCCGCACCCTCAAGCGCCGCATCAAGGCCATGGAAGACTGGATCGCCAACGGCACGCTGCTGTCGGGCGACGCCGACGCCGAGTACGCCGCCGTGATCGAGATCGACCTCGCCGACATCAAGGAGCCGATCGTCGCCTGCCCGAACGACCCCGACGACGTCAAGCTGCTGTCCGAGGTCGCCGGCGACAAGATCGACGAAGTCTTCATCGGCTCGTGCATGACCAACATCGGCCACTTCCGCGCCGCCGGCAAGGTGCTGGACGGCAAGTCGGACATCCCGACCCGCCTGTGGATCGCTCCGCCCACCAAGATGGACGCGATGATCCTCAACGAGGAAGGCTACTACGGCGTGCTCGGCAAGTCCGGCGCCCGCATGGAGATGCCGGGCTGCTCGCTGTGCATGGGCAACCAGGCGCAGATCCGCAAGGGCAGCACCGCGATGTCGACCTCGACGCGCAACTTCCCCAACCGCCTCGGCATCGACACCCGCGTCTATCTGGGCTCCGCCGAGCTGGCCGCGGTGTGCGCGCTGATGGGCAAGATCCCGTCGGTCGCCGAGTACATGGCGCAGGTGGAGGTGGTGAACAAGAAGGCCGCCGACATCTACCGCTACATGAACTTCGACCAGATCGAGGAATTCCGCTCGGTCGCGGATACGGTGGAAGTTTGAGTCGGTAGCTAGCTGGAAGGCTGGGACGGCCGGGAAGCCGTCTCGCCCGAGAACCCCTCGTCAGCGATGGCGGGGGGTTTGCTTTATGTGGGGCAGATGATCCCGGATTGCTCGAGCCACTTCATCCGAACGGGCGAGTAAACCGGCGCAATATCCGTGACGGCAACTGTCCGTGGTCGTGGGCTTGCCCGCGCATCGACCGCTCGGAACCGCCGCGTTCGATGTACTGAGGTAGCGTTCTGCATGAATCACGATCTTGGCATACGCTCGATGAACCCCGCCCGCATCATCGATGAGCACTCCCCGGCCTACATCCCGATTTCGGACGAACAGGCAGCCGAGACCTGCTTGGCGTGGCCCGTGGCGGAGCGTCGTGCAGCGCAATGGCTCGAAGAGAACCGCGCCGCGCTGGACAGCTCGAATGCATATATCGAGGATCATGGCTTGCCGCTCGCGCCGTTTCGGAACTTCTGATGGCGCGCTTCGACGTCTGCCGAAACGGCGCGGGCAAGGGTTTTCTGCTCGAACATGACACTGCCTGACGGCCTCTACGACCAGCTCCTGACCGACGCCCTGCGCGACGACGTCATGCGCACGACGGACGAGCACGCCCACAGCCTCCAGCCCCTCGCCGTCGAAGATGCCCCCGAGCGCCTCGCGGACGCGCTCGCCGCCCAACTCGCCCGCATCCTCGACGACCTGCACGGCGATGGCGCGGAGAAGCTCCGCCAGCAACTCGACCTCGTCAACTTCCTCCTGGTGAGCCTTAAGCAGCGCCTCGGGAAGCGCGCGGACGATGCCGAGCCGCTTTCCGCTCCGCCACAAATACTCCAGGCCATCCACCAGCGCTCGCCCAAGCCGGCCATTCCGGAAACCGGCCTGGCCTTCCCCTGGCTCTTCACCGCGGGCAAGGGCTCGCCCTCGCTGCTGACCGAGCTGCGCCGCGAGTTGGCGGCCTGCGATCAGGTGGACATCCTGGTGAGCTTCATCACCCATTCCGGCGTGCGCAAGCTGCTCGACATCCTGCAGTCGATCACCGCGGTCGGGCCGGATGGCGAGCCGCGCGCGCGGCTGCGGGTGCTGACCACCACTTACACCGGTGCCACCGAGATCCGCGCGCTGGACGAACTCGCGCGCCTGCCGGGTTGCGACATCCGCGTGTCGCTGGACGGGCGGCGCACCCGGTTGCACGCCAAGGCCTGGCTGTTCCGTCGCCGCACCGGCTTCGGTTCCGCCTACGTGGGCAGCGCCAACCTGTCGGGCGCGGCCTTGATGGGCGGGCTGGAATGGACGGTGAAGTTCACCGAGCGCGGCCAGCGCGATCTCTTCGAGCGTGCCAGCGCGCACTTCGAGACGCTTTGGGAAGACAGCGAGTTCCAGGCCTACGACCCCGCCAACCCAGCACATCGCAAGGCACTGGGCGAGGCGCTCAGACGCGAGTCGGGGGATGAGCTGAACGCCCGCCCGACCTACTTCGACCTCGAGCCCAAGGCCTATCAGCAGGAGATGCTCGACCAACTGCAGATCGAGCGCGATCACGGCCGCTGGCGCAACCTGGTGGTCGCCGCCACCGGCACCGGCAAGACGGTGGTGGCGGCCTTCGACTACAAGCGGCTGTGCCAGCAAACGGGTGGGCGGCCGCGGCTGCTGTTCGTGGCGCACCGCGAGGAGATCCTCAAGCAGGCGCTGCGCACCTATCGCGAGGTGCTGCGCGACCACGCCTTTGGCGAGGTCCTGGTCGGCGGCGTGCAGCCCGAAGGCTTCGAGCATCTGTTCGCCACCATCGACAGCGTGTCCGTGCGCGAGTTGGTGTCGCGCTGCGGTGCCGATCACTGGCACACCGTGGTGGTCGACGAGTGCCATCGCCTGGCGGCGGATCGCTTCGATGCATTCGTGAGCGCCGTGCGCCCGCGCGTGCTGCTCGGCCTGACCGCGACGCCGGAGCGCAGCGACGGCAAGCCGATCCTGGGCTACTTCGACAACCGGCCGGATGGCTCGCCGGCGGTCGAGCTTCGGCTCTGGCACGCGCTCGACCAGCAGCTGCTGTGCCCCTTCGAGTATTACGCCTGCGACGACGAGACCGACTTTTCCGCCGTGCCGTGGCAGCAGGCAGGGGAGGTGGCGGCGATCGACAGGCTGGTCACCGGCAACGACGTGCGCGCGCGGCTGGTGCTCGACGAGTGGCGGCGGCTGACGGGCGACCCGGCGCGTGGGCGCACGCTGGTGTTCTGCGTCTCGGTGGCGCACGCGCAGGACATGACGGCGCGGCTGAACAAGGCTGGCATCAGGGCGCTGTGCGTGGTGGGTGATACGCCCACGGACGAGCGCCGGCGTGCGCCCGAAATGCTGGCGCGGGGCGAGGTCGCCGCGCTGGTGACCTGCGACCTGTTCAACGAGGGCGTCGACCTGCCGTTGGTCGATACGCTGCTCCTGCTGCGCCCGACGCAGAGCCCGGTGCTGTTCCAGCAGCAGATCGGCCGCGGCCTGCGTCTGGCCAAGGGCAAGGAGAGCTGCCTGATCCTCGATTTCGTCGGCCGGCACCGCGAGGAATTCCGCTTCGACCGCCTGCTGTCGACGCTCACCGGGCTGTCGCGCGCGCAGCTGATCGAGGCGGTGGACAAGGGCTTCGGCCTGCTGCCGCCGGGTTGCCACATCCACCTGCAGCGCCAGACCCGCGAGCAGGTGTTGCGCAGCCTGCGCAAGCTGGTGCAGCAGAACTGGCGGCGGTTGAGGACGGAGCTGCAGGCCTATGCCGCACTGCGCGGACGCACCGACATCCGGCTTGCGAGCTTCCTCGCCGAGCAGGCGATCGAACTCGACGACCTCTATCGCAGCAGCGGGCGCTCGGGCTGGACCAATCTCAAGCGCGATGCGGGGCTGCTGAGTGGGCCGGCGGGCAGCGAGGACGACTACTTCGGGCGGCGGTTTGGTGATCTGCTGCACATTGACGACCCTGCGCGGACCGATCTGTTGTGCTCGCTGCGCGAGCCGGACGCGGCCTACCGGGCGCGCGACGAGCGCGAGCGGCGCCTGCTGCAGATGCTCGCCTATCAGATCGATGCGCAGCAGCATCAGAAGGTGAGCGGCGAGGATTTCCTGCAGCGGCTGCAGCATCACCCCGAGCACACGGCCGAGCTCGCCGAGTTGGGCGGTGTCTTGCAGGCGCGCAGCAGCTTGCGGGCGCAGCCGGTGCCGGGGCTGGAGGATGTGCCGCTCTGCCTGCACGCGGCCTATGGCATCCGCGAGATCCTGACCGCGCTCGGCTGGCTGAGCCCGAGTCGGCGCACACCGTTCCAGGCCGGTGTTCTTGCGCTGCACGAGCGCAAGGTCGAGCTGCTGTTCGTGACCCTGGACAAGTGCGAGGGCTACCACGAGCGCATCGCCTATCGGGATTACGCGATCAGCCCGGAGCTGTTCCACTGGCAGTCGCAGAACGCGGCGGGGCCGCAGACGCCCGCGGGGCGTCGGTATCTGGAGAGCCCGGGTAACGGCTGGACTTTTCAACTCTTTGTTCGCGCAGCCAAGGGAACGCCGTATCGCGCCTGCGGCCCGGTGACGCTGGAGCGTGCCGAGGGCGCGAAGCCGATGAGCATCCACTGGCGGCTGGGCGTGCCCCTGCCGGGGCGGCTGTTCCGGGAGTTCAGCATCTTGCGCGGGGCGTGAGCGGAAGGGCCGCGGCCTGCACCGCTCCTTCGGGGCGCGGCTTGGCGGCAGGGCGCTGCGGGGCGCGCTTGGGGGATAATCGCGGCATGAACCCGCGCCGCCTTCCCTCCCGCATCGTCTGCCTGACCACCGAGACCGTCGAGGTCCTCTACGCCCTGGGCGAGCAGGACCGCATCGCAGGCATCAGTGGCTACACCGTGATCCCTCCGCGCGCACGCAAGGAGAAGCCCAAGGTTTTCGCCTTCTCCAGCGGCGACCTCGAGAAGATCCTCGCGGTCGCGCCGGACCTGGTGCTGGGGTTCTCCGACATGCAGGCGGATGTCGCGCGCGACCTGATCAAGGCGGGCGTAGCGGTGCATGTGTTCAACCAGCGCAGCGTCGCGGGCATCCTGGCGATGATCGAGACGGTGGGGCGGCTGGTAGGCGCGGAGGGCCGCGCGCTGGCCCTGGTGGCAGAGCTGGAAGCGACGATGGACGCGGTGCGCGCGCGGGCGGCGGCGCTGCCGCGGCGGCCACGGGTGTATTTCGAGGAGTGGGACGAGCCCCCGATCAGCGCGGTGGGCTGGGTGTCGGAGTTGGTCGCGATCGCCGGCGGCGAGGACGTCTTTGCCGAGCGCGCGTGCCACCCCGGCGCTGCGCAGCGCATCCTGGCGGACCCGTTGGAGGCAGCGCGGGCCAAGCCGGATATCGTCGTGGGCTCGTGGTGTGGCAAGCGCTTCCGCCCCGAGCGCGTGGCCGAGCGCCCCGGCTGGGAGGCAGTTCCGGCGGTGCGCGACGGCGAACTGCACGAGGTGAAATCCGCCCTCATCCTGGCTCCTGGTCCGGTGGCCATCCGCGAGGGGCTGCCGGCGCTGGCGGAGATCATCGCGCGCTGGGCCCGGCGCGCGTTCGACGGTTACAGCGCAGCCCGTTGACAGTGCGGAATTCAGCGCGCTATAAAAACGTGAGTTCCGCAGGTCATGTCGCAAGCCGTGGCGCATTCCGACGATTCCAAGGCCATGCTTGCACCCATTGCAGTTCAAAACCGGAGGGGGTCAAGTGAATAAACAGGAACTGGTTGCAAGCATCGCGGAGAAGGCTGGCATGACCAAGGCGGATGCGGCACGCGCGCTGGACGCGACGGTCGCCGCGGTGACCGAGGCCCTCCGTCAGGACGAAACGGTCACACTCGTGGGCTTCGGCTCCTTCTATGTCGGCGAGCGTGCTGCGCGCACCGGGCGCAACCCCCGCACCGGCAAGAACATCAAGATCAAGGCGGCCAAGGTTCCGAAATTCCGCGCTGGCAAAGGGCTGAAGGATTCTGTAAACTAGCGGACTTTGCTGCTCCGGCATCCGCGCCGGGGAAAGCGCGGGTGCTTAGCTCAGTCGGTAGAGCGTCGCCCTTACAAGGCGAATGTCGGCGGTTCGACCCCGTCAGCACCCACCACCTAACCGCTTGAGTACAAAGCGAAGCGAAAGGCCCGGATAGCATGCCGGGCCTTTTTGTATTTGGTGCGGGATACGGGGCAAGGTTGCGCCCGCGCAGCACGGAACAAGGTCCGTCCGCACGCCCTCAATGCAACAGCCCGTTTCCTTGCCACCCCGCGATCCGGTTTAAAATATCAATTTTTGATGTAATTGAGAGACCTTGTCGAGGCGGTCACGCCGAGCACTTTGGCGAGCACTACTGCCCGCCTGCGCTGCAGGCGCCTCTCGCCTGGACAGGCCCAAGCCAGGCTTGGTCGGCCAGCGGCTCGTCCCGTTCGCCGCCTCGTTCGCTGTCACCCGCGGAGCCCGCCGATGTCCCTGTCCCGACTGTTCTCCCTGCCCGCAGCCTTGTCCGCGGGGCGGCGCGAGATGGCGCTGGGGACGCTCGGGGTGGCGGTGGGGCTGGGATGCACCGAGTGGATCGGCTATCTGGCGCTGGGCGGACAGGTGCCGTGGTTCATCATCCCGATGGGAGCATCGGCGGTGCTGCTCTTCTGCTTGCCGGCGAGTCCGCTCGCGCAGCCGTGGCCGAGCCTGGCCGGCAACCTGGTATCGGCGCTCGTCGGGGTGGGCTGCTACCGCTGGCTGGGCGAGACCGGTGCGGCAGTCGCGCTGGCCGGCTGCCTCGCGGTCGGGGTGATGTTCGTGCTGCGTTGCCTGCATCCGCCGGGTGGGGCGGTCGCACTGACGGCGGTGCTGGGCGGCCCGCTGGTGCATGAGCTCGGCTACGGCTTCGCGCTGATGCCGGTGCTTGCCAACACTTTGGCGATGCTGGTGGTGGCCTTCCTGTTCAACAACCTGGTCGGGCGTCGTTACCCGCATCTGGCGCCGACGCGCCCGCAGCCGCACGACACTGCCGATCCGCTGCCGAGCAAGCGCGTCGGCTTTCGCGCGGAAGACCTCGACGCGGCGCTGGCCTCCTTCGGCGAGGTGCTCGACGTCGATCGTGACGACCTCGAGGAGATCATGGTGCGCGCGCAGATGAACGCGCGCCGGCGCACCTGGGGCGCGCTGCGCTGCGCCGACATCATGTCTCGCGACGTGGTGAGCGCGGGTCCGCAGGCGCCGGTGGCGGAGGCCTGGGCGCTGCTCGCGCACCACCGCATCAAGGCCTTGCCGGTGGTCGAGGAGGGCGGCCGGCTGGTCGGCATCGTGTCGGTGCCGGACTTCTTCATCGACCGCCACAACCCCGAGCCGCAGCCGGTGCCGCGCATGAGCACCGCGCGCGTGGTCGCCGAGATCATGAGCGCACGGGTACGCAGCGCCCGCCCAGGGCAGTCGCTTGCCGACCTGGTGGGGGCGTTCTCGGACGGCGGCATGCATCACCTGCCGGTGACCGACGAGGACGGCAGGCTGGTCGGCATGATCACCCAGTCGGACGTGGTGGCGGCGCTCTTCGCCGGCGAGCGCGCGGCTTAGGCGGCGCAGCCGGATCGTTCCGCGTGTGCAGGAGTAGCATTGCGATGAAGTGCGTGACAAGAGGGAGGGACCGGAGATGACCGATCGATCGAACGCTGCGCGCACCGAGATCCGCGTCGAGAAGCTCAAGGAGATGCTCGCTTTCCAGCAGCAGGCGATCGTGAGCCGCATGCTGGTGAAAAACGCCGCCGGCAGCGTCACACTGTTCGCCTTCGACGAGGGCGAGGGCCTCAGCGAGCACACCGCGCCCTTCGACGCGCTGCTGATCGGCGTGGAGGGCGAGGCCGAGGTGCGCGTCGATGCCGACCTTCATCGGCTGGGTGAGGGCGCGACGCTGCTGATTCCCGCGGGGGCGCCGCATGCGGTGGCGCCGTGCGCGCAGTTCAAGATGCTGCTGGTGATGCTCAAGGGCGAGCGCAAGGCCTGAGCGGGGAGGTGCCGCGCCCGGCCGCGAGCCGGGTGTCCCGTGCGGGGTCGAGCATGTCGGCGTCCCGGGCACCCTAATGGAGAGTGTAGTCATGGCGAAGAAATTTCCCCTGCATCCGAAGAACCCCGAACGCATCTGCTGGGGATGCGACAAGTATTGCTCGGTCGATGCCCTTGGCTGCGGCAATGGATCGGGGCGGACCCAGCACCCGATCGAGCTGTTGGGCGACGACTGGTACACCTATGGCGACTGGGGCATCGACCCGGAGGACCCGGCGACGCCGGGCAGGAAGAAGGCGGAATGAGCCGGTCGGCGAGGGGGCTGTGGAGGGCATCGTCACGCGCTTGAAACCTGGCTGGAAGACGATCGCGGACGTTGCGGAATGGATTCCGGGCGCTTGCCGATGGGTTTGCAAAAGAATTGCTGCGGTGCAGCAAAAAAGAGTTGACGACCGAATTCGGGGCGCTATAATCGACTCCATTGTGCGGTGCAGCAAAGCGAAGCCGGAAGGTTTTCGGGCAACAGGGCCGCATGGACCGCAGGATTTTTTACGCTTCATCGACTCCACTGCAATTCACCAAGGAAACCAGCCATGACCAAGATCCAGACCCCCGAGCAGTTCGCCGCCGTCGGCCAAGCCAACCTCGAAGCCATGATGTCGCTCGCCAACAGCGCCATCGCCCGCGCCGAGCGCCTGGCCGAACTCAACCTCAACACCGTGCGTTCGGTGCTCGAAGACAGCGTCGCCACCACCCGCAAGCTGGCCGAAGCCAAGGACCCGCAGCAGCTCGCCAAGCTCCAGGGTGAGCTCACCAAGCCGATGCTCGACAAGGCCGTCGCCTACGCCCGCAGCGTCCAGGAGATCGCCACCGAAGGCCAGCAGGAAGTGTCGAACCTGTTCGAGAAGCAGATCGCCGACCTGAACAAGCGCTTCCACGAGATGCTCGAGCAGGCTGCCAAGCAGGCCCCCGCCGGCTCCGAGGGCGTGTTCGAGGCCGTCCGTTCGGCGATGAACACCGCCAACAGCCTGTACGACAACGCCAGCAAGGCCGCCCGCCAGGCTGCTGAAGTCGCCGAAGCCAACATGGCCGCCGCGACCGAAGCCACCGTCAAGGCCGTCAGCGCCGCGACCAAGAAGTAATCGCGCCACCGCCAGGCGGCGTCCGCGCCGCCTCGCAGCAAAAGGCCGCCCGGCATCCGCCGCGCGGCCTTTTTGTCGTGGCTGCGGTGGTTCCGGGGCAGGTCCTGGCTTGCGCAGCAGCGCCGGCGGCCGAGAATCGAGCGGCGCAGGAAGCCGCACGCATGCCTCGCCCTGCTTGACAGGCCGATCCGCGATCCTGCGCTTGACGCCCGGCGGCCCGCCTTCTAGAATGCGGCCTCTTTTCGGAAGGGCGGTTAGCTCAGCGGTAGAGCACTGCCTTCACACGGCAGGGGTCACTGGTTCGATCCCAGTACCGCCCACCACCCGCAGCGGTGGTGCACCTTCCTGAAAAACCTGCGTCAGGCTGCGGTTTGCGCATCCCGATCAGGGCGGTTAGCTCAGCGGTAGAGCACTGCCTTCACACGGCAGGGGTCACTGGTTCGATCCCAGTACCGCCCACCAGACACCCGAAAACCCGGCCCTCGCGCCGGGTTTTCGTTTTGAGCGCGCAGGCGATTGCTTCTTCCTCCTCGTACGCCTCCCCGGCGCCCGGCCATGCGGTTACGATTGGACCTCTTCCAGACCAGTTCTGCCGGAGCCCGCCGATGTCCGCCCGATCCATCCGCTCGTCCGCCGCCGCACCGTCGTCTCATGATCGCCGGTTGCCGGCGGTCGAATACCGCATCCGGCCGGCGAACCCCGGTGCCCACCTCTTCGAGGTGAGCTGCACGGTGGCCGAGCCCGATCCCGCAGGACAGGTCTTCAGTCTGCCGGCGTGGATCCCGGGCAGCTACATGATCCGGGAGTTCGCGCGCAACATCGTGCGTATCCGCGCCGAGGCCGACGGCGCGCCCTGCGCGCTGGAGAAGCTCGACAAGCACACCTGGCGCGCGGCACCGGTGCGGGGAGCACGCTCTCTGAGCGTGCATTACGAGGTCTATGCCTGGGACCTGTCGGTACGCACCGCCCACCTCGACACCACGCACGGCTTCTTCAACGGCACCAGTGTCTTCCTCGCGGTGGCAGGCCGCAGCGACGCGCCCTGCGTGGTGACCATCGAGCGCCCCGAGGGCGAGAGCGGTCGCGACTGGAAGCTCGTCACCGCGCTCCCGCCCGAGCATGGGCGCCCCGGCCAGGCGTGCCGCTTCGGGCGCTTCCGTGCCGCGGACTACGATGAGCTGATCGACCATCCGGTCGAGATGGGTCGCTTCACGCTGGCGCGCTTCGAGGCCGCGGGCGTGCCGCACGACATCGCGCTGACCGGCCGCCACGACTGCGACCTCGAGCGCCTGTGCGCCGACCTGCGCCGGGTGTGCGAATGGCAGATCGCGCTCTTCGGCGCGCCGGCGCCGGTGGACTACTACGCCTTTCTCACCATGGTGGTGGGCGAGGGCTACGGCGGGCTGGAGCATCGTGCGTCGACTGCGCTGATCTGCAGCCGCGCCGAGCTGCCTTGGAAGGGCATGGAGGGCCTGCCCGACGGCTACAAGAGCTTCCTCGGGCTGTGCAGCCACGAGTACTTCCACACCTGGAACGTCAAGCGCATCAAGCCGGCGGCGTTCACGCCATACGAGCTCGCGCGCGAGAACCACACCCGGCTGCTGTGGGCCTTCGAGGGCTTCACCTCGTACTACGATGATCTCGCCCTGGTGCGCAGCGGCGTGATCGGCATCGACGACTACCTCGGGCTGCTCGGCAAGAACATCGCCAACGTGCTGCGTGGCAGCGGCCGCCTCAAGCAGAGCGTGGCGGAGTCCTCGTTCGACGCGTGGACCAAGTACTACCGCCAGGACGAGAACGCGCCCAACGCCATCGTCAGCTACTACGCCAAGGGCGCGCTGATCGGGCTCGCGCTCGACCTGCAGCTGCGCGCCGGCAGCGAGGGTGCGGCGAGCCTGGACGACGTGATGCGCCTGCTTTGGCAGCGCCACGGCCTCACGGGGATCGGCGTGCCCGAAGACGGCATCTTCGCCGCGGTGCGCGAGGTGGGCGGCGAACGCCTCGGCGTACGCCTGGCGAAGTGGCTGCAGAAGGCGGTGGAGGGCTGCGAGGACCTGCCGCTGGCGCGCCTGCTGCGGCCTTTCGGCGTGACCCTGCGCGCCGACGCTGCGGGAAGCGCGCCGGTGCTCGGAATGAAGCTCGCCGCGGGTGGGGGCGAGGCGAAGGTCGCCAGCGTGTACGACGACGGCCCGGCGCAGGCCGCGGGCATCTCGGCCGGGGACGTGCTGATCGCGCTCGACGGGCTCAGGATCGCGAACGCCAAGGCGGTGGACGAACTGCTCGCCCGCCGGCGCGCGGGCGACGAGGTGGAACTGCACCTCTTCCGGCGTGACGAGCTGATGAGTTTTCGCGCGGTACTCGCGGCGCCGCCCGCCGAGCGCCAGGAGCTCAAGCTCGCCCCGCGTGCCGACAGCGAGGCTCTCAGGTTGCGGCGGGGCTGGCTGGGGGGCTGATGCGGCGCGAGGTCATGCGTTCAGGGTGGGCGCGCACTGCCGGATGGTGAGACGGGAGCGGGCGCGCGGGTGCGGGAGCACCCGTCGCGGAGTGCCTCCCGCTCAGGCCGCGGGTGTGGCGGTGGCAGCCGGGAACAGTTTGGGCTGCCAGTAGCGCCAGGCGAGGAAGCCTGCGAGCGCCGCGATGATCAGCCAGAAGCCGACGCCCTGCCAGAAGGCGATCGGGTCGGTGGCGAGGAAGTAGTCGCGCGGCGGGCGCACGAAATGGATGCGTCCGGTGATGAGCGCGCGCACCGCCTGCGCGATCGCCGCCAGCGCGGGCATGAACCACACCAGCAGGCCGGCACCGACGATGACGCGGTCGAGCAGCGGCGTCGTCCGGCTGCGCGGGCTATAGACGCTGCGCACCCCGAACCACACCGCGACCAGGAAGCCGAGGGCCGCGGCGAGCGGGCCGATCGCCATCGCGCCGCCGAGCAGGGTGGCCGCCGCGAGGAAAGGAATTCCCTCGAGTCGCACGATCTCCGGCCACAGCCGCTCGAGCTGGCTGAACAACAGCCACGAGGCGGGCAGCGCGACCACGCAGACCAGCAGCGCGAACAAGGCGCGCCGGCGGTCACGGTCGCCCGGCGGAGGAGTGGAGCTGCGGTTGGAGGGCGCGGAAACGGCGACGGTGGGGGAGGTGTCGGGCATGGAGTAGGGGCGTGGAGCGAATTGGAAGCCGGACAAGTGTACTACGCCCGTCGCTCCGATCTCCCGGCGCGGGCTCCGTGAGCCCTTGCAAGACGCCGTCAGCCGAAATACCCATGCACGAACCATTGTCCCGGCGCATCCAGGCTCTCGAAGATCCAGCACAGCACGTTGTCGGCGTCGCGCGCGAGGTAGTAGTCACGGCGCACGGGCATGCCGTCCCACCAGCCGGTCTCGATGCGTTCGGCGGCGCCGAGCAGGGTGTAGCGGGGGGCGGCGATCGGGTGCGGCGCGGGCAGCAGCCAGAGCGGGCGCAGTCTGGCGGCGGTGCTTGCCGGCGGGGGGGGCGTCCGCGTCGAGGGGGCACCTGGGGGTGCGTCGCGGCGGGCGCGTGGGGGGACGGCCGGCGCGGACGGTCTGGCATTTCGCCAGGCGGCCTCGGGACGGTGATCGGCGCGAAGATCGAGGCGCTGCACGCCGTTCTCGCCGAGCCGAGCTTGCAGGCGGGCGAGCAGCAGGGCGGCGTCGTCGCCGGCCTGGGCGGGATCGCCGAACAGGTCGGTGCCGCGGGGATCGGCAGGGAGCGGGCGTTCCGCGCTCAGCGTGATCGAGTCGACCTCGGCGGATAGTTCGAGCACGGCCAGGCGTTCGCGCACGATCAGGGCGAAGCGGGCCTCGTCGCGGCTCGGGCGGCCGAGCGCGAACTCGATCTCGGTGGGTGCTCGCGAGCCGTGGCCGAAGCGCAGGCAGAAGCGGTCGATCGCTGCGTGGCGGGCGTCGAGCCAGGCGGCAAGGCTGGCGAAAAGGCGGCGCGCGGCGAAGAGCAGGGCCTCGACGTGAAGTTCGGGCGCGGGCAGGGCGAGCTTGTGGTGGAAGCGCAGCGGTGCCTCGAACCAGGGGCGCGGATCGGCGAGCTCGCCACGTGCCCGGGCGATTGTCCGGACGGCCGCCTGCGCGCCACGGCGGGCGAGCCCGGCGGGCGGCAGGCAGCGAAGCTCGCCCAGGGTGCGCAGGCCGAGCCCGGCGAGCAACTCCAGCGTGGCGGCGTCGCAGGCGTCCTCCTCGCTCAGCAGTTCAATCGGCAGCGGGTCGAGCGCGGCGCGCCAGTCTCGCGCGTCGGCGTGGGTGGCGTCGGTGGAGCAGGGGGTGTGGATGGGCGCGTTGGATGGCGCGGTGGGGGCGGATGGGAAGGAGGGGGGGATCGGTCTCGAAGGTGCCGCACCTTCGGCAGGAGCGCCTGTCCGTGCCATCCAGCGCGCCGCCAGCGCTGTGGGCGCGCAGCCCAGCCGGGCCGCGAAGCCCAGGCCGCCAAGGCCTTCGCGCACGGCGGCCTCGATCTGGGTCACACCGCCGAACAGGCGCAGGCAGGAGGAGATCTCCAGCAGCACCGCGTCGGGAGCGGACAGGCTGATCCGCGGACTGAAGCGCCCGGCCCAGGTGGCGATCTCGGCGAGGGCCTCGGCCTCGCGCGCCGGCTCGCGCGGCTGCAGGCGCAGTTCGGGCAGCAGGGCGAGGGCGCTCGCGGCGCGTTGTCCCGCTTCGATGCCGGCCGCGCTCGCCGCCGCGCTGGCAGCCAGCACCCGGCCCCGCGGCGACAGGATCGCCAGCGGTGGGGCCTCGCGCACGCCGCGGGTGAACACCTGCAGCGGCAGGGCCGGCAACAGGATGGCCAGCCACAACATGGATTCGCTCCGGTTGAATGTTGGTGAATGAAGCGACCGTGGTCCGTGATCGAAGGCCGCAATTCGCGCCTGCCGGCGCTCCTACATAAACCGGCGCGGCTCCGGTTCTGTTGTAGGAGCGGCGGAAGCCGCGAACAGCGGTGTGCCCGACTCCGTCGAGGTTGATCGTGAGCCCGAGGGCCGTAATTCGCGCCTGCCGGCGCTCCTACCTGAACCGGCGCGGCTCCGGTTCTGGTGTAGGAGCGGCGGAAGCCGCGAATCGCTGCCGACGCCAGGTGAGAGAGCGAGTACGAGCGCTGCGGTGGAGAGCGGTCCGCGGCGCTTGAGGATGCGTAGCTGCAGGCCTTCGGGGTGGGGGGCGAGCGCGATCCGCAACACCGCGGGCGAGGGCTGCGCGGCGACGCTGGCGTGGCGGAAGAGGAAGAGCGGGGTGGCGCTTTCCTCGGCGGCGAGCTGCAGGCGGCGCAGTGCGGCGTTGTCGATGCGCTGTGGCCAGGCCAGCACGCAGGCGCAGCTGCCCGACAGCAGGGCCTGTCGTGCAGCCCAGAGCAGGTCTTCACGGCGTTCGGGACGCACGACGAGCAGGCGCGACAACGGCACGCCGGCGCTCGCCAGCGCAGGGGCGTAGGGCAGCAGCGGCGGGGCGATGCAGACGATCCAGCGTGCGGAGGGGGTGGCGCCGAGCAGTGGCAGCAGCAGGCTCAGCTCGCCGACGCCAGGGCGGTCGGCGAGGAGTTCGATGAGCGCACCGGCCGGCCAGCCGCCACCGGGCAGCTCGGCGTCGAGCGCGGCGAAGCCGGTCGGCAGCACCGCCCCGCCAGCCTGTGCGAGCCGGCTCGCCTGCCACACGCTGCCCGCAGGCAGGCCGGCAAGCACGTCATGCGTGCCGGTGGCGACGGGAACGGCGGCGTGCAGCGACGCGTCGGCGTGGCGTTGGAGCGGGAGGGCCATGGTGGGCGCGGCATCGGGTCGCTCAGTGGTCCTTGCGGATCAGCCCCACCATGACGCCTTCGATGACCAGCGGCTCGCGGCGGGTGTCCACGACGATCGGCGCGTAATCCGGGTTGGCGGGGAGCAGCTCGACCACCGCCCCCTTGCGCTGCAGGGTCTTGACGGTGACGTCGTCGTCCACCCGTGCGACCACGATCTGGCCGTTGCGCGCCTCGCCGTTGCGGTGCACCGCGATGAGGTCGCCGTCGAGGATGCCGGCGTCGCGCATGCTCATGCCGCGCACGCGCAGCAGGTAGTCGGCCCGGGGCGAGAACAGCGCGGGGTCGAGCTGGTAGCGCGCCTCGACGTGCTCGGCAGCGAGGATGGGGCTGCCCGCGGCGACGCGGCCGACCAGGGGCAGGCCGAGCGCCTCGGCCAGGCGGATGCCGCGCGCGCGGCCTTCCTCGAGCAGGATCGCGCCCTTGGCGGCGAGCGCGCGCAGGTGGGTCTCGGCGGCGTTGGGCGAGCGGAAGCCGAAGGCGGTGCACACCTCGGCGCGGGTGGGCGGGCGGCCTTCGGACTCGACGGTGGAGCGGATGAAGTCGAGGATTTCCTGCTGGCGCGCGGTGAGGTTCTCGCTACGGGCGGTCATGACAGCCTCCATGGGATGGCTGTAATTTTAAACAGTCCCGCGCCGCTGGCAAGGGGAATTCAGGGGAATTCAGGGCAGCAGCACCGCCGCTCCCTGCAGCGCGCCGCGGCGCAGGCGCAGCAGCGCCTCGTTGGCCTCTTCGAGTGGAAAGCGGGTGACCTCGGTGCGCACCGGCACCTTCGGCGCGAGGGCGAGGAACTCGTCGCCGTCGCGGCGGGTGAGGTTGGCCACCGAGACGATGCGGCGCTCGCCCCACAGGATGTCGTAGGGGAAGGCGGGGATGGTGCTCATGTGGATGCCCGCGCACACCACCGTGCCGCCCTTGGCGACGGCGCGTAGCGCGGCAGGGACGAGCTCGCCCGCGGGGGCGAAGATCAGCGCGGCGTCGAGCGGGTGGGGCGGCAGTTCGTCACCCGCGCCCGTCCAGCAGGCGCCGAGCTGACGGGCGAAGGCCTGGCTTTCATTGTCGCCGGGACGGGTGAAGGCATACACCTCGCGGCCCTGCCAAACCGCCACCTGGGCGATGATGTGGGCTGCAGCGCCGAAGCCGTAGAGACCGATGCTGCGCGCGTCGCCGGCCATCTCCAGCGCACGGTAGCCGATCAGGCCGGCGCACAGCAGCGGCGCGGCCTCGGCGGCGTCGAGCGCCTCGTCGATCGGAAAGCAGTAGCGTGCGTCGGCCACGGTATATTCGGCGTAGCCGCCCTGGATCTGGTAGCCGGTGAAGCGCGCGTGGTCGCAGAGGTTCTCGCGGTGGCTGGCGCAAAAGCCGCAGTGGCCGCAGGTCCATCCCAGCCAGGGCACGCCGATGCGCTGCCCCGGCGCCATGCCGGCGTCGTCGCCGACGCCTTCGCCCAGCTCGACCACGCAGCCGATGATCTCGTGGCCGGGAATCATCGGCAGCACTGGGTCGGGCAGCTCGCCGTCGATGAGGTGGAGGTCGGTGCGGCACACGCCGCAGGCCTCCACGCGCAGCAGCACCTGGCCGCGAGCGGGGCGCGGCACTGCCAGGCGCACCGCGCGCAAGGCCTCGCCGGGGCGTTCGAGCTGCATCGCGCGCATGGTGGAGGGGAGGCTGGCAGGGGCGTTCGGATGGGGCCGGGGCATGCTTGCGGTCTCCAGGAAAGGCGGAACGATGGTGCGCTGCGACTTGAGTACGGCCCAGATCTGGGCTATTCGTTGGTCACGGTGTCGGCTGGCGGCACCCGACACGACGACAAGGAAAAGGGAGGAAGACCCCCATGCTCGACCAGTCCGAAGCCCGTGGCCCCGGCGGTAGTGTTCGCCTGGGGTCTCGGCTAGAATCCGGGCCACATCAGGGAGAACACATGCTGCAGAGCGGAGACATCGCCCCCGCGTTTTCGTTGCCGGATGCCGACATGGAAATTTTCGACCTCGCGTCGGCAGCCGGCAAGCACAATGTGGTCCTCTACTTTTACCCTCGCGACAAGACCCCGGGTTGCACGCGCCAGGCTGCGGACTTCAGCGACCACGAGGACGAGTTCGCCCGCCACGACTGCATCGTGGTCGGTGTGAGTCCGGACGACTGCCTGACCCACGCCGAGTTTCGCGACCAGGAAGGGCTGTCGATCCGCCTGCTCTCCGATTCCGACACCGAGGTGTGCCGGCTCTACAACGTGTGGCAGGAGCGCGAAGTCGACGGGATGAAGAAGATGGGCGTGCGGCGGTCGACCTTCGTGATCGACAAGCAGGGCAGGATCCGCCACGCGCTCTACGATGTGACACCCCGCGGCCACGCCGCCGCGGTTTTCGAACTGGTCAAGGAACTGGAACCCCGGAATGCAAAACGAAATCGTCAAGAATAGCGTGGTGACGCTGAAGTACACCGTGCGCGACCCCGAAGGCGCGATGATCGACGACGGCGAACACCCGCTCGTCTATCTGCACGGCGGCTACGACGGCATCTTCCCGCTGCTGGAAGAAGCCCTGCACGGCAAGAAGGTCGGCGAACAGCTGCAGGTCAAGCTGCAGCCCGAGGACGCCTTCGGCGACTACGACGAGGAGCTCATCCTGGTCGAGGACGCCAAGCTCTTCCCGGACAACATCGAGATCGGCATGAGCTTCGAGCGCGTCTCCGAGGACGGCGAGGAAGACATGATCTACCGCATCACCGACATCGCCGACGGCAAGGTCGTGGTCGATGGCAATCACCCGCTGGCCGGCGTGGCGCTCGTGTTCGACGTCACCGTCGCCGAGGTGCGCCCGGCGAGCGCCGAGGAGATCAGCCACGGCCACGTGCACGGCCCTGGTGGTCACCACCACCACTGATCCCGCAGATGTCCGCAAGGGGCCGCGCAAGCGGCCCTTTCGACATGTGGGCGGCCCATGTGGCGCCATGCGCGGCAGGGGCCGTCCGCGTCCCATCGCTTCGACCTGCTGCTGCACCCCTCTGAGGGTCGCCCCCTGCGTATGAACGCTCCGCTCCCCGCCGATCTCCCCGAAGCCGCGACCGCGGCGCTGCTGCACGTCGAAGGCCTGGGCGTGGCGATCGCGCGCACCGATGGCGAGGAGGTCCGCCCGGTCGATGGGGTGGATTTCGCCATCGCCGCGGGCGAGACCTTTGCCTTGCTCGGCGAATCGGGCTGCGGCAAGTCCATGACCGCGCTCGCGCTCGCCCGCCTGCTGCCCGACGGCGGCCGCATCGCCGCCGGCAGCGTGCGCCTGGGCGGCGAGGACCTGCTCGCGCTGCCCGAGGCGGCGATGCGGCGGGTGCGCGGCGGGCGCATCGGCATGATCTTCCAGGAGCCGTCCACCAGCCTCAACCCGGTGATGAGCGTGGGCGCGCAGATCGCCGAGGCGCTCGCCGCCCACGGCCTGCGCGGCGAGGCGGCGCGCGTCGAGGCCTGCCGCCTGCTCGCCGCGGTGGGCATCCCCGACCCAGAGCGCCGGCTGCAGGAGTTTCCCTTCCAGTTCTCGGGCGGGATGAAGCAGCGCGTGATGATCGCGATCGCGCTTGCCGGCCGTCCGCGCCTGCTGATCGCCGACGAGCCAACCACCGCGCTCGACGTCACCATCCAGGCACAGGTGCTCGATCTGCTCGCCGCACTGCAGCGGCGCGAGGGCATGGCGATGCTGCTGATCACCCACGACCTCGGCGTGGTCGCGCGCGTGGCCCACCGCGTGGGGGTGATGTATGCCGGGCAGGTGGTGGAGACCGGACCGCGCGCGGCCTTCTTCGCCACGCCACTGCATCCGTATTCGCGCAAGCTCTTCGCCGCGCTGCCCGAGGCGGCCAAGCGCGGCGGGGTGCTCGACGCGCCCGTGGGCAGCGTGCCGCCGCCCGACCGCCACTTCCCCGGCTGTCGCTTCGCCGAACGCTGCCCGGCGGCCTTCGACCGCTGCGACGAGGAGGCGCCGGCCTGGCACGCGGTCGGCATGCAGGCGGTGCGCTGCCATCTGTACGAGGGTGTGGCGGTGCCGCGCCCGCTCGTGGCCACGCTCGCGGGCGCCGTCGACACGGTCGCCGCGCGTCCGGCGCAGAGCGTGCTCGAGGTCGCCGAGCTGGCGGTGCATTTTCCGGTGCGCAAGGGCTTCCTGCGGCGCACCGTCGGCCATGTGAAGGCGGTCGATGGGGTGAGCCTGCGCCTGCAGCCCGGGCGCACGCTCGCGCTGGTGGGCGAGTCGGGCTGCGGCAAGACCACCGTGGGCAAGGCCCTGTTGCGCCTGATCGAGCCCACCGCCGGCCGACTATGGCTCGACGGCGAGCGCTACGACACGCTGCCGGTCCAGGCCCTGCGGCCGCTGCGGCGCGCGGTGCAGATGGTGTTCCAGGACCCCTTCGCCTCGCTCGATCCGCGCATGCGGGTGGGCGAGATCATCGAGGAGGGCCTGGTGGCGCTCGGCATCGGTGCCGATCACCGTGCACGCCAGGCCCGCGTGGCCGAGCTGCTCGAGCGCGTGGGCCTGGCGGCGGAGATGCGCTGGCGCTATCCGCACGAGTTCTCCGGCGGTCAGCGCCAGCGCATCGCGGTGGCGCGTGCGCTCGCGGTGTCGCCGCGGGTGATCGTGTGCGACGAGCCTACCAGCGCGCTCGACGTCTCGGTGCAGGCGCAGCTGCTCAACCTGATGCGCGAGCTGCAGCGCGAGGAAGGCCTCGCCTACCTCTTCATCACGCACAACCTCGCGGTGGTGGAATACCTCGCCGACGAGGTCGCCGTGATGTATCTCGGCCGCATCGTCGAGGAGGGGCCGATCGAACGCGTCCTCGGCGTGCGCAGCCACCCCTACACCCGGGCGCTGCTCGCGGCGGTGCCGCGGATCGAGGGGGTGGTTGAGGCGGTGCCGGATGGGGGCGTGGCAGTGGGTGGTTCGACCGGTGTCGAAGCGAGCGCTGGGGCGGTGGCGGCAGGGGACCCCCTCGGCGCAGATTCGCCGCCTGCCGGCACGATCATGGCCGACCTGCCTTCCCCGTTCGCTCCGCCCGCCGGCTGCCATTTCCACCCGCGCTGCCCGCACGCGACCGACGTATGCCGGATCCGCTATCCCGAGCCCGCCGACCTCGGCCAGGGCCACCGCGTGCGCTGCCACTGGCCGCTCACCCGTCACTGATTGGAACGTTCCTGCACGGGGTGGTCGCGGCGATGCGGCTGGTTTTCTGTAGGAGCGCCGGCAGGCGCGAGCGGGCGGCGGTCCATGCGCCGGCGCTCTTTTCGTCGCCGGATTCGCGCCTTCCGGCGCTCCTGCATAAGGTGGTCGCGGCGATGCGGCTGGTTTTCTGTAGGAGCGCCGGCAGGCGCGAACGGGCGGCGGTCCATGCGCCGCCGCTCTCTTCGTCGCCGGATTCGCGCCTTCCGGAGCTCCTGCATGGGGTGGTCGCGGCGACGCGGTGGGCGCTCCTGCAAAGGGGGGGGAGATCAGCGCTTCTTGCTGCGCTTGGCGGATCGCTTCTCGCCCGGGCGCGCCTTGGTCTTGGGCGACTTGAGGCGGGGTTCGCCGCTGCGGGCCTTGCTGGTGTTGAGCTTGAGGCCGGGCTGGCGGGCGGCGGTGGCGGCGAGCGGGAGCAGGCTGGTCACCTCGAGCGCGCCGTCCGGATCGATGCCGTCGGGCACCAGCAGCGAATAGCCTTCGCCCGGCCGGCTGCCGGGGCCGAGGCCGTTGAGCTTGCGCAGCTCGGCCGAGCTTAGCCCGTGGCGGGCGGCGACCGCCTCGAGGGTCTCGCCCGCGGCCATCACGTGCATCCGCCATTCGCCGTCGTCCTCGTCGAGCTCGGCGAGACCTTGCTGCAGCTGCTCGGCGCGGTCGGTAGGGACGATGAAGATCTGCCCCGGTGTGGTCACCGCCGGGCGGTTGAAGCTCGGGTTGAGGGCGAGGAACTCGTCCAGCGGCATGCCGGAGAGCTTCGCCGCGGTAGCGAGGTCCACGCCGATGGGCGCCTCGACGCTGACGAAGTGCAGCTCGTTGGCGACATAGGGCAGCTCGAAGTGGAAGAGCTCGGGCTCGGAGACGATGTTCTTGATCGCCTGCAGCTTGGGCACGTAGTTGCGCGTCTCGTCGGGCATGCGCAGGTGCTCGTATTCGAGCGGCAGGCCGTCCTCGGCGTTGCGCTTGAGCGCGCGCTGCACCGCGCCTTCGCCCCAGTTGTAGGACGCGAGCGCAAGGTGCCAGTCGCCGTGCATCTCGTAGATGCGCTGCAGGTAGTCGAGCGCGGCGTTGGTCGAGGCGATCACGTCGCGGCGCTCGTCCACCCAGTGGTCCTGGGTGAGGTTGTAGTGCTTGCCGGTGGAGGGGATGAACTGCCACAGGCCGGAGGCGTGCGCGCGCGAGTAGGCCATCGGGTTGTAGCTGCTCTCGACCATCGGCAGCAAGGCGATCTCGGTGGGCATGCCGCGGCGCTCGAGTTCGTCGACGATGTAGTAGAGGTAGCGCCCGCCGCGCTCGAAGACCTGCTTGAGGAAGCGCGGGCGGTTGAGGTAGAAGCTCTGCTGGTCCATCACGCGCTGGCTGTCGAGGTCGGGCATGCCGAAGCCGCGGCGGATGCGGTCCCAGATGTCGTGGGCGTCGCGAGTGAGGTCGAGCGTAAGCACCCGCGCCGTCTCGGGCGCGGGCATCGCGGCCAGCGTGCCTTCAGCCGCGTCGCCGATCCGCAGCGAGGTGGCCGGAAGCGGGGCAGGAGCGTTGTCCTGGCCTGCCACGGGTGGGGCGAGAACGGCCAGGGCGAGGGCGCAGGCGGCCAGCAACGGGCCGCGCCTGCGGCTGCCGCGGGCAATGGCGGCACGAAGATCGGAGGAAGTCATCGGGGCTCAGAAGCGGTCCTTCCAGGCACGCAGCGCCGCGAGGCACTCGAGCGCATCCTGCGGGCGGCTGCCGGCCTGGGCGGCGACGGCCTCGATCACCCCGGGCTGCTCGCAGCGCAGGAAGGGGTTGATCGCCCGCTCGCGGGCGATGGTGCTCGGCAGGGTGGGTTCGCCGCGGGCGCGCAGGGCCTCGCAGTGCGCGGCCCAGGCATCGCGTTCGGCGTTGTCGGGCTCGGCCGCGCGGGCGAAGGCCAGGTTGGACAGCGTGTATTCGTGGGTGCAATACACCCGGGTGTCGGGGGGCAGGGCGGCCAGGCGGGCGAGCGAGCGCCCGAGCTGGGCCGGCGTGCCTTCGAAGAGCCGGCCGCAGCCGGCGGAAAAGAGCGTATCCCCGCAGAACACCAGGCCGGGCTCGATGTCCATGCCCACGTAGGCCACGTGGCCGGCGGTGTGCCCGGGCACGTCGAGCACGCGCAGCGTGAGGGCGGGTGCGGGCAGGTGGATCTCGTCGCCGTCGGCGACGGCATGGACGACACCCGCGATCGACTCGCGCGCGGGGCCGTACACCGGTACACGATGGCTCGCCACCAGCGCGCCGATGCCGCCGGTGTGGTCGGGATGGTGGTGGGTGACCAGGATCGCGGTGAGCGTGAGGCCGTGCTCGCGCAGGGCTTCCTCGACCGGGGTCGCGTCGCCCGGATCGACCACCAGGGCATGGCGGCCGTCGTGGACGAGCCAGATATAGTTATCGCGGAAGGCGGGAATAGGGATAATGTCCATCCCGCGAATTGTGAGGACCTGAGTGCCGATGTCAATCCTCCGGCTCGAGGAATGGCTGCAGACCCCGCAGGGGCGCTACCTGCTCGACTGGGAGCAGGATGGGCTGGACCGCCTGGTGGCGGACATCTTCGGCTATCACGCGGTGCAGCTCGGCCTGCCCGGGTTGGAGTTGCTGCGCGCCAATCGCATGCCGCGCCGGATCAACTGCGGCCCGCAAGGCCGCGACCTGTGCTGCAGCGAATACGAGCTGCCCTTCGCCACCGGCAGCCTCGACCTGGTGCTGCTGCCGCACGTGCTCGAGTTTTCCGCGCACCCGCATCGGGTGCTGCGCGAGGTCGAGCGCGTACTGGTGCCCGAGGGCAGCGTGGTGATCAGCGGCCTCAACCCGATCAGCCTTTGGGGCTTGCGCCGCCTGGTGGCGCGCCGCGGTGCCGAGGCGCCGTGGAGCGGGCACTACCGCTCGGCGATGCGCATCCGCGACTGGCTCACCCTGCTCGGCTTCGAGATCCAGGAGAGCCGCTTCGGCTGCTACGCCCCGCCCTTGCGCACTCCGCGATGGCTGGAGCGCTGGCGCTGCATCGACCGCGCCGGCTCGCGCTGGTGGCCGGTGCTGGGGGCGGGCTACCTGCTGCACGGGGTCAAGCGGGTGCAGGGCATGCGGCTGATCACCCCCCACTGGCGCGGCCGCAAGGCCGTGGCCAAACGACTTTCGCCGGTCGCCCAGCGCGACGGCTCGACGAGGAACATGCAGTAGCGATGGAAGAAGTGGATATCTATACCGACGGCGCCTGCAGCGGCAATCCGGGACCCGGGGGCTGGGGCGCGATCCTGCGTTCCGGCGCGCACGAGAAGGAGATCTGGGGCGGCGAGCCGGCGACGACCAACAACCGCATGGAGCTGCTCGCGGTGATCCGCGCCCTCGAGGCGCTCAAGCGCCCGGTGGCGGCGCGGGTGCACACCGACAGCCAGTACGTGCAGAAGGGAATCTCGGAGTGGATCCACGGCTGGAAGGCGCGTGGCTGGAAGACGGCCTCGAAGGAGCCGGTGAAGAACGCCGACCTGTGGCGGGCGCTCGACGAGGCGGCGTCGCGCCACCAGGTGAAGTGGCTGTGGGTGCGCGGCCATAACGGCCACCCCGAGAACGAACGCGCCGACGCGCTCGCGCGCCGCGGCGTGGATGCGGTGCGCAAGTCCGGCGCCGTGGTGGAATGCTGAGGAGCTGCCGGCAATGAGACAGATCGTCCTCGACACCGAAACCACCGGCCTCGACTGGCGCAACGGCGACCGTGTCATCGAGATCGGCTGCGTCGAGCTGCTCGACCGCGGCCTTACCGGCCGCCACTACCACGTGTACATCAACCCCGGGCGCGGCATCGACGCCGAGGCGGTGGCGGTGCACGGCATCACCGAGGAGTTCCTCGCCGACAAGCCGAAGTTCTCCGATATCGTCGCCGACTTCGAGGACTTCGTGCGCGACGCCGAGCTGGTGATCCACAACGCGAGCTTCGACGTCGGCTTCCTGGACGCCGAGCTCGACCGCCTCGGGCGCGCCAGGCTGGGCGTGCTGTGTGCCGGGGTCATCGACACGCTCAAGCTCGCCAAGGAGCAGAACCCGGGCAAGAAGGCCTCGCTCGACGCCCTGTGCGACCGCTACGAGATCGACAACGCGCACCGCGAGCTGCACGGCGCGCTGCTCGACGCGGAGCTGCTCGCCGAGGTCTTCCTGGCAATGACGCGCGGCCAGGAGAGCCTGATGATCGGGCTCGACGACGAGCCCTCGGCGCGCGAGGCCGACAGCGAAGGCGCCCCCCTGTTGCGCGCCGCGATTCCGGTTCTGCGCGCGAGCGCGGAGGAATGCACCGCCCATGACGCGGTGCTCGCGGAGATCGCGAAGGCGAACAAGGGGCTGTGCCTTTGGTTGCCGCCAGAGGGGGATCCGGCGCAGGCGGGCTGAGGCATGCATCCGCGGCGGGGGCCGCCAGGGGGCGACCCTGGCGATCGCCGCGCAGGCCGGGCATCGAAGGCTGCACTCCGCCTTCGCACCCGGCGAGACGTGCAGCGGTGACTTTCAGCGCTCGTCGCGGCGAACCTTCTCGAGACCCTTGAGGATGTCGTGGCGGGAGAGCTGGCCGATCAGGCGCGAGCCCTCGACCACCGGCAGGCTGCGGTAGTTCTTGGACAGGAAAAGCTCGATCGCGTCGATCAGGCTCGCGCTCGCCGAGATCGACGTGACGTCGCGGCTCATGAAGTCTTCCACCGTGCCCTCGTCGCGACGGAAATACGAGGCGTCGAGCGCCGCCTTGAGGCAGTCCTTCTCGGACAGGAAGCCGACCAGGCGCTGGTTCTCGTCGACGACCGGCGCACCGCTGAGGCCGCGCTTGAGGAGGAGATGAACCGCCTTGAGCAGGTCGGTATTGGGCGAAAAGGCGAGGTGATCGCCGACCATGTAGTCCTTGACGAGCAGCGAACCGAGCATCATGTCTCCCGGGAATCAGTGTTGTTGTTCGGCCTGCGCCGCCAGCGCGCGGGCCTGGCGCTTCGAGCACGGCTTCTTGCAGCCGAACTCGCAGTCCTGGCCCATCGCGCCGAGCCCGCCGCAGCTTCCGGCGATCGGCTTGCGGCCGAAGAGGACGCCGATCGCCATCGCCAGGATCACGAGGCCGACGACGAGCAGGGTGATCAGGAAAGTGTTCATCGTTTCCAACCTATCGGGTTGCGGATGTTCAGGCATCCGAACGTGTGGACAATAACGCGGGCCGGCGGGTTCTGGCCATGGGGGCGTGCGCCCTGGATCCAGCACTGCCAGCTCGGCCGCGCCTCACATGCGTAACACGCCGCCGGGCAAGCTGCCCGCGACCTCCAGGCGAGTCACCGTGGGCAGCAGGTCGAGGCCGGTCTCGGTCTTCAGCTGGCGGGCACGCTCGCGCAGTTCCTCGACGGCGCGCTCGATCGGCTCGCCCGCCGCGCCGAAGGCGACGACGTTGCCGCTGTCACAGGACGGGAAGGCGAGCGCGCGGTCTTCGTAGGCGCGCACGATGCGCTCCAGGCTGGCCTTGTAGCCGCGCGAGCGGCCGAAGAGGTTCACCGCCATGATCCCGCGCGCCGACAGCCGCGCGCGCACCGCCTGATGGAAGGGCTCGGTGTCGAGCACGCCGGCGCGGGCGTTGCGGTCGAAGCCGTCGACCAGCACGTAGTCCCATTCCTCATCGTGCTCGAGCACGAACTGCGCACCGCAGCCGATATGCACCGAGAAGCGCGCGTCCTCCGTCGGCAGCTTGAAGAACTGGCGCGCGGCGGCGACCACCGCGGGCGCGATCTCGACCACGCGGATCCTGGCCTGCGGCAGGTGGTGATGCACGAAGCGCGCCAGAGAGGCCGCGCCCAGGCCGATGATCAGCACCTTGCGCGGCCAGTGCGCGCCGTCGGCGGCGAGACCGTCGCGCAGCAGCAGGCCGGCCATCATCTCGCGGGTGTAGGCGAGCTCGAGGGCGTAGGGCTTGCGGATGCGCATCGCACCCTGGATCCAGTCGGAGCCGAAGTGCAGGTAGCGCACGCCGGCTTCTTCGGAGATGTCGATGGGGGGATTCATGGGGTGGGAGGCGTCAGGGGTGAGGTATGAGGAGCGGTGGGTGCGGGGGGCTCGCGGTGGTGTCGGGCGCTGGGGGGCCGGTTAGGGGCTGGGGGATGATCCGGAGTGCGCCGCTCAGCCGGCGGCCAGGCGCTTGAGGGCGTACAGGCGTTCGAGCGCCTCGCGCGGGGTGAGCGCGTCGGGGTCGATGTCGGCGAGCTCGGTGAGCACCGGGTGCGACAGCGGTGCGTCCTCCGGTTCGGGCAGGTCGGCGAAGAGGTCGGCCTGCGGGCCGGCGTCGATCTCGCGGTTCTCCAGCGCGCGCAGCCGGCGCTTGGCGTCGCGGATCACCGTGGCCGGGATGCCGGCGAGGGCGGCGACCTCGATGCCGTAGCTCTGGCTCGCCGGGCCTTCCTCCAGCGCGTGCAGGAAGACGATGCGGTGGCCGTGCTCGACCGCATCCAGGTGCACGTTGGCGCACTCGGGGTAGTCGGCGTTGAGCCGGGTGAGCTCGAAGTAGTGGGTGGCGAACAGCGTCAGCGCGCGCGACTTCTCCAGCAGGTGGCGGGCGATCGCGAAGGCGAGCGCGAGGCCGTCGAAGGTCGAGGTGCCGCGGCCGATCTCGTCCATCAGCACCAGGCTGCGCTCGGTGGCGCCGTGCAGGATGGCGGCGGCCTCGGTCATCTCGACCATGAAGGTCGAGCGCCCCGAGGCGAGGTCGTCCGAGGCGCCGATGCGGGTGAAGATGGCGTCCAGGGGCCCGAGCTCGGCGGCGTCCGCCGGCACGAAGCTGCCGACGTGGGCGAGCAGGCAGATCAGCGCCACCTGGCGCATGAAGGTCGATTTGCCGCCCATGTTGGGACCGGTGATCATCAGCATGCGGCGGGTGGCGGCCAGGCGCGCGTCGTTGCGGATGAAGCTTTCGACCTGGCGCTCGACCACCGGATGGCGGCCGCCGACGATGTTCAAGCCTGGGGTGTCGACGAAGCGCGGCTGCACGTAGCCGTAGCGCAGCGCGGCCTCGGCCAGCGCGGCGAGGCCGTCGAGCAGGGCGAGCGCACGCGCGATGCGCTGCAAAGTCGGGATGTGCGCGGCGAGCACGTCCAGCACCTGGTCGAAGAGCAGCTTCTCGCGTGCCAGCGCGCGCTCGTTGGCCGACAGCGCCTTGTCCTCGAAGGCCTTGAGCTCGGGCGTGATGTAGCGCTCGGCGTTCTTCAGCGTCTGGCGGCGGCGGTAGTCGTCGGGCACCTTGTCGGCGTTGGCGCGGCTGACCTCGATGTAGAAGCCGTGCACCTTGTTGAACTCGACCTTGAGCCCGGGAATGCCGCTGCGCTCGCGCTCGCGGGTCTCCAGCGCCATCAGGAACTCGCCGCAGTTGGTCTGGATGCCGCGCAGCTCGTCGAGCTCGGCATCGAAGCCGGGGGCGATCACGCCGCCATCGCGCACCATGGCGGCGGGCTCGGCGGCGATGGCGTGCTGCAGCAGCGCGAGCGGCTCGGGGGCGATGGCGAGCGCGCCGACGATCTCGGCGAGCAGCGGCGCGCGGCAAGGGGCGAGCGCGGCGGCGAGCTCGGGCAGCCGCAGCAGGCTCTCGCGCAGCGCCGAGAGGTCGCGCGGGCGCGCGCTGCGCAGCGCGATGCGGGCGGTGATGCGGTCGACGTCGGCCACGCCACGCAGCGCGCCGCGCACTGCGAAGGCGACGCGGCCGTCGCGGCCGGCCAGCGCCAGGCCGGCGGCGCCGGCGCCCTGCGCCACTGCGCCGCCCCCTGTACCGCCCGCCTCGACGTTCATGTCCGCTTCGGCCGCACCCACCAGCTCGGCCACCGCGGCATGGCGCGCGGCGGGCTCGGCGCGCTCGCGCAGCGGGTGGTGCAGGGCATGGCGCAGCCAGCGCGAGCCCATGCTGGTCACGCAGGTGTCGAGCAGCGACAGCAGGGTCGGCGAGGACTCGCCGCGCAGGGTCTCGGTGAGTTCCAGGTTGCGCCGGGTGGCGGCGTCCAGGCGCAGGGTTTCGGATTCGCGCTCGACGACGAGGCCGGTGACGTGGGCGAGCGTCTGGCGCTGGGTGGCCTGGGCGTAGTCGTACAGGGCCGCGGCGGCGCCGAGCGCCACCGGCAGGTCCTCGACGCCGAAGCCGGCGAGGTCGCGGGTGCCGAAGTGGGTGGTGAGCAGGCGCGTGCCGGTCTCGGCATCGAACTGCCAGTCGGCCAGCCGGCGCTGCGCGGGGGCGAGCGCGTCGAGGAGCGGCAGGGCGAGGCCGTCGGGCACCAGCACTTCGGCCGGGCGCAGGCGCTCGAACTGCGCCTGCAGCGCATCCGACGGGCACTGCATGAGGCGGAAGTCGCCGTTCGCGAGGTTCAGCCACGCTAGCCCGAGCACGCCGCGGTGCAGGCTGGCGGCGAGCAGCAGGGAATCGCGGCGGTCGTCGAGCAGCGCGGCGTCGGTCAGCGTGCCGGGGGTGACGATGCGGCTCACCGCGCGCTCCATCGGCCCCTTGGTCGCGCCCGGCTCGCCCACCTGCTCGGCGATCACCACCGATTCGCCGAGTTTGACCAGGCGGGCGAGGTATTGCTCGACCGCGTGGAAGGGCACGCCCGCCATGCGGATCGGCTTGCCGCCCGACTGGCCGCGGGTGGTGAGCGTGATGTCGAGCAGGCGCGCGGCCTTCTCGGCGTCGTCGAAGAAGAGCTCGTAGAAGTCGCCCATGCGGTAGAAGAGCAGGGTGTCCGGATGCTGCTGCTTGATCCGGAGGTACTGCTGCATCATTGGCGTGTGGGCGCCGATCTCGGCCTCGCTCAGGGCGGCGGGGCGGATGGCGGTGTCGTCGAAGGGCGGCTTGCGGATTGCCAATTGAAGAAACCTCCCGGTTGCCGTGCTGTCGTCAGCATAGGCAGGATTATCACCGTGGATCGAAGGAAGGACCGACTTGAACACCCCGGACGCCGACACCCGCCGCATCGGCCGCAGGCTGGGCCTGCTGGCGACGCTCGCCTTTCTCGCGCTGGGCTGGGTGAGCTTCGACGGCGCGATCGAGCGCCGCGAGGACCCCAACCGCAATCTCGTGGTCGCCCCCGGCGCCAGCGAGCTGGTGCTGCAGCGCAACCGCGCCGGGCACTACCTGCTGCCGGGCGAGATCAACGGCCGTCCGGTGCGCCTGCTGCTCGACACCGGCGCCACACAGGTGTCGGTGCCCGCGCGCCTCGCCGCGGAACTGGGACTGCAGGCGGGCGCGCCGGCGTCGGTGCGGACCGCCAACGGCGCGGTGACGGTGCGCCAGACGCGCATTCCGCGCCTCGCCTTCGGCCCCTTCGAGTTCCGCGACGTGGCCGGTCACCTCAACCCGGGCATGCAGGGCGACGAGGTGCTGCTCGGCATGTCTGCTTTGCGTCACCTGGAGTTCACCCAGCGCGGCGATACGCTGACCCTGCGCGCGCCGGGTTCTCCGGGGGCGTCCTGAGCGGCGGTCCTCAGGCCTGCAGATTGGCCGGGCGCCAGGCCTGGATGATCGGCAGCAGCTGGCCGAAGATCTTCGGCGAGCCCGCGACGAGGTTGCCGGTGGCGAGGTAGTTGGCCTCGCCCGAGAGGTCGGACACCAGGCCGCCGGCCTCCTGGATCAGCAGTACGCCTGCCGCCATGTCCCACGGCGACAGACCCATCTCCCAGAAGCCGTCGAAGCGGCCCGCGGCCACGTAGGCGAGGTCGAGCGAGGCGGCGCCCGGGCGGCGGATGCCGGCGGTCTTCTGGGTGAGCTCCTTGAACATTGCCAGGTAGGCGTCGACGTGGTCGAACTGGCGGAAGGGAAAACCGGTCCCGATCAGCGACTCGTTGAGGCGGGTGCGGCGCGAGACGCGGATGCGGCGGTCGTTGAGGAAGGCACCGGCGCCGCGCGAGGCGGTGAACATCTCGTTGGTGTTGGGATCGTAGACCACCGCGTGCTCGAGCACGCCGTTCTTGGTCTGCGCGATCGAGACCGCGTACTGCGGCATGCCATGGATGAAGTTGGTGGTGCCGTCGAGCGGATCGATGATCCAGGTGAACTCGCTCTCCGGTCCGGACTCGCCGGACTCCTCTGCTAGAATCCCGTGCCCCGGGAAGGCGTCGCGCAGCACCTCGATGATCGCCTGCTCGGCGGCGCGGTCGACCTCGGTGACGAAGTCGTTGGGCGACTTGGACTGCACGGTCAGCAGATCGAGCTGGGTCGACGCGCGGTTGATGACGGTCGCGGCGCGACGGGCGGCCTTGACGGCGATGTTCAGGGTGGGATGCATGCGGAGCGGTCTCGGTTAAAGAATCGGGGCCTGCCACGTGCGCCGGGTGCGCGCCGCCGCCCGCTTCATCGAGCCGCCGCGCGGCCCTCGGGCCACGTTCCGGGCAGGCAGCCCGGCAAATTCGGAAAACGCGGAATTTTAATATGAATCGCCCCCTTGCGCTCGACGGCATCCGCGTCGTGCTGTCCCGTACCAGCCACCCCGGCAACATCGGCGCCGCTGCGCGCGCGATGAAGACCATGGGCCTGCGCGAGCTCTGGCTGGTCGCGCCGGAGTCCTTTCCCGACGAGGTCGCCAGCGCGCGCGCCTCGGGTGCGGCCGACCTGCTGGAGAAGGCGCGCGTGGTCGACACCCTGGAGGAGGCGCTCGCCGACACGGTTTTCTCGGCGGCGCTCACCGCGCGTCGGCGCGAGCTATCGCTGCCGCGCCTGCAGGCGCGCGACGCGGCGGTGGAACTGGTGGGGCGCACGCAGGACGGCGCGGTGGCGCTGGTGTTCGGCAACGAGACCAGCGGGCTCACCAACGAGGAAGCCGCCCTGTGCAGCCTTCCCGTGACCATCCCCACCGACGCGGAGTTCTCGTCGCTGAACCTCGGCGCGGCGGTGCAGGTGCTGGCCTACGAGTTGCGCATGGCCGCGCTCGGCGATGCTGCCGCGCCTGCCGACCCGCAGCCCGAGCCGGCCACCCATGCCGACTTCGAGGGCTTCATGGCCCACCTCGAGCGCGCCGTCACCGCCAGTGGCTTTCATGACCCCGCCAACCCCAAGCGCCTGCTGCCGCGCATGCGGCGCCTGTTCAACCGCGTGCGGCTCGAGCGCGAGGAGGTCGCCCTGCTGCGCGGCATGCTCACCACCTTCGAGACCCCCCGCCGCCGCGGCTGATCGCTGCACACTGCGCGGACGATCTTGCGGGGGTTCTTGTAGGAGCGCCGGCAGGCGCGAAGACCACGCCAGGGATGCCCCCCGCGTCGATTGCGCGACCGCCCGGCTCGCGGCTTGCGCCGCCCCTGCAGACGTCCGGAAGCACGGCGGTTTCTGTAGGAGCGCCGGCAGGCGCGAACAAGGCCGCGGGGGAAGGGACGCGCGTCGGGTGACCGTGCGCCGCTTTCGCGCCTGCCGGCGCTCCTACAGAAACCGGCGCGGGTCGGAAGCTTTTGTAGGAGCACCGGCAGGGGCGAACGCGGCTGCGCGCAAGGCGCGGGCTTTCGGGGGTGCGGTATAGTCGATTAAAATGATCGGGAATTGGTGTCCCGCCCGCTTGGGCGGTGCCGCTCCGCTTTCTTGTTTCTGCGCACACCCGGGAGTCCCTTCATCATGTTCAGCCGCCTCCGAGAAGACCTGGCCAGCGTCCGCGAGCGCGACCCCGCCGCGCGCTCCACGCTCGAGGTGCTGACCTGTTACCCCGGCATCCACGCGCTGATGTTCCATCGCCTCGCCCACGGCGCCTGGCGCCGCGGCTGGTTTTGGGCGGGGCGCTTCGCCAGCCACATCGGCCGCCTGCTTACCGGGATCGAGATCCACCCCGGTGCCAGGATCGGCCGCCGCGTGTTCATCGACCACGGCATGGGCGTGGTGATCGGCGAGACCGCGGAGATCGGCGACGACTGCACGATCTACCAGGGGGTCACGCTCGGCGGCACCTCGCTCTACCGCGGCACCAAGCGCCACCCCACCTTGGGGCGCGGCGTGGTGGTGGGCGCGGGCGCGAAGGTGCTCGGCGGCTTCACGGTGGGCGACGGCGCCAAGGTCGGCTCCAACGCGGTGGTGGTCAAGCCGGTGCCCGCCGGCGCCACCGCGGTGGGCAACCCCGCCCGCATCCTCGATTCCGAGCGCGATGCCGCGCGCGAGCAGAAGGCCGAGCAGATCGGCTTCAGCGCCTACGGCGTGACCCGCGACATGGACGACCCGGTCGCCAAGGCGCTGCACGGACTGCTCGACCATTCGGTGGAGACCGACCGCCGTCTGCAGGCCATCCTCGCGCGCCTCGAGGCCGCCGGGATCAAGCTCGACGACACCGTGGCGCCGAACGACGATTTCGACCCGGGGCGCCTGTCGCGGATGGTGGATTGAGCAGCACGCGCCCTCCGCGTCGATGGACCGACGGCCGCTTTCGCGCCTGCCGGCGCTCCTACAAGTGCTCCCGACCCGCGCCGGTTCCTGTAGGAGCGCCGGCAGGCGCGAAAGCGGCGCTCGGCCACCCGACGCGCATCCCTTCCCCCGCGGCCCATTCGCGCCTGCCGGCGCACCTCCAAGTGCTCGCGACCCGCGCCGGCTTCTGTAGGCGCCGGCAGGCGCGAGAGCAGCGCACGGGGTCGGCCTACCTCCATCTCTGCGCTGCTTTGGCGCCGCGCCTGCAAGGGCGCACCTTCATCCTCGATTAGTTGACCGTTTTTGTCGGGATCCATATACTCGACCAAAATGATGGGATATTCGGCGGCCCACGGCACGCGCGAGCCCGGACAGCCTTCGAGGAGAGCCTCATGCGACTTACGACCAAGGGACGGTTTGCGGTGACCGCGATGATCGACCTGGCTGCACGCCAGGGGGATGGCCCCGTCACGCTGGCGGGCATCGCCGAGCGCCAGAGCATTTCGCTGTCCTACCTCGAGCAGCTCTTCGGCAAGCTGCGCAGGCACAAGCTGGTCAACAGCGTGCGCGGCCCCGGCGGCGGCTACCGTCTGGCGCGAGCGATGGACGAGATCACCGTCGCCGACATCATCATCGCGGTCGACGAGCCGATGGACGCCACCCAGTGCGGCGGCAAGGAGAACTGCCACGACGACCACGTGTGCATGACCCACCACCTGTGGTCCAACCTCAACCAGCGCATCTACGCCTACCTCGACTCGGTGAGCCTGGAGGCGCTGGTCAAGCATCAGGTGCGGCCCGACCCCGACATGACGGTGCTCAAGAGCGTGCGCCGGCGCAGCCGCATGCCGGTGCACGAGATCGCCGCCGTCTGACCCGAGGCGCGCATGAGCTTCACCCCCGCCTACCTCGACTGGAACGCGACCACGCCGCTCGACCCGGCCGTGCGCGAGGCCATGCTGCCCTGGCTCGGCGCGGCCGAGCCGGTGCGATTCGGCAACGCCTCGAGCCGCCACGAGTACGGCCGCCAGGCGCGTGCGGCGGTGGACGAGGCGCGCACACGGGTGGCGGAAGCGGTCGGCGCGCACGCGACCGAGGTGATCTTCACCAGCGGCGGTTCGGAGGCCAACAACCTCTTCCTCAAGGGCGCCGCGCCCAACCTCAAGCCGGGCGTGGTCGCGGTGAGCGCGATCGAGCATCCGTGCGTGCGCGAGCCCGCCCGCCAGTTGCGGCGCGCGGGCTGGACGCTGCGCGAGATCGGCGTGGACGATCAGGGCCGGATCGACCTCGCGGACTGGGCTGCGGTGCTCGAATCCCGCCCCGGCCTGGTGTCGGTGATGCTGGCCAACAACGAGACCGGCGTCCTGCAGGACGTGGCCGCGCTGGCGCGCGAGGCGCGCACCAGCGGCGCCTGGTTCCACACCGACGCGGTGCAGGGGCTGGGGAAGGTGGCGGTGGATTTCCGCGCGCTCGGCGTGAACGCGATGACGCTGTCGGCGCACAAGATCGGCGGGCCGCTCGGCGCGGGCGCGCTGGTGGTGGACAAGCGCGTCGAGCTGGCGCCGCTGATCGCCGGTGGCGGGCAGGAGCGCGGGCTGCGCTCGGGCACCGAAAACGTCGCCGCGATCGTCGGCTTCGGCGTGGCCTGCACGCGCGCGGTGGCGCGGCGCGAAGCCGAGGCCGTGCGCCTGGCCGCACTGCGCGACGAACTTTGCGCTGCGCTCGCCGGGCGCGGCGCGAGGATCTTCTCGGTGGCTGCCCCGCGCCTGCCGAATACCGTATTCTTCGCCGTCGAGGACATCGACGGCGAGACCCTGGTCGGCCGCCTGGACCGAGCCGGGTTTGCCTGCGCGAGCGGCTCGGCGTGCTCGAGCGCGAACCCCGAGCCGTCCCACACCCTGCTGGCGATGGGCGTGGAGCCCGGGCTGGCGCGCGCCGCGGTGCGCGTAAGCCTCGGCCGCGACACGCGCGCGGACGACGTGCATAGCTTCATCGAAACCTTCGTCCGAGTGACGGACGAGCTCAAGAGCCTGGCCTCGATCGGGGCCTGAACCGGCCACGCTGGCCATCCACCGAACTCGCTAACGAAGAAAGTGCGGAGAGACACAATGCTGAAGTTCCCCATCTACCTCGACTACTCGGCGACGACCCCGGTCGATCCGCGCGTGGCGGCAAAGATGATCCCCTGGCTGACCGAGCACTTCGGCAACCCGGCGAGCCGCTCGCACGCCTACGGCTGGGAGGCCGAGAAGGCCGTCGAGGATGCGCGCGAACAGGTCGCCGCGCTGGTCAATGCCGACGCCAAGGAGATCATCTGGACCTCGGGCGCGACCGAATCGAACAACCTTGCCATCAAGGGTGCGGCGCACTTCTACCAGGGCAAGGGCAAGCACATCATCACGGTGAAGACCGAGCACAAGGCCGTGCTCGACACGGTGCGCGAGCTCGAGCGCGAGGGCTTCGAGGCGACCTATCTCGACGTGCAGGAGAACGGCCTGATCGACCTCGAGGTGCTCAAGGCGGCGATCCGACCCGACACCATCGTGGTGTCGGTGATGTTCGTGAATAACGAGATCGGCGTCGTCCAGCCGATCGCCGAGATCGGCGAGCTCTGTCGCGAGAAGGGCGTGGTCTTCCACGTCGACGCTGCGCAAGCCACCGGCAAGGTCGACATCGACCTCGACAAGCTCAAGGTCGACCTGATGAGCTTCTGTGCGCACAAGACCTATGGCCCGAAGGGCATCGGCGCGCTCTACGTGCGCCGCAAGCCGCGCGTCCGCCTCGAGGCGCAGATGCACGGCGGCGGCCACGAGCGCGGCCTGCGCTCGGGCACGCTGGCCACCCACCAGATCGTCGGCATGGGCGAGTCCTTCCGTCTCGCCCGCGAGGAGATGGCCGAGGAGAACGCCCGCGTCGGCAAGCTGCGCGACCGCCTCCTCGCCGGCCTCACCGACCTCGAGGCCACCTATGTGAACGGCGACCTCGAGCAGCGCGTGCCGCACAACCTCAACATCTCCTTCGCCTACGTCGAGGGCGAGTCGCTGATCATGGCGGTCAAGGACATCGCGGTCTCCTCCGGCTCGGCCTGTACTTCCGCCAGCCTGGAGCCGTCCTACGTGCTGCGCGCGCTCGGCCGCAACGACGAACTCGCGCACAGCTCGATCCGCTTCACCATCGGCCGCTTCACCACCGAGGAAGAGATCGAATACACGATCAAGCTCCTGCACGACAAGATCGGCAAGCTGCGCGAGCTGTCGCCGCTGTGGGAGATGTACAAGGACGGCGTCGATCTCGACGCGGTGCAGTGGGCTGCCCACTGAACTTTAGTGCAGAAGATGATATAAATTGCAGGTGAAGCGATTCACCGCCCCAGCAGGAGAAAAAACATGGCATACAGCGAAAAGGTCCTCGACCACTACGAAAACCCCCGCAACGTCGGCTCCTTCGGCAAGGAAGAGGACGGCGTCGCCACCGGCATGGTCGGCGCGCCTGCCTGTGGCGACGTGATGAAGCTCCAGATCAAGGTCGGCAAGGACGGCGTGATCGAGGACGCGAAGTTCAAGACCTACGGCTGCGGCTCGGCGATCGCGTCGAGCTCGCTGGTCACCGAGTGGGTCAAGGGCAAGACCCTCGACCAGGCGCTCGAGATCAAGAACACGCAGATCGCCGAGGAACTCGCGCTGCCGCCGGTGAAGATCCATTGCTCGATCCTGGCCGAAGATGCGATCAAGGCCGCCGTGGCGGACTATAAAAAGAAGCATGAGGCCTGAGCGGCCTTCGTCGAAGAGGAGGAAACATGGCTGTCACGCTTTCTGAATCGGCTGCGCGCCACGTCTCGAACTTCATCGCCAAGCGCGGCAAGGGCTTCGGCATTCGCCTCGGCGTGAAGACCTCGGGCTGTTCGGGCATGGCCTACAAGCTCGAGTTCGTCGATCAGACGGAGGACGAGGACGAGGTCTTCGAGAGCCACGGCGTCAAGGTCGTCATCGACCCCAAGAGCCTGGCCTATCTCGACGGCACCGAGCTCGACTTCGTCAAGGAAGGTCTCAACGAGGGCTTCAAGTTCAACAACCCGAACGTCAAGGACCAGTGCGGGTGCGGCGAGAGCTTCAACGTCTGAGCCGCGCCCGATGAGCATCGACCTGACGCAGGACTACTTCGCGCTCTTCGGCCTGCCGCGCCGCTATGCGCTCGACGAAGGCGCGCTCGAAGCCGCCTGGCACGAGCTGCAGGGGCGCGTGCATCCCGACCGACACGCCCACCTCTCCGACTTCGAGAAGCGACGCTCCATGCAGTGGGCGACGCGGGTCAATGAAGGCTTTCGCGTGCTGCGCAAGCCGCTCGCGCGTGCCCAGTACCTGCTCGAGCTCGCCGGGGTCGATGCCGCGCTCGAGACCAACACCGCGATGTCCGCCGAGTTCCTGATGGAACAGATGGAGTGGCGCGAGGCGGTGGAGGAGGCGCGCGAGGCCGCCGAGGTCTCGGAGCTCGAGGACCTGCACCGGCGTCTGCTCGGGCATGCGCGCGAGGTGCGCGGTCACCTCGCGGCGCAGCTCGACGAGCACCAGGACTACGAAGCCGCGGCCGACACCGTGCGTCGACTGATGTTCATCGACAAGCTCCAGCAGGAAATCGACGAAGCGCTGCTCGCGCTCGAAAACTAGAACGCCAGAAAGGCACGGAACAGCACCGATGGCCCTGTTGCAAATCACCGAACCCGGCATGTCCACCGAGCCGCACAAGCACAGGCTCGCCGTCGGCATCGACCTCGGCACCACCAATTCGCTCGTTGCCACCGTGCGCAACGGCATCGCGATCTGCCTGCCCGACGAGGCCGGCCGCACCATGTTGCCCTCGGCGGTGCGCTATCAGGCCGACGGCGGCATCGAGGTCGGGCTCGGTGCGCTCAAGGCGCAGGCGGTCGACCCGCGCAACACCATCGTGTCGGTGAAGCGCTTCATGGGTCGCGGACTCAAGGACGTCGCCCACATCGAGGCGATGCCCTACGACTTCGAGGACAGCCCGGGCATGGTGCGGCTGCGTACCGTCCAGGGTGTCAAGAGCCCGGTGGAGGTCTCCGCGGAGATCCTGCGCCGGCTGCGCGAGCGCGCGGAGGCCAGCCTCGGCGGTGCGCTGGTCGGGGCGGTGATCACCGTGCCGGCCTACTTCGACGACGCCCAGCGCCAGGCCACCAAGGACGCCGCGCGCCTGGCGGGACTCGACGTGCTGCGTCTTCTCAACGAGCCGACCGCCGCGGCGGTGGCCTACGGTCTCGACAACGCGGCCGAGGGCGTATACGCGGTGTACGACCTCGGCGGCGGCACCTTCGACCTCTCCATCCTCAAGCTCTCGCGCGGCGTGTTCGAGGTGCTGTCGACCAACGGCGACGCGGCGCTCGGCGGCGACGACTTCGATCACCGCCTGTTCTGCTGGATCCTCGATCGCGCCAAGATCTCGCCGCCCTCGCTGGAAGACGCGCGCCGCCTGCAGATGAAGGCACGCGAGGCCAAGGAGCTGCTGACGAGCTGCGACGAGGCGCCGGTTCATGTGCGGCTGGGCTCGGGTGAAGAGGTGGACCTCGTGGTGACGCGCGAGGAGTTCGCCGAGATGACCACGCATCTGGTGCAGAAGACCCTGGCGCCGGTGCGCAAGGCCTTGCGCGATGCCGGGCTTGCTCCCGACGAGATCAAGGGCGTTGTGATGGTGGGCGGCGCGACGCGCATGCCGCACGTTCAACGCGCGGTGGCGAACTACTTCGGCCAGGAGCCACTGACCAACCTCGACCCCGACAAGGTCGTCGCGCTCGGCGCGGCGATGCAGGCCAACGTGCTCGCCGGCAACCGTGCCGACCAGGACGACTGGCTGCTGCTCGACGTGATCCCGCTCTCGCTCGGCCTCGAGACCATGGGGGGCCTGGTCGAGAAGGTCGTGCCGCGCAACTCCACGCTGCCGATCGCGCGCGCCCAGGAATTCACCACCTTCAAGGACGGCCAGACCGCGATGGCCTTCCACGTCGTCCAGGGCGAGCGCGAGCTCGTCTCCGACTGCCGCTCGCTGGCTCGCTTCGAGTTGCGCGGCATCCCGGCCATGGTGGCGGGTGCGGCGCGTATCCGCGTGACCTTCCAGGTCGACGCCGACGGCCTGCTGTCGGTGTCGGCGCGTGAAATGTCCTCGGGCGTCGAGGCCAGCGTGCTGGTCAAGCCCTCGTACGGACTGTCCGACGACGAGATCGCCGAGATGCTGCGCTCGGGCGTGGATCACGCCGGCGACGACATGGCCGCACGCGCACTGCGCGAGCAGCAGGTCGAGGCCGACCGCGTCGTCGAGGCCACCGAGCAGGCGCTCGCGCACGACGGCCATCTGCTCTCGGCCTCCGAAGCGGAAGAGATCCGCAGCGTCATCGCGCGCCTGCGCGAGCTGCGCGCGGGCAACGACAACCGCGCGATCAAGGCAGGCATCGACGCGCTCGCGCGCGCCACCGACACCTTCGCCGCGCGCCGCATGGACAACAGCATCCGCAGCGCGCTGGCCGGCCACAAGGTCGACGAACTTCCCATCTGAAACTTCGCCCATGACCCAGATCATCGTCCTTCCCCATGTCGAACTCTGTCCGGACGGCAGCGTCCTCGAGGCCGCCCCCGGGACCACCATCTGCGACGCGCTGCTCGAAAACGGCATCGACATCGAACATGCCTGCGAGAAATCCTGTGCCTGCACCACCTGCCACGTCATCGTGCGCGAGGGCTTTTCCTCGTTGAACAGCGCCGAGGACGAGGAGGAGGATCTGCTCGACAAGGCCTGGGGCCTGGAGCCGCAGTCGCGTCTGTCCTGCCAGGCGGTGGTTGCCAGCACTCCGCTGGTGGTCGAGATTCCGCGCTACACGATCAACATGGCTCGCGAAGGAAAGCACTGACATGAAGTGGACCGAAGTTCAGGAGATCGCCATCCAGCTCACCGACGCGCACCCCGACGTCGACCCGACGCGGGTGAATTTCGTCGACCTGATGAACTGGGTGATGGCCCTGCCCGATTTCGACGACGACCCGAAGCGCTGCGGCGAACGCATCCTCGAAGGCATCCAGCAGGCCTGGATCGACGAGGTCGCCTGAGGCCCGAGTTTGCGCCAAAGAACCCGTCGCGCAGCGGCCCCCCGTAGGAGCTGCGGCAGCCGCGAACAGGGCCGTCGGATATCCGCCGCGCGTCGGGATTTTCGCCGCCTTGTTCGCGCCTGCCGGCGCTCCTACATGAAGCATCGCGGAGGCTCAATATGCGCCGCGCGCGACCGTCTCCGTGGTCTCGTTGAGCTCCAGCCAGTAGTGCCCGATGAGTCCGATTGCACGCTCGAAGCGGTCGAAATCCACCGGCTTGCGGATGTAGCTGTTGGCTCCCAGACGGTAGGCCTGGGCGAGGTCGAGCGGTTCGCGAGAGGTCGTCAGTACCACCACCGGTAGAAGCGCGGTGCGCTGGTCGGCGCGGATGCGGCGCAGCACCTCCAGCCCGTCGATGCGCGGCAGCTTGAGATCGAGCAGCACCACCGCGGGCAGCGGCGGCAGCGTCTGCCCCGCGCGGCTGCCGGTCGAGAACAGGTATTCCACCGCCTCAACGCCATCGTGCGCCACCACCACCGGGCTGCTGATGCGGTTGCGCGAAAGTGCGTGCAAGGTCAGCGCCTCGTCGTCCGGGTTGTCCTCGACCAGCAGGATCGGTCTCTCGCTTGCCATGTGCCTGGATGGATGAAGGTAGTGGTCGGGACGCGGGGAAGCGTTTCAGAGATCCTCGCGGTGCAGCAGGAAGACCATGTCGTCGCCACCACGGGTGGACAGCCACTGGAAGGGCAGGTCGGGGAAGGCAGCCTCGACGATGTCGCGATTATGCCCGACCTCGACCGCCAGGATGCCGCCCGGATTGAGGTGATCGGCAGCCTCCGCGAGCAGGCGGCGCACCACGTCCAGGCCGTCCTCGCCCGAGGCGAGCGCCATCTGCGGCTCATGCAGGTATTCCGGCGGCAGCGCGTCCATGGCCTCGGCGGTGACGTAGGGCGGATTGCTCAGGATGAGGTCGAAGCGGCGCCCTTCGAGGCCCTCGAAGACGTCGCCGTGGACCAGTTCGATGCGATCCTGCAGACCGTAGTCGGCCACGTTGATGCGCGCGACCTCGAGCGCATCCTCCGACAGATCGACCGCGCACACCTCGGCGTTGGGGAAGGCATGCGCCATCAGGATCGCAAGGCAGCCCGAGCCGGTGCACAGGTCCAGCGCGCTGACCACCGCCTCCGGATCCTCCACCCAGGGCGCGAAGCCATCCTCGAGCAACTCGGCGAAGAAGGAGCGCGGAACGATGACGCGCGAATCGACGGTGAAGCGGAAGTCGCCCAGCCAGGCCTCGCCGAGGAGGTAGGCAGTGGGAATGCGCTCGTCGGCGCGTTGCTCGATGGCTTCGAGCAGGGCGATACGCTCCTCGGACGGAATGCAGGCGTCCATGAAGGGCTCGAGGCGGTCGAGCGGCAGCGCCAGGGTGCCCAGGATGAGCCATACGGCTTCGTCGAAGCTGTCGTGCACGCCATGGCCGCAGAAGATCCCGGCGCGGTTGAAGCGGGTGACGGCGTAGCGGAGCCAGTCGCGCACCGTGACGAGCTCGGCGAGCGGGCCGTGCTCATGTTCGTGCTCGTGGTCCGGGTTCTGCTCGAGCTCGTGGTCGGGGGCGTCGTCGTGATGGGTTTCAGGCATGGAGAGCTCGTTTCGTGGATGGGGGCGTGCAAACCGCGTCGCGGTCGCTTCGGGCGTGGTGCCGATCGTAGCAGTGTCCGCGCAGTCGGTCGCGATGATTCCTGTAGGAGCGCCGGCAGGCGCGAAGGCTGCGGTGGGGATCGTGACGGGCTGCACTTGTCTGAACGCCTTGTTCGCGGCTGCCGCCGCTCTTACAAGCTGGCCGAGGCGAGGAGGGCGGCCAGGGTGCGCTGGTACACCGCCGACAAGGGCTCGATCGCGTCGGCAGCGATATGTTCGTCGATCTTGTGGATGGACGCGTTGACCGGACCGAACTCGACCACCTCGGCGCAGATCTCGGCGATGAAGCGACCGTCGGAGGTGCCGCCGCTGGTCGACAGCTCGGTGTCGACGCCCAACGTGTCGCGGATCGCGGCCGACAGCGCTCCGACCAGCTTGCCGCGGCCGGTGATGAAGGGCTTTCCCGACAGGTGCCAGTCGATCTCGTATTCGAGACCGTGGCGGTCGAGCACCTCGCAGGTGCGGCGCTTGAGCTCGTCCGCGCTCGACACCGAGCCGAAGCGGAAGTTGAACATCACCTCGCACACGCCCGGGATCACGTTGTTGGCGCCAGTGCCGGCGTGGATGTTCGACACCTGCCAGGTCGTGGGCGGGAAGAACTCGTTGCCCTGGTCCCACTCGATCGCCGCGAGCTCGGCGAGCGCCGGCGCGAAGAGGTGGATCGGGTTGCGCGCGAGCTGCGGGTAGGCAACGTGGCCCTGCTGGCCCTTGACTCGCATCGTGCCCGACAGGGAGCCGCGGCGCCCGTTCTTGATCATGTCGCCGAGGGTCTTCACCGAGGTGGGCTCACCCACCACGCAGTAGTCGAGGCGCTCCCCGCGCGCGGCCAGGGCCTCGACCACCTTGACCGTACCGTGGGTGGCGATGCCTTCCTCGTCCGAGGTCAGCAGCAGCGCGATGCTGCCGGCGTGATCGGGGTGGGCGGCGACGAAGCGCTCGATGGCGGTGACGAAGGCGGCGAGCGAGCTCTTCATGTCGGCCGCGCCGCGGCCGTAGAGCACGCCGTCGCGGATCGTCGGGACGAAGGGCGGCGAGGACCACGCGGCGTCCGGCCCGGGCGGCACGACGTCGGTGTGGCCGGCGAAGCACAGCACGGGGGCCGAGTCGCCGCGCCGCGCCCACAGGTTGCACACGCCGCCGGTGTCGATGCGCTCGATGCGGAAGCCGAGCGGGGCGAGGCGCGAGGCGAGGAGTTCGAGACAGCCGGCGTCTTCGGGGGTGACGGAGGGGCGGGCGATGAGCTCGCAGGCGAGCGCGAGGGTGGGGGTGCTGGAGAGGCTGGTCTGCATGGGGGAGGGCGCCGCGGGGCGGGCCTAGTTGTTGTTGAGGTCCAGGGTGAATTCCTGGAAGGAGGCGCCGTCGGTGTTGGTGGCCTCGAAACCGGTGATCGAGGTGTTGCCATTCACGGTCAGCATCGGGTCGCTCTGCATCTGCGCGTTGTTGATCAGCCAGTGCAGGTTGCTCGGCGAGTCGGCGTTGGCGAGCGCCTCGTCGAGGGTGATGATGTTCTCGTGGTGGAGCCGGTACAGCGCCTGCTCGAAGGTCTGCGAGCCCTGGGCGAGCGACTGCTCCATCGCCTCCTTGATCGCGTTGAGCTCGCCGCGCTCGACCAGCTCGGCGATGTGGCGGGTGTTCATGAGGATCTCGACCGCCGGGATGCGCTTGCCGTCGGGCTTGCGCACGAGGCGCTGGGAGATGACGCAGCGCAGCGCCACCGCGAGGTCGAGGTAGAGCAGCTGGCGGTTTTCCAGCGGGAAGAAGTTAACGATGCGGTTGAGCGCGTGGTAGGCGTTGTTGGCGTGCAGCGTCGCCAGGCACAGGTGGCCGGTCTGCGAGTAGGAGATCGCCGCCTGCATGGTCTCGCGGTCGCGGATCTCGCCGATCAGGATGCAGTCGGGCGCCTGGCGCATGGCGTTGCGCAGGGCCTCGCCCCAGCTCAAGGTGTCGATGCCCACCTCGCGCTGGTTCACCACCGACTTGCGGTGCTTGAAGAGGTATTCGATCGGGTCCTCGATGGTGAGGATGTGGCCGCTGCGGTTGCGGTTGCGATGATCGATCATGGCCGCGAGCGTGGTCGACTTGCCCGAGCCGGTCGCGCCCACCACCAGCACCAGGCCGCGCTTCTCGAGGACGATGTCGTCGAGCACCGGCGGCAGGCCGAGCGCGCCGATGCTCGGGATATCGCTCTGGATGTAGCGCACCACCACCGCCATCGAGTTGCGCTGCCAGAACACGTTGACGCGGAAGTTGCCGAGGTCTCGCCGGCCGAAGGACAGGTTGAGCTCGCGTTCGCGGTCGAGCACCGACTGCTGGGCCGGCGTGATGGCCTCGTGGAGCATGCGCTGGATCATCAGCGGGTCCATGACCTGCTGGTTGATCGGCATGGTGTGGCCCTGGATCTTGATGTGGATCGGGGTGCCGGCGGTGATGAAGATGTCCGAGGCCTTCTTCTCGGCCATCAACTGGAAGAGATTGTCGAAGATCACGCCGTCGGACTCCTGTCGTCACCAAAAAATAAGCCGCCCGCACGCAGCGCAAGCGCACGCTTGCTGCAAACGCCGCTACGTCTGCATCTTCGCGGCGCCCGCCTGTAGGAGCGCCGGCAGGCGCGCATCCGGGCTTGCACCACTGGCCACACACGCATCGCGCCGGTCTTCGCGCCTGCCGGCGCTCCTACAGGGGCGTCGGCGGTTCGATGTTCGCGCCTGCCGGCGCTCCTACAGGGGCGTGGCGGTTCTATGTTCGCGGCTGCCGGCGCTCCTGCAGGGGTGATGCGTGAAGGTTCATGTAGGAGCGCCGGCAGGCGCGAATTCCGCCCGCCCCCTCAGGCGCCGCGCAGCAGCTCGTTGATGCCGGTCTTGGCGCGCGTCTGCGCGTCGACCCGCTTCACGATCACGGCGCAGTACAGGCTGTACTTGCCGCAGGCCGAGGGCAGGCTGCCCGGTACCACGACGGCGCCGGCCGGTACGCGGCCGTAGGTCACCTCGCCGGTCTCGCGGTCGTAGATCTTGGTGCTCATGCCGATGTACACGCCCATCGACAGCACCGCATTCTCCTCGATGATCACGCCCTCGACCACCTCCGAGCGCGCGCCAACGAAGACGTTGTCCTCGATGATGACCGGGCCGGCCTGCACCGGCTCGAGCACGCCGCCGATGCCGACGCCACCCGACAGGTGCACGTTCTTGCCGATCTGCGCGCACGAACCGACGGTGGCCCACGTGTCGACCATCGTGCCTTCATCCACATAGGCGCCGATGTTCACGTACGAGGGCATCAGCACCACGTTCCTGCCGATGAAGCTGCCCTTGCGCGCCACCGCCGGCGGCACCACGCGGAAGCCGCCTTCGCGGAACTGCTCGGGGGTGTAGTCGCCGAACTTGGTCGCCACCTTGTCGAAGAAGTTGAGGCCGCCGGCCTGCACCACCTCGTTGTCGCGCAGGCGGAAGGAGATCAGCACCGCCTTCTTGATCCACTGGTTGACCACCCACTGGCCGTCCTTCTTCTCGGCCACGCGCAACGTGCCGGCGTCCAGGCCGGCGATGACCTCTTCCACCGCGTTGCGGATCTCGGCGGGGGCGGCAGCGGGCGACAGGCTGGCGCGGTTCTCGAAGGCGGTGTCGATGATCGATTGCAGAGCGTGCATGTAGGGATTCTCTCTCAGAGGGTTTTGCAGAAATCGATGATGCGCGCGGCGGCCTCGACACACTCGTGGGTGTCGGCCACCAGGGCGATGCGCACGAAACCGGCGCCCGGGTTGACGCCATTGGCTTCGCGGGCCAGGTAGCTGCCCGGCAGGACCGTCACATTATATTCAGCCTGCAGACGGCGGGCGAACTCGGTGTCCGGGATCGGCGTGCGCACCCAGTAGTAGAAGCCGGCGTCGGGCAGCGACACCGGCAGCCAGGGCTGCAGCATGGGGGTGATGCGGGCGAACTTGTCGCGGTAGAGGCGGCGGTTCTCCTCGACGTGCTCCTCGTCGTTCCAGGCCACCACCGAGGCCGCCTGCACCGCCGGGTTGAGCGCGCAGCCGTGGTAGGTGCGGTAGAGCAGGAAGTCCTTCAGGATCCTGGCGTCGCCGGCGACGAAGCCTGAGCGCATGCCCGGCACGTTCGAGCGCTTGGACAGGCTGGAGAACATCACCACGTTGCGAAAATCCGTGCGCCCCAGGCGCCAGGCCGCCTCCAGGCCACCGATCGGCTTGTCGGCGTCGTCGAAGTAGATCTCGGAATAGCACTCGTCGGCTGCGATCACGAAGCCGTAGCGGTCCGACAGCTCGAACAGGGTCTTCCACTCGTCGAGCTTCAAGAGGCGCCCGGTGGGGTTGCCCGGCGAGCACACGTACACGAGCTGAATGTCGCGCCAAGTGGCCTCGTCGATGCTGCTGAAGTCAGAGCCGAAGTCGTTCTCGGGCAGGTTGTTGATGAAGATCGGCTCGGCGTTGGCGAGCAGGGCCGCGCCTTCATAGATCTGGTAGAACGGGTTCGGGCACAGCACCTTCGCGCCGGGCCTGCCCCCATCGACCACGCACTGCGCGAAGGCGAACAGCGCCTCGCGCGTGCCTGCGACCGGGATCACCTGGCTGGCCGGGTCGATCTTCGGCAGCCCGTAGCGGCGCTCCAGCCAGTGCGCGATCGCGCCGCGCAGCGCATCGCTGCCGAGCGTGGCGGGGTAGCTCGACAGGCCGCCGAGGTTGTCGGCCAGAGTCTGGCGGATGAAACCCGGAGTCGGATGCTGCGGTTCGCCGATCGAAAGCCGGATCGGCTTGAGATGCGCGGGCGGCTCGACGTCGGCGAAGAGGGCGCGCAGTTTTTCGAAGGGATAGCTCTGCAGGCGGGCGAGGTTCGGATTCACGGGGACGCGGGCTCCTTGGCCGGCAATGGACGCGGGCGCCGAGTATACCTGCGTATGGCGGCGGCGCCCGTTGGAAGGCCACGAGGCACGCGCGGGCGCGGGATCGCGCGGCGCGGCGCGCTTGCCTGACCGCGCCGCATAAGGTTTCGATACGAGGCCAACGCGCGGGATGCCTTCGGCGCGGTGGTATGATGCCGGCCGCAAACGCGGGGTGCGCCGGGGCGGATCGCCGGGCTGCACGTCCCGCCGTCTTCCCACTGCCCGCTGTGCGTCTCTCCAAGCTCAAACTCGCCGGTTTCAAGACCTTCGTCGATCCCACCACCGTGCTCACCCCCGGCAACCTCGTCGGCGTGGTCGGGCCCAACGGCTGCGGCAAGTCGAACATCATCGACGCCGTGCGCTGGGTGCTGGGCGAGACGCGCGCGTCCGCGCTGCGCGGAGAGTCGATGCAGGACGTGATCTTCAACGGCTCGACCACGCGCAAGCCGGTGTCGCGCGCGAGTGTCGAGCTGGTCTTCGACAACGCCGAGGGCAGGGCAGCCGGGCAGTGGTCGCGCTATGCGGAGATCTCGGTCAAGCGCGTGCTCGACCGTTCGGGCGAGTCGACCTACTACATCAACAACGTGCACGTCCGCCGCAAGGACGTGATCGACCTTTTCCTCGGCACCGGCCTGGGGCCGCGCGCCTACGCGATCATCGAGCAGGGCATGATCTCGCGCATCATCGAGGCGCGCCCGGAGGAGATCCGCGGCTTCCTCGAAGAGGCCGCGGGCGTCACCAAGTACCGCGAGCGGCGCAAGGAGACCGAGGGCCGACTGCGCGACGCACGCGACAACCTCGCCCGCCTCGACGACATCCGCATGGAGCTCGGCGAGCGCATCGTGCATCTGGAGGCGCAGGCCGCGGTGGCGGCGCGCTACCGCGCGCTCGACGCCGCGCACGTCGAGAAGCAGCAGCTGTTGTGGCTGGTCAAGCGCAACGAGGCGCGCGCCGAGCACGGCCGCGTAGCAGCGGCGCTCGACGAGGCGAGCAGGCGCATCGAGGCCGACAGCGCCCGCCTGCAGGAGCTCGAGGCCGGCGTGGAGGCGCGACGCGACGCGCACTTCGAGGCCTCCGAAGCGGTGCATGTGGCGCAGAACGACCTCTTCGCGGTGAGCGCCGAGGTCGCGCGCCTGGAGACCGAGCTGCAGCACCTCGGCGAGGCGCGCAAGCGTCTGGAGGCGCGTCTGGCGCAGCTCGAGCTCGACCGCGGGCACTGGTCCTCGCGCCGCGAGGCGCTCGCCGCCGACCGCGAGCGCTGGCAGGCGCTCGCCGAGAACGCCGCGCTGCGCGCCGAGCATGCCGAAGCCCGCCACCTGGAGATCGCCGATCGCCTGCCCGAGCTGGATTCCGCCCGCCAGGCCGCCGACGCGACCATGGCCGCGGCGCGCCGCGAGCTCGCCCAGACCGAGCAGCAGCTGCGCGTGGAGGAGACCCGACGCGCGAGCGCCGTCCGGGCGCTCGAAGCCCTGCAGCAGCGTCGCGGCCGGCTCGAAGGCGAGCGCGGCGCGATCGTCGGCCCCGACGAGCGTGTCCTCGCCGAGCGCGAGGCACGCCTGGAGGTGGTGCAGGACGAGCTGGAGGCGCTCCAGCAGGCGCTCGCCGAGGCGCAGCCGCGCCTGCCCGACGCGCAGGCCGCACTGAAGGCCGCGCTCGAGCATGAGCGCGCGGTGCAGCGCCGTCTGACCGAGCTGCGCGCGCGGCGCGACGCCCTGGTGCAGCTGCAGGCGCGCGTGCAGTCCCAGGGCAAGCTGGGAGACTGGTTGAAGCGTCACGGCCTCGACGCGCTGCCGCCGCTGTGGAAGCAGCTGCAGGTGGAGGACGGCTGGGACGAGGCAGTGCAAGCCGTGCTGCGCGAGCGCCTGTCCGCGCTCACCTCGCCCGATGCGGCGGTGGCGCTTGCGGCCGCGCACACCGTGCTCGACGAGACGCCACCGGAGTCGCTCGCCATCGCCCTTCCGGTTACCCCATCGACGCTCGACCCCGCAGCCTGCTTCGCGCCTGCCGCCGCCCCTGCGTCCAGCACCGAAACACCCCCCCCTGTAGGAGCGCCGGCAGGGGCGAACGCGTGCGACGAGGCGACGCACCCGTCAGCCACGGCATTCGCGCTCTCCGGCGGCCCCGGGCCCAGCGCCGAAGCGCCCCCCCTTGTAGGAGCGCCGGCAGGCGCGAATGCGCGGGCGCTTGCGCGCCTGGTCGCGGTGCGCGATCCGGCCCTGCGCGGGCTGGTGGGTGACTTCCTGGCCGGCGCGTGGGCGGTGGAGCGGCTGGACGACTGGCTGCCGCGGTGCGCGCAGCTGGCACCGAGCACCTGCCTGGTGGGGCCGCGCGGACAGATCCTGACCCGCGGCGCCTTGATCCACCACGCCCCGGATGCGCGCACCCACGGCGTGATCGAGCGCCAGCGCGAGATCGAGGGCCTTGCCGCCGAGTTGCAGGCGCGCGAGGACGAGGCGCATCTGGCGCACGACGCACTGCTGATGGCCGAGACGGCGGCGAGCGAGTTGCAGGAACGCATCAACGGCCTGCGCCGCGAGCTGCAGACGCTGCAGGCGCAGGTGCACGCGGAGCAGGTCGAGGTGCTCAAGCTCGCGCAGGCGCGTGCTCGCGCCGAGGAGCGCCGCGAGCAGCTCGCGCGCGACCTCGAAGACATCGTCCATCTGGAGACCGCCGAGCGCGAGCACCTCACGCGTGCCGAGCTCGAGCAGGCGCGTGCGGCAGAGCTCGCCGAGCTGCAGCGCGAGCGCCTCGATGCCGCCACCGAGGTGCTGCGCGAGCGCGAGCATGCCGTGCGCGAGGCGCGCGCGCTCGAACAGTCGGCGGCGCGCGAGCTGCAGGAGGCACGGTTCTCCGAACGCGAATGCGCGGGCAAGCTGGAGGACATCGCGCGCAACCAGCAGCTCGCCGGCGAGCAGCTCGAGCGCATCGTCGCCGAGCTCGCCACCCGCAGCGCCGAGCTCGACGCCACCGACGACCACCGCAGCGCCGACGCGCTGCAGGAGGCGTTGGCGCTGCGCGGCCGCCGCGAGGCCGCGCTCGCCGCCCGCCGCGACGCGCTCGCCGAGGCCGCCGCGGCGCTCAAGCAGGTCGAGGAGCTGCGCCTGCGCACCGAGCACGAGGCGGCGCCGATCCGCGCGCGCGTAGCCGAGCTGCGCCTCGCGCTGCAGGCGGCTGAAATCGCGGTTGCCCAGTTCGAGGAGCGCCTCGTCGAGGCCCGTGCCGACGAGACGGCGCTCCAGCCGCTGCTCGCCGCCGACCCGAAAGAATCCACCCTGCAGCGCGAGGTCGCCCGCCTGGCGCGGGAGATCGCCGAGCTCGGCGCCGTCAACCTGGCCGCGCTCGACGAGCTCGCGACCGCCTCCGAGCGCAAGGGCTACCTCGACGCGCAGACGGAGGACCTGCTGCAGGCCATCGACACCCTGGAGGATGCCATCCGCCGCATCGATCGCGAGACGCGCGAGCAGCTTCAGGACACTTACAATACGGTCAATCGGCAGTTCGGCGCCCTGTTCCCGCAGTTGTTCGGCGGCGGACGGGCCGAACTGGTGCTGACCGGCGAGGAGATCCTCGACGCCGGCATCCAGATCGTCGCCCAGCCGCCGGGCAAGAAGAACGCGTCGATCCACCTGCTCTCGGGCGGGGAGAAGGCGCTCACCGCGATCGCGCTGGTGTTCTCGATGTTCCAGCTCAATCCGGCGCCGTTCTGCATGCTCGACGAGGTGGATGCGCCACTGGACGACACGAACACCGAGCGCTATGCGAACATGGTCAAGCGCATGTCCGCGCAGACGCAGTTCATCTTCATCAGCCACAGCAAGATCACGATGGAGTTCGCGCAGCAGCTCGTGGGGGTGACGATGCAGGAGCAGGGCGTCTCGCGGGTGGTGGAAGTCGATATCGAAGAGGCGCTGCGCCTGGCCGACCCGGCCGCAGCGTGACGCAGGACAAGCTACACGGAGCATTTCTGGGATCCAAATGGACAGCGAACTTCAGATCGCGCTGATCGGCGCCGGCATCGCCGCGGTGGTGCTGGTGGTGGGCTACAACAAATGGCAGGAGCGCCGCCACCGGCGCGAGGCCGAACGGGCGTTCAAGTCGGAGCACCGCGACGTGCTGCTCGAGCCGCGCGAGGAACCGGTCGCGGGCGAGCGCCGCGAACCCGGCATCGGCGCCGCCGAGGGCGAGCCTCGCCGCTTCAACGAGGCGCCGATGAAGCGCAGCACGCCCGAGCTGCCGCGCCTGCTCGATCCGCGCGCCGACTGCGTGATCCGCCTCGAGACCATCGAAGCGCTCGAGGTCGGCCGCGTGTGGGCGATCCAGGCCGAGCAGCTCGCCGGACTCGCCAAGCCGGTGTACTGGTTCGGCTTCAACGACGCAGAGAACGTCTGGCAGCCGCTCGGGCCCGACAGCGGCGGCGCCTGCCACTGGTTCTGCGCCGCGCTGCAGCTGGTCAATCGCGAGGGCTCGATCGGCGAGACCGACTTCATGCGCTTCTCGGGCGGAGTGCAGCGCGTGGCCGACGCGCTGATGAGCCTGCCGCCGGCGCTGCCGCCGCGCGCCGAGACGCTGCGCAACGCCACCGAGCTCGATCGCTTCTGCGCCGACGTTGACGTGCAGATCGGCGTCAATGTCGTCGCGCGCGATGGCCAGTTCGAGGGCCGCGCGATTCACGCCGTGGCCGAGAAGCATGGCCTTCGCCTCGGCGCGGACGGCGCCTACCACATGGTCGATGGCGAGCACAGCGTGTTTGCGGTGGCCAACCTCGAGTCCGGCCGCTTCTCGCCCGAGAGCCTCAAGGGCCTCGTCACGCGCGGGCTGACCCTGGTGATCGACGTGCCGCGGGTGGCCAATGGTGGCGCCGCCTTCGACCGCATGATGAAGATGGCGACCACGCTCGCCGGCGAGCTCGGCGGCGACGTGGTCGACGACAATCGCGCGCCCTTCGGTGCCGAGGCAGCGGCGATCATCCGCGGCCAGATCGGGCAGTTCCAGAGCCGCATGGCCGACCACGACATTCCCGCCGGCAGCCCGCTCGCCCTGCGCCTGTTCTCCGTGTGATGGATCTCTCTGCCGATAACAGCCCCGCTGCCAGCGCGGGCGAGGTCGCCGCACGCGCGGCGGCCCTGCGCGCCGAGATCGCGCGCCACGACCATGCCTACTACGTGCTCGACGCGCCGACGATTCCCGACGCCGAGTACGACCGCCTGTTCCGCGAGCTGCAGGCCATCGAGCAGGTCCACCCGGCGCTGCGCAGCGCCGACTCGCCCACGCAGCGGGTGGGCGGCAAGCCGCTCGCGCAGTTCGCCGCGGTGCGCCACCGCATCCCGATGCTGTCGATCCGCACCGAGACCGACACCGAGGCGAGCGGGGCCTTCGTCTTCGATTCCCGTGTGCGCAGCGCGCTCAAGCGCAACGACGAAGACCCGCCGATCGAGTATGCCGCCGAACTCAAGTTCGATGGGCTGGCGATCAGCCTGCGCTACGAGGATGGCGTGCTGGTCCAGGCCGCGACCCGCGGTGACGGCGAGACCGGCGAGGACGTGACCGCCAACGTGCGCACCGTCAAGGCGATTCCGCTGCGCCTGCGCGGCGAGGCGCCGCCGGTGCTGGAGATCCGTGGCGAGGTGTACATGCGCCGCGACGATTTCGAGCGCCTCAACACCCGCCAGGCCGACGCCGGCGACAAGACCTTCGTCAATCCGCGCAACGCCGCCGCCGGCAGCATCCGCCAGCTCGACCCCAGCATCGCCGCGCGCCGACCGTTGTCCTTTTTTGCCTATGGCCTGGGCGACACCGGCGAGTGGACGCCCCCGGCGACGCACGCCGAGGTGCTCGATGTGATCGCCGCCTTCGGGCTGCCGGTGTGCGAGCACCGCGCGGTGGTGCAGGGGGCACAGGGGCTCGCAGACTTCCACGCGCGCATGGGTGCGCTGCGCGACACGCTGCCCTTCGACATCGATGGCGTGGTGTACAAGGTCAACTCGCGCGCGCTGCAGCAGCAGCTCGGCTTCGTGACCCGCGAGCCGCGCTGGGCGGTGGCGCACAAGTACCCTGCACAGGAGGCGGTCACGCTGCTGCGCGACATCGAGGTGCAGGTCGGCCGCACCGGCGCGCTGACCCCGGTCGCGCGCCTGGAACCGGTCTTCGTCGGCGGCGTCACCGTCACCAACGCCACGCTGCACAACCAGGACGAGATCGACCGCAAGGACGTGCGCATCGGCGACTGGGTGATCGTGCGCCGTGCCGGCGACGTGATCCCGGAGGTGGTCGCGCCGGTGCTGGAGCGTCGCAGCGGCGAGCCGCCGCGCTTCGTGCTGCTGGAGCGATTCCCCACCTGCCCGGTGTGCGGCTCGCACGTCGTGCGCGGCGAGGACGAGGCCGTGGCGCGCTGTACCGGCGGCTTGTTCTGCCCGGCGCAGCGCAAGCAGGCGCTGCTGCACTTCGCCGGCCGGCGTGCGATGGACATCGAGGGCCTGGGCGACAAGCTCGTCGACCAGCTCGTCGATGCGGCGATCGTGAAGACGCCGGTCGATCTGTACCGCCTTGGCGTGCTCGCGCTCGCCAACCTCGAGCGCATGGGCGAGAAGTCGGCGCAGAACCTGCTGATGGCGATCGAGAAGAGCCGCAGCACCACGCTGGCGCGCTTCATCTTCGCGCTCGGCATCCGCAACGTCGGCGAGGCCACCGCGCGCGACCTCGCGCGCCACTTCGGCAATCTCGATGCGCTGGTCGCAGCCGACGTCGATGCGCTGCAGCAGGTGCCCGACGTGGGCCCGATCGTGGCGCAATGCATCGCCGACTTCTTCGGCGAGCCGCACAACCGCGAGGTGATCGAGCAGTTGCGCGCCGCTGGCGTGCAGTGGGCCGAGGGCGAGCCGCAGGGCACGGTGGCCGGTGCGCTCGCGGGCAAGACCTTCGTGCTCACCGGCACGCTGCCGACGCTGAGCCGCGACGAGGCCAAGGCGCTGATCGAGGCCCGCGGCGGCAAGGTCGCGGGCTCGGTGTCGAAGAAGACGCACTACGTGATCGCCGGCGCCGAGGCCGGCTCCAAGCTCGACAAGGCGCAGGCGCTCGGGCTCGCCATCCTCGACGAGGACGGGCTGCGCGCGCTGCTGAACGAAACGGATACAAACGCTTGATGCAAAGCGCGCACGCTTGCCGCATGATCGCGCCCGCTGCTGCGTCGCAACACCCTCAATTCATGGGAGAGCAATAAAAATGAAGAAAGTCACCAAGGCGATTTTCCCGGTTGCCGGCATGGGCACGCGCTTCCTGCCCGCCACCAAGGCGAGCCCGAAGGAGATGCTGCCGATCGTCGACAAGCCGCTGATCCAGTACGCCGTCGAAGAGGCGGTCGCCGCCGGAATCACCGACATGATCTTCATCACCGGCCGCACCAAGCGCTCGATCGAGGACCACTTCGACAAGGCCTACGAGCTCGAGACCGAGCTCGAGGCGCGCGGCAAGAAGGAGTTGCTGGAGATCGTGCGCAAGACCGTGCCGAAGGGCGTCAACTGCATCTACATCCGCCAGTCGGAGGCGCTCGGCCTCGGGCACGCCGTGCAGTGCGCGAGTCACGTGGTCAGCGACGAGGCCTTCGCGGTGATCCTCGCCGACGACCTGCTGGACAACAAGGACGGCACGCCGGTGCTCAAGCAGATGGTGGATGTCTATAACTACCACCGCTGCTCGGTGCTCGGCACCATGAACGTGCCGCGCGAGGAGACCCGCAGCTACGGCATCGTCAGCACCGAGTCCGACAAGGGCCAGGTGCAGCGCATGACCGGCATCGTCGAGAAGCCGAAGCCCGAGGAGGCGCCGACGACCCAGGCGGTGGTCGGCCGCTACATCCTGACCCCGCGCATCTTCGATCACATCCGCGCGCTCAAGCCGGGCGCAGGCGGCGAGTATCAGCTCACCGACGCGATCGCTTCGCTGCTCAAGGAGGAGGCGGTGCTCGCCTACCAGTTCAACGGCGTGCGCTACGACTGTGGCTCGAAGCTCGGCTACCTGAAGGCCACGATCGAGTTCGGCCTGCGTCATCCGGAAACCGGCCCGGAGTTTGCTCAATACCTCAGCGGTCGCTTCGGCGCGGAGCCGTCGGTCGCGAAAAAGAAGTAGTACATCGAGAAGCCCGGCGCCGGCAGAGCGCGCCCGCCTGCAGCGACCGCCGCGTTGGCGGCGCCCTGCAGGCGGGCGCGCTCTGCGTTTACCGGTTCTGCGTTGAGGCGGCGCGCTCGATTGAACTGACAGCGCACGCAAATCGCGCCGCCCTCGGCAGCTTGCACTGACAGGGACGGGACCCCGTCCGAAGCGTAACGCCGCGGCAGTGATCATCCACCACCACCGCGGCGTCGTCGAGCCTGCTACTTGCGCGTCTCGACCTGTTGCAGCGGCTCGTCGACGACCACCGCAACCGCGCGCGGCTTGCGGCCGAGACGGACCGGCTGCTCCACCGCGCCGCTGCCGAACTGGCCGCGCTTGGCCGGGTCGGTCTCGATCTTGATCAGCCCGCCATCACCGGGCGGCACCGAGATCGGGGCGCTCGGAGCCTGAGCGGCGCGGCCCGCTTCCATTGCCCGGACCACGGTCGATTCGAAGGCGCTGAGGGCGGCCTGTTCGGCTGCCTCGAGGGCGTCGATGTCGAAAGGCTGCGCAGCCTCCGCCGTTCGAAGCTCCGCGGCTGCCTCGGAGGTCGTGCCGCCGATCTTCGTTGCGGAAGGTTCCGGCTCGGGCGCGCGTGCGGGCTCGATGTCGACGAGCGGCATGGTCGGGGCAGCCCCCTCGAAAGCCGCGGGCGCTTCCTCGGCAGCAGCCGACTCGATCACCGGAGCCGCTTCCGGCTCGGGCAGTTCGGCAGCCGGCGCCTCCGCTGCGGCCGCATGCTCGACGACTGCTTCCTCGGCAGCAGGAACGGGTTCGACCGATGCCGTCTCGATCGTCTCAGCCGGGGCTGGCGCGGCGACCCCCATCGTGGTCGCGATCTCCGTGGTGGCCTCCACGGGCCCGCCGATGGCCACTGGAGCCAGGAGGGCCTCCGGCGCAGGCGTGACGACCGGTTCGATGTCGTGCGCCGCGCTGCTGGCGATCGGCAGCTCGGCCGTTTCCTCCACGCTTGCAGGGGAAGGCGTCGACGCTTCCATGAACGAGCCGTCGCGTTCGAGCGTTGCGTCGGCAAGCTCCGCGGTGGCGCTGCCGGCAGCGATCAGCGGCGATCCTGCCGTCGCGGGCGAGCCTTCTGCGGAGGAGACCTCCGCTTCGGCGCCCGCTTCGGCGCCCACGCTGGTGCCCTGCGCCTCGCTCGCGCGGCGTCCGCGACCACGGCCGCGACGGCGGCGCTTCTCGGACGGGGTGCCTTCCTCTTCAGCGGCTTCGGTGCTGGCGACGACCTCGGTCGCGCCTGCCTCCGGGGTAGCGACGGCCGCGGTCATGGCCGCAGCGCTGGCGGCCTTCAGCAGATCGTCCTCTACCGGCGTCGCGCGCAGCTCGGCGCCTTCCGCGGCGCGCTCGCCGCGCTGGCTGCGGCCACGGCGGCCGCCTTCGCCGCGCTCTGTGCGTTCCGCCCGCTCGGGGCGCTCCGCGCGCTCGGTGGCGATGCGCTGGGGACGCTCGTTGCCCTCGCCACGGTCGCTGCGCTCGCCACGGTCGCTGCGCTCGCTACGGTCGCTGCGCTCGCCACGCTCGCTGCGGTTGCCGCGGGTCGAGGCCTGCGCCTCGCCGTCGCGCTCACCGCGACGACCGCGCCCGCCGTTGCTGCCGCCGTTGCGTCGCCCTTCGCCGCTGCGCTCGCCGCGCGGACGCGCCTCGCGCTTGGGGGTGTCTTCGACCGCCGCTGCGGGTGCAGGGGCTGGCGCGGTCTTGCCGGCCGAGAACCAGCCCATGATGCGCGCGATCAGGCCCTTGGGCTCGGGCGCTGCGGGGGTCGGGGCGGGCGCGGGGGCCGGCTCGGCGGCGGCCATCGGGGCCGGCTGCGACGGGGCGATGCCCTTGACCGCGGCTTCGGGTCGGGTCGGGCGCTCGCTGGTCTTGGAGGGCAGGCGGGCGTCTTCCTCGACGGGCTTCTGCACCATCTGGTAGCTCGCCAGCGCGATGTCCTCGGCGTTGAGCTGGTCGTGGCGCAGGCGGATGATCTCGTGCGCCGGCGTCTCGAGGTGGCGATTGGGCACGATGATGAGCTGCACCTTGTGGCGCATCTCGATGCGGGCGATGTCGACCCGCTTCTCGTTGAGCAGGAAGGTGGCGACGTCGACCGGAACCTGCAGGTGCACGGCGCCGGTGTTGTCCTTCATCGCCTCTTCTTCGAGGATCCGCACGATGTGCAGCGCCGACGACTCGGTGCTGCGGATGTGGCCGGTGCCGTTGCAGCGCGGGCAGGTGATGTAGCTGGTCTCGGCGAGCGCCGGGCGCAGGCGCTGGCGCGACAGCTCGAGGAGGCCGAAGCGGCTGATCTTGCCGGTCTGCACGCGGGCGCGGTCGTGGCGCAGGGCGTCGCGCAGGCGGTTCTCGACCTCGCGCTGGTTCTTGGCCGACTCCATGTCGATGAAGTCGATGACGATCAGGCCGCCGAGGTCGCGCAGGCGCAACTGGCGGGCGATCTCGTCGGCCGCCTCGCAGTTGGTGCGGAAGGCGGTCTCCTCGATGTCCGAGCCCTTGGTGGCGCGACCCGAGTTGACGTCGATCGAGACCAGCGCCTCGGTGTGGTCGATGACCACGGCGCCGCCCGACGGCAGGTTCACCTGGCGCGAGTAGGCCGATTCGATCTGGTGCTCGATCTGGAAGCGCGAGAACAGCGGCACGTCGTCGCTGTAGCGCTTCACGCGCGCGACGTTGCCCGGCATCACGTGGGCCATGAACTGCGTGGCCTGGTCGTAGATGTCGTCGGTGTCGATCAGGATCTCGCCGATGTCGGGCTGGAAGTAGTCGCGGATCGCGCGGATCACCAGGCTGCCTTCCTGGTAGATCAGGAAGGCGCCGGACTGGCTCTGCGCCGCGCCCTCGATGGCAGTCCACAGCTGCAGCAGGTAGTTGAGGTCCCACTGCAGCTCTTCCGCGCTGCGGCCGATGGCGGCGGTGCGGGCGATCAGGCTCATGCCCTGCGGCACGTCGAGCTGATCCATGTTCTCGCGCAGTTCGGCGCGCTCGTCGCCCTCGACGCGGCGCGAGACGCCGCCGCCGCGCGGGTTGTTGGGCATGAGCACCAGGTAGCGGCCGGCGAGCGAGATGTAGGTGGTGAGCGCAGCGCCCTTGTTGCCGCGCTCGTCCTTCTCGACCTGGACGATGAGCTCCTGGCCTTCCTTCAGGGCCTCCTTGATCGAGGCCTTGGCGTCCGCGCCGGGCTGGAAGTAGGAACGCGAGATTTCCTTGAACGGCAGGAAGCCGTGGCGGTCGGCGCCATAGTCCACGAAAGCTGCCTCGAGGCTGGGCTCGATGCGCGTGATGACGGCCTTGTAGATGTTGCTCTTGCGTTCTTCCTTGGCGGCCGATTCGATATCGAGGTCGATCAGTTTCTGACCGTCCACGATCGCGACGCGCAGTTCTTCGGCCTGCGTCGCATTGAAAAGCATGCGCTTCATTTGGATCGTTCTCCCGCGAGAAGACACACGGGCAGGACGAACGGCGCGCACCATCGCGCTTTCCGGGATCAGGAGCGATTGGGTAGGGCTGCTGCTGCTTTCATCCGGTGGGTTAACAGGGCTGTGATGGGTCGGCTGGTCGAATTTCTCTTGTTCCCGCCCGCGGTGCCGGTGCGGCTGCGTGGCCGGAACATTTGATCCTGCGTCGGTGACTCGCGCGTCAAAATCCAACCCGGGGGCTGGATGGGTGTGTCGAAGGGGATCGCTTGCGTTACCATCGGCGCCTTTTCGGCCTTGGATGGCGGGCAAGGGTTTCAACCGGGAGCGCTCTTCAGGGCTCTTTGCCAGCAGTCTGCGCGCGTCGTCCGGAGCAGGTGTTTCGACCTGACGGACTGGTGACGCGCCGCACTTGGGTGGCAGCGACCGGTCAAACCGCGCGAAAGTATATTTCATGACGACGATTGAAGGCAAAGCGATCGTGGTTCGCCACGAACGCATCGACGAGGCCGCAGCCGGCCAGCGTATCGACAACTACCTCCTGCGCATCGCCAAGGGCGTGCCCAAGAGCCACGTCTATCGCATCCTGCGCAGCGGCGAGGTGCGGGTGAACGGGCGACGCGTGCAGCAGACCTATCGCCTGCAGGAGGGCGACGAGGTACGCATTCCGCCGATCCGCGTCGCCGAGCCGACCCGCGCCGCACCCGCGCCGGCGGGCAAGCCTTTGCCGGTGGTGTATGAAGACGACGCGCTGCTGGTCATCGACAAGCCTTCCGGCAAGGCGGTCCATGGCGGCAGCGGCGTGAGCTACGGTGTGATCGAGCAGCTGCGCGTGCAGCGCCCGGAACTGCGCATGCTCGAGCTCGCACATCGCCTCGACCGCGAGACCTCCGGCCTGCTGATCGTGGCGAAGAAGCGCTCGGCGCTCACCGCGCTGCACGACATGATGCGCGACGGCGCGGTGCAGAAGCGCTACCTCACCCTGGTGCCGGGGCGTTGGTCGAATCCGCTGCAGCACGTCAAGGCGCCGCTGTTCAAGTACCTGACCGCCGAGGGCGAGCGCCGCGTGCGCGTCGCCGACGACGGCAAGGCGGCGCACAGCATCGTGCGCCTGGTGCGGCGCTGGCGCGACTACAGCCTGCTCGAGGTGGAACTCAAGACCGGGCGCACGCATCAGATCCGCGTGCATCTGGCCCACCTCGGCTTCGCGCTGTGCGGCGACGACAAGTACGGCGACTTCGCGCTCAACAAGCGCCTCGAGGGCGAGGGCTTGCGGCGCATGTTCCTGCACGCGGCGCAGCTGCGCTTCGCCCACCCGCTCACCGGTGCGCCGCTCGCCTTCGAGTCGCCGCTGCCCGCGGACCTGCAATCCTTCCTCGACCGGCTCGACGCCGCGGAGAAAAAAAATGGCTGAACGCTTCGACCTCATCGTCTTCGACTGGGACGGCACCCTGATGGACTCGGCCGCCGCCATCGTGCGCGCGATGCAGGCCGCGGCGCGCGACCTCGACCTGCCCCCGCCGCCCGACGAGCGCGCGCGCTACGTGATCGGCCTCGGCCTGGGCGATGCGCTGCGCCACGCGATCCCCGAGCTCGAGGAGGCCGCCTATCCGCGCATGGTCGAGCGCTACCGCCACCACTATCTGTCTTCGGACCACGAGCTGAGCCTCTTCGAGGGCGTGGATGCGCTGATCGACGCGCTCGCCGGGCGCGGCCACCTGCTCGCGGTCGCCACCGGCAAGAGCCGCTTGGGCTTGAACCGCGCGCTCGGCCACACCGGGCTGGGGCGCTACTTCCACGCCACGCGCTGCGCCGACGAGTGCTTCTCCAAGCCGCATCCGGCGATGCTGGAGGAGCTGATGGACGAGCTCGGTGCGACGCCCGAGCGCACCCTGATGATCGGCGACACCACCCACGATCTGCAGATGGCCAAGAACGCCCGCACCGGCGGCCTGGCGGTGGGCTTCGGCGCGCACCCGATGGAGGTGCTCGCTGCGGAATCTCCGCTCGCCTGCGTGCGCACGCCGGGCGAGCTGGCCGGCTGGCTGCTGGCGAACGCCTGAGCTACGCGGCGCCGTTCAGGCCAGCAGCAGGAAGAGCGCCGGGCGGCGGGCGAGGGCGGGGCGTGCGGCCTTCTTCCACTCGCGCACCGGGCGGGTGAGGAGCAGCTCGCCCGCGGTGTTGAGCTCGCAGGCCACGCACAGCCGGGTTTCGGGCTTCAGCGTGCGGAGCAGCGCCTCGAACATGCGCTCGTTGCGATAGGGCGTCTCGATGAAGATCTGCGTGCGCCCGAGCCTGCGCGACTCGTCCTCGAGCGTGCGCAGCGCGGCGTCGCGCTCGCCCTCGGCCACCGGCAGGTAGCCGTGGAAGGCGAAGCTCTGGCCGTTGAGCCCCGAGCCCATCAGCCCGAGCAGGATGGAGGAGGGGCCGACCAGCGGCACGACCCGGATATCCAGCGCGTGCGCGCGCGCCACGAGGCGGGCGCCAGGGTCGGCCACCGCCGGGCAGCCGGCGTCCGAGAGCAGGCCGAGGTCGGCGCCGGCGAGCGCGGGGGCGAGCAGGGTGTCGAGCACGGCGTCCGCGGCTTCGGCAGGGAGCTCGCGGATGTCGGTCTCGCGCAGCGGGTGCGGATAGTCGAGCTGCTTGAGGTGGGCGCGCGCAGCGCGCGCCGTCTCCACCACGAAGTGGCGCAAGCCTGCGGCGATCGCCTGCGCCTGCGCGGGCAGGAAGTGCGCCCAGGGCGTGTGCTCGCCGAGCGCCACCGGGACGAGATAGAGGCTGCCGCGCCGTGGCCTGGGCTCGGTCATGGCAGCTGCACTCCGGCGGCGCGGAGCATGCGCGAGAGCGCGATCAGCGGCAGGCCGATCAGCGCGGTGGGGTCGTCGCCGCTCATCGCCTCGAGCAGGGTGATGCCGAGTCCTTCGGACTTGGCGCTGCCTGCGCAGTCGAGCGGGCGTTCGCGCTCGACGTAGCGGCGGATCTCGTCGTCGCTGAGGTCGCGGAAGCGCACGTGCGTCGGCACGCCGTCGATCTGCGCGTGTCCGCTGCGCGTGTCGAGCAGGGCGAGCGCGGTGTGGAAGACCACGGTCTGGCCGCGCATGCGCTGCAGCTGCGCGATCGCGCGCGCCTCGGTGCCGGGCTTGCCGAAGACCTCGTCGCCGAGGTGCGCGACCTGGTCGGAGCCGATGATCAGCGCGTCGGGCCAGCGCGCGGCGACCGCGCGCGCCTTCTCGAGCGCCAGGCGTTCGGCGGTGACGGCAGGGGGCTCGCCGGGCAGCGGCGACTCGTCGGTCTCCGGTCGGTCGGTGTCGAAGGGCAGTTGCAGGCGCTCGAGCAGCATCCTGCGGTAGGCGGAGGTGGAGGCGAGGACGATCTTCATGGCTTCGGTGCATGCTTGCTCCGGCGCCGACTGGCCGTGGAGCTCACGCGACTGTGCTGGAGGGAAGGGCGTGCGGAAACGCTTCCCGAATTGAATGAAGCCTTTACAGGCGGATCCGAAAAATATTATCATGCACGGCTTATGTCGCAACATGGCGATCCGTCCAGGATCATCCCCGACCCGTTTCGTTTCGCTGCGGAGGCGCGCACGCTGGAAGGCGTTGCCGCAGTCGCGGACATGCTGCGCCTGACGGATGCGCTTGCGTCTTCCGTGGGGCAGGTGTCGTGGCGGATCGAGGGGTCGATGGTCGATGGCGTCGAGGGGCTCGAGCCGCGCCTGCGCCTTGTGGTCGAGGGAGAGTTGCAGCTTTGCTGCCAGCGCTGTCTCGGCGGGATGGCGTGGCCGGTGAAGGTCGATTCCTCGCTGCAGCCGGTGCGTTCCGGGCAGCAGATCCCCGAGGAAGAGCTCGAGGACGACGAGGTCGATGCGATCGAGCTCGACGGCGAGCTCGACGTGCTTGCCCTGGTCGAGGACGAGATCCTGCTCGCCTTGCCGATCGCCCCGCGACACCAGGTTTGTGATGCGCCCCAGCCCGAGGGTGGCGTGTCGAAGGAATCGCCTTTCGCTGCGCTGGCGTCGCTGCGAGGCAGTCACAGCGCGAACTAGGCGCGATATTTGTCTTAGGAGTCTTACTCATGGCCGTTCAGCAGAACAAGAAGTCCCCCTCCAAGCGTGGCATGCATCGTGCCCACGACTTCCTCACCGGTCCGGCGCTGGCCGTCGAGCCCACCACGGGTGAGACCCACCTGCGCCATCACGTGAGCCCGAGCGGCTTCTACCGTGGCAAGAAGGTCGCCAAGGGCAAGGGCGAGTAATCCTGCTGCCTGAATTCCGAAGGGCGGCGTCGGGCGCACTGCGCCGGCGCCGCCTTTTTTCCGGCTCCTAGAACCTGAAATCACGCGAGAACCCGATGGGTGTCACCATTGCGATCGACTGCATGGGTGGCGATCACGGCCCGGTCGTGACCGTGCCTGCCGCGCTGGAATTCCTGCGCAGCCATCCCCAGGCCAGCGCGATCCTCGTCGGGCGGGAGGAGGCGATCGCGCCCCTGCTCGGCAACGCGAGCACCGAATTTGGCGCACGCATCCGCGTGCGCGCGGCCTCCGAGGTCGTGGCCATGGACGATCCGCCCGCGATCGCCATGCGCAACAAGAAGGACTCGTCGATGCGGGTCGCGGTGGACCTCGTCAAGGCAGGCGAGGCGAACGCGGCCGTCTCGGCGGGCAACACCGGCGCGCTGATGGCGATCTCGCGCTTCGTGCTGAAGACCCTGCCGGGAATCGACCGCCCCGCGATCGCCACCGTGCTGCCGTCGATGAAGGGGCACACCTACGTGCTCGACCTCGGCGCCAACGTCGATTGCAGCGCCGAGCACCTGCTCCAGTTCGGCGTGATGGGCGCCATGCTCGTTGCCGCGATCGAGCACAAGGATCGTCCCAGCGTCGGCCTGCTCAACATCGGCGAAGAGGTCATCAAGGGCAACGACGTCGTCAAGGAGGCGGGGGATCTGCTGCGCAACAGCGGTCTCAACTTCCACGGCAACGTCGAGGGCAACGACATCTACGAGGGCACCGTCGATGTGGTCGTCTGCGACGGCTTCGTCGGCAACGTCGCGCTCAAGACCTCCGAGGGCCTGGCACAGATGGTCGGAGCATTCCTGAAGCAGGAGTTCAAGCGCACGCTGTTCACCAAGTTGCTGGCGGTGGCGGCGATGCCCGTGCTCAAGCGCTTCAAGAAGCGGGTCGATCATCGTCTTTACAATGGTGCGCCGCTGCTCGGCCTGCGCGGCGTGGTGCTCAAGAGCCATGGCTCGGCCGACGTGCTCGCCTTCGGCAATGCACTCTCGCGTGCGGCCGAGGCGGCGTCGAACCGGCTCATCGAGCGCATCTCCGAACGCATGGCGAGCATGAACGAGGTGAACGCATGATCTACGCACGGATTGCCGGTACGGGCAGCTATCTGCCAGGCGAGCCGGTCAGCAACGACGATCTGGTCAAGCGCGGCATCGAGACGTCGGACGAGTGGATCGTGAGCCGCTCGGGCATCCGCAGCCGCCACCTGGCCGCCGCCGACACCGGCGCGAGCGATCTCGCCCGCGTCGCCGCCGAGCGCGCGATCGAGGCCGCCGGCTGCGAGGCCGAGGACATCGACCTCATCATCGTCGCCACCTCGACGCCCGACTACATCTTTCCCAGCACCGCCGCCCTGGTGCAGTCCAAGCTCGGCATCCGCAACGGCGGCGCGGCCTTCGACGTGCAGGCGGTTTGCAGCGGCTTCATCTATGCGCTCAGCGTTGCCGAGAAGTTCATCCGCTCGGGCAGCCACAAGCGCGCGCTGGTGATCGGCGCAGAGGTGTTCTCGCGCATCCTCGACTGGTCCGATCGTGCCACCTGCGTGCTGTTCGGCGACGGTGCGGGCGCGGTCGTGCTCGAGGCCTCGGAGCATCCCGGCATCCTCGCCTCGGCGCTGCACGCGGACGGCAGCCATCACCCCATCCTGTGCGTGCCCGGCGGCGTGGCCTCCGGCCAGGTGATCGGCGACCCCTTCCTGCGCATGGATGGCCAGGCCGTGTTCAAGTTCGCGGTCAAGGTGCTCGGCGACGTCGCCAACGAGGTGCTCGATGCAGCCGGCGTGGAGGCGTCCAGCATCGACTGGCTGATCCCGCACCAGGCCAACATCCGCATCATCCAGGCGACCGCGAAGCGGCTCGGCGTGCCGATGGAGCGCGTGGTCACCACGCTCGACCACCACGGCAACACCTCGGCGGCGTCGATTCCGCTCGCGCTCGACGAGGCGGTGCGTACCGGGCAACTGCGTCCGGGGCACCGCATCGTGGTCGAGGGCGTCGGCGGCGGCTTCACCTGGGGCGCCGCCCTGATCGATTTCTGAGTTTCCTTTCCCCGATTTCCCACCTTTGATACAAGCGGAGAACAGCATGGCGTTTGCGCTGGTTTTTCCCGGCCAGGGTTCGCAGTCGGTCGGCATGATGGCCGCCTACGGCGAGTCCGCCGTCATCCGTGACACCTTTGCGGAAGCCTCCGAGGCGCTCGGCGAGGACCTCTGGGCGATGGTCTGCGACGGCCCCGCCGAGCGCCTCGCGCTCACCGTCAACACCCAGCCGCTGATGCTGACCGCCGGCGTGGCGGCGTGGCGCGCCTGGCTGGCCGCAGGTGGGCCGAAGCCGGCCGTGGTGGCCGGGCACAGCCTGGGCGAATACTCGGCGCTCGTCGCTGCGGGTGCGATGGCCTTCAAGGACGCCGTGCCGCTGGTGCGCTTCCGCGCGCAGGCGATGCAGGAGGCCGTGCCTGCGGGCGAAGGGGCGATGGCCGCGGTGATGGGCCTGGAGCCCGACGCGGTGCATGCCGCCTGCGCCGAGGCTGCGCAGGGCGAAGTCGTCGAGGCGGCCAACCTCAACGCCCCTGGCCAGATCGTGATCGCCGGCGCCAAGGCGGCGGTGGAGCGCGCGAGCGAGATCGCCAAGGCCAAGGGTGCCAAGCGTGCCGTGCTGCTGCCCGTGTCCGCTCCCTTCCACTGCGCGTTGATGCGCCCGGCGGCCGAGCGGCTTGCCGAGCGCCTCGCCGGGGTGAGCATCGTCAAGCCGGAAATCGACGTCATCAACAACGTCGACGTCGCGGTGTACGATGATCCCGAGAAGATTCGTGATGCCCTCGTGCGCCAGGCCTATTCGCCGGTGCGCTGGATCGAGCTCGTGCAGGCCATGGCCGCGCGCGGCATGAGCCACGTCATCGAGTGCGGCCCGGGCAAGGTGCTCGCCGGCATGACCAAGCGCATCGCCAAGGAAGTCGAAGGGGGTTCGGCGCACGACGCGGCGAGCCTGGAACAAGCCATTGCGGCGGTGAGGTAAGACATGAGTTTCTCGCTCGAAGGCCAGGTCGCCCTGGTCACCGGCGCGTCGCGGGGCATCGGCCGCGCGGTGGCGCTCGAACTCGGCCGCCTCGGCGCCACGGTGGTCGGCACAGCCACCTCCGAGTCCGGCGCCGCCGACATCGGCAAGGCGCTCGCCGACGCCGGCATCCAGGGTGCCGGCATGGCGCTGAACGTGACCGACGCCGCCGCCTGCGAAGCGCTGCTCGGCGAGGTCGAGAAGCGCTTCGGCGCCGTCGGCATCCTGGTCAACAACGCCGGCATCACCCGCGACAACCTCGCGATGCGCATGAAGGACGAGGACTGGGATGCGGTGCTGGACACCAACCTGCGCGCCGTCTTCCGCATGAGCAAGCTGGTGATGCGCGGCATGATGAAGGCCCGCAACGGCCGCATCATCAACATCACCTCGGTGGTGGCCAGCTCCGGAAACCCGGGGCAGGCCAACTACGCGGCGGCCAAGGCGGGCGTGGCAGGCATGACGCGCGCGCTCGCGCGCGAGCTCGGCAGCCGCAACATCACGGTCAATTGCGTCGCCCCCGGTTTCATCGACACCGACATGACGCGCGCGCTGCCCGAGGCCGCGCGCGACGCCCTGCTCGGCAACATCGCGCTGGGTCGCCTCGGCCGTCCGGAAGAAATTGCCGGCGCCGTCGCGTTCCTCGCTTCCCCCGCTGCCGCCTACGTGACGGGCACCACCCTGCACGTCAATGGCGGCATGTACATGTCCTGATTCGCGTCGGGATAGCGGTTCTGCGGCGTTTTGGTAGAATACGCCGGCTTTTTACATTCACCTGTCACCCTCAGGAAGGAGTTGGTTCATGGAGAACATCGAACAGCGCGTCAAGAAGATCGTCGCTGAGCAACTTGGCGTGAACGAATCGGAGATCAAGACCGAGTCTTCGTTCGTCGATGATCTGGGCGCGGATTCGCTGGACACCGTGGAGCTGGTCATGGCGCTGGAAGAAGAGTTCGAGTGCGAGATCCCGGACGAAGAGGCCGAGAAGATCACCACCGTCCAGCAGGCGATCGACTACGTCAACGCCCACCTCAAGAAGTAACCCGCGCGCATTCTGCGCGTCCCCTGTCCGCGTTACCGCGCATCGCAGCGGCAAGCGGACAGGTCTGAATTTCCCCAACGATTTCAACGGAGTCGCCTGTGTCGCGTCGTAGAGTCGTCGTCACCGGTCTGGGCGTGATCTCGCCTGTCGGCAATACTGTCACCGAAGCCTGGTCCAACCTGATCGCCGGCAAGAGCGGCATCGGTCCGATCACCCGTTTCGACGCGAGCAACTTCGCTTCCCGCATCGCCGGCGAGGTGAAGGATTTCGACGTGTCCGCCTACCTGTCGCCCAAGGAGGCGCGCCGCATGGATGTCTTCATCCACTACGGCATGGCGGCGGGCATCCAGGCGATCCGTGACTCCGGCATCGAGGTCACCGAGGCCAACGCCGACCGCATCGGCATCAACATCGGCTCGGGCATCGGCGGACTGCCGATGATCGAGGATACGCACAACGACTTCCTCGGTGGCGGTCCACGCAAGATCTCGCCCTTCTTCATTCCGGGCACCATCATCAACATGATCTCGGGCAACCTGTCGATCATGTTCGGCATGAAGGGGCCCAACCTCGCGGTCGTCACCGCCTGCACCACCGGCCTGCACGCGATCGGCATGGGCGCGCGCATGATCGGTTACGGTGACGCGGACGTGATGGTGTGCGGCGGCGCCGAGTCCACCGTGACCAACCTTGCCATCGGCGGCTTCGGCTCCGCCAAGGCGCTGTCGACCCGCAACGACGATCCCGCCACCGCCAGCCGTCCGTGGGACAAGGGGCGTGACGGCTTCGTTCTCGGCGAGGGCGCCGGCGTGATGGTGCTCGAGGAGTACGAGCACGCCAAGCGCCGTGGCGCCAGGATCTACGCCGAGATTGCCGGCTTCGGCATGAGCGGCGACGCCTACCACATGACCGCACCCGACACCGACGGTCCGCGCCGCAGCATGGTCAACGCCATGAAGGATGCCGGCGTCAGCGTCGATCAGGTGCACTACCTCAACGCGCACGGCACCTCGACCCCGCTCGGCGACAAGAACGAGACCGACGCGATCAAGCTCGCCTTCGGCGTGGATGCCGCGAAGAAGCTGGTGGTGAACTCGACGAAGTCGATGACCGGCCACCTGCTCGGTGGCGCCGGCGGTCTGGAGTCGGTGATTACCGCCCTCGCGGTGCATCACCAGGTCTCGCCACCGACGATCAATCTCTTCGAGCAGGATCCCGAGTGTGACCTGGACTACTGCGCCAACGTCGCTCGCGAGATGAAGATCGATGTGGCCCTGAAGAACAACTTCGGCTTCGGCGGAACCAACGGCACCCTGGTCTTCCGCCGGGTCTGATCCGTCTGCGCGGCGGCGCGGCATGCGGTTCCCGATCGAACTGAAGCTGCGCGGCTCGAGCACAATAAAAGCGTCGGTGTGGGTCGTGCATGTCGCGGCCGCACTGGCGCTTTTTCATGTCCCGGCTTTCCGCGAGTGGGGAGGCGGAGGCGTGGATGGGCTGATCGCCGCTGGCGCCTGGGGTTCGCTGCTGGTGTCGCTGTTGCGCGGCCTGCGCACGCAGGCCGGTCTGGAAGGCTGCACGGTGTGGCTGGAGGGCGATGGCGCACTCGAGTTGTCGAGGGAGCCCGGAGGAACCGGTGGCCTGTACCGGGTGCGCGCGGATTCGCAGGTGGTGTTGCCGATGGCGGCGTGGTTCGCGCTCGATCCGGTGGCGCAGTCAGCGGCGGAGGCTGAAGCATCGCGCGTGCGAAGACTGTTCCTCGTACCCGACAATCTGTCGGCAGGCAGCTTTCGACTGCTCAGGGTCTGGTTGCGCCACCGTGCCGGGCGCGTGCCGCCAGGGAACACCGCGCCCTGAAGCGACCGCACTGCGACGGCCCGCGTCAGGGCAGGGCAGGGCAGGGCCTGCGCGGCTGTTCAGCCCTTGCGGGGCCGGGGTGCTTGCGGGCGAAGGACGGTGTCGCGCGCCTTCGGCAGGGTCTCGGGAAAGTCGCGCGAGTGGTGCAGTCCACGGCTCTCCTTGCGCTTGAGCGCGCAGCGCACGATCAGGTCGGCGGTGGTCACCAGGTTGCGCAGCTCGATCAGATCGTTGCTGACGCGGAAGTTCGAATAGAACTCGTGGATCTCGCGCGACAGCAGGCGGATGCGGTGCTGGGCGCGACGCAGGCGCTTGTTGGTGCGCACGATGCCGACGTAGTCCCACATGAAGCGACGCAGCTCCGCCCAGTTGTGCGAGATCACCACCTCCTCGTCGGCGTCGGTGACGCGGCTCTCGTCCCAGTCGGGCAGCACCGGCGCAGGCGTGTTCTCCTTGGAGAGGATGTCCTCCGCGGCAGCCTCGCCGAAGACCAGGCACTCGAGCAGCGAGTTGCTCGCCAGGCGGTTGGCGCCGTGCAGTCCGGTGCACGCCGACTCGCCCACGGCGTAGAGCCCGGGAACGTCGGTGCGCGCGGCGAGGTCGGTCATGATGCCGCCGCAGGAATAGTGCGCCGCCGGTACGACCGGGATCGGTTCCTTCGTGATGTCGATGCCGAGCTCGAGACAACGGGCGTGGATGTTGGGGAAGTGGCCGCGCAGCCAGTCGGCGGGTTTGTGGCTGATGTCCAGGTACACGCAGTCGATGCCGCGCTTCTTCATCTCGAAGTCGATCGCGCGCGCGACGATGTCGCGCGGGGCGAGCTCCTCGCGCGGGTCGTGATCGGGCATGAAGCGGGTGCCGTCGGGCAGCTTGAGCAGCCCGCCCTCGCCGCGCACCGCCTCGGAGATCAGGAAGGACTTGGCCTGCGGGTGGTAGAGGCAGGTGGGGTGGAACTGGATGAACTCCATGTTGCCCACGCGGCAACCGGCACGCCAGGCCATCGCGACGCCGTCGCCGGTGGCGACGTCGGGGTTGGTCGTATACAGGTACACCTTGCCCGTTCCGCCGGTTGCGATCACGGTGTTGCGCGCGGCGAAGGTGAGCACGCGCTCGCCCTCGATGTCGAGCACGTAGGCGCCGAGGCAGCCTGCGCCCGGCTGGCCGAGCTTGTCACCGGTGATCAGGTCGACCGCGATGTGGTGCTCGAAGATGTCGATGTTCGGGTGCCGGCGCACATGGTCGCCGAGCGTGGCCTGCACCGCGGCGCCGGTTGCGTCGGCCGCATGGATGATGCGTCGATGCGAGTGGCCGCCTTCGCGGGTGAGGTGGTAGCCGAGCTGGGAGTCGGCTTCGCGGGTGAAGGGCACGCCGCGGTCGATCAGCCACTCGATCGCGCGCTTGCCGTTCTCGACCACGAAGCGTGTCGATTGCGGGTTGCAAAGGCCTGCACCGGCGACGAAGGTGTCCTGGATGTGGGCTTCGATGCTGTCCGTATTGTCGAGCACCGCGGCGATGCCGCCCTGCGCCCAGTTGCTCGCGCTGTCTGCGAGTTCGCGCTTGGTCACGAGCGCCACACGCAGGCGGTCCGCCAGGCGGAGGGCCATCGACTGGCCGGCGGTGCCGCTGCCAAGAATGAGTACGTCGTACTGTTTCAGCAAGATGTCGCTCGGGCGGGATTTGCGGGGAAGGAAATATAGCATGCGGTGACAGGCCGCCGGGCGCGCGCGGATCGTCGGGCCCTGGCGACGAAGCTCCTCATGCCTGAACTATTTCCACCCGACCCTGTCAGTTCCAGTGTCTTCGATTTCTGCTGATGGATTGTCCCGCTCGCTTATAATCCGGGATCTTCGAATTTTTGAATTCCCCGGAATCAACAGGAACCCATGAGCGATCGGGAACTCGATCAGCAACTCGTCGAGCGTGTTCAGCGCGGCGACAAGCAGGCATTCGGTCTGCTGGTATCCAAGTACCAGCGCAAGCTGAATCGACTGCTGTCGAGGCTGATCCGCGACCCGGCGGAAGTTGAGGACGTGGCGCAAGAAACCTTCATCAAGGCTTATCGAGCGCTGGGTTCGTTTCGGGGTGACAGTGCGTTCTACACCTGGCTTTACCGCATCGGCATCAACACGGCAAAGAACTACCTGGTCTCACAGGGCCGCAGGGCCCCGACTTCGACGAGTTTCGACTCGGAGGAGGCGGAGACCTTCGAGGACGGCGATCAGTTGCGCGACATCAACACGCCGGAACGGCTGATGATGACGCGCCAGATCGGCGAGACCGTGGAGGACGCGATGGCCGCACTGCCCGAGGAACTGAGGACGGCGATCATGCTCCGCGAGCTCGAAGGGCTCAGCTACGAGGAGATCGCCGGGATCATGGAATGCCCGATTGGGACGGTGCGCTCGCGGATCTTCCGTGCGCGCGAAGCGATAGCCGAACGTCTGCGGCCCCTGCTGGACACGGCCCCGGACAAACGTTGGTAGGTGCAAGCATGAAGGACAAAGTGTCGGCGCTGTTCGACGGAGATCTCGACGACCAGGGGATGCGTGCGGTGTTCGACGGCATGCGCAAGGATGCCTCGTTGCGCAGGGAGTGGGACACCTATTGCCTGATCGGTGACACCCTGCGCGGTGACGCTGCCGGTTCCGGCGATTTCGTCTCCCGCGTCATGGCGAGTCTGGACGACGAGCCCACGCTGCTTGCGCCGCGTGCTCAGCCGGCAGCCGTGACGCAGCGCGGGCTGGTGCATCGCCTGATGCCGCTCGCGGCCTCGGTGATGGGCGTGGCGGCGGTGGGGCTGGTGGCGGCGAGCCTGTACAGGCAGGATGCGCCTGCACCGCAGATGGCGGTCGCCGCATCGCCGATCCAGCTGGTGAATTCGCCAAACGTGCGTCCGGTCGTCGCGCCCGCCGCCGATCCGATGCGTGAGTACCTATTCGCCCACCAGGGCCTCACCCGCGGCGGCCCGATGCCGGCCGGAGTGCAGTATGTCCGTACGGTGTCCGATACGCGCGAGGGCGGGGCTCGATGAGGTTGTTCTCCGTCATGCTCGGATTCTGCGCGCTGCTCGCGCAGGGTCCGGCGTTCGCCGAGCATCCGACGGATCCCCTGTCCTGGCTTGGGCGCATCTCCACCGCGGGGCAGCGTCTCAATTACGTCGGCACCTTCGTCTATCAGTCCGGCAGCCACGTCGAGACCTCGCGCATCGCCCATCGGGTTGACGCCAGCGGCGAGTATGAACGCCTCGAGGTGCTCGACGGCAGCCCGCGCGAAATCATCCGTCGCGGCGCGGAGGTGCGTTGCGTGCTGCCCGACGAGCGCACGGTGATCATCGACGAGGCCCAAGGCCGGCGGGCCTTCCCGGCGCGCCTTCCGGTGTCGCCGACCGGGTTGGCCGAGAGCTACCGGGTGCGCAAGGGCGAGTTGGGCCGGGTGGCCGGGCTGGAGGCGCAGGCCCTGGTGCTCGAACCCAAGGACGAGCTCCGTTACGGGCATGTGCTTTGGGCCGACCTGCAAACGGGCCTGCTGCTCAAATCGCGCACGCTGGACCAGCACGGTGGCCTCATAGAGCAGTTCAGCTTCAGCGAGGTGCGCATCGGCGGTGACGTGGACGACTCGCTGCTCGAATCTCGCTTCGAAACCGGCGAAGGCTGGCGAACGCTCAACGCCCGTGGCAGCAGCATGCCCGTCGAGGCTGCAGGCTGGGTGCTGGAGCCGGCGGTTCCCGGATACACGCTCACCTCGGTGATGAAGCGTCCGCTGGGCCGCGAACGTGGCGAGGCGGTACATATGGTGTTCAGCGACGGGCTGGCGGCGATCTCGGTGTTCATCGAGCCGGTGGGCGAGGGTTCGAAGGCCGGCCTCGGTCCGCTCTCGAGCGGAGCAATCAACATCTTCAAGCGCGCGATCGGCGGCCATCTGGTCACCGCGCTCGGCGAGGCGCCGGAGGCTGCGGTGCGTCGTGTCGGCGAGAGCATCCGGCCGGAGGTCCGATGATGGAAGCGCGCGCCCGCATCCTGCGCATCGAGAACGGCCAGGCCTGGGTCAAGCTCAGCGGAAAGCAGGGCGGCTGCGGACGCTGCGATGAACCTGGCGGTTGCGGTTCGGTGCAGATCTCGCATGCCTTCGGGATGCCCAGGGACGAATTCGCGATGCCGGTCGATTCCCGATTTGCCGTGGGCGACGCCGTGGTGATCCGCATCCCGGACGGCGCGCCCTTGCGGGCGGCGCTGGTCAGCTACGGCCTCGGCACACTGCTCCTCCTGGTGGGTGCGGCGCTCGGCAGCCTCGCGGGCGGCGCGGATCGCGGGGACGCCTGGGGTCTGGCCGGGGCGGTCGCGGGACTCGCGCTCGCATGGGGAGTCAACCGCCTTCTGCCGCGCAGCCGCAACTGGCGCAACAGCCTGAGCATGGAGCTCTCGGTCGAGGAGGATTGCAGCCGCCGGCTGCGCGTCCTGCAATGAACCTCGACCTTCGCCTGCGCGCGGCTTGCCCGGGCGCGTTCGTCTTGCTGGTGTGTCTGCTGCTGATGCTGGTCGCGCCGCCGAGCCGGGCGACCGACGCGGTGACGCTGCCGGACTTCACCCGCCTGGTGGCGACGCAAGGTGCCGCGGTGGTTAACATCAGCGCGACCCAGGCACCGGAAAGGCCGCAGAAGCAGCCCTTCCGTCTGCCCGAACTCGACGAATCGGATCCGATGTTCGAGTTCTTCCGCAAGTTCATTCCGCGCATGCCCGAGTACCCGGGCGCGGAGCCCGACGACAAGTCGCTGGGATCCGGCTTCATCATCAGCCCCGACGGCTACATCCTCACCAACGCGCATGTGGTCGAGGCCGCCGAGAGCATCGTTGTGCGTCTCGCCGACAAGCGCGAGTTCGACGCCACGGTGATCGGTGCCGACGCGCGCAGCGACGTCGCGCTGATCCGGATCGATGCCACGGCGCTGCCGCACGTCGTGCTCGGCGACCCCGAGGCGCTCGCGGTAGGCGAATGGGTACTCGCGATCGGCTCGCCCTTCGGCTTCGAGCAGTCGGTGACCGCCGGCATCGTCAGCGCCAAGGGGCGCAGCCTGCCCGACGAGAACTTCGTGCCCTTCATCCAGACCGACGTGGCGATCAACCCGGGGAACTCCGGCGGGCCGCTGTTCAACCTGCGCGGCGAGGTGGTCGGCATCAACTCGCAGATCTACAGCCGCACCGGCGGCTTCATGGGCCTGTCTTTCGCGATCCCGATCGACGTGGCGATGGACGTCCAGCAGCAACTGCGCGAGAAGGGCAGGGTAGAGCGCGGGCGCATCGGCGTCTCCATCCAGGAGATCACCCGCGACCTCGCCGACAGCTTCCGCCTGCCGCGTCCGGCGGGCGCGCTGGTGAGCAGCGTCGAGGCGGGCGGGCCGGCTGCGGTCGGCGGCATCGTGCAGGGCGACGTGATCGTGCGCTTCAACGATCGCGCCGTGGAGAACTCCGCCGATCTGCCGCGCATCGTCGCGGCGGCACGTCCCGGCAGCAGGGTCGAGGTCGAGATCTACCGCGACGGTACGCCGCGTTCGCTGAGCGTCACGCTCGGCGAGTGGCGCGACCCGGAGGAGGAGATCGAGCCCGCGGCGCTCGGCTCGGCTGCGGGGGTTACCAATCGCCTCGGCCTCGAACTTGCCGCGCCCACTGCACAGCAGCGGCGCGAGCGCTCGATCGCCCACGGCCTGCTCGTGCAGCGCGCGGAGGGGCCGGCGGCGCGTGCCGAGATCGTCGCCGGCGATCTCGTGCTGGCGATCGTCGCGGAAGGCCGCCAGGTCAAGCTCGATCGGGTCGAGGACTTCGAGCGCGCGGTCGCGGCGCTCAAGCCCGGGCAGCAGGTCACCGTGCTGGTCGGGCGCGGCGCGGCCTCGTCCTACGTCAGCCTGCGCGCCGAAAAGTGAGCGGTCCGGCAGTGGAACAGCGCTTCACCGTAATGAGCCGGGAGTGGTGCCACCTGTGCCACGATCTCGTGGACGCCTTGCGCCCGCTGGCCGATGCGGCCGGCTGGGACATCGAGGTCATCGACGTCGACCAGCACCCGGATCTCGAGGCGCGCTGGGGCGAGTGGGTCCCGGTGCTGCTGCACGGCCAGCACGAACTTTGCCACTATCGCCTCGACGAGGCCGCCGTACGCGCTTATCTGAGCGGTTTTCCGCTAGAATCGCGGGCCTGACGCGCTGGACCGAACCCGGCCAGCGACCAACCGAATCCTTTCCGAAACGGGTGCTGAAAGGCACCTTTTTCGTTTCAAATGAAGCACATCCGAAACTTCTCCATCATCGCCCACATCGACCACGGCAAATCGACCCTGGCCGACCGACTCATCCACTTCTGCGGCGGCCTGTCCGAGCGCGAGATGGAGGAGCAGGTCCTCGACTCGATGGACATCGAGCGCGAGCGTGGCATCACGATCAAGGCGCAGACCGCGGCCCTGCACTACAAGGCGAAGGACGGCCAGGTCTACAACCTCAACCTCATCGACACCCCCGGACACGTCGACTTCTCCTACGAGGTCAGTCGCTCGCTCGCCGCCTGCGAGGGCGCGCTGCTGGTGGTCGATGCCTCGCAGGGCGTCGAGGCGCAGACCGTGGCCAACTGCTACACCGCGCTCGACCTCGACGTCGAGGTGGTGCCGGTGCTCAACAAGATCGACCTGCCTGCGGCCGACCCGGAAAACGCGCGCGGCGAGATCGAGGATGTGATCGGCGTCGACGCCTCCGAGGCCATCCTGTGCTCGGCCAAGACGGGCCTGGGCGTGGAGGAGGTGCTCGAGGCCATCGTCGCCCGCGTGCCGCCGCCCAAGGGCGAGCCAGACGGGCCGCTGAAGGCGCTGATCATCGACTCCTGGTTCGACAACTACGTCGGCGTGGTCATGCTGGTGCGCGTGGTCGATGGCGAGCTCAAGCCCAAGGACCGTATCCTGCTGATGTCGAACGGCGCACAGTATCCGTGCGACCAGGTGGGTGTGTTCACGCCCCGCTCGGTCAGCCGGGATGCCCTGCGCGCGGGCGAGGTCGGCTTCGTCATCGCCGGCATCAAGGAGATCGAGGCGGCCAAGGTGGGCGACACCATCACGCTCGCCAACAAGCCCGCGAGCGCGCCGCTGCCTGGCTTCAAGGAGATCAAGCCGCAGGTGTTCGCCGGCCTGTATCCGGTGGAGTCCTCCGAGTACGACCAACTGCGCGACTCCCTCGAGAAGTTGCGCCTGAATGACTCCTCGCTGCAGTTCGAGCCGGAAGTTTCGCAGGCGTTGGGCTTCGGCTTCCGCTGCGGCTTCCTCGGCCTGCTGCACATGGACATCGTGCAGGAGCGACTCGAGCGCGAGTTCGACATGGACCTCATCACCACCGCGCCGACGGTGGTGTATGAGGTGGTGCTCAACGACGGCTCGACGATCCACGTCGAGAACCCGGCCAAGCTGCCCGAGGTCGGCAAGTACCAGGAGATCCGCGAGCCGATCATCACCGCGACCATCTTCATGCCGCAGGACTACGTCGGCCCGGTGATCACGCTGTGCAACCAGAAGCGCGGCAACCAGATCGACATGCGCTACCACGGCCGCCAGGTGCAGCTGATCTACGAGATGCCGATGAACGAGGTCGTGATGGACTTCTTCGACAAGCTCAAGTCGGTGTCGCGCGGCTACGCCTCGCTCGACTACGATTTCAAGGAGTACCGCACGGCCGACCTCGTCAAGCTCGACCTCATGGTCGGCGGCGAGAAGGTGGATGCCTTGTCGGTGATCGTGCACCGCGCCAGCGCGCAGTACCGCGGGCGCGAACTCGCCGCCAAGCTGCGCGGCCTGATCCCGCGCCAGATGTTCGACGTGCCGGTGCAGGCGGCGATCGGCGCGCACATCATCGCGCGCGAGACGATCAAGGCCTTGCGCAAGAACGTGCTCGCCAAGTGCTACGGCGGCGACATCACGCGCAAGAAGAAGCTGCTCGAGAAGCAGAAGGAAGGCAAGAAGCGCATGAAGCAGGTCGGCAACGTCGAGATCCCGCAGGAAGCCTTCCTTGCCGTGCTGCGCACCGACGAAGGCAAGTGATCGACGCCGGCCCCAGGCGGGCTGGCCCACGACGGAAACCGCATGAATTTTGCCCTGATCCTGTTGCTGCTGCTGATCGCCACCGGCGTGCTGTGGTTCCTCGACCGCTTCCATGCGCGCAAGCTGCGCCCGGCCGGCACGCCCGACCCGTGGTGGGTCGAGTACGGCGCGAGCTTCTTCCCGGTGATCCTGATCGTGTTCGGCCTGCGCTCCTTCGTGGTCGAGCCCTTCAAGATCCCGTCGGGCTCGATGATCCCGACCCTGCTGGTGGGCGACTTCATCCTGGTCAACAAGTGGACCTACGGCATCCGCCTGCCGGTGATCAACCAGAAGATCATCGAGGTGAACGATCCCAAGCGCGGCGACGTGATGGTGTTCCGCTACCCTGCCGATCCGTCGATGGACTACATCAAGCGCGTGGTCGGCCTGCCCGGCGACCGCGTCGAATACATCGACAAGCGCCTCGTCATCAACGGCGAGGCGGTGCCGATCCGCGAGGATGGCAGCTACCTGCATCCGGATCGCCTGTACTACTCGCCCAGATATGTCGAGAAGCTCGGCGAGGTCGAGCACTCGGTGCTGATCGAGCGTGACGCGCCGGCCTATGTGCCGCAGGTGCTCAACTTCCCCGGCCGCGAGCATTGCACCTACGTGCACGCAGGGGTGCGCTGCACCGTTCCCGCGGGTCATTACTTCGTGCTCGGCGACAATCGCGACGCCAGCAGCGACAGTCGTGTGTGGGGCTTCGTCCCCGAGCAGAACATCGTGGGCCGCGCCTTTTTCATCTGGTTCAACTTCGGCGACATGAAGCGGATCGGCGGCTTCGACTGAATGGAGGCAGGGATGAAGATGCATTCGCAGCGCGGGCTCACACTGCTCGGTGTGCTGGTGGCCGGGGTGATCGCAGCCTTCGTGCTGGTAGTCGGCTTCCGCACCGTGCCGGTGTTCAACGAGTACTTCGCGATCAAGCGCATTCTCGGTGTGCTCGCCGACGAGGCCGACAAGGGCGCCAGTCTGATCGAGCTGCGCCGCGGCTTCGATCGGCGCGGACAGATCGACGACATCCACAGCGTGAGCGGCTCGGACCTGAACATCGACAAGTCCGGACCCCGGACCGTGATCGAGGTCGAGTACACCCGCAAGGTGCCGCTGCTGGCCAACGTCAGCCTGTCGATCGACCTGCATCCGAGCAGCGCGTCGCGCTGATCCGATGATGCCGGACCGACTTCAGGCGCGCCTGGGCCATGCCTTTGCCGACCGGCGCCTCCTTGAAGAGGCGCTGACGCACCGCAGCTTTGGCCAGCCCAATAACGAGCGCTTCGAGTTCCTCGGCGATGCCATCCTCGACTGCGTGGTGTCGATCGCGCTGTTCGGTCGCTTCGGCGAGCTGCGCGAGGGCGAGCTGTCGCGGGTGCGCGCCTCGCTGGTGCGCCAGGACACGCTGCACCGGCTCGCGCTCGAGCTCGAGCTCGGCGACTGTTTGCGCCTGGGCGAGGGCGAGCTCAAGTCGGGCGGCAGCCGCCGCCCGTCCATCCTCGCCGATGCGCTCGAGGCGCTGTTCGCCGCGGTTTACCTGGATGCCGGCTTCGAGGCCGCGAAGGGGGTCATCGATCGGCTCTACGCGCCCCTGATCGCCGAGGTCGACCCGGGCAAGCCGAGCAAGGACGCCAAGACGGCGCTGCAGGAGTGGCTGCAGGCGCGCCGTATCGCGGTGCCGACCTACACCATGGTCGAGATCGTCGGCGAAGCCCACGCGCAGGAGTTCGAGGTCGCCTGCGAAATCCCCAAACTCGCGGTACGCACGCTGGGCCGTGGCCCGAGCCGGCGCATCGCCGAACAACAGTCGGCCGAGCTCGCGCTCGCCGCGGTGAGAAAAAAATGACCGAAGTGCCTCAAGATCCCTCCAGCGATGAGCCCACTGGCGAAGGCGGCTTTCGCGCCGGCTTCGTCGCCATCGTCGGCCGCCCCAACGTCGGCAAGTCGACGCTGCTCAACCGCCTGATCGGGCAGAAGATCAGCATCGTCTCCAGCAAGGCGCAGACCACCCGCCACCGCGTCACCGGCATCCTCACCGAGGCAGGCGCGCAGTTCGTGTTCGTCGACACGCCGGGCTTCCAGACCCACCACCGCAACGCGCTCAACCGTTCGATGAACCGCACGGTGTCGCAGGTGCTGGCCGACGTCGACCTGGTGTTCTTCGTCATCGAGGCGGGCCGCTTCACCGAGGACGATCGCAAGGTGCTGGCGGTGATCCCGGAGGCCTCGAAGGTGATCCTGGTCATCAACAAGGTCGACCAGCTGAAGGACAAGGCGCGCCTGCTCCCCTTCATCGCCCAGGTGCGCGAGGCGCGTGACTTCACCGAGATCGTGCCGCTGTCGGCCGAGAAGGGGCGCAACGTGGACGAGCTGGTGAAGGCCGCCACGCCGCTGCTTCCGGTCGCCACGCCGATGTTCGAGGAAGACGAGATCACCGACCGCAGCGAGCGCTTCCTGGCCTCCGAGTTCCTGCGCGAGAAGCTCTTCCGCCTGCTCGGCGACGAGTTGCCCTACGGCATCGCGGTCGAGATCGAGAAGTTCGAGGTGGAGGGCAACCTGCGCCGCATCTACGCCGCGGTGATCGTGGACAAGCCCGGCCACAAATCGATGGTGATCGGAAAGGGCGGCGAGAAGCTCAAGCGCATCTCCAGCGAGGCCCGCGTCGAGCTCGAGAAGCTCTTCGACGGCAAGGTCTTCCTCGAGGTCTGGGTGAAGGTCAAGAGCGGCTGGGCCGACGACGAGCGCGCGCTGAAGAGCCTCGGCTACGAATAATCCGGACTCCGGGCGATGGCGGGAGCCAAGCAGCGCATCGAGCAGCAGCCGGCCTGGGTGCTGCACACCTATCCCTGGCGTGAGACCAGCCTGATCGTGGAGATCTTCGCGCGCGAGTTCGGCCGCGTCGCCCTGGTCGCCAAGGGCGCGCGCCGCCCTCACTCCCAGCTGCGCGGCGTGCTGCTCGCCTTCCAGCCGCTATGGATGGACTGGTCGGGCGGCGGCGAGGTCAAGACCCTGGTACGCGCCGAGTGGCAGGGCGGCCAGCCGCTGTTGACCGGGCGTGCGCTGATCTGCGGCTACTACCTCAACGAACTGCTGGTGCGCCTGACCGCGCGCGAGGACGCGCATGCGCGCCTCTTCGACGCCTACGCCGAGGCGGTGCGCGCGCTCGGCCGCGGCGCACCCGAGTCGCCCATCCTGCGCCGCTTCGAGCTCGCCCTGCTGCAGGATCTCGGCTACGAGGCCGGGCTGGCGCATGAGGGCGACAGCGGCGAGCCGGTGCGGCCCGAGGGGCGCTACCTTTATATAATCGAGCGCGGTCCGGTAAGGCTCGAGGTGTTGGAGGAAGAGGGCGCTTCCCTCGACCCCGCTGCACTCGGCGAGCAGCCGCTGCTCTCGGGCCAGACCCTGCTCGACATGGCGGCCGGCGACTTCTCACGCGCGGAGACGCTGGCCCAGTCCAAGCAGCTGCTGCGCATGCTGATCAACCACACCCTGGGCGGCCAGCCGCTGCAGTCGCGCCGGGTACTCAAGGAACTGCAGGAGCTCTGATGATCGAACTCGGCGTCAACATCGACCACGTCGCCACGCTGCGCCAGGCGCGCCGCACCTGGGAACCCGATCCGGTGTGGGCCGCGGTCGAGGCCCACCTCGGCGGCGCCGACGGCATCACCATCCACCTGCGCGAGGACCGCCGCCACATCGGCGACGAGGACGTGCGCCGGCTCGCCGAGCTCACCCAGGTGAAGCTCAACCTCGAGATGGCCGCCACCGACGAGATGGTCGCGATCGCCTGTCGCACGAAGCCGCAGATGGCCATGCTGGTGCCCGAGGGCCGCCACGAGATCACCACCGAGGGCGGGCTCGACGTGCTGTCTCAGGAAGCGCGCCTGAAGGACGTGATCGCACGCCTGGCCGACGCCGGCATCGTCACCAGCGTGTTCATCGATGCCGAGCCCGCGCAGATCGAGGCCGCGGCACGCATCGGCGCGCGCGTGTGCGAGATCCACACCGGCCCCTACGCCCACGCCTTCCATGCCGCCGGTCGCGACGCCGAGGCGCCGGCGGTGCTCGGCGAGCTGGAAAAGATCCGCACGGCCGGAGAGCTGGTGCGGCGCCTGGGCATGCGCTTCAACGCCGGCCACGCGCTCAACTATTACAACGTCGAGCCGATCGCCCGCCTGCACGGCATTCGCGAGCTGCACATCGGACATTCGATCGTCAGCCGTGCGGTCTTCGTCGGCCTGCGCGCGGCGGTGGCCGAGATGAAGCGGCTGATGCGCGAAGCGGCGCAGCAGGCCTGAAGAAGCGCGATGCGCACGCCACGCCGTTGCCCCCTCTCAGCCGCCGACAGCTCAGCCCACCAGCGCGCCCTTGTAGGAGCGGCGGAAGCCGCGAACACGGCGCCCGGGTCCATGCCACCGCCCGGGTCGGATGCAGCATTCGCGGCTTCCGCCGCTCCTGCAGGGGCGCGGGCGCGCCTGAGTGCGAGCGCACGAGCATGATCCACGGCATCGGCACGGATCTCGTGCAGCTGCGGCGCATGCGCGAGGCGCTCGAGCGCCACGGCGAGCGCTTCGCCCTGCGCATCCTGGCCGCAAGCGAGGTCGAGGCCTGGCGCGCCCACCGCGATCCGGCGCGCTTCCTCGCCAAGCGCTTCGCCGCCAAGGAGGCCTTCGGCAAGGCGCTCGGCACCGGCGTCGCCGTGCCGGCCACCCTGCACGCGGTCGCCGTCGTTCACGACGCGCGCGGCAAGCCCGAATACCGCTACGACGAGCGCCTCGCCGCGCACATGCGCGACAACGCCCTGCGCGCCCACCTCAGCATCAGCGACGAGGACGAACACATCGTCGCCTTCGCCCTGATCGAAAGAGCGTGAGCTCCGGGATCCCCAGCACATGAATGCACCCGTCCGCCGCCCGCGCGGCCCCGTGATGATCGATGTCGCCGGCACCGCCCTGACCGACGAGGAGCGCGAGCGCCTGCTCGATCCGCTGGTCGGTGGGGTGATCCTGTTCGCGCGCAACTACACCGATTCCGACCAGCTGCGCGCGCTCACCGCCGACCTCCGCGCGCTGCGCGATCCGGCGCTGATCATCGCGGTCGACCATGAGGGCGGCCGGGTGCAGCGCTTCCGCACCGACGGCTTCACCCGCTTGCCGTCGATGCGCAGCCTGGGCGCGCTGTGGGAGCAGGATCACCTCGCGGCGCTCGAGGCCGCGCGCGCCACCGGCTTCGTGCTGGCGTCCGAGCTGCGTGCGCACGGCGTCGATCTCAGCTTCACGCCGGTGCTCGACCTCGACTACGGCTGCTGCCGCGCGATCGGCAACCGCGCCTTCCATCGCGACCCGCAGGTGATCGCCGCGCTCGCCCAGGCGCTGGTCGCCGGCATGGCGGAGGCGGGGATGGGCGCGGTCGGCAAGCATTTCCCCGGCCACGGTTTCGTCGAGGCCGATTCGCATCACGACGTGCCGGTGGATGAGCGCGACTTCGACACCGTGTGGAACGAGGACATCGCCCCCTACCGCCACCGTCTCGGCCGCCAGCTCGCCGGGGTCATGCCCGCCCATGTCATCTACCCGAAGGCCGACCCGAGTGCGGAGCCCCAGCCCGCCGGCTTCTCACCCTTCTGGCTGAAGGACGTGCTACGCGGCCGGCTCGGCTTCAGGGGCGTGATCTTCAGCGACGACCTCAACATGGAAGGTGCCCGCGTCGCCGGCGACATCGTCGGCCGGGCGAAGGCCGCGTATGCGGCAGGCTGCGACATGCTGCTGGTGTGCAACCGCCCCGACCTGGCCGCCGAGTTGCTCGACCGCTGGGCGCCCGAGCCCGACGCCGACCATCTCGCCCGACTCGCCGCGATCACGCCGGCCGTCGCACCGCCCGCGTGGCTCGCCGACCCTTTCGTGCTCGAGCTCCACACCGCCTACCTGCAGGCTCGCGAGCGCGTCGGCACCGTCCACGACGACACCAGCACCGCAGCGACCATGACCGCCGCCGCCATCGGCGAGCAGCGCACCGAGATCCTGCGCAAGGAAGGATGATTCCGTCCCGGCGGCCCACCCGCCGGCGTGCCAAGGCTGTTCCTCGATGACCGACCCGACGTCCCCCCCCGCCTTCGACCCCAAGCCCTTCCTGCGCACCCTTACCGAGGAGCCCGGCGTCTATCGCATGATCGGCGCCGACGACAGGGTGCTCTACGTCGGCAAGGCCAAGAACCTCAAGCGCCGCGTCTCCAGCTACTTCCAGAAGACCGTCTCCAGCCCGCGCATCGCCATGATGGTGGCGCAGGTGCTGCGCGTGGACATCACCGCCACCCGCTCCGAGGCCGAGGCCCTGATCCTCGAGAACAACCTCATCAAGAGCCTGGCGCCGCGCTACAACATCCTCTTCCGCGACGACAAGACCTACCCCTACATCGAGCTCTCCGCAGACGAATACCCTCGCCTGGCCTACCACCGCGGCGCCTTCACCAAGGGCGCGCGCTACTTCGGCCCCTTCCCCAACGCCTGGGCGGTGCGCGAGAGCATCCACCTGCTGCAGAAGACCTTCCAGCTGCGCACCTGCGAGAACACCGTCTTCGCCAACCGCTCGCGTCCCTGCCTGCTGCACCAGATCAAGCGTTGCACCGCGCCCTGCGTCGGGCTGATCGAGCCCGAGGCCTATGCCGCCGACGTCAGGCTCGCCACCCGCTTCCTCGACGGCCAGGCGAGCGAGGTCATCGACGACCTCACGAACCGGATGCAGGCCGCCGCCGAGCGCCTCGCCTTCGAGGAGGCCGCCGCCTGCCGCGACCAGGTGCGCGTGCTGCAGGCCGTGCTGCACAAGCAGTTCGTCGACAGCCGCAAGGACGAGGACGTCGATGTGCTGGCCGCGATCGAGGCCGACGGCCTCACCTGCGTGAACATCGCCATGGTGCGCGGCGGCCGCCACCTCGGCGACCGCCCGCAGTTCCCCAGCGGCGCGGCGGTGTCGGGCGCGATGGACAGCCTGCTCGCCTTCGTTGAGCAGCACTACAGCCAGCACCCGATCCCGGCGCGCATCCTGGTCAACCTGCCGCCGGAGGCTGTGAAGGAGACGCTCGCCGAGATCACCGAGCGCCCACCCGGCGTGGTGTCGCCGCGCTTTGCGGCCGAGAAGGCGTGGATGGAGATGGCCGAGAAGAACGCCCACCTCGCCATCCAGGCGCGCGCGCGCGACACCGGCCGCATCGAGCAGCGCCTGGAGGCTTTGCGCAGCGCGCTCGACCTGGACGAGGCGCCGCAGCGCATCGAGTGCTTCGACATCAGCCACACCATGGGCGAGGCCACCGTGGCGTCCTGCGTGGTGTGCGAGGCGGGCGCCATGAAGCGCGCCGAGTACCGCCGCTACAACATCACCGGCATCACCGGCGGCGACGACTTCGCCGCCATGCGCCAGGCGCTGGAGCGCCGCTACGGCAAGGTCGCGGCCGGGGAGGGCGTGTGCCCCGACCTGATCCTGATCGACGGCGGCAAGGGCCAGGTCAGTGCCGCACGCGCGATCCTCGCCGAGGTCGGCCTGGAGGCGGTGGCGATGGTCGGCGTGGCCAAGGGCGAGGGCCGCAAGGCGGGGCTGGAGACGCTGATCTTCCCGGATGGGCGCGAAGGACTGGCCCTGGGCGGCGAGTCGGCGGCGCTGCACCTGATCGTGGAGATCCGCGACGAGGCGCACCGCTTCGCCATCACCGGCCACCGCGCCAGGCGCGGCAAGGCGCGGGTGGGGTCGAAGCTCGAGGACATTCCCGGTGTGGGGCCTTCACGCCGACGCAACCTGCTCGCCGCCTTCGGCGGGCTGGACGGCGTGCGCGAGGCGACGGTGGAGGATCTGTGCCGGGTGGAGGGTGTCAGCCGCAAGCTCGCGGAGCAGATCCACGCCGCGTTGCGCTGATTGAGTCGTTCCTGCCCCGAGCGCGTTGCGGTCGTGGCTGCACGACCGTTCGCGGCTTCGGCCGCTCCTGCCGGAAAACCGTGCCGTACAGGCCCCTGCAGGAGCGGCGGAAGCCGCGAACGCTTGCTGCAGTGGCCCTTGTCAACCTGTCAGCGCTTCCTTCACCCAGGCGTTGGCCTGCTTGGCGTCGAAGCCGCTGCCGTACTTCGCCTTCAGCGCGCCCATCACCGCGCCCATCTGCTTGGGCGAGCGCTCGGCGAGGCCGGCCACGGTGTCGGCGATGAAGGCCTTCACCTCGGCCTCGCTGGCCATCGGCGGCAGGTAGGCGACGAGGATGGCAGACTCCTGTTCCAGCGCGGTGCGGCGGTCGGCGTCCTTGATCACGGCGAGCGCCTCCTGGTTGTTCTTGAGGAACTTGCGGATCGTCTGCTGCACCTCGTCGTCGGTGCTCTCGCGGTTGCCGGCGTTCTTGCCCACCATCTCTGCTTCGCCGATCAGGGTGCTGAGCAGGGTCGCACGGATGCCGTCGGCGGCCTTGCGTGCGAGCATCGAGTCTTTCTTCAGTTGGGCCAGCAGGCTCATGCGCTTCTCCAGGGGATCTCGGGGCCGGGCGAGGTGCCCGTCGGGGCCGAAGTCTAGCGCAGCCGGCGCGCCTTCCGGAGGCTTTGCGCGCCGGGGCGAGGGCGCTCGGGGCCAGGCTCAGGGGCGATCGACGCGGTGCATCTTGTCCGCGTTCATCTTCGCCGACCATGGCAGGCCGCTGTTCTGCCAGCCGTTCTTCAGACGGAAGCCGGCCTGCGGCCCCTCCTTGAGCGCACTGCCCTGGAAGCCGTCCACCACGTAGCGGGCGTTCGGGAAACCGTTCTCGCGCAGGAAGGCGGCGCTCGGTTCGCCGCGCTCGCTGCCCGAGCGGCACATGGTGATGATCTCCGCATCGGCGCTCAGGCCGCGCCTGGCGAGCTGCAGCTTGACCTGGTTGATGAAGTCGGGGTTGCGGTAGAGGCGGAAGACACCTTTCTCCGCGTTCCATTGCGTGCGATCGACCATCATGAAGGGCACGTTGGCGTGCACCGCGTCCGCGAAGCCGACGAACATGATCTCGACCGGGTCGCGCACGTCGATGAAGAGCACGTTCCTTTCGTTGCTCTGGATCTTGGCGTAGGTGTCCTGCGCCGAGATGGCGATGTCGGCCGCTTGCGCGGCGAGGCTGGCGATGCCGAGGGCGGTGGCGATCAGCAGGCGTTTCATGGTGAGGCTCCTTGCAAGGTCGGGTGGAAGCGTGAGGCCCCGCCACGGATGACGCCCGTGGCAGGGCGAAGGGTCAGCGGTTCAGGCGCGACGCATCATCGCGGCGAGCGGCCACGCCAGCGCGCCGCCGACCGCGCCGAAGGCGGCCGCGTAGAGGAGGAGGTTGCCCCAGTCCACCCAGTAGCCCATGTTGGCGAAGGACGACTGCGTCATGCCGGGGGTGATGAAGAAGGTGATCGCGGTGACCACGACCGCTACCGCGATCGCCGGCTTGAGCGCCGCGCCCCAGCCGGCGCGACCGCGCGCCGCGGCGACCGCCATCAGCACCAGCCACAGCAGCGCGGTGCCGATCACCACCGGCAGGTATTGCAGGCCGAGTTCATAGAGGATGTTCAGCGTCAGCCAGATCTCGTACATGTCTCGTCTCCCTTATACCCGGCCCTTGGCGACCGCCATGTAGGCGGGCTTGAGCAGGCGGATCTTCATCACCCAGGCGAAGTAGCTGTCCTGCAGCGGATCGATCGCCGGCAGCGAGGGAATCAGGCGGTTCTCGTAGTCGAACTCGATCAGCAGCGCGGCACCCTCGCGCACCAGCAGCGGGCACGAGGTGTAGCCGTCGAAGCGCTGCGAGGGTTCGCGGCCGGCGATGACGTCGATGAGGTTCTGCACCACCAGCGGGGTGCTCTTCTTGACCGTCGCGGCGGTCTTGCCCTTGCCGGTGCCGTTGATGTCGCCGATGCCGAAAACGTTGGGAAAGCGTCGATGGCGCAGGGTCTCCTTGTCCACCTCCAGCCAGCCGCCGGCGGCGAAGGGGCCTTGCTTCCACGACAGCGGGCTGTTCTTGACCGAATCGGGCGCGCGCATCGGCGGGACGACGTGGATGAAGTCGTAGTCGTGCTGGGTGCGTTCGCCCTCGGGGCTGGCGAAGGTGGCGCGGCGCGCGCCGATGTCGACCGCGACCAGCTTGCTGAGGAAATGCACCGGCACGTCGAGCTTCTTCCAGCGCTCGAGCACTTCCTGGTTGATGCGCGGCACGCTGAAGATGTTGTCGAGCGCGGAGTGGAAGCTCACCTGCGACTGGTCGCGGGTGCCGGCCTGGCGGAGGCGATCGACCACCATGAAGGTCATCTTCAGCGGCGCGCCGGCACACTTGAGCGGCGTGGCGGGCAGGGTCATCAGCGCCTTGCCGCCCTTCTGCCGGAAGGTGTCCATCGCCTGCCAGGTGGCCTGCGCCGCCTGCGGGCTCGGATAGACGCTGGCGAGCCCGTTGCGGCCGATCGCGGCGACGTCCATGCCCTCGATCAGTCCGAAGTCCATGTGCAGGCCGGTGGCGACGATCAGGAAGTCGTACTCGATGCGCCGCCCACCGTCGGTGACCACCGCGTTCTTCTCGGCGTCGAACTCGGCGACCATCTCGCGCACCCACTCGACGCCGGGCGGGATCAGGTCGGCGTTGCGGTCGCTGACCTTTTCCACCGGCCATACCCCGGTGGCGACCAGGGTGTAGCCGGGCTGGTAGTTGTGGATCTCCTTGCGATCGACGATGGTGATCTTCGCGCCGTCGAGTTCGCGCGCGAGCCGGTTGGCTGCGGCCACGCCGGCCAGGCCGCTGCCGGCAATCACGATGCGCGCCGAGGTCTTGAGCGCGGCCCTTGCGCGCGTGGGCGCGAGGCTCAGCCCGGCGCCCGCCGCCAGCGGCAGGGCCGAGGCCCCGAGCAGCAGGCGTCGCCGCTCGGGATCGATCGCCGGGAGCTCCGGCGGGCTTTTCGGCAGGTCCTTCATGGTCTCCTCCTTCAGGTTGGATCGGCCGCTGCCCGCCCGGCGGGTGCGGCCTGTCGTGTGTGCGGCGAATACTATATAAGCAAATACTTAACGTAGGTTAAGGAAAATCGCGGAACGCCAGCTTTTGCGCCGCCTCATGCCGTCAGGCTCGCCAGCCGCAGGCCGGCCAGGATCACGCCGAGCCAGCACGCGAGCGGAGACAACAGCAGGCGGATCAGGAGCTTGCGCGGCCGGAAGCCGACTCCGGCGACGAATCCGGCACTCATCGCCCAGAACAGCGCCATCGCCGCGAGGTGGTCGGCCGCGCCTGAAGGTCCGGCGAGCGCGCCCGGCCACGCGGTGATGCCGAGCATCACCGCGATGGCGAGCAGCAGCGGCAACAGGCGGATGCGAGTCGCCTCGCTGGAAGGGGCGGGTCCGTCGAGGCCGAGGCTCGCGTCTTCCGCAGTGGCGAAAGTGGATGCGTGCGGCTTCATGGTGTGCTCCTCAGCCCGCCGGTGGCAGTTTGCCGGCGCCCGCCTGCGCGCGTGCCTGCTCGAGGGCGGCGGCGCGCGCCTCCTCGTTCTCGCCCCACAGCGCGTTCAGGATGGCCAGCAGCACCGCGAAACCGATGCCCAGTACCCAGGCGAAATACCACATGTCGTTCTCCTTGCTCGTGGCGCGTGTTCAGTACGCGGAATGTTCGTTTTCGCGGATGTAGGCCGCGGTGACCTTGCCCGCCATCACGCTGTAGGCCCAGCTCGTGTAGGCGACGATGATCGGCATGAAGATGACCGTCGCCCAGAACATGATGCCCAGCGTGCGATGGCTGGAGACCGCGTCCCACACGGTGAGGCTGGCGCCCGGCACGGTGGAGGAGGGCATCACGAAGGGGAACATGGACACGCCGGCGGTGCCGATCACACCGATGATGGCGAACGACGAGGCGACGAAGGCGGCCAGCGTGCGCCCCTTCCACACCAGCAACAACGCGGCGAGCCCGCCCGCGTAGGCCAGCGCCGGCACCAGCATGGTCAGCGGCGCCTTGTCGTAGTTGGCCAGCCAGGCGCCGGGCTGCAGTTCGACCGTCTTGGCGAGCGGGTTGGGCAGCGCCGCGGTGTCGAGCACCGAGGTGATCGCGTAGCCGAAGCTGCCGTTGGCGATCCACAGCCCGGCCGCGGTGAAGCCGACCAGCATGAGCACGCCGAAGATCAGCGCGGCCGTGGTCGCGCGGCGCTGGATGTCGCCCTCGGTGCGGTGGGCCAGGTAGATCGCGCCGTGGAAGGTGATCATCGCCGTGCTCACCACGCCCGCCAGCAGTGCGAAGGGATTGAGCAGACCCCAGAACGAGCCGGTGTAGTAGGGCACCAGGGTGTCGTCGAAGTGGAAGGGCACGCCCTGCAGCAGGTTGCCGAAGGCCACGCCGAAGATCAGCGGCGGCACCGCACCGCCGATGAAGAGCCCCCAGTCCCAGGTGCTGCGCCAGGTCGCGTTGTGGATCTTGCTGCGGTAGTCGAAGCCCACCGGGCGGAAGAACAAGGCCCACAGCACCGCCAGCATCGCCCAGTAGAAGCCCGAGAAGGCGGTCGCATAGACGATCGGCCAGGCGGCGAAGATGGCGCCGCCCCCGGTGATGAACCACACCTGGTTGCCGTCCCAGTGCGGGCCGACGGTGTTGATGACGACGCGGCGCTCCTCGTCGTTTCTGCCGACGAAGGGCAGCAGCGTGCCCACGCCCATGTCGTGGCCGTCCATGATGGCGAAGCCGACGAGCAGCACGCCCACCAGCAGCCACCAGATGATTTTGAAGGTCGGGTAGTCGAAGATCATGATGTCCGCTCCGGGATCAGGCGTGGGCGTGGTGGGTTTCGTTCAGGTAGCGGCCGGTGCCCAGGCTGCCCGGCCCCTGGCGGGCGAACTTCACCATCAGGTACATCTCGACGATCAGCAGCAGGGTGTAGAAGCCGACGAAGCCGGCGAGCGAGCCGTACAGGCTGTTGACGGTCAGCGTCGACACCGACAGGTGGGTGGGCAGCACGCCGTAGATGGTCCAGGGCTGGCGGCCGTACTCGGCCACGAACCAACCCATCTCGCACGAGATCCACGGCATGGGCAGGAACCACAGCGCCCAGCGCAGCAGCCACGGCCGCTGGGCGAAATCACCCTTGATCGAGTACCACAGCGCCAGGCCGAACAACGCCAGCATCGCGAAGCCCAGCGCCACCATGATGCGGAAGGTCCAGAACAGCGGCGTCACCTTGGGCAGCGTGTCGCGCGCGGCGCGGTCGATCAGCTCGGGGGTGACGTCGTCCATCGAGGCGGCGTACTTCTTCAGCAGCAGGCCGAAGCCGAGGTCGTCCTTGACCCTGTCGAAGGCCTCGCGCAGGGCCGCGTCCTGCGGGCTCTTGCGCAGCGCCTCGAGCAGCTTCACCGCCTCCACGCCCACCTTCACGCGCTCGCGGTTCAGCGCGTAGATCTGGTTCAGGCCGGGCAGCTCCTTGTCGAGCGAGCGCGTACCGATCAGGCCCATCACCCACGGTATGTGGATGGCGAAGTCGTTCTTCATTTCGGCCTCGTTGGGCACGGCGATGACGTTGAAGCTGGCCGGGGCCGGTTCGGTCTCCCACATCGCCTCCATCGCCGCGAGCTTGGTCTGCTGCGCCTCGCCGAGCGCGTAGCCGGATTCGTCGCCGAGCACGATCACCGAGCAGATCGAGGCGAAGCCGAAGGCCGCCGCGATGCGAAACGAGCGCTTGGCGAACTCGACGTCACGCCCGCGCAGCAGGTACCAGGCCGAGATCGACAGCACGAACATCGCGCCGGTCACGTAGCCCGCCGACACCGTATGCACGAACTTGCCCTGCGCCACCGGGTTGAACACCACTGCCCAGAAGTCGGTGAGCTCCATGCGCATCGTCTCGTAGCTGAACTCCGAGCCCACCGGATTCTGCATCCAGCCGTTGGCGATCAGGATCCACAGCGCCGACAGGTTGGTGCCCACCGCCATCAGGATCGTCACCAGCAGGTGCTGCTGGCGCGACAGGCGGTCCCAGCCGAAGAAGAACAGACCGATGAAGGTCGACTCGAGGAAGAAGGCCATCAGCCCCTCGATCGCCAGTGGCGCGCCGAAGATGTCACCCACGTAGTGCGAGTAGTAGGCCCAGTTGGTGCCGAACTGGAACTCGAGCGTGATGCCGGTGGTGACGCCGAGCGCGAAGTTGATGCCGAAGAGCTTGCCCCAGAAGCGGGTCATGTCCTTGTAGATCGTCTTGCCCGTCATCACGTAGACGCTTTCCATGATGACCAGCATCCACACCATGCCGATGGTGAGCGGCACGAACAGGAAGTGGTACATCGCCGTCGCGGCGAACTGCAGCCGCGACAGGTCGACGAGTTGCTCACTGACCATGGGATTCTCCAGATGTCGAGTGTTGTTTTGTGCTTGCCGGGGCGACAACCTGGGCGGCCATGGCGCCTGGATCGACCGCCACCTTCGCGTCGCGGATGAAGGCCCACCACAGCGCGGTGATGAGGATCAGCTTGAGCACGATGACGAGGGTGATTTCGCGTACCAAGCGGCGGTCGGTCGGGTTCATGGCGGACTCCGGTTGTCCCTGACCTCCCTATCAAGACGCGTGCCAGCGCTGCGTCATGTTCTGGATTTGATGTAAATCAAGGGTTTTCGAGATCTCCGGCGTGCAAGTCGATTGACGCGCAGGCTGTCAGCAAGGCAGACTCGTGGCAGATCAACGGTCACAGCTGACAGAGCATGCCACCCGAAACCCGCCCGCTGCCCGAGCTGGTCTCCTTCCTCGAGACCCTCCCCGAACCGCACATCCTGTGCGACCGCGACTACCGCATCATCGCCGCCAACGCCGCCTACCGGCGCTCCTGGCCGGAGGCGCGCAGCGTGATCGGGCGCACCTGCTACGACGTGTCGCATCACTACAGCGTGCCCTGCGATCGCGCCGGCGAATCCTGTCCGCTCGCGCGCAGCCTGCAGTCCGGCCAGCGCGAGCGCGTGCTGCACCTGCACCACACGCCGCGCGGCGAGGAATACGTGAACATCGAGCTCTCCCCGGTGCGCGACGCCAGCGGCGAGATCGCCTGGTTCATCGAGAAGATGGAGCCGATGCACGTCGCCCGCGGGGTGTCGGACCACCGCGGCCTGATCGGGCGCTCGCCCGCCTTCCAGCGCATGCTCGAGCTGATCGCGCGGGTGGCGCCCTCGGACGCGAGCGTTTTGCTGCAGGGCGAGTCGGGTACAGGCAAGGAGCTGCTCGCGAGCGCGGTGCACGAGGCCAGCCGGCGCGCCGAGGGTCCGTTCGTGGTGGTCGACTGCTCCGGCCTGCCCGAGACCCTGTTCGAGAGCGAGGTCTTCGGCCACGAGCGCGGCGCCTTCACCGGCGCCACGGCGCGCAAGCCCGGCCTGGTCGAGGCGGCCAGCGGCGGCACGCTGTTCCTCGACGAGGTCGGCGACATCCCGCTCGGCATGCAGGTCAAGCTGCTGCGCCTACTCGAGACCGGCACCTACCGGCGCGTCGGCTCCACCGAGCTGCGCCGCGCCGACATCCGCCTGGTCTCGGCCACCCACCGCCCGCTCAAGCGCATGATCGCCGAGGGCGGCTTTCGCCAGGACCTGTACTTCCGCATCAACACCTTCCCGATCACCGTGCCGCCGCTGCGCGAGCGCGAGGGCGACCTGCCCTTGCTGATCGATTCCCTGCTCGAGCGCGTCGCGCCCAAGCGCACGCTGTCGCTGGGCCCGGCCGCGCTGCGCGTGCTGTGCGATTACCCATTCCCGGGCAACGTGCGCGAACTGCGCAACGTGCTCGAGCGCGCCAGCCTGATGTGCGACGGCGAGGTGATCGGCCCCGAGCACCTGCCCGAGGAGGTGTTGCATCCCGAGCGCGAGAGTGCCGGGTCACGATTTGCCAGTGGAGGTCCGCCGGCCGCCGCTGTGCCGGTGCGCGATCCGCTGGATCTCGAGGAGGTGCAGCGCCAGGCCATGTTGCGCGCGGTGCGCGCGCATCGTGGCAGCCGGCGCGAGCTGGCACGCCGGCTGGGGATCAGCGAGCGCACGCTGTATCGAAGGCTCAAGGCGCTCGGCTTGCTGGAGGGCGAGGGCGGGGAGGGGGACGAAAAAAAGAGCCCGCAGGGCAGTTGAGCAGGCGCTCGGGCTGGCGCTGCGGGAAGGGCCGCATCTACTTGACTGCCAGGATTGGCAGCGAAGCTGCGTCATCGGCAGTCTTTGGCAGGTCAAAACGCTTCCAGCGAGGCCGAATCGAGCGTCGAAGCGCACTTTTTCAAACCTGGCACGGCTGTTGCTTAATAGAAACCCGAGCGAAGCAGGCCGCGTCGTGATCGCTGCATGATCGTCCCCCCTCAACGGTCTTGCCCCTGGCAGCGTAGTTTCGATTGAGTGCCCCCCGGCCGCTTCGCCCTTTTTTCCGCCGCCCGTGCGGGCCGGAAACCTGAACTCACTCCCGGGAGAGGCCTGCCATGTCCGATACGCCATCCGAGCTTGCCGCCCAACGTCGCAAGCTGCTGATCGCCACCAGCGCTGCCGGTGCGGTCGCCGCCGGAGCCACTGCAATTCCCTTCGTCGCCAGCCTTACGCCCTCCGATCGTGCCCGCGCCGCGGGGGCACCCGTCGAGGCCGACGTCTCCAAGCTCGCCGTCGGCGACATGATGACCGTCGAGTGGCGCGGCAAGCCCGTGTGGATCCTGCGCCGCACGCCCGAGATGCTCGCGACGCTCGAGCAGAACGAGGCCCGTCTGGCCGACCCGGGTTCGGGCGAGCCGCAGCAGCCTGACTACGCCACCAATCGGCACCGCTCGATCAAGCCCGAATACCTGATCGTGATCGGCATCTGCACGCATCTGGGCTGCTCGCCGTCCGAGAAATTCGCTACCGGCACCACCGAGGGCATGACCGCGGATTGGCCGGGTGGCTTCCTGTGCCCCTGCCACGGCTCGATCTTCGATCTCGCCGGCCGGGTGTATCTGAGCCAGCCGGCTCCGACCAACCTGGAGATCCCGCCGCACAAGTGGCTCTCCGACGGTCTGGTGCTGATCGGCGAGGACGACCACGGCACCGCCTGAGCCCGCCCGCTCCGTTCCTCCTACACACCCATCGTCGCCGCGCCGGCTTCTGTAGGAGCGCCGGCAGGCGCGAATGGGCGATGCAGGCAGGGCAAGCCCCTGTCGCCCGTGTCACCGCCGTCTTCGCGGCTGCCGCCGCTCCTACACACCCATCGTCGCCGCGACGGCTTCTGCAGGAGCGCCGGCAGGCGCCAATGCGGCTGCGCTTGCGCACCATCAAGGGCTGAATCGGTGGTCGGCGGCACACTCGCGCCCGGGTGTGGTTTCCGACCGCGCCCGCCACCGTCGCCTGCTTCGTCCATCTCCCCGGCCTTTTGCATGAGCTCCGCGCCCACATTCGTTTCCGCGCTGCATTCCGACCCCATCCCCGACTCCGACGGCACCGCGAGGGCCGCAGCCTCACCCTTCGGCGAGCGCCGCTACAACGCCTGGAACGACCATGTGAAGCGGCGCTGGGGCGGGCGGGTCCAGAAGGTCTCGGTGGCCGCCGGCTTCACCTGCCCGAACCGCGACGGCACCGTGGGCAGCGGCGGCTGCACCTTCTGCAACAACGCCGGCTTCACCCCCGGCTACCTGGATCGCCGCGACCCGATCGGCGAGCAGATCGACGCCGGCCTGCGCTTTCTCGACCGGCGCTATCCGGGCACCCAGCGCTTCATCGCCTACTTCCAGACCTACAGCAACACCTACGGCGAGTTCGCGCGCCTGCGCGAGATCTACGAGACTGCGCTGGCCCATCCGCGCGTCAGTGGGCTGGCGATCGGCACCCGGCCGGACTGCCTGCCCGACGCAGTGCTCGACTACCTGGCCGAGCTCGCGCGCGAACACATCGTCGAGCTCGAGATCGGCGTCGAATCCTGCGACGACGAGGTGCTGCGCAGGATCAACCGCGGCCACGACTTTGCCTGCAGCGAGCACGCGATCCGGCGCGCCGCGGCACGTGGCCTCGGGGTGACCGCCCACCTGATCCTCGGACTGCCCGGCGAGACGCGGGCCGGCATGCTCGAGGCCGCAGGCCGCCTGTCCGCGCTGCCGATCACGGCGCTCAAGCTGCACCAGCTGCAGCTGGTGCGGGGCACCGCGATGGCACGCGACTGGGAGCGCGATCCGGCGAGCGTGCCACTGCTGGCCGAAGACGAGTACATGGCACTGCTCGCGGACTTCGTGGAGCGGCTGTCGCCCACGATCCTGCTCCAGCGTCTCGGCAGCGAAGTGCCTCCCGCGCTCAAGCTGGCCCCGCAGTGGAACATCCGCCTCTCCGAACTCGCCCCCCGGCTCAGCGCCGAGCTCGCCCGCCGCGACAGCTGGCAGGGCCGCCTGCACGAGGCCGCCTCGGAACCCCTGGACGATCGCCCGTAGGACGCCTCGCTCGCTGCACGGCCGTCCTTTCAGCCGCCACCGTATCTCCATCGGCCGCGGAGCGCGCTGGTGCATGTAGGAGCGCCGGCAGGCGCGAAGGCGGCGTTCGAGGACTTTGCTTGTTCGAGGACATGTGATGTAGGGAGGCACACGCCCTCCCTACAGCCTCTCCGCCCGCCCTGATGGCGCGCGGTCAGCGCCGGAAATCCTTGTGGCAGGCCTTGCAGCTGTCCTGCACAGCGGCCAGCGCGCTGCGCGCCTGATCCTCCGAGCGCGCCGCGGCGGCAGCGAGGAGGCGGTCGGTGGCGCTGATGAATTCGCTGCGTCGGCGCTCGAACTCGTCGGGCTTCTCCCACACCGCAGGGCGGGCCTTGGTGGGCGGGTAATTCGTGTCCGCGCCGAAGTGCTTCCAGGGCGTTTCGCGCGCCGCGGCGAGCTGGTCGGCGAGGCTGGCGAAGCGGTCGGCGTCGAAACGGCGGTCCTTCAACATGGTGCCCATGGGCTCGGTGCTGCGCAGCATCGCCTTGAAGGCCTCGCGGCGCTGGGTCACCGGCTTGTCCGGATGGGTGTCTGGCGGCTCCGAGGAGCAGGCGAGCAGCAAGGCTGCGGGCAAGGCGAGGAGGAGGGTGCGGGCTGCGTTCGTTCGGGGCATCGGAGCGTGAGGGGCGGGGGCGTGAGGAGTGAGGCGTCAGGGCGCAGGGACGGTACGGGACGGGACAGTACCCGGCCGCGATGACTGCGGTCGAACCGCCGCCGACCCAACCGGGCGGGCGAGGCAGGCTGCCGATTGTGCCGGACCGGGTGGCCTGATGGGCTGATCGTGCGGAGAGAATGCCGCGCTGCGAAAAAGTTCCCGCCCGCCTTGCGCGCATAATCGCGCTCGCAGGCCTTGTGCGAGGTAGCTCCCATGATTTCCCCCGTTCCGCAGTCCACCGTTCCGCCCACGCCATCCGCCTTCGCCCCCACCACTGGCCTGCCCGGCCTGGACGCGGTGCTCCGCGGCGTGGCGCGCGGCGACAACATCGTCTGGCAGGTGCAGGCGCTGGACGACTATCGCGCACTCGTGCTGCCCTATGCGCGGGCGGCGCGCGCGCAGGGGCGGCGGCTGATCTATTTCCGCTTCGCCGCGCATCCGCCGCTGCTCGGGGATGACAGCGGGGCCGAGGTGTTCACCCCGCGCCCCGAGGACGGCTTCGACGCCTTCGTCGACCAGGTGCATTCGGTGATCGAGGCCGCCGGCCGCGAGACCATGTACGTCTTCGACTGCCTGTCGGATCTCGCCGAGGCCTGGCTTTCGGACCGCATGCTCGGCAACTTCTTCCGACTGACCTGCCCGCGGCTCTTCGACCTCGACACGGTGACCTACTTCGGCGTGCTGCGTCATCGGCATGCGCGCGCGGGCATGGACATGATCACCGAGACGACGCAGTACCTGCTCGATGTGTTCCGCTGCCGCGACCGGCTCTACATCCGGCCGATCAAGGTGCAGCACCGCTCGGCCGCGGCGATGAACCTGATCCACGCCTGGGAGCCGGGCGATCGTTTCCGCGCCGTGGCCGACAGCGGCACGGTGGCCGAGATCCTCGCCGGATCGGGCTGGCCGGGGCTGGAGGACGAACAGATCCGCAGCCGCTGGCAACAGCTCTTCGACCAGGCGCGCACCTTCGCCGCCCTGCGCGCGGCCGAGGCGCCCGACCTCGCCGGCGAGGCGGCCGCCTTCGCCCGCCTGGCGCGCCTGCTGTTTCCCGACGAGGCGGGCCTGCAGGAGCTGATCGCGCGCTACCTGAATGTGGACGACCTGCTCGCGGTGCGTACGCGCATGATCGGCATCGGCACCATCGGCGGCAAGGCGGCCGGCATGTTGATCGCGCGCGCGATCGTGCGCAGTGACGCGCCCGCGCTGCACGCCCGCCTCGAGGCGCACGACTCCTTCCACGTCGGCAGCGAGGTGTTCGACACCTTCTTCGTCATCAACGGGTTGTGGTGGGTGCGCCGCCGCCAGCGCGAGGCCGAGGGCTTCCTGCAGGGGCTCGACGGCGAGGACGGCGCGCGTGCACGCATCCTGCGCGGCCGCTTCCCGGAGTCCACCCTGCGCCAGTTCGAGGGCATGCTGGATTACTTCGGCGAGTGGCCCTTCATCGTGCGCTCGAGCTCGCGCCTGGAGGATCGCTACGGCAACGCGTTCGCCGGCCAGTACGACAGTGTCTTCTGCGCCAACCGCGGCACGCGCGAGGAGCGCCTGGCTGCGCTGCTCGACGCGGTGCGCCAGGTGTATGCGAGCACGCTGTCGGAGTCGGCGCTGCGCTACCGAGAGCGCCGCGGCCTGCTCGACGAGCATGAGCAGATGGCGCTGCTGATCATGCGCGTCTCGGGCACGGCCGGCGGGCGCTGGTTCAATCCGCACGCGGCCGGCGTCGGCCTGTCGGTGAATCCGTATCCGTGGAACCCGCGCATCGACATGAAGGCGGGCGTGGTGCGCCTGGTGGCCGGCCTGGGCACGCGCGCGGTCGATCGCGCCGACGACGACTACACTCGCCTGATCGCCCTCGACGCGCCCGAGCTGCGCCCCGAGACCAGCTTCGGCGCGATCGCACGCCACGCCCAGCGCCGCATGGACAGCCTGGACCTGGAGCGCGGCGAGGTAGTCTCGGGACCGTTCGCCGAGCTGGTGCGCGGCCATGCGGATTTTCCGCACGCGCTGTTCACGACGCGCGAGGCCGAGGACCGCCCGGCCTTCCTGACCTTCGACGGACTGATCGCGTCCACGGACTTCGTCGCCGACCTGCGCACGCTGCTGCGCACGCTGCACGCAGCCTACGCGCATCCGGTGGAAATCGAGTTCGCGCTCAACTTCGTCCCCGACGGCGGCTATCGCATCAACCTGCTGCAGTGCCGGCCGATGCAGGTGCGCAGCGTGGAGGGCGTGCAGGGTGTGGAGCCGCCGGCCGGCGTGGCGCGCCTGCTGGAGGCGCGCGGTGCGGTCATCGGGCCGAGCCGGGTGATCCGCCCCGAGCGCATCGTGCTGGTGCGCCCGGCCGCCTTCGCCGCGCTCGATCAACCCCGGCGCCTCGCGGTGACGCGCGTGCTCGGTCGCCTCAACGCGCTCGCCGGCGGACGCTGCGTGCTGATGCTCGGCCCCGGACGCTGGGGTTCGAAGGATCCCTTCCTCGGCATCCCGGTGCTGTTCTCCGAGATCAATCACGTCGCCGCGCTGTGCGAGATCGTCGCCATGCACGAACACCTGGTGCCCGACGTCTCGCTCGGCACCCACTTCCTCAACGAGCTGATCGAGGCCGACCTGCTGTACTTCGCGCTGTTCCCGAAAATGGCGGGCAATGCGCTCGACGAGGCAGGGATCCTGCGCTGGCCGAACCGGCTCGGCGAGCTGTTGCCGGAGGACGCGGACTGGAGCGCGGTGGTGCACGTCGCAGACCCCGCGCCCGATCGGCCCGTGCTGTATGCCGATGCGCCAGGCCAGCGCGTGACGGTGACGGTCGAGGAGGCCGGATCGGCTACCTAGCCAGGGAAGCGACGCAGGGGCGGGGGGCCTCGCTTGATTCAGTTCAAGCGCTTTCGGGGCGCGCCCGGGTAGGATGGCGACCGTTCGCATCCAACCGGAGATCGTGCATGCGCCTCGCCTTCCTGTGCGCCGCCGTCGCGGCGCTGTGTGCCGCCCCCGCGCCCATCCTCGCCGCCGACGACGCGCGCCCGCAACCCAAGCTGCAGGCGCCCGCAGACGAGCTGCCGCGCCCCGCCGACGACAGGCTGCGCGCCGGCATGCTGCAGCTGCGTGCGATGGTCGCTGCGCGGGTGTCCGATCCGGCCATGGACGAGGCCGCGCACGTCGCGCTCGCCGCCGAGATCCTCGCTCAGGTCGCCGCAATCGGCGAGGGGCGGGACTTCCAAGGCCGGCCGGGTCGCCACCTGCAGTGGCTGCTCGGTGACATCTCCGACGGCGCCGGACTGATGCGCGATGCGCCGCGCCTGCAGGCCAAGCGGCTCGGCTTGCTGCGGGTCGCCGAGACGCTGAACTTCTATGGCCGCGAGTACGACCACCCGGGTTGGGAGCCGATCAAGCCGTGATCGCGGCACCGGCATCGTCGCCGCGATGAAGCCCGCGCTGCGCATCCTCGCCGGCCCGGTCGCACGCGCGCAGCTGCGCGAACGCGGCCTGACACCCGCGGACGTGCTCGCCGTGCCCGGCGCCGCGGGCGGGCCGAAGGGGCTCATCCTGAATCCGCTCGATCGCTTCCTCTTCGGCCATTGGCTGGCGGGCGAGGGTGCGCCGGTCCACCTGCTCGGCGCCTCGATCGGCGCCTGGCGCATGGCCAGCGCCTGCCTGCCCGATGCCGACACGGCGCTTGCCGAGATGGCGCGCCATTACGTCGAGGAGAGCTATCTCGACGCCGAAGCGCTCGCGCAGGCGCGTGCAAGTGGCCGCCCGGTGCGCCAGCCCGGCGCCGCCGCGGTCAGCCGTGCCTTCCGCGCGCGTCTCGCCAGTCATCTGGGCGGACGCAGCGACGAGCTGCTGCGCCACCCGCGCTTTCGCCTGCACCTCTTCACCAGCCGCGGCGTGCATCCCCTGCTGCGGCGCGAGGGGCGGCTGCGTACGCTCGTCGGCTACGCGGGCGCCTACGCGGCCAACCTGCGCGGGCGCGCGCGCATGGGCGAATGGCTGGAGCGCGTGGTGTTCTCCGATGCGCGCGAAGCGCTGCCCTTCGCCATGGACGACTACGCCGGGCGCACGTGCGTGCTCGGCCCGCACAATGCCTTCGAGGCGCTGGTGGCGAGCTGCTCGATCCCGTTCTGGCTGCAGGCCGTGCACGACATCTCCGGCGCGCCGCCCGGTGCCTACTGGGACGGGGGCATCACGGACTACCATCTGCATCTGGATTACGCTTCGATGTTGCGCGATGCGGGGGAGGCACTGCCGGGGGGAGGACGTGGGCAGGAGGGGACTTCGATGCGGGCGTCGGAAGACACGCTTTGCGAACGCCCGCGGCTCGTGCTCTACCCGCATTTCCAGGCCAGCGTCGTTCCCGGCTGGCTGGACAAGTCGCTGCGATCACGCCATCGCGCCACCGCGCGGCTGGACAACGTGGTGCTGCTGGTTCCGACCGCGGACTGGATTGCGCGCCTGCCCAACGCCAAGCTGCCCGACCGGCGCGACTTCAAGGCCTATGGGGCCGACCACGCCGGGCGTGCCGCGGTGTGGCGGCGAGCGATCGCGGAAAGCGCACGGCTTGCCGACGAGTTCGCCGCGTACGTCGAGGGTGGTCGGCCGATCGCGGCGGAGGCGCTCGGCGAAGCCTGATTCAGCTGCCAGCGGCCGGGGCAGCGATGCGCGGCGTGGTCGCCCGCGGGCGGCGCTGCATCATGTCGGTGATGAAGCCGTCACGGCTCTGCTGCAGGCGCGGCGCGTAACGCGCGCGCAACTCGCCGAGCGTGGCCACGTGGCGGCCCTTGATCGGATGAGCGGGGAAGACGAGCGTCTGCTCCGGCAGCGTGAACAGGCGCCGGGTGAGCGTGTCGAAGAGCGCCCCCGGATCGGCCTCGCCGTCGCCGGCGCAGCAGCTGCCCACGTCGAAGGCGTCGCCGCAGAAGAGCCGGTCGCGCCACAGGTAGCTCAGGCAGCCGGGCGTGTGGCCCGGCGTGCTCAGCACGCGCACGACCTCGTTGCCGAACACCAGGCGCGTGCCGTGCGCGACGCGCACCGCTTCGCGACTGCAGCCCTGCGGCAGTGCCGCCGCCTCGCCGACCACCAGCTGGGCGCTCGTGCAGTCGCACAGCGCGCTGCAGTCGGCCGCGTCCACCCGATGGACATGGGTGCGCAGCACGTGGCACAGGCGCAGGCTGCGCTCGGTGAGGAGGGCCAGGATGAGCTCGGTCTGGCGGGGCGGCGGGTCGATGACGACCGCCTCCTGCTCGTCGAGGTCGGCGAGCAGGTAGCCGATGAGGCTGGAGTCGGGGCTGTGCAGGGGATGGAAGTACATGGCGGCACGCGCCCGCACGCGCGGGCGGGTTCGGTCTTCAGGCGGCCTTGCGCAGGGCGGTGACCCACTCGATCATCTTGCGGTTGGCCTCGGGCATCGGTGCTTCCAGGAAGCTGATCACAAAGCGGTCGGGCAACTCGGCGAAGCCGATCGAGCGCGGACGCACCGCCATCATCGTGGGGTCGAGCAGCTTCACGCCGAAGCAGAAGATCAGGTTCTTGGCCGCGAGGATGTCGGGGCGAATCTCGCCGCCGATCAGCTGCGTGTGGCTGAGGTGGTCGAAGGTCGCGATCAGGCGCACGGTGGGATCGGCCTCGGCTCGGGCCTCGATCGCCTTGAGCAGATCGTCGAGATGCTCATGCGCGGTCTCGTTCTTGCCCAGCTCGAGCACGTGGATCGGATACTTGTCGGCGAGCAGCTTGTTCTGCATGGAACACTCCTGGGTCGGATGGAGGATGGGTACAGCGAGGCCGTGCCCCGAGGTGCATGATCCGGCTGGCGGTGGCGCGCCACCCGGATGCCTGGCGGATGAGGTGGGCGCCTCGTCTCCTCATCCCTAACAGGAATCGTGCCAGCATCGAAAGCGCCGGAATAGCCCTGGAAGGCGCGATTTTGTGGGCGAGGCGGCCTGCATTGCCTGCCTGATGCCCTGCCGATTGCGCCAGACTGGCAGGAGACCTGGCGCAAGTGGCAGTTCGGGTACGTTCAGAGTGCCTCGTCGTGAGCATGGCCGTGCGCATGGGCATGACCGTGCCCATGGTCGTGTTCGTGCGGCAGCGGAGGCTTCACGACGCCGGCAACGTAGTCGCGCACCGCCTGCAGCGGGTCGGTCTCGCCGGTCAGGACCACCTCGATGCCGCGTGCGCCGAGCCGGCGCACGAAGCCATCGCCGGCGCTGCCGGTGATTACGGCGTCCATCGCAAAAAGCGGGTGGTCGAGGCCGCGGTACTCGTGCAGGGCGAACTCGCGCGGAAGGTCGAGGCGCTCGACCTCGCGTGGCGTGCACGGGGTGGCGAGGTCGAAGACGATGAAGCGCCGGGCCTTGCCGGCGTGGGAGGTGACGGTGCGGAAGTTCTGGCTGGAGACGGCGATTTTCATGATCTGCCTGCGGAAAAAGTTGAGGGAATGCCATCCTCCTCAATCAAGATCCGTGCCATCGCCCCCGCGGCTGCATCAGGCCTTGAAGGTGTCCGGCATCTGCACTGCGACGACCTCGCCGCGTGCCGTCATCACCTCGCCGGCCCACACTTCGGCCTCGACGACGACCTTGCGGCCCTTGATCTCCTTGACACGGCCGCGCAGCACGAGCTCCGGCCCCATCGGCGTGGGCTTGAGGAAGTCGACGTGCAGCGAGCCGGTCACGAAGCGCAAGGGCGGCTCGCTGTCCATCGGGCGGTTCTCGGCGCGATAGGCGGCAGCGGCTGCGGTGCCGGTGCTGTGGCAGTCGATCAGCGAGGCGATCAGGCCGCCATAGACGAAGCCGGGAATCGCCGTGTGCTCGGGCCTGGGGTGGTAACGGGTGACGGTCTCGTCCCCCTCCCAGAAGGTCTTGATCTGGTGGCCGTGTTCGTTGAGGCGGCCGCAGCCGTAGCAATGGGCGACGTTTTCGGGGTAATAGTCCTGGAAGGCGAGCATGCTGGTGGCTCCGGGTGGTGAAGGAAGGCTTGCATCTTATGCCCGCGCTCTTCCTCCGCCCATTGCGCTCGCCGACAGGCATCGTGCAAATGCCGCCAGATCGATTCGCACCTGCCGGCGCGCCTCCAGGGTCCCCTCAGCGCGGGTGGGCGCGATAACGCTCGATCAATCCCCGCGTGCTGGCGTCGTGCGCGCGCTCCGAGGGGGAGACCGCCCGCGGGTCGAGCTCGGCGAGCACACGTGCGGCGAGCTGCTTGCCGAGCTCCACACCCCACTGGTCGAAGCTGTTCACGTCCCAGATCACGCCCTGGACGAAGGTGCGGTGCTCGTAGGCAGCGATCAAGGCGCCGAGCGTGAAGGGATCGAGCCGATCGAGCAGCAGCACGTTGCTCGGCCGGTTGCCTGGGAACACGCGGTGCGGGAGCAGGGCGGCGATGCGATCCTCGGGGAGGCCGGCGGCGCGCATCTCGGCCTCGGCCTCGGCAGCGGTCTTGCCGCGCATCAGGGCCTCGGCCTGCGCGACCAGGTTGGCGAAGGCGATGCGGTGCAGGCCCTCGTCCTCGCGCCCGGCGTCGAGCACGCCGATGAAATCCACCGGCACGAGCTGCGTGCCTTGATGCACCAGCTGGAAATACGCGTGCTGGCCGTTGATGCCTTGCTCGCCCCACAGGATGGGGCTGGTGCGGCAATCCACCGCTACGCCATCGTGGCGCACCGACTTGCCGTTGGACTCCATGTCGAGCTGCTGCAGGTAGGCGGGCAGGCGGTGCAGGCGCTGGTGATAGGGGGCGATGAGCTGGCTCGCGGCGCCGAGGAAATTCACGTTCCAGATGCCGAGCAGCGCCATCAGCACCGGCAGGTTGGCCGCAGGCGGGGCAGCGCGGAAATGCGTGTCCATCGCGTGCGCGCCGGCGAGCAGTTCGTCGAAGCGATCGGGGCCCAGCGCGAGCGCGATGGGCAGGCCGATCGCACTCCACAGCGAGAAGCGTCCACCCACCCAGTCCCAGAAGCCGAACATGTTGGCGGTGTCGATGCCGAAGTCGCGCACCGCTGCGGCGTTGGTCGACACGGCGACGAAGTGGCGCGCGACCGCGGCCTCGTCGCCGTGCGCGGCGACGATCCAGGCACGCGCCACGTTCGCGTTGGCGAGCGTCTCCTGGGTGGTGAAGGTCTTCGAGGCGACCACGAACAGGGTGCTGCGCGGATCGCAGCGCCGCGTCACGTCGCCGATGTGAACGCCGTCCACGTTGGAGACGAAGTGCATGCGCGGGCCGTCGCCGGCGTGGTCGGCAAGCGCCTCGCAGACCATCGCCGGGCCGAGGTCCGAGCCGCCGATGCCGATGTTCACCACGTCGGTGATGCGTTCTCCGCCATGGCCCCGCCACTCACCGCTGCGCACCTGCAGGCTGAAGGCGCGCATGCGTGCCCGTACCGCATGCACATCGGCGGCGACGTCGGAACCTCCGGCCTGCCAGCGCGTGCCCGGCGGGCAGCGCAGCGCCACATGAAGCACGGCGCGGGCCTCGGTGGTGTTGATGCGTTCGCCGTCGAACATCGCGCGGATGCGACCGGCGACGCCGGCCTCCTCGGCCAGGCGCAGCAGCAGCGCGAGCTCGTGTTCGTCGAGCAGGTTCTTCGAGTAATCCAGGGTCATGCCGCAGGCGCCGACCTGCATGCGCGCGGCGCGCGAGGGATCGGCGGCGAAGCGATCGCGAAGGGAGGGCAGGGGATGGAGGCGGCGCTGCTCGAGCGATTGCCAGGCAGCGAGGGAGGAAGGGGCAGGCATTGGAGGGGACCGGGACGGCCGATGCGAGGAAGATGAACGCTTGCCGAAGATCTTACCTAGCGCGCACCCGCCTGTGTGTACCGAAAGCACCGCGGCGCGGGACTTTCGGCACATCGCCCTCTCGCACGGAATGCAGCCGCCCCTCCGGGGGGGCGGGCGCTTGATATACTCGGCGCTCCCCCAATCCATGCGAGTCGCCCTCCGGCATGCCGCTCAACATTCCGAATGCGCTGACCTGGGCGCGGATCGCGATGATCCCGGTCTTCGTCGGCCTCTTCTACCTTCCCGAATCGTGGATGCCGATCGCGACCCAGAACCTCGTCGCCACGGTGATTTTCGTCGCTGCCGCGGTGACGGACTGGTTCGACGGCTACCTCGCCCGCGCACTCGGCCAGACCTCTGCCTTCGGTGCCTTCCTCGACCCGGTCGCCGACAAGCTGATGGTGGCCGCCGCCTTGATCCTGCTGGTGCAGCTCGGGCGGGTGGATGCGCTGATTGCGGTGGTCATCATCGGGCGCGAGATCACCATCTCGGCCCTGCGCGAGTGGATGGCGCGGGTCGGGCAGTCGGCGAGCGTCGCCGTGGCCTACGTCGGCAAGCTCAAGACCACCGCGCAGATGGTCGCGATCCCGATGCTGCTCTTCAATGCGTCGCTGTACGGCGTCGACCTGAGCCTGGCGGGCGAGGTGCTGATCTACGTGGCCGCAGCGCTCACGCTGTGGTCGATGGGGTACTATCTGCGGCGCGCGATGCCGCTGCTGCGCGATACGGAAAAGTGAAGCGCAGCGCGAGAAAATACAGATTGAGGTTGACGAACAGAAAATACTGCCTATAATGGCGGTCTTTCCCGAGCGGGAATAGCTCAGTTGGTAGAGCGCAACCTTGCCAAGGTTGAGGTCGCGAGTTCGAGACTCGTTTCCCGCTCCAAAGAATTCGCAGCTTGGGCAGTGCCCGAGCAGGTGGCCCCGAAGTCTTGGGGTGACCGGCCGAAACGGTCGTGGCGCGATGGCAGAGTGGTTATGCAGCGGCCTGCAAAGCCGTGTACCCCGGTTCGATTCCGAGTCGCGCCTCCAGTAGTAAAAAAGTTGTAAAGAAGTATTGCGAAGCGGTGCAAACGTAGCTATAATTTGCGCCGCTTTCGATAAAGCGGGAATAGCTCAGTTGGTAGAGCGCAACCTTGCCAAGGTTGAGGTCGCGAGTTCGAGACTCGTTTCCCGCTCCAAATTTAAGAACCGGATGTGCGCTCGCCGCCCATCCGGTTTTTGCTTTCAGGCCCTGGTCCACCGCAGCAGCCTCCAGTGCTTTGCCGGACGAAGCCTTGCGGGGTAGGCTCGAACCTTCTCCTGCCGATCCGCGATCCTCGCGCACCACATGGCCTTCAGCATCGATCCTGGCTTCCCCCTCCCGGCCGGCGCCGTACTCCCCGATTATGGCGAGGGCGGGCTCTTCGGCTTCGCGCGCGGCCTGCGCCATTGGCTGCACGACCGCAGGGCCGACTGGCCTGCGGCCGAGATCGCGCCGGGCGAGCGCGCGCTCGTCGTGCTGCTGCTCATCGACGGACTGGGGGAGCGCTTTCTCGACACACTCGGACATGGCTCGGCGCTGCAGAAAGCCAGGCGCGGGAGCCTGAGCTCGGTGTGCCCGAGCACCACGGCGAGCGCGATCACCACGCTCGCGACCGGCGTTGCGCCCGCCGAGCACGGGCTCAATGGCTGGTTCATTCATGACCGCCGCTTCGGCGGCGTGATTGCCCCCTTGCCGCTCGTCCGGCGCAGTGGCGAGCCGCTGGAGGCCTTCCGCCTGTTGCCGCGCCTGTTCCCGGTCGCGCCGATGTATCGCCATGCCTGCCGACCGGTCACCCTGGTCTCGCCGGCGCACATCGCCTTCTCGCGCTTCTCGCTGCACCACGGGCGTGGGGCGCACATCGAGGCCTACGACGGGCTGGACGACTGCGTCGCCGCCATCGTCGACATGGCGGATGCGCTCGCGCACAGCGGGGGCTTGATCCACGCCTACTATCCGGTGTTCGATCTGCTGAGCCATGAGCACGGCTGTCGCTCGCCGGAGGCGATCGCCTGCTTCACGCGGCTGGATGCCGCCTTCGTGCAGCTGCAGCAGGCACTGGCGGGGCGGGACGTGCGCCTGCTGGTCACGGCCGACCATGGCTTCATCGATGCGCCCCCCGAGCGTCGCATCGACCTCGCACCCGATGGCGAGGTCGCCGCCATGCTCGCCGCGCCGCTGTTCGGCGAACGCCGGCTGGCCTTCTGCCGCGTGCGCGCGGGTGCGGAGGGGGAGTTCGAGGCCTGGGCGGCGGGCGAGCTACGGGGCAAGGGTGTCGCAGTGCGCAGCGGGGAGTTTCTCGCCGCCGGCCTGCTGGGGCCCGGGCTGCCGCATCCGCGCCTGGCGGAGCGCCTGGGAAGCCATGTGCTGCTGATGGAGGCCGGGTGGACGATCGTGGATCATGTGCCCGGAGAGCACGAGCACGCCATGATCGGCGTGCATGGCGGGCTGAGTGCAGACGAGATGCGCGTGCCGCTGATCCTGGCGCAGACCTGAACGCGGGCAATCGCGAGGCCTGCGCTCGAGAAAGGCTGGGAGAGGCGGAGGCCGCGATCGGCCCGCATCCCTGTCTGCGACGCGGCAGGCGTCGTCAGTGCAGGTCTTCCTCGGCCGGCGGCACCGGCAGCACCAGGATGCCTTCTTCGAGCAGCGACTCCACCTCGTCGGCGGAGGCCGAGCCGCGGATGTCGCGCGCCTCGGTCTCGCCGTAGTGGATGCGGCGCGCCTCTTCGGGCAGGCGCTCGCCGACGTCCTCGGCAGCGCGTGCCATGCCGCGCAGCTGCGTCATCAGGCGTGCGAGGGCCTCGGGAGGCGGAGCGGAGGGCGGGGCGGCATTGACCGCCTGGACGGCGCGCGCGGCAGGCGACGCTTCAGTCGCGGCCTGGCCGGTCTGCACGTAGGGGGCGCTAGGCAGGCGGCGGATCGCGGTACTCCCGCACACCGGGCAGCTCACCAGCGCGCGCGCGAGTTGCTCCTCGAAGGCCGCGGCGGAGCCGAACCAGCCCTCGAAGCGGTGTTCGTTGCTGCAGTGGAGGTCGAGAACGATCATTGCTTTCCCTGTCCGGTCGGCTTGCCCGGCGGTGCGCCAAGGCAAGGGTGGGACAGCGGCTGAGCGTCATGGTGCCCGGGACGGGACTCGAACCCGTAAGGCTTGCGCCGGCGGATTTTAAGTCCGCTATGGTTACCGATTTCATCACCCGGGCGAGCGCGCCTCAGCGGTTCTGCTCCGGCAGCACGATGTTGACCTCGAGCACTTCCATGTTGTCCTGCTTGTCGAGGTGCACCTTGATGTCGTCCGGATTGACCGCGACGTACTTCGAGATCACCTCGATCAGCTCGCGCTGCAGCGCGGGCAGGAAGTCCGCCGTCGGGCTCCCGCCTGCCCGCTCGTGGGCGATCAGCAGCGAGAGGCGGTTCTTGGCGATCTCCGCGGTCTTCTTCTTTTCGCCGAAGAGGCGGGCGAGGAAGGACATGTCACTTGCCTCCGAACAGGCGCTTGATCAGGCCGGGCTTTTCGTAATTGACGTAGCGCAGCGGCAGGTCTTCGCCGAGGAAGCGACCGACGACGTCGGCGTACGCTTCGGCGACATCGGTGCCCTTGAGGTGGATCGCCGGCGTGCCCTGGTTGGAGGCGTGCAGTACCGATTCGGACTCGGGGATCACGCCGATCAGCGGCACGCGCAGCAGCTCCTGGACGTCCTTGTAGGACAGCATCTCGCCGTCTTCCACGCGCTTGGGCGAGTAGCGGGTGATGAGCAGGTGCTCCTTGACCGGCTCGCCGCCGTCGCGGGCGCGCTTGGACTTGCTCTGCAGGATGCCGAGGATGCGGTCGGAGTCGCGCACCGACGAGACCTCGGGGTTGGTGGTGACGATCGCCTCGTCGGCGAAGGTCAGCGCCATCACCGCACCGCGCTCGATGCCGGCGGGGGAATCGCACACCACGTACTCGAAGCCCATGTGCTCGAGTTCCTCGAGCACCTTGCCCACCCCGTCCTCGGTCAGCGCGTCCTTGTCGCGCGTCTGCGAGGCGGGAAGGATGAACAGGTTGTCGCAGTGCTTGTCCTTGATCAGCGCCTGGTTCAGACGTGCTTCGCCATTGACGACGTTGACCAGGTCGTACACGACGCGGCGCTCGCAGCCCATGATGAGGTCGAGGTTGCGCAGGCCGACGTCGAAGTCGATGACAGCGGTCTTGAAGCCGCGCAGGGCGAGTCCGGAGGCGAATGCCGCACTGGTGGTGGTCTTGCCGACGCCGCCCTTGCCCGAAGTGACTACGATGACTCTCACGGTTTCCCCTTGTGGATGCGGTATGGCTGGCTCAGTCGAGCTTCAGCGCTTCGAGGTTGAGTGTATGGTCGGCGCCGGTCAGCCGCACCAGGGTCGCCTTGCCCGCGAAGGCCTCCGGAATGCCGCGCTCGAAGGTGCGGTACACGCCGGCGATCGAGACCAGTTCGGGGCCGAAGTTGCTTGCCAGGATCCGTGCCCCATGGTCGCCCTGGGCGCCGGCGATGGCGCGCCCGCGCAGCGGTCCGTAGCAGTGGATGCTGCCGTCGGCAATGACCTCGGCGCCGGGGCTGACGCCGCCGAGCAGGACGAGATCGGTGCCGCGCGCGTAGACCTGCTGGCCGGAGCGCAGCGGGCGGTCAACGAACATGGCCGGGGTGGTGGTCGTAGCGGCCGGGGCGGGTACCGGCTCCGCGGCGGGTTCCGCCCTCGGCGTCGGCTGCACGGGCGCCTCGGCGGGCGGGCGGCCGGCGAGCTGCGAAGGGTCGATCAGCGCCAGGCCGGCGCGACGGGCGCCCTCGTGGTGTTCGGCCGGCACGCGCATCACCCCGATCGGCTGCAGCCGATAGCGGCGCAGCAAGGACTGCAGGCCGGACCAGTCGACGCGCGCGGGCATCTGCGCGACGCCCGCGAAGTCGAGAATGACGGCCTCGCCGTTGAAGAAATCGGGCATGCCGCCGAGCATCTTGTGCAGCGAATCGGCGAGCGTGGTCGGTTCCGCGGCCTGCAGGACGGCGACGGTGGCGCCCAGGGTCGTGTTGTGGAACTCGATCGATCTTGCGGGCGCGCTGGCGGACATGTGCGGAACGGTCTTCAAAATCGGGCGAGTGTACTTAGGCGAAGACGTTCGGGCAAGGCCGGGGGCGCAAACCCGCCTGCATCGCCGGCATTTTCGCTCAATGCAGGGTGGGCGGGCGGAAGAGGGCGTCTACGTCGCCGCGGTCGAAGCGGTAGGTGTGGTTGGAAAGGTCGTCGTGCACCACCACCTCGCCGTGTTCCTCGAGCACCGCGCGCACCTCGTCCTCGCCGAGCGCGCGCAGCATCTCGGCGATCTTCTCCGGATCGGCGGGCCAGTCGTGGGTGACCCGACGCGCCTCGAAGAGGCGGACGTTCTCCTCGGCGAACAGGCGGCGCAGGAGCGCCTCCGCGTCGAGGCCGAGCAGCTCGTCCTCGCGCACCGTGTTGGCGAGCTGCTGCACGCGCGACCAGCCGTCGAGGTCCTTGGCGTCGGCGCCGGGCAGCTTCTGCACGAAGAGGGCCACCGCCGCCTGCGCGCTGCCCGCCAGCCACAGCCTGGCGGGCTGCTGCTCGGACTGGGCGAGATAGTGCTCGAAGACCTCGGCGATGCTGTCGCCCTCGAGCGGCACCAGGCTCTGGTAGGGCTGGTCGAGGCCCTCGATGTCGAGCGAGAGCTGCAGGCGGCCGTCGCCGACGAGCTCGGCGAGCGTGCCGGCGGCGGGCGTGCCCTCGGCCTTGGCGTAGCCGCGCAGGTTGAGCGTCTCGGCACAGTCGATGACCAGCAGGCTCACCGGGCCGTGGCCGGTGATCTGGAAGGTCAGCCGGCCGGGCTGCTTGAGGTTGCCGGCGATCACGGTCGACACCGCGCTCATCTCGCCGAGCAGGTGCGCCACCGCGGGCGCATAGCCGCGCCCGTCCTGCATGGCCTCCCAGACGTCGGTGAGGCGCACGACCGCGCCGCGGATGTCGAGATCTTCGAGCAGGAAGCGTTGCACGTAGCTGGTGGGGAGGGGCTTGTTCATGTCGGGGTGTCCGGTTTTCTTGCTGGCCGTAGCGGCTCAGCCATGGCAATGGCGCTCGAAGGCCTCGGTGTCCAGGCCGACGACGAGCTCGCCGTCGGCGAACTCGACCACGGGGCGTCGGATCAGGCTGGGCTGGGCCTGCATCAGCGCGACCGCGGCGGCGGTGTCGGCGATCGCCTGCTGTTCGGGCGCGAGCTTGCGCCAGGTGGTGCCGCGCTTGTTCACCAGCGCCTCCCAGCCCAGGCGCTCGCACCAGCGCGCCAACGTGGCGGCGTCGATCCCGGCCTTCTTGTAGTCGTGGAACCGATAGGCGACCCCCGCGCCTTCGAACCAGCCGAAGGTCTTCTTCATCGTGTCGCAGTTCTTGATGCCGTGGATCGTCGTGGGCATGTCCGGCTCCTCACTTGTTGCCGCGGGCGCGCGCGAAGGCTTCGGCGAGCGCGTTGCCGGCGGCCGGGCGGGAGGGCTCCTGGCGCGCGCCACCCTTGCCTTGCGCGGGCGAGCGGCGAGGGTCGGAGCCGCGCGGGCGCTGCTCGCCACGCGGCGCCGGGCCGCCTTCCCCGCGGCGCGGCGCGCCCTCGTCGCGTCCTGCCCCGGCCCCGCCGCGTTTCGCCGCCACCTCGTCGCCCAGGCGCATGGTGAGCGCGATGCGGTGACGCGGGAGGTCCACCTCCAGCACCTTCACCTTCACCACCTGGCCCGCCTTGACCACGCTGTGCGGGTCCTTGACGAAGGTGTTCGACAGCGCGGAGATGTGCACCAGGCCGTCCTGATGCACGCCGATGTCCACAAAGGCGCCGAAGTTGGTGACGTTGGTGACCACGCCCTCGAGCAGCATGCCGGGCTCGAGGTCCTTCAAGGTCTCCACGCCCTCGCGGAAGGTGGCGGTGCGGAACTCGGGGCGCGGGTCGCGGCCGGGCTTCTCCAGCTCGGCGAGGATGTCCTGCACCGTGGGCAGGCCGAAGCGCTCGTCGGTAAACTCCGCCGGCTTCAGGCTCTTCAGGAAGCTGCCGTTGCCCATCAGTTCGCGCACGCCCTTCTGCACCTTGGCGAGGATGCGTTCGACCACCGGATAGGCCTCCGGGTGCACCGACGAGGCATCGAGCGGGTTGTCGCCGCTCGGGATGCGCAGGAAGCCGGCGGCCTGCTCGAAGGTCTTGGGGCCGAGGCGAGGCACTTCCTTCAGGGCGCTGCGGCTGCGGAAGGGGCCCTGGGTGTTGCGGTACTCGACGATGTTGCCTGCGAGGGTGGCGTTGAGCCCGGAGATGCGCGCCAGCAGCGGCGCCGAGGCGGTGTTCACATCCACGCCGACCGCGTTCACGCAGTCTTCCACCACCGCGTCCAGGCTCTTGGCGAGGCGGCCCTGGTTGACGTCGTGCTGGTACTGGCCGACACCGATCGACTTGGGGTCGATCTTGACCAGCTCGGCGAGCGGGTCCTGCAGGCGGCGGGCGATCGACACCGCGCCGCGCAGGCTGACGTCGAGCTCGGGGAACTCGCGCGCGGCGAGCTCGGATGCGGAATATACCGAGGCGCCGGCTTCCGACACCACGATCTTCGTCAGTGGCAGCTCGGGGTGGCGCTTCATCAGCTCGGCCACCAGCGCGTCGGTCTCGCGCGAGGCCGTGCCGTTGCCGATGGCGATGAGTTCGACGGCGTGCTTCCGCGCCAGCGCGGCGATGGTGGCGATCGAGGACTCGCGGTCGCGGCGCGGCTCGAAGGGGTACACGGTGGCGGTGTCGACCAGCTTGCCGGTGGCATCGACCACCGCGACCTTCACGCCGGTGCGAATGCCCGGGTCGAGGCCGATGGTGGCGCGCGTGCCGGCAGGCGCGGCAAGCAGCAGGTCCTTGAGGTTGCGCGCGAAGACGCGGATCGCCTCTTCCTCGGCGCGTTCGCGCAGCTCGCTCATCAGCTCGAGCTCGAGGTGGATGGAGATCTTCACGCTCCACGCCCAGCGCGCGGTCTCGGCGAGCCAGCGGTCGGCCGGGCGCCCCTGGTTGCGGATGCCGAAGCGCACCGCGATGCGGCCCTCGCAGGGATGCGGCGCGTCGGGGTCCGGACGGTCGACGTCGAGCGCAAGGCGCAGCACGCCCTCGTTGCGCCCACGCAGCAACGCGAGCGCGCGGTGCGAGGGCATGGTGGCGATGGGCTCGGCGAAGTCGAACCAGTCGCGGAACTTGGCCCCCTCGTTCTCCTTGCCCTCGATCACGCTCGAGCGCACCAGGCCGTGCTCGTGCAGGTAGCCGCGCAGTTCGCCGAGCAGGGCGGCGTCCTCGGCGAAGTGTTCCATCAGGATCTGGCGTGCGCCGTCGAGCACCGCCTTGGTGTCGGCGAAGCCGAGCTCGGCATTCAGGTAGCGCTCTGCCTCCACTTCGGGTGTCAGCGCGGGGTCGGCGAGCAAGGCTTCGGCGAGCGGGCCGATGCCGGCCTCGCGCGCGATCTGCGCCTTGGTGCGGCGCTTGGGCTTGTAGGGCAGGTAAAGGTCTTCGAGGCGCTGCTTGGTGTCGGCGTCTTCGACCTCGGCACGCAGCTCGGGGCTGAGCTTGCCCTGCTCCTCGATCGAGGCCAGCACGGTCGCGCGCCGGTCCTCGAGCTCGCGCAGGTAGCCCAGGCGCTCTTCGAGCGTGCGCAGCTGGGTGTCGTCCAGGCCGCCGGTGACTTCCTTGCGGTAGCGGGCGATGAAGGGCACGGTGGCGCCGTCGTCGATGAGCTGGACGGCGGCGATGACCTGGCGCGGCGAGACGCCGAGCTCTTCGGCGATGCGATGTTCGATCGGGGGGAGCATGGGGGAGAGGCGGTGAAGCGCAAAAGGGGAGGGCGGGATAGTGCAACAGGCGGCGCGGGTAGAGCAACCGCACTGAGCGGACGCTCACGAACGATGCTCGAACGCCCGCCCGGCAGGCGGTGAGGGCTCCGGCGCGCGGGAACTGGCGTCCGGATGCACGGGACGTCCGGGGGGCGCAGGGCGGCTCGACCGCACCCAATCGCCGGAGTGCGAGAAATCGGACACTCGGAATGGCAGCTACCGGATGCCATAATTCAGGCTTTACGCTTCAGGCAGGGTTCCCAGAGTGATTCTCGTGACAGGCGGCGCCGGCTTCATCGGCGCGAACTTCGTGCTCGACTGGCTGGCGGCCAGCGACGAGCCGGTGATCAACCTCGATGCGCTGACCTACGCCGGCAACCGCGAGACCCTTGCGCCGCTGGAGGGCGACGCGCGTCACCTCTTCGTGCATGGCGACATCTGCGACCGTGCCCTGGTCGAACGCCTCTTTGCCGAGCACAAGCCGCGCGCGGTGGTGCACTTCGCCGCCGAAAGCCATGTAGACCGCTCCATCCATGGGCCCGGCGCCTTCGTGCGCACCAACGTCGACGGCACCTTCACGCTGCTCGAAGCGGCGCGCATGCACTGGAGCGCGCTGCCCGCCGGCGAGCGCGAGGCCTTCCGCTTCCTGCACGTGAGCACCGACGAGGTCTACGGCTCGCTCGGCCCGAACGACCCCGCCTTCACCGAGACGAAGGCCTACGAGCCCAACAGCCCGTATTCGGCGAGCAAGGCGGCGAGTGACCACCTCGTGCGCGCCTGGCACCACACCTACGGACTGCCGGTGCTCACCACGAACTGCTCGAACAACTACGGGCCCTACCAGTTTCCCGAGAAGCTGATCCCGCTGATGATCGTCAACGCGCTCGCCGGCAAGCCGCTGCCGATCTACGGCGACGGCCAGAACGTGCGCGACTGGCTGTATGTGGGCGACCACTGCGGCGCGATCCGCGAGGTGCTCGCCCGCGGCCGCCTCGGCGAGACCTACAACGTCGGCGGCTGGAACGAGATGGCCAACATCGACATCGTGCACGCGCTTTGCGCACTGCTCGACGAGCTGCGCCCGGATGCCGACGGCAGCTACGCCCGCCTGATCACCTATGTGAAGGACCGTCCCGGCCACGACCGCCGCTATGCCATCGACGCGCACAAGATCGAGCGCGAGCTCGGCTGGCGCCCCGCGGAGACCTTCCAGACGGGCATCCGCAAGACGGTGCAATGGTATCTGGACAACCCGGGCTGGATCGCCAACGTGCAGAGCGGCGCCTACCGCGACTGGGTGGCACGCAACTACGCCGGACGCGAGGTGCAGGGATGAAGATCCTGCTGCTGGGCAAGAACGGCCAGGTCGGCTGGGAACTGCAGCGCGCGCTCGCGCCGCTCGGCATCGTCGTGGCGCTCGACCGTGGCGGCGCCGACGGCCTGCGCGGTGACCTCGAGGATCTCGACGGCCTCGACCGCACGGTGCGCCGGATCGTCCCGGACGTGATCGTCAACGCCGCTGCCTACACCGCGGTGGACAAGGCCGAGACCGATGTCGAGCGCGCGCAGCGCGTCAATGCCGAGGCGCCGGGCGTGCTCGCCGTGGCCGCTGCGGCGGTGGGCGCGCTGCTGGTGCATTACTCGACCGACTATGTCTTCGACGGCAGCGGCGACACCCCCTGGCGCGAGGACGCTGCGACCGCGCCGCTGTCGGTCTACGGGCGCACCAAGCTCGCCGGCGAAGAGGCGATCCGCGCCGCGGGCTGCCGCCACCTGATCCTGCGTACATCCTGGGTGTATGCGGCGCGCGGCGGCAACTTCGCACGCACGATGCTGCGGCTGGGGGCCGAGCGCGAACGCCTGACGGTGATCGCCGACCAGCACGGCGCGCCTACCGGCGCGGAGTTGATCGCCGACGTCAGCGCCCACGCCATCCGCGCCGAGCGCGCCAACCACGGCCTGGGCGGTACCTACCACCTCGCTGCGAGCGGCGAGACGAGCTGGCACGGCTACGCGAGCTTCGTGATCGAGCAGGCGCGCGAACTCGGCGCGACACTGAAGGTGAGCGAGATCGCCCCGATCGGCACGCGCGACTATCCGACCGCTGCAGTGCGGCCGCTCAATTCCCGGCTCGACAGCGCGCGGCTGCGCGAGCGCTTCGAGCTCGCGCTGCCCGACTGGCGCGACGGCGTCGCCCGCATGCTGCGCGAGATCCTCGACTGAAGCAGCCGACAGACAGAACAACGCAAGGACCTGATTCATGACCATCAAGAGCGTGATCCTCTCCGGCGGTTCCGGCACCCGGCTGTGGCCGGCCTCGCGCGAGAGTTATCCCAAGCAACTCCTGCCGCTCACCGGCGAGCGCTCGCTGCTGCAGGAGACGGCGCTGCGGCTGAAGGACTTCCCCGGTGGCGAGGTCGACCCGCGCCCGCTGGTCGTCACCAACGAGGAGTACCGCTTCATCATCGCCGAGCAACTGCGCCAGATCGGCGTACGTTCGCCGCAGATCGTGCTCGAGCCGGTCGGGCGCAACACCGCGCCGGCGCTCACCCTGGCTGCGCTGGTGGCGGCGGACGAGGGCGACCCGATCCTGCTGGTGATGCCCGCCGACCACGTCATCACCGAACAGCCTGCCTTCCAGCACGCGATCGCGGTCGGCGCGAAGGCGGCCGCGAAGGGCGCGCTGGTGACCTTCGGCATCGTGCCCGACCGCGCGGAGACCGGCTACGGCTATCTCCGCAGCGGCGTCGCGCTGGCCGAGGGCGAGGGCGCACGCGCCCTGCTGGAATTCGTGGAGAAGCCCGACCGCGCCACCGCCGAGGCCTACGTCGCCAGCGGCGCCTACTACTGGAACAGCGGCATCTTCATGATGAAGGCCTCGGTCTGGCTGGCGGCGATCCGCCGCTTCGCACCCGAGATGGCGGCGGCGTGCACGGCCGCGGTGGGGGGCTGCACCCATGACGCCGACTTCATCCGCCTCGACACCGCCGCCTTCGAGCGCAGCCCGAGCGACTCGATCGACTACGCGGTGATGGAAAAGCTCGCCGAAGCGCCCGAGCTGGGGCAGGGCGTGGTCGTGCCGCTTTCGGCCGGCTGGTCCGACGTCGGCGCCTGGGACGCGCTGTGGGCGGTGTCGGCCAAGGACGGCGAGGGCAACGCCGCGCGCGGCGAGGTGCTCTTCGAGGCCTGCCGCAACACCCTGGTGCACGCCGGCAGCCGCCTGGTCGCGGCGGTGGGTTGCGAGGACATGGTGGTCGTCGAGACGCCCGACGCGGTGATGGTCGCGCACAAGGACCGCACGCAGGACGTCAAGAAGGTCGTGGCGCGCCTGAAGGCCGAGGGCCGCACGCTCACGCAGAGCCATCGCAAGGTGTATCGCCCATGGGGCTGGTACGACTCGATCGACGCCGGCGAGCGCTTCCAGGTCAAGCGCATCGTGGTCAACCCGGGCGCCAAGCTCAGCCTGCAGATGCACCACCACCGCGCCGAGCACTGGATCGTGGTCAAGGGCACCGCCGAGGTCACCAACGGCGAGCGCAGCTTCCTGCTCGCGGAGAACGAGTCGACCTACATCCCGCTCGGCCACACCCACCGCCTGTCGAATCCCGGCAAGGTCCCGCTCGAGATCATCGAGGTCCAGTCCGGCAGCTACCTCGGCGAGGACGACATCGTCCGCTTCGAGGACACCTACGGACGCGGCACGAGCTGAGCCCGTCTTCCGCACCGCGCCCCTGCTGCGCCGGGGGCAACCGCGAACCTGTCGGTCAGAATGGCGAACGGGGCGCGTTGCGCCCCGTCCTGGGTCGGGCCACGCTACGCGTGCCCTCGGTCTCCGGAGTGGAGACGATGTCGTTCAGGTTTGCTGCGTTCGTCAGGAAAGCTGCATCCTCGGGGTCTCGGTCAAGCACATCCTCCTTGGCTCGGGCAGCTGCCCTTCGCCATTGGCTGATCGGGTCTGGAGCCTTCGGGAAAGTCCTCCCTCAGAGAAAGATCGTCGAGCCGAGATGTTGCCCGAGCTCGTCCTGCGGTGTCTTGGTGTAATCCTTTTCGAATCGGTCTGTGACCATCTGCGCGGTCGGGCCGTCGAGGACGGCATTGAGCAGGCCCATGAATGCGGGCGGGGCGACCAGGATGGCACGCTTGAATGCGTTGCTGGTGCGGCCCTGGTAGAGCGTCTGGGCGAGCTCCTGTGCGAACACCTTGGCCTCGTGCTGCTTGGGCAGGGTCTGCGGCTGCATCGAGCCGCCGCCGGTGCCGTTCGAGCCATTCGCGCCCGCGCGGTCCGAGACCAGGTCGCCGTTCTTCTGTCTGCTTTCCGGGTGGATCAGTTCCTTCACCAGCGTAAGGCCCTTGTTGGGGCCCAGGTTGGCGTAGAGCTTTGCCAGGCTGGCGTTGGCAACCAGAATCCAGGTGATGGCCATAAGCAATCCTCCGTTCGATTAAAGACCGGGGTGCCCGCCGCGGCGGACACGATTGCAGCTTAGGCCACGTGAATCGACTCCGCCATGACGATCGTTACCGCTTCGTGAAAGTCGATCCCGGTTAACGCAAACGTGAACTTCCACTGCGCGCTCGAGCCAGCTTCAGCCGCGTCTCCAGCGCTCCTCGCGCCCGAGACCCCTCGCGCCTCGCGCCCTCAGAACACCCCCATCGCCAGCCCGGCCGCCATCGCCTCGCCGAGCTCGCGCGCGCGCTCGAGGTCGGCGGGGGTGATCTCGCGCCGCACGATCAGCGCCTCGGCGACCGTCTTCCAGCCGTATCCGTTGGCGATGCGGCCGATCTCGCGGACCGCACCGGTGCCGTCGTTTCCGGCGCTGACGAAGACCGCATAGGGCAGGCCGACGAGCTTGCCCTCGCAGGGGTAGTAGGTGCGATCGAAGAAGTCCTTGAGCGCGCCCGACATGTAGCCGAAGTTCTCCGGCGTGCCGAGCAGCAGGCCGTCGCAGGCGAGGAGGTCGGCGGTGCCCGCGTCGAAGGCGCGCAGCAGCCGGGTCTCGGTCTCGGCCACGCGCTGCGCCCCTTCGTGCACCGCGGCGGCGAGGCGGCCGGTGTTGCCGCTCTGGGTGTGGTGGACGATCAGCAGGCGTTTGGGCGTGCTCATTTCAGCCTCCGCTGGTGGGCGCCGCGCGGGCGGCAGGGTCCATGCCGTAGAACTGCGCGAGTTGATCGTAGACCGCGGGAAAGCGATCGCGCAGGGTGAGCGGGGCCTCGAAGAAGACCTCGGAGACCACCGCGAAGAACTCGCCCGGGTGCTCTGTGCCGTAGGGATCGATCGCGGTCTCGCCGCCGCGGTCCACTTCGGCGCAAAAGTCCTCGTAGGCCTTGCCGAAGGCCTCGGCCCAGACGTGGCGGGACATGCCGGGGCGCAGGCGGGGCAGGCCGTCGACGCCGCCGTTCTCCATGTCGAGCTTGTGGGCGAACTCGTGGATGACCACGTTGATGCCTGCAGGCCCGTCCTCGCCGGCGAACCAGGACAACAGCACCGGCCCGCCCTCCCAGGCCTCGCCGAGCACCTCGTCCTCGTATTCGTGCAGCACCCCGGCCTCGTCGACGATGCGTCGCGGGATCAGAAAGTCGCCCGGATATACGATCACCCCGACCCAGCCGTCGTAGGCCTGCAGCCCGATGTGGAGCACCGGCAGGCAGGCCTGCAGCGCGATCGCCAGCAGCATGTCGTCGTCCAGTTCGAGGCCTTGTGCGCCATGGAACTGCTTGCTGGCCAGGAAGGCGAGCGCCATCTCGCGCAAGTGTGCGCGGTCGGTCGGGTCGAGGTGGTCGAGGAAGGGCAGGCGGGCCTCCACCCGCGCCCATTGCGCCGCATCCACCGTGGGGCGGGCGGGCGCGATGCCGAGCAGGCGACGCAGGATCTGGAGCATGGGGAGTCCGGAGAAGCGGATGGGCGCGCGCTGGATGATTGCCCGCCGGCGGCGCGCATGCAAGTCGGGCGGGCCGCGTTCAGCACCCGCGGCAGCCCTCCCGGGGAGGGTCGATTTCTGCCCGATGTGGGATAATCCGTGCCATGGTTTCCGTCACCCACGCCATCTCACAGGGCGACACCGCCCCCCCGATCGATCTGCTTGCCGCCGGCCTGGAGGTGGGCGAACGCGGGCGCATCGAAGCCGCGCTCGAATGGATCGCCGACCTCTACGAGGGCAAGGTCCTGGGCACCGGCGAGCCGACCTGGACACATGCGATCGGCGCCGCGCTGATTGCCGCCTCGCTGCGCCTCGATGCCGAGACGCGGATGGCCGCGTTGCTGTTCGCCGCCTGGGAAGAGCTCGACGACCCGGCCGAGGAGATCGAGGCCCGCTTCGGTCCGGCGATCACCGCGCTGGTGCGCGGCCTGCACAAGCTCAACGGCCTGCGCGTGCTCACCCGCCTCACCACCAACGCGAGCGCGCCCGAGATTCGTGCGCAGACCGAGGTCCTGCGCAAGATGCTGCTGGCGATGGTCGAGGATATCCGCGTCGTGCTGGTGCGGCTGGCTTCGCGCACGCAGACGCTGCGCTTCTACACCGATCTGCCGGGCGAGGCCCGTGTCGAGGTGGCGCGCGAGAGCCTGGACATCTATGCGCCGCTCGCCAACCGGCTGGGGGTGTGGCAGATCAAGTGGGAGCTCGAGGACCTCTCCTTCCGCTTCATCGAGCCCGAGACCTACAAGCGCATCGCCAGGATGCTCGACGAGCGCCGCGTCGAGCGCGAGCAGTTCATCCACGACTCGATCGAGCGCCTCAGGAGTGAGCTCGCCGCGGTGGGCATCGAAGGCGAGATCACCGGACGGGCCAAGCACATCTATAGCATCTACAACAAGATGCGCAAGAAGCGGCTCGACTTCTCGCAGGTCTTCGACATCCGCGCGCTGCGCGTGCTGGTGCCCGAGATCAAGGACTGCTACACCGTGCTCGGCATCGTGCACCAGATGTGGCAGCCGATCGCGAAGGAGTTCGACGACTACATCACCAAGCCCAAGGGCAACAACTACCAGTCGCTGCACACTGCGGTGCTGGCCGGCGACGGGCGCGCGCTCGAGGTGCAGATCCGCACCTTCGACATGCACAAGCATGCCGAGCTCGGCGTGGCTGCGCACTGGCGCTACAAGGAAGGCGCCAGGCAGGGCGGCGACTACGACGAGAAGATCGCGCTGCTGCGCAACCTGCTGTCGTGGCGCGACGAGGTCACCGACGCCGCGCACTGGGTGGAGCAGCTCAAGCGCGCCTCGCTCGACGATACGCTCTACGTGCTGACCCCGCAGGGCAGGGTGGTCGACCTGCCGCGCGGCGCCACGCCGATCGACTTCGCCTACCGCCTGCACACCGACGTCGGCCACCACTGCCGTGGTGCCAAGGTCGATGGCCACCTCGTGCCGCTCAACACGCCGCTCGAGAGCGGGCAGACGGTCGAGATCGTCACCGCCAAGGAGGGCGGCCCCTCGCGCGACTGGCTGGACGTGCGCCAGGGCTACGTCGCCACCTCGCGTGCGCGCAGCAAGATCAAGCAATACTTCGCCCAGCTCGACGAGGAGGAGATCCTCTCGCGCGGGCGCAACTTCGTCACCAAGGAGATGCAGCGCGACGGCCACGGCCAGGCCAACATCGACGGCCTCGCGGATCGCCTGGGCTTCAAGAACGCCGAGGCGCTCTACCTGGCCGCCGGGCGCGGCGAGGTGGGGCCGCGCGCGATGCAGACCGCGCTGCGCGAGGGCAACGCGCCCGAGCCCGCGGCCGAGGCCGAGCCCGAGTTCGTGGTCAGCCGCAGCCGCAGCCGCTCCGGCGACAACCAGGACAAGATCCTCATCGATGGCGTGGGCAAGCTGATGACCTCGCTGTCGCGCTGCTGCAAGCCCGCGCCGCCGGACGCGATCGAAGGCTTCGTGACGCGCGGTCGCGGCATCTCGATCCATCGCGTCGACTGCGCCGACTTCCAGGATCTTGCGCGCAAGCACCCCGAGCGCGTGATCCCGGCCGAGTGGGGCGAGAAGGCGCACGACACCCGCAACGCGCTCTACCAGGTCGACATCAACGTCCAGGCGAGCGACCGCCAGGGCCTGCTGCGCGACATCTCCGAGGTGCTGTCGCGCGAGAAGCTCAACGTGATCGCGGTCAACACCCTGACCAAGAAGGGCACCGCCTACATGCGCTTCACCATGGAGGTCGGCGGCATCAAGCAGGTGCAGCGCGCGATCACCCTGGTGCGCGAGGTGCCGGGCGTAATCGACGCGCAGCGCAAGTAGGGGCGTGCCGAGGCTGCGGCGGGGGCGGGGGCGGGGGCGCGCGCAACCTTTCCTGGCGGGCGCCCCGGGCGAGTCCGGTCAGCTGCTCGCCGCGAGCTCCTTCAGCAGGATGAGCTGCGCCGCGCGGCGGATGCTGCGCGGGTGCTTGCGGCGGTACTTGCCGTCGGGCTGCATGTCCCAGGCCTGGCAGTTGTCGCCGAGGTAGGGGCGCAGGCCTTCCTTCATGACGCGGCGCTTGAGGCGCGGGTCGAGCACCGGGAAGGCGATCTCGATGCGGCGGAAGAAGTTGCGATCCATCCAGTCCGCGCTCGACAGGTACATGTGCTCGGCGCCGTCGGCGTGGAAGTGGAAGATGCGGTGGTGTTCGAGGAAGCGTCCGACCACCGAGCGCACGCGGATGTTGTCCGACAGGCCGGGCACGCCCGGGCGCAGCGCGCACGGACCGCGCACGATCAGGTCGACCTCGACGCCGGCCTGCGAGGCCTCGTAGAGCGCCTCGATGGTCTCCGGCTCGAGCAGCGCGTTCATCTTGGCGATCACCCGGCCACGCCGGCCCTCGCGCGCGATCTCGGCCTCGCGGCGGATGGCCGCGACCACGTTCGGCTGCAGCGTGAACGGCGCCTGCCACAGGTGGCGCAGCTCGGTGGCCTTGCCCAGGCCGGTGAGCTGCTTGAACACCGCCGCGACGTCCTCGCCGATCTCCTGGTTGCAGGTGAGCAGGCCGAAGTCGGTGTAGAAGCGCGTCGTGCGCGGGTGGTAGTTGCCGGTGCCCATGTGCACGTAGCGGCGCAGGCCGTCTTCCTCGCGGCGCACGATCATCAGCAGCTTGGCGTGGGTCTTGTAGCCGAACACGCCATAGACGACGTGGGCGCCGACCTCTTCGAGGCGGTTGGCCAGGGTGATGTTGGCCTCCTCGTCGAAGCGCGCCATCAGCTCCAGCACAACGGTGACCTCCTTGCCCTTCTGCGCGGCGCGCGCGAGGTGTTCCATCAGCACCGAGTCGGTGCCGGTGCGGTACACGGTCATCTTGATCGCCAGCACCTGCGGGTCATCGGCCGCAGCGCGCAGCATCTCGATCACCGGGGCGAAGCTCTGGAAGGGGTGGTGGAGGAGGATGTCGCCACCGCGGATCGCGGTGAACACCTGGCGGCGCTTGTCGAGCACCTTGGGCAGACCGGGCACGAAGGGGCTGTATTTGAGGTCCGGACGCTCGACCCAGTCGGGGACCTGCATCAGGCGCACCAGGTTGACGATGCCGGGCGTGCGATAGAGGTCGTCGGGGGTCAGATGGAAGTGCTGGAGCAGGAAGCCCGCCATCTCCTCGGAGCAGTTGTCGGCCACCTCGAGCCGCACCGCGTCGCCGAAGTGGCGCTGCTGCAGCTCGCCCTTGAGCGAGGTGCGCAGGTCCTTGACCTCCTCCTCGTCGACGAAGAGGTCGGAGTTGCGGGTGACCCGGAACTGGTAGCAGCCGAGCACGTTCATGCCCGAGAACAGCTCGCCGACATGGGCGTGCAGCACCGAGGACAGGAACACGAAGCCGTACTCCTGCTCGCACAGCTCGCGCGGCAGGCGGATCACGCGCGGCAGCGCACGCGGCGCCTGCACGATCGCCGCGCCCGAGTCGCGCCCGAAGGCGTCGCGGCCCTCGAGCTCGACGGCGAAGTTCAGGCTCTTGTTGAGCACGCGCGGGAAGGGGTGCGCCGGGTCCAGCCCGATCGGCGTCAGCACCGGCATGACCTCGCGCATGAAGTAGTCGTGGATCCACGCGCGCTGGGCCTCGGTCCACAGGCTGCGGCGCGGGAAGACCACGCCTTCCTTCTCCAGCGCGGGGAGAATGTCGCCGTTGAGCAGCTGGTACTGCTCGGAGATGATCTCGTGCACCTCGTCGCTCACCCGCTCGAGCAGTTCGGCGGGCGCGATGCCGTCCTCGCCCGACTTGCGGCTGCCGATTCGGAGCTGCTCCTTGATGCCGGAGACGCGGATCTCGAAGAATTCGTCGAGGTTGCTCGACACGATGCACAGGAAGCGCAGGCGTTCGAGCAGCGGAACGGTGGGGTCGGCGGCCTGGGCCAGCACGCGGCGCTGGAATTGCAGCAGCGAGAGCTCGCGGTTCAGGAAGTGTTCGGAAGAGTAGTTCAGGGGCATGCGATCGGCGTGCATTCGGGGTTCCTGTGCGCGGAAGTTCACTTGGGATTATGTGACATTTCCATTGCGGTTTCATGACCACCCGGACGCCTTCCGCCGGGACCGCAAATGCAGCCCCGGCGTGGCTCGGAAGGCTTTTGCGGGATGTTAGAATTCCGAGTTCCGGCGCCCTGGGGTGCCAGCTGCCGAAACCACAATGCAAGATCTGATCGCCGCAATCGACCTCGGTTCCAACAGTTTCCGGCTGCAGGTGGGCCGCATCGTCAATGACCAGATCTATCCGCTCGATGGTTTGAAGGAGGCGGTGCGCCTGGCTGCAGGCCTGTCTCCCGACAAGATGCTCGATCTCGCCTCGCAGCAACGCGGCGTCGCCGCCCTGCAGCGCTTCCACGAGCGCCTGCGCGACTTCCCGCCCACCCGGGTGCGTGCGGTGGCGACCAACACCCTGCGCGTGGCCAAGAACGCGCCCGAGTTCCTGATCCGCGCCGAGGCCGCGCTCGGCTTCCCGATCGAGATCATCGCCGGTCGCGAGGAGGCGCGCCTGATCTACGTCGGCGTCGCGCACACGCTCCCGGATCCGCACCGCCAGCAGCTCGTGGTCGACATCGGCGGCGGCTCCACCGAGTTCATCGTCGGCAAGAGCTTCGAGTCCCAATTGCTCGAATCGCGCTACATGGGCTGCGTCGGCTACAGCCTGCGCTACTTTCCCGATGGCCGCATCGACAAACGCGCCTTCAAGGAGGCCGAGCTCGCCGCCCGCCGCGAGCTGCAGACGATCTCGGCGGCCTACCGCGAGGCCGGCTGGGAGGAGGCGGTGGGCTCGAGCGGCACCGCCAAGGCGATCGTCGAGATCCTCGAGCAGAACGGGCTCTCGAAGGGCGGCATCACGCGCGAGGGTCTGGAGAAGCTCAAGGCGCTGCTGCTGCGCGCGGGGAGCCTGGACAACATCGACCTCGCCGGCCTCAAGGGCGACCGCCTGCCGGTGATCCTCGGCGGCTTCGCGATCATGAGCGCGATCTTCAAGGAGTTCGAGCTCGAGCACATGGTGTTCTCCGAAGGCGCGCTGCGCCTCGGCGTGCTCTACGACCTGCTCGGGCGCTACCACCACCACGACCTGCGCGACGCCACCGTGAGCGCCTTCGTGCGCCGCTACGGCGTCGACCTGCGCCAGGCCCAGCAGGTCGCCGACACCGCCTGCCACCTGCTCGCCCAGCTCGAACCGGAGACCGCCGATCCCGAGCACGACGACCACCGCTTCCTGCGCTGGGCGGCGATGTTGCACGAGATCGGCATCTCGGTGGCGCACTCGAGCTACCACAAGCACAGCGCCTACATCGTCGGCAACGCCGACATGCCCGGCTTCTCGCGCATGGACCAGGCCCGCCTGGCGCGCCTGGTGCTGGCGCATCGCGGCAAGCTCGAGCGCGTCGCCGCGATCGACCCGGGCAGCGTGGACTGGCTGCTGATCGCCTGCATGCGCCTGGCGGTGGTCATTCACCGCGCCCGCGACGCGCGCGGTCTGCCGCCCCTCACGCTGCGCCGCGAGGGCCGGGGCTTCAGCCTCACCGCCGCGCCGGGCTGGCTGCAGAAGCTGCCGCTCACCGCGGCCGCGCTCGACGAGGAGCAGCGCCAGTGGCAGGGCCTCGGGCGCGCGCTCTACATCCGCGCGCTCAGCCTGCGCTCGTCCGTCGCCTGAGCAGCGATGGCGGGGCACGCGCTCGACGAGGTCTTCGCGGCCGGAGCCGAGGGCATCCGCCTCGCCGGCGACTGGACCCTGCGCGGGCTCGACGAGCGACTTCCCGCACTGCGCGCTGCGCTCGCCGCGGCTCCCGCCGATGCGCGCTGGTCCCTGCGCGCGGTGCGCCGCATGGACAGCTTCGGCGCCTTGCTGCTTTGGCAGGCCTGGGGCGGACGCTGGCCCGCCGCGCTGGAGGCGGACGATGGCCAACGCGCCATCATCGGCCGCATCGAGCGTTCCGCCGCGCGTGCGCTGCCTGCCCCGGCGCGCACCTCCGCCCTCGACCACGTGGCGCTGCTCGGTGAGGGGCTGCTGGCTTTTGGCAGCCACCTTGCCGGCTTTATCGCGCTCCTCGGCCGGTTCGCGCTCGATCTCGGCCATTTGCTCCGCCATCCGCGCGACTGGCCGCTGCTGGAGATCTCGGCAAACCTGTACAAGGTCGGAGTCAAGGCCATGCCCGTTTCGGCCCTGGTCGGCTTCCTGGTCGGGGTGGTGCTGTCCTACCTGTCTGCGCTGCAGCTGCGCACCTTCGGCGCAGACGCCTTCATCGTGAATATCCTCGGCATGGGCATCATCCGCGAGCTCGGGCCTGTGCTGGTGTCGGTGCTGGTGGCGGGGCGCTCCGGCTCCGCGATGACGGCGCAGCTCGGCGTGATGCGGGTGACCGAGGAGATCGACGCGCTCGCGGCGATGGGTGTTTCACGCGGCCTGCGCCTGGTCCTGCCCAAGGTGGTCGCCCTGGTGCTGGCGATGCCGCTGCTGGTGCTATGGACTTCGGCGCTCGCGCTCCTCGGCGGGTGGGTGTCCGCCTGGGTGGAGCTCGATATCGGCCTGCACTTCTTCCTGCAGGCCTTGCCCGGTGCGGTGCCGGTCGCCAACCTGTACATCGGGCTGGCCAAGGGTGCCGTGTTCGGCTTCCTGATCGCGCTCGTCGCCTGTCATTTCGGCCTGCGGGTGAGGCCGGATACCGAGAGCCTGTCGGCCAACACCACCGCCTCGGTGGTGTCGGCGATCACGGTGGTGATCCTGGCCGACGCATTGTTCGCGATTGCCACGCGCTCGATCGGGCTGCCGGTGTGAGTGCGCCGTTGACGAACGCCCCGGTGGTACGCGTCGAGGGCATTGTCACCCGCTTCGGGCGCAATGTCGTGCACGAGGGGCTGGACCTTTCCATCCGCGCCGGCGAGATCGTCGCCCTGGTGGGGGGCTCGGGCAGCGGCAAGACCACGCTGTTGCGCCACGTCATCGGCCTGACGCGGCCCGCCGCGGGCCGCGTCGAGGTGTTCGGCGAGGCCCTCGACGCGGGCGGGGCGCCTCGACGGCTCGCCCGCCAGCGCCGCATGGGCGTGCTGTTCCAGCATGGGGCGCTGTTCTCGGCCTTCAGCGTGGCGCAGAACATCGCCTTTCCGCTGCGTGAGCTGGGCATGATGAGCCCCCGGGAGATCGACCGCCTGGTCGCGCTCAAGCTGGAGATGGTGGAGATGGAGCCGGCGCATGCGCTGCTGATGCCGGCCGAGCTCTCGGGCGGGATGGTCAAGCGCGTGGCGCTCGCACGTGCGCTCGCGCTCGAGCCCGAGTTGCTGCTGCTCGACGAGCCCACCGCCGGGCTGGACCCCGACCGCAGCGCAAGCTTCATCCGACTGATCCGCGCGCTGCACCGCGAGCTCGGTCTCACCGTGGTGCTGGTGACCCACGATCTCGATACACTGGCGCAGATGGCCACGAGCGTGGCGGTGCTCGCCGAGGGCCGCATCGTCAGCCATGCCTCGCTCGAGGATACGCTCGCCCTCGACCACCCCTTCGTCGCCCGCTTCTTCCGCGGGCTGCAGGCGCGCCGCAGCCACTCGCACGGCGCAGGAGCAGGCTGAACCATGGAAAACCGAGCCCACGCGCTCGCCGCCGGGCTGTTCGCAATCATGCTGGGCGCCGGCATCGTGTTCGCGATCTGGTGGTTCTCCGACCAGCGCGTACCGATGCGCGAGCTTGTGCTCGAGGCGCGCGGCGACATCAACGGACTCGGCGAGCAGTCGCGCGTACGCTACCGCGGCATGGCTGCCGGGCGCGTGCGCGCGATTGGCATCGACCCTGCGGACCTGCGTACGCTGCTGGTGAGCATCGTCGTTCCGGCCGACCTGCCCCTGACGCAGGGCACCACCGCGACGCTCGGCACGCTGGGTGTGACCGGTCTCGCCTTCGTGCAACTCGACGATCGCGGCGATGACCGCAGGCCCTTGTTCGCTGCCGACGGCGAGGCGCCGCGCATCGCGCTACGGGCCGGCTTGGTGGAACAGCTCTCGGGGCGCGCACTGGCCGCCCTCGACCAATTTACGGTGCTCGGCGAGCGCCTGGCGCGTCTCGCCGACGAGCGCACGATCGAGCGCCTGCAGGGTTTGCTGGCCAGCCTCGAGTCGGCCGCAGCGGGCGTGGACCGCGGCATGACCGGGCTTCCGGCCACACTCACCGCGCTGCGCGCCACGCTGAGCGCAGCCAACATCGCCCGCATCAGCGGCCTTCTCGCCAATCTCGAGCGCGGCTCGGCCGAAGCCGCGCCGGCGGTGGCCGAACTGCGCCGCCTGATCGCACGCATCGACCAGGCGAGCGCACGACTGGAGCAGGGTGTGGGCGCTGCAGGCGAGGACCTCGTCGAGCGCACGCTGCCGCAGCTCGACGCCCTGCTCGACGAGCTGACCACCACGTCGCAGCGTTTCGGCCACCTGGTCGAGGAGCTCGACGCCTCGCCGCAGCTCTTGCTCACCGGGCGGGGCCGCCCTCGGCCGGGGCCGGGCGAGGCAGGTCACGAGGATTTCGCCGAGGGCGACAGATGAGCACGCGAGAGGAATACACGCCGCCAGCGTCGCGCGATGGCCGTCGTCGCTTGGCGGAATGGGCTGCCGGTGTGGCAGCCGCGCTGCTGCTCGCCGGCTGCCAGGTGTTTCCGGAGCGCCCGCCGGTCGCCGCAACCTACGACCTTGGCACCGGGGAACGCGGGTCGCTCGCGAACGCACTCGCTCCGGCGAGGGTCACGGTGTCCGCGCCTGCCTGGCTGCAGGTCACGGCGATGCATTACCGCGACGTTCGCGGCGATCCCGGCCGCCGCCGCACCTACGCTGACAATCGCTGGGCGGCGCAGCCGCCGGCCATGCTTGCGCTCGTGCTTGAACGCGCGCTGGGGGCCGGCGAGGGGGGAGGTTGCCGCTTGCAGGTGCAGCTCGACGAGTTCGAGCAGGTCTTCCATGGCGGCGATCGCAGCGAGGCGCGCCTGGTGGCGCGCTTCGCGCTGCTGCCCGTGCGTGGGGGCAAGCCCTTGGCCAGCGCGGCCCTTACCGTGCTGGAACCCGCGCCGACGGCGGACGCGAGCGGAGGTGCCAGCGCCTTCCGCGCCGCCGCTGGGCGACTGGCGGATGAAGTCGCGCAGTGGCTGGCCGATACCGATCGGACGCTGCCGGGCGGACTCGCCGGCGTGGGCCACTGCCGGCGCTGAGGCGCTCGGTGCGGGCGTGGACGACGCGCCGAAGGCGGCTTCCATCGCCGCGTCGCGAATACCGCATGCCGATCAGTGTGGAGCGATCACGACCCGGTTACGGCCCGCCTGCTTGGCGCGATAGAGCGCCTCGTCGGCGCGTTGCAGCACCGTGCCCAGCGTCTCGCCCGGCTCGGCCAGGCAGGCACCGACGGTGACCGTGAAGGTCTCGCCGCTCGCGGCGCTGCCGTGCTCGATGTCGGCGCGGACGCGCTGCGCGATCGCCTCGAGCGTGGCGCCGTCGCATGGCGACAACAGCACGAGGAACTCGTCGCCGCCCCAGCGCGCGCCGCGGTCATAGGGTCGCAGGCAGCCCTCCAGCATGCGCGCCAGCGTCGTGAGCGCCTTGTCGCCGACGCCGTGTCCGCGGCGGTCGTTGATCTCCTTGAAGTGATCGACGTCCAGCCACAACAGGCCGAAGCGGCTGCCCTGGCGCTCGGCACGGGTGATCTCGGCCTCCAGCAGCTCGGTCATGCCGCGGCGATTGGTCAGGCCGGTGAGCGGATCGATGCGCGCCAGGCGGTGCAGGGCGTCGGTGCGCTCCCGCACCTTTGCCTCGAGCTCGGCCGTGTGCGCGCGGATCGCGCCTGCCATCGCGTCGAAGTGCTGGGTCAGGCGGCCGATCTCCCCGCGCGTCTGCGGCAGCGGCGCGGGGCTGAGGTCGCCGTCGCGTACCCGCAGCATGGCCTGCTCCAGCCTGCCGAGCGGGTCGAGGATCAGGCGGCGCAGCAGCAGATGGACGAGGACGAGCGCGACCAGCAGGGTAAGGATGAAGCCGACCGCGACCGGGGTGAAGGCTGCGACCGGCATCAGCACGTCGAGGTCGAGCAGGGTGATCTCGTACCAGCCGATCTCGGGCACGAAGGCGATCCCGAGCAGGATCCGCCGCCCGGCGGACTCGACGAAGCGGTCCAGCACCCGCGGCGTACCATCGCCGGACGTCGCCAGGTCGCGCATCGTCTCGCGCAGCTCGGCACGGTCGGCTTCGCGGTCGAGCAACTGATCGACCAGGCTCTTCTGCCCTTCGGGTTTGACCACGCTGGCGAAATCGATCAGCTTCGCATCGCGGTGGAGCTGGATCGCGCCCGAGAGGTCGGCGAACAGCGTGCTTACGCCGGCCTGGTGGAGATCGACGATCTCGTCGAGGAAGCGCGACAGCTCGATGCCGGTGCCGACGATGCCGAGTATCTCGTCGCCGTCGCGGATCAGCACGTCGATCCACAGCTTGGTGACGCCGAGCTCGGCGTCGGGATTGACGTTGAGGTGAAAGTCCCGCCCGACCTCGATGAGCTTGTAGAACCAGGCATCGGCTGGCTTGGCTGGGGAGAGGTGGTAGCGCAGCTGGCGTCCTGCAAACTCGTCCCCGGCGTTGTTGTGGTAGTAGGCGCCGGAGCCGCGCAAGGCGACAAAGTAGTTGCCGGAGCTGAAATTACGGCGGAAGTTCTCCATCTCGCGGACGGCCTCGGCTTCGAGCGCCGGATCCCCGGACGAGCGCGCCCAGCGCTTGAGCACAAGCGAGTCAGCCATCTGCCGTGCCAGCGCGATCTCACGCTCGAGCGGCTGCAGCAGCCGGGCGCGGTCGTAGCGCACCTGGATTTCGGCGACGCGCTGCCCCCATTGCACCACGATCTGGCGCGCCACATGATGGAACACCACCCACGCCACGACCGACCCGACCACGATCAGTGCGGAGATGAGCAGGAGAAAACGGGTTCTGAGGTTCAAGCGCCGACACCCCCTGTTCGAGTTCTTGTCCGTGGCTCCATATTCAGTTTGGGCTGTCGTGGGGTCGAAGGGTGTGCGTTTTCTCACACCCGGATCGATGCCGTCAGCACCGCGGCGGACCATGCCACCGTGCGAAGCGCTGGCGCGCTGTGCCGGTTGACGTTAACGTTGCCGACCGTGGCCGCCAAGCCCAGCAATCATGAATCCAGGAGGAGAGAGAACGATGAACGCCGAGTCCAGCCCCGTGGTAGAAACCGAAGCCCCCATCCTGCGCCGAGAGGATGCCGGCGGCGTGACCACGCTCACGCTCAACCGCCCGCAACAGTTCAATGCGCTCTCGTTCGAGATGCTCGAGGCCCTGATCGCCGCGGTCGACGAGATCACGCGCGACGAGACGGTGCGCGTGGTGGTCATCGCCGGCGAGGGCAAGGCCTTCTGCGCCGGCCACGACCTCAAGGAGATGCGCGGCAACCACACGCTCGACTTCCAGCAGCGCCTGTTCCGCCTGTGCGGGAAGTTCATGATGAAGCTCACCGAGCTGCCGCAGCCCGTGATCGCGCGCGTGCACAGCATCGCCACCGCCGCGGGCTGCCAGCTGGTGTCGATGTGCGACCTCGCCGTGGCGGCGGACCACGCCCGCTTCGCGGTGTCGGGCATCAATGTCGGGCTGTTCTGCGCCACGCCGAGCGTCGGCCTTGCCCGCAACATGGGGCGCAAGGAGGCCTTCGAGATGCTCGTCACCGGAGACTTCATCGACGCGCACGAGGCGCAGCGCCGCGGGCTGGTGAATCGCGTGGTGCCCGCCGACGAGCTCGACGCCGAGGTCGGCCGCCTGGCCGCGTCCATCCTGTCCAAGTCGCCGGCGGCGATCCGCATGGGCAAGCAGATGTTCTACAAGCAGCTCGAGATGGGGCTGGATGCGGCCTACCAGATGGCGGCCGAGACCATGGCCTGCAACGCGATGTGCGAGGATGCGGCCGAAGGCATCGACGCCTTCATCGCCAAGCGCAAGCCCGAGTTCAAGGGGCGCTGAGCGCCGCAAGCCCGCGGTCGTGCCGGCGATGCTGATCGACTCCCACATCCACCTCGACGCCGCCGAGTTCGCGCCCGACCGCGCGGTGGTGATCGAGGCCGCGCGTGCTGCGGGGGTGCGGGGCTTCGTCGTGCCGGCGGTCGATCGCGCGAGCTGCGACGCCGTGCTCGCGCTCGCCGCGGCGCGCGCGGATGTCTGTCCGGCGCTCGGCATCCATCCGCTGTACGTGATGCAGGCGCGGGAGGACGACCTCGATCGGCTGGACGAGCTGCTCGCCGAACGCGCTGCGCGAGCCGTCGGCGAGATCGGCCTCGATCACTTTGCCGTCGAGGTCGATCGCGAGCGCCAGTTGCGGTTCTTCATTGCGCAGCTCGGACTGGCGCGCCGCCACGGGCTGCCCGTGATCCTGCACGTGCGGCGCGCGATCGACCCGATCCTGCGCGAACTGCGCCGGGCTCGGGTGTGCGGTGGCATCGCCCACGCCTTCAATGGCAGTCGCCAGCAGGCCGATACCTTCATCGCGCTCGGCTTCCGGCTCGGTTTTGGCGGTGCGATGAGCTACGAGGGCTCGACTCGCATCCGCGAGCTCGCGCGCAGCCTGCCGCTGGAATCCATCGTGCTGGAAACCGATGCGCCGGACATCCCGCCGGCGTGGGCGCGCGGCGAGCGCAACCTGCCGCAGAACCTGGCACGGTACGCGCGGATTCTCGCTGAGCTGCGTCGAATCGACGTGGAGGAGGTGATCGAGAAGACCGGGCTCAACCTGATGGAGACGCTCGGTGGCTGGCAGCCGCACTGAGACTCAGGCTGCCGCGGCGCCAGTAGTGCCGACGGCGCAGGAGCGCGCGATCAGGTCTGCGATGTCACGCTTGAGACGCGCGACGTCGCGGTCGAACTTCTCGTAGATCATCAGCGATACACCGAAGACATAGGCGTAGAGCAGCATGCAGCGGCTGGAGGCCTCTTCCATCGGTACGCCGCAGGCGAGGAAGAGGTCGCGCGCGCAGCGCAGGCGGACATCGTCAACCTCGGCCACGATCGCGCCCGCCTCGGCGTCACGGCGCGCCCAGTCGCGCACGGCGAGCTCGATCATCATGCCGCGGCGGCTGCGGCTCGCGCTATACACGTCGATGACGTGGTAGATCTGCTCGAGCTCGCGGCCCGGTTGGGCGCGGGTCTGCTTGATGATGTCGCGAATGCGGCCTTCCTTCCAGTGCGTGAGTACCGCCATCAGCAGGTCGCGGCGGTCGGTGAAGTGCCAGTAAAAACTGCCCTTGGTTACCTTGAGCCGTTTCGCCAGCACTTCGACGCGCAGGCCCGCGATGCCTTCCTCGGCGAGCACCTCGGTGGCGCCGGCGACCCAGGCGGCCCGGTCGAGTTGGGTACGCGGCTTTTTCACGATGTTTTCCATACGCAGTAGTATTGACGATTCGACGACCATACGCTACCGTACGCGCCATACTTGACCGTATGGAATTGCTGCCCTGCAGCAGTGCGGCCGGCCAAGGGCGGTGACATAATCCGGAAGTCGGGCCCGCATCCCGGGCCTACCATCCCCTGCAAAGAAGAGGAGCGCGTCAGAGTGAAGATTCTCGTACCCGTAAAGCGCGTGGTCGATTACAACGTCAAGGTTCGCGTGAAGGCCGACGGCAGCGGCGTGGACCTGGCCAACGTCAAGATGAGCATGAACCCCTTCGACGAGATCTCGGTCGAGGAGGCGGTGCGCCTGAAGGAAGCGGGCGTGGCCACCGAGGTGGTGGCGGTGTCCTGCGGCGTGGGCGCGTGCCAGGAGACCCTGCGCGCGGCGATGGCGATCGGTGCCGACCGCGGCATCCTGGTCGAGACCGACGTCGAGCTGCAGCCGCTGGCGGTGGCCAAGCTGCTCAAGGCGGTGTGCGACAAGGAGCAGCCGAACCTGGTGATCTGCGGCAAGCAGGCGATCGACGACGACGCCAACCAGACCGGCCAGATGCTCGCCGCGCTGGCGGGCTGGCCGCAGGCGACGTTCGCGTCCAAGGTGACGCTGGCCGACGGGAAGGCATCCGTGACGCGCGAGATCGACGGCGGCCTCGAGACCCTGTCGGTGAAGCTGCCGGCGGTGGTGACCACCGACCTGCGCCTGAACGAGCCGCGCTACGCCACGCTGCCCAACATCATGAAGGCCAAGAAGAAGCCGCTCGAGACCGTCAAGCCGGCCGACCTGGGCGTCGATGTCGCCCCGCGCCTGGCCACGCTCAAGGTCGCCGAGCCGCCCAAGCGCAGCGCCGGTGAGCGCGTGGCCGACGTGGCCCAGCTGGTCGACAAACTCAAGAACGTTGCGAAGGTGATCTGAACATGGCCATTCTCGTTATCGCGGAACACGACAACCAATCGATCAAGGCGGCCACGCTCAACACCGTGAGCGCGGCCGCCAAGCTGGGCGGCGACGTCCATGTGCTGGTGGCGGGTGCCGGCTGCGGCACCGCGGCCGAGGCCGCGGCCAAGGTCGCCGGCGTGGCCAGGGTGCTGGTGTGCGACGCGCCGCAGTACGAGGCGCAGACCGCCGAGAACGTCGCCGAGCTGGTCAGGGGCCTGGCCGGCGGCTACAGCCACGTGCTCGCCCCGGCCACGCCGGCCGGCAAGAACATGCTGCCGCGCGTGGCCGCGCTGCTCGACGTGGCGCAGATCAGCGACATCGTCGCGGTCGAGTCGGCCGACACCTTCGTGCGTCCGATCTACGCCGGCAACGCGCTCGCCACCGTCAAGAGCGCCGACGCGATCAAGCTGATCACCGTGCGCACCACCGCGTTCGACGCCGCCGAAGCCGGCAGCAACGCCGCGCCGGTCGAGGCGGTCGCCGCCGCGGCGGACCTCGGCACCACCGCGCTGGTCGGTCGCGAGATCGTCAAGAGCGCGCGCCCCGAGCTCGGCGCCGCCAAGGTCATCGTCTCGGGCGGTCGCGGCCTCGCCAGCGGCGACAACTTCAAGCAGCTCCTCGAGCCGCTCGCCGACAAGCTCGGCGCCGCCCTGGGCGCCTCGCGCGCCGCGGTGGACGCCGGCTACGTGCCCAACGACTACCAGGTCGGCCAGACCGGCAAGATCGTCGCGCCGCAGCTCTACATCGCGGTCGGCATCTCGGGCGCGATCCAGCATCTGGCCGGCATGAAGGACTCCAAGGTGATCGTGGCGATCAACAAGGATCCCGAAGCGCCGATCTTCCAGGTGGCCGACTACGGCCTCGTGGGCGACCTGTTCCAGGTGGTGCCGGAACTGACCGGGGCGCTCTGACCGGACGCGGGGAACGCGGGCATGGATCTCCCGGCGTCGCTGCTTTCGGCAGGCGTCGAGGCTGCGGTGTACGCGCTCGCCGCGCTGGGATTGCTCGCGCTCGCGCGCAGGCTGCCGTGGAAGGAGCTCGCCGGCGGCGTGCAGCTGAACGTCCTGTTCGGCTTCGCGGTCTGTCTCACGCTGATCTGGAGCATGAAGGCCGGGGTCAAGCCCGGCCTTAACCTGCACCTGCTCGGCGCGATGGCGGCGACGCTCGCGCTCGGACCGTGGAAGGCGGTCGCCGCGCTCGCGCTGGCACTGTGCGGGATCACCCTCAACGGCGCGCTGGAGTGGGGCGACTGGCCCGCCAACTTCGTGCTGATGGTGCTGGTTCCGGTGGCGGTCGCGAGCGGCCTGCATCGCCTGGTCGAGCGCCTGCTTCCGGCGCACTTCTTCATCTTCATCTTCGTGACCGGCTTTGCCGGTTCCGCGCTGACCGTGATGGCACAGGGGCTGACCGCCTCGACCGTGCTGGCGCTGTCCGGCGCGTATTCCGCAGGCTTCCTGTGGAGCGACTACCTGCCGTTCTTCCTGCTGCTCGGGTTTTCCGAGGGCTGGATCAGCGGCGCGATCATCACGCTGATGGTGGTGTATCGGCCCGAATGGGTGAGTGCATTCGACGATCGCCGCTATCTGCTCGACAAGTAGCAGGCTGTTCAACCTTTTCCGGAGCGCCAACAATGAGTCAATACAACGCCCCCATCCGCGACATGCAGTTCGTGATGCGTGAGCTCGCCGGTCTCGACGAAGTCATGCAGTTGCCCGGCAACGAGGAGGTCTCGGCCGACCTCGTGGACGCGATCCTGGAAGAAGCCGACAAGTTCGCCAGCGGCGTGCTCGCCCCGCTGAACTGGACCGGCGACCAGGAAGGCGCCAAGTGGAACGACGGCGAGGTCGCCACCGCGCCGGGCTGGAAGGACGCCTACACGCAGTTCGCCGAGTCGGGCTGGACCGCGCTGCCGTGCGATCCGGAATACGGCGGCCAGGGCCTTCCCAAGCTGCTCGCCACCGCGGTCATGGAAATGTGGAAGTCGGCCAACATGGCCTTCTCGCTGTGCCCGATGCTGACCAGCGGCGCCATCGAGGCCCTGATGCTGCGCGGCACCGACGAGCAGAAGAACCTCTACCTGCCCAAGATGATCGCCGGCGAGTGGACCGGCACGATGAACCTCACCGAGCCGAACGCCGGTTCCGACCTCGCCGCGGTGCGCACCAAGGCCGAGCCGCAGGGTGACGGCACCTACAAGATCTTCGGCCAGAAGATCTTCATCACCTACGGCGAGCACGACCTCACCGACAACATCATCCACCTCGTGCTCGCCCGCCTGCCGGACGCGCCCGAGGGGGTGAAGGGAATTTCGCTGTTCGTCGTGCCCAAGTTCATGGTCGACGCCGACGGTAGCCTGGGCGCGCGCAACGACGTGCATTGCGTGTCGATCGAGCACAAGCTCGGCATCCACGCCAGCCCGACCGCCGTGCTCGCCTTCGGCGACAAGGGCGGCGCGATCGGCACCCTCGTCGGTGAGCCGAACCGCGGCCTCGAGTACATGTTCATCATGATGAACGAGGCCCGCTTCGCGGTCGGCATGGAAGGGCTGGCGCTGTCCGAGCGTTCCTACCAGCACGCCCTGCAGTACGCCAAGGACCGCATCCAGGGCACCGATGCCGGCGTGCGTGGCGGTCCGAAGGTCAACATCCTGCACCACGCCGACGTGCGCCGCCTGCTCATGAACATGAAGAGCAAGACCGAGGCGATGCGCGCGCTCGCGTACGTCGTCGGCGCCGCCTTCGATAAGGCGCACAACCACGCCGACGAGGCGGTGCGTGCGCAGAACCAGGCCTTTGTCGACCTGATGATCCCGGTGGTCAAGGGTTGGTGCACCGAGAACTCGATCGACGTCACCTCGGACGGCGTGCAGGTGCACGGCGGCATGGGCTTCATCGAGGAGACCGGCGCCGCGCAGCACTTCCGCGATGCCCGCATCACCACCATCTACGAGGGCACGACCGCGATCCAGGCCAATGACCTGATCGGTCGCAAGATCGCGCGCGAGAACGGCGCCACCGTCGCTGCCGTGGTCAAGACGATGCGTGCTGTCGAGGCCGAGCTCGGCGGCGTGCAGGACGAGGCCTTCGCGGCCATCGCGCGTGCGCTCGGCAATGGCATCGCAGCGCTGGAAGAGGCCGTGGCCTACATCCTCGCCACCTACTCCAAGGACATCAAGGCGGCCTCGGTCGGCTCGGTGCCTTTCCTGAAGCTGCTCGGCATCGTCGCCGGCGGCTGGCAGATGGCGCGCGCCGCGCTGGTCGCGAAACGCAAGCTCGAGGCGGGCGAGGGCGACGCGGGCTTCTACAAGGCCAAGATCGTCACCGCGCGCTTCTACGCCGACCATGTGCTTGCGCAGGCCGGTGGGCTGGCCTACACCGTCGTCAATGGCGCGCCGGGCGCGCTCGAGCTGAGCGAAGAGCTGTTCTGATCGGGCAGTCCCCGGCGCGAGAGCGACGGGGCGGCCGCACGAAAAAACCGCTGCCGGGCTTTCGTCCGCAGCGGTTTTTGTTGTGTCGGGTCCGGCGCGCGCAAGCACTCCGGTACCGGCTTCATGCAGGCGCGCCGGCAAGGCGCGCCCCGGACGAGTGCTTACTCGACCTTGGCCTTCTCGCGCAGCTCGAGCACGTGACGCTCGACCTTCTGCTGCTGCAGGCGCTGCTGCAGCTGCGGCTTGACCTCATCGAACGGGGGCGGTTGCACGTCGCGCACGTCGTCGAGCTGGATGACGTGGTAACCGAAGTCGCTCTTGACCGGGGTCGCCGTGTACTTACCCTTTTCGAGCCGGACCATCGCGTCCGAGAACGGCTTCACGAACATGGCGGGGTTGCTCCAGCCGAGTTCGCCGCCGCGCTCCTTGGAGCCGGGGTCGCGCGACTCCTTGGCGACTTCCTCGAAGGCAGTGCCGTTCTGCAGGCGCGCGATGATCGCCTTGGCCTGGTCCTCGGTCTCGACCAGCACGTGGCGGGGCTTGTATTCCTTGTCGCCCATGCGGCCCTTGATCGCGTCGTATTCCTTCATCAGGTCGGCGTCGCTGATCGGGTTGGCGCGCACGTAGTCCTGCAGGTAGGCGCGGATCAGGATGGCCTGGCGGGCCATTTCCATCTGCGCCTTGACGTCCGCCTTCTTGTCCAGGCCCTTCTTGCCCGCCTCCTGGCTCAGCACCTCGCGGCGGATCAGCTCTTCACGCACTGCGTTGCGCAGCTGCTCGCCATCCGGCGCACCCTGGGCGCGCTGCTCGGTCAGCATGGCCTCGGCACGCTCGCCGGGAATCGTGACGCCGTTAACCTTGGCCACCGGGGAGGCGGCGAGGGCGGGCAGCGCGAGGAAGCCGGCGAGCAGGGTGATGGCGAGACGGCTCGGGAAATGTTTCATGGAGATTCCTTCAATGTCCTTGTGATTCGGCCTCGGCGGCCGTTAGCGCGCGGATGGCGAGGGCATGGATGTCCTTGTGCATCATGTCCCCGACCGCGTCGTAGATCATACGCTGCCGGAGCACTCTGCTGCAGCCCTGGAAGGCCTCCGCCACGATGAAAACCCGGTAGTGCCCCCCGCCCTCGCGGGCGCCCGCGTGACCGGCGTGCAGCGCGCTGTCGTCACCGATCTCGAGTCGTGTCGGCGCGAAGCGGTCCTGCAGTGCGGCGCGGATGCGTTCGACCCTTGTGGCGCTCATGGCAGGGTCTTCCGGAACGGGCGCACCGTGGTGCGGGCGAAGACGCCTTGCTGCACGTAGGGGTCTTCCCGCAGCCAGGCCTCGGCGCTGGCGAGCGAGTCGAACTCGGCGACGATCAGGCTGCCGGCGAAGCCTGCGGGACCGGGGTCGGGCGAGTCGATCGCGGGCATCGGTCCGGCGAGCAGCAGGCGGCCTTCGTCGCGCAAGGCCTCGAGGCGTGCGACGTGTTGCGGACGGACGGCCAGGCGCGTCTCGAGGGCGCCGGGAGCATCCTCACCGATCAGGGCGTAGAACATCAGTTGCTTTCCTCTTCCATGTGGCGGGACAGGTAGAACCCTTGGGCGAGCACGAAGGCCAGCATGAGCCCCATGCCGCCGAACATCTTGAAGTTGACCCAGGCCTCTTCGCTGAAGTTGTAGGCGACCCAGAGATTGAGCACGCCCATCGCGATGAAGAAGCCGGCCCAGGCGAGGTTGAGCCGCGCCCACACCGGGTCGGGCAGCTTGATCTGGGCCTCCAGCATGGCACGGATCAGGTTGCGCCCGAGCAGCCAGGCCGAGCCCAGCAGCACGCCCCCGAACAGCCAGTACAGCGCGGTCGGTTTCCACTTGATGAAGGTAGGGTTGTGGAAGAACAGGGTGGCGCCGCCGAACACGACGATGATCGCCAGGCTGATCCACAGCATGGTGTCGACCTTGCGGTGCTTGACCCACACCAGCGCGATCTGCAGGAAGGTGGCGAGGATGGCGACGAAGGTGGCGATCAGGATCGGGGCCTGCGAGACCGCGATGCCGTCGCCCAGCCAGCCCGCAGCGAGCGCGTGCGAGGCTTCGGGGTTGGCGCCGCCGATCTTGTAGGCGGCGAAGAAGAGGATCACCGGCAGGAGATCGAAGAGGAATTTCATGGTCGGTCCGGTTCGCTTGGCACGGAGCGCCGCATTCTATCCTGTTCCCCTGCGGGCGCCGCGAGTGGCAGGCAGAGCGCGGCCAGGAGGCCGCCGCCGGCGCGGGCGGAAAGCTCGAGCCGGCCATGGTGCGCGCGCATGACCCGATCGACGATGGCGAGGCCGAGGCCTGCGCCCTTGGTGTTGCCGCGCGCCTTGTCCAGCCGTGTGAACGGCTGGCGCATGCGCTCGATCTCGCTCTCTGGGATGCCCGGTCCGCGGTCGGCGACCTCGATGCGCGCCTGCCCCCCCGCGCTGGAGACCGTCACCTCCAGCGGAGCGTCCGTTCCCGCGTAGCGCAGCGCGTTGTCGATCAGGTTGGCGAGCGCGCGCCGGATCGACAGCGCGCGCGCCTGGGCGAACAGGCTCTCGGGGATGTCGAGCCGCAAGTCCACGCCGCGCAGGCGGTAGGGCTCGGTCACCTCGCGCGCCAGGGTCGCGAGGTCGATCGCCGCGGTGGGTTCCTGTGCGTCGCCGCGGCCGAAATCGAGGAACTGGCCGATGATGCGATCCATCTCATCGATGTCCGCGACCATCGCGCTCACCTCGTCGTCGGGCGCGCCCGACATCTCGATACCGAGGCGCAGGCGCGCCAGCGGCGTGCGCAAGTCGTGGGAGACACCGGCCAGGATCAGCGCCCGATCCTCGTCCATGCGCGCGAGATTGTCCGCCATCCGGTTGAAGGCGCGCGCGACGAGGGCGATCTCCTGCGGGCCGCTTTCGGGTTGGGGAGGCGGACGCTCGCCGCTGCCCACGATGCGTGCGGCGCGCGCGAGCTGGCGCAGGGGCGCGCTCACCCGGGCCACGATGAGGAAGGCGCCGAGCAGCGCGGCGAGCAGCGCGCCACCGCCCCAGCCCAGCCAGCCGAAGTCGTCCGGGTTCTCGATGCGCTCGGGCGGCAGCATCACCCAGTACTCGTCGTTGGCGTCGTCGGGGTCGAGGCGGAAGCTCACCCAGAAGCCGTCGAGCGTCTTCCAGCGCGAGGCGAAGCGGGTGTGGTCGCCGAGCTGGCGACGCACGTCGGCGGTGAGCAGGCGCAGCGGCCGGGTGTCGCCGAGCGGCTCGAGCTCGTCGGTGGCCTCGGCCGGATAGATGCGGATGCCTTCGAGCGCGGCGAGATCGATCAGCAGATCGACCCTGCGGTCGAAGTCGGCGTTGATCAGCGCCGTGCGGGTCAGGTTGATGACCGACACGACCATCTGCGCGACGTCGCGGGCGCGCGCCGGTTCCTGGAAGTAACGGAAGATCTGCACCCAGCTGCCGAGCGCAACGATGAGCAGCAGCGCGACAAGCAGAAAGGTCTGCCAGAGCAGGGTGCTCGGCAGCAGGCGTTTGCGTACCGGACCGGCGATGGTCTCGACGGATTCGGCCATCAGGCCTCGCTGCCCGAGGGGGATTCGGGCTCACCGTCCTTGTCCTCGCCGTTCTTCTGTTCGTCGGGAACGAAGACGTAGCCGAAGCCCCAGACGGTCTGGATGTAGCGCGGCTTTGCGGGGTCGTCCTCGACGAGCTTGCGCAGGCGCGAGACCTGCACGTCGATGGCGCGGTCGAACACGCCGTATTCACGCCCGCGCGCAAGCTCCATGAGCTTGTCGCGCGAAAGCGGCTGGCGCGGGTGGGTGAGCAGCACCTTGAGCAGCGAGAACTCGCCGGTGGTGAGCTGGATCTCCTCGCCGTCGCGCACCAGCACGCGCGTGCCCAGGTTAACCTTGACCCGGCCGAACACGACGATCTCGTCCTCGGGCGTGGGTGCGCCAGGCAGCGTCTGCGGCTGCCGGCGCATCACCGCCTGAATGCGCGCAACCAGCTCGCGCGGGTTGAAGGGCTTGGCGACGTAGTCGTCGGCGCCCATCTCCAGTCCGACGATGCGATCGACGTCGTCGCCCTTTGCGGTCAGCATGATGACGGGGATCTGGTTCTCGGCCGCGCGCAGCCGACGACAGATCGACAGGCCATCCTCGCCGGGGAGCATCAGGTCGAGCACGATCAGATCGTAGTGCTCACGGTGCAGGGCACGATCCATCATCGGCGCGTCGCCGACGGCCTTCACCGAGAAACCCTGCTCCTGCAGGTAGCGGGACAACAACTCGCGCAGGCGCGCGTCGTCATCCACCACGAGAATGCGATAGCGATTTTTCTGGTTCATGTATGAAATGCTAGCCTGACTCGCGGGCCCGTGCCAGCCTTCCCGGAGCGCGCAGCGTGGCTTTCCCGGTAACCCTTCGTAAGGCGTGGATGAGGTGGCAATATCGCCTTACAAAGCCACTTCGGTGCGACGGGCGGAGGCTTTGCGCGCCGGCCGGTTTGCCGTAAGGTGCCGTCATCGACTTTCTCCTGCGGCGCAGGCCTCTTCGCGATGGCCGGTGCCGCGCATCGCTGTCATGAGTGATTCACCGGTTTCCCCTTGTCTGGGTCCTTGGCTGCCGAACCCGGGCAGGTTTTCGGGCGTGCGCACCTCCATCGTATGTGGCGCGCTCCTGGTTTGTACGCTTGCGCCTTCGGAGGCAAGCGCGCAGTTGCGCTTCATCGTCGGCGGTGAGGAGCAGGCGCAGCGCTTCCGCCCGGCCGGTGCCGGGGAGCGTCCCGAGTGGCGCGACACGCTGAGCGAACAGCACAAGGATCGCGACGGCGCGCGCGAGCGCCGGCGGATGAGCGACGAAGAGCGCAGCGACCTGCGTCGCCACATGCGCGACGCCGCCCGCGGCGCCTACCGCGAGGAGCCGGGCCGCAAGCCGCAGCGCTGAGCGGTCATGTCCGCGCGCCTGCGGGCGCGAACAAGGCGGTGAGCTCAGCGCGGCACGTATCGGAACCGCTGCATTCGCCGTGGCAACCGCTTCTGTATGGGCCCATCGGCGTACGAAACGGCGCTCCGTGGGTAGAATGGCGGCCCCATGAACATCCTCTCCATCGAAACCGCCACCGAGCACGGCAGCGTCGCGTTGCTGCATGGCGACGAGTTGCTGGTCCGGCGCATCCAGGGCGCGGCCAATCATTCCGAGGCGGTGCTGCGCGACCTGCGCGAACTCCTCGCCGAGGCTGGGCTCGCCGTCGCGCAGCTCGACGCCGTCGCCTTTGGTGCCGGGCCCGGGGCCTTTACCGGACTGCGCCTCGCCTGCGGCGTCGCCCAGGGTGTCGCGCTCGCCGCGGATCTTGGCGTGGCCGCAGTCGGCAGCCTGCAGGCGCTCGCGCTCCAGGTGGGCGCACCGCGGGTTCTCGCGGCAACCGATGCTCGCATGGGGGAGATCTACTGCGCGACCTTTGTCTGCGATGGCGAAGGGGTGCCGCGCCTGCAGGGCACGCTGCGCTGCTGCGCACCGCTCGACCTCGAACTGCCGCCCGGCGAGTGGAGCGCGGCCGGGTCCGCCTTCCGTGCCTGGCCGGAGGAGCTCGAGGCAAGGACCGCCGGGCGCCTCGTCGCCTGCCAGCCCGACCTGTACCCGCGCGCCGAAGAGGTCGCCCGCCTCGGTGCCATCCAGGCGCGCGACGCTGTGCTGGTGGCGCCCGAACTGGCCGCGCCGCTCTATGTGCGCGACAAGGTCGCCCTCACCACCGCCGAGCGTCGCGCGCGCGGGGGGCGCGCCTGATGCAGGCGCTCGCCTTCGCGCCGATGCGCGAGGAGGACCTCGACTGGGTCAGCGCGCGCGAGGCGGAGCTCCACGCCCACCCCTGGTCGCGCGGCAACTTTGCGGACTCGCTCGCCAGCGGCTACGACGCGTGGGTCCTCACGTGCGATGGCGTGTCTGCCGGCTACGCGATCGTGATGAACGTGCTCGACGAGGCCCACCTGCTCGACATCGGCATCGTCGCCGCGCTGCAGGGCAGGGGCCTGGCCATGCGCTTCCTTGACTGGCTGGCCGAGGGCGCAAAGGCGCGCGGCGCCTGCGACTTCTACCTCGAGGTGCGGCCCTCGAACGCCGCCGCGCTACGCCTCTATGCGCGCAGCGGTTTCGTCGAGATCGGTCGCCGGCGCGGCTATTACCCCGCCGCCGACGGGCGCGAGGATGCGATCGTGATGAGGCGCACGCTGTGAGCGCGCCGCGCCTGTCTTCCCGCCGCGACGCGGTGCTGCGCGAGATGGGCCTGGGTCCGATCTGGCGCCTGCGCGCGCGGCACGCGGAGGCGGACGTGACGGAGGATTCCGCGCCGGAAGACAGCGCGCCTGCGTGGACCGGGACGGCAGCGGCGATCGCGACGCCACGCGCCGAGGCGCCACCCACGCCGATGGCACGCTCCGTCGAACCTGAGCCGGCCGCCGGGCCGCAGCCGAGGCCGGCGCACCCGGCCGCGCCGCGCAACGCCGAGCCGCCACGGATCCACGCCGCTCGCCCCCAGCCCCCGGCCACCCCCACGCCTGCAGCCACGCTCGCTGCGCCTGCAGCGCCGGACCCGGCGCGCAGCGCCCGCATCGCCACCCTCGACTGGGACGCCCTCGAAGCCGGGATCCGCGACTGCAGGGCCTGCGTTCTGTGCGAGCGCCGCAAGCAGGCCGTGCCCGGCGTCGGCGACCGCCAGGCACGCTGGATGCTGGTGGGCGAGGGCCCGGGCGCGGAGGAGGACCAGCGCGGCGAGCCCTTCGTCGGCCAGGCCGGGCGCCTGCTCGACAACATGCTGGCGGCGATCGGGTTGAAGCGTGGCGAGGACGTCTACATCGCCAACGCCGTCAAGTGCCGGCCACCGCACAACCGCACCCCGGAGCGCGGCGAGATCGCCGCCTGCCTGCCCTACCTCGACCGCCAGATCGCGCTCGTGCAGCCGCAACTCCTGATCGCGCTCGGCCGTCCGGCCGCGCAGGCGCTGCTCGATCGCGAGATCGCGATCTCGGCGGCGCGCGGCAAGCGCTTCGAGCGCGCGGGCGTTGCGGTCGTGGTCACCTACCACCCGGCCTATCTGCTGCGCAATCCGCAGGACAAGGCCAAGGCCTGGGAAGACCTCTGCTTCGCGCGCCGGCTGATGGCCGGGACAGGTTGAGGGCGGAGGGGCGAACGGAGGGAAGGGCGCAGATCGGCGGTGGAGCCGGCGTGCGGGGGCGTCGCCTCCGCACGGCCGGTCCTCAGTGCAGCCGATCCTCGAGCAGCGCGACGTTGTCGAACTCGCGCTGGTTGGCGTCGTGGCGACGCTTGACCAGCAGCATGGTGCCGGCGACGAAGAGGCCGAACATCACGATCACGGTGTTGATCGACAGGCCGAGCACGATCAGCAGCGCATAGGTTCCGGTCATCACCAGGATCGACAGGTTCTCGTTGAAGTTCTGCACCGCGATCGAGTGCCCCGCGCCCATCAGGATGTGGCCGCGGTGCTGCAGCAGGGCGTTCATCGGCACCACGAAGAAGCCGGCCAGGCCGCCCACGATCACCATCAGCACCATCGCGATCCAGGCCTCGGTGACGCCCACCATGGTCATCACCCCGAGGCCCATCGCGATGCCGAGCGGGATCACGTTCACCGCGCGCCGCAGCGTGATGTAGCGTGCCGCCAGCACCGAGCCGGTGGCCACGCCGAGCGCCACCACGCCCTGCAGCATCGAGGCCTGCGACAGGTTCATGCCGAGGTTGTGCTCCGCCCACTTGATCACGATGAACTGCAGCGTCGCGCCGGCACCCCAGAACAGCGTGGTGACCGCAAGCGAGATCTGCCCGAGCTTGTCACGCCAGAGCAGGCGCAGGCAGTGGTTGAAGTCGTGCAGCAGGTAGAGCGGGTTGCTCTTGAGCGGCTTGTGGTCCACCCCGGTGTCCGGGATGTACATGTTGAAGATGGCCGCCACCAGGTACAGGGTACCGACCATCAGCACCGCAGCCCCGAAGGCCGAGCCGACGCCGGGCAGGCCCAGCCCCATCAGCCAGGTGGAGACGTCGCCCCGGATCATGATGCCGCCGACCACGGTACCGACGATGATCGCCGCCACGGTGAGGCCCTCGATCCAGCCGTTGGCCACCACCAGCAGGCGGTGGGGGAGGTACTCGGTGAGGATGCCGTACTTGGCCGGCGAGTAGGCTGCCGCGCCGAGGCCGATCACCGCGTAGGCGAACAGCGGATGCGTACCCAGGAAGAGCATCAGGCAGCCGCCGATCTTGATCGTGTTGCTGATCAGCATCACCCGCCACTTGGGCATCGAGTCGGCGAAGGCGCCGACGAAGGCGGCGAGCGCGACGTAGGAGACAGTGAAGAAGAGCTTGAGCAGTGGCTCGTATTCGGAGGGGGCCGCCATGTCCCGAAGCATGGCGATGGCGATGATCAGCAAGGCATTGTCGGCCAGCGCGGAGAAGAACTGCGCTGCCATGATGATGTAGAAGCCGAGCGGCATCGTCGGGTCGCGGCGGAAGGTCGAAGCGCGGTTTATATCACGAAGCGGATTGCCCCGTGATGATCTCGCTCAGCGCATGTGCGGGGGCGCGCAAACGCCCGTATGGCAACGGTTTGCGCCGGCAGCGGAGCGGGCCTCGCGACGAACGCGCCGTGATCCACCCGAATGCGCTGGATTGTGCTTTAATCCACTTATATAAATCGTACTTATTCACACCATGGCAGATCGCAGACTCCAGGTATTCCACGCGGTTGCGAAGCACGGCTCCTTCACGCGTGCCGCGGAACACCTCCACATGACGCAACCGGCAGTCACCTTCCAGATCAAGCAGCTCGAGGAGCACTTCGACACCCGCCTGCTCGATCGCGGTCACGGCAAGATCACGCTCACCGCCGCGGGCGAGCTCGTGCTCGCCTACGCCGAGCGCATCCTGGGCCTCTCGGCCGAGCTCGACTCGCGCGTCTCCGAGCTCACCGACGAGCTCGCCGGCCAGCTGCGCATCGGCACCAGCACCACGATCGCCGCCTACTGGCTGCCTCAGGTGCTGGAGAGCTTCAAGCGCCGCTACCCCGGCGTGCTGCCGCGGGTCGTGGTCGGCACCTCCAAGCTCACCGAGGACCGCGTGGCCGCGCGCGACCTCGACCTCGGCCTCATCGAGATCGCCACCGAGCAGCCCAGCATCGAGCGCCGCAGCGCCGCGAGCGACGACCTGCTGGTGATCTGCAGCCCGAACCATCCGCTGGCGAAGTTCAAGGAGCTCACCGCGCGTGACCTCGTCGGCCACCCCTTCATCGATCGCGACCCGGGCAACGGCATCCGCCAGATCGCCGACGAGTTCTTCGAGGCCGCCGGCATCGCGGGCAGCCAGATCACCCTGTGCGCCGAGCTCGGCAGCCTCGCCGCGGTCAAGCAGCTCGCGGCTGCGGGCCTCGGCTTCGCGATCGCCTCCGGGCGCGCGATCCGGCGCGACGTGGAGGAGGGCCGCCTGGTGGCGATCCCGCTGCAGCCGCGCCTGCACACTCCGCTCGAGGTGATCCTGCCGCGCGACAAGTTCCGCTCACGGCTGATCAACGCCTTCGCCGACCACGTGTGCGAGGAGTTCGCCCGCATCGCGGCCGAGCAGGAGCAGGACTGATACCCGCAAGCTCCGGCTGCAGCCGGAGCCCTGTCGCCGTTTCGGAAGACCCTGATGGCACGCCAGAAATCCGCTTTCGTCTGCACCGAATGCGGTGCGCAGGCCGTGCGCTGGCAGGGCCAGTGCCCGCAGTGCCAGGCCTGGAACACCCTCGTCGAGACCGTGCTCGAGCCCGCCGCGCCGGCCGCGGGCAGCCGCTTCGCCGCGCTCGCCGGCGAGAGCAGCCGGCTGCAGCCACTATCCGCACTCGAGCCGCGCGAGGAGCCGCGCCAGCCCACCGGGCTGGATGAATTCGACCGCGTGCTCGGCGGCGGCCTGGTCTGCGGTGGGGTCGTGCTGATCGGTGGCGACCCGGGCATCGGCAAGTCCACCCTGCTGCTGCAGGCGCTCTCCAACCTGGCTGCGACCACCCCGGCCGCAGGCGGCGAGGGCACTTCGGCCAAGGGCGGCAAGGCGTCCGGGGGCGTGATCTACGTCAGCGGCGAGGAATCCGGCGAGCAGGTCGCGCTGCGCGCCCAGCGCCTGCAGCTGCCGCCGTCGCCGCTGCAGATGCTCGCCGAGATCAACCTCGAGCGCATCCTCCATACCCTGCGCGAGGCGCGCCCGCGGGTGGCGGTGATCGACTCGATCCAGACCGTGTATTCCGAGGCCCTGCAGTCCGCGCCGGGTTCGGTCGCCCAGGTGCGCGAGTGCGCCGCCCAGCTCACCCGCTTCGCCAAGCAGAGCGGCACCAGCCTGATCCTCGTCGGCCACGTCACCAAGGACGGCACGCTCGCCGGTCCGCGCGTGCTCGAGCACATCGTCGACACCGTGCTCTACTTCGAGGGCGACCCCCACTCCAGCTTCCGCCTCATCCGCGCGTTCAAGAACCGCTTCGGCGCGGTCAACGAGCTCGGCGTGTTCGCCATGACCGAGCGCGGCCTGCGCGGCGTCTCCAACCCCTCGGCGATCTTCCTTTCGCAGCACTCGCAGCAGGTCGCCGGCAGCTGCGTGCTGATCACCCAGGAGGGCACGCGCCCGCTGCTGGTCGAGGTGCAGGCCCTGGTCGATTCGTCGCAGAGCCCCAACCCCCGGCGCCTGTCGGTGGGCCTGGAGCAGAACCGCCTCGCGATGCTGCTCGCGGTCATGCACCGCCACGCCGGCGTGGTGTGCTTCGACCAGGACGTGTTCGTGAACGCGGTCGGCGGGGTCAAGATCACCGAGCCGGCGGCCGACCTCGCGATCCTGTTCGCGATCGTGTCCTCGCTGCGCGATCGACCGTTGAAGCGCGGCCTGGCGGTGTTCGGCGAAGTCGGCCTCGCCGGCGAGATCCGGCCCGCACCGCGCGGGCAGGAACGGCTGAAGGAAGCCGCCAAGCTCGGCTTCGACACCGCCATCGTTCCGCGCGCGAACGCGCCGAAGCAGCCGATCGAGGGGCTCACCGTGATCGCGGTGGAGCGGGTGGAGGAGGCGCTCGAGCAGTTGCGCGGGCTGGAATAGGCGCAGGGAACCCGCGAGCGGGATCCGCCTTCCCGGTGCCAAGTCGGTGCATCGGAAAACGCACGTTCGGGGCGTAGGCATCGTGCATGTTCAGTATGCTGAACATGGAGCCAGAATAACGACGTCTTGTTTCGTATGCTGATCATGAACATGATCGGAATCGGCTCGAGGCTTCGCTCGGCGCGCCAGGCACGCGGGCTCGCCCAGGACGAACTCGCACGCCTCGCGGGTGGTGGCCGTACCAGTCTGTCGCAGCTCGAGAACGGCAGCATCGGCGAGATCGGGATCCGCAAGGTCCTGCGCATCTGCGCGTTGCTGGGGCTGGAGTTGCAGGTGATGCCCGAGGGGCGGCTGCCGACGCTGGATGATCTGCTGGCGGGACGCGGGAGACGATGATGCTGGAGGTGTGGTCGGATGGCGTGCTGAGCGGACGGCTCGATCGAGTGGGATCGGATCCGCGACGCTGTGCCTTCGCCTACGACCCTTCTGCGCGGCCGAGCGAAGAGGTCTCGCTGACCATGCCGCTGAAGCTCGCCGGCGATGAATATCCGGACGGACTCCATCCGGTGTTGCAGATGAACCTGTCGGAGGGGCGATCGAGCGTTTTGCGACCTCAAGCGGCGTTTCCGGCGTACAGCCCAAGGCGCTGGTGCGGGATGCGCGGCGGGTTCGGCCCGATTGCGCAGGCGATGCGGCGGGTGTGGGAGCAGGGCGTCACGTGCAGCCTGGTCGGATGAGTCCGGCGCGGCTCAGCCCTGTGCAAGCCAGGTTTGCGACCAGGCGATCGCCGCGCGCAGGTTCTCTCGCGCGGTGGCGCTCGTCGGGGCACCAAGCTCCCAGCCTTCTCCGCGAATCGCCAGCAGCCAGCACGACGGCGGAAGCTCGCCTTCGACCTCGCAATACACCTGCAGGATGGCCTGCGGCGACACCGCGTGGGTCGTGAAGCTCGCGTCGCGCGCGGGCTCGAGGCGCTCGAACGTGAAGGGCGCTGCCGCATCGGCCGACGCATCCACGAACAGCACCCGCGCGCGCCCGCGCAGATCCAGCGCGTGCTCGACCTGGAGCTGGAAGTCGGTGAGGCATTCGACGCCGGGCAGCCTCATCGCCTCGACCGCGTCGACGAACAGCGGCCCGAGCGCATCGTCCCCCCGGCTCGGGTTGCCCCAGCCGAACACCAGCACTGGCGCGGGTACCACCGCCTCCAGCCCGGAGCCCGGCGCGGGCGCTTCGTGCCCCTGCACCGGCGCACCGTCCTCCCCGGCCACGGTGCTCATGCCTTGTATTTCCGGTCCAGCTCCGTGCCCTCGGCATCCACCAGTGTGACCTCCAGCGGCATCTTGCCGAGCGCGTGGGTGGCGCAGGACAGGCAGGGGTCGAAGGCGCGGATGGCGACCTCGATGTGGTTAAGCAGGCCCTCGGTGATCTCCTGCCCGTCGAGGTATTGCTTCGCCACCTCGCGCACGGCGGTGTTCATCGCCTGGTTGTTGTTGGTGGTGGAGACGATCAGGTTGGCCATGGTGACGAGGTCGTCGTCGCCCACCTGGTAGTGGTGGAAGAGGGTGCCGCGCGGGGCCTCGATCACGCCCACGCCCTCGCGCCGACGCTCGCCGCCGGCCATCAGCTCGGTGCCGGAGAGGTCGTCGTCGTGCAGCAGGTCCTTGATGGTCTCGGCGGCGAAGAGCATCTCGATCATGCGTGCCCAGTGGAAGGCCAGGCTGCCATGCAGCGGCTTGCCGCCGGCGTAGGCGACGAGCTCGCGGCGCTCGTGCTCGGCAAACGGCGTGGGGATGCTGTCGCAGTTCTGCACGCGCGCGAGCGGGCCGACCTTGTACCAGCCGGCCTCGGGGCCCATGGCCGTGAAGTAGGGGAACTTCATGTAGCTCCAGGGCTTGACCTCCTCGGTGATGAGGCGGTCGTAGGTCTGATAGTCCACCTGGTCGAACAGGATCCGGCCATCGGCGTCGCGGGCGCGCAGCACGCCGTGGTAGAGGTCGAGGCTGCCATCCGGCGCGACCAGGCCCATGAAGCTCGAGCGCACGGTGCCGAAGTGGTCGTAGAGCGCCGGGTCCTGCTGGTGGAGCTCCTTGATGATGCGCACCGCGTCGCGGCTCCAGGCGATCATCTGGTAGGCGTCCTTGAGCAGCTCCTTGCGCTCGTCGGCAGTCAGCGAACGATTGACCCCGCCCGGCACCGCGCCGGTGCCATGCACGCGCTTGCCGGCGGTGAGGCGGATCACCTCCTGGCCGAACTTGCGCAGCAGAATGCCCTTCTTCGCGATGTCGGGGTATTGCTGCGCCACGCCGACGATGTTGCGCCGGCCGACCTCGGAGCCGAAGCCGAACAGCAGGTCGGGCGAGGACAGGTGGAAGAAGTGCAGCGCGTGCGACTGCAGGATCTGGCCGTAGTGCATCAGGCGGCGCATCTTGTCGGCCGTCGGGGTGACCTTGCTGGCGCCGACGATGAGGTCGAGCGCCTTGCTCGCCGCGAGGTGGTGCGAGACCGGGCAGATGCCGCACAGGCGCTGCACCATCACCGGCACCTCCCAGTACGGCCGCCCCTGGATGAAGCGCTCGAAGCCACGGAACTCGACGATGTGCAGGCGCACCTGATGCACCTTGTTGTCCTCGTCGAGCAGGATCGTGACCTTGCCGTGGCCTTCCACGCGCGAGACAGGGTCGATGGCGACGCGGCGCAGGTTTTCGCCGGGAACCGAGGCGGTTTCGAGTTCGAAGTTCATGGCTGGTTTCCTTCGCGTCCTTGAGTAAGCGTTCTGCGGGGGCCGCAGCGCCTATGCGGTGAAGACCACGCTACGAGGGTGTCTGTAGGAGCGCCGGCAGGCGCGAAAACGGCAATCGGGGACGGCACGCGCGTCGCACCTCCGGTCGTCCGCTTCGCGGCTGCCGCCGCCCCTACGTCGGGCCACGCCGCGAGGGTGTCTGTAGGAGCGCCGGCAGGCGCGAAAGCGGCCTCAGTCGTAATGCAGCAGCCCATGTCCGAGACTGGGGTCCTTGCCCTCGATCAGCTGGGTCAGGAAGGTCCAGATCGCATCGCCCGAGGGTGGGCAGCCCGGCAAGAAGTAGTCGATCCTCACCACCTCATGCACCGGATGGACCTGGTTCAGCGGCAGCGGCAGCTCGGGGTCGTCGGGGATGCGGCTGCCTTCCGCGAGGCCGTGGCCGGTGCGGTAGACCTCCTGCAGGATGTCGGCGAGCTCGAGGTGGTTGCGCTGCGCCGGCAGGCCGCCGTTGACCGCGCACGCGCCGAGCGCGATCAGCACCTTGCAGTTGGCGCGGAACTCGCGCAGCACGTGCACGTTCTCGGCGTTGCACACCCCGCCCTCGATGAGCCCGATGTCGCAGGGGCCGCAGTGCTTGATGTCGGTGATCGGCGAGCGGTCGAACTCGACGAGCTCGAGCAGCGGCAGCAGGCGCTCGTCGATGTCGAGGAAGGACATGTGGCAGCCGAAGCAGCCCGCCAGCGACACGGTCGCCACCTTGAGCTTGCGTGGCGCGCCTCCCGCGCCGTTCGTGGTCTCGATACGCATCAGCCGGCCTCCCCGATGCCCGCGCCGGCCTTGTCGTCGGCGCCCATACCCGCGCTGATCGGCTTGCGGTCGTAGGTGCGCAGCCCGATCGGCACCGCGAAGCCCACCCGTTTTTTAAGGATCACCCCCACCGGGCACACCGCGGCGGCGCGGTCGGTGGCGGCGAAGTCGGTGTCGGCGAGGCGCCCCGTGTCGCTGTTGACCACCAGGTGCGACCGGGTGCCGCGCCCGGCGAGCGCGAACACGTTCTTGCCATCGACATCGCGGCTGGCGCGCACGCACAGCTCGCACAGGATGCAGCGGTTGAAGTCGAGCAGCACGTCGGGGTGCGAAGCGTCGACCGGACGGTCGGGGTAGAAGTGGTCGAAGTGCGGCGTCAGCATCCCCATCTCGTAGGCCGTGGCCTGCAGCGCGCAGTCGCCGCTCTTCTCACACGACGGGCAGAAGTGGTTGCCCTCGACGAAGAGCAGCTGCAGCAGCGTGCGGCGCTTGGCGTCGAGCTCTTCAGTGCGGTTCTCCACCTCCTGGCCGGCGGCGGCGCGCACCGTACAGGAGGTGGCGAAGCGGCCGCCGATCTTGACCGTGCACAGCTTGCACGAGCCGTGCGCGGCGAAGTCCGGATGCCAGCACAGGTGCGGAATGTACTTGCCCGCGGCGGCCGCGGCCTGCATCACGGTCTGGCCGGGCGTGAAGGGGATGTCCTCGCCGTCGAGCAGGAAGGAGTCGTTCATGGCTGCAGATCCTTTGCCGAGACCGGGTCGGCGGAGGAGTGGGCGCCCTGCGCATGGGGCCGCGCCTCGGCCAGCGCCTCGTGGTTGTCGCCGAGGTGGGCGCCGGGGTCGTCGCGGCCGGTCATCCGGCGCGCCTGTGACAGCGCGGCGTCGAGGTCGAAGGCGGGCTCGTAGTCGGGCGAGTGCAGGCGGCGCTCGAAGGCGGGGCGGAACTTGGCCAGCATGTCGTCGATCGCGATCGTCGCCGTGTTGCCCAGGCCGCAGTGGCTGGCGCCCTGCATCAGGCGGTGCATCTTCGCGATCTCGTCGAGGTCGTAGGGCGAGCCGTGGTCGGCGGCGAGCTTGTCCAGCAGGCGCGCGTTGACCGCGGTGCCGACGCGGCAGGGCGTGCAGAAGCCGCAGCTCTCGTGCGCGAAGAAGTGGGCGAAGTTGCGCGCCACCTCGAACATGTCGCGCGAGGCGTCGAAGACCATGATCGAGCCGCCGGTGGCGACGTCCTCGAAGGCGATGCGGCGGCCGAACTCGTCCGCCGCCAGGCAATGCCCGGCCGCGCCGGCGCTGGTCACCGCCTGCGTGTCGCGCGCGCCGGCGGCCTCGAGCACCTCGGTGACGCTGACGCCGAAGGGAAACTCGTAGATGCCCGGGCGCGCCACGTCGCCCGACACCGACAGCAGCTTGGTGCCGGTCGAGGCCGGGGTGCCGATGGCGCGGAACCACTCGCCACCGCGCACCGCGATCAACGCCGCGAGCGCGAGCGTCTCGACGTTGTTCACCGTGGTCGGCTGGCCGCGGTAGCCGTTGGTGACCGGGAAGGGCGGGCGGATGCGCGGCTTGCCCGGCTTGCCCTCGAGCGACTCGATGAGCGCGGACTCCTCGCCACAGATGTAGGCCCCGGCGCCGAGGTGGATCTCGATGTCGAAGGTGAAGCCGCGGCCGAGGATGTTGCGCCCGAGCAGGCCTTGTTCGCGGCGCTGGGCGAGCCGCGTCTCGAGGCGGTCGAGCAGGTAGCGGTATTCGCCGCGCAGATAGATGAAGCCCTTGTTGGCGCCGATCGCCATGCCGGCGATGCACATGCCGTCGACCACCAGGTCGAAGTAACTCGACAGCAGCACGCGGTCCTTGAAGGTGCCGGGCTCGCCCTCGTCGGCGTTGCAGATGACGTAGTGCGCGTCGCCCCAGGCGTCACGGCACGAGCGCCACTTGATGTCGCTGCCGAAGCCCGCGCCGCCGCGGCCGCGCAGCGCGGAGCGTTCGATCTCCGACAGCAAGCCGGTGGGGCCGCGCTCCAGGGCCGCAGCGAGCGCCGCGCCGGGTGCCAGGCCGTGGTCGAGCAGCACGTCGCGGCGGCGGATGTTGTCCTCGACGTGGAACCACTCCGGCGGCCAGTCTCCCACCGGCACGCGACGGCGGATCAGGTGCGCCATCTCGTCGATGCGCTCCGGGGTGAGGCGGGTGACCGTGCGCCCGTTGGCCAGCAGCGCCGGCCCCTGGTCGCACATGCCGGTGCAAGACGTGGTCGCCACGCTCACCAGGCCGTCCTCCGACACCTTGCCCGGCTGCAGCCACAGCTTGTCGCACAGCGCCTGCATCAGCGCCTGGTTGCCCAGCATGCGGTCGGTGATGTTGTCCGAGAACAGGATGCGGTACTCGCCCGCCGGCCGGGTGTGCAGGAAGCTGTAGAAGCTCGCCGTGCTCTCGACACGGGCGCGCGGCATGCCGAGCGCGTCGGCCAACGCGCCGAGGGTGGCCGGCGCAAGCCAGCCGTCCCGGGCCTGGAGCTCGATCAGGATCTGCAGCAACTGCAGCGGATCGCGCCGGTGCCGTTCGAGGATGTCTTCGAGTTCTGCTGTCGCCACGATGGGCTCCCTGTCTTTGCGTGCACTGCAGCACGATTATCGCGCGGACCCGGCGGGGCGCGTCATGGAAACGGTGCGGCCCCGTGATCCAATGCGCTTATCCCCGCCTTCCCCTCACAGCCCGCCCGGGCTGCCGATGCGCAGCGGCGCGGTGTGCCAGATCGTGCGTGCGTATTCGGCGATGGTGCGGTCGGACGAGAACACCCCCATGCCGGCGATGTTGAGCAGGCTGCACCGGCTCCATTGCAGCGGATCGCGATAGCGCGCGTCAGCCTCGGCCTGGGCGTCGAGATAGCTGGCATAGTCGGCCAGCAGCAGGTAGTGGTCGCCCCAATTCACCAGGGTGTCGAAGATCGCCTGGTAGCGCACGGGCTCGTCCGGGCTGAAGAGGCCCTCGCGGATCGCGTCGAGCGCCGCGGCCAGCCGGGGGTCGCGCTCGTAGTGCTGGCGCGGCTGGTAGCCGCCGTTGCGGATCTGCGCGACCTCGGCCGCGGTGTGGCCGAAGATGAACAGGTTGTCCTCGCCGACCTGCTCGCGGATCTCGACGTTGGCGCCGTCCAGCGTGCCGATGGTGAGCGCGCCGTTGAGCGCGAGCTTCATGTTGCCCGTGCCCGAGGCCTCGGTGCCGGCGGTGGAGATCTGCTCGGAGAGGTCGGCCGCGGGGATGATCAGCTCCGCCAGGCTCACCGAGAAGTTGGGCACGAAGACCACCTTGAGGCGGTCGCCGACGCGCGGATCGGCGTTGATGACCGCGGCCACGTCGTTGATGAGGCGGATCACCAGCTTGGCCATGCGGTAGGCCGAGGCCGCCTTGCCCGAGAAGATCGCCACCCGCGGCACGTGCTCGGCGTCCGGCTCGGCGAGGATGCGCTGGTAGCGGCTCACCAGGTGCAGCACGTTGAGCAGCTGGCGCTTGTACTCGTGGATGCGCTTGACGTGCACGTCGAAGAGCGCCGCGGGATCGACGTGGAGTCCGCAATGCCGGCCGATCCACTGCGCCAGGCGCAGCTTGTTGGCCTGCTTCACCGCGCGCAGCGTGTGCAGGAAGTCGGCGTCGTCGGCGTGCGCACGCAGGCCGTGGAGCTCCTCGAGGTCGCGCCGCCATCCCGGGCCGATGCGGCTGTCGATCAGCGCCGCCAGCCCCGGGTTGGCGTGCGCCAGCCAGCGCCGCGGGGTGACGCCGTTGGTCTTGTTGTTGAAGCGCTGCGGCCACACGCGCGCGAAGTCGGCGAAGATCGACTCGCGCATCAGCGCCGAATGCAGCGCCGACACGCCATTGACCGAATGCGAGGCGACGATCGCCAGGTAGGCCATTCGCACGCGGCGCTCGCCCTGTTCGTCGATCAGCGACATGCGGCGCATGCGCTCGACGTCGGGCCCGAGCTCGGCGTTGAGCTCGGCGAGGAAGTGCGCGTTGATGTCGAAGATGATGCGCAGATGGCGCGGCAGCACGCGCCCGAGCATCTCCAGCGGCCAGGTCTCCAGCGCCTCGTGCATCAGGGTGTGGTTGGTGTAGGAGAACACCCGCCGGCACAGCGCCCAGGCGTGTGCCCACGCCAGCCCGTGCTCGTCGACCAGCAGGCGCATCAGCTCGGGCACCGCGAGCACCGGGTGGGTGTCGTTGAGGTGGATGCTGACCTTGTCGGGCAGGGCGTCGAAGTCGCTGTGACCGACGCGGTAGCGGCGCACGATGTCCTGCAGGCTCGCGGAGACGAAGAAATACTCCTGGCGCAGGCGCAGCTCGCGGCCTTCCAGGGTGGAATCGTCGGGATAGAGCACGCGCGACACGTTCTCGGAGTGGTTCTTGCTTTCCACCGCGCCGAAGTAGTTGCCGCGGTTGAAGGCCGAGAGGTCGATCTCCTCGGTCGCGCGCGCCGACCACAGGCGCAGCGTGTTGGTCACCTCGGTGCCGTAGCCGGGGATGATCGAGTCGTAGGCCATGGCCAGCACGTCGTCGGTGCCCACCCAGTGCACCCGCCCGCCGTCCTCCTGCAGGTGGCCGCCGAAGCGGATGCGCATGCGGATCTCGGGGCGGGGGAACTCCCACGGGTTGCCGTGGGTGAGCCAGTAGTCGGGCACCTCGACCTGCTGCCCGTCGACGATCTGCTGGCGGAACATGCCGTAGTCGTAGCGGATGCCGTAGCCGAAGCCGGGAACGCCGAGCGTCGCCATCGAGTCGAGGAAGCAGGCCGCCAGGCGGCCGAGGCCGCCGTTGCCGAGCGCGGCGTCGGGCTCGAGCTCGGGCAGGCTATCGGGGTCGATGTCGAGCGCGCGCAGCGCCTCGCGCACCGGGCCGGCGAGCTCGAGCGCGAGCATGGCGTTGCCCAGGCTGCGGCCGATGAGAAACTCCATCGACAGGTAATAGACGCGCTTGACGTCCTGCGCATAGCTCGCGCGGGTGGTCTTCATCCAGCGCTCGACCAGGTGGTCGCGCACGGTGTAGGCGACCGCATGCAGCCAGTCCTCCGGGAGGGCGGAATCCGGGTTCTTGCCGATCTGGTACATCAGTTTGTTGGCGATCGCGCGCTTGAGGGAGTCTACGTCGTCGCTCGGGCGGTCGTACTGCAGGGTGAACTGGGCAAGATCCATGAGAATTCGCTGGCGTTCCGGGAAACGGGTGGCGCCCGCGCGCGGCACATGACGCGCGGAGGCGAAACCCGGTATTTTAGGCCTTTCGCAAGGGAAGGCGCGACGAAGCAGACCGCAAGGTGGCGCTGCGCGTCGGCGAGGCCTCCTTCGCGCCTGCCGGCGCTCCTACAGGAAGCGGTGCGGGCTCGATGTTCGTGCCACCCACCGAGCCGGGATGGGCTCGTGTAGGAGCGGCGGCAGCCGCGAATCGGGCCTTCGCACATGCGAATCGCGTCGGTGCAGCCTCCTTCGCGCCTGCCGGCGCTCCTACAGGAGGCGGCGAGGACTCGATGGTCTCCTCCAGGAGCGGCGAGGGTTCGGTGCTCGCCCCCCCTTCGAGCGATGATGGTTTCCTGTAGGAGCGCCGGCAGGCGCGAATGCTGCGCTTGGGCGGCGTTGTGCGTCGGCGAGCGCTCCTGCGGGCCTGCCGGCGCTCCTACATTGGCATGAGGCCGCGGTAGAGGGCGAGGTAGTCGGCGGCGGCGCGGGCCCAGCCGAAGTCCTGCGCCATGCCGCGGGCGCGCACGCGTCGCCATTCGGCCGGGCGGCGGTGGAGGGCGCGCACGCGCTGCAGCGTGCGCTCAAGCGCAGCGGCGGAGAACTCCTCGAAGACGAAGCCGGTGGCGTCGGTGTCCAGCGTCTCGAGTCGTGTGTCGGCCACCGTGTCGGCCAGGCCACCGACACGCCGCACCAAGGGAAGGGTGCCGTACTTGAGGCCGTAGAGCTGGGTCAGCCCGCAGGGCTCGTAGTGCGAGGGCACCAGGATCACGTCGCTGCCGGCGATCAGGCGGTGGGCGAAGGCCTCGTCGTAGCCGAGACGCACCGCCACCGCATCCGGCGTCGCCGCGGCCGCGTCGCGGAAGGCGGCCTCCAGACCGGCGTCGCCGCTGCCGAGCAGGGCGAACTGGCCGCCGCCCGCCAGCAGCGCGGGCAGCGCCTGCAGCACCAGGTGCAGGCCCTTCTGCGCGGTGAGCCGGCTCACCACGCAGTACAGCGGGCCGTCTGCCTTGACCTCCAGCCCGAGCTCGCGCCTCAGCGCGCTGCGGCAGCGCGCCTTGCCTGCCATGTCGTCCGCCATGTAGCGCGCCGGCAGCAGCGCGTCCGTGGCCGGATCCCACACCGCCGCATCGACGCCGTTGAGGATGCCCGAGAGCTCGTGCGCACGGGCGCGCAAGAGGCCGTCCAGCCCGCAGCCCTGTTCCGGCGCCTGGATCTCGCGCGCATAGCTCGGGCTCACCGTGGTGACGCGCTCGGCGTAATACAGCCCGGCCTTCATGAAGTTGAGCTGGCCGTGGAACTCCACGCCGTGGATCGAGAAGAACTGCGCCGGCAGCCCGAGCGCATCGAAGCAGGCGCGCGGGAACAGGCCCTGGTAGGCGAGGTTGTGCACCGTGAACACGCAGCCCGGCAGCTGCCGCCCGCTCGTCGCCGCGGCCTGCAGCCAGGCGGGGACGAGGCCGGCGTGCCAGTCGTGCGCGTGCAGCACGTCGGGCTGCCAGGACGCGTCCAGCCCCTGGGCGAGCTCGGCCGCGCTCCACCCGAGCAGGCCGAAGCGCAGGTGGTTGTCGGCGTAGGGCTGCTGCCCAGCGTCGGCGTAGGGGCCGCCCGCGCGCCGGTACCAGCCTGGGGCGTCGATCACGTAGGCGTCCGCCCCGGCCGCGGGCAGGCGCCCCCGCAGCAGGCGCGCGGGGTGGCTCCCCATCTCGCCCGGCGCTTGCAGGCGGGCGACTTCGACGGGCGACTCCAGCCCGGCGAGGATGGCGTCGAAGCCGGGCAGCAATACCCGTACGTCGGCCCCGAGCGCGCCCAGGGCCGGTGGCAGCGCCCCCGCGACGTCGGCCAGCCCGCCGGTCTTCAGCAACGGGAAGATCTCGGCACAAACCTGAAGGATCCGCATCGTCTCGTCCCCCGGCTCAGAGTCGGTCGAGCATTTCGCGCGTCACCAGCACCACGCCACCCTCGGTGCGGTGGAAGCGGCGCGCATCGTCCTCGGCGTCCTCGCCGATCACGGTGCCCTCGGGGATCACGCAGCGGCGATCGATGACCACCTTCTTGAGGCGGCAATGGCGGTTGATCTGCACATCGGGCAGCACCACCGCCTGCTCGATCGTGCTGTAGGAGCGCACCAGCACGTTGGAGAACAGCACCGACTCGCGCACGACCGATCCCGAGACGATGCAGCCGCCCGACACCAGCGCGTTGATCGCCTCGCCGCGGCGGCCGTCGAGGTCATGGACGAACTTGGCCGGCGGCAGCTGCTCCTGGTAGGTCCAGATCGGCCAGTCCTTGTCGTACATGTTGAGCGCCGGCGTGGTCGAAGCGAGGTCGAGGTTGGCCGCCCAGTAGGCATCGACCGTACCGACGTCGCGCCAGTAGGGGCCGGAGAAGGGCGGGGTGGCGATTGCCGACAGCGTGAACGGGTGGGCGAGCGCCTGGTGCTCGGCCACCGCGCGCGGGATCAGGTCCTTGCCGAAGTCGTGGCTGGAGTCCGGATTCCTCGCGTCGTCCTCGAGCAGGTGGTAGAGGTAGTCGGCCGAGAACACGTAGATGCCCATGCTGGCGAGCGACAGCTCCGGGTTGCCCGGCATCGGCGGCGGGTCGGCGGGCTTCTCGACGAAGGCGGTGATGTGGCGCCGCTCGTCGATCGCCATCACGCCGAAGGCCCTGGCCTCCTCGCGCGGCACCTCGATGCAGCCGACGGTGACGCCACGGCCACTCGCGACATGGTCCTCGAGCATGATCGAGTAGTCCATCTTGTACACATGGTCGCCGGCGAGCACGACGATGTAGTCGGGCGGGGTGGAGTTGCGGATGATGTCCAGGTTCTGGAAGACCGCGTCGGCGGTGCCCTGGTACCAGTGTTCCTCGTCGGTGCGCTGCTGCGCCGGCAGCAGGTCGACGAACTCGCCCATCTCGTTGCGCAGGAAGCTCCAGCCGCGCTGCAGGTGGCGCAGCAGCGAGTGCGACTTGTACTGGGTGATCACCCCGATGCGGCGCAGGCCCGAGTTCATGCAGTTCGACAGCGCGAAGTCGATGATGCGGAACTTGCCGCCGAAGTGCACCGCCGGCTTGGCGCGCACGTTGGTGAGATCGCGCAGGCGCGAGCCGCGCCCGCCGGCGAGCACGAGGGCGAGGGTGCTGCGCGTGAGGATCCGTCGTCGGTTGGCAGCTTCGGCAGGCATGATCAGGACTCCTGGTGTTGTTGTGCGGATTGGAGCAGGACGAGCACGGCGCGCGCGGGCAGCGTGTGCTCGACGGGATTCGCTTCGTGGCCGGGGGCGTGCGCTGCCGGGCTGCCGTCGGCCCGGGTGCTGTCGAAGGCCGGTGTCCATTGGCCCGCGGGCAGGCGGAAGCGGCACGCGTCGGCCGCGGGGTTGATGAGCAGCAGCACGCTGCGCCCGGGCGCGGCCGTAGACACGGGCGCGAGGGCCTCCGGCGACGACGTGGCGGGGAGGGACACGCCCCCGAGCCCGGCCGTGCTCGACGCTTGGCCGGGCGGGTGCAGCAGGATCGCCAACGCGCGCTCGCGCGGGTCGTTCCAGTCCGCGGCCTGCAGTTCGGCACCGTCGGGGCGCAGCCAGCGTACGCTCGCCGCCTCGCCGTGCTCCGGTCCACGCAGCCAATTGGCCTGGCGCAGCGCGGGGTGGGCGGCGCGCAGGGCGAGCAGCCGCTGCACACAGGCGAGCAGCGCGCGGTCGGCCCCCGCCCAGTCCAGCCAGGTCGTCTCGTTGTCCTGGCAGTAGGCGTTGTTGTTGCCGCCCTGGCTGTGGCCGAGTTCGTCGCCGGCGAGCAGCATCGGCGTGCCCTGGGCGAGCAGCAGGCTGGCGAGCAGGGCGCGCTGCAGGCGGGCGCGCAGGGCGAGCACGACGGGGTCGTCGGTCGGGCCTTCGACGCCGCAGTTCCACGAGTGGTTGTGCGCATGGCCGTCGCGGTTGTGCTCGCCGTTGGCCGCGTTGTGGCGGTGGTCGTGGCTCACCAGGTCGCGCAGGCCGAAGCCGTCGTGCGCGCACAGGAAGTTGATGCTGGCCGTGGGGGCGCGGCGGTCGTGGTCGAACTCGGCCGCCGAGCCCGCGAAGCGGTGGGCGAACGCCCCGCGGTCGCCCCCGCCGCACAGCCACCACGCGCGCATCGTGTCGCGGAAGCGGTCGTTCCACTCCATCCAGCCGGGCGCGAACCCGCCCAGCCGGTAGCCGTCGGGGCCGAGGTCCCAGGGCTCGGCGATCCATTTCAGGCGGGCGAGCAGCGGGTCGGCGCCGATGGCGGCAAACAGCGCCGCGCCGGCATCGAAGTGGCCGCGGCGGTCGCGCCCGGTAGTGACCGCGAGGTCGAGGCGGAAGCCGTCCACGCGGTAGCGCGTGGCCCAGTGGCGCAGCGCGCCCACGACCAGCTCGACCATGCGCGGCTCGCCCAGGTTCACCGCGTTGCCGCAACCGCTCCAGTCGCGGTAGCGCGCGGGGTCCTGCGGGTCGAGGTGGTAGGCGCGCGCGTTGGCCAGCCCGCGCAGCGATAGCAGCGGCCCGTCGGCGTCGAGTTCGGCGGTGTGGTTGAAGACGACGTCGAGCACCACCTCGAAGCCGGCGGCGTGCAGCGCGTCGATCGCCTCGGCGAGTTCGTCGGCCGGGGTGGTGCCCGCCCGTCCGCTCCCGTAGCGCGGCTCGGGCGCGAGCCAGGCTGCGGGCGCGTAGCCCCAGTGGTTGGCGAGGCCGCGCCGCTGCAGCGCCGCCTCGTCGGCGCGGAAGTGCAGCGGCAGCAGGCTCAGCGTGGTGATGCCGAGCGCGCGGTAGTGCTCGAGCATCACCGGGTGGGCGAGGGCGCCGTAGCTGCCGCGCAGCGCGGGCGGGAGGCCGGGGTGGCGCATCGTCAGCGCGCGCACGTGGGCCTCGTAGAGCACCGTGCGATCGCGCGGGATGCGGGGGCGGGGAGGGCGTCCGGCCGTCTCCATGGGGATCGGCGCGCGCACGATGGGGACAGGCACTCGTGCCTTGGGGGCGAAGGCGGCGTTGTCGCGCGCGTCGGGCAGGCGCGGATCGTCGCTGCGGGTGGCGCGGAACGCGTCCAGCTGCGCCGCGAGCTCCGCGTCGTCGGCTGGTCCCGGTCCCCGGCGACCGTAGCTGCCGACCACGTCCTGCGCCCAGGGGTCGAGCAGCAGCTTGGCCGGGTTGAACCAGTGGCCGCGCTGCGGCGCCCAAGGCCCGTGGGCGCGCAGGCCATACACCAGGCCTGCCCGGGCGGCGGGCAGGAAGCCGTGCCAGACGCCCTCGCTGCACGACGGCAGCGCGAGGCGACACAGTTCCTCGCGACCCTCTGCGTCGAAGAGGCAGAGCTCGATCGCTTCGGCGTCCGGCGCCCACACGGCGAAGTTCACCCCGGCCTCGACGGCGTCCTCGGCCAGGCTGGCACCGAGCGGCCACGGCTGTCCCGGACGCAGCACCGGGGTGCCCTCCGCGCCGGCCGGGGGGATGCGATCCACGGCCAAGGCGACACGATCCGCCGCCGCGCCGGGGCTGGCGCCGCCAGGGTCGGACCGGTGGCGGAGGATCGGGAGGGAGTCGGGGAGCGGGGCGCTCATCGCTGCGGTCTCCTGGGCCGTGCGTCCATGCGAGTCAGTCCTCGTGCACGAACATCGCCACGCCCAGCGGCGGCAGGCGCAGCACCATCGACTGCGCCTCGCCCTGCCAGGGCACGGACTCGGCTGGCAGCGTGCCGTTGGTGACGCCCGAACCGCCATACACCGCATCGTCGGTGTTGATGAGCTCGCGCCAGGTGCCCGCCGCCGGCACGCCGATGCGCCAGCCCTCGCGCGCCACCGGGGTGAAGTTGCACGCCACCACCACACCGCAGCCGTCGCGCGCGCGGCGCTCGAAGACCAGCACCGAGTGCGCCGCGTCGTCGTGGGAGATCCAGCGGAAACCGGCGCTCGCCGTGTCCAGCTCGTACAGCGCCGGATGGCTGCGCAGCACGCGGTTGAGGTCGCGCACCAGGCGCTGCATGCCGGCGTGTGCGGGTTGCCCGAGCAGCGTCCAGGGCAGGCTGGCATCGGCGTTCCATTCGGCCCACGGCGCGAACTCGCAGCCCATGAAGAGCAGCTTCTTGCCCGGATGCGCCCACATGTAGCCGTAGAGCAGGCGCAGGTTGGCGAACTTCTGCCAGTCGTCGCCCGGCATCTTGGCGAGCAGCGAGCCCTTGCCGTGCACCACCTCGTCGTGCGACAGCGGCAGCACGAAGTTCTCGCTGAAGGCGTACACCAGCGAGAAGCGCAGCTGGTCGTGGTGGTGCCTGCGGTGCACCGGGTCGCGCGCCAGGTAGGCCAGCAGGTCGTTCATCCAGCCCATGTTCCACTTGTAGTGGAAGCCCAGTCCGCCGCCCTGCAGGTCGGGCGAGGGCGGGCGGCTGACGCCGGGGAAGGCGGTCGATTCCTCCGCGAGCGTGATCGCCTCGGGGCGCTGCGTGCCGACGAGGTGGTTCATGCGCCGCAGGAAGTCGATCGCCTCCAGGTTCTCTCGTCCGCCGAAGCGGTTCGGCACCCACTCGCCGGCCTTGCGGCTGTAGTCGCGGTACAGCATCGAGGCCACCGCATCCACCCGCAGGCCGTCGGCGCCGAAGCGCTCGATCCAGTACAGCGCGTTGCTGGCGAGGTAGTTGCGCACCTCGGCGCGGCCGTAGTTGTAGATCAGCGTGTTCCAGTCCTGGTGGAAGCCTTCGCGCGGGTCGGCGTGCTCGTACAGGTGGGTGCCGTCGAACTCGGCCAGGCCGTGCGCGTCGCTCGGAAAGTGCGCCGGCACCCAGTCGAGGATCACCCCCAGCCCGGCCGCGCGCGCAGCGTCGGTGAAGGCGCGAAAATCCTCAGGGGTGCCGAAGCGCGCGCTCGGTGCGTACAGCCCGGTGGGCTGGTAGCCCCAGGAGCCGTCGAAGGGGTGCTCGTGCACCGGCATTAGTTCGAGATGGGTGAAGCCGAGCTCGACTGCGTAGGGCACCAGGCGCTCGGCGAGCTCGCGGTAGGACAGCCAGCCGCCGTCCTCCTTGCGCTGCCAGGAGCCGAGATGAACCTCGTAGATGCTGATCGGCGCGTCGAGCGCGTTGACGCGCCGGCGGCTCTCGTCGATCGCCAGCCCGGGCAGCAGGCGCTGCACCACCGAGGCGGTATGCGGGCGCAGCTCGGCGCGGAAGGCGAAGGGGTCGGCCTTGAGGCGGACGACGCCGTCGGCACCGAGGACCTCGTACTTGTAGAGCTCGCCCTCGCCGATGCCGGGCACGAAGATCTCCCACACCCCGCACTCGCGGCGGTGCCGCATCATGTGGCGGCGCCCGTCCCAGGCGTTGAAGCCGCCGACCACCGAGACCCGGCGCGCGTTGGGTGCCCACACCGCGAAGCGCGTGCCGGCCACCCCGTCTACCGTCACCGGGTGCGCACCCAGCCACTCGTAGGGGCGGTGATGGCTGCCTTCGGCAAGCAGCCAGACGTCGAGATCCTCGATGAGCGCGCCGAAGCGGTAGGCGTCGTCGAAGTGCGTCTCGCCGCCGTCGTCCCAGTGCACGTGCAGGTGGTAGCGCAGCGGCAGTGCGCGTGCAGGGAGCGCGCCGACGAAGAGGGGGGAGCCGTCCTGGGGCTGCAGCTCGAGCAGCATCTTGCCGTCGTGATCGAGCGCCACGACCTGGCGGGCGCCGGGCAGCAGCGCGCGCAGCACCACGCCGCCCGCGACCGCATGCGCGCCGAGCAGCGCGAAGGGGTCGGGATGACTCGCCTGCAGCAAGGACTGCAAGGACTCTGGGGCCACCCGGGCGAGGTCCGGGTTCATCGCCTGCAAGGAATTCGCTACAACGCTCTTTCGCGTTGCGGCCCTGCCGGTCTGCTTTTCGCCGCGCATCTGCGCCTCTCCGGTTCGAGTGCCGGGCGTTTCTTCGTTGCGTCGCAGCGAAGCACGCCCGACAGCCCCAAGGATAAAACTTTCGCGTGTTTTGCGCTGCAACGAATCGCCCCCAAAGCCGTGCGTCCGGAACGTTCCAGCCCCCGACGCGGCTACCGCCGCGCCCACACAAACCGCCACGCGCCCACAGCCCCTGTAGGAGCGGCGGCAGCCGCGAATCGGGCGGTGCAGCAGGCGACGCGGTCGCAGGCCATCGACCCCACCTTCGCGCCTGCCGGCGCTCCTACACAAACCACCACGCGGGCACGGCCTCTGTAGGAGCGGCGGCGGCCGCGAATCGGGCGGTGCGGCGGGCGACGCGGTCGCAGGCCATCGACGCCACCTTCGCGCCTGCCGGCGCTCCTACATGAACCGTGACGCTTCTACGGGGGGGGCGGCTCGGCGAGGGCGGTGAAGCCGACCTCGATCGCGCCATCCAGGGCCGCAGAGGCGCCGGTCAGGGCGGCGTGGGGGGCGAGGATCACCCAGGTCGGGATCTGCTCGAGCCAGGGACGGAAGCGGCCCTTGGCCACGAAGCGCTCGCGGAAGGCGGAGCGCAGGAAGAAATCGCCCAGCCGCGGCACGATCCCACCACCGATGTAAAGGCCACCGCGCGCGCCCAGCGTGAGCGCGAGATCGCCCGCGACCGTGCCGAGCAGCGCGCAGAAGAGCTCCAGCGCCTCGACGCAGTGGTGGCAGCCGCCCGCCAGCGCGTGTTCGGTGATCTCGGCCGCGGTGCGCTCGACATGCGGGACCTCGTCGAGTGCGCACAAGGCCTCGTGGAGCGCGACCAGGCCCGGCCCTGAGAGCACGCGTTCGGCCGAGACGTGGCCGTGGCGTGCGCCGAGCCAGGCGACGACCGCGGCTTCGCGTGCGTTGGTGGCCGGCAGCGTCACATGTCCGCCCTCGCCCTGCAGCGGCACCCAGCCTCCCGGCGCCGGAAGCAGCCCCGACACGCCGAGCCCGGTGCCGGCACCGATCAGCGCGCGCGCGGAGTCGGCACGCGCCTCACCGCCGCCGACGCGGACCAGGTCGTCGTCGCCGAGTGCAGGCAGCGAGAGTGCGAGCGCGGTGAAGTCGTTCACCACGGTGAGTCGGCGCAGGCCGAGCGCGGCGCGCAGCGTGCCGATGGAGAAGCGCCAGGGGTGATTGGTCATCGCCACCGCATCGCCGTCGATCGGGGTGGCGATGCCGAAGGCCGCGTAGTCGGGCAGCCGGGTGCGGGTGGCCTCGAGCCAGGCGCGCAACGCCGCCTCGGGGCCCGCGTGCTCGGCGCAGCGCAGTGAGCGCAGCTGCGTCGGAGCAGCACCCGGCGCCTCGACCAGGGCGAAGCGCGCGTTGGTGCCGCCGATGTCGGCGACGAGGCGAGGGTAGGGGGCGGAGGCGCGGTTCATGTGGAGCCAATTCTGCCACGCGGCGCCACAGCTTGAAGGCATCTGAGTCGGGTCGGTCGGCGGGCGAGGGGCGTTCTGCGCCGGCTGCTTCGCGCCTGCCGGCGCTCCTACAAGGGGCCGTCGGTTCGTGGGTGGCGGTGCTGTTGCCGGGCGGGTGATTCGCGCCTGCCGGCGCTCCTACAGGGGCGTCGGGTCGTGGGTGGGCGGGCGGCCGAGGGGCTGGGGTGCTGCGTGCCGGTGGAGAAATGCGCTCGCTGCGGCCCCGGGAGCGTGCTGACCGCTTGCCGAGCGAGGTCGTATGTAGGAGCGCCGGCAGGCGCGAATGCGGCGCTCCGGCCCGTGCCATCCTCCAGCTCGTGGCACGTCTTCATCGACCGGCCGCAGGCCTACAATGGACCGCAGATTCCCCGAGCGCCACGACCATGTCCCTGACTACGCCCATCCCCGCGCCCGCCACCGCTGCCTCGACCCCCTGGTGGAAATCCGCCGTCGCCTATCAGCTCTACCCGCGCAGCTTCATGGACAGCGACGGAGACGGTATCGGCGACCTGCGCGGCATCCTCACGCGGCTCGACTACCTGCAATGGCTGGGCGTCGACGTGATCTGGATCTGCCCGATCTTCGACTCGCCCAACGACGACAACGGCTACGACATCCGCGACTACCGCAAGATCCTGCCGACCTTCGGCACTATGGAAGACTTCGATCGCCTGCTCGCCGAGGTCCACCGCCGCGGCATGAAGCTGATCCTCGACCTGGTGCTCAACCACACCAGCGACGAGCACCCCTGGTTCCTCGAGTCGCGGGCCTCGACCGACAACCCCAAGCGCGACTGGTACCTCTGGCGCGAGGGCCGCGACGGCCATCCGCCCAACAACTGGGAGAGCATCTTCCGCGGCCCCGCGTGGACCCGGGACCCGTCCACCGGACAGTACTACCTGCACCTGTTCACCCGCCGCCAGCCCGACCTCGACTGGACCAACGCCGGGATGCGCGCGGCGTTCTACGAAATCGTGCACTGGTGGCTGGACAAGGGCATCGACGGTTTCCGCCTCGATGCGGTCAGCCACATCCGCAAGATGCCCGGCCTGCCCGACCTGCCCAATCCGCACGGCCTGCCCTGGGTGCCGTCCTTCCCGATGCACATGAACGTCGACGGCGTGCTCGACCACATCGACGAGCTCTGCCGCGAGACCTTCCGCCGCTACGACGTGATGACCGTGGGCGAGGCCAACGGGGTCGGCCCGCATCAGGCGATCGACTGGGTGGGCACCGACCGCCGTCGGCTCGACATGATCTTCCAGTTCGAGCACCTCGCGCTGTGGTCGCGCGCGCCGGGCGCACCCCTCGACGTGGTCGCGCTCAAGAAGGTGCTGTCACGCTGGCAACATGCACTGCACGGCAAGGGCTGGAACGCGCTCTTCCTCGAGAACCACGACATCCCGCGCGTCGTCTCCAAGTGGGGCGACACCGGCGCGCTGTGGCGCGAGAGCGCGACCGCGCTGGCGACCATGTACTTCCTGATGGAGGGCACGCCCTTCATCTACCAGGGCCAGGAGATCGGCATGACCAACGGCGTCTTCGAGCACATCGAGGACTTCGACGACGTGCTGGCCAAGAACGACTACGCCCAGCGCCGCCTGGCTGGCGAGGACGAGCGCGCGATCATCGCCGACCTCGTACTCACCGGCCGCGACCCGGCGCGCACGCCGATGCAGTGGGACGACGGCCCGCAGGCCGGCTTCACCCGCGGGCGGCCTTGGCTGGCGGTCAATCCCAACCACCGTCGCATCAACGTCGCCCAGCAGCGCCACGACCCGGCCTCGGTGCTCAACCACTACCGCCGCCTGATCGCGCTGCGCAAGGCCGAACCGGCGCTGCTTCACGGCGACTACCGCCTGCTGATGAAGGACGACGCGCAGATCTTCGCCTACCAGCGTCGGCTCGACGGCGAGCGCATCGCGGTGATCGTCAACCTGAGTCAGCGCCAGGCGCGCTTCGATCACCCCGGCGTGGTGCTTCGCCACGAGCGCCTGCTGCTCGCCAACCGCGCGGTCGAGCCGCACCCCGCGACACACGCGCTCGACCTCGCGCCCTACGAGGCACGCGTATACCGCGTTGGGAAAATGTAGGAGCACCGGCAGGCGCGAATTGGGCGGTGGCACGATCGACGTGCATCGAGATCCTCGACGCCGCATTCGCGCCTGCCGGCGCTCCTACATGAAACCGGCGCAGGTTCGGGCCGGAAACCGGCGATCGGCCATCGGCGCGCGTTAAACTCGGCCGCGGCGCCTACGCACGCACCTGTAGGAGCACCGGCAGGCGCGAATTGGGCGGGCGGGCGATCGACGGCCGTCGAATTCTCCAACGCCGCATTCGCGCCTGCCGGCGCTCCTACATGAAACCGGCGCGGGTTCGGGCGAGAAGCCGGCGCAGGTTCGCTCCGGAAACGGGCGATCGGCCATCGACGCGCGTCGATATCACCCCCGGCACCTCCGCACGCACCTGTAGGAGCGCCGGGAGGCGCGAATGCAGCGGGTCAGCACTACTCGGCCAAGGCTCTGTGAACGGCGGCGATGCCTTCGAGCGCGCCGCAGCGCAGGTGGACGGCGCCCGCGGGGAGGTTCGGTTCGGCCTGTGGGTTAATGCGCACCAGCCGATCGCCGATCGACTCGGCGAAGCGGCGCACCGTGGGCACTTTCTCGCCGGCGCCGAGTTCGATCACCACCGGTCGGCGCACGCGCTCCAGCCAGGTCGCGAGCGCCGCCTCCTGCACCTCGGTGCGCCGCGCAATCCACCCCCAGTCGCCGAACATCAGGATGTTGGGCCGCGCGATGTCGCCGCAATGCGGGCAGCGCGGCGGCTCGCCGAGCAGCCTGCAGGCCTCCTCGTCCACCCGCGGCTCGAAGCCTTCCGCCGACCACACCTCGCCACGGCACGCACGCTGGCACTGCAGATGGTGGATGGAGCCGTGCACCTCCATGATCCGCTCCTGCGCAAACCCCGCCTTCTGGAACTGCCCATCGACGTTCGACGTGAAGACGAAGGCGCCGGCGCTCAGTCCCGCCGCGATCTCGCGCAGCAGCGCGAAACCCCGATGCGGCACGGTGCGCCGGTACAGCGCCAGGCGATGCCCGTAGAACCCCCAGGCGAGCGCGGGATCGCGCGCGAAAGCCGCCGGATTCGCGATCTCCTCGAACTGCAGGCGGGCGCGCCCGAGCGCCGGGTAGGCCCGCCAGAAGCCCGCGCTGCCGCGAAAGTCCGGCAGCCCCGAGTCCACGCCCATGCCCGCCCCGGCAGCGACGATCAGGCCGTCGGCCTCGTGGATCCAGCGGGCGATGCGGGCAATCGGGGCGGCAGGCAGGCTCATCGGGGCGGGCAGAGAGGACAGCGGAAAAAACACCCCCGCAACGCGCGCGTCAGGGGAAGACCGGCCTGCAGCCAGTTGCTGCGGCACGCGTCGTGGCGATTCTGCCCGGATCTGCGCCCCGTCCCCCACGGAAAGATGAACTTTTCCGGACAGATCCTGCTGGATTACCTGTATTGGGCACGTGCCCCCCGGCATCGACCGATGCCAGGGGAATTGTTCGGCCGCGCCAGGGTCACCCATCCATCACCAAACGGAGAAACCGCAATCATGAACACCGCCAAAACTGCCCGTTCCCTCGCCGTCCTCGCCGTCGCGGCCCTGCTCGCAGCCTGCTCGGGCAAGGGCATGACGCCATTCACCAAGATCGACGGCAGCGACCCCGGCGTGCTCGGGAAGATGGACGGCAGCTGGACCGTGATGAACACCGGCGACACCAAGGCCGAGGGCATGACCCCGCCCGCGGTCGTGGTCTTCGATACGCGCGCCAAGGCGGTCTCCGGCTTCGACGGCTGCAACGACTTCAAGGGCTCCTACAGCTTCGACCAGGGGCTGCTGAAGGCGAAGGTTTCCAGCACGCGTCGTGCCTGCACCAGCGACATGGCGCGCACGATCAGCGCCCGCCTCGGCGACCTGTTCACCAAGGGAGCCGAAGTGGTCGACACCAGCTTCATGGGCGCCCATGTGCTGATGCTCAGGAACGCCGGCGGCGACGTGCGCATGGGCTCGACCGAAGTGCTGCGCAAACCCTGATGCGCAGACCGCGCTTTCGGTTCGCGGCGGCGCCTGCACTCGCCTGCCTGGCGTTGACAGGGGCCGCCGCGCAAGCCACCTCGCAGGGGCCGGTGGCGGACGGCCCCTACGTGGGCACGCTGCCGTGCGCCGATTGCGCCGGCATCCGCACCAGCCTGACCTTGTACACGATGGGGCAGGGCGGCTTGCCGCTGGTGTATCGGATGACGCGCGTCTATCTCGGCACCCCCGCCGGGGATCGCGGCGAGGAGTACATCGGCCCCTGGAGCCGCATCGACGCCGGCGCGGGGGAGACCCTGCGCATCGAGCCCCACGACGACGCCCGGCGGTCGAGCTTCCGGCGCGCCGACGTCGACCGCCTGGTGCTGCTCGACCGCAGCGAGCAGCCCATCGCGACGCGGCAGGACCTTGCCCTCGTGCGCGATCCGGGCGCCGATGCCGCGCGCCTGACCGTGCCGCGCACGCTCTTCCGCGGCACGCTGCAGCGCGACGCCGGCAAGCTTCGGTTCGCCCCCTGCGGCGGCGGCAAGCCCTTCGATGCCCGCGACGTCTCGGCGGAGTCGGTGATCACCGCCGCGGTGACCGATGCCGGCTTCGATACGCACGGCGCGATCTACCTCGAGGCCTGGGGCGAGCGGCGCGGCGGCGAGCTGCAGCTCGAGCGGCTCAACCGTGCGGGGCACGACCTGGCCTGCCCGACGAGTGCGCTCGGCGTCGCCGCGCAGGGCAATGCGCCGTCCTGGCGCCTGGAGTCGGACCGCCGGGCGGTACGCTTCAGCGGCGAAGGCGGCGAGCCCCTGAACATGCCACCGCTCCCACTGTCCTGGCACTGGCCCGTCGGGCGCCCTGACCGCGCGGAGGCCGTGCTCGCTGGCGCGACCGAATCCGCGACGCTGCGCCTGCGGCTCTTTCCCTCGATCTGTCGCGATGCGTCGACCGGCACGGTGCATGGCTTTCGCGCGGCGCTCGCCGTGACACGCGCGGGCCCGCCGGTCGAATACACCGGCTGCGGCCACCTCGGCAACGAAGCGCTGTATTGAAGCAGCTTGCTCCGGCGCCTGCAGGTCGTCCCCGACTCAACGCGCGCCCGGCGCGATCTCATACACCGGCACGAAGCCCGCCGGCGGCAGCATCCACTGCGCCGGGAAAAGCGCCAGCGAGCGCTTGTCCACCAGCTCGACGCTCGGGCCGAGGTAGGGCTCGATCGGTCGGCCTTCCAGCGCCCGCAAGGCCTGGCGCACCGCCAGCCGGCCCTGCAGCACCGGGAAGTCCGTCACCGCGGCGAGGATGCGGCCGCGCAGGATGCCGCCATGGACCGCCGGGGTGAGGTAGGAGGACACGATCGCCGTCGAACCTGCGCGGCCGCGCCGGCGTAGCTCGGCGATCGCGGCCTCGGCCATGGGGGCGTTGCCGACCAGGTAGTCGAGCTGCGGCTGCTCGTCGAGCACCGCCTCGACCAGCCGGCGCTGGATGGCGCGGCCGGTGTCGCCGTGGCGCTCGGCGACGATGCGCACCGCGCTGCCGGCGATGCCCGCGCGGAAGCCGCGGTCGATGAAGCCCACCCAGTCCGCATCCACCGGGCCGGGGACCCAGGCGATGCGCGCGGCCGGGGCGCCGGCGGGGTGGCGCTCGGCGAGCCAGCGGCCGATCGTCCAGCCGAGCTGGTACCAGGGTACGGCGATGCGCGCCCGCACCACCTGCGGGTCGATGTCGTTCACGACCCCGAGCACGAGCCGGCGCTCGAGCTGCGGCGCGAGCAGGTCGTTGAGCCCGCCGCGGCTGACGGTGCCGATCAGCAGCGCATCGACCGCCGCATCCGCCAGGCACGCCGCCACGCGCTCGCGCTGGCGGGCGAGCTGGCCGTAGCCGCCGGCCTCGCGCACCCCCAGCCCGAGGCCGAGCGCGCGCGCCTCCTCGGTCATGCCGAAGTTCACCGCCAGCCAGTAGCTGTCCTTGAGGTGCGGATAGATCGCGCACAGGCGCCAGGCGCGCGTGGGCGAGGGCGGCGCGATGTCCGGCGCCGCCACCGCCGCGGCGTCGGCCGCGCGATGATCGCCCTCCCAGCGTTGCACCGGCCACTCGGGCGCCGGCTGCGCGCCGGCAAGCGCCGCGGCGCAGCTCAGCAAGGCGCCCAGCGCGAAGCCGCGCAACCCGTGGCGCACGCTCCGCCGGTAAGATGAAACCCGCCGACTCATTGCCCTCGACCACTGCACAAGCGCACCCTTTCCCCACCGACCGTGACCGCCCCATCTTACGTGAAACCCCACACCGGACGCCGCTTCGGCCTGCGCGAGCGCCTGCTGCTCGGCCTGCTCGTCGCCGCGCTCGGCACCGTGCTGGTGGCGGTGGTGGGCTGGGTGAGCTTCCAGCGCGTGGTGAGCAGCCAGCAGGCGATCGTGCGCGACACCCTGCCGGCGGCCGACGCGCTGCACGAGGCGGTGCGCGCCAACGCCCGCCTGGCGGCGCTGGCCCCGCGGCTGCTGCGGGCGGACTCGGCGGCCGAGCTCGGGCAGCTGCGCGCCGCGCTCGACATCGACGTGCCGCTGGTGCGCGACCGCCTCGCGGCGCTGCGCTCGCCCCACGTCGAGGCGGCACTGCGTGACCGCCTCCAATCGACCGGCGACCGCCTCGCCGCCGCCCTCCGCGGCATGAGCGCGGCGATCGCGGAGCGCCTGCGGCTGCGCGCGGCCCGTGTCGAGCGCATCGACGCCCTGCGCGCGGTGATCGACGAGCTCGACGAGCTCGCCGGGATCCACGCCGACAACGCCACCGCCCAACTCGTGGCCACGCTCACCAGCCTGCTGCAACCCGATCCCGTCCAGGGCCCCCGCAGTCTCGACGAGCGCGAGGCGGCGCGGGAGCGCGTACTCGACCTCGACATCGACAGCCTCGAACGCATGCACGAACTCAACCTCACCGTGCATGCGCTCGGCTTCCTCGTCGGCCGCCTCGATGAGCTCGACTCGAATGCGCGGCTGCAGGCGGCGCGCGGCGAGTTCGCCGAACACCTCGCGCTGCTGGCGCGCCGGCTCGCGGACATCCCCGACCCCGGCGGTCGGGAGCAGGGCCGGCAGGTACATCAGCTGCTCGCCTCCGCGCTCGAAGACGAGGGCGCCTTCGCGCTGCGTGCCCGCGAGCTCGCCCTGCGCGCGCAGGTGGAGACCTTGCAGGGCGTGGTCGGCGAGCTCACCACCGAGCTCGACGCCCTCGCTGGCGAGTTGATCCACCGCGGCGGCCGCCTCCTCGCCGCCGCCGGCTCAGCCGCCGAGCGCAGCGCCACCTCGGGGCTGATCGCCTTCGGCGTGATCGCCGCGGCGCTGCTGCTGGTGACGCTCGGCTTCACCGTCCACGCGCTGCGCCGCCACACGCTCGGGCGCCTGCGTGCGCTCGAAGAGGCCACCCTCGCGCTCGCCTCCGGCCGGCGCGAGGTGGCCATCGACACCACCGGCGACGACGAGCTGGCCTCGCTCGCGGTCGCGCTCGAACGCTTCCGCGCCAACGCCATCGAGCGCGACCGCCTCGCCGAGGCGCTGCGCGGCCAGCAGCAGGAGCTCGAGAACCAGGTGCTGGCGCGCACCGCGCAGCTGCGCGAGGCCAACGCCGCGCTCGCCCGCGAGACCGCCGACCACGCCCGCGCCCGCCACGCCGCCGAACAGGCCGACCGCGCCAAGACCGCCTTCCTCGGCACCGTCAGCCACGAGCTGCGCACCCCGCTCGCGGGCATCCTCGGCCTGCTCGAGCTCGTCGAGGACGCCGGCTCCGCCACCGAGCGCACGCAGTATCAAGCGCAGATGCGCGCCGCGGCCGTACTGCTGCTCGAGCTGCTCGAGGACATGCTCGACTTCGCCCGCATCGAGGCCGGCGGCGTGCAGCTCGACAACATGGGCTTCAGCCTGCGCGACACGGTGAACGACGTCTTCGCGGTGCAGGGCACGCGCGCCGCGGTGCGCGGGCTGGCGCTCGTGGCCGAGGTCGATCCCGCGCTGCCCGACGCCGTGCAGGGCGACCGCCGCAAGCTCAGCCAGATCCTGCTCAACCTGGTCGGCAACGCGATCAAGTTCAGCGACGAGGGCGCGGTGACCGTGCGCGTACGTGCCGGCACGCAGCCCGGCCGCCTGCACTTCGCCGTCGAGGATCACGGCATCGGCATCGAGCCCGCGCGCCAGCAGGAGGTCTTTGAACCCTTCGTGCAGGTGCGCGACAGCGGCCGCCACCACGCCGGCACCGGCCTCGGGCTGGCGGTGTGCCGCCGCCTGGTCGAGGCCATGGGCGGCGCGATCGAGCTGAAGAGCGCGCCGGGGAAGGGCACCACGGTGAGCTTCGAGATCGCGCTGCCGGCGACCACCGCCACGCCCGCCGAGGCCACGGCCGCCACGGCCACGACCGACGCGAGCGCGCCGGCCCCCGGCCACCGCGTGCTGGTGGTCGAGGACGACGAGGTCAACCGCATGGTGGTCGAGCGCTTCCTCGACGCCCTCGGCCAGCAGGCCGTGTGTGCGCCCGACATCCACAACGCGCTGCGCCTGCTGCACGAGCGCCCGATCGACCTCGCCCTCATCGACATGAACCTCCCCGACGGCGACGGCCGCGAGTTGCTCGCCCGCCTGCGCGCGCTGCCGGCGCACGCGCGCACCCCGGCGGTGCTGATGTCGGCCCACATCCCGCGCCGCGAGGTCGATGCCCTGCTCGAAGCCGGCTTCGCCGCCTTCCTGTCCAAGCCCTTCTCGCGCCAGCGCCTGCGCGCGCTGCTGGCCAAGCTGCTCTCGGGGGGCCGCGCCGAGCCGCCGGCGGGCGAGGGCGATCCGGGCGCGGCCAGCGCGGCCGAGGCGGTCACCGCAGCCACAGCCACCGCCGCGCCCGAGGCGCCGCAGGCGGAGGACTGGATCGACATCGACTTCCTGCGCGCAGAGCAGGAGGCGCTGGGCGAGGAGATCGTCGCCGACATCGTCCGTGTCTTCCGCACGCAGGGCCAGCCGCTGATCGACGCGCTGCTCGCCGCCGCCCGCGCGGGCGAGCAGGCGGACTGCGCGCGGCTCGCCCACAAGCTGCGCGGCGCCGCGGGCAACGTGGGCGCGGGGAGGCTGGCGGCGTGCGCGGGGACGCTGGAGGACGCGCTGAAGCGGGAACCATCACGGGCCGCAGGGGTCGAGGACCTCGCCGAGCGCGCCGGCGAACTCGGCGGGGCCTGGGCGCACACCCTGCAGGCACTCGACGCGCTGCGGCTTGGGGCATAGGCACCCGCCGCGGCAGAGCCGGCTCAGCTCCCGCCGGACTCCACGTCCACCGCCAGCCGGTAACCCTCGCCGCGGATGGTCGCGATCAGCGAATCCGCGCGCGCCGGGTCGTCGAGCTTGGCGCGCAGGCGGCGCACCAGCACATCCACCGAGCGATCCTGCGGCGACCAGTCGTGCCCGCTCACCGCGCGCGACAGGCGGTCTCGGTCGAGGATCTCGCCGGGGTGGCGCACCAGCAGTGCGAGCACCTCGAACTCGCCGCGCGTCAGCGCCACGTCCTGCCCCGCGCGGTCGCGCAGCCGGCGCCGCGACAGCTCCAGCACCCAGCCCGCGAAGCGCAGGCTGTCCGCCACCTCCGCCGGCCGCGCCCCGCTGCGCCGCAGCAGGCTCTTGACGCGGGCCAGCAACTCGCGCGGGTTGAAGGGCTTGGTCACGTAGTCGTCGGCCCCCACCTCGAGCCCGACGATCTTGTCCACGTCGTCGTCGCGGCTGGTGACCAGGATGATGCCGATCGAGGCGTCGCGCGCACGCAACTCACGCGCCAGCGACAAGCCGTCCTGGCCCGGGAGGTTGATGTCGAGCAGCACCAGGTCGACCCCGCCCTGGCCGAGCTGCCGCCAGAACGCTTCCCCGTCGCCCGCCAGCAGCACGCGATAGCCTTCCTTGGAGAAGTAGGCATTCATGCGCGCCTGCGCGACCAGATCGTCGTCGACGACGAGGAGGGTGGGGGTGGCGTCGGGGGTGGGGGACATGTGCGGGGGAGGGTAGTGTGCTCTGCTACGGAATCACTTGCCCGCTAGGGCGAGCATCGCTTTCGGGTTCGTACCGGCGGTCGCGAGCAGCGCGCGAACGGACACGCCCATACTGGCCGTCAAGTGAGACAGCGAGAAACCGGTCTTCTTGCGCGCTTGGATGACCGGCGAGGAGACGACAGGAAGCTCCTAAGCCTTCATCTCCTGGATCGCTTGAAGCAGGAGCGGTACCTCGTTGCTCTTCGGTCGAGTACATCGGCCATTGGCCTCGGTCCAGGAGCGCTTCGATTGTAAGTCAGACCGACGTAGTATCTCCCCATGACCGGATCGAACTGTCCCTTCTGCCAGCTAGAGGCAGCATGCATCGTGTTCTCGGACGACGTGACCCTTGTGATTCGCGATGCCTTTCCAGTCTCGCCCGGTCACACCCTGATCATCCCGCGGCGCCACGTCGGATCCTTCTTCGAGCTGACCCCACCCGAGCGTGCGCGCATGTTCGAGCTCCTGACGCAGGCGAAGGCGGAACTCGATGGAACCCTGCAGCCCGACGGCTTCAACATCGGCATCAACGACGGCGCAGCGGCTGGACAGACCGTGGCGCATCTCCATCTGCACCTGATTCCACGTTATCGCGGTGACACACCGGATCCACGCGGCGGCGTGCGGTGGGTGCTTCCTGCCAAGGCGAAATACTGGAGCGGGCAATGAGTCTCTCCACCTACGTCGACCGGTTTCGGCGGCTCAACGTCAATGTGGCGCACGGTCGCGCCAGCCCGCACAAGATCTGCATGCTGCTGGCCGTGCTCGATCTGGCGCGGGGCGGGGCGCTGACGGAAAACCGCGTCGAGTTCGCGCCGCCGCTGCTTGAACGCTACGCGCTGTATTTCAATGCGGTACGGGCCGAGGGCGACCACCCCAATCCCTACTTCCCGTTCTTCCACCTCGCGGGCCGATTGCGCGGAGGCGGCGAGAGCTTCTGGCATCTGCAGCCAAAGTCGGGGCGTGAGCACGTACTTGCCAGCATGAGCACGGCGAGAACGGTGTGGCAGGTGACGGACAACATCGATCACGCGCGACTCGACGCGGAGTTGTTCGATCTGCTGCAGGATGCGCTTGCGGTCGATACCCTCAGCGCAGTGCTCGCCCCGGATATGCATTGGGCGCTCGACCGGCACCTGATCGCACCGCACAGCGACTTCCGCTGGCGGGTGAGTCGGGCGCTGGACCGGCGTATTCCGGACTACCAAGTGCTGACCGAACTGGAAGGCAAGCCGCTGTTCTTGCCGCGCGAGGCGCACATGTATCCGAAGCGCGAGGCGATCGAGTGGCGGCTGGCGATGCTGCACAGGTGAGGAGGGCGCAGCGCCCCGTGATGGGATTGAACGGCGGCCGAGGGCTCAGTCAGTGATGGGTGAGGAAAAAGACCTAAACCCGCAACCCGCTCAGTCGCTGTCCAGCAGCCGCGCGCACTCGTCCATCATCGAGCGCGCCAACTCCGAGTCGTGGTTCGGATCGAGCGCTTCCATCATCTCGTGCGTGGTGTAGAGGCCCGCCTCCCGTGACAGCGAGCCGGCGATCTGTCGCGCCAGGCCGTCGCTGAGCGCGGAGAGCTGGCGGCGCTCCGCCAGCGGCAGTGCGCGCTCGCTGCGTCGGACCTGAATCCGTGTTGTCTTCAGCGCGTACCCGCTCCGCGAGCCCCAGCGCATGATTTTTCTGCTGCCTGACTCCCAATCTCAGCTCACCGCAGCCCCGAGCACCGTCCTTTCACGGCCCGGAGGCCCGGCGAGCCGGGCTTACGGGGGGTGCGCTACGTCATTTTCCTGCTCCCACGCGGCCGTCGCCCTTTCGCCGCAGCGAAATGGCCTCGATTCGGAGAATTCGGCCGTCGGATTTGCATCACGGCGAAGCCACCGCGCACAGTCGCGCCTGCACCGTGGTGAACACCTTCACATGCGCGGCGACGCCGCGCCCGAAGTCCAGCACCATACGGCGCGCGTGTTCGACGAACTTTGCCGCGCGGTACATCACCTCCTGCAGCACCGTCTTGATGCGCCGGCGCTTGGCCGGATGGCGGATCGGCGAGATGTCGCCGGTCAGCCCGAGTTGGCCGATCAAGCGCAGGCAGTTGTAGGCGAACGCGGCCAGATGCACGACCGCGTCGTTGGTATCGAACTTGCCCGAGGGCAGGCGCTCGAGGTCCAGGTCGGTCTTGATCTCGGAATGGAACTGCTCGTGGGTCCCGTGGTGCTTGTAGAGCTCGATCACGTCGGCCATCGCCACTTCGAGGCTGGTCCACCAGCCTTCGATCTCGATCTCGGGGGTCAGCAGGTGCTGGCCCTTCTTGTCGATCGTGCGCTCGGTCACCCGCACCACCAGACGCAGCGTGCGCTTGGCCTTCTTCCAGGCACGGTCGATCTTCAGGTCCAGCAGCCCCACCCGTTTGCCCGCGCGCACTTCTTCGAACGCACCGGCGGCCTCGGCCCGGTCCACCCAGGCGGTCTTGTCCTGGCGGCGCGGATTCCACTTGGTGAGGTAGTCGAACGAACGCCCGAGTTCGGCCCAGCGATTGCGCTCGTCGGCGAGCGCGAACAGCAGCCGGGCGCTGTCGAAGCCGCTGTCGGCCCGCCACAACAGCTTCGCATCGGCGGCGCACACCCGGCGCAGGCGCGGGAACGCGCGCTCGAAGAAATACTCGGTCTCCAGCGCCGAGTGGTGCGACCCCGCGCGCAGCTCCAGGCCGAGGTTCCAGCCCTCGTTGCCCAGGTACAGCGCGATCGGCGTGTAGCCATCGACGCCCTGGTAAGTGCGGCTGACCGCCTCCTTCTTGGTGTCGGAGTTGTCCATCACGAAGGTGTCCAGATCGGCGCAGACGTAGCCCTTGTGCGCCGTGATCGGCGCCTCGGTGCGCTCGAGCAGGCGCAGGCTCAGCTCGTCGGTCAGCTCGCGCAGCTCGGCCGCGCGGGCATCGAGCCGTTGGCGCATCCACACGCTGCCGGGCACCTTGGCGAGCCCGAGCGCTTCCTTGAAGAAGCGGTCGCCGCGAAACGGCTCGATCGCCTCGAAGTCGCTTTTGCCCAGGCTCAGCAGCCCCACCACCGACTTGACCAGGTCCGAGCTCCGCATACCCTGCGACACCGGCAGCCTCGGGTCGATCACCGCCTCGACCTGTGCCGCCTGGCAGCACTGCCCGATCAACGCCAGGCCCGAGTAGGACGTCAGATTGAGCTTGGCGGATTGCTTGACTTCGAAGCGCGGCATGGTCGGTTGGGTGAAAGGCTCGGATGCGTAATTATACAATTACATCAATGCGTTAGGCTGGATTTCCGGCTAAGCGAACACGGATTCAGGTCGGAGCCAGTCGGCGATGAAGCTCGCGCCCTGGGCCTCGGTGAGCCACTGGCCGTGCTCGTAGTGGATCGACAGGCGCTCGGCAGTGAGCGCGAAGATCAGCGCGGCGCGCGTTCCCCGGCTGTCTGCGGGCGGTGTCGGAAGGGGGAGTGGGGGCATGGTGGATCGGCCAGGCAAGCTGAGGAGACGGCGCGATCCTATCAGCCCACTGGCGAGTTTGAAGGAGCGTTGTACTGGTTCAACACGGGTGAGGACCCTGCAGTAGCATCGAGCCTTGCGAGCTTGGCGATGTGCGTGGGGCGGCTCGCGCCACGCGCCTCGCCGCGACTGCGTCTTTGCGCGGCAGGGAGAGGCCTCGGCGCTGCAATGGCCGGGGGTCTGCGTCGGACAGCGACAGGAACCAGGAGAAAGCAGCCATGCCCGTGAAGACCGTCCTGGACGGCAGTTCCACGCCAGTCAGGATCTGGACCGACGACATCGACGAAGGCTCGAAGGCGCAGCTCGCCAACATCGCGAGCCTGCCCTTCATCCACCACCACGTGGCCGCCATGCCCGACGTGCATCTGGGCATCGGCGCCACCATCGGCTCGGTCATCGCCACCCACCAGGCCATCATCCCGGCGGCGGTGGGTGTCGACATCGGCTGCGGCATGGTCGCGGCGCGCCTGTCGCTCACCGCCAACGACATCGACGAGAAGCGCCTGAAGAGGGTGTTCGACCAGATCAGCCGCGACGTGCCGGTCGGCCGCGACCAGCATGCGGACGGCCGGGTACTGGTCGATGCAGTGCGCCCGTTCGAGCCCGGCCTCAAGGCGCTGACCGAGCGCCATCCGCAACTGCTCAAGGCCTTCGGCAAGTTCTCCAAATGGGCGAACCAGATGGGCACGCTCGGGGGCGGCAACCACTTCATCGAGGTCTGCCTGGACGAGCATGAGCAGGTCTGGGTGATGCTGCACTCGGGCAGCCGGGGCATCGGTAACGCCATCGCGACGTACTTCATCGAGCTGGCGAGAAAGGACATGGCGCGCCACATGATCCAGCTGCCCGATCGCGACCTGGCCTACTTTGCCGAGGGCAGCGAGCACTTCGCCGATTACGTCGAGGCGGTGCATTGGGCGCAGGAGTACGCGAGGGCCAACCGCCAGGCGATGCTTGAGCTCGTGCTCGCCGGGCTGGCGCGGCACCTGCCGCCCTTTACCGTCACCACCGAGGCGGTGAACTGCCACCACAACTACGTCGCCCGCGAGCACCACTACGGCGCCGACGTCTGGGTGACGCGCAAGGGCGCGATCCGGGCGGGGCAGGGGGAACTCGGCATCGTCCCCGGCAGCATGGGCGCGCGCAGCTACATCGTGCGCGGCAAGGGCAACGCGGAGAGTTTCTGCTCCAGCGCGCACGGCGCAGGCCGGCGCATGAGCCGCACGGCGGCAACCAGGCGCTTCACCGAAGCCGACCTTGCACGCCAGACCGAAGGGGTGATCTGCCGCAAGGACAAGGGCGTGGTCGATGAGATTCCCGGCGCGTACAAGGACATCGACGAAGTGATGGCCAACCAGCGCGACCTGACCGAGATCCTGCATACCTTGAAGCAGGTGGTGTGCGTGAAGGGGTAGGGGATCGATGCGGGGTGGCGTCGCCAGGCCGCACACGGCGACGGATCGGCTGGCACTACGAATTTCCCCGCGAGCAAATTCGAAATGATCAACCTGCAAAATTTCATCATCCGCCTGGCCGCTCGAGGTTGATGTAGTTCGCGGAGTTGAATCTCGGCGTGCAGACGCACAGGAAGATCAGGTCACCATCGCCAGTATTGGTGATTCGCTGTGAAGATCCCGCAGGGATGAGAACCACATCGAGCGGCTTAACGGGCAAGGATGGACCGCCACCCACTTCAATCTCGGCTTGGCCGTGCAGGAGCACGTAGCGCTCGTCGGTATCGCGAAGCGCGTGGAGTTGTGTGGTGACGCCTGGCGCCACCCGCGCCCGCGCAATCGAGCAGGCAGGATCATGCGCGCAGTTTTGGATCTCGACGATGTAGCACCGTTCGGGCGTCAGGAACTCGGTGCCTGGATCAAAGCTGGAAATCACGAGACCTCCTGAACGCATGTCGTCTAGAGCAGCCAGAAAACGACCGCGAAGATGACCGTAAGGGGCGCCAGATAGACGACGGACTCAGCCTTCAACGCGTTGCGGTAGCCGGCACAATCATACGGCTTGATTGCGTTGTCACCCGCGATGATCAGCAGATCGGCGGGTATACCGGAGCAGTCACCACCTCGCGCGGTGAGCACTTCAGTCAGGCGGTCCAGTGCAATGATCACCCGGAACTTGCGCTGGATGTAGCTGCGGTCGACAAACCATGCCCCGAGAGTGAAGCCGAGGCTGAACAGATACAGTCCCCAAACCAGCGGCTTGTAGTCATGCGGTGCCTGGTCTCTTCCTGCCAGGCTCTGCAGCATGATCGCCCAGCCCCCGAAGGTCAGGGTCAGGAACCCGCTGCGGATCTTCCAGACGATGCCGTCGTAGGCATGGATCGCCGCTTTCTTGCCGGCAATCTCGCTGAGCACGAACTTTTCCATGAAGTCGGGCTTGCCTTCGGTGTCTGGCATGCGGCACCCCGGTTGGTGATATGCCTCGAGAACGGCCAGTCGGTTGGTCTCAGTCGCTTTCAGGATAGGCGGGGCAGCGTCGTCATTCCAGTGTGTGTCGGTGCGGTCAGGCGTACTTCGACAAGGATATCGCAGTTTACATAACACATATTCTCACTGTTATGGATATGGAGGGTGAAGGGGCTAGTCACGCTTGAGCGCTTCACCGGGCAGCTTGTACGCGCCGCCTCGCGGCGCGCGTTCGTGGGGTGCCTTAGACAAAACCTTGGTGCGGGGAAAGAGACTCGAACTCTCACGCCTTGCGGCGCTGGAACCTAAATCCAGTGCGTCTACCAATTCCGCCATCCCCGCACACACCCCGACAAGCGAAGCGGAGAGCATTATACACGCGCCGCCTCGCGTCCCGGCGGGCTGGAATCGACGCCCGCCGAATCCGCTCCGCGCATTCGCAGCTGCCGCCGCTCCTACACGCTCCCACAGAGACCCCGCCGGTTCCTGCAGGAGTGCCGGCAGCCGCGAATCGGGCTTGCGCGATGGCGACATCGCCGCTTGCCTCAACGCCGCTTTCGCGCCTGCCGGCGCTCCTACATTGGACGGAACCGCGCCGGCTTCTGCAGGAGCGGCGGCAGCCGCGAATCGGGCTTGCGGAATGCCGACATTGCCGCTTGCCTCACCGCCGCATTCGCGCCTGCCGGCGCTCCTACATTGGACGGAACCGCGCCGGCTTCTGCAGGAGCGGCGGCGGCCGCGAATGCGGCGAATGGTCATCACACGCGCTGCTGCAGCGGCCAGCGCCCGATCACCCGGTAGTGCGCACCGGCGGCGCTGCGCTCAGAAGCCACCAGGACAAAGCTGGCCACACTCCACCGCAAGGGTGCCGGCGGTGCCTCGGCGGGCGCTGCGCGGGCGTTGCGCACCAGCGTGACATGCGGTGAAAAGGCACGCTCCTCGAGCGCGAAGCCGGCCGCGCGCAGCCGGGCCTCCAGGTCCTGCGCGAGCGCGGCCAGCGCGGGCGGTACGATGGACGGTCCGGTCCACAGGACGCGGTTGCGCTTCCAGCTCCCGACGTGGTCGAGCGCGAGCGCGAAGCTTTCCCCGTCGACCTGCGCAGCCAGCGCCCGCAGGCGCTGCACCTCCCGCGCGGGCGTGTCGCCGAGGAAGGCCAGGGTCAGGTGAATGGTGTCGCGGCGCATCGCGCGACCGCCGCACTCCGTGTGCAGCGCCCGTGCGCGTGCATGCAGCGCGGCGCTGGTGGCCGAATCCGGCCACAACGCAAAGAAGAGCCGTAACCGCGGCTCCATTCCCGCGCTTCCACGCTCACCCGAGTCCGTACCCTCGCCCACGCCATCCTTCGCTGCGGCCGGTTTAGAACTTCCCCCTGTGCCCAGGCCTGCGTAAGCGCCCGTGCCTGCGTTCATGCTCGCGCCCGCCTCAGCCATGCCTCGACTTCCCGTCCGCACCGGCCATCGCCATGACGCGCCTTGCTCAGCCCTGCCCCGCACGTGTGATCAAAGCGACCACCTGCGCGGCGATGCCCTCCCCTCGCCCGGTGAAACCGAGCTTCTCGGTGGTCTTGCCCTTGATGTTGATCGCCGCCGCGTCCATGTCGAGGTCGGCGGCGAGGTTGGCCACCATGGCCGGTGCGTGCGGCAGGATGCGCGGCGCCTTGCAGATCAGCGTGGCATCGATATTGACCACCTCCCAGCCCGCGGCGCGCACGCGCGCGAAGGCCTCGCGCAGCAGCACGCGGCTGTCGGCGCCGGCGTGGGCCGGGTCGGTGTCGGGGAAGAGCCGGCCGATGTCGCCCAGCCCGGCGGCGCCGAGCAGCGCGTCGGTGACCGCGTGCAGCAGCACATCGGCATCGGAGTGCCCGAGCAGGCCGCGTTCGAAGGGGATGGTTACGCCGCCGACGATCAGCGGCCGGCCGGGGACGAGGGCGTGAACGTCGAAGCCCTGGCCGATGCGAAAGGGGATGAAGGGAGTGCTCATGCGTTGTGACCCTCGCGGTTCTTGAGGATCCACTCGGCCAGGTGCAGGTCGAGCGGATAGGTGACCTTCAGGTTGGTGGCGTCGCCCTGCACCAGCCGCGGCCGCAGCCCGGCGGCCTCGATCGCGCTCGCCTCGTCGGTGACCTCGCGCGCGCCCTCCAGGGCTCGGCGCAGCATGGCGTAACGGAACATCTGCGGCGTCTGCGCCTGCCACAGGCTGTCGCGCGGCACGGTCTCGCAGACGTGGCGGTGCTCGTCGGCGCGCTTGAGGGTGTCGGCCACCGGCACCGCCAGCAGCCCGCCGACCTCGTCGTGAGCGAGCTCGCGTACCAGCTTGTCAACATGCCACGGCGCCAGGCAGGGACGCGCGGCGTCGTGCACCAGCACCCAGTCGCCCGCCGCCGCATCGCCGGCGATCGCGCGCAGGCCGCCGAGCACGCTGTCGGCCCGCGTGGCGCCACCGCAGAAGAGCGGGCGCAGCTTGGGGCCGAGCGCGCTCCAGTCGTGCGTGGCCCACTCCGTGTCATCCACCGAGAGCACGACGAAGACCGCGTCGATCGAGGGCGCGGCACACAGCACCGCGAGGGCGTGGTGGATCAGGGGGCGGCCGAGCAGCGACAGATACTGCTTGGGGCGGGCGGCGGCCATGCGCGAGCCGCTGCCGGCGGCGGGCACGATGGCGAAGTGGCGTGGGTGGGTGGTCTGCATGGCGCGCATTCTAGCCGCGCCGCCCATGGCGCGGGCTTGTGCAAGCGCGGGTTTCGAAGCGGGACGATCCCGGCCGGGCTGCCTATAATGGGAAATGTTCCAACCATGACATCCCCGCAGGATTGCACCATGGCACTCGCTTCGATCCGCCCGGCAGCCGTGGCCGGGCAGTTCTATCCCCGCGACGAGCGCGTGCTGCGCACCCAGCTCGCCGAGATGCTCTCGACCGCCGTCGCCTTCGAGTCGGCGCCGGCCCCGAAGGCGATCATCGTGCCGCACGCCGGCTACATGTATTCCGGGCCGGTGGCGGCGAGCGCCTATGCGCTGCTCGCGCCATTGCGCGAGCGCATCCGCCGCGTCGTTCTGCTCGGCCCCACGCATCGCGTGGCGGTGCGCGGCTTTTCGCTGCCGGCGGCGCAGCGCTTCGCCACGCCGCTCGGCGAGGTGCCGCTCGCGCGCGACGACTGGCAGGCCCTGCAGGCGCGCGACGACGTCCTGGTCGATGACCGCCCGCATGCCGAGGAGCACTGCCTCGAGGTGCAGCTGCCCTTCCTGCAGGTCTGCCTCGAGCGCTTCGAGATCGTGCCGATCCTGGTCGGCGATGCCTCGCCCGAAGCCACCGCCGGCCTGATCGAGAGCCTGTGGGGCGGACCCGAGACCCTGATCCTGATCAGCTCGGACCTCTCGCACTACCTGAGCTATCGCGCGGCACAGTGGTCCGATCGCGCGGCGGTCGACCAGGTGCTCGAGTTGCGCGCCGGCCTCAACCACGAGCAGGCCTGTGGCGCCACCCCGATCAACGGGCTGCTGCTCGCCGCCCGCAAGCATCACCTGCAAGCCCACCTGCTGGACCTGCGCAACTCCGGCGACACCGCGGGCGACCGCTCGCGCGTCGTCGGCTACACCAGCATCGCCTTTTGTGAAGCGGAACCCCCAAGCCATGCCCGACACTGATTTCGGTACCACCCTGCTCGCGCTCGCCCGCGCCGCGATCGCCCACCGCCTCGGCCGCGGGCCCGCCCCGGTCGTCCCGGACGATCCCCGCCTGCGCGAGAAGGGCGCGACCTTCATCACCCTTGCCAGGGACGGCGAGCTGCGCGGCTGCATCGGCAGCCTGCGGCGTTCGCGCGAGCTCGGCGAGGACGTGATCCACAACGCGCTCGCGGCGGCCTTCGAGGATTCGCGCTTCGAGCCGCTCGCCGCCGAAGAGCTCGACGCGGTGACGATCGAGGTCTCCATCCTCTCCGAGCCCGAGTTCCTCGACTTCTTCGGCGAGGAAGAGCTCATCGCCCAGCTGCGCCCCGGCGAGGACGGGCTGATCATCTTCTCCGGCTGCCGCAGCGCCACCTTCCTGCCCCAGGTGTGGGAGCAGCTGCCCGAGCCGCGCCAGTTCCTCGCCGCGCTCAAGCACAAGGCCGGCCTGCCCACCAACCGCGAGGTGGTCGAGCTCATGGCCGCGCGTTATCACGTCGAGAAGTGGAAGGAGACCGAACGGGAGCCCTCATGAGCACGAAGCCCGAGCCTGCAGCCGACGCAGGCCGCACCGAGGTCGGCAGCCGCCATCCCGCGCGCTATTGGCATCGCATCGACGACGGCCGCTACCAGTGCGACCTCTGTCCGCGCCTGTGCAAGCTCCACCCCGGCCAACGCGGTGCCTGCTTCGTGCGCATGCGCGAGGGTGACGACATGCTGCTCACCACCTACGGTCGCAGCTCGGGCTTCTGCATCGACCCGATCGAGAAGAAGCCGCTCAACCATTTCTACCCGGGCAGCAAGGTCTTCTCCTTCGGCACCGCCGGCTGCAACCTGGCGTGCAAGTTCTGCCAGAACTGGGACATCTCAAAGTCGCGCGACCTCGACACGCTGATGGACGAGGCCTCGCCCGCCGAGATCGCCGACACCGCCCTGCACTGGGGCTGTCACAGCGTCGCCTTCACCTACAACGACCCGGTGATCTTCGCCGAGTACGCCATGGACGTTGCCGACGCGTGCCATGCGCGCGGCCTGAAGACCGTCGCGGTGACCGCGGGCTACATTTCCGAGTGCGCGCGTCGCGACTTCTTCTCGCGCATGGATGCGGCCAACGTCGATCTCAAGGGCTTCACCGACGACTTCTACGTCAAGCTGTGTGGCGCCCACCTGCAGCCAGTGCTCGACACCCTGGTATGGCTGCGCCATGAAACCGACGTATGGGTCGAGCTCACCACCCTGCTGATCCCCGGACACAACGACACCGACAGCGAGGTCGCCGCGCTGGCGAAATGGGTGCGCGAGGAGCTCGGGGCCGAGGTGCCGCTGCATTTCAGCGCCTTCCACCCCGACTTCAAGATGGACGATCTGCCGCCCACGCCGCCCGCCACGCTCACGCGCGCGCGCCGCATCGCGCTCGACGCCGGGCTCAAGCACGTATACACCGGGAACGTGCATGACACCGAGGGCGACACGACCCACTGCGCGAGCTGCGGCGAGGCCCTGATCGTGCGCGACTGGTACGAGATCCGCCGCTACGCCCTCGGCGCCGACGGCCGCTGCCCGCATTGCGGCAGCGTGCTCGCCGGCCGCTTCGGCGCGGTTGGCGCCGCGGTCGGCGAGGCCTTCGGCGCGCGCCGCATCCCGGTCGCCATCCACCGTCACGGCACCTGAGTTCATTCGGCCCGCAACGTGAAACTTCGAAACACCCTCATCAGCATTCCCGCACAGGGCGCCTGGCTCGACGGCCTGCTCGCCCATGCGCCGGACGTCCGCGGGCTTGCCGTCCTGCCGCAATCGAGCGGCCACCCTGCGCTCGACACCGGGCCGCGGCCGCTGGAGCTCGCACTGCAATCACGCGGCTTCGCCACCATGCGCCTCGACCTGCTCACGCGGCAGGAGGCGCTGCGCGACCCCGACGCGTCGTTCAACATCACCCGCCTCACCGAGCGCATCCTCGCAGCGGTCGAGTGGATCGCCCATCAGCCACCGCTCGCCGGGCTGCAGCTCGGCCTCGTGGCACACGACACCGGCTGCGCCGCCGCCATCCGCGCGGCCGTCAAGGCGCCGGAGACCTTCGCGGCGATCGCCTGCGTCGACGGCCGGGCCGATCTCGCGGGGGCCGAGCCCCTGCGCCACCTGCGTTGCCCGGTGCGCTTCATCGTCACCCCGGGCGTGCCGGAGAGCGCGATCCTGGAGAAGGCCTTTTCCCTGCTTGGGGGGCCGCGCCACTGGCTCGCGCTGCCCGACGCCGGCGACGCCCGCCAGCAGGAGCTCCTGCAGGCGCGAGCGGTCACGAGCTGGCTCGAACAGCACCTCGCCGTGGTCGAGCGCGTAAGAGTCGAATAGCTTCGGGGCCCGTCCAATCCATGTCCGGGATGTCGGTTTCCTCGCTCGGTGGCGCTTACGCGGCGTGGCGGCAGACCACCACGATGCATGACGCCCGCGCTGCCGACGCCGCCGCAGCGCCGGCGATGGCGCAAGGTGGCGGCGACACACAAGCGACGCCTGCGGGGCTGGCCGACGCGCTCTCCGAGGCCGAGCAGCGCCAGGTCGCCGAGCTCGCGAAGCGCGACCGCGAGGTGCGCGCCCACGAGATGGCGCATGTCGCCGCGGGCGCCGGCCTGGTGACGCGGGGCGCCAGCTACACCTACCAGACCGGCCCCGACGGCCAGCGCTACGCGATCGGTGGCGAGGTCGGGATCGACACCTCGCCGGGCCGCACTCCCGAGGAGACCCTCGCCAAGGCCGAGCGCATCCGCGCCGCCGCGCTCGCCCCCGCGGAGCCATCGGGCCAGGACCGCCAGGTGGCCGCCCAGGCTGCCCGCATGGCGAACGATGCGCGCCTGGAGATCGCCCGCCGCGAGTTCGCTCAGGGCGACACGGGCGCCGAGGCCACCCGCGACGGCGCCGTCGATCGCGGCATGCGTGCGGCACAGGCCTATTCCGAAGGGCTCGCTCCGCGCCAGGCGCCCACTCTTTCGGCCTCCGCCTGAAGCCTCCGGCCCGCATTGGCGCCATCAGGCCGTGCGCTGGCGGGCCGGGATGAAGGATAATTCTGCCTTTGCCGGCCACCGCGTCCCCACCGCCATCCCGCCCCTCCAGGCAAGGATGGCCACCGCCGTAGACGACGCTCAAGAAACCACGATGTCCTTCTCCCTCGACGCCCTCCTCTCCCGGCTCGCCACCGCCAAGCTGCCCAAGCCCGGCGGCAGGCTCGAGCTCGACGCGTTGGCCGGCTCGGCCGACGCGCTCGCCATCGCCCAGCTCGCCAGCCGCGGCCGCATGTTGGTGGTGATCACCGCCAACCCGCTCGACGCCCAGCGCCTCCAGGACGAGATCGCCTGGGTCGCGCCCGGCCTGCGCGCGCACCTGCTGCCCGACTGGGAGACCCTGCCCTACGACAGCTTCTCGCCCCACCAGGACCTGATCTCCGAGCGCCTGTCCACGCTCTACGCGATCAGCCGCGGCGAGACCGACCTCGTGCTGGTGCCCGCCTCGACCGCGCTCTACCGCATGGCGCCGCCGAGCTACCTCGCCGCCTACACCTTCTTCCTCAAGCAGGGCGAGAAGCTCGACGTCGAGCAGTTCAAGGCGCAGATGGCGCTCGCCGGCTACGCGCATGTGACCCAGGTGGTGAGCCCGGGCGAGTTCTCGGTGCGCGGCGGGCTGGTCGATCTCTTCCCGATGGGCTCGCCGCTGCCCTTCCGCATCGACCTCTTCGACGACGAGGTCGAGAGCATCAAGACCTTCGACCCCGACACCCAGCGCACGGTGTATCCGACCAAGGAGATCCGCCTGCTGCCGGCGCGCGAGTTCCCCCTCGACGACAAGGGCCGCACGCGCTTCCGCAGCCGCTTCCGCGAGACCTTCGAGGGCGACCCGACGCGCGCCTCGATCTACAAGGACGTCTCCAACGGCATCGCGCCGGCTGGCATCGAGTACTACCTGCCGCTGTTCTTCGACGACACCGCGACCCTGCTCGACTACCTGCCCGCCGAGACGGCGGTGCTGCTGCATCGTGACGTGCCGGCGGCGATCGCCGAGTTCTGGAAGGACACGCGCTCGCGCCATGACCTGCTCAAGGGCGACCGCACCCGCCCCGTGCTGGCGCCCGAGCAGCTCTTCCTCTCGGACGAGGCCTTCTTCGTCGCGCTGAAGAACCTGCCTCGCCTGAGCATCGGTGCCGAGGCAAGCGCCGAAGCCGCCGATGCACTCGCCCTGCCGCCGCCCGAGGTCGCGGTCGAGCGCAAGGCCACCGACCCGCTGCACAAGTTGAAGGCCTTCCTCGACGGCTTCGACGGCCGCGTGCTGCTGCTGTCGGACTCGCCCGGCCGGCGCGAGACCATGGCCGAGTTCTTTGCCGAATACGGCGTAAAGCCCGAGGCCAGCGCCGACTTCGGCGCCTTCCTCGATGGCGACGCCCGCCTCGCGCTCGGCGTCGCCCCGCTCGCGCGCGGCTTCGTGCTGCCGGCTGCCAGGCTCGCGGTGCTGACCGAGACCGAGCTCTACGCCGCCACCGCGCGCAGCCGCGTGCGCCGCGACGCGCGCAAGGCCGCCACCATGGAAGGCTGGCTGCGCGACCTTTCGGAACTCAAGGTCGGCGACCCGGTGGTGCATGTGTCGCACGGCATCGGCCGCTACCTCGGCCTCATCCACATGAACCTGGGCGAGGGCGACACCGAGTTCCTGCACCTTGAATACAACGGCGGCGACAAGCTCTACGTGCCGGTGTCGCAGCTGCACGTGATCACCCGCTACGCCGGCGCCGACCCGGAGGCCGTGGACCTGCACCGCCTCGGCTCGGGCCAGTGGGAGAAGGCCAAGAAGAAGGCGGCGATGCAGGTGCGCGACACCGCCGCCGAGCTACTCGCGCTCTACGCCCAGCGCGCCGCCCGCCCCGGTCACCGCTTCGACTTCAAGCAGCACGACCTGGAGGCCTTCGCCGAGGGCTTCGGCTTCGAGACCACGCCCGACCAGCAATCGGCCATCGACGCGGTGGTGGGCGACATGAAGTCCGGCCGCCCGATGGACCGCCTGGTGTGCGGCGACGTCGGCTTCGGCAAGACCGAGGTCGCGCTGCGCGCCGCCTTCATCGCGGTCGCCGACGGCAAGCAGGTGGTGGTGCTGTGCCCGACCACCCTGCTCGCCGAACAGCACTACCAGACCTTCGCCGACCGCTTCGCCGACTGGCCGATCAAGCTCGCCGAGCTGTCGCGCTTCAAGTCCGCCAAGGAACAGGCCGAGGCCCTGCAGCAGCTCACGGAAGGCAAGGTCGACATCATCATCGGCACCCACCGCCTGCTGCAGAAGGATGTCGTCTTCAAGCGCCTCGGGCTGGTGATCATCGACGAGGAGCACCGCTTCGGCGTGCGCCAGAAGGAGGCCTTGAAGCAGCTGCGCTCCGAGGTCGACATCCTGACCCTGACCGCCACGCCGATCCCGCGCACCCTGGGCCTGGCGATGGAGGGCCTGCGCGAGTTCTCGGTGATCGCCACGCCGCCGCAGAAGCGGCTGTCGATCAAGACCTTCGTGCAGCCTTCCAGCCGCGGCGTGATCCGCGAGGCGGTGCTACGCGAGTTCAAGCGCGGCGGGCAGGTCTACTTCCTTCACAACGAGGTCGACACCATCGACAACATGAAGGACGACCTCGAGGAGCTGCTGCCCGAGGCGCGCATCGTGGTCGGCCACGGGCAGTTGCCCGAGCGCGAGCTCGAGCGCGTGATGCGCGACTTCACCCAGCAGCGCGCCAACCTGCTGCTGTGCACCACCATCATCGAGACCGGCATCAACATCCCTACCGCCAACACGATCATCATCAACCGCGCCGACCGCTTCGGCCTGGCGCAGCTCCACCAGCTGCGTGGCCGCGTCGGCCGCAGCCACCACCAGGCCTACGCCTACCTGCTGACCATGCCGGGCGCCAAGCCCACCGCGCAGGCACAGAAGCGGCTCGAGGCGATCGCGATGATGGAAGACCTCGGCTCCGGCTTCTACCTGGCGATGCACGACCTCGAGATCCGCGGCGCTGGCGAGGTGCTGGGCGAGAGCCAGTCGGGCGAGATCCAGCAGGTCGGCTTCAGCCTGTACACCGAGATGTTGAAGCGCGCCGTCAAGGACCTGCAGGCCGGCAAGGAGCCCGACCTGTCGCAGCCGCTGGAGGTGGTGTCCGAGATCAACCTGCACACCCCGGCGCTGCTGCCCACCGACTACTGCCCCGACGTGCAGGAGCGCCTGACGCTGTACAAGCGCCTGGCCAATTGCGAGCTGGAAGAAGACCTGCGCGCGCTGCAGGAAGAGCTCATCGACCGCTTCGGCGAACTCCCGCCGCAGACCGCCGCCCTGATCGAGACCCACCGCCTGCGCATGCTGGTCAAGGACTACGGCGTGCACAAACTCGACGCCTCGGACGCGCAGATCAGCGTGCAGTTCGCCAAGGACGCGCCGATCGATCCGGTCAAGGTCATCTTCCTGATCCAGAAGGACCGCAGCACCAAGATGGCCGGCCCCGAGAAGCTGGTGCGCCGCGCCAGCCTGCCCAACCTCAAGGAGCGGGTGAAGGCGGTGAAGGACCTGCTCGACGCGGTGAAGGCCGACCCAGTGAAGGCCGACCCAGTGAAGGCAAGTGGGGTGAAGGCTTAAGCGAGGGACGACCATGCTCATCAACTGCACCGCCTACCAGCACGGTCGCAAGCTCGCCGACCTCCCCGTGGAGGACATCAGCGACTACCTGCAGCAGCCCGACACCTTCGTCTGGGTCGCGCTCAAGGACGCCACGCCCGAAGAGCTCGCGGTGATGAAAGAGGAGTTCGGCCTGCACGAGCTGGCCGTAGAGGACGCCAACCACGGCCATCAGCGCCCCAAGGTCGAGGAGTACGACGACGAACTCTTCGTGGTCATGCACCTGATCGAGGAGCGCGAAGGCAAGCTCGAAGTCGGTGAGGTGCATGTTTTCGTCGGCCCCAACTACATCCTCTCCGTGCGCAACAACAGCACGCGCGATTTCCTCGGCGTGCGTGCGCGCTGCGAGCGTGAGCCGAAGATGCTCGCCAAGGGCGCAGGCTTCGTGCTTTATGCGCTGATGGACGCGGTCGTCGACCGCTATTTCCCGCTCATCGAGAAACTGGAAAACGAGGTCGAGGCGCTCGAGGAGCGCATCTTCACCAAGGGCGCGGGCAACTCGAACATGCGCCGGCTGTACCGGCTCAAGCGCAAGGTCACCCTGCTCAAGCACGCCGTGCTGCCGCTGCTGGAAGCCGCCGGCAAGCTTCACAGCGGACGCGTGCCCGAGGTCTGCGCCAAGAGCCGGCACTACTTTCGCGACGTCTACGACCACCTGACGCGCATCAACGCCTCGCTCGACGGCATCCGCGACACCATCGGCACCGCCATCCAGGTGAACATCTCGCTGGTCACCATCGACCAGACCGAGGTCAGCAAGCGCCTGGCGGCCTGGGCCGGCATCTTCGCCGTGGCCACCGCCTTTGCCGGCATCTGGGGCATGAACTTTGCCCACATGCCCGAGCTGGAGTGGGAATACGGCTATTTCGTCGGCCTCGGCATCATCGGCGCCGCCAGCACCTTCCTGTGGTGGCGCTTCCGCAAGGCGCGCTGGCTCTGACACCGGCGCACCATGTCTGCCCGCTGCCCACCCTTGGCGCAACAAGCGTAGGATGAAGCGGCAAGGGCTAACGAGTCAGCATCCATGCTTATCAACGATCACTCGACAGCATGCCTTGGCAGGATCGAAGCCGTTCAAGGACCGGTCGTCGATATCTGCTGTGACCAGCCGCCGCCACTGCATCGCGCACTGTTTGTCCAGCCTGACGGCACGCCGTGTGTGCTCGAAGTGTTGCGGGAGCTGGGTGAGCGTCACGTACGTGCGATCGCACTGCACCGGACCACGGGGCTTGCACGCGGACTCCCCGTAATGGATGGCGGCGGCCCGCTCGACGT